>CP018628.1:0-2400000 GCA_002271215.1 Lelliottia jeotgali | reverse complement strand
TATCCGGCCAGCCAAACAGCAATAATGGCGTCGGTTCACCCGGCGGGTTTTCCCAGTGTCCCTCAATGGCCGCAATTTTGGCGGGTTGATGTTTTAACGTATTCAGGCCATGCATATCTCCGACCATCGCCTGAATCGGCGCGACGATCAGCGTCATCCACAGAGCCATCGAAAACATCTGGCGGATGGCAGGCGTATTGTTGCCGCGCAATAAGTGCCAGGCCGCCGATGCGCCGACGAAGAGAGCGCTGCTCAGGAAAGCCGCAATGGACATATGGAACAGGCGATAAGGGAAGGAGGGGTTAAACACCACCGCGAACCAGTCGACCGGCACGACCACGCCGTTGACGATTTCATAGCCCTGCGGCGTCTGCATCCAGCTGTTCGACGCCAGTATCCAGAACGTGGAAATAATCGTCCCCAGCGCGACCATGCAGGTGGAAAAGAAGTGCAGGCCTGGCCCGACTTTATTCCAGCCAAACAGCATCACGCCGAGGAAACCCGCCTCAAGGAAGAAGGCGGTGAGCACCTCGTAGGTCAGCAGTGGGCCAGTAATGCTGCCCGCGAATTGCGAAAATCCGCTCCAGTTGGTCCCAAATTGATAGGCCATCACCAGCCCGGAGACCACGCCCATCCCGAAGTTAACGGCGAATATTTTGGACCAGAAATGGTATAGCGAGCGCCAGACCGGGTTTTTGGTCTTCAGCCAAAGCCCTTCGAGCACGGCCAGATAGCTGGCGAGACCGATGGTGATCGCCGGAAAAATAATGTGGAAGGATACGGTAAATGCGAACTGTATCCGTGCCAGGTGAAAAGCATCTAAACCAAACATGCACAGCCTCAATGTCAATCGGTGTGGTGTTATGGTATAGGGCGCTAAATGGAACTATCAGACGCAGAAAAGGGATTTTTATGTATAACAGTTTGAAAAAGTGGCGGGCTTTAATCATCTGATATAGTGAACAGGTAAACGCAGCTGACTGATAATCCGGATAAAAGTTCAGGGCATAAAAATTTTCTTTTTATCACTTTTCTTCATTAAAAGGGCTTGCGTTGTTCTCTCCGCCATGCGTTAATGCTTCATCGGTTTGATAGCCAAAAAATATCTGACGTCGTCTCAAAGCATTTCTCATCACGTTGTGCCTCTCCGCAGCCTCTTGGGTCTTCTCTTTACACTCTGATTAGTTTTGTCTCAGACCACTATCGCCTTGAATGGCCCCAATTAGCTTATTTACGTTTCTACGTTTACTGGAGAATCATATGATTTCTTATATCCATTTTCGCTGCCCATGCTGTCATGGCTCGCAATACCGCACCTCTATCTTTGATGTGTCCGAAAAAAATCCACACGGTGCGAAGTGCATTTTCTGCAAATCGTCCATGATGACCCTTGACCACCTGGCGGCCTCGTCTTTCCCGGAGCAAGCTCAGTACAGTCATCGCCCGTCATAACATCGCGTTTACCATAACAGTTTTTTAAAACTGCCAATTTTCTCCTGCTGATATACACTGGTGTGAAGCAAGGAGAGAACGATGAAAAAATACCAGCGCCTGGCGCAGCAAATCATTTCGCAAATCGAACTTGGCGTGTGGTTGCCGGGAGATAAGCTACCGTCGTTGCGTGAGCAAGTTGCCAGCAGCGGCATGAGTTTCATGACTGTCGGTCATGCGTATCAAACGCTGGAAAGTCAGGGGCGAATCGTTGCTCGCCCACAATCGGGTTACTACGTTGCTCCGCGCCCGGTTAAGCAGCAGCCTGCGCCACCCGCGCAGGTGATGCGCGACGAAATGGTCGATATCAATACCTATATTTTTGATGTCCTGCAGGCCAGCCGCGACCCTTCCGTTTTACCCTTTGCTTCTGCTTTTCCTGATCCCAGACTCTTTCCGCTTCAGCAACTCAATCGATCACTTGCCAATGTCAGCAAAACAGCGACCGCCATGAGCGTGATTGAAAACCTGCCGCCCGGTAACGTCGATCTCCGCCACGCCATCGCCCGCCGCTATGCCCAGCAGGGGATGAATATTTCGCCGGAGGAGATCGTGATCACCGCCGGTGCGCTGGAAGCGCTCAACCTGAGTTTGCAAGCTGTGACTGAGCCAGGCGATTGGGTGATCGTCGAAAATCCCTGTTTCTACGGCGCGCTTCAGGCGCTGGAAAGACTGAAACTTAAAGCGCTGTCGATCGCCACCGACGTGCGCGAGGGGATCGATCTCGATGCGCTTGAACAGGCGTTAAACGACTATCCGGTGAAAGCCTGCTGGTTGATGACCAACAGCCAGAACCCTCTCGGATTTACCCTCAGCGCTGAGAAAAAGGCGCATCTGGTTGCATTGCTGACCAGGCATAACGTTACGTTGATTGAAGATGACGTATACAGCGAGCTTTATTTTGGTCGCGAAAAACCGCTGCCAGCCAAAGCCTGGGACAGCCAGGACATGACGCTGCACTGCTCGTCATTCTCGAAATGCCTGGTTGCCGGATTCCGTATCGGCTGGGTCGCTGCGGGCAAACATGCGCGTCGTATTCAGCAGCTACAGTTGATGAGCACACTCTCGACCAGCTCCCCGATGCAACTCGCGCTGGTGGATTATCTCGCCACTAAACGCTACGACGCTCATCTTCGCCGTCTGCGCCGCACGCTCGCCGAGCGCAAACAGCAGGCGTGGCAATCGCTGATGCGCCATTTACCGGCGGAAGTCAAAATTCACCACAACGACAGCGGCTATTTTTTATGGCTGGAACTGCCTGCGCCGTTAGACGCAGGAAAGCTCTCTGAACAGGCGCTGGTGCACCACATCAGCATTGCACCGGGCAAAATGTTCTCTACCTCAGATGTCTGGACGCCGTTCTTTCGCTTTAATACTTCCTGGGCGTGGGGCGAGCGCGAAGAGCAGGCTGTTATCCAGTTAGCTAAATTAATTAGCGCGATGCTGAAATAAGCCGAAAGGCTTATTTTTCACAGGCGTAATAACCCCGCATAAATAAACAATCCTTATCCTATGACAACCGTCGGGTTTATTTCAGGAGGTCTGTCATAGGAAATCTGCATACCGCCGCTCGCCGCTAACTCCTTGTCTATAATCCAGTTAACAGGGAATGCGCCCTCTGTCACAACCTGATGAAATTTCCCAAAGCCGCAGGGTGCGGCGCATTTGCGCAGTCTACGTTTATTAAGGGAGATATTTTTACGGCATGGCTGCCGCCAAATTTCATTGCGACAGGAGTAAATCAAATGAGCAAAAAATTTGCCCGCAGCAGCCTGTGTGCGCTCGGCATGACGATCATGACCGTGCAAGCCGCTGAGCCGCCGAAAGAGGTCGGGAAAGGCGAGGGACGACTGGATATCATCGCCTGGCCGGGATACATCGAGCGCGGCCAGACGGATAAAAATTACGACTGGGTGACGCAGTTTGAAAAAGAGACCGGCTGCGCGGTGAATGTTAAAACGGCGGCGACCTCCGATGAGATGGTCAGCCTGATGGCGAAAGGCGGATATGATCTGGTCACCGCGTCGGGGGATGCCTCTTTACGTTTGATTATGGGCAAACGTGTTCAGCCCATTAATCCGGATCTGATTCCCAACTGGAAAACCATTGATTCGCGCATCGTGAAAGGCGAATGGTTTAACGTTGGCGGGAAAGTGTATGGTACACCGTATCAGTGGGGGCCGAACTTACTGATGTACAACACCAAAACCTTCCCGACACCGCCGGACAGCTGGGCCGTGGTCTTTAAAGAGCAAAATCTCCCGGACGGCAAAACCAACAAAGGCCGCGTTCAGGCTTACGATGGCCCAATCTATATTGCTGATGCGGCGCTGTTCGTCAAAGCAACCCAGCCGCAGCTGGGCATTACTGACCCATACCAGCTCACCGAAGCACAATACTCAGCCGTACTGAAAGTGCTGCGCGATCAACACGCGCTTATTCACCGTTACTGGCACGATACCACTGTCCAGATGAGCGACTTCAAAAATGAAGGCGTGGTGGCATCGAGCGCTTGGCCATATCAGGCCAACGCCCTGAAAGGGGAAAATCAACCTATCGCGACCGTCTTCCCGAAAGAAGGGGTGACGGGCTGGGCAGATACCACCATGTTGCACGCCGAGGCCAAACACCCGATGTGCGCCTATAAGTGGATGAACTGGTCGCTGACACCAAAAGTGCAGGGCGATCTGGCGGCGTGGTTCGGTTCTCTGCCGGTGGTTGCAGAAGGTTGTAAAGCCAGCACATTACTCGGTGACAAAGGTTGTGAAACCAACGGTTACAACGAGTTCGACAAAATCCTGTTCTGGAAAACCCCAATTGCCGAAGGCGGTAAATATGTTCCATACAGCCGCTGGACGCAGGATTACATCGCCATCATGGGCGGCCGTTAATCGCCAGGGAGCAGAACATGACGTACGCAGTAGAATTTAACGATGTATCCCGTCTGTACGGCGACGTTCGGGCAGTGGATGGTGTCACCATCGGCATTCGCGACGGCGAGTTTTTCTCTATGCTGGGGCCTTCGGGCTCCGGCAAAACCACCTGCCTGCGCCTGATTGCCGGGTTTGAACAACTGAGCGGCGGGGCGATTAAAATCTTTGGCAAAGAAGCCAGCGAGCTTCCACCGTGGGAACGCGATGTAAACACCGTGTTCCAGGATTACGCCCTGTTCCCGCATATGTCGATAATCGAAAACGTCGCCTACGGGCTGATGGTGAAAGGGGTCGATAAAAAGAAACGCCAGACGATGGCGCGCGATGCGCTGGAAAAGGTGGGATTAGGTTTCGCGGAAAAGCGTAAGCCATCGCAGCTTTCCGGCGGCCAGCGCCAGCGCGTCGCCATCGCCCGTGCGCTGGTCAACGAACCGCGCGTTCTGCTGCTGGATGAACCTCTCGGTGCGCTGGATCTAAAGCTGCGCGAGCAGATGCAGTTTGAGCTGAAAAAGCTTCAACAGGAGCTGGGGATTACCTTTATTTTCGTCACTCACGATCAGGGCGAAGCGCTGTCGATGTCCGATCGCGTAGCCGTTTTCAACAACGGACGCATTGAGCAGGTCGATACCCCGCGCGAGTTGTATATGCGCCCGCGTACGCCGTTTGTCGCCAGTTTTGTCGGCACTTCAAACGTGTTTGATGCCGCCGTTGCCCGACAGGTGTGTGGTATGGAGGGCATCTATTCGCTCCGTCCAGAACATATTCGCCTCAATGAGAGCGGAGACGTTCAGGTTCAGGGCGTGGTGCAGGCGGTGCAGTATCAGGGCGCGGCAACACGGTTTGAACTGCGCCTCGCCGACGGTGCAAAATTGCTGGTCAGCCAGGCCAATCTGAGCGGGGCACATATCCCAGCGGACGTTGCTCCTGGACAGCAGGTGCTGGCCTCCTGGTCGCGCGAGGCAATGGTGCCCCTGCATGAGGAAAGGTGAGATGGATATGAGCGTTTCTCCTGCCCTCTCATCCCGTGGCCCGGTCAGCCGGGTCACCACGCTGCTCTGGCGCAAACCGTCGCTCGGGCTATTTTTGCTGCTGCTTGGCCCGCTGATGTGGTTCGGGATTGTCTATCTTGGCTCGCTGCTGACCCTGCTGTGGCAAGGTTTTTACACCTTCGACGACTTTACCATGTCGGTGACGCCGGACCTGACTTTCGCGAACATCCTGGCTCTTTTTAACCCCGCCAATTACGACATTATCCTGCGCACCTTACTGATGGCGATTGCGGTCACGATTGCCAGCGCCATCCTGGCCTTTCCGATGGCGTGGTATATGGCGCGTTACACCAGCGGTAAATGGAAAGCGTTTTTCTATATCGCGGTGATGCTCCCGATGTGGGCGAGCTATATCGTTAAGGCTTACGCGTGGACGTTATTGCTGGCAAAAGATGGCGTTGCACAATGGTTTCTGGGTTATATGGGGCTGGAGCCGCTGCTGATGTCGGTGCTGACGCTACCTGCCATTGGCGGCAATACCCTGTCGACATCCGGGCTGGGGCGCTTCCTGGTTTTCGTCTATATCTGGCTGCCGTTTATGATCTTGCCGGTGCAGGCCGCGCTTGAGCGTCTGCCACCGTCGCTGTTACAAGCCTCCGCTGACCTCGGTGCGCGTCCTCGTCAGACTTTCCGCTATGTGGTGCTGCCGCTAGCCATTCCCGGTGTTGCCGCCGGATCGATATTTACCTTCTCACTGACGCTGGGTGATTTCATTGTGCCGCAGCTGGTCGGCCCGCCGGGGTATTACATCGGCAACATGGTTTATGCCCAACAGGGTGCGATAGGCAACATGCCAATGGCGGCGGCATTCACATTAGTGCCGATTGTTCTTATATCCCTCTATCTGGCGTTCGTGAAACGTCTGGGAGCCTTCGATGCACTCTGAACGCGCTCCCTGGTTCCTGAAAGTGGCGGCCTGGGGCGGGGTCATTTTCCTGCACTTCCCGCTGCTGATTATTGCCATCTATGCTTTTAATACGGAGGACGCGGCATTCAGCTTTCCGCCGAAGGGGTTCACGCTGAAGTGGTTTAGCGTGGCGGCGTCGCGCAGCGATATCATTGACTCGGTGACGTTGTCACTTCAAATTGCATCGCTTTCGACCGCCATCGCTCTGGTACTGGGGACGCTTGCGGCAGCCGCGCTGTGGCGCAGTGAGTTCTTCGGCAAAAACGCTATCTCGCTGCTACTTCTGCTGCCGATTGCGCTGCCGGGGATCATCACTGGGCTGGCGCTATTGACGGCATTTAAAACCATCAATCTGGAGCCGGGCTTTTTCACTATCGTCACCGGTCACGCCACGTTCTGCGTGGTAGTGGTGTTTAACAACGTCATCGCACGCTTTCGCCGCACCTCGTGGAGCCTGGTGGAAGCATCGATGGATTTAGGCGCAGACGGCTGGCAAACCTTCCGCTACGTGGTGTTGCCGAATTTAAGTTCTGCACTGCTGGCGGGGGGAATGCTGGCGTTTGCGCTGTCGTTCGATGAAATCATCGTCACGACATTTACGGCGGGACACGAACGCACGTTGCCGCTGTGGTTGCTCAATCAGCTCGGACGCCCGCGCGATGTGCCCGTCACCAACGTGGTCGCGCTGCTGGTGATGCTGGTGACAACCATTCCAATTCTGGGCGCCTGGTGGCTAACCCGTGACAACGAAAACGTGGTCGAAAGCGGGAAATAACTTTGATTTCAACAGGACAATGCTATGCAAAATCAACTGCTGATTAATGGTGAACTGGTCACCGGCGAAGGGGAAAAACAGCCGGTATACAATCCTGCAACGGGGGAAGTGCTACTGGAGATCGCTGAGGCGTCTGCCGCTCAGGTCGATGCCGCCGTACGGTCCGCCGATCGTGCATTTTCCGAGTGGGGCCGCACGACGCCGAAAGCGCGTTCTGAGTGCTTACTGAAACTCGCTGATGTTATCGAGGAACATGCTGAAATCTTTGCGCGACTCGAATCACAAAACTGCGGCAAGCCGCTGCACTGCGTTATCAACGACGAAATCCCTGCGGTGGTGGATGTTTTCCGCTTCTTCGCCGGGGCGGCGCGTACCTTAAATGGCCTTGCTGCGGGCGAGTATCTTGACGGCCACACTTCGATGATTCGCCGCGACCCGGTCGGCGTGGTGGCCTCCATCGCGCCGTGGAACTATCCGTTGATGATGGCGGCCTGGAAGCTGGCTCCCGCACTGGCCGCCGGGAACTGCGTGGTGATTAAACCTTCTGAAATCACCCCGCTGACGGCACTAAAGCTGGGCGAGCTGGCAAAAGATATCTTCCCGGCTGGTGTCCTTAATGTCCTCTTCGGACGCGGAAAAACCGTTGGCGACCCGCTGACCGGACACGAAAAAGTACGTATGGTATCGCTGACCGGATCGATCGCCACCGGCGAGCACATTATCGGCCACACGGCCTCGTCGATTAAGCGCACGCATATGGAACTGGGCGGCAAAGCGCCGGTTATTGTCTTTGACGACGCCGATCTCGACGCGGTAGTGGAAGGTGTGCGCACCTTTGGTTTCTACAATGCAGGCCAGGACTGTACTGCAGCCTGCCGGATTTATGCGCAAAAAGGGATCTACAACGCGCTTGTCGAAAAACTCGGCGCGGCGGTAGCGACGCTGAAAACCGGCGCACCGGATGATGAATCCACCGAGCTTGGGCCGCTCAGTTCCGCCGCGCATCTGGCGCGAGTTTGTCAGGCTGTGGATGCCGCCAAAGCGCTCGGTCATGTGAAAGTGGTGACCGGGGGCAATAAAGTGGACGGGGCAGGTTATTACTTCCAGCCCACTTTGCTGGCCGGCGCAAAACAGGAAGATGCCATCGTCCAGCGAGAAGTGTTCGGTCCGGTGGTGAGTATGACGGAATTTGACGACGAAGAGCAGGTTCTGGCCTGGGCGAATGACTCGCAATACGGCCTGGCCTCATCGGTCTGGACCAAAGACGTGGGGCGCGCTCATCGCATGAGTGCACAGTTGCAATACGGCTGCACCTGGGTGAATACCCATTTCATGCTGGTCAGCGAAATGCCGCACGGCGGAATGAAACTCTCTGGTTACGGCAAGGATATGTCGGTATATGGACTGGAGGATTACACCGTTGTTCGGCATGTGATGATAAAACACTAACGTACTACTAAGTGGCTGTAATATAGATTAATTATATTCCGGCCACTTTCTTGTGGGGCATCTGTGGGGCATTGAAGTCAAAATTAGTGTTCAGGATAGCTAACTGATCGCCGTTTTGTTCGGACATCCATTTTCCATAAACGTTGAAAACCATTTGAGCATTGGTGTGCCCCATCTGGTTAGCAATGAAGCTCGGATTCGCTCCGGCGCTTAATGCCCAGCAGGCGAATGTATGACGTGATTCATAGGCTTTCCTGTGCCTGATGCCCGCTCTTTTCAATAAGTGATTCCATGATGAGGCTATCGATCCGGGTATATAACAAATACTTTTTGATGGGTACCGAGCTGAGACATTTGGATTGAATACAAAGGTGCATGAATCAGATCTTTGCTTCCCGTACTCTCTCAGGTGCACAATAATTTCGTTCTGTTCCTTCATGCGGGTGAACTGCATCTGACTTTTAAGTGCTTCGATGGCTGGCTGGGTCAGGTTGATAGTTCTTATTCCGCTCTCCGTTTTTGGTGGCGAGAAGTGATCAGAGATTGCCAAATTTCTGTTTACCTTGATGGTCCAGCTTATGGTGTCGACATCCTCCCAGGCTAAGGCGCAAATCTCACCATGGCGCATGCCGGTACTTACAGCCAGGACCCAAAGATTTCTTATTTGCTGATGATTGGTAGCCTCAAGCAAACGCATAAACTCTTCTTTGGTGAGCGGATCTGGTTCTGATTTTGATTTTCTAAGTGGGCGTATATCAGATATGACAGAGCCATTTGTATAGCCGTTTCGCTCCGCAAATTTAAGCATTTCGAGCATCACAGCCATATAACCATTCACCGTGCGTACAGTTCTCCCTTTTTTGTGTGAGCGCTCAAGAGTCTTCCCTATGAGCTGATAGCCAGTTAGAAGTTCATGCCTGAGAGACATTAGATCCTCATGGGTAAGCGAAGAAATGGGCTTCTCATCGTCCAAAATGCGAAGGCACATTTTCACGTAAGAGGTGTATCGCATATGTGTGTTCTTCGCCAAAACCGTTTGTTTCAGACTCAGCCATTTGTTAGCAAACTCTGATACGGAAGTCTTCAGCTTACTATCATTGTTAACCTGAGCTCGTGGCGAGTTAGGGAACTGAGCGGAATAGTCAAAATTGCCGGTCCTGATGGCGTAGCAAATCGATGTCCTCAATTCCCCAGCTATTTTTCTGTTCTTGGGTGTGTCGGGAACGCCAAGACTTTCGCGAACCCTTTCACCCTGATACATGAACCACAGGCGCAATGACCCCCCGTGATTCTCAACCCCGGTTGGATATTTAGTCATGCCTTTTCCTCGTTGTTAAACGTAGGGCTATTTAAGCAGATTTCTGGCGCGGGATCGCCGGGCGTTGCTTCTCAACCCAGTTATCGACTTCAAAACGGTTATAGAGGATAGGGGAGTTGTCTTTAGGCTGAAGGTCTCCAGAGTAGTGCCTATACTCGCGCCCCTCAAGCCAGCTTTTTTCTCTGGCTGATTTTATTGCGTGCTTGGTCAGTCCAGTCAGCGCTATAAGTAGTTCTTCTGATACCCACTTATTTGGTACCAGTTGGATGCTATCGCTCATGGGGGTCTCCAGAAAAATATCGCCCGGCGCGGGGCCGGGCAAAATGGGGGATAACGGAGCAGTGCTTCGCACCCAATAGCCAGCTCACTGGAACCGGCTATAAGTTGCGTCAAATCTCTTCCCAGTACCATTCGAGGGTTTCGAACGCTATCTCCTGCATGAGCTTATCTTTTGCATCGTCAGGCATTGAATCCCACTCTTCCTCAGTTGCTCCTATTTCATCTAGCGTCACTTCGGTCACTCTCGCTGAGCGGTGATTAGCGCCGGAATCCAGGGATACTTTGAACTTTCTTGTCATAATCTCTCCTCATGCCACGCGCTGCATTGCACGTAGCGATTTAATGTGTGCTGCCGTTTCGATGTCGTCCCATATCTGCTTTAACTCCGCACCATCGACATACTAAAAATCATGCTGAAAGCGCATCATGCTGGCTATGCAGTTATGACCGTTTCGCTGATAGTGGACCGTGTCGGATTTGGTGCGGAGGATTTTGCACAGGGAGCCGTTTGTGTCGACGTAGAATGAGTTAGGTAGGATTATCCTGAACATTGGCTGACTCCTGCATCATGAGGAATACGGTCATCGCGGCACGGAGTGGATTTTTATCTTCCTCCGACAAGTCAGAGGCCATTCCATGGCGTGATGACCACGCATAAGCCTCGTTTGGGTAAGGCGCTATGCCAATGTGGTTCTCCGCAATAATCGGCCATGCGTCTGACGGGTTGTTGCAATAGTCGACCCATTTGCTTGGCAGATTCCCCGTGATGCACGCAGAAGGAGGTCGGCTTTTGCTCTCAATAACAGGTCGGTCAGGGAAAAGTATTTCTGCGACCGCCATGTTAATTTCTTGGTCGCTCATCTTGCTGTAATCCATCACATCACCCTCGCTTGTCGCATTTGATACACCATCCGCTCCAGCAAACCCGGCCGCAGTGCTTGCATATAGGCCACATCACACCCTCCCAATCTTCTTACGCAATTCCTGCTCGCTCTGGCAACTGACACACATCGTGCATCCCGGATACGCTTTCCTACGCTCATCGCTGAGAGCTTCATCGCATTCCTCACAGTGCGTTGCTGATACTGCGCTATGGTCTAGCCTATGTGCCTGAATGGCGTTTTCGCGCATCATCTCTTCGAGAGCGCTGGCCTGATCGATGATTTCTGGTGTCATGTTCTCACCCACCCTTTGCCTGTTACGTTGCGAATCACACCGCGTTTACGCATTGCCTGTAACCGGCGGTCAACGAATCGGAATGGATATCCGCTGCCGTCTTCTTCAGCAATGCGCTTCGACTCAACCTCGACATCACGAGCGAAAATCCGGTGGAAAGGAGTCGGGTGTCCGCCGATTTTGTTCAGGATTAACCGGTCTAATGTTTCGTACTTGCTCATGCAGCCTCCCGCCGCGCTAATAGTTTGTTGCCGAATGACATCAACTCGTCACGGTCGATAGTGGTGAATTCACAGTGAGTGCGGGGATATGGACGCCAGATGATTAGCATCGATCCTTTGTTATTACCGCTTACGGGTTTACCGGTGACAGGGTTGATAAATGCCAGTCGTCCAGCAGTGATAAACCGCACCTCACTGGCGGTCAGCGTCGCCTCCTTAAACCAGCCAACCGAAGTATCTGCCGGAACCAGCATGACGGTGCCGATCTGGTTGAGACTCTCGGCTGCAGCTTTCTTCACGAACGGCGTGATGTCGGAATAGGGAGGGTTCAGCCAGCAATAACCAGGCAAGCTAATGCGAGCTGACCATGGAGTTTCGAGCGTGTTTTCATCTTCCGTGATGAACCGCTTACACAATGCATTATGCGGCGCGGCGGCGGCGTCCAGCTGAAAGCAGAACTCAGCATCCAGCGCAGCAAATAATGCCGGTGGCGTACGCCACAAATCACGCTGATCCGCTGGCGTGTTACTTCCGGTGTAATCTGTCATGCTGCCCCTTATCGTTCATCTCTTCTGCAATGCGCTGGGCCTTGAGAGGGTTTCTGATAACAGAGAGGCCGGGATATACCCAGCCTCTTTGGATGACGGAATAGACAAGAGTTATCCGTCCGACACGGATTTTGTCGTGTGAGAATTTCATCGCCATTGTTCCCCGAAAGTAAATCCGATCTCCGACAGCGCCTCGTCCATTTTCTCGATGAACTCAGGCACCATTTCATCAAATTCATCAATGAACTTTTGGTCGCGCTCGACAACAACATGGTGCAAACCCTCTCGCTTCATGCGCGGATCGTAATTTGCAAAGTACCAGGCGTCCTTTCCGCTAACCCACATGCCGTATTGAATCTGGGCCATGTATTCAGCCTTAATGGCATCAAAGCCACCGAGACGAAACTTCATGAATACAGCGCTGGTATAAGGGCTTTTTAATTCCAGACCTTTGCCATCGCTACACAACCCGTCAGGAGAGCACGCGCAACGCAGCGTTTCATCCTTGAACATAATCGGAACGTCAGTGACTTTTACGTCAGTGGTGAACTCGAATAACGACCTTGCTGATGCTTCGTATTCCTTTCCCCATGCCAATGGGCGAGCATTAACCTCCACCACATTTCCTGTGCATATTTCGCCGAGAAGCGTGTAGAAATAGGTGAGTTTGGTGTCTGTCCATTTGGTTCCACTGCGGGGCTTTGAGATTACTTTCCCGGCCTCGGAAGCCGTGATAACTCCGAGCCTTAATCTCAGCCAGTCAATGCTTCCCTGCTGTGTATTGCGAACGTCAATCCCTGTTCGCTTTAGGATGATTTCTGGTGTCATGTCAAACCTCTATGGATTTGCGTATTTTGTAACTGTTGGTTTTCGCCCCGCCTGATTCAGAGAAATTATTTATTCTCTCTATGTATGAATCCCGAACCAACAAGCGGATGCAGCTGCTAACCATGGTTATCTGAAGCCCGGTTTCACGAGCTATTTCCTTATAGGTGACCGTGATTAGGTTGCCATTCCTTTGGCCTGACTTTATTGCTTCATAAACCAACTTCATTGACCTTGTCATGCCGCTGCCTTCTGCTTGAGGAAGCCGAGCGCTTTTACAGCCTCAGGCTCTGTAAGCACCGATGATTCAAGAATTTCGCGTTTGAATATGCGTGAGCAAAGCGGAAGAAGGTCGTCATCCCACGTTTTATCCATGGAGATGAGCAGGTCGTTTATTTCCTGTAAAGTCGCATCGGTCACCGGGGATACGTCGCGCTCTGGCTGGCGTTCACTGGCGAAGTTGATTCCTTCCTGACCTTCGGTGTTAACGTGGTCAATAGCGGCATCCAGACGCTCACGGCGAGGCCAGTACTTCGCCGCCTGCTTGACTGCCGTCTTGAGGATCATCTGCTCTTCGTCAGTGACCCATGGGCAAGCGGTACCTTTGTTTTTATACGCCTTCCATGCCTCTGACCTGTCACGTATCGCGTAAATGGCATCAATTCGCATCGTGTGCGTCAGGTAATCGCCATCGACTGTTTTAACGACCACGTAAGCACCAACGATATCTCCGCGTTGCTCCTCGGTGTCAAAGTCGTTGTAAATGTGAACTGGCGGCTTATCCAGTCCCTCACGACGGAACTGGTCACTCTTGCGGACAATGGCTGACTGACACCACTTAATGGCGCCAGACTGCTGCGCAATGTGCATCAGGCCCATGTAACTGATGTCGAGGCAAATAGCCCCTTTACGCGGGACCAGATAAGCCAGCTTCTGCGCAGGGTTTAGAGAAATTCCGATAGCAGCAACGTTGACGATCGCGTTCTGCGTACTGGTCTGGTTCTGGAATGCAACTTTGGCGAGGTAGTCGTTGTTCTGAAATAGCTGGATGGCGAACTGGCTTTCCTTTGCCCACACCATCCGCTCATCAGTGGCCGCCTTAATGAAAAGCGGCTCCTGTTGTTTGACGAAATCAACAAGAGTTAAGCTCATAATCCCTCCTTAGAACGGGCAGCCGGTACGGTGTTCCCAGTCGTGTTCCGCCTGGGCGTAAGCAACTGCCGAAATGAAGTCGTTGTAGGCCTCGCCAGCTTTATCGCTGCGAAGCCCATCGTATGGGCTGGAGTCAATCGGTACGGAGAAGTGAAAGAGGCCGGACGGCTCTTTTGGCATCATGTCGATGATTTGCTGCGCCCGGTCATCGATCCACTTTTCTTTCTCTTCTGTTAACTGCTGCTCGACCCAGCGACGATCCTCTATGTGGTCGTATGCGCGATACGCGGCCATGGGTCACCTCAGTAGTTAATTTGTGTTCTCGGCACTAGGCCATCCATCAGCGCTTTCAGGACTTCGATAGCCTGCTCGCGTGAGATGCTTGTATTAGCGGTGAGTGCGTTTACGATTTCAGTGCCAACGGCCTTGCGGTGCTTCACGTCAGCTTCACGCTTTGCCTTCTCATCAGCGATACGTTTCTCTTCTGCCAGCCGCGCCGCTTCTTTCTGCTCAGCTTCACGCTTAATGCGATCTGCTTCTTCCTGAGCTTTGCGTTTCTCTGCCTCTATAGCTTCCTGCTTTTCACGCTCTGCACGTGCAGCAGCTGCGGCTGCCTCATATTCGGCGTGTTCCCGCTCTTGCTTAGCCAGTAATTCAGCCTGCGCTCTTGCTGCAATCGCTACATCTTCGCGTTTCTTTGCCGCCGCCAGTTCAGCCGCTGCTTTCTCTTCGGCTTCGCGCTTGGCCTGTTCTGCTGCCTGACGCTTTAACTCTTCTTCATGAGCAATGCGCTGGCGTTCTGCTTCTGCTTTCTTCTCTGCAACTTCACGGTCGTGCTTGTCGTTCATCAGCAAAGCAATTTCATGGTCGGATTCGAATTTCTTCCGGTCGTCATCAGCTTTAATCTTCGCGGCTTCCTCTGCCTTAATCCGTTCCTGCTCAGCCTCCCATTCGGTAAGCGGTCGGCGGGTGGCATCGCGAAGTTCGTCACATGCATCAACGAAGCGCTTAATTTCAGCCTCAGCGGGGCGCACGGCTTCTTTCAGACGCTTCAGGTACTCACGGCCCGGCTTTTCGATGGCCGTCTTACTGCGTGATACCGACGCCGCCAGAGATGCCACGCGGTCACGTCCTTTCTTCGTACTCAGATCAGGTACTTCGTTAACAGCCTGGCGGATCTGCTCAAGGTAATCATCAAGGCCGCCAGACTTGTACAGCGCTGGAGCCTGTTCCGCTTTAATCTCGATGACGGTTAAATCAGTTACTTCACTCATGGTCTCTCCTGAAATTTGGTTGTGCGCTTCCCGTCTGCGATAGCCGGACAGGGAGTGATGAAAGTGGGGAATGGATTACTTACCGAGTGCTTTGTTGATTGCAGACCTTGCCGCTTCTGCATCAGACGAGGCTCGTTGCATTGCGGCCCACATGTTTTCAGGACGCTTTTCCCAGCAGTATTTAATGGTGTTTACAGCAACCTCAAGATTGCGAAGGGCGTTGAATAAATCCTTTGAGGCAGCCATTAAATGGCCGTTCGAATCTTCATTCCCATCAACAATCACTTCGGCAACAACGCCAGCATCGAGGCTTCTTACTTCACCAAGCTCAGGAACATAAATCCATGTCCCGCCGGTAGCATTTAATTCTTCCATCACACCCTCACTTCAAACGAGTTACGATTTACCCTGACTCCAAGCGCTTTACGCTGTGCCTCAATTGCCTGTTGCAGCATCACCGAGTCTTCCAGATAGCGAGCAATGGCTTTCTTGCTCAGAGAGGCGCGGAGTGCTCTGGAATCGACGCACTGGCTAACGATGTGACCCAGACCATTCTTGATGAGCTGGTCACGGTTCATTGTGCGTTTATTGCGAACGTTTCCGACTTCGGTTAGTAACCAGTGATAGCCATCAGCCATTTTGGTTACGGTGTACTGTCTGCCGTTGTGAGTGACTGTCATGATTCCACCTCATCCCATGCCACCCATGCGCTTTCACCATCAGCCTCGATAACACCAGTAGCGCCGCAGCATGGACATTCAGCTTTGTCGCCTTCATAAAGGCGGAATCCGCAGCCTTTTTCTGTTGTTACACTGACAAATGAACCTGGCTGATTTCCGCCGTCGCAACTTTCACAGGACAGCCATTTTATTTTAAAAGTTTTCATAATCATCTCCGCGCTTAAGCCGCGCCGCTGAACTAAAGACCTCTGCATATGCAGACATTTAAGCGGTGGATAGCCGCCCTGATAACGGAGCACCCTCGTGAAGGCGCTGTGGTATCAGCAATAAAAAACCCGCCGGAGCGGGTTAATTAACTTCCTGCCAATCTTCAGCCAAAACATCAGATTGACTAGCCAGCCAGGGTATAAGATTGTTATCAGCTGTCTTCATGCAAATAAATGGCGCTCCGTAGAGACCATCAATTCCTTCAATATCGCTTTCGAATCCCCACGCATCACCAGCGACGAGGAAAAGAAACATTCCTTTGCCGTTCCATCCTTTTCTAGCTACCTTTTTTCCTACTTCCATGGCATTAACAGCATTACCAAAATTCATATCCATACACTTACCCTCTGTAGTTACCCGCTAAAAAGCAGTCTAAGCCCATAAATCATTTCGAAACTTCGTACCCTTGTTCGGAAAGCCATGTAGCCACATCCGATTCACCAATGGCTTCCAGCAGATCGTCCACCTGGTATTCGTTAACAATCTCATCCGCCTTAAAAACCTCGGAGATTTCCATATCTTCCACCTCTATATTCATGTAGCGATTCCATCCCTCACCCCATGGAGAGATACCGCCGATGTTTTTAATTTTCACTGTTCCGCTAATTGCCATTGCCTCACCTCATAAGTTAATTAACGTGCCGTAACCAAAATAAAAGGCCGCCTAAGCGACCAATCCATCGATAACTTTTTCAACAACACCAACGGCTTCGATTAGCTTCACAAGCCTCTCGTGCATCTCGTTTCTTTTCGATTTTAGTGCCTCAATTAGAAACTCCTGATCTGCAGCACCTCTGTATTGCGTATTGTTAGCTGCAACAACAATCAAGTTAAATCCATGCACCCCATGCGCTTCTAATAAGTTGTCTATGCTTCTTATGTTTGATTCCAAGTTTTCAATTTCTTGGAGTAAGTTTTTAATATCCATTGCCTCACCTCATAAGTTAATTAACGCGCCGTAACCAAAAGAAAAGGCCGCGCTATGCGGCTTTGGCTGCAAAGTTTTTAATGCCACCATGCCCTGCTATTAGACGCTCTACGAGCTCGCGAGGAACATATGGGTAAACGGTTTCGACCGGCTGACTCTCATCCTCGGCATACTCGAGGATTGATTTATCAACTTCACTTGGGAAACCCAGTTCGAAGCTGTCGTATCCGGCTATATCCTCGATATCCTCACGAGGCAGGCAATAAGCCCCGTTGTAAGCCTGAATACTGATGCTGTACCCATCAGCACACACAATACGACGGTTAAAGAAACGGAATCCTTCCCACTTCCTCCCTTCGTTCATCCACTCATTGAAAGTCTTCATACCCTCACCCCTTTGTTTATTCTTCGTAGGCCACTCGACCCGCTGATTAACGTGCCGTAACTGAATCTTTGCTATTGCGAACTCAAATCAGCGGCGTCGATTTGCCGCGTGATTTCTGTACCGCATGGATTTATGCCGGGATGTTTAACCACGCCCGGCGCGTGGTTCCTCTACTTTCCACAGTCAAAGGAAAGTCGTAGACTTGTGTTTCCACAGTCAAAATTAAGGATTTTTTCATGGCTGATAAGCCGGCAATGGTCTTTCCTATCGGGCTTACTTATCCGATGGATATCTATCTCGACCAAAATACAGGTGAGCTGGTTTTTGAATGCTTCCAGCTGATTGGTGATTCAACTCAGAAGATGCGCTTTCTGATGGAGCCGAAGGCAGCACTACAACTTCTGTCAGCACTCCCTGAGATACAAAGAGACGGGGCTGATATAATTTTAGAAAAAGCCAGGCTAAGTTCCTTGCAATAAATTTCATTTTTCCCCCTGGCCCGTTATGGGCCATTTATATCAAATCAATGGAATGCTTTTTCCACGCATCTTCTGCCGAGCGTTAACCTGCTGACCGAGTGGATTGCGTACCTTGCGATACTGCTGTCTCTCTCTGGTCACGAACTCTTCTTCTTTAGGCTGACGCAATCCCGGCAAGCTGAGAGCCTTACAGGTGCGCTCTGAGCCTTCTCCAGACAGCCGTGAAAATGCACGGTCAATCTTTTTACAGTAGGCTTCCATCTCTAACTTCTCAGCGGATTTCTTTGCGTTGAATGCAGCAAGGCGACGCGCCTGATTTCTGTTCATGATGTTTCCCCTTGTGAGTTCTTTGGTGGTGATGGCTGCACCTAACAGCGGCGGCGTTTTTCGCACTGTTCACTCAGCTGCAAGGAATATTTTTGCGCCACCCTCGCGGGTCATCACCCCAAAGAACCCTCTTTGGCCTCAGATTCTGAGGATTAAATTGTTAATGAGCAGCCTGACTCCCTGTCTGGCGCGGCGGGTAACTCTTGTTGCCGCATCGATGTTTCGTTTCGATGGATTGATTATTAACTAATGGTTATTTTCAGTCAATAACCAATGGTTAATTATTTGATGGTTGGTTATTAAGGTTATGATTTTTCGGTTAATTTAGTTTTGTTTTTAATTTTTAAAGCCAGTGATATGCTCAATAAAACATCAGGAGGTGGGTATGGAACGTGATGAACTTGCGGATGACCGCATAGCCTTCATGGCTGGCGAGGTGGGGTGCGTGGTGTTCGAGCTGGTTTACAACGGCATTGAGATAAACAAGGAAAGCATAGTTGGGATGCTGGAGGGTAAGCGTAAGGCTGTAGGGAATGTAATCCACAAGGGAATGCTGCGAGATGCTGCTGAGATGGTCCGAAAGGGTAAATAAAACCCGGCGCGGTGGCCGGGTTGCTTATGCAGCTAATTTGGGGAGCCATAAGCTTCTGCTTTCGAATGGAAGAACTTGGCTTACGTCGTTGAACAGCAGTATCAGTTGCTGCATTTGAGAGCCGATAGACTCATTGTCGATAACTACGTATCGATTGTTAACAGCGTTGTTGGCCTGATAAAGATCCATCAGCTTTCCAAGCAATGAATATGCGCTGTTCCATGATCCACCTTCTTTAATGCTTGAGGTAAATATGTACTTGGGCATTGATGTTTTAATGGTCACTGGTATGACAATGTTGTGACCACTCATGCCACTGACTTCTTCTCGAAGGGCCATTAAAGTTGATAATGAGCTTTTTGATATAAAATCAATCACTTCAGCTTCAAATTTTTTAGATTGGTTAGATGAATACCAATCGATGGACATAGCTGAAGCAAGAATCCCAGCCCTGATAACATCAGATGTAACCTTTCCAAGCTCACCTTCATCATGGGCCCATTTGAGAATTTCGCCTCTTTCATTTAGCTCAGCTCCTTCGCGAGCGAGTGCCTGCCTTATGACATCAAGGCGACTTTGATTTAGTGAAATACCACGCGCCTCCATGTTCATAAGAGCGTCGCATCGATCAGTAACTTTGAAACTCCCATTGATATGCTGTACGAATGCGCCAACATGCTCCCCGTCGTCACAATAGGGAAACGGACTGATTATTCGCAAGGACTCTTCACCTATGGGTAGGCATTCAAAGCCGAGTCTGGAAATTATCGTTGAGCACATCATAGCAATGGAATTTGTCCCGAATCTTCTTGGTCCGGCAAAGGCAGTAATCCTTTGCATGTAACATTCAGTTTAGAGCAGAAAAAGCGCCAATGTCCTAACAAGTCATCTGGGGCTATCTTCTCGCGTATGATTAGACCTATTTCATACGGCAACGCTGATTCAAAGTAAAGGTGATAGTGTGGTCCAAGAATGCTTTCAACATAGTCAGGATGGCACACCTGAACTCTGTTCGTATGCCTATCGTTTGGGTAAGAGTCCACACCAAAAATTCTTCGACCAAAGTAAAGCGCTACCATCTGAATTTTAGGAGCATCTCCGTATTCATCAGCTGGTCGCCACTGCAAAACAAATTTTAGGCCAGGCAAAGGTGATCCACCCTCATAAGGTGTGATAGCCGTTTGTAACCACATCGGCGACCTGCCCGGAGGTGGCTTCTTGCCCCATTTTATGCCACTAACATCCACTATTTTTTTAGAGTGAATGACGCGATCAGCATCCGACTGTAATAGAGGACTCTCGTTTTTCTTTGCCACTAGATATCCGTTTGCCTTTCCATGTTAGCCCATTGAATTTTTTAATATAATTCAATCTTCTTGAATCTCACTCAAACATATCCTCAGGCCACTGCTAACAGTCCAGCACGGACCACCAGAAGACTCGACCTATAACCTCTATGTTACCTAGTGGCTTTTCTTCTGGGGGGTGTTCTGCGGCGTTATAACTGCGGATGCTTACTGTCTCGGGCCCTGTTCTGTAGAGCAACTTAATGCGCTTCCAGCCATCCTCGCTGATCGCATACATTTTCCCATCGATGATTTTTTTATCTTCCGTATTAACTGCCACGGTTGTCCCATCGGGGATGTTCGGCTCCATGCTGTTACCGCGAGCAGGGAAGCAAATTATACTGTGTCCGTCTGTACTGGCACCGATGCGGCGCAGTGTTGATTTTGAGAATCTCAACTTGTACCCGTTATAGTCTTCGTCGCCAGTGCGACCAGCGCCACATGCGAACTCTATGTCCTTGAAGAACGGAACTTCCACCTCGTCGTCGCTTACGGGAGTGCTGTCATCCCAGGCTTCAACTGATCCCCATTCTGATTCTGGCGGAATTGATGCCTCCCTCTCCTTATCGTTGGCAGCCTGATTCCTTCCGTACTCCAGCCACTCAGGGCGAACATTCAGCCACCGACTAAGGGCGAGAATATTTGTTTGATCTGGTATTGCTGCTGCATTAAGCCACTTCCAAACGCCAGGTTCAGAAACAACGATCCCCTGAGACTTCATTGCCTCACGGATTCTACCGGTCTGTCCGCGCCCACCTACGCCAGCATCAAGCAATGCAGCGCGAAGTCGCTTCGAGAACTCTTCTTTTAAATCTTCTTTTTTAACCATGTGTTAATTATCAATTAGAGTTGACGTAACTGTCAGTTAAGATATAGACTTAACTCGTAGTTAATTTAGTTAACGGAAAACACTATGAACCCAATGCAATTCGCGATTGACGCAGTAGGCGGACAAACCGCAGCAGCACGACTGTGCGGACTGTCGAATGTGGCCATTCATAAGTGGGTGAAGAACGAGGCGCTGCCTCGTACTGAGTACACAGAGAAAACCAATTATTCGCAGGTCCTTGCAGAAGCATCAGCAGGGAAATTTACCGCTGAATGGCTACGACAGGTAGCCAACCCAGATCGGGTTAAGTAACAGATATTTACGCACTTCCGCTCTTTAAAAATCAGCCCCTCAGAAGCTGAGGAACACAACAACAACGCATCACAGGATGCGCATTAACTATTTCAACAAAGGAATTTTAACTAATGGACAACTTAACGACACGCAACAAAAACAGCGCTCGAAACATCGAGAGCTGGATTCTGGATCGCATTGCAATTCTCGGCACAACCCGTGTGGCTGAACACATGGGTGTAAACAAGTCATCAGTATCTCAGTGGAAACAACACTACATCCCGCGCATGGCTGCGCTTCTGGAATTCATCGGATATGGCATCACAGACGACGATTTGTCTCGTGTGGTGATTGGTCTGGCAGATTTGCTGGAAGAGAGGGGATTAGGAAAGAAAAAACGCCCTGCGGTAACAGAGCGTTTAGACCAGATCACTATGGATTTTTGAGTTCACTGCGTCACGTCAGTAACAGGAGTAATTATGCCTAAGATAAAGCGAATTTGCCAGGCCTCAACACACAAAAGCATTACCCGCTATCGCTTCATACGCTCAATCAATCCTGAAGTTGGCGTGAAGATGCGAAACATCCTGGAAGAACTGAAACGTAAGGAGAGCGGTCGTGAGTAATGTCCTCCGTATATCAGACTTTAAGGGGTCTCAGAAGCCCATGGAGAATCTGCAGACTTCCACGCAGGGATTAGTATTCCTGCACCGCAAAATGCGCGACCTGCCTTTCTACAAGACTGACAGTGAAGCTGTGCACCTATGGGTTCACCTGATTATGGAGGTCAATTCCTCCCCTGGGAAAGTAACCACTGAGTTTGGAGAATACCCGGTTGCAAGAGGGCAGGTGATCACCGGCCGTCATACTCTGGCAAGAGACACAGGGATCACGCCTGACAGGGTTAAATACCTGCTGAGTAAGTTTGAGAAAATGGGGATGGTCACCACTCAAACAAACAAGAAGTTCACTGTCTTGACGGTCACAAAGTATGACGATTATCAGCAATTTTTAGTGCCAACAGAATGCCAACAGAATGCCAACGCAAAGCAAGGCGCACCAAGGCCTAGCGGAGAGGTTGTGCCAACAGAATGCCAACAGAGTGCCACAAACAATATATTAAATACTATCTCTCTTACTAACGTAAGAGAGAGTGCATCAGCCGATAAAAAAGCTGAGAAGAAAAAACCGTCTCTCAGTTGTCAGCAAGTCATCGACGTCTACCACGAGTTACTCCCTGAAGCGCAGAAGGTACGAGCGCTTAATGACAAACGGAAAAGCCAAATCCAAACGTTCTGGCGAAAAGCTGGGGTTATTACTCGCCAACTGGATGGTCATGGCTTCACGCTGGATGACTGGAAGTCATATCTGAACTACGTAGGCGCTAACTGTCGATGGATGTTCGAAGAGCGAACTAACCAACAGCGCGGAACGGTCTGGCGCAAGAAGGGCTTTGACTTCCTGCTAAACGACAACACCTACCTGAAAGTCCGCGAGGGAGAGCACGATGACCGATGATTACAACGTCCCACCCAGCAATTACGAAGCTGAGCAAGCTGTGTTGGGTTCGATCATGCTGGATGCGCAAAGCGATAACATCCAGGCCGTGTTTTCCTTCCTGAAGCCGGACATGTTCTACAGCCGCCAGCATGGGCATATCTACAAATCACTGAGCGAGCTAAACGCGAAGGGTAAACCTCTTGACCTGCTAACGCTTTCGGATGTTCTGGAGGCCGCTGGCGAGCTTCAGAGTGCGGGTGGTTTCGCATATCTCGCCGAGCTATCCAAGAACACGCCCAGCGCCGCAAACGTAATTCACTATGCAAACTCTGTGAAAGACAAATCCACGGAGCGCATGGCGATCACCCAGGCCAACAGGATGCTTGAGATGAAGTGGTCAACAAAAACTGGCCACCGAGTTAGAGTTTTTCCAGTATCGATTTTCCGATTCGTTTGGGGGTAACCCACCGTTATATTCGTGCGGTCTTAGTGCGCTGTAATATCCAACGATATAATCCGTTATGGCGTGAGCTGCCTCGCTGAAGCTTACGTAACCCACCACCGGTATCCATTCGTTCTTCAGACTTCTGAAGAAGCGTTCCATTGGGCTGTTATCCCAGCAATTTCCGCGCCGGCTCATACTCTGCCTGATCTGGTATCGCCACAATAACTGCCGGAACTGCCTGCTCGTATAATGACTGCCCTGATCGCTGTGGAACATCACCCCGCCGGGCTTACCACGGGTTTCCCATGCCATTTCCAGCGCTTTCATGGTGAGCCTGCTGTCCGGCGAGAACGACATGGCCCAGCCCACTGGTTTTCTTGCGAACAGGTCGAGAACAACGGCGAGGTACGCCCAGCGCTTACCCGTCCAGATATAGGTCACATCACCGCACCACACCTGATTTGGCTCGGTCACGGCGAACTGCCGTTCAAGGTAGTTAGGGATAGCAACATGTTCATGACCACCACGTTTATACCGGTGAGTCGGCTGCTGACAGCTGACCAGCCCCAGCTCTTTCATGAGCCTGCCAGCAAGCCAGCGTCCCATCTGGTAGCCTCTCCGGGTTGCCATTGTGGCGATGCTTCTTGCTCCGGCCGAACCGTGGCTGATGCCATGTAGCTCAAGTACCTGACTGCGTAATACAGCCCGTCTGCCGCCTGGTTTTTCAGGACGGTTTTTCCAGTATCTGTAGCTGCTGCGATGAACCCCGAACACATGGCAGAGTGTGACCACAGGATAATGCGCTCTGAGTTTCCCGATTATCGAGAACTGTTCAGGGAGTCTGACATCAAGAGCGCGGTAGCCTTTTTTAATATTTCATTCTCCATTTCAATGCGTTGTAGCTTTTTCCTCAGCTCACGTATTTCGATTTGTTCTGGTGTTATCGGAGAGGCTTTTGGTGTTTTGCCCTGACGCTCATCACGCAGTTGTTTGACCCATCTTGTCATTGTGGAAAGGCCAACATCCATAGCTTTGGCGGCATCTGCCACCGTGTAGTTCTGGTCAACAACCAGTTGAGCGGATTCGCGTTTAAACTCTGCGCTGAAATTTCTTTTTTTCATTGGAGCACCTGTGTTGTTCTGAGGTGAGCATATCACCTCTGTTCAGGTGGCCAAATTCAGTGTGCCACTTCACTTACGGGGGCGTAATGGCTGGTAAAGTGCGCGGCATCAGCAAAGTGAAGTCGAATCTCAACCGGCTTATTAATGATATCCAGGGGAGGAAAATGGTGCGCGCCATACAGTCAGCGCTCATCATCGGCAGCTCACAGGCATCTCTTTACACTCCGATAGACACCTCTTTGCTGATTAACAGTCAGGCGCGAGAACTTATTATCAACGGCGTGCTGGTGACCGGGCGAGTGATTTATTCAGCAGGATACGCGCTGTCAGTTCATGACCCAAATGTGAAGCAAAACTTCCGGCGTTCGACAGCTGAAAAAGAGTTTCTCAAGAAAGGGTTCGAAGACATGCGTGAGCAGATCGACGCAGTTGTGCATCGGGAGCTATCTGTATGACGCCATCAATGTATGAGCGGGTGAGAAACCTGTTTGTCTCAGCGGGGCTGACTGACGGTCGTGTTGTGCAGTTGAACTTCTTCGAAGATACCAAGAAGGCAACTGACGCATTCATGGTCTTTAGACCAAACAATGGTGTTGGCCTGCCAAACTCAGAAAGTGGTGAGCATTATGTTTTGGTAGATGTGATCGGGCAGAAAGATAAACGAGGGGCTACTGCAACGGCGGCCCAAGCAATTCTCAACTATATCGAAGCTAATCCGTTAGTTGATAAATGCGTAGGTCAAATTCAGTCAGTAGGATTTCTGCCGCCGCCAATGTTGACAGAGGAGGGAAGGCCAGTTTACAGGCTGCAATTTTCTTGCCTCTACGGTGAGTAAAAGAACCAACATTCACAAGGTCGCCACGGCGGCCTTTTTTTATTTCCACGAAAGAGGTAAGTAATTATGCAAGGTTGCCCAACCAGTTTTGACCGCCTTATTGGGCGTGCGAAAACTCTTGAGCTGGCTTACGGTTGTCCTGACGTCGCACCTGCTGAGGGCGAATGGAAGCTGGTAGGCCTTCCGACTTCTGCGACATGGGATTTCAACCCTGAAACGTTGACATCGGACGCTGATGACGGTGGGTTTACAGCGACTATGATTGCCAGTTTGGATCCAACTTACTCAATCGAAGGTGAAGTGCGCGTTAAAGATCGCACTGATGAATTCGGTATCCAAGAGTTCGTTAAATATATCGTCGATGAAGTAATGGCTCGTCGTCAGCCAGCCGTATGGATGCGATTCCACTGGGGTGATTACTACCACATTGGCTACATGGTCCCATCAGGAACCAGCGACGGTGGGGGCGTTAAGGAGATCGTTACTTACAGCTTAGAATTCAAGCTTAATGTAGGGACAACTTTCCAGCTTACTCAGGCTGATACTGATATTCCTGTGACTGGTGTGTCGCTCACGCCTACAACGAGCTCTGTCGCAGCAGGTGCTAGCACAACCTTCACGGTTACTGTCGCGCCAGCTGACGCAGATAATAAGTTGTTCACCGTTACATCTTCTGTTCCATCCAGAGCTACAGCAGCTTTCGCGGGAAACACTGTAACTGTTTCGGCTCCCTCTGGAGCCACGGCAGGTACGGCAATCATTACTGTTAAATCAGTCGATGGTGAATTCACTGCGACTCATACCGTCACTGTGACTGTTTAATCAAACCAAAGGGCAGTCGTCCTGCCCTTGATTTTGTTTATGGGGGGAGAGATGACACCAGTTAAAGAGTTTGGCGAATGTCTGCTTAATGCCGGGGATAAGGACTATTTCTTTCGCCCGTCATTGCTGGCCATGTCGCGAATTGGCGAGCCTGCTGAAATCGTTCGGACGTTTTATGACCTTTTCAATGATGATTTGACTCCACTGCTGCGGCGGGCCTCAGAATCCTACATCCAAAACGAGTATGACCGCCTACCGGATTGTGTGTTGCAGTACATCCAGAGCGGTTTGCTGAGCCGCAAACTGATCATGGCTGCGCATACAGTGCTTACTGCATGCTGCACTGATGACGTCGGCGATCTGATTGGGTGGATGAAGCCAAGTAAAGGCCGCAAGCGCGGTTTTGTATGGCGCCCAGGAATTATGCCCGCGCAGCAAATGATCATCATCGCCCAGAGCCTGATGATGCACGGCATTATCGGCAAAGCAAAGGTGCGAAAGCTCCAGCGCCACGAATCAAGCGATACCACCAATGAATTCCGGGCGTCGGATTACATCATCGCTGCGCGTAACCACTTCGGCCTTAGTAAGGAAGGGGCGGAGCAGTTGACCATGACAGAGTTCCAGCTGTTGCTCAGCGCCAAATACCCTGAGCAGAAGGGCTACACTCACGAAGAATACAACTCAGAGGCCGACAAGTACTTTGAGCGTCGAAAACGCAGACTGGCTAAGGCTGCATAATTCAGCATATCCAATATGGCGGCTTTACCGTTTCGGGTCGACTGAGATCAATAAATCAGCGTTTGCCGTTGCGCCTGTGCTATTCCTGGGTAGGATGATTTCACTTTTACCAATGGGGAATAGGGATATGAAAATGGATATACCGGGTGTGCCCGAGGATTATTTCACCGAGATTGAGACTGACGCAGGGAATAAGGCCTATAAAGCCAACAGAGAAAGGATCAGAGCGCTTGTAGCCATTAGAAATATGAAAACGCAG
Organism: Lelliottia jeotgali; assembly: GCA_002271215.1. Taxonomy (NCBI): domain Bacteria; kingdom Pseudomonadati; phylum Pseudomonadota; class Gammaproteobacteria; order Enterobacterales; family Enterobacteriaceae; genus Lelliottia; species Lelliottia jeotgali. Next base: position 2,372,753 of record CP018628.1, on the reverse strand, counting down.
GAAGTGCTTTCGTCTGGAGGTAACATCCATCAAGCCTCCTTAGATTTGAATGATCAGTTTGATGAATTTTTATCGCCGCTGCCAGTGATGGCTCAGGCGGCTATTTGCGGGATTTACGCAGAAGAACTGAGCGCCTCTGCTGCAGAAATGATGGATAAAACGCATCGCATAAATGCCGAAATAATAGAATCAGAAGAGCGTAATAGTTTAATGGGGCAGGTTATTGGCGTCATAGTAATTATCGTTATAGCTGTTGTGGTCATTTCTACATTCTAGTGCGGAACCTTACCATTGAACAACCTCGCTCAGGCGGGGTTTTTTATTACCCGGAGAAAAGTAGATGTCTACAAATGTAGGTGAGATTTACTATGAAGTCAGCGCGGATGTTGCGGCCCTGCTTGATGCCCAGCAACAAGCTGAGGATGCGCTTGATAGCATGCAAAACAGCTTTGACAGCACCAGTAATGCCTCTGAAAATCTTGACTCCGGCTTAAACAAATTGGCTGCAACTATCAAAGGCGTGATTGCCGCCGCTGCGTTACGTGAGGCGGCGGATATGGTTCAGAAGTATCAGGAGATGGCTGAACGCGTGCAGATGGCTACGGCCAGCCAGTCCGAATTTGAGATGGTTCAGAAGCGCCTGCTTAATACGGCCAACGGAACCTACCGTGCGCTGAGTGAGGCGCAGGAGCTTTACATTCGTACTGCCGACAGTCTTCGCAGTATGGGGTACGTCACAACTCAGGCCATGGACGTGCAGGACTCGATGTCGTATGCGTTCGTTAAGAATGCCACATCAGCAGATCGTGCCGGGGCTGCAATTGACGCCTTCTCAAAGTCTGTCAATACCGGGAAGGTAGCCGCCGACCAGTGGGAGACGCTAACCACAGCCATTCCTTCAGTCATTAATGACATCGCCGCCGCCAGTGGACAGTCTGCTGCAGCGATCCGCGCGCTTGGCGCGGCCGGGCAATTGACGGCCAGGCAACTCACCGAAGGCCTCCGCCACTCTCTTGAAGAAAACACGGCCGCAGCTGCCGGGATGTCGAATAACATCACTGACGCTACCGTGCGTCTTCGCACTGCGGTTACCTCTATCCTGGTTGCCTTCGAAAATGAAACGGGCGCGCTGCAGGAATTCACCAATGGGCTGATTAAATCTGCGGACTGGATGCTGGAGTTCGGAAATAACGCCGAGCAAATGAAAGGCGTCATCGACGCAGCATCATCAGCAGCCATTGTATTCGCTGGTGTTATGGGGGCGCGGTATGTGGGTGCCTTGGCAATGGCTACAACAGCCAAACTTCAAAGCATCGCCGCCAGCCGACAACAAGCCGCAGCCGATGTGCAGGCTGCACAAAATGTCCAAATAGCTACGACTGCTTTAGTCAGGAAAACCCTAGCCGACAAAGAAGCGGCTTTATCAGCCCTGAATCTGGCGCAGGCCGAGTACAACGTTGCCCGCGGAAGTGCAGCCGAAACTTTTGCGCTAAACAGCCTTATCGCCGCCAAAACCGCCGCTCGAAATGCCTCGCTCAGCCTTGCCCAGGCAGAAATTGCTCAGGCAACTGCGCAAAACACGGCAGCAGCAGCTGCGCGGAATGCTTCCGTAGCCGTTGGCATGGCCAGAGGGGCGCTGGCTCTCGTGGGTGGACCAGCAGGGGCTGCCATGCTTGCAGGGGCCGCCATCTTCTATTTCTACCAGAAGGCGCAGCAAGCAAGGCAAGAGAGCATTGAATTTGCCGACTCTCTCAATGGAGTTCTGGCGAAAATGAAGGAGATGAACTCGACGCAATTAGCTGCAAATATCGCTAAAGCCGAACAGTCGATGATTGATCAGCGTGAAGCTATATCAGATTTAACCCGCGAATATGACGAATTAGCTCAGCGTAAAACGTTTATAGAGCAGGCCGCTCAGATCCGTGGGGCAGCTGCCGTTGCAGAGGATTATGCAAATATCAACCGTGATCTGGCAATCCAGGCCGGCAAAGTAGACGCGGCTGAGAATAGGTTAAGCCAGACAGTCAGAAGTGTTGGGATCCTCCGGGCGCAACTCAACGGAACCTTGCTTCAGGGCATTGACCTGCTTCGCCGCGACGGTGAGGCTGCTGGGGTTGCTGCGGGCATGATGAGCAATCTCGGCAAAATGCTCAATTTTGCAACTGCTGAGAAGGAAAAGTTTAACTCCTCAAGCATTAAGATTGAGCGACCCAAAGGGGTGCAGGATTACCTCGATAAACTTTCTGCCCAAGTGGAATTACAGGGCGAACTCAACGAACGCAAGCGCGCACAACTCAAAGCTGAGCAGGAAATCAGACAGCTCGGCGGCAACGAAAATGATGTTCGCCTGGCACGCGAGAGAGCGGCAGCTGAATTTGATTCCGTTGAAGCGCAGCGAGCCCAAAAGAAAGCTGCAGACCAAGCTGCATCATCAGGGAAGCAGGCCGCTACACAGGCCGAGTCCGTCGCCCAGAAACTGGAAAAGCTTCGCGCCCAATCTGACCTGACTACAGAGTCAATAGAAAAACGCCGTATCCAGGAGGCGGGACTACGTGCGGAGCAGTCTCTTGGCAGTGCAGCCACTCAGCAGCAACTGGCGGAAGCGCGGGCGCTTGGGGAGGCAAACGAGCAGGCGACAATCTCTATTCAGAAGCGCAAAGAGGCTGAGCAGGGGCAGAAGTATGCCAAGCAGGAGATAGCTGCAGGAAATACCTCATCCAACCCCCTTACTGGGGCATCAGTGGATCCGCTGGCACAAATTAATCTCCAGGAGACGCAAAAACTTGAGGCACTAGCTAAATATCAGGAACTGGATAAGCAAAATACCCAGCTTTACGAAGACGCCAAAACTGCAATCCAGCTGCAGGCATCAAATGCGCGCATGCAAATAGCTCAAACGGAGGCAGATCAGCAAAGAGAATCCGTTCTTTCTATTCTGGGCTCTGCGTCCCAGGGTTTTGATAGTCTGGCGTCGATAATTGCTGACTCCGCTGGCAAGAGTAACGCGGCGTACCAGGTCATGTTCGCAGCCAGTAAAGCGTTTGCGATTGCCCAGTCTACCCTCAGCCTGAATACCGCAATCATGCAGGCCATGGCTGATCCGACAGCGCTGACTCCAGCGCAAAAACTTGCGAACTATGCAGCCATCGCCTCTGCTGGAGCGTCATTGCTGTCGAACGTTGCGAGCATCTCATATGGTGGCGGTCGAGAACACGGCGGTCCAGTGTCTGCCAGCTCCATGTACCGCGTGGGCGAGGGCGGAAAGCCTGAGATTTTCAAAGCCAGCAACGGCAGCCAGTACATGATACCGGGTGACAGTGGGCGGGTGATTAGCAATAGAGATATTGGATCGAATGGTGGCGGGGCATCGTTCAACCCGGTAATGAATCTTGTGATTAATACTACTGGTGGGGTTGGGGATGAAGAAATTTCACGGCTACGAAAGGCGTGGAACAACGACATGCTGAAGATGATGATTGATCAGAGTACACGCCCAAACGGCATGTTGCAGGGCAGAAGAAAATAAGCGGCCAAACGACCGCTTAATGATCATTCAGGCTCTTTGGTTGCAATGTTAATCATTTCCATCGCAGATTCCCTGATGTATTCGAAGTGATGAGCTAAATCTCCTCCAGATGAAACCATTGTATCTGTCATCTCGGAAGTAAGCTTTTTAAGAACTTCCTGAGCATCCTTGTCCATTAAGGCAATCATATTTTGAAGGACTATTTTTATGGCAAAAATATCTTTCTGGGCCTTGCTTACGTTATCCATACAGTTCCTATTGTTTGTGAATTAGCAACGTAATCATACTACGGAGAACCAAATGCCAGAAACATTCACATGGTCACCACAAAAAGGCTACTCAGTCGAACGCACGCCAAATGTAGCAGCGGTGAAATTAGGCGATGGCTACGAGCAGCGCCAGGTGAAGGGCATCAACCCGCTAATGGATAAATACTCGCTGACATTCACAGGCGTGGATGATGCGAAATGCTCAAGGCCGAATGCTGCGAAAGCTGCGGATGCTTTCCTCAAGGCACGTATGGCGGTGCAGTCTTTCTACTGGACGCCATCTGATACTGGAGTGCAAAAACTGTTTGTTTGCCGCTCCTGGAGCATGACAAAGACCGGGCTGCTATACGAACTAACGGCCACATTTGAACAAGTACCAAGATAAGCCACCTCAGGGTGGCTTTTTTAATGGGAGTTTGCCGTGCGCGACATACCAGTAAATTTAATTATCGATAGTGTCGATGCGGGAGTCGGCGCGTTCATCGACCTTTTTGAAGCAGACCTGCAGCCATACGGCGGTGATCTTATCCGCTTTCATTCTGGAACGAACGGCTACTACGGTAACGTAATCTGGAAGGGAAACCAGTACCAGGCATATCCGATCGCCGTTGAAGGCTTCGAGTCAAAGAACGAAGGCACATACGCGCGGCCATCGATGGCGGTGGCGAACGTTACCGGTCTACTGACTGGGATCAACCATGACTTTGATGACATGCTGGGAGTGGTCATCACCCGAAGACAGGTTCCGGTGAAGTACCTGGACGCGGTTAATTTCCCGAACGGGAACCCTGATGCCGATCCGACACAGGAGGCTGTTTCCCGCTACGTTGTCGAGGAGATGACGGAGGAGACTTTCGAGCAGGTGACCTACACGCTGGCGACACCGATTGACTGCGATAACGCCATTATCCCGGCCCGCACCATTCTCGCCGACGTTTGCCAGTGGCAGTATCGCGGCGTGGGGTGCGGGTATGACGGACCGCCAGTTGCAGATGAGCGTGACAATCCAACCACGGACCCGGCGAAAGACAAATGCTCCCACCGCCGGACCGGATGCCGATTCCGATATCCACGACCGGAACCAATGCCAATAAGCAGCTTCCCAGGCTCTCAAAAGGTTTCATGATGCAAGAGTTACTTGACTATGCGGCCTCGTCGCAGGATGAAGTGTGCGCGTTGATCCTGAATGATGAGCGAGTGTTTCGCTGTCTGAATGTGCATCCGGAGCCCTGGCATCACTTCCGTATAAGTGACGATGACTGGCTTGCAGCAGAGGATGAAGGAGAGGTTACAGCGGTTTTTCATTCGCACCCGCAAAGCCAGCCAGCGCTTTCTGGCGCTGACCGGCAGATGCAGGTGATGACTGGGATTTCCTGGTGGCTGGCAACTGACGGGGAGCTGAGAAAATACAGGCCTGTGCCGCTCCTGCTGGGGCGCAAGTTCGAACATGGCGTGATGGACTGTTACACCCTTTTCAGGGACGCATATCACCTGTGCGGAATTGACTTGCCTGACTTTGAACGCACAAACGGATGGTGGCTGCGGGGAGAGAATCTCTATCTGGCTAACATGCCGGCCAATGATTTCTATCAGGTATCCATGCAGGATGCCCGGCCAGGCGACGTCATCATCAGGCAGCCATTCCTGGGGGCCGATCCTTGCCACGCAATGATTCTCCTTGATGACAACCTGGTGCTTCACCATGACCATGCCGGACACCTCAGCAGGCGAGAACAAATGCGCCCGGCATACATTAAGCAGACGCATTCAATCTGGAGGCACAAACAGTGCTCATCTTTAAATTTGCAGGGAATTTACGCAGATTTCACCGCCAGGTATCCCTGAATGTTGATACGCCTGCACAGGGGTTACGCCTTTTGCTGGCACAGGATTTCGAATTCAAAAAAGCCTTTCTTAATACAAAACTACGGGTACGGGTGGCGGGCGAGGATGTTGAGGCATCTGCGATGCAATGGCATCTAGACAGACACCTTAAAGACGGCTCAGTTGTCCTGTTCGTGCCGGTAGTGGAAGGGGCGATTACCGCTGCTGCTGCAGCATGGATTGCGGTGGCTGTCAGCGTGGCGTCAATTGCCTACTCGGTCTACATGTCCCGAAATATGAAAACCAAAACGTCGGCAGAATCGGCAGAAACAAACACCCTGACAAATAACTCATTCACCAGTGCAGAGAACAGGGTTGGGCAGGGGCGGCCAGTGCCAATCCTGCTTGGTGAGATGGAAGTCGGGTCGAACGTTATTTCTCTTGGTATCGACACAAGCAACAACCAGGACTGGACAGAATCAATTAGCTAAGGTGGCGCTATGTCTTCAGGCGGTGGTAAAGCATCGACCCCCAAACTCCTCGATGATAACCTCAAATCCAAACAGTTTTACAGAGTGCTGGACCTCATTAGTGAGGGACCAATCTACGGACCTATTGACCAGACACATCTTTCTTCTTTCAAGTTGAACAAAACGCCAGTCACAGACGCAAGCGGGAATGTCAGTGTCAATGGTGTCAGTGTTGCCTGGAGACCCGGTTCTGAGACTCAATCGCCAATAAATGGCTTCTCAGCGATAGAGGCGACAAGCATCGTTAATACGGAGGTGAAGTACGACACGCCCATCGTTCGCACCATAACAGATCAGGATGTAACGCGCGTTCGCTTCAACGTCGGTGTTACCGGATTGGTAGAGCAAGATACTAAAGGAAACCAGAAAAACACGTCGGTGACACTCGTTCTTGAAACTCGAACCGGATCAACTGGGTGGGTTATAGCGAAAACAGTTACCATTACCGGAAAGATTTCCGGAGAATATCTTGAAGCGCATTTAATTGATGCTCCTGATACCAAACCATTTGATATTCGCGTCCGTCGCATCACCGCTGACAGCACTAGCGACCTTCTTTCTAATGGTACAATCTGGAATAGTTATAGCGAGATCACCGACGATAACCTGAATTATCCGTTTTCTGCTGTCGCTGGCGCAGTTATCGACCGAGATCAATATACAGACACTCCAAGTCGTACATATCATCTGCGCGGATTGATTGTGGATGTACCGGATAATTACAACCCAATTACTCGGGTTTACTCCGGCCTATGGACAGGTGGGTTAAAAAAGGCGTGGACCAATAACCCGGCATGGTTATTTCGGGAAATGGCCAGGAATAATCGCTTTGGCCTGGCTAAACGCGCTGGCTATATTGATGTTGATGATGGGGCTTTATACGTTCTCTCTCAGTATTGTGATCAACTCGTAGATGATGGTTATGGCGGAAGAGAGCCAAGGATGACGCTCAATGCATACATCACCGAGCAGGCCAGCGCCCGAGACATTCTCGATAAGATTGCCAGCATGTTCCGTGGCATAGCGCTGTGGGATGGTATGCGTTTGTCTGTGATGCTGGATGCGCCACAGGATCCTATTGCGACAATCACTAATGCTAGCGTCGTCGATGGGGAATTCAAACGCAGTTCAGTGAAGCGTTCTGAGAAATACAATGCCGTCGTCGTGTCATGGACCGACCCTGACAACGGGTGGGAACAGGTTAAAGAGTATGTTTCCGACGATGAGATGATCGCACGTGGTAACTACAACGAAACCACGCTGGAGGCATTTGGATGTACGTCGCGCGGACAGGCATGGCGGGCCGGTAAATGGTTGTTAGAGACAGCAAAGCGCGAAAGTAGTCGCCTGTCCTTTCAGATGGCTCGTGATGCGATCCATTTCACGCCAGGCGATATCGTTGAAGTGATGGACAACAACTATGCTGGCGCGCGTCTTGGTGGCAGAATCATTTCGCATGCAGGCAATAAAATAACGGTCGATGCTGTTGATTCCTCGCTGATTACTGAAGGCGATACAATGTCCATCATGGGCAGCAATGGCAAGTTCGCTAAGTTTTCGATCAGCAGTATTGCGAACAACGTAATAACACTGAAAACCACACCAACTTGGGTGCGCGACGGAACAGTTTTTGCCATCTCAACACGCAACGTTTCAACCAGACTCTTCCGTATTCTGAGCGTGGCTGAGACGGAAAATAACTCCGTGTACAGCATTACAGCGTCCCAGCATGATCCTAATAAACAGGCCATTGTTGATGAAGGGGCGGTCTTTGAAGTCCCTAATGACACGCTCAACGGCTATCGCGTCCCCAATATCGAAAATCTGCGCATCATTAACACTAACTCAGAGACCATACAGACAACAGCGACCTGGGAAACGGCCACTACCACGAAGAAATTGATGTTTGAACTGTATGTATACACTGATGACGGGAAGGTGGTTGCGCAGTACGAAACTGATCTGTTCAGATATGATTTTTATGGCCTAAATGCTGGTAGCTATACGCTTGGTGTGCGCGGAAGGAACGAAAATGGCATGAAGGGTGCTGAGACTCAAATCAGCATGGTTATTGGCGCTCCACCTGCTCCATCAAGCGTTATCTGGACACCAGGGCTGTTCTCTTCTGACCTTGTACCTGTAATGCGTATTACGGCAACTACGGACACTTCTTTCGAGTTCTGGTATGCCGGTCAAACTCAGATTACAAATCCGGCGAATATAGAGGATCAGGCGCAATTCCTTGGGCGCTCCAACCAGTGGACACTTCATGGTTTGCAGGCGGATAAAACATATTACGTATATGTTCGCACCCGCAACGCTTTTGGTGTGTCTGATTTCGTGGAAGCATCAGGACAGGCATCTTCAGACATACCTGGAATGATTGATCTGATTGATGAGCAAATTCGTGAGTCTGATGCATTTAAAAATGTTCAGGAAGGAGTGGATACCAACCTCGAAGGAATAATGGAGAATGCTCTTGCTAATCATGGAACTGTTGAGCACCAGTATCAGCAGTTTGGCGAGGTTAGGGCTGATATTCTTGTGGTGAAGACCACTGTAGCTACAACCCAGAAAGGATTGGCAGATTTATCAACCTATGTACAGGCACAAATAGGGCCAAATGGAGAATTAACTTCAGCCGTAAATCAGAAAATGACCGCCGAAGTTAATAGTGATGGAACAGCGAAGGCATCTTATACCCTTAACATGGGTATTGTCAGGAACGGAGTCAAATACAATACCGGTTTCGGGATGTCAATTGAACCATCAGGAAGCACATACAGATCCACCGTTGTGTTTGCTGCTGACCAGTTTGGTATCTATTCCGGGAGCGATCCCGGAAATTATCAGGCAGCTTTCTTTGTATATAACGGACAAGTATTTATCAGCTCGGGGTTCATTCAGGATGGCAGCATTGATAATGCGAAGATTGGTAATTACATTCAGTCGAACAATTATGTTGCTGGTTCCGTAGGATGGAAGCTTGATAAGGGTGGAACCTGGGAGAATTATGGTTCGACGGCTGGAGAGGGCGCCATGAAGCAGACTAACCAGACAATCAGCGTTAAAGACGGCAGTAATGTACTGAGGGTGCAGGTTGGCAGGCTAACGGGAGTGTTCTGATATGGCTTACGGAATACAAACCTGGGATGCGTCGGGAAAACCCAATAACTATGGCATCAAGCCTGTTTCCGTTGTTGGGCGTATACAACTGACTGCCGGACAGAACTCCGGCAGTTGGTCTTTTACGGTGCCCTCTGGAATGAAAGTCGGCTTTGTTCTTTCACTTGATGAAGGAGGAAGCAGCGTGGGCCGACGAATCGTAGCGTCAGGGAACACTATTACCGTAACAACTGCGTCTGCTGTAGGCCTGGGGAATTACCCGGCCTCAAAGTGTGAAGTAGTTGTTTTCATGGAGAAAGTATAATGGCCGAATTTGGCGCGATGATATTAATGGACAACGGGAATCCCTTTGTTACGCCACAATCAACGCCTTTTTGTCTTTATGGAAAGTACACCTTTAATTCATCCGCTAACGGCAGTTCTCAGCAGGTTGCACAGAATATTGCATTGAACGCTGGTTATCCTGTTATGGTATTTATTAAAACCACTAACACAGCACAGCCGACGCCTGTTATGTCTTACAGGAATGGTGGCAACATATATGTTGGCGGGGTTAACCCCTATAACCAGAGCTTTACCCTGACGGTATACGTGTTTGCCGTATTTCCGCAGACATTACCGAAATGGGGATTTGCTATATGGGATGCCACCGCAAAACTTGTGCTGACCAATGAGTCTCGCGTGTTGTCAGACTTGCAAACAGTCGGTACACACGGTACAAACGGCGGGATTAACATTGACCAGACGCTGAGCGGGTCATGGGCTGTCGCGCCTGCACAGCTTGGTCAGACCATAATCGTGAATAATTCCACCCAGCCTCCTACTGTTTACACAATCAATGCATATTCGGCATGCAGATTTGACGGGACTAATACGAGGATAAACGCTGGAGGAACCTCAACCGGTACAGGTTCACCGGGCGGCGGGACAAATACCGGCATCTCATTGACTGCGATAAATACAGCTGCCTATGACTGATTGATCGTTTTGAGCGATCAATATCAAGTAATTGATCTATCTAATCAATTATACCCATCAGGTTAGTGTTGGTATCGTCTATCCTCATGAATACCTTTGGATACCATCAAAATGAATAAGCTAATTATTTGTGTGGCTGGCGCTATCATGCTGTCTGGTTGCGCTGGTGTACTTGAGAAACAGGAATCGATTTGCAGCGCCACGGCCATCATTGGCGGTCAGGAAAATACCGTTCAGATTTATGGCGTTCGCAAACAAAACAACCAGACGGAGTACCGCGCCGGATATCCGTTTGGCTGGCGCTGGGTTAGTAAAAATAACTTCATCTCTTCGAGTTGTATCCAACCTAAAAAATAATAACCCGCTTCGGCGGGTTTTTTTATACCCGATAACAGGAGTGCGCATGTCTGCCGGAACTTTAACCCTTACCAATAATTCTGCGGCGGTGACTGGCGCAGGCACAACGTTTACGACCGATCTGGCTGCTGGTGATTTCATCGTTGTGACCGTAGGCGGTGTTCCTTACACGCTACCGATAAAGACAGTAAACAGTAATACTTCGCTGGTGCTGGTCAGCAACTACACCGGGCCAACACAATCAGGAGCGGCATGGTCTGCTGTACCGCGTGTTGCACTTAATATGGTAACTGCGGCGCTGGTGGCGCAAAGTGCTGAGGCCCTGCGAGGGATGAACTATGACAAGCAGAACTGGCAAAGTATTTTTAGCGGGACCGGAACGGTTACTGTAAAACTACCTGATGGTTCAACCTGGAGCGGTCCGGCCTGGAATGGCATTGCCACTACAATCACTGGAAAGCTTGATAAAATTCAGAACTTGTCTGATTTGTCCGATAAAGATGCCGCTCGAAAAAACCTTAGTTTAGGAACTAGTGCGATAAAGGACATCGGTACGTCGGGGGATTTTATTCCTTTAATGTCAGGAGCTAATACGTGGTCAGGTGCTCAAACGTGCACAAACAACTTTTTGCTACGATTTAACTTCCCTGTTATGCAAATGATGTCTACTGGGGCTGACGGGGCCGTAGTTGGGAAAACAGTTTTATTTGGTAACGAGATTGATGGCTCAAGAACATTTTATATTCGACGCTTTGGTGATGGTTCAAGCGCCACAAATCAGGCTGTCATTTATTTCCCGACAACCTCAGGCTCGATTGCGCTGATGGGGACGTCAGACCGCAACTATAAACATGATATCAAGCCATATGATGGCATTCAGTCGTTGCAAAACATTGAGTCAATGGATCTGGTTACATTTGTATTTAACGATGATGAGCAGGAGAGAACGCGCAGGGGAGTTATAGCACAACAGATTGAAACCATTGATCCGGCATACGTGAAACATACATCCGAACCTTTTGACGATGAAGGGAATACCCGTGAACGTATAGTGCTGGACAGTAATCCTCTTCTGCTTGATGCGTTATGTGCAATTCAGGTGCTTAGTAAAAGGCTTTCGGTACTGGAGGGGCAAGCAAGGGGGAAATCTGGTGAGAGTGATAAAAATACTTCTGAACCGGATGAAGGAAATCATACAGATACTCAGTAGCAAGAAGGGACAAGCGTTCCCAGCACTTGATCGACAGCACCTATAAGCAATACTGTATATAAGTACAGTTATTATTGGGATGGGATCATGCCTCGAAAACCAGACATCACCGCTGCGTTCATCTCTGCGGTGCAGATCAGCCAGAAGGGCTATCGCTACCTTCATACAGACGACTTCATCCGTGAGCTTAGAAGCGCCAACTGGCACTTTAGTCAGGCGGAGGCGAACCAGTGGATTGAGCGCAACCAGACCGACTTCTGCGACAAGACGCCGGACTTTAGCGAGAACCGGTACTGGATACTCCGCAATATGGGGAGGGTCTACTAATGGGATTCCCATCACCTGCAACCGATTATGTAGAAGACAGACTAACGATCAATAAGCTATGCGACATCGATATGAACTGCCGCGTTATAGAAACCAACTGCGGCTGGGCGGTCATCAACATATCGTTGAAGCCTGAGTCGGGTGGGGTAGTTCTGGCTACGTATGACGGACGTAACCACTTCGTCAGGTTAATGGGTTCGGCGTTAATAACAGAGGATGGTGATGCGATTGAGGGGGAAGCACTAAATGATGTCGTGGTGCACGGAGTAGTGACGCACACCATTAACCGGATGAGGGAAGATAGCGGGGTGGTGTGATCATATCTCTGCAATCATTTCCGGCCCCTGATTCTTCACATTCCCCACGGCACGCGTCACGGCGTGCCAGATAAACTTGTCTGCGGGAACGACGCCATCAGCGACTATCTCTTCAGCTTCTTTCCCGCCGATGTCCTGCCTCATCCATTCCCGGGCGGCTTCTGGTAACAGCACCAATGGCCGCCGGTCATGAATATCAACCAGGCCCTTATCAGCTGCAGATGTCACTATGAGAAAACCTTCGGCTTCGTCACCGCGTTCAAATGGCGTGCTGCCGATCGCTGCCATGAATATTGGCTGGCCGTCGGCATGGTGAATGAAGTAGGGCTGTTTCTTATCGCCTTCACGCTTCCACTCAAACCAGCCGTCAGCAAAACAAATCGCCCGGCCATGCTGCCAGAGAGGTTTAAACATTCTGCTGGTGGCTGCCGTTTCGACCCGCGCGTTAATCAATGGGGCTTTATCCCACCATCCTGGAGCGTATGACCATAGGACCGGATCGAGATGCAACTGCTCATCGCGTTCGCTTAGTAGCAGGACTTTGGTGCCTGGCGCAACGTTGTACCGGCCAATCGGTTCAGGGTCATAGGGGATGTCGCGATCAGCTTCATCCGCCAAAAGTGCCAGATAATCATCGCGGGTCATTGATTGTGAGAAACGTCCACACATAGAAACCTCCAGCCAGTCAGACTGAAAGTATAGGGCAGGGAGAAAAAGAGGTGCGCACCGTAAACTCTATGATTTAAGCCTGGCCATGATGATATGAGTTGTTGAGGTGGTAAAGAGATGAGATGCGAAACTGGAAGGAGCTACGCAAAGTTGAGGTGGTGGGGCATGGTTGGGGCAAAAAATTAGCGCAAAACAACTCAAAACCCAATAAGGCAGTGATTCGTCTTGCGCTAATACTTTGGTTTTACCTAGCTTCTGACTTACTTCAACTCAGATCGCCAAAAAGATGCCGCACATGATGATTAAACACTAGTGCCGCCCGGCAAAAAACGCATCAATTCCGTAGGCCGGGTAAGGCGCAGCCGCCACCCGGCTTTTAGTTGGCCCCGCACCAGACTTCGCCCGGTGGCGCTTCGCTTACCGGGCCTACGAAACCCTTCATTTGTAGGCTGGGTAAGGCGAAACCGCCACCCGGCATTTTTCTACCATCCGCACACATCATGCTCATTTTCTGTGTCATACGCGCGCACGGTATTGACCAGATCTTTCACGACATCGGCGGCGACGTCGGGGATTAAAAGCTCCATCGGGGCTTGTGTCTCGTAATCTACCGACACGCCGTTACTGTTGTTCGTCACGGTGACGGTATACGTTGCCTTGCCCATGATTTTACTCCTTATGTGTATTAACGACTCTACCCAGGCCCGCACCTTCCAGGGTTGCCTGTGGATCGGCGAAGAAATCAATACTGAAATACGTATCGTCGGTCAGAAGCTCAATGCGGTGCCATTTTTGCGGCGGCGAAATGCCAAAAGAACCCGCTTCGATAATGAGTTCCAGATCGGGTTCGGTGGCGTCAGCATCCGGGAAACCCAAGTATTTCACCGCACCTTGCATTACCGACAGGCGGCCATACACGCCCGCTTTGGTGTTGTGGTGAGTGAAAAGGGCCTTCGGTGCAGAATCTTTGTTCCAGAAAGGGGTGGCGCGAGTGTGAACAAAATTTTCAGGAATACGTAGCATGTGGAGTTCCTTATAAGCGTTCAGCTGTTCAAAGAGATTTCAAAACTTCAGGTTCAACAAAAAAATCGACGTTGAACACAGTATCGTCGGTCATCGTTTCGATGTGATGCCATTTTTCGGGTGGGAAAACACCGAAATGACCGGCCTCGATGATGAGCTCGCTGTCAGGCTCTGGCGTGAATTCGTCGGCATAGCCTAAGTAACGAATCGCCCCCTGGCTCACGGATAAACGGGGATAAACGCCCGGTCGCGTGCCGCGATCAAGATGGCGCTGGAAAATGCCTGCAGGAGCGGTGTCCTTGTTCCAGAAAGGCGTGGAACGGGTATGAATACAACTCGATGGAATGCGTAACATATTTTCCTCCTGTAAAACCTGCCGTTATTACACCACTTTCCTGACAGAACCATTGTGCAAAATGTGCATTTAATATGCAACTTTAAAGGAGTAGTAAAAGAGGTAGAAAAGGCAGGGGATTAGCACGGAAAAAATACTCAAATGTTATTAACCATGTGATTTTAGTGGTTAATGTGTAACATTAAAACTTGATCTGTATCAACATATGACGCATATTGCGCGCGGTTATTTTATCGATCGAGTGCACAAAATGACGCTGTATCAAAAAATGCTGGTGTTTTACGCAGTCATGGCCGCGATTTGCGCCCTGATAACCTGGTTCCTGTCGAAAGACCGCAAGCGCATTCGTTTTCTGAGCGCATTTCTGGTGGGTTCCACGTGGCCGATGAGCTTCCCTGTCGCGCTGTTGATCTCGCTTTTCTGAAGCTCGCTTCCAGTTTTTAAAGACAAAATAGCATTCTGCTGCGCGTGACTGTATAAATACACAGTGCTAAGTCAAAGGGGTGCTTTATGTTCTATTCAGCAACTCAAATTGTTCCGTTCACCTCATGTTCATCAGAACATAGTCACTCTAATACCTGTGAACGTGACAAGTGGCCTGCACGGGCCCCTTGTCAATCCCCGCGCCCCTTAAGGAAATCGGTGCTTCGCACTGCGCTCACCTCCCGGCCTGCTGCCTGCGGTCGGCTCGACTCGACGTCCCTGTCTCGTTTCGCCTCTGGCCGCCATCCCTGGCGTCCAGCCCTTGTCATCCGACCTCCGGTTCGCCGATTTCAGCGGGGAGCCAACACCGGTGCCACATTCAGGCAGCTGTTAGGGTTGAGGGAGCGTGAGTCCGGCTGAAAATCGCTGAGACGTTGACTGGAGGCAGGGGCGACGCACAGGGATGTGCGTCGAGGGCGCGACTTACATGGACGTTACCTGCGCCCGTCCCCGTCAGCCGGAAGGAATAAGACGAAGGCACCGCGAAGCGGCGATTTTCCTTGCCGGGAGCCGGGATTGTTAAGGGGGCGGCGATAGCCCCCTTAACACGTTCACCGTAGAGAAACAGACAGGAAGCAGAGGCACGGAAGTGAACGGAACGATTCCACTGATACCCTAAAGGACGGGATTAACAGCGGGACAGTGGAGACAGCCCCCGAAGCGGCGGGCTGTCAAAGTGACTAGCGCAGAATCGTTTGTAACGCCTGACGTGCTGCTGGCTGAATATCGTGTGGATGCTGAAAACCCATGTTCTCAATCGCGCGAGTGTAAAGCGCAACCAGCCAGTCGTAAACATAGACGGTGGCGGCATGCACCGGTTGCTCACCCAGGCGGGTCAGTCTCGGCGTTGTGCTGCTGACCACTGGTGTCACGAAAATGGCCTGTCCTTTGCGCACGCGGCTTGCCGGACGCGAGGCTACCGGTGTTTCGGCGTAACCCAGCCAGCCGATGAAGTTACCTATGGCAGCATGTAACTGCGCTGCACTGCTTTTATCGGCTTCTACAATGCGCTGCAATTGTTGCGGGAGATTCAGGCGATAGCTGCTGATTGCCAGCGCATCGGCAATCTGTGGCAGCACGGAGATGTCCAGCCCCAGCCGGTGGGCTGTCGCATCATTCCGGCTCCACTGGCGCAGATGATTGAGCCAGACGCGATGCGCCAGACGCGCTTTGTCTTTGGTGTGGAATGTCTCATGACCGTCGCTGGTGTTATCAGCAAAGAGATCAATAACGTCGGTGAACAGGCCATTAACCTGCTCTTCGCGCGGTTGTTGGACGGCGAGCAGCGTTTCGAAGGCTTTCAGTGGAGGCAACAGTCCTTCCAGCAGTTCGCCGTGACGAGCAGCGCTGGATTGAAGTGAACGCACCATCGCTTCGGCCTGAGTACGTTGTGTTCCTGGCTCGACGGCGATCGGTGCCAGATAGCTTTGCATCAGGGCGTGAAGCTCTCGCTGTTGCGCGGTTTTTAAGGCCAGCAGGCGAGACTGTCGCTGCGTAGAAAGCGTCGCCTGAGACAGCCACTCCACCACGCGCTGCATGCTATGCGTGTCCAGCGCTTGCAAGGTTCCCCAGCGCTGGCCGGGCTTGCCAAGCAGGTGCTGCACGGCCTCGTCCAGATTTTGCTTAGTGTGGAAACGCGCGTCGTGAGGAGTAATCGCCCATACCAGGCCTGGCAACGCTGACTCTTCCGCCGTTTGGGTCTCTTTCACCCAGTTCAGCAAGGTTTTGGCGGTTTTTGCCGTCTGCTCGTGTCGAGCGGTCGCATTGCAGATAACCAGCACATCGGGCTGCATCTGCTGGCGATAATGTTCGAGCAGCCACGTGCATTTCGCTTCTGCCAGAGGTGACAAATTCGCATCAGATGGCGCAGGGATATCAATAATATCGACGCTGTCGAGCACCCCATTTTCAGCAGGCAGAACCAGCTCGCGAGTCAGAAACGCCAACACGTCGACGGGAATACTGATGGCATTCAACATCTCACCGTCGTTTAGCGGGTGAAGTACCGCTTCTTGGGCATCAGGAGCGGTAAATTCCGCGCGGGTCAGGAATCCTTCGCTCGGTAGGCCGAAATTATCGACCAGCAAGCTCAGCGGTGCCGCCAGTTCACGGGCGTGACTGGTCTGATGCAGCACGTGCGCCAGTTTCAGCCACTGCTGGGTAATTTCCTGCTGCTCACCCCACAATAGCGACCAGACGCTGGCTCGGGTGCTTAAATCCAGCGAAGGAATCAGTTGAGCGAACTGGTGCCAAAGCACATCGTCCATCTGTTGTTCAAAACCTGGCACGGCGCTACGCCAGTAGCGGCCAATGGTCGCCACTTCCTGAGCGGTGATCCCCGGAACGGCTTGCGGCTGTCGCAGTGCGCGCCACTTTTCAACACGCGATTCGATGACTGATTTTTCCACCGGGCGAATCAGCGTGTGGAGCGTGGTTCGGGCGATAAACAGCTGGACCAACTCGGCCTCTGTCACCAGGCTCAGGCGCAGAGGGAAAGCATCATCGCTGACATCACTCGCACGCGGCGTAAAACGTACCGCCATGTTGGTCAGGGCATGACCGGGGTTGATATGTGAAAAATAGTCAAAAGTACGCTGGCCGGGAGACACATCCAGACGACTATTTCCGCTGCCGCACAATGACGCCAGCAGGTGCGCCTTGGCTGCCTGGGAGTGGCCGTAAAGACCAATGCTGCTACGGCCTGAAAGGGCACGGTCTATGGCCTGTCCCCGCGCCTGTGCACAGGTCAGCTGGGCCAGCAGGGCGTCGGCATCGTTATCCAGCATTGGGGCGTGCAAACGCGTTTCATTGATCCACTCGATCAGGGCCTGAGTGGTGGCAGTCATCGCTGTCATTTGAGATATACACTCCCGCTGTCGATCCAGTAATGGCTTCCGCTGTGACGGCGATCGGCCAGGGTATTCAGTTTAAATGTTAAGGCGTCAGGCGGAACTGGCGTTCCGTCCTGGAGCCAGGCGTCGCTCAGTTCAAACGACTCTGGCCCTTCATGTTTTGTGCCGCCGCGCAGCTGTAAACGCACGTTCAACACACCGTCACCGGCGATGGATTTTGCCAGTTCTGCGGAGTTGATGCTCAGGGTATAGAGCGGAGTTGCCGGCCAGCGGGTGTTTGCCAGCTGACGGAATCCCAGCGTGACGTTACCGCGCAGCGGGAAGTGCAGTTTTGCATCCAGTTTTGCGCCCGGTTTATCGAGGTCGATGTCCTGATACCAGACGTTCTCTTCGCGCAGCGTGTTGACCGTATTGTCGAGCACGCCCAGATAACGCACGGTTGAATAGGCACCAATATCGGCGGCTTTAAAATTAAAGCGCGGCAAACGGAGATCCAGCGCAAGGCTGCACAGCATCGCGCCAACGGCGGCGGTAGATTTTGGATTACCGATGCGGCCCTGCTGGCTAAATGGATACCATTCGTGCACGCGATATTTATCCAGCCAGACGATACGGTTGACGGGCACTGGTTGCAGGTGGCGAATCAGCGCCTGCACGCCAGGCAGGCAGCCCGGACGCCCGGTGATCAGCAAAATGTCGCAGGCATAATGCGAAATGGCTTCACAAACGGCGTGCAGCGGGGCGGCCAGCGTAAACTGGCCTGTCAGCATTGCGTCCTGCATTTCGTGGAAGTTTACATGCAGCGGTACTGCAAACAGGTCGAACGGGGCGGAACCGGCCGGCAGTGCATGGTCGACCGCCTGCTGCAAATAGTTCATCACATTGCGGGTCGGCTGCTGTTTGAGCAGATCGCCGAAGGTGGCGTGCAATCCAGCCAGCGGATCGTCGATATCGCTGTTTTCCCATGCCGCCAGAATGGCGTGGCCTATTGGCATAAACAGCTGCAGAGCCGTCTGCTGTCGCAGGACTGCCTGGGTATCAATGCGCCCGGAATCACCAAACAGAGACGCCATCAGCAGTGAGGCGTCGGCGATACCGGATTTTTGCAGCTGTGTTTGCAAAGCTGGCAAAACGTAGCGCTGGATAACGTCCAACAGCGTATCGTCTCCTGCGACTTTAAAACCTTCGCGGAACAGCAGCTGTGGCGTGATTTTGACGTTATTCCCCGAACCATCATCCAGTTGATAATGGGTGATCGCCATATCGGTCGTGCCGCCACCAATATCAATCGAGGCCACGCGCAGTGAGCGTCCAGGCTGAGCGCCGGGTTCGACTTCGCGATCGGGGCGGGCGAGGGAGGCGAAAAACGCTTCCGTCTGGCCGCCGAAGTGGGAAATGGCTTCGTTATACAGCCACACCAGCTGACCGCAGCTGGCTTCGTCCCATTCCATCTGGATGGTCGGGACCGGGATCACGCTCTTATCCTGCTGTTTACGGCTGGCAAAATCTTCATCCTGCGGGTGCCAACCCATCGCTTTCCAGACGATGGCGATAGCTTCAAACATCCGGCGGCGGAAAATCTCGCGCTCCTGTTTAGGCATCGCTGAGGGCAGGGTCAGGATCAGAGTACGCAGCTGACGCGGTGATGCCGGGAAGCCTAAACGCAGACGCGTGGCGACGCTGTTAATCTGGCCCAGCGCCTGTGCGAGTAGTTCGCACAGCATGTGAGTCATCAGCGTGCTGCGACTGTACTGCGGTGAGAAGACCGGCAGACGCTCATCCTGTGGCAGGGTGAACAGCGGCTGCCCGTCATCGTTCATCAGATTCATCAGCGGGAAAGCCGTCGCAAGGGGTTCGCGCTGGGTTTTGGCGTTCATCTGGCTAAATCGCCAGTCCTGAACTGTCGGGGTTTCGTCCCACAGATAGCGACGCGGGCTGGAGATCCCGCTGTTGCCTTCGGTGCCGAGGCGCTGCATTGCCAGTTTGCGTGCTTCATCGCCCACGCGAACGATAGATGGCCAGACAAAGGCATCTTCGCGTCCACTTTCGACCGAGAAGTGTTGTTTGCCAAAGCGGGCTTCAGAGAATTCCAGGCGGCTGGTAAACAGCGGCTCGTTCAGGAACTGCGGTTCGCTTAAGGAGCGTACCTGCAGTTCTGCGGTCTGGCGCAGGCCGTCGTTGGCATCGCCATGATCTTCAATGATCACGCCACAGGTGTGAGTGTTGCCGACATCCAGAATCAGATCGACTGGAATCGCCGGGGTGCTCAGGGTATGGGTAACAAATTTGACTTCCGGGACGGTGATCTGCTCGCCAAGCATGGTCATCAAATTGAGCCAGTGCGCCTGGTATTCAAACCCGCGCAGCGCCTGATGCAGGTCGCGCTCGGAGCGGTTTTCCACGCCGGTAGCGTAGCCCGTAAAGGCTTCGCGCAGCCAGCCGTCAATCCAGGTCTGATCGAGGAAACTCAGCACTTCATCGTCGCGCCAGGCCAGCGCAAAACGGGTGCCGTTCAGGATGTCATTTTCGACCGGCGACAGGCCCGGTGTGGCGTGATCGGCAATCTGGCTGTCGAGCGCAAAGGTTACACGATGGGTATTGCCTGCGCTGTCCGGCGTCTCAAGCTTGCGTACCTGCGCCCGCGCCCAGTTATCCGGGCCGTCGACGAAGGTACGTGGAGGATTAAAGCGTAAAAAAGGAATGGGGAACCAGACGCCATCCAGCACCGCCAGAGACTGATGCAAGGTGTAGGTACTTTCTGGTTTCACCACTTCAGGCTGCCCGCCGCGACCCGCGGGTAAGGTATAGCGGCTGTTCACCAGATCATAATTGAGGCGCAGCAACGGGCCATTGGCGGTTTTACGTACGAAACGGCCCAGACTTGCCGAATCCTGTGGCGTCAGGCCAAAATCAAGAAACTGTACGCCGCTGTTCGCAATCAGCGTCACGCTTTGTTTGTAGTCGCAAAGATTAACCAGCATAGGATCAGGCACCTGCTTTCTTGAACGTCAGCGGAACGACGGTTTTGGCATCATAACGGGCAGTGCATTCTGCCACGTCGTTAGTCCCGGCTTTACAGGCGATCTCCGGCATCGGGTAGCGCGAACCGTCAGTGCAGCGAGCATTGCCGCGGCTCTTAATCATCAGTTCGCCGTTGCTGTGCAGCCCGGAGAATATGTCGCTTCGACATACCACATTGTCACCGTGAACCACTCTGGCAATACCTTTGTTGTTCTGAATTTGGTAACGCAGTGAGGGTGGTTTTCCGGTAATCGGATCTTTCACGTCCAGCATCGCGCGCCAGGTGCCGTTGAGGAACTTGGTCGAACCGGTTTTCACCTGAACTGCGTCCATGACCATCGCATCTTTAGGTATGGCGGTGATGACAACGGCTTGCTCCACAGGTGCGGGCGCGGGTTCTGCTGCTTTTACTGGCAGGACTTCGGCTTGATGCAGCGGTAAATTCATCGTCATTTCCACTGCCGGTTTCACCGGTTTCGGTGCAATGGCTAATGGTGCAGGGGCTGACACTGGGGTCGGTTCTGCGGAAGGGGCCTGTTTCGGCCACAGCAGCGGCGCGGCAACAGCGGCGATAATCACGGCGGCTACAGGCAGGGACCAGAGCGGAACGCGGCGCTTCTTGCCGATAACGGCAGGCGCCGGTTCAACAGGCGTTGCCACTTCGGGCATTCGCACAGTGGCAGGCTCAGCCGAATACAAATCGTCCTCGGTTACTCGCACGACAGGCGGTGGCGCGACGAGCGGCGCGTCGGCTTGTTCAAAAACAATCGTCGGGGCGGGCTCTTCTGGCTCAGGTTCTTCTACCGGCGCAGGCATCGGTTCTGGTTTGAGCGATTCGCGCAGGCAATCCAGAACATCCTCGCGCGCATTTTCGTTGAGGTTCACAAACCCCCAGAACGTAATGACAGGCTTGCCGTCGACGAGGAACAGGAAATTTTCACCAGGGAACTGGAATGCTTTTGAGAGCAGGGAACCAAACAGCTGCTGAGCAGTTTTGGGTGACTGAAGGCTCTTTTTACTCAGCGACTCGACGCTGGAAAGGGTATTTTCCAGATAGTGCAAGGCGCGAAAACGTGCGTCTTCATCGGTTGCATTCCAGCTGGAAACGTCGCCATCTACCGGCGAATACCAGTCAACGCGGTCACCGCCGTCGTTGACCTGCGGGATGGCCAGACAATCGACAATAGCCTGCTGTTTGCGCAGACGAAGTGCTTCTCGGATTTGTAATGCTGATTCAAATACGGCCTGTCCGCCGCCGCCAACGGCCTGAAAATCATCGAGATTACCGCTGCGTAAAAGTGTTTTTGCCACGATTTGGTCCTGTAGACTTCTTCACACCATTACTTTAACGAAATCGAGATACAAGCAAACGGACGAGGAGACGCTAAAAGCGGCGATTTCTTACGGCATAGAACGTGGCGGTAGTGCTTGACGACGTAGCTGACTTAAGGCAAATCAACCGGCGAGGGCTGTTTGTTAAACCAGCGAAATACGCTGCTTTAGAATAACCTGATAGTGTTTCGTTATTTGCCACTCGCTCAGGGCTGTGCTGTTATTAACCTTCTATATAATAAAACGAAAAGGCTTATAACCATGTCCACAGGTAAAAAGACAGGGAAAACGCTGCTCGCGCTGGCGCTGAGCACACTTTTACCGGCAAGCGCCGCTTGGGCGGCAAACACAGATACGATTATTTACTGTTCCGAGGCGTCACCGGAATCGTTCAACCCGCAAATCGCCAGTTCTGGCCCGTCATTCGTTGCCAGTTCTCAGGTGCTTTATAACCGTTTGATCAATTTTGATCCGGTCAAGAATACCCCCGTTCCGTCGCTGGCGGAGTCGTGGACCATTTCGCCTGACGGCAAAACCTATACATTTACGCTGCGTAAGGGCGTGAAGTTTAATAGCAATAAATTCTTCAAACCGACGCGTGATTTTAATGCTGATGACGTTATCTTCTCGGTGCTGCGCCAGAAAGACCCTAAACATCCGTACCACAACGTTTCGCAGGGCA
This sequence comes from Lelliottia jeotgali, assembly GCA_002271215.1. Classification (NCBI taxonomy): domain Bacteria; kingdom Pseudomonadati; phylum Pseudomonadota; class Gammaproteobacteria; order Enterobacterales; family Enterobacteriaceae; genus Lelliottia; species Lelliottia jeotgali. The sequence goes on along the minus strand of CP018628.1, from coordinate 2,349,872 downwards.
ATTACGAATACTTTAATGACGTCGGTCTGGACAAACTGATTCAGGACGTGAAAAAAGTCGATGATTATCATGTGCAGTTTGTGCTGACCGAGCCGAATGCGGCGTTCCTGGCCGACTGGGGAATGGATTTCGCCTCCATTTTGTCAGCCGAATATGCCGACGTGATGCTTAAAAAAGGCACGCCGGAAAACGTCGACACCTGGCCTATCGGCACCGGTCCGTATGTGTTGCAACAATATAAAGTTGATTCGCAGATCCGCTATCTCGCCAACCCAAATTACTGGGACGGTGCGGTCCCGACTAAACACCTGATTTTCTCTATCACGCCTAACGTCGAAACACGTCTGGCGAAGCTGCAAACCAACGAGTGCCAGATTATTCCTGCGCCTTCGCCGGTGCAGTTTGATGTGATCAAGAACAACAAAGATCTGACGCTGCACTCCGTTGATGCGCTGAACGTCGGCTATCTGGCGTTTAATACGGAGAAAAAACCGTTTGATAACGTGCTGGTGCGTCAGGCGTTGAACTATGCGACTGATAAAACGGCCATTGTGAATGCGGTGTTTATGGGCTCCGGTACGGTCGCTAAATCACCAATTCCGCCAAATATGCTTGGCTATAACAAAGATCTGAAAGATTACAGCTACGACCCGGAAAAAGCGAAAGCGCTGCTGAAGCAGGCTGGGCTGGAGAAGGGCGCAGAAGTGACGCTGTGGTCGATGCCGGTTCAGCGCCCGTATAACCCGAACTCCAAACGCATCGCAGAGATGATCCAGAACGACTGGGCGAAGGTCGGCGTGAAGGCGAAAATTGTCTCTTATGAGTGGGGCGAATATCTGTCCGGCATGCGCAAAGGCGAGCACGACGCCGCGCTGTTTGGCTGGATGTCCGATAACGGCGACCCGGACAACTTCGCCGATGTGCTGTTGGGCTGTAACAGTATCAAGACCGGTTCCAATGCCGCGCGCTGGTGTGACAAAGGGTATAATGACCTCGTACAGAAAGCGAAACTGACCAGTGAACCAGCGAAACGTGCAGAGCTCTACGGTCAGGCGCAGGAGATTTTCTACCAGCAGGCTCCGTGGATTGCGCTGGCGAATGGCAAAACGTTCTACGCCACCCGCAGCAATGTCACGGGTTATAGCGTTAGCCTGATGGGAAGCGATTTCTCAAAAGCGAAGCTGAATTAACATTTCAGTATTTGTAGGGGCGGTGCGGCTTAAAACGCCCGGTGGCGCTGCGCTTACCGGGCCTACAAAACACCGCACAGAACCCGTAGGTCGGGTAAGGCGCAGCCGCCACCCGACAAAAAGACCGTACAGAACCCGTAGGCCGGGTAAGGCGTAGCCGCCACCCGGCAAACTCAGTTAACAAGGAGTGACAATGTCACATTTAGATGAAGTGATTGCCCGCGTGGATGCGGCGGTGGAAGAGAGTGTTATCACCCATATGAACGAACTGCTGGTCGAGCTCAGCGAAGACACCGAGCTGACCCGCGAAGATCGTTACGCTCAGCAGCAGCGACTGCGCAACACCATCGCCCACCACGGCAAACAGCACAAAGAAGAAGCAGAAGCCCGCCATGAGCACCTGACCCAGGGCGGCTCGATTATTTAAGGTTCAGAACTGGCGTCTCGCCACAAGCCAGGCGCCCACCACCAACAGCACTGCGCCGCAAACTGGGCCAATTAGCGCGCGCAGCGGAATGCCCTGGCTTTTCACGATGTCCATCACCAGTCCACCAATCAACTGGCTGGCGACCAGCACTGCAATAGTGGTCGCCGCGCCGACGTACTGATAGCCGCTAATACTGGCGAAAACAAAGAACGACCCCAGCAGGCCCGGAATCAGCGTCCACCAGCGGATCGTCGATGCCAGCTCGCTAAAGCCCGCCACGCCGTTTTTAATCAGCAAGATACTGACAAACAGCACAATACCAACCAGCGAGTTCAGCAGCATAGCGATTAAAATCGTCGAAGACGATTGAGTGATGCGTACCATCAGCGTGTTTTGCACCACCAGGCCGATCCCGGCTGCCACCAGAAAGACCAGCGTCAGGGACTGATTCATCAGATAGCGTCCGGTTCGTTTCGATCGTCGAGCTGGAGCTGCATAAAGGTCAAATCCAACCATCGGCCAAATTTGGTCCCCACCTGCGGCATTTGCCCGGTGACGACAAAGCCCAGCGTTTCGTGCAGGTGAACAGAAACCTGATTTTGCGACTCGATACCCGCGACCATCACGTGTTTGCCAATAGCGCGGGCCTCAACGATCAGCTTTTTCATCAGTTCGCGGCCAATGCCTTTACCCTGGTGATCGGGATGAACGTAAACCGAGTGTTCGACGGTATGACGAAAACCGTCAAAGGCGCGCCAGTCGCCAAATGAAGCATAGCCCGTCACCACGCCGTTTTCTTCCGTCACTAATACCGGATAGCCCATCAGCGTTCGCGCTTCAAACCAGGCAATGCGGTTATCAGTATCGACGGTGGAGTCGTTCCAGATGGCGGCGGTGTGGAGTACCGCATGGTTGTAAATCTCGCCGATGGCGGCGCAATCTTCTTTGCTGGCGTGACGAATCATCATCGGAACCTCGAAATGTGTTGTTCACTATAGTAGACATTATTCACACAATATTACACAAGCGCTCAGCCATACTGCTACGGCATAAGACATATTTTTTTGTTATGACAACGCCATTGAAATCGGGTCTATACACTATAGTATGACGATATGAACACTATGCCAGACGATATGAATCAACGGATTAGCGCGCGTATTCGGGTAGAACGCGAGTCGCGCGGCTGGTCTCTGAGCGAGCTTGCTGAACGGGCAGGCGTCTCGCGCGCCATGATCCACAAAATTGAACGCAGCGAAAGTAGCCCAACCGCCACACTTCTGGCACGGCTTTCGGGTGCGTTTGGCATCAGCATGTCCACGCTGATTGCGCGCGCTGAGATGCAGGAGGGTAAATTGCTACGATTGGCTAATCAGCCAGTGTGGCGCGATCCGCAAAGTCACTATCTGCGTCGCCACGTTTCTCCCCGCACTGATTTGCCGATTGACCTGGTTCAGGTTGAGCTTCCTGGTGGCAGTGATGTGCCGATGCCCGCTTCGTCCTATGCCCTGGCGCGCCAGCTTATCTGGCTACAGTCCGGTGAGCTGGTATTCCAGGAGGGCGATACCCGGCATGAAATGCAGGCCGGAGATTGTCTGGAACTGGGGCCGCCGAATGACTGTCGCTTCATCAATGAGACGCAGCAACCCTGCGTCTATCTGGTGGTGCGCCTGAATCAGTCTGGCTCGTAATGATAAGGCAGTTGTCGGCAACAGGCGCTAGTCTCTAAGGACATTTGCGCAACAAAGGAGCTACCCATGAGTCAATCTGCAAAAACAAACCGCCGTCTGGTGCTGGCCTCTCGCCCGCACGGTGCGCCGGTGGCGGACAATTTTCGCCTGGAAGAGCAGCCGGTGCCGACGCCTGCGGACGGGCAACTGCTGCTGCGAACAGTGTGGCTTTCACTTGATCCTTATATGCGTGGCCGCATGAGCGATGCGCCGTCCTATTCACCGCCGGTCGACGTTGGCGCGGTAATGGTGGGCGGCACGGTCAGTCGCGTAGAGCAGTCGAACCATCCGAAATTTAAAGCGGGCGAGTGGGTACTGGGTTATAGCGGCTGGCAGGAGTATGAACTCTCTGACGGCGCGGGCCTCGTCAAGCTGGGCGAAGAGGTTGAAAATCCGTCCTGGGCGCTGGGTGTGCTGGGGATGCCGGGTTTCACCGCGTATATGGGGCTGCTGGATATCGGCCAGCCGAAGGCGGGCGAGACGCTGGTAGTCGCTGCGGCCACCGGGCCAGTCGGGGCAACCGTCGGGCAGATCGGCAAGATTAAAGGCTGTCATGTGGTAGGCATCGCGGGCGGCGCGGAAAAATGTCGTCATGCGGTCGACGTGCTGGGATTTGACCAGTGTCTGGATCACCACGCGGATGATTTTGCCGAACAACTGGCGCAAGCCTGCCCGAAAGGCATCGATGTTTATTACGAAAACGTCGGCGGAAAGGTCTTTGATGCGGTACTCCCGCTTCTCAACACCTCGGCGCGCGTGCCGGTCTGTGGACTGGTGAGCGGATACAACGCCACGTCACTGCCCGACGGGCCAGACCGTTTACCGCTGCTGATGGGGACGTTGCTCAAAAAACGCATCCGTATGCAGGGCTTTATCATCAGCCTTGATTACAGCCATCGCATTCACGAGTTCCAGGAAGAGATGGGGCGCTGGATCAAAGAGGGCAAAATTCAGTATCGCGAACAGGTTACCGACGGACTTGAAAATGCGCCTCAGACCTTCATTGGCATGCTGGAAGGAAAAAACTTCGGCAAAGTCGTGATTCGCGTGGCGAAGGATAACTAATGGTACTAAATATGGCGGGAATCCCCGCCATAATATATTCTTAAAGTTTGACTATAATGTCTTTAATAATACCAGCATAGCGATCGTTCCTGCTGGAACGTGTTAGCTGGATGCATAAAAGAAACATAATTTTTAGTTCGTCATTTTAGCGTTACCCCCAATACCAGGCATGAAGATACAGGATATATTTAACAGGCCCCGTCATGGTCAAGGCGGGGGCGGTGAATAGCGCTTATTTTAAGCTGAAGGAAATGAACATGCTGGAATTGGAAAATTTGGAAAAAGCCCAACGTTTGAGCCTTACGATGCAAGTTGAGGTGAGTTTGAAAGGGGCGTTGATTGCCGGAGCGCTCAAACCTGGCGCAAGGCTCATTACCAAAGAAATTGCGGATAAATTAGGCACCAGCATTACTCCCGTTCGCGAAGCACTTTTGCGACTGGTTTCCGCCGGGGCACTGCACGCTACCCCTGCACAGGCCTTTCTGGTGCCGGAAATAACCCTCGAGCGTTATACAGAAATTAGCGCCATTCGAAAGCAATTGGAAACAATGGCTGTCGCTGCCGCCTGCGAAAATATGACTGACAATAAGATGCTGGAATTACGGGATCTGGCTGAAAAATTCCACACAGCGATGCGTAACGGCGAGGCGCAACGCGCCTTACACGCCAATCGTGCGTTTCGTTTCAGGCTGTATGAACACGCGAAAATGCCGACATTAACGGCAATGATTGAACAACTTTGGGTGCGTATTGGCCCATGCTTCAATTATCTGTATGAAGATGTTCACGACATTACACAGTATTCCTATCGCTACGATGAGCTGCTCGATGCTCTCGAACGCGGGGATGTCCAGGCCTGTGATAAAGCGATAGATAAACTGATTGAAGGCTCGACGGCGCTTTTATTGCAGCAATATTTTAGTTAAGGAATAGTTTAATTCCTTTTTACTTCTCCATTAAAACTATTGCCCTACTTAACTATTACCCGGAGGAATTGCTCTTCCGGGAATATTATTTCATGTTTATTGATGTAAAAAGTCACCATCAAGTTTTGAGGAGGCATGCCGATATTCACTCTACTTTGTTAGACAAGGATAGATGATGAAATATCTGAGCTGGATTTTGATTCCTGTTGCCCTGAGCGTATCAGGCTGCAGCACGTTATTCCCAGAGCCAAAACTGTACACCCCTCCGACAAACAGTGCTGATGTCGCAAAAATCCGTCTTATCGGGCCTCCGATGAGCTACGGGATTTATCAATACGACCCTTCTGGTAAACAAACGGGTGGCTGGGTTTTAAAGCATAATCGTTACCTCAATCCTTTCCTGGGTTCAACAAAGGATATTGGTTTACCCAAAATAACCGGAAAGAGTTACAAAGATGATTATTTTGAAACGCTGCTAATACCGAATCAAAAAACCACCATTGAGCATTCATTGTATCAGGGCTGCCACGTATCCCTTTCATTCGTACCTGAAAAGCAAAAAATCTACGAAGGGCACATCAGCTACGCAGACAAGACGGGCTACTGCGTGCTGTATATGAAGGAAGTCGCATTAGATACTACCAATGGCATCTATGTGGAAAAGGATGTTAAGCAATGAGAGCGGCGAAGGCGTTAGGAATTGTTTTACTTGTCTTAATGAGCGCGTCATGCGCGTCAAATTACGATAAAACGGGCGCAACCAGCTTAGCGCAGTATTCTGAAAAAGAGATCAAACAGAAAATCACTCCTGAGGTGACCACCCGCAAAGATGTTCTGATTGCCTTCGGCGTGCCCGCCAATACGCCGGATTACAACAAAGTGAACCACTGGGTATATACCTCAAAAATCGTCGATCGTCGCATCTATCTTATCATTCCGGTGATCCTCGACAGGAAACAATATCTGTCGGTTGATTTCTCTGATAAAGGGATTGTGACCGCGTACCGTTACGTTGAGGAATAAGTGGCCTCTGAAACCCCGCCTTCGTCAGGCGGGGTTTATGTTGCGTAGCGTCTATTAATCGTTATTCGAAACGATACGAAACTGACATCCCCACGCCGTAATTACGCCCCGGAGCCGGTTCGTAGTAGCGGCCGTTGGATTCGTTAACGATGACCGATCCGACATACTCTTTGTCGAACAGGTTATCGACGCGCCCGAAGACGTCCATTCCCCAGTTGCCGTAGTTAAATTTGTAGCCCGTATTCAGGCCGACCACGGTGTAGGAAGGGGCTTTGGCGGTGTTTTCATCGTCCGCCATAATGTCGCTCATGTAGCGCACATCCGAGCCTGCGTACCAGCCTTCTTCCGGCTGCCAGCCGAACGACGCATAGCCCATATTGCGCGCGATGCCCGGCATACGGTTACCGTTACAGTCGGCGTCAGAGCAGACGTTAGTGCGGTAGGTCGCATCCAGATACGTCCACGCCATTTTCAGCTTCCAGTTCTCGGCAAACTGCTGATCGAGAGACAGTTCCACGCCCTGACGACGGGTTTTCCCGGCATTTTTGTAGCTGGTGCGACCGCCGGAACTGGCGTCCACGACGATCTCATCATCCGTATCGGTGCGGAACAGCGCCGCCGTCAACAGACCATTGCCGATGCGGGTTTTGCTGCCCACTTCGTAGGTATTGTTGGTGGACGGTTTCAGGCCGAAGTTCAGCCCGCTTTGATTCCCGGAGCGGTAAGACAGCTCGTTAATGGTCGGCGTTTCAAATCCGCGACCAGCGGCGGCATAGACATTCCACGCGTCGGTGATGGCGTATTTTAACGCGCTGGCAGGCAGCCATTTGTGATAGCTCGCGTCACCGCTGTCATCCCCGTTGGTGCCCTGCACGTAATGATCGTTGGAATCAAACCACACGGAGCTGTAGCGCACGCCCGCATCCAGGGACAGTTTTTGCGTCAGCTGCCAGCTGGTTTGCAGATACGGGTCAACGTTCCACATCAGGTTGCGTTCGTCGCGGCGTTTATCGCCTTTGACGCCATATTCCGGCACGCCATTATTCATGACGAAGTTTTCGTACCCGCGACGATCTTCGCTCATGTTTTCGTAGTTCAAACCCGTGGTGAAAGTGACCGGCACCAGCAGTTCGCCGCGATGCGTCCAGCGGGTGTCCACGCCCTGATAGTGGCGCTGCATGTCGATAACGCCGCCGGAGTGGGTCTCTTTAAGCTGCGGCTGATACGGAATTGACTGGTACTGCGTCATTTCGCGCTCACCGGCGTACATCATCACGCTGAGATCGTCCTGCTCCGTCAGCTGACGCTCATAGCGCAGGCCCGCCTGAGTCTGTTTGATGGTTTTGCGGGTGTTGTACTGATCGGCGCGTGGCGACTGACGCGGATTGTCGCGCCACTCCTGATAATCCAGTCCGCCCGGATCGTTGGCTTTCATATCGACGCTGTTAAAAATCAGTGTCAGTTTGCTGGCATCGTCAATGCGCACGCCGAGTTTGGCGTTGGCGAGATTTTTACGTGCGCCGCTGTGATCACGATAGCCCTGGGTGGTGAAGCGGGTGGTGGAAACAGTGTAATCCACGTCGCCCGCGTGGGTCCCATCGCCCATCGCACCGGTGGCTTTCATCCCGTAGCGCCAGGTTCCGTAGCTGCCGTAATAGCTGCTCGCCTCAATAGTCGGCGGCTGCTGTCCCGTCTGGCTGGCGATATTGATCACCCCACCGGAGGCGTTGCCGTACAGAGCGGAAAACGGGCCGCGCAGCACTTCAACGCTATCAATACTGGAGAGGTCGATATTCGAGGTCTGCCCCTGACCGTCGGGCATTGTGGCCGGAATGCCGTCGACGTACATGCGAATGCCGCGCACGCCGAAGGTCGAGCGTGCGCCAAATCCACGCATGGAGAGCTGCAAATCCTGGGCATAGTTCTGACGGTTCTGGATTTGTAAACCCGGAACGCTGCCGAGCGATTCTGAAAGGTTGATGCGCGGCGCGGCCTGACGCATATCGTCCCCGTTAACCACGCTGACAGCAGCAGGGGTATCGAGTTCAGAAACGGTCTGCGGCGTAGCGCTGACGATCATCGTTTGTTCTTGTGCAGCCAGAACGGATGCGGAGGCGAAGATCGTCGGCATCCACAAAAGGGAGAGCGTGGCCTGACGGGCAGAAATGATTTTCATGAATAGAAGCCAGTAGATGGAAGAAACGAACCAAATGGAACACATGTGCGTATGGTAAATCTTTTGTAAATAATTTGAAAACTTTAACAGCACATTAGGTTAACGGGAAACAAAGTCTCCACATTTACTGGAATAATGATTACTATTCTCAACAATAATCATGACGAAGCCATGACTTCGTCTCAGGGAAGCAATGTCGGCATTACTACATTTTTTATCAAAGGGAGTCGTCATGTCATTACGTCATCTGTGCTCGCCGCGTCTGCGTGGTTCTTTACTGCTGGGTTCATTGCTGGTAGCGGGTTCGTTTAATGTTCATGCTGCAGAAGAGATGCTGCGAAAAGCGGTCGGCAAGGGCGCTTACGAAATGGCCGTCAGCCAGCAGGAAAACGCCCTGTGGGTGGCAACCACGCAAAGCCGTAAAACGGATAAAGGTGGCGTGGTTTACCGTCTCGATCCGGTCACGCTGGAAGTGACACAGGCCATTCATAACGATTTAAAACCGTTCGGGGCTACCATCAACAGCGCCACGCAGACCCTGTGGTTTGGTAACACCACCAACAGCGCCGTGACCGCTATCGACGCTAAAACCGGCGACGTGAAAGGGCGCCTGGTACTGGACGATCGCAAACGTAGCGACACCGTGAAGCCGCTGCAACCGCGCGAACTGGTGGCTGATGACACCACTAATACCGTGTATATCACCGGTATCGGCAAAGAGAGCGTTATCTGGGTGGTGGATGGCGAAACGCTGAAACTGAAAGAGACCATCAAGGACACAGGCACCTTCAGCACCGGTCTGGCGCTGGATGCGCAGGCCAAACGCCTGTACAGCACCAATGCGGACGGCGAACTGATTACCATTGATACGGCCACCCACAAGGTGCTGAGCCGTCAAAAAGTGCAGGATGACGGGAAAGAACACTTCTATCTGAACCTGAGCCTGGACACTAAAGGCCAGCGCGCGTTCCTGACCGATTCCAAACAGCCTGAAGTGCTGGTAGTGAATCTGAAAGACGGAAAGGTTATCGAGAAGATCGCCGCACCTGAATCGCTGGCGGTGCTGTTTAACCAGACGCGCAACGAAGCGTACGTGACCCATCGCGAAGAGGGTAAAGTCAGCGTGATTGACGCGAAAACCTACAAAGTGACGAAAACCTTTGATACGCCAACCTTCCCGAACAGCCTGGCGCTGTCCGCCGACGGTAAAACTTTGTACGTGACGGTGAAACAGAAATCCACCCGTCAGCAGGAAGCGACCCAGCCGGACGACGTGATCCGTATCGCGTTGTAAACGGCTCTTGTAGGCCGGGTAAGGCGAAGCCGCCACCCGGCGAAAAGAAAAAGGGAAGGCAAAAATGCCTTCCCTTTTTTTGCCCGGCGGCGCTGCGCTTGCGCGGGCCTACGGGGTTTCAGCCGCGTCTGTTAACGCGAAGTCTCTTCAACCAATGGACCGTCGTGCTGCGCATCTTCCGTCAGCACCGGCGCTGTGCTGTGGATCTCGTTCACGCGCTTACGCACACCAAACCAGCCAATCACCAGCAGGATAGCCAGCAGTGGGATCGTGGCGATGGTGTAGGTGCCGTTCGGATAGTCAAACGCCATCAATGCCAGTACGCTGAACAGGAACAGCAGAGTCAGCCACGATGTTACCGGTGCGCCCGGCATTTTGAAGCTCACATCCGCTGCTTTACCTTCTTTGATCGCTTTACGCAGGCGCATCTGGCACACCACGATAAACGCCCATGAGGCGATAATGCCGATAGCCGCCACGTTTAGCACGATCTCAAACACCTGAGACGGCACCAGATAGTTCAGGAACACGCCAAAGACGTAAATCACCAGCGTCGCAAGAATCCCCGCGTACGGAACCTGCTGTTTGCTCATTTTCGACATGAATTTTGGTGCGGAACCGCCCATCGACATCGAGCGCAGGATACGGCCTGTGCAGTACAAACCGGAGTTCAGGCTGGAGAGCGCAGCAGTCAGCACCACAATGTTCATAATGCTGCCAACGTAAGGCACGCCGAGCTTAGAGAAGAAGGTCACGAACGGACTTTGTCCCGCCTGATAGGCATTCCACGGCAGCAGCAGCACCAACAGCACTACTGAGCCAACGTAGAACAGGCCGATACGCCAGATAACGCTGTTAATCGCTTTTGGCACCATCGTCTGCGGGTCTTTACATTCACCCGCTGCGGTCCCGACCAGTTCAATCGAGGCGAAGGCAAAAACCACACCCTGAACCAGCACCAGCGCAGGCAGCAGGCCGTGCGGGAAGATGCCGCCGTTATCGGTTATCAGATGGAAGCCGGTCGCGCCGCCGTCGAGCGGTTTTCCGCTGCCGAGAACCACGGTTCCGACGACCAGGAAAATCACAATTGCCAGCACTTTAATAAGTGCAAACCAGAATTCCATCTCGGCGAACCACTTCACGCCGATCATATTCATGGTGCCGACAATCGCCAGCGCACCAAGGGCAAACACCCACTGCGGAACATCACCGAACGCGCCCCAGTAGTGCATATACAGCGCGACAGCGGTGATATCGACAATCCCGGTCATTGCCCAGTTGACGAAATACATCCAGCCCGCCACATAGGCGGCTTTTTCGCCGAGAAACTCACGGGCGTAGGAGACAAAACTGCCGCTGGACGGACGGTGTAATACCAGCTCGCCAAGCGCACGCAGAATAAAGAAGGAGAAAATACCGCACACCAGATAGACCAGTGCCAGCGCCGGGCCCGCCATTTGCAGTCGTGCACCCGCACCTAAAAACAACCCTGTACCAATGGCGCCGCCGATGGCGATCATCTGCACCTGACGGTTGCCCATCGCCTTGTGGTAGCCCTCTTCGTGAGAGTTCAACCAGCGACGTTTCGCAGCGTGATGATCGGCTGCGCTTTTATTGCTTGTTTTCATTGAGATACCTGTTTACCTGTCTGAATCATCTTAGGGATGCCCGTACATGGCCGTCAGCAGACCAATCGATTGCTTCTGTGCGGCCAGATGCCGCCTTTCCAGTCATTCTGCGTATGGATAAGGCAAAACATGGCGAAGCATCCTACCCGCAATCCATAAGCGACGCAAAATATAACCGGCCTGAAATAATACGAATTGAGAGGGACTTATCACAATTGATGAGCCAATTTCATAAGCACAAGCAGTTATGCGCTGTAGTGCTCATAAGAAATGCCCCTTAGAGTGGTGTTGTTCAAAACACAACGCATGAGGTCAACAGATGCAACAGCGACAACTCGGACAAAATGGTTTAACAGTTTCCGCCCTGGGGCTGGGATGTATGGGGTTAAGCTTCGGTTACGGCCCGGCGACGGACAAAGCGCAGGCCATTGCCCTCATCCGTGCGGCGGTTGATCGCGGCGTCACATTCTTCGATACCGCCGAAGTCTACGGCCCGTACATCAACGAAGAGGTAGTGGGCGAAGCGCTGGCCCCGGTGCGCGATAATGTGGTGATTGCGACCAAATTTGGTTTCGACTGCGCTCAACCTGGCCAGGTGCTTAACAGCCGTCCGGAACATATTCGCGCGGCGATAGAAGGCTCGTTAAAACGCCTGAAAACGGAGGTAATTGACCTCTATTACCAGCATCGGGTTGATCCTGATGTTCCGGTAGAAGATGTTGCCGGAACCGTTGCTGACCTGATCGCCGAAGGCAAAGTGAAACATTTCGGACTGTCAGAAGCGGGCGTCGAGACGATTCGTCGCGCCCATGCGGTGTGCCCGGTGGCTGCGCTACAAAGCGAATATTCCCTGTGGTGGCGCGAACCGGAACAGGCCATTTTACCGCTGCTCGAGGAGCTGAATATCGGTTTTGTGCCGTTCAGCCTATTGGGAAAAGGCTTCCTGACCGGGGCGATCAACGCACAAACCACCTTCGACAGCAGTGACTTCCGCAACCAGGTGCCGCGTTTTAGTGAAGCCTCGCGTCAGGCCAATCAACAGCTGGTGGATCTGGTGCAGCGTCTGGCGGCTGAGCAGGGCGTGACGCCGGCGCAAATCGCGCTGGGATGGCTGCTGGCCAAAGCGCCGTGGATTGTGCCGATTCCGGGCACCACTAAACTGCATCGTCTGGAAGAGAATCTGGGCGGAGCCAGCGTGACGTTGTCACCTGAAGCGCTCGGTCGAATCAACCAGGCGCTGGCGAGCATCGATGTGGTCGGCGATCGCTATCCTCAACATCTTCAGGCGCGCGTCGGGAAGTAAGTTACGCTTTACGCAGCGCATCGACGAGCAGTGAGAAGGCGGTGGTGTGTTGACGACGACTCGGGTAGTAAAGGTGGTAACCGTCAAAATACGGACACCATGAATCAAGCACCTGGATAAGTTGTCCGCCAGCAATAGCGTGCTGCACCGTATCTTCCGGCACATACGCCAGTCCCAGGCCTGCCACGGCGGCATCAATGCGCTGGGGCAGGCTGTTTAGCGTCAACTGACCGTCCACTCGTACCCGCAGTTCACGACCATCCTGTTCAAATTCCCAGGCGTACAGCCCGCCGAGCGTCGGCAGACGCATATTAATGCAGCGATGGTTCGCCAGCTGTTCGGGGGATTCCGGGATGCCGAAACGCGCTAAATAATCCGCCGATCCGACCACTACCATGCGCATATCAGGTGCGATGCGTACCGCAATCATATCTTTGGCAACTTGTTCGCCGAGCCGCACGCCTGCGTCAAAGCGACCATCAACAATATCCGTCAGGCCATTGTCCACGGTAACTTCGATGTGAATGTCGGGGTACTGCGCCATAAACGGTTTTAGCACCGGCCACAGCACCGAAGACATGGCGTGTTCTCCGGCAGTAATACGAATGTTGCCAGCGGGTTTGTCGCGCATATCACGCAGAGCAGTTAGCTCCTGTTCGATTTCCAGCAAGTGCGGGCTGAGGCGCGTAAAAAGTTGCTCGCCTGCCTCGGTCGGGGCCACGCTGCGGGTGGTTCGGGTGAGCAAGCGCATATCCAGACGGGCTTCAAGATTGCGCATCGCGTGGCTTAACGCCGATTGCGAAACACCAAGCTGGGCGGCAGCGCGGGTAAAACTGCGCTCGCGGGCAACCACCATAAAAGAAAGCAGATCGTTGAAATTATCTTTCAGCATGGCGCAGTTCCCGATTTATGAGTTGAGTTCATAGTTCCTTTCTGATTATGCAGTCTAATGCTGCGCCTGGCTTTGCGCTACTGTTAACGCATCAGCAAAACAGGAGGCAACATGAAAATTATCCGTAGTGGTTCGCTACCGTCCGTTCGCGGCCCGGAAGCGTGGTTTAGCGGCACCGTGCGTATCGATGCGCCATTTCAGGCGACGGAACCGGCAGCCGTCGGCGGGGCAACGGTAACGTTTGAACCCGGCGCACGTACCGCGTGGCATACTCATCCGCTGGGGCAGACTCTGATTGTGACTCAGGGGCGCGGGTGGTTGCAGGAGTGGGGTAAAGAGGCAGAAGTGCTTAATCAGGGCGATATCGCGTGGATACCGCCCGGCGTAAAACACTGGCACGGCGCCAGTTCACAAACCGCGATGACGCATATCGCCATCGCCGAATCCGTGAACGGCAGCCCGGTTGACTGGCTGGAAAAAGTGACCGACGAGCAATATCAGGGCCGTTAACCGCCAAATACCGCAATCGCCTGTTGCAGCCGTGTGGTGCGCTGCGTCAGGTGTCTGGCGGCGCTGGTGACATTATCGACCATGCCCGTATTGTTGTGGGTCATCACGCCGATGCGGGAAATCGATTCGTTAATCAGCGTCAGGGCCAGAGTTTGCTCCTGAGTCGCATGGCCGATCTCTTTAATCAGGGATGTCACCTGCAATACGTTGCCGATCATTGCAGTAAGGTGCGTTTCGGTCTGTTCAACCATTGCCACGCCCGCGTTAACGCTGGCGACGTTTTTCTCAATCAGCGTTTTGATCTCTTTGGCCGCCGAGGCCGAGTGCTGGGCCAGATTACGGACTTCCGCCGCCACGACTGCAAAACCGCGTCCTGCTTCACCCGCGCGAGCGGCTTCCACCGCCGCGTTGAGCGCCAGAATATTGGTCTGGAAGGCGATACGGTCGATCACGGCGATGATATCGACGATCTGACTGTTATCTTTCGACACCGACTGCATCATGCCGATGGTCTGTTTCATCGCCGTTTCGCCGCTGTGGGCGCTGCTGCTGGTGCGATCCGCCATATGAATCGCTTCCCCGGCGGTTTGTGCGGTTTGCTGTACGGCGCTGGCAATCTCTTCCACGGCAGCTGCCGTTTGCTGCAAATCATCCGCTGTTTCTTCTGAACGCGCCTGCAACGCCGCGCCTTCCTTTTCCACCTGCTGGCTAATGGTACTGATCCCTGATATTTGTGCCCCGACATCATCCACCAGAGAATTTAGATTCAGACCTGACTGATTAACCAGACGCATCATCATTCCCACTTCATCGACGCGATCGAAATGGAAATAGGCCGGTTTTCGTCCAGAAACGACGTGCTGCATATGATGAACAATGGTTTTTAGTGGACGGCAAATCTGCGCATTAAGATAAAATGCTAACATAATAAAAATTGCCAAAAATGCACCGGTTTGCACGATCCCCTGGGGTAATAAAATAGTGGCGAGCAACGTCAGGATCGCGGTGAACGCAATGGCGAAATTGACTCTTTTCGCAATGCTGATTTTTTTAAAAAGCGAAAGAAAAGAAAATAAACCTCGGCGAACCAATAAGCCTTTATAAAAACGATGGCGAGTGACCTGGTTATTTCGAACTCTCTCGTAAAGATTTTCGCTGGCTTCAATCTCTGCGCGCGGTGGAATATTTCGGACCGAAATATAACCGGTCAGGGTGTCGTTCTGGTATACCGGCGTGACGTTAGCCCGCACCCAGTAATGATCGCCATTGTGGCGGCGGTTCTTGACAAGCCCGGTCCAGCTCTGGCCTTGCTTGAGGGTAAACCACATATCCCCAAACGCCTCTGGCGGCATATCAGGATGGCGAATCATATTGTGCGGCTCGCCGATAAGATGTTCTTCTTTATAGCCGCTGGCCTCAATAAAGGTCGAGTTGGCATAAGTAATATGGCTGTGGATGTCGGTGGTCGACATCAGCGTCGACTCTTCGTTAAGCAAATACTCGCTTTGTGTAACAGGAGTGTTATTTCTCATGAAAAACTCCGTGGTGATGTCAAAAAAACAGAGAAGCCGCCCGAAAAATTATTCAGGCAAGACAGAATTTATTGTTGTGTTTATTACGGCCTGCGCATTCTTCCACAAAAAGGGGTGAACAAGAAAGCACCTAAATTAAATAAATTTTATCTATTAAACTTTGCTTATGTAATGAAATTGCAAACAAACGGAAACGCTATTTTTAATGGCGAATTAAATTCTCACCTTAAGCTAAATATTAAGTGAAATATGAATGCGAAAACTGAAACTCGTGCCGTTATTGCCGGGTGGCGCTTCGCTTACCCGGCCTACAAAACCTGTAGGCTCGCGCAAACGAAGTGCCGCCGGGTGACATCCCATTTCTGATTTCCGGGAAACCAAATGTAAATTAATTGTTTCTCAGAGGTGAAATCGCCCTTTAATAATGACGACATGTTAAGTCAAACGAGAACACAACATGTCCTGGCGAATCAGCATTCTGGATAAAAGCCCTGTCGCGGTGAACGAAACGGCAGCCGATGCGCTGGCGCGCACCTTAAGTCTGGCGAAACAGGCCGAAGCGCTGGGGTTTCATCGCTTCTGGATTGCTGAGCACCACAATACTGCTCAGCTTGCCAGCCCATCGCCTGAGCTGCTCATTGCCTGGATTCTGGGACAAACAAAACACATTCGCGTCGGTTCCGGCGGTGTGATGCTGCAACATTACAGCCCGTATAAAGTGGCGGAGAATTTCAACGTGCTGGCGTCAATTGCGCCTGGGCGCGTTGATTTGGGTGTCGGCAAAGCGCCAGGCGGTCTGCCGCTTTCCACCCGCGCTCTGCAACGTGGCTTGCATCAGGAGGAGAAGGGGGATTTCGCCGATCAACTGACGCAGCTCGATGGCTGGCTCTCTCCGGGAGCAGACGTTCAAGACGACAGCGTCAACGCGACGCCGCTTCCCGCCGCTCCAGCGGAGAAATTCCTGCTCGGTGCCAGCATCGAAAGTGCACAGCTTGCCGCGAAGCTCGGCTGGAATTTTGTTTTTGCCGCGCATCTTAATGGGGATGCAAATCTCCTGCGCGACGTCCTCGAAACCTGGCACGCCAGCAGCGCGCTCAATGCCATTGTGGCCGTACAGGTCATCGTCGCGCCGACTCAGGCTCAGGCCGATGCGCTGGCCGAAAAAGTTGAAGTCTGGGGCGTTGAACTGGCGAACGGCCAGCGAGTGACGGTCGCCAGCGAAGAACAAGCTTATGCCTTCGCGCGTCAGGCGCAAAGCGAGCCGCTGCGCATCGCCCGTCGCGCTCAGTCACTTATCAAAGGCTCGGCAGAATCGGTGCTTGAAGCGCTTGAAACCCTGCATCAGAAGTGGGGAATTAACGAGTTCATCATTGATACTCCGGTCGCTGACGGTCTGGCCCGCACGCAATCCCTGCGCCTGCTGGCACAGGCGAAATTCGCCGGGGAGGTGCTGGCATGAGCCTCGGACAACAGCTGATCGACTGGCGTCGTGAACTGCATCGCCATCCCGAACTGTCAGGTCAGGAAGTCGAAACGACCGCGCGGCTGCGCCAGTGGTTGTCGGACGCCGGGATCACCGTGCTGCCCTATGATATCCAGACCGGCGTAGTGGCTGAAATTGGCAAAGGCGCTAAACAAATTGCCCTGCGCGCGGATATCGATGCGCTGCCGATTGAAGAGCGCAGTGGCGTGGAATTTAGCTCGCAAAATCCCGGCGTGATGCACGCCTGCGGGCACGATATTCACACCAGCGTCATTTTGGGTGCAGCATTGCAGCTCAAAGCCCGCGAAACGTCACTTCCCGGTCGCGTACGCATTCTGTTTCAGCCCGCTGAAGAGAATTTTGGCGGCGCGAAAAGTCTGGTTCGGGCCGGGGCGCTGCACGATGTGAGCGCTATTTTCGGCATGCACAATGAGCCGGGTCTGCCGGTGGGTGCATTCGCCACGCGCGGCGGACCGTTTTATGCCAACGTCGACAGGTTTGTGATTCGCGTGACGGGCAAGGGCGCTCACGCTGCGCGTCCGCATGAAGGATCTGATGCGATCCTGCTCGCCAGCCAGCTGGTCACCGCGCTGCAAAGCGTTGCCAGCCGGAACGTCAACACGCTCGACTCCGTGGTGCTGAGCGTGACGCGCATCGAAGGCGGCAATACCTGGAACGTGCTGCCAGAAAGCGTGGAGCTGGAAGGAACGCTGCGCACCCATCGCATTGAAGTACAACAGAATGTCAAAGCGCGCGTTGGCGAAATCGCCGCCGGATTTGCCAGTGCTTTTAACGCTCAAATCGATATCATCTGGTACGCCGGGCCGACTGCGTTGGTGAATGACGAGCGTTGGGCCGATTTTGCCACTTCGGTGGCGCGCGAAACCGGATACGAAACGCAGCACGCAGAGTTGCATATGGGCGGCGAAGATTTTGCCGTCTATTTACAGCACATTCCCGGCGCGTTTGTCAGTATCGGCAGTAATAGTCCATTCGGTTTGCACCATCCGGGTTTTAATCCTGATGAAGCATTAATCGAACCCGCCGCACACTATTTCTCGCAGCTTGCAGAAAAAGCATTACATCAAATTTAATGATTAAGGGGTGAATATGTCTGCAACACGACAATTGCGTCTGGGAACGATATTACATGGCGCATCAGGGAATATGTCAGCCTGGCGTCATCCGGCGGCTATCGCTGATGCGAGTATTAATTTTGATTTCGTCAAAGAGACGGCGTTAAAAGCGGAAGAGGGGAAACTGGATTTTTTATTCGTCGCTGACGGACTGTATATCAATGAGAAATCCATCCCGCATTTTCTCAATCGCTTTGAGCCGTTGACCGTCTTATCCGCGCTGGCGAGTTTGACGTCGCGTCTCGGCCTGGTCGGTACGTTATCGACTTCCTATAGCGAGCCGTTTAGCGTTGCGCGTCAGTTTGCCAGTCTCGATCATTTAAGCAATGGCCGCGCGGGCTGGAACGTAGTGACCTCCCCGCTGGAAGGTTCGGCAAAGAACTTTTCCCGCGAGAAACACCCGGAGCACGCCCTGCGTTATCGCATTGCCGATGAATATCTCGACGTGGTGAAAGGACTGTGGGATTCCTGGGAAGAAGATGCTTTTGTGCGTAACAAAGCGAGCGGACAATTCTTTAATCCAGAGAAATTACATACTCTGGATCATCACGGTGATTTCTTCCAGGTCGCTGGGCCGCTGAATATTGGCCGCACCCCGCAGGGACGTCCGATTGTATTCCAGGCGGGTGCATCGGAAGACGGTAAAAAACTGGCAGCAAAACATGCGGACGCCATTTTCACCCATCACGACACATTAGAAGAAGCTCAAATCTTTTATCGTGACGTGAAAACTCAGCTGGAATTAAATGGCCGTCGTGCCGATGAACTGCATATTTTCCAGGGCGTCAGCGTGATTGTTGGAAAAGATGCGACGGATGTGGAAGATCAGTATCAAACCACCGCCGCGCTGGTGTCGATTAACGATGCGTTGAATTATCTCGGACGCTATTTCGAGCACCATGATTTTAGCCAGTATCCCCTCGACGAACCCTTCCCGGATATCGGCGATTTAGGGCAAAACAGTTTCCGCAGCACCACCGATGAGATCAAACGCAACGCCCGTGAACGGAACCTGACTCTGCGCCAGGTGGCGCTGGAAGCGGCTTCTCCGCGCCCACGTTTTTCCGGCACGGCACAAGAGGTGGCCGATGGGCTGCAACAGTGGTTTGACGCTCACGCCGCAGACGGTTTCATCATTCAGGGCGGTACGCCGGACACTTTCCCGCGCTTTGTCGACACCGTTGTTCCGGTATTGCAGGCTCGCGGCCTGTTCCGCACGGAATATCCGGGCACCACCCTGCGCGAAAGCCTGGGTTTAGACCTGCCAAAAAACCAGTTCGCACAACAATAAGAGAAAACACGCTATGCAGAAATCATCGCTCGTTCTGGCGCTCGCGCTGGCCTTTACCCCTGCCGTCTGGGCAGAGAATGTGAACATTAACGGCACCGGTGTGAGCATCGAGGCCAACAAAACCCCGGTGAATACCACTAAAAACGGCGATGCCGTGGCGCAGTTGCCGAAGGACTATCGCTTTGCGGTGCCGGGGAAATTCACCGTCGCCGTGGCGGGGCTGAACCAGCCGCCGCTGACCGTGTTTTCAGACGACAACAAAACCCTGCTTGGCAGCGAAGTGGACGTCGCGCGTCTGGTGGCGGATAGCCTTGGACTTGAGCTGAATGTGGTCCCAACCTCCTGGGAAGACTGGCCGCTCGGCGTGGCCTCCGGCAAATATGACGCGGCGATCAGCAACATCACCGTGACCAAAGAGCGCAAAGAGAAGTTCGATTTTGCCACTTACCGTAAGGATTCCCTCGGTTTCTACGTCAAATCGACCAGCCCGATCACATCGCTTAAGACAGCGGAAGATATCGCCGGGCTGAAAATTATTGTCGGATCTGGCACCAATCAGGAAGCGATTCTGCTGGCGTGGAACGCGGAAAACCTCAAAAAAGGCCTTAAACCATTTACCCCTGTTTATACCAAAGACGATGCGGCGCAAACCCTGGCGCTGCAATCTGGGCGCGCTGATGCGTACTTTGGTCCAAACGTGATTGGCGCATGGAAAGCGGCGCTGAACGGAAAAACCAAACTGGTGGGCAGCGTGGACGGCGGCTGGCCGAAAGCGGCGCACATCGCCGTGACGCTGAAAAAAGGCTCCGGACTGGTTGAACCGGTACAGACTGCGCTCAACGGCGTTATCAAAAACGGCGATTACGACAAAGTGCTGAACCGCTGGGGTGAAGGCGTCGAGCGTATCCCGAATTCTGAAGTGAACCCGGCCGGACTCGGCGATTAAGGAGGCCACATGAGCGATCTTTTTCGCGACGTAACGCCTGAAGACGCCGATCTTCAGCCCATCATTGATGGGCTGTTCGCAGAGTACGCGGCGCGCTACGGCGACTACTTTTCCAAAGACGCTGAAATCGAGCTGACCGAGTGGTATCTCGCGCCTCAAGGGCTGTTCATCGTGCTGGAGCGCGACGGCGAGATCATCGCCACCGGGGCGTATAAACCTTTCGATGAGCACACGGCGGAAATCAAACGCATCTGGACCGATAAAACGCTGCGCCAGCAGGGGCTGGCTGCACGCGTGGTGCAGGAGCTGGAGCGCCGGGCGGTGCTGGCGGGGTACAGCGGTATCTATCTCACTACCGGTTTTCGTCAGCCGGAAGCGGTGAAACTGTATCTGAGCCAGGGCTACGCGCCGCAGTTCGATCTCGACCGCGATCCGGAAGAGTACAGCCAGCCGCCGTTCGACGGTCGTCTGCGTTTCACCAAAACGCTGGTTCGCGAAGCGTTCAGCAAATCCGCATAAGGAACGACGATGAACAACAACGTTGAAACCATCAAAGTGATCCCGGCGCGTTATCCGTGGCGCACCGTCGGGGCGATTGCCGCGCTTTTTGTACTGGCCGTCGTCGTTCAGTCGGTAGCCTTTAATCCGCGCTGGGAATGGAGCGTGTTCGCGCGCTGGTTCTTCGATCCGGTGATTCTGGAAGGAGTTGGGCAAACTCTGCTGTTGACCCTGATCGGCACGGCGCTGAGCGTGGTGCTGGGGGGCATGTTAGCCCTGGCGCGGTTGTCCTCGTCATGGCTGTTGAGCAGCCTCGCGTTTGGCTACATTTGGCTGTTCCGCTCGCTGCCGCTGATCGTGGTGCTGATCATCCTCTATAACTTTTCGTATCTGTACGACACGCTCTCACTCGGCGTGCCGTTCACCAGCATCACCTGGGGGAAATTTGAAACCATCAACGTACTCGGGCAGTTTTCCACTGCCGTAGTGGGGCTGACGCTAGTGCAGAGTGCCTATACCGCGGAGATCATTCGCGGCGGTTTTTTGGGTGTCGATCACGGTCAGTACGAAGCGGCCGCCGCGCTGGGTTTACCGGCCTGGCGGCGCACGCTGCGCATTATCCTGCCTCAGGCGCTGCGCACCATTTTGCCGTCCGGGTTTAACGAAATTATCAGCCTCGCGAAAGGCACCGCGATGGTGTACGTCCTGGCGATGCCGGAGCTGTTCTACACCATTCAGATGATTTACAACCGCACCCAGGAAGTGATCCCGCTGCTGATGGTCGGTGCCGCCTGGTATCTGGTGATTACCACCGTATTATCTGTGATTCAGCATGTCGTCGAACGCGGCCTGGCACGCAGTGAACGCCGCTCGGCGGTGAATCAGTCTCGCACAAGCCAACGCACCCGTTCCGTTACCCCAGCACAGGAGCCTATCCATGCCAGCCTCTCCTGAAGGACATATCTCGATTACCGGCGTCAGTAAGTTCTTTGGCCGCCACAAGGCGCTGGATAATGTGTCGCTTGAAATCCCGCCCGGATCGGTGACGGTGATCCTCGGCCCATCCGGTTCCGGTAAATCGACGCTGCTGCGTACCATTAACCACCTGGAGCGCGTTGACGAAGGCTTTATTCAGATCGACGGGGATTACATCGGCTATCGCCGCCAGGGGGATAAGCTGTATGAATTGAAAGAGAAAGAGATCCTCAAACAGCGCGTCAATGTCGGATACGTGTTTCAGAACTTCAATCTGTTTCCGCATCTCACGGTGCTGGAAAACCTGATCGAAGCGCCGATTGCGCACAAACAATTAAGCCGCAAAGAGGCGGTCGAGCGGGCTTATGGCCTGTTGGATGTGGTCGGTTTGCGCGAAAAAGCCGATGCCTGGTCGCGCCATCTGTCCGGCGGGCAACAGCAGCGCATAGCCATTGCTCGCGCTCTCGCGCTGCGACCGCGCGTGATGTTGTTTGATGAACCGACGTCGGCGCTTGACCCGGAGCTGGTGGGTGAAGTGCTGGATGTCATCAAAAAGCTCGCCCGATCCGGCACCACGCTGGTGGTGGTGACGCACGAGATCGGCTTTGCCCGCGAGGTAGCCGATCAGGTGGTGTTTATGGTTGATGGAAAAATAGTCGAGCAGGGCAGCAGCGACGAGGTGTTAAACCGTCCATCCCATGCGCGAACGCGTCAGTTCCTGTCAAAAGTGTTGTAAGGAGTGGGTATGAAATATGGATTTCTGGCGCTGTTGGGCGTCGTATCGGTGAGCCAGGCGAGCATCGATTTAAAAGCCAACGAGCAGCCGTTGCCGGTAACAGTCGATCAAGCCGCGATCGCGAAGATCCCGCAAAATTATAAATTTGTTGAGCCAGGCACGCTGACGGTCGCCATTTCCGCGCTCAATTCACCTCCGCTGGCGCTGCTGGCCAGCGACAACCGTACCCGCATTGGCAGCGATCCGGATATTGCTCGTCTGCTGGCGGGCAGTCTCGGATTAAAACTGAAACTGGTGCCAACCGCATGGGAAGACTGGCCGCTGGGGATCAGCTCCGGGCGCTACGACGTGGCGCTGGTGAATATCGCGGTGACCGAGCAGCGTAAACAGAAGTTCGATTTTGCGACCTATCGCGTCGATTCCCTGGCGTTTTCGGTGAAATCCACCAGCGACGTGCAGTCGATCAAAAAAGCTGAAGATCTGGCGGGCAAAAAAGTGATCGTTGGCTCTGGCACCAATCAGGAGCGCATCCTTCTCGGCTGGAACGAAGAGAACAAACAGGCCGGGCGCGAGCCTGCGCTGCCGGTTTATCTGACAGATGACGCCTCTGGCAATTTGTATATCCAGTCCGGACGTGCGGATGTGTTCTTCGGGCCACAGTCGGTTTCTGCCTATAAAGCGGCGCTGACCGGAAAATCCCGAGTCGTGGGGTTGGGGCCGAAAAAAGCCTACGTCGCGACAACCACCAAAAAAGGCAATGAGCTGGTGTATGCATTGCAGGCCGCGCTGGACGGGGCTATTCAGCGCGGTGAATATCAACAGGTGCTGGCTCGCTGGGGTGAGCAGGGCGAGGGCGTGGCGCAGTCCGAAGTCAATCCGCCGGGCATTACCTACTGATGTTCTACACTTAGGATTTCTCCTGAGTGGGGGCAGTATGATCAAGGTGTACGGCGTACCCGGCTGGGGATCGGCCATCAGCGAAGTGATGCTGACCCTGGCCGATATTCCTTATCAGTTTATCAATGTCGACGGGTTTGACTCGCCTGGCCCACAGCGCGTCCTTCTTGAGAAACTCAATCCACTGTGTCAGGTCCCGACGCTAGAAATGGAAAACGGCGCGGTGATGAGCGAAACGGCGGCCATCGGGTTGATGATTCTCGACCGCTGCCCGGATCTGGCGCCGCCTGTCGGCCATCCGGATCGGGTGCAGTTTCAGCGTCTGCTTGTCTGGCTTGTCGCCAATGTCTATCCCACTTTTACCTACGCCGATTATCCGGAGCGCTGGGCACCCGACGCGCCGGAACAGCTGCGGGAAAATTGCCTGGCGTATCGTCAATCGCTCTATCTGTGGCTGGATAATCATCTCGAAGCCGCGCCCTGGGCGTTCGGCGAACAGCTTACGCTGATTGACGTCTATATCGCGGTGATGCGCACCTGGGGCCCGCGCCATGAATGGTTTGCTGCCAACACGCCGCATATTACCGCGATCGCAGATTCCGTCTGTCAGCTGCCAGAACTGCACAAGGTGTTAAAAGCAAACGAAATAATCTGATAAGTTGAAACGCTCACAACACAGGAGCCTGCACATGCCACACGTCGATATCAAATGTTTTCCCCGCGATCTGAACGAAGAACAAAAAACCGCACTGGCAGCGGACATCGCCGAAGTGATTATTCGCCATTTCAACAGTAAAGACGCTTCCGTGTCCGTTGCCCTGAATCAGGTGCAACAGGAAGACTGGAAGGCGCAGGTCTGGGATACGGAGATCGGCCCGAAACTGGATGAGCTGATTAAGAAGCCTGGGTATTCGATGTAAGATTTTTGCCGGGTGGCGCTCACGCTTACCCGGCCGACAAAATCATCGGACCCGTAGGCCGGGTAAGGCGCAGCCACCACCCGGCAAGGTTTTCAAATCTGCGTAGCTCGATAATAGCCTGAAACACATTTGCCACTTTTTATCGTCTCGTCAGAGGGTTATGCTGATCTAATTCACATTTTCGAGGTCACAACATGACGTTACTGCAGACATTTCAGGCCCCCATGATTAACCGTAAAAAAATCGGCAATATGCTGGTTACCATGCTCAGCGATGGGTATCTGGATGCTTCATTTGAACTGCTGTCGGGGATCGATGGCTCAAAAGCTGAAGCACTCCTTCAACAGCGTGGCGTCTCTTCGCTGCCGCGAATGAACATCAACGTGTACGTTATCCAGACCGGTAATCAGACTATCCTCGTGGATAGCGGAGCGGGGAATTTTAAAGGCTGGGGCGGACGTTTGCCGGTCGCGCTGGCGGCGGCAGGGATAGATCCTTTACAAATTGACACCATCCTGCTGACACATGCGCATCCCGATCATATTGGCGGTATCGCGGGTCCACTGAATACACCCCTCTTTCGTAACGTTGAAAGGGTGTATGTTCACGAGAAAGAGTTGTCTTTCTGGCGCAATAAAACAATTCATGCGAGTGCGCCAGGGGTATTTAATCCGTCTTTTTTACTCGCGCAAAATGCTTTTGCGGCCTACGAGGAGAAACTGGTTCCCTTCAGTCAGGAGGACATTGTGTCTGGGATTCAGGCTGTGCCGTTACCCGGGCATACACCTGGCCATACTGGATATCTGATCGGTAACGATCAAGAGTCCTTACTCATCTGGGGGGATATTGTCCATTTCCCGCATATTCAGGTTGAGCATCCAGAAGTGACGATTGCGTTTGATACCGATCCGGTAGCGGCGGCGGGAGCTCGCAAACGTCTGCTGGAACGGGTGGTGTCAGATAAAATCAGCGTAACAGGCATGCATTTTAATTCACCAGTAACAGCCCGTGTGAAAGGGAATGATGCGCGGTTCTCGTTGCAGTATGACGGGTGGTCACCGGAGGTCTGAAGCAGCAATTTAAGCCGGGTGGCGGCTGCGCCTTACCCGGCCTACAAATCACTGCAAACCGTAGGCCGGGTAAGCGTCAGCGCCACCCGGCACAAAACGACTACATCACCTTCAGCAACGTATCCAACAAACCCGGAAAGCGGGCGTCCAAATCTTCTCTTCGCAACGAAATCATATTCTCGCGTCCCTGTGGGCGCTGCCAGATCACACCGCTGTCGCGCAATACTCGCCAGTGGTGGGTCATCGTCGATTTGGCGATTTCTTCCGGGCGCAGGGCGTTGCAGCTGAGTTCGCTGCCGTCAGCGAGCAGGCGGAGGATCTCCAGTCGCAGCGGGTTGCCGAGGGCTAACAGCACATTTTCCAGCGTGATTTGTTCAGGTTCGGGGTGGTTAGCGATCATAGACTTCCTGGGTTAGCGGACAGGTTGAGCTATCTTAATGATAGGCACACCCTTAAAAAAATAGTTCGTATATACTCGTACAATAGGACTATTATAGCAGACGAACACACAGACAACCATTCCGGTTGTACTACTCAAGTCAAACTGACTAAGGATTTATCATGCCCCGACCCGTCCCCCTCGAACGTTATCGCAACATCGGTATCTCCGCGCATATCGATGCCGGTAAAACGACCACCACCGAGCGCATTCTGTTTTACACCGGGATGAGCCACAAAATGGGTGAAGTCCACGATGGTGCGGCAACAACTGACTGGATGGCGCAGGAGCAAGAGCGCGGAATCACGATAACTTCCGCAGCCGTGAGCGCTTTCTGGCCCGGTATGGACCGAAATTTTGAACCGCACCGGATCAACATTATCGACACCCCAGGGCACGTGGATTTCACCATTGAGGTGGAACGTTCAATGCGTGTACTCGATGGCGCTGTGATGGTGTATGACTCCGTCGGTGGCGTACAGCCGCAGTCGGAAACGGTCTGGCGACAGGCTAACAAGTACCACGTGCCACGCCTGGCTTTCGTCAATAAAATGGACCGCCAGGGGGCTGATTTCTTCCGCGTAGTGCAGATGATGATTGACCGCCTTAAAGCCAATCCGGTGCCGATTGTCATTCCCGTCGGTGCCGAAGAACACTTTACTGGCGTGGTCGATCTCATCAAAATGCGCGCCATTTTGTGGGACGATGCCACCCAGGGTATGACCTTCAGCTACGGGCCGGTTCCGGATGATTTGCTCAGTACCGCGAAAATCTGGCGTGAGAAAATGGTCTCTGCGGCGGCGGAAGCCACTGATGCGCTGATGGATAAATACCTGGAAACGGGCGATTTGGATGAAGCCGAAATCATCGACGGGCTACGCCAGCGCACCATTAAAGGTGAGATCCAGCCGATGCTGTGCGGCAGCGCGTTCAAAAACAAAGGCGTGCAGCGCATGCTCGATGCGGTTGTCGAACTGATGCCGTCGCCCCTCGACGTTCCGGCTATTGATGGCGTGGATGAAAAAGGCCAACCCGCCGAGCGCCATCCGAGCGACGACGAACCGTTCTCGGCGTTAGCGTTCAAGCTGATGACCGACCCGTACGTCGGCCAGTTGACCTTTATCCGCGTCTATTCCGGCGTGCTGAAAAAAGGCGACGCGGTGTACAACCCGGTTAAAGGGAAAAAAGAGCGTATTGGACGTATTGTGCTGATGCATGCCAACGATCGTCATGAAGTCGACGAGCTGCGTGCGGGGGATATTGCCGCCTGCGTCGGATTAAAAGATGTCACAACAGGCGACACCCTGACCGATCCGGATCATGTGATCACGCTTGAGCGCATGGAATTCCCGGAACCGGTGATTTCGCTGGCGATCGAGCCGAAAACCAAGGCCGATCAAGAGAGAATGGGCATCGCGTTGCAGCGGCTGGCGGCAGAAGATCCGTCGTTCCGTCTGCACACAGATGAAGAGTCCGGCCAGACGATTATCTCCGGGATGGGCGAGTTGCATCTGGAAATTATCGTCGACCGTATGAAGCGTGAGTTTGGCGTCGAAGCCAATATAGGTCGCCCGCAGGTGACCTACCGCGAGACGTTGCGCAAAGCGGTGAAAGAGATCGAAGGCAAATTTGTGCGCCAGTCCGGCGGTAAAGGGCAGTATGGCCACGTGGTCCTGAGCCTCGAACCGCTCGAGCCGGGCAGCGGCTTTAAGTTTGAAGATGCCACCAAAGGCGGCGTGGTGCCGCGCGAATACATTCCATCGGTGGAAAAAGGTTTGCGTGAAGCTATGAACAGCGGCGTGCTGGCGGGTTATCCGGTGGTGGACGTGAAAGCGACCCTGACGTTTGGTTCGTATCATGACGTCGACTCCTCGGAAATGGCCTTCCGAATGGCGGCGATCTTCGGGTTTAAAGACGGCG
Source organism: Lelliottia jeotgali (assembly GCA_002271215.1). Lineage (NCBI taxonomy): Bacteria > Pseudomonadati > Pseudomonadota > Gammaproteobacteria > Enterobacterales > Enterobacteriaceae > Lelliottia > Lelliottia jeotgali. Next base: position 2,321,865 of record CP018628.1, on the reverse strand, counting down.
CGCGCAAAGCCGACCCGGCGATTCTGGAACCGGTGATGCACGTCGAGGTGGAAACGCCGGAAGAGTACGCCGGGAATATTATGGGCGATCTCTCTTCCCGTCGCGGGATGGTGCAGGGCATGGACGAACGGTTCGGCAGCCAGATTATTCGCGCTGACGTTCCACTGGCGGAGATGTTTGGTTATGCGACCACGTTGCGATCCATGTCGCAGGGCCGCGCAACCTACAGCATGGAATTCCATCACTACGCCGAGGCTCCACGCAACGTGGCAGAGGATATTATTGCCAGCCGCGCGAAAGCGTAAACCGGTAAGTTAAGAAAAGCGCGGTAATTATTAATTACCGCGCTTTTTGCTATTTCAGAACCTCGTTCCGGCTAATTTCTTTCCTGGCAACGGACTGAACTTTCCAGACGCCTTTTTCTTCAACCATACAGTCGATAACTGTGTTGTCTTCTTTTGAGCCAAATGTCACATAGATATTAGTGCATACAGGATCATACTCAGATGCTATCACAGAGACATTTTTAACCCAGTCATCGCCAATGTCCTGAGATTTGAGGAAAAAATCAGCGTCATAAAATTCGTCGTCCGTATACCGGGGGTCCTGAGCATGACGTAATTTTTTCATAGTATCCACAGTGACGTATTTCTCTATTTCTGGACTATCTGTTATCGGAAAATGATCCATAGCAACCTGCGCGACATACCATTTATTAAATTCCAACGCAGTCTGAGAAGCTTTTTCACTGTATTCAGCCTGCGCTGAATGCATGAAAAACAGAGCAATAAGCATGATTTTTTTCATATTAATAATGCCTGTATAACTGATAGTCAGGATGGCTTTTTCTATAGGCACCTCCAGGATACAGGGTGCGCTGAGCGAAATCGCTGAGCCATTGTTGCCCGTCGAAAATACAAACGTGTCCGTCGGGATGATTGGTTATTGATTGTATAACCGCAACATCTCCTAATTGGGGCGCGCCGAAGACTTTTTGAAATCCGACCTGCGTTAAAGTCATGCCCATATCTTTCGCTGAACCGATGCCATGAATAGGCAGGCCTCCAGCGATTATGGCTTTTTTGACATACAGTTCACATTGTCTATGACTCTCGTGGAGGGCGTGATTTTTGGCAAATTCAACAGCAGCGTATTTATTCCATGACATAGGATGGCGTACTCCCTTTGACGATAAGTTGCGGGTGCAACGGTATCGTCAATAAACGCCTGATTTTGTTCTCAATGGTAGACAGTTTGTGTTATTGAAAATACATATAATTCATTCGTTCAATCCGGCGCTTTCACCATCTTCCCACTCGTCACAAACGTTCCCGCGCCCAGGTGATGCAATGTATTCAATTTATCCGCATCAAACTGCCAGCGTCCGGCGACAAATGCGCGTTCATCGGCTGCAGCGGCCACCACTTCGCCAAATAACGTATCGTATTTTTCGGCGGCGGAGGTCGGCGGTAATAAGCGGCACTCCATCCATGCCAGGCATTTCTCTTCAATCACCGGCAGGCCCAGCACTGGGCCGTTAATCGCCGGGATTCCATAAGCGTTGAATTTATCTTCATCGCGACCGCTGATGCTGCCGACGGCGTAGGTCCAGTTGGCGGCGGCGACGCCCGGAATGACTATCCCGAACATCCCACTGCGTTCAATCAGCTCGCGGGACCACGCGCTTTTGTCGACCACGATCGCAATGCGCGGCGGTTCAAATTCGACGGGCATCGACCAGGCGGCAGCCATCACGTTGCGCCGGTCGATAGTCTCATCGCGGCTGGTGATAAGCACCGTAGGACCGTGATTCAGAAGGCGGCTCGCATGTTTTAACTCAACGGGACGGAAAGGGGTCATGAGCATTCCTTAATCGGTGGGATATGGCATTAAACGACTGAAACGTGGATGAAATCAAGCTGCAACCTGCGTGTCATGCCTTCGTCATACAGCCTGCCTACAGTGGCGGACACTAAATCCCAAAGAGGATAACAAGATGGTCAGCGATATCACGCTCAACGGCGTGTCGTACGCCTTTGGTGCGAACACCGTATTAAATCACATCGATCTGCACATTGATGCGGGTAGCGTAGTCGCGCTGCTCGGTCCGTCAGGCTGCGGGAAAAGTACGCTTCTGCGATTGCTCGCCGGGTTAACGCAACCGGCTGCGGGAGAAATCTTCTTTGGTGGACGACAGGTCGCAAGAGCGGGCTGGTCTTTGGCGCCGGAAGCCCGCGACATCGGCATGGTCTTCCAGGATTACGCTCTGTGGCCGCACATGACGGTGGCACAAAACGTGGCGTTTCCCTTGAAAATGCGCAACCTCCCGCGCCGGGAGTGCGAAGCTCGCGTGTCGCAGGCGCTCTCCCGTGTTGGCTTACGTGATTTCGCCGAACGAAAACCGGCCGGATTATCCGGCGGTCAGCAACAGCGTGTGGCGCTAGCGCGTGCCATCGTCGCCGAACCGCGCGTGCTGCTGTTTGACGAACCGCTCTCCAATCTTGACAGCGAACTTCGCGAATCACTGTGCCTGGAGATGGCTGCACTGCTGCGCCAGCTCGGGACTACCGCCGTTTATGTTACGCACGACCGCCGGGAGGCTGAAATCCTGGCCGATCGCATCGTGCATTTGTCTGCGGGCAGCGTCGCTGCCGATCGTTTGATTTCATCCTCAGGGGAGTTCGCATGAAAAAGTCATTTGCCTTCAATAAAGGAGTTTTGCTCGCCGTGGAACTATCTTCCGTCATGATGTCCAGCGCCCATGCGCTGACCGTCTACACCGCAGGGCCGGGGTCGCTGGCTAAAAATCTGGCGACCGGGTTTGAAAAGAAAACCGGGGTCAAAGTCGATATCTTCCAGGCGACCACCGGCAAAGTGATGGCCAGACTGGAGGCCGAGCAGGCTAATCCGCAGGCCGATATTCTGATCTCCGCGTCATGGGATACGGCGGAGGATTTACATCAGCGCGGCTGGCTGTTGCCCTACGTTAGCGTCAACGCTGAAAAAGTCCCGGCGGAGCTGAAATCGGCGGATTACGTCGCTCAGGGCGTGTCGGCCCTCGGCATTGTATGGAATACCAAAAGCGGTACCCCGGAGCCAAAAGAGTGGCAGGACCTGACCACCGATGCCTTCAAGGATAAAGTCACGACGCCCGATCCAGCGCTGTCCGGTGCGTCGCTCGATTTGCTGATCGGTCTGCAAAACGGCATGGGTGATAAAGCCTGGGCGCTGTTTGATGAGCTGAAAAAGAACGGCATGGTTGTCAGCGGCCCGAATGCGCAGGCGGTAACGCCGGTGATGCAGGGGGCTAAAGCGGCAGTGTTTGGCGCGGTAGATTATGTCTCCTACGGCAACATCAATCAGGGCGAATCCCTGAAAGTGATTTTCCCGGCCAGCGGCACGGTGATCGCGCCGCGCCCGATGATGATCCTCAAATCCACGCAGCATACGGATGATGCCAAAGCCTTCATCGATTACGTGCTGTCGCCGGAAGGCCAGACAATGGTTGCCGATGCCTGGCTGATGCCCGCGCGTGACGATGTTCAGGCCAAACGCCCACTGCTCAACGAGCTGAAAATCTTGCCAACCAAAAGCGATGGCACCCGCGAGCGCAGCGATATTCTTAAGCGCTTCAACACGCTTTTCTCTCTGTAATTCATCTGACGGGGGCGACCCCGTCTTCAGGATTTCCTCGTGAATCAACGACTTTTATCCGTCATGACGCTGGCGCTGCTGGTGATTCTGGTGGCGTTTCCGCTGGCGTTTATCGTGCTGCAAGCGGTGTTTCCGCAGTTTAGCGCAGGCTCGCTTGCGGGTGCTTTTGGCGGCGTGACTGCGCTCATTGATGAGCCGCAGTTGCCTGGAATGCTGAGTGGGACGCTGCAAATCGCGCTCGGCGTGGCGTTAGTCAGTGCGCTGATTGGCTTTCCGCTCGGCGTGGCACGCGGGCTGTTTAATTTGCCGCTGCCACGTCTGTGGGATCTGCTGTTTCTGATCCCGTTTCTAACGCCGCCGTACATTGCCGCGCTGTCGTGGATGCTGGTGCTTCAGACTAACGGCTATTTGCAGCAGCTAACCGGCATTTCGTTAAACTCCCTTTTGTTCAGCAAAACGGGCATTGTGCTGGTGATGGCGCTGAATATTTTCCCGGTGGTTTATTTCGCGGTTTCGCGCAGTTTACTTGCCAGCGGGCAGCGTCTGGCGCTGGTAGCGCGCGTTCACGGAGCCAGCGCGGGCAGGGCATTCTGGCACATTACGTTGCCGATGCTTTCACCGTCTCTGGCTGCCGGAATGCTGCTGGCCTTTACGCTGGCGATCGAAGAGTTTGGCGTTCCGGCAGCGCTGGGAACCCGCGCAGGCGTGGTGATGCTGACGACCGATATCGAGAAAAAACTCGCCGACTGGCCGATCGATCTGTCGGGCGCGTCGATGCTCTCTGTGGTGTTAGTTGCCATTGCGCTGTGCGCCTGGGGCGTGCAGAAAAAGCTGACCGGCAATCATGATGTCACCAGTATCACCGGCAAACCCACTGAAAACATGGGTGCGGAGGCGGGCGTCTGGACGCTGCCCGTGGTGGCCGTGATGGCGTCGGTCGGGATTGTCGCGGTGGTTTTACCCGGCGCGTCGATGGTGATGTCCGGGATGTTAGGCACCTTATCCGGCGGTGTTACGCTGTCTAACGTGACGTTGTCACACTACGCGGCGCTTTTTAGCCAGCAGGGTGATGCGCTTGCTGCACTGGGCACCAGTCTTTCACTGGCGCTGGGTGCGGCCTGTATCACCGGAATGCTCGGCCTGCTGGCTTCGTGGCTGGTGGTGGTGCAAAAGATAAAAGGGCGCGGATTTATCGACGCACTTTCTCTGATGCCCGCCGCGCTGCCCGGCGTAGTGGTCGGCGTCGGATTGATCCTGCTGTGGAACCAGCCGTTCTGGGTAATTTCCCCTTATAACAGCTGGGCAATCCTGCTGTTGTCGTACTGCTGTTTGCTCCTGCCGTGGCCGGTGCGTTATGTCGGTAGCGCATTACGTCAGCTGGGCGGCAATCTCGAACCTGCCGCGCGGGTACACGGCGCATCGGCATTTCAGGCGCTGCGCTTTATCGTGCTGCCGTTAGTCTTCCCGGCGCTGCTGGCGGCGATGCTGATGGTGTTTGCCATTGCCTCGCGGGAACTGGTGACATCACTATTACTCGCGCCCGCCGGAACACAAACGGTGTCGGTCTTTATCTGGCGGCAGTTTGAACAGGGTTCGGTCGGGCAAGGTATGGCGATGGCGACGCTGACGTTAATCACCGGGCTGACGCTGATGCTTACCGCGTTGCACATCATGCAGCGTGGCGCGCGTCGCTAAAAAGCACTTTTGCGCCAGTGGGATCGTAAAAATAGTTTATAAACAGGGAATATCTCTCCAAGGAAGCGAAACATGTCCCCATTTTTGAGTGCTTATTTTTCACGTATCGGCTGGCAACAGCCGGTCTCCGTTGACATCGACACCCTGCGAGCGCTGCATTTAAGCCACAACTGCGCGATCCCGTTTGAGAATATTGACGTGGTCATGACGCGCGAAATCCAGCTCGACGATCAGTGCGTTGCCGACAAACTGGTCTCCGCCCGTCGCGGCGGCTACTGCTTTGAGCAAAACGGATTATTCGAGCGGGTACTGCGTGAAGTGGGCTTTGAGGTGCGTAGCGTGCTGGGCCGTGTGATTCTGGCGAATCCGCCGCAAATGCCGCCGCGCACGCACCGTTTGCTGTTGGTGGAACTCAACGGCGAGCGCTGGATTGCGGATGTCGGATTTGGCGGCCAGACGCTAACTGCGCCGATTCGCCTGATTGCCGGTGAAGAGCAGGCCACGCCGCACGGTGTTTATCGCCTGATGAACGAAAATAACGACTGGGTGCTGCAGTTCCGCCATCACGAGCACTGGCAGTCGATGTACCATTTTGACCTGGCGACACAGTATTTCACCGATTACGTGATGGGCAATTTCTGGTCCGCCCACTGGCCACAGTCGCATTTCCGTCACCACTTGCTGATGTGCCGCCACCTGCCGGACGGCGGAAAACTGACATTAACGAACTATCACTTCACACACTGGCAGGGCGCTCGCGCCGTTGAAACGGTCAATCTGCCGGATGCCAATGCGCTGTATGCCGTGATGCAGGCGCGTTTTGGATTAGGCGTGGACGATCCGAAACACGGTTTTTCGCTGACAGAATTAACGGCGGTGATGGCGGGGTTTGATACCCATCCGGAAGCGGGAAAATAACGGTCAATGTCGGGTGGCGGCTGCGCCTTACCCGACCTACAAAACCGGACAAACTTAACCGGATTATCGCCTTTAATGCCCGGTGGCGGTGCGCTTACCGGGCCTACAAAAGCGAACAAACTAAACCGTAGGCCGGATAAGCGCAGCGCCATCCGGCGCAATCAACGCCGCGATCTCACCACCTGATATCTGCGCGTCAGATACTCCACCGGCGCACTCCACACATGCACCAGACGGGTGAACGGGAACAGCAGGAAGATGGTCATACCGAGCACCAGATGTACGCGGAAAATGTAGGCCACGCCATCGAGATGTGCCGACGCCCCGCCGTGGAACGTCACCACCGCCTGCGCCCAGTCGACCAGTTTCAGCATTTCACTCCCATCCGGATGTTGCGCGGAGAACGGAATCGTCGCCAGACCGAGAATACACTGGATGAGCAGCACGCAGAGGATCAGAATATCCGCCGTCGAAGAGGTCGCCCTGATACGCGGATTGGTTAGACGTCGCACCAGCAGCCCCGCACCACCGACCAGCGTCAGCACGCCGCACACCCCGCCGAGGATCATCGCCATCAGCTGTTTTTGCGACATTGGCAGGAACCACGAATAGACCCAGTGCGGTGTCAGCATCCCGAAGGCGTGGCCGAAAAAGATCCCCAGAATGCCGATGTGAAACAAATTTGACCACAGCACCATGCCGCGTTTATCCAGCATCTGGCTGGACGACGCCCGCCAGGTGTACTGCCCGTAATCGTAGCGCAACCAGCTTCCCAGCAGGAACACCGTCCCACACAGATACGGGTAGATATCGTAAAAGAAGACGTTCAGATAGTGCATCATTTCGGGCCTCCGGCGCTGACGTCCACGTACTGCGGCGCGACGTCCTGACTAAAGCGTCGTTGATATTGCTGCATCGGCGAGCTGTCGCAGGCCGTGGCGTTGTCCTCGATAAACTTCACCTGTTCCTCTTCCCAGACGGCATCCAGTGCCTGACGAGTGTCATCCCGCTGTTCAGTTGCGACCTGATTGGTGACACTGTCACTTGTTAGCTTGCTGGCCGCAAGCGCCAGCAGGGCGTCGAACAGCTGATACTGCGGGACACTGCGCTGTTTGAGTCGTCCGCCGATCAGCGCCAGAATCGGCGCGACGTTTTGTAATCCTTCGCGCGCCTCGGCGTCCGTTACGAGGCTCAAATATTCCAGATACAGCGGCAGATAGTCCGGCAGCTCGCGGCAGTCGAGGGCTAAACCGGCTTTCTCGTACTGGCCCATTAAATCCACCATCGCCTGGCCGCGATCGCGGGACTCAGCGTGAACATGCTCGAACAGCAGCAGCGACGTCGCTCGCCCGCGCTCAAATACTTCACACCATTGCGCCTGTTGATCCAGCAGCGCCGCGTCAAGATACTGCTGCGCAAAGGGCAGCAACTGCGGAGCATCCTGGGCAATCAGGGAAAGGGCTTCATCGCGGCTTTCCCACAGCGCCTCGTCGGGATATTCAATGAGCAGGGCGATAATTTTCAAAATTCGCATTACTCTCCCTCCCCGTGTTCACGCACCTCGGAAATATTGATGGCGTCAATGCGCTGGCTGTTAAACAGGTTGAATTTGGTGTCGGAGCCGTGGCAACCGTCGCCGAAGGTAAAGCCGCAGCCGTTTTTCTCCGGGAAGGCATCGGCAGCCATTTCACGGTGGCTGGTTGGGATCACGAAGCGGTCTTCGTAGTTGGCGATCGCCAGGTAGCGGTACATCTCTTCCACCTGTTCCACGCTCAGGCCGACTTCGTCGATAGCGCGGGTATCGGTCACGCCTTCCACGGTTTGCGAGCGTTTGTAGTGGCGCATCGCCATCATGCGTTTCAGGGCACGCAACACCGGGCCGGTATCGCCCGCGCTGAGCATATTCGCCAGATACTGCACCGGAATGCGCAGACTTTCGACGGCAGGCAGAATGCTGTCGGTTTGCGGCAAACCACCGGCGTCGGCGTAAGACTGGATCGGTGACAATGGCGGAACATACCAGACCATCGGCAGGGTGCGGTATTCCGGGTGCAGCGGCAGGGCTAACTTCCAGTCCATCGCCATTTTGTAGACCGGAGAACGCTGGGCCGCGTCGATCACGTTCTGCGCAATTCCCTGTTTCAGCGCTTCCTCAATCACCGCCGGATCGTTCGGATTCAGGAACACGTCGCACTGACGCTCGTACAGATCCGTTTCATGCTCGGTACTTGCTGCTTCTTCAATGCGATCTGCGTCGTAGAGCAGCACGCCAAGATAGCGAATGCGTCCGACGCAGGTTTCTGAGCACACGGTGGGCTGGCCGGATTCAATGCGCGGATAGCAGAAGATGCATTTTTCCGACTTGCCGCTCTTCCAGTTGAAGTAGATTTTTTTGTACGGACAGCCGCTGATGCACATGCGCCAGCCGCGGCATTTGTCCTGGTCGATCAGCACGATGCCGTCTTCTTCACGTTTGTAGATAGCCCCGCTTGGGCAGGTGGCGACGCAGCTTGGGTTAAGGCAGTGTTCGCACAGTCGCGGGAGATACATCATGAAGGTGTTTTCGAACTGGCCGTACATCTCCTTTTGCATCTTGTCGAAGTTACGGTCGCGGGCGCGTTTTTCGAATTCGCCGCCGAGCAGTTCGTCCCAGTTGGGGCCGCCGACGATTTTATCCATCCGTTTGCCGCTGATAAGCGATCGCGGGCGTGCTGTCGGCAAGTGATCGCCCTCTGGCGCACGGTGCAGATCCTGATAGTCAAAGGTGAAGGGTTCGTAATAGTCATCAATGCCCGGCAGCGACGGGTTGGCGAAGATTTTGGACAGCACGCCCACACGTCCACCGAGGCGTGGCGTGAGTTTCCCGGTGATACTGCGCACCCAGCCGCCTTGTCCTTCTTCCTGATCTTCCCAGTTTTTCGGGTAGCCGATGCCCGGTTTGGTTTCGACGTTGTTAAACCACGCATATTCCATGCCTTCGCGCCCGGTCCAGACGTTTTTGCACGTCACCGAGCAGGTGTGACATCCAATGCATTTATCGAGATTCAGTACCATGCCGACCTGTGAGCGTATTTTCATTTTTTCGCCTCCTGTACCTGATCCCGACCTTCGCCATCCAGCCAGTTAATGTTTTTCATCTTGCGGATCATGATGAACTCGTCGCGGTTCGAGCCGACGGTGCCGTAATAGTTAAAGCTGTAGGCTAGCTGCGCGTAGCCGCCAATCATGTGCGTCGGTTTTGGACAAACGCGGGTGACGGAGTTGTGAATGCCGCCGCGCCGTCCGGTCACTTCCGATCCCGGTATGTTCAGAATGCGCTCCTGAGCGTGATACATCATGGTCATGCCCGGCGGTACGCGCTGGCTGACAACCGCGCGTGCGGTGAGGGCGCCGTTAGCGTTGAACGCTTCGATCCAGTCGTTATCCTCAATTTCCAGCTCTTTGGCGTCCGCTTCGCTTACCCACACAATCGGGCCGCCGCGCGACAGGGTCTGCATCAGCAGGTTTTCGCTGTAAGTGGAGTGAATGCCCCATTTCTGGTGCGGCGTGAGGAAGTTCAGCGCTTTTTCCGGGAAGCCGTTCGGCGGAATTTCGCGCATGTGCGTCACGCTGCGGGTGTCGATCGGCGGACGATAGGCCACCAGACTTTCACCGAAGGCACGCATCCACTGGTGATCCTGATACAACTGCTGACGGCCCGACAGGGTGCGCCACGGGATCAGCTCGTGAACGTTGGTGTAGCCGGCGTTATAGGAAACATGCTCGCTCTCAATGCCGGACCAGGTTGGGCTGGAGATGATCTTGCGCGGCTGGGCCTGGATATCGCGGAAACGAATCTTCTCGTCTTCTTTGTTGATCGCCAGATGGGTATGGTCGCGCCCGGTAAACTCGCCGAGGGCTTTCCAGGCTTTGACCGCCACATGGCCGTTGGTTTCCGGGGCAAGCGACAGGATCACCTCTGAGGCGTCGATCGCCGTATCAATCAGCGGGCGTCCTTTACACGGCCCGTCGAGCTTGACGTAATTCAGCTTGCCGAGGAAATCGATCTCTTCCTGAGTGTTCCAGGAAATACCTTTCCCGCCGTTGCCGAGCTTGTCCATCAGCGGGCCGAGCGAGGTAAAACGCTCGTACGTTTCTGGATAATTGCGCTCGATGACGGCGATATTCGGCGCGGTTTTGCCGGGGATCAAATCGCATTCCCCTTTGCGCCAGTCCTGAATATCAAACGGCTGCGACAGTTCCGCCGGGGAGTCGTGCTGCAACGGTTGCAGCACCACGTCTGTTTCCGTACCCAGATGGCCAACGCACACTTCAGAAAACACTTTGGCGATGCCTTTGTAGATATCCCAGTCGCTGCGCGATTCCCAGGCGGGGTCGACGGCGGCCGAGAGCGGGTGAATAAACGGATGCATATCCGAGGTATTCATATCGTCTTTCTCGTACCAGGTAGCGGTCGGCAGAACGATATCCGAGAACAGACAGGTGCTGGACATGCGGAAATCAAGCGTTACCAGCAGGTCGAGCTTGCCTTCGATGGCGGCGGTTTGCCATTCCACCTCTTCCGGTTTGACGTCGTCGGTTGAACCGAGATCGTCGCCCTGAATACCGTTTTCCGTCCCGAGCAGATATTTGAGCATGTACTCGTGGCCTTTCCCGGACGAACCGAGCAGGTTCGAGCGCCAGACGAAGAGATTACGCGGGTGGTTTTTGCCGTTATCCGGCTGTTCGCAGGCAAAACGCAGATCGCCTGATTTCAGCGCCTGTACGGTATATTCCTGCGGCGACATCCCTGCGGCATCGGCGCGGGCTTTGATGTGCAGCGGGTTGAGCGACAATTGTGGGGCGGACGGCAGCCAGCCCATGCGTTCGGCACGCACGTTAAAGTCGATCAGATGGCCGGTGAATTTCGACGAATCGGCCAGCGGGGAGAGCAGTTCCTGCGCGGTGAGTTTTTCATAGCGCCACTGGCTGGCGTGATTGTAGAAGAACGAGGTGCTGTTCATCTGGCGCGGCGGACGGTTCCAGTCAAGGGCAAACGCCAGCGGCAGCCAGCCGGTTTGCGGGCGCAGTTTTTCCTGGCCGACGTAGTGCGACCAGCCGCCGCCGCTTTTGCCGACACAGCCGCAGAACACCAGCATGTTGATCATCCCACGGTAGTTCATGTCCATGTGATACCAGTGGTTCACACCCGCACCCAGAATGATCATCGAACGACCGTGGGTTTTATTGGCGGTATCCGCAAACTCACGGGCGATTTGTTCGATGTGACGCCGCGGCACGCCGGTAATTTGCTCGCCCCAGGCGGGCGAATAGGCTTTGATTTCGGCATAATCCTGAACGGCATTTTCATCATTCAGCCCGCGATCTAAACCGTAGTTCGCCAGAATCAGATCGTACACGCTGGCGACCTGCTGCTGACGGCCATCGGCCAGAGTGAGGATTTTGGATGGCACTTTACGGATCAGCACCGGGTCTTGCTTCACGCTGCGAAAATGCGGGTTTTCGTTGCCACCGAAATAGGGGAATGCGACGTTCGCCACCTGATCGTGGGTGATGAGTAGGGAGAGCGTCAGCTCGGTTTCCTGGCCTGCCGCCAGCGGTTCGAGGTTCCATTTGCCTTTTTCGCCCCAGCGAAAACCAATCGAGCCATTTGGCGCGACCAGACCTCCGGCGATATCAAACGCCACGGTTTTCCATTCAGGATTATTTTCCTCGCCCAGCCCGTCGGCCAGATCCGAGGCGCGCAGCATCCGGCCAGGTACCAGGCTGCCGTCTTCACGCGCATCGAGCATCACCAGCATCGGCATGTCGGTGTAGCGGCGGCAATAGTTGAGGAAGTATTCACTGGGTTTATCGAGGTGAAATTCTTTGAGGATGACGTGGCCCATCGCCATCGCCAGCGCGCTGTCGGTACCTTGCTTCGGCGCCAGCCACTGATCGCTCAGTTTGGCGACTTCCGAAAAGTCCGGGGTGATGGCGATGGTTTTGGTGCCTTTGTAGCGCACTTCAGTGAAGAAATGCGCGTCCGGGGTCCGCGTTTGTGGCACGTTCGAGCCCCAGGCGATGATGTAGCTGGAGTTGTACCAGTCGGCGGATTCCGGCACGTCGGTCTGCTCGCCCCAGGTCATCGGCGAGGCGGGCGGCAGGTCGCAGTACCAGTCATAAAAACTCAGACAGGTTCCGCCGAGCAGCGACAGATAACGCGTCCCGGCGGCGTAAGAGACCATCGACATCGCGGGGATTGGCGAGAATCCGGCGACGCGGTCCGGGCCATAATTTTTTATCGTCCAGACGTTGGCGGCGGCAATCAGCTGATTCAGCTCTTTCCAGTTCGAGCGAATAAATCCGCCGTGACCACGCGCTTTTTTGTAGCTGCTGGTTTTTTGCGGGTCGCTCATGATGGCGTTCCACGCCAGTACCGGATCGCTGTGCTGATCCAGCGCTTCGCGCCACAGTTCGATTAATTTGCGTCGCACCAGGGGATATTTTAGGCGGTTGGCGCTGTACAGATACCAGGAGTAGCTCGCCCCGCGTGGGCAGCCACGCGGTTCATGGTTGGGCAAATCGGGGCGGGTGCGGGGATAGTCGGTCTGCTGCGTTTCCCAGGTCACGAGGCCGTTTTTGACGTAAATCTTCCAGCTACACGAGCCGGTACAGTTCACGCCGTGGGTGGATCGCACAATTTTGTCGTACTGCCAGCGCTGGCGATAGCTGTCTTCCCAGTCGCGGTTGGTGTGCATCACCTGACCGTGCCCGTCGGCGAAGGTTTCGCCTTTTTGTTTGAAATAACGGAAGCGATCCAACAATTTACTCATGACGTTTCTCCTGACGGGGCGACGCCCACCCCGTGGTTACACTGCTCACAAAAAGTGTCGAAAAACTGATAGTTATGATTTGACGTGTTTCTGTCGGCGGCCATAGACCAGCCAGGTGACAAACACGCAGACGATATAAAACACGAGGAAGACTTTCATTGCGCCGACGGGCGAACCGGTCAACGCCAGCGAGGTGCCGAACGCTTTTGGAATGAAGAAGCCGCCTACGGCACCGATGGCGGAGATAAATCCAAGCGCCGCAGCGGTATCGGAAACGGCTTCCTGCTGGGCTTGTTCTTCGGTGCCGCCGTGCAGTTTCACCTTGTAGATGGTTATCTGGCGGAAGATGACGGCAATCATCTGGAAGGTCGAGCCGCTGCCTAAACCGGCCGTCAGGAACAGGCCCATAAATACCAGATAAAAGGCGGTAAAGTTCCCGGAACCGGAGCCAGGAAGCGTCAGAAACAGCAGGGCGCTGAAGACAGCCATCAGGATAAAGTTGACCAGCGTCACGCGCACGCCGCCGAGTTTGTCCGACACCACGCCGCCCGCCGAACGCGCCAGCGCGCCAATTAACGGACCGAAGAAGGCGAGGTGGAGAATATTCACATCCGGAAACTGCGTTTTGGCGAGCATCGCAAAGCCCGCCGAAAAGCCGATAAACGAGCCGAATGTCGCCAGATAGAGCAGGCTCAGCAGCCACAGGTGTGGCTGTTTCAGTACCGGCAACTGGCTGGCAATGGACGCTTTCGAACTGGCAATATCGTTCATGCCGAAAAAGGCGGCGAGAGTCGCAATCAGCAACAGAGGCGCCCAAATCCACGCGGCATTGGCAAGCGACAGCACCGAGCCGTCCTCCTGCGGTACGCCGTGGACGCCGAGAAACGCGAACATCGGCAGGAAAATCACTGCCGGGGCGACCATCTGCATCACGCTGACGCCCAGATTGCCCAGCCCGCCGTTAATCCCGAGCGCGCTGCCTTGTTTGGCTTTTGGGAAGAAGAAACTGATGTTGCCCATGCTGGATGCAAAGTTTGCTCCGGCAAATCCGCACAGCAGGGCGATGGTGATAAACACCCAGTACGGCGTGGCACTGTTTTGCACCGCAATCCCCAGCCACACGCAGGGAACAATCAATATCACGGTGCTGAATATTGTCCAGTAACGGCCACCAAATATCGGCACCATAAAGGAATAGGGTACGCGTAATATTGCACCAGATAGGGAAGGTAAAGCGGTTAACATGAAAAGCTGATCTGTTGTGAAATTAAACCCGACTTTATTAAGATTGACCGCAATAGCGCTAAATAACATCCACACGCAAAAGGCCAGTAGTAGACATGCGACAGATATACAAAGATTTCGTCGCGCGATGTGTTTGCCTTTATTCTCCCAAAATGCCGCGTTTTCAGGTTTCCAGTTATTTAAAAGATAATGATTATTCTTCTCACTTTTTGGTGACATATCGCCCTCGTACTTACCCGTAAAATACAGAAAAGAGAAGTGAAAACAGTCAGATGGCTGACGTTATGCGATTAAGATTTTTGGAATTTTTCAGATGCTTCTGAAAGGATAGATAAGAAAGCGAATCCCTGAGTTTGAGAGGGGGAATATGATTCGCTTTATGTGTTACTAATTGTAAAAAAAATCGGTTTTAAATACTCAGTAAGGAGTATTAAAACAATTCCAGTGAGATTAATTTATCAAGATGTTTATTAAACGCAGCATCATCCATTTCTGGCATATTTAACACGTAGATACCATCAAGTCCGCAGACTAAACCAATCAATCTCCAGGCAATATTTTCTGCGCGATCGGAGAGGGTAAATGCCTTAGCCGCTACACCCGCGTTAATGATGGCGACGGTTTCCAGATGCCACATTTCCATCGTCAGGATATAGGCACTTTTAATATCAGGGTCACGACTTGCCAGAATTTGCGCTTCACGCCACAGACGAATGTAGGGCTCAAATGCGCCGTCATCGCTGCCGAGGATCGCATGCAGGCGCTGTCGCCAGTCTGCATTTTCGCCCACCACTTCTGCATCGAGTAAATCACGAATCAGACGTACGAACGCCAGTGATTTAAGCTCACCGGCGCTGGCAAAATGGTGATGCACCTGCCCGGTCGCGACTCCAGCCTCGCTGGCAATGCGGCGGACCGTCATGGTGTTAAAACCTTCGCTTAATGCGACGCGCATTGCAGCCTGCAGGATATCTTCCCGCCGTTCGTCCTTGCTCAAATAGCTCATTTCTGTTCACTCTTAATGACGATGCAACGAGTGTAACAAAAAGCTGGACACGCGTTCAACTTTCCGTAGGATCGCATTCTGGACACGTGTCCAGATTAAGGTGAAAGGGAAATTTATGTTTCAAAGGTGGTTAGCGTTAGTGATTATCGTGCTGGTCTATATCCCAGTCGCGATTGACGCAACGGTACTGCATGTCGCCGCACCGACGCTGAGTATGACGCTCGGTGCCAGCGGTAACGAATTGCTGTGGATCATTGATATTTACTCGCTGGTGATGGCGGGTATGGTGCTGCCGATGGGCGCGCTCGGGGATCGCATTGGCTTTAAAAAGCTGCTGATGCTCGGCAGTTTACTGTTTGGTCTGTCGTCCCTGGCCGCAGCCTTTGCGCCGTCCGCTGCCTGGCTGATTGCCGCACGCGCGTCGCTGGCGATTGGCGCGGCGATGATCATCCCGGCGACGCTGGCGGGCATTCGCACGCTGTTTGTCGAGGCGCGACACCGCAATATCGCATTAGGCGTTTGGGCGGCTGTGGGCTCAGGCGGGGCGGCGTTTGGCCCGCTGGTCGGTGGTTTGCTGCTGGAGCATTTCTACTGGGGTTCGGTGTTTTTGATCAACGTGCCGATCGTTGTCGTGGTAGTCGCCCTGGCCGCGCGCTTTGTACCGAAACAGCAGGGACGCCCGGAGCAAACGCTGAATATTTCTCATGCCCTGATGCTGATCGTGGCGATTTTGCTGCTGGTGTATAGCGCCAAAACGGCACTCAAAGGCACGCTTTCTCCCGTCTTAGTGGCGGGAACACTGGTAACCGGCGCAGTACTGCTGTTTATCTTCGTGCGCATCCAGCTGCGAGCACGCGAGCCGATGATCGACATGCGCCTGTTCTGCCACCGCATTATTCTGAGCGGTGTAGTGATGGCCATGACCGCGATGATCGCCCTGGTCGGATTCGAACTGCTGATGGCGCAGGAGCTGCAGTTTGTGCACGGCTTTACGCCGTTTGAGGCGGGCATGTTTATGCTGCCGCTGATGGTCGCCAGCGGATTCAGCGGGCCGATTGCCGGTGTGCTGGTGGGGAAACTCGGATTGCGACTGGTCGCGGCGGGCGGTATGGGATTGAGCGCGGTGAGTTTTATCGGGCTGTCGATGCTCGATTTCAGCACCCAGCAGTGGCATGCGTGGAGCCTGATGGTTCTGCTCGGGTTCAGCGCCGCAAGCGCATTGCTGGCCTCAACCGCTGCGATTATGGCGGCGGCTCCGAAAGAAAAAGCGGCGGCGGCAGGGGCGATCGAGACCATGTCCTACGAATTAGGCGCTGGGCTTGGGATCGCCATTTTCGGACTGCTGCTCACCCGCAGTTTTTCGGCGTCCATCGAATTGCCGCAGGGGTTGAATGCGACGCTTGCCGACAAAGCCTCGTCGTCGATTGGTGAAGCGGTGAAGGTTGCGCAGGATCTCTCGCCAGCGCTGGCAGAAGCAACCATCCAGGCCGCGAAAACAGCATTCACCACTTCACACAGCGTCGCGCTCGGCAGCGCAGGTGCGATGCTGCTGATACTGGCGACCGGGATTTGGTTTAGCCTCGCGAAGGTGGAGCAGAGGTAACAGAAAGCCTGGTGGCGCTGCGCTTACCAGGCCTACAAAGTGCACCCAACCCGTAGGCCGGATAAGCGCAGCGCATCCGGCTTATTTTTCGAGTGCCGCACTCAACACGCTGTGCAGCAGCACATTTGCCCCTTTCTCTGACCACTCAGGCAGAATATTTTCTGCCTCATTGTGGCTGATGCCTTTTTCGCACGGAATAAAGATCATGCTTGCCGGGGCGATTTTGCTGATATAGCAGGTGTCGTGGCCAGCGCCGGAAACCATTGGCTTAGACGAGTAGCCCAGCGCTTTAACGGCTTTTTCACTGCGTGCCAGGCAGGCATCATCAAAAACAATCGGCGCGTAATCAAAAATCCGCTCCACGTTTGCCATAACGCCGCGTGTTGAAAGCCCTTCAGCGGCTTCACGCAGCGCGGTTTCCATCGCTTCCAGCACCTCACTTTGTGGATGACGAAACTCCACGCTGCACACCACGCGCGAGGGCACGACGTTGCGCGAATTAGGTGTGATTTGCGCCATGCCGATGGTCGCGCGTCCGTCAGGTTGGTGCTGATAGCCAATTTCTTCCACCATCAGCGCCAGTTCGGCGAAGGCGGTTAAGGCGTCGCGGCGACTGTGCATCGGCGTGGTTCCGGCGTGGGCGGCAAAACCGTCAATTGTCAGGGTGAACCAACGCTGGCCCATTGCGGCGCGAACCAGTCCGATGTCGATAGCCTCATCTTCCAGAATCGGGCCTTGCTCGATATGCAGCTCATAGCAGGCGTGAACGGGAAATGCGCGGGCAGGCAGGGTGCCGCGATAGCCGATGGCATCCAGCGCTTCACCTACCGTTACGCCTGTGTTATCGGCGCGCGCGAGGGCGTACTCTTCGCTAAACTGCCCGGACCAGACGCCGGAGGCCAGCATCGCAGGCGCGAAGCGTGCGCCTTCTTCATTGGTCCAGTTTACCAGCACGATATCGCGCTCGGTTTCAACGCTGTTGTCGTTGAGCGTGCGTAACACTTCCAGTCCGGCCAGCACGCCGTAGATCCCGTCGTAATTTCCGCCGAGCGGCTGAGAGTCAACGTGCGATCCGGTCATCACCGGCGGCAGGGCGCGGTTTTTCCCGGCGCGGCGGATAAACATATTGCCCATGATGTCGACGTCACAGGTGAAACCTGCTTCCAGCGCCCATTCGCGCAGCAGATTGCGCGCGATCCGATCCTCTTGACTGAGGGCCAGACGCGTTACACCACCGGCGGGCGTGCCGCCGATCTGCGCCATCATCGAAAGCGTGGACCACAGACGCGGGGCATCGATACGAATCATGCTTTGTCCTTTTTGGTGTGATAACGGAAATCACAGCATTTTCCGCCCTGCATGATGGTGGTGGTGCGCGTCAGTTCGACGTCCGGCGCGTAGCCGACGATGAACTTCTCATCGCGTGCGCACGACAGTAAGTGACCAATCTCGCCCAATCCCATCTCGTGATACATCTCAGCGTAGCGACAGCGTGTCACGTTGTAGTTGTACTGCTGGTCGTCGGCGTCGATCACTTTTACGTCCAGCGCGTTGTCTTTTTCCCAGAGATATTGCAGGGCGATAAAGCTCTTCACATCCGCGCCGTTCGGCTCCTGACGGGCAAAATGCGCCCCGGCGTCAATCGCCGCCTGTTCGATAGCTTCACCAATCACCGCCTGGGCGCGGGTTTTCCCTATCTCGCGCACCAGGATCTCGTAAATGGGTTTAATAATTTCTGCTTCTATTTTTCGGCGGGCGAGAATGCCCAGCTCATTGTTATCACTCATCACATTGCCTCACTGCGTTACTTCGTTTTTGCGCCGCCCAGAACAGTTTGCGGCTGCCATTTCCCGTCGACAACTTTGTAAACGGTAAAGGACGGGGATTTCAGGTTGCCCTGATCGTCAAAGGCTACCTGACCGGTGACGCCGGAATAACTGATGGCGCGCAGGGCGGGCAGATACTCGGACGGATCGACGGAGTTAGCTTTTTCCATCGCCGCGACCAGCACGCGGGTGGCGTCATAGGCGAACGGCGCGTGCAGTTCGATATGGGTGTGGTAGCGGGACTGATACGCCTGCTCGAACGCTTTTCCGCCCGGCATTTGATCAACCGGCAGACCCGGTTCCAGCGCGACAACGCCATCACCTTCTTTCTGCGCCAGCTGCAGGAATGTTTGACTGACGAAGCCGCCCGCGCCAATCAGCGTGGCGTTCATATTCAGTTGTTTGATACGACGCGCCAGTGGAGCGGCCTGGCTGTCGACGCCGCCGAAGAACACCAGATCGGCGTTTTTGCTGCGAATGGCGGTTAGTACGGCGCTAAAGTCGACAGTTTTGTCGTCAACGTACTGGCGGTCGACGATTTTCACGCCCTGAGCTTCCAGCGATTTGATAAATTCATCTGCCAGACCCTGCCCGAAAGCGGTACGGTCGTCGATCACGGCGATGCGTTTGGCTTTCAGCGTTTTCACCGCATACTCGCCCGCGAACTGGCCGCCGTCATCGTCGTGGCCCATCACGCGGAAACTGGTGTCAAAGCCCTGTTTGGTGTATGCGTGACCGGTGGCGACGGGCGCGACCTGGGCGATCCCGGCATCGTGATAAACACGCGCCGCCGGAATGCTGGTCCCGGTGTTCCAGTGGCCGACCACGCCAGCCACACCGCTGTCGACCAGACGCTGAGCTACGGCCACGGCGGTGCGCGGATCGGACTGATCATCTTCGGACTGCAGTTTGAACGTCACTGCTTTGCCGCCGATGGTCGGGTGTTGTTTGTTGATGTCGTCGATCGCCAGCTGTGCGCCGTTCTCCAGATCTTTGCCGATTCGCGCAGAAGGGCCGGTAAGCGGGCCTGCCAGGCCGATAATTACCGTTTCACTGTCCGCGGCCCATGAGGCGGATGAGGCAAAACCACTGAGCAGAAACGCGGCGCTGAGCGCACTGATTTTTAAGGTTTTCATTATAATTTCCCTGGTGTTGGTTGGTGTGTTAAACGGGCATTTCGCCCAAATAAATCTGTGCAATTTGGTCGTCATCGAGCAGCGCTTTTGATTCGCCGTGATGCACGATGCTGCCGCTGTCCATCACCCAGGCCTGGTCCGTGACTTCCAGCGCCAGCCGGGCGTTTTGTTCGATCAGCAGCAGGGCCACGCCGCGTTCGCGCAGCCCTTTAATCACCTGAAAAATGTTCTCAACCATTTTCGGGGCCAGTCCCATCGATGGCTCGTCGAGTATCAGCAGACGCGGGCGGCTGAGCAGGGCGCGGTTTAGCGCCAGCAGCTGTTGTTCGCCGCCGGAAAGCAGCCCGGCGAGCTGATGCTGACGTTCGCCGAGGCGCGGGAAACGGTCGAAAATCTCGTCCATTTCGCTTTTAATGGTGACAGTGTCACGCCGAAGCCAGGCCCCCATCTGTAAGTTTTCCAGCACCGTCATGCGCGCGAAGATGCCGCGACCTTCCGGGACCATCACCAGCCCGTCGCGCAGTAAAGCTTCGGCTTTGCGTTTGCGCACCGGTTGACCGTTAAATTCGATATTTCCGCCGAAGTTTTCCAGCCCGGTAATGGCGCGAACGGTGGAGCTTTTGCCCGCGCCGTTAGCGCCGATTAGCGTTGCCTGTTCGCCTTCTTGCAGGGTAAACGAGACATCGCGCACCGCCTGAATGCCGCCATAATGCACGTCCAGACGATCGACTTTGAGTAATTCAGACATGGACGTTGCCTCCCAGCCAGGCGGCGATTACCGCCGGATCACGTCGAACGGTGTCGGGCGTGCCGACCGCCAGCGTTTTGCCGTAATCCAGGACTGTCAGACGATCGCAAATGCCCATCACCAGTTTGACGTCATGTTCAATCATCAGCAGCGTTTTGCCGTCATCGCGAATACGTGTGAGCAGTTCACCGAGCGCATTTTTCTCGGCGGCATTCATGCCTGCAGCCGGTTCGTCGAGCGCTAACAGCAGCGGGTCGGTCGCCAGCGCGCGGGCGATTTCCAGCCGACGCTGATGGCCGTAAGCCAGGTCGCAGGCGCGATAGTGAGCAAATTTGGCAATGCCGGTGTACTCCAGCCAGTGCCAAGCCAGTTCGCGGGTTTGCGCCTCTTCCGCGCGGGCGCGTTTATGGCGAGATAATGCTGCCCAGAGCCCGTTGCGGGTGCGTACGTGGCGGCCTACCATTACGTTTTCCAGCACCGACATCTCATTAAACAGACGCACATTCTGGAAGGTGCGGGCGATGCCAGCAGCAGTGACTTTGTCGATCTGCTTCGGGAAATAGGGCTTATCGGCAATCGAAAACTCGCCGCTGTCCGCCGGGTAGAGGCCGGTTATCAGGTTAAAGCAGGTGGTTTTGCCTGCGCCGTTCGGGCCGATCAGACCGTAGATTTCACCTTTGTTGATCGAGAGCGAAACATCGTCAACGGCGGTTAGACCGCCGAAGCGTTTAGACATATTGCGCACGGTTAACAGGCTCATGCGTTGACCTCCTTGTGGCGTACCGGCCAGATCCCGGCGGGGCGCAGGAGCATCACCAGTACCAGGGCCAGTCCGTAGAACAGCTGGCGCAGAATTTCCGGGTCGATCAGCACAGTGCCAAACAGCGCTTGCTGAACAGGTGCCGCCTGGCTGCGCAGGATTTCTGGCAGGGCGGTTAGCAGTACCGCGCCGAGGATCACCCCTGGGATGTGACCCATTCCGCCGAGCACCACCATTGCCAGCACCGCAATCGATTCCTGTAACGTGAAGGATTCCGGTGAAACGAAGCCCTGGAAAGCGCCGAATAACGCGCCCGCCACGCCGCCAAAGGAAGCGCCCATCGCAAAGGCCAGCAGTTTGTAGTTGCGTATATTGATGCCCATCGCGCGAGCCACGTCTTCATCTTCACGAATCGCATGCCACGCCCGGCCAATGCGCGAGTGTTGCAGGCGCAGACAGACGAAAATGATCAGCACGATCACCAGCATCAGCAGGTAGTACCACAGCCACAGGGCCGGGACCTTCATGCCAAACCAGTGATACACGCCGCTAAATTTCAGGCCAAACAGATTGAGCGTGTCGACGCCGGTAATGCCTTTCGCGCCGTTGGTGATATTCACCGGGCGGTCGAGGTTGCGCATCAGAATGCGGATGATCTCCCCGAAACCGAGCGTGACAATCGCCAGATAGTCGCCGCGCAGTTTCAGCGTCGGTGCGCCGAGGATAATGCCGCACACCGCCGCGACCAGCGCCGCAAGCGGAATAATCAGCAGATACGAGGTGTGCAGCCCGTCCGGGAACCAGACGCTGAGGATCGGGAAGACCTCCAGCAGATGCGGTGACGCCAGCAGCGCCGCGAGATACGCGCCGACGGCGTAAAAGGCGATG
Organism: Lelliottia jeotgali; assembly: GCA_002271215.1. Lineage (NCBI taxonomy): Bacteria > Pseudomonadati > Pseudomonadota > Gammaproteobacteria > Enterobacterales > Enterobacteriaceae > Lelliottia > Lelliottia jeotgali. Next base: position 2,299,571 of record CP018628.1, on the reverse strand, counting down.
AAGCCCATATCCAGCAGGCCGGTATAACCGACGACGATGTTCAGTCCCAGTGCCAGCATGATGTACAGCAGCGCGAAATCGATGACGCGCACCCAGTAGTTGCCGCCGAGTTGGCTGGCGACTATCGGCGCAATCAGCAGGGCGATAACGAATAGCGTCATACCGGGCCAGAAGCGGCGCGTAGAAACAGGAGCCTGTAGTGATGTGGTTGTCATAGTATCCCTTACGCCCTGTGCGCCACGCGTTCACCCAGCAGACCTGCCGGACGGAACACCAGTACCAGAATCAGCACGATGAACGCGAAGACGTCCTGGTAGTTACTCCCGAACACGCCGTTCGTCAGCTCACCCAGATAGCCTGCGCCCAGCGCTTCGATGATCCCGAGCAAAATCCCGCCGATCATCGCGCCGCGAATGTTGCCGATCCCGCCCAGCACGGCGGCGGTAAAGGCTTTAATGCCGGGCAAAAAGCCCATCGAGAAACTGGCGTTGCCGTAGTTGCTGGCCATCATCACCCCCGCGAGCGCGGCGAAGATGCCGCCGATGGCAAAGGTGAGCGTGATAATGGCGTTGGGATTGACGCCCATCAGCGTCGCGACGCGCGGGTTTTCCGCCACCGCGCGCATACCGCGGCCCAGACGGGTGTATTCCACCAGCAGCCACAGGCCGATCATCACCACCAGTGCCAGCGACACGGTGACGATACCCGTCACGGTGATAATGGCCGGAGGATGGTCAGCGCTGCCGGCGGTGACAGCAATGGCGTCCATCGGCAGGATTTGCGGAAACATCAGCGGGTTGCGGGTCCAGATGATCATGGACACGGTTTGCAGGAGCACGGATACGCCGATCCCGGAGATCAGCGGTGCCAGACGCGGGGCGTTGCGCAGGCGACGATAGGCGAAGCGTTCTACCGCCATTGCCAGCAGGGCGCAGACGGCCATCGCAATAACCAGCGCAAAACCGAGCTGCAACAGCTGCGGCATGTGCGGGAAAATACCGTTCAGCGCGTTGAGGGCCGACAGCGTGGTAAGCGCGCCGACCATGAGAATATCGCCGTGGGCAAAGTTAATAATGCGCAAAATGCCATACACCATCGTATAGCCCAGCGCGATCAGCGCGTAGATGCTGCCCAGCATCACGCCATTGATCAGTTGTTGTATCAGTGTGTCCAACGTGGTTACCCAACAGATTGCTCTTTCAGCGGGTAACATCCGATAATTGAATTAAATTGTAAAATACGCATATATTATTTCTTATGATATTTCGAGATTGATTTATCACGATGATTTTAAACAAAATAGTCAAACATCACCTGAGCGAAATGACGCCACTGAAATCAACATATGAATAAAACAGAACAATCACATGCGTTGCCTGCCTATGCGGAAAGCCGTCTGGCGAACGATCCACCCCTGCGGGCCGTGCGCGCCTTCGAAGCGATCGCCCGGCTAGGGAGCGTGACGCAGGCGGCACAGGAAATGGCGATTTCACCGTCTGCTGTCAGCCATCAGCTCAAAGTGCTGGAAGGCTATTTGCAAATGCCACTCACCGAGCGCCAGGGGCGCAGGCTGATTTTGAGCCAGCAGGGGCGTGACTATTACCGCTCAATCCGCGCGGCCTTTAACGTTCTGCGCCAGGCGACGGAGCATCTGGTAGAACAGGCACAGACGCGGCAGGTGACGATAAGCCTGATCCCGCTGTTCGGCATGGGCTGGTTTATTCCGCGTCTACCCGCGTTTATGCGCGCCAACCCGCAAACGGAAATCAACGTGGTGTACGCCAACCATCGTAACTATCTTAGCGATGCGTCGGATATGTCGATCAGGTTTGGCAACGGTCAGTGGGCGGGATATCAGAGCGAAAAACTGATTTCCGGGCAGATGGTGCCGGTATGCAGCCGGGCGTTTCTGCGCGTTCACGGGCTTCTGGATACGCCGGAACAGCTGCTGCAAATGCCGCTCTTACACGACGAAGAGCGCACCACCTGGCAGCAGTGGTTTATCCAGCAGGGCGTGAAACGTCCACCGCGCAAGAGCGGTCCGCTGTTTGAAGATGGATTGCTGACGCTGGCGGGCGTGCAAGCGGGACTGGGCTGCGCGCTGATGCGCGAGCCGCTTATCGCGCCCTATCTGGAGAGCGGCGAGCTGGTGAAAATTTTCGATGCGCCCATCGATGACGGGCGCGACTATTATCTGTGCGTCCGTCAGGATTCGGATATGACCGAGGATGGCAAGTTGTTGCAGGCATGGCTCAGGCGCGCGGCGGGTAGCGCTACGTTGTGAATGAGCAGCTTTTATCCAGCGCTTCGATCTCGGTCCCGCTGAATCGGGCGTATTGTCCTGTGAGTCGCCAGAAAGCCGGCTGTGTTTCGGTATAAATCTCGGCGGCCAGCACCAGTCGACGACGTTCATCTTCGCTAAGATCCAGCAGCGTCCAGGGGACAAAATAACGTCCGGCGGGGGTTAACTCGAACCAGAGTGGACAACCGCATCCGGGACAGAACCAGCGCTCTCCGCGCGAAGAAGAGGAAAAGTGCGAAGGGGCGATCGAACCTTGCTCAACGGTAGGTTCACCCTGAGTTTCCAGATACATGGCAATTCCGCCCGACCATTTCTGGCAGTTGGTACAGTGGCAGGCATACACATCGAGCGCATCGATGTTGACGCTAAACTGGCTCATCCCACACAAGCAGCGTCCGGTATAGAGGTGCATGGCGTACTCCTTTATCACGCCAGGTGACTGCGATAAAAAAAGCCAGCCGCGAAGGGCTGGCCTTTTTAACTGACAAAATCTTAGAACTGGTAGGTCAGACCCAGTGCAACGATGTTGTCGGTGCTTACACCAGCAGCTTTGGTGAAGGCATTGTCATCAACCAGGTTGATTTTGTAGTCAACGTAGGTGGACATGTTTTTGTTGAAGTAGTAAACGGTACCCACTTCAATGTATTTCACCAGATCCTGGTCGCCGTAAGAATTGATGTCTTTACCTTTGGACTGCAGGTAAGCGACGGAAGGACGCAGACCGAAGTCGAACTGGTACTGTGCAACCGCTTCGAAGTTCTGAGTTTTGTTCGCAATGTAACCTTTACCGAAGTTGGTCATGTTGCGGGTTTCAGAGTAGGTAGTTGCCAGGTAGATGTTGTTCGCGTCATATTTCAGGCCAGCAGCCCAAACTTCTGCGTTTTCGCCGCCTGCGTTCAGGTCGTTCAGCGCTGCTGCACGAACCTGGTTGTCAGTACGGTCAGATTTCGCATAGGTAGCACCCACGCCGAAACCGTCCATTTCATAGGTAGAAGACAGACCCCAGCCATCGCCGTTCGCGGTGGTGATATCACGGTCGTCGTTTTTACCCTGGTACTGTGCTGCAAAGTTCAGACCATCAACCAGACCGAAGAAGTCTGCGTTACGGTAAGTTGCAACACCGGTAGTACGGCCAGTCATGAAGCCGTCAGTCTGAGTCCAGGTGTCTCCGCCGTATTCTGGCAGAACGTCGGTCCATGCGCCGATGTCGTAAGCAACACCGTAGTTACGACCGTAGTCGAAAGAACCAAATTCGTTGAATTTCAGGCCCGCGAACGCCAGACGGGTTTTGTTGCCTTTGTCGCCGTTGGATTCGTCGTTGTTGCCTTTGAACTCATATTCCCACTGACCGTAGCCGGTCATCTGGTCGTTGATCTGAGTTTCACCTTTGAAGCCCAGACGCACGTAAGTTTTGTCGCCGTCGTTGCCAGCGTCATCAGAGAAATAGTGCAGACCTGTTACTTTACCGTACAGATCCAGCTTGTTACCGTCTTTGTTATAAATCTCAGCCGCGTTTACCGCGCCTGCTGCCAACAGGGTAGTCACTGCCACTGCAACTAATTTAAGTTTCATTTAAATAATCCTTATAATTTTCTTTGGGCATTTCCTGAGCCATTAATAAACGATTTCTAAACGAGGTCGTTCGTCAATGGCATGCTATTTTTAAGAATCTTGTAGTCTCATTTCAATAATAAGTTTCAAGTTATTGCTGATAATTTCAATTAGTGTGACGTGCGTCCAATAAAATGGCCGATATTTGGCAGGATTGATTAATTGTTATTCGAATATTGAGTATTTACTTAATTTTATAATTACTCTTCATATAGTTTGATTGGGTTTTTATTATTGTGGGTGATTATCAAGTATATCCGATTGAATTCTTGCTTCTAAAACGCAAAATCAAATAGTTAGCCAACTTCCGCGCTGATTCAGGACAGAAATGCTGAAATATTTACACATAAACTATTGTGGCGATGGCTATATCGGCAGGGATTATTAGAGCGTAATTAGTCCCGATGCGTTGTCAGTTTATGTCAATCAGAATGTAAGAAGAAGTTACGAAGGGCACAATATAAACAGAATTTAAATGTAAACACGATGTAAAAAATAGAATATCTGATGTCGGATCACATTTTATTTATGCAGGATGAATAACAGGGGGTATTTCCCCCTGAATCGGGTTTATTTTCGGGTGGCATACCAGCACAGTAACGACCCTGCGCACACCATCAACGCCCCTTGCCAGAAGGCAAAGGAGAGCGGGGCGTTCAGCAGAACGGCGGCCAGGGCGGCAGACAGTACCGGGGTGAAATAAGAGACTGTGGCCAGCACGGAGACATTTCCGTGCAAAATGCCGATATTCCACGAAGCGTAGCCGAAACCGAGCGCAATTCCGCACATCACCAGTTTAATGACCACCGGTACGCTGAAGACCATTTCCGGTTGATCGCTGAACAGATATTTCATCCACAGCGACAGCGCAGTCAGCAAAACGAACAGCGTAATACCGTTCTGTCCTTTGGCATATTTACTGGTCACCGTGCAGTAAGCCGCCCAGATAAAGGCCCCGGCAAATGCCAGTCCATAGCTCAGCGGATTAGAGATAATATTGGCGGTTATTTCAGCAAGATGCAGACCATTCTCACCGCCTAATACCCAGCAAACACCGAGCAGGGCGATCAGTAAGCCAGGGATAATCCACAGGTTCGATTTTTGACCATTGAACAAAATGGCGAACACAATCGTCAGACTCGGCCAGAGATAATTCACCATCCCCACTTCAATCGCCTGATGGCGGGTGCTGGCATATCCGAGCGAAAGCGCCAGGCATATTTCGTAGCTCACAAACAGGACGCTGCCCGCAATAAGATAGCGCGTTGAGAAGCGTCTGATATCCGGAAATCCAACGGTGATTAAACAGAGTAAACCGCTGAGAGTGTAGATCATTGCCGCACCACCGACAGGCCCCAGTCCTTCGCTCACACCGCGAATTAATCCTACCATCGTGCTCCACAGCACAATCGCCGCGAGGCCAATCAATGTTGCTCTTTTTCTGTCCATTACTTTCCCACAGGCATCTCAATCAAGGGGCAATTTTATAGCACTCTTTCAGGCGCTTTCGCGAATCAAACTACAAACGGTTAACCCCAAAGGATTAAGCAAAGCCGCCAGGGAGGACTATTAAGGGGGCGAAGATCGTGGACATTGATTTGACGCAAAAAAATCAGGGGCTTTGCTGCTAGTTTCCCCCGCGAAGTCTCCTGAACAGAACGAGGACAATAATGGACGTCAGCCGCAGAAAGTTTTTTAAAATCTGCGCGGGCGGTATGGCCGGAACAACAGCTGCTGCGTTGGGATTTATGCCCAAAATGGCGCTGGCTCAGTCGCGTAACTATAAACTGCTGCGCGCCAAAGAGATCCGCAACACCTGCACATACTGCTCCGTGGGATGCGGGCTATTAATGTATAGCCTGGGTGATGGCGCTAAGAACGCCAAAGAAGCGATTTATCATATTGAAGGGGATCCGGATCATCCGGTGAGCCGTGGGGCACTTTGCCCGAAAGGCGCAGGTCTGCTGGATTATGTCCACAGCGACAACCGCCTGCGTTACCCGGAATACCGTGCGCCAGGTTCTGATAAATGGCAGCGTATTTCCTGGGATGATGCGTTCAATCGCATCGCCAAATTAATGAAAGCTGACCGTGACGCCAACTTTGTCGAAAAGAACGAGCAGGGCGTTACCGTGAACCGCTGGCTTTCCACCGGGATGCTCTGCGCATCTGCGGCAAGTAATGAAACCGGTATGCTGACGCAAAAATTCGTGCGCTCACTCGGCATGCTGGCGGTAGACAACCAGGCGCGCGTCTGACACGGACCAACGGTAGCAAGTCTTGCTCCAACATTTGGTCGCGGTGCGATGACCAACCACTGGGTTGATATCAAAAACGCCAACGTTGTCGTCGTGATGGGCGGTAACGCCGCTGAAGCGCATCCGGTGGGATTCCGCTGGGCGATGGAAGCGAAAAACAATAACGATGCGACGCTGATCGTCGTCGATCCGCGCTTTACGCGTACAGCATCGGTGGCCGATATCTACGCGCCGATTCGTTCCGGTACGGACATTACGTTCCTGTCTGGCGTGCTGCTGTATCTGATTGAAAACAATAAAATCAACGACGAATACGTTAAACACTACACCAACGCTAATCTGCTGGTGCGGGACGATTTTGCCTTTGATGACGGGCTTTTCAGCGGCTATGACGCAGAAAAACGTCAGTACGACAAATCCACCTGGAACTACCAGTTTGATGAAAACGGCTTTGCGAAACGCGATGAAACCCTGACCGATCCGCGCTGCGTGTGGAACTTGCTCAAACAGCACGTTTCTCGCTATACGCCGGAGGTGGTGGAAAACATCTGCGGAACGCCAAAAGCTGACTTCCTGAAAGTGTGTGAAGTGCTGGCCTCGACCAGCGCAGCCGATCGTACGACGACGTTCCTGTATGCGCTGGGCTGGACGCAGCACACCGTCGGTGCGCAGAACATCCGTACTATGGCGATGATCCAGCTGCTGCTCGGCAATATGGGGATGGCAGGCGGCGGCGTGAACGCCCTGCGCGGACACTCCAACATTCAGGGTTTGACCGATCTGGGGCTGCTCTCCACTAGCCTGACCGGCTATCTGTCGCTGCCTTCTGAAAAGCAGGCGGATCTGCAAACGTATCTTGCGGCCAATACGCCAAAAGCGCTGCTTCCAGATCAGGTGAACTACTGGAGCAACTATCCGAAGTTCTTCGTTAGCCTGATGAAATCTTTCTACGGCGATGCCGCGCAGAAAGAGAACGACTGGGGCTTTGAGTGGTTGCCAAAATGGGACCAGGCCTACGACGTCATCAAGTATTTCAACATGATGGATAAGGGCAACGTCACGGGCTACATCTGCCAGGGCTTTAACCCGGTGGCTTCTTTCCCGGACAAAAACAAAGTCGTGCGCAGTCTGAGCAAGCTGAAGTACATGGTGGTTATCGATCCGCTGGTGACCGAAACCTCTAACTTCTGGCAGAACCACGGCGAGATGAACGATGTCGATACTGCGTCAATTCAAACCGAGGTCTTCCGCCTGCCGTCGACCTGTTTTGCAGAAGAAGATGGCTCGATTGCTAACTCTGGCCGCTGGTTGCAGTGGCACTGGAAAGGCCAGGACGCTCCGGGCGAAGCGCGTAACGACGGCGAAATTCTGGCCGGTATTTATCATCGTCTGCGCGAAATGTATCGCTCCGAAGGCGGTAAGGGTGCAGAACCGCTGCTGAAAATGGGCTGGAGCTACAAACAGCCGGATCATCCGGAATCGGAAGAGGTAGCCAAAGAGAACAACGGCGTTGCGCTGGCAGATCTCTACGATCCGAATGGCAATTTGCTGGCGAAAAAAGGCCAGTTGTTGAACAGCTTTGCGCTGCTGCGTGATGACGGAACGACGGCGTCCTCCTGCTGGATTTACGCCGGGAGCTGGACTGAGCAGGGCAACCAGATGGCCAACCGCGATAACGCCGATCCGTCAGGATTAGGTAACACGCTGGGCTGGGCATGGGCGTGGCCGCTTAACCGTCGCGTGCTCTACAACCGCGCGTCGGCGGATATCAACGGCAAGCCGTGGGACCCGAAACGCAGTCTGATCGAGTGGAACGGCACGAAGTGGTCGGGGAACGATATCCCGGACTTCAACACCGCGCCGCCGGGCAGTAAAACCGGGCCGTTCATCATGCAGCCAGAAGGTCTGGGCCGCCTGTTTGCCCTCGACAAACTGGCAGAAGGTCCGTTCCCGGAACACTACGAACCAATGGAAACGCCGCTGGGCACCAACCCGCTGCACCCGAACGTGGTCTCTAGCCCGGTGGTTCGCCTGTATGAAGACGATGCGCTGCGTTTAGGCAAGAAAGATAAGTTCCCGTACGTCGGGACCACCTATCGTCTGACCGAGCATTTCCACACCTGGACCAAACATGCGCGGCTCAACGCCATCGCGCAGCCGGAACAGTTTGTCGAAATCAGCGAAAACCTGGCGAAGTCGAAGGGCATTGCCAACGGCGACCGGGTGAAAGTGAGCAGTAAGCGCGGCTTTATTCGTGCGGTGGCGGTGGTAACGCGTCGTCTTCAGACGCTCAACGTCAACGGCCAGCAGGTAGAAACCGTCGGTATTCCGTTGCACTGGGGCTTTGAAGGGGTGGCGCAAAAAGGCTATCTCGCCAACACCCTGACGCCAAACGTCGGCGATTCCAACTCGCAAACGCCGGAATATAAAGCGTTTCTGGTCAACATCGAGAAAGCGTAAGGAGCGATTCAATGGCAATGGAAACACAAGACATTATCAAACGCTCCGCGACCAACGCCATGACTCCCGCACCTCGTGTGCGGGACTATAAGGCCGAAGTCGCCAAGCTGATTGATGTCTCTTCCTGCGTGGGCTGCAAAGCCTGCCAGGTGGCCTGTTCGGAGTGGAACGATATCCGCGACGAGGTTGGGCACTGCGTCGGGGTTTACGATAACCCGGCAGATCTTAGCGCTAAATCCTGGACGGTGATGCGCTTTAGCGAAACCGAGCAGAACGGCAAACTGGAGTGGTTGATCCGCAAAGACGGCTGCATGCATTGCGAAAATCCTGGCTGTCTGAAAGCGTGCCCCTCTGCGGGCGCGATTATTCAGTACGCCAACGGTATCGTCGATTTTCAGCAGGATAACTGTATCGGCTGCGGGTACTGCATCGCCGGGTGTCCGTTTAACGTTCCGCGTCTGAACAAAGACGATAACCGGGTATATAAATGCACGCTGTGCGTGGACCGCGTCAGCGTCGGGCAAGAACCTGCCTGCGTGAAAACCTGTCCGACCGGCGCGATTCATTTCGGTACCAAGAAAGAGATGCTTGAAGTGGCGCAGGAACGCGTCGATAAGCTCAAAGCGCGCGGGTACGACAACGCGGGGATTTATAACCCGCAGGGCGTTGGCGGCACGCACGTGATGTACGTTTTGCATCACAACAATCAGCCTGAGCTTTATCACAATCTGCCAAAAGATCCGGCCATTGATACCTCTATCAATCTGTGGAAAGGGGCGCTGAAACCGCTGTCAGCCGCCGGATTTATCGCCACCTTTGCCGGACTGATTTATCACTACATCGGTATCGGGCCGAACAAAGAGGTGGATGACGACGAGGAGGAGCATCATGAGTAAATCGAAGATGATTGTGCGCACGAAATTCGTCGACCGCGCCTGTCACTGGACGGTGGTCATTTGCTTCTTTCTGGTGGCGGTATCGGGGATTTCGTTCTTCTTCCCGACGCTGCAATGGCTGACTGAAACCTTCGGCACACCGCAGATGGGACGCATTCTGCATCCGTTCTTCGGCGTGCTAATTTTCGTGGTGCTGATGTTTATGTTCGTGCGCTTCGTGCATCACAACATCCCGGATAAGCAGGATATTCCGTGGGTGAAAGGGATTGTCGAAGTGCTGAAAGGCAACGAGCATAAAGTCGCCAAAGTTGGCAAGTACAATGCCGGACAGAAAATGATGTTCTGGACCATCATGAGCATGATTTTCGTGCTGCTGGTGACCGGGGTGATTATCTGGCGCCCGTACTTTGCCCACTATTTCCCGATACAGGTGATTCGTTACAGTTTGCTTATCCATGCGACCACGGCAATCATTCTGATCCACGCGATCCTTATCCATATGTATATGGCGTTCTGGGTGAAAGGGTCGATCAAAGGAATGATTGAAGGGAAAGTCAGCCGCCGCTGGGCACAAAAGCACCATCCGCGCTGGTATCGTGACGTCGAAAGACTGGAAGCGAAAAAAGAGAGCACGGAAGGGATCAAGTAAACCTTTGCGCCGTCGGCTTTGCCCGGCGGCGCTACGGGTTCGACCTTTCTGTAGGCCGGGTAAGGCGAAGCCGCCACCCGGCGCTTTTAAAACCGTTCTGCAATATATCTGAACGGATAATCCGTCGGTTTGATTTTACCCACTCTTCGCTTCGGCAATTTAACCGGTTCCACGGGCAGCGATTTGTAAGGAATCTGCGACAGCAGGTGCGAAATAACATTCAGCCTGACGCGTTTTTTGTCCTCGGAACGTGCAACAAACCACGGCGCCCAGGCGGTATCGGTGGCGGCAAACATCGCATCGCGTGCTTTGGTGTATTCATCCCACAGCTTGAAGGATTTGATATCCATCGGCGATAACTTCCAGGTTTTACGTCCATCGTCAATGCGGTCACGCAGGCGGCGTTCCTGCTCTTTGGGCGTCACTTCGAGCCAGTATTTGATCAGAATAATCCCCGCATCGACCATTGCTCGTTCCATCGTCGGGGTACCATCGAGAAACTTTTGCACCTGTTCCGGCGTACAAAAGCCCATCACGCGCTCCACGCCCGCACGGTTGTACCAGCTGCGGTCAAAAATAACGATCTCCCCCGCAGAGGGTAAATGCGGCACGTAGCGCTGGAAATAGAGCTGACTTTTTTCTTTCTCAGTCGGCGCGGGCAGCGCAACAACCCGGAACACACGCGGGCTGACACGTTCGGTGATGGCTTTAATGGTGCCGCCTTTGCCTGCGCCGTCCCGACCTTCAAAGACAATGCAAACCTTAAGGCCTTTGGTGACCACCCATTGCTGTAATTTCACCAGTTCAACGTGGAGGCGACGCAGTTCCTTTTCGTACTCCTTCGTCTTCAGCGGTTTGCTAATAACTTTTTCCGCCACGGTTTTTACTTTCTTAATATTTCCCATAACAATCCTCTTCTGCTGGAGGGAGGGGTAACTCTTTGAAGTGTAATCGTGCTCGCAAAACCTCGCGGGAAATATTTACACGCAGGTGAGGGATCAGGTTACAATGCGGCCATGACTGTATAAATAAACAGGTGGTCGTAAAATGCTGACGTTGAAGGGTGAAAGAATTGGCCGTAACCAGTTCACGGGGGAAAAAATTGAAAACGGGACTTTTCAAAACTGTGATTTTTCCGGTGTCGATCTCACCGGCACGGAGTTTATCGGCTGTCAGTTTTACGATCGCGAAAGCCAGCAGGGTGGTAATTTTTCCAGAGCAATACTCAAAGACGCCATTTTCAAAAGCTGTGATTTAACGATGGCAGATTTCAGAAACGCCAGCGCGCTGGGGATCGAAATTCGCGAGTGTCGGGCGCAGGGCGCTGACTTTCGTGGCACCAGCTTTATGAATATGATCACCTCACGCACCTGGTTTTGCAGCGCGTACATCACCAAGAGCAACCTCAGCTACGCCAACTTTTCAAAAGTAGTGCTTGAGAAGTGCGAACTGTGGGAGAACCGCTGGAACGGTGCGCACATTCTCGGCGCAACGTTCAGTGGTTCCGATCTATCTGGCGGCGAATTTTCATCGTTCGACTGGCGAGCGGCCAATGTCACGCATTGCGATCTGACCAATTCTGAACTGGGCGATCTGGACGTGCGCGGCGTAGATTTACAGGGCGTTAAGCTCGACAGTTATCAGGTGGCGCAGATTATGGAACGACTGGGCGTAGCCATTATTGGGTAAACCTATTCACAACCCTACCCGAAATAATGGATTAACCTGTCAGAGCGCTAATTCGAACTGGCTCACCATACCAGTTTGTTCAATAATGGCTGTTGCAAATTTTTAACAAATGGCTGTGGTATGAAAAAAACCGTTTTTTCACTGGCGCTGGGCACCTTTGGTTTAGGGATGGCGGAGTTTGGCATCATGGGCGTGCTGACCGAGCTGGCGCAGGATACCGGCATTTCGATCCCATCCGCCGGGAGTATGATTTCGTACTACGCTTTTGGCGTGGTCATTGGCGCACCGATCATTGCGCTGTTTTCAAATAAGTTCTCGCTGAAAACGGTTTTGCTGTTCCTGGTGGCCCTGTGTGTGGCCGGAAACGCGCTATTTACCTTCTCAACCTCGTATTTCTGGCTGGCCATTGGGCGGCTGGTGTCAGGCTTCCCACACGGGGCATTTTTCGGCGTCGGGGCGATCATTCTTTCTAAAATCGCGCCGCCGGGCAAAGTCACGCTCGCCGTGTCGGGGATGATTGCCGGGATGACGGTCGCTAATCTGGTTGGCGTCCCACTGGGCACCTGGCTCGGCCACGAGTACAACTGGCGCTACACCTTTTTCCTGATTGCGGCATTTGATGCGCTGGTGATCCTCTCGGTCGTTCTGTGGGTGCCGAATCTTTACGATAAAACGGAAACCCGGCTCACGGAACAGTTTCACTTTTTGAAAAAGCCGGAACCTTGGCTGATCTTCGCCGCCACCATGTTCGGCAATGCCGGTGTGTTTGCGTGGTTCAGCTTTGTGAAGCCGTTTATGGTTAACGTTTCTGGGTTTTCGGCAGGGTTTATGACCGTCATCATGATGCTGATGGGCCTCGGTATGGTGCTGGGGAATTTGCTCAGTGGCAAATTGTCGGGTCGCTACAGCCCGCTGCGTATTGCCGCGACCACCGATCTGGTGATTGTGCTGTCGCTGCTGATGCTGTTTGCTTTTGGTGAAAACCCGTTGGCATCGCTGGTGATGGGCTTTATCTGCTGTGCGGGCTTGTTTGCGCTGTCTGCGCCGCTGCAAATCATGCTGCTGCAAAACGCGCAGGGCGGTGAACTGCTGGGTGCGGCAGGCGGGCAGGTGGCGTTTAACCTCGGGAGTGCTATCGGGGCGTATTTCGGCGGGATGATGATCACGCTCGGTTACAGCTGGAGCTACGTGACGCTACCGGCGGCGCTCCTCTCGTTCGCCGCGATGTCGTCGCTGCTGCTGTATGGCCGTCAAAAAGCCAAACGTGCTCAGGCTAGCGCCAGCGCGCTAGCCTGACGTCTGTCAAGGAAGGTACGGTTCGCCAAGGGTCAGCATGAGCCGGTTGGCCCAGGCGAAAAACGCCGCGGACTGTATCAGATCGAGCTGTTCTAGCGTGTCCAGCTCTTGCTTCTCCAGTTCCGCCAGATGCGCTGGCGTGATAGCCGGCGGCGTCACGGACAGCGCTGCCGCAAAATCAATTTCCGCCTGCCAGCGAGCTGATTGCCCCTCGCTTAACGATTGACCCGGACGCACCGCCAGCAATGCTTCAACCGCGTTGTCATCCTTCGACAACTGGCTGGCTTTACGCGCATGGACAGATGCGCAGTAAATGCAGCCGTTTACTTTGCTGGTCACGGTTGCCGCCAGTTCACGCTCTGCACGCGGCAGGCCGCCTGGCGTATAAAAAATCCCTTTATCGGTCAGCGTGCGCTGCTCCAGCACCGGCAAATTGCGCGCAAGCAGACGGAAATAATCAGACTCCGTATGGCCAAATTTGGCGAGAGTCGCCTGTTCATCAGCGTTAAATTCCGCCAGTGGTTTGGACGCCAGCCACGGCTCCCAGCCCAGCTCCTGCTGAGTAAACTGCACTGGCGCAGGTTTACCGCTTTTCGTCGTGGGCGTGGTGTGCCAAATTCCCGCCGCAACAGGCGTGTCGCTTGCGGCAACGGTTTTGTCATTGAGCAAACGGAGTCCGACGATGAGACGGCTCTGGAAACTGACGAACGCGATCAACTGTGCCAGCGTCACGATCGCCTCTTTGCTCCAACCCGCCTGAGTCAGTGCGTTCAGCGCGCCAGGTGTGGCTTCGACGGGCGAGAAGGTGAGCAGACGGGCAAAAGTCAGCGCAGGCGTGAGCCGTGCTGATGTCGGGTCAGCCAGACCAAAACCGGCGTAGTGAGCGGCCAGCGCATCGGCGTTGTGCCATTTTGCAACTTTGGCGGCGACGGCCACACGTTCATCCAGCCCAAACGCGGCGTCCTGCTGGCTGAAGAGGGTTTCATAGCTGCCCTGTGCATGACGCGTCGCGGCGTCGCGGGTCGTGCGGGCAGTAGCCAACGGTGAACCCGGCGCGATCCCGGCTAATTCGGCAACAATATCCTGACTTAAAGACATAGGGACTCCTTAAAGAATATGAAGGGCGATATGTTCTGCAATAAGCTCAATCGAACGTAAGGTGTCCCGATGGGACGGCTCAACGGAGTGGACCTGGAATGAAATATCCGTTGCTCGTCTGAGGACCGAATCCTGGGAAAGCGACGCCAGCACCGTTTGTGGCGTGCCGATATGGGCGTCGAACTGACGAATATAATCCGTGACACTGTCACCTAAAACGGCATGACCCGCTGCAACATGTGCCTGCGCCTGTCGGGTTAAACCCGGCGTTGCGACTTTCAGGGCGTACTCATCACTGTCGGCCACAAATGCTGTGCGAGAGGCCAAAATCCGCGGTGCAACGCCCGAGGGCAACGCATTGAGATAAGCGTCGACAATCGGGTTCTGAATCTGGTCGAGAGCGAGATCGAGCCGATCGGCCGGACGAGGCTGGGTACGGGACAACATCAGCCCGTGTCCGGCCTGCGCCGCACGCACTGCGCCCTCAACGGAAAACGTCGCGATCCATACGCGCTCCGCCAGCTGTGGCGCAGGCGGGTAAAGATGATTATCTGGATGGGTGAGCGAATCCCCGCGCCAGGCGCTCTGAATCAGATGCAAATGATCCGCAAATGCCGCGCCGCGCTGTTCAAAGGTCAGACCAAAAGGCAAAAACGAGGTCGGCGTGCCGCCGGAACCAAAACCGACTTCGAGACGCCCGTCGGCCAGCAAATCCAGCACCGCCGCATCTTCTGCCACGCGCAGCGGGTTCTCCATTGGCAGGGTGATAATTGCGGTACCCAGTCGAATTTTTTCCGTCTGCGCCGCAACGTGGGCGAGGAATACCTGCGGTGATGGCAGGCCGCCTTCCCGTTCATGGAAATGGTGCTGGGCAATCCAGGCGGTATCAAACCCAGAACGCTCGGCATGGCGGATCTGTTCTGTCGCCAGGCGATAGCGCTCTTTGGGCGGGGCATCATCCAGCAGGCGGGTAAAGAATCCCAGGCGTTTACGCGTCATGCGTATTCCTCCGTAACGGGTGCAAAATGGGGAATGGCGTCGATCAGCTCACGGGTGTAGCTGTTTTGCGGTGAGGAGAAAAGCGTTTCAACTGTGCCATGTTCAACCACCTGGCCGCTCTTAAGCACCGTCACGCTGTGCGCGATGCGACGAACGGTTGCCAGGTCGTGGGTAATAAACAGATAGGTCAGCCCCAACTGCTGCTGAAGCTGTTGCAACAGGGCAAGAATCTGAGCCTGGACTGTGACGTCCAGCGCAGAAGTCGCTTCATCGAGCACCAGAATCGTCGGTTCCAGAATGAGGGCGCGGGCGATGGCTACGCGCTGGCGCTGACCGCCGGAGAGTTCGCGCGCCGTGCGATTCAACAGTTCCAGCGGCAGGGCGACCCGCGTGGTGACGGCCTCGACGCGGGTTTTGCGTTCCGCTTTGGCAGCCTTGCCGAAGTTTTTTAACGGTTCTTCGATGATTTCAAACAGCGTCTGTCGTGGGTCGAGCGAAGCAAACGGGTTCTGATACACGAACTGAATTTTTTGCCGCAGCTGGCGGCGGGCCTCCACGCTAAGCTGCGTCGCATCGATATCATCAATGGTGACGCGCCCGCTGTCTGCCTGCTCGAACCCCAGCAAAATGCGGGCAAGCGTGGTTTTCCCCGATCCCGATTCGCCAACCAGTGCATGAGTGCTGCCGCGTTGCACGTCAAAACTGACGTTATCCAGCGCCTGCAAAGCGTGACCTTTGCTGAGCGAAAATTGTTTGCTGATGTTTTGCGCTCGAATGGCGGCGGATGCCAGCCGATGGCCTGATACCGGAGCGATGGTTAACCGCGAACCTTGCAAATCGCTCAGCAACTGACGGGTATAGGCGTGCTGCGGGGTACGCACCACGTCGGCGGTCGCGCCGTGCTCTTGCACTTCGCCGTGACGAAACACCAGTAAGCGATCGGCACGTTGCGCGGCGAGAGCTAGATCGTGCGTCACAAACAGCACCGCTGTGCCCGACTCGCGGCGCAGAATATCCAACAGATCGAGAATCCGTTTTTGCACCGTCACGTCCAGCGCGCTGGTCGGTTCATCGGCGATGATAAGATCCGGGCGCAGGGCGATGGCAATCGCGATCAGCACCCGCTGCTTCATTCCGCCGGAAAGCTGGTGCGGATACTGTTTCATGCGCTGTTCAGGATGGCTCAGCCCGACTTTGGTCAGCAGGGCCAGCACCTGGTTTTCCTGCTCAGTAGAGGTGATTTTCTGGTGAATATGCAGGATTTCGCCCACCTGTGCGCCGATGGTTTTAACCGGATTCAGTGAGTTGCCGGGGTCCTGTGGCACAAGGCTGATACGCGCTCCGCGCAGGCTGTTGAGCCGTTTCGCCGACCACTGACCGATCTCTTCATCGTTGAGAACAATTTTGCCGCTATCACGACGGGCATTTTCCGCCAGCAGGCCAATAATCGCCTGCGCGGTGGTGGTTTTCCCGGAACCGGATTCGCCGACAAAAGCCAGCATTTCGCCGCGTTTCAGGGTGAAGCTGACGTTATGCACGACTTCGCGCCACTGGCGGCCAATGCGATAGCTTAAGGTCAGATTTTCAACGGACAGAACGGTCATGAGCGGCCTCCGTTTAACTGCTGGCTGATACGGTTGGTGGCAAGTACCACGGCGATCACCACGATGCCGGGGAAGGTGGTCAACCACCAGGCCGTCGAGAGATAGTTACGTCCTTCGGCGATCAGCAGACCCCATTCCGGAATCGGCGGCGGGGTGCCGTAACCGAGGAAACTGAGCGTTGAGAGGGCAAGAATGGCCTGACCAAACTGGAGCGTTGCGAAGGCGAGAACAGCAGTCAGAGAGTTCGGCAAAATGTGTCGCCACAGCACCGTCCAGAAGGTGCCGCCGCTGCCGTAGGCCGCTTCGACGTAATCCGCGTGACGAATGCGCACCACTTCCCCGCGCGCCAGGCGGGCAAAGCTGGCAATCGATGCCACACCGACGGCGATCGCGGCATTCACGGTGCCGAAACCGAGCAAAATGATTACCGTCAGGGAAAGTAACAGCGACGGAATCGACAGCAGGACATCGACCAGGCGCATTAGCACCGACTCCACGCGTCCGGCAAAAGCGCCCGCAATCACGCCGATTGCCGTCCCCACGAATAATCCCATCGCGACGGCTGCCAGCGCAGCACTCAGGGAATGCGATGCGCCATATACAATGCGAGCGTAAACGTCGCGACCCAACTGATCGGTTCCTAGCCAGTGTCCCGCTTGCGGAGCGAGCCGCTGTGCGCCTGCGATCCCATCAATCGGGCTGTACTGCGTGAGCAGGCCGGGGGCGAACGCGGACAGGGCGGCAACAACAATCACACCCCACGCCAGCCATAAACCGGGCTGTATATTGAGATATTGCAGAGCCGGAACGCGCTTTCGCGCCGCGGCGGCATAATCCACCAGACTCATGATGCACCTCCGGTGACGGGTTGCAGACGTGGATCAAACAGCGGCATCAACAGATCCACCAGCAGGTTAATCAGTACAAAACCGAGCGCCGAGATCATCACCACCGCCTGTAACACGGCGATGTCCTGATTGTTCACCGCCTGCTGCGTGAGCTGTCCCAGACCGCTGCGGCCAAAGACGGTTTCGGTAATCAGCGCCCCGGCGATCAGTTCACCGAGCAAAATGCCGGCGATATTCAGCACCGGCAGCAGGGCGTTACCCGTGACGTGACGCCACAAAACGCCGGTTTCACTCAGCCCTTTGGCACGTGCGACGGCGACAAACGGCTGGGCGGAGACCTGATCGAGACTGCGCATCAGGATTTGCGCCAGCGGCGCGGAGATCGGAATGGCGACGGTAACGATCGGCAGGATCAGCCCTTGCAGCGGCGACGGGTTAATCACTGGGATCAGCCGTAGCTGGAAGGAAAAAAGTTGAATCAGCGCGATGCCGAGCCAGAAGGTTGGCAGCGAAATGAACAGAACAGGTACCGACTGAAGAGCGTTGCTTATCCAGCGTAGCCCCGGTAAGCGCGCGGCAAACGCAAGCGCGAAGGCCAGCACCACCGCCAGGGCGAACGCGGGCAGGGCGAGGCTCAGGGTGTCGGGCAAATTGCTGGCGACAAGCTCGCTCACCGGTACGCCCGCCTGTAATGAAAAACCAAAATCGCCGCGCAGCATGGCAAACAGAGTATGGAAATACTGTTGCCAGAGCGGGCTGTCCGCACCGTAGGCGACACGCATCTCTTCGATTTGCGCCGGGCTTAGTCCCAAATCCGGGTTCTGAAATTTAATCAGCACCGCGTCGCCCGGCAGCACCTGAAGCAGCACGAAGGAGAGGGTAAATGCAGCCCACAGGACCAGCAGCCCCATCCCGGCCCGTCGCAGCAGATAATGGCTCATCATCGCCCCCTTAGTGTTTTTCGATCCACGCGCCGTAGAACGACGGACGACCTACCGCTTCGAAGTTGACACCCTTCAACCACGGCGCACCGGCGAAGACCTGCGGCTCTTCAAAAATGGGGATCACGTAAGCGTTATCCAGCAAATAGCGCTGGGCATCGCCCGTTAACTGAAGGCGTTTTTGCGGATCAACTTCAGCGGAGATGTTCACCAGTAGTTCGTTGAGTTTGTCGTCGCGGAAGTTTTTCACTTTGTCGCTGGAGCCGCCTTTTTGCAGCAGCGCATCGCGGTTAGTCGGGTAGAACATACTTTTCACCACGTCCGGATCGGCGCGTCCCACTTCTGACACGGTGAGCGGCGTTTTCAACGGATCGAGATTATCCAGCGTGCGGCTGCCCGCATCGCCGGCTTTGACGCTCAGTGCCACGCCGACCTGTCGCCACTGTTGGGCGACAAGTTGCAGCACCTCTTTGTTTTGCGGCTGCGGCAGCGATTCATAAACGGTCAGCGCCAGTCGTTGTCCGTCTTTAGCTCGAATACCGTCGCCACCGGCTTTCCAGCCTGCATCGTCCAGTAGGGCGTTAGCTTTCGCTGCGTCGAAGGTCAGCTTGTCGCTAAGGTCAACAAACCCGGCGGCGGAGCCGGCAATCACCGATTTGGCCTGCGGATAGTTGGGCGAGAAGAGAGTTTCTACCACCTGTTTTGCATTGGTGGCGTGGAGCAGCGCCTGACGCACGCGGATATCTGACACCAGCGGGTTATCCGGTCGGAAGCTGATGCTGTCATTCACGCCGCGCGTTGGGGCGGCATAAATTTTATAGCCCTGATCGGTGGCCTGTTTCTCATCGTAGGCCTGAACCTGACGGATAAAATCAGCCTGACCTGCCAGCAGCGCACCGACGCGCACGCTATCTTCCGGCGTAACGATGAATTTGATGCCGTCGAGATTCGCCGGGCCTTGCTGCGCGAGATTTTTCGGTCCCCACTGGTACGCTTTGCGCGCTTCGAGCGTCACTTCACGACCGAGTTTTTCGTCTGTTACGACAAACGGACCAGAGCCAATGATATGGCGTGCGTCGCCCAGTTCTTCGAAGTTACGCTTCAGGGTGCTTAATGAAACCAGTCCGGAACCGATGGTGGCCGTCCCTTGCAGGAAGCCCGGTGACGGTTTTTTGAAGTAAAACTTCACGGTGTGTGCATCGACCACTTCGCTACGATCGTAGTTGTTGATCACTTCCGAGACCGGGAGGCGTTGCGTTTTGTTGCCTAATCCGTAGGTGTCAAAGTTTTTAGCCACCGCACTGGCATCCAGCGGGGTGCCGTCAGAGAAGGTCACCCCGGGACGAATTTTAAAAGTGTATTCAGTTTTGTCGGCGTTGGTGGACCAGCTTTCGGCGATCCACGGCTCAACTTCCAGCGTTTTCGGGTTCTGCCAGGTGAGCTTGTCGGTGACCTGATTCAGAATGCCGCCGTTTGGATAAAACCCACCCGCCGGGGGATAAAGATTGGTGTGCGCCTGTTGCTCCAGATAGACAAGCGTCCCGCCTTTAACCGGCGTATCAGCGGCGTGCGCGGCGGTCCCCGCGATGATCAGCGCCGTCAGCAGCGGCAGGCGAAAAGGGGTTTGCATGGTGAATTCCTTTGTAATCTTTGTTTTAGCGTCGGATTCATCATCGTGCGCGGCTGAAAACAAGGGAACAAAGGAATTGAGATAAGGATTGCCGGAAATCGGGAATATAGAAAAACCGCTCCCGGTGAGGAGCGGTGGAATTGACTACACAAACTTCGCCAGCGGATCGGCGGCGGCAAAGGCCACTGTGCGGTCGGCGGCTGGTGGGTAGATCAGCTCATTGGTAATCGCAATTTTGAGTTTTTTCGCCTCTTCACGCACCAGTTTCACTTCTTGTTCCCATCCCTCGGTGTACACCGCGCCCCAGGCACCCAAATCCAGACAGGTGACATAATTCACCTGACGATACGGGTATGGCTCGACGTTCAGCAGGCTGGCGGCGGCGTTGTGTCCGGCAAATTTGCCGAGCTGGATCGCATGCTGACAGGTCATCAGCGCAGTGTTGCCGACATCATCCGTTTTCGCATGGGCTGTGTCGCCAGTCGCGAAGACGTCCGGGTGCGCGGGGATCTGCAGCAGCTCGTTGACACGCAGGCGTGCCTGAGCATCACGTTCGCCATCAATTTGCGTGGTCAATGGATGGGCTTCAACGCCCGCGGTCCAGACCACGGTGGATGATTCAATGCGATCGCCATTTTTCAGGGTCACACCGGCTGCATCGACGGTATCGATTTCACTGTTTAAGCGCCATTCCACGCCGAGTTCGCCGCTTGCATCCGCAATCACATCGCGCAGGGCTTCGCTGTAACGACCACCGATTGTTGCGCCACGCTCAACTACGATAACTTTAGTCTGCGTATCCTCACCAAAACGAGCGCGCAGACGGGCGGGTAATTCGGTCGCCAGTTCGATGCCGGTAAAGCCGCCGCCGCAAACCACCACCGTGTTACGGGCAGGAGTGGATGGCTGATGAACCAGCGCATCGAGGTGTTTTTCGAACACCTGTGCGGATTCGAGTTGGTCGATGTCAAACGCAAATTCAGACAGACCGGCTACCGGAGAGCGCTTAGTCTGACTGCCTGTGGCGAGAACCAGACGATCGTAAGTAGCGAGGGTGGTGTTGCCGTGGCTGTCGCGATACCAGACTGCTTTCTGTTTAGTATCAATGCGTTCAGCGCTGCCCTGAATATACTCAATGCCCAATTCGGCAAAGAGATCCGTCAGCGGAGCCACCAGGCCTGCCACTTTTTCTTCATAGAAACGAGGGCGAACGCGTAGCTCGGGTTGCGGAGCCAGCACGCTAATACGCAGATCGCTGCTCTCGTTCAGTTCCGCCAGACGCGCCGCGCTCACCGCTGCCCACATACCGGAAAAACCACTGCCCACAATTAAAATATGCTTCTTCATCTTCGATCCTTTTGCTCATCAGGCTTTGTGTCTGACCTGACTGCAACTATACTTGTCGGAGTTAACTGCGACAACTTTTTTCTGAGTTAGAATAATAAAAAATGAAAAGCTCAGTAAAAATAGCAGGTTAGGTAACAGGTAATTTACAGGCTGTTTTTTCGCTTGCGAACACAGCTATAATAACCACGAATAATGAGAGCGGAGTTAATCATGGCCTTTTACAGTTCCGGTGTGGAATACGCCATTCATAGTCTGATGTGCATGGTGGATGCCAAAGGCAACGAACGGGATTTAAGCGTCAGGGAGATGGCGGACCTGCAGGGTGTGCCTTACGACTATCTGGGCAAAATCTTTACTCGTCTGTCGCGTGCGGGACTGGTGAACAGTTCAGAAGGTAAGGGCGGTGGCTTTAAGCTCGCGCGTCCGGCGGAACTCATCACGGTGCTCGATGTGGCTCATGCCATCGATGGCGAAAAGAAAATGTTTGAGTGCCGGGAAGTGCGTCAGCGTCTGGCGGTATTTGACGAAACACCACCTGCATGGGTGTGCGACGGGCCGTGCGGCGTGCGTTCGGTAATGGACAGCGCCCAACAGCGGATGGAAGAAGAACTGGCGCGCCACACCATTCTCGATCTGGCGCGCAAAATGTATCGAAAAGCACCTGATACATTCCTGATTGAAGTGCAGGACTGGATTACGGATCGCCGCAGCCCGTCCTGAATCCGTTAAGAACGGAAATCAATCACCATACGGCCACGGATTTGGCCTTGTTCCATCTCTTTGAAAATCGCGTTGATGTCGCCCAGCGGACGCATTGTCACTTTTGGCACCACTTTGCCTTCGGCGGCAAACTGGAAGGCTTCGATCAGATCCTGACGGGTTCCGACCAGCGAACCGACCACCTGAATACCATCCAGCACCAGACGCGGAATATCCAGGCTCATGGCTTCTGGTGGCAGACCGACAGCCACCACGCGGCCACCGGCGCGCACTGCGTCGACCGCAGAGTTAAACGCCGCTTTCGCGACAGCCGTCACCACGGCGGAGTGTGCGCCGCCGGTTTTTTCCTGAATCACTTTCGCCGCATCTTCATTGCGGGAGTTGATGGTCAGATCGGCACCCATTTCAGCAGCCAGTTTCAATTGTTCGTCGTTAACATCCACGGCGATCACTTTGGCATTGAAAACGTTTTTCGCGTATTGCAGCGCCAGGTTGCCGAGCCCACCCAGACCGTAAATCGCAATCCACTGGCCCGGTTTAATGTGAGAAATTTTCACCGCTTTATAGGTGGTTACACCCGCGCAGGTGATGCTGCTGGCCGCTGCGGATTCCAGTCCGTCCGGTACTTTGACCGCGTAATCGGCGGTGACGATGCACTCTTCAGCCATCCCGCCATCAACGGAATAACCGGCATTTTTTACGTCACGACATAACGTTTCGTTACCGGAGTTACAGTATTCACAGTGGCCGCAGCCCTGGAAGAACCACGCGACGCTTGCGCGATCGCCCACTTTCAGCGAGGTAACACCTGGGCCGATTTGTTTGACAATGCCAATCCCTTCATGGCCGAGTATCACCCCGGTTTTATCGCCAAAATCGCCATTTTTTACGTGAAGGTCAGTGTGGCAAACGCCGCAGCATTCCATCTTCAGCAACGCTTCGCCGTGTTGCAGCGCGCGCAGGGTTTTATCAGTGACGTCAACGTGATGATCTTGAGTTACGACAGCAGCCTTCATATGTTTCTCCATGTTCATTTTCAGTATCTGCATAGCGTGCAAGAAAAATGAGAATCGTTCTTACTCCCTAAGGATTGATGCTTTGCCGGTTTTATACAAGGGCGGGGCAACATAATGTAATAATTTCGTTGTCTTTCAGGTGATTAAAGCATCAATAAACCATTCAACCCCTGAATAAATGGGGGGAGGGAAACTGCCAAAAAAACGTCATGGTTCTGTCATCTGGAAAACGTAACGTGTTGTCTTCCCAATAACCGAAGAGTTAAAAGACATGCAGCTGTTCAAAACATTACTTGCCGTTAGCGTTCTCCTTTCCGCCTCTGCGCAGGCGCAAAATATCCTGGAATTCCCACAGCCGGAAAACAATCCGGAAGAGTTTTATGCGGTCACCGAAATCCCGGCGGGCGGCATTATCAAATACGAAACCGACGCTAAAACCGGGTTTATCATCGCTGATCGTTTTCAGTCGATGCCGGTGGCTTACCCGGCTAACTACGGCTCGCTGACGCAATCCCTCGCGGGCGATGGCGACCCGCTGGACGTGATTTTCTACACCCGAGCACCGATGGCTCCGGGGACGCTTATCAAACTGCGCGCCATAGGCGTGCTGAAAATGGTGGATGGCGGGGAGAAGGACGACAAAATTGTGGCCGTTCCGGCGAGCAAGATCGACCCGACGTATGACGACATTAAAGAGCTAAGCGATCTGCCGAAAATTGAGGTGCAGCGCCTGGAGTCGTTCTTCCGCGTCTACAAAGAACTGCCAGAAGGGCGCAAAAAGGTGGAGCTGAGCGGGTTTAACGATGCCGCCACCGCGAAGCAAGAAATTAAACAGGCGTGGGACGCCTGGAAAGAGAAAAAACCGCAATAATAGCTGGCCCGGCGGGGACACCGCCGGGCTCAGGTTTTACAGTTGTGCTTCTATGCGCTCTATCTCCTGACGCCACTGCACCTGTAGTTGCGGTTTTTGATGCTTCGGTTTACGCGCCAAATCCTCTGCCAACAGCGTTTCCAGTGCCACCAGTTTTTCGAGAAGGTCGTCAAACTCCGTCGGCGCTGATGTAGTCGAGATGGCTGGCATCGCAGGTGTCGTTAATCCTCCGCTTTCCCGCAGACGCTCAAACACGGCATCGGCGTCGTGCCATTCGCTGAGCTTGCCGTCCTCAATCAGCCAGAACCGATTACAGCTCTGACGGATAAGCTGCCTGTCGTGACTCACCAGCAGAACGCCGCCTTCGAACTGTTGCAGCGTTTCGGCCAGCGCCTCTTTGCCTTCCATATCCAGATGGTTGGTCGGTTCATCAAGCATCAGCAGGCTATAGCGTGCCAGCGTTAGCCCGATAAACAGCAGGCGCGAACGCTCGCCGCCGCTCAGAGTGCTGACTTTCTGCCCGTGACGCACCCACGGGAATCCGGCGCTGATAAGCGACATTTTGCGCACCTGCGGGTCCGGCGCGAACGGCTCGAGCGCGTCCAGCAGCGAGGCGTCGTCCGGTAGCTGGTGCAACGTCTGGTCGTAATAACCCAGCGTCAGACGGGGATGGATTTTAAGTTCATCCGTCGACTGTTCAGCGACAAACTGCTGCCAGATAAGCTTCATCAGGGAGGATTTCCCGCAGCCGTTGCGACCGACAATCGCCACGCGATCGCCGCTTTTGAGCCGTGCGATATCCACGTCAAACAGCGCCGGGAGACCCGGTGCTGGCGGGACGTGAAGAGAGGCCATTTCCAGCAAACGGTCGGCCCGCAGTGCGTCGCCGCGCAGAGTGAGTGTCCACGGGCTGCCCGCCGTGAGATCGGTCTGACTCTCCTTCAGGCGCTCGACCTGTTTTTCCATCTGTTTGGCTTTGCGGGCGAGATCTTCGTTGTCGTAGACCTTGCCCCAGGTCGCCAGCCGTTTGGCGCTCGCCGCCACACGGTCGATCTCCTTTTGTTCAGCTTTGTACCTCAGCGCATCGCTTTCATCTTTTGCCGCCAGCGCCTGACGCGCAGCCGAACAAGGAAGGGCGAAGCTGTGCAGGGTTTTGTCGCGTAAAATCCAGCTGCCGTTGGTGACGGCATCGAGTAGTTGGCGGTCGTGCGAGACCAGCACAAAACTCCCGGACCAGTTCTGTAAAAACTGCTCCAGCCACAGCATGGTCGGCAGATCGAGGTGGTTGCTCGGCTCATCCAGTAACAGCAGATCGGGATCGCTGATTAACGCACGTGCCAGCAGCAGCCGCGTGTGTTGTCCGCCGCTCAACGTTGCCGATTGCAACGCCATATCCTGGGGAGTGAAACCCATTCCGGCGAGCAGTGTTTCGGCCCGCCAGCGCAGGCTGTCGCGTTCAGCGGCGGGGAGTTGTGCCAGCACGGCGTCGAGCATCGACAGGGGATAGAGGGAGTCTGGCAAGTGCTGTTCCACACGCGCCATCAGGCAGTATCCGGCAAGTGCAACCGTGCCGATGGACGGGGTTTCGGTACCGTCGAGGATCTTCAGGAGGGTACTTTTGCCGCAGCCGTTATCGCCCAGCAGACCAATGCGGTCGCCTTTTTTCAGGGTAAAGGAGAGCGAGTCGAAGAGGGTGTTAAACGCCGTTTCAACGCGTAAAGATTGTGCAGTTAGTAATGTGCTCATTGTTGCTTACTCAAGTGTTACAGGCACGGAAATGCCTCGTCAAACATCGCTGACGATAACTCAGTAAGCCCGAGAGAAGGGATTTGGTAGGTTGGTGTCTTCGCTCAAGCAGAAGTTATCGCAGCACGATACCGATAACGCTTGAGCTGGTGCGATCACCAAATGTATGTGAAACATTAAAAATTTCACTATACAGCATAATTAGCCTCCTTATTTATTCAGTGGGTTGATGGGTACAGGAAGTATAATCAAGCAGCTGGATAATGCACGTTAAGTTTCTGAAATTTGTGTCGATAATATTAAAAATTAACGCGCAAAAGGAGTTTGATCAATGACCTA
Source organism: Lelliottia jeotgali (assembly GCA_002271215.1). Taxonomy (NCBI): domain Bacteria; kingdom Pseudomonadati; phylum Pseudomonadota; class Gammaproteobacteria; order Enterobacterales; family Enterobacteriaceae; genus Lelliottia; species Lelliottia jeotgali. The sequence continues at coordinate 2,273,251 of CP018628.1, read as the reverse complement.
TTACTATGCTTTTCACAGCGGTTCAAATACCGTTGATTTTGATTGCTCACGGGGATATGGCGTCAGCGCGAAAAGCGCGGACAAACTCAGCCAGGTCAATATTGGGGATTTCGTATTTGTTATCCAGAACGTACACCAACGGATTGGGTATCAGCTGTGCGGTCTTTACCGTATTGAAGAGATCACCGATGTCGGTTCGAACTATAAATACCCGCATCGGGTGGCGTTAAGCGATGTATCTAAGCTTGCTGAATTCATCCCGCTAAATCGACATGCGTTGAGTCAAGAACTGCCTGAAGCAGGGAAAGAAGGGCGCTGGGATCGGTTTATGAACCACTTTGCCAGACAGGGTCGATCGTTCCAAAAACCGTTGGATGAATCTGTTGTTGCATTGCTCATGGCTCAATTGAAATCAACCCATGAAGCTAGCGAGGATATTCCTACGCCTGAAGAAATTGAATTCAATGACAGAGTGGCGAAAGCTCTGGCGCAAACCCAGGCAGAAAGATTAGAAAGGTTGAAAAAAGCCCCCGTACATCCGCTTAAAAAGCAGGTTACCGTATGGCGTTACGATCGTAACCCTGATGTTGTGGCGGAGGTTCTTGCCAGAGCGGGAAATAGTTGCGAAAGCTGTCGCAAAACTGCGCCTTTCAAACGCACCAGAGATGGCAGTTATTACCTGGAAGTCCACCACATTATTCCGCTTTCAGAAAAGGGTGAAGACAGTGTCCAAAACGCGATTGCGCTTTGTCCTAACTGCCATCGACAAGAGCATTTTGGCCCTGTGCGTATAGATAAAAACTGGCGCCCAGATAAACATTAAGCGGGCCTGAAACCCGCTTAATGCTGGCGTTAAATCGACGTCCGACGATAATTCCGGTATTCCGGCATCCAGAAGTTCTCGTCAATCGCCTGCTGCAGCGCATCAGCGGACGTTTTCACCGCCACGCCTTGCTGCTGGGCCATTTTGCCGACCGCAAAAGCTATTGCACGCGATACGGTGTGGATATCCTTCAGCTCTGGCAGGACCAAACCTTCGCCGTTAGCCACTAACGGGGAGTGTTTTGCCAGAGTTTCGCTGGCGGACATCAGCATTTCATCGGTAATGCGCGATGCACCGGCGGCAATGACGCCAAGACCAATTCCAGGGAAAATATAGGAGTTGTTACACTGGGCAATAGGGTAGATTTTGTCTTTCCACACCACCGGATCGAACGGGCTGCCGGTTGCAACCAGCGCATCACCCTCGGTCCAGGCGATGATGTCCTGCGGTGTGGCTTCGACGCGAGAGGTCGGGTTAGAGAGCGGCATCACGATAGGGCGCGGGCAGTGCTTGTGCATTTCGCGGATGATCTCTTCGGTGAACAGCCCGGTTTGCCCGGAGACACCAATCAGAATATCCGGCTTCACGTTACGCACCACGTCCAGCAGGGACAGCACTTCGTTATCCGTATCCCAGTTTTTCAGGTTCTCGCGTTTTTGCACCAGCTTAGTCTGGAACGGCAGCAGGTTTGGCATTCCGTCTGTCAGCAGCCCGAAACGGTCAACCATAAACACGCGGGAACGAGCCAGATCTTCGCTTAACCCCTCGCGCTGCGTTTGCGCGATGATCTGTTCTGCAATTCCGCAACCGGCAGATCCTGCGCCGAGGAAGACAATTTTCTGGTAGCTCAGCTGGCTGCCTGCCGCGCGACTGGCAGCGATCAGCGTCCCGGCGGTGACCGCCGCAGTGCCCTGAATGTCGTCGTTGAACGAGCAAATCTCATCCCGATAGCGATTAAGCAGCGGCATGGCGTTTTTCTGTGCGAAGTCTTCAAACTGAAGCAGCACGTTTGGCCAGCGGTGTTTAACGGCCTGAATGAAGTCGTCGACGAACTGGTAATACTCTTCGTCCGTCACGCGCGGATGACGCCAGCCCATATACAGCGGATCGTTCAGCAGCTGTTGGTTGTTGGTGCCGACATCCAGCACCACCGGCAGGGTGTATGCCGGGCTGATCCCGCCGCAGGCGGTATACAGAGAAAGTTTACCAATCGGAATCCCCATCCCGCCGATACCCTGGTCGCCGAGGCCCAGAATACGCTCGCCGTCCGTTACCACGATCACTTTGATGTTGTGGTTCGGCACGTTTTGCAGGATGTCATCCATGTTATGGCGGTTCTGATAAGAGATGAATACCCCGCGCGAACGACGATAAATCTCGGAGAAACGCTCACAGGCCGCGCCGACGGTCGGGGTGTAAATCACCGGCATCATCTCTTCGAGGTGATTTTGTACCAGACGGTAGAAAAGGGTTTCGTTGGTGTCCTGGATGTTGCGCAGGTAGATGTGTTTGTCGATTTCGGTTTTGAAGCCCTGGTACTGGATCCAGGCGCGCTCGGCTTGTTCTTCAATGGTTTCGACCACTTCCGGCAGCAGGCCGAGAAGGTTAAAGCTGCTGCGCTCTTCGCTGCTGAAGGCGCTGCCTTTGTTCAGCAGGGGAAATTCCAGCAGGACCGGGCCCGCATAGGGGATGTAAAGGGAACGATGCTGTTTTGCTTTGTTGTCCATGTCACTCACTCGATTTTTTGAATATCCGTCCCTGGCACTGCGTATTGTCATCTTTCTGGCTTGCTGGCAGGGCGACCTCGGGTGGCATTATAAAGGAGCTAAATGTTAATTACCGCAACACACATACAAAAACACCATCGGTTTTGCCGATGGTGTGATGATTCAGTTGCGGGATTTACTTATCTGCGTGGCGTTTTCTGCCGTGCGTATGGGCGACTACGGTTTCATTGCTGCCCTCGATCACCACTTTACGTTGGTTCGATAGCTTGTAGTTCAGTCCCAGAATGTGACGTGCCTGACGGTTCGATTTCATGTTAACTCCTCAATCCTGTTGATAGTTTTAAGGACCAGTTTGCTTGCGCAAACGAAATGTAACCCCTTAGGTTGCAGATCCAGCATAGCAGGGTTTTTACAGAGGGGGATGTTGACCACTCACAACATAGTTAATGGTCTGCTGGTAGATGTCACTGAGGATGTCATTATCTGAGGCTTCCACCCAGCGGGTGAGTTCCATCAAAATGTCATCTTCAGTGACCACGCCATGTTCAGCGCGAAGACCCTGTTCAATGGCATTCACCAGGGCCGGTTGTGCGGAATGCGTATTTGCTGAGTAATGGGTAAACATGCTGCCTCCGTGTCGTTATCTGTGTAATATTCCGGTTCGCAATTCAGTCTTCACATTCAGAATGGCAAATATTATCCGCGCTGTGGTTCAGATTCATCCTGGAAATATAAATATCACATTAACCCTTTTTTTCGTTAAATCAGGGTTTCCAGCGGCGCAGTTCGGTATATTTTTCGTAGGGCATCGGGGACGGCCACGAGATTAATTCCACCACACTTCCCCAGGGGGTTTTGCCGTAGCAAAACGCATTACCTTCGCCGCGTTCGGCGGGAAAAGAGAGGGTTTTTGGCTCGGTAAACATTTCTCCTCCTGCGGCTGTAAAACAGGAGGTTGCGCTTTCAAAATCATCAACATAGACAGCGAAATGTTGCAGGCCAAAATCACTGGGGCGGGCGGGGGATTGCTGTTCAGGTCCATGCATTTCAAACAGTTCAATGCCGGGACCATTAGGCATGGCCAGCATCCTGATGGCGCGGATTTTTGTTCCGGGAAATAATCTTAAGGTATTTTCCTGCGCCTCATGATCAATATTTTCACTGTCGGGTTCAACTGAGTGATATATCACGCTTGCCGCAAAGGCTTTTTCAAAAAATAACGTTGCTTCTTCTATGTCCGGAACCGTAATACCAATGTGATCAATTCCTCTGACTGAGGGTTGCATAAGCATCTCCTGCTATAAAAAGAATAAATATAGCAGGAGATAGTTAGCCTGTTACCACTTCATTTCGCCGGTATTAACCTTCGCGCTCAGCTCCAGCGAACTGACTTCTGCCAGCTTCGGCTGCTGCTTTTTCATCGCCTCGATAACGCTTGCCGAGTCTTTATGGGCGGCCAGCGCCTGTTCGAACTGCTGCAGGTAAGTGCGGGTAAAGTTGATGGCTTCAACACCCGCTGGCGGTGTGCCGAGGTAATGACCAGGGATTACGCGCTCTGGCTTATGGGCGGCCATTTCATCGAGGGTGGCTACCCACTGCTGGCGGCTGGCTTTGGTTTGGGTATCTGCCGTCCAGACGTGAATACCTGAAGACACGCCGGTACCGCCGAGAATAGCTTTCGCTGATGGGATCCACACATACGCGGCGTAGCTGTCAGCCTGCTCAATATCAATCTTTTCACCGTCAACCATAAACGTGGTGGAGGCGATAACCTGCGGCACAACCAGCTCTGTTGGCGCGCCGTCTTTCATCTGCGGACCCCAGAAAGCCAGTTTGGCATCTTTGGTGGCTTTGATGTGATCCACGACCGCCTGAGTAGCGACTACTTTGGCGTTCGGGAAGGCTTTTACCAGCGGCTGTAAGCCAAAGTAAAAATCCGGATCGCCGGAGGTAATCACAATTTTGCTGAGCGTTTTACCGCTGTCGCGCACTTTTTTGACAAGCGCTTCGCCATCTTTGACGCTGAACTGCGCGTCGAACAGCACCGCTTCTTTCGGTCCGGAAACCAGCGTCGAGGAGACGGCGAAAATACCTTTTTCCTGCGGGTTGTAGGTATCCAGCGTTAACGGCGCGGCAAAAACCGCGGGAGTGAACAGGGTGCACAGCAGGGCAAGGCGATTGAGCTTCATCATTTTGTCTCGGTTTTATTGGTGAAGACGCTATTGTACCGATCTCTCGATTTGCCAGAATTCCTGAAACAAGACATGCTTAGTTTCATAAATCGAGCAGATGGAGTCATACCAATGGATCGCGTGATCGCCGCCCAGGTCTATAACCGTATTTGTGAGCTGGGAAGTTTGAGCGCCGCCGCCCGCGCGCTGGGTATTTCGCGCCCGATGGTCAGCCGGTATCTGGAGCAGATGGAAAAATGGGCCGGAACGCGTCTAGTGCACCGTTCCACGCGCAAGCTGACGCTAACGCCCGCCGGGGAAAAGGTGTTGCAGAAAACCCGTAATCTCACGCGGCTGTCGCAGGAAATTGAAGATCAGTCACCCAAAGAAACGCCGTCCGGTACGCTGCGCGTGGCCTGCGCCCATTTTACGGCGATGCAAATGGTCGCCCCGATGCTAGCGGATTTTCTGGCACAGTACCCGAAAGTGCGCGTCGAGATGGACGTCAATAACCACCCAGTTAGCCTGGTCGGCGAGCGTATCGACCTGGCAATCCGCATTACTGATAATCCAGAACCCGGCATGATTGCCCGTCGTCTGGGAGAGTGCCGCTCGGTGCTGTGCGCGTCGCCCGATTATCTGGCCGCCCACGGCACGCCTGACACGCTGGAGGATCTGGCCCAGCACAACTGCCTGCATTACAGTTTCTTTGCCGGGCAGTCGTGGAATTTTGTCACCGACGCGGGGGAAGTGGAAAGCGTTGCAGTGAGCGGCAATCTGAGCGCCAGCATATCGTCGCTGCTAATGGATGCGGCCATTCATCATTGCGGCATTGCGATGTTGCCAGAATGGGAAGCGCAGCCCGCGCTGGACAGCGGGAAGCTGGTCCCCGTTCTGGGCGATCTCACGCCCAAACCGATCGGCATTTTTGGGATCTATCAGTCCCGCGATTACCAGCCTGCGGCGCAGCGGTTGTTTCTGGATGCGTTGGGCGAGTCATTGATGAGATTATGAACAATCGGCTAAGACTGTTCCGTCTTCCTCTCACAACTGAATCAACGTTCTATACTTAACCCTTTGCAAGCCAAAAGGAGAGCAATAATGACGATTCATAAGCACGGTTCGGCACACTGGTCTGGCGATATTAAGCGCGGAAAAGGGACGGTTTCGACGGAAAGCGGCGTCCTGAATCAGCAACCCTACGGCTTTAATACCCGTTTCGAAGGTGAAAAAGGGACCAACCCGGAAGAGCTGATTGGCGCGGCACATGCGGCCTGTTTCTCGATGGCGCTGTCTTTGATGCTGGGTGAAGCAGGCTACACTGCGGATTCCATTGATACCACGGCGGATGTGTCGCTGGATAAAACCGACGGCGGCTTTGCTATCACAAAGGTCGCGCTGCAAAGCAAGGTGACAGTGCCGGGCATCGACCCCCAGCAGTTCGACGGCATCATCCAGAAAGCGAAAGCAGGGTGCCCGGTTTCTCAGCTACTGAAAGCCGAAATTACTCTCGATTACACTCTTAACTGAGTCTGTTGCCAGCGGCAGTTACGCCGCTGGCTATTGTGACGTTGTCACTAATTTCTGCGCAACCGACTCAAGCTTAATACTATCGCACACCCTGATGCGGCTACCGCTAGCCATAAACTGACTCTCACGGCCTGATCCTGCTCCACAATACTGTTTGCCGAAACCATCACCGCCAGCAAAACGCTGACTAAGGCCGCGCCCAGACACTGACCGAAGGTGCGCACAACTGCCAGCACGCCCGATGCGTATCCGCTCCACTCCCGCACCACGCTCGACAACATTTCACGATTATTCGGACTCTGGAAACACCCGAATCCCATGCCGCATATCAGGCTACGCAGGCCAATATCCCAGTGCGCCGCCGTGGCGGGCAAGGTTGCCAGCAGCATTAATCCGATGACAAAGAAAAGCAGGCCTGCCGTGGATATGATCGACGGAGAGTATTTGTCCGCCAGTTTTCCGGCCCAGGGCGCAACCAGTGCAATGCCCACTGGCCACGGCGTGAACAGCAGCGCGGAGGTAAACGCACTGTAGCCATAAACACGTTGAAACAGGAACGGCAGCGCGACGAACGTGACTCCCTGGCTGATAAAACAGGCCAGTGACGTGAGTGCCGCAAGGGAAAAACGTCCTGAATGAAAGATGGCTGGCGGAAGCAACGGTTTGTCCGCCTGACGAATGTGCAGGATAAACGCGATACCGCTGATGAGTGCCAGTCCAAACCAGTTGATGACCGACGCGCTAATAGCGTGGCTGGCGGCGTGTGGGCTGGCGAAACTGTTTGTCGCCATGATCGCCGCACCGAGCATAGTAGCGGACAGTAGCGCTCCTCTAAGATCAAACGTTTGACCGCTTAACGCCGGTTTATGCGGTATGGCTTTTAAGCCCAGCATGAGCGCCAGCAGACCCGGTACAACGTTAATCGCGAACAGCCACTGCCAGCTCAAAGTGCTGAGCAGCAGGCCTCCCAGTACGGGAGCGACGGCAGTGCTGGAGGCGATCAGCAACGCATTCAGACCAAGAATGCGGCCTAACAAGCGCCCAGGAAACACCGAACGTAAGATGGCCGGCGCGATGCTTAAGGTGGCGGCTCCGCCGATCCCCTGCAAAATACGCATGCCAATCAGAATGTTGGCATCTGGTGAGAGCGCGCAGCCGAGCGAAGCCAGGGTGAAAAGACTCAGGCCGAAGATAAACACCGGCCTGAAGCCAATGCGCGTCGCCAGCGCCGCGAAGATAAGCAGCGTCATGGCGGCAGACAGCAGATAACCGTTGGCGAACCAGACCGCCAGCGGGGAGGCAACGTTTAACGCCTGCGCCATTTGCGGCAGGGCGATATTGACCATTGTACCGTCAAAAACGGCCATCAGGGTGGAGGTCATCACGGCGGCCATCACCAGCCCTCGCTCGCGGCCTGGCAAGCCTTCGTCCCCTGGTTTATCGGAAAAGAGTTCCATTGTGTGTATCTCATTAGCGAGTGTATTGATGCGAGAAACTCTATTCCTTCACCATCAGAGGCGGAAGACGCAGCATTGGTACTGTATAGTTGCATCAAACGCCTTATCTCTTGTTCACAGGAGTTCTCTGATGACCGATCCCGATTTTAATCTGCTGATTGCGCTCGATGCGTTGCTGACAGAGGCCAGCGTGGCAGGTGCCGCACGCAGAATGAATGTGAGTACCTCTGCGATGAGCCGCACGCTGGGCCGGTTGCGGGAGGTGACGGGCGATCCGCTTCTGGTCCGGGCTGGCAGGAATATGGTGCTCACACCCTACGCGCAGGCCAGTCGGGACAGGGCGCGAAATACGGTGCTGGAAGCCAGGGCGGTACTGCAACCGTCCTCAATGTCACTTGATCTGACCGAACTGGAGAGAGTCTTTGTCGTGCGTGCCAACGACGGTTTTATCGAAGCATTCGGTCCGGCGCTGATTGCCGAGGTTTCCGAAGCGGCGCCTCAGGTGTGTTTGCGTTTTGCGGCCAAACCCGAGAAAAGCTCGCGCTCCCTGCGTGAAGGCCTGGTGGATCTTGAAATTGGCGTGCTCAGTAATATGGGACCGGAAATTCGTGTTCAGGCACTGTTTCGCGATCGCTTTGTCGGCGTGGTCCGACACGATCATCCACTGGCGGCACTCAATACCGTCAGCATCAGCGATTACATTGCCTGGGGACATGTGGTGGCTTCCCGCCGGGGTCAGTTGCAGGGGCCGGTGGACGAGGTGTTAGCCGAACGCGGCATGACGCGTAAAATTGCCTGTGCGGTGCCGGGATTCCCTTCGGCACTGGCTGTTGCAGAGGCCTCTTCCCTGATTGCGCTGGTCCCCGCGTCATTTTTGCATCGCCCGCAAACCTCAGCCCAACTGCATGCCTTCGAGCTACCGTTTAAAATCCAGTCCATCACCGTTTCGCAAATGTGGCATCCGCGGCTGGAAATGGACCCGGCCCATCGCTGGCTGAGAAAAACGGTGTTAGCCGTTTGCCGGAAGATTCACGGTTAAGCCGGGCGGAATCAATGCTGGAACTTTACACTTTTGGCATCACGCGTTATCTCTTTTAAGATAGGCCCTCATTTTTGCTAAAAGAGAGACGGGAATGGCTAATCTGCCGTGGCGGATACGTGTGCGTTTGTGGGCGGTGATAAAGCGTGTCGTGGTGGTTTTAGGCATTGTGGCGATCGTACTGCTGTCAGTGAGAGTCTATAAGTCGCAAACCGGCCCGGCGCTACATCCCTGGCACACCTGGACGGCGCACGAGATGTCCGGACAGGAGATTGATCGGGCCAGTTTCAGCGATTATCTGACACATGAAACAGCCATTTTCCACGATCTGCAAACGCAAGTGACCGATAAACTGGACGAATCTGACCAGACGCCGCTTAACCGCTATTATCGTCACAGCCCAATGTGGCCGGGTCAGTTTCCTGATGACGGCAACCGTTCATTTGTGCTGATGCCGCAGGGAAAACCGAAAGGGGCCGTGGTGCTGCTGCACGGTTTGACCGATTCCCCTTACAGCGTGCGCAGTATTGCCGTTGATTATCAGCAGCGCGGGTTTGTAGCGGTTGCGCCACGTTTACCCGGTCATGGCACCGCGCCCGGCGCACTGACGAACGTCGACTGGGAAGAGTGGCTGGCCGTGGCGCGTCTTTCCGTTCGTGAAGCGACGCGTCTGGCGGGCAACGATGTGCCGTTGCATCTGGTGGGCTATTCCAACGGCGGGGCGCTGGCGATGAAATATGCCCTCGACGCCATTGACGATCCGCATCTTCGCAAACCCCAACAGCTGATCCTGCTGTCACCGATGATCCGCGTCCATGCCTTCGCCCGTTTTGCCGGGCTGGCGGGATTGCCCGCGCTGCTGCCGCCGTTTGCCAAAGCAGCATGGCTCAGCGTTCTGCCCGAATATAACCCGTTTAAATACAATTCTTTTCCGGTGAATGCCGCACGTCAGTCCTGGCAGCTGACGCAGGCTTTACAGAAGCAACTCAACGACGCGGCGCGGCAGAATAAACTGACGGCACTCCCGCCGGTACTGGCGTTCCAGTCCGTGATGGATTCCACCGTCAGCACGCGTGGCGTGGTTGATTCGTTGTTTAATTTGTTGCCTAAGAACGGCAGTGAACTGGTGATCTTCGATATCAATCAGGCGAGCACGTTGCGCCCGCTGTTCAAACCGGGAACGTACGTGGCGGTTAACGCGCTACTCCCGCCTGCGCCTCGCCGTTTTGCCGTTACAGTGGTGACCAATGCGTCAGCGCAAACCTTAAATACCGTTGCCCGGACCACGGCTGCGGAGGCAGTAGATGAGACGGCCCAACCTTTAATCACGCCGTATCCGCGCGATCTCTATTCCTTATCGCACGTGGCGATCCCGTTCCCCCCGACGGACGATCTCTACGGCATAGAGCCGATAAATCCGCGCCGTTATGGCATTAATCTCGGTAATATTGCCCTGCGCGGTGAAACCTCCGTGCTGGTGGTCGGAATGGATTCTCTGATGCGCGTCACCTCGAATCCGTTTTACGCCTATATGCTGGAGAGAATTAATCAGCGGGTGGGATGTGCAGATTCCTGTCAACCAGCAACCAATAGAGCAATGCCAACCCGCTGATTATTGCGCCGAGCGTACACACACCGGGCCAGGCGAAGTGTCCCCAGACCCAGGTAGTGAGCCATGCGCCGGTGGCGCTGCCAAGGGAGTAAAACACCATGTAGGCAGCCACCAGTCTGCTGGTGGCCTGCGGGCGTTTCGCAAAAATCAGACTTTGACTGGTGACATGAATGGCCTGCACGGCGAAATCCAGCACGATGATACCTGTCGTTAGAGCGATCAGTGACGATCCGCCCAGCGCAATGGCTCCCCACGACAGTAATAACAGCGCTAACGCGACACCCGTAACGCGCTGTCCGAAACCGCGATCGGCCAATACGCCGGCTTTTCTGGCGGCCAGCGCACCGGCAATGCCCGCCAGGCCAAACATACCAATCTGCGCAGTGGTCAGGTTAAAGGGGGCAGTGCTCAGCGGGAAAACGACGGATGTCCACAGAACGCTAAAATTCATGAAAATCAGCAGCGCCAGCACACCCCGTGAGCGCAGTTCGGGTATTTCTCGCCACAGTGACCTGACAGAACCCATCAACTGAAGATATGCGCCGGGTTTCTGCGCTTGACGATCTTCAGGCGCAATACGGATAAACAGCAAAGCCATCAGAAGCATCGCGCCAGCGGAGAATTGAATCGCTACTCGCCAGTCCGCCCATTCAGCCAGAACTCCTGAGACCATACGCGCCAGTAAAATCCCCAGCACCACACCGCTGGTGACGGTACCGGTCACTTTCCCGCGGTTCGCCGGTAAGGACAGACTCGCGGCATACGCCACAATGATTTGCACCACCACAGCCATGAATCCGACCAGCCCCAGGGCACAGCTTAACCCGTAGAGAGAGGAGGCAAACGAGGCAACCGTCAGCAGCCCACTGCTGGCGAGGAGCATTCCGGCGACCAGGCGTTTACGATTAAACAAATCGCCCAAAGGCACCAACAGTAGCAAACCAAGCGCGTAGCCAATTTGTGTGGCGGTAATGATGATGCCCATTTTGTCCGGCTTTTCGTGAAACGTGGCGGCGATTTGATCCAGTAGCGGTTGGGTCATGTAGACGTTAGCCACGGCAAAGGCGCAGAGCACGGCAAAAAGTAAAATCATCCACTCAGAGAGCGGTGTGATGTCGTCGTAGCTTTCAGTGCTGGTCAATTGCATTATCCTCTAAACTGGTTTTAAATAAAAACCAGTTGATCATTATGCTTTCTGGTTTTTATTTGCAACTAGTTTTTGAGTGCCAATCCTATGACCTATGATGAAACCTTTGTAACGACGACCTGTCCGGTGGCGAGAACCGTGGATTTGCTGGGCGATCGCTGGATGCTGATGATCGTTCGCGATGCCTTTGACGGCATCAGCCGGTTCAGTGATTTTCAGAAAAATTTAGGCGTTGCTAAAAATGTGCTGGCGGCGCGTTTAAAAACGCTGGTAGAGGCGGGGATTTTCTCGCTGATTCCGGCAAGCGAAGGGGGCGCGTATAAAGCCTATCAGTTGACAGAAAAAGGAAAATCGCTGCTGCCTTTGATTGTCAGTCTGCGCCAGTGGGGCGAAGAGAATCTGTTTGCTGAAGGCGAAGCTCGCTCGCAGCTAGTGGATAGCGAGGGGCAGCCTGTCGCGAAGCTCATCATTACAGCGCAGGACGGAACCGCTCTCAAACCTGAACAGCTGCGGCGCATCAGCACAATATCCTCGCAAAGGGATAAACAATAAATATCCCCTTGCGGGGATAATTTGATTTTATCCGCGATCGGGGATAAAAGAGGACATCATGAAAATTACCACATCGACCATGCTGGCGAATGCCATTCGCGATCAGCGCAAAGCCCTGCAACTCACCCAGGCGGATGCCGCTGAGCGCGTGGGTATGAAACAAACCACGGTCTCAGGCTTTGAGCAAAATCCGGATACCAGCAAGCTGGAAACGCTGTTTCGTCTGCTTTCAGCGCTAGAACTGGAACTGCATGTCTTACCGCGCGGCGCGGCAGCAGAGAAGGACAGCGGCTGGACTCAGGAGTGGTAAATGAAAAACAGTAAGTTCACCGTGGCGATGAATGGCACGGTGGTCGGCTCGCTTTATCGTAACGGAAAAGGGGCGATGTCCTGGCAATACGCACAGAGCTGGCTACAAACGCCCGGTGCGCGTGTGATTTCTCAATCATTGCCGCTCACACCTCGTCGCCAGGACGGTGAGGCGGTATATAACTTTTTCAGCAATTTGCTACCTGACTCGCAGGCGATTATTGCCCGCATGCAAATGCGGTTTAAAGTGGCGACCGATCATATTTTGTCGGCCTTTCCAATTCTGGGTGCGAAGGGGATTTCTGCCCAGAAGGCCAAAATGGCGATGGCGCTACAGGGTAAAAACCGTCAATACCATTGGGCGCAGATTCAGCCTCGTCATTTCCCCGCGACGGCTGAACGGGTAGGATTCTCGGCCTCGCGGGCGAAAGCGATGATGCGGGAAATAGGGGAACAGACACCTGAAGTGATCGCAAGTGTCAGTAAGATTTTACCCGCTGATTTTCCACCGCACATTAGCGAGGCCATTTTCCGTGGAATGGAGAAGCAAGCGGAAAGACTGCTTAGAGCGGAATAAACCGACGTTTACATTTACTTCACTTATGTTTCTACCAGAAAATCTGAAAACGTCTTAGTGAGGGAATATTATTAGTCGACGGCTATAAATTATGATAAACAATCGCTTATAGGCGTAATTATTATGACGGGACATACTTGCTGTGCTGACTACACTCATTTATCGAAGCCAGTTAAATTCATCCTGTGAACCATTCAAGCTCATTTCACTGGTTGAGCAAGCCAAAAAGCGTAATGCCGGACTGAATATTACCGGCATTTTGCTGTTCAACGGCGCCGAGTTTCTGCAAATCCTTGAGGGAGCAGAAGAGAGCGTGGTGAAGCTGTTCCATAAAATCCGCGATGACAAGCGCCATCACGGCGTGGTGGAATTACTGCGCGATTACGGCCCAAGACGACGCTTCGAAAACGTTGGTATGCTGCTGTTCGATCTGCAGGTAGACACGCCTAAATCCGTGCTGGAATCCGTGCTGCGCTACAGCAAACTTGAACGCTATCTTACGTCTGAGGATCGGGTGTTTAAATTCATCCAGACGTTTATCACGCGCAAAAAACTGCCGGGCGCCGGGGATATCTTCCGCCCTGATAACTGGAAACTGGAATCCGAACGCGCACCTTTTGGACGTGGCGTGGACGGTCTGATGACGAATCAGATTTGCCAGTTTGCCTTCCAGCCGATTGTTGAACCGTCAGAAGGGAAAATCACCTCGCTGGAAGCCCTGATCCGTGGCAATGACGGAGGGAGTCCGGAACACTTCTTTAACGCCATTGATCCGGCAAAACTGTATGAGATTGATCTCCAGACCAAAGCCTATGCCTTTGCGCTGGCCGATAAGATCGGTATCGGTAGCCATAAGATCGCCATTAATCTACTGCCAGGTTCACTGGTGAACGTGCCGGATGCGGTCGATTTTCTGCTGGAAAGCATCGCAAAACATCACCTGTTGCCTGAGCAAGTGGTGGTGGAAGTTACGGAAAACGAGATGATTTCTGGCTTTAAGCAGTTTAATAGTGCGATCAAACAGCTGCGGGCGGCGGGAATCGGGCTGGCCATCGACGATTTCGGTTCGGGCTACGCGGGATTGTCGCTACTGACTAAATTTCAGCCGGATAAAATCAAAATCGACAGAGAAATTGTCAGCGATATTCACCTGAGCGGCCCGAAGCAGGCGATTGTGAAATCCATCGTCAGTTGTTGTACCGATCTGGAAATTACGCTGGTGGCAGAAGGCATTGAAAAAATAGAAGAGTGGCACTGGCTGGAATCCGCCGGAATCAAACGCTTTCAGGGTTTTCTGTTTGCTCGCCCGCAGCTGAACGGGGTGGGTGATATTCACTGGCCACAGATAGCGCACTAACGTCAACTGTAATTCATGAAAATGTGCGATTACTTCCGGACATGAGCTCTGCTTGAATTTTCCTTACTATGTTTGCGTCACAAAACTGTGTAAAGGAGATAATCATGTCCTTATTTAACAACGATTTTTTGGCCAGTATTCGTAAAAATTTTCAGTCTTTAAATGATGAAAAAGAACTGGGTGGCATTAAGGCGATTGTAGAGGGTTTTGAAGCCTGGTCGAATAAATCCGACAAGCGTTGGCTGGCCTATATGCTGGCCACCGCGTTTCATGAAACTAACGCCACCATGCAGCCGGTTAAAGAGGCTTACTGGCTCAGTGAAACGTGGCGAAAAAATCATCTCAGCTATTATCCTTATTACGGTCGCGGCTATGTCCAGCTTACGCATCGCGAGAATTATCAAAAAGCCGGTGACGCGATAGGCGTTAATTTGGTTGATCAACTTGATCGGGCTCTTGAACCCGATATTGCCGCCAACGTGATGTTTATCGGCATGGATAAGGGCTGGTTTCGTGGCGATAATCAGGGGCGTCATACGTTAAGCCGCTATTTCTCCGCAACGGCCAACGATCCCGTCGGGGCGCGCAATATCATTAACGGTAAAGAGACTAAAATCATTCACGGACAGCCGGTGACGGTTGCCGATATGATTGCGGGCTATTATACATTGTTCCTCGAAGCGCTCGGTGACGGGGCACAACAGGTGAATACTCAGACAGCAAACCTTGTTGCCAGTAGCACCATTTCGCCCGTCAGTAAGCGTTTTGCAGAGGAAGCGGCGATATTACTTCCCCTTGCCGAATCCCTTGATTTACGTTCTGCCATGCAAAAACTTCTCGATAAACGCGCTGAAAAATACCCCGCAAGTCATCCACGATATTGGGCGATTATTGATTTCGATAAAAAATCTGATACCCGGCGGTTGTTTATTTTTGATATGGAGGAGGGCAACGTCAGTGCATATCTTTGCGCACACGGTGAAGGTTCAGACCCCTCTAATTCGGGTTATGCCACGCTATTTTCGAATGTCGATGGTTCGCACATGTCCTCGCTGGGGGTCTATTTATGTTCTGAGACCTACTTCGGCAGCAATGGGTATTCGATGCGTCTGGACGGGCTTGATGAGCGCAATAGCAATGCCCGTCAACGGTCTATTGTGATACATCCTTCGAACTACGTTTCCGATGAATTTGCGGCGGAGAATCATCGTGTGGGACGTAGCTACGGATGTCCGGCGGTAGATGCGCTGTACAGTCAAAGCATTATTGAGCGGCTGAAACTCGGATCATTATTGATGGCCTGGAAAAGTTAACGCGACAAAACCTTACACATCAGAATGTTGTAGATTAATCGTTATGGACTATGATCGAGGCGTCTAAACATTGTGGGTGTGATATGCGTAATCTTTTTTTCATCTCGACATGGTTTATCCCCGCGCTGGCCCTTGCTGCCAGCGATATTCCCCCGATCGTGAAGCATTTTGGCGAGCAGCAGGGCATTCAAAATATCAAGGAAATTGACGCGCCTGGTGGGGTTAAAAGCTGGATCGGCCAATATCAGGATATGGGCGTGACGCTGTTTATGACGCCAGACGGGAAACACGTTATTTCCGGTTATCTTTATGATGATAAAGGGAAAAATATCAGTGAAGAGTATTTTCAAAAAGAGATTTATATCCCGCTAGGCCGCCAGATGTGGGAGAACCTGAACAAAACGCACGCGTTGAAAGAGGGCGCAGAAACAGCTCCCCGCAAGGTGTTTGTTTTCGCCGATCCGTTCTGCCCGTACTGCAAAAAGTTCTGGGCTGAAGCACAGCCGTGGGTCACTGCCGGTAAAGTGCAATTGAATACGCTGCTGGTGGCATTTCTGAATCCGAAGAGCGGCCCGAATGCGACGGCGATCCTCAATGCTGCCGATCCGGTCGCAGCCTGGAAGGAGTATGAGCTGTCAGGGGGCAAAACGCTGCCAGAGCTGAAAGGCGACTCATCACGAGAAACCTTCAATGTGCTCCAACAGCACCAGAAATTAATGGATGAGCTGGGCGCGAACGCGACGCCAGCCATCTATTATATGAATGAGAAGAACGAGTTGCAGCAGGTGGTTGGGATGCCCGATCAGAAGCAGTTGCTGGAGATGTTCGGACCCAAACCGGAATAGCTGGGGTTATGAACCCCAGCGCGTTTTGATGTAGCTGACCGCTTCCTGCGCCTGCGGCTGGTTAAGATAGTCTTCCCTGAACAGGATGGTACCGTCGATGTGCGGTACCGATTCGTTCAAATCGATCTGCTTTTTCAGCTCCGGCACGCCGCCATTCACCGTCCAGTCAGGCTCATTCTTTGAAGACTCACCGACTTTATATAGCGCGACGCCAATGTACAGGCGCGTGTTGGTCGGCTTAACGACCTCCGCCCACCATTTTGCCAGCACGTCATAACGCGCGGCTTTGCGCGAAAACGGCCAGTAAACCTGTGGCGCGATGTAATCCAGCAGACCTTGCTGCACCCAAAGACGGGTGTCGGCAAAAGCTTCGTCATACGCTGCTGCACCCGAGGTTTCTGATCCCATAGGATCGTGTGAGCGATTTCGCCACACACCGGCTGGGCTGACGCCAAATTCCACGCCTGGACTGAGCTGTTTAATCGAGCGCGAAACTTGCGCTATCAGCTGTTGGGTATTGTGCCTGCGCCAGTCGGCTTTGGACGCAAACCCGTCGCCGTATTTTTGGAATGTCTGGCTGTCATTAAGCGTTGAGCCGGGCGTTTCCGTATAGAAATAGTCATCAAACTGCACACCATCGACCGGATAACGCGAAACCACTTCCGCCACGATGCTGGTAATCCAGTCTCTGGCTTCCGGGATGCCGGGGTCCAGCACGTAGCGGTCACTGGCAGTGCGAATCCAGTCGCGGTGCAAGACAAACACGCTGGCCGGATTGAGCGAGATAGTGCGGTTAAGTTCCGCAACCGTTCCCGGTTTGGTGTTAGTCGTTACCCGGTAAGGATTAAACCAGGCGTGAACTTTCATGCCGCGTTTGTGCGCTTCATCGAGCATAAACATCAGTGGGTCGTAGCCAGGATCTTGCCCGACATGTCCGGTCAGCGTGTCCGACCACGGCAAAATCTTTGAGGGCCACAGCGCCGTGCCGTCCGGTTTGACCTGGAAAAACACCGTGTTAATGCCGAGACTTTTCAGTTTATCGAGCTTATCGGTCAGCGCTTTTTGCTGCACGCTGTTGCGGGTAGCCGGATTACTGATATTGACAGAGGAAACAGGCGGCCAGTCGAGACGGGAAACCGTCGCCAGCCAGATGCCGCGCATCGGCCCCTGGTCTCTGTGCGATTTGTCGGGAAGCGGATGTTTGGTCACCGGTGGAAGCGGGGTGACTAACGATTTTGGCGGTTTGGACGCGCAGCTGGCGAGCAGCAGCGCGAGAAAAATGAGTGCGCCAGTACGTTTAACGTGTAAGGGCATCGTGATGTTAACTCTTTTTCAGTCGACTATTGGCCCAAGGGTCATTATCAAGATCTTCAGGTGCTGCGTCTTCCAGTGAGTCCAGGTACAGCGCTTCGACTTCTGCACGCGCCCAGGGGGTACGGCGTAAAAACTTCAGACTTGATTTGACGCTGGGATCGCTTTTAAAACAGTTAATGTTGATCAGTTTGCCCAGTTGAGCCCAACCGTAACGTGCAACCAGTGCGTTGATTTGCATTTCAAGCGTTACGCCATGCAATGGATCTTTAGAATTGTGTGCTGCCATAGTGAAATCCGGTTTCTGCTGTGAGTCTTCAGGGGCAATCAAAGGGTACAAGAAAGTCGGGTTATCGGCAAACAATCTGGGGGTTTAGCCCATCGTTCAGATGAACCAGACCGGCGTATTAAAAGCTGTAGATAATATTGGGTAGATATAAGCTTATCTCGGCGACCCGCGAGATTATATTGTGGATTGATCGATACAATGCTTACTGGCTTTCCTTCCTTCATAACTCCATTCCCGTTAATTAACCCATTTTCTCGACCAAAACCCGGATAGAGGGTGAGCAACATATTATTAATCTGTGAATATTATGAATTTTAAGTGCCTTTCAAGCAGTTAAGAAAAAAATTATCTCGCTCACCGGGAATCATATTAATCGTTGTAAAACAATGAATTAAAACCCACCTTGACACCTTTTTTCTTATTTAAGAACGCTCTTTTTGTTATTTGAGAAAACAAAGGTTTTAATTACCAGGAATAATCTTAAACTAACAATCATCGTAGGGTTAATCCTATGGTGCCAACAGACATCACTGGTCTCTTTACGTCATGCAAATAAACATTCCGCGTTCAGCGGAGGAGCGCTATTGCGTTGCATTGTCAGGATGCCGTGTATTTATTTATTAAGGAAAGACAATATGAAAACCAATACTTCACATGCCTGTCGTCTATTTGTTGCGGGTAGCCTCGCGCTGTTAATTGCGCAGACGGCACACGCTGACTCGGCCAACACCATTACCTTTAAAGGTGAAGTGACCGAGCAGACCTGCGAAGTGACCGTGAATGGTGTGAATGCGCGCCCGGTAGTGTTACTGCCCACTGTCGCCAAAAGCGAGTTGGCCACTGCGGCTTCTTCTGCAGGTCTGACGGCGTTCACCCTGGGTGTGACCGGATGTACCGTTGATGCTGATGCGCTGGATATCAAGACTGTATTCGTCGCCAATAACATGACCGAGCGCGGCAACCTGGCTAACACCGGTACAGCGCAAAACGTTGAGCTGCAGCTGATGACCGACAGTGCGGGGACCACGGCTATCGATCTGCGTGATGCGACACCGGTTGCCGGGATTACCGTTGCAGCAGGTAGCACCACCGGCGAACACGATTTTGCGGTGCAGTACTTCAGCCCGAACGGCGGGGCGACTGCCGGTACGGTTGTCGGTGCCGTGCAATACGCCGTTTCTTACCTGTAAGCGAGTTCAGCGTGATGAAAGGAATGGCGATATTTCTGGCCGGGATGTTGATGTGTGCCAGCGCACAGGCAAGCATTGTGATGACCGGCAGCCGGATTATTTATCCGGCCAATAGCCGGGAAGTCAGCGTGCAGTTGACCAATCGCGACGATTTCCCCGGCGTTGTTCAGGTCTGGCTGGATGAAGGCAATCCGCAATCTGCTCCGCAAACCGCGAACGCTCCTTTTGTCACCACGCCGCCAGTCTTCCGGCTGGCGGCCCATTCGGGACAAACCGTGCGCCTGCGTTATGTCGGTAAGCCGGTCGCGCAGGACAGGGAGTCTCTGTGGTGGTTCAACTTTATTCAGATCCCACCGTCGGAAAAAGGCGCGCAGGCGGACAACCAGTTGCTGGTGCTGGTGCGCAGCCGGGTCAAAGTGTTGATGAGACCAAACGGGCTGACGGGATCGCCGCTGGAAATGGCGAGCACCAGCCGAGTATGGCTGCAGAACGGCACACTTTTTTTGCGCAACAATAGCGGCTATTACCTCGCGCTTTCGTTGCTTGAAGTCGGCGATGCGGGTAAAAAGCAGCGTATTCAGAGTGAAACCATTGCGCCGTGGGCGACGGTCTCATGGCCCGCAAAGGTTTCTCGGGTCGCTGAAGCAAACATGCGCTGGATTAACGATCAGGGCGCAACCTTAAGCGGTCGTGTGGCGGTGGAGAATCAAGGCGATGTCGGCCATTAACCCGCACTGGTGTTGGCTGCTTTTTCCCGGCATAACGCCCTTATACGCAAGTGAATACACTTTCGATGAGGCGTTATTGCTGGGCAGCGGTTACGAAAAAGGGCTGGCACAGTTTAACGATCAAACTGCGGTTGCGCCCGGGCACTACAGCGTCGATATCTGGCTGAACGGGCAGTACATCGGGCGCGATGACGTGTTGTTTCGCCAGGATACCCAAGGGCGCGTTTCACCTTGTTTACCCGTGAAATTCTGGGATGAACAAGGGGTTACGGCTGCTGCAGAAATGCCACCGGACGCCTGCCTTGAACCTGAAGCGCGTATCAGCGGCGGACGGTGGGATTTCGATCAAGGTCTGCTGCGTTTGAACCTGAGCGTTCCGCAGGCAGCAATGAAACGCACGCCGCAGGACTATGTTCCGCCCTCGCAGTGGCAGAGCGGGGAAAGCGTGCTGTTCAGCAATTACAACTTGCACGTTTACCACAATAAAAATGGCGGCCAGCAGAGCGATTACGGTTGGCTGGGGCTGAGCAGCGGCTTCAACCTGGGCAGTTGGCAGTTTCGTCAGCAGTCGTCTGCAAACTGGCGGCGCGATGAGTTTCGCGAAACTCAGCGTTGGGATGCGCTGCAAACCTGGCTCCAGCACCCGATTGCCAAACTGGAAAGCGTGCTGACCGTGGGTGAGAGCTACACGCCAGGTAACCTGCTTGGCAGCATGGCGTTTACCGGCATCAAACTGGAAACCGATCAGCGGATGTGGCCCCAGTCCCGACGCGGCTATGCGCCAGAGGTTCGCGGAACGGCATCAACGCCTTCACGCGTCGTGGTTAAGCAAAACGGTCGCACACTGTACGAAACCAGCGTCCCGCAAGGGCCATTTGTGCTCGACGATTTGCCGAACACCGCGTGGGACGGGGATTTGCAGGTTGAAATCACCGGGGCAGACGGCAAAAAAAGCGGCTTCACCGTACCTTACGCCAGCGTGCCGTTGTCGTTGCGCCCCGGCGTCTGGCGCTATGGTCTGGTGGCGGGAAAAACCCGCGATTACAGTGCTGCCGACGGCGTGTTTACTGATTTCACGCTGGAGCGGGGAATGACCAATTTACTGACAGCGAACGGGGCCGTACGTGTCGGTGACGAGTATCAGGCGCTATTGATCGGCGGCGTTCTGGCGACCACGCTGGGCGCATTTGGCGTCGATCTTACTGGTTCACGTGCGCGGATAGCGTCTCAGTCCCTGAGTGGGTGGCGGATGCAAACCAACTGGAGCAAAACCTTCAGTCCGACAGGAACCCACGTGGCACTGGCGGGTTATCGCTACTCGACAGAAGGTTATCGTGATTACGGCGACGTGCTGGGCGAGCGAAGCGTGAGCGGGCGCGATATGCCGTGGCGTTCGGATACCCTGCGCCAGCGTAATCAGTTCACCGCGACCGTTAATCAGACCTTGGGCGGTTACGGCAATCTGTGGATTTCCGGATCGATGATGGATTACTACGGCGGGCGCGGAAACAGCACCCAGCTGCAGGCGGGATACAACACCACGTTCGGTCGCGTGACGCTTGGCGTTTCCTTCAGTCGGCAGAATACCTGGTGGCGCAGCGGTGACAACGCGCAAGCGCAAAAAGAGAATGTGGCGACGCTGACACTCTCCGTGCCACTCAGTTTTGGTGAACGTGAGCACACGCTGGCCCTGTCTGCAAGCCAGGCTCAACAGGCCGGGCGCAATGCTCAACTGGCGCTGTCTGGCGCACTCGACAGTGAGGAAAGCCTCAATTACGCGCTGTCGACAGGCTGGCAACAGGGGCAGGGGGAAGCCGGCGATGTTACCGACTGGAGCGGGTCGCTACAAAAAAATACCGCCTTTGGCACGCTGAATGGCAGTGTTTCACAGGCGCAGAATTATCAGCAGTGGACCGCAGGTGTTCGTGGGGCGGTAGTTGTACATCGTCACGGCGTCGTCACCGGACCGTGGGTGGGCGACACCTTCGCCCTGGTGGAAGCACCGGGCGCGGAAGGCGCGCGAGTCGGCAGCGGACAGGGATCAACGGTGAACAGTGGCGGTTACGCGCTGGTCCCGTCGTTAACCCCGTATCGCTATAACAACGTCACACTTGATGGCAGTGCAATGAACACCAATGCAGAGCTACAGGAGAGCCAGCGTCGGGTCGCGCCGATGGCCGGAGCTGCCGTCAAACTGCGTTTTGCAACACTTGCAGGCTATCCGCTGCTGATTACCGTCAGCGGTAAAGAGACGCTGCCGGTGGGCACATCTGTTATCGACGATCGCGGGCGCGTCGTGGGCATGGTGGCTCAGGGGAATCAGGTTTATGCCCGAGTGGAAGGCGAACAAGGGCGATTAACGCTCGAAGGCAGTGACTGCTCGCTGCCGTGGAAACTTAACGAACAACAGCGCACCGAACCGCTGATTGCATTAACACTGGCCTGCGTGGCAAAAGGACAATCATGAGACTTTTTCTCCTGCTGCTGGTTCTGTTTTCTTATGGAGTGCAGGCTGCTTGCGAATACATTATTTACCCGTACAGCTCTGGGAGCAGCGGCGCGCAGGGTTCGCACCGGCTCAGTGCCGCAAAGGATGGGGTCGCCAATGACTGGCGATCCGGTGGCGGCAACGATGCCTGGAACGGGCTGCTGCCGGGCCTGAGCAAATCCGTTGATATCACCAGCAATAATAGTTTTCAGCCGGGAGGCACAATTTTGACCTCCAGCGGCGGTATTCCGTTCACTACCTATGCGCACAAAGGCGGTGGCTACGATCCCGAACAGGTCTTTTTCCGCTGTACGCCAGATACCGCCGGACAACTCTATGAAGCCTGGTCAACCAACGGCGATGATGCTTACGCGGGATGGTATGAAGCGAACGACGTACCAGGTGCCCGTTTGACGGTGATGAAAAATGTCGCGCTGCGTCTGACGCATGACGCGACGGGAAGCGTATTCACCGACAGCTGGCAGCAACGCCCGCTCGAAAACCTGGATCTCGACACCAACGGTAACTTCCTGATTAAGGCCAAAAATTTCTCCACTATCAGTGCAGAACTTATCAAAACGCTGGATACGCGGTATTACGCGAATCAGGCACAGTCGGCGAGCTATAACAGCTATGTGAACCCTAATGCCTATGTGGTGTTTCGCGGGCCGGGAACCTCGTCCTGGGATATTAAAGTCGGGCAGCCACACCGGGGAGGCAACTGGGCCGGGTGGGCCAATGACTGGCCATCGGTGATAAGCCTGTATAACAACGGCATCACCGTTAAACGTGCGGCGATGTGCCAGGTGACGGACTTTACCCCGGTTGTGCATTTGCCGGTTATTTCGGTTGCCCAGCTAAAACGCGGGGAATACGCCTCGGCACCGTTTCAGATAGGATTTGCCTGCGAATCGACGGTCATATCAGGCATTGCAACGGGGAAAAGTAACGTGGCAATGGGGCTGCTTGCGCCGGAAAGCAGCGTCAACAGCGCCTGGAGTTTTAATTTGATCACCGGTAAAACCGTTACCTGGCTGCTTGACTCACAATACGGCGCCGCCGGACATGCCCGTGGCGTGGGCGTGCAGGTTTACAGGGCAGGTAAATCGGTAAATTTTATGGCGGTGACGACGCCAGGCAGTGGAACAGAAGGCGGCTGGATGCCGGTTATCGGCAGCAATACGCAGCAAAATGGCAGCCAGGATGGCGTGAATTATTACAACGAAACCTTCGAGGCACGCCTTGCCAGTTTTGGGGCTGATACATTAACGGCGGGGAGCTACCAGTCACATGTACAAGTTTTACTGCGTATTCAGTAGCCTGTGGCTTCTGGCGTTTAGCGTACAGGCGGCAGTCAATATCAACATGACGCGCGTGATCTTCAATCATGGAGAGACGCAGCGGACGGTAAAGTTGGTGAACAACGGAGATTACCCGGTGGTGGTGCAGAGCTGGGTGGATGACGGAGCGCCTGAGAAAGGGCCTTCGCAGACCAGTGCGCCTTTTGTGGTATTGCCGCCAGTGCTGAAGATTCATCCAGGTGAGCAGCGAGAATTGCGGATCATGACCACGGGTGCAGGACTTGCCGACGATCGTGAGTCTCTTTTCTGGCTCAACATTTATCAAATTCCGCCGGAGAAGAAGACCTCTTCGACTGGTGAAAAAGTGCGCCTTGCGCTAAGAAATCAGCTTAAAGTTCTATGGCGTCCAAAAAAAATAGAGGTGTTGACTGAAAAATCCATCAATCTTCTGAGCTTTCACTATGAGCGTGGAATAATTTATGCTGTAAATGATAGTTCCTGGAACATAACACTGGCTGATGTTTCTTCCGGAGACTATTCCACAAGCGGAATAGTGGTATTACCGCATTCCCGAAGCATGATTTTTAATTCGGCCCCTCCTGCAATGCTGAACAATACGATAAACTTTGTGGTGATTAACGATGAAGGAAATCGCTGGGGATTTTCAGCTGTCGTAAAATAACCAGGGATGAACTAACTTCAGATAAATTGACAAAAAATCACATTCAGGGCTCACGATGGCAAAAGTTTTTTTGCTCAACGGCACCGTTGTATTCTGGCCAGAGCGAAATGTATTACACGCGAAATCAGATGAGACGAAGCGCATAGCGTTAAGTAATCCGGCAACTCGTTGTTTATTGTTGTTAATTCAGCGACAAGGCCAGGTCATCGAACGCGATTATTTTTTTGAGCATGTCTGGTTTATTAACGGTGCTCAGGTCACAAATAATACTTTCTATCAGAACATATCATTGCTGCGCCGCGCGTTTAAAGAGTTGGGGCTGAATGAAGAGCTGATTGTCACCGTGCCAAAAGTCGGGATCCGTCTTGAGCCACAGCTCGAGATCCAGGAGCAGGAGCCCGAAGCAACTCTGTGTAATGAGCCAATAACTCCGCCAGTCACGCCGGTTGAAAAAACGTTGAAACCGCCACACAAACGTACAGCCTGGTGGCTGCTGGCAGGCGTTGTTTGCTGTTTTATCGCTGCATTGGTGACCTGGCAGACACAGTTTGATTCCAGACTCAGCCGCTATGTACCACTGAGCGTAGGGGAGGGATGTCACTGGTACGGGAATCAGGATGTGCTGAAATTTGATAAACATCTGCAATTTATAAAAGCCAGCACGCTGGATTGTCAGAGTTATCCCTGGATTTATCTCACGCTATATCCTAATTTTCCTCGGATCTCGGCATTAGCTTGTCGCCAACAATATAGTCGCTGGCGTGATAATGACTGCGTGACACATTATTATTTTAAGGAGTCCAGAAATGTGGGCGCGTAATATTAAATGGAGTGTTTTCATCATCGTCGCTGTGGCGATAACAATCGCGGCGACGTTAATGTTACAAAACTGGCAGCGATCGCATTTCGATTGTTCAGGAGAGATGATGATGGAGTATCCGGATATTCAAGGCGATATTTCCGTCAGATACGTTTTTAATGGTACGCGTGGAGTGGCTATTTTACGCGGGCAAATAACCGATAAAAATGCCGAGACGCTGGCGGTAAATCAAAACGTCTGGTTTTCCTTTACCCGTAAGGATGACGATTATTTTCTTGAATCGGATAATGTTGCATCCAGTGGAGGAGGCACGACGATCCATCCGTTGTTGGCAAGGACGCTGCCAGATTTCTATCTCAAATCAAACGAGCCGTTTTATTTCAGCATCATTCGACTCAATAGCAGCACCTGGCAGTTCTACACCAGTCGGTCGCCATCAGTGTTTTGCCGACGATAGGTTGTTTGCTTTTAACTATCTGGCGCTCTTTGAAGTGGCGGAGGAAGTCAGGGGGGTTGGGAAGTAAACCGATTAGATAAGCTTGAATCCAATTTAACATAATATACATTATGCGCACCAATCATAACTCTGGCAGAATCCAGCGTCGGTATCGTCATCCTTGTCCTCGCGATTTCAGCGCTAAGAAAGCGTTAACCGCGCCGTTAGTTTCATCACTACGGCTGATCATCAGCAAATTAGCCGTTAACTCCGAAGCACTCAGGCTGCGATAAACCAGTCCTGGAATATTGACCTGCTTTAACGGTTCGGGAACCAGCGCGATTCCGAGTCCTGCAGCAGCTAGAGCTAAAACGCTCAACGAACTGTCAGAACGATGCGCAACCTTAAGAGCACTCTTCAGTTTCTGACTCAAAAGGAGGTAAAGCTTTTCATGCGTGTCATGGGCATCGTAGAGGATCAGCGGTTCGCCGGAGAGCATCTCGAAAGTGAAATACGGATGTTCAGCCAGCGGATGTTCATTCGATAGCGCCACCAGAAACGCCCATTCCCCTATTCTCTTTACGTTAATCCCGTCAGTGAGGGTTTTACTGTGATCAGGCGTATACCCAATATCCTGCTGTCCGGCGAGGATCGCCTCCACCTGCTGCTGCGGGGGGATTTCCTTCAGCGTTATTTCTACGTCGGGATACTGTTTGCGGAAAAAACGTAAATCTTGCATCAGTTGGCCGCTGAAAATGGCGTTTCCGGCGAATCCAATTCGTACCGTACCGGTTTCACCGCGTAGCGACCGTTCAACAGATCGGCGGGCAAACTCAGCCTGGTCTAGCGTGCGTTGCGCCTCAGTCTGGAACAACTTTCCGGCTTCGGTCAGCTCAACGCTGCGACTGGTTCTGACAAATAACGCGCCGCCGAGTTCTTCCTCTAAGGCACGAATCTGCATGCTGAGTGCAGGCTGCACGATGTTTAGCGTCTGGGCTGCGCGACCAAAGTGTTTCTCTTGCGCTACGGCCAGAAAATAGCGTAACTGGCGTAAATCCACGTTCGCCCTCCATTCATCAGTAAAAATGATTAATCTGTCATTATAAGCTATTTGATGTTATCGAAGGTAAGGTCAATACTCCATACAACTTTCACACACTGGAGCACAGAAATGGAAAACAGAATTGAAGATCGCCTGCAGATTACCGACCTGATCAATGGCTGGATCCACCGGGATCTGAACGAATGGGAGCAGCTGCGTTCATTGTTTCATCCGGACGGCACCATCGAGGTGACCTGGTTTGAAGGATTGTTCAGCGATTTTGTGACCGGTTCAGAGCGTATGGGAGCGTCAGATATTCGGACTAAACATCTGATGGGCAGTCCGATTATCACCTTCAACGGCGACAAAGCGATTGTTGAAACTAACGCCATTATTATCGCTGAGAACGTCAAACTTAACGTGGGCTGTAACGGACATAATCGTTTTTACGATCTGATGGAGAAACGAAATGGCGTCTGGAAACTGTTCCATCGTCAGAGCATTTATGACATGGGCACTTTCACGTTTCCTCTTGGGCTTGTGGAAATAGACACGGCGACGGCCGAAAAATACCCGCGTGAATATGCTGCGCTGGCCTATGTACTGGAAAAAAGTGGTTTTCCGGTTAAGCGCGTCTTTGCCACTCGTGGCAGCGAATTAGAGCGAAAAATGAAGGCCGATGGCCAGGCCTGGCTAAACGCCTGAACATAAATCATCTACACTTGCTGAAAACCGCAAACTGGAGATGCGATGATGGCCGACTGGAATCCTTCTTTATATCTGCAATATGGCGCGGAACGCACCCGTCCCGCCGCCGAATTGCTGGCAAGAGTGGCGCTAAACGACGTTTCTGAGGTTCTGGATCTGGGCTGCGGCCCGGCTAACAGCACTACGCTTTTGCACCAGCGTTGGCCATCAGCACATATTGTTGGCGTGGATAATTCGCCCGCGATGCTGGAACAGGCGCGAGTCGCCTTACCCGAGTGTCAGTTTATTGAAGCGAACATAAAAACGTATCGTCCTCAGCATTCCGTCGATCTGGTCTATGCCAACGCGTCGTTACAGTGGATACCCGACCATTATGAGCTACTCCCGCACCTGGTTTCTCTGCTCAAACTGAACGGCGTGCTCGCGATTCAGATGCCGGATAACCGCGATGAACCTATCCACGTTCTGATGCGAGAAGTGGCGTATGAGCAAGGTTTTCCTGACCTTAGCCGCGACCCGTTGCCCGGCGTTCATGCTTATTTTGATATTCTGACCGATGCGGGATGCGACGTGGATATCTGGCGCACAACGTACTTTCACAAAATGAGTTCTCATCAGGCCATCATCGACTGGGTCAGCGCGACGGGATTGCGTCCCTGGTTGCAGGAACTGAGTGAGCATGAGCAGCGGAACTATCTGGAGCGCTATCACGAGCTTCTGGAACAGCAGTATCCGCTCCAGGAAAACGGTCAGATACTGCTGGCGTTTCCGCGTCTGTTTATCGTTGCTCGTCGCGAGCCATAACGCAGGTTCAGAGCGACACGCGATAGCGGACGAAATCGTCTGCTTCGCTAAACATGTCGTAGAGTTTTCGCGCAGGGTTGTTTTGACGTGTCACCCAATAGAGCGTTGACCACCCTTCGCGTTTTCCTTCCGCCTGGAGCGCCTCAATCAGCGCCTTTCCGGCACCCTTTCCGCGAACATTTTCATCAACAAACAAGTCTTCAAGATAACAAACGGGTGCGGTGGTCCAAGTGCCTTCGTGCAGCACGCACATGGCAAAACCGATCACCTTGCCATCGATTTCTGCGACCCGACAAAACAGGGACGAATGCGGGTTGAGCGCCCTTTCCCATGTTAATGCCGTCACGGATTCATCGAGTTCACATGCGTAAAACGCCGTATAACCATTCCACAACGGACGCCAGCCGGCATAATCGCCTTTGCGCAATGCCCTCACGATTACTGTCATGGTTTCTCCTCATCGGATAAATCAATGGCCATGTTGAAACAGCGCAACTCAGCGCCCGCCATTCTTGAAAGATGCAGGCTTTCACCCAGGGTGATGAATCCGTGTTTCTGATAAAAAGTGTGTGCATTTGGCGTTGAGGAAAGCGTTAATCGAGAAATACCACGCTCGCGCGCATTGCTCAGTATCGCTGTGATGACTCGTCCCGCGAGTCCTTTTCCCGCGGCTTCGGGTACGGTAAAAATTGCTTCCACGCTATTTGCATCAAGGTCGAGATAGCCGCTCGCCACAATTTCGCCCTTCTCATCTTCTACTACGTAAAAAGGATTATCGATGATGACCTGACGATAGCTTTCAGGCATCGCCTCCGGAGTCCATCGGGCGATCACTTCAGAATCGTAGCTGCTCTGACAGCCTGCGCGGATAGCAAGATTACGAACTTCCCAGAGCTTTTCAGCCTCTTCTGGCACGGCCAGTCTTAAGGTCATATTTTCCTCGGCTATTCAGATAACAAAGAATGTGATAATCATGAAAATAGCAGAAGGCAAACAAAAACATAACGACAAAAAATGGAGATACGAGCCGTGAATACACCAACGTTGACCACCGAACGCTTGTTGCTTAAACCGCTGGAAGCAAAAGATGCGGCGCAAATTCAGAAGCTATATCCGCGCTGGGAGATCGTGCGCTATATGGTAGCGAGCGTGCCGTGGCCTTATCCGGACGATGGTGCAGAGAATTACGTCAATAACGTCGCCTTGCCGGACGTGGAAAATGGTGTTGCATGGTTCTGGACGATTCGTCGCAAAGCTTCGCCTGACGAGTTGGTGGGTCTGATCTGTTTGTACGACGTGGAAGATAATAACCGTGGATTCTGGCTGACACCCGAATGGCAAGGCCAGGGATATATGCGCGAAGCCAGTATTGCCGCAACAGATTACTGGTTCAATACGCTAAACAAACCGGTTCTGCGAGCCCCAAAAGCCGCCGTTAACGAACGTTCTCAGAAGATTTCAGCGAGCAGCGGGATGCGCCTGGTGAGAACCGAAAAGAAATCCTACGTTAGCGGTGAGCTGGACTCAGAGCTGTGGGAAATCACCCGCGATGAATGGAACGCGTTGCCGCGTTCCTGAATATTCACTATGTGAGCTGGTAATGTTTATCCGGTAAAACGCGGGCCGGGATTTCTGGCTCGTCGTTCATCTGTAGCAGATCGATTTCCATCGCATTGCAGATAGCATCCAGCGGTAAGTCATTATTTTCGGTACCGAAAGGTTCTTCCAGCTCTTCTGCCAGCGCATCGAGAGAGATAAAAGTGTAGGAGATCAGGACCGAGACGAATGGCGTCATGTAGTGCAGATCAACCACCAGGGCAAACGGCAGCATGATGCAGAACAGGTACACGGTGCGGTGCAAAATCAGGGTATAAGCAAACGGCACCGGCGTGTTAGCAATGCGTTCACATCCGGCCAGTACCACAGACATATCGTTTAGGCGATTGTTGAGGCTGTGGAACAGAATGTCCGACAGGTGCCCTTCCCGACGTCTTACGGCGAGCCATTCACCCATGATCAGTAAAATGCGGTTCGACGGCGAATTCGAATCCATTACCGCGCGAAGATGTGATGCTGAAAGATAACGTGCAAGCTGGTCCGCCTGCGGCTGTCTTCTGAGCGTCATGCGCAGACAATGGGCGAAGGCAATTTGCAGACGCACGAACTCGCTCAAATGCGGATCGTCCGGAAGCGTGTTTTTCACCTCGCGAAATAGCGAGCGTGACGCTATCATCAGTTGCCCCCAAAGCTGGCGAGCCTCGACGTAGCGCGAATAACAGGCGTTATTGCGAAAACCGAGGAAGATCGCGATGGCCACCCCGAGGATGCTGAATGGCGCAACGGTCAATTTGATGCCCAGCGATGAGTACCACGGCAACATCACGATAACAGCGATGGATAACAGGAAGTTAAGGAACAACCGGGTAAAAATTTTAGACAGGACGGAACCGTGCCAGACGAAAATCAGGCGCAGCCAGTGCTGTTGAGGACGAACAATCATAGTTAGCTTCAGGTCAATAAAGAGCGTGACTATTAAACGTGATCACCATCACGGTTGCAAGCTTGTTACGAAATTGCTGTTCCCTTTCTAACTGCCAGACAAAAAGCGCACGATGCCAATGTGTGTTTTAAAAAAACGGAGTACATAGTATGTTGTAACTAATTAGTGTTTAAACAAAACCCGGCCAGAGCCGGGAATCGTGATTAGCACATCTGTTTCACAGCAGCGCGCATCCCCTGCAGCAAAATCGCATCCAGATCGAGAGTAACTTGTTCTACCAATCCGTTCACGTTGGTCAGGTCCTGCTCCCAGTGATCGCTGACGCTCATAACCGCTTTCACCAGTTCGCTGGTGCTGATTTGTTTATCGTTATGTTGCGTCCACAGCTGCTGAAAACGCTCCAGCCAGTGAAGATCGTCCTGCACCGGATAGCTTTCACCGTTACGTTCCCCACGATAGAAAGCCATCAGCGCGGCCAATGCAAACGTCAGGCGCGCAGGTAGCTTGCCGGTAGCCTTCTGCCCTGCCAGAAGCTGCGGCAGGATACGAGTACGGAATTTTGTCATCCCGTTTAGTGAAATAGACAGCAGCTGATGTTTGATATACGGGTTGCGGAAACGTCCGGTCACCGCGCTGGCAAAGGATTCCAGCTCATCTTTCGGTAAATCGAGTACCGGGATAATTTCCTGATAGATGGCCTTTTCAACAAAAGCGCAAATTTCTGCATCGTTCATCGCCTCACCCACCGTGTCCAGCCCGGCCTGGAAGGCAACCGGAACCAGCGCCGTGTGCGCGCCGTTAAGGATCGCTACTTTGCGCTCTTTGTAGGGTTTGATGTCATCGACAATCAGCACGTTAAGCGGGTATTTATCGAGGCGCAGTTCGGCTGCCAGGGATTTTGGCCCCTGAATAACAAACAGATAGAAATGCTCAGCGGTGTCGAGGAAGCCATCGTGGTAGCCAAGCTCTGTTTCGAGTGCAGCCACTTCGTCACGCGGATAGCCCGTCACAATGCGGTCAACCAGGGTTGAACAGAAGCTGTTAGCATCATTCAGCCATTGAATAAATGCAGCGGGAAGCGCCCATTCCTGAGCGTAGCGCAGCACCAGTTCACGCAGCGCATCGCCATTATAATCAATCAGTTCGCACGGAATAATCACCCAGCCCTTATCGGGCGCGCCGTTGAAATGGCTGAAACGTTCAAACAGCAAACGAGTCAGTTTTGCCGGATAGCTCACGGCTGGCGCATCGTCGAATTTGTCGTCGGCGTGATAGCTGATACCCGCTTCGGTGGTGTTGGAGAACACAAAACGCATATCGGGATTATGCGCGAGCTTGAGGAATTCATCGTACTGACTGTAGACGCTGATTTCGCGGTTCACGGAGCGGATAAGACGCGCGTCGCTGACGGCTTCACCTTTCTCATTCAGACCACGAATAATTGTGGTGTACAGGCCGTCCTGAGTGCTGAGCGAAGGCGGGAAATCACTCTGGATTGGGCGGACAATCACCACCCCAGAGTTGAGGTCGGTGTGTTCATTCAGCAGGTCTACCTGCCAGTCGATGAACGCACGTAAAAAGTTACCTTCACCAAACTGGATGATACGTTCAGGATAGAGAGCACCGGGAAAATCACGACGGTTGAGTGTGTTCACAAGGGGTTCCTTTTTTAATTAGTCATACAGCCCAATAAGATTGGTCCAATAACTTATCAAACTTTGAGACCATGAAACCCTGTTTTGATCAAACCATGCAGCAATTGTAAAAAATATTATAAAAACTTATAAAACACTGAGGTCGCCGTCATTTCACCGTCCGGCATCAGCGCATAGCGCGGGATCTCTCCTACCTTTTGCCAGCCAGCACGCTGATAGAATGTTTCCGCGCCGCTGCCGGTTGCGGTATCCAATACCAGAACGGATTTTCCCTGATTTTGCGCGACCGATTCCAGTGCGTCCATCAATGCCATCGCCACACCGCGACGACGGGCTTTTTCATGTACCAACAGTTTGGCAACATCCGCGCGGTGCGGCTGGTTTTCAGGTTGATCGGTGATGAGCTGGACTGTGCCTAAAAACGCCTCACGCTCGTCACTGCACGCCAGCACGGTGCGCTCCTGCCGCCCCACGCTTTCGGCCACGCCCAGCCAGAACTGGCGCGCTTTCTCAGGGGTAAAAGGCAGCATAAAGCTCACCGATGCCCCACCGCTGACGCAGTTTTCGAGGATATCAGCCAGCGAATCGATATGGGAAAGGATCGCTTCCCGAGAAAGAGAGTGAATATGCAGCGAGGAGGTCATTGGATTTCCTTGTGAATTGACCTCCTCAGATTGCTCTTAACATTTATTTAACGCAAGAGCCGCGCTCATAGGATTTTATGATGTCAGCCACCCGCGCTGTGCTGCTGCTTCGCCGCGAGAATCCTCTCATGGGCGGCATGTAGCCATTGCTGAAGATCATTTTGCTGATGCTCGAACTCACAAACTCCCCACGAAAACGTAAGAATCCAGGGATGCAGACCGCGCTGGTTGTATTCCGCGACCTGTTCATTAAGATATTGCATCGCAATCCAGGCGCCCTTCTCATCGGTATCGGCAAACAATACCGCGAACTCGTCACCGCCATACCGCACTAAAAGATCGGCTTCGCGAAACGAGGCGCGCATCAGTTCAGCCATCGCTTTAAGCGCAATATCACCTTCACTCTGACCGTAGCGTTCATTAATCTGGCGGAATCTGCCCAGATCCATCCAGGCGAGTGTTAATGGCTCTGCCCGCCGCCGGGCACCGGATAATGCGAAAGCCGCAAACTGGTTAAACCCGCGCCGGTTAAACAGCCCCGTCAGATCGTCGGTGGTCGCAGCACAGGCCGCCGCAAATTCATCTTCCGCCAGCGCCGCCAAATCGTTCAGCGCCGCCATGTCCTGATCGCTGAAATCCCGAGGAACGACGTCCATCAGACACAGCGTTCCGGCAATCGCACCATCAGGCAAATGCAGTGGAATGCCCGCATAAAAACGCACGCCCAGCGATCCCCTGACCTGCGGATTATCGCCAAAACGAGCGTCATGGTGGGTATCAGGAACCACCAGCGGCACGTTGCCACTCAGGGTATGGCCGCAAAAAGAGTGGCTGCGCGGCGGGAGGTTTACCGTTGAACCCTTCGCAGACAAAGCCACCAGCGAATGCTCATCAATGAGATTGATCATCGCCACCGGCACGTTAAAAATACGCGTCGCCAGACGGGTAATACGGTCGTAAGGCTGATGGTGAGAGGATTCCAGAAGCCCGGAATCACGCAGGGATAACAGACGGTCTGATTCATTGGCAGGGATCGTGGGCGCTTTCATAATGTCTCCTGACACTCAGCTTTTTTAATAGCTTAGCCTAAACAGTCAACTTGTCAGTGCGCGAAAATTCGATTTTTGCCGCCGCGCTTAGCCTGGTACAGCGCCGTATCCGCCGCCTGTAGCCAGTCGGTGACATTCGACATCTCGCGGGTCGCCCCTGCAATACCAATGCTCAACGTACAATTGATCGTTTCTTGCGCCACATCTTGCATAATGGCGGCGGCTTCCATAATCCGCGACGCCACCACGTGGGCCTCTTCAATAGAGGTATCCGGTAGCAATATCACAAATTCATCGCCACCCAGTCGAGCCGGTGTATCGGTGGAACGCGTGGCGAGATGCAAAATTTGCGATACCGCAGCGAGCATCGCATCCCCGACTTTATGACCGAAACGGTCGTTTACCTCTTTAAAGTTATCGATATCGATAAACATCAACGCCGATTCCCGACAGGCCTGCTGGAGTTTTTTGAGTTCATGCTCAATGCGTTTTTCGAGCAAGCGGCGATTGGCGATATCCAGCAGCGGGTCCATCATTGCAATACGTTCCAGCTCGCGCGATTTAATGCGCAAGCGCAGCGCAATACTGTCCGTCAGCACGCTGAGGGCGATGATGTAGATAGCAATTAAGGGCAACGTGGCAAACATGGTCTGCTGAGAAACGGTGGTGACCACTGCCATTCCCTGTACCAGCCAGGCGGCGAGAAACACCGCCAGCATCGCAAACGCCGCTTTCTTCATCAGCGCAAAACCGCCAGCGGAAAGCCGGTCTGCCAGCAGGATCGTCGCAATGACGACCGAGGGGAGCGGATTGACAGCCATCATGGCGATCCAAAAACCGCCCGCTCCCGCATCAATCACCAGATTTTGATGTTCCGTCACCAGCGGCGTAGAAGAGCGACGAGCGCGCTGCCAGGCGACCGTCGGCCAGACAAAAGCGTTCACAGCCAGCAAAAGCATGAGCCATTCTGAACAATTCTGCTCAATGAGTACGGAGATAATGGGGATAAAACAGAGAAACGTGCCAAGGACACGCATCAGATACATACGTTTGACAAAACGACTCCCTGGTAAGCGATGGTTTTTACTCAGTTTATCAATTCCGTTCATCACGCGATTTTTCCGATGTGTTATCCCCGGTATCTTATTGAGCTTAAAAATACGTAGCAAGCAATTTATCAGCAATTTGATAACATCAAGGCCGCATTCTGCCTGGGATGGATACGTTTACACGTGCTCCGTACTTTTTTCGGGTTCAACGCTAAGCTGATTGTCCAGTTGACGCGCACTGGTACGATTTCGCCCTGCTTTTTTCGAGCGATACAGATACTCATCTGCTTCGGCCATCAGCTTATTAAACACCTCAGTCAGCTGCCAGGACTCGGATTTGGCGCTCCCGAGACCGATACTCACCGTCAGAAAGAGCGTTTGCTGACGCCAGCTAAACGGATGCGAAGCGATAGATTCCCTTATACGTTCCGCCAGTTCAACGCCCTGACGCGCATCCACGGAGTTCACCACCACCGCAAACTCTTCGCCGCCCATTCTTGCCACCAGCCCGTCTTCACCGACGGTCTGCTGCACCTTGCCGGCAAACTCGGCAAGAACACGGTCCCCGCACTCATGACCATAGTTATCATTGATGCTTTTGAAATAATCGATATCCAGCAGCATGACCGTCAGAAAACGCGGATGACGATGAGATTCTTCATTTTTCAGCGCTTCATACAGGCCCGACCGTGAATAGACGCGGGTCAGAAAGTCATAATCAGCGCGCAGCGACACCTGATGAATGAGCGAGTTAATCGCCGCAACGCTCACGGAAACCATCACCGGGCAAATCGCCATCGTGGCAATCCCCAGACGCGCAGAGAACATCATTGGCGTCGACAGCGGTGCGGCCACAGCAATATTAATAATCGAATTGGCGACCAGGATGATTTCCACGCCTCCCGTCACAAAGGTCAGTAAACAGGTCGCCGGGAGAGAATAGCGCACCGCACACCAGATAAGCGCAGGCAGCGGAAACGCCAGACTGCCCGCTCCACCGATCACCACTGAAGCTATCACCGAAACGATCAGCGCCACCACCGGCATAAAGTGATCCAGCCGCACCGGATGTTTGAGCTCCGGGATTTTGACCGTCATCAGGCACGGCAGAATCAGCACCCCCGTCGAGAATTGCTCGCTAAACCAGTCGGCAAACAGTGGCCAGAAAGTTTGACTGTCAATGCCGACCGAGCCCATTGCGCCTATCAGCGCGCACAGAAGTGCCGCCAGCAGACAATAATTAAACAGTCGTAGGGCGTTAATCGGGTCCGGAACCAGCCGTCCTCTGCGTCTGTCCCGCGTCACCAGCAACGCGACGGTGACGATAAACACCATATTGGAAAGATTGATCACCACCGAGGCCATGCCCCAGTTAGTGGTTACCGCGTCATACATCAGCATCGCGACATACGACACCGCATAATAATGCAGGCGGTTGAGATAAGCGTAACGGGCAAATACGCCCGCCATCACGCCATTCAGCGGCCAGAAAAGCGAGAGCGCCTCCACCAGACGTAATTCCGCACCAATGAAATAAAATAGCGTGGTGAGAATAAAAATACTCACCGCATTACGCAGCGGATTGTCGGGTTGAAAAGGTTTAAATGAGGTCAAAGAAGATTGCATCAAATATCAATCCATATAATCGCTTAACGCAATTATTTCGCGGTCATCAGCAGGAATACTAAAAGATTAGCACCTATCTATAACATACATCCCCAGGGAGCATAACCCATCAACGTTAGTGGTGTATTTGATCAGTAAACCGAACGCCCAAGCCGCTGAGTGAGTTGTTCCAGCACCGCAACGCCTGCCAGCGAGTTCCCAGCGGCATCAAGCTCCGGGCTCCAGACCGCAATCGCCATTTCGTGAGGAACAATCGCCACGACGCCACCGCCAACGCCCGATTTGGCCGGTAACCCTACCCGCCAGGCAAATTCACCGGCATTTTGATACATCCCGCTGGTCGCCATGAGCGCATTCACCTGTCGCGCCTGCATCGGCGTCACAACGGCCTGATTATGCAGCGCAGAATGGCCCTGATCGGCAAGAAACAGAAAGGTGCGCGCCAGCTCCACGCAGCTCATTTTCAGCGCACAGTAATGGAAATAGTTTTGCAGAACGGTGGCGACATCATTGTGAAAATTGCCGAAGGATTTCATCAGCCAGGCAATGGCGGCGTTCCGCGCAGAGTGTTCAAACTCAGAACGCGCCACGTTGGCGTCGTAACTCAAATCGGATACACCGCTCAGCTGACGCACAATCTCCAGCATTCTCTGGCGCGGCGCACTGAGACGGCTTTGCAGCATATCGCACACCACCAGCGCGCCGGCGTTGATGAACGGATTACGCGGTTTGCCCTGTTCGATTTCCAGCTGGAGCAAAGAGTTAAACGGCTGACCCGAGGGATCTTTCCCGACCCGCTGCCAGATCTCGTCTTCATCATATTGACGCATCGCCGCCACCAGACTCAGCACTTTGGAGATCGACTGAATCGAAAAACGCTCAGTGGCATCCCCCGCCTGATAAAGTTGCCCCTCAACGGTACAAATCGCGATACCCAGTTTATTGCCGCTGATACACGCCAGCGCGGGAATGTAATCGGCAACGTTACCTTGCCCCAGTAACGGGCGAACCTGGGCCAGAATCTCTTCCAGCATCTGATTATCAATGACCGCAGCCACACTTTGCTCCTTGCCTACAGGCCAAAAACGGGCTGCGAGTATAACAGAGGGCGATGCGCTCCGTCAGGCAGGAAGACGAAAACGCGAAACCGCCTGCATCAGAAGATAAGACTCATCGTGCAAGCGGCGCGAGGCTTCAGACGCGGTGCTCACCAGGACATCAGTCTGCTGCGAAACCTGATTCAGCGCCTGTAACTGTCGCGTCATCTGATGAATACTGTCGCCCTGGCTCAGGGTGGCGGCAGAGATGTCATCGAGCAAACTGCTGAGATTCGCCACCAGCCCGGTAACCTGCTGCAAATTGTTCTCCAGCTTGACCACTGCTTTTGAGCCGTCCTCAATCCCTTGCAACGAATGATTGATCAGCTCCTGAATCGTCTGCGTCGAATGGCTGCTCTTTCTCGCCAGCAGGCCGACCTCACGCGCGACCACCGCAAAACCGCGCCCCTGATTGCCCGCATGGGCGGCTTCAATGGCGGCGTTTAGGGCCAGAATATTGGTCTGGAATGCCACGCTGTCGATCAGAGAGACGATCCCGCGCATCTCAGACGATCGTTCAACGATCGCCTGCATCGACGCATTCACGGTCGACATCATCATATCGCCACCCGCCGCCGTCTGACGCGCTTCGTTGGCACGTGAGCTGGCCAGTTTTGCATAGCCGGTATTGCCTTCAACGTGCGTTTCCAGCGTCGCGATATGCGCCGTAACATCGCTCAGCTCTTGCGCCTGGCGTGCCGACTGCTGATACAGCTTCTGATTACCTTCCGCCAGCTCACCAATATTCGACACCATCGACGTTGTGGCCTCACTCACCTGGGTCACCAGCTGCTGTAATCCACGCTGCATGGTCATGACGCTCACGCTCAGCTGTCCGATTTCACGGTTAAAGCCATTCACCGCAGGCGCATTCCCGGAGAGATCTCCCGCCGCCAGCTGATTGATATGCGCAATGAGCCTGCGCAGAGGTACAATCACCCAGCGAGACATTCCAAACCAAACCGCAACCGCAATGAGCAGCAGCACCACCGGAGCCAACAGGAACAGCGACTGCAAATCCGATAGACGGTCCATCAGCGACTGTCGCCCCACGCCTGCCTGTTGTTCGCTGAGTTGCTGAAAGCGCGCGTAGTTATCATTAAAATCGGTCTGAAATGCCTGGGCAGGTACCGCGAAAAAGGCATCGATGGAGTTGGTTTTGATCAGCCCTTGCGCCTGCTCATTGATCGCGCCGTAGAACAATTGATAGCTGTTGATCAGCGCGTCATCTTTCGGCGGATTCAGCGCCAGCCACGCGTTCCACGCTTGCTGAGAGACACTCAACGCCTTCTGCGCTTCATCCATCAGGCTGTTCCAGCTCCCCTCCGAGCCGGTCTCTTTATCCTGCATAAAATAGACGCCTGAACGATTGAGCAGGTCACTTGCCGCCAGCAGCGAGACGCGAGCCAGATCGAGTTTGCTCTGCTGCTGTTGCGCCAGCTGGTTTTGTTGTTCATTGAGTTTCGCATCGCGCAGTGAAGCGGTCAGGAGAATCGAGGAGGAAAGCTGTAAAGCAGAAAAAAGGGCGATAATGCAGAAGATGCCGGCCAGCAGACCAAACTGACGCTTCGCAATACGGCTAAAAATTTGCGTTAGGTTCATAATATTCTTCTGTAACAGTACGTTAGACGCGTGCGAGTCTACGAAACCTAAATGACAGAACCATGACACAAAAATGACAAAGGCCTTCGTGATGAAGGCCTTTTAAGCGTTTTAGCAGAACTTACACGCGGTCTTTCCACACGGTTTGGATATTGCAGAATTCATGCAAACCGAAATGGGACAGCTCGCGACCAAAGCCGCTTTTCTTCACGCCGCCAAAGGCCACGCGCGCATCGCTGGCGCTGAAACCGTTAATGAACACGCCACCGCATTCAAGCTGACGCGCGAAGGTGTCGGCCAGGCGTTTATCGGCAGTAAATACCGTTGCCGACAGACCAAAGTCGCTGTCATTGGCCAGCGCCAGGGCATGTTCAGCGTCTTTCGCTATCGTGATTGCCGCCACCGGACCGAACAATTCCTGACGGAACGCGGTCATTTCTGGCGTCACATTGCCAAGGACGGTTGCCGGGTAATAATTGCCCTCTCCCGCCAGTTTCTCGCCTCCGAGCAACAGCGTGGCGCCCTCGTTAAGCGTCGCCTGCACCTGCTGATGCAGCTCATCGCGCAGATCGAAACGCGCCATCGGCCCGAGATAATGCGCTTCGTTATCCGGTGCGCCCATCTTCAGCGCAGCCGCCGCCGCCACAAAACGTTCGGTGAACTGTTCCGCAATGCCCTCTTCGACGATAAAGCGTTTAGCCGCCGCGCAAACTTGCCCGGTATTTTGATAGCGCCCGGTGACTGCGGCGTTTACAGCCACATCCAAATCCGCATCGTTCAGCACAATAAACGGATCCGAACCGCCCAGCTCCAGCACACATTTTTTCAGCGCCGCAGCCGCCTGAGCACCAATCGCCGCACCGGCTCGCACACTTCCGGTCACGGTAATCGCGGCTATACGACGGTCATTAATCGCCTGGCTCACGCCGTCATTTGTGGCATTTACCCAGCCAAACACGCCCGGCTCAAAACCCGCGTCATCGAAAATCTCACCGATTAGCGTCGCCGAGCCGAGCACGTTAGGTGCATGTTTGAGCAGATAGCTATTACCCGCAAGCAGGATCGGCACCGCACCGCGCAGCACCTGCCATAGCGGGAAGTTCCACGGCATCACCGCCAGAATCGCGCCCAGCGGGCGATACTCAATCACCGCTTTCTGGTTTTCAACCTGCGTCGGCTCAGCGGCAAGCATCGCCGGGCCGTGCTCGGCGTACCAGTCGCACAGACCGGCAGATTTAGTGACTTCGGCACGAGCCTGCACAATGGGTTTTCCCATCTCACGCGACATCATCTGTGCCATCTCTTCAGCACGTGCACGCAGCGCAGTACCGAGTTGGCGAAGTACTTTCGCCCGTTGAGAAACCGTTTCGTTTCGCCACAGACGAAAACCACGATCCGCCAGAGTGATAGCCTGTTCCACGTCTTCTTTCGTGGCCCACGGATATGCCGCCAGCGTTTTGCCGGTGGCCGGATCAATAGACAGCGCATGCGTTGCAGGTGAGTGAGTCATAGTCTTCTCCACGTAATAAGGGTTGATTGATTGTGGCCCACTCTGTTATTTCTTAAAAATGAATAATACTGACTCACTTATTCACGAATCGAGAACGCTATGGATTTAACCCAGCTTGAAATGTTCAATGCGGTCGCCCAGACCGGCAGCATCACCCAGGCGGCGCAAAAAGTGCATCGCGTCCCGTCGAACCTGACCACCCGTATCCGCCAACTGGAGGCCGATCTCGGTGTGGAGCTGTTCATCCGCGAAAACCAGCGTTTGCGCCTCTCGCCGGCTGGGCATAACTTCCTGCGCTACAGCAAACAGATCCTCGCCCTGGTCGAGGAAGCGCGGATGGTGGTTGCGGGTGATGAACCGCAGGGGCTGTTTGCCCTCGGCGCACTGGAAAGTACAGCAGCGGTGCGCATTCCAGAATCCCTCGCACAATTTAATCAGCGCTATCCGCGTATTCAGTTTGCCCTGTCGACCGGGCCTTCCGGGACAATGATTGACGGCGTGCTGGAGGGCACATTAAGCGCGGCGTTCGTTGACGGGCCGCTGTCACACCCGGAACTGGATGGTATGCCGGTCTATCAGGAAGAGATGATGTTGGTCGCGGCTGCAGGACACGAAAAAGTGTCGCGCGCTACCCAGGTGAGCGGGCGCGACGTCTACGCCTTTCGCGCCAACTGTTCCTACCGCCGGCATCTTGAAAGCTGGTTTCATGCGGACCGGGCGATGCCCGGGCGGATTCATGAGATGGAGTCGTATCACGGGATGCTCGCCTGCGTGGTCGCCGGAGCGGGAATTGCGCTGATGCCCCGCTCGATGCTGGAGAGCATGCCGGGGCATCATCAGGTGGAGGCGTGGCCGCTCGCGGAAAACTGGCGCTGGCTCACCACCTGGCTGGTATGGCGACGCGGCGCGATGACGCGTCCACTTGAGGCGTTTATAGCACTGCTAAACGAACGTCAGCCACCAGCACCTTCTCCATAAACAGGCTTAACGGATCTTCCGCGTATGGCGCAAACGCCGTGCGCGTCTGATACCCGAAGCGTTCATACAGCTGAATCGCCGCATGCTGCTTAATGCCCGTTTCGAGGCGAAGCGTGTGGCAGTGGCGGCTCAGAGCTTCATCCTCCAGCGCCGCCAGCAGTTTTTCACCCAATTTTTGTCCGCGATGGGTGGGATCGATATAGACCCGCTTCATCTCCCCACTGCCGTCACCGTTGAGCACTATCGCCCCGCAGCCTACGGCATTTAATTGATTATCGCGAATCACCATCATCAGCAGCGAGCCGGCTGCTAACTGGGTCAAATCAATCAGATGATTACTTTCTGCCGGGTACAACTCGGTTTGATAGCGATCCAGGGCGGTGATCAGCGCCACAATATCCGGATGAGAGGCAGATTCAGAGGTAATGGAATACATGGCAGGCTCCTTTTGTTGTTTGTTATCAACATAGCGGCCTCCATCGCCAAAGGGTCATACGGTTAACTTATCTTTCTTGAGGGGAATCTAACAAAGAGTGCCAAAAATGCGGGGCACTGTAATTATATACAGCACTTGTTTTAAGTCCGCGATAAAATAGCCCTCACGAGTGGAAAACGGTTCCCTGACAAACATTGCACATCGTGTAATACGGCAGTATGATATTACACGTCGTGTAACATGGATTTGACGATGATTAAATCATTCAAGCACAAAGGATTGAAGCGACTCTTTGAGAAAGGGTTGACTTCAGGGTTACCCGATCAGGATATCGACAGGATAAACGACCGGTTACAGGCCATTGACACTGCCGCTGGCATTGACGAGTTAAATCGCCCCATTTACAAGTTACATCAGTTAAAAGGCGAGCGAGAAGGC
The DNA here is from genome assembly GCA_002271215.1 of Lelliottia jeotgali. Classification (NCBI taxonomy): domain Bacteria; kingdom Pseudomonadati; phylum Pseudomonadota; class Gammaproteobacteria; order Enterobacterales; family Enterobacteriaceae; genus Lelliottia; species Lelliottia jeotgali. Next base: position 2,230,409 of record CP018628.1, on the reverse strand, counting down.
TGCTGGTCTATCACCGTTCGATCGAACTGGCGTATCACTTTCCAGTTCATAAGCGGTGATGCATACATATTGAACTACGAGGATTATCACTAATGAGACAGTTTAAAATTTCTCACCCCGGCGAAATCATTGCGCGCGATTTGGCTGACATGGGCGTTAGTGGCCGTCGCTTTGCGCTCAATATCGGTGTCACTCCCGCAACCATTTCCCGCCTCATGGCTGGGAAAACAGCATTAACTCCCGCACTGGCCATCCGCATTGCTGCCGCGCTGGGAAGCACGCCAGAGTTTTGGCTTCGGCTTCAGGGCGATTATGACTTGCGACAGCTTGAAGACCAAATTGATACCTCAGGCATTATCTCCTACGGTAAGCAGGACGTACCGCTTCAAAGTAAGCCCTCTCACTAGTACTGTTTTAAAAATGCCCGCAGTGCGGGCATTTCAGTATGGCCTACACGCGCAGGAAGATTTTGCCTTTCAGATACAACGTCGCCTGGCCGCCGATTAGCACACGATCGCCCAATAGCTCGCAGCGCAACTCCCCGCCTCGGGCTGACACCTGGCGGGCATTCATCTGCGTTTTTCCGAGTTTTTCGCTCCAGTAAGGGATTAGCATACTGTGGGTAGAGCCTGTCACCGGATCTTCCGGTACGCCCTCTCCTGGACAGAAGAAGCGGCTGACAAAATCAGCTTTGTCGCCGGGTGCAGTAATGCAGACCATTTTATCCAGCGGGATCATCGCAGCGATATCCGGGGCAATCGCTTCGACCTGCTGTTGGTTTTCCAGCACCACCATGTAGTCACGCGCGACGCGCACTTCTTTCGCTTCGGTGATCCCCAGAGCGTAAAACAGCAGCGCTGGCGCATTGTCCACCGGCTCACTCGCCCATGCAGGGAAGTTTAGCGTCAGCCAGTCGCCGTTACGTTTAACGGTCAGTTTACCCACGAAGCGGGTCGAGAATTCGATCTCAGTGTGTGGATAATCGAGGTATTCAAAAATCACATGCGACGCTGCGAGCGTGGCATGTCCGCAGAGGTCTATCTCAGAGAGTGTGGTGAACCAGCGCAGCTCAAAACCCTCATCGGTACGCACAAAAAATGCCGTCTCCGACTGATTATGTTGCTTCGCCATGCTGAGGAGTAACTCGTCCGGGAGCCACTCTTCCAGCGGACATACAGCTGCTGCGTTACCGCCAAAGGCTTTATCGCTAAAGGCATCCACCAGATAAAAATCAATTTCCTGCATCGTGTTACCGCCTGTTTTTATTGTGCTGTTCTTTATATTCAAGGAAAACAACGCCCTTCGCTACCGGTTGCATAAGGTAAACTTTGAGATCTACATCACATAATGATTGTCTTTTAACCAGTGAAGGCTTTAAGATCGCCTTCTCATCTTTTCAGCAACGAACCCTAATTATACTTATGCCTTCGAACACGGTTTCCCGCAAGGTCGCGTGGCTACGTGTGGTCACGCTTGCCATTGCTGCGTTTATCTTTAATACCACAGAATTTGTGCCCGTAGGGTTGCTTTCCGATATTGCTCAAAGTTTCCATATGGAAACAGCGCAGGTCGGGATCATGCTGACTATCTACGCCTGGGTGGTCGCGTTGATGTCGCTACCCTTTATGCTTCTCACCAGCCAAGTGGAACGGCGCAAGCTGCTGATTGGCCTGTTTGTGTTGTTTATCGCCAGCCATGTATTGTCGTTCCTGGCGTGGAACTTTACCGTGCTGGTGATTAGCCGGATTGGTATCGCCTTTGCACACGCCATTTTCTGGTCGATTACCGCCTCGCTGGCCATTCGTCTGGCCCCGGCGGGCAAACGCGCTCAGGCGCTGAGCCTGCTGGCAACCGGAACCGCGCTGGCAATGGTGCTCGGTTTGCCGATCGGGCGAATCGTTGGGCAGTATTTCGGCTGGCGAACCACCTTCTTCGCCATCGGCATGGGGGCGTTAATCACCCTTCTGTGTCTGATTAAACTCCTGCCAAAATTGCCGAGCGAACATTCTGGCTCGCTGAAAAGCCTGCCGCTGCTGTTCCGCCGCCCGGCGTTGATGAGTATTTATCTGCTGACGGTGGTTGTGGTCACCGCCCATTACACGGCGTACAGCTATATCGAGCCTTTTGTGCAGGTGGTCGCGGGCTTTAGCGCCAACTTTGCCACTGTCTTGCTGTTACTCCTCGGCGGGGCTGGAATCATCGGCAGCATCCTGTTTGGCAAACTGGGCAACCAGCACGCGTCGCTGCTGGTGAGCGGTGCAATCGGGATGCTGATGCTGTGTCTGGTGTTGCTGATGCCTGCGGCGGGAAGCGAGACCAATCTGGCGATATTGAGTATTTGCTGGGGCGTGGCGATGATGATTATCGGCCTGGGAATGCAGGTCAAAGTGCTGGCGCTGGCCCCGGACGCCACCGACGTGGCGATGTCGCTCTTCTCTGGGATCTTCAATTTAGGCATTGGCGCGGGGGCGCTGGTCGGGAATCAGATAAGCCTGCATTTTTCAATGTCGGCGATTGGCTATCTCGGGGCAATTCCGGCGCTGGCGGCATTTATCTGGTCGATTCTGATATTCCGAAAATGGCCTGTGGCCTTAGAAGAACAGACGCATCGCGGGTAGTTTTTTGCCCAGCGGCGCTTCGCTTGCAGAGCCTACGGGAAGAGTAGGCCGGGTAAGCGCAGCGCCTCCCGGCAAAAAGTCAGTGGTAAGTCTTAATAATTTCCAGCACGCCGTTAATAATAAACTGCACGCCCATACACACCAGCAGGAACCCCATCAGACGGGAAATTGCTTCGATTCCGCCCTTACCCACCCAGCGCATGATCGCGCCTGAACTGCGAAGGCTCGCCCACAAAATCACGCCAATCAATGCGAAGATCAGCGGTGGCGCCACCATGACTACCCACGCCGAAAACGTCGTGCCATCGCGAACCGTGGAAGCGGAACTGATGATCATCGCAATCGTACCCGGACCCGCCGTGCTCGGCATCGCCAGCGGCACAAAAGCGATATTGGCAGAAGGCTCCGTTTCCATCTCTTCCGATTTGCTTTTGGCTTCCGGCGATTCGTGCGCTTTTTGCGCCGGGAACAACATGCGGAAACCGATAAAGGCGACGATCAGGCCCCCTGCAATACGCAACCCAGGAATCGAAATCCCAAACGTGTTCATCACCAGCTGTCCGGCGTAATACGCCACCATCATGATAATGAATACGTACACCGAGGCCATCAGCGACTGGTGATTACGTTCGGCGGTATTCATGTTCCCCGCCAGCCCCAGGAACAACGCCACAGTTGTTAACGGGTTTGCCAGCGGCAACAGCACCACCAGCCCAAGACCTATTGCCTGAAATAATTCCACCATAGTGCGTTGTCGTCCTTTTCCATAATCAACCCTCACAGTATACGGTGAAATGCCCTGCGTGAGCCACGCAGACAACGTAAGCAGTGTTTTCCGCTGGATAAAGATAACCATCCGTTATGTTTATGATTTAAAAGGCCTCAAAAAAAGTTCATGAAACGTTTTAGCAAATCGTGGCATCGGCGGATACATTCGGTTGACTTATACTTGCCTGAGCAATAATATCTGCCGTGATTAAACTACTTGCCAGGGCAACCATTGTGAAAAGCACCAGTGATCTCTTTAACGAAATTATTCCACTGGGCCGTCTTATTCATATGGTGAACCAGAAAAAAGATCGCCTGCTCAATGACTATCTGTCTCCGATGGACATCACCGCGACTCAGTTCAAAGTGCTGTGTTCCATTCGCTGCGAAGTATGCATCACCCCGGTTGAGCTGAAAAAGGTGCTTTCTGTCGACCTGGGGGCGCTCACGCGCATGCTCGATCGTCTTGTCTGCAAAGGATGGATTGAAAGACGCCCTAACCCCAATGACAAACGCGGCGTACTGGTGCAACTCACCAGTGATGGCGCGGCGATGTGTGAAAAATGTCATGAGTTAGTAGGACAAACACTGCACCAGGAACTAACAAAAAACTTAACGGCGGATGAAGTGGTCACTCTTGAGCATTTGCTGAAGAAAATCCTGCCGTAAACAGAAAGAGGTATGACGATGTCCAGACGCAATAATGACGCCATCACTATTCATAGCATTTTGGACTGGATCGAAGAGAACCTGGAATCGCCGCTCTCACTTGAAAAGGTGTCCGAGCGTTCAGGTTACTCAAAATGGCACCTGCAACGGATGTTCAAAAAAGAGACCGGTCATTCTTTAGGCCAATATATTCGTAGCCGTAAGCTGACGGAAATTGCGCAGAAACTGAAAGAGAGCAACGAGCCGATTCTGTATCTGGCAGAGCGTTATGGGTTTGAATCGCAACAGACCCTGACCCGCACGTTTAAGAACTATTTCGACGTGCCGCCGCATAAATACCGAATCACCAGTATGCCCGGTGAATCCCGATATCTGCATCCGCTAACACACTGTAACTGCTAATCGCCTGTATTAAGACGTAACCGAGGAAATCATGAAATTTATCGCCTCCGCCGCCCTCACCTTACTGGTGCTGGTCTCCGGCCAGACTTTTGCGGAGCAAACCACTCACGCTAACCAGCAGAACAGTCGCACCACGATGGTTCTGCCTACCGCACACGAACAATCACCGTTTGATTTCAATCATATGGGTGCGGGCAGCGACAAATCCGACGAATTAGGCGTGCCGTATTACAATCAGCACGACCTCTGATTCGTTTTTGCCCCGCAATTTGCGGGGCTTTTTTCATCCCCTGACCCGCGTCGTCCGACGCAACCGCAAACCAAACACGTTGATGTACAGCCCGGCCATGATCAGCACCGCACCGATCAATTGCAGCGTGGTCAGTTTTTCCCCCAACAAAATTGCCGCACTCGCCATACCCACGACCGGTACCAGCAGTGACAGCGGTGCAACCCGCCAGGTTTCGTAACGCCCCAGCAGCGTTCCCCAAATCCCGTACCCGACAATCGTGGCGACAAACGCCAGATATACCAGCGACAGAATGGTCGTCAGGTCAATCTCGATCAGGCTTGTCAGCATCAGCGCCGGACCATCAAAAATAAGTGACGCCACCATAAAGGGAATCACGGGAATCAGCGCGCTCCAGACGACGAGCGACATCACCGCCGGTCGTGCCTCATGCTGCATAATCAGCTTGTTGAAGATGTTCCCGCATGCCCAGCTCAGCCCCGCCGCCAGCGTCAACATAAAGCCCAGCATCGCCACATGTTGACCGTTGAGACTAGCCTCAGCCAGAACCAGCACACCAAACACCGCCAGCGTGATCCCCGCCAGTTGTTTACCCTGCAAACGTTCACCGAACACAAACGCGCCGAGAATAATGGTAAAGAAGGCCTGCGCCTGCAGCACCAGCGAGGCCAGCCCCGCAGGCATGCCGAATTTGATCGCGCAAAACAGGAAGGCGAACTGCCCGAAGCTGATGGTCAGGCCGTAACCGAGCAGCAGACGAAACGGGATCTTTGGACGGGCGACGAAAAACAGTGCCGGGAAGGCCACCAGTAAGAAACGCAAACCGGCCAGCATCAGCGGCGGCATGTTATGCAACCCCACCTTAATGACCACAAAATTTAGCCCCCACACCACGACCACCAGTAACGCCAGCAGCCCGTCTTTACGCGTCATACCTTGCCCCTGATTATTAAATTTTTGTAAACAGATTCACGTTAACGAAAAAAACGCGGCAGGAAAAGATCATTAATTCTGGCAGTCAGATAAAGCACTGATGGAAAAATTGGGTGCTATACAACGCCCCTGGTGGCGTGATAATCATTTAGACATAAAAAAAGCATAAGCATATGTCGGACAGGAAAATGAAATCATCTCTCAGGCGCTCAACCGCAGCGTTACTGGCATCGTCGTTGTTGTTAACCATTGGCCGTGGCGCGACGCTGCCGTTTATGACCATCTACCTCACGCGCGTTTATCAGATGAGCGTCGCGAATATCGGCTACGCCCTGACCATCGCTCTGACGATTGGCGTGGTGTTCAGCATGGGGTTTGGCATCCTGGCGGATAAGTTCGACAAAAAGCGCTACATGATGCTGTCGATTCTGGCGTTTATTGCCGGTTTCGTGGCGATCCCGCTGGTGAACAATGTCACGCTGGTGGTGCTGTTCTTCGCCCTGATTAACTGCGCTTATTCCGTGTTCTCGACGGTGCTCAAAGCCTGGTTCGCGGATGTGCTGACACCAGGCGAGAAAGCACGCGTATTTTCCCTAAACTACAGCTTCCTCAATATCGGCTGGACGATCGGCCCACCGATCGGCACGCTGCTGGTGATGTACAGCCTGCAACTGCCATTTTGGCTGGCAGCCTTCTGCGCCGCGCTGCCGCTGGTGTTTATCCAGATGTATGTGCAGAAAAGCATTGCCGCCGACAGTGAAAACGTCACCGTGCCGTGGCAGCCGTCGGTACTTCTGCGTGACCGGGCGCTGTTCTGGTATACGCTCTCCGGCCTGCTGGCGTCCTACGTGGGCGGCTCGTTTGCGAGCTGTATTTCCCAGTATGTACTGGCGGCGGATTACACCAGTGAATTCGCGGAAAAAGTGGTTGCCGTGGTGCTGCCCGCTAACGCCGCGATGGTGGTGTCGCTACAGTATTTTATTGGCCGTAAAATCAAAGCCAGCAATATTCGCCCGTTAATGGCCATTGGCACGCTCTTTTTCCTTCTTGGACTGGGCGGGTTTATGCTCTCTGGCACCAATTTGATCTACTGGGGAATTGCCTCGGCGGTGTTCACGATTGGGGAGATTATCTATGCGCCGGGTGAATACTTGCTGATTGATAACATCGCGCCGCCGGGAATGAAAGCGAGCTACTTCTCAGCGCAAGCGCTCGGCTGGCTGGGCGCTGCTGCCAATCCGATGGTCACAGGACTGATTCTGACCCACCTGCCGCACTGGTCGTTGTTTGTGATTATGATGGTCGCGATCGTGGTGGCGTGGCTGATGATTTTGCGCGGGATGAGCGTGGAACCCTATGCCGAACGGGTGGAAACGGCGTGATGGCTGGTGCGGTCTGAAATGCCCGGTGGCGCTGTGCTTACCGGGCCTACGTTCCAGGGTTTTGTAGGCCGGGTAAGGCGAAGCCGCCACCCGGCAAAACACGGCTTAATGGTGCAACATCTCCTCCACCACCTGCTTCTTAAACATCTCGTTCGGGTAATAGGTCGGCCAGTTGTCCATCTCTTTCAGTAAGGCTTCATGCGAGGTGTTGCCCATAAAGATATGGAAATGCGCCGAGGCGCGCGGGCCGATGGTATGATCGCTGAACTGGACAAATTTCGGCGCTTTCGAACTGGCGTCTTTACATTCAAACAGGTAACGCACGCCCTTCTTGCCTGATGCGTAGGTCAGGATCTTGTAGCCGCTGTAATCATACTGACAGCTCGCCACCGATTTGCCGGTGTGGAATTCCATCACGTTATTTTCAATGCCGATGGTTTCCACATCCGTAGCGTAGCCCTTACGGTAATAGGCTTTCACTTCCTCGAACGATTTACTGGCGTCTTTTTCGACTTTCTTTTTAAATACCGGATCAAGCGAACCGTCCAGCAAGAAAGGATAAACCGACTGCCAGGTGCCGTCCCAGTCAGAGAGCTTACGGTCCTTAACGTCTTTATCTTCAAATATCCCGTTTGCCGCTTTTTGTTCCGCTTCGGTCATCTGATGGCCGTGCGAGTGGGCAAACAGCTGGCCGCTGACCAGCAGCGCCCCCAGAGTCATTGCAAATTTTCCAATGTGTAAAGCCAACGTGCGATCCTCACTCCATGTTATGAGAATGCGAATGTTATAATATAACATATCAAAATACAATAACCCTAGATCGCCACCAGACCGCGCACGCCTTCCTGTTCCATATTTTCTCCGCGACCACGCTGGATGATGCTCCCGCGTGACATCAGCAGGTAGTTATCCGCCAGTTCCGCCGCAAAATCATAGAACTGTTCCACCAGCAAAATCGCCATATCCCCCCGGCTGGCGAGCTGGCGGATCACCACGCCAATCTCTTTGATCACCGAGGGCTGAATCCCCTCCGTCGGCTCATCGAGAATTAACAGCTGCGGACGGCTCGCCAGCGCGCGGCCGATCGCCAACTGCTGCTGCTGCCCGCCCGAAAGATCGCCACCGCGCCGGTGCTTCATCTCTTTCAATACCGGAAACAGCTGCCAGATATCCTCCGGAACGCTTTTCGCTTCCCGCGCCGTAAAGCGCGATAGCCCCAGCAGCAAATTTTCTTCCACCGTGAGGCGCGGAAAAATCTCGCGTCCCTGCGGGACATACGCCACGCCGGACTGCACCCGGTGATGCGGTTTCGCATGGGTAATCGTTTTCCCCTGCCAGACAATCTCCCCGCTGCGTGCCGGAATCAGCCCCATCAGACATTTAAGCAGCGTGGTTTTCCCCACGCCGTTACGCCCGAGCAAACAGGTCACTTCCCCGCCCGGCGCGTCAAAGCTCACGCCGCGCAAAATGTGGCTGCCACCGTAATACTGATTCAGTTCATTCACCTGTAGCATGATGGCTCCTTAGCGTCCCAGATAGACTTCAATCACCTGCTCGTTGGCCTGCACTTCCCGCAGCGAGCCTTCCGCCAGTACTCGTCCCTGATGCAAAACGGTGACGTGATCGGCGATGGTTTCAACAAAACCCATATCGTGCTCCACCACCATCAGCGAGTGTTTCCCGGCGAGCGTGCGAAAAAGTTCTGCCGAATACTCCGTTTCCGCATCGGTCATCCCGGCGGCAGGTTCATCGAGCAGCAGCAAATGCGGCTCCTGCACCAGCAGCATGCCGATTTCAAGAAACTGTTTTTGACCGTGCGAGAGCATTCCGGCGCAGCGATCGCGCTCGGCACTCAGACGCAGAAGCGTTAACATCTCGCTGATACGGTCGCTCTGCTCCGACGTCAGCCGCGCGCGCAGGCTGGCCCAGACAGACTTGTCGCCCTTCATCGCCAGCTCGAGGTTTTCCCATACCGTCAGCGCTTCGAACACCGTCGGTTTCTGGAACTTACGCCCGATGCCCAGGCGTGCAATCGCCGCCGGTTCCAGCGCTGTTAAATCGATAGACTGATCGTAAATCGCCCGCCCACTCTGGGGACGTGTTTTCCCGGTGATCACATCCATTAGCGTAGTTTTCCCGGCACCGTTCGGGCCGATGACGCAGCGTAACTCCCCGACGCCGATGTTCAGCGACAGATCCGTCAGCGCCTGAAAGCCATCGAAATTGACGTTTATCGATTCCAGCTGGAGCACGGGATCGGTCTGGTCGCGAAAACGGTCGCCGGGCAACTGACGAGTAAAAAGTCCTTCGGCTGGCTGCATTATTTCTCTCCCTTACGAAAAAGCCCGTACACGCCGCGCGGTAAAAAGAGCGTGACCGCGATAAAAATCAGCCCGAGAAACAACTGCCAGTATTCCGGCATCGCCACGGTAAAGTAGCTTTTCGCACCGTTGACCAGCGCCGCGCCGATCACCGGGCCGACCAGGGTTCCACGCCCGCCGAGCGCGACCCAAATGGCCGCTTCAATGGAGTTGGTCGGCGACATTTCACCGGGGTTGATAATCCCCACTTGCGGGACATACAGCGCCCCGGCAAGTCCGCAGAGCACGGCAGAAAGCGTCCACACCAGCAGCTTAAATCCGCGCGGATCGTAACCACAAAACGTCAGGCGGTTTTCCGCATCACGCACTGCCGTCAGAATGCGGCCAAATTTGCTTTTCGCCAGCGCAAAACCGACAGCCAGTGACGCCACCAGTAGCGCGACGGTCGCCAGAAACAGCGCGATACGCGTTGTCGTCGCCGTCACCGAAAAGCCCAGCAGCGTGGTGAAACCGGTAAACCCGTTGTTGCCACCAAAGCCGGTTTCATTGCGAAAGAACAGCAGCATCCCCGCGTAGGTCAGCGCCTGGGTCATGATCGAAAAATAGACCCCTTTGATTTTGGAGCGAAAAGCAAACCAGCCGAAAACCAGCGCCAGCAGGCCGGGGATCATCACCACCAGCAGCATCGCCCAGGCAAAATGCTGAGTCCCCCACCAAAACCACGGCAGTTCGCTCCAGGAGAGAAACGACATAAATGCCGGAAGACTGTCGCCCGAGGCCTGGCGCATCAGGTACATCCCCATCGCATAACCGCCGAGAGCAAAGAAAATCCCGTGTCCAAGCGACAGCATTCCGGCGTAACCCCACACCAGATCGAGCGCCACGGCGACGATGGCGTAGCAGAGAATTTTACCGACCAGCGTCAGCATCCAGGTGGAAACCGCCAGCGGATGGCTGGCCGGAAGCAGCGCCAGAAACGGCAGCACCAGCAGAATGGCGAGGATCAGACTGCCAAAAAGTTGGGTCGCGCGCGGCGCCTTACGCGCCAGTGTTAACGTCAGCGGCTGGCTCATCAGTCTGTTACCCTCCCTTTAAGCGCAAACAGTCCCTGCGGGCGTTTCTGAATGAACAGAATAATCGCCACCAGGATCAGAATTTTACCGAGCACCGCACCCATTTGCGGTTCGAGAATTTTGTTGAAGATCCCGAGGCCAAACGCCGCCGCCACGCTCCCGGCCAGCTGTCCGACACCGCCCAGCACCACCACCAGGAACGAGTCAATGATGTAACCCTGCCCAAGTTCCGGCCCGACGTTGCCGAGCTGCGACAGCGCTACGCCGCCCAACCCGGCAATTCCCGAGCCCAGACCAAACGCCAGCATGTCGATCCGCCCGGTCGGCACGCCGCAGCAGGCGGCCATGCTGCGGTTTTGCGTCACTGCCCGCACGTTCAGCCCTAGCCGCGTTTTGTTGAGGATTAGCCAGGTGAAGAACAGCACCAGCAGCACAAAGCCCAGCACCACGATACGGTTCCACGGCAGGATCAGATTGGCGTAGACCTGCACGCCACCCGAAAGCCACGCCGGATTTGCCACTTCAAGGTTCTGCGCGCCAAAGGTCATGCGCACAATCTGGATAAGCATCAGGCTAATGCCCCAGGTTGCGAGCAGAGTTTCCAGTGGGCGGCCATAAAGATGACGAATAATGGTGCGCTCCAGCGCCATACCGATTCCGGCGGTCACGAGGAACGCCACCGGCAGCGCCACCACCGGGTAGAACGCCAGCCACTGGGGCATAAACTGCGCCATCGCCTGCTGAACCATCCACGTGCAATACGCCCCGAGCATCAGCATTTCGCCGTGGGCCATATTGATCACCCCGAGCAGGCCGTAGGTGATCGCCAGCCCGAGCGCCGCCAGCAGCAGCACGGAACCCAGCGACAGCCCCATAAACGCCTGCCCAAGCAGATCGCTAATCAACAGACGATGCTCGATTTTGCGCAGACTGTTTTCCGCCGCCTCGCGCACGCGGGCGTCGGGTTCGGTTTGCACCTGAGTGAACGGCAACAGCCGGGTCTGCGTTTCGGGATCGGATGAGTGCGCTAACAGCTCGATGGCCTGCAAACGCACCTCCGCATTTGGGCTGACGAGCTGTAAATTGGCCAGCGCCACTTCCAGCGCCTGACGCACGCCTTCGTCCTTCTCCGCCTGCAGACGCTGCTGCAACATATTCAGCATTTCAGGTGTGGCCTCGCGCTGTAACTGTAGCGCTGCGCCCTTGCGTTGCGTGACATTGTCACTTGCAAGCTGATGCGTCGCCAGCGCCGCGGAGGCCAGCACCCGCAGGCGGTTGGTCAGGCGCACCGCTTTCGGGTCGCCCTCCGCCGCGGGTGAATCCCCCAGCGCCACCATGTCGCCATTCACGCGGGCAAAAGCGTGCTTCTGCCCGTCAGCAAACAGGTTCTCTTTTTGCAGCGCCTGCAACAGCGGCAGACGCTTCTCATCCGGGGCAACAGCCCACTTTTCCAGCAGTGCGGTTTGCTGGCTGCGGCTTGCGGCGACAAACGTGTCCGCATCCGACGCCTGCGCCATCCCTGGCAGCAGACCGGCAAGCCAGACTATTGCGACGAACATTCGCATTACGCTCATGGCTTTTCTCCGTGCGATTAAGGCTTAGTTACTGGCGGTTTTCATCGGCTGGTCTGGTTTTTTGTCGTTGCCCTGAATGAACGGGCTCCACGGCTGGGCGCGGACGGTCTCTTCGGTCTGCCAGACAACGTTGAACTGGCCGTCACCTTCAATTTCGCCAATCATCACTGGCTTATGCAGATGGTGGTTGGTGGCGTCCATCGTCAGCGTGAACCCCGACGGCGCTTTGAAGGATTGACCGGCCATCGCCGCGCGCACTTTATCCACATCGGTGGTTCCCGCTTTCTCCACGGCCTGCGCCCACATATGGATACCCACGTAGGTGGCTTCCATCGGATCGTTAGTCACCACGGTATCGGCGTTCGGCAGTTTGTGCGCTTTGGCATAGGCCTTGTACGCCGCGACAAAGGTCTGGTTGGTTGGGTTATCGACGGACTCGAAGTAGTTCCATGCCGCCAGATTGCCGACCAGAGGTTTGGTATCAATCCCGCGCAGTTCCTCTTCTCCGACCGAGAACGCGACGACCGGCACATCCGTGGCTTTTACGCCCTGGTTGGCCAGCTCTTTATAGAAGGGAACATTGGAGTCGCCGTTGATGGTGGAGACCACTGCCGTTTTGCCACCGGCAGAGAATTTCTTGATATTGGCGACAATGGTCTGGTAATCGCTGTGTCCGAACGGGGTGTAGACCTCTTCGATATCTTTGTCCTGTACGCCTTTGGAGTGCAGGAACGCGCGCAGGATTTTGTTAGTGGTGCGCGGATAAACATAATCCGTGCCGAGCAGGAAGAAGCGTTTCGCGCTCCCGCCGTCTTCACCCATCAGATACTCCACCGCCGGGATCGCCTGCTGATTTGGTGCCGCGCCGGTGTAGAACACGTTTGGCGACATCTCTTCGCCCTCGTACTGGACAGGATAGAACAGCAGACCATTCAGCTCCTCGAATACCGGCAGAACCGATTTACGCGAGACGGAAGTCCAGCAGCCAAACACCGCCGCGACCTTATCCTGGCTTAACAGCTGGCGCGCTTTCTCTGCAAACAGCGGCCAGTTAGAGGCCGGGTCAACAACAACCGGTTCCAGTTGTTTACCCAGCACGCCGCCTTTGGCGTTAATTTCATCGATGGTCATTAACGCCACGTCTTTGAGCGGCGTTTCGGAGATCGCCATCGTGCCGGAGAGCGAGTGCATGATACCGATTTTGATCGTATCGGCAGCCTGAACGCCGAAACTCATTCCCATCGCCACAACGGAGGCCGACAGCGCGAAAGCTTTGATGAAGGTACGACGATGCATATTTTCACTCCTGAAAAGAAAGCTGTGCGAAAACGTCCGTAACCATGTGGACGCAGAATCAAACGTGTCAGCTTCAGGAGAGCAAAAAGGATGCCAGAATGGAAAACGGCGGAAATTCAGGGGAGTACAGGCGCAAAAAAAGCGTTAACGATTCAGAATGGCACAGCGCTGCATTAATAAAGTGCAACGCTGTGCCCGAAAAATCACCAGACTTCGTCAGCGATTTGCGTGACCAGACGCACTTTGTCCCACTGCTGGGTTTCGGTAAGACTGTTGCCCTCTTCCGTTGAGGCAAAACCGCACTGCGGGCTGAGGCAAATCTGCTCTTTCGCCACGTATTGCGCCGCCTCTTCCAGACGCGCTTTCACCCCTTCCGGGTTTTCCAGCTCGCCGTTTTTGGTGGTGATAAGGCCCAACACCACCTGCTGTTTGCCCGGACGGACGAAGCGTAGCGGCGCGAAATCCCCGCTGCGGTCATTGTCGTACTCCAGGAAGAAGGCATCCACATTAACGGAGCCGAAAAGCACTTCGGCCACCGGCTCGTAGCCGCCTTCGGAGATCCAGGTAGAGCGGAAATTGCCGCGACACACGTGCAGACCGATGGTCAAATCCTCCGGTTTGCCTTCCAGCGCTTTGTTCAACACGAGGGCATAGGTGCGCGCCAGCTGGTCTGCATCGTCGCCGCGCTCAGTAATCTGGCGGCGCTGATCGTCTGAGCAGAGATAGGCCCAGACCGTGTCGTCGAGTTGCAGATAGCGGCAGCCCGCTTCATAGAACGCATGGATAGCATCGCGCCAGGTGGTCGCCAGATCGTCAAAGTAAGCGTCCAGTTCCGGATAAACTGTCGCGTCGATGTCTTTACGCCCACCACGGAAATGCAGCACGCTTGGGCTGGGAATGGTCATTTTCGGCTGTGCGTTACCGCTGATGCTTTTCAGATAGCGGAAATCTTCCAGCATCGGATGATCGCCAAAGCCCAGTTTGCCGGTGACACGCACGCCGTGAGCCTTAGTCTGAACGCCGTTAAACTGGATGCCCTGGTTTGAATCGTAGCGCTCCACGCCCTGCAAACCGTCGAAGAAATCAAAATGCCACCACGCGCGGCGGAACTCTCCGTCAGTGACTACGTGCAGGCCGCAGGCGCATTGCTGTTCAACTACATGGCGAATCGCATCGTTTTCCACGGCGCGGAGCTGCCCGGCGTCAATCTCGCCGCTGGCGAACTGCAGTCGCGCCTGTTTAATCGCGTCGGGACGTAAAAAGCTGCCTACCACATCGGCACGGTACGGGGCGTGTTGTCGCTGCATGATTCTCTCCTTTGCTGCCGGCAATTGATTGCCCACAGTGATAATTCATTAATTGAACTTTTAGACTTCTGGATGGCTATATGTCCAAAAAGATGTCATAACCCCTGCGTTGCAGCAAACGAGAAAATTTCATGCGTGATGAATTTTATTCATCTTCGACTTAATCCTCACTGGCAAAGGCGAAGTTTTCATCTTCCCAGCCGGTGATGCCACCGAGCATAATTTTGACTGGCAGGCCCAGGCGGGAGAGCTTCAGCGCCGCCCGATCCGCGCCGTTGCAATGTGGCCCGGCGCAATAGACCACGAACAACGTATCCTGCGGCCATTGCGCCATCGTTTCGGCGGTCATTGCTGACCAGGGTAAATGCACAGCTCCCGGCAGATGGCGGCGCGCAAATTGTTCCGGGCGGCCCACCACGTGCAGTAAAACGAAGTCCTGCTGATGATTTGCCAGCGCGTGGTGCACGTCGGCACAGTCGGTTTCGACGCTCAGGCGGCGCAGAAAATGGGCAACGGACTCCTGCGGGTCGGCGGTGGGAAATTCAGTGACGTAACTCATGGTGCTTTCTCCAGTTTGGCGTTTGTGTTAACAGTACGTTATCCAAAAATTCAGTCAGTGAATGCCTGCGGTTATGCCAGAAAACAGCAAAATGATGACAAACTTACGACAAGCATCGCGCCCGCTGGTGGTGGTCCTGGCGTATGACGGCCTGTGCACCTTCGAGTTTGGCGTGGCGGTAGAAGTTTTTGGCCTGCCGCGCCCGGAAATGGGCAACGACTGGTATCGTTTTAGCGTCGCCAGCGTTGAAGAAGGAGAACTGCGCGCCACCGGCGGGATTAGGATAGTGGCCGACGGCGATCTGTCGTTACTGGAACAGGCCAGCCTGGTTGTGGTCCCCGGCTGGCGAGGTGCGGATGAAAGGGTTCCTCCTGCGCTGTGTGAGGCATTACGCAAAGCCCATGCGCGCGGCAGTCATCTGCTCTCGATTTGTTCCGGGGTGTTCGTTCTGGCCGCTGCGGGTGTGCTCGACGGACGCAAAGCCACCACGCACTGGCGTTATACCGAGACGTTAAAGACCCGCTTTCCGGCCATTCAGGTGATTGAAGATGTGTTGTATCAGGATGAAGGGACGGTCCTGACGTCCGCAGGGAGCGCCGCCGGTCTCGATCTCTGTTTGCACGTAGTACGCCGGGATTATGGAATAGATGCCGCAAATCTCGTTGCCAGGCGCCTGGTTATCCCCCCGCACCGTGATGGAACGCAAACGCAGCACGTGACGCGTCCGGTGGCAGTACTCAGAGAAAGTCAGCGTTTTGGCGAGCTGTTTGATTTCCTGCACCTGCAGCTGACGGTCAATCATAGCGTAAGCTCTCTGGCCCGACGCGTTGGAATGAGCGAACGTACTTTTTTACGCCGCTTTGCCAGTGCCACCGGGACAACACCCGCTCGCTGGCTGCTCAGCGAACGCCTGCTGAGAGCAAAAGAGTATCTGGAAAACAGTCGTTTAAGCGTCGACAGCATCGCTGAGCAAACGGGGTTTGGCCATTCCGCAACGCTGCGCCATCATTTTCGCCAGCACTATAATGAGTCTCCGACACAATATCGAAAACGCGTTAATTCAGGCCTCAGACAGCAGGAAATACGCTGAATTTTAAGCAAAAAAAACCGCCATAATCTGGCGGTAAATGCTTGCATGGATAGATATATATTTTGGTATCTACGTTCCGGTATTCCA
Source organism: Lelliottia jeotgali (assembly GCA_002271215.1). Lineage (NCBI taxonomy): Bacteria > Pseudomonadati > Pseudomonadota > Gammaproteobacteria > Enterobacterales > Enterobacteriaceae > Lelliottia > Lelliottia jeotgali. Next base: position 2,214,080 of record CP018628.1, on the reverse strand, counting down.
TGACCGGTTGCGGATCGATAATAACTTAACACCCACAATTTAAATGAACACTAAACAAAGGGTTTACCCTGTTAGTTACGACTGAATATTCGTCGCCGTTGTGTTGATTTGCAGATACTTCATGAGCCCTTCTCCGGCGCTTTGAATAGCGCTCTCATTGACGGCCTCAAGATAAAACGCACGCGAGACGGCATAAGGCGCATTCTCAGCAGGGTAAACGGAATACTCGAATATCTTACCTTTCGCCTGGGTGCTGCAATCAAGACGCCAGTGCTGATCCGCCACTTTGGTACTGTTACAGGAAACGCGCCCGACATCACTGGTCAAATATGAACCGACACGCGTTTCAGCGGCCTGGAGAAATTCTGGTTTGTCGGTGAAAGAGGTGTAACCGATATACGCTACTGCCGCTGCAGCAATACAAAACGACGTTATAGTTAATGCTTGTTTCATCTACTCGACCTGGTCCATAGTCAAAAGGCAATTATATCGGACTTTTCCTAAATACATAATCCCTGTCAGCCTCCTGAAAGAGTAAATCCCAGAATCTGAAGCCGATTTTTATTGTCCATAAATAGACTTGCGGTAAATTCAGCGCATAAATTGACAATTTATTTGCGTTAGTTTAAATCATCAAATAATAACCCAACGAAACTATTGGCATTATGGCCGCTAAATGTGATGCGGTGGTAACGAAATGGTTAAAACAAGTTTGGTTTTCATACTACTAACCTGTGCGCTATTTTCAGGTCAATTAATGGCAGGACATAAAGGGCATGAATATTTGTGGGTACAGAATGCAGACCACCAGCTACGTCATGCGGCGGACAGTGATGAACTGCGGAGTGTGGCAGAAGAGTCAGCGGAAGGTTTGCGCGAGCACCATCACTGGCAGAAGTCGCGCAAACCGGATACCTATTTTCGCTGATTAAGCGCCTTTGCGCTTTGGCAGGGTCTTCATGAGATCGTCAGGACTCACAGAGGCCACCACGCTTCCCGGCTGTGGCATCTTGAAGATGTGATTTTTCATCTTGCCAATTACGTGCATTTCACACGGGCGGCAGTCAAATTTCAGCGTCAGAACTTCATCGCCATTCACCAGCTGCATCGGCGTTGCTTTCCAGCTTTTAATATTGCCTTTGGCCTGTTTCGGACACAGGTTGAAGGCAAAACGCAGGCAGTGCTTGGTGATCATCACCGGCACGTCGCCCTTCTCTTCGTGCGCCTCATACGCTGCATCAATCAGTTGGACGCCATAGCGATGGTAAAACTCCCGCGCTTTGTGGTTGTACACGTTTGCAAGGAATGACAAGTGTGAATCCGGATAAACCGGCGCAGGATCGGATACCGCTTTGCGGCTGCCGCGCGGATAGTTTGCCAGTCGCGCATCATCAAGCATTTCTGCGGTTTCGCGGCGGAACTGGTTTAGCAGACTGTTCGGAACAAACAGCGCCGCAGGCAGGTTCACCTGAATATCACGCGCGTAATAAATAGTCTGCCCAAGCTTCGCTACGCCGTCTTTCAGGCTGTTCAGCGCTTTCTCGGCGTTGTTGGCCTCTTCAAACTGACCGTCCAGCGTATGTGTAACACTCACGCCGTCTTCGCTGGTCATGGTCAGGATCAGCTGCTCTTCCCAGCCGCCCAGTTCGATATCGACGGCAATCCGGCGCTCACTGGAGGTTTTCAGCAACGCCTGCTGCCAGTTGTGATCCAGGTTGCGATTCAGCGCCGCGTTCGGACGCGCTTTATACAGATCGGCAGGCATTTCATTTGGCCAGACGCGATACTGATTTTCGCCGGTTTTCTCCACCGTATTCGCACGGAAACCGACGATTTCACGCTTGATCATCACGTTCAGACCATCGCCGTTCGCCAGCGTTTCGGTCACTTTCACGTCGAGATGGTCTTTGGACACTTTCAGCACTTCACCGACCGGCAGGCCGATAAACTTGGGTGAATCGAAGGCGCCGATATCGTCTTTACGCGCATTCACAAAGTAATCGGTGCTGCCGCGATGAAAGGTTTTATCGGTGGACGGAATGAAGAAATGCTCGGTACGCCCGGCGGACGCGCGCGCCAGATCGTTTCGGTCTTCAATAATGGCGTCCAGCATCTGGCGGTAGTGCGCCGTGATATTTTTCACGTAGCTCATGTCTTTATATCGCCCTTCAATTTTGAAGGAGCGCACACCCGCGTCGATCAATGCCGCGAGGTTTGCGGTTTGATCGTTATCTTTCATCGACAGGAGGTGTTTTTCAAAAGCCACGACGCGGCCCTGATCGTCTTTCAGCGTATACGGCAGACGACACGCCTGAGAGCAGTCGCCACGGTTGGCGCTGCGCCCGGTCTGGGCGTGGGAAATGTTGCACTGCCCGGAATAAGCCACACACAGCGCACCGTGAATGAAAAATTCAATGGTGGCGTCTGTCGCCTGGTGAATATCGCGGATTTGATTCAGATTCAGCTCGCGCGCCAGCACGATCTGGGTGAAACCAACGTCAGACAGGAATTTCGCTTTTTCGACGGTACGAATATCGCACTGGGTGCTGGCATGCAGTTCAATCGGAGGAATATCCAGTTCGAGCACGCCCATGTCCTGAACGATCAGGGCATCGACGCCGGTCTGGTATAAATCGGTAATCAGGCGTTGCGCAGGCTCAAGTTCATCATCATGAAGAATAGTGTTCAGGGTCACGAACACTTTCGCCCCAAATCGGTGGGCAAACGGCACCAGCTCAGCGATATCGCGCAGGCTGTTGCTGGCATTATGGCGAGCGCCAAAGCCAGGACCGCCGATATAGACCGCGTCTGCACCGTGCAGAATTGCCTCGCGGGCAATCGAGGCGTCACGGGCCGGGCTTAAGAGTTCAAGATGATGGGATTGCAGGCGCATACTTCGTCGTTATCCGTTATGGTCAAAATGGCGGCTATTGTAGTCAGAAGTCTACGACAGCGAAACCGTTTTGCGTACCTTTAACGGGGATAATGAATCAACGAATGAAAGTGCACCGTCTGGCTGCTGCTGTTGCGATAGGCATGGGGTTTGTCCCCTGCAAAACGCAGGCCTGAATCAGGCAAAATCGTGCGCCAGACTCCTTCAATACACATATCCAGTTCTCCGCTGATCACCACCACATGTTCAATCACACCGGCTTCGTGCGGCGTGGATTCACTCAAGGCACCGGGCGCGAGGGTAATCGAGAAATGATCAAACTTAAGCGCGTCATCCCAGGGGAACAGCGGTTTGACCACCATCGCCTGCTCTTGAGGATCGAAAACCGGCTGCGGATGGGCTTCCGGCGTAATAAATGCCGAAAACGGAACGTTCAAACCCGTGGCGATTTTCCACAGCGTAGAGACGGTCGGGCTGGACTCGTTGCGCTCGATTTGTCCGAGCATCGCTTTCGACACGCCCGTCTCGTCGGCCAGTTTTGACAGGCTCCAGCCTCGCGCCTGACGCTCAGTTTTCAGCGTTGAGGCAAGATGTTCAGTGATATTCATAGATCCTCCCGTTGCGGCGAAGTGTACCACTTGTACGCTATAGCGCACAGTGTTACCTTTGCACGGACGCTATAACGCACAACGGAGTTTTCATGCGCAGTTCATCTTCTCTTTTTCCTGCGATCCTGGCCGGTTTCGTCGCGGTTCTGGTCGGTTACGCCAGTTCTGCCGCCATTATCTGGCAGGCTGCGGCGGCAGCTGGCGCAACGCCTCACCAAATTGCAGGCTGGATGACCGCGCTCGGTATCGGCATGGGTGTTAGCACATTAGCACTTTCCCTTTGGTACAAAGCGCCGGTGTTAACCGCCTGGTCAACGCCTGGTGCCGCCCTGCTTGCCACCAGCTTACAGGGCGTGACGCTTGCGGAAACCATCGGTATTTTTATTTTCGCTAACGCCCTGATTTTACTCTGCGGTTTGACTGGACTGTTTGCCAGACTGATGAAGATTATCCCGCATACCCTGGCGGCGGCGATGCTGGCAGGTGTGCTGCTGCGATTTGGCCTGCAGGCGTTCACAAATCTGGAAGGGCATTTCCTGCTGTGCGGAAGCATGTTGCTGGCGTGGCTGATAGCCAAAACCTTCGTTCCACGTTATGCCATTGTCGCCACTCTGTTGGTAGGGAGCGTCACGGCCTGGGCTGGAGGTGACGTTGTCACTAACAATCTCGCCTTTAAGGTGGTCATGCCGGAGTTTATCGCGCCAAAATTTACCTTTACCACGCTTATCAGTATCGGCCTGCCGTTTTTCCTGGTGACGATGGCCTCACAAAATGCGCCCGGTTTCGCCACCATGAAAGCCTCTGGTTATCCGGTTGCCGTCTCGCCGTTAATCATATTTACGGGCGCACTGGCCCTGCTGTTCTCGCCTTTCGGCGTCTATTCCATCTGCATTGCCGCGATCACCGCCGCCATCTGTCAAAGCCCGGACGCGCATCCGGATGCGCAAAAACGCTGGCTGGCCGCGGCGGCGGCTGGCGTGTTTTATTTGCTGGCAGGGATTTTTGGCGGTTCCATTACTGCCCTGATGGCGGCGCTGCCCGTGAGCTGGATCCAGACGTTGGCCGGGCTGGCGTTGCTGGGGACGATCAGCGGCAGTTTATATCAGGCGTTACAACTTGAGGCTGAGCGCGACGCGGCCATCGTGACCTTTCTGGTCACAGCCAGCGGCGTGACGCTGCTTGGAATAGGTTCGGCATTCTGGGGACTGGTGGCGGGCGGGATCTGCTTTACCGCGTTCTCACGCTTTCGCCGCGCGTAGCTGCGAGGGGGTGAATCCGGTTGTCGCCTTAAATCGGTTGCTAAAGTGGCTGGCCGAGCTAAAACCGCAGGCCAGCGCGATGTCGGTCAGTGGTTGCTGCGAGAATTGCACCAGACCTTTTGCCTTTTCCATCCGCTGCTGCATGACGTACTGATGCGGAGCCATGTTCATAGACTGGCGGAACATGCGGGCAAAATGGTATTCGCTCAATGCCGCAATCGCAGCGAGTTCAGCAAGCGTTAAGGCTTGTGAAAGATTTTCGTCAATATAGGCCAGCACATTGCGCAGAACGAACGGCGACAGTCCGCCTGTCACCACCGGTAACTTCCACTGAACGCTGGAATAATGTTGGATCAAGTGGGTCAACAGCAAGGTGCTGGCGGTGCTTAACGTCAGCTGATTCGCCTGCTGCTGCCAGTCGCAGCCGAGCAAAAACTGGCGGTAAAGCATGGCGATTTTTGGATCGCTGGCGAAGGTTTTTTCGTCCAGTGAAATCCCGGCCGGGCTTTTATCCCAGATTTTTTCGCCAATCTCCCGCAGATGCTCATCGGTGCAGTAAAGATGCACAAATGACAAATCATCACGGATATCCCAGCTCGACTCGCTCTCTTTCGGCATCAGGCAAAAACGGTCTGGCCCACCGCCGTTTTTCCAGCCGCTGTTAGTTTTGTGGTAGCTCTCATAACCATCGGCCACGTACAAACTCAGGGTGTGGTGGTTACTTTTTACCGTGACCGTATCGTGCTTGTTGTACCACGCCGCCAGCTGGATGCCCGAATTCAGCGCGACCGTTTCCCGCAGCACGGCATTTTGTTGGCGAAGCGTTTCAAAGGTGTCGTAAGCGCGAGACATATCCGTCAGCTGGTAATGAAAGAGATCGTTAGTCTAAGAAGTGTTGCCCCGCGATACCAGCGTTGTCACCATAAAAAAGCGCAAGATTCTGCAAGTCAGCCGCAAGATGCTGAAAGCCGGGCTGTGTGGCTCACGTCATACTGCTTTTTTGCGGTTTGATAAGAGAGAAAAATGAACGCACTTTTGTATGGACTGGTGGTGGTTATCTGGGGAACGACGTGGATTGCGATTTTCCTGCAACAAGGGCCGGTCGCGGCTCCCGTCTCCATCTTCTGGCGTTTTGCCGTGGCGAGCGCCACTATGATGATTGTCCTGCTGGCATTGGGACGTTTGCGCAAAATGGCGATGCGCGATCACCTGTTCTGTATGATTCAGGGCTGCTGCGTGTTTTGCTTTAACTTCTGGTGTTTTTATACCGCGGCGAAGTTTATCAATACCGGTCTTGAGTCGGTCATTTTCTCGATGGCGGTGCTGTATAACGCCATTAACAGCTTTATTTTCTTTGGCCAGCGCCCACCGGCACGTTTCTGGACCGCCGCTATTCTTGGATTATTAGGGATCATCACCCTCTTCTGGGACGATCTGCTCGCCAGCGGCTGGAGCCATGAGCTGCTGCTGGGCATTGGCCTGTCGGCGCTCGGAACCTACGGCTTCTCGCTGGGGAATATGATCAGCCTGCGCCATCAGCGTAACGGTCTGGAAACCATGACCACCAACGCCTGGGCGATGATGTACGGCACGCTGGTGATGGGCGTGATTGCGCTGGTGCGCGGCGACAGTTTCATGCCTCAATGGACAGTGAGCTACATCAGTGCGCTGCTGTATCTGGCAATTTTCGGCTCGGTCATAGCCTTTGGCGTGTACTTTACGCTGGTCGGGCGAATTGGCGCCGGTAAAGCGGCGTACAGCACCCTGTTGTTCCCGCTGGTCGCGCTGTCGATTTCTACGGTATACGAAGGCTACGTCTGGCACATGAATGCCGTGGCAGGATTGCTGCTGATTCTGACGGGAAATATGGTGATGTTCACGAAACCGGAAACCTGGTTTAAGCGACTACGGACGGCGTAAAATACACCGGCGGCACTATGCCGCCGGTGAGTATTTTATTTTCTGGTCTTATTCACATCAAACATGGTGGCATCCGTCGCCATGTCATCAACAACCTGTTTCAACGTCGCAATCGTCATCGGTGCGTTTTCGTTGTTCAGCTCTTTACCTTCGCCTTTACGAACCACCTTGATAACCGGTTTACCCGTTGAAGCATCGATCAGCTCACCTTCGAAATAGAGATGGGTATCCATTGTACGGTGTCCCGTCGCCATTTGCGTACCGGCTACGACCAGAGCAACCGGGACCACTTCATAGAATTGCAGACCTTCTTTCTTCGAGCTTACACCGGTGACAGCGCCACGGAAGATGAGGCTACGCGGCCCAGGGGTGGTCACCAGAGGTTTCGTCTGCCCAATAGCCGCTTTCATTTTGGTGTTGGTGTAAGCCAACAGATCATCCAGCAGTTTTTGCCCTACCTGTGTGGTCGGTTTAGGGACCGGATAATAGGTAATTGGGTTCCAGACGATATTGTCGTAATTAGACGGTTTGTAGGATGGATCGACCCAGCGCAGCGTCGGTTTACCGGTCGCTGACGTCGTTTGCTGCAAGCCTGAATAATCTTTTAAAAAGCCCGAATATTGATCGGGTTGCGCCACTTTGGACGCACAGCCCGCTAATGCCAGCAGGCCAGAGAGCGCTGCAACTTTAAATAAAGTCTGAGTACGCATGGTGGTAGATCCCTGTTATATGCAGATATGCATATGAAGTTATAGCAAAAGTATCAGGGGTTTGTTGTGACAAAAAAGGTGCTCGCCGCACAATTCAGAAAACAGACTGCCCGGAATAGTCACGGGCAGTGATTTATGGCTATTTAATATCCACTTGCCAGAACAGATGTTTGCCAAATGGGTCAATTTCGTAGCCTGTCACCTCTTTTCTCACCGGTTCGAAAATGGTGGAGTGCGCAATCATCACCGCAGGCATTTGATCGTGCATCATTTGTTGCGCCTCTTTGTACAGCGCCACGCGTTTTTCATGATCGGTTATCGATTTAGCCTCATTGATGATTTTATCAAACGGCTGATAGCACCATTTCGCCGAGTTTGACCCGCCGTTGGCTGACGTGCAGGTAAACAGCGGGCCAAAGAAGTTATCCGGGTCGCCCGTCGCGGTCGTCCAGCCCATCAGCGCCGCCTGGTGTTCACCGCCCTTCACGCGCTTGAGATATTCGCCCCACTCATAGGTGACGATTTTGGTCTGCACGCCGACCTTCGCCCAGTCGGCCTGAATCATCTCGGCCATCCGTTTGGCATTCGGGTTATACGGACGTTGCACCGGCATGGCCCACAGATCGACGCTCACGCCGTTGGCAAATCCAGCTTCTTTAAGCAGCGCTTTGGCTTTTTCGGGATCGTAGTCATAATCCTTCAGCTCGCTGTCCGCGCTCCAGACGCCCGGCGGCAGCAGGTTTTTGGCCGCGGTGCCGGTACCGTGGAATACGGCATCGATGATCGCCGGTTTATTGATTGCCATCGCCAGCGCCTGACGCACTTTCACATTATCCAGCGGCGGTTTCTGGGTGTTAAACGCCAGGAAACCGGTGTTCAGCCCCGCCTTGCTCATCAGGTTGATATCTTTGTTGGCTTTCATGCGCGGCAGATCCGCCGGATTCGGAAACGGCATCACCTGACACTCATTTTTCTCGATTTTGGCCAGGCGAACGGAGGCGTCCGGTGTGATGCTAAACACCAGACGGTCGAGCTTCGACTTGCCCTGCCAGTATTCCGGGAACGCGGTAAAAAGAATGCGTGAATCTTTTTGATATTGCGTCAGTTTAAACGGCCCGGTGCCTATCGGCTCCATATCCACTTTTTCCGGCGTGCCCGCTTTGAGCATCGCGTCGGCGTATTCCGCTGAAAGAATCGAGGCAAAATACCAGGCCAAATCGGCGACAAACGGCGCTTCCGGATGGGCCAGGGTAAAGCGCACGGTATGATCGTCCACCTTGTCGATGGCGGTAATCAGGCTGCCAAACTCCAGACTTTCAAAGTTTGAATAGCTGCCATTCGAGACGTTGTGATACGGATGATTGACGTCTTTCTGCCGCATGAAGGAGAAAATCACGTCATCGGCGTTAAAGTCGCGCGTCGGCTTGTAGAATTTGTTGCTCTGGAATTTCACGCCTTTGCGCAGATGGAAGGTGTAGACCTTGCCGTCTTCGCTCACGTCCCAGCTCTCGGCCAGGCTTGGCACCAGCTCCGTAGTGCCCGGTTTAAAATCGACCAGGCGGTTATAGACCGGAACCGCACTGGCATCCACGCTGGTGCCGGAGGTATAAAGCTGTGGGTTAAAATTCTCCGGCGATCCTTCCGAGCAATACACCAGTGTTTTTGCCGCCACGGTGGAACTTACCGTTAATGCGGCAATGGCCAGGGTTAATTTTGTCAAGTTGCTGTTCATCGCATTTTCCTGTCTTTTTATTCGACGGCTAATTAATTCTTTTGCCAATACACAAATACCATTAAAGTGATGATGCAAACACCTGATAATACAAATAAAGAAGGAATCACTATGGCGCTCTCACTCTCCAGTCAATTAACCCAACGCTTTTATCGCTACCTGGCTATTACCAGCCAGAGCGATCCGAAAAGCAAAACGCTGCCCTCTACGCCCGGTCAGCATGAGATGGCACGAGAACTGGCGAAAGAGCTGGAATCACTGGGTTTGAGCAACATCGTGATCGATGAATTCGCCACCGTCACCGCCGTCAAAAAAGGGACAGTCAGCGGCGCGCCGCGCATTGGTTTTATTACCCATATTGATACGGTTGACGTCGGATTATCACCGGATATTCATCCACAAATATTAAGATTTGCAGGAGAAGACCTCTGCCTGAATAAAGAGAAACAGATCTGGTTACGCGTGAATGAGCATCCGGAAATACTGGCATACCCAGACGAAGAGATTATTTTCAGCGACGGGACCAGCGTATTAGGCGCAGATAATAAAGCCGCCGTGACGGTAGTAATGACGGTGCTGGAAAACCTGACGGCGGAACATCAGCACGGGGATATTGTGGTGGCCTTTGTGCCGGATGAAGAGATCGGTCTGTGCGGCGCGAAAGCGCTGGATCTCAAACGCTTCGACGTTGATTTCGCCTGGACCATCGACTGCTGCGAAATTGGCGAAATTGTTTACGAGAACTTTAACGCCGCTGCGGCAGAAATCCGCTTTACCGGTGTGACCGCCCATCCGATGTCGGCGAAAGGCGTACTGGTGAATCCGCTGCTGATGGCGATGGACTTCATCAGCCATTTCGACCGACAAGAAACACCGGAATGCACCGAGGGGCGCGAAGGATACATCTGGTTTAACGGCATTCAGGCCGGACAGAACGAAGCGGTGCTTAAAGCCAATATCCGTGACTTCGACAAAGACCGTTTTGCCGCGCGTAAACAGCAAATCGCTGACGTTGCGAGCCACATTGCTGACCAACACCCCACCGCCCGCGTCGAGCACCACATCGAAGATACTTACAACAATATCAGCAATGCGATTGGCGAAGATCGCCGCGCCATCGATTTGATGTTTGAAGCGATGGAATCACTCGGCATTACGCCAAAACCGACACCAATGCGCGGTGGCACCGATGGCGCAGCGCTGTCGGCGAAAGGCCTGCTGACCCCGAACTTCTTCACCGGCGCGCATAACTTCCACTCAAAGTTTGAGTTCTTGCCGCTGTCGTCGTTCGAGGCATCGTACAAAACCGCCCTGCAACTTTGCCTGCTGGCCGCCCGTTAAACCGGTTTGCTCGCCAGCATGGTGGCGAAACGCAGCTTGATGCGGTTACCGTTGGCGTCGGTGCGGTGTAACTCACCGATGTCTTCGTTGTATTTCAACAGCTCCCAGCCTTCGTAATAGCGGCTCAGTTCGCCGCTTTTAAACGCAAACGGGAACCCGACGGTGCACGGGTAATCTTCCGTGTCCATCGCCGCCACAATCAGGTTATAGCCTCCTGGCGTGGTGCAGCGTTGCATATTCGCGATCAGCCCCGGAATGGTTTTAGCGTCCAGGAACATCATTACCACGGTCGAGAGAATAAAATCGTACTCACCGTCAAAGCTCAGGCTGTTCAAATCCTGAATCGAAGCCTGCAGATTTTCGATCCCTTCTTCCGCCTTAATGCGCTCGATATTATCGATACTCATCGGGTTTTTATCCCAGGCGGTCACGTCATAGCCATTGGCGGCCAGGAACAGACTGTTGCGACCATTGCCACAGCCCAAATCCAGAGTTTTACCCGGTTTGACGATCCCGGCGCTGTAGACCACATCCGAGTGCGTGCGGGTCAAACCGTATTTTTCGGTAAAGTAGTTTTCATCAAAGTGAGTCATTTCTTTTCCTCAGCGTGCATAAGCGTGGCTTTATCTGAACGAACTAAAAGTTTTCCCTGCACCAGCAAAATGAAGGTACGCACCAGTAAGAGCGCAATGATGCAGTTGGTAAAAATGAACAGCGGAACCGCGATGGCGTGGAAAAAGCCCGTCGGACTGCTCTGCCCCAGATGAAGCCCGGTGGTGGCGAGCGCGGACACGCCGAACGAGAAGCTCCAGAAAGAGGCATTAAACGGCTGTGAAAGATACCAGGGCATCAGGCGCAGCATAAATAGCAGCTGCAACAGGCCGTAGCCAAACAGCATTTTAGCGAAGGTATCCGCCTCGCCGCCGTTAACGCTCAACCAGGCACTACAGGCCACCAGCGCGGGGGCCAGCTGAATACCGAGCGAGGTGCGAAGCGCCGCAGGCAGTTCACCGGCACTGCGTAGGCGTTGCAAAATCACCGGTTCAAGGCTCAGCCAGGAAAAGACGCCAGCGCCTAAGAACACCAGCCCGGCATCGTGGAACCCGAGCGCACCGCAGGCCATCGCGCTGATAAAGTTATTGGCAACTGTCGGGAGATACAGGCCCGGCGTGGTGGCCTCTTCAGGATGTTTCCCCCGCCACAACCCGGCGCTCTGCCAGGCAGAATAGCTCAGCTGCACTACCACGCCAGTGCCAAACAACACCAGCGAAACGGGACGACACCAGGGAACAAAACCTATCGCTACCAGCATCGTGGTAGCGGGAAACAGACTGACAAAACTGCTCATCACCGGATGGCGCATCTCCGCCAGCACGCTGTGCGGAAAGCGCACAGCGCGGGTAAAGAATGCCAGGGTCAGCAAAAACCAGATAGCCATTGCAAGCGACACCAGAATCTCACCCGGCCAGTGTGAAACCGGCCAGACAGTGCTGGCATAGCGCCAGGCGAAACCCATGCCAATGGTCCCTAATACCATGCCGAAGTAGCCGAAGGGTAAGTTAAGAACCTGTTCAGATTTGTGTCTTTTATGCATTAATTTTAAAGTATAAATTATATTTGAAATGCTAGTTTAAGGGGTTTCAGACTCGGTTGCCAGTACTTCAGAAGGCGTAAAGTTTGCTACGGTTAATGAAGATGATGAGCAGAGAGACTGTAATGAAAAAATACCGACTCAGCGACGAAACCCGTCTTTATCAGTGGCAGAACGGCGAGGGAAAAGCGAGCGTGACCCTGCGCCAGATTATTGCCGAGCGTGATTTCAGCGATGTCACCGCCGGGACCAAAGGCGGCTGGGTTGATGATGAAAGCGCCCTGTCTCATGACGGCAACTGCTGGGTGTACGACGAAAACAGCGTTGTCTTTGCCCAGGCACAAATTTGCGATAACGCGCGCATTACACAGCCCTGCGTGATTAGCCATGCGGCGAAAATCGGTGATAACAGCTGGGTGGAGGGTTCGCAGGTGAGCCACGGCGCGCAGCTAAGTGACAACGTCACTATTCAATCCTCCGAAGTGCGCGGCACCTGCCATCTTTACGGCAACGCACGCGTTCTGCATCAAAGCACCATCATAGCGGCGCTTGGCCTGACACCGGATCGGGAACAGGTTCTGAAAATCTACGATAACGCCACCGTCAGCCAGTCTCGCATTGTCCATCAGGCGCAAATCTACGGGGATGCGATGGTCAATTTTGCTTTCATCGAACATCGCGCCGAGGTATTTGAGAACGCGCTCATCGAAGGAAATGATCTCAACAACGTTTGGATCTGCGATTGCGCCAAAGTTTACGGCAATGCCCGAATCATTGCGGGCCGCGACGATGACGCCATTCCCACTCTGCGCTACAGCTCGCAGGTGGCGGAAAATGCGGTCATCGAGGGAAATGTGATTATCAAACATCATGTCCTGATTGGCGGCCAGGCGTGGCTACGCGGCGGGCCAATCATGATTGACGACAAAGTGGTGATTCAGGGACGGGCCAGAATCAGTGGCGATGTGCTGATCGAGCATCGAATCGAGATTACCGACGATGCGGTGATTGAAGCTTTTGGCGGGGATAACATCCATCTGCGCGGCGAGAAAGTGATCAACGGGCAGCAGCGCATCACCCGTACACCGCTGCTTGGCGCGCTATAGGCCAATAATTTTGGCGTAGGTATTCACGTCCTGAAATTCGCCGTTCAAAAACTCGGCTTCTTTCAGGCACCCTTCCAGCGTGAAACCGTTGCGCACTGCCACGCGGTTACTCTGCTCATTCCCCACGCGACACTTAATAACGAAACGACGGATTTCCCCGCGCGCCGCGTAGTAACGCATAAACGCCTGCAAAGATTGCGACAGAATACCTTGCCCCTGATTGCCTTTATCCAGCCAGTAGCCGATATACCCCGTCTTATTCGTCGGTTCGATAGAATTGAACGACAGCACACCTTTTAGCGTCTCGTCCTGAAAAATCAGGAACATTTTGGCGTAGCCACGCTGATGCAGCATCTGATTGCTCAACACATTTTTGCGCGTATCGTCTTGCGTACCAACATACTGCGCCCAGTCAAACGCCGTTTGCAGCCAGGTTTTGTTCTTAATTACCAGCGCATGAAGCTCGCTGGTATAGCGCTCGTCGATGGCCCGCAGTTCGATGCGGTCGGTAACGGGAATGATTTCAACGGGAATGGCAGTCATGATTCCTCACACTTTCCCTCTCCCCAGAAAAGGAGAGGGATTTTCAGCGTTAGCGCATCACGCGGTCGTCAACGTAATTGCGTTTATCCGGTGCAGGCGGGAAATACTGATACAACCAGGTTTCGCTGATCGCCTCCCCCTGACAGCGCAGGAACATGCGCATTTCAACCGGATCGGTGGAGTCGTTGGTCGGATACCAGTCAAACAAAATGCGATAGCCGTCGAACGGTTCAACGTAAAGGATTTCCACCTGTTTTGCTTCGCCGTTAGACAGAGTGATGACCGGCTCGATACCTTTCGGCGCAGCGGCTTTCAAATCGCCACCCACAAAGTCGATGGCAAAGCGGCGCGCCCACACTTTCGGATAGTTTTCTCCCGGCGCCCAGCCTTCCGGGAAACCGCCCATGCCGGTACGGGTGGCAAAGACGTTCGCCAGCGGCGAGCGGACCGGCGGTTGCGCGCTCCAGTAGAGACGATATTTGAAGTCCAGCTCATCGCCCGCTTTAACAGGTTTTTCTGGCTGCCAGAAGCAGACTACGTTATCCAAAGTTTCGCCAGTGGTTGGGATCTCCATCAAGCCAACGCTGCCCTTGCCCCACTGATTTCGTGGCTCGACCCACAGGCTCGGGCGTTTGTTGTACCAGCCCATGATGTCCTGATAGTGAGAGAAATCGCGGTCCAGCTGCAGCAGGCCAAAGCCTTTCGGGTTTTTATCCTGGAAAGCGTTGAACTGCAGTTTCTGCGGGTTGTTCAGCGGACGGCAGATCCACTCCCCGTTCCCGCGCCACATCGCCAGGCGATCAGAGTCGTGGATTTGCGGGTGAATGGTGTCGCACATGCGGCGTTCGTTATTGCCGCAGCTGAACATACTGGTCATCGGTGAAATGCCAAGCTGCTTGATGTCTTTACGCGCGTACAGGTGGTTATCCACCTCCATGATCACCTGGCTCTTCTCGCAGTGGATCACGAACTTATAGGCACCGGTGATACTTGGGCTGTCGAGCAGCGCGTAGACGGTAAAGGTGGTGTCGTTCGGCTTGACGGTTTCGAACCAGAACGAGGTGAAATCCGGGAACTCTTCCGGCGTATCGGTAAAGGTATCAATCGCCAGACCGCGCGCGGACAGGCCGTACTGATAGGTATCATCAACCGCGCGGAAGTAGCTCGCACCGAGGAAAGACACGATGTCGCGTCGTGCCAGTTCAGGCGCTTTAAACGCGCGGAAACCCGCAAAACCTAAATCGCTCTGGCCCTGCAGCTGTTTGGTGTCGACATCTGTATCGTTGTAGCTAAACAGCTCCGGGCGGAAGTGGATCTCACGCGCCTGGGACGTCGCGGAATCGAGTGAGAACATGCGCACACGACGGCGAAAACCCATTCCCATATGGAAGAATTGCACGTCTAACTGACGGTCTTCGATATTGTTCCACAGAGACTGTTTCTCATCGTACTTGATGGCGTTGTACGCCTGCGGCGTCATGGTGGCCAGCGTTTCAGGCAGTGGACGCGGAGCCCCGCCCCACGGTGTTTGCGCCAGATCGTGTGCCATCGATTGCAGGACAGAGAAGTCAAAGCGGCGGCTCTGACCGTCGGCAATATCCGACTCAGCAGCAAATGCCGCGCGGGAAAACAGCGATGAGAGTCCAGCGGTACCGCTCAGCGCAGCCATTGCCAGCGAGCCTTTTAAAAAACGTCTGCGATTCATGCCTGGGAAAACGTCCTTATGGTCGTGTGAATGAGTTTCGCGGGCAGCGAAACGACGGCAAGAAAGAACGCACAGCCTAAACAAAAACGGTTAAGAATCCAATTGTTGAGCGGCGAATATCTGAGCAAAGCGAGAAATATTTTCTGTCGAGGGGAATGAGCTGAATTGTTTAGAAAAACAGAATTACCCTAAATAAAAAGCCCCCGATGGACATCTGCATCGGGGGCAAATCAGGCGCAATATTATTATTTTACGCTGACATCGATACCCGGGAAGTATTTCTTCGCCAGTGTGTCGATCGTTCCGTCAGCGCGGACTTTCTCAATGGCCGCATCGAGCTGTTTTTTGGTGGCCTCATCACCTTTACGCAGCCCGAAACCGATCCCGCTGCCGAGGATGGTGTCGTCTGACACTGGTTTGCCAATAAAGCCAAACCCTTTCCCCTGCGGCTTACTGAGGAAACCTGCCTGCCCGGCCGCTGACATCACCAGCGAGGCGTCGATACGACCGTTCAGCAAGTCACCCCAGGCCATATTCTGATCTTTATAAGACACCACGGTGACACCGTGCTTCTCCCAGTGCTCTTTAGCATAGGTTTCCTGAATAGAACCCTGCAGCACGCCAATCGTTTTACCTTTTAAACCTTCCGGCGTCGCTTCAACGCCACTCCCTTCTTTCCCTACCAGTTGCGAAGGAATACGGTAGATTGGCTGGGTGAAGTCAATGCTCTGACGGCGCTGTTCGGTGATGTTCATCGCCGAATTAATGGCGTCAAATTTCTTGGCCATCAGCCCTGGAATCAACGCATCAAATGAGGTCTCTACCCAGCTGCATTTCAGCTCAGCGGCTTTGCAAATTGCCTTACCCAGATCAATATCAAATCCTTCCAGTTCGCCCGACGCATTGCGGCTTTCAAACGGTGGATATTCTGCTTCCAGGCCATAGCGCAGCTCAGTCGCAGCGAAGGAAGAAAATGAACACAGCAATCCCATGCCGACAACTAATGCGTTAAATTTCATCTCAACACTCCTTAGCGTGGTTTAACCCGACACAGGGCCTGCGCACCTGCCCGTAATGTTGCCTCATCTTTTGCAAAAGAGAGGCGGATCAATTTGTTATCCGTCCCGTCTGTATAAAACGCCGACAGCGGGATGGTTGCTACTCCGGATTCAACGATCAGTCGTTTGACCATCTCGCTGTCGCTTTCGTCGCTGAAGTGGCTGTAATCGGCCAGCAGGAAGAAAGAACCCGCGCTTGGCAGCAGACGGAACGGCGACTCCGCCAGTAAATTTTGCAGCAAATCGCGTTTACGCTGGTAAAACGCCGACAGCGACAACCAGGTTTGCGGATCGGCCATGTGTTCCGCAAAAGCGTACTGCATCGGAGTATCGGCAGAAAACATCAAAAATTGATGCACTTTGCAAATCTCGTCCATCAGTTCAGCCGGAGCGACACAATATCCCACGCGCCAGCCGGTGACGTGATAGGTTTTTCCAAAGGATGAAATGATCACGCTGCGCTCCGCAAGCTGCGGGTGCGTGGCCATTCCGTGATGCGGCTGGCCATCAAACACCACGTGTTCGTACACTTCATCAGACAATATAATGATGTCTGACTGGCGGGTAATCGCTGCCAGCTGTTCCAGATCTGCGGCTGAAAATACCTGCCCACTCGGATTGTGCGGCGTGTTGATGATGATCATCCGCGTGCGGGACGTCACCGCCGCGCGGACTTCATTCCAGTCCACGGCAAAATCCGGCACCGTCAGTTTAATCGCCACAGGCGTTGCACCCTGTAAGCGGACAATCGGCGCATAGCTATCAAAAGACGGTTCAAAATAAATAACTTCATCACCGGGATGCACCAGACCACTGATCGCAGAATAAAGCCCTTCGCTGGCGCTGGCGGTGATCAGCACTTCGCTGCTGGCGTCATAGCGTGTGCCATACAAGGAGGCAATTTTATCGACGATGCGTTCTTTGAGTGGTTGCAGGCCTGTCATGGCGGCATATTGGTTGTGCCCTGCTTCCATTGCACGCGTCACGCCCGCGATGAGTTTCGGATCACAGGAGAAATTAGGTGCCCCCTGAGAAAGATTGATGGCGTTATGTTGAGCGGAAAGTTGCCCAATAACGGTAAAAATAGTGGTGCCAACATCAGGCAGTTTAGAGCGGGTTTGCACCGGAGTATGCAGAGTCATCATCAATCCTTTCGCGTGGATATTGCATAACTATTCAACAAGAAGGTTACCGAGACGACAACCGAATTGTTGTCATAAGCGTCATGACGAAAATGCATGGCTCAATGCGTTAGATAGCGTTACGAGCCAGAAGAAAGCTGAAATTATTTCTCTGTTTAAAACTCAAATAACGATCACAAATATTAAAAGCGTTGCATCAAAACAAGTAAAATCAGAATAAAACAACACCACTGTTAATTCAAAATAAATAAATGCAGTGAATGAATTGGGTTAACTCATTACTTATATTAATTAAGATTTCATTTGGTTAATTTTGAATTAAATACTAACATTTTACCGGACCATATTAATTGCCGGGACATTCAAAACAATATTAGGATTCGTGTGATTCTTGTTATGGGCAAAAGTTCATTTCAAATCATAATAAAAACCTTTCTAAGGAATGAAAAAATGAATAGAAAAGTATTGGCACTCGTTATCCCTGCTCTGCTGGCAGCAGGCGCAGCTCACGCGGCAGAGATTTATAACAAAGACGGCAACAAACTGGACCTGTACGGTAAAGTCGATGGTCTGCATTATTTCTCTGACAACACTTCTGCAGATGGCGATCAGAGCTATGTTCGTCTCGGCTTCAAAGGTGAAACTCAGATTAACGACCAACTGACCGGTTTCGGCCAGTGGGAATACAACGTTCAGGCCAACAACACTGAAGGTTCTTCAAACCAGTCCTGGACCCGTCTGGGCTTCGCGGGTCTGAAATTCGGTGACTACGGCTCATTCGACTACGGTCGTAACTACGGCGTTCTTTACGACGTAGAAGGCTGGACCGATATGCTGCCAGAGTTCGGCGGCGACTCTTATTCTCAGGCTGACGTATTCATGACCAGCCGTGCGAACGGCGTTGCTACCTACCGTAACAACAACTTCTATGGTCTGGTAGACGGCCTGAACTTTGCCCTGCAGTATCAGGGTAATAACGAAAGTGCGGGCAACGGTAACGAAGGCACCAACAATGGTCGCGATGCGCGTCATGAGAACGGTGATGGTTTCGGCATCTCCTCTACCTATGATTTCGGCATGGGCTTCAGCGCAGGTGCAGCTTATGCTTCATCTGACCGTACCAACGCGCAACAAAATAGCGCCAGTGATTACATGGCAAAAGGCGATAAAGCCGATGCATGGACTGCTGGTCTGAAATACGATGCCAATAATATCTATCTGGCAACCATGTATTCAGAAACTCGCAACATGACTAGCTATGGTAAAATGGCAGAAAAAAGCACTGATACCGATACTGGCGGTGTAGCTAATAAAACTCAGAACTTCGAAGTAACTGCGCAATACCAGTTCGATTTCGGTCTGCGCCCGGCTATTTCTTACCTGCAATCTAAAGGTAAGGACTTAACATACAACGCCAATAACACAGATAAAGACTTGGTTAAATATGTTGACCTAGGTGCAACTTATTACTTCAACAAAAACATGTCTACCTACGTTGATTATAAAATCAACCTGCTGGACAACGACGATCAGTTCTACAAAGATTCAGGCATCTCTACCGACGACATCGTGGCTTTAGGTCTGGTTTACCAGTTCTAATCCCTTGTATCGTGAAAAGCCCGCCACCCGGCGGGCTTTTTTTAGCCGATTGACAGACTCCGCAAGGTCATGTGTGATGGACGACATGATAAAAATGCATACCTGGAGTGTTTATGTCGCGCCGTTCGTTTCCGCACAATGCGGTTGACGCCTTTCTGGTCACCGCCCGTCATCTGAATCTCACTCACGCCGCGAAAGAGCTGTGTCTCACTCAGGGTGCCGTTAGCCGTAAAATTGCCACCCTGGAAACCTGGTTCGGCTTTCCGCTTTTTGAACGCCATGCGCGTGGATTACGGCTCTCATCCCAGGGGAGCGCCCTGCTTCCAGACTTACAGGCTGCATTCGAACATCTGCTTACCGTGGCCGAGCAAGCACGCGCTCAGCAAACGGTCGTGCGTTTGAAAGTACCAACGTGCGCTATGCGCTGGCTGGTCCCACGGCTGCTTGAAGTCGAACGCGATCAGCCCGAACTGCAAATTGCGCTGACGACCACAACCGATCATACGGTTAACTTCAAAACCGAATCTTATGACGCTGCGATTGTCTTCGGCACCCATTTGAGCGCAGGCGATCTGCTTTTTGAAGAGGCACTCACGCCAGTGATGAGCCCACTGCGAATCCATTCTCCGCTGGATAGTCTGACGTTTCTTCATCCAACGCGGGACAAAACGGACTGGTCACTGTGGCTTTCCAGACAGGCAGAGCTCGCCCTTTCGATGCACAGGAATCAGCATTTCGACACGATGGATTTGGCTATTACCGCCGCGATGCAGGGGCTTGGTGTGGCCATCGCTGACGAAACGCTGGTTGAAGAGGATATTCGAGCCGGACGTCTGGCGCGCCCTTTTGACACCAGCGTCAAAACCGGGGCCAGTTACCGGCTGGTTTTAAGAGAATCACGTGCGAAAGCCGCCGGACTGGCCGCATTTCGTGCGTGCTTGCTTAATCAAGGCTCACATGATGCTTCATCACCCGTTTAAACAGACTCATCCGGGCACGCATGAAACGGTTTTCCAGCCGAAAACCTGCATGTTTATTCAAACCGATGCGCAACAATACGTCTCGACCTTTGCGACAGGCAGGCCAGCGCGTCGGACCATGTAACGCATCGCAGGTTCGGCTCGCATGACGGGCAAAGTTTACCCAGTAATCGGCCACCTGCGCGGCGAACGCCAGGTCGCGTTCGTTCACATACTGGCATGAAGGTTCAATGTTCCCCAGCGTATCAAAAACATACGGCACTTCATTCCCGTGCCATGCCCCGTTGAGGTAGGTGTCGTGTTCTGCTTCTGCTACATAATCAAACCAGTAGCGCCAGCAAGGTTCACCGACGCGCTGCTGGGCCTGCATCACAACAAATCCCATGGTCGTAAACGCCATATCACGACACACCTGCCGTCCCAGCTCTTCATCCCCTTTCACCCCGGGGTACAACAGCTTGATCAGCCCCAGACCAAATCGACGCTCACGGCGCAGTTTTTGAATTTGTCCGGCAAGATCGATACCAAACACCGCCATGACGCTGGCTTCATCGCTGTTTGAGCCAATCATCAACGGAACCGGGTGCTGACGGGCCGCAAAGAACACATCCAGCATCGGTTCGGGCAACACACAATCACCGACGATCGGCGTAGGCGCAATGTTCAGCGGTGCAGCCAGTGGCCAGAAGGCTTCAGCCGGGATCGCGCGAAGTTGTTCTGCGGTGGCATTTTCTAAGCCAAAATGTGCCGCCAGCGCTTCGCCTTTTTGCAACGCCTGCTCGCGCGGCGTATCGGGCAGCGTGTAACCGCTCTGCACAATCGCTTTGTGAAACAGTCCTTTAGCCAGCGGAGAAGCCAGCAGCGAAAGCACGCTCCGCGCCCCGGCAGATTCGCCAAATAAGGTCAGATTATTCGGATCGCCGCCAAACGCGGCAATATTGTCCCGCACCCATTTGAGCGCGGCAATTTGGTCGCACAGCGCAAAATTATGCACCACAGACGCCTCTTCGCCTGCCAGCGCCGGATGAGCAAAGAAGCCAAGATGCCCGAGCCGATAATTGATGGTAACGACAACCACCTCGCGACGCGCCAGTGCTTTGCCGTTATAAGGCGGTAAGCCACCTGCTCCGATCGTAAATCCGCCACCGTGCAACCAGACCATCACCGGCAGAGGCTCACTGCGTTTTACTGGAGACCAGACGTTGAGATAGAGACAATCTTCCGAGAAGCGTCCCGGGTCGCCCCCGCCCAGCTCGCGGCAATAATCACTGTTTTGCCAGCTGGATGCCGAAATCGTATCGGCCACACGAATACCGTCCCAGGATTCAAGCGGTTGTGGCGATCGCCAGCGCAGCGCACCAACGGGCGGTGCGGCATACGGAATACCGCACCAGACGTGTACATCATCATCGGTAAAACCGCTCAGCGCACCCTGGCGCGTGGTAACCACTGGGGTCGAGGAATGTTCCATAATCACCTTCTTTTTCCTTCACACCCCAGCAGAGTAGCGATTTCAGAGCAAACCGCAACGCCGTTTACTGCGGTCTTCCGCCTGCTGATACAGCTCAAATTCGTCGAACACCTCGCAGCCAAGCGCGGTCTCAAATGCCGCACGGCTTGAATTTCCGTGGCTACGCGCCTGGGTTTGATTCCCGAGATTAGACTGGAAAATTCCTGCCGCGCTCACCGGGAGAAAATCTTCATAGGTAATCGGCTGCGCCACTACCCACCCACGTTCAATCAGCGGCTGCGTATCGTCACCTGCCCGGAATGCCTGGCGGTGCGCCTCGCCTGTCGGCGTCAGACGGTAGCGGAAATACGCCAGTTCCTGACGACGCAGGAACATTTCACTGTCCGGAAACGCCTGAAACACATCACGCAAATGCAGCTGATGCGTCAGGTTGTCCTTTCCCGTACCCGCTTCATTCAGTAGACGATCGTACAGTTCGCGGCCTTTCGGCGTTAACGCCACCCCACGCTGTTCAATCTCACCAAAACGCGCCGTATGCGTGCCTTTATGTTCCCCGGCAAACAGCACCGGCTCTTCCAGCGCTTTAAAACTGGTCTGGCGCAGCAATATAGGGACTTCGCGGCGCGGCGGCCCTTCGATCAGGATCTTCGGTTCAATGCCGTATTTCGGCATCAGCTCCTGCGCCCGGTCAATATCGAGGGTGCGCGGCGTCAGATGGTTGATATGACAGCCAGGGAAACAGACCACATCGGCAATCAGGCGATGTTCATTGTGCAGCGCCTGATAGGTTTCCTGATCGACGGTAGCGTGGCGATGCCAACGGAACGTTTCCAGCGCTTCGCGAACAAACTCACGCGCCTGAGCTTCAGTAAATTTCCCTTCGGACTCATGCAGGTCAATCAGTTCCAGGCACCGCGGAGTAAAAATGGCGCGTTGCGCGAGAATTTCAGCAGCGCGTTTACGCAGGTCAACATTCTCGATGAGTTCCAGACGCAGTAACGAGGTGAAAACGCGGAAAGGGTTTCGCGACAGCGCAGCATCATCAATCGGGCGAAACGCCGTGGAGTGTACCGGAACGCCTGCCTGGGAAAGATCGTAATAGCTGACCGGATACATGCCCATAATGGCAAATATCCGCCGCAGAGTGGACAGTTCCTGCGCACTGCCCACGCGGATTGCCCCGTGGCGCTCGACGTTCAAACGCGCCAGCTCATCCGCATTGGCGAGTTGTTCATGTAAGTGCGGGTTGTTTTCCAGTACCGCCAGATTCACATCCGCGACCAGTTCCAGCAATGTGCCGTACTGCGGAACTTCCTGCTGGTACATCGCTGACATAGCCTGCGAAAAGTGTTCCCGAATATCATCAGCCGTGATGGTGTTCGCCATGATGTCATGCCTCCAGTGAATATTACCTGGAGTGTAGAGAAGGCCATCCGCGTTGGGGGGAAGAATTTACGATTTGTGATCCTGGCAGACAAGTGGTCATTCCCTGCGCTTTTGACGCCTGTCGCCTTAATAAGAGAAGAATGTGGGTATGAAAAAAATCTTGTAACTCAAATAGATCAAATGTTAATAATATTTTGCTATCAGGTTATCAAAATTAAACATCTTTCCTTGTCACTCGCATGGCTCTGTTCTTAACATCGCATATGGAAAAAAATGGTTTGTTTAGTCAGCGCATACGCTTGCGCCATCTGCACACTTTTGTGGCCGTCGCTCAACAGGGAACGCTGGGGCGCGCGGCTGAAACTCTTAATCTTAGCCAGCCAGCCCTTTCGAAGACTCTGAACGAACTGGAACAATTGACCGGAACGCGCCTGTTCGATCGCGGGCGGCTCGGCGCTCAACTCACTCTCGTCGGCGAACAATTTTTGACGCACGCCGTCAAAGTACTGGACGCCCTGAATACCGCCGGTCAGGCTCTGAGTCGCAAAGACGATCAGCCAACGGATGTCGTGCGCATAGGTGCTTTGCCAACGGCAGCACTGGGTATTCTGCCCTCAGCCATCGGACAGTTTCATAAGCAGCAAAAAAACACCACGCTTCAAGTGGCGACCATGAATAACACAATGCTGCTGGCCGGTTTAAAGTCTGGCGAGTTGGATCTCGGAATTGGACGCATGTCTGACCCGGAGCTGATGGGCGGTCTGAATTACGAACTGTTGTTCCTGGAATCGCTCAAGCTGGTGGTTCGCCCTCATCATCCTCTGTTGCATGATACGGTGACCCTGAGCCGGGTGATGGAATGGCCCGTCGTTGTGTCACCAAAAGGTACGGTTCCCCGCCATAATGCCGAAGTGATGCTGCAAATGCAGGGCTGCAAGCTGCCGTCCGGTTGTATCGAAACGCTGTCAGCCTCGCTTTCACGTCAGCTCACGGTAGATTATGACTACGTTTGGTTCGTCCCCTCCGGCGCAGTGAAAGAAGATTTACGCCAGGGTACGCTGATCGCTCTGCCCGTTGCTTCGCCGGGAGCCGGTGAGCCGATTGGTATTCTAACCCGCGTAGACTCTCCGCTCTCCTCGGGCGCACAATCCCTGCTGAGCGCCATTCGTAAGTCGATGCCTGTCTAATTTTCAGCTTTCAGCTTCCCCGCACCCGTCGCCATGACGGGTTTTTAATCTGTTTAATCAAATAATGCGAAATTATTTATTAACAATTGCGCTAAACAATTTAACAGATTTATCATAGCTGCCAATTCACCAAATGGTTCGCAAACCATTTCATCACGTGGATTTAAAAGCCGTACAAGCGGTATTCATCGTATAAATCATCATTAAATCCGTATTCGATTATCCATTTGGTACAAACGTAACGCCATTGCAGTCGGATGAATACGAGGTCTTTAAGGAGATAGACATGGCATTTGGCAGCGCGCCGCGCGGGGTTCCGAGACTCCTGCAGTGGCTCCTGGTCGTTCTGATGGCCATCATCGGACTGGCGATCGGTGGTCTGGGCTTTAAGCTCGCCACCGTAGGCGGAAGTTGGTACTTCCTGATAGTAGGCGTAGTGATGTTGATCTCCGCCGGTTTAATTCTGATGAATCGCACCAGCGGCATCGTGCTCTATGCCATCGCGTTTATCGCGTCGCTGTTCTGGGCAGTCAGCGATGCAGGCTGGGATTTCTGGCCGCTGTTCTCGCGTCTGTTTACCCTGGCGGTGCTGGCATTTTTATGTGCCATCGTCTGGCCGTTCCTGCGTGCAGCCAACAGCCATCAACCGGCTAACACAAAACCGGCATTTGCCCTTGCGGCTGTGCTGGCAGTGGTCATGCTGGTCAGTGTCGGCTGGATGTTTAAACCGCAAACCCTGGTCGCCGCGAATGAGCCGGTGCCGGTGAAACCGGTCGCACCAGGCGAAGAGCAGAAAAACTGGGAGCATTGGGGTAACACCACCCACGGCGACCGTTTTGCCGCGCTTGATCAGATAAATAAACAAAACATCGGTGAACTGAAAGTAGCCTGGACCGCGCACACGGGAGACATCCCGGTCAGCAACGGTTCCGGCGCAGAAGACCAAAATACGCCGCTTCAGATCGGTGACACGTTGTTTGTCTGCACGCCTTACAGCAAAGTGCTGGCGCTGGATGTCGATTCCGGTAAAGAAAAATGGCGCTACGATTCAAAAGCGACTGCGCCTAACTGGCAGCGCTGCCGTGGTCTTGGCTTCTTTGAAGATCACAGTGTCGTGACAACGTCACAAAGCGACACTCCCCCTGCCGCCTGTTCCCGTCGCCTATTCCTGCCAACCACCGATGCGCGCCTGATTGCCATCAATGCCGATACCGGTACAGTCTGCGAAGACTTCGGTGAGCACGGTGTGGTTGATCTCAGCATTGGTATGGGTGAAATCAAACCGGGTTATTACCAGCAAACGTCAACGCCGCTGGTAGCCGGGAATGTGGTCGTCGTCGGTGGACGCGTGGCGGATAACTTCTCCACCGGTGAACCGCCGGGCGTGGTGCGTGCCTATGACGTGCACACCGGTAAACTGGCGTGGGCATGGGACCCAGGCAACCCTGAGCTGACCGGCCTGCCGCCGGAAGGCCAGACCTATACGCGCGGTACGCCGAACGTTTGGTCTGCCATGTCCTACGACGCCAAACTGAACCTGATCTATCTGCCAACCGGTAACGCCACGCCAGATTTCTACGCAGGCGAACGTACCGCGCTGGACGATAAATACAGCTCATCGATAGTGGCCGTCGATGCCACGACCGGTCAGGTGCGCTGGCACTTCCAGACCACTCACCACGATTTGTGGGATTTTGACCTGCCTTCCCAGCCGCTGCTGTACGATCTGCCTGACGGCAAAGGTGGTACCACGCCGGTACTGGTGCAAACCAGTAAACAGGGCATGATCTTTATGCTCAATCGCGAAACCGGTAAACCGGTGGCGAAAGTCGAAGAGCGTCCGGTCCCGGCAGGTAATATTGAAGGTGAACGTTACTCCCCGACGCAGCCGTATTCCGTGGGCATGCCGATGATTGGCAACCAGACACTGACGGAATCCGACATGTGGGGCGCGACGCCGGTCGATCTGCTGCTGTGCCGCATTCAGTTTAAAGAGATGCGTCATCAGGGCGTCTTTACCCCTCCGGGCCTTGACCGATCGCTGCAGTTCCCTGGCTCGCTTGGCGGGATGAACTGGGGCAGCGTGTCGGTTGATCCGAACAACGGTCTGATGTTCGTCAACGATATGCGTCTGGGCCTGGCAAACTACATGGTGCCGCGCGCAAACGTGGCAAAAAATGCCAGCGGCATCGAGATGGGTATCGTACCGATGGACGGCACGCCGTTTGGGGCAATGCGCGAGCGCTTCCTCTCTCCGCTGGGCATTCCATGCCAGAAACCACCGTTCGGCACCATGTCAGCCGTGGATCTGAAAAGCGGTAAACTGGTGTGGCAGGTTCCTGTCGGTACGGTTGAAGATACCGGTCCGTTGGGCATTCGCATGCATATGCCAATCCCTATCGGCATGCCGACGCTGGGGGCATCGCTTTCAACGCAGTCTGGTTTGCTGTTCTTTGCGGGCACTCAGGATTTCTACCTGCGCGCATTTGATACTGCCACCGGGAAAGAGATCTGGAAAGACCGTCTGCCAGTGGGTAGCCAGTCTGGCCCAATGACCTACGTCTCACCGAAAACCGGTAAACAGTACATCATCATTAACGCGGGTGGCGCACGCCAGTCGCCGGACAGGGGCGATTACATTATTGCCTACGCTTTGCCGGATAAGTCATAACGATACAAAGCAAAAGGGGCCACTTGGCCCCTTTTTTTTTGCCCAGCGGCGCTACGCTTGCGCGGGCCTACGGGTTTTGTATTTTGTCGGTCGGGTAAGGCGCAGCCGCCACCCGACTTTTACCCGCTCAGAACGTTTCCCAGTTATCCCCACTTGCAACCGCAGTCTGGCGCAATGGCGCAGCCTGGGTAACTGGCGCACTCTTATTCCCACGTCCTGTCGTAACACCATTCAGACGAAACGCTCCCACCGCTTCCGTCAGACGCGCACCCTGCTCTTCCAGGGACGCCGCCGCTGCAGAAGCTTCTTCCACCAGCGAGGCGTTCTGCTGCGTGACTTTATCCATCTCAGAAATCGCCTGACTCACCTGAACAATCCCACGGCTTTGCTCATCGGATGCGGCAGCGATTTCCAGCATGATATCGGTGACACGCTTAACAGCTTCGACGATTTCATTCATGGTGTTTCCGGCGGCAACCACTTCGCCAGAACCCTGATCGATAAGCGTCACGGATTCGTTAATCAAGCCTTCGATCTCTTTCGCGGCGTTCGCACTGCGACTTGCCAGAGTACGGACTTCGCTGGCGACGACGGCAAATCCGCGTCCTTGTTCACCCGCGCGCGCTGCTTCGACAGCGGCATTCAGCGCCAGAATATTGGTCTGGAAGGCAATGCTGTTGATCACCGCGGTAATTTCAGAGATTTTCTTCGAACTGGTCGAAATATTGCTCATGGTTTTCACCACGCCAGAGACCATCTGGCCGCCACGGCTGGCTTTCCCGGATGCGTCTTCCGCCAGTTTGCTCGCATGATGGGCATTATCGGCGTTTTGTTTCACGGTCGCGGTCAGCTCTTCCATGCTGGCAGCAGTCTGCTCAATCGCAGCCGCCTGCTGCTCAGTACGGGAAGAGAGATCGGTGTTACCGGCGGAAATCTCGCTGGTACCACGATAAATCTGCTCTGCCCCCTGACGCACAGTGCCTACGGTGTTGACCAGCGAGTGCTGCATGGTTTGCAGATCGCGGGTGAGACGCCCAATTTCGCTGCGACCGGTCAGATCGTCCGCCATCGTCAAATCGCCCTTCGCAATCTGCTCGATGCGACGCGCCGCGCGCTGCAATGGATGAATCACGGTACGGCGCAGCACCACGAAGGTCATCGCAGTCAGCACCAGCGCCAGTGCAAACGCTCCGACCATAAACATCAGGCCGAGCTGGGTACGTTTATGGGCGTCGGACGTCAGCGCATTGGCGCGGTCGGTACGGATCTTAATCGCCTTCAGCAGAATTTCATTGTAGCCATCGTCCAGCGGACGGGCGGATTCATTCTCATGGTTGATGATGGCTTCAAACATACCGTTTTTGGCATATTTCAGCATCGGCTGCAGCCCGGCGATATAAGCATCAAAGCGCGTTTTCAGTTCGCCATCCAGCGCTTCGTCAGCAGGTGTACGCACCGCGCGATTCATGTACGCCGCGAAGCTTTCCTGAGACTGCTTGATACGCGTTTCGGCTTCTGAAATATTCTGCTTCATCGCGTCCATTTCAGCGATACGGCTCGCCGCACCGGCATGGATCATATTGATACGCGCGGTACGCAGATGGTTCGAACTGTTCGACAACCCCGTGCGCACCTGAATTTCTGACGTGACATCCTGCAGATCCGTATCGGCTTTTAGCAGGAAATACCCTGCAAGAGCCGAACTCAACGCAAATAACAAAATGATGCCACCGAGAATTGAGGAAAACAGCGGAACCAGCCGGATATGATGCAGGAAGCTAAGCGTTTGCGGGCTTCGCATCGTTTTTGTGTTGTCCATGACCGTCGACTCTCTTATAGGTAAATGCGTATAAACACGCCTGTAAATTAGTCATCGGCACGGCGGGAAATTTGATTACGGCTAAAATCGCCAGATGGGTCACACTTTAGAGAAGAAAATGCAGGAAGTGCCAGCGGCAAAAACCGCTGGCAGAATAATTAGTTGCTGCCGAAATGTATGACGGTACGAATCGACTTTCCTTCGTGCATCAGATCGAAGGCTTCGTTGATTTGCTCCAGCGGCAAACGGTGGGTAATGAACGGATCGAGATTGATTTTCCCGGCCATCGCCTCTTCCACCATGCCCGGCAGCTGAGTACGCCCTTTTACGCCGCCAAACGCTGAACCGCGCCATACGCGACCGGTCACCAGCTGGAATGGACGGGTTTTGATTTCCTGACCCGCACCGGCCACGCCGATGATAATACTTTCACCCCAGCCTTTGTGACAGCATTCCAGTGCGGAACGCATCACGTTGACGTTGCCGATACATTCGAAGCTGAAGTCTACGCCACCGTCGGTCAGTTCAACAATGACGTCCTGAACCGGTTTATCATAATCTTTTGGGTTGATGAAATCGGTCGCGCCCATTTCACCCGCCAGTTTGAATTTCTCCGGGTTGGTATCAACGGCCAGAATACGTCCGGCTTTTGCCTGAACCGCCCCCTGAATCACCGCCAGACCGATTCCGCCGAGACCAAACACCGCAACGGTGTTGCCCTCTTTCACTTTCGCCGTGTTATGTACCGCACCAATACCGGTGGTCACGCCGCAGCCCAGCAGGCAGACTTTATCCAGCGGCGCCTGTGGGTTAACTTTGGCCAGGGAAATTTCTGCACAGACCGTGTATTCGCTGAACGTGCTGGTGCCCATATAGTGATAAATCGGCTCGCCGTTGTAGGAAAAACGCGTGGTGCCATCGGGCATCAGGCCTTTACCCTGAGTGGCGCGAACTGCCTGACAAAGGTTCGTTTTGCCGGACTTACAGAACTTACACTCGCCGCATTCAGCGGTATATAAAGGAATAACGTGGTCTCCCGCCTTCAGACTGGTGACCCCTTCGCCCACTTCGACCACTACGCCACCACCTTCATGGCCCAACACTGCCGGGAATACGCCTTCCGGATCGTCACCGGACAAGGTAAATGCATCCGTATGACACACACCGGTATGGGTAATTTTGACCAGCACTTCGCCTTTCTTCGGCGGCGCGACGTCAATTTCAACGATCTTCAACGGCTGGCCGGGGCCAAATGCGACAGCTGCACGTGATTTCATATTGATTTCCTTTATGTGATGCCTGTGTTTTATTTTAGATAAGAGCGCAGCAAATGACCGACTTCCGCCATACGCACCGCACGCTGGTCGGCGGTGGTTTCCCCCGTTACCAGCTCATCTTTGAGGTGAATTTCGACCATCTCGCCCATCAAGCCGTTCGCTGCACCGCGGACCGCCGCGATTTGTTGCAGAATGGCAAGGCAGGGTTCGCCGGACTCCAGCGCACGTTCCAGGGCATCAACCTGCCCCCGGATGCGACGCACGCGAGTCAAAACGCGTTTTTTGTCTTCGGGTGAATGTGGCATACGCCCTCTCGCTGGATACTGTAGGGGGGTATAGTAACTTGGTTTAGGTATTCATGCAAATTATGGATTTCGAGTGGATATCAGACAAAAGGATACTGCTTAACGTCCGTTCAAAATATTTTGCAAAATAGCGTGAAAAACAGGCTTAACATATTTTTGGTTAATTTTCAGTATGCACTCTTATAAAAAACACCAACAATTGCAGGAGCAGTTAGCAGCGCAAGGCCCAGTTTACTGCTGTAAGGGTGGGAGAAAATCCGGGAATAATTGTTTGTGCGGATTTTATTTCTTCAATAAAAAACAAAATAGCGAGCATTAAATTTTTAAATAACTGAAAAGAGTTATATTGATTGCATGGATAGTGGTTAATATCATCTCACCCTAAAATACAAACAATTATCAAAAACAGGTGTAAAACATGCGTTATTCACGCTCACTTAATAAGGAAATAGAATAGTGTCATGGAAACCGCACGATGCAGTTTTATATGCTCGCCAGCACTCTCATCTCAAAAGTGGTGGTCATTGCGCCAGAGCGGTTGCTGCAGCAATTCGCGCCGGTGGCATCCGCGTGGAAGATGCTGATGCAAAAAATTTTTGGCGCTCACTTGAGAATGCAGGCTTTACCAAAGTTTATGGTACGCCAATTGAAGGCGATATAGCTGTTATGGAGGCACTACCGGGGCCGAGTCAGTACGGGCACGCCTGCATTTATGATGGTTCTGGTACCTGGTATTCTGATTTTACGCAGCGCACTTTATACCCTGGCCCTCGCTATCGAGAAATTCAGCCAAAAATCACCATTTACAGGCACTACTAATATGAAAAAATTATTACTACTCATATTCATAGCCGCATCAGCCATAGCCCAGGACAGCGATCCAGAAAAGCAAGCTGTTGCGTTCAATAAGTGGTACGTGCAACAAATTAACGAGGATAAATTCCCGATCACAGACAGTCATGAAATCGATAAATACGTTACAGCATCAACGATGAAGAAATTGCGCCGCACGCAGGAGGCCGACTATAGCGATGATCCTTTTTACGATGCAGACATATTCACAAAGTCTCAGTACATCGGCGATGACTGGGCTGATTTTGTTACCGTCGTTGCAGGTGATACCGATCCGGTTTGCGTGAACGTCTATATTGAATTTGGCAAGAAGAAGAAGCACACAGTTATTGACTGCATGGTCAAAGAAGATGGATTCTGGAAAGTGCAATCTGTCGCCGCTCGCGACTTTAATTAATACCCTGCATTAATGAAAATCCAGGGCCTGCCGACATCGGTCAGGCCCTGTAAACACACAGCATTGCAGATTGGAATACACCCTGTCCGTGGTGGATAGTGCATTTATAACTGCTAACCCTGTGGTTGTCATGGATATATTCATCGTTGAAATTAAACAGACTTAAACCAAATCATCAGGTTAAAGCCTGCCTTAAGAGCGAATGTTTTTCTGCTTAATAACAATCACTTCTTCTTCGGCATCATTCGCAACAGCGTGTTGTCTTTCCAGTAGTAATGATGCAGCAGCGCCGCAAAGGCGTGAATGCCGATAACGAAATACCCCACGTTTGCCAGCGTCACGTGCCACGTCTTCAGGCTGTCGACCAGATCGAAGTTTGCCTGTGCCGCATGAGGCATCACCAGACCAAACGCCAGCCACGGGTTGCCACGGTTATACATCATCACCAGGCCAATCAGCGGTAGCGCGATAAACAGCAAATACACCACCAGATGCCCCAGGTGCGACATCCCGGTGATCATCGGTTTTGGCTTTGGCTGAATCGGCGGTGCCGGGAATTTGAGGCGCACCAGTAGACGCGCCACCATCAGAACGAGGATCGAAATCCCACAGGAAACATGAATCATATTAATGAGGGGACGCGCCGTACGCGGGAAGAATCCACGTAACTCCATTGCCGCGTAGGCCACAATCACCAGAAGAAACACCAGCCAGTGAATGCCAATTTGCAGGCCAGTATATTTATTACGCATATGATTTCCTGGATAAAGTCGAACAAAGGGTCAACATAACGGGCTTTCCTTAAAAATTCATTAACTTTTCTGTATGGTTTTTCAAAAACTTCGCCTGCTCATGAATCATCTTCAATTGCCTCACTCGCCGACATGGTCTAAGCCTGGAGGAGTTCAAACTGTCGCATCGTTCAGTTCATACAGGAGTCAACCATGAGTAAAATTGGCATTAATGGTTTTGGCCGCATCGGACGTCTCGTTCTGCGCCGTCTGCTTGAAACTCAGGACAGCAACACCGTCGTCGCAATTAACGATCTCACCTCCCCCAAAGTGCTGGCCTATCTGTTGAAACATGATTCGAACTACGGCCCCTTCCCGTGGAGCGTGGACTTCACCGAAGACTCGTTGATCGTCGATGGCAAATCGATCTCCGTCTACGCCGAAAAAGAGGCCAAACACATTCCGTGGTCTTCGGCGGGTGTAGATTTGGTCGTTGAAAGCACCGGTTTTTACACGTCGGCAGAAAAATCCCAGGCCCATCTGGATGCGGGTGCAAAAAAAGTGCTGATTTCCGCGCCTGCGGGTGAAATGAAAACCATCGTTTTCAATGTCAATGACGACACTATAGACGCCAGCGATACCATTATTTCCGTCGCGTCATGCACCACCAATTGCCTGGCCCCACTGGCAAAAGTGTTGCACGATGCTTTTGGTATCAAGGTTGGGACCATGACCACCATTCATGCCTACACCGGGACGCAGGCGCTGGTGGATGGGCCGCGCGGGAAAGATCTTCGCGCCTCGCGTGCGGCGGCTGAAAATATCATCCCGCACACTACCGGGGCGGCAAAAGCAATTGGCCTGGTGATCCCTGCCCTGAGCGGCAAGCTTAAAGGCCACGCTCAACGTGTGCCGGTAAAAACCGGTTCGGTGACGGAGCTGGTGTCAATTCTGGAGAAAAAGGTGACGGTGGAGGAGATTCACGCCGCGCTGAAAAAGGCGACCGTGGGCAATGACTCTTTCGGCTACACCGACGAAGAGATTGTGTCGTCGGATGTGATCGGCTCTCACTTTGGTTCCATATTTGATGCCACTCAAACGGAAGTGAGCGAGGCAGGAGACGTGCAGTTGGTGAAAACCGTCGCCTGGTACGACAACGAATACGGTTTTGTGACCCAACTGGTGCGCACGCTGGATAAATTCGCCGCACTCTGATGAACAGCGGGCAGTCCGGCTGCCCGCATCTTGCCTGGTTACGACTGCAAATAGACCACCTGAGTTTGCAGATATTCATGCAAACCGTGTTTACCGTCAGCCCCGCCAATCCCCGATTTACGCCAGCCCGCGTGGAACCCCTGCATCGCCTCAAAGTTTTCGCGGTTGATGTACGTCTCGCCGAACTTCAGCCCTTTGATGGCTTTCATTGCCACGTTCAGATCCTGGGTGTAAACAGAAGACGTCAGGCCGTAATCGCTGTCGTTGGCCATCGCCAGCGCCTCTTCCAGGGAATCAAACGCTACCACCGGGAGCACCGGGCCAAAGGTCTCTTCATGCATAATGGTCATATCCTGGCGTACATCCAGCAGCAGCGTCGGCGGATAGTAATAGCCTTTGCCTTCCGCCGCTTTGCCACCCAGCGCAACGCGCGCGCCTTCCTGCACCGCACGCGCCACTTTTTGCTCGACACGCTCAAGGGCCGCGGCGTTTATTAACGGCCCCATCGCGATATCCGTGCGCTCAGCCGGATTGCCAAACTGCACGGCTTTCATCGCCTCGCCCAGACGATTCACAAAGCGATCGTAAATCCCTTTTTGCACATACACGCGCTCGGCGCAGTTACACACCTGCCCGGTGTTGATCACCCGCGAATCAACAATCGCTTTGACGGCCAACTCCAGATCTGCGTCGTCCATTACAATAGCGGGTGCTTTGCCGCCCAGTTCCAGACACACTTTAGTGATGTTTTTTGCCGCTGCGGCCATGATTTTCTCACCGGCGGTCACGCTGCCGGTCATGCTGACCATCGCCACCTTCGGGTTACCCGCCAGCTCTTGCCCCACGGTTTCACCGCGCCCCAATACCAGGTTAAAGACCCCTTTCGGCAAACCAATTTCATCCACAATTTTCGCGAAGGCGATGGCGTTATTTGGCGTGAATTCACTCGGTTTGATCACAATGGTGTTGCCCGTCAGCAGCGCGGGCGCCAGTTTGCGGGCAATCAGGAAGAACGGGAAGTTCCACGGCAAAATGCCCGTTGTCACGCCCAGCGCACGTTTGAAGACCAGAATATTTTCGCCCGGGCGATCGCTTTGGATGATTTCGCCTTCGTAGCGACGCGCCCACTCGGCCATGTAGTCGATATAATCGGCGGTAAAGTTGACTTCCACTTCCGCCAGTTGCTGAATTTTGCCGCCTTCAGCGACGATCAGGGCGCTGATTTCACCCACACGCTCGCGGATACCGGCGGAAATTTTACGCAGCCAGCCAGCGCGCTCAATCGCCGGAAGTGCTTCCCAACCCACCTGGGCACGTTCGGCAGCTTCAATCGCTTTGCGAGCGTCTTCGGCACGTCCATCGGGAATACGGGAAATGACCTCTTCGGTGGCCGGATTGGTGACATCAATCCACGCCTCACCTTGCCAGGCAACAAACTGTCCATCGATATACATAGGATGTTGTACGGGTACTGTCATGACCTGCTCCTGTAATTGCACTGTTTTTAACAAGTAAAATTATTGTTAAAAATTACAAGCAGGAGCCTGATTGCCTATGCTATCGCGCTGTATTTGTGAGATATCTCAAAAAAGAATCGCATCAGCAAAACCATTTCATTACAGATGAGCAACATAAAATGCCCGTTTGCGACGAGGTATGCGCAAACGGGCAAAACTTACAGCAGAGAGCGGCTAACCAGCGCTTCAGTCAGGGTGCTGTCATTGCGCAGAATCCGCCAGGCGGCTTCTACATTGGCCGGAATCTCCACATGCGCGATATAGTCGCGCCCCGCAGGACCATAACCGTTCACATCGTCTTTCAGGCGCGGGAGTTCACCAAGCACCAGCGACAGGTAGCGCTCAACCGGCCATAGCCCTTCACCGCCGTGGCTAAACACCAGGCCGTTTTCGCTGTTTTGCAGGCTCGGAACAAAGCCGGGATAACTGACAAAGCGCGGTAAAGCCGATTCGTCGCGACACACGCGGGCGAACGTCGCCATTGTGCGCCGCTGCATCGTCGGGTCTTGAACCACCAAAATGCGTTCCGGGACCGGAGCGTGCTGCTTCAATACGTTCCAGCTAAACCGCGCATTCTCACCGCAGTTGGTAGACTGATCCTCGATCAGAACGCGTTCATCAGCGATGTGCCAGAACTTGCGCGCGATATCCGAAAGGATCGCCGCCTCTGCCCGTCCGGTGGTGGGCACAGTGTTATAGCGCGGATGGCGAGCTGTCGCCGCGTACAGAAATGTCGTCGAGTGACCAATGCCGCCGCTGATCAACAGCGGAATCGCTTGCTCAGACGCAATACGACAGGCGGCGTCAATCGTTGGGATCACCGCGTTCCCGGCAAGAATCACCGCATCAAATTGCTGGTCATGACGATAATCGTCTTGTGCCAGCCATGAACCGACGGTGTTGACTGCCGCCAGTGTGGCATCGGGCAGACAGGGAAAAAGGTTCAGAGTCATCGTTACCTCCTTACATCAGGTTATATTTAGGGTAACGCACAGGATTATGCACAACAGAGGATCTCTCCGAAAGCCGCCCGCTCTTTACCGCTGCTGAACGCAATCATATTTGATTTAATGAGGCTTTTCATATTCACTTGAATTATGATTTCTGCCACAGGTAGAATCATTAGCCCACTAACTATTCAAATTTTCCAAAGGTAAACGACGTTATGCGCCTGCCTCAACGCGATCCTTATGCTCCTCGCGAGTGGCAGCCTCACGAAAAACCCGCCCTGCTCGGCTCCCCTTCGACGCCCTTTCACAGCACGCCTAAACGGGTAGCTTATGGGGTGGTTGGTTTGCTCGTTTGCCTGACGGGTGCGCTTGGCAACGCGATGGTCGCCGCAAATCTGCAAAACCTGCAGGGAACGTTTGCCGTCTGGTCGACAGAAATCGCCTGGCTTCCCGCCGTTTACGTGATGACCAACGTGTCGATCAACCTGTTACTGGTCAAGTTTCGCCAGCAATTCGGCTTGCGCGCCTTTACCGAAGGGTTTCTGGTGCTGTACGTGCTGGTCACCTTTTTCCACCTGTTCGTCAACGACCTGAGTTCAGCCATGATGGTTCGCGCCGCCCACGGAATGGTCGCCGCCGCACTCAGCTCGCTGGGGATTTATTATCAAATCCAGGCCTGGCCTGCCAAACATCGTCTTAAGGCGCTGACCATCGGCATTACCGGTTCTTCGCTGGCGATCCCCATTGCGCGGCTGTTTTCCAGCGAGCTTTTACAGCTCGACGAATGGCGCGGGCTGTACTTCTTCGAACTCGGTCTGGCGCTGATTTCGCTGGGCTGCGTGATCGCCCTGAAACTGCCGCCGGGCGATCGCCGCAAAGTCTTCGAGAAGAAAGACTTCATCACCTTCTTCCTGCTGGCACCCGGCATGGCGCTGCTGTGTGCAGTGCTCTCTCTCGGAAGACTCGACTGGTGGTTTGAAGCGCCGTGGATCGGCTGGGCGCTGGCTGCGTCACTGGTGCTAATCCTCTCGGCTGTCATGTTTGAGCACCGCCGCAGCAACCCGCTGCTCAATACCCGCTGGCTTTCCAGCGGCAGTATTCTGCGTCTGGGACTGATTATGCTGCTGATCCGCATCGTGCTGGCAGAGCAAAACACCGGGGTGATCGGCTGGCTGCAGTATGTTGGTTTACAGAATGAACAGATGACGAATCTGGCGTGGTCAATTTTCGCCGGGATCGTCTGCGGAATTGTCGCCAGCTGTCTGACCATCAAGCCGACCAAACTGGCCTGGCCGATTGTCACCTCTTTATTGCTGATGATTATCGCCTCGCTGCTGGACAGCCAGTCCAGCAATTTAACCCGCCCGGACCAGCTGATGCTGAGCCAATTTTTACTGGGTTTTGGCAGTGCGTTTTTCCTTGCCCCCGCGATGCTGGCAGGCATTGGCGGTGTGATTGCCGACCCGCGCAATCTGGTTAGTTTCTCGGTGCTGTTTGGCATGAGCCAGAACATTGGCGGCCTGTTAGGCTCCGCGATTTTGGGCACCTTCCAGACCTGGCGCGAGAAATATCACTCCAGCTTATTGTCCGATCAGCTCACCACGCTCAATCCGCTGGTCAACGAGCGGCTGCAAATGTACAGCCAGATGTACCAGAATTTGATTGGCGACAGTGCGCTGCTCGGCACACAGGCGACGCTGCAACTGCAAACGGTCACCACGCTGGAAGCGAATATTCTGGCCTATAACGACACCTATATGCTGACGGCGGCCATTGCCACCGCCACGCTGGTGTGGATTTTATGGCGCTTGCTGCGCCTGAGAATTACCGCACGACTGGCGCTAAAACGCGCGACAGGGACCAAATAAATGAACAGTGATTTACCTCGGGAGACGTTATGAGTCAGCAGGATGCCGCCAAAGAGCAGGCCACTACGCGCAACAATTTGCGCATTGTTTCACTGTTTGCTGCGGCCGCCATCGGCATCGTCGGAGTGCTGGTGATTCTATACGCCTGGCAATTGCCGCCGTTCACGCGCCATACCCAGTTCACCGATAACGCCTACGTGCGCGGGCAGACCACGTTTATCAGCCCGCAGGTGAACGGTTATATTACTGAGGTGAAAGTACAGGATTTTGTGCAGGTGAAAAAAGGCGACCTGCTGCTGCAAATCGACGACAGAATTTACCGCCAGCGCGTACATCAGGCCGAGGCCCAGCTGGCGATGAAAATGGCAGCGCTAAACAATAATCTTCAGCAGCGTAAAAGCGCTGAGGCAGTGATTGTTCGCAACGACGCGGCGCTGAAAAATGCCCGCGCCCAGAGCCTGAAAACCCAGGCCGATTTAAAGCGCGTTAAAGATCTGACTGCCGACGGTTCACTCTCGATTCGCGAGCGCGATGCAGCTCTTGCCAGTGCCGCTCAGGGCAGTGCCGATATTGAGCAGGCCAAAGCCACGCTTGAGATGTCACGCCAGGATCTGCAAACCGTCATCGTCAATCGCGGCTCGCTGGAAGCCGACGTTGAGAGCGCCAAAGCCGCGCTGGAACTGGCGCAAATCGATTTGCAAAACACGCGGATTGTCGCCCCGCGCGACGGACAGCTCGGGCAGATTGCCGTGCGCTTGGGCGCTTACGTCACCGCAGGAACCCATCTCACCACGCTGGTTCCGCCGCAGCACTGGGTCATTGCCAATATTAAAGAGACACAGCTTGCCGATCTGCGCGTTGGGCAGCCGGTGAAATTCACCGTCGATGCGCTTAACGGAAAAGCCTATGAGGGCCGCGTGCAGAGTATCTCTCCGGCGACTGGCGTTGAGTTCAGCGCCATTACGCCGGATAACGCCACCGGCAACTTTGTCAAAATCGCCCAGCGCATTCCGGTGCGCATTGAAGTGCTCGGCAAAGCGGAAGATTCAGCCCTGCTGCGCCCTGGGATGTCGGTGCAGGTGAACATCGACACACGGGAGACGAAAGAATGACGCTTCGCCCCGTCGCTGGATTATTGATTGCGACCTTCCTGGTAGGATGTCAGTCGGCAGATGTCGCCCCGGCCAAAAATACGCTGCAAATTCCGGCACAGTGGCGTGCGACGTCAGGCCCCACGAGCCCGACCGAGCAGCTATGGTGGCGTAATTTTCACGATAACCACCTCAACCGCTACGTCGATCAGGCGCTGCACAATAACAGCGACGTGCTGATCGCCCGTGAGCGGATTAATGAATATCAGGCGCGCGTCTACGCCGCCGACAGCAGTCTGTTCCCCTCGCTGGATGCCGGCGTGAGCGGCACTCGCGCACGAACTCAATCTGCTGCGACCGGGCTGCCGGTTTACAGTACCTTATACAAAGGCAGCCTGACCGCCAGCTACGACGTGGATATCTGGGGCGTGAACCGCAGCACGGCGAACGCAGCGCAAGCCTCACTCGAGGCACAAAAAGCGGCAGCAGCGGCAGCGGACTTAACCGTCGCCTCATCGGTGGCCTCGGGCTATGTGACATTGCTTGCGCTGGATGAACAATTGCGCGTCACGCAGTCGACAGTGAAATCGCGTGAAGATGCGCTGGCGCTGGCAAAACGGCAGTTTGAAACGGGTTACAGCTCGCGGCTGGAGCTAATGCAGTCGGATTCCGAGCTGCGCTCAACGCGTGCACAAATCCCACTTTTGCAGCATCAAATTGCGGTTCAGGAAAACGCGCTCAGCCAACTGCTGGGCGATAACCCTGAAGATGTCGCACGAAGCGACAGTTTTAGTGCGCTGACACCGCTACAACTCCCGTCACAGCTTCCCTCCTCGCTACTCAATCGCCGCCCGGATATTGTGCAGGCGGAGCGCCAGCTGATCGCCGCCGACGCCACGCTCGACGCTTCTCGCGCCAGCCTGCTGCCGTCGATCAACCTCACCGCCAGCGGATCGGTACAGGATCGTACGTTGCCCGGCTTGCTGGATAGCCCGCTTCAGCTCTGGAGTCTCGGCGGGAGTATTCTGGCCCCGCTGCTGAATCGCCAGGCGCTCAACGCTCAGGTGGATATTTCGCAATCACAGCGTAATCAGGCGCTGTATGGCTACGAAAAAACCGTGCGCAATGCGTTTCGTGAAGTGAACGACAGTCTGGATGCCATCACGCGCTATCAGGAACAGCAGACCGAGCTACTCGCGCAGCAGGATGTGGCACAGGAGACGCTGCGCATCGCACAAAATCGCTATCGCAACGGGTATTCTTCGTATCTGGACGTTCTCGACGCCCAGCGCACGCTGTTCTCGGTGCAAACCAATGTGGTGCAGGTGAAAAATAACCTGCTGCTGGCACAGATTGATTTGTATAAAACACTGGGTGGCGGATGGTCGGCGGCATAACGCCTTACCCGACCTATGCGGGGTTCTGTAGGCCCGGTAAGCGTAGCGCCACCGGGCATTGGTTCAGAGATTAATCAGGAGGTCAGTCGATGCAACAAACGTGGTCTGCAGTAGATAACTATATGATTTCTTCTCTCATTCCCCAAGATGCGGTACTGCAACAGGTTCTGGAGAACAACAAACGAGCCGGGCTGCCGGAGCATGACGTGGCGGCAAATCAGGGGCAATTGCTGGCATTATTCGTACAAATGACGCAAGCGAAACGTATCCTGGAAATCGGTACCCTGGGCGCGTATAGCACTATCTGGATGGCGCGCGCTTTGCCACCAGACGGCAAAATTATCACCCTTGAAGCCGATCCAGTTCATGTCGAAATCGCCAGACAGAATATCCACCTTGCCGGTTTGCAGCGAAAAATTGAGCTTATCGAAGGTCCTGGATTGCAATCGCTGAAAGACTTCGGGGACATTCCGCCGTTTGATCTGATCTTTATCGATGCGGATAAGCCTAACAATCCGGGCTATCTGGAGTGGGCGCTGCGCTACTCACGACCGGGAACCGTGATTATTGGCGATAACGTGGTGCGTGACGGTGAAGTGATCAATGACCAAAGCAACGATGACCGCGTGCAGGGTGTACGGCGTTTTATCGAAATGACCGGAGATAACCCTCGTCTCACAGCCACTGCGCTGCAAACCGTGGGAACGAAAGGTTGGGATGGGTTTACGCTGGCCATAGTGAATAGCTGAAAAAAAGCCGGGTAGCGGCGACGCCTTACCCGGCCAACGATACAGTTATGCGGTTTTTGTAGGCCCGGTAAGCGCAGCGCCACCGGGCAAGCGTTAAGCCGTAATCTGCTCCATCGCCTGCAAGATACGCTTATCGGAAATCGGATAAGGCGTTCCCAGCTGCTGCGCAAAGAAACTCACGCGCAGCTCTTCGATCATCCAGCGGATCTCCTGCACGTCCTCGTCATCACGACGCGCGGGCGGCAGTTTGTTTAACCACTGCTGCCACGCCTGCTGGACGCTCTCCACTTTCAGCATCTGCGCGCGATCGCGGTGCGGATCGACGGCCAGCTTCTCCAGACGTTTTTCAATCGCATTCAGATAACGCAGCGTATCACCGAGACGTTTGAAACCGTTGCCGGTGACAAATCCGCGATACACCAGCCCACCCATCTGCGCTTTCACGTCCGACAGCGCCAGCGCCATCGTCATATCCACGCGCCCTTTCAGACGTTTGTTGATATTGAACACCGCCGTCAGGATCTGTTCGACCTGCTTCGCGATAGTGACCACGGTCTCGTTCAGCCCAGCACGCACTTTTTCGTGCAGCGCGGCAAAGCCCTCTTCCGTCCACACCGGTCCGCCCGCTTCGTCAATCAGCTTGTCCACGCCGCAGGAGATGCAGTCGTCAATCAGATCCAGCACCTTGCCGTACGGGTTGAAGTACAAACCGAGTTTGGCTTTGTTCGGCAGTTTTTCATGAAGATATTTGATAGGCGACGGGATATTCAGCAGCAGCAAGCGGCGCAGACCGCGCCACATCGCCTGCTGTTGTTCCTGCGGATTATCAAACAACTTGATCGCCACACTGTCGCGCTCATCCACCAGCGCAGGCCAGGCCTTCACTTTGTAGTTACCGCGTTTCTGCTCGTAGTGATCCGGCAGATTGCCGAAGCTCCAGATATGCAGCCCGCTCTGCTCGATGCCGTCATCCGCCACCGCCGAGAGCGTCTCCTGCACTTTGCCTTTCAGCGCATCCTTGAGTTCACTCAGCGAGCGGCCTTCGTTGAGCTTTTTGTTTTTGTCATCCACTACCCGGAAGGTGATTTTCAGATGATCGGGCACCTGATCCCAGTGCCAGGATTCGCGGTCAATGGTCACCCCCGACATACGGCGCAGCTCTTTCTCCAGTGCATCGAGCAGCGGCAGCTCCAGCGGCGTAACACGGGCTAAAAATGCCTCGGCATAGTTTGGCGCTGGAACAAAATTACGGCGAACCGGTTTAGGCAAGGATTTGATCAGCGCAATCACCAGCTCGCGGCGCAGGCCTGGGATTTGCCACTCAAAACCACTCTCATCCACCTGATTGAGCAGCGGCAGCGGAATGTGGACTGTCACGCCGTCGGCGTCCGCGCCTGGTTCAAACTGATAGGTCAGACGCAGCTTGAGATTGCCCTGATGCCAGAAGTTCGGGTAGTCCAGCTTGCTGACCTGCTCCGCGCCCTCTTTGATCAACATGCTCTTTTCAAAGTTGAGCAGATCCGGCGATTCCTTACTGGCCTTTTTCCACCAGCTGTCGAAGTGACGCGCAGAAACCACGTCGTGGCTGATGCGCTGGTCATAAAACTCAAACAGCGCTTCGTCATCCACAAGGATGTCGCGGCGGCGCGTTTTGTGTTCCAGCTCTTCGACTTCGGCGCGCAGCTTCAGGTTTTCACGGAAGAAGGCGTGACGTGTCTGCCAGTCGCCCTCCACCAGCGCGTGGCGGATAAACAGCTCGCGGGAGAGCGCCGGGTCGATCAGGCTGTAATTCACCTTACGCGCCGCAACGACCGGCAGGCCGTAAACGGTCACTTTTTCGGTCGCCATTACCGCGCCCTGCGCCCGCTCCCAGTGTGGTTCACTGTATGAGCGTTTCAGCAGGTGCTGCGCGACAGGTTCGACCCATTCAGGATCAATACGCGCTGCAATACGGCCCCACAGACGGCTGGTTTCCACCAGCTCTGCCACGATGGTCCATTTCGGCGGTTTCTTGAATAAACCAGAACCTGGGAAGATGGAGAAACGGGCGTTACGCGCGCCGGTATATTCCTGCTTATCGGCGTCTTTCATACCGATGTGCGACAGCAACCCGGTCAGCAGCGCCATGTGAATTTCGCGGTACTCTGCCGGTTCGCTGTTCACCGGAATGCCCAGCTCTTTCACCACCTGACGCAGCTGGGTGTAAATATCCTGCCACTCGCGCACGCGCAGGTAGTTAAGATATTCGACCTTACACTGACGGCGGAACTGGTTCGACGACAGGGCTTTTTGCTGCTCGCCGAGGTAATTCCACAGGTTCACAAAGGCGAGGAAATCGGACTCTTTGTCGTGGAAACGCTGATGTTTTTCATCGGACGCCTGCTTTTTGTCCATCGGACGTTCACGCGGGTCCTGAATCGACAGCGCTGAAGTGATAATCATCGCCTCACGCACGCAGCCGTGTTTTTG
Organism: Lelliottia jeotgali; assembly: GCA_002271215.1. NCBI lineage: Bacteria > Pseudomonadati > Pseudomonadota > Gammaproteobacteria > Enterobacterales > Enterobacteriaceae > Lelliottia > Lelliottia jeotgali. Next base: position 2,170,541 of record CP018628.1, on the reverse strand, counting down.
CGCCTCAATCACCATCCTCGCCAGACGCGGGTCCACCGGCAGCTGGCTCAGCTGACGGCCCATCGGCGTCAGTTTGTAGGCAGTGGCCTGTTCGTCAGTGGTAATAGCGCCCAGCTCTTCCAGCAGGCGCACGCCGTCCTGAATATTGCGCTTATCCGGCGCTTCGACAAACGGGAACGCGGCGATATCGCCCAGCCCCAGAGCCGTCATCTGCAAAATAACCGACGCGAGGTTGGTACGCAGAATCTCTGGATCGGTAAATTCCGGGCGAGACAGGAAATCGTCTTCGGAATACAGGCGAATACAGATACCTTCCGAAACACGACCGCAGCGGCCTTTACGCTGGTTAGCAGAGGCCTGTGAAACCGGCTCGATCGGCAGACGCTGAACCTTGGTGCGATAGCTGTAGCGGCTGATACGCGCGGTGCCAGGGTCGATTACATACTTGATGCCCGGCACGGTCAGTGAGGTTTCGGCGACGTTGGTCGCCAGCACGATGCGCCGTCCGCTGTGCGCCTGGAAAACGCGGTTCTGCTCGCTGTTCGACAAGCGGGCGTAGAGCGGTAAGATCTCTGTGTGGCGCAGATCGCGTTTGCTTAGGGCGTCGGCGGTATCGCGGATTTCACGCTCACCGCTCATGAAGATCAGGATGTCGCCGGGGCTTTCACGGCCCAGCTCATCGACGGCGTCAAAAATAGCCTGCAGCTGGTCGCGATCGACATCATCCGCCTCTTCGACGATCGGACGATAGCGCACGTCCACCGGATAAGTACGGCCAGAGACTTCGATGATCGGCGCGTTGTTAAAGTGGCGCGAGAAGCGCTCCGGATCGATGGTCGCGGAGGTAATAATGATTTTCAGATCCGGGCGACGCGGCAGTAATTCACGCAGATAGCCCAGCAGGAAATCGATATTCAGACTGCGTTCGTGCGCTTCATCGATGATGATGGTGTCGTACTGCATCAGCAGGCGATCCTGCTGGATTTCAGCCAACAGAATCCCGTCGGTCATCAGTTTGACCATAGTGTTGTCGCTGACGTGATCGCTAAAACGCACTTTATAGCCGATGCAACCACCCGGCTCCGTTTGCAGCTCCTCGGCAATACGGTTCGCCACGGTACGCGCCGCCAGACGGCGCGGCTGGGTATGACCAATCAGGCCTTTAATTCCGCGCCCCAGCTCCATACAAATTTTTGGTAGCTGCGTGGTTTTACCAGAACCCGTCTCACCGGCCACAATCACCACTTGGTTATCGCGAACGGCTTCGAGGATTTCCTGTTTTTTCTGACTGACCGGCAGGTTTTGCGGGTATTCAATCACCGGACGTGCTGCTTCACGCAGCACGACTTTCCCTGCAGCCTGTTCAATCTCTTTCGCCATCTCCTGGTAAATGGCCTGTTGTGCATCAGGATTTTTAACCTTTTTGATCCCATGAAGACGGCGTGCGAAGCGCTGCTTGTCGCGCAGCATCAGCGTATCGAGCTGTTGCATCAGCATCGGGAAGGTTAATTTTTGTTGTTCTGTCATAGTGTTAGGGGGCAGTGCTCTGCCAGGCTAAATCTCACTTGAATGATGGGTATAGAGTACCACACCGCCGCTTTGACTGCCTTATTCAAAAAAATCGAACATAGGATTCGATATATTGCGCTATCCCTGCGACAGGATTGTGAATAGAGTGTCAGCAAGCAACGGGGAAAACCCCAATCCAAACCAATTAAAGGAATCACCCATGAGCAAAGTATTAGTTCTCAAATCCAGTATTCTGGCAGGGTACTCTCAGTCCGGTCAGCTGTCTGATTATTTCGTTGAGCAGTGGCGTGAACAGCACAGTGCTGACGAAATCACCGTTCGCGATCTGGCTGCAAACCCGATTCCGGTACTGGACGGTGAGTTGGTTGGCGCGCTGCGTCCAAGCGATGCACCGCTGACACCACGTCAGCAGGAAGCGCTGGCGCTGTCTGATGAACTGATTGCTGAGCTGCAGGCGCATGACGTCATCGTTATCAACGCCCCAATGTACAACTTCAACATCCCTACTCAGCTGAAAAACTATTTCGACCTGGTCGCTCGTGCTGGCGTAACCTTCCGTTACACCGAAAACGGTCCTGAAGGCCTGGTGAAAGGTAAACGCGCTATTGTACTGTCCAGCCGTGGCGGTATTCACAAAGATACCCCAACTGACCTGGTCGCACCGTACCTGACGCTGTTCCTGGGCTTCATCGGTATCACCGACGTGAACTTTGTGTTTGCTGAAGGTATTGCTTACGGTCCAGAAGTGGCGACCAAAGCACAGACCGATGCAAAATCTGCTATCGACAGCCTGGTTGCAGCATAAGAATTCCCCCTCTCACCGCCCGGTGGGAGGGTTTTTCCTTCTCTTCATCCGCTGTATATTTCCCCTGCTTCATTCATTCTTCTGAAAATAAAAATACGGAATTATTCTTAAATATTTTCGGGGTATTTTGAGGCGAAGGAGTGTTAATTCTTTTGAAATGGAAATGAATACGAGCTATTTGAGGATTATGCGTGTATGGTAGCAGGCCAATTACACAGGAAATGCCTATGTCCGATCGCAAAGATGGAAAAGCCCGCCGTAACTTTCTGATTAAATGTCCTTGCCCAAACTGCTCAAAAGACTCTGAACACAGCTACTCACGTGTTCAAAAAGGGTCACTGCTTGTTTGCCCTTACTGCAGCACAATGTTCAAATCCAGCCAAAAAGTCTGATGTATTGATCCTCTGCGATTCTGACTACTCAGGCTTACGCCTTCATCGTGGTTGCAGACTCGCAGAGATCAAACCGGTTAATCGCGCAGAATAACGTTAGCCGCAGCCGGGCCTTTCGCACCCGCTTCAATCACGAATTCCACTTTCTGGCCTTCAAACAAGGTTTTGAAATTATCACCCTGCAACGCAGAGAAATGGACAAAAACATCTTTGCTGCCATCAACCGGAGAAATAAAGCCAAAGCCTTTATCTTCGTTAAACCACTTCACTAAACCAATAATTTTTGCAGACATATAAGGCTCCTTTTTTCTGGCCTTTCGGCTGACAAAATTTTTTCGCATTGTAAACGCTGGGCATTAATGCACGGGGCGATATATTAAGCAATGTTTATTTTTACCGCACATGTCAACAAAGGCTGAATTAATTGACGAAATAATTCAGCGCTAGGGAAAATAGTCAAAGATTAATTTGCCTGTGACGATTTCGGTCGTAAATTTTCGTCAAATACCAGACGCGTTCTGCCCGGTTCCACTTCCCGCAGCGGTTCAACCTGATGCATTGTCAGCTTGCAGCGTTCAACCAGCACCTGATATTCGCGCGTCCCCTGCTTTTTCCATTCGAGTTCCTGATCGCTCAGCTGACGAATAGCTTTTGCCGGGCTGCCGATAATCAGAGTGTTGGCGGGCATTTCCGCTTTGGCTTTCACAAATGCCGCCGCGCCGACGATACTGTTCTCGCCGATGACCGCGCCGTCCATTACCACCGCGTTCATGCCGACCAGCGCATTTTTACGCACAACGCAGCCGTGCAAAATGGCGCTGTGACCGATATGTCCGTGCTCTTCAACGACCGTATCCTGTTCAGGGAAGCCGTGCATCACGCAATTATCCTGAATATTCGCACCGTCTTTTACGACGATGCGACCAAAATCACCGCGCAGGCTGGCGTTTGGCCCGACGTACACCCCTTTGCCGAGGATCACGTCGCCAATCAGCACTGCCGTAGGATGTACGTAGCTTTCATCGGGAACGACTGGCGTCAGTCCATCTATCTGATATACAGGCATTCTTCCTCCGTTATGTGATATTCAGCCCGCCAAAACGCTGGAAATAAAGCGCCCCCGGCGTGGGCAACTCTCCAACCGAGGTTTCGCCTTTTTCACTGACAAAAGCCAGCGCACCTGGCGCAACCCGCTGATAAATATTAATACACAGCTGCCGCGCGGTTTGCCCCGCCCAGTGCGCCGGGAGTAGTTCCTCGGGCAACAGCGGATCTTTCAACACTACGCGGCGATAGAAATGGATCAGCAACAGCTGAATCTGGAAACAGCGCTCCGGCGTCAGTTCATCGGCGGCCTCTTTTAACAGCGGCAGCAAGGGCCGGAACGACTCAATAAACTTTTCATACATCACGTTCTGTTCAGTCAGTTGCCAGCACTCTTCGACGCGGGAACGCAGCGCCGCGCGCGACAGCGCCAGTGGGGAATGCGCTTCAAAACAGATAACGTTTTCGGCTACGCCCGCTTCATGCAGCAGGGTCTGTACATCTGCCATTTTTTGTGACGGAGAGGCCATCAGGCTGGCGGCCAGCGTGCCAAACCCCTGCCAGATCAGCTGTTTTTTGACATCGGCAAGCGTCGCTTTATCCAGTCCTTCCGAGAGCAACAGCAGCCATTTCCCGTCCCAGGCGGGCAGTTCTGCGCGATAAATTTTGTTCTCCGCGCGACGGGTCAAACGCAATCCCTTATCGCTCAGACGATAAAAACTGCGCCTGCCAATGCGGGAAACATCCAGCCAGCCTTCTTTATTCAAGCGAAACAGCGCGGTACGCACAAAGCGTTCGCCAAATCCCATCCCTTCAAGCAATGCGGCCAGACTGCCAAGCCAAATTTCACCGCCGCGATGGGAGAGCGAGTCGCCATACAAGGATGAAATCAGCGAGGTTCCGCTGATCGGCACAGAGCTAACGGCGTGCTGAATAAAAGTATCGAGTTTACTCATCTGATTCATTCTGTTGTGGTTTTTGTCCTGGATGAATCATAGCATAGAATTTTTACGCGCCAGCTCTCCCTCACCCTAACCCTCTCCCAAAGGGAGAGGGAACTGTCCGGTTTTCTCCCTCTCCCCTGGGGAGAGGGCCGGGGTGAGGGGCAAAAACCGCACCCTACCTACCCGTTCGCCGCCACCTTGCGCAGATCAAACACCCGACACGCCTTGCCTTCAGAGCGCGGAATGCTGCCGCAGTTGACGATTGTCACGTCGGTGGAGATCCCGACCATTGACTTAATACGATGACGCAACTGATGACATACCTGGCAGCGCTGTTCGTGGCTCAGCACCAGGCTGCTCTCTTTCAGCTCCACTTTCACTGAAAGTGAATCAAGATGGCCGCGGCGGTTCACTTCCAGCTGGTAATGCGGCGACAGATGCTCAAACTTAACAATCTCCTCTTCCAGCTGGGACGGGAAAACGTTCACGCCGCGAATGATCAGCATGTCATCGCTGCGTCCACTGATACGGTCCATGCGGCGCATGGTGCGCGCAGTGCCTGGCAGGAGACGCGTCAGGTCGCGGGTGCGATAGCGGATAACCGGCAACGCCTCTTTGGTGAGCGTGGTGAACAGCAGTTCGCCCTGCTGACCGTCGGCCAGCGGCGTGCCGTCGTTCGGATTGACGATTTCTGGATAGAAATGATCTTCCCAGATGGTCGGGCCGTCGGCGGTTTCGATGCACTCCATCGCCACGCCCGGTCCCATCACTTCAGACAGGCCGTAAATATCCAGGGCGGTGATCCCCAGGCGACGCTCGATCTCATGGCGCATCGCCAGGGTCCAGGGTTCCGCGCCAAAGACGCCGACGCGCAGGGAACATTGGCTGGCGTCGCCGCCCATCTGGCGCTCCAGCTCTTCAATCAGGTTCAGGCAGTAAGACGGCGTCACCATGATCATATCCGGCTGGAAATCGCGGATCAGCTGCGCCTGCTTCTCGGTCTGGCCACCGGACATCGGGATCACTGTCGCCCCTAAACGCTCGGCGCCGTAATGCGCGCCCAGCCCGCCGGTAAAGAGTCCGTAGCCATAAGCCACGTGAATTTTATCCTTGCGCGTGCCGCCGGCGGCGCGCAGAGAACGGGCGACAATATTGGCCCAGTTGTCGATATCGTTTTGCGTGTAGCCGACCACCGTCGGTTTACCCGTCGTGCCGGAGGACGCATGAATGCGCACCACCTGCTCCATCGGCACCGCGAAGGTATCGAACGGATAGTTATCCCGCAGATCCTGTTTGGTGGTGCACGGGAATTTATTGAGATCGCTTAACTCTTTGAAATCGTCAGGATGCACGCCCGCTGCGTCAAATTTGCGTTTGTACATTGGCACATTGTTGTAAGCATGCTTCAGCGTCCACTTCAGGCGTTCGGTTTGCAGCGCCTGTAATTCGTCCACGGAGGCAGTTTCAATTGCATCAAGTTGTGTTGTTGTCGTTGTCATTTTGTAGGGTACTCGCAGGTAGTTTTGCTCAAACACGCTCCAGGATCAGGGCAATGCCCTGGCCCACACCGATGCACATCGTACAAAGCGCGTAGCGCCCGTTGCGTCGATGCAATTCATTGCTGGCCGCCAGCACCAGTCGTGCACCGCTCATCCCCAGCGGATGGCCCAGGGCTATCGCGCCGCCGTTCGGGTTCACATGCGCGGCATCATCCGCTAACCCGAGCTGGCGCAGCACGCCCAGTGCCTGTGACGCAAAAGCTTCGTTCAGCTCAATCACGTCCATATCGTTAATGCTCAGACCCGCACGCTCCAGCACTTTGCGTGTTGCCGGAACCGGGCCAAGCCCCATCAGTCGTGGTTCCACGCCCGCGCTGGCCATCGCCACGATACGCGCTCGCGGGGTTAATCCATGCTGATGCGCCATCGCTTCACTGGCGATAATCAGCGCCGCCGCGCCGTCGTTCACGCCAGAGGCGTTGCCCGCCGTCACCACGCCGTTTTTACGGAACGGGGTTTTCAGGGCGGAGAGCTGCTCAAGCGTGGTATCTCCGCGCGGATGTTCATCGATCAGCACTTCGGTAATGGCGCCCTTTTTACCCGCGACTCTCACCGGCACGATTTCCTGCGCTAGAATCCCGTTCTGCTGGGCAATCGCCGTCCGCTGCTGACTGCGCAGCGCGAAGGCATCCTGATCGGCACGGCTGATATTTAACAATTCGGCTACATTCTCTGCCGTTTCGGGCATGCTGTCAGTTCCGTATTGCTGATGCATGAGCGGATTCACAAATCGCCAGCCAATGGTGGTATCAAACATCTCTGCCTGACGCTGGAACGGCGTGGTCGCTTTGCCCATCACGAACGGCGCACGGGACATGGATTCCACGCCACCGGCGATCAGCAGATCAGCATCGCCCGCTTTGATTGCTCGCGCGGCAAAACCAACGGCGTCAAGTCCGGAACCGCACAAACGATTGATGGTGGTGCCAGACACCGTCTGCGGGAATCCGGCCAGCAGCGCCGCCATACGCGCCACGTTACGGTTGTCTTCTCCGGCCTGATTTGCACAGCCGAAGATCACATCGTCAATACGTTCAGCGTCCAGGTGCGGATAGCGCGTCAGCAGCGCACGCAGCGGCACAGCCGCCAGATCGTCGGCGCGTACACCAGACAATGCACCGCCATAACGCCCCACCGGGGTACGAACACCATCACAGATAAATGCATCACGCATCAGGCTTCTCCTGTCACACTGCCACCAATGCGGTGCGATTTACCGCGAAACAAGGCGACTGTTTTTTGTTGTTGGTTAGTTATTTCGATGTCGTACACGCCGGTCAGTTTGCCCTGATGTTTTACGCGAGCGCTGGCGGTCAGCTTGTCTCCCGCAAAGCCAGGGCGCAGAAAATCAATGGTGCAGGCCGAGGCCACAGCCGCCAGTCCCTGGCTGTTACAGGCGTAGGCGAAAGCCGTATCAGCCAGAGAGAACAGCTGCCCACCGTGGCAGGTTTTGTGGCCGTTGAGCATCTGTGGGGTGATGGTCATCGTCACCACCGCGTACCCCTCGTCCATCTCAACAATATCGATCCCAAGCGCCTGCGCGCAGGCGTCGTTTTCATACATGGCGCGGGCGTTGTGCCAGGCGTTATGACTCATAGCTACTCTCCACAAGCGCACGCTGGCGCAGTAGTGAACACGGGCGATAGCGCTCTTCGCCGTAATGACGTTGCAGGTTTTCAAGTAGAATTAACAGGCGTTGCCATCCCAGACGTTCACCCCAGGCAATCGGCCCGACGGGATAGTTCACGCCCAGGCGCAGGGCGGTATCGATATCCTGTTCGCTGGCGACCCCTTTTTGCAGGGCATCCAGCGCTTCGTTGATAATCATCGCCACGGTCCGCCAGATCAGCAGGCCGGGATAATCCGTCATGTGCAGGACGCGTTTCCCCTGCTGCTGCAGGTGATAAATCGCTTTTTGCGTGGCAGAGTGTGGGTTGCTGGCGGCCGTCGCGATCACCACAACGTCACCGTCCATTCTGTCGACCACCACCACCGGGCGATTGAGGCGCAGAGCGAGACTTTGCGCAGTTTCGCCCGTGGTTTCTACCAGTAGTACCTCATCCAGTTCCGTGACACCGTCACTTCTTTTTTGCGCTGTTACCGGGCTGAAGGTCGCTCCGACCGGGGCAAGCCACTGCGTAGCAGGACGTTCGCCATGCCAGTCGTAAACCCCCTGCCCGGTTTTTTTGCCCAGGCGTCCGCCGAGTACCAGCTCCTGCTGGACCAGCGACGGCAGGAAGCGGCGCTCCTGCCAGAATGCGTTAAACACCGAGCAGGTCACGGCGAAGTTAACATCCTGACCAATCAAGTCCGTCAGCTCCAGCGGCCCCATCGGGAAACCGCCGCCTTCGCGCAACGCGGCGTCGATGTCCTGTGCCGGGGCCACGTTTTCTTCCAGCGCACGCCAGGCTTCAGAGTAGAACGGACGCGCGACGCGGTTGACGATAAACCCTGGAGTGGACTGGCAGCGCACCGGCTGTTTGCCCCAGTTCAGCGCCAGCTCGCACAGCTGATCGGCCACTTCGCTGGAGGTCGCCAGTCCGCTGACCACTTCCACCAGTTTCATTACCGGCGCCGGGTTAAAGAAATGCAGCCCTGCGACGCGTTCCGGATGGCGCACGTCGGCAGCCACCGCCGTTATCGAAATCGACGACGTGTTACTGGTGAGCAGCGTCTGCGGCGGGCAGATTTCGCCCAGCTGTTTGAACAGCGCTTTTTTCACGTCGAGGCGTTCGGAGGCCGCTTCAATCACCAGATCGGCGGCGGCAAGGGCATGAATATCATTGACTGGCAGCAGACGCGCGACGATCTTCTCAAAGGCTTCAGCGGTCAGTTTTCCGCGTGCCACGCGGGATTCCAGCCGCGCACGAATCCCGTCGATGGCGCGGGCCACCACGTCAGAGGCGATGTCGTACACCAGCACCTGATGTCCGCTGCTGGCAGCCACTTCCGCGATCCCGGCGCCCATCGTGCCGCTGCCAATCACGGCGACGGTGTGAATTCTCATCGTCATCTCATTTCCCCGTGAAGTTCGGCGTGCGTTTAGCGAGGAACGCGCTAACGCCCTCGCGGTAGTCGTCGCTGCGCCCGGCCATACGCTGGTAATCGCGCTCCAGGTCGAGCTGTTCATCGAGCGTATTGGTTTCGGCGGCGTTCATTGCCTGTTTGATAAGACCTAAACCAAAGGTCGGTTGAGAGGCAAAATGGATCGCCAGTTTTTGCGCCGTGGAAGACAACTCTTCGTCATCGACCACCTGCCAGATCATCCCCCAGGCGTGGGCCTGTTCGGCGCTGAGTTTATCCCCCAGTAGCGCCAGTCCCATTGCCCGCGCCCGTCCGGCGACGCGCGGCAACAGCCAGGTGCCGCCGCAGTCAGGCACCAGACCCAGCTTGCTAAAGGCCATCATGAAATTCACTGAACGGGCGGCGATCACCATGTCGCAGCCCAACGCTAATGTCGCACCAGCGCCAGCCGCCACGCCGTTGACGGCAGCAATGACTGGTTTCGGCAGTTTCGCCAGACGGCGCACCAGCGGGTTGTAAAAGGTTTCCACGGAATAGCCCAGATCCGGCGCGGGGCCGTTCGGGTCAACGTTGCGGTCATTCAGATCTTGCCCGGCGCAAAAACCGCGCCCGGCTCCGGTGATCAGCAGGCAGCGGATGGTGTCATCCCGCTCGGCCTGTTTCAGGCACTCGGAAAGTTGCTGGTGCATCACATCGTTAAAGCTGTTCAGACGCTCCGGGCGGTTCAGCGTAATGGTCATCACGCCCTGCTCAACATGACTCAGAATAAATTCCACAATTAGCGTCCTTTAAAGTCGGGGGTGCGTTTTTGTAAGAAAGCGGCGATGCCTTCCCGCCTGTCTTCCGTGGCAGACAGCAGCGTAAACAGCTGGCGCTCCTGCATCAGACCGGCCTGCAAAGGCACTTCCTGCGACTGGCGCAGCGCTTGTTTCGCGGCCTGCAACGCCAGCGGCGAATGGCGCGCCATCAGCGCAGCCTGTTTCAGGGCATATTCCAGCACCAGATACGTCGGGAACACGTCGCTCACCAGCCCCGCCGCTTGCGCCTGCTGCGCGGTAATGCTTTCGCCCGTCAGCACCATTTTGCTGGCGAGAGATTTACCGACACTGCGAATCAAACGCTGAGTGCCGCCCGCGCCCGGCATAATGCCCAGCGTGATTTCCGGCAGCCCGAACCGGGCGTTGTCGCCAGCAATCACCACGTCACATAAAAGCGCCAGCTCGCAGCCCGCGCCCAGCGCGAAGCCGTTTACAGCGGCGATTAGCGGCTTGTTGAAGTTATTGATCCGCGCCCACAGCTGCGGGCGAATGTCGTTCAGGGTGGCGGGAAGATCTTTCTCCGCCATCTCGTTGAGATCGGCCCCGGCGGCAAAGCAGCGCTCGTTGCCATAAATGACACAGGCGGAGATCTCGCCGTCCTGCGCGACGTTTTCCAGTGCTTCCGCGATTTGCGTCAGCAGCGCGTTGTTGAGAGCGTTGCGCGCCGCCGGACGATTCAGCGTCAGAAGCAGCACGCGGCCATGACGGGTGACAATTAGCTCGCTCATGCCATCCCCTTCGCGTCAAAATCGACCACCACATCAGCGGTGAGCGGCAGCGCCTGGCAGCTCAATACGTAACCCGCCGCCAGTTCGTCCGGCTCGAGGCTGTAGTTGGTCGCCATATCCACTTTCCCGCGCAGCACTTTGCATTTACAGGTGGCGCAGACGCCGCCCTTGCAGGCGTACGGCAGGTCTGCCCCCTGACGCAGCGCCGCGTCGAGAATGCTTTCGTCGTCGGCGGTGAGCGTGATTTCACGGTCACGCCCGTCCTGACGCACGGTGACTTTTTGCCCCTGCGCCTGCACCGTCGCGGCGCGTTTCACGCCGCTGCCTGGCGTGTTAAAGCGCTCCAGATGAATGGTTTTTTCCGGCATTCCCAGCGCTTTCAGCGCCAGTTCGGCGTCGTCCATCATCGCCGACGGGCCGCAGATAAAGGCTTCGTCAAACAGGCTGAAATCAATCAGGGTTTCCCCCAGCTGATGCAGTTTTTCGCCGTCGATACGCCCGTGCAGCAGGTCGCTGTCGAGCGTCTCCTGGCTGAAAATATTCACCAGTTGCAGCCGCTGCGGGTATTTATCTTTCAGATCTGCCAGCGCCTGGCGGAACATCATGCTCTGGCTGCTGCGGTTGCCGTAGATAAGCGTAAAGTGGCTGTCCGGCTCGACCAGCAGCGTGCTGGAGACAATCGCCAGCATCGGCGTAATGCCGGACCCGGCGGCAATCGCCAGATAGCGCCCGGCGCGTTCAGCCTGCGGCTGATAACCGAAGTGGCCCTGCGGCACCATGACCTCCAGCGCCATACCTTGTTTGATCTCATCGCGGGCATAGCGGGAGAAACGCCCGCCGTCGATGGCTTTCACCGCCACGCTAATTTCGCCCGGCGTCACACTACGGCAGATGGAATAACAGCGGCGTAACTCTTCTCCCGCCAGACGCGCTTTCAGCGTCAGATGCTGGCCCGGGCGGAAACTGTAGGCTTCCTGCAAAGTCTGTGGAACCGCGAAGGTAATGGTCACCGCATCGCGGGTTTCGGGTTCCACTTTTGCCACCGTTAAGGAATGAAACGTTGTCATGGCAACCTCAGATACATTTGAAATAGTCGAAAGGTTCACGGCAGGCGTTGCAGCGATAGAGCGCTTTGCAGGCCGTCGAACCAAATTCACTGATAACCGACGTGTCGGTGCTCGCGCAGCGCGGACAGGCCACTTCAGCAGGCACGTGGGCGTGACAGCTGTGGCCGACCGGCGGACTGATACCGTATTCACGCAGCCGTGTGCGGGCGTCGTCGGTCATCCAGTCGGTGGTCCAGGCCGGGTCGAGCTGGAGGACGATATGCACCGGCGTAAACCCGTGGGCGGTCATCGTCTCGCGAATGGCCCCCAGCAGATGCTCCGTCGCCGGACAGCCGGAATACGTCGGCGTAAAGCCAATCACCCAGCCGCCCGCCTGCGCAGAAACGCTGCGCACCATGCCTAAATCGGTGATGGTGAGCACCGGCACTTCCGGGTCCGGGATCTGGCTTAACAGGGACCAGATTTGCGGGATTTCCGCCGGGGCGATCTCAGCGAGACGTTGCATAGCGACCTCCTCTTACCACTGCTGACCAGGATACATGCGCTGGAGGTATTGCATCTCCGCCAGCATCGGTCCCAGATGTTCGGTGTGCAGCCCTTTTTTGCCGCCGGAGCGATACGCCGCTTCTTGCGGGACTTGCAGGCAGGCCTGTTCAAACCCGGCAAACACTTCCGCTTCCCACTCGGCGCGCAGTTCGTGTGGGTCAACGGCGATACCTTCGGCGATCAGCTGTTGTTCCAGCGCGTCGGCCTCGAACAGTTCGGCGGTGAAGCGCCACAAGGAGTCAATGGCCTGCTGCATTTTCTGCGCAGAAACGTCGGTGCCGTTGCCCAGACGCTCCAGCCAGCCACGGCTAAAGCGCAGGTGATAGCGTGCTTCTTTGATCGCTTTCGCGGCAATTGCCGCAATTTGCGCATCGCGGCTTTGGGTCAGACGGGTAAAGAGCGCCACGTGCCAGGCGTCGATGAAATACTGACGCACCAGGGTGTCGGCGAAGTTGCCGTTCGGTTGTTCCACCAGCAACAAATTGCTGAACTGGCGCTCGTCGCGACCAAAGGCCAGCGTGTCTTCGTCGCCGCTGCCTTCCAGTTCGGCGGCGTAGGTTAAGAAATTGCGCGCCTGCCCGAGCAGATCGAGGCCGATATTGGCCAGCGCCAGGTCGATCTCCAGCTCCGGCGCATGGCCGCACCACGCCCCGAGACGCTGGGATAGGATCAGACAGTTATCGCCCAGGCGCAGGGCATATTGGGTAGTCGGTTTCATAGCCATCCTCACATGTGCTCGATGCCATCAGGGATGGTGTAAAACGTCGGATGGCGGTAAACCTTACTCTCCGCCGGGTCGAAAAATTCGCCGCGTTCTTCCGGCTGCGAGGCGACGATTTCGCTCGCCTTCACCACCCAGATCGAACAGCCTTCGCTGCGGCGGGTGTAGGCATCACGCGCGTTTTCCAGCGCCATGCGGTCGTCGGCGGCGTGCAGGCTGCCGACGTGACGGTGGGATAACCCCTGTTTGCTGCGGACAAAGACTTCATATAACGGCCAGTAGACATTGCTCATGTTAATTCCTCTTAGGCGGCGGTGCGGGCGTGTTGTTTTTCTGCGTGCGCCAGTGCGGCTTCGCGCACCCACGCCCCTTCTTCCCAGGCTCTGTTTTTCGCGGCAAGGCGTTCGTGGTTGCACACGCCGCGCCCGTTAATCACTTCTTCAAATTCCTGCCAGTCGATTTCGCCGAAACGGTAGTGACCGCTCTCTTCATCGAAATGCAGATCTGCATCCGGGACGGTCATGCCCAGCATTTCGACCTGCGAAACGGTGTTGTCGACGAAGCGCTGGCGCAGTTCGTCATTACCAAAGCGTTTGATTTTCCACGCCAGACTGCGGGCGCTGTTCGGGGAGTTGTCGTCGTTCGGCCCGAACATCATCAGGGCTGGCCACCAGAAACGGTTGATGGCGTCCTGCAACATCTGACGCTGAGATTCGCTGCCCTGCGCCAACACCATGCAGGCTTCAAAACCCTGGCGCTGATGGAAGCTCTCTTCTTTACAGATTTTCACCATCGCACGGGCATACGGCCCGTAAGAGGTGCGGCACAGCGCCACCTGGTTAACGATCGCCGCACCGTCCACCAGCCAGCCAATCACACCGATGTCGGCCCAGCTCAGGGTCGGGTAGTTGAAGATCGAGGAGTATTTCATTTTGCCGTCGAGCATCTTCTGGTAGATGTCTTCCCGCGCGCAGCCCAGGGTTTCCGCCGCGCTGTAGAGATAGAGCCCGTGCCCTGCTTCGTCCTGCACCTTCGCCAGCAGAATCGCTTTGCGACGCAGCGTCGGGGCGCGGGTGATCCAGTTCCCTTCCGGCAGCATGCCGACAATTTCGGAGTGCGCATGCTGACCAATCTGGCGGATCAGGGTTTTGCGGTAGGCGTCCGGCATCCAGTCTTGCGGCTCGATGGCTGTCTCCTGTGCGATGCGCTGCTCAAAGCGTTGTTCTTCCGTCACGTCGTCACCTTTATGATTCGTTAAATCGTTAATCATCGTTTAATGATGAATCACTTCGTTTCATAAAAGTTACACAAAGGTTAAATATAACCCCAAGGATTGTTTGTCTATTTTGTGATGCCGCTCGCAAGGCTTTTACACAAGGCCGCTCATAACGGGCAATGCGTACAGCGTGATTCATCTAACAAGATCACATTGTTAACAAATCATTAAAACATTACTTGCTTTTTATGATTCATAATCAAACTATCTATAGTGAAATTACGTAACACTTGGAGAGAAAGATGCAGCAGTTAGCCAGCTTCTTATCCGGCATCTGGCAGTCTGGCCGGGGCCGCGAGCGCAACATTCATCACGCCATCAGCGGCGAAGCCCTGTGGGAAGTGACCAGTGAAGGCCTGGATATGGCGGCGGCGCGTCGCTTCGCCATCGAACGCGGGGGTGAATCACTTCACGCCATGACCTTTATCGAGCGCGCGGCAATGCTGAAAGCGGTCGCCAAACATCTGCTGAGCCAGAAAGAGCAGTTTTACGCCCTGTCGGCAGAAACCGGCGCGACCCGAGCGGACAGCTGGGTGGATATCGAAGGCGGGATTGGCACGATGTTTACCTACGCCAGCCTCGGTAGCCGTGAATTGCCGGACGACACTCTGTGGCCGGAAGACGAGTTGATCCCGCTGTCGAAAGAAGGCGGCTTTGCCGCGCGACACGTACTGACCTCCAAATCCGGCGTGGCGGTGCATATCAACGCCTTTAACTTCCCCTGCTGGGGGATGCTGGAAAAACTGGCCCCGACCTGGCTTGCCGGGATGCCTGCGATCATCAAGCCGGCGACGGCTACCGCGCAGGTGACGCAGGCGATGGTGAAATCCATCGTCGACAGCGGTCTGGTGCCGGAGGGTGCGATCAGCCTGATCTGCGGCGGTGCGGGCGACCTGCTCAATCATCTCGACAGTCAGGACGTGGTGACCTTTACCGGCTCCGCCTCCACCGGGCAGATGCTGCGCGTCCACCCGAATATCGTCGGCAAATCGATTCCGTTCACGATGGAAGCCGATTCCCTGAACTGCTGCGTGCTGGGCGAAGACGTGACGCCAGAGCAGCCGGAGTTTGCCCTGTTTATCCGTGAAGTGGTGCGGGAGATGACCGCCAAAGCCGGACAAAAATGTACTGCCATTCGCCGCATCATCGTCCCGCAGGGGCAAGTTGAGGCCGTCAGCCAGGCGCTGATTGCGCGTCTTGAGAAAGTGGTGGTCGGCAATCCGGCGCAGGAAGGCGTCAAAATGGGGGCGCTGGTCAACGCCGAACAGCGTGCCGACGTGCAGGAAAAAGTGGATCTGCTGGTCGCGGCGGGCTGCCAGATTCGCCTCGGTGGCAAAGCCGATCTGCAGGCCGCCGGGGCATTCTTCCCGCCGACGCTGCTGTTCTGCCCGCAGCCGGACGAGTCCCCTGCCGTTCATGCTACCGAAGCCTTTGGCCCGGTCGCCACGCTGATGCCGTATCGCGACGCGGAACATGCTATGACCCTGGCGCGCGCCGGTGAAGGCAGCCTGGCGGGAACGCTGGTCACCGCTGATTCGCGTATCGCCCGGCAGTTTATTTCCGGCGCGGCGCGTGCCCACGGGCGTATTCAGATCCTCAACGAAGAGTCAGCAAAAGAGTCTACCGGCCACGGCTCCCCGCTGCCGCAGCTGGTTCACGGCGGTCCGGGTCGAGCAGGCGGTGGTGAAGAGCTGGGCGGTTTGCGCGCGGTGAAACACTATCTGCAACGCACCGCAATCCAGGGCAGCCCGTCGATGCTGGCCGCCATCAGCCAACAGTGGGTACGTGGCGCGCAGGTGCAAGAAGACCGCGTTCATCCGTTCCGCAAATACTTCGAAGAGTTGCAGCCGGGCGACAGCCTGTTGACTCCGCGTCGTACGATGACCGAAGCGGATATCGTTAATTTTGCCTGCCTGAGCGGCGATCATTTCTACGCCCACATGGACAAAATTGGCGCAGCGGAGTCGATCTTCGGTGAGCGCGTGGTCCACGGTTACTTTGTGATTTCTGCCGCCGCTGGCCTGTTTGTTGATGCAGGCGTCGGACCGGTGATCGCCAACTACGGCATGGAAAACTTGCGCTTTATCGAGCCAGTGAAACCGGGCGATACCATCCAGGTGCGTCTGACCTGCAAGCGCAAAACCCTGAAGAAGCAGCGCACGGCAGAAGAGAAACCGACTGGCGTGGTCGAATGGGCGGTTGAAGTGTTCAATCAGCACCAGCAGCCTGTCGCGCTGTACTCCATTCTGACCCTCGTGGCTCGCCAGCAGGGCGATTTCACCGACTGATCCGTTCTTTTTACCGGGAAGGTCCCTTCCCGGTTTTTAATTTGGCAAACATGACAAAACGCCTGGCAGGTGCAGGCAAGCATTCGCTAAGGCGTCCTGCCAGGATAAGGCTGCACAACACTAATAACACAATAATGATGAGGTCAACGATGGGAAGCCCTTCTTCTTTTTCTGCCCGTAAAACGGCACTGGCCGTGGCAGTCGCGTTGTTATGCTCCTGGCAGTCACCGGTTTTCGCCCACGGCGGCGAAGCGCATATGGTTCCAATGGACAAGACACTTGCTGACTTTGGCGCTGATGTGCAGTGGGACGATTACGCCCAGATGTTCACCCTCAGCAAAGACGGCGCTTTTGTGAAGGTTAAACCGGGCGCGAAAACCGCCATCGTCAACGGCAAGCCGCTCATACTGCAGGTGCCGGTGGTGATGAAAGGTAAAAAAGCGTTTATCTCCGAAACCTTCATCAACGATGTGTTCCAGTCGGGGCTCGATCAGACCTTCCAGGTGGAGAAGCGCCCGCACCCGCTGAACGCGTTGACCGCAGACGAAATTAAACAAGCCGTCGAGATCGTCAAAACCTCGGCGGATTTTAAACCCAATACCCGTTTTACCCAGATCGCGCTGGCGGAACCTGAAAAAGCCAAAGTGTGGGATTTCGTGCTGAACGGCACGGCGGTTGATAGCCCGCGCCAGGCGAACGTCACCATGCTGGATGGCAAACACGTTATCGAAAGCGTGGTTGATCTGAAGGACAAAAAAGTCGTGAGCTGGACGCCAGTCAACGACGCTCACGGCATGGTCCTGCTGGATGATTTCACCTCCGTGCAGCAGATCATCATGGCGAGCCCGGAATACGCCGAGGCGCTGAAAAAACACGGCGTGACCGATCCTAAGAAAGTGATCGGCACCCCGCTCACCGTCGGCTATTTTGACGGCAAAGACGGTTTGAAACAGGAAGATCGCCTGCTGAAAGTGGTCAGCTATCTCGATACCGGCGACGGCAACTACTGGGCGCACCCGATTGAAAACCTGGTGGCGGTCGTCGATCTTGAACAGAAAAAAATCATCAAAATTGAAGAAGGCCCGGTGGTTCCTGTGCCCATGCTCGCCCGTCCGTATGATGGTCGCGACCGCATTGCTCCGGTGAAAAAACCGCTGGAAATCAGTGAGCCAGAAGGTAAGAACTACACTATCACCGGCGACATGATCCACTGGCAGAACTGGGACTTCCACCTGAGCCTCGATTCTCGCGTCGGGCCGATCATCTCCACCGTGACCTACAACGATAACGGCAAAAAACGCCAGGTGATGTATCAGGGTTCACTCGGCGGGATGATTGTGCCGTACGGCGACCCGGACGTGGGCTGGTACTTTAAAGCCTATCTTGATTCGGGCGATTACGGCATGGGTACCCTTACCTCGCCGCTGGTGCGCGGCAAAGACGCGCCGTCGAACGCGGTGATGCTCAACGAAACCATTCCGGATTACACCGGTGCGCCGATGGAGATCCCGCGCGCGATTGCCGTCTTTGAACGCTACGCCGGGCCGGAATATAAACATCAGGAGATGGGCCAGCCGAACGTCAGCACCGAGCGCCGCGAACTGGTGGTGCGCTGGGTCAGTACCGTCGGTAACTACGACTATATCTTTGACTGGATTTTCCACGAAAACGGCACCATCGGCATCGATGCGGGCGCTACCGGCATCGAAGCGGTGAAAGGCGTGCAGGCGAAAACCATGCACGACCCGAGCGCCAAAGACGACACCAAATACGGCACCCTGATCGATCACAACATCGTCGGGACCACCCACCAGCATATCTACAACTTCCGTCTGGATATGGACGTGGATGGCACCAACAACCGTCTGGTGGCGATGGACCCGGAAGTGAAACCCAACACCGCCGGTGGCCCGCGCACCAGTACCATGCAGATCAATCAGTACAACATCGATACCGAACAGCAGGCCGCGCAGAAGTTTGACCCAGGCACCATTCGTCTGCTGAGCAATACCAGCAAAGAGAACCGCATGGGTAATCCGGTGTCGTACCAGATTATCCCTTATGCGGGCGGCACTCATCCGGTCGCCACCGGCGCGAAATTCGCCCCGGACGAATGGATTTACCATCGCCTGAGCTTTATGGATAAGCAATTGTGGGTGACACGCTACCATCCGAACGAGATGTATCCGGAAGGCAAATTCCCGAACCGTTCGATTCACGACAGCGGTCTGGGCAAGTACAGCAAAGATAACGAATCGATCGATAATCAGGATGATGTGGTGTGGATGACCACCGGGACCACCCACGTGGCGCGCGCCGAAGAGTGGCCGATTATGCCAACAGAGTGGGTCCACACCCTGCTCAAACCGTGGAACTTCTTCGACGAGACGCCAACGCTTGGCAAGAAGAAGGACGAGAAGTAATTACGAAGGCCGGGAACTCCCCGGCCTGTTTTATTTCATTCACTTGCCGAATGAGTCAGCCCGATTATAGTTAGTCATGCCTCCCCGCATTATTTTCATCTCTTGAACCATTTTTCAGCCAGGACACGAAGTTTCACACGCAACGTCGTACTTACTTCTGAGAGGTTTTAGAATGAGATTGAACGCCATAGCCGCCAGCCTCGCGCTGGCGGGACTGTTTATTTCCTTCAGCCCGAACGCCCTGGCGGCAGAAGCGCCTAAGGACGCCACTGCCGCCACCCAACAGGCCAATAACGCCCTCTACAGCCAGCTCCCGTTTGACGACAACACCGATTTTACCGATGCCCACAAAGGCTTTATCGCCCCGATCCCTCAGGACGTGATTAAAGGGGAACAAGGGAATGTGGTCTGGAATCCACAGCAATACGCCTTTATTAAAGAAGGCGATAAAGCGCCGGATTCCGTCAACCCCAGTTTATGGCGTCAGGCGCAGCTGATTAATATCAGCGGTCTATTCGAAGTGACCGACGGGGTGTATCAGATCCGTAATCTCGATCTGTCGAATATGACGATTATTGAAGGTAAAGAAGGCGTCACCGTCGTTGATCCGCTGGTCTCAGCTGAAACAGCGAAAGTCGGGATGGATCTCTATTTTAAAAATCGCGGTCAAAAACCGGTGGTAGCCGTGATTTATACCCACAGCCACGTGGACCACTACGGCGGCGTGCGCGGCGTGGTGGATGAAGCGGATGTGAAAGCGGGCAAAGTGAAGATTTATGCACCCGCCGGATTTATGGAAGCCGCCGTCGCAGAAAACATCATGGCCGGTAACGTGATGAGCCGCCGCGCCAGCTATATGTACGGTAACCTGCTGAAACCCGACGCCAAAGGTCAGGTGGGTGCCGGGCTGGGAACCACCACCTCTGCCGGGAACGTCACGCTGATCGCTCCGACCACTATCATTGAAAAAGACGGCCAGAAAGAGGTGATCGATGGCCTGACCTATGACTTCATGCTGGCACCGGGTTCGGAAGCGCCTTCGGAAATGCTGTGGTATATCGAAGAGAAAAAACTGATCGAATCCGCTGAGGATGTCACCCATACCCTGCACAACACCTACTCTCTGCGCGGGGCCAAAATCCGCGAGCCGCTGCCGTGGTCAAAATACATCAACGAGGCGATTGTCCGCTGGGGTGACAAAGCCGAGATCATCATGGCCCAGCACCACTGGCCGACCTGGGGCAATGACAACGTGGTCAAGCTGCTGAAAAGCCAGCGTGACCTCTATCGTTACATCAACGACCAGACCCTGCGCATGGCCAACGAGGGGCTGACGCGCGACGAAATCGCCGCCAACTTCAAACTGCCTGATTCACTGGCCCACACCTGGGCAAACCGCGGCTACTACGGCTCGGTCAGCCATGACGTGAAAGCCACCTACGTGCTTTATCTCGGCTGGTTTGACGGCAACCCGGCAACGCTCGACGAACTGCCGCCAGAAGAAGGCGCGAAGAAATTTGTCGAGTACATGGGCGGTGCCGATGCCATTTTGCAGAAAGCTAAAACCGACTTTGACCAGGGGAACTATCGCTGGGTGGCGCAGGTGGTCAGCAAAGTGGTGTTTGCCGATCCGAATAACCAGGCGGCGCGCAATCTGGAGGCCGATGCACTGGAACAGCTCGGCTATCAGGCAGAATCTGGCCCGTGGCGTAACTTCTACCTGACCGGCGCGCAGGAGTTACGCAATGGCGTGCAGAAACTGCCAACGCCGAATACCGCCAGCCCGGATACCGTACGCGCCATGACCCCAGAGATGTTCTTCGACTATCTGGCGGTGCATATCAACGGCGAAAAAGCCGGTGATGCGAAATCGGTGTTTAACATCGATCTCGGCAGCGACGGCGGAAAATACAAGCTCGAGCTGGAAAACGGCGTGCTTAACCACACGGCCAATACCGAAGCAAAAGACGCGGACACGACCATTGCACTCAACCGCGACACGCTGAATAAAATCATCCTCAAAGAAGTGACGCTGAAACAGGCACAGGACAGCGGCGACGTGAAAGTGACCGGTGACGGCGCTAAACTGGATCAGATGCTGGGCTATATGGATAAGTTTGAATTCTGGTTCAACATTGTGACACCGTAACCTTTCCGGCAGGCAGGCCGTTGAGCGGCCAGCCTGCCGGCTCTCTTCTTCTAACACAGTGAATGTATGGAAAAACGTCACCCTCTCTCTTCTGAACTGGCCTCATGGCCGACCCGCCAGGCGATGGTCTCTCGCGGTCTGACCATCAACATGCCGTGGCTGGCGTTCGTGCACGTCAGCTTTGCGCTGATGATTTTGCTGCGTAACACGCTGGTACACAATTTCGACCCCGCCCATGTATCCGGGCATCAGATTTCGTCCCTGGTCGATGCTGCAATGCTCGGGGTAATCGCCCTGTCGGCGGCGCTGATTGTCATGAGCTGGCGGCATATCACCGGGATTAGCCTGGTGCTGTTCACCTCGGGGCTGCTGTGGGCGCTGTGCTGCTACTGGTTTATCGTTGACTGGCAACTTCCGCATGCCTGGCCCCTGTGCACCATTCTGTTATTGACCGCCGTCACCGCGCTCTATTTCTATCCCTTGGGATTGCTCTCCAGCGTGCTCCCGCTGTGGTTTACCCTGCCGATCGCCAGCGTGGTGCTCAATCACGGGTTAAATATGCGCTTCGCAGCGGTGTGGATTGTCTTTACGCTGATCCTGATTTGCGGGCGTTTTATTCTTCTGCGCTGGTTCGACGAAGCCTGGCAGCGCAATCAGCAAAACCAGCTGCTGATTGCGCGTCTCGACGCCCTGGCGCATCAGGACCCGTTGACCGAAACCGCCAACCGGCGTGAGATGGAAAACGTGCTGGAACGCGCCGTGAGTCAGGGAAAATCCTTCACGCTTCTCATGCTGGATGTGGATTACTTCAAGCTTTACAACGACGCTTACGGGCATCAGGCAGGCGATGAGTGTCTGGTGCGGGTGGCGCAGGCGCTGAAAGCGTCAGTGCGCACGCCGGAAGATCTGGTGTCGCGCTACGGCGGCGAGGAATTTTTGTTGATCCTGTTCAATTGCCCGTCCGAGGCGGCAGAACAGGTAGCGCAGCGCATTCAGGAGAATTTACGTCGTGCCGGGATTGCGCATAAGGCATCGAAAGCGAGCGAGCACGTCACAGCCAGTATGGGCATTGCAGGAATGACGGCGGGATTAACCGCCGACGAATTGGTGGCACAGGCGGATGCGGCGTTGTATCGGGCGAAGGAAGGTGGGCGGAATCGTTGGGCCTTGTAGGAAATTGTCGGGTGGCGCTACGCTTACCCGACCTACAAAACCTGAACGTAGGCCGGATAAGGTAAAGCCGCCATCCGGCAAAAACAACTAGTACCGCACACACACCGACTTGGTTTCGCACCAGCCGTCCAGCCAGTCCGGGCCGAAATCTCGCCCGGTGCCGGACTGTTTCATGCCGCCGAACGGCAGGTTGGCGTCGATCAGCGTATGGCTATTCACCCATACGGTACCGGCCTGAAGTCGGTCCGTATACTCCAGCGCTTTACTGATATTTTGCGTCCAGACGCTGGCCGTCAGGCCGTATTCCGTATCGTTCGCCAGATGTAACGCCTCTTCACCATCAGACACGCGCACCAGATTCACCACCGGGCCAAATACCTCTTCGCGGGTCAGGCGCAGGCTGGCATCCGGGTTTACCACCAGCGTAGGCGCAACGTAGTAGCCCTGCTTGTCCGGGCCGCTGTTGCCGGGAATCAGCTCGGCGTTGCGGGATTGCGCTTCGTTGAGGAAGCTTTGCACTTTGTCGCAGTGGGCGCGGGAGACGAGCGGGTTGATGTGCGCCGTCGGCGACATGCCTGGCCCGACGCTCAGGGATTTCACCGCTTGCTCAAAGTGACTCACCAGAGTGTCGAACAGCGGCGCTTCGATGTAAATGCGCGAACTTGCGGCACACACCTGCCCCTGATTGAGGAAACTGCCGGTCATCAGCCCTTCCACCACCCACGCCGGATCGGCATCTTTCAGCACGATCGCCGGATTTTTACCGCCCAGCTCCAGCGTCACGCCCGTTAGCGTATCGGCAGCGACGCGCGCAATCTGTTTGCCGGTCGCGGTTGACCCGGTAAAACTGACCTTGGCGATATGCGGATGCGAGGTCAATGCCGCGCCGCACACTGCACCGCTGCCGGTGACGACGTTAAACACACCATCAGGAACGCCCGCTTCGCTTGCCAGCTCAGCCACGCGCAGCAGCGTCAGCGGCGTGGTTTCGGACGGTTTAATCACAATGGAACAGCCCGCGGCCAGAGCTGGCATCACTTTCCACATGCCAATCAGCAGCGGGAAGTTCCACGGCACAATACCGGCGACCACGCCAACCGGCTCTTTACGGGTCCACGCCTGATAGCGCGCGCCCTGTGGCATCGGAATGGAGAGGTCCAGGGTTTTCCCGGCAATTTTGGTGGTCAGCCCGGCGGTGTAGCGCATCCAGTTCAGCGTGCAGCCCACTTCAAAAGCGCGAGAAATGTTAATTGATTTACCCTGCTCCAGAGTTTCGAGCTGTGCGAGTTCTTCCGTGTTCTGCTCAACCAGATCGGCAAAACGCAGCAAAATACGTTCACGCTCGGCAGGCAGTTTCCCCGCCCAGCTGCGGGAGACAAACGCACGCCAGCCGGACATTACCGCGCGATCCACATCGCTCACGCTTGCATCTGCCGTAGAAGCAATCATTTCACCCGTGGCCGGGTTGAAGATATTCAGGCGTTTTTCACTTTCAGAAGCGGACTGACGGCCCTCAATCCACAGGCCATGTTGGCGGTCTAAAAACTGCTGCACGCTCGGCAGAATGGCGGTCTGTGTCTCAGACATGGGGTGCTCCTTCATTATTATTCGCAGGGTGTTAACGCAGTCTAAGATCGCTTTGCCAGATACGCTTTTATCTGTGTGACATTCGCTTTGCCACCTGTGACAGCCCCCGCAAATAAAGATAATTCCGCCTTATAACACTGTTATCAGCGAGTGTTCTTTCCTATAGTCAGCCCAGACCTCTGACAAAATGCAACACAAATGCAACAATGCAAAAACATTGACAGTGCAGCGAGATGAACGATGGCGTGTGCAAGCGAGCAGGAAAAATATCAACAGTGGCTGGCGCAAATTAACCAGGTGTGTGGCAGCTTTGCCGCGCGTCCGCTGGCAGGTCCGTTTCTTGGCGAACTGGAAACCAGCTACGCCAGAAGTATGAAGCTCAGCACTGTCACTGCCGCAGGCGTTAATCTGTTTCGCACTCGTCAGGAGATCAAAGGCAGCAACGACGCCTGGTTCTACACCGTATTTCAGCTCGAAGGCAATGCGACGCTGGAACAGGACGACAGGCAAACGGTGATTGAAGCGGGTGACATTACGCTTATCGATGCTTCACGCCCCTGTTCGATTTATTGGCACGATAAATCACGCCAGATTTCTCTTTTACTCCCACGCCAGATTCTGGAACAGCAGTGTCGCTTTCAGGAAGTCAGCTGCGCGCTCAAGCTGTCGCGCAACCTGCCGACGGTGCAACTGAGCTATCGGCTGTTGCAGGAGAGCATGGATAACGCCCATCTGAGCGATCTGGAAAGCGAAGCGGCGCTGGAGGCAATGGTGTGTTTACTGCGCCCTGCTTTTCAACAGCGAGAATCCGCACCGCCGCGTAAAGAACGTCAGTTCCAGAATGTGCTGACGCTGATTGATTCGCACATTCAGTCGGAAGCGTTGCGCCCGGAGTGGATCGCCACCGAGAGCGGCATGTCCGTGCGCAGCCTGTATCGCATGTTTGCCGATAAAGGCCTGGTGGTGGCGCAGTACATCAAAAACCGGCGGCTGGACCTGTGCGCGCAAGTGTTACGCGCCACGGGTGATGATGAAAAACTGGCGGGAATTGGCTACAGCTGGGGTTTTGCCGACCATAGCCATTTTTCAACGGCGTTCAAACAACGTTTTGGTGTCTCACCGGGCGAGTACCGCAAGCGCTATCGCTGATCACTTCTTCAGCCACTTCCCGTTAATCCCCTTCACATATTCCCCCGGCTGTGCGCGGGCCACCAGCTTCTGTCCTGCCATTTTCGCCACTTCATCGACCGGAAGATTATTGCTGTCTGCCAGCTTCTGATAACTTTCCGTGCGGGCTGCATTGATCTCATTGACCAACGCCAGCGTCTGCTTATCCTGGCGCAGCGGCGCAATGTAGCCGCTCAGGGTTTCGCCGACCAGCCCCTGCGCACGTGCTTCGTTTAAGGTGATCGCCTGCGCCTGCACGTTGATGCCTAACACCAGCAGACCGATTGCAAGAAGTCGTTTCATGGCATCCTCAGAACAGATCGCTGCGCGATTTCAGCAGGGTTTCGACGTCTTTATCCACTTTGATGTGGATCTCATGTTCGATTTTGACGTTCATATTGATGGTGATCGGCTCTTTCGGTGCCGCCACTTCAATACGCGGCGTACAGCCCGAGAGCATTACGACCATGATCACGCCAAGCGCGCCAGTCAGATTTTTCATTGTTGTTCCTCACATTCCTTACCTGCCTGACAGCGGACATCCGGTAACGCCGCGTGTTGCTCAAGCCATGCCTGTAAATTATCCCCGTAGCGCAGGCTGCGCCACAGGGTAAAAAGATTCTCTTCGTGGGTGTAATTGAGGTTCACGGTGTTACTTTTTCCGTCTACCCGGCTGGTACCGCTGATCGCCGATTGCATAGTCAGCACACCCAGATTATCTACATTGATTTTCGTCCACGAGCGAGAAATTTCCATATAACGGAGCCAGTTAATCGCCACACCCGCAGCCATGTTGTCTTTGACGATGGCATCCGCCGTGTCTTTGTCGATACGCAAGGTCATCGGGCCGGGATTGGTCAGCCAGCCGTCTTTGATTATCCATTTTTCGCTCTCCAGCCAGAACGGCAGCGCACCGCTGACCGGGCCAGACATGGCAAACTGTTTCGGATTGACGGCGCTGATGAGCTCACTGGCGGAGATATTATTCACCCGCAGCAGGGCCGGATCGTGCTGCGGCATTCGCAACTGCTGCATGGTGATTTTTCCCCCCAACACGTCGGTGCTGACGTTGGTCAGCAGCAGCGGGTTCTGTTCGCTCCACGGATAATCGCCCTGCAGATCCGCGGTGATATTGCGCGCGGTGACCTGGTTGACCACCTCGGCGATGCGCAGCGTGACCGGGCCGCGCGTACCCAGAGACCATGTGCCTTCGCTGAAGCGGAACGGCAGGACAAAATCGACGCCGTTGATTTGATTATCCGGCATCCAGACGCTGCCGCTTTTCAGCACGCCGTGACCGCCCGCTTCAAATCCCTGACCAGCGGCGGCAGAAAACGCCACCTGCGCGTACAGTTCGCCGTCGCGCAGGTTCATTTTCCAGTCTGGCGGCACCAGCGGCTGGAAGACCGTCAGGGACTGTTTCGGCCACCAGGCCTGACCGCGCAGACGTTCCCCGTCCCAGCGACCGTTCAGCTGCACCGGGCCAATCGCGCCAGCGTGCAGATCGCCCTTAAACTGGAAGAAGGTCGGGTCCGTGCCGTCGACGCTGAATTTCAGGGTCGACGGCGGGAGCACGCTGCCGCCGGAGAACGAGGTCTCCTCCGCATCCAGCGACAGCGCGCCGCTAAAGTGCGGATTATTTTCGCCACGCAGCCAGCGCACGGGTTGGTCTAATATCAGACGCGGTTTGCTCACCAGCATGGTGCCGTATTCCAGTTTATCGAAACCGGTCGATAATGCCGTCAGTTCAATCGCGCTGTCGCGCCACTCGCCTTTGCCAGCCACATCCCAGCGGGCATTCATTGGCGTAAAGTGACCATCGCCCCAGTAGCGCCACTGCCACAGGCCGCTGTCCGGCAGAAAGTCATTCGCCTGTCCGTCCAGATGCAGAACAAAATCGCCCATTTCGTTTTCATGTGCTTTGAGAATGGCCTGTAAACGCCCGTCCACGCCCTTCTGCGACAGTTTTACTCCCGCCAGCGGCCAGCGGATTTCATCTATATTCAGGGAATCAATGATCCGACCGCGTGAGCGCAGCAGTGCACCAGGTTCAAATGCCAGATGCGGATCGGCAAGGCTGCCGGTCAGTTGGGCCGGAAGAATGGCATATAAAATCAGATCGCCCTGCTTGGCTTCGCCCGTCAACTGGAGCGGCATAGCGCTGTTATCCATGCTCAGTTTGCCCGGACCGAGGGTTAGCACGGCGTTGCCTTTACCGGCATCGCCCTGGGTCAGCACGTTCAGACGACCGGTAAAGATGGCGTTTTCCAGGCCTTGCTGCCAGTTTTCAACTTTCAGCCCCACGCGCCCGCTTAATGGCAGACCGGTGAGATCCCAGTGCCAGCGCCCGTCGCTGATCGTCAGCTGTTCGGCGGTGAGTTGCCACGGTAAATCGAGCAGCGGATCGGGGTTATCGCGGGCGCTCATCACCAGTTGACCCCGATTCTGTTCCCAGTCGAGATCGACATCCACCGGCGACGCAATTTGCGGTACGGTCAGGGTGGCCTCTGCGTGGCCTTTTACCGGCACGCCGTCCGGAATCAACGGCAGTGTGAACTCTCCCGCCAGTTGAATCGGCTGTGGATAATCCGGCAGGTGAAGTTCAAATTCGCTGATGGTCAGGCTTTGGCCGCGAAGTTTACCTCGCACTTTTACCTGTTCACCCAGGTAAGTCACTTCCTGCATTGACGGCGTTAATGATACGTTGAGTTTTCCCTGCCACTGCTGCCACGGGGAAAGTGTTAGACGATCGATATTAAGCCAGGTATTCGGCAGCATTGACTGCCATTCGGCGAGCGTTTTCGGCGCAGTGTTGGCCTGTTCCGTCTGCGGCAGTTTACTCAAGCAGGCGGTATTGAGCTCGAGCGCGCCGACGTCAAGCTTCCAGCGGCTGGGATGAGACAGCGTGGCGTTTTCCACGCGGGCGATTTCGCAGTCATCGACCAGATAACGGAGATCGGGGATCACAATCTGATTGCGGCTGAGGCGCGGGCTTTTTTCAAATGCAATGCGCGTACCGACAGGGAGCCAAATCCCGGCAAGAGTGGGGACCCACTGGGCAAGCGTCATCAGCAGCGTCAGCGGCAAGAGAATGATGAGCAGAAGTAGCGCAATTACGGCTTTGTATTTACCCCTCATGGGCAGTTAATATCCTGATTTAGCGAAAAAATAAGCCGACAGTGCCCGTCATTGTGGCATGTTTAGCCAGTCAGTTGAAGTCAACGCCAGTTTTAAGGATAGTTGCTCTAGAATTATTGATAGAACTTATTGAATTCAATAAAATTTTATAAATTGTAAGATTATTTTAATCATGCTAACGTGAATGCAAAATCACTGGAGAAAGTCTTATGAAACTCGCGGTATATAGCACAAAACAGTACGATAAAAAGTATCTGCAACATGTTAACGAGACTTACGGATTCGAACTCGAATTTTTCGACTTTCTGCTGACCGAAAGAACCGCCAAAACGGCGAACGGCTGCGAAGCGGTGTGCATTTTCGTCAACGACGACGGTAGCCGCCCGGTGCTGGAAGAGTTGAAAAAACACGGCGTAAAATACATTGCGTTGCGCTGTGCGGGCTTTAATAACGTCGATCTGGACGCAGCCAAAGAGCTGGGTCTGAAAGTGGTGCGTGTTCCGGCCTACTCCCCGGAAGCCGTTGCGGAACATGCCATCGGAATGATGATGTCCCTGAACCGACGCATTCACCGCGCATATCAGCGCACCCGTGATGCCAACTTCTCTCTCGAAGGTCTGACCGGTTTTACCATGTACGGTAAAACGGCGGGCGTGATCGGCACCGGTAAAATCGGCGTGGCGACTCTGCGCATTCTGAAAGGTTTCGGTATGCGTCTGCTGGCGTTCGATCCGTACCCAAGTGCTGCTGCGCTGGAGCTGGGCGTGGAGTATGTTGACCTGCCAACGCTGCTCTCGCAGTCGGACGTGATTTCCCTGCACTGCCCGTTGACGCCGGAGAACTATCACCTGCTCAACCAAGACGCCTTTGATCAGATGAAAGACGGCGTGATGATTATCAATACCAGCCGTGGCGGCCTGATCGATTCTCAGGCAGCAATTGAAGCCCTAAAAACGCAAAAAATCGGCGCGCTGGGAATGGATGTGTATGAGAACGAACGCGATCTGTTCTTTGAAGACAAGTCTAACGACGTGATTCAGGACGATGTGTTCCGCCGTCTGTCTGCCTGCCACAACGTGCTGTTTACCGGACACCAGGCGTTCCTGACTGCCGAAGCGCTGATCAGCATTTCAGAAACAACGCTGGGTAATCTGAAACAGCTGGAAAATGGCGAAGATTGTCCGAACGAAGTGGTGTAATTTTTCCCCTCACCCTAACCCTCTCCCAATGGGAGAGGGGATCGTCCGCTGATCTCCCTCAAGCTCGGACTCGGCTTTCTCCCTCTCCCCGTGGGAGAGGGTCGGGGTGAGGGCATCAGACCGCACAAAACTAATCGCTTAACCCACGATTCTTCAACATAGGCTCGATCAACGGATCGTGCCCTCTCCAGTCGCGATACAACGCTTCCAGATCGCTACTGTTCCCGCGCGACAGAATAGCTTCGCGGAACCGCTGTCCGTTTTCACGCGTTAAGCCGCCCTGTTCGACAAACCACTGATAGCCGTCGTCCGCCAGCATCTGCGTCCACAGATAGGCGTAATATCCGGCTGCATAACCGCCACCAAAGATGTGCGCAAAATAGCTGCTGCGATAGCGTGGCGGAACAGCGGGCAGATCCAGCCCCTCTTTTTTAAGCGCTGACGATTCAAACGTATCCACGTCCGTGACCGTTTCCTTCGTGCCAATACCGTGCCAGTTCATATCCAGTAACGCCGCGCTTAAAAGCTCGGTCATGTCGTAACCCTTATTGAACTGCGTCGCGCTGAGCATTTTCTCGCGCAGGGCGTCTGGCATCGGTTCTCCGGTTTGATAATGACGGGCATAGTTCGCAAAGACC
This sequence comes from Lelliottia jeotgali, assembly GCA_002271215.1. Classification (NCBI taxonomy): domain Bacteria; kingdom Pseudomonadati; phylum Pseudomonadota; class Gammaproteobacteria; order Enterobacterales; family Enterobacteriaceae; genus Lelliottia; species Lelliottia jeotgali. Next base: position 2,140,325 of record CP018628.1, on the reverse strand, counting down.
TGCGGATGGCTAGCCCAGTGTTCGTTGATTTGCGACGGGAATTCAACAAAGTCGCGCGGCGTGTTGGTGCCGGATAATGTGGCGAAACGCTGATCGGCAAACAGGCCGTGCAGCGTGTGACCGAACTCGTGGAACAACGTAATGACATCATCCCAGGAGAGTAGCGCCGCCTGTCCGGAAGCCGGTTTCTGGTAGTTACAGACGTTGTAAATCACCGGGCGTGCAGCGAGTTCATGGGATTGTTCGACGAAATTCCCCATCCACGCCCCGCCGCCTTTGGAATCACGCGCGAAGAAATCACCGTAAAACAGCGCCATACCCTCGCCGTTCTGGTCGAAAATCTCCCAGACGCGAACATCCGGGTGATAAACAGGAATATCGAAGCGCTCGACAAAGCGAATACCGAACAACTGGCTGGCCGCCCAGAAGACGCCATCGTGCAGCGCAGTATCGAGGGCAAAATAAGGTTTGATCTGCGATTCATCCAGAGCGTATTTCTCCAGACGAACGCGCTCAGCGTAATACGCCCAATCCCAGGCCTGCACGCTGAAACGCCCCTGCTCGTCATCAATCACTTTCTGGATATCTGCCTGCTCCCGTTGCGCGCGCGCTCGCGCTGCCGGGACAATACCTCGCATAAATTTCAGTGCCGCGTCAGGCGTTTTCGCCATCTGATCGGCGGTACTCCAGCTAGCGTAGCTCTCGAACCCAAGCAACTGCGCACGACGGGCGCGTAAATTCGCCAGTCTGAGCACAATCATACGGGTATCGTTATCATCATTCTTCTGGGTGCGAATCCAGCCTGCGTTGAACAGATTTTCACGCGTCTGACGATCGTGAAGTGCCGAAAGCGCTGGCTGCTGCGTGGTATTGAGTAATGAGATCAGCCAGCGATCCGCCAGCCCTTTATCTGCGGCTGCCTGTGCGGCGCTGGCGATTTCGTCGGCGCTCAGCCCTTCAAGCTGATGCGCATCATCGACCACCAGCCCACCCGCTTTGTCTGCCGCCAGCAGTTTCTGATTGAACTGACTGGTCAGCGATGCGGCTTCGGTATTGAGTGATTTTAATTCGGATTTCTGCGTCTCAGTCAGTTTTGCGCCTGCCAGAATAAAGTGCTGATGGGTCTCTTCCACCAACCGGCACGACTCAGCATCCAGCGATTTCCGCCCTTCCCACACGGCCTGCACGCGCGAAAACAGCGCGTCGTTGAGCCAGATATCGTTGGCTAATCCCGCCAGTTCGGTAGAAAAAGCTTCGTCCAGTTCCTGCAAATAGTCGTTGGTGTGCGCGGAGGTCATGGCGAAGAACACGCTGCTGACGCGCGAAAGCATCGCACCGCTTTTTTCCAGTGCCAAAACCGTGTTGGCAAAATCCGGCGCGGCTGAACTGGCAATAATGGCGTCAATATCTGCGCGCTTCTGGCGCATCGCCTCATCAAATGCCGGACGATAATGGCAGTCTTCGATGACATCGAATCGAGGTGCCTGATAGGGTAATACGCTTACTTCAAATAACGGATTTGAAACCGACATCGTTGACTCCTGGGCACATAATAATCCTCCCAGAGTAGGACAGCCAGCGGCGTGCTGCAATCCCCATTAGGAGCAGATTTATTGCCATCAGATATTATGTCTCTCCTGATATTAATGTTTGCATGTTTAATTTCTGAACGGTTTCATTAATTTCAAATCATAAAAAGCGTGACGAAGATCAACACGACTTGTGAGTCAGGCATTAACCTAAACGCAAATTTACCCTTCGTCTTTTAATGTCGAAATACATTCGCTCTGGAGCTATTAATGAAAACCATTCTCTTTTTTATATCGTTACTCTGCCTAACCCCTGCCATAGCCGCTGAACAGCATTTCATTAAAAGTAATAATGCCAATGGGGAAATCCTTATTCTCGATGATAATTCCGTATGGCAGGTTGCGAGCTATGACACTATCACCAGCGGCTTGTGGCTACCGGCATCAGATGTGGTCGTCACCGATGATGAAGATAAAATTGTCAGCATTGATGATGGCGAATCCGTCGATGTTCAACGTATTCGCTAGCCTTCGGCAGGAAAGCATTCGATATTCTAATTTGATTATTTAAACGTTCTAAATTTAATCCTTATCGTTACTGAGACAACAATGAAAAAAAATCTTTTAGCCAGTTTGGCGTTACTGCTGCTGGCTGGGTGTACCACTGGCGAAAAAATACATAATGTTCAGACGGGAATGACTAAGGCACAGGTCATCGACGTGTTAGGCACGCCTGATGGTGATGCGGTTGAAGGCAATAAAGAACAGATCCAGTATAGCAATCGCCTGGCATCCGGATGGGGTTGGGATAAAGGCGACTATTACGTCACTTTTGTCGACGGAAAAGTCGTTCAGTATGGCAGCGGCCAAATTCGTAGCGCGGGAGCCCCTGTTACAGGAATCGTCGTCTTTTAGTGCCCTCTCCACGTTCATTTAGCGATACAAAAGTTGCCTTAACGACGTGCCAGATGGCGTGCTATGGTTGTACAACACAAAAAGCGTTGAGGAACAGTGAGATGATCGTATTAGTTACCGGGGCAACGGCGGGTTTTGGTGAAAGCATCACGCGTCGCTTCGTCGCCAACGGCCATAAAGTGATTGCAACAGGTCGCCGTCAGGAGCGTTTGCAGGAGCTGAAGGATGAGCTTGGCGACAGCATTTTGACCGCACAACTCGACGTGCGTAATCGTGCGGCCATTGAAGAGATGCTGGCTAACCTGCCCGCAGAATGGCGTGCCATTGATTTACTGGTCAACAACGCCGGTCTGGCGCTGGGGATGGAGCCTGCGCATAAAGCCAGCGTCGAAGACTGGGAAAACATGATCGACACCAACAACAAAGGGCTGGTGTACATGACCCGCGCGGTGCTGCCGGGCATGGTCGAGCGTAACCGCGGCCATATCATTAACATCGGTTCGACCGCCGGAAGCTGGCCTTACGCAGGTGGAAACGTGTACGGCGCAACCAAAGCTTTTGTGCGTCAGTTCAGCCTGAATCTGCGTACCGATCTGCACGGCACGGCGATCCGCGTGACGGATATCGAGCCTGGCCTGGTGGGCGGGACCGAGTTTTCCAACGTGCGTTTCAAAGGCGATGATGCGAAAGCAGGCAAAACCTATGAAAACACCGAGGCTCTGACCCCGGAAGATGTGACCGAAACCGTCTGGTGGGTCGCGACGCTGCCAAAACACGTCAACATTAACACCGTCGAAATGATGCCAGTCAGCCAGAGCTTTGCAGGATTAAGCGTGCATCGCGGCTAATTTTTCCCCGCCCGGCCTGCGGGTCGGGTCTGGGATGACCGGTAAAAGAATGGTAGTATTGAAGTGTTAACTCTTTGAGAAATCACATCCAATGGCCGCCGAATCGCAACTGAATCCTACCCAGCCTGTTAATCAGCAAATTTACCGCATTTTGCGACGTGATATCGTCCATTGTCTGATCCCGCCCGGTACACCGCTCTCTGAAAAAGAGGTCTCGGTGCGTTTTGACGTATCGCGTCAGCCGGTGCGCGAAGCATTCATTAAACTTGCCGAAAACGGTCTGATTCAAATTCGCCCGCAGCGCGGCAGCTACGTGAATAAAATATCCCTTTCGCAGGTGCGCAACGGCTGTTTTGTCCGTCAGGCGATTGAATGCGCGGTGGTGCGTCGTGCGGCTTCTCTGATTGACGAAAATCAGTGTTATTTGCTGGAACAGAATCTCCACCAGCAGCGCATTGCGATTGAACGCAAACAGCTGAATGACTTTTTCCAGCTCGACGATGAGTTTCATCAGAAACTGGCGCAAATTGCCGACTGTCAACTGGCGTGGGATACCATTGAAAATATCAAAGCCACGATGGACCGCGTGCGCTATATGAGCCTCGATCACGTCTCGCCACCGGAAATGCTGTTGCGTCAGCACCATGATATTTTCGCCGCACTGGAAAAGCGTGACGTTGATGCCGTAGACAAAGCGATGACCGTGCATTTGCAAGAAATTGGCGAGTCGGTGCAGCTTATTCGCCAGGAAAACAGCGACTGGTTTACAGAAGATTAATATTAAGCGCCTCCCTTCCCGACAGGGAGGCGCTTAAATAATTAGCGTACCACTAAGACAGGTATTTTGGCGTAGCGAATAACCAATTCCGCGTTTGAGCCAAGCAGATGGCTGGACATTCCCGGCGTCTTCGAGCCGATAACAATCACTTCGTAATCCTCTTTATTACTCATGCTGATGATTTCATCGCGAACATTACCGAAGCGCACCTCGGTGTGAATATTCTCCGGCGCGATATCAAATAAACGCTTTAATTCATTCATCTTTTTCTCTGACTCGGTGACCATATAGGCTTCGAACTTTTTGATGTCAGAGTTAAACCCGCGAAGCAACGAGCGGCTGCTGATGGGCAGGATGTTCAGCAAGGTGATGGTCGCGTTATCCGCTTTCGCCAGAAACTCCGCATGACGCACCGCTTTATCACTGAGGTTCATTTCAAATACGTCTACAGGCATTAATATTTTCTTGTACATAAGCCCTTCCTTATTCCAAATAAAATAATGAGTTATCTGACTTAAGAGTGACATGGCTATTTGAAACGAAGGCTAAACCGTTCAGTGGCGAAACTATCAATAAATGAAAACAATTGTCCGTTTTGTCAATTTGCGTCTGAACCGCCCAATGGCAATAAAATGCAGACAAAAAAGTGTGAGCTTGATCAAAAACAAAAAAATGTGAACGCAACAGGCGTATTTATATTCTCCCGTCAGCGGCAGGAATAACAGGGCCGTGATGTGTAGAGAAGAGGAGAAATAACCATGATGACGTATGACCGCAACCGTAACGCAATTACCACTGGCAGCCGTGTGATGATTAACGGCACCGGGCGCACAGGGACTGTCCGTGCAATTCACGCTCAGGGGCTGGACGCCGCGCAGGTTCGCCGCAGTAAAACGGTAGAAGTGGAAGGTTGTGAAGGCAAGTTCGAACCGATTGAACTGATTCGCTTAGGAATGCACTAACAGGCCTAATGACATGCCGCCGCAAACGGCGGCATGATACGTGTTTATTTCGAAGCGAGAGTTTGTGCCACCGTCGCTTTCGCGCCCTGCTCCAGCAACATTTTATACGCGCCCATCACCGCATCCACAAAGCGGGCTTCCAGCGGTAATTCGTTACCGAAAATCGCCTCGATACCCAACAGCGCTTTCACCCGGCTTTCGCCTTCGGCACTACCCTTGACCGCCGCCTGAAGGGTGGACAGCAGCGGATCGCAGACTTCGATCGCGTTTCCACTTTCATCCACGCCGCCGACATAACGCATCCAGCCTGCTACGCCCAGCGCCAGCAGCGGGAAACTGCGCTGATGCGCCAGATGCCAGCGCACAGAATCGAGCATACGCTGCGGTAACTTCTGGCTGCCGTCCATCGCGATTTGCCAGGTGCGATGACGCAGCGCCGGATTGCTGTAGCGCGCAATCAGCAGATCGGCATAACGACCCAGATCAACACCTTTTACCTTCAGGGTTGGCGCTTGTTCATTGAGCATCAGCGCATGAGCGGCCTGACGATAATATTCGTCTTCCATGCAGTCGTTGATGTGCTGATAACCCGCCAGATAGCCGAGATACGCCAGGAAAGAGTGGCTGCCGTTAAGCATACGCAGCTTCATCTCTTCAAACGGAATCACATCTGCCACCAGCTCTGCGCCTGCTTTTTCCCACTCAGGACGCCCGGCAACAAAGTTATCTTCTACTACCCACTGACGGAATGGTTCGCAGGCCACGCCCGCAGGATCGCGCACGCCAGTTAACTGTTCGATTTTATCCAGCGTTTCCGGCGTCACTGCCGGCACAATACGATCGACCATTGTCGACGGGAACGTGACGTTCGCTTCAATCCAGTCTGCCAGTTCGCTGTTTACCGCTCGCGCGTACGCGCAGGTGACGTTACGCATGACATGGCCGTTTTCCGGCATGTTGTCGCAAGACATGACGCTGAAAGCCGGTAAACCCGCCGCTTTACGACGCGCCAGCGCTTCTACCACCACGCCCGGCGCAGATTTTGGCTGATGCGGATTTTGCAGATCGGCGGCGATCAGCGGGTTATCGAGCATAAGTTGCCCGGTCGCAGGCGCATGGCAGTAACCTTTTTCGGTGATGGTCAGCGAAACAATCGCCACCTGCGGCTCGCACATGGCAGCCAGCACGGTCTCCAGACCATCAACCTGCGCATGAAGCGCATTTTTGACGACACCGACGACGCGAGCTGTCCAGGCGTTGGCGGACATTTCCGCCACGGTGTAGAGATTATCCTGGGCCTTGAGATCGGCAATTTGCTGTTCGCCGCCAATCAGGTTCACTTCGGTGTAACCCCAGTCGCTGCCGTGCTCAGCCGCGAGGATATCCGTGTAAACGGCCTGATGAGCACGATGGAACGCGCCGAAACCGAGGTGCACGATGCGTGGCACTAGCTTGTTACGGTCGTAGGCAGGAAGTGACGCTTTGGCATTCAACAATTTATTATTCATGAGGAGGCTCATTTTAGTGAGTGGTCGTCGAATCTGAGGAGGTAGACCATCTCATGCAATTGGTATGACATCTTTGATTTCCATCAACTACCATACAAGAAGAGAAGAAAAGGCGGGATCGACCTCCCGCCCTGCGATCTTACTGATTCACCGTATGGCCAAGCGGCACGGTGGAAACCGCTTTTTCGGCGGCATCTTCCGCGAGGCTCAGATCGCGGTCGCGCACTTCCGGCATCAGCACCGCTGATATCAGACCGATTACCGAATAGACCACCATCATCACCACAATTGGCCACCAGGAACCGGTCATATTGCAGAAGATCCCCGCCAGCACCGGGCCGAATCCGACCGCCACCAAACCACCCGCCTCTTTCGAAATCGCCATGCGGGTAAAACGGTTCCGCGAGCCAAACATCTCCGCCATAGTGATGTTTTCCAGCGCAAACAGGCCCAACACCGCAAAGTTATGGATGACGATGATCGATAGCATGATCACCCCGGGGCTGTAGCTTTTATCAACGATAATCGACAGCATCGGGTACGCCAGAATAATGGCGGAGATGTTGAGCAGGATATACGGCAGACGACGCCCGACTTTATCCGACAGCCAGCCCAGCAGCGGGATGGAGATAAACCCGAGGATCGAGCTTATCATCAGCGCATCGGTCGGAATGCTTTTATTAAACAGCAGCGTCTGCACCAGATAACCGGCGAGGAAGGTTTGAATCAAACCTGAATTTCCCGCCTGACCAAAACGCAGCCCGGTCGCCAGCCAGAATGATTTGCTTTTGAACATCGCGCCGAGCGAGGTTTCTTCAGCGGTCACTACCGGGCCGCTTTCATCGTTAACCTTCTCAAACACCGGGCTTTCTTTAAGGTTCATTCGCAGCCAGATAGCGAAGATCATCACCACGACGCTGGCGAGGAACGGCACGCGCCAGCCCCAGGCGATAAGATCTTCACGGTCCAGCACAAAGAACATCACCGCCCAGATAGCCGTGGCGCTCAGGGTTCCGCAATTGGTTCCCATTGCCACCAGCGAGGAAATTATTCCGCGCTTACCCTTCGGGGCGTATTCCGCCAGCATGGTTCCCGCGCCAGAAATTTCTGCCCCGGCGCCCAGCCCCTGAATAATGCGCAGCGTCACCAGCAGCACCGGCGCAAAAATGCCAATTTGCGCGTAGGTCGGCAGAACGCCAATCAGCGTGGTACAGATCCCCATCATGGTGATGGTGATAAACAGCACCTTTTTACGCCCGATACGATCGCCCATTTTGCCGAAGATAAACGCCCCGACGATACGCGCAATATAGCCTGCGCCGTAAGTCCCCATCGCCAGAATCAACGCCATTGCAGCGGACTGTTCCGGGAAGAATATTTCATGGAACACCAGCGCCGCACCCAGGGAATAGAGCTGGAAATCCATGAATTCCAGCGCGGTACCGAGCCAGCCGGAAACAGCCGCTTTCACCAGATCCGACGTCGTTCTTTGAGGTTGTGCTTGAGTCATAATGGCTATCTCTGAATAAAGGTAAGATGCGTACCACTTAACCGCGTTTGTTATTATTGGCCGAACGTGAGGAGGACTTTGCAGCACTGCCGCTGGTCTTTCTCAAACAGTTCGATGGCGTCAGTGACGTGGTGATAGTCAAAGAAGTGGGTGATCAGTTTGTCTGGGTCGATCAGCCCCTTTTCCAGCCAGTCGATCACCACCGGAAATTTGTTGGCGTTCAGGCGAGAAGAGAAAATCGACAGTTCTTTGCCGGTGATTCCCTGCTGCACAATCTGGCTCGGGTCGCTGGAGAAGCCCATCAGCACAATGCGCGCGCCGGGAGAAGCGAGGGTAATCGCTTCCTGAAGAATCGACGGATGGCAGGCCGCATCAACAATTAACGTTGGTTTGATGCCCTTTTCTTCCAGCGCTGCCTGAAGCGACTGTTCTGCGTTGTTGAACGTCCAGTCAGCGCCGCTGCGTTTCGCCATCTCCAGCCGTTCGTCAATCCTGTCGACCACTATCACTTGCTTCACCTTATAAACGCCTTTCAACGCCTGCACGGTCACCAGCCCCATCGGACCCGCGCCGTAAATCAGGGCAACATCCTGCTCCGTGGGCCGAACGTGCCCGGTGACGTTGGCCGCAATCGTGAAAGGCTCCACCATTACCGCGTGTTTATCGGGGATCGTATCTGGGATGTGCCAGGCATTTTTCGCCGGAACCACCGCATATTCGCTAAAGCCGCCGTCACGATGCACGCCCAGCACCACCAGCGTTGTGCAGACGTTGGGTTTCCCTACCGAGCACGGATAGCAGTGCCCGCAGCTGATCACCGGATCGACGGAAACGCGCTGCCCGATACGATTTTCTTCAACGCCTTCACCGAGCGCGTCAATCACACCGAAGAACTCATGCCCTATCACGCGCGGGTATTTGGCAAACGGGTTATGGCCGCGATAGATATGGCTGTCGGAACCGCAAATACCCGCGAGGGTTATTTTGACCCGCACTTCGCCGTTGCCCGGTACAGGTAATGGACGCTCATCAATCAGCAGCGCATTCGGTTTTTGAATCACAATACTTTTCATGGTGTGCTCCTGATTTACCAGTTCCATAGGGTGCCATCTTCAAGGCGGGCGACAGGCAGATACGCCGGGTCGTACGGATATTTCGCGGCCAGTTTCTCGTCGAATTCAATGCCCAGCCCCGCCTTTTCACCCGGATGCATGTAGCCGTTGTCGAAGCTCCAGCTGTGCGGGAAAACCTCCAGCATTTGCTCGGAATAACCCATGTATTCCTGCACACCGAAGTTTGGCACCCACAGATCGAAATGCAGCGCGGCGGCATGGCAAATCGGCGACAGATCCGATGGACCGTGTGAACCGGTGCGGACCTGGTAGAGTGAGGCGAAATCAGCAATCCGCCGCATACCGGTGATCCCGCCCGCATGGGTGATGGTAGTGCGGATGTAATCGATAAGCTGTTCTTCGATCAGCTGTTTGCAGTCCCAGATGCTGTTGAAAACTTCCCCGACAGCAATCGGCGTAACGGTATGTTGGCGAATCAGGCGGAAGCATTCCTGGTTTTCAGCAGGCGTCGGATCTTCCATCCAGAACATGCGGAACGCTTCAATGCTTTTACCAAACCGCGCTGCCTCAATCGGTGTCAGGCGGTGGTGCATGTCGTGGAGCAGATGTTCGTTAAAGCCAAACTGGTTGCGCACGGCGTCGAACAGTTTTGGCGTGAAATCGAGGTATTTTTCCGTCGACCACAGCTGCTCGTCCGGCCAGTGGCCTTTGGTCGCTGGTTCATACGCCAGCCCTTTGCCTTTCGACATGCCGTAAGTGGTTTTCATGCCCGGAACGCCGCATTGCACGCGGATGGCTTTGAATCCCTGTTCTTTATGACGGGCGTAATCTTCCAGAACATCGTCAATCGTGTGGCCGGTGGTGTGGCAATAAACCATGACACCTTCACGCGATGCTCCGCCCAAAAGCTGATAAAGCGGCATTCCGGCGGCTTTGGCTTTGATATCCCACAGCGCCATATCGACGGCAGAAATGGCCGACATCGTGACCGGTCCGCGCCGCCAGTACGCGCCTTTATAGAAGAACTGCCAGATGTCTTCGATGCGATGGGCATCGCGGCCAATCAACTGCGGACAGAGATGATCTTTTAGATAAGAGGCAACGGACAGCTCGCGTCCGTTTAAGGTGGCATCACCCAGGCCGACGATCCCGTCGTCAGTGGTGATTTTAAGCGTGACAAAATTACGCCCTGGGCAGGTAACAAAGACTTCGGCCCCGACAATTTTCATGATCCCGTTCCTTACATCGCTCGTTGTGATGCAAGAAACTTACGCAATTACGCAACTACCATACAAGTATAGCGATCAAAAAATCATCCATAGATCACAAATAAAACGCTTATGCGCGCCCCCAGCCCGCCACGATAATCAACATGCCGCACAGGGCAATCGCAGCCCCTGCCCAGTCATAGGCGCTGAGCTTCACGCCGTCGACCACCCGTAGCCAGATAAGTGCGGTACAGACATAGACGCCGCCGTAGGCAGCGTAGACTCGTCCGCTGGCCGCCGGATGTAACGTCAGTAGCCAGACAAACAGCGCCAGCGCGATCCCAGCCGGAAGGAGCAGCAATACCGAGGCTCCACGTTTCAGCCATAGCCACGGCAGAAAACAGCCAATGATTTCGCACAAGGCAGTCGCAAAGAAAAGTAAGGTAGTTTTAATCATTTTGGCGTTTGAGTGAGATTGGGTTTAACCATGATACGCGATAATTGCGTGGCGAATTCCATAACCGACACGAGGATATGCCCCCTTTTCGGATTGGTGTAGAATTGGTCTCGGGTACACCCAATATAAGGAACATGCAATGAGTACACTAAGCAAACGCTTCTGTCTGGCGGCCATGCTCTCTCTGACGGCTTTTGCCTTCACTGCGCCCGCCTCTGCCGACACCAGCAAACTGATCATCGAATCAGGTGACAGTGCGCAAAGTCGCCAGAATGCCGCGATGGATAAAGAGCAATGGAATGACACCCGCAGCCTGCGCCAGAAAGTGAACAAACGTGCCGAAAAAGAGTGGGACAAAGACGACGTCGCCTTTGATGCACGGGATAACTGTCAGCAAAGTGCGAACGTGAATGCCTACTGGGAGCCTAATACGCTGCGCTGCCTTGATCGTCGTACCGGGCGTACGGTAGCACCTTAATATTGACTGCCTGAAGGATGATTATGGCCAGCCCGTTAACAGTAAAACTCAGACCGCTGGAGCGCGAGGATTTGCGCTTTGTCCACCAGCTCGACAATAACGCCAGCGTCATGCGCTACTGGTTCGAAGAGCCGTACGAGGCTTTTGTCGAGCTGTCGGATCTTTACGATAAACATATTCACGACCAGAGCGAGCGCCGTTTCGTTGTCGAATGCGACGGCGAAAAGGCCGGTCTGGTCGAGCTGGTTGAGATCAACCACGTCCACCGTCGGGCGGAATTTCAGATAATTATTTCGCCAGAATACCAGGGCAAAGGCCTTGCGACGCGCGCAGCGAAACTGGCGATGGACTACGGATTTACGGTTCTCAACCTGTATAAACTGTATCTGATCGTTGATAAAGAAAATGAAAAAGCCATCCATATTTACCGCAAGCTTGGGTTTATGGTGGAGGGCGAACTGATTCATGAATTCTTTATTAACGGCGAGTACCGCAACACCATTCGAATGTGTATTTTCCAGGATAAGTATCTGGCAGAGCACAGGTCATCCGGAACCCACCTGTTGAAGCCTACGGCGCAGTAATGCGTTTGTTGCCGGGTGGCGGCTTCGCCTTACCCGGCGTACAACACCGATTTATCAATAATATTCAATACTGTTTTTGATCGTGTACTTATGCTCAACAGCCGGTTTTACGCTGTCGTCCGTCATCTGTAACTCACAACTGACCGGGTTGTCGTGACGATCGTAATCACAGCTCTGTTTCACCGTACCCAGCGGTTTATCGTTGAGCAGGCTGATGGCGGAATAATCCAGTTTTTTACGTTTATCTTTCGATGGCGTAGCCGAAACCGAGAGATGCTGATCGCCTGAAACCGTGGTTTTACCCAGCGGATAACCGTCTGCGTCGTAGCGATATTTCACTTCCATCGCCTTACCGTGTGCGGTCACGATAAACCCGTTATCGTCCGTATCCCAGGTGACGCCCGCAGAGGGTAATTCGGCTAACTGGCATTTACCCTGCAGCTTAATTTTCTGCTGCTGCGTTTCGGCATCCACATAAAAATTGGCGTCCAGCACCAGAGCTACGCCAGTGTTTGCGTCCAGATCGTGCAACTCCAGGGTATCGAAACACCCTTCTTGCGAAAGCGATCCTGTTACGCGCTTACTCACTTCCCCTTTTTCATTGAACAGCGTCTGGGTGAAGTCTTTTACCGGCCCGCGCAGGGGATCAAAATCAAATTCATTTGAAAAGCTGGCCATCTCCGGCGTAAAAGACAGCGGCCCGGAGGCGTTATCGCACCCTGCCAGCAGGCTGGTCAGCCCAATCATTACTGCTAGTTTCTTCACATTCTCACCGATGCGTGGAAATTAATCCCAATCATATTAGCCAATATAGATGTAAACATTATAGCGAAACCGCATCGGCAATTTATCACTTTATGTGTTAGCAAGCGTCAGGCCAGAACCGCCTCCACAATCGACAAATACGACGGCGTGTGGATTATCCGATTAATCTTCAGCCCGACGTTACCCAACATTTCTGCATACTCTTTCTCCGTGCGCGCCCGTCCGCCGTCGAAGCCCGACAGCAAGATTAGATCCATCTCATATCTCCCCTGCTCGTTATCCTTTTCTTTAATCATCGGCTCCAGAATTAATAAGCGTGAACTGGCTTTCATTGCTTTGCGACAGGTTTTTAATATCTGGCTGGCTTTGTCGTCCGGCCAGTCCATCAAAATATATTTCAGCATATAAATATCAGCGACCGGACAGGCTTCAAAAAAACTTCCTGCCACGGTTTCCCAGCGCGAATCGTCGCCCAATAAATGCAGGCTGTTTTCAGTCACGACGTTTGGGCGATCAAATAAAATACCGTGCAGCGTTGGATTTCGGCGTAAAACCGTTAATAGAAGATTCCCCAATCCACCGGCAATATCAACGACCGTGGCATTTTCCGGGAATTGATAATTATCCACCAGGATGTCGTTTTCAACGCTCGACATAGATGCCATCCCGGCATGAAAACCGTCGTCGCCGGACGGCGTTTTTTTCGTGCCCCAGTACTCGTAAAAAGGCATGCCAAATAATTCGTTGAAGACCGGTTTGCCTTTGACGATATCCGTCATTTCGCCAGCGGGCTGCCACATGGTTTTATCCGTCAACATCAACACCCCTTCACGCAGGGAGTACGGGGTGTCTGATCGCAGAAACTGTGCGGCGGGAGTGAGACTGAACAGGCCGTCGTCGGTCATTTTAAACACGTCGCGTGAAGCCAGCGTGCGCAACACCCGATATAAAAATCCGGCATCCACGTGCAATTCCTGCGCGAGCTGTTCTGCGGTTTTCGCTTCGTCTTTCAGATGATCCGCAACCCGTAATAACGCCGCGGTGCGTAGCGCGGCTTGCCAGACAAACCCCATGCTTTGTTCTAACACATACATGCCATCACGACGTTCTTTATCCGATAAACTTTTTTGGCTTAACATTTTGTTTCTCCTGTGACGATATAGGTAAAGTACAGAATTAAAATGAAACGTCCGCCAACAAGCCTAATGGGATTAAATAAATTAGCCACCAAATAAAATTTATTCTTTTTTATCATCATGGCAATTAAAATCCACGCCATCAGAAATAGCGTACATTAATATGGCCAGCAATTGACTCTATTAGATGACTACTCATCACAGAATTAAATAATCACATCTCGCACCTAATCATGGTAAATTAACCACTCGGATTTTTCAGAAAATTTCTCTGCAATACAGCTATTTACATTATCCCTGCTAAAATAAAGTCCACACACAGAGATAAGGAGCTAGATATGAAACGGTTACCCTGGATTACCGCGTTGCTGTTAACGAGTATTTCTCCTGCGGTGCTGGCCGCTCCAGACTCCTGCGAGCGAGTGAAAAGCGACATCCAGCAGCGAATCATCAACAATGGCGTACCCGAGTCTGGATTTAGCCTGAACATCGTTCCCGGCGATCAAGCGGATCAACCTGACGCGCAGGTCGTCGGGCATTGCGCCAACGATACGTTCAAAATTCTTTATACGCGCACCAGCAGCGGCAATGCTGCCAGCAGCGCGGGCGCACAGGACAATACCCAAAGCGAACCGCAGTAATTTCATCGCAGAATTTCCCTTAGCTTGATAAGGATTAAGGTTTATTACCCCTGAATAGGTAAAACTCACTCCATCATTAGCCCGGTTGTAATCGCGGGTGCTTATCACACGCAATGACAAAGATGGAGTGAGTCATGTCCGATGTCGAACATCACGGCGGGATTAGCCGTCGAGCGTTGGTTAAATCCACTGCAATTGGCTCACTGGCGCTCGCAGCCGGTGGGATCTCTTTACCCTTCGGCCTCAAAAGCGCCGCTGCCGCCGTGCAACAGGCCGTAAACCCTGCCGCTGATAAAGTGGTCTGGGGTGCCTGTTCGGTTAACTGCGGCAGCCGCTGCGCCCTGCGATTACACGTCAAAGACGACGAAGTTTACTGGGTCGAAACCGACAACACCGGTGAAGACATTTACGGCGATCACCAGGTTCGCGCCTGCCTGCGCGGCCGCTCAATACGCCGCAGAATTAACCATCCTGATCGACTCAACTACCCGATGAAGCGCGTGGGCAAACGCGGCGAAGGTAAGTTCGAGCGCATCAGTTGGGATGAAGCGCTGGATACCCTCACCAAAAATCTGAAAGCTGTGGTGGAGAAATACGGCAATGAAGCCGTGTACATCAACTACTCCTCCGGGATCGTCGGCGGCAACATCACCCGCTCCTCGCCTTACGCCTCGCTGGTCGCACGTCTGATGAACTGCTGCGGCGGTTTCCTCAGCCATTATGGCACCTACAGCACCGCGCAAATTGCCTGCGCCATGCCTTACACCTACGGCACCAACGACGGTAATAGCACCTCGGATATCGAAAACACCAAACTGGTGGTGATGTTCGGCAACAATCCGGCGGAAACGCGAATGAGCGGCGGCGGGATCACTTACTTCCTCGAGCAGGCACGTGAACGTTCAAATGCGCGCATGATCGTCATCGACCCGCGCTATACCGACACCGCCGCCGGGCGTGAAGATGAGTGGATCCCTATTCGTCCAGGCACCGACGCCGCGCTGGTCGCCGGTATCGCATGGGTGTTAATCGATGAGAATCTCGTCGATCAGCCGTTTCTCGATAAATACTGCGTCGGCTATGATGAAAAAACGCTGCCCGCCGATGCGCCAGTAAACGGTCACTACAAAGCCTATATTCTCGGCCAGGGCGAAGACGGCACGGCCAAAACGCCTGAGTGGGCGTCGCGCATCACCGGCATTCCCGTCGACAGAATCATCAAACTGGCGCGTGAAATCGGCAGCGCGAAACCGGCGTATATTTGCCAGGGCTGGGGTCCGCAGCGTCAGGCCAACGGCGAACTGACGTCGCGGGCCATTGCCATGCTGCCGATTCTAACCGGCAACGTGGGGATCAACGGCGGCAACAGCGGCGCGCGTGAATCCACCTACACCATCACCATCGAGCGCATGCCACTGCCGGACAACCCGGTGAAAACGCAGATCTCCTGCTTTAGCTGGACCGATGCGATTGTGCGTGGCCCGGAGATGACCGCCACGCGTGATGGGGTACGCGGTAAAGATAAGCTGGATGTGCCAATCAAGTTCATCTGGAATTACGCCGGGAACACCATCACCAACCAGCATTCCGATATCAATAAAACCCATGATATTTTGCAGGACGAAAGCCTGTGCGACACCATTGTGGTGATCGACAACTTCATGACCTCGTCGGCGAAATACGCCGATATTCTGCTGCCGGACCTGATGACTGTCGAACAGGAAGACATTATTCCTAACGACTACGCGGGCAACATGGGCTATCTGATTTTCCTCCAGCCCGTCACCGCGCCTAAATTTGAACGTAAACCGATCTACTGGATCATGAGCGAAGTGGCGAAACGCCTGGGGCCGGATGTTTATCAGCAATTCACCGAAGGCCGCACGCAAGAGCAGTGGTTAAAGCTTCTGTATGCGAAAATGCTTGAAAAAGATCCTAAACTGCCGTCTTACGAGGCGCTAAAAGAGATGGGGATTTACAAGCGCAAAGACCCGAACGGTCACTTTGTGGCCTACAAAAAGTTCCGCGACAACCCTGAGGCTAACCCGCTGAAAACCCCGTCGGGCAAAATTGAAATCTACTCCAGCCAACTGGCGAAAATCGCTAACAGCTGGGAGCTGGAGAAAGACGAAACCATCAGCCCGCTCCCGGTCTATGCCTCCACGTTTGACGGTTGGGACGCCCCTGAACGCAGCCAGTTCCCGTTACAAATGTTTGGTTTCCACTTTAAGGCCCGCACCCATTCAAGCTACGGTAATATTGATATCTTACAGGCGGCCTGTCGTCAGGAAGTGTGGCTGAATCCAGTCGATGCCGGCCAGCGTGGCATTCAAAATGGCGATCTGGTGCGCGTATTTAACGCTCGTGGAGAGTTGCGCATTCCCGCTAAAGTCACGCCGCGCATCATGCCGGGCGTGAGCGCAATGGGCCAGGGCGCGTGGCACGAAGCCAACATGACCGGCGACCGCGTGGATCATGGTTCCTGTATCAATACGCTTACTACACACCGCCCTTCGCCGCTGGCGAAAGGCAACCCGCAGCACACCGACCTGGTGCAGATCGAGAAGGTTTAAAGGAACGCAGTGATGAATGAAGTTTTACCCCGCGAGTCGTTCGCATTAAGTGCCAGGGTGCTGGGAGCCTTGTTTTACTTTTCACCGGAAAGTGAGCAGACCGCTCCGCTGGTCACGGCCCTGACCACAACCGACTGGTATCAGGACTGGCCGCTGGAGCAGGCAAGCTTATTGCCTGTCGCTGAAACCCTGCGCACTCCATCAGATGAGCCGCTGCCCGACGCCTGGCAGCGTCTGTTTATCGGCCCGTGGGCACTGCCCGCGCCACCGTGGGGTTCCGTCTGGCTCGATCGTGAGTCGGTGCTGTTTGGTGACTCGACCCTTGCCCTGCGCCAGTGGATGCGTGATAACAGCATCGCTTTTGAAATGAAGCAGAACGAGCCGGAAGATCATTTTGGCACGCTGCTGATGTTGGCCGCCTGGCTTGCCGAAAACGAACGAGACGCCGAACGCAATCAACTCCTGGCATGGCATTTGCTGCCGTGGAGCCAGCGCTTCTTGACGGTGTTTATTGAACAGGCCAACCATCCGTTTTACGTTGGCATTGCTCAGCTCGCCCGTCTGATGCTGGCCGACTGGCATTCCGCGCTGCTCATTCCGGTCGCAGACAAAACGCTTTACCGATAATCCTCTCTTCGCACGGCACATCTGGTGCCGTGCGAAACTCCTTTTTGTTACGGTGTCACTTTTTGCTTTCTCTCTTTAGGACAATTCTGCCCGTTTCCGCTCAGCCCTTATCCCATAAGGCGTAACAGCCTGTTTACATTGTTATCGTCTCTCAACTCATTTTGCGCTTCGCTGGAACCCTTCCCATTCGCTTGCTATAGCTCAATTACCCCTGCCGAAACATGGCATAACAACAGGCAATCAATGGGTTGCTTTACTCTAAATAATTCAAGTTGCTTGAAGGCGGCAAACCCGAGAATCCCCAGGAGCTTACTCAAGTAAGTGACTGGGGTGAGCGGGTGCAGCCAACGCATAAGCAACTTGAAGTATGACGGGTATATAACGCATGCGCACAGGGAGACACACCGCAATGCACTCATCTTTACTCAAACGCACGCTGCTTTTCATCGCCGCGATTGTTGCCGTTCTCGCGCTCCTTGCGTGGGGAATTGGTCTGGATACGATCAAAGCGCGCCAGGTTGACCTGCTGTATCTCGGTCAACAGCACCTGATTTTGGTGTTCTCTTCGATGTTCTTTGCCCTGCTGGTCGGGATTCCAAGCGGGATTTTGCTCAGCCGCCCGGCGGCACGTGGCACCGCCGAATACGTGATGCAGATCTTTAACGTCGGCAACACGCTTCCTCCGCTGGCGGTGCTGGCGTTGGCAATGGTGGTGCTGGGCATTGGCGATACCCCGGCGATCATCGCACTGTTCCTTGCCTCACTGCTGCCGATTGTGCGTAACACCTATGCCGGGCTGTGCTCGGTGCCCGCTTCGCTGCTGGAAGCCGCGAACGGTATCGGGATGACCAAATGGCAGCGTCTGCGTCAGGTGGAAATTCCGAACGCCTGGCCGGTGATGCTCTCAGGCATTCGCATTGCGACGGCGATCAACGTCGGGACCGCACCTCTGGCGTTCCTGATTGGTGCCAGCAGTTACGGTGAATTGATTTTCCCAGGCATCTATCTGAATGATTTCCCGACGCTGATTCTGGGCGCGGCGGCTACGGCGCTGTTCGCGCTAATTCTGGACACGCTACTGGCTGCGCTGGGCCGTCTGATGAGCCCGCATATCGCACGATAACAATAACAAGGAGCACGTATGAGACTGTTTTCACGCCTTGCGGGGCTGGTTGCCGCCGCGTTTCTGGTCAGCCAGGCTCAGGCCGCACCGCTGATTCTGGCGACCAAGAGTTTTACCGAACAGCATATTTTGTCCGCGACGACCGTCCAGTATCTGCAGAAGAAAGGGTTTCAGGTTCAGCCACAAACCAACATCGCGACGGTGATTTCCCGTAACGCGATGATCAACAAGCAGATTGATATGACGTGGGAATACACCGGGACCTCGCTGATCATCTTCAACCACATCAACAAACGTATGTCGTCGCAGGAGTCTTACGACACGGTGAAACGCCTGGACGCGAAGCACGGCCTGGTGTGGCTCAAACCGGCGGACATGAACAACACCTACGCGTTCGCCATGCAGCGCAAACGCGCCGACGCCGAGCACATCAATACGATGTCAGAGATGGTGGCGAAAATTGAACAGATCCGCAAAACCGACGCAGATAACAACTGGCTGCTGGGCCTGGACCTCGAATTTGCCGGGCGTAGCGACGGCATGAAGCCATTGCAGGAAGCTTACCAGATGAATCTGGACCGTCCGCAAATCCGCCAGATGGACCCCGGTCTGGTCTATAACGCGGTGCGCGACGGCTTTGTCGATGCCGGACTTATCTACACCACCGACGGGCGCGTGAAAGGTTTCGACCTGAAAGTGCTGGAAGACGACAAAGGCTTCTTCCCGAGCTACGCCGTGACGCCGGTGGTGCGTAAAGACACGCTGGAAGCCAATCCGGGTCTGGAAGCAGCGCTCAATACGCTTTCCGGTCAGCTCAATAACGACGTTATCACCGAGCTCAATAAAAAGGTTGATATCGACCATCAGTCACCGCAGCAGGTCGCCCGTGATTTCCTGCGTAGCAAACAGCTGCTGTAAGGAGGCGCTATGGAGACGATTCACTACATTATTGATAACTGGGATTATTTATTAACGCTGACCTTCCAGCACCTGTGGCTGGTGGCGCTGGCGGTCGGGCTGGCGATTATCATCGGCGTACCGCTGGGGATTTTGATCGTGCGTCACAAATGGCTGGCCACGCCGGTGTTGGGCATCGCGACCATCGTGCTGACGATCCCGTCGATTGCCCTGTTTGGCCTGATGATCCCGCTCTTTTCGATGGTCGGTCAGGGTATTGGCGCCCTGCCCGCCGTCACCGCCGTGTTCCTGTACTCGCTGTTGCCGATTGTGCGTAACACCCACACCGCGCTGGACAGCCTGCCACCGGGCCTGCGCGAAGCCGGACGCGGGATCGGCATGACTTTCTGGCAACGTCTACGTTGGGTGGAAATCCCGATGGCGCTGCCGGTGATATTTGGCGGTATCCGCACCGCCGTGGTCATGAACATTGGCGTTATGGCGATCGCTGCGGTGATCGGCGCGGGTGGCCTGGGTCTGCTGTTACTGAACGGCATAGGCGGAAGCGACATTCGTATGCTGATTGCCGGTGCCTTAATGATTTGTCTTTTAGCTATTGTGCTCGACTGGTTGCTGCATCGCCTGCAGGTCGTGCTGACTCCGAAGGGGATTCGATAATGATAAAACTGGAAAACCTCACTAAACAATTTTCACAGAAAGGCGGTCAGCTGGTTAAAGCCGTGGACAACGTTAATCTGAATGTTCCCGAAGGGGAAATGTGCGTCCTGCTGGGACCATCGGGCTGCGGTAAAACCACCACGCTGAAGATGATCAACCGTCTGATTGCGCCCAGCAGCGGCAATATTTTGATTAACGGCGAAAATACTAACGAAATGGACACCGTCACGCTGCGCCGTAATATTGGCTACGTTATCCAGCAGATTGGCCTGTTCCCTAACATGACCATCGAAGAGAACATTACCGTCGTGCCACGGATGCTGGGCTGGGACAAAGCGCGCAGCAAAGCGCGGGCCGAAGAGCTGATGGACATGGTGGCGATGGACCCGCACAAGTTCCTCAATCGCTATCCGCGAGAAATGTCCGGCGGACAGCAGCAGCGTATCGGTGTGATCCGCGCGCTGGCTGCCGATCCTCCGGTGCTGCTGATGGATGAACCGTTTGGCGCGGTGGACCCGATCAACCGCGAGGTTATCCAGAATCAGTTCCTCGAAATGCAACGTAAGCTGAAAAAGACGGTGATGCTTGTCAGTCATGATATCGACGAAGCGCTCAAGCTCGGAGATCGTATCGCTGTGTTCCGCCAGGGCCGTATCGTGCAGTGCGCGAGCCCCGACGAGCTGCTGGCGAAACCGGCCAATGAATTTGTCGGCTCCTTTGTCGGGCAGGACCGCACGCTGAAACGCCTGCTGTTAGTCTCGGCGGGTGATGTCACCGACCAGCAGCCGACGATCACCGTGCGCGAATCCACCGCCCTGCCAGAGGCGTTTGCTACGATGGACGACAACGATATTCGTGCTATCACCGTGGTCGATGAAGAGGGCAAACCGCTGGGCTTTGTGAAACGTCGCGAGGCGCGTCACGCCACGGGCGCCTGCGCGGACATGCTGCACCCGTTCCGCATGACGGGCAAAGCAGAAGATAACCTGCGCGTGGTGCTGTCGCGCCTGTATGAGAGCAATACCAGCTGGATGCCGATCGTCGATGAAGACGGACGCTATAACGGTGAGATTTCGCAGGATTATATCGCGGAGTATCTGAGTTCAGGACGTACCCGTCGGGCGCTGAATATTCACGAAAGCTAGTGTTAGAGCCGGGCAGTCAGGACTGCTGCCCGGTTTTGGCGTTACGCGACAACCTTCTCAACGGAAAAGGTGCTGTCCAGCATCGTCAAATCGATGTAACGCGCCAGATCACGCTGCTCGGCGCGCGGGAGATACGGCAGTTCACCCACCAGCGGGCCCTGCAGCTTTTTGCTTAATACGTCGATGATTTCGGCGTAATGGGCCAGTCCTGGGTTAATACGGTTAGCCACCCAGCCAATCAGCGGTAAACCGTCGTTGGCAATGGCCTGAGCGGTCAACAGCGCGTGGTTGATACACCCTTCCTGAATGCCCACCACCATCAGTACCGGCAGCTGTTCCTGCACCACCCACTCCGATAACGGGCGCAAATCGTTCATCAGGCTGCGCCATCCGCCGGTGCCTTCAATGACTACGTGATCGACCTGGTCACCGAGATTCGCCAACCCGTTCGACAGCAACGAATAATTGATCAAACCGCTATGTGCGACGCTGCTTTCGTCTTCACTCAGCGCAATAGGGTTAATGGCCTGATAAGGCAGCTCAAGGCTTGAGACACTTTGCAGCACCAGCGCATCTTTATTGCGTAGTCCATCTGGCGTCTCTTTACTTCCTTTCGCGACCGGTTTATACCCTGCCACACTCTTACCGCCTGCCGCCAGGGCCTGCAGCAAAGCGCGGGACACCACCGTCTTACCGACAGAAGTATCAGTACCCGTTACAAAGAAACGCTTAAGCATCACTCACTCCACCTTTTGGGCATATGCTTTGAAAATATAAACCAAGTAAATAATTCAGTGGAGTGAGTCTAAGGTATGCGCCGTCGGTCCAGATTGAGATAGCGCAATTTTTATGAGATCAGCGAAAAAGAGTTATCCCTGCAGCAGACGAATCAATAATGAGCCGTTATACATCGCATCTTTCACCAGCGCGGCACCGGCCATCGTGCCCTGATTGGAAAATTGCGTGCTCTCGACCACCATATTCTTACTGTAGGCCGGGAGGGATTGCTGGCGAATACAGTCGGTAATCGCCGGGAAGAGAATATCCGCGGCCTGATTCAGCGGCGAGCCAATGAGGATTTTTTGCGGATTAAACAAATTCACCATAATGGCGAGAATACGCCCAACGTTATTACCCACGCCGGTGATAATGTCCTTCGCCAGCAGATCGCCCTGCCGCGCCGCGCCGCACAATGACTCTATGGTCAATGGCTGACCGTGCAGCGAGGAGCTCATCGACTGACTCAAACGCAGCTGCGCCAGATCCATCACGCTCTCAATGCTGGCAATCGTTTCCAGACAGCCGTGGTTGCCGCAATAGCAGCGTTTACCGTAAGGATCGACCTGCGTATGGCCAATCTCCACCAGGCTGCTGCT
This sequence comes from Lelliottia jeotgali, assembly GCA_002271215.1. Taxonomy (NCBI): domain Bacteria; kingdom Pseudomonadati; phylum Pseudomonadota; class Gammaproteobacteria; order Enterobacterales; family Enterobacteriaceae; genus Lelliottia; species Lelliottia jeotgali. The sequence continues at coordinate 2,117,514 of CP018628.1, read as the reverse complement.
GCCTGCATGAAGCAGACGCCCATCGGTAATCACCCCCGCGCCAACGTTGTGATCAATCACCACCTGAATCACGTCGCGTGCGCCGCGAGACGCGCCGAATAACGCTTCCGCCATCGTCCAGGCGCTGATGTCATGCTGAATATAAACAGGCACCCCGGTGTGATTCTCCAGCACTTCGCCGAGCGGCATGTCTTTTACATCGTCGTAAAACGGCATGCGATGCACAATGCCATTCTCCGTATCAATGATTCCCGGCATGGTAATGGCGATGGAGGTCAAACGTTCCAGCTTCTGCTGGTGGCGAATAAAGAACTGATCGATATGGGCAATAATGCGTTCAAGCAGGGTTTGCTCTGACTGAAGCGGCAGTTCAAGACGGTCTTCGACCACCAGCTTACTGCTTAAATCGCGCAGGGCGAGGATCACTTCAGCACGGCTGATGCGAATAGACAGGTAGTGCCAGGCTTCGGTTTCCACCACCAGCCCGACCGCAGGACGGCCACGGCTGCCAGGCTCCTGGATTTCCGTCTCCTGAACCAGATGGGCTTCCAGCATTTCACGTACAATTTTGGTAATACTGGCTGGCGCCAGTTGAGCCAGACGAGAAAGATCGATACGCGAGACCGGGCCAAGCTGATCAATCAGGCGATACACCGCGCCCGCGTTGGTCTGCTTAATTTGATCAATATGTCCTGGCTGACTATCAGCAACCACCGCTTACATCCTTATTTTTCGCGCTTCGAAATAAACTTTGGGCTATGGTGAAGCACTTCGCAGGCCATCGTCAAATTTAAACTTAGCCATGTGATTTACCGCACATTTTTTACCCTTTTTCAGACCGTTATTGGTCGCTTTGAGGCTGCAATTAGCTGGTTTTTGAAACGCTGTGCCGCATTGCTTTGTTCATGATGTTTCGGCCATACCAGCCACATTTCCGAGACCGCATCTTCTTCGGCAATCGCCACCCAGCGCATTTCGCTGAGCTGCACGCGTTTAAATGACGCCGGAAGAATCGACACCCCCAGCCCTGCCGCCACCAGGCCGATAATCGTCATCGCCTCGCCGACCTCCTGGGTGATGACCGGGGCCAGCCCGTAGCGACGCATCAGGCCCAGGATATCATCATACAATCCGGTTCCCACGTGCGGATCAAAAAAGACAAACGGCTGCTGGGCCAGTTCCGAAAGCGTGACCGACGCCTGCGAAGACAGCGGATGATCGCGAGGGATCATCGCTAGCAGCGGTTCGCGCAGGATAACCTCCCAGGCCAGCGTATCGGGCAAATGGGTGTTGCGCATCAGCCCTAAATCGAGCGAACCCTCATTGAGCGGGACGATTTGCTCACGGGTGTTGATCTCCCGCGTCTGAATATGCACGTCAGGGTAATGGCGACGAAACGACGACAGCGTGTCCGACACCGCACTGATAAACGGGGCCGACGAGGTAAACCCGATGCGCAGTTCACCCGTTTCGCCCAGATGCAATCGTTCGGCACGGGCCGCGGCATCCTCGACGAGGCTCAGAATATGTCGGCTGTCGGCCAGAAACTGCCTCCCCGCTTCCGTCAGGCTCACGCTGCGGTTAGTGCGGGCTAGCAGGCGAGCGCCCACCTGCTGCTCAAGGATTTGGATCTGCTGGCTCAACGGCGGCTGGGAGATGTTGAGGCGCGCCGCCGCTCGTCCAAAATGCAGCTCTTCGGCAACGGCGATAAAATAACGTAAATGGCGCAGCTCGATATTCATATGTTTAACGTATCATTTGAGATTATTAATATATTAGACAGAATATTTACAATTTCCTACTCTGATCTTGTGGTCATACCCGTCACCAGAAATCACGGGGATGTTTAAGCAAGGAACTTTTGTGAGTCGTACATCTACCGTTGATATCGCCCCGGCAAGCGACATCGATGATTTACCCGCAGCACCCACGCCAGCCCAGTTTATTAAACGCGGTACTTCCCAGTTTATGCGCGTTACTCTCGCGCTATTTTCCGCAGGCCTCGCGACCTTCGCCCTGCTGTACTGCGTGCAGCCGATCCTCCCGGTTCTTTCTCATGAGTTTGGCGTATCGCCTGCCAGCAGCAGTATTTCCCTGTCGATCTCAACCGGGATGCTGGCGGTTGGTTTGCTGTTTACCGGCCCGCTTTCCGACGCCATTGGCCGCAAACCGGTGATGGTCACGGCGCTGTTGCTCGCCTCGGTCTGCACGCTGCTGTCGACGATGATGACCAGCTGGCACGGGATTCTGGTGATGCGTGCTCTGATTGGGCTGTCGCTAAGCGGCGTGGCGGCGGTCGGGATGACCTATCTGAGCGAAGAGATCCACCCAAGTTTTGTCGCGTTTTCGATGGGACTGTATATTAGCGGTAACTCGATTGGCGGCATGAGTGGACGCTTGCTGAGCGGTGTCTTCACCGATCTTTTCAACTGGCGCATCGCGCTGGCCGTGATCGGCTGCTTCGCCCTCGCCTCGGCGCTGATGTTCTGGCGTATCCTGCCCGAGTCCCGCCATTTCCGCCCCACGTCGCTGCGGCCCAAAACGCTGTTTATCAACTTCCGCCTGCACTGGCGCGACCAGGGGCTACCGCGCCTGTTCCTGATGGGCTTCCTGCTGATGGGATCGTTCGTCACGCTGTTTAACTACATTGGCTATCGACTGATGCTTTCCCCGTGGCATCTCAGCCAGGCGTTTGTCGGCCTGCTGTCCGTGGCTTATCTCACCGGGACCTGGAGTTCGCCGAAAGCCGGTGCGATGACCGCGCGGTTCGGTCGCGGGCCGGTGATGCTGGTCTCGACCGGCGTGATGCTGGCGGGATTACTGCTAACGCTGCTCTCGCCGCTGTGGGTGATTTTCGCCGGGATGCTGCTTTTCTCCGCAGGCTTTTTCGCCGCGCACTCCGTCGCCAGCAGCTGGATTGGCCCGCGCGCCCGTCGCGCCAAAGGCCAGGCCTCTTCGCTGTATTTGTTCAGCTACTATCTGGGCTCCAGCATCGCCGGGACGCTCGGCGGCGTGTTCTGGCATAACTACGGCTGGAATGGCGTCGGTGGGTTTATCGCGTTGATGCTGTGCTCGGCGCTGCTGGTGGGCATGAGTCTTCATAAGCGATTGCATTAAATTTTTCATGATTAATAAGCCACTCTTTACGCGCAATGCCGCCACCGTAGCCGGTCATCGTGCCGTCTTTACCGATAATTCGGTGGCACGGAATGACGATAGCCACCCGGTTTGCACCATTGGCGGCAGCCACAGCGCGTACGGCATTGGGCTTATCAATCTGTTCCGCAAGCGCCTGATAGTGCGCCGTTTCCCCGTAAGGAACGGCGCGTAATCCCTGCCAGACCACACGCTGGAAATCACTCCCCGGCGTATCAAGCTGAAGCTCAAACTGCTGGCGCTGTTCCGTTGGCGCAGCGCCAGTCAGTTGTTTGCAGGTGAGGAAGACTCCGGCAAAGGACTGTTGCGATGCGATCGTTTTTAAGGTCTTTTCCAGCGTCGCCTGAACGGACGCATGTACAAAATTCCCCATCGATATGCGCTTTATACCGAGTTTAGTCAGAGTGCGAAAGTCGGGAAGATCGGGCATACACATGACGTTGAGCGGCAACGCGATCTCTCTGGAAATGGTCGCTATATCCAGCTCAGACGTCAGACAGGGAATAAAAAATCCGTCTGCCCCCGCCTCTTGATACATCCGTCCACGAGTGAGGGTTTCCTGTAATGCCTGCCCGTGACCCACAAGATACGGATCGCTGCGAACATTGATAAACATATCAGTCAGTTCACCCCGAATCGCTTTTAGCTTCTCGGCAAATACACTTGCGTCGTCGAGTTGTCGAACACCGTTAACCACTCTGCTGTCTTCCAGGTTTACCCCGACAATGCCCAACGTTGATAGACGCTTAAGATTCCCGGCAATCTCCTTTGCGCTCTCGCCAAAACCGGCTTCGATATCAACGCTTAATGGTAAACCGGTCGCTGACTTAATCCGCGAGACGATATAGAACAACTCGTCAAACGACATACCTTCTCCGTCCGCGTAACCCAGCATTGCAGCAATGGCGGCACTTGATGTCCCCAGCGCCGGATAACCCGCCTGCTCCGCCGCGCGAGCGCTGGTGGCATCCCAGACGTTAGCGAGAAGTAATTGTGTGTTCTGGTGGTGAAGTTCAGCGAAGTTCATGGTTATCCCCTTGTGAGGTGTGAAGGTTCAATCCAGGGCATTCGGGGAAACACCGACAACCGAAAATCGGACGAGCATTTTTAGAAAGGCGAAACGGGAGCAAACCGGTAAAGCGCCGCCATCACGGCGATACTCGCTATTACGCTGATGACGAACCAGGTTTTGAACGGCTGCTTTTGCGTTTTATGGCGGAAAATCTGTTGACCCACAATCGCGCCCGGCCATCCACCGACCACCCCAAACACCAGCAACGTAGTTTCCGGCACTCTGTGCCACGCCTTACGCGCCGCCATTTTGTCTACCCCGTAAATCACCAGCGTTAATACGTTGGCGAGCAGGAGCCAAATGATCACCGGGTGTGAGGTAAAAAAGCTGCCGACTGCCGCGAAGAGCAGGAGTAAATAACAAAAGCGATTGAGATTCATAGGGTTGGTTACAACCATAATAGAGCTTGTCACAAGCTCTCTAAAGTGAAGGGGTAGAATGCCAGGAGCACTTAGATTTCAAGCGCTGCAACGATGGCGGCTTCCATTTTCTCTGGGGTGGTGAACGGTGCAAAACGCTTGAGCGGCTTGCCGTCGCGCCCGATCAGGAACTTAGTGAAGTTCCATTTAATCCGTCCACCCAGCACGCCGGGCAATTCGTCTTTCAGGTAACGAAATAGCGGATGGGTAGCGGCGCCGTTGACCTCCACTTTCTCGAACATCGGGAAGCTCACACCGTAGTTGATGTGGCAAGTCTGCGCGATGGCGTCGGCGTCTCCGGGTTCCTGCTTACCGAACTGGTTGCAGGGGAAACCAAGCACCACCAGCCCCTGGGGGGCATACTTCTTGTAGAGCATTTCCAGGCCCGCGTATTGAGGCGTGAAGCCACAATGGCTGGCGGTATTCACCACCAGAACCAGTTTACCCGCGTAGTCAGCCATAGAGATGGGCTGGCCGCGCAGACGGGTGGCCTTCAGTTGATGAAAGGTGATCATGGCGGAATCCTCAGTGCAGAACCAGTCTAACGTTAAGTGCGATACATCTTTGCAAAGTCGAACGAAAAGGACAACAAACGGGCTTTCGCATTTGTGATCGTGCAGCACATGGCTTTCTCATCAACCCGCAGGCAAGAGCGCAAAACTATCTACTATCCTTAGTTCATGGAATAAATTTCCATTGTGACCATCAGTTTTAATTTCTTTCAGTTTTACAGCCTTCCCTTTTTCAAGGGATATCACCTGGCTTCTGAAGAGCCTCAATGTTGAAGGTGATAATGTTTCCTGTTTTCAATCAGTTCCTGGTTCCGAACGCAAAGATTAATTAAAGGACAACAGCTATGACTCACATTCACGAACAATCTGCAGTTAACACTAGCTACCCCGATACGCGTCTGACCCTGCCCGCCGCGAGCAGCAGCGCCGTATCCTGGGGTGCCATTTTTGCAGGCGCGGCAGCAGCGGCTTCCCTCTCTTTGATTTTGCTGATGCTGGGCGCCGGTTTAGGCCTTACGTCCGTTTCGCCCTGGGAAAGTCGCGGTCTTGACGCAGGTACGGTGGGTATCGCTGCCATTGCCTGGTTGACGTTCACTCAAATTGTTGCGTCGGGAATGGGAGGCTATTTAGCCGGTCGACTGCGCACAAAATGGGTCGATACCCACACCGATGAAGTTTACTTCCGCGATACGGCACATGGCTTTTTGGCCTGGGCTGTGGCAGCGCTGGTATCGGCGGCGCTGTTAACGAGCACTATCGGTGCTATCGTGGGAGGGGGGGCTAAAATCGCGGGTACCGTTGCCGGGGGTGCTGCGGTGACCACGGCGGCTGGTGCAGCAAGTATGGCAAACGGGTCGTCTGCAGTTTCCGGTTCGTCAATGAGCTATTTCGTTAACTCATTGTTCAGGGCGAACAATCCTGCCACACCGGCAAACGATGCAGCCGATCCCGCTGCGCCAACTGCGGCTCCTGCTCCTGCAATGCCCTCTGCATCTCATCAGCCCGTTTCGCCTGCACAGGTTGGCGAAGTGACCGGTATCTTTGCCAACAGCATTACCACCGGCGCCTTACCCCAGGAAGATCGTCAGTATGTCGCCCAGCTTATTGCTCAAACTACGGGTATCAGTCAGCAAGAGGCCGAACAACGGGTACAGAGCACCTATGACAAGGCCCAGGCTAAATTAAAAGACGCGAAGGAGAAAGCGCAGCAGGCTGCTGATACCGCACGTAAAACCACGAGCTATCTCATGCTTTGGACGTTCATTTCTCTGCTGGCGGGTGCCTTCGTCGCCAGTCTGTGTGCGACCTTCGGTGGCCGTCAACGTGACTTATAATTCCTAATTATGCGAGAGGTTTAAAATGCGCTCATTATTACTGTTCTTTTTAGGCGTACCTATTCCAATCATTATCCTGATTGCGCTGTTTTCCCATTAATGCTGGGGTAACAACGCAGTATTTTCAGGCGTAATATCTGGAGAGTTGCACGCAAACAAAAAGCCGGATAACGCTAATGCGTGTCCGGCCTAATACTGTGTTAACACCACTTTTTAGCGCGTTTTGCCAGAACGGAATGGATCAAAGACCGAAGATCGCTTCAATTTCAATGTGAAGATCAGGTGAGAAAAGACGGCTGACTTCCACGAGCGAGCTGGCAGGCAAGTGATCGCCGTAATGTCGATACAGCACTTTGCGAAGTTCGTCGATCTCCTCGAATGAGGTCACGAACAGGGTAACTTTGATAAGCGCTGAAAAATCAGTGCCCTCAACGCTGACTATTTTATTGATTTGGCTGAATATTTCTTCCGCCTGTTCAGCAATGCCTTCATGTTGAGCCACCGTCCCAAACGCAGTGAGTCCGGAAATGTAGAGCGTGTTGCCATGCTTGACGGAATGGACGTACGGCGCTTTGACATCACCTAACTCAGAATAATTCTTTCTTATTACATGACCCATGTTGAAAGCCTCTTGAAAGTGAACAAATAGCGACCTTAATCTTGCCTGCTCCGATAAAGATCACAGCGGTTGCCAGAGATATCTTCAAAGACCACAACAGTACCCTATTCCTCTTCGCATGGCTCCTCGCGATACTTTATTATCTGATATATAAAATGTTTTAAACCGCCTTCCCTCCTGTATGAGGATGCGCTACTCTCAAAATGCGTTCGCTACCAAAACGGTATGGGGCCTGTAAGTATGCTTAATGTACAATCAAAGGTTATAAAATGAAAAAAACAACCCCAGAATATACCCCTGTTGACTTATCTCGTTGGGCAAGAAAAGAGCATTTTGAGGTATTTCAGTCATTTGCCCAGAGTACAATTAATCAAACTGTCCTGGTAGACATTACCGCACTTCTGAAACATATAAAGGAGGTGGGTTGGAAATTTTACCCTACTATTATTTCCCTCCTTTCAAAAATCGTAAACAGTCATTCAGAGTTCCGTATGGCCATAAAGAACAATGAGCTTGTCGTATGGAATGAAATTCATCCAAGCTATACCATTTTCCATAATGAAACGGAGACCTTCTCTTCAATATGGAGTCACTACGATGGCAACATTCATCACTTCCAGGACGCTTATTCACAAGACGTTGCACGCTATGGTAATAACCTTTCTTATTGGCCTAAGGGAGAGTCTCCGGAAAATGTATTTTTCGTATCGTCTATTCCGTGGGTAACTTTTACCAGTTTTAATGTCAACGTTGCTCACATGCAGAACTTCTTCGCTCCCATGTTTACGTTTGGAAAATACTATGAACAGGATGGAAAAATATTGTTGCCTCTCGCCATTCAGGTACATCATTCCGTATGCGATGGTTTCCATGCGGCAAGACTGTTCAATGAATTACAAGCGATGTGCGATGACATACAGCACCTTTCAAAGCAATTTAATGCCTGATGTGGAATTAAAACACTTCCCCCTTTAACCGTTTCTGATTTTCCCATCTATATGGGGCTGAGGTTTACCAAACAGATAGCCTTGTGCGAAATCGCAGCCCAGCACCTGAAGGCTTTCCAGCTGCTCCTGTGTTTCAACACCTTCCGCAACGGCCTTCATATTGAGTGATTTCGCCATGCCGGTGATGAGCCTGATAATATTAACGGCGTCTTGCTGTGTCGATATGGCATACACAAAGGACTTATCTATTTTGATTTTATCGAAGGCAAGCCTGCTGAGGCGCGAAAGAGAAGAATAGCCGGTACCAAAATCATCGATAGAGATTTTCACCCCCAAAGCCCGCAGCCTGTTAAGCGTATTCATCGGTGTATTATTCTCAGTAAAGAGAGATGATTCCGTCACTTCCAGTTCAAGACGATCAGCAGGTAGTCCCGTTTCGTTTAGAATGGACATCACTATTCCGGCAAACGCTTTACTGCTTAGCTGGACAGGAGAAACATTGACGGAAATTTTAGCCGGAATAGCCCAGGAAGCGGCTTCCCGGCAGGCCATTTCAAGCACCGATTTCCCCATCTCGTTAATCATTCCTGTTTTTTCAGCCACAGGAATAAAACTGTCCGGCGACAGAAGGCCCTTCAGAGGATGCATCCAACGAATCAGGGCTTCATAGCTGTAAACTTCCCGGCTGAAAGAATCGACAATAGGCTGATAATAAACCACGAATTCTTTATTCACTAAAGCCAGCGCCATATCATGCTCGAGGGTTCGGCTTTCTTGCAGCTTATCCAGCATCCATTGCCGGAAGACTTTTATCTTACCCGCCCCTTCTTTTTTGGCTTCATACAGAGCCAGATCGGCAAATTTATAGAGATAGTCGGAACGGCGTTCTGTGTCTGAGATGACAATACCGACACAGGTGGTGATATTAATAATCGTGTTATATATCGTGTACGGCTGATTGATTGCATCACATATATTTTGGGCTCGTGAAATGGCACGACTCTCTGTCAGGCCACTTGAGAGAAACGCAAATTCATCCCCGCCTAAACGATAAAGCGTGTCAGAAGAAAGGCCCATCGAAGTCAGACGCTGTGATATCTGGCGTAATAACATATCACCGACATCATGACCATACGTATCATTGACCTCTTTGAAACGGTCTAAATCAAACAACATCACGCTCACAGAATTATTGCTTTTTACTGCGCTCTCAATGGTTTCATTTAAATTCTCCCAGAAGAAATGGCGGTTATTCATTTCTGTTAGAGAGTCATGGTAGACGTCATACTCCAGCTTGGCATTCTGGACTTGCAGTTTTTCTTTCGATTCCTGCAATGCTTCAGCAAGACTCTTTACCTGAAGATGTGCCTTCAGAATATTTCTGTTCTGGAAAAATATCAGCACACCCAGTATCGCACTCATTATTATCAGCAATACCGAGGTCGCTGAGTAAATATAGTACAGGGTTTTAATTTTGAGGTTGGCGTCATTAATCGAGTTGATATCTTTGTCTAAAGCACCGGACGACAGACGAGCCAGTTGCGGATCGAGCGTGTGCATTATTTGCAGGTATGCCTGGAGTTCTGAGCGATTCATTTTCTCAAGGTGAACATCCAGATAATCAAGCGTCTTTTCAAGCTGTAAAGCCAGTGCATGATGAGCTTTGCTACTTTCGATGTAATTACTCAGATCACCCTGTTTCATCAAATCACTCTGGCTGAGCATGATGTCGAGACGCATGCGCACATCATCCAGCGTCATCGTCTCATCGATAGCGTAAAGACCAAGCAATGATTCGAACCTGTAATATTCTGATACCAGCTGTGCCGCAGACCACGAAGCGGCGTAGTGAGTCAATTTCTGTAACTCTTGTTGCCTTTCATGCACAAGGAAAGAGATATACCCGGTGGATATAAAAAGGAAACAAATGATGCCAGCCAGAATTCTGTTCATGTTGGTCTTATGACCCCTTACTCAATAGCCATTCTGCTGACCTGCCAGGCTGATCTTGAATAATAAATCTGATTATTCAGCTCAGGTATGCTGTCGTAGGGGTAAACCACAAACAACGGGCCTTTATCACGGATACGCATATATTCACCGTTGATTTTTAAAGCAAGGATGACGTTGTATTTCTTAAAATCACTGAGCGGGATTTCGGTGGTGTAGTCATTGAGCGCAGTGACCTTAACAACAGACCCTTTCGCCCCGACATAATCCATGAGTTTTTGTAGTGAAATACCCGTAAAGGTTGTGCGGCCATTATACCAGGGAGAAGTCGTCTGGAAGCTGACCATGCCCAGTTTCTCAAGGCTCGCGAGATCAAAAATGGCTTTACCACCCTCATTTGTATTTTCGATATGACCAGACAGCGTTAAAAGGACTTTACCGGTAGGTCTGGCAAGTTCACCCGCCCAGACCTGAGTAGAGAGCGCAAAACTTAACAGCATGACAATTAACCGCATTCTGACCTCGTATATCAACCGGATGTTAAAGAATTATAATTTAGTTATTGTGCTATTTACATATGATCCAGGGCTATTATTGTTGCAATCATTTTAGCATTATTTTAATCCATTGAAATCAATCAGTTAAAAGAAACCGTTCTTTTTATATTGATTAAATAAGATCGATGCCGTTATTTGGCATACCCAAACAGCACCGTCATTAGTACAAAAAACAAGCAATGTAATTACTCAGCGCAAATAAATACACCGCATAAAGCGGACCACAAGAACAACCACACACCTCTCAATAAAAAAGCCGAATGGCGCTGACGCTTATCCGGCCTACGGGTTTTTTGACATCATTTACACAGCGCATCAGCTTCCGGCTCAAAATACGACGGCGTCTCTGGCAACGCCCGTCCGTGCGCGGTTTACCTATTTAAATCAATAAATTAAGCACTTTCCCCAATTGTAATTCACTCTCGCTAACACAAGTTCTCCCGACACCTCACCAAAATCGACCGCCTGATGCCGGGCAAAATACTCGCGCAGTGATGTAGGTAAAAATTGCGCGCTGTATCGCAATAGCGTGCTGTGCCAGAACGGCGCGGGCAAGGGGCTACCGGTATGACGCTGTAGCAGCTCCTCTTTCCACTGAGACGCTAAAACGCTCTCGCAGAATGACTGGCGCATGGCAATAGCCGGGTCATCAGGGATACCGGCAAGCAGTAACTGACTGGGCAGAGCCACTAGCCGTAGCTGCCGGATCACTATTTGCTTCCCCTGATATTCACGCCAAATATCGGTCAATTCCCCTGCCTTCGTCGGGAGCGATTCGTTTTCTTCGTACAGCGGCAGAGTCAGGGGCAGAAAGGTAAAATGCACGCTACTGACCGGTAGGATATCGGCCAGCCGATCGCCCTCCACGAGCGTGTTCAGCTCACGAATGAGCTCTTCGACTGCCGCTGGCACCTGCGGTCTTATACCTGTTGCCAGTGCCAGCTTGTCGGGATCGTAGTAACGCTCGGTCCTGATTTCACCGATGCAGGGGTTTTCCCGCCAGAGGGTGAGCGTTTTCTGGTTAGTGGCGTCGTAAACTTTTTGCAGTTGAGTGGATTCCATGACCGAACCGTCCTCCTTTCATCAGGCAGTCTCAGCATCTAAAAGTGAGGTGCCATAGGAATTATCAATTGTACACAGCCAGCGACCGCTCTTTTCCTGCCGGAAAACATAGGTTGCACGCCGCGTGGTTTCGACTCTTCCCCCTGACCATCAGGGAAACGAAGGACGGTCTCCATGATAACAAGTGCATTGCCGCCGCCTTCAATAACCTGCATCTCTCCTTGCTCAACAATAAGTTGATCCTGAAAGTAATCAGAAATGGCGATAAAGGCTTTGCGGATATTTTCTTTGCCAGTAACGATCAAACCTGGTTTAACCACCAGAGCCGCATCCTCAGCGTAATTCTCCATCAGAGAATCAAAGTCTTTAGCAGAAATCGACCTGTCACAGGATTCAATAATCTGGCGTAGCGGATGTGAGTGCATGGATATTATCCTGTAAAATGACCAACCTGTATTACCTGGTAACTCAGTGTATATGTATAGCTACCAATTTTTATTGATCATTGGGGTTAACATTTTATTTAAGGAGACTTTGTGCGTACTCGTCCATCATCCCGGTTACTGGTCCTTTCGCCTGAAAATCACGTTTTGCTCTTTTGCTTCTGCCATAGCGATGATGCATTAACCGGAAAAACCTACTGGGCAACGCCAGGCGGCGGGCTTGAACACAATGAATCTTTTGAGCAGGCGGCTTTGCGCGAATTACAGGAAGAAACGGGTCTGACAAGAACATCGGCAGGACCGCAGATAGCGTCCAGAAACTTCACAATGATGCTCCCCAGCGGGGAAACGGTTCTTGCACAAGAGCGTTTCTTTATTATTCATACCGATAAATCAGATATTGACCGCTCAAGGTGGACTAGCAATGAACAGAAAGTCATTCGCGATCACCGCTGGTGGACACTCGACGAGCTAAGACAGGCGCATGAGATCATCTTCCCGCTCGATTTGATCATCAGCATCCTTGAAGACCCCTCAGCGTTTAAGGTATCGACATAAGCTTGATGTTCGCGCCGATCCTTACTTCAAACTGACATTATTCTTTTTCGCCCACTTCCTTAATCTTCCATTTGCATTGGCGTAAGGCGAAGAGGTATTAAACGAAATCATTCGCCCCATCGTCCATTTTGCGTACCAGGGTTTTCCATACAAAACATCATCAGTACGCTCATCAATCAGCGTCACAATTTCATTTTTTACCGTCTGCAGTTCTGCAATGAGAGCGTCATAAGGTAAATCGCTATAATCTTCGTAAAATTTTTGAGCAAGAAGACCAAGCTGATTCCATTTAAAACCGGATTCCGGAAAATCGACAGGCTGGCCTTTAGCATCAGAAGTTACCCACTTAACCACCAAAGAATTCCATCCGAGTAAATACGAAACAAGGTCATGAACACTCATCTCTGTCCCTTTAGCGTGCCCTTCCATTACGTAACCGGACGTCATTTCGGGCGGGATGGTATTGAGGTAACGGATTAATTTACTGAAGTTTTGATCAATAGCTAAAAGCAATTCAGCTTTTGTTTGCGGCACACTCATCAGAATTCCCTCTCATGGAAGAAAACACACCGGCAAATCGCTGCGATGTCAGGATGCATTCCCGCTGCGCGATCTAAAATATTACCAAAACTGGCAGTTGATTGTCATTTGTATGACTTTTAGAATAATTCTGCAACTCATTGATTAAATTTTATTTAGGGAAAAAATAATGAAAAAAAGTCGCGTTGCAATAATGATGATGGCCACGTTTTCAGGCGCAGTTTATGCGGGTGCCGCGCAATGGACACCGGATTTTTCCCCAGACAGTTTACGTGTTTCAGCCTCCGGTGGGATGCTGAGTGGGAAATCTCATGAGATGGTTTATGACGAAGTAACAGGCCGAAAAATCAGCCAACTGGACTGGAAAATAAAAAATGTCGCCATTCTGAAAGGCGATATTTCCTGGGACGCGTACTCTTTCCTGACGCTGAACGCGCGCGGTTGGACGTCGTTGGCATCAGGCTCGGGACATATGGATGACTACGACTGGATGAACGAAAATCAGTCCTCATGGACAGACCACTCATCCCATCCGGCGACGAATGTCAATTATGCCAATGAATACGATCTCAATGTAAAAGGCTGGGTATTTCAGAACGAAAATTATAAAGCTGGGGTAGTCGCAGGTTATCAGGAAACACGTTTCAGCTGGACGGCTACCGGCGGCTCTTACAATTATGATAACGGCACTAATACGGGGAATTTCCCGGCAGGTGAACGGGGAATTGGTTATAGCCAGCGATTCTCTATGCCCTACATTGGCCTTGCGGGACAATATCGCTTTAATGACTTTGAAGTTAACGCGCTGTTTAAATTCAGCGATTGGGTCCGGGCACACGATAACGACGAGCACTATATGCGTGATCTGACCTTCCGTGAGAAAACGTCGAACTCACGCTATTACGGCGCTTCAATTGACGCGGGATATTACGTCACACCGCACGCCAAAGTCTTTGCCGAATTCGCCTATAGCAGCTATGAAGAAGGTAAAGGAGGCACTCAGATTATTGATAACAACAGTGGCGAATCAGGTTCCATTGGCGGAGATGCTGCGGGCATTTCTAACAAAAACTATACCCTTACCGCCGGTCTGCAATATCGTTTCTGATGCAGCGAGACGCGTCATCTATTTCTACAAAATACTAAGCCCCTGACGGGGCTTTTTTATTGATTTAATTTCCAAAAAAGAACCAGATATAGGTTTCGTAGCGATGGCCTGCCCCTGTTGAGGATAAGAAAATTCACTTCAGCGAGTGACAAATCAAAAATACGATCTAAGATTTTGAAGGACGAAAACGGATTACAAGGAGTTTCTGATGATTATTGTTGTAGCAGCAGTCTTAGTATCCCTGCTCGTTGTGTTGGGACTTAACTACATTTTGCAACAGCTGATGAGTGCATGGTGCGATCCGGATGGTCATTAAGTCTCGCTGAAATGTTAAACGCCCTGCTCCCTGCACCTCGTGCTTTGCCGTTTCAACCTCCCGTCTCGTGGGCAGCCCAATGCTGCCCTCAGGCTTGACCTGAAGTTAACTTGAGCTTTTAAGATACCCTCCGGAACTCAAAAAAAGGACTCAGGTTATGAAAGAGGTGGATGTTGGTTTTACCCACGTGGCATTTGTCGTAAGGGATCTGGATAAGAGTATTGATTTCTATCACCGCTATGCGGGCATGGATGTTGTTCACAAACGAAAACCTGACGTCCCGGAGGCGCGCAAAGTTGCCTGGCTAAGCGATCGCACACGTCCGTTTGCCCTCGTTCTTGTCCAGGCCGATGTGGTGACCGATACCCCGTTGGGCAATTTTGGTCATCTTGGCGTCGCATGCGCCAGCATTGAGGAGATCGACCAAAAAGTGGAGATGGCACGTTCAGAGGGCGTGTTGCGCAAAGAGCCGGTTCAGGCTGGCGATCCCGTTGGCTACTTTGTCTTTTTCGCTGATCCTGACGGGAATACTCTAGAGCTATCCTACGGTCAAAGGGTTGGGCTTCAAGCCTCGGGTGCGGAGAGTGAATCCAGCCGTTAACATGCCAGTAGTTCGTTACTGGCGTAAATCTCACACCCTTTAAAAAAAGCCGGATGGCGCTAGCGCTTATCCGGCCTACGGGTTCTGCTTACACCGCTTGTTAATGTCTGTTTAGGCCAGTTTCTTCATCCAACTGTAAATACCAGTGAGTTCCGTGATTTTATCTCTCACAGCCTGTTCAATGCTGTCGTGAATGAACAAGGGTGACCACACCGTTAAATGAGGTGAGACCTGCATAGTTCGGCAGTGGGTTGTGCCATCTTTTTTAACAATAGTGACATTTTGGGTATTACGCTTTTGATATCCGGCCTTTTTATCGAGACACTCCTGGGCTTCACTCAAAATACCCTGCCACTTTTCCCCAGTGAGTTCATTTAGTCTGAATGGCCGACCTCCGATATATTTCTCTTTAATTTCGGGTCTGGATGCAACCTGCCAGGCATCTCGCCAAAACGTCAGGAAAATATCATCGGAGTGATCTGTTTTTGCTATCAGCGAAGGCAACTCAGGCGCAATTAATTCTGATTGTATAAGCTGAGAGACAGGCCAGTTTTTGTACATTTTACCTTCCAGATTAACCCCCATGTGGATCGTATTGCTCTGCGGGTGTACCGAAATGTTCCATTGAACGCCTTCGTTGCCGTCACTCATCCCAAAAAAGGGCTTGTTCAGCTGACCAAATGGCCGCCCTTTCACTTCCAGCACCTCACAAAACGTCTGCAGTAAAGCGGTATACCCGGCAGCATCCTGTCTAGTCGTATGGCTGGTGCTCTTTTTGGTTTTGGAGTGAGTATTCATTTCAGGTGTAATTTCGATCTCATCGAATTTATCTACAATTTTTATATCACTTTGAGAATCAAAAATAGAGATGACGGCTTTCCAGGCATTTTCTGGAGAAATATTAAAAAACTCTCGTCTTTTTTGTCGTAATGGCGTCAGTTTATGATGAATTAATTTTTCTAATGACTGACAGTCATCAACCGCCAGAGAAAAAGCCACAGACCAGATAAAATCCCCCGTTGAGCTTTTATTTATCTCATGGCATCGAGAAACAGGGTCCCTGGTGGTCATGCCAATTTTACATACGGGTAGTTCAATATCAGCGACTTCCAGTATATAGACATACCCTTTCAATTTATCAGTCATAACAGCCTGTCTGTATATTAATGAATGTGATTTCGTGTTTCATACCATAACACTTTCCTCTTAAGGGGTAAAAGTCAGGGTGTATTAGTTTCCGACTGGGGCGGTTAGGGTGCGATTGGCGGCCATTTCTCGCCAGCGTTATCGCTTATCCGGCCTAGAGATGTTGCTTATAGCGCCCAGGCTGTTTGCGGGCCAGAGATGCCGGGCGACAAAAAATTGATTGATAAAAAGACAGGATTACAGGATATTATTCTTAATATTTTTCGTAGAGTTAATCGCAATGGACCGTCTGCTCAATATTGGATTTATCAAAATCGGTTACTGGGAATTGCAGGAGGGACAATTGCATTATGTTATGACAGAAACAATAGAGATGGCTCAGTAAGACTCACGGCAATCATTAATCGCACAGCAAACAAATCTCAGGCACCACGAATTATGGGCGGCACGGGATTAAGAACGTTTTTTCCAGGAGAATTACAAAATTAATGATGTGTGAGTTTTATACTGTTGTCAAAAAATACGATGCAGTTGAACTGAACATGATATAAAAAAAGCCGGATAAGCGTTCGCGCTTATCCGGCCTACGGGTTCTTAATTTACCTCACCCTAAAAACTCCCCTTAAAGCCAATGCTCCCGGTCACATCTTTGCTCACCTCGCTCTGCTGGCCTTTGTTGCTCCATTCGCGCCCCACTTCACCGTAGAATTGCAGGGTCGGTTTGACGCTCCAGGTGGCACCCGCAGCGGCTTCGGTGCTGGAATAGCGCTGTCCGGCAGACAAACTTGTAGTGGCTGTTTTATTGCTAAACCGCGTGTCATCCGAACCGCCCAATCCCTGCCACAGATTCACGCGCACATACGGCGTGACTTCGCCCTGTCGCGTCTGATAATGCCCCACCAGACGAGTGCCGATGCGCGCGGTGACGGAATCACCGGCATCAATGTTGGCAGTGGTTTTGGTATCACCTTTCACATCGATATCGTCAAAGCTGCTGTGCTGCCAGATAAGCTGCGCCTGCGGCTCAAGCTGCCAGCGGCTTTCGCCCAGTTGATACGGTTTGCCGATTTCCACCGACGCCGCCAGGCTGTTGCCGTCCGGCTCGTAGGTTTTCCCGTGCGTTTTCACACGCAGGGAGTGGCGACCATATTGCACAACGTTATCCACCCAGAACCCGTTATCCGCCGTCCAGGTCGCATAGCCGCCGAGATACAGGGCGTGGTCTTTGATATCCCCCACGTAGCCGTTGTTCCCGCCCGACTGACCCTTCACCGAGGTATTGTTATCCATCAGGCTGGCATACAGTCCTGTTTTCCACTGCGCGTTAGTCCAGAGATCGCTCCCAACCTGCACGCCATTCAGGTGTGTGTCGAGGGAGGAGTGTGCCGCATCATTGAGACGAGTCCGCCCGGCATCGCCGATGTAACGCGCCCAGGCACGTTTATCGTCAGGATTACCTTTGGTGAAGCTGTTTTCATCGCCCATACGTTTATGCAGATTCGCCAGCACTGCCATATCGCCGGTGCGCACCGCCTGCGCAATGCCGTCGAACAGCGGCACTTCTGAGCGATAGTCGGTGCGCAGATACCAGTTTTCGCCCTGCGCTTTCAGATCCCCAGCGAACAGATGATATTCAAATGCGCCCGCTTCCAGATGATCGGCTCCAAGCGTAAACGCGTCGCGAGACGACTGCGCGGTAGTGGTCGCGCCGTTGCGTGCCTCCACCACTTCGATACCGTCGCAGTGGGTCGGTGCGCCGAGGCGTGAGATGTCGATGTTCAGTCGGGTCTGGCCCGATGCGGTCCCGCCGTCGACAACCAATTTATCCGCCGTCCCTTCGCTGCCTTTCTGCTGCGCGGCCAGGTTAATGGTGCCGCTATCGCCCACGTAGTTGCCTTTTACCGTGAGCTGCGAACCAATGCGATCGCTGGTCAGGTTCACGGTTCCTGCATTGTTCATGCCGGCGATCTGCTGATCGTAACCCTGAGTATCCAGCAACGCGCCCTGGTACACGGTGTGCACCGAGTTTTCACTCAGCGTCTGTTTGCCGCCCGCCTGCAAGGTACCGTTGGTGACACGCGTCATACCGCTGTAGCTGTTATCGCCCGTCAGCACCGTGGTGCCGCGACCTGTCTGCTGCACTTCCCCTTTGCCGCTGATGTCGCCATCAAGCGTCAGGGTATTGCTACGATTGACCGCCAGACCGGTGTTATCTTCGATATCGCCCAGCACTGTACCGGTGGTGCCGCCGTTACCGAGCTGCAACACGCCGCCGTCGATGGTGGTCCCGCCCGTGGCCTGGCTGTCGGCGGTCAGCGTCAGGGTGCCTTTCCCGAGTTTGGTCAGTTTACCGCTGCCGGTGAGCGCCGTGGAGAGCGTGGCTTTGTTGCCATTGGTGTCGATACCGCCGCCGTATTCGCCGAGCACCACCTGGCGGTCGGTGTCGAAGCCTTTGCCGTATTGCAGCGTACCGCCATTGAGGGTGAGGCTGGTTTCATGCACGCCCAGATTGTTATCCGCACTGACGTTCAACACCCCGCCGCTGACGGTCGTTCCGCCGGTGTAGGTGTTATCGCCATTCAGCACCAGGGTGCCGATATCAGTTTTGTCGATGCCGCCGGTTCCCTGGATGACGCTGTTGATGGTGGTGGTCATCTTCGCACCGTCAACCGTACCGTCGCCGACGCGCAGAATGGTATCGGCGGTATGGGTGTTGAGCGCATCGCCCTGCACCACATAGCCGTCGGTGGCGAATTGCGCGCCGCTTAACCACACGTCGCCCAGCGATTTATCGACAGTGACGGTTCCTTTTGCCCCTTCGAACACCGCAAATGCATCGTCGTCAAATTGCGCGTTGAGTGCGCCCGATGGATTGGTGCCATCGGTGGTCCAGTTGTCGTTCCCCGCGCCGCTCTGCCAGACGCCGTCTCCGCCGTCGATGACGTTATTATTCTTCTGCACGCCGTCTTTACCGCCCGCGCCATCCCAGAAGCGCAATTGCAGGCCCGCACGGTTCACCAGGTTGACCTGATGATTAACCGAGGTCTGCACGTACAGGCTGTCCGCCGCTTCCGGCGCGCTGGCGATATCCAGGCCATTATTATTCAGGCTGCCGGTGTAGTTAATCAGGCGATAAACCCCAACGCCAAAGTTGCCGCCGCTGGTTTGAGTGATGTTCAGCTTGCCGTCGAGATTCAGGTCGCCGTTGACGTCGATCAGATCGTTGAGCTTACCGCCGACGATGTAAGCTTCGCCGAGCTGATAATCGAGCTGGGAATTTTGCGCCAGCGTCAGGCTGCCAGTGGTGAGTTTGCCAACGCTGCCGAGATCCGCCCCCGCCGCGATATGGCCGTTATCGGCGATGATCACATCCCCGCCGATAACGCCGTTCCCGCCGAGCGTGGTGCCCGCATCGACCGTCACATCGCCCGTCGCCGCGTGTTGATCACCGTTCACCAGCAGCACGCCCTGTTCGACGTGCGTCGTGCCGGTGTAGGTGTTATCGCCGCTCAGGGTCAGCGTGCCATTACCCTCTTTTACCAGGCTACCGCCATTGCCGCTGATAATACCGCTGATCTCATCCGCACGCTCCAGCGCCCCTTCCAGCAGCGTGTTGCCGCCGAGTTCGACGTTCCCGGCCCCAGAAAGAGAGCCGATCGCCGTCTGGTCGTCGGCTCCGGCGATATTCACCGTTCCGCCTTTCTGATTATCGACTGTCGCACTGCGCCCCTGAGCTTTATCGCTAAAGCTTATCCGGCCTTTATTGACGATCTGCGCGTTGCCCGCATCCGAGCCGTTATTCATCGCCAGCGATGCGCCGCTGCCGACGTTAATCTTCGCATTATCGCCCTGCGCGTTGTCGTTGAACTGCACCTGGCCTTTATTACTGATATCGATAACCGAATCCGCGGTACGGCTGGTGTCGTTGAGGGTCAACAGGCTGTCGTCGACGGTGAAGTGGTGCGTTTGCGTCGAGCTGGCATTGTTGATGTTCAGCGTTGCGCCGTGGCTGAGATCGACCTTACTGCTGCCCGTGCCCAGCGCCGCCGTTGACTCGGCGTCCACCACCACATCAGAACGATGATCGGTCCCAATAATCGCCGTGCTGCCCTGGAAGGTATTATCGCCGTTCAGCGTCAGCTGACTGTCGGCATCGGCAGTGCTGCTGCGCACCGTCAGTTTTCCTTTCCCGCTGATGACACCGTTATCGTTCAGCGCATGGCTGTTGAGATCGAGCTGACCGCCCGCATCGCCGAGAATAATTCCGCGCGTGGTGTCCCAGTCCGCGCCGTTTTTCAGCGTGGCGTTATTGTTGATGGTGATAGTGGAATCCGCCGCGCCGAGATTCTGATTGCCCTGCACCTGCAAGGTGCCGCCCTCGATGCGCGTCCCGCCGAGATAGTCGTTGTTGCCTTTAAGGATCAGCACCCCGGTGCCGCCTTTGACCAGCGCGATGTTATCGCCCGCGTTGGCCTGCACAAGGTCGGATTCAATGGTTGCTTTCCAGTTTTCTGAGCTGGCGGTGCCGTCGCCGACGTTCAGCCACAGATCGCCTTTTTTCAGCGGAGAATCCGCCGGAACCGAACCGTCGGTAGACGCCGCAGTCAGCGTATCGACCGCGTATAACGCATCACCCGTGACAACGTAACCGTCGCTGGCGAACTGGCCTCCGGCAAAATGCACATCGCCGACTTTATCGTCCACCGTGACCGTCCCGGCTTTGCTCTGGAAAATAGCGTACGCGTACTGCGCCCACGGCGCGTCGCCTTTCCCGGAGGCGGTAGTCCAGTTGTTATCCCCAAGATCGCCGCGTGAAGTCCATTCCCCGTTTCCGCCGTCGATGTGATTATCCCCTTCGATGCCGGTCGGGCCGTGGTCGCCGTTTGTCTCCGCGCCGTCCCAGAACTGAAGCGCCAGGCCGCCATCGTTGACCAGGTTGACCTCATGATCGATATCAGTCTGGATGTAGTAGTGATCGCCCGCCGTGCCGCCCGGTAAGGAGCCGAGCACCAGTTTGCCGTCATTGTGCAGTGCGCCGCCGTAGTTGTAGATGCGGTACACGCCAGGGCCGAAGCTGCCGCCGGACGCGGTGCTGACATCCAGCTTACCGCCAAGCGTTAAATCGCCCGCCACGTCGACGAGGTCATTCAGGTTGCCACCCGGTTTGTAGGCTTCGCCGAATTCAAAATCAGAAACCGTATTTTTGCCAAGCGTCAGGGATTTGCCGTTGCTGATGGTCAGCGTTCCGGTGCCGCCGTCGCCTGGCTGCAGCGTGGCGTTGTCGCCCATCACCACGTTCCCACCGATCGTACCGTGCCCGCCGAGCAGCGCGTTATCCGCCACGGTGACATCGCCGGTCGCCGCGCTCTGGTTGCCGTTAATCACCAGCGAGCCCTGGTTAATCTGCGTTGCGCCTTTATACGCGTTATCGCCGTTGAGACGCGTCAGGCCGCTGCCGTCCTGGTGGAAGCTGCCGCTGCCGGTGATCGCGCCGCCGAGAGTTTGTTCTTTGCTGAGATCGACCGTGAACAGACCGTTGTCGAGAATGCGGGTCACGTCGGATAATGCCCCGGCAGTTCCGCCGTTTCCGACTTGAAGCGCAGCGCCCGTGTCGATGGTGGTTTGCCCGGTGTACGTGTTATCACCCAGCAGAACGGTGGTCGCCGAACCCGCGCGCTCCAGTTGGCCGTCGCCGCTGATGACGCCGCTGTAAATCGTGTCGTTGTCGCCGTCCAGCACCAGTTTGCTGTTCGCCCCCGCGGTTGTGACATTCAGATTACCGATACTGTGCTGCCCGGCAGTCACCGCGTTATCGCCTGAACGCAACGTCGCACCGTTAGTAACGCTGAGTGCGCTGACGCCTGCAAGATTATCCACCACGCGCATATCGGCTTGCCCACCCGTCACCGTCAGGCTGTTCCAGCCGCTGCCGATGTTGGTGCCTTTGCTTAAATCGTCGACTCCGAAGCTACCGATTTTCGCCGCCGCGCCGTGGGTGTCGGTGAAGGTCAGCGCGTTGCCGCTGCTGGAGGCGGTCAGCACGTGCGTCACTTTGCTTAAATCGACGTTGCCGATATTCCCGCGGTCGTTCCCCTGAGTGCCGCTGAAGTCGACGCTGCCCGCGAGCGAGCCCGCATTCCAGGTGAAAGTATCGCTGCCGTTGCCCATGTCAATGCGGCTGGCGACGCTGCCGCCGGAAATTTGCAACGTGTCATCGCCGTCACCCGCCAGAACGTTACCGGTAACATTTCCAGATTCAAAAAATATCGCATCGCTGCCTGCACCGCTTAACAGCGCGGTGCCACCGTTCGCTGCAATCAGATCGCCGCGATTGGTGATGGTGTTGTTGGTATTGCTGCTGACATCCAGCACCACCGAGTTCTGACTGGCGGTTTTCAGCGCTCCGCTGTTGAGCACCGTTTTGCTGTTACCGGTGTCGGCGTCGGTACCGGAGAGATCCACCAGCGACGCGGTGCTGCTGGTGCTGGTCGATTCCACATCGCCGGTGTTAGTGAAGGTGGTCGCAGCTTTGGCGTTGATCGCCGCCGCCCCGTCGCTGGCGGTGGTGATTTTACCGCTGTTGGTCACCGATTTAGCGTTTTCAGCCAGCAGCGCGCTGCCGCCAGTTTTGTCGTTGATATTGATGGTGGTCGAGGTGGTGACATTCCCGGTCGTTCTGGCGCGGATGCCGCTCCCGGTGGCATCGCCTGCGGCGTTCCCGACGTTGATCACGTAGCTCCCGCCGATGTTCAGATCTTTACCCTGAATCAGATCGCTGGAGTTTTTATTCTCAAAAGCAAAACCCGCCCCGCTGCCGGAGGCATCATTCCCGGTCACATTCAGAACGTTATTCGAACCGCCCGCATTAAGGGAAACCGAGGTCCTGATCGCCGGACCGTCGCCTGCATTGATGGTGACGTTATTGAGCTGAATATTGGAATTATTGGCATCGTTCTGAATGCCTGCGCCGGAGCCGGTCACGTCGATGGTGGTGTTGGACGCGGTCAACTGCTTCGCACCGCTGGCGAGCAGGATCGCATCTGCGCCGTCGGCGGCAGAAATGTGGTTGTTCGAACCAGATATATTCAGCGTCGCGCCGTTTTGCAGTTTCACCGCCGCTTCGCCGCCGTTGGCGATGACGGTTCCAAGTTGTTTGACAATAGCGTTCGCGCCGTTGACCAGTACGCCGATATTTCCGGACTGGCGGCCATTGCCGCTGACCATCAGCGCGGAAGAGGATTGATTGTCCAGCGTGCCGTCGGTATCCAGATTTACGCCGATATTGTTCTGCCCGCGAATATCGAGGCTTGAGGTGCCGGTCAGGGTCAGCACGCCCTGATGGCTGACGTGATAACCCGTCACGTCTTTCTGGCTATCGAGGGTGGCGATCCTGGCATCAGACGTGACAGAAGTGGCGAAGGTTTTGCCACTGTCCGCACCATCCAGACCGTGACCCTGCCCGTCCACCACCACGGCGGTAGTGTTGTCGTGGTCGAGCACAATTGCGCCGTCGGCAATGGTCCCGCTGGCACCGCCGGTCACTTCCACTCCGACGCCGCCCTCGTTATCGACATGTATTTTGGCTTTGCCGGTGCTGACCGTGGTCCCTGTGCCGTTCGCCAGCACGCCGACGGATTTTTCGCCGGTGAGGGTCAAATCGTAGCCGATGTTATCCCCGTCAAAACGTGCGCCGTGATCGAGCAGGAACAGCGTAGTGTTGGTCTGCTGGTTGTCGTTCAGAGTCAGATTATCAAGATTAATACGGGCGTTTTCGCCATACGCGTAGTAACCAATCTGATCGCTATTATTAAACGCGACGGTGGTGTTTTTGCCCAGATCGGCCTCGGCGTTATTACGCACGTGAACGCCAATCGCGCCCTGAGCGTTGAGGGTAATGCTGGAGTCGATGTTCGCCGTAGCCTGATGGCTCTGATCGCGGCTGGCGACATACACCGCATAGTTACGGTATTTCAGATCATCAGAGCCGTCGGTGTTTTTGATGACGGTGATCGCCCCTGTCGCCGTGGAATCCGCGTGGGCATCGGCGTTATCGGCATATACGCGCAGGCCATTATTCCCCGCGCCGCCGATATTAATTTCACCGTTGTTAATGACGCCGGAGGCATCATGCGCGTAGAGACCAAAGTTACCCGCCATATTGCTGGAGCCAGGAAGCGCAGTGCCCAACACGTCGATACGCCCGTTATTGATAACTTTCCCCGCGCCGCCTTCGGAAAGCATGCCGACGGCGTTGCGCACAGTTTTGGCGAGCAGGATCATTCCGTCGTTGATCACATCCCCGGTGCTTTGGCTGCGGATCGCCGCACTTTGCGCGCTGCCGCCTTCCATCACTCCGTCGGCGCTGCTGGCGGTGGCGCTGTCCATGTTCACCCCAAGGGTAATGGTCCCGCCGCTGGCGTTGGTGAAGGTTGAATCGCCGAGGACGTTGACGCCGTACGCGGTGGCGCTGCCCAGCGTATTGCGCGGATTATTCACCACATTGATGATGCTGTTGTTGAGCGCCGTCGTGTTGCCTTCGGCGTGTATCCCTTCCGCCAGCCCGTTGCCATTATCCGCCAGCGCCACGTTCAGCGTGCCGTTGTTGGTGACGGTGCTGCGGCCCGTGGCGAAGATCCCCACTGAACCCTGGTTGCTGAGATCAACATTGCTGACGTCAATATGACTGACGCGCGAGCCGTCTTTTTCGATAAACAGCCCGGCGTTTAGCGTGCCGTTGTTGATAGCCGTCGCGTCGCTGGCGTACATGCCATCGGCGCGGGCGCCGGTATCATTCCAGGTATTGAGCGCGCCGTTGTTAATAATCTGTGCGCCCTTTTCCGCATGCATCACCCCAAGGTGACTGCCGGAAACCGCCAGGCTGCCTTTGTCAGTGATTTCGCCCAGCGCGTCTTTCCCGGTGGCGAAAATCACGCTGACGGTACCCGCGCCCTGGGTGGCATTGCCGCTGTGGCTTTGATCGTCCGACCACAGGTTGTAAGTCCAGTTCACATCCTGAGTTTGTCTGGCGTCGAGCAGATCGTTAATGATTGCCTGATAGACGTTCTGCACGCCGGTGCCGTCGGTCACTTTATTGCCGTTGATTGTCTCTTCGCCGAGCAGCCACAGCTGGATTTGGGAAGGCTGACCCTTACCCGACTGCGTGAGGAAATCATTTACCGCAGCGATATCACTCAGCGAGTTGATGGTGAAACTTTTTGTTGGCCCGGCCACCACATTGCCGTCAGCGTCCTGGGTGTAGGTCGGCAACTCGATCGTTTTGTTCCAGGCATTCAGCGAGCCGCTGCCGCTGTTAGTTTCAGTCGGCAGCGTGATCGCCCCGCCAAACTGAATGTAGTTATCCGACTGCCAGTGGGTCTGGCTGGTGTTTCCCGCAGCGCCTTCCGCCAGAGTCAGTTCGGTATTTTTGGTGTACAGACGCAGGGTATTTTTCGCATCGGCAATCGCCGTGCTGCCGTTGGTGTCCGCGCCAATATCCAGGGTGACGTCGCCGCCGTCGTTGGTGATGTGGCTGATGCCGAAATGGTTGTACTGATAGATGCTGTCAAAATCGTAGATCGGGACGCTGATATCCCCGAGGGTATTGGTCCCGCTATTTTGAAAATCAGCGGAATTAAAAATGGTGATCTGCTCAACCCCGCCGCTGGTGCCCGGCATCGTGAGGTCCATGTTCTGATTCGCATTCGGCTCGTTATACCCGGAAGAGACCACGAACTGATCGATATTGGCGAGCGTGATGTTATTACCCTTGCTGTCGGTAATCGATTTAATCGCACCGGACGCCAGCAGCTCTTTCAACGTTTTGTTTTGCGAGGTGCCGTTGGTCCCCATCTGGATGTTGGGGATCGGGCCGTTGATCGTCAGTTTTGTCCCACCCGCGTAGGTTTTATGCTGCGCATCTGGCAGGGACGCAATCGCATCGCTGAGAGTGGCGAAATAGCCGTAGTCATCAATCACCCCATCCTTATCCGGCGCAGGAATATAGCTGCCCGCCTGGCTCCAGTTCAGGGTTTCATCGGCCATCACTGAAGATGAGAGCACCAGGCTAGTGAGCGCACTGGCGGTCGCCACCTGGAGCGCACGACGCACTCGCCCTTTTTTACGGCTGCGGGTGGTTTCGGATGCAACAACCCAGAGCCCCAGAGCGGCACTCCAGACAACGCGATAAATTTTGTTCATTTGCGACTAACCTTTCCGCCTGTCCGTAAGCAGTGCGATATGTCACTCAACAGGCAATAGATGGAAATGAAATATCGCCATATACAGGATGAACATGGCGATTCGAGCGGATGTGATGTTGTTTGTGGTGTATTGTTTCGCACGCATACTATTTTTTATTTATTCAACTTTATTTGAGAAGAATCAAAAAACGACATCCGCTCATTGCCATCTGAGAAAATTCCTAATTCTGATGTAAATGAATTAACCCAGGCGGAACATTTCTTTCCCATTGCGTCACAAACAAAAACACCGGAGGAAAATTGTTATCCCGGTAATAGTTACGTTTTGTTCGTGGATGGATAAGCCGGGCATCATTAAAAAGTCGGGTGGCGGCTGCGCCTTACCCGGCCTACAAATGCAGGGTTTCGTAGGCCCGGTAAGCAAAGCGCCACCGGGCGAAGTCTGGTGCGGGGCCAACTAAAAGCCGGGTGGCGGCTGCGCCTTACCCGGCCTACAAATGAAGGGTTTCGTAGGCCCGGTAAGCAAAGCGCCACCGGGCAAAGTCTGGTGCGGCGTCAAAAAAAGCCGGGTGGCGGCTGCGCCTTACCCGGCCTACAAATGCAGGGTTTCGTAGGCCCGGTAAGCGAAGCGCCACCGGGCGATATAGGGTGCGGCGTCAAAAAAAAGCCGGGTGGCGGCTGCGCCTTACCCGGCCTACAAATGAAGGGTTTCGTAGGCCCGGTAAGCGAAGCGCCACCGGGCGATGTCTGGTGCGGGGCCAACTAAAAGCCGGGTGGCGGCCGCGCCTTACCCGGCCTACAAATGCAGGGTTTCGTAGGCCCGGTAAGCAAAGCGCCACCGGGCGATATAGGGTGAAGGCGTCAACAAAAAAAGGCCCTGAATAATCAGGGCATTCGGTTCTGGGGAGGGATGATTTTTTAGTGTTCTGTGTGCTGGCGAGCCCAGCGAGGCGCGTTTAACTTCGCCGCGAACATCCACATCAGTTCACACAACAACCCGCGCAGCGATTTTTCCATTTCTGGTAACAGCGACTGCTGGCACAGCACCTGGGTCAACGTCTGGCAGTATTCACACAACGCTTCGGCATCCGGCTCAAAATATGACGGCGTTCCGGGCAACGCATCGACGGTAAAGCGCTCGATAAGATGCGCCGGGATAGGTTCACTCAGCGTCGGGCGCAGCAGTGCGAGGCACGCGCCGATTCGGCCCAGCAGCGCCAGTTTGTAGGCGGGTTCGTTACATTCCATCAGGGTTTCGGCAAAACGGTCGCAGCAGTCGGCGAGATCGGTGAAATCTGTCGCGGCGGTGAACGGGACGCTCAGTAAATTTTCTGCGAGGGTAATAAAGGGAATCATTAGGTCATTTCCATTCAGTGATTTTTAAAAGGCGCTAACGCGCCGGTATGTCGTCACTAAGGATTTCAGGAGGCCAATCCCGGCACCTGATGTTGCAGGTGCCGGGAAATAATACGGCGATAGCCAGATATCTACATCTGGTATTACTGGAAGGAGGATCTCGTTGTGGAATGTAATTATTTTTGGGTGGTTACATTATTTTAATCAATGAGTTGCATTGGATTATTGACTAAGTTGTTAGTCCCACTGGGTAAGTAACACAGTAAGCCTGTTGCGATTCAATAATCCTCTTCTGTATAAATAGTGAAAACCTATAAAACCAAGACGCCAAAACGGGACAATAACCATGATTTCAAAGGACAATGCCGAGCATTATGTCTGGGGCGATAATTGTGACGGCTGGTATCTCGTTAACCGCAAGGACATGTTGGTTATTCATGAAAAAATGCCGCCAGGAACCTGTGAAAAACGCCACTACCATTCCATTTCCCGGCAGTTTTTCTTTGTGCTTCAGGGCGAATTGAGCATGGAGCTTGAAGGTGAGATGCATAAAATCAAGATCCAGCAGGGAATAGAAATCCCCCCGGGTTCAGCGCATCAAGCCAGTAACAACACTCAATCTCCCGTAGAGTTTATCGTCATTTCTCAGCCCACTACGCGAGGTGATCGCACTGACCTCCCTGCTTCCTGAGGAATGTGGCTAATGTCAGGTCTGGTGTGAGCAGCGAGGAGCGGACGATGCTATCTTTGTCACTCTCTGAGCATTGATAAGGTATCGACTG
This sequence comes from Lelliottia jeotgali, assembly GCA_002271215.1. NCBI lineage: Bacteria > Pseudomonadati > Pseudomonadota > Gammaproteobacteria > Enterobacterales > Enterobacteriaceae > Lelliottia > Lelliottia jeotgali. The sequence continues at coordinate 2,088,837 of CP018628.1, read as the reverse complement.
ATATGGATAAGAAATTGTCAGGTGGATGTTTATGTGGATTTATCAGATTCACAGCGATAAACCCTGCGTCATCTCACTCCTGCTCCTGCGATATATGCCAGAAGCATTCTGGTTGCCAGACCGCAGTATGGCTTGAATTCCACTCGGCAGATGTTGAATGGACTGGCGAAGGAGGCACGCCTTCTCTTTTCCGCTCATCTGCGTCTTCATCCAGAGCATTTTGCGCCAGATGTGGCAGTTCACTCGGTGCGATTGATGACACTCCGGTGACTGCTTTGCTCAGCGGTATTTTCGACCATAATGAATGCGCCTTGTTTTCGCCACAATCTCACTCATTTGAGGATATGAAACCTGAATGGTGGAGAAAAATCATGCCTGATACCGCGGTGTAAATAAGGACGTGCCGGGCATTATTTTTTTCATACATGGATTAAAACTTATGAATATCTCTACAAGGGCAGCTCAACTTTCTGATATTGATAGTATCTTCGACGTCAGAACCTCGGTTGTTGAGAATCATCTGAGCCGTGAAGAAATGCAGCAAATGGGGATTAACGAAAGTGTCGTTGCCGATATGATTGAGCAGAGTCAATGCGCATGGGTTGCTACCGTAAACGACAACGTCATTGGCTTCTCAATGATTTTGCCGGATGACGGCTGTCTTTTTGCGGCGTTTGTTCTGCCGGAATACGAAGGCAGAGGTATTGGCCGTAGCCTTGTTCAGCTAGCCGAGCATGAATTATTCAAACATCATGAGATCGCCTGGCTTGAAACGGATAAAAATAGTCGTGCGGCCCAATTCTATGTGCAACTCGGCTGGGGGAATAAAACGAATATCAATGACACGGATATCAGATTAGAGAAATACCGCGGCATTTAATTCACGGTAATACTCATCGATGCCCGCTCCCGACACTCAGCGGACAAGCAAACTGAGCTGAAAGTCCGCTGGGAGTGAAAAGCAGGTCGGATCTAGATGATAATGCTGGGATTGTTCAAGTGTCAGTGTCTTAGTCCGTAATCGATTTACTCATATTCACACCCGTAACCCCGAATCCACTGGTTTCATAAACATGCCGGGCGCGAGCATTATCACCAGCAACACGCAATCTGATCTCTTTAAAACCCTTTTCCTGCAGATACGCTTCAAAAGCACCTAGAGATTGTTTGCCAAGGCCCAACCCTTGGCTGGAGTTGAAAATATGAAAATCGCAGATAAAAACAGTGCGCTTAGTCGAGTCTGGCTTGTACCAGAGATAACCTACATGGCTGTTAGCATTATCCGAGTGAGCAACAATACACATTAATACTTGCCCGAGTGTGTTAACTCCCTCGGGAAGCATTTCCGAAATCTCCTGCTTCGCTCTGGTAAGAGAATCACGAAGGGATACTCTGTAGTTTGATTCGATTTCACACGCATAATCATGAATAAAGTATTCGAGATAAGCAGGATACTCATCTTTTGTCATTGGTCGGAAAGAAATCACAAAGGGCCTCTCAACTTATCGTACTGAAAATATTAATATACTAATAACGATGCAGCCCTCTATCGTCAATAGTAATCATTTCTTACTACGCGTTTAGGTTTGGCGATGCATAAAAAAAGCCAAGTCGCGCCTGGCACAAAGCAGACATGAGGAATTAATTTCGTATCACATTGAGCTAACAAAAGCAGAAACTTCGGCGCTGCTTAAATTCTGCCATTCCCTTACACCTGATGAATTATTTTCAAAAGGTGATAGCGAAGAAGAAAGCATGAATATTTTGCGCATAGTAGGCTCGTTAAAATGGATAGTTGAGAAGAAGAAATTTGAGCATATAAACAATTAAGGCCGCATTACGCGGCCTTTCTGTGATAGCGCTGGCGCTTATACGGCCTACGGGTTCAACTCCCCTACTTGATGCTACGCATCTCACCGTTTTAGCGGGTTCTGCGCAGTCCATTAATCCACAGCAAAACTCCGACGGCTGCCAGACTAAACATTGAAATACTATAAAGCGCAGTAAAAGCACCAAAGTTCTGCGCTATTACGCTGGTTATTCCGGTAGAGAAAGTCGCTGTCAGAATCTGCCCACGCCAGGTCATTGCACTGGCTTTCGCAACCTGGGTTTCTGTGAAATTTTTAAGCACGCCGAACGTGCCTAAAGCAAACACAATGTTTGAAGCCATGTGCGCGCTAAAGATCATACCCAGCCCGACGTAGGTAAAACTGGCGGAAAGCGGTAATAAAAAATAGCTTCCGATGAACCCGCCCAGACATATCATTAACAGCCCGTTATTGGCGGAATATCGCTGCAATTTATCGGGATTAAGAATGAGCGGCCCACAGAGCTGTCCAAGACTTCGCGCAAAAATCAGCGGCAGTGCCAATCCGGCTGAGTCTTCAGGCCTGATTTCTTGTGCCAGAGCAGGCAAAAGTGCCATTGCGGGGGAACCCACAGCGGCAAGCGCAGGTAAGAGCATAATGCTCCGTTTTTGCAAAGGAGATAAACATCGCCAGAGTAGCCTCTGCGTAACAGGCGCAGTCTCTTCAGGTTGTGGCGCAATCCCTTTAAAAACTGAGCCTGACATCAAAAGCAAAGCCACAGAAGCAGCGAAGCTCAGCGCATCAATGACAAGGAGACTCAGAAGAGAAACCTGGTCGAACAGTAAAAGGCCCAATCCGGTGCCAAGTAAAACCTGTGAAGCAAAAATTATTGTTTCCATTGCGGTTGCTGCAGGTAATTCGTCATGATGTAAACCGCGTTTAAACAGCAGTGTCAAAGCGGGATAACTCATGCCAGTAAACAGAGCTTCCCAACACTGCACCGCCAGCAAAGCGGGAATATTATGATGTAGCAAACCATACAATGGAAAAATAAGTGCCAGCAGCCCGAGTATCTCTGTAAAAATAAGAATTCGGAGTGGTGAAACTTTCTTACACAACGTTTCGCCCCAGAGACTCCCTATAAAACTGGGCAGCATCGATAGCATATAGACCAAGGTCAGAGTCGCAGGTGAAGCCTGCCAGTGTAAAAGTTGCCCAAAGACAATAATCTGAGTCAATCCATTGCCCAGCGACGACAGGATATAGGCACAACCGATGAAGCGCAGCCAACTATGACTACGCAATGCGCGAATGAGCGCAAGCAGTAACGTATTCATGCAGAGAAATTCTCATCTCAAATAACAGAAACCCACATAGCCCACAGGCAATGCGGAAAGTACACACTGTTAAAAGACGGAATATCTACACTGGAATAACACTCTTTTGGTAACAGATACAACAATGTAGCACATAAAAAAATAGCCGGTGCGCTTGAAGCTGAAATGTTTGCAGCATACACATTACAGGCCCCAACAAATCCCCTGCTCCTCTCGTTTTTCCTTCCACCAAATGCTACTTTTGACGTCAGCCGTTCCAGACAAGAGGACCTCATGAATAACAACAACTATCAACAACTCACCCGTACGTTCCTGCGCTTATCCCGTTTCTCTCACCTTTCCGCCATCGCTGGCTGGGATATGTTTGCCATGATGCCGCCGGGCGGGAGTCAGGCGCGCGGTGAAGCGCTGGCGGAAATGAGCGTGTTGCAGCATCAAATTCTCACCGATAAAAAAGTGGGTGAATGGCTGGCTGGCGCTGAAAGCGAAGATCTTAATGACGTCGAACTGGCGAACCTGCGGGAGATGAAACGCCACTTCCAGCAGGCGTCCCTGCTGCCGGAATCACTGGTTGAAGCAAAATCGCTGGCGGGCAGCAAATGTGAACACGCGTGGCGCACCCAGCGTCCGGCGAATGACTGGCAGGGCTTTTCGACTAACCTGAAAGAAGTGGTGAAGTACAGCCGCGAAGAAGCGCGTCTGCGCGCCGAAGCCAAAGGCTGCACGCCTTACGACGCCCTGCTTGATATCTTTGAACCGGACATGACCAGCGCCCGTCTCGACGTGCTGTTTGGCGATCTGAAATCCTGGCTGCCGGATCTGCTGGCGCAGGTCGTAGAGAAGCAGTCACAGAAATCGTTCGTTCCGCCGCAAGGTCCCTTCCCGACCGCCGTTCAGCGCGATCTGGGGCTGGAAGCGATGAAAATGCTGGGCTTCGATTTCAACGCCGGGCGTCTGGACGTTAGCGCCCATCCGTTCTGTGGCGGCGTGCCGGAAGATGTGCGCATTACCACCCGTTACGACGAAGACGAACTGCTGAGTGCACTGTTTGGCGTGGTGCATGAAACGGGCCATGCGCGATATGAGCAAAACCTGCCGCGCAACTGGCTCGGTCAGCCCGTCGCGCAGGCGCGTTCAACTGCTATTCACGAATCGCAAAGCCTGTTCTTTGAGATGCAGCTGGGTCGCAGCAATGCCTTCCTGAAACATCTGCTTCCGGCGGTGCATGCTCGCTTTGGCAGCCAGGCGGCGTTCAGTGAAGAGAACTTTATTGCCTGGAACCAGCGCGTGAAGCCGGGCTATATTCGCGTCGATGCGGACGAAGTGAGCTATCCGGCGCACGTGGTGCTGCGGTATGAAATCGAACGTGCGCTGATTAACGGCGAAATCGAAGTGGATGACATCCCGGCGCTGTGGGACGAGAAAATGCAGGCGTGGCTTGGACTCTCGACTAAAGATAACTACCGTAACGGCTGTATGCAGGATATCCACTGGACCGACGGCGGCTTTGGCTACTTCCCGTCTTATACCCTGGGCGCGATGTACGCCGCACAGTTGTTCAGCGCAGCGAAAACGGCGTTGCCGGGTCTGGAGTCTTCCATTGCGGACGGCGATTTCTCGGCGCTGTTTGACTGGCTAAACCAAAACATCTGGCAGCACGGTAGCCGCTTCACCACCTCGCAGCTTATTACTCAGGCGACGGGCGAAGATCTCAATAGCCGCTATTTCCGCGAACATCTGACGTCCCGCTACCTGTAATCCTTCTCGCTATCTGCCCCTGAACACTCTCAGGGGCAAATCCTTCTTATTGCTTAATGATGGTCATCGTATTGATGTTCAATCACCATCCCTTCCGCCACGCTGGCCACATGGCGTGCGCGAGGATGATAGACCGGCGCAGCGGCCACAGGCGCAGGCGCGACGTACACTGTCTGAGGCGTTAGCGCGGTAACGACGACGGCCTGGGGAACGGTAGCGGATGAAGGCACAATCACCACTTTATAACCACTCGGAACATCCACGGTAACGTTCTGTGCAAAGGCCGAACCGGCCATTCCTGACCCTGCAAGCGCAATAAGAAGAATCTTTCTCATAGATTTATAACCCTTTAAATAATGTGAGAATCTACTATCTGAGAAAAAGATTAAGTGAAAATTAGGACAGCGCGGTTCTGTGGTGCAAGAAATGCCTTTCATCCATCGACCATGTACACGCGCTTTGTACATTAGGTTACACGCCGATACCAATGACTCACGGAAGCCTCGAATCCATAAGGATATAGTTATTTCAACGGCCCCGCAGTGGGGTTAAATGAGAAACCAAATTCGAGGGTATGAGAATGAAAAAAGTATTAGCTCTGGTTGTTGCCGCTGCTATGGGTCTGTCTTCTGCTGCGTTTGCTGCTGATGCTGCAACCTCCGCTACCCCAGCTCCGGCTGCTGCTGCGACCACTAAAGCGGCGCCAGCAAAAACTGTGCACCACAAAAAACACAAAAAAGCAGCTGTAGAGCAGAAAGCTCAGGCCGCTAAAAAACACCACAAAAAAGCAGCAACCAAACCAGCAGCAACCACCACCACTGCTGCGCCAACTGAGCAGAAAGCCCAGGCTGCGAAAAAACACCACAAGAAAGCAGCAGCTAAACCTGCTGTAGAGCAGAAAGCTCAGGCTGCTAAAAAGCACCACAAAAAAGCAGTAAAACACGAAGCCGCTAAACCTGCTGCACAGCCAGCTGCGTAAGCCAACTCGCTAAACCGTGCCCCTCGCGGGCACGTTGCTAAATCGGCGCTGAGCCATAATAATCGGCGCCGTTTTTTTATCCGGAGGGCGTATGCTGCGACGCTATCGGTTTGAGTTCATTCTTATCACGCTTATTTTATGCGCGATTATCGCCAGCATGTTTTATCTTTCCTGAATGTAGCACGCTGATTTTACTCCCACTTTAACGCCGTCCCGTCTATAGTATTTTCACAGGGTTCATTTTTAATAATCATAATTACCCCACCAGAGTGTGATATGCGGAAAACTGTTGTGTTGTTACTGGGAACGTTCTGTCTCTTTTCTGGCCTGACACATGCGGATGATGGCGATGATAGCGCCATTGATGCGAAAGAGATCAAAACGCTGTTTTTTGGTCATGACGACCGTACGCGTGTCACCGATCCGACCCAGGCTCCCTGGGATGCCATCGGGCAGCTGGAAACCGCTAGCGGTAATTTGTGCACCGCGACCCTGATTTCCCCTCACCTGGCACTCACCGCCGGGCACTGTTTATTGATCCCGCCGAAAGGCAAACCTGACAAAGCCGTTGCCCTGCGCTTTATTTCGAAAAAAGGCGTCTGGCGCTATGAAATTCACGGCGTGGAAGGTCGCGTTGATCCTTCGCTGGGTAAACGTTTAAAACCTGACGGCGATGGCTGGATTGTGCCACCCGCTGCTGCCGAGTGGGATTTTGGTCTGATTGTGCTGCGTTATCCGCCATCAGGGATCACCCCGCTGCCGCTGTTTGACGGCGACAAAGCGGCGCTGACGGCAGCTTTAAAAGCGGCTGACCGTAAAGTGACACAATCGGGCTATCCGGTCGATCATCTGGATTCGCTTTACACCCACACCGACTGCATCGTCACCGGATGGGCACAAAACAGTGTGTTATCCCACCAGTGCGATACATTGCCGGGCGATAGCGGCTCCCCGCTGATGCTGAAAACCGACAACGGCTGGCAGCTGATTGGCGTACAAAGCTCGGCACCTGCGGCCAAAGACCGCTGGCGTGCGGATAACCGGGCGTTATCCGTGACCGGTTTTCGGGAAAAACTGGAAGCACTGGCGCAGGAATAATTTACACATATCGAACTTTACGTAGTTCAATAATCGCCTCGATGGGCATCGGCTGGCTGAACCAGAATCCTTGCAACTGGTCGCAACCCGCGAGGCGCAGCAGTTTCATCTGTTTTTCGTTTTCCACCCCTTCGGCTACCACCGCCATGCCCAGCGCACTGGCTATTCTTACCGTTCCGCTCACCAGCGCCGCCGCCTGTTCGTCATTGTCCACCAGCCCGGCCAGCGATTTGTCGATTTTGATGGTGTCGAAATTAAAGCGTCTCAAGTAGCCAATACTTGAATAGCCGGTGCCAAAATCGTCCAGCGCCACCGCAGTCCCCAGCGCTTTGAGATTGGAAATGGCGGCCCTGGCGCGCTCTGGATTTTCCAGCACGTAGGTTTCCGTCACTTCCAGCTGCAGACGATTGGCCGGGAAACGGGTCATTTCAATCACCCGCGCCACTTTTTCCTCGAATTCAGGGTCACGGAACTGCGCCGGGGAGATATTCACCGACAGCTTTAAATCGCTAAAAGGCTCCAGATCCTGACAGGCACGGCGCAGGACAAACTGCCCCAGGGCATAAATTAAACCGCTGGTTTCAGCGATGCTGATAAAAGCGTCCGGTCCCAATTCGCCCGCCGGACGCCGTGGCCAGCGCACCAGCGCCTCGACGCTGGTCATTTTCTGGCTGCGCGCGTCGATAATCGGCTGATACCAGACCTCAAATTCATCCCGTTCCATGCCGCTGCGGATCTCATTTTCGATAGCCAACTGCTGCTCGCGCACGCTGTTCAGCGCCGCGTCGTATTGGGTGACGCGGCCTTTGCCGGTGATTTTCGAGTGATACATCGCGATATCCGCCCGGCGGAACAGCTCTGAGCTGGTGCATTCAATCAACGTGCCGCTGGCAATGCCGATACTGGCGCTGATGTGGATCGTGCGCTCGCCCAGGCGCAGCGGTGCACTGAGAAAATCCAGCACATTGCCCGCAAACGCCGCCGCCCGCGCCTGCGAATACCCGCCCCCAATCATCATCGCAAACTCATCGCCTCCCATACGGGCCAGCATTCCACCGTCCGGCACCCTTTCACGCAGCGCGCGAGCCATCATAATAATCAGCTCATCGCCCACATCGTGGCCGTAAATATCATTCACATCTTTAAAACCGTCGAGATCGATAAACACCACGCTTTTGACATCGCTATCGCCGCGCAGACTGACCTGCTCCAGCGCCTCGATCAGCGCGCGGCGATTGGGTAAATGACTCAGCCAGTCCGTCAGCGCGACCCGGCGGGCCTGGTTTTCACCGCGCGCCAGTTTGTACAACCCGACGCTACTCAACAGAATAAACAGCAGGATCAGTCCCGCCGCCAGGATCACAATTTGGGTGATGTCACTCGAGGCAGCACTCGCCGCCTGCGCACCCGGCAGGCGCGGCTGCCAGTTGAGATAACCCAACAGTTCTCCCGCTGAGCTTTTCAGGGGGACGCTGGCCTCGCTGGTATGTTCCGGTGTGAAATTAAGGTTTTCAATCTGAAAGGTATTTCCGAGATCGCTCAGGATTTGCGGGTTGAGATGGCGGGTAATCACCAGATAGCGGCGCACGTCGTTGTGCACCTGTAAGCGGCCAATCATCGGGCGAATCAGACCAATGCCGACAAACGCCACCCCCTGGCGCGTGCGGGTGATCCCGGCGTAAATATTTTTATCCGACCGAAGCGAATCGGCATTGTTACGAATGAGCGCCTTCAGGCCATTGCCAAAAAAATCGAGATTCTGCTCGTGAAAGGATTTGCTTTTAAACGAGCCCCACAGGACGTTGAAATGCTCATCCAGCACGAAAGTGCCGTCATACAGGTTATTGATTTTAAAGCCAGCGCCCCAGGTGTTGTACAGCCATTCGGTGTTTAAGACCGGAGGATAAACTTCGCGAACGGCGTCATCCCAGACGGCATTATCAATCACCAGCGACCAGACGCGGTTGGCCGACGTCTGGATCGCCCCCTGTACGGAGAGCGCCGAACGGTGTTCGTCTATTTCGTTGGTTTTACTGCTGATCAGGTGCAGAGAAAGATAAAGTAGCGCGACGACAGAAACGATCAGGCCGATCCCGGCCATAAAGATCATGACGAACAGGGTTTTTGCGGTGGGAATATTGCGCCAGCTTAATGGGTTATACATTCGCCGCCCTCTTAAAAGCACTTCTTTCTAAGAGTAATACAGGTAGCGAATTTCGCTGCCCGTAAATACAGGCAGCGATCACATCAGGCCAGTTTTATCATGATCATGCCAGCCAGCAGCAGAACCAAACCAATCCAGCCTTTGCGATTCAGTCGTTGACCGAACAGTATCCAGCCCGCCGCCAGCGTCGCCGCGATACCAAAACCGCCCCATAGTGCGTAGGCTACGGAAAGATCGATCCCTTTCACCGCCTGAGAAAGCGCACTGAACGCGCCCAACACGGCGGCGATAGACATCAGGCCGTAGATTTTACGCCGGAAGCCATCCGAAAATTTAAGGAAAACGTTGGCGACAATCTCCAGCACAATCGCCAGCGCCAGCCAGGCCGCATGAACCCACTCAAACTGTTGCATGAGTTGGCTCCTGTGGCTGTTTCTTCGCTTTGCGGGTGCCCGATTTAATCAGCACAATACCCGCAACCAGCGTGGACAGACCGGCAATTTTCATTGTTGACAGGGTTTCATCAAATAACATCACACTGAACAGCGTGATTAACAGAATACCGATCCCCTCCCACAACGCATACGCCACACCGAGCGCGATTTTTTTTACCGCGAACGACAGGAAAATATACGAAAGGGAAATCATTACCAGCATTAATATAAAGCCAGTATTGCCATCGCTGACGCTTGCCCATTTCATCGACAAGGTTCCAGTAATTTCAGCGATAATAGCGAGGGCTAACAATATCCAGTAAAACATGGTGCATCTCCTGCAAGAGAATATAAATCACTGCAGCTTGTCGAAAACGACAAACCCAGAAAAAATGATATCAATCAGATAGCTAAACGCGTGGCGTTAGCTCAGATAACAGGCAGAAGAGGGATCTATAGCGCGTTGCGCCAGTGTTGCTCACCGGACAGCAGGCAGAGGGAAGTTGAAAAAACAGCGGTGTTATTTGAAAAGTACGTCCTGAACAGATTGTCCATAATATTACAATTATCCGCGGTATTGCTTCTCGTCATTGCGGATGAAAATTGTCCTCGGTAGTTAAACACGCCTGATTTGTACCATAAGCCAGGAATTAACTCAAAACCTTTTCACTTCTTTACCCTGCCCGTTTGACGTTGGTTAGTAGAGTAAATGAATATTCCCGTTATGATATAGATATAAGAATTAACTCAGGACCTCTCATGGCAAAACCCATCATTACCCTGAACGGATTAAAAATTGTCATCATGCTCGGAATGCTGGTGATCATTCTCGCGGGGATCCGTTTTGCCGCTGACATTATCGTGCCTTTTATTCTGGCGCTGTTTATCGCCGTGATCCTCAATCCGCTGGTGCAGCGTCTGGTGCGCCTGCGCGTCCCGCGCGTGCTGGCGATTTCGTTACTGATTACCGTCATCATTCTGGCGATGGTGCTGCTGGTGGCGTATCTGGGAACATCCCTGAACGAACTGGCGCGTACCCTGCCGCAATACCGGTCCTCGCTGGTGGTTCCGCTACAGCACATCGAACCCTGGCTACAGCGCGCCGGGATTGAAGTCTCCGTAGAAGAGTTGCTGAAGTACATCGACCCGAACGCCGCCATGACACTGGTGACTGCCCTGCTGTCACAGCTTTCCAGCGCGATGACCTCTATCTTCCTGCTGCTACTAACCGTGGTGTTTATGCTGATCGAAGTGCCTCAGCTACCGATCAAATTGCAGCAGGTTATGTCCCGTCCGGTGGAAGGAATGGTCGCGATTCAGCGAGCGCTGGACAGCGTGTCGCGCTATCTGGTGCTCAAAACGGCCATCAGTATTGTGACGGGGCTGGTAGCGTGGGCGATGCTGGCGGCGCTGGATGTGCGCTTTGCGTTTGTCTGGGGTTTGCTGGCCTTTGCGCTCAACTATATTCCCAACATTGGCTCGGTGCTGGCCGCCATTCCTCCGATCGCCCAGGTACTGGTGTTTAGCGGACTGTACGATGCTTTGATTGTGCTGACGGGGTATCTGGTGATTAACCTGGTGTTCGGCAATATTCTTGAACCGCGCATGATGGGCCGCGGGCTGGGACTTTCCACGCTGGTGGTCTTTTTATCGCTGATCTTCTGGGGATGGCTGCTCGGCCCGGTTGGGATGCTCCTTTCCGTGCCGCTGACCATTATCGTGAAGATTGCGCTGGAGCAGACGGCGGGCGGCCAGAGCATCGCGGTACTGCTGAGCGATGTTAGCCAGCGGTAAAGGCAAACATCGGCTTCGCGGTTCGCCCCGCTTCCCGGTAACAGGCCAGCGCTTCACGCCACGCGCTCAGCGCAAACAGCGAGGCATCGCCATAATGGCTGGTCTGCAATTTCGGCCATATTTCGCGAAATTGCCCCTGCCATTCGTCCACGCTCATCGCATCCAGCGTGTTGCGGATATGGAACCAGCGCACCTGTTTTTGCTGCCTGAACATCTGCCCGGAAAGCAGACCGTAGCAGACAAAAGTCCCGGCTTTGGGCAGCATATCCAGAATCTGCTCTGCCACGTCGCCGCCCGTGGCGTCATAGACAAGATCCGCATCTTTCGCTAACGCGCGAATTGCTGCAGCGTTGTGTTGTGATATTGGCGTGATCCCCAGTGCCGCCAGCCGGTCGGCATGGACTTGCGAGCGGTGGATTCCGTACACCGCTTCAGCTCCGGCGTTGAGCGCCCACTGCCCCAGCAGAATGGCACAGTCCGATCCCGCAGCCGTCAACAGCACGCGTTTCCCCTGTGGCGGGTAGAGTTTCAGCATCAGCTGCGCGGCCAGCGGATTGATCCAGGCGCGAGCGGCAAGCATGGAGTCGATATCATCGGGCACCGGGATCGCCAGATCCACAGGAGAGTCCACCACCTGCTGCCAGGTTCCCTGCCCGCGCAGTGGCAGCACGCGTTTGCCCATCAGATGCTGCGGCCCGTCAATGACTACGCCGACACCTTCATAGCCCGCGATGGCAGGCAGCGGTGTGCGATGGCGATAAGCGCCGGTGATGGGGATCAGATCCGAGGCATTAACCGGGGAAAAAAGCATTTGTACCCGCAGCTGATCGGGATTGAGCAAGCCGGGAGAAATCGTCTCCAGCTGGAGGACGGACTCAGGCTCACCAAAGCAGCCATATCCTAATGCGAGATGATTCATGTACGGCCCTGAAAAGAGTTATCAACAAGAGCTTACTGCCTCATTCGTTCAGGGAAAATGATTATTTCGCCACGGGTAAATCCGAATACCGTGTCGTATACCCCGGCGAGAGCATTTCACGCTTCATCGCCCAGTTTTTCTGGCTCCCTTGACCTGCAAACCACACCGTACCGCGCCCCGATGAATTAAGGCGATCAATGGTCTGCATCAGCGCATGGCTGTTAGATCGCGGTTGATATTCATCAAACAAATTCAGTTGCGCAACGCCCTGGCTGAAAAAGTCACTCAACATCACACCTGCTTTCATATAGCGAAAACCCTCCTGCCAAATGCGCTCCAGCGCCTGGCTAGCCACACGGATAATATCGCGTGTATCGTTAGACGGAACGGCCAGACGACCGCTGGCCTGAGGGCCATAAAACACTTCGTTTTCCGCATGTGGGCTGGTACGCATAAACACACTTATCACGCAGCAAAACTGCCTTTCTGCCCTAAGCTTCTCGGCTGCTCGTTCCGCATAAGCGCATACAGCCTGGTGCATGTCACGGTACTCAGTAATGCGGTGCCCAAAAGAGCGGCTACAGATAATCTGTTGTTTCGCCGGGGTGAATTCATCCATCTCCAGACAAGGCTCACCGCGCAGTTCGCGCACTGTACGCTCCAGTACCACGTTAAAGTGTTTGCGAATCACCCACGTTGAGCACTCCGCCAGCTGCAGCGCGTTTTCAATTCCCATCTGATTGAGTTTTTTACCGATTCGCCGCCCCACACCCCACACTTCACCCACCGGCACCAGCGCAAGCAATTTTCGCTGACGTTCAGGATCCGACAGATCCACCACACCATCGGTTTTACTCCATGTTTTCGCCGCAAAATTAGCCAGCTTAGCGAGGGTTTTGGTTGGCGCGATGCCGACGCCGACGGTCAGGCCGGTATTTTTCAGGATTTGCTCGCGGATCTGGCGGCCAAACGTCTCCAGCGCAATGCAGTTCGCCACGCCAGAGACATTAATAAACGCCTCATCGATGGAATAGACTTCAACCGCGGGCGCCATCTCCGTGAGAATCGACATCACGCGATGGCTCAGATCCGCGTACAACGCATAGTTCGAGCTAAACACCGCCACTTTCTGCCGCCGCAGCTCGTCTTTAATCTTGAAGTAAGGCGCGCCCATCTTGATGCCCAGCTTCTTGGCCTCTGCCGAGCGCGAGATAATGCACCCGTCGTTATTCGACACCACCACCACCGGTTTGCCCAGCAGATCGGGGCGAAATACCGTCTCGCAGGAGGTATAGAAGCTGTTGACGTCAACGAGTGCGAACATGTCGGTGCGATTTCACAGTGTGCGTCACAACACCAAAGAGTTGCAGCTCATCCTCTGACTGGAAAACGATGGGAGAAAAGTTTTTGTTGTGTGGCAGCAAGTGGAGATACGGACGGGTTCGCAGCTCTTTCACCGTGAACTCCCCTGCAATCGCCGCCACCACAATATCGCCATGCTCAGCCGTTAACGAACGATCGATCACCAGCAGATCCCCGTCTCCAATCCCTACACCGATCATCGAATCGCCGCTCACCTTGACGAAATAGGTGGCGCTGGGGTGCTGGATGAGAAGCTTATTGAGATCGAGACGATCCTCAACATAATCCTGCGCCGGGCTAGGGAAGCCGCACGGAACGCGCTCCAGAAAAAGAGGTAATTCGATGATTTCTTTCAATTCACATGAAAAAACGGGATTCATGATAGCCAACCTGACAATAACTGTATATAAATACAGTATTATGCATTTAGCGATCAGATCAAGTCGAATCTGGCTCGCGAAAATGAAGCCGTTGACGCCACACGGAATTTAACCAGGAGAGATCATGCTGAAAGTCATCGCCGAAGATTTTATTAAACCGCAAGCCGTTGAGACTGTTCTCCCGCTTTATCGTGCGCTGGTTGCAGCCACTAAACGGGAACCGCTGTGTATTGCTTACGATTTATATGTCGATGAGAAAGATCCGGGGCATTTTATCTTCATCGAAGAGTGGCCCGATCGCGCAGCACTGGATGCGCATTGTGCGAGTGAGCACTTCAGACGGCTGGTGCCGATGATTAATCAGCACCAGCGTAAAGAACCGACATTTATCATGATGAACGGTTTTAGTTAAACCGTATTAACCCTACAGCTTAAACGTGAAATCGGCGATGTAACGATCGCCGCCATCGGCTATCGCTTTTGACAGTTTCTTGTAATAGCGCTCGACGCCATAGGCTTCAATTTGCTGGACTTGGGCACGAATAGGGGCGCAGAACAGCTCAGCGTTACCGGCTCCCACTCTTTTGGTGTTCGGCGGCATCTCGGACGAAATGGCTTTAAACCAGGTTCGAACGGCGCTTTTTAAGCTTGCAGGCACTTTTGAAACTTCCGCGATATCCGTCAGCACCTGAACCGTCGGGAACTGATTAGCATCAACGGATTTTTTCAGGCGGGTAAAAAACTGGCTGAACAGCTCAAACGAGCCGAGATCAAAAATCTTCTGCTTAGTGGAGCCTCGGGGTTTATTCGCCGGTTTCGCGTCGGCTTTACCGCGTTTACGGTTATCTTCGAGTTGCAAATCAAACAGCACATTACAGTGTTCACGGCGCTTTTTGACATCAGAGAACATTTCCAGAAAGGTCGCGATAAATTGCGGCGTCATGAGGTCGTGAAGTTCGTGGTTAACTAACCACTGGGAACGCGCAAATTCACCCGGCGTCACAAACCAGTCCGGCGTTTCGGTAAAGAGTGTTGCCTGACCTTTATCGTCAAATTCCACAAACTCTGCCCCGCCATCGAACGCAAAACGGCAGTTCTTCAGACTGATGATAGTGTGGTTCATGATTAGCGCATCTTTGATGAACCTGGCCACTACTGCGCTCATCACAAACGCCGTGTGTTTGTCATCGCGGATCACATACTTCAAATCCTCCACAGACTTCACGCCGGGTTCGAGGCTATCGAATTCTAGAAAAAGGTGATACATACCGGTGACTTCCTGATTACGCAAACCCTGGCAGGATAACACACAATAAGAGCGGGTTTGTGAATTGCCAGTGCAACAAGAGTATACATTTATTAAACGACAACACTAGACCAACACTACTAAAATATCATCAACCACACTATCAACATCACTTAACCACATAAAATCAGACACTACAAAATCACTAAAATAAAACTTTTTCAGGATATTATTCTGTTTTTGCACTAAACGTTTCGACCATTTTTTGCAAAATTGTTACGACTATCGCGTGAGGTTAGCGACGCGAGAAACGCTCAAAAAATACAAAATCCGTTTCTCAATGCATAAAAAAACATTCCACTGCATATGTATACATTTGAAGCGGCGCTCGTCGTTAACCCTTTAAATCTTCGTAATTCATTGACCTGATTTATTATTGCATTGGATAGTTTTATGTAGTGATCATTTCGTGTAACGAACCGTTTACGTCCTATGCAAAACCGGATGCTTAACTTCCGCTATTTTTCCCGCTTTCCATACTGAACCCTTTCCCCTTTCAAATGAAAAACGTCGTGAAATACGGGCGTTTTTTTAACGGATTTAATACAAACTGAACCGTGGTTTTAGAAAGTTGACTTGTTTTCACTCCCAACGCATATTTCACAGCACGAATTAACAAGACAGCGTTAAGAGGACTTGAACAATGCCTAGTCGAGATTACCCGGACAAGCGTGTAGCACGCGGCACCGCAAAGGATGCAGACCTTAAAATGTTAAGCGCGAGGATTCAATCCGCGCTGGTCGAATATGTCAGAGCGACGGCGTATGAAACGCGCCTGAGCAAACAGGAAATTGTGGCAGAAGCGTTAGAATTGCACAGAAGAAGTCGAATGGTGGAACCGGCCACGGAATAAAAACGTGGCCGTCAGACAGGCACGTTATTCCGCCAGCGCGTTCAGCGTGGCCAGAGCGTCATCCGGCAACACCAGATTGCCAGCCGCCAAATTCTCGTGCAGGTGCGCCACTGAAGACGTGCCGGGAATCAACAGAATATTCGGCGAACGCTTAAGTAACCAGGCCAGCGCGACTTGCATCGGTGTGGCACTCAGTTTATCCGCGACGGCCTGCAGCCCGGATGATTGCAGCGGTGTAAATCCGCCCAGCGGGAAGAAAGGCACATACGCAATCCCCTGCTCCGCCAGCACATCGATGATGGCATCATCGCTACGATTAACAATGTTGAAGAGGTTTTGCACGCAGACTATCGGTGTAATCCTCTGGGCTTGCGCAATCTGCGTGGCGGTCACATTGCTTAGACCAATATGTCGCACCAGACCCTGACGCTGCAATTCAACCAGCGCCGTTAAGGGTTCCTCAATTGATCCTTCCGCAGGACCGTGAGCGCTAAACATAATGCGTAAATTCACCACGTCCAGAACGTCCAGCTGCAGATTGCGCAGGTTATCGTGCACCGCCTGGGTAAGCTCCTGAGCCGAAAATGCCGGTAGCCAGGAGGCATCGTCCCCACGTCGGGCACCGATTTTAGTCACAATCGTCAGATCGTCACGGTACGGGTGTAATGCTTCCCGAATCAGTTGATTGGTGACGTGCGGGCCGTAAAAATCACTGGTATCAATGTGATTCACTCCTGCCGCCACGGCTTCGCGCAATACTGCCAGTGCCGCCTCTTTGTTTTTTGGCGGGCCAAAGACACCAGGCCCGGCCAGCTGCATCGCGCCATAGCCGAGACGTTTAACCGAACGCGAACCTAACGTAAAAATGCCGCTTTTATCAATATCCGTCATAGTGATCTACCTGATTTAAGCATTAGTAAAATTAAAGTTTAGCCCTACTACGTCGATAACAATGATGCAACTTCTGCACATCAAATGGGCTTCCGTTATGCTGAAAAATCTGCACGTCATTACCGGGATTATCTTTGCTCTCACTATATTCTGCCTGTTGCAAGTCGTCACGGGGGGATTGTTCTATTCCGCAGTCAGCAATGACCGTCACAACTTCCAGAACTCAGGTAGCCTCAATGCACAGCAGGAGAGCCTGAGCGACAGCGTCAACACGCTGGTCAAAACCCGCGTCACGGTCACGCGCGTGGCTATTCGTTACCTCAAAAATCAGCGCGATCCGGCTTCTCTGGCGGCAATCAATAAGCTGCTCGGTAACGCCAGCGACTCTCTGACGAAAGCTGAAAACTACTATAGCGCCTGGCATGCTATGCCGCCTGTTAGCGGCCAGAGCCAGGAATTAACGGCTGAAATGCAAAAGGCGTATACCCAGATGCATGAGGTGATGCGTCTGTCGATTGAGTATCTGCGTGCCGATAATTATCAGGCGTACGGCGATCTCGATGCCCAGCAGGCGCAGGACGATATGGAAGCGGTTTACACCCACTGGCGCGCCGAAAATAACACCCTGTTAAAAGCCGCCGCCAAAGAAAACCAGAGCAGTTTTACTCATATGCAGTGGACGCTGGGCACGATTTTCCTGGTGGTGATGATAGTCCTGATTGTGTTCTGGCAAGGATTACAGCATCTGTTGCTGAAACCGCTTCGTAGCGTGATGAACCATATCCGCACCATCGCCAGCGGCGATCTGACGCACACCATCGCCATCAATAGCCGTAATGAAATGGGCCAACTGGCGGCCGGTCTCCACGAGATGCAAACCTCGCTGGTGACCACTGTCAGCGCGGTGCGCGGCAGTACCGATTCGATCTATACCGGCGCGGGCGAAATCGCAGCGGGCAGTAATGACCTCTCAGCACGTACCGAGCAGCAGGCCTCTTCGCTGGAAGAGACGGCAGCCAGCATGGAAGAGCTAACTGCCACAGTAAAACAGAACTCAGACAACGCGAGACAAGCCACTCTGCTGGCGAAAAACGCCTCAGAAACAGCCGATCGCGGCGGACGGGTGGTAGACAACGTCATCCGCACGATGACCGAAATCGCCGACAGCTCTCAGCAGATTGCCCACATCACCAGCGTTATCGACAGCATTGCCTTCCAGACCAATATTCTGGCACTGAACGCCGCCGTCGAAGCCGCGCGCGCCGGGGAACAAGGCCGTGGATTTGCCGTGGTCGCAGGTGAAGTCCGCACGCTGGCAAGCCGCAGTGCGCAGGCCGCAAAAGAGATCAAAGCGCTGATCGAAAACTCCGTCAACCGGGTAAATACCGGATCAGGACAGGTCAGTGAAGCGGGCGAAACCATGAAAGAGATCGTCGCCGCCGTCACTCGCGTGACCGATATTATGGGCGAAATCGCCTCGGCGTCAGATGAACAGAGCCGGGGTATTGAACAAGTGAGTCTGGCCGTTTCGCAGATGGATAGCGTGACGCAGCAAAACGCCGCGCTGGTTCAGGAATCCGCCACGGCCGCAGCGGCACTGGAAGACCAGGCTGAGCAGTTGCGTCAGGCTGTCGCCGCATTCCGCCTGAATGTACAAACGCAAACCGCCGCACCGCGCGCGACAAACCTGAAAACACCGCAGGTGTTGCGCCCGGCAACGGCCTCCGCCGGAGACGGAAACTGGGAAACGTTCTGACCGTTAGCGGCTGCGCTTGGCGTGCCGCTCCCGGTTTTCCAGCTTAGCTTCACCCGATTTTTGTAGCGCAACATAGCACGCCCCGCTGCCGCCATGATGGGGCAGCGCCACGCAGACCGCCTGCACGGCGTCGAATTCGGTCAGCCAGCGCGCCAGGTAACTGCGCACAATGTTAGCGTGCGAGTTATCTTCCCGGCCTTTGCCGTGGATAATGATCAGGTTACGCAGACCGTTTTGCTGGGCCTGCTGAATAAAAGAAAAAAGCAACTGACGGCACTGTTCGACCGGCTGGCGCAGTAAGTTCAGGCTGGCCTGGCGTGGGTATTTACCGGTACGTAATTTGTCTATCACGCCCTGCTGAATGCCCTCGCGCTGAAAAGTTAGCGGTTCGGCAAGCGGCAAAACATCCAGGAAGCCGAGCGTGAGAAAGTTATCGAGCTGCGTGGTGTCGATACTCCGGCGGGTGCGCTGATTGCGGCTCGGCTGCCAGGTGATATCGGTGCAGCGTTTCAGGGGCTGGACATCTTCCATGGCGTCAAGAAAAAGGGATTTGTCGTCAGGTTTCATGGTGCTCCTCCAGCGGCATCTGAAGGCGTACTCTACCCGCGCCGGAGAGGTGTTTCAATATTCATGGATAACGTAGAAAAAATAATCACGCTGCGAAAACTATTAATTCGGCTAATAAATAACAATGAAGCCACCTTAAAGTAAATTTAATCAATCATTAACTGTATAATTTAAGTTAAAAATAAGTGAAATCAGACACTCCGATCACTTTATTTTTGGGCGAAAGCTGTTATAACTAAATAAACCTGCGAAACGGAGTAATCAAGCGGGAGTTTGCACAAGGATGCACTGCTGTGTGTACTGTAGGGTCTGTCAGATGTCGGCAGGCTCTATTTTTTTATTTCCCTTCGTTAAGTAATATTCCACGGGCATGTCTTCTGAATTGCGTTATTAAAGACGCCGTCAACGGTGTTTGCCGGGAATCACGTCGCTGGATTAAATAATAAGCAGCGCGGGGTAAAACCTCTTCGACAGGCAGCATCACCAGACGGTGTGCCAGCAGCGGATCGCAGCCCAGCTCCTGCGGCAAAATGCTCAAAAAATCGCTTTGCGCAACCAGGCTAATACAGGACGAGAATGTTTCGCACACCACGCCGATATGCGGTATTTGTGAGCGGTGGCGAAATATATCCTCCAGCTGCTTATAATAACTTCCGCGCGGCGTTGGCATCGTCCAGTTATAATTCATAAGCTCACTAATTGATTTAGCACCGATCGCCGGATGCCCTTCCCGACCAAATATCGCAAACGGTTTTTCAAACAGTTTTTCAAAGCTAAATTCGTGATCGTAGGGGCCCTGATAATAGGTATTGATGGTGAAATCCAGCTCTCCCTGGCGTAATTCATTGATCATCGAAACAAGCTGGCCTTCCATAATTCGGACTTTGACCTGCGGGTGCTGCTCATGAAAACGCGTAATCACCGCAGGCATGAGTGTCCTCGCAACGCTTGCTCCCATCCCGATATTGATCTGCCCGCCCAGTTGTCCCTGACGCTGACGAATGTCGTCCTGCGCGGCACGCAACTCTTCGAGGATCAGATTAGCGTGCTGATAAAAACTCTCACCGCATTCGGTCAGCGCCACGCCTTTACTGCGGCGCACAAATAGCTGCGCGGCCATTCCCTCTTCCAGCTCTTTTATCGACTTGGTTAACGCCGGTTGCGACAGATTCATCGCCCGGCTGGCACCGCGAATACTGCCCTGACGCGCCACTTCAACGAAGGCACGAATTTGATGAAATTTAACCTGAAATGACATAGCCCGACCGATAACCGTTGTTTATCAGAGTAAAGAAATTGTCATCTACTTTAATGGAAAGGGATGTGCGAGGGTAATTCCTGAACGGTTAAAACTGTGAAAAATTGGTTAGCGATAAGTAAAAACTATCACAACGTGAAGCAGTTCACACATTTTTATGATGACAGGAAAAGAGATGGATTCACTGACACAAGCCCTTCAAACATTAGCGCCGCAGCTGAGTGCATGGCGTCGTGATTTTCACCATTTTGCCGAATCCGGCTGGGTGGAGTTTCGCACAGCGGCAAAGGTGGCGGAGATACTCGATAGCCTGGGCTATGAGCTGGCGATGGGCCGCGACGTGGTCGATGCCGACAGCCGAATGGGACTGCCCGATGCCGAGACGCTGGCAGCTGAATTTGCCCGCGCCCGCCAACAAGGTGCGCCGGAAAAATGGCTCAGCGCGTTCGAGTGTGGTTTTACCGGTCTGGTCGCGACGCTAAACACCGGACGCCCCGGCCCAACCCTCGCCTTTCGGGTGGACATGGACGCGCTGGATCTCAGCGAAGCGCTCGATGACAGTCACCGCCCGTTCCGCGACGGTTTTGCCTCCTGTAACCCCGGTATGATGCACGCCTGCGGCCACGACGGACACACGACAATTGGCCTCGGTCTGGCCCACCTTCTTAAGCAAAACGAATCACAGCTGAACGGCACCATTAAGCTTATCTTCCAGCCCGCCGAAGAAGGCACGCGCGGGGCGCGGGCGATGGTGGCCGCCGGAGCGCTGGACGGCATCGATTATTTTACCGCAATCCACATCGGTACCGGCGTCCCGGCGGGTACCGTCATTTGTGGCAGCGATAACTTTATGGCGACCACCAAATTCGACGTGCGCTTTACCGGCGTCGCCGCTCATGCAGGCGGTAAACCGGAAGATGGCCGCAATGCCCTGCTCGCGGCCGCTCAGGCATCCCTTGCGCTGCACAGCATTGCGCCCCACAGCGAAGGCGCGTCACGCGTCAATGTCGGGGTGATGCAGGCCGGGAGCGGGCGTAACGTCGTTCCCGCTAACGCGCTATTAAAAGTGGAAACGCGCGGCGAAAGCGAAGCGATCAATCAATACGTTTTCGAGCGCGCACAGGCTGTGATTGACGGTGCCGCCGCGCTGTACGGCGTGAAGGCCGAGATGCGTCTGATGGGCGCAGCAACCTCAAGTTCACCATCACCTGCGTGGGTTGATTATCTGCGCGAACAGGCAAGCCAGGTTGCGGCTGTCCGTCTGGCTATCGACAAAGTGAAAGCCCCGGCGGGTTCAGAGGACGCTACGCTGATGATGGCCCACGTCCAGAAAAATGGTGGTCTGGCGTCGTATATGGTGTTTGGGACCGATTTAAGTGCCGGGCATCACAATGAGAAGTTTGATTTTGACGAGCAGATCATGGGCGTAGCGATTGAGACGCTGGCCCGAACTGCGCTGAACTTTCCGTGGACGCGAGGTGTGTAATGCAGGAGATTTACCCTTTTATTGACGATGCCATCGAAACCCGATGTCAGATCTTTACCGATATTGCCGATGAAATCTGGGATCATCCGGAAACGCGCTTTGAGGAGTTCTGGTCTTCTGAACGGCTGGCCGCAGCACTTGAGGCCGAAGGTTTTAGCGTAGAGCGTGAAGCAGGCGGCATTCCTAACGCCTTTATCGCCAGTTTCGGCAGCGGTAAACCCATCGTCGCCCTGTTAGGGGAATTTGACGCGCTGGCCGGTTTGAGCCAGAAAGCACACTGTGCAACCCCGCAATCTGACACGCCAGGCGAGAACGGCCACGGCTGCGGGCATAACCTGCTCGGCACCGCCGCGCTGGCGGGCGCGGTGGCGGTCAAAAGCTGGCTGGAACAGCACGGCGGCAGCGGAACGGTACGTTTCTACGGCTGCCCCGGCGAAGAAGGCGGATCCGGGAAAACCTTTATGGTGCGCGAAGGGCTCTTTGACGATGTCGATGCCGCCGTGACCTGGCATCCGGAAGCGTTCGCCGGGATGTTTAACGTCAGCACGCTGGCGAATATTCAGGCGTCATGGCGTTTTCAGGGCATCGCCGCACATGCCGCGAATTCGCCTCATCTAGGGCGCAGCGCGCTGGATGCCGTCACGCTAATGACCACCGGCAGCAACTTCCTCAATGAGCACATCATCGAAAAAGCCCGCGTCCATTACGCCATCACCAATACCGGCGGGATTTCGCCAAACGTGGTGCAGGCTCAGGCCGAAGTGCTGTATTTAATCCGCGCTCCGGAGATGGCCGACGCACAGCAAATCTACGAGCGCATTGAGAAAATCGCACAAGGCGCGGCGCTGATGACCGAAACCACCGTCGAGTGCCGTTTTGATAAAGCCTGCTCGAACTACTTGCCCAACCGCACGCTCGAAGCCGCGATGTACAGCGCCTTACAGCACTACGGCACGCCAGAGTGGACGGACGAAGAGCGCGCGTTTGCCGGGGAGATCCGTCAAACCCTGACCGCCAACGATCTGCAAAACAGCCTGAAAAATATCGCCGCTACGGGCGCAGAAGAAGGCAAAGCGTTTGCCCGTCGACATCAGAACACACTGCTGATTAATGAAGTCGCCCCCTACGCCATCACCGATAACGTGCTGGCCGGTTCCACTGACGTGGGTGATGTGAGCTGGAAAATGCCCGTCGCGCAGTGTTTCACCCCCTGCTTTACCGTCGGTACGCCGCTGCACACCTGGCAGTTAGTCGCGCAGGGGCGCACGTCTATTGCTCATAAAGGAATGTTGCTGGCCGGAAAAGTGATGGGCGCGACAGCCCTGAACCTGCTGCAGGATGCTTCACTTCTGCAGGCCTGCCGGGATGAGTTTGAACAACAGATCGCAGAACGACCGTACGAGTGTCCAATACCGCATAACGTGACACCGTCACCATTAAAATAAAAAAACACGCAAACACAATAACATAACAACACAACAGTCCCGAGGAACGCCCATGAGTATGTCTTCCATACCTTCGCATTCCCCATCCGGTAAGGTCTATGGCTGGGTTGAAAGGATCGGCAACAAAGTGCCGCACCCTTTCCTGCTTTTTATCTATTTAATTGTGATCCTGATGATCGCCACCGCTGTACTGTCAGCCTTCGACGTCAGTGTGCGCAGCCCGGCTGACGGCAGTATGGTGGCGGTGAAAAACCTGCTCAGCGTGGAAGGCTTGCACTGGTTTTTGCCGAATGTGATTAAAAACTTCAGCGGTTTTGCGCCGCTCGGCGCGATTCTGGCGCTGGTGTTGGGCGCGGGTCTGGCGGAACGCGTCGGACTGCTGCCCGCGCTGATGGTCAAAATGGCGTCGATCGTGAACGCACGTTACGCCAGCTACATGGTGCTGTTTATCGCCTTTTTCAGCCACATCTCCTCTGATGCGGCGTTGGTGATCATGCCGCCAATGGGGGCGCTGATTTTCCTCGCCGTCGGGCGTCATCCGGTCGCGGGCCTGCTTGCCGCCATTGCCGGCGTCGGGTGCGGCTTTACGGCTAATCTGCTGATTGTCACTACCGACGTACTGCTTTCCGGGATCAGTACCGAAGCGGCAAAAACCATCGATACCGCCATGCACGTCAGCGTGATCGACAACTGGTACTTTATGGCAAGCTCGGTGATCGTACTGACGATTGTCGGCGGGATGATTACCGATAAAATTGTCGAGCCGCGCCTGGGCAAATGGGAAGGCAGCCGTGATGAAAAGCTGGAAGCACTGAGCAAGGAACAGCGCCACGGCCTGCGCGTCGCCGGTGTGGTCTCGCTGCTGTTTATCGCCGCCATTGCGCTAATGGTGGTCCCGGAAAACGGCGTGCTGCGCGATCCGCTGAAACACACGGTTCTGCCGTCGCCGTTTATTCAGGGTATCGTGCCGCTGATTATCCTGTTCTTCTTTATTGTTTCTCTGGCCTACGGCATTGCTACTGGCAAAATCCGCCGTCAGGGCGATCTGCCACAGCTGATGATCGAACCGATGAAAGAGATGGCCGGTTTTATCGTGATGGTGTTCCCGCTGGCGCAGTTCGTGGCGATGTTTAACTGGAGCAACATGGGCAAGTTTATGGCCGTAGGCCTGACCGATGCCCTTGAAACCGCCGGGCTGAGCGGCATTCCGGCGTTTGTCGGCCTGGCGTTGCTCTCGTCTCTGCTGTGCATGTTTATCGCCAGCGGGTCCGCCATCTGGTCGATTCTGGCGCCGATTTTTGTGCCAATGTTTATGCTGCTCGGTTTTCATCCAGCGTTCGCGCAGATCCTGTTCCGCGTGGCCGATTCCTCAGTGATCCCGCTGGCCCCTGTTTCGCCGTTTGTCCCGCTGTTCTTAGGCTTCCTGCAACGCTACAAACCTGAAGCAAAACTGGGTACCTACTATTCGCTGGTGTTGCCCTATCCGCTTATCTTTTTAGGGGTATGGCTGGTGATGTTAGTCGCGTGGTATCTTGTCGGTCTGCCAATTGGACCGGGGATTTACCCACGGCTGAATTAAGGGACAAAGGATGCTGAGATTACTCGAAGATAAGATTGCCACGCCGCTTGGCCCACTGTGGATAGTTGCTGACGAGCAGTTCAACCTGCGCGCGGTGGAGTGGGAAGAGCACAGCGATCGGATGGTGGAACTGTTGAACATCCACTATCGCGACGGCTACGAGCGTATCAGTGCCACCAATCCCGGCGGCTTGAGCGCGAAGCTGGCGGATTATTTCGACGGCGATCTCGGCATCATTGATACTCTGCCTACTGCAACCGCCGGAACGCCTTTCCAGCGCGAAGTGTGGCAGGCGCTACGCACGATCCCTTGCGGTCAAATTATGCACTACGGGCAGCTCGCCGAGCAGCTTGGTCGCGCAGGAGCCGCACGCGCCGTGGGTGCAGCTAACGGCTCAAATCCGGTCAGCATTGTGGTGCCTTGCCATCGGGTCATTGGTCGCAACGGCACCATGACCGGCTACGCCGGAGGCGTGCAGCGTAAAGAGTGGTTATTGCGCCATGAAGGGTATTTGCTGCTTTAGAAATCCAGGCTTTTAGTGCTTAATTTTCTATGATTTAGGTCATTATTCCACAATCAAACTGTGGAATATCAAGAAGATGGCGACACATTGTCGCCACTTGTCTCTATTGATGGTTTCCCAGGCTTACGCGCACTCCAAAAAGATGTTAAAATTGACCAATATCAATTAAGGCTTGAGCAGACCTATGATCCCGGAAAAGCGAATTATACGACGCATTCAGTCTGGCGGTTGTGCTATCCATTGCCAGGATTGCAGCATTAGCCAGCTCTGTATCCCGTTTACCCTGAATGAGCATGAACTCGATCAGCTTGATAATATCATCGAGCGCAAAAAGCCTATTCAGAAAGGGCAGACGCTGTTTAAGGCGGGAGACGAACTGAAATCGCTCTATGCTATCCGTTCTGGCACCATTAAAAGCTACACCATCACCGAGCAAGGCGATGAGCAAATCACCGGCTTCCATCTGGCGGGCGATTTAGTCGGCTTTGACGCTATCGGTACCGGTCACCACCCGAGCTTCGCTCAGGCGCTGGAAACCTCAATGGTTTGCGAAATCCCGTTCGAAACACTGGACGATCTGTCAGGCAAAATGCCTAACCTGCGTCAGCAGATGATGCGTCTGATGAGCGGTGAGATCAAAGGCGATCAGGACATGATCCTGCTGCTTTCCAAAAAGAATGCGGAAGAGCGTCTGGCGGCCTTCATCTACAACCTGTCGCGCCGCTTTGCAGAGCGTGGTTTCTCTCCACGTGAATTCCGTTTGACCATGACGCGTGGCGATATCGGTAACTACCTGGGCCTGACCGTTGAAACCATTAGCCGCCTGCTGGGTCGTTTCCAGAAAAGCGGAATGCTGGCTGTTAAAGGCAAATACATCACCATTGAAAACGGTGAAGCGCTGGCGGTCCTCGCCGGTCACTCTCGTAACGTCGCCTAAGCCTCTCTTCTCTTCTGCCGGATCGATAAATTTTCGTGATTTATTGATCTGGCAAAACCTTCTCCCCTGTTTCATTCAACATATATAGGTTACTCTTTTAATTACAGACTGTGGTGACAGTAGTAAGGAGACCTGTATGGCAAAGTATCAAAACATGCTGGTGGCCATCGATCCTAATCAGGACGATCAACCGGCGTTACGGCGAGCTGTCTATTTACATCAACGGATTGGCGGCAAAATCAAAGCGTTTTTGCCGATCTATGACTTCTCATATGAGATGACCACCCTTCTGTCGCCTGACGAGCGTACTGCTATGCGTCAGGGAGTGATCAGCCAGCGTACCGCGTGGATCCGCGAGCAGGCAAAATATTACATCGATGCCGGTATTCCCATCGACATCAAAGTGGTGTGGCATAACCGTCCTTTCGAAGCCATCATCCAGGAAGTGGTCAGTGAAAAACATGACCTGCTGTTGAAGATGGCGCATCAGCACGACAAGCTGGAGTCCGTGATCTTTACCCCAACCGACTGGCACTTATTGCGTAAATGCCCGTGCCCGGTATGGATGGTCAAAGACCAGCCGTGGCCGGAAGGAGGTAAAGCACTGGTTGCCGTGAATCTCGCCAGTGAAGAGAATTATCACAACGCCCTGAACGAAAAGCTGGTAAAAGAGACTATCCATCTTGCCGAGCAGGTCAATCATACTGAAGTCCATCTGGTTGGCGCCTATCCAATCACGCCTATCAATATCGCCATTGAACTGCCTGAATTTGACCCGAGCGTTTACAACGACGCGATCCGTGGTCAGCATCTGTTGGCAATGAAAGCCTTACGCCAAAAATTCAGCATCGACGAGAAAATGACCCACGTTGAGAAAGGACTGCCTGAAGAGGTGATCCCGGATCTGTCGGAGCATTTACAAGCGGGAATTGTGGTACTCGGCACCGTCGGAAGAACCGGTATCTCCGCGGCATTCCTTGGCAACACCGCAGAACAGGTTATCGACCACCTGCGCTGCGACCTGCTGGTCATTAAACCGGATCAATATCAAACGCCGGTTGAGCTGGATGACGAAGAAGACGATTGAATGTGTGCATAGCGCCCATAAAAAAGCCGCCAACTATGGCGGTTTTTCCTTTTTTACTCTCAATCGAGCACTTTTATCCACAGTAAATGAAGTGTTACTCTATTCCGATAACCAATCTCGGAAATAAAAATGAAAAAAATTGTAGTGATTTCACTCGGATGTCTGCTGCTTACAGGGTGTTCTGCTAAGTATAATAACGTTAGCGTTACTAAAAATACGGAGCAATTGGCTCGAAACAAGCCCGTTTCAATTGCTACCCCTGTTGATGGTATTTATGAAACGACAACTTATAGGGGTTCCGGTTCAACAACAGCGCAGACAACTAAAGCCGCCTTTGAGCGATACTCCAACGAGGTTTTAGCTGTGCCTGAATGCTCTGGACTTGAGTGCTTAAAGGATAAAGGAAAGCTAAACGAGGGATACTATGTTGTTCCACAAATTCTACACTGGGAAGACCGCGCCACTGAATGGTCGGGTATCCCTGACAAAATGGAAGTGAAAATAACGGTATACGATGCAAAGACAAGTAGCGTTATCTCGTCAACTATCTTAAGCGGAAAAAGTAAGTGGGCCACATTTGGTGGCGACCATCCTCAGGATCTACTACCGGAACCGATAAACAATTACGTTAGTAGCCTGTACTAATCTATTGATGTTGCTATAAAAAACATTAAACGACCTCACCAGAGCAAAAATCAAACATAGATGAAAAAAGACGCCAACTATGGCGGCTTTTTTTATGCCGGGTGGCGCTGACGCTTACCCGGCCTACAGGTTCTTCGTAGGCCCGGCAAGCGTGCGCCGCCGGGCAAAACACATTTACAGCGCTTTCAGAATCGCATCCACGCTGGCTTTGGCATCGCCAAACAGCATGTGGGTGTTCTCTTTGAAGAACAGCGGGTTCTGCACACCAGCATACCCGGTATTCATCGAGCGTTTGAAAACAATCACGTTCTGCGCCTTCCACACTTCCAGCACCGGCATACCCGCGATCGGGCTGCCAGGGTCGTCCTGCGCCGCCGGGTTCACCGTGTCGTTAGCGCCGATAACCAGCACCGTGTCGGTATCGGTGAAATCATCGTTGATCTCATCCATTTCCAGTACTACGTCGTAAGGCACTTTGGCTTCAGCCAGCAGCACGTTCATATGACCAGGCAAACGCCCTGCCACCGGGTGAATACCAAAGCGAACTTTGATCCCGCGAGCACGCAGCTTCTCAGTGATTTCGGCCACCGGATACTGAGCTTGCGCCACCGCCATGCCGTAGCCTGGGGTGATGATCACTGTATGCGAGTTTTTCAGCATCTCGGCGGTGTCTTCTGCCGTGATTTCACGGTGCTCACCGACTTCTTCATCACCGCTGGACGACGCGCCGTCGGTGCCAAAGCCACCGGCGATCACGCTGAAGAACGAACGGTTCATCGCCTTACACATGATGTACGACAGGATCGCACCCGAGGAACCCACCAGCGCACCGGTAACGATCAGCAGGTCGTTGCTGAGCATAAAGCCCGCCGCCGCTGCCGCCCAACCGGAGTAGGAGTTCAGCATCGACACCACCACCGGCATATCCGCCCCGCCGATAGACGCTACCAGATGCCAGCCAAACGCCAGTGCAATGACGGTCATCACCAGCAGCGCCAGAACCTGCATACCTGTGCTTTCGGTGCGTACAAACACCACCAGCAGCAGGAACGAAACCACCAGCGCCGCCAGGTTCATTTTATGACGGTTTGGCAACATCAGTGGTTTAGACGAAATCTTGCCGCGCAATTTGCCAAACGCCACGATAGACCCGGTGAAGGTCACTGCACCGATGAAGATTCCGAGGAACACTTCGGTCAGATGAATATTGACCAGAATCGGTTCCATGCCCGGTTCGTGATACAAGTAGCTGTTAAAGCCTACCAGTACCGCCGCCAGACCGACAAAGCTGTGCAGAATCGCGACCAGCTCTGGCATTTCGGTCATTTCCACGCGTTTCGCCAGACGAATACCAATCGCACCACCGATGATCATCGCAACCAGGATCCACGCGACGTTGCCGGTATCCGGCCCGAAGATGGTGGCAATCAATGCGATCGCCATACCCGCGATACCAAAGTGGTTCCCGCGTTGCGACGTTTCGTGTTTGGAAAGCCCCGCCAGACTGCAAATAAACAGGATTGCAGCAACAATATATGCCGCTGTGACTAATCCTCCAGACATATGCTACCCCTTAGCCTTTACGAAACATTTTCAGCATGCGCTGAGTCACGGTGAAACCACCGAAAATATTGATACTGGCGATAAGCACCGCGATAAAGCTCAGGAAGCTAATCCAGCCGCCGTGACCAATCTGCAGTAACGCACCCACCACAATAATCCCTGAAATGGCGTTTGTGACCGACATCAGCGGCGTATGCAGCGCGTGAGACACATTCCACACCACGTAATAACCAACCACGCACGACAGCGCAAAGACGGTAAAGTGGCCGAGGAACTCTTTCGGCGCCACATCAGCCAGCCAGCCGAACAGGATAATTACCAGCGCCATCAGCGCATATTTGCGCCACGGAGAAACGGGTTTAGGCGGTTCTTTTGGTGCAGGAGCGGCTTTTGCTGAGGCTTGCGGTTGTGCAGAAACCTGAATCGGCGGTGCAGGCCAGGTGATTTCGCCATCACGGATGACCGTAACGCCGCGTACCACCACATCATCAAAATCAACCACCACGTTGCCGTCTTTCTCTTTGCAAAGCAGTTTCAGCAAATTAACAAGGTTGGTGCCATACAGCTGGGAAGATTGTGTAGGCAGACGGCCTGGCAAGTCGGTATAACCGATGATTTTTACGCCATTCGCCGTAGTCATCACTTCGTTTGGCACGGTGTATTCGCAGTTACCGCCGTTCTGGGAGGCCAGATCGACAATCACGCTCCCGGCTTTCATCGAATCAACCATTTCACGGGTGATCAGCTTCGGAGCCGGTTTACCCGGGATCAGCGCCGTGGTGACGATGATATCGACATCTTTAGCCTGGGCCGCAAACAGTTCCATTTCCGCTTTGATGAACGCTTCGGACATCACTTTGGCGTAGCCATCACCGCTGCCCGCTTCTTCCTTGAAATCCAGCTCAAGGAACTCTGCGCCCATACTCTGGACCTGTTCTTTTACTTCAGGACGCGTATCAAATGCGCGAACGATGGCACCGAGGCTGTTGGCCGCACCGATCGCGGCAAGACCGGCGACACCCGCACCAATCACCATCACTTTTGCTGGCGGAACTTTACCCGCAGCAGTGATTTGACCGGTAAAGAAGCGGCCAAATTCATGGGCAGCTTCAACAATCGCACGATAACCGGCGATATTCGCCATCGAACTCAGCGCATCCAGCGACTGGGCGCGCGAAATACGCGGCACGGAGTCCATCGCCATCACGGTAACACCGCGCGCGGCGAGCTTTTCCATCAGCTCCGGGTTCTGTGCAGGCCAGACGAAACTCACCAGCGTCGTCCCAGGATTCAACAGCGCAATTTCGCTCTCGGTTGGCGCGTTCACCTTCAGAATCACCGGCGCTTGCCAAATTTCAGCCTCGCCCACAATCTCGGCGCCAGCCTGAATAAATGCCTCGTCATCGAAGCTCGCCAGTTTACCCGCGCCGCTTTCTACCGCGACGGTGAAACCCAGTTTAAGTAACTGCTCAACCGTTTTCGGCGTGGCAGCAACGCGGGTTTCATTGGCTAACCGTTCTTTTGGTACCCCAATACGCATAGTTTTCCCTTCCATCGGTTCTTGATGATGGTTTGTCGATAAATGACCGTGGTTTGCATAAGCATTCGATACGTGCTCGCTCTGCCGGATGAAAAACCGCGGAAAATAAAACAGTAACAAACTTTCTATAACCTACTGAAAATACCGCCTGTGATCTACAGCAAGAAAACACTATTTCTGACTTTATCTGTGAAAAATAAGTGATCGCCGTCTCTGACAGCGATATTTACCTTAATTTCATCGCCAGGCCCGATAAATAGCTCAAGCGAAGCGGTAAAAACATGATATAGCGCCGTATTAAAACAACTTATTAACATTAAATTAACTTGTAAAAGTCATATGCTTAATCAGTTTTACTGCTCAAACGCCTGTTTACTCGACATATCAGCAAATGTTATCGAATTTGATCCTGTCGGGAGCACAGGGAGTGAAAAATCGCGCAGACAGCGACGGGTTTTAAATGCCATAATCGGCGACGATTTCAAATTAACAACAACACCAGTACCTGGTTTGCGCAAGGCGAAGGATTATTTTTATGAAGCTTAAGAACACTCTCCTGGCGTCCGCACTCCTTTCTGCGACCGCCCTGTCCGCTAACGCAGCGACAGAGTTAACGCCGGAGCAAGCGGCAGCGTTGAAGCCTTACGATCGTGCAATCATTGTCGGTCGTTTTAACGCCATTGGCGACACCATTGAAGCCGCATCCAAGCAGGCCGATAAAGTCGGCGCGGACTCATTTTATGTCGTTGATCGATCTGACTACGGTAACAGCGGCAATCAGCGCGTCATCGTAGCACTGTATAAAAACGACGCGCCGAAAGCTGACGCGCCGAAAAACCGCGTGATTAATGGTGTGACCGAACTGCCAAAGGACCAGGCTATTGCCCTGGAGCCCTATGATACTGTCACGATCCAGGGTTTTTATCGCACCCAGCCTGAAGTGAACGATGCCATCACCAAAGCGGCAAAAGCCAAAGGCGCGGCCTCTTTCTATATCGTGCGCCAGATTGACGCCAACCAGGGCGGCAACCAGCGTATCACCGCTTTTATCTATAAAGCCGATGCGAAAAAACGCGTCCTGCAAAGCCCGGATGTGATCCCGGCAGATTCTGATGCGGGTCGCGCAGCCATTGCAAAAGGCGGCGAAGCAGCGAAGAAAGTTGAGATCCCAGGCGTAGCAATGTCTGCGGCACCAAGCGCTGAAGTGGGTCGTTTCTTTGAAACACAGACGACCAAAGGTGGCCGTTACACTGTCACTCTGCCAGACGGCACTAAAATTGAAGAGTTGAACAACACCACTGCTGCGCAGATGGTTCCGTTCGACAGCATTAAGTTCACCGGAAACTACGGCAACATGACCGAAGTCTCTTATCAGGTGGCGAAGCGTGCGCAGAAGAAAGGGGCTAAGTATTATCACATCACCCGCCAGTGGCAGGAACGTGGTAATAACATGACCATCAGCGCTGACCTGTACAAGTAACAAAACAGGTGTGAAAAGGCGGCGCAATGCCGCCTTTTTTGTAACTTTTATCTAATTTCTGCCTCACATCATTGCATGCCTGCAAGACACTCCGTAAAATCCCGCGCCTTAGTGTGATCCACCATTTTTATGCGCTTATGCGAAATAATTATTCTGGATTTGGACCTTTCATAACAGGAAGCCAATGGAAAAGAAACTTGGCCTAAGCGCTTTAACTGCGCTCGTTTTAAGCTCCATGCTGGGCGCAGGCGTATTCAGTTTGCCGCAGAATATGGCGGAAGTCGCCAGCCCAGCGGCGCTGCTCATCGGTTGG
The DNA here is from genome assembly GCA_002271215.1 of Lelliottia jeotgali. NCBI lineage: Bacteria > Pseudomonadati > Pseudomonadota > Gammaproteobacteria > Enterobacterales > Enterobacteriaceae > Lelliottia > Lelliottia jeotgali. Next base: position 2,055,575 of record CP018628.1, on the reverse strand, counting down.
GGGATCACCGGTGTCGGGATCTTACTGCTGGCCTTTGCCATGCTCTTACTCACGCGCATCCGCCCGGATCTGGACGGCGGCATATTTACCTATGCTCGCGAAGGTTTTGGCGAGCTGATTGGCTTCTGCTCTGCCTGGGGCTACTGGCTCTGTGCGGTGATCGCTAATGTCTCCTATCTGGTAATCGTCTTCTCCGCGCTGAGCTTCTTTACCGATACGCCTGAATTGCGCTTCTTTGGTGATGGCAATACCTGGCAATCCATCATCGGTGCTTCAGTGCTGCTGTGGCTGGTTCACTGGCTGGTACTGCGCAGCGTGCAGACAGCGGCGAGCATCAATTTGGTGGCAACGCTGGCAAAACTGGTTCCGCTGGGTCTGTTCATTGTTCTGGCGTTTATCGCGTTTCGTCTCGATGTGTTCAGCCTCGATTTCAGCGGTGTCGCGCTCGGCGTGCCGGTCTGGGAACAGGTGAAAAACACCATGCTGATCACCCTATGGGTGTTTATCGGTGTGGAAGGCGCGGTGGTGGTGTCGGCGCGAGCGCGTAACAAACGCGACGTCGGTCGGGCCACGCTGCTGGCGGTGCTGGCTGCACTCAGCGTCTATCTGCTGGTGACGCTACTTTCTATCGGTGTGGTGGCTCGCCCTGAGCTTGCTGAAATGCGTAACCCGTCGATGGCGGGCCTGATGGTCAAAATGATGGGTTCCTGGGGCGATGTGGTGATTGCCGCAGGGCTGATTGTCTCGGTCTGCGGCGCATACCTGAGCTGGACCATTATGGCAGCTGAAGTGCCGTTCCTGGCCGCGACGCATAAAGCCTTCCCGCGTCTGTTCGCCCGTCAGAATAAAAACAGCGCACCTTCCGCATCGCTGTGGCTGACCAACATCAGCGTGCAGGTCTGTCTGGTGCTTATCTGGCTCACAGGCTCAGACTATAACACCCTGCTGACCATCGCCTCCGAAATGATTCTGGTACCCTATTTCTTAGTCGGCGCATATTTGCTAAAAATAGCCACCCGCCCGGCACATTACGTGGTCGGTGTCGGTGCCTGCGTCTATGGGTTATGGTTATTGTATGCGTCAGGGCCAATGCATCTGCTGCTGTCCGTTGTGCTGTACGCACCGGGCCTGCTGGTGTTTATCTACGCCCGCCGCACGCATCAGCTCGGACACGCCTTGAAGCGCCGTGAAATGGCGTTGATTGGCATGTTACTGGTTGCTGCCGTACCGGCAACGTGGATGTTGATGGGATAAGCGACGTTTTTCCCATTGTCGAACGGAAAAGGAGAACACGATGGGAAACACACAGCAACGCCCGATTCTCATTACGGGTGCAGGCCGACGTATCGGCCTCGCCCTTGCCCACCACTTTCTTAACCAACACCAGCCGGTGATTGTCAGCTACCGTACTGAATACGGCTCCATCGAAGGATTAAGACGCGCTGGCGCGGTGTGCATTCAAGCTGATTTCTCTACGGATGCCGGGATTCTCGACTTTGCCGATAACGTAAAATCGGCCACTGGCGGCCTGCGTGCCATCGTGCATAACGCCAGCGCCTGGCAGGCTGAAAAGCCGGGAACGCCGCTCAGTGAGACTCTCGCAGCGATGATGCAAATCCACGTTCACGCCCCCTATCTGCTCAATCATGCGTTGCAGGATTTACTCTGCGGGCACGGTCATGCCGCCAGCGATATTATTCACTTTACCGATTATGTGGTGGAGCGCGGCAGCGACAAACATATCGCCTATGCGGCGAGCAAGGCGGCGCTGGATAACATGACCCGTTCGTTCGCCCGCAAGCTGGCCCCGGAGGTCAAGGTCAATGCCATCGCCCCGTCATTGATTATGTTCAACGACGATGACGATGCGGAATATCGCCAGAAAGCGCTCAATAAATCGCTGATGAAAATCGCACCGGGCGAGAAAGAGGTCATTGACCTTATCGACTACCTGCTGACCAGTTGCTATGTCACCGGTCGTTCGTTTGGCGTGGACGGCGGCCGTCCGCTGAATTAGTGAAAACGGCTCCAGAAGAATATCAACACCCAGGCGCTGAGGCTCCAGCACACCACCGCGCCGCCCAACGCCAGCGGAAGGCGCATCATGGCGGTGAAATACCACAGGGAAAGCAGATAGATAAAATAGGGAATGATCGACCACATGCCAAACACGATGGTGGTCCGCAGCGCCTCAATTCCCCGCTCAGAGGCCACAATATAATGGGCAATCAGCGCAAAGGTCGGAAACAGCGGAATCAGCCCGGCGATATAGTAATTTTTAGTCTTCGCTAAAATGCCAATCAGCACCACCACCAGCGCACCCAGCGCGGCTTTGATCAAAAGCGCCATCCATTTTCCCTTAACAATCAAACAACAATTAAGCCCAGAATAACGGAACTGAGGTTAATTTTGAAAGATTAATGGAAGGTTAAGGTTGCGCGGTGTATGTTGGCTTTTTTCGCGAAAACAGACGTTGTATGAATAAGATCGTTTTTGTTGAGGATGAACCCGAAGTCGGCCAGCTGATCGCCGCCTATCTGGGAAAACACGATATGGATGTTATCGTTGAGCCGCGTGGCGACCGGGCTGAAGAAGTGGTGCTGCGCGAGAAACCCGACCTGGTACTGCTGGATATCATGCTGCCCGGCAAAGACGGGATGACCGTGTGTCGCGATCTGCGCGCGCAGTGGGAGGGTCCGATCGTGCTGCTCACGTCGCTCGACAGCGACATGAACCATATTTTGTCGCTGGAAATGGGTGCCAACGATTATATTCTTAAAACCACGCCGCCTGCGGTGCTGCTGGCGCGTTTGCGTCTGCACCTGCGCCAGCGTGTTGCAACCGAGAGCCAACCCCCTTCTGCTGCACTCACACCGCACAAAGCGATGCGCTTCGGCACCTTGTCTATCGATCCCGTTAACCGCCAGGTATTACTTTCCGGCGTGGATATTGCCCTCTCGACCGCTGATTTTGACCTGCTGTGGGAGCTTGCCACCCACGCTGGACAAATTATGGATCGCGATGCTCTGCTGAAAAACCTGCGCGGCGTGAGCTACGACGGTATGGATCGCAGCGTTGACGTGGCCATTTCGCGCCTGCGTAAAAAGCTGCTGGATAACGCCACCGAACCATACCGCATCAAAACCGTGCGTAACAAAGGCTACTTGTTCGCGCCGCACGCCTGGGAAACCTGATAGCGGGACACGGCCAGTTCCAGGGCTGATATGTCACCGGATGATAAAAGCGGCTGCAGTTCTACCAGCATCTCTTCTGGAAGCTGATACAGATTCAACGCCAGCAGCCGTGAAATCACATTCTCTGGCAGTCGATACTTGAGTATTTTTGCCGGATTTCCGCCGACGACCGCATAAGGCGGAACATCTTTTGTGACCACAGCCCCTGCCGCGACTACTGCACCTTCACCGAGGGTGATACCCGGCATAATCATCGCCCGCATTCCGAGCCAGCACCCATCATGCAGCACGGTATTTCCACGCGGCTGATAAGCCTCTTTGATCGACTCCATGAACGGATAAAGACTTATCCAGTCAAGCCTATGGGTGCTATTCCCGCCCATCAGAATCACACATTCCGCGCCTATGCAGACAAAATTGCCGATAATGAGCTTATCCAGATCTCCGAGCGGCTCCCAGTCTTTGCTCACTTCATCGCCGAGCAAATACCGCACGACCGAACGCTCAAAGCCATTGTCCCAGCAGTCGCTGTAATAACTGTGCGTTCCTTTAACAATAATGTTGGGATTGGTCACGGTCTGATGAAGATATTCCGTTCTTGACCAATGTTTATCTGACATTTTTGACATCCTTTTCTGATGATATTAATGCCTTTATTATGCGAGAGAGAGATGTAACCAACTCTCAACACGACATATTTTTATGTAGTAAAAAACCGCCCGGAGGCGGTTAACGGCAAGCGGAGATATCTGAGCGGTGGAAAAACATCTTCAGCAATGATGGGATCAATGGGGTCAGTATCGCCCGGTAGGTGATCATCCACCAGCACAGGATCAACCCAATCTGGGTGCCCCGTCACATTACCTCCGGCTAGCCGGGTTTGTAGGGGCAGCCTGAGCAACTATTTTTTACTTTTCTGTGGACTCTTATCGTTGTCTTTCGGCGTATTGTCAGGTTTTTTCGGAGTGTCTTTGTTTACGTTCAGAGGATAGTTTTTCACGGATTACTCCAGTAGGGTATGCAGCGATTCACTGCCGACTAAGTATAGATCTCTGACCTCAATAAGCCATGCGAGGCGGTAGTGCAAGCAGGTGGGGACACGCTCAAACGTTACTGGCGTAGGTGTTCCGACGAAAAGCCACCTGCCAAAAGCAAGCAGCTTATTATTTATCTGTGATGAGACAAGACTAAAAAGCAGGTCATGGAAAAGTCATGTTACGGGTCTATTTCAAGAAGATTTATCTTAACCTCATACCCTTCCAGGCCCGTCATCGTTTCACGTGCAGTAAAATCTATTCCAGACACCTCTTTGCCGGTTTTTTTTCGAAGTTCTATGATTTTCTTTGAGATAAGTGTCGAAATCTCTTCCTCGGCTTTTCTTTTAAGTACATCAGCAGTCATAAATCACCTCTTCTATCCATCAACAGTGCCGTACGGTAAATATGTGGTCACATCTGTCAAATTCAAATAACCTTATAAAAATATAGACTATTTTTTTCGAATGTTACACGTCTCTGTCGCAGAGACGATGAGGACAACGGTGCGAACCAGAAACGTCAGTGACTTTTGTTCATCCGTACGCCTTACACGTTATCAACGCCATGCGTTTGCACGTTGGATGTTGTCAGCCGACACAAACCCTGCTTTCATAACACCCCTGATGAGTCTGGCTAAGCCGTTGTGTTCCTGGTGGTCATGAATGAAAAAGCTGTTTGTGCAGTTTTATCTTTTGCTGTTTGTCTGTTTTCTGGTGATGACCATGCTGGTCGGGCTGGTCTATAAGTTTACCGCCGAGCGCGCGGGCAAGCAGTCGCTGGATGACCTGATGAAAAGCTCGCTGTATCTGATGCGCAGCGAATTGCGTGAGATCCCGCCGCATGATTGGGCGCGCACGCTGAAAGAGCTGGACCTGAATCTGTCGTTTAATATGCGCATCGAACCGCTTAAAAATTACGATCTCGATGCCCCTACGACGCAACGCCTGCGCGACGGAGACATCGTGGCGTTAGACGATCAGTACACTTTTATTCAGCGTATCCCGCGCAGCCATTACGTGCTGGCGGTCGGTCCCGTACCCTATTTGTATTTTTTGCATCAGATGCGTCTGCTCGATATGGCGCTGCTGGCGTTTATCGCTATCTCGCTGGCTTTTCCGGTTTTTATCTGGATGCGCCCGCACTGGCAGGATATGTTGCGTCTGGAATCCGCCGCGCAGCGTTTTGGCGACGGGCATCTTACCGAACGTATCCATTTTGACAGCGCCTCCAGCTTTGAGCGTCTGGGCGTGGCGTTTAACCAGATGGCCGATAACATTAATGCCCTGATCGCGAGTAAAAAGTTACTGATCGACGGTATCGCACACGAACTGCGCACGCCGCTGGTGCGCCTGCGTTATCGGCTGGAGATGAGCGAAAACCTGACGGAAGCAGAATTGCAGGCGCTTAATCGTGATGTGGGCCAGCTTGAAGCGCTGATCGAAGAGTTGCTGACCTACGCCCGACTCGATCGCCCGCAGAACGAGCTTAAACTCAGTACGCCCGATTTGTCTGCGTGGATAAGCAGCCATATCGAAGATGTGCAAAGTGTGAATCCGCAGCGCACGCTGCTGCTGGATAACAGCCCCGGCGATTACGGTGCGCTGGATATGCGCCTGATGGAGCGCGTGCTGGATAACCTGGTCAACAACGCCCTGCGTTACAGCGAAAACCAGCTTCGCATCAGCTTGCATTTGAACGGTAGCGAAGCCAGTTTAGCGGTGGAAGATGACGGACCAGGCATTGCGCCAGACGAGCGTGAGCGGGTGTTTGAGCCGTTTGTGCGCCTCGACCCCAGTCGCGACCGCGCGACGGGCGGCTGCGGTCTGGGACTGGCGATTGTGCACTCTATCGCCCAGGCAATGGGCGGCCACGTGAGCTGCGACGCCAGTGAATTAGGCGGCGCGAAGTTCTGCTTTAGCTGGCCGGTCTATCACCATATCACGCTTCCTGACACGGTCTGACGGACTTAGTCCTCGTCAGGTAAGCACTGCAAATGCCCATGCCGCACGCCACGCTGGGCAATAACATCATCGGCAAAATGCTGAATATCGCCCATATCACCTTTTAACACCGCGATCTCCAGACAATCCTCGTGGCTAACGTGGACGTGCAGCGTGGCCACCGACAGATCGTGATGATGGTGTTGCGTCGAAACCAGCCGCCGCGCCAGATCGCGCTTCTCGTGCTCATACACATACGACAGCACCGCAAACCCGTTTCTGCCGTGCTCCTGGGCGGTCTCCTGCGCCAGCGCACCGCGCAGAATATCGCGGAGCGCCTCCGAGCGATTGTTGTAACCTCTGCGCTGACTCAGGCTATCCAGCGTCTGGAGCAAATCATCATCGAGGGTAATAGTGACACGTTGCATCGGGTGTAAACCTTCTTAACTGGCGCGTCGGCGCACGGGGAATGGGGGAAGTACCGAGTTTTGTAGCTCGCGTCCGGCGTCAGAGAAAAACGTTAAAGCCTCACCCACTGTCTGGGTCTCAACGATTTTCCCGGCCTCCATCACCATAACCCGATCGCAAAACCGCTCTACCAGACGCAGATCATGGGTGATAAACAGGCACGCTGTCCCGAATTGTTGCTGGAGTTTTTTAAGCAAGCGAATCACGTTCGCCTGCAAGACCAGGTCAAGATTCGACACCGCTTCATCGAGGATTAATAGCTTCGGTTCAACGGCCAGCGCCCGCGCAAGACATACGCGCTGCAATTGACCCCCGCTCAGCTGTGGAGGACGTTTAGTGAGAAGCGCATCATCCAGTTCTACCGCACGCAGCAGTTCGCGGGATCGGATTATCTGCTCGGTTTTTGATAAGGACAGAAGATGGCGCATCGGCTCGCGCAGGATTTCACTGACGGTTTTACGCGGATTTACCGCGCTGATGGCATCCTGAAACACCATCTGAATCTCGCGACGAAACGCTTTTTGTCTGGCCCGATTGAGCTGTGAAAGCGGGTCGCCCCGCCAGAACACCTCGCCCTGGCCGGGGGATTCCAGCCCTACCAGCAAACGCGCCAGCGTGCTTTTCCCACAGCCGCTGCGGCCCAACAGAGCCACGGTTTCGCCGGTTTTGAGGCTCATGGCGACATCGTTAAGCACCCGCTCTGAAGGCGTATACTGATGCGAAAGTGCAGAAACAGACAGTAAGGTCATGACGTTAACTCCATGCCATACAGCGCCAGATGTGCCGACACCAGACCGCGCGTCACCGGATGCGTCGGCGCACGAAACAGCGCGTCAACTTCGCCCTGCTCCACAATCACGCCGTTATCCATTACCGCCACGTCATCCGCCAGGCGAGCAACCACGCCCATATCGTGCGTCACCAGCAGCATTCCAGGTGCGCGAGTTTGCATGATGCTGTCCAGCAGATCGAGAATCCGCGACTGCGCCACGACATCCAGATCGGTGGTCGGTTCATCGGCGATGATAAACGGCGCATCGCACAGCATCACAATGGCGATCATCATCCGCTGTAACATGCCACCACTCATTTCGAACGGATAAAGCTTCAGCACCCGCGACGCCTCCTCCAGCCCAACGGCTTCCAGCGCGGCGATAAGCGCCCTGGCGTCTGAGGGTTTATCCAGCGCCAGACAGGTTTCGCGGGCGTGCGTCGTCATGGTATGCAGCGGGTTAAAGGCGCTGCGCGGGTTTTGCATAATGGTGGCGATCTTCATTCCGCGAAGGCAATCCGGCGCGATTAACCTGCCGTCCGCCAGAATCTGGCCCGCCGTCTGACGCACACCGGCGGGCAACACGCCAAGCATGGCCGCGCAGGTCAGGGATTTCCCACTGCCACTTCCGCCGACCAGCGCCAGCACGCGTCCACGCCTGAGCGTCAAAGAAACGCCTTTCACCAGCGGGCGATCCGCTTCAAGCACGAGATTCTGTAAATCAATACGCTGTGGCATCAGTGGGCATGCTCCGTGAGCAGATGAGGATCGAGGTGATCGCGCAGGGCGTCACCCACGAGATTAAAGGCCATCACACTGATAAACAGCGCCACCCCAGGCCAGACCATTTGCAGCGGCTGCGTCCAGATATACTGGCGCGCATCATTGATCATCACGCCCCATTCGGCGGTTGGCGCGGTCACGCCTAAGCCGAGGAAGGACATCCCGGCGACGTGCAGCATCATATGGCCGATATCGAGCGTCGCCAGCACCAGCAGCGACGGCAGTGCAGCCCCGGTGAGATGATCGATAAAAATGCGTAGATTTCCGGCTCCTGAAAGGCGTGACGCGAGGACAAATTCTCGTTGGCGCAGGGCGATCACCAGACTGCGCACCATCCGCGCATACCAGGCCCAGTGGGACAGCGCGATGGCGATGATGACGTTGGTCAGCCCCGTCCCCAGTACGCCCACGAGGAAGAACGACAGAATCGAGGTCGGAAAGGTCATGAACATATCGGCGACGCGCATGGTGAGCTGATCGACTCGCCCGCCGAGCAGCCCGGCAGCGCCACCAACCACCATCCCTACTATCAGCACTAACAGCAGGCAGGCCATCACTGAGCCGAGCGACACGCGGGTGGCCGCCAGCAAACGAGAAAAAATGTCGCGCCCGAGATGGTCGGTGCCCAGCCAGTGCTGGCTGTCCGGCGACAACAGCCGCGAAGGCAAGTCAATCGCCTGCGGATCAAACGGCAGCCACCACTGGCTGGTCAGCGCAACCAGCGCCAGCAACGCGATGATGACCAGCGCCAGGCGAACGGAAAGACGCGCGGAACGATAGAAATTCATGCGTGCGCTCCTTCATGACGACGAATGCGCGGGTCGAGCACAGCGTTCAGCACATCCACCGCCAGATTACAGAGGACAAACACCACCACCATGATCAGCGTAAAGCACTGGATGACCGGATAGTCGCGGTTAAAAATCGCCGAGACCGCATAGCGCCCCACACCCGGCCAGGCAAAGATGTTCTCAATGATCATCGTCCCGCCAATCAGCTCGCCGATATGCATCCCCACGGCGGTGATCATCGGCAGCGAGGCATTGCGCAGAATGTGACGCCGCTCGGTTTGCTTGTGATTCAGACCGCGCAAACGCGCCCAGGTGACGTGGCGCTGTCCGGCGACGTCGAGCATGCTGGCCCGCAGCAGTCGGGCATTGATCGCCAGCGACATAAACGCAATTGACACGGCGGGCAGAATCAAATGCTGCCAGTCACCGTAGCCCATCGCCGGGAGCCATTTGAGCCATACCGAGAAGCACATCACCAGCAGGAAGGCGAGCCAGAAGTTAGGCATCGAGACACCGAGAAACGAAATCACCCGCACAATGAAATCGGGCATACGGTCACGATGACGCGCCGCCCAAATCCCCAGCGGCACCGACGTGAGCAAGATCAGCAGCAGCGCCGCACCGGCCAGCAGCAGCGTGGCAGGCAAAAAATTCAGAACATCGTCCAGCACCGGGCGCTGAGTGGCGAATGACACCCCGAAATCGAGATGCAACGCGCGCCAAAGCCAGGTGCCGAACTGCACGATTAAAGGCTGATCCAGCCCGAGCATCACCCGCGTCGACGCAACCATTTCCGGCGTGGGCGGCAGATTCGACAGACGCAGATAATCCAGCGCCGGATCGCCGGTCCCAAGACGCAGCATCAGAAAGATAATCACCGAGGCGGCGAATATCATCGGGACCAGCAGCAGTATGCGCCGCAAAATATAGCGCCCCATCAGGGTTTCACCGGCTGGATCTGTTCAAACGGAATGTCGGACGCGATGGGCGCGAACGGGATCACGCCCAGCGCTGGTTTCGCCACCACCATCATCGACACATAGCTGATGGGCAGATAAACCGCGTCGTTGTGCAGGCGAGTTAAGATATCGCGGTACAACGCCTGACGCTGCGTTTCATCGGTCGTCGAAAGCACTTCGCCGATCTCTTTGTCGATAACCGGTTTATCTGCGAGGCCCAGCTGAGCCTGGTAATCGGCATGAGAGGGAACGCGCATTGAGCTCATAAAAGCATGCGGGTCGTAGGGCGCGCCCCAGGTGCGGTTGAAGATCATGCCAAAGCGACCGTCGCGCTGACGAGCGTAAATACTGCTCTCCTCTTCGCCTACCAGTGCCACGTCGACGCCCACCTGACGCATATCGGCCTGAATGATTTCCGCCATCGATTTGCTCAAAGCATCGGTGCCGATATAAGACAGTTCAATCTGCAGCGGCTGACCGTTTTTCTCGCGGATCGCTTTTCCGCTGTGCGCCTTCCATCCGGCCTGTTCCAGTAGCGCTTTCGCCTGTTGCGGATCGTACTGACGCGGTTTCAGGCCAATGTTCGCGTAAGGCACTGTCGGAGCAAACAGCGTCTCCGCCACCTGCTGCGTGCCGTACAGGGCGTTGTCAATCAGGGATTTTTTGTTGACCGCGTAGTTCAGTGCTTCGCGCACGGCGAGATCGTCCGTCGGCGTTTTGGCGGAGTTAAGCGCCAGCATCACCGTTTCGACCGGCTGAGAAAGCTGGGTACGATAGTGTGCGCTTTGGCTAAAGCGGGCAAAGGTATCCAGCGGTAACAACCCTTCGTTGCCGTAAAGCAGGTCAATATCACCCGTTTCAAAGGCCACGGCGCGGGTGGTCGGGTCCGGGATGACTTTCACCGTAATCTGGCGGATGGCGGACTTTTCGCCCCAGTAGTGCTCGTTGCGCACCAGTACGTCGTATTGATTGAGTTTTGACTCTTTAAGCACCCACGGACCGGTGCCAATAGGCGCGGTAATGCCGTTCATCGTTTCGTTATTTTTAAACTGCGACGGCGCGATAAAGCGGAAAGGACGCGGCAGCGCGAGTTCTTGCAGGAACGGGTAATAGGCGCTTTTCAGCGTAATTTGCAGCTCGGTGTTATTGAGCGCTTTAACATCGACAATCTGCCGGGCCAGCTCCAGCCAGGCGTGGCGCTGACGGTTATCCAGTACCGCACGGAAGTTCTCGGCGGCGGCCTGAGCAGTGAAGGGTTCACCGTTGGAAAATGTGACATTGTCACGCAACCTAAATACCCAGGTTTTGCCATCCGCCGAGTGGGTCCAGCTTTTCGCCAGCCAGGGTTTAACCGAACCATCGGTCTGGTATTTCACCAGTGGCTCGTACACCATGCTTTGAGCAAACATTTGATTGGGCGTATAAAGATGGGGATTGAGCGGTCCTACATTGACGGGCCACGCGGTTGTCAGTTCGTCGGGTGCGCCTGCCTGCGCGAAAAACGACACGCACGCCAGCAGCGCGCAGACAAAACGGCCAGATCTGGACAAAAGTTGCCTCTTACCCTTTCGGGGTAGCTAAAACGTGTGACGATTTTAGGTTTTCATCATACTTTTAAGCTGTCCTGGATCAACCGACGGGGCGCGCGAGACAGAAAATATACAAAATTCGTATATTTAAATCCCAATCAATAAGCACAGCTTTACCCTACCCGACCCAATTCGCACCGTAGCCTGACAAGGCGTACTGTGCTATATAATAAGTATGTTGTAACTACTATGAGCGTATTATGGCGACTTACGATCTTCTCGAACGGCTGAACTCGACCTTTCACCAGATTGAACATGAACTGATGAGCCTGAGCGAACGGCTGAAAAGCTGTCGGCTGCTAGCCGCGCGCGTCTTTAGCCTGCCGGATGTGGTTAAAGGGGCGGAACACGATCCGCTGGATGTGATTGAGGTGAAGCAGCATATCGGCAAGGAGGCGCTGGATTTAACCCTCGCCCACTACCGCCATCTGTTTATCCAGCAGCAGTCAGAAAATCGCAGCAGCAAAGCCGCCGTGCGCCTGCCGGGCGTCATCTGCCTGCAATGCGATGCCCCCCTTCGCGAGCAGATCGAAAATCAGATCTCACAGATTAATACGCTGAAGGCCGCGTTTGAGAAAATCGTCACCGAAGAGTCTGGTCTGGCCCCTGCCGCGCGCTTTGAGTGGGTGCATCGCCAGTTGCCGGGTCTGATTACTCTCAACGCTTACCGCTCGCTGACCCTGCTGCGCAAGCCAGCGACTTTGCGCTTTGGTTGGGCGAACAAGCACATCATCAAGAATTTCACCCGTAATGAGGTGCTGTCGATGCTGGAGAAGAGTCTCAAATCCCCTCGCACTATGGCGCCCTGGTCGCGCGAGCAGTGGATTGAGCGTCTCGAACAGGAGTACGAGAATATCGCCGCGCTGCCTGCCGATGCGCGGCTCAAAATCAAACGTCCGGTGAAGGTGCAGCCGATTGCGCGCGTCTGGTATTCCGGTGAGCAAAAACAGGTGCAGTACGCCTGCCCGACGCCGTTGATTGCGCTGTACGACACCGACCAGGGGGCGATGGTGCCCGATATCGGGGAGCTGCTGAACTACGATGCCGAAAATATTCAGCACCGTTATAAACCGCAGGCACAGCCGCTGCGATTGATTATCCCACGGCTGCACCTGTATGTGGCGGAGTGATTACTTCTGGCTACCGACCATCTCTTCCGGACGCACCCAGAGATCAAATTCGGCTTCGCTCAGATAGCCCAGCGCCAGCGCAGAGGCTTTTAGCGTTAACCCCTCTTTGTGCGCTTTTTTGGCAATTTCTGCCGCTTTATCGTAGCCAATATGGGTGTTGAGCGCGGTCACCAGCATCAGAGATTCATTCAGCAGCTGACTGATGCGCTCCCGATTCGGCTCAATCCCCGTCGTGCAGTGTTCGTTAAAACTTTCCATGCCGTCTGCCAGCAGACGCACCGATTGCAGGAAGTTATGGATAACCATCGGGCGATAGACGTTAAGCTCAAAGTTGCCCGATGCCCCGCCAAGATTCACCGCCACGTCGTTGCCAATAACCTGGCAGCACAGCATGGTCACGGCTTCGCACTGCGTTGGATTCACTTTTCCCGGCATGATCGAACTGCCAGGCTCGTTTTCCGGAATACTGATTTCCCCGATACCACAGCGTGGGCCGGACGCCAGCCAGCGCACGTCGTTGGCGATTTTCATTAGCGACGCCGCCAGCCCTTTCAGCGCACCGTGGGCATGGACTAATGCGTCACAGGTGCCGAGGGCTTCGAATTTGTTTGGTGCGGTCACAAACGGCTGACCGGTGATCTCTGCCAACTCTTTCGCCACGCGCACCGCATATTCCGGGTGGGTATTCAGCCCGGTACCGACCGCCGTGCCGCCCAGCGCCAGCTCAGACAGATGCGGCAGGCTATTATCGATATGTCTGAGGTTATGCTCCAGCATCGCCACCCAGCCGGAAATCTCCTGGCCGAGCGTCAACGGCGTGGCATCCTGTAAATGAGTGCGACCAATTTTAACGATATCGCCGAACGCCTGTGATTTCTGGCTCAGGGTTTGGGTCAGCACCTTCAATTGCGGAATGAGGTGTTCGCGCAGCGCAACGATCGCCGCGACGTGCATCGCCGTCGGGAAGACGTCGTTGGAGCTCTGGCTTTTATTGACGTCATCGTTCGGGTGAACTTTACGTTCCATGCCGCGCACGCCGCCCAGCAGTTCGCTTGCGCGGTTGGCCAGCACTTCGTTCATGTTCATGTTGCTTTGCGTGCCGGAGCCGGTCTGCCAGATGGCGAGCGGGAATTCGTCGGGGTGTTTATCGGCCAGCACTTCATCGGCGGCACTGATGATAGCCGTCGCTTTCTCGGCGGGAAGCAGGCCTAAGTCCTGGTTAACTTTTGCGGCGGCGCGTTTGGTCAGCGCCAGAGCGTGGATCAGCGAGACGGGCATTTTCTCCGTTGAGATACGGAAATGCTCCAGCGAGCGCTGGGTTTGCGCGCCCCATAGCTTGTCAGCCGGGACGTCGATAGCGCCCATTGAATCGTTCTCGCGACGTGTGGTGGTCATTACTTTCTCCTTGATAACAATGAAATGGGGGACATTGCTCACATGCTGGATTAAGTATTGTTTGCTTCAAAAAAACGGTATGGCGCTTTGTGCGCTCTACTTTTGCCGGGTGGCGGTTAAGTATCGCCAGGTCCGGGATTCTACGGTTTTTGTGTCGGGTGGCGCTTCGCTTACCCGACCTACAGACCCAAGGTTTTGTAGGCCGGGTAAGGCGAAGCCGCCACCCGGCACTGTTTAAAAACTACTTAACGCACGCCGAACACTGGGACGACTGGATCTGTTTGAAGAAGTCGTTGCCTTTGTCATCCACGAGGATAAACGCCGGGAAATCTTCCACTTCAATTTTCCAGATGGCTTCCATCCCCAGTTCCGGGTATTCCACGCACTCCAGGCTCTTGATGCTGCCCTGCGCCAGTACCGCAGCCGGGCCACCGATGCTCCCGAGATAGAATCCGCCGTGTTTATGACAGGCATCCGTCACCTGCTGGCTGCGGTTGCCTTTCGCCAGCATGATCATGCTCCCACCGTTGGCCTGCAGCTGATCCACATAGGAATCCATGCGTCCTGCCGTGGTCGGGCCAAGTGAACCCGAGGCATAACCGTCTGGCGTTTTCGCCGGTCCCGCGTAGTAAATCGGGTGATCTTTCACGTACTGCGGCAGACCTTCGCCGTTCTCCAGACGCTCCTGCAACTTGGCGTGAGCAATGTCGCGCCCGACGATAATGGTGCCGTTCAGCGACAAACGCGTCGAAACCGGATACTGGGACAGCTGCGCCAGGATCTCGCTCATCGGACGGTTAAGGTCAACGTGAACCGCTTCGCCTTCACCGGCTTTGCGCAGCTCTTCCGGGATGTATTTCCCTGGGTTGTTTTCCAGTTTTTCGATCCAGATACCGTCGCGGTTGATCTTCGCTTTGATGTTGCGATCCGCCGAACAGGAGACGCCCATTCCGACGGGGCAAGACGCACCGTGGCGCGGCAAACGAATGACGCGGATGTCGTGGGCGAAATATTTGCCGCCGAACTGCGCGCCGAGGCCCAGGTTTTGCGCTTCGATCAGCAGTTCCTGTTCAAGCTGAACGTCGCGGAACGCCTGACCGTGTTCGTTCCCTTCCGTCGGCAGACCGTCATAGTATTTCGTGGACGCCAGTTTGACGGTTTTCAGGGTACTTTCCGCCGAGGTGCCGCCGATGACAAACGCAATGTGATACGGCGGACAGGCAGCCGTGCCGAGCGTGCGCATCTTCTCGACCAGATAGTTTTTCAGCTTGCCCGGCGAGAGCAGCGCTTTGGTTTCCTGATACAGATAGGTTTTGTTGGCAGAACCGCCACCTTTGGCGATGCACAGGAATTTGTACTCGTCGCCGTCGACGCTGTAGAGGTCAATCTGCGCTGGCAGGTTGGTGCCCGTATTCACCTCTTTGTACATATCCAGCGCCGCATTTTGCGAATAGCGCAGGTTATCTTCGATGTAGGTGTTATACACGCCATGCGCCAGCGCGGCTTCGTCGCCGCCGCCGGTCCAGACGCGCTGGCCTTTTTTGCCGGTGATGATCGCCGTGCCGGTGTCCTGACAGGTCGGCAGAATGCCTTTCGCAGCGATATCGGAGTTACGCAGGAATTGCAGCGCGACGTATTTGTCGTTTTCGCTGGCCTGCGGATCGCTCAGGATATCGGCAACCTGCTGCTGATGCGCCGGACGCAGCATAAAGGAGGCATCGTGGAAGGCGTGCTGCGCGAGCAAGGTCAGCGCCTGGGGGTCAACTTTGAGGATCTCCTGCCCTTCGAATTCAGAGACAGAGACGTGGTCAGATGTTAACAGATAGTATTCAGTCTGATCCTTCGCCAGCGGGAAGGGATCTTGATAATGAAAGGGTTTGTTCGACATTGTTCTCTCACTTACTGCTTCGGTCTGATTATTTAAGAGCAGATGTTCCGCTGCCCTGCTTTAAAAGCGAGTTTGCTTATCCTACACAATTTTTTAACAAAAACTGAGACTAGTACGACTTTTTACATGCGCAGGTTACTTCCGCGCGGTTTATTGCTTTAATACGCGAAGATAATTCAACACTTGAAACAGGGCTTGATAATGCAAAAACTCATCAACTCAGTGCAGAACTATGCCTGGGGAAGTCAAACTGCGTTAACGGATCTCTACGGTATCGCCAATCCCGACAATCTGCCGATGGCGGAACTGTGGATGGGTGCGCATCCGAAGAGCAGCTCAAAAATTGAAGACGCCAGCGGTCAGGTGCGTTCTCTGCGTGATGTGATCGACGCCGATAAAGCCGCGCTGCTCGGTGATGCGGTTGCCCAGCGTTTCGGCGAATTGCCGTTCCTGTTCAAGGTACTGTGTGCCGCACAGCCGCTGTCCATTCAGGTTCACCCAAACAAAAAAGCGTCTGAAATCGGTTTTGCAAAAGAGAATAAAGCCGGGATTCCGCTGGATGCCGCCGAGCGTAACTACAAAGATCCGAACCACAAGCCGGAGCTGGTTTTCGCCTTAACACCATTCCTGGCGATGAACGCCTTCCGCGAGTTCTCCGAGATTGTCTCCCTGCTGCAACCGGTCGCAGGCGCCCATCATGCCATCGCCCATTTCCTCGAAAACCCGGATGCAGCGGGCTTGAGCCAGCTTTTTGCCAGCCTGCTGAACATGCAGGACGACGAAAAATCTCACGCGCTGGCAGTGCTGAAAGCCGCGCTGAACAGCCAGCAGGGCGAACCGTGGCAGACCATTCGCCTGATCTCTGAATTCTACCCGAACGACAGCGGCCTCTTCTCCCCTCTGCTGCTGAACGTGGTGAAGCTGAATCCGGGCGATGCGATGTTCCTGTTTGCCGAAACGCCGCACGCTTACCTGCAAGGCGTGGCGCTGGAAGTGATGGCGAACTCCGATAACGTCCTGCGTGCCGGTCTGACGCCGAAGTACATCGACATTCCTGAACTGGTGGCGAACGTGAAATTCGTGGCGAAACCTGCCGCAGAGCTGCTCACTCAGCCGGTGAAAAACGGCGCAGAGCTGGACTTCCCGATTCCGGTTGACGATTTCGCCTTTGCGCTGCATGACCTGAGCGCAACGGAGACAGCGGTTTCACAGCAGAGCGCGGCGATCCTGTTCTGTGTTGAAGGCGAAGCGGTGCTGAGCAAAGGCGAGCAGCGCCTGGTGCTGAAACCGGGTGAATCGGCGTTTGTGGCGGCAAATGAGTCACCGATCAGTATCAGCGGCACTGGCCGTTTGGCTCGAGTCTTCAATAAGCTATAAGTTTATCGGCACTCTTGCTAAGCTAGTTAAAGGCTTTATATCACCAGGCGGTTTCTACCGCCTGGTTTCATTTTAGGGATAATCACGATGAAAAAATCGGTTGTAGCGGTTAGCGTTGTTGTCGCATTAGGCGTGGTCTGGACGGGTGCTTCGTGGTTCACCGGTAAGCAGCTGGAGAGCCGTCTGGCGGAAATGGTGGCGCAGGCCAACAGCGAAATTAAACGTACGGCACCCGAAGCCGGGCTGGAATTGAGCTATCAGGATTATCAGCGCGGCGTCTTCAAGAGCCACATGCAACTGGTGGTTAAACCCGTTGCAGGCAGTGAAAATGGCTGGCTGAAGGCCGGTCAAAGCGTGGTACTGAACGAAGTGGTCGATCACGGCCCATTCCCGTTGGCTCAGCTTAAGCATTTCAATCTGATCCCTTCGATGGCGTCGGTTAAATCCACGCTGGTGAATAACGAAGCGACCAAACCGCTGTTCGACCTGGCGAAAAACGAGTCGCCGTTTGTGGTGGATACCCGCATCAGCTACGCCGGTGATACGAGTTCTGATATCGCCCTGAAAGCGCTGAATTATGAAAAAGGTGAAGAGAAAGTCGCCTTCAGCGGTGGCGATTTCAAACTGGATGCGGACCGTGAAGGCAACGTAATTTCCCTGAGTGGAACAGCGGAAAGCGGACTGGTCAATGCGGTGAACGAATACGATCAGAAGGTCCAGATGACCTTCAATAACCTGAAACTGGACGGTAACAGCCGCCTGACCAGCTTTGATGAACGCATTGGCGATCAAAAAATTAGCCTTGAGAAATTGTCACTTGGCGTGGAAGGTAAAGAGATGGCCGTGCTGGAAGGCATGAATCTGGACGGCAAATCGGAAATCACCAAAGACGGCAAAAGCGTGAACAGCCAGCTGGACTACAGCCTGAATAGCCTGAAAGTACAGAATCAGGATCTGGGCTCCAGCAAACTGACGCTGAAAATCGGCAATATCGACGGCCAGGCGTGGCACCAGTTCAGCCAACAATATCGTGCTCAGAGCCAGGCGCTGCTGGCCGATAAAGAGCTGATGACCAAGAATCCTGAGCTGTATCAGCAAAAAGCAATGGATGCTCTGTTAAGCAACCTGCCGCTGCTGCTGAAAGGCGAACCGGTGATCACCATTGCTCCGCTGAGCTGGAAAAACGGCAAAGGCGAAACCAACTTTAATCTGTCTCTGTTCCTGAAAGATCCAGCAACAGCGACCGGTGAAACGCAGACTCTGGCGCAGGAAGTGGATCGCAGTGTGAAGTCCATCGACAGCAAACTGACCATTCCGGTGGATATGGCTACCGAGTTTATGACGCAAATAGCGAAGCTCGAAGGCTATAACGAAGCCGATGCGGCGAAGCTGGCAAGCCAGCAAGTGAAAGGCATGGCGGCGATGGGCCAGATGTTCCGCATTACGACGCTTGAAGACAATGTGATTGGCACCAGCCTGCAATACGCAAACGGCCAGGTCACGCTGAACGGGCAGAAAATGCCGCTGGAAGATTTCGTCGGCATGTTCGGAATGCCAACGCTGGGAATGCCGGAACCGGCTGAACCTGCGGCTCCGCAGCAGTAACGGTGAAAAAAGCCGGGTGGCGCTGCGCTTACCCGGCCTACAGAGCCAGTGCGATCGAGGGTTTTGTAGGCTGGGTAAGGCGAAGCCGCCACCCGGCTTTTTTTATGACGGGAAATCCACCCCCTGTCGCCAGCGATTCTCCCAGTGAGCAAGATACTGCGCCACCAGGTCCGGGGCGTTGTGGATCACAATCACGTTTTCCGAGTTTTTGTATTCCGCCGTTTTGGCGAAGTTGAATGAGCCGGTCTCCACCGTGCACCCGTCGACGATAATCACTTTATCGTGCTGAATTCGATAATGATCGTCGGTTCTCAGCTTGATGCCATTTTGCGTCACATAGCGCATCGCCAGCAGGCTTTTATCGCTGATGTTTCCCTTCTCATCGATCACAATTTGCACGTCAACGCCGCGCTTTTGCGCCGCCACCAGCGCGTTCATCACATCCGGGGCGCTGAATGAAAAGGCCATCATGCGGATCGATTTTTCGGCATTATTAATCGTTTTCAGCACCAGTTCCTGGGCGCCGCCCTCTGGTGAGAATCCGACTTCAATATTGCTTGAGGCGATCGAAACAGAGGGAATGAACGCTAATGCGAGCAGAGTTTTGAAGATTTGCATGAGGATGATCGTTTTACAGAACTTAACAGGAGCGCCGAATATGCATCCTTCAACGGCTGTGGCCCTTGATCTGGATCACCGCAACATACCGCTCCCCGCTGAAAAGAGTCAAATTTCTGCGCCGCGCTAAGCGCATTCTTTGTATAATGCGCGCTCCATTTTCCAGACAGGGCGGCACAGTCAGCTTTCAAGAATGAACATGAAAACACCATTACTGCTCTTGTCCCTGTTGGTGTTAGCTGGCTGTGGAAACAGTACGTTATCGCAAATGGAAATGCCGGTACAAAAACGCGCTCACGTTGTGGTTGGTGATTACGGGCGCGGCATCGACCCCATGATCCATCTGTATATGCAGGATAAAAACGTCACCGGGATGATTGTCGCGATTATTCAGCATAATGGTCCCGCCGAATTTCACAGTTACGGTGTCACTGACGAGAAAAATCGCCACCCCATCAATCCTGATACATTGTTCGCCCTGGGTTCGTTGAGTAAAGGTGTCACCGCCGAAGTGACCACGCTGCTGGTCAATGAGGGAAAACTCAACTGGACGGATACGCTCGACACCCTGCTGCCTGCCGACGCGCCGTTAAGCCCTGATGCGAAAAATATCACCCTGCTACAGCTCGTGACTCACACCTCCGGTTTGCCGCGTCAACCTATGGATCTGCTGACGCTGGAAAATCTTATGCGTTATTTCAGCACCGGTGAGAACTTCTATTCAGAGCTTGATAGCAACAACGTCCTGACTTATCTGAGCGATTTCGACGCCCCCGACTCTCACGCACCGCAGTATTCAAATATCGGCTATGCCATTCTGGGCTACATTCTGCAAAGGCACACCGAAGAGCCCATTGAAGCACTGGCACAGCGCGAGATATTTGCCCCATTGCACATGAGTAACAGCAGTTACAGGCCAGAGCGGCTCAAGTCTTATCCGTATCGCGCACTCGGTCATGCTGGCGATCAGCCCAAATTGATCCCCCGTGGAGAGCTCACGCCGGACTGGCATTTCCAGCACAATATGACCGCTGCGGCCAGCCTGTACAGCAGCGCCCGCGATCTTGCGACCTACGCCCGAGCGCACTTCAGCCCTACCGATCAAGACGCACTCAATCAGACGTTTAAAGACGTCACCCGCACCTACTATTACCGGCAGAAAGAGGCCGCCAATATTGCCTGGGTGAGTGACGAAATGGACGGTCAGAAAATGACCTATCAGGTGGGGTATATTGGTGGATATTCCAGTTATATTGGTTTTGATAAGCAAAATCAGAATGCGGTGATCGTGCTACAAAATAGCTTTAACTGGAGCAACTACATTGGCCAGACGATCCTGACGCACCTGGCAAAACAGCCGAAAACCCTCGCTGCAAACTGACGGTGCTACTTCACCGTCACCAGCCGCGCCGAGACAATCTGATGCCCGGCTTGTACGTCTGATTTTTCAATTCGCTGCATGATTCTGTCCGCCAGCGTGTAGCCCATCTCCCGCGCTGGCGTTGTCGCCCAGACGATAGGCAGATCGTCTAATGCATTTTCTCCAACGTCAGCAAAAGCGCCCAAAGCCACCTGCTGATCGAAGAAAGTCTCAACGCCGCCTTCACCGCTCTGGCGTCCGGCGCGGATCAGGCCGAACCACGCGCCCATCGCAATAATATCGTTGTAGCAAATCACCGCGCTGATGGTGGGATTGCTGCGCAACAATGCGCCCATAGCTTCCGCCGCTTTCTTCTGGCTGGATTCACACTCGACCACCCATTCGCTGTGGAATGGCAGGCCATATTTAATCAGCGTTGAGCAGTAGCCACCCACGCGTTCAGCGCGGGTCAGCGAGGAACTTTTCCCGCCCAGCCACGCGATTTTCTGATGACCGCGACGAATCAGATGTTCAGTCAGCATTTGTGCTGCCTGCATGTTGTCGGGCCGCAGGGTATCGGCTTCATCGAGATAGCTGGCGCGCGAGGCAAACACCAGTGGAACGCCCTTTTGCGCCGCACGTTCGCACAGTTCACTGCCCACGCCCGACGCGCCTGCGATGATTACACCGTCCACGCCCTGGGTCAGCAGCATATCCAGACGGGAAAGCAGCTGATCCGCTTCGCGTCCCCCGTGCAGCAAGAAAACCATTCGCCCCTGCGCTTCCAGCGCCTCCGTCAGCCCGGCGGTCAGTTCCGCATAAAACGGCGAGGTGAGATCGCGCACAATCAGCCCAATAACGCCGCTTTGCCCGCCGCGAAGCGAAGCCGCCTGACGGTTACGCACAAACCCCAGTTGCTCTACCGCCTCGTTCACGCGCTGACCGGTAGCAGGAGAAATGCGCCCTTTTCCGCTCAGCACCAACGAAACGGTACTGACCGATACTCCGGCCACCAGCGCAACATCATTAATGGTTACCTTTTTCGCAACAGACATGTGAACGCCCAACTCCCTGATGTGCAGTCCGATAAAACGTTTTATCAATAGGTTCTATTTATACTGCTAATTAAAGCACGAGAATGTGATTCAGAGCGCACTAAAGTTTGGTAAAACGTTTTATCTTCTCGCCACAACGAAACAGATAAAACCCTTTTAACCTTCAAGGAGTCGTTTTATGACGGCGAAAGCAGCACCAAAAATATCGCTGTGGGAGTTCTTCCAGCAACTGGGTAAAACCTTTATGTTGCCGGTGGCACTGCTCTCGTTTTGCGGGATCATGCTCGGGATCGGCAGCTCGCTCAGCAGCCACGATGTCATTACCCTGATCCCATTCCTGGGCAATCCGGTGCTGCAGGCGATCTTCATCTGGATGAGCAAAGTCGGCTCCTTCGCGTTTAGCTTCCTGCCGGTGATGTTCTGTATCGCAATCCCGCTGGGTCTGGCGCGCGAAAACAAAGGCGTGGCCGCATTTGCGGGTTTCGTCGGTTACGCGGTGATGAACCTGGCAGTGAACTTCTGGCTGACCGCCAAAGGCATTCTGCCAACCACTGACGCTGCCGTCCTGAAAGCCAACAACATTCAGAGCGTACTGGGCATTCAGTCCATCGACACCGGGATCCTCGGTGCGGTCATTGCGGGCGTGATCATCTGGATGCTGCACGAGCGCTTCCACAATATCCGCCTGCCAGACGCCCTGGCATTTTTCGGCGGTACGCGCTTTGTGCCGATTGCTACCCTCTTCGTTATGGGCCTGTTTGGCCTGATTATTCCGCTGATCTGGCCGGTCTTCGCGATAGGAATCACCGGCATTGGCCGCATTATTAACAGCGCGGGCGATTTTGGTCCGATGATTTTCGGTACCGGTGAACGTCTGCTGCTGCCGTTTGGTTTGCAGCATATTCTGGTGGCGCTGATCCGCTTTACCGAAGCGGGCGGCACGATGGACGTGTGCGGTCACGATGTCAGCGGCGCATTGACTATCTTCCAGGCGCAGCTGAGCTGCCCGACTACCCACGGCTTCTCTGAAAGCGCGACCCGCTTCCTGTCGCAGGGTAAAATGCCGGCCTTCCTCGGCGGTCTGCCGGGTGCCGCTCTGGCGATGTACCACTGCGCACGCCCTGAAAACCGTCACAAAATTAAAGGCCTGCTGATCTCTGGCGTTATCGCCTGTGTGGTCGGCGGAACGACTGAGCCAATCGAGTTCCTGTTCCTGTTCGTCGCTCCGGTTCTGTACCTCATTCACGCCGTGCTGACCGGCCTGGGCTTCACCGTGATGGCGGTTCTGGGTGTGACTATCGGCAACACCGACGGCAACGTTATCGACTTCGTGGTGTTCGGTATCCTGCACGGTCTGTCGACCAAATGGTACCTGGTACCCGTGGTTGCGGCGATTTGGTTCGCGGTGTACTACGGTATCTTCCGCTTCGCGATTACGCGCTTTAACCTCAAAACGCCGGGCCGTGATACCGATACAGCCAGCACTGAACAAGCGGTTGTAGGCACTGTTGGTAAATCGGGCTACAACACGCCAGCGATTCTGGCGGCTCTCGGCGGTGCGGATAATATTACCTCGCTGGATAACTGCATCACCCGCCTGCGCCTGTCGGTAAACGATATGTCGAAGGTTGACACCAACGCCCTGAAGGCCAACCGGGCCATCGGCGTGGTACAGTTGAATCAGCATAATTTGCAGGTGGTGATTGGACCGCAGGTCCAGTCGGTTAAAGATGAACTATCGACGCTCATGCGTACGGTAGAAGCCTGACACCTCGCCCCCTTCTAGTGAAGGGGGTTTTACTTTAAGGACGAGAGCCATGTTTGATTTTTCAACCGTCGTCGATCGCCACGGAACCTGGTGTACGCAGTGGGATTACGTCGCTGACCGCTTTGGCGCGGACGATCTACTGCCCTTCACCATTTCCGATATGGATTTTGCCACCGCACCGTGCATTACCGAGGCGCTGCACCAGCGCATCAACCACGGCGTATTTGGCTACAGTCGCTGGAAGAACGACGAGTTTCTCGCTGCCGTGGCGCACTGGTTCCAGCAACGTTTTAATAGCCGTATCGACACCGACACCCTCGTGTATGGCCCGTCGGTGATTTATATGGTCTCCGAGCTTATCCGCATCTGGTCCAAACCCGGTGACGGCATTGTGATCCACACCCCCGCTTACGACGCGTTTTATAACGCCGTGCAGGGTAACGATCGCAAAGTGGTTCCTGTTCCGATGCAAAAAAATGCGACCGGCTGGGCGTGCGATATGACCCGACTGGAAGCTGAGCTGGCGAAACCTGAGAACACCGTTCTGCTGCTGTGTAGCCCACAAAACCCGACAGGGAAAGTCTGGACGCGCGACGAGCTAAACATCATGGCCGAGCTGTGTGACCGTTACGATGTGGCGGTGATCAGCGATGAAATTCATATGGATATGGTGTGGGGAGACCATCAGCATACGCCGTGGAACGAAGTGGCTAAGAGCAAGTGGGCGCTGCTGACCTCAGGTTCCAAGAGCTTCAACATTCCGGCACTGACCGGCGCGTACGGGCTGATTGGCGATGACGAAAGTCGCGCGAGTTATTTGAAAGCATTGAAAGGTCGCGACGGACTTTCGTCCCCTTCCGTGCTGGCGCTGACGGCGCATATTGCCGCTTACGAGCAAGGTGAAGCGTGGCTGGATGCGCTGCGGGCTTATCTGGAAAATAATCTGCACTATGTAGCAGAACAGTTAAACGCTGCGTTCCCACAGCTCAACTGGCAGCCGCCGGAAGCCACTTATCTGGCGTGGATTGATTTGAGTCCATTAGGCATCGATGATAAATCGCTGCAAAAAGTCCTCATCGAACAGCAAAAAGTGGCGATTATGCCGGGATATACCTACGGTGTGGAAGGTCAGGGTTATGTGCGTTTGAATGCAGGATGTCCGCGCAGCAAGCTGGAACAAGGGGTTGAGCGGTTAATCGCGGGGATTCAATCTCTGCTGTAACGGGTTGCGCAATAGAATTTCCTATTGCGCAAATAGCTTTTTACCTGCAAATGTTTTTATAATGTGGCGCACTTTAACCAGAAAATGAGTGCGACCATGATTGATACACGTCTTCCGTTAACCGATATCCACCGTCATCTTGATGGCAACATTCGTGCCCAAACTATTCTCGATCTTGGCCGCCAGTTTAATTTATCCCTCCCCGCTCAAACTATTGAGACCCTGATCCCCCACGTGCAGGTAACGACGAACGAGCCGGATCTGGTGAGTTTCCTCGGCAAGCTGGACTGGGGCGTGAAAGTTCTGGCCTCGCTGGATGCCTGTCGTCGCGTCGCGTTTGAAAACATCGAAGATGCTGCGCGCAACGGCCTGCACTATGTCGAACTGCGTTTTTCCCCAGGCTACATGGCAATGACCCACAATCTGCCTGTTGAAGGTGTGGTAGAAGCCGTTATCGAAGGCGTGCGCGAAGGCTGTAAAGCGTTTGACGTTCAGGCGCGTCTGATTGGTATTATGAGCCGTACTTTTGGTGAAGCCGCGTGTCTGCAAGAGCTGGAAGCGTTGCTGGCCCACCGCGACCATATTACGGCCGTCGACCTGGCCGGTGACGAGCTGGGCTTCCCCGGCAGCTTGTTCCTCTCCCACTTCAACCGCGCACGCGATGCAGGCTGGCATGTCACCGTACATGCGGGCGAAGCGGCAGGCCCGGAAAGTATCTGGCAGGCCATTCGTGAGCTGGGTGCCGAGCGTATCGGCCACGGCGTGAAGGCCGTTGAAGACAAAGCGCTGATGGATTTCCTGGCTGAACAGCGTATCGGTATCGAATCGTGCCTGACGTCAAATATCCAGACCAGCACGGTCGCGTCCCTGGCACAGCATCCGCTGAAAATCTTCCTTGAGCATGGCGTGCTGGCAACGCTGAACACCGACGATCCGGCGGTTCAGGGTATCGATATTATCCATGAGTATCATATCGCCGCACCTCAGGCAGGTCTGAGCCGTGAGCAGATTCGCCAGGCACAGATCAACGGGCTGGAGATTGCGTTCCTGAGCGCAGCGGAGAAACAAGCGCTGCGCGATAAAGTCGCTGGTTGATAAACCTCTTGTCGGGCGGCACTTCTTTTGCCGGCCAACACAGAAAAATAAAAGGCCGGCACATTCGCCGGCCTTTTTCACTCTTACGCCAGACAGAGCGTCGAGCGGTGTTTCGCTGATTCGATACCCAGCTCGATCAGTTCCATAATCTGAATCGCCTGGCTGGCCGGAACCGGGTTTTCGCCCGTACCGTTCAGCGCATCGCGAATTGCTGCATAGTAGGCCGGGTAATTGCCCGGCAGCGTCAGCCAGGTTTCCTGTACCTGTTCTTCGCCTTCAACACGCGTCAGAACACCATCACGCATATCGTAGCCCCAGTCTTCCTGCGGCAGACGTTCGCCGTTTTTGAGGCGGTCTTCCTGCGGGTCCAGACCAAACTTGACGTAGCTCCCGCGCGTACCATGAACAATGTATCGCGCAGATTCTGCCGCCGCCAGCATGGTACCGTGCAGGACCACGCGACGCTGCGGATAGCTCAGAATCGCATGGAAGTAGTCCGTTGCCTGTGCGCCAGGACGCAGCTGCGCCAGATCGACCGTCATGCTGACCGGCAGGCCAAACAAATTCACCGCCTGGTCCAGAAGATGCGGGGCCAGATCGTACCAGATACCACTTCCCGGACCGGCCTGTTCGCGCCAGCGATTACGCACCTGCGGACGGAAGCGGTCGAAATGAGATTCGAAATACGCCACCTCACCCAACGTTCCTTCGCCAATCAGCGCTTTAAGCGTCAGGAAATCACTGTCCCAGCGACGATTATGGAAAACCGACAGCAATCGCCCAAGGCTTTTTGCCAGTGCGTCCAGCTCGCGTGCCTGCGACAACGTGACCGTGAAAGGTTTATCCACCACCACGTGCTTGCCCGCTTCCAGCGCGGCTTTCGCCAACGGGAAGTGCGTGTCATTGGGGGTGGGAATGACGATTAAATCGATGTTTGGATCGTTAAACAGGTGTTTAGGCTCAGAAACTACCGGAACCGTTGGCCAGTCAGCGTGGACTTTTGTCGCATCGCTGCTCGAAACTGCTGCCAGCTCCATTCCAGGCGTACCAGCAATCAGCGGCGCGTGGAACGTCTTGCTGGCATACCCATAACCAATTAATCCTACGCGGATTTTGTCACTCATGTCATTGCCTCTCATCGTTGCTTTCGCTCATTCTCACACTATCAATATTGCTGTCACAACAATTTTGTAATGGATTACAAAAAGTAAAATAGCACGAGTCACCTTTTGTCTTTGTTAC
The DNA here is from genome assembly GCA_002271215.1 of Lelliottia jeotgali. NCBI lineage: Bacteria > Pseudomonadati > Pseudomonadota > Gammaproteobacteria > Enterobacterales > Enterobacteriaceae > Lelliottia > Lelliottia jeotgali. The sequence continues at coordinate 2,028,287 of CP018628.1, read as the reverse complement.
ATTCATATAACATGCTGAATTCATACAAGGAAACCGTTCCCAAAGAACTTGCGATAGCCGAAACAGCGCTGTAACATTCTCAAACTGTATTTATGGATAAATCACAAACAAAGATCATGACGTCAATAATCAATCGAATTGTGGAATTAGCGGGATGGGTTGTCCTCGGTGTTTCAGTCATTTTGCTCGGCGTTGCCAGCCACATTGATAACTACCAGCCACCTGAGCCTGTTGCCGCCTCTCAGGCGAAATAAGTCGCAATGAAAGAGTGACATATGCTGTCAGTTGCGTATTGCCAGTGGCAGAAATCAGCGTTAACCTTCTTCCCTGGGCGTCGTCCGACGCCTGATTTATTCAAAGAAAACTCCTAATTTAGCCTTAACACTTGAGTGGGCCGTTTACGTCCTTATTTATCCGTTTATTATTCGACCGAATTTCCCTGCCAGTAAAATTTACTTTTAAAATGGAAGCTTAATAAAATGACAGTTCAGGACTATTTATTAAAATTTCGCAAGATCAGTTCTCTCGAGAGCCTGGAAAAACTGTTTGACCATTTGAACTACACGCTCACCGATAATCAGGACATCATCAATATGTATCGCGCCGCCGACCATCGCCGTGCGGAGCTGGTGTCAGGCGGACGCTTGTTCAACGTCGGCGAAGTCCCGAAATCAGTTTGGCGCTACGTGCTGTAAGACGGTAGCCATCAGCGCGAAATGTTATATACTCACGCCCCGGTAAATTTGCCGGGTATCATTTCGCGCAGACTGAGGGAGATAACATGACCACATCGCCTGGAGAAAAAATCGGAGGCTGGTTACTCGCCCCGCTCGCCTGGTTACTGGTTGCTTTGTTAAGCGCATCGCTTGCGCTGCTGCTTTACACCACGGCTCTCGTCACGCCGTATGCGTTAAAGAATCTGACCTCGCAAAGCACCGTGAATATCGCTTTATGGTTTGCTTCATTCGGTTTTGCTATCGCCATGTGGTACTACACCCTTTGGCTGACCATCGCGTTCTTTAAACGTCGTCAGAAAGTACGCAAGCATTACATTATCTGGCTGCTGATTTCTGTGCTGCTGGCCATTAAGGCTTTCGCCTTTTCACCGGTTTCAGACTTACTGGCGACACGCCAGCTGCTGTTCCCGCTGCTGGCCGCCGCGCTCTTCGCACCCTATTTCAGGCGCTCAGCCCGCGTGAAAAAGACCTTTGTGAATCCGTAATAACCCTACAGTTATCCTGTTGTCGCCCGTTGTGGTTTATCCGATAATAGGCGGCTTTTTTATTTCAGGCTAAATAATGACCGATTACTTACTGCTCTTTGTCGGAACTGTGCTGGTTAATAACTTCGTGCTGGTGAAGTTCCTTGGCCTGTGCCCGTTCATGGGGGTTTCCAAAAAACTGGAGACCGCGATGGGCATGGGACTGGCGACCACCTTCGTGATGACGCTGGCCTCTATTTGCGCCTGGTGGATTGATACCTGGATATTGATCCCGCTCGGCCTGACCTATCTGCGCACGCTGGCTTTTATCCTGGTGATTGCCTTTGTGGTGCAGTTTACGGAAATGGTGGTGCGCAAAACCAGCCCGGCGTTGTATCGCCTGCTCGGTATTTTCCTGCCGCTGATTACCACCAACTGCGCGGTTCTCGGCGTGGCGCTGCTCAACATCAACCTGGGACATAATTTCCTGCAATCAGCGTTGTATGGTTTTTCCGCTGCCGTCGGCTTCTCGCTGGTGATGGTACTGTTTGCGTCGATTCGTGAACGCATGGCCGCCGCCGATATTCCGGCACCTTTTCGCGGTAACGCTATTGCGCTGGTCACCGCCGGTTTGATGTCTCTGGCCTTTATGGGCTTCAGTGGTCTGGTGAAGTTGTAATGAATGCTATCTGGATTGCCATCGCCTCCATCAGCGTGTTGGGGCTGTTTTTTGGCATTATTCTGGGTTACGCCTCGCGCCGTTTTGCGGTAGAGGGCGATCCTGTCGTGGAAAAAATCGACGACCTCCTGCCCCAAAGCCAGTGTGGACAGTGCGGCTATCCTGGCTGCCGTCCGTATGCAGAAGCAGTTGGGAACGGTGAAAAGATTAACCGCTGTGCGCCCGGTGGCGAAGCCGTGATGCTGAAAATTGCCACACTGCTTAACGTCGATCCGCAACCTGTCGATGGCGATGAGAGTGCGCAAGAGCCTGTCCGCGTGCTGGCCGTCATCGATGAAGCCAACTGCATAGGCTGCACCAAATGCATTCAGGCGTGTCCGGTTGATGCGATTGTTGGCGCGACGCGCGCGATGCATACCGTGATGGCGGATCTGTGTACGGGCTGCAATCTCTGTGTGGCCCCCTGCCCAACGCAATGCATTGAGCTGCGCCCGGTTGAAACGACTCCCGACAGCTGGAAGTGGGATCTTCAAACCATTCCAGTTCGCATAATTCCTGTGGAACACCATGCTTAAGTTATTTTCTGCTTTCAGAAAAGAGAAGATTTGGGATTTCGACGGCGGCATTCATCCGCCGGAAATGAAAACCCAGTCCAGCGGCACGCCGCTGCGCCAGATCCCGCTGGCAACCCGTTTTGTTATGCCGCTTAAACAGCATATCGGCGCTGAGGGCGAGCTGTGCGTCCAGGTCGGTGACAGCGTACTGCGTGGCCAACCGCTCACCTTCGGGCGCGGGCGTATGCTGCCGGTTCATGCTCCAACGTCAGGTAAAGTGGTGGCGATTGCCCCACATACAGTGCCCCACCCTTCGGCGCTGTCCGAATTAAGCGTCACTATTGAAGCAGACGGTGAAGACCGCTGGATCGATCGCGACGGCTGGAGCGATTATCGCGCGCAGAGTCGCGAGGCGCTGATCGAACGCATCCATCAGTTTGGCGTGGCTGGTCTGGGCGGCGCGGGCTTCCCAACCGGAACCAAACTGCGCGGTGGCGGCGATAAGATAGAGACCCTGATCATCAATGCCGCCGAGTGCGAGCCTTATATCACCGCCGACGACCGTCTGATGCAAGACTGCGCCGCACAGGTTGTGGAAGGCATTCGCATTCTTGCGCATATTTTGCAACCGCGTGAAGTGCTGATCGGCATTGAAGATAACAAACCGCAGGCGATTTCCATGCTGCGTGCGGTGCTCGCGGGCAGTCATGACATTGGCCTGCGCGTTGTTCCAACTAAATATCCGTCCGGCGGCGCAAAACAGCTCACTCAGATTTTAACCGGCAAACAGGTTCCCCACGGCGGTCGCTCTTCAGATATCGGCGTGCTAATGCAAAACGTCGGCACCGCCTATGCGGTGAAACGCGCAGTTGTCGACGGCGAACCCCTGACCGAACGCGTGGTGACCCTGACCGGGGAATCCGTTTCGCAGCCGGGTAACGTTTGGGCGCGTCTGGGGACGCCAGTGCGCCATCTGCTGGAGCAGGCCGGATTTTGTCCGGGTAGCGATCAGATGGTGATCATGGGCGGCCCGCTGATGGGCTTTACCCTGCCGTGGCTCGACGTGCCGGTGGTCAAAATTACCAACTGTTTGCTGGCACCGTCTGCCAGCGAGATGGGCGAAGAACAGGAAGAGAAAGGCTGCATTCGCTGTAGTGCCTGCGCCGATGCCTGCCCGGCTGACCTTCTGCCACAGCAACTGTACTGGTACAGCAAAGGCCAACTGCACGACAAAGCCAAAGCGCATAATCTGGCCGACTGCATCGAGTGCGGGGCCTGCGCATGGGTGTGCCCAAGCAGCATTCCGCTGGTGCAATACTTCCGTCAGGAAAAGGCCGAGATTTACGCGATTTCGATGGAAGAAAAACGCGCTGCCGAAGCTAAAGCCCGCTTTGAAGCCCGTCAGGCCCGTCTTGAGCGCGAGAAACTGGCGCGTCAGGAACGTCATAAAAAGGCCGCCGTTCAGCCTGCTGAAAAAGATCACGATGCGATTAACGCCGCCCTGGCCCGCGTTCGCGAGAAAAAAGCCTCTGCTGCGCAGCCGGTGATTATTCCTGCCGGTGAAAAACCGGATAACAGCGAAGCCATCGCCGCCCGCGAAGCGCGTAAAGCACAGGCCCGCGCCCGTCAGGCAGAAAAAGCGCAGGACGTGCAGCCGAACGCAGAAATTGATCCGCGTAAAGCGGCTGTGGAAGCAGCGATTGCTCGTGCCAAAGCACGTAAAGCGACGCAGCAGGAAGAGCCCGCCGCGCCGGAAGCCCCGATTGACCCGCGTAAAGCCGCCGTTGAAGCCGCTATCGCCCGCGCCAAAGCACGTAAAACGGCCCAGCAGGAAGCGTCAGCCGCGCCGGAAGCCCCGGTAGACCCGCGTAAAGCCGCCGTCGAAGCGGCTATCGCCCGAGCGAAAGCGCGTAAAGCGGCCCAGCAGGAAGCCGAACCCGCAGCAAACGACGACCCACGCAAAGCCGCAGTCGCTGCCGCGATTGCGCGCGTTCAGGCTAAGAAAGCCGCACAGCAGGCAGTAAACGAGGATTAAATGGTTTTCAGAATCGCAAGTTCCCCTTACACCCATAACCAGCGCCAGACGTCGCGCATTATGATGTTGGTGTGCCTGGCAGCACTGCCGGGTATTGCTGTGCAGTTCTGGTTTTTTGGCTGGGGGACACTGTTTCAGATACTCCTCGGCTGCGTCAGTGCGCTGGCTGCCGAAGCGCTGGTGCTGAAGCTGCGCAAAATGCCCGTCCCGCGTATTCTGGCGGACAACTCAGCCCTGCTGACAGGCCTCCTGCTGGCAATCAGTATTCCGCCCTTTGCCCCGTGGTGGATGGTGGTACTGGGTACCGTTTTCGCAGTCATTATTGCCAAACAGCTGTACGGTGGTCTGGGACATAACCCGTTTAACCCGGCGATGATCGGCTACGTGGTGCTGCTGATCTCCTTCCCGGTGCAGATGACCAGTTGGCTGCCGCCGCACGAAATCGCCGCGACGGTGCCGGGCTTTATGGATGCCCTGCAGGTGATCTTCACCGGTCATACGGCCTCAGGCGGCGATATGACCACGCTGCGTATGGGCGTAGACGGGATTAGCCAGGCAACGCCGCTCGATACGTTTAAAACCTCGCTTCATGCCGGTCATCGTCTGGAACAAATCATGCAGTACCCGATTTACAGCGGGGTGCTGGCGGGCGCAGGCTGGCAGTGGGTGAATATCGCCTATCTGCTGGGCGGTGTATTCCTGCTGTGGAAGAAAGCGATTCGCTGGCACATTCCAGTGAGTTTCCTGGTGACACTGGCCATTTGCGCCACGCTGGGTTGGCTGTTCTCGTCCGAACCGCTGCCAAGCCCGCAGATGCACCTGCTCTCCGGCGCAACGATGCTTGGCGCATTCTTTATTTTGACCGATCCGGTCACTGCCTCAACCACCAACCGTGGACGCCTGATTTTCGGCGCCCTGGCGGGGCTGCTGGTGTGGCTGATTCGTAGTTTTGGCGGCTATCCCGATGGTGTAGCGTTTGCCGTTCTGCTCGCCAACATCACGGTGCCACTCATCGACTACTACACGCGCCCTCGCGTGTATGGCCACCGCTAAGGATTCGCCATGCTAAAAACAATGCAAAAACACGGCGTGACGCTGGCGATTTTCGCCGCTGCCCTGACGGGACTGACCGCGCTGGTGAATGAACTCACAAAAAACACCATTGATGAACAGGCTTCAAAGCAGCAAAAAGCGCTATTTGACCAGGTGATCCCATCGGATTTTTACGATAATGACCTGCAGAAAAGCTGCTTTATCGTTCAGGCTCCGCAGCTAGGCAAAGGTGAGCACCGTATTTTCATCGCACGCAAGGGTGATGACGCCGTGGGCGCGGTGATGGAAGCAACCGCACCGGATGGCTATTCTGGTGCGATTCGGCTTTTGGTCGGGACTGATTTCTCAGGTACGGTTCTGGGCACGCGCGTGACAGAACACCACGAAACCCCAGGTCTTGGCGATAAAATTGAGCTTCGCCTCGGTAACTGGATTTTGCATTTTGCCGGGAAAGTCATTCACGGTGAAAATGACACCGCCTTTGCGGTGAAAAAAGACGGCGGCGAGTTTGACCAGTTTACCGGTGCGACCATTACACCACGTGCAGTGGTAAATGCGGTGAAACGCGCGGGGCTGTACGCTGAAACGTTGCCCGCGCAACTCAACAATCTGCCCAGCTGTGAGGAGTAGTAATGAGCCAGGTTAAAGAGGTTATTGTCCAGGGTCTCTGGAAAAACAACTCCGCGCTGGTCCAGCTGCTGGGGATGTGCCCGCTGCTGGCCGTCACATCGACCGCAACAAACGCACTCGGATTAGGGCTGGCGACAACGCTGGTGCTGACCCTGACCAACCTGTCGATCTCCGCCCTGCGCCGCTGGACGCCGTCGGAAATACGTATCCCGATTTACGTGATGATCATCGCCTCGGTGGTGAGTATCGTGCAGATGCTGATCAACGCCTACGCGTTCGGTCTGTATCAGTCGCTGGGGATTTTTATCCCGCTGATCGTCACCAACTGTATTGTCGTGGGCCGCGCGGAAGCCTTTGCGGTGAAGAACGATCCGCTGATCTCGGCGCTGGACGGCTTTGCTATCGGTATGGGTGCGACCTGCGCGATGTTCGTGCTTGGCTCGCTGCGTGAAATTCTGGGTAACGGCACGCTGTTTGACGGCGCGGATGCGCTGCTGGGCGGCTGGGCAAAAGTCCTGCGCATTGAAGTTTTCCACACCGACACGCCGTTCCTGCTGGCAATGCTGCCACCGGGCGCTTTTATTGGCCTGGGCATGATGCTGGCGATAAAATACCTCATTGATGAGAAACGTAAACGCCGCGCCGCCGAGCGTAGCGTGCAGGAAGGACTCCCTGAGAAGGCTGTATGAATAAAGAGAAACGCATTGCGATCCTGACGCGCCTGCGGGATAACGACCCGCATCCGACAACGGAGCTGAATTTTAGCTCGCCTTTTGAACTGCTGATCGCGGTGCTGCTCTCCGCCCAGGCAACTGACGTGAGCGTCAACAAAGCCACGGCGAAGCTCTACCCTGTCGCCAACACGCCGCAGGCCATGCTTGAGCTGGGCGTGGACGGCGTGAAGTCGTATATCAAAACTATTGGCCTGTTCAACACCAAGGCCGAGAACGTGATTAAGACCTGTCGTATCCTGGTGGAACAGCACGGCGGTGAAGTGCCAGAAGACAGAGCTGCGCTGGAAGCGCTGCCGGGTGTAGGGCGAAAAACCGCGAACGTGGTGCTCAACACCGCCTTCGGCTGGCCGACGATTGCCGTCGATACGCATATCTTCCGCGTCTGTAACCGCACCCATTTCGCGCCGGGTAAGAATGTCGAACAGGTTGAAGAAAAGCTGCTGAAAGTGGTTCCTGCCGAGTTTAAAGTCGATTGCCACCACTGGCTGATTCTGCATGGGCGCTACACCTGCATCGCCCGTAAGCCCCGCTGCGGCTCGTGCCTGATTGAAGATTTATGCGAATTTAAAGAGAAGGTCGATCTCTGATATTTGCTGCTTATGTATTATCCCCTCACGCAATCAATCCCTTACTAAAAGAAGGCCTAACCGTAAACCTTCCTTTTGACCAATAATTATCCGCCTCACTGAGTTCTTCACCTGTCGATTATTCGGTTCATTAACACTCAAGCAGGTTAATTGTTTTTTCGTCAGCGGAATTTTCTATACATCTGTGATCGCGATCACTGTGATAACGTGATGTTGGATTTTTGTGTATAAATGAGGGCTAAGCCCTTGCACAGACAAGCCATGACCGATCTATAGCGACAGATTAAACCAGTCATTTTTAAGATTATGGACCATACTACTGCTTTAATGACTGTTTAGCAGAACATATCGCCATACAGGGCATATTTGCGGGTCTGCGCAGTGAAAAAAACCACTAATTCGCTGGCTGTGAGATTTAACGCTAAATAACATTTGCATGACCTGCGTATTATACCACTTCGGTTATATGTAACAGAGTATTACAAACACCTTGCCAGATGGGTCAGGATAGTGAACATTACCCGCCGTTTCCCCTCCCAATATAACTATAAGGCGAATGGACTCCGGTCAATTACGCTATGAACACCCCCGTTAATATGGGATGTAAAAAAAGAGGTATATGTGTCTACTGCAAACAATAAACCAACAGAAGAAAGCGTAAGTTTAAACGCTTTCAAACAACCTAAAGCGTTCTATCTCATTTTCTCTATCGAGTTGTGGGAGCGTTTTGGTTTTTACGGCCTGCAAGGGATTATGGCTGTTTACCTGGTTAAACAACTGGGTATGTCTGAAGCGGATTCCATCACTCTGTTCTCCTCTTTCAGTGCTCTGGTGTACGGTCTGGTTGCCGTCGGCGGCTGGTTAGGTGACAAAGTACTGGGTACCAAACGCGTTATTATGCTCGGTGCCATCGTTCTGGCAATCGGCTATGCGCTGGTTGCATGGTCCGGTCACGATGCAGCCATTGTTTATATGGGTATGGCGACGATTGCAGTTGGTAACGGTCTGTTCAAAGCGAACCCGTCTTCCCTGCTCTCTACTTGCTACAACAAAGATGACCCGCGTCTCGACGGCGCATTCACCATGTACTATATGTCGGTGAACATCGGTTCCTTCTTCTCTATGCTGGCAACACCGTGGCTCGCGGCGAAATTCGGCTGGAGCGTGGCATTCGCACTGTCTGTAGTCGGTATGTTGATCACCGTGGTGAACTTTGCCTTCTGCAAACGCTGGGTGAAAGACTACGGTTCCAAGCCTGACTTCGAACCGGTTCATATGGGCAAATTGCTGGCAACTATCGTGGGCGTGGTAATCCTTGCCACTATCGCGACCTGGCTGCTGCACAACCAGGGTGTTGCTCGTGCGGTTCTGGGTATTGTTGCTCTGGGTATCATCTGCATCTTTGCGAAAGAAGCCTTTGCACTGCACGGCGCAGCCCGTCGTAAGATGGTTGTCGCCTTTATTCTGATGCTGCAGGCGATTGTGTTCTTCGTTCTGTACAGCCAGATGCCAACGTCCCTGAACTTCTTCGCGATTCGTAACGTTGAGCACTCAATCCTGAGCATCGCGTTTGAACCTGAGCAGTTCCAGGCACTGAACCCGTTCTGGATCATGATTGGTAGCCCGATTCTGGCCGCTATCTACAACAAGATGGGTGACCGTCTGCCGATGCCGCACAAATTCGCTATCGGTATGGTGCTGTGCTCTGGTGCATTCCTGGTTCTGCCACTGGGCACCAAGTTTGCTACCGACGCTGGTATCGTGTCTGTAAACTGGCTGATTCTGAGCTACGCGCTGCAGTCTATCGGTGAGCTGATGATCTCTGGTCTGGGCCTGGCGATGGTTGCGCAGTTGGTTCCACAGCGTCTGATGGGCTTCATCATGGGTAGCTGGTTCCTGACCACTGCGGGTGCAGCACTGATTGCAGGTAAAATTGCAAACCTGATGGCGGTTCCAGAAAACGTCACAGATCCTCTGGTCTCTCTGGAAGTTTATGGTCGCGTATTTATGCAGATCGGTATCGCCACTGCGGTTATCGCTGTGCTGATGCTGCTGACAGCACCTAAACTGAATCGTATGACTCAGGACGACGACAAAACGGCGAAAGCGACGGATACCGCTACCGCTTAATTGTCATCGGGAAACGACTGAAGAGAAGCCGCTAACTGTGCGTTAGCGGCTTTTTTTTTATTAGCCCGCGCATTAACATGTCCATAACCTCAGCAAAAAGGAGTTACCGATGAAACTGTTCTACAAACCAGGTGCCTGTTCACTTGCATCGCACATCACTCTGCGCGAGAGCGGCAAAGATTTCACGCTGGACAGCGTAGACCTGATGAAAAAACGTCTGGAAAATGGCGAAGACTATTTCGCGATTAACCCGAAAGGACAGGTTCCGGCTCTGGTGCTGGACGACGGTACCCTGCTTACCGAAGGCGTGGCGATCATGCAGTTCCTCGCGGACACCGTACCGGATCGCCAACTGCTGGCACCGACTGGCAGTATTTCACGCTACAAGACGCTGGAGTGGCTTAACTACATCGCCACCGAGTTGCACAAAGGCTTTACCCCGCTGTTCCGCCCTGATACCCCAGAAGAGTACAAGCCAACCGTTCGTGCCCTGCTCGAGAAAAAGCTGCAGTACGTTAACGAGTCTCTGAAAGACGATCAGTGGATTAGCGGTCCGCGCTTTACCATCGCCGATGCGTATCTATTTACGGTTCTGCGTTGGGCGCGTGCGGTGAAGCTGAATATGGAAGGGTTAAGCCATATTGAGTCGTATATGGAACGTGTAGCGGCGCGTCCGGGCGTGGCGGCAGCGTTGAAAGCTGAAGGGTTGAATTAAGTCGTTTTTTGCCGGGTGGCGGCTTCGCCTTACCCGACCTACGTGTTGTTGCTTCTGTAGGCCGGGCAAGCGCAGCGCCACCCGGCAATATTTTAAAGCTGTGTCGCGCTAAAGTAATGCTCCGGCTTCGCGATACGATCCTGTGCCGCGACCACCTGCAACTCATACTCATCCATCTGTTTTGTCGCGATCATGATTTCGTACACCGCGGTGGTCACGTGTTCTAACGCGTCTCGAAGCGAGGCACCCTGCAACAGTTTCACCAGCAATAACCCGCTGGTGACATCGCCCACGCCAACGGGCTGGCGCACACCAAAGTCGACCAGTGGACGGCTGATGTGCCAGGCTTCGTCTTTTGTCACCAGCAGCATTTCAAAGCGGTCACCGCTGATTCCCGCACGCGCCAGGTGTTTCACCAGCACGATTTCAGGCCCCTGAGCGATCAGTTCCCGTGATGCGACAACGGCTTCTTCGACGCTATTCACCGGATGCTCGCAGAGGATTTCCAGCTCGATCAGATTTGGCGCAATAATGTCGCTGGCAGGCATCGCATGACGCACGTGGAACTCCGCCACGCCCGGCGCCACAATGCACCCTTTTTCCGGATGACCCATCACCGGGTCGCAGAAGAATTTGGCAGACGGGTTCGCCGCTTTCACCTGACGTACAATACCGAGGATATGCTCACCCTGCTCCGCCGACCCCAGATAACCGCTCAGAACGGCGTCACAGCGCTTCAGTTGGTCGATATCGGCGATACCCTGCACTATCTCCGTCAGATGCGAGGCAGGCAGCACGCAGCCGGTCCATTTACCGTATTGCGTATGGTTGGAGAACTGAACGGTATTGAGTGGCCAAACGTTGGCGCCCAGGCGGCGCATGGGGAACTCGGCAGCGCTATTGCCGGCATGACCAAAAACAACGTGGGACTGAATGGCGAGGATGTTATTCATTTTTCTTACCACAACCCTGACAAAAGAAAAGGGCGTGGTTTCCCACGCCCCTCAAACACGTGTTATTACTTCCAGCAAACCAGACAGTAATTCTTTTTACCGCGACGCAGCAGCGTGTATTTGCCATACAGGCGATCGCTGTCGGAGAAGGTGTACTCCGGATCGGCCTGCTTTTCACCGTTGATGGTGATCGCGTTCGACGCAATAGTTTTACGCGCCTGGCCGCGAGACGGCTGCAGCTCGGAATCAACCAGCGCCTGCATCAGGTCAGCACCCTTTTCCATCTCAACCATCGGCACGCCATCCTGCGCCAACTGTTCGAAATCTTCAGCGCTCAGGTCGCTCAGGGTTCCGTTGAACAGGCTTGCGGTGATGCGTTTCGCCGCTGCCAGACCGTCTTCACCGTGCACCAGGCTGGTGACCTGATCGGCCAGCACATACTGCGCGCGAGGGGCTTTGCCGCTGTTTTTGTCTTCTTCTTCCAGGGCATTGATCTCTTCAATGTCCATAAAGGTGAAGAATTTCAGGAAGCGATAAACGTCCGCATCGGCGGTGTTGATCCAGAACTGGTAGAATTTGTACGGGCTGGTTTTCTTCGGATCGAGCCAGACTGCGCCGCCTTCGGTTTTACCGAATTTGGTGCCATCCGCTTTGGTGATCAGCGGAACGGTCAGGCCGAAGACCTGGTTCTGATGCAAACGACGCGTCAGGTCGATACCGGACGTGATGTTGCCCCACTGGTCGGAACCGCCAATTTGCAGGGCCACGCCGTGCAGTTTGTTCAGGCAGGCAAAGTCATAACCCTGCAGCAGGTTGTAGGAGAACTCGGTGAAGGAGATGCCCTGATCGTCACGGTTCAGACGCTGCTTAACCGCTTCTTTGTTGATCATCTGATTAACGGAGAAGTGCTTGCCGATATCACGCAGGAAAGTCAGCACGTTCATGCCGCCAAACCAGTCGTAGTTGTTGGCTGCGATCGCGGAGTTTTCACCACAATCGAAATCGAGGAATGGCGCAACTTGCTTGCGAATTTTGTCCACCCACTCCTGCACGGTGTCTTCCGTATTCAGTTTACGCTCGGCGGCTTTGAAGCTCGGGTCACCAATCAGACCGGTCGCACCACCCACCAGCGCCACAGGCTTATGGCCCATTTGCTGGAAGCGTTTCAGGCATAACAATGGAACAAGATGCCCCAAGTGCAAGCTGTCAGCGGTGGGATCGAAGCCGCAATAGAGCGCGATCGGGCCTTGCGCCAGTCGCTCTGCTAACGCTTCTTCGTCCGTCACCTGGGCCACCAGGCCCCGCTCTTGCAATTGTTTAATCAAGTTACTGCTTGCCATCAAATTCTCCATGTATAAACGACTGCACCTCTGTCGGTACACGACTTTTCGCCTAACGCGAAAGTGACATAGAATAAAGCGCCAGCCCATCCAGCGCTAGCGCTTAAGACAACAAATTTCGCCGATTACGGAGCCAGACGGTCGATTTTCCACGCGTCGTTGTCGCGCTGGTATAAAAATCGGTCATGCAGGCGATGTTCGCCGCCCTGCCAGAACTCCATCTGTTCGATGGGCACGCGGAATCCGCCCCAGAAGCTCGGGAGCGGCACTTCACCCTGCTGGAATTTTTGTTTAAGTTCGAGGAATTTGCTCTCCAGCACGCCGCGCGCCGAAATACGGCTCGACTGTCTGGAGACCCAGGCGCCAATCTGGCTGTCGCGCGGACGACTGTGGAAATACTTCAGCACTTCAAACGTCGACAGGCGTTCGGCTTTGCCCGTCACCATCACCTGACGCTCCAGCATATGCCAGGGGAACAGCAGGCTGATGCGTGGGTTGTTTTCGAGATGATGGGCTTTACGGCTGCCGAGGTTGGTATAAAACACCAGCCCTTTTTCGTCGTAATGTTTCAGCAGAACAATACGCTGATACGGCTGACCGTTTTCATCCACCGTCGCGACGACCATCGCCGTGGGATCGGCCAGTTTGGCCTCACAGGCCTGTTTCAGCCAGCGTTCAAAAAGCACGAGTGGTTCAGCGGGAAGGTCCGGACGGCGCAGGCCGCCTTTGGTGTATTCACGGCGCAGATGCGCGATTTGCTGCAATTCATCGTTATCTGACATGGCGTTAGCTGAAATTAGAATTGGGTGGCGCTATTGTGCGCCGCCCCTGGAAAAATCTCAACGCTTCGGATTCTGCAACTCGCAGTTGCTCAGCACCACGCGGTCGCGTTTGTAGACCGTAGCATCATCCCCTTTCGACCAGAAAACATAAATCCCGTCGGTGTAGCGCGCCCCGGAGGCGGACATTCCCTGTTTCAGGTTCAGCATTTTATTGTCATAGATGAAACTGGCTTCCTGACGCGGGTTATTCAGCTTCACGGTCAGCGGTTTTTCGTCGCAGCGGTACTCCAGCGTGTCGGTATTCATGCGATCGACGAACTGGTTGTAGTAGCTGCAACCCGCGAGTAAGAGAGGGGCGAAAACGAGAAGGTATTTTTTCATGGGCCTGTTCCGAAGACTATCCTGGTCATGGAGGGTGAAGTCACCCTCCTGTATTCCTGTGGATTTTAACCGTAACAGCCAGACCTTTGTTTCAGTTAACTCTGATTCTGACGCGGGTTAGCCGGAAAAATCGCGCCCAGCACGCTGGCTTCACGCGCCCCGGTGACAGAAGGCAGATTACCAGGCAATCCGGCAACCGTACGCCAGGCAAGCCAGGCGAAGGCCAGCGCTTCCATGTCATCACCGCTGATCCCGGCCGCGTCGGTGGTTGTCACTTCGGTGCCAGACAGCAGTGCAGCGAGGCGCGCCATCACCAGCGGATTACGGCTGCCGCCACCGCAAACGAGCAGACGTTCACAGCCGCCGCTCAGCAAGACCTGTTCAGAAATAGAAATGGCCGTCAGCTCCACCAGCGTCGCCTGCACATCCTGCGGGGCCAGTGCCGGGAACTGGGCGAGCAGACGTTCAAGCCAGCCGTAGTTGAAATATTCCCGTCCGGTGCTTTTTGGAGCCGGCGCCGCAAAATACGGGTCGCTCAGCATCGTTTGTAACAGCGGGAGAATGACTTTCCCTTCGCAGGCCCACTGCGCGTCCTTGTCATAGGCTTTGCCGCGCTGACGCCAGATCCAGGCGTCCATCAGCATGTTACCCGGTCCCGTGTCGTAGCCGCGCACCGGTTGCCCAGGAATCAGCATCGACAGATTGGCAATACCACCAATATTGAGCACCATACGACGTTCAACCGGATGCGCCAGCAGCGCCTGATGAAAGGCCGGAACCAGCGGCGCGCCCTGCCCACCAAGGGCGATATCACGACGACGGAAATCCCCGACCACGGTGACACCGGTTTTCGCCACAATCTGATTATTATCGCCAATTTGCATTGAATGCGGCGCATCACCCAGCGGTTCGTGCCAGACGGTTTGCCCGTGACAGCCAATCGCTACCACGTCCTGCGGCTGAAGATTTTCCTGCTTCATCAGCGCCAGAACTGCATCGGCAAACAGCGATCCCAGTTTTACGTCCAACTGCCCAAGCTGCGACAGGGTCAATTGCTGGCCCTGACAAATGCTCAGAATCGCTTCCTTCAGTTCGACGGGGATAGGCCAGGTCAAACTTGCCTGTTGCGCCACCATGTTTTCATCAATAGCGGCAAGGACAACATCGACTCCGTCAAGACTGGTGCCGGACATAACACCGATATAGCGACCCGATTTCATGCACTTTCCTTAATTAGCCTGGGCGTGGGGTCACCACTCCACCATAAACGGAGGGGTATTTCTATGACGCACTAATATTTTTTAACAATGTCAGATCTCAAACATCCCAGGCGCTTTGTTTATGTCTCGTTAAGTCAAATTCAAGTACAATTTTCTTATTGTTAGTGCAAAGATATGATCTATGGCTCCCAATGCCATATAATTTAGCCATAACGGATGCTCAGATTGAGCGTTTTGGGTGAACAGGAGATTCAAATGATTTTACGTGTACTGGGCGTTTCACTGATTGGGTTAACTCTGGCTGGCTGCGTGAACAACGACTCCCTTTCTGGTGACGTTTACACCGCCTCCGAAGCCAAACAAGTTCAGAACGTCACTTACGGTACTGTTGTTAACGTTCGCCCGGTTCAGATCCAGGGTGGCGACGACAACAACGTGATTGGCGCAATTGGCGGTGCCGTGCTGGGTGGTTTCCTGGGTAACACCGTCGGTGGTGGCACTGGGCGTTCTCTGGCAACCGCTGCAGGTGCTGTTGCGGGTGGCGTAGCCGGTCAAGGCGTTCAAGGCTCAATGAACAAAACTCAGGGCGTTGAGCTGGAAATCCGTAAAGACGACGGCAACACCATTATGGTGGTGCAGAAACAGGGCAACACTCGTTTTTCTAGCGGCCAACGTGTTGTACTGGCGAGCAACGGTAGCCAGGTTACTGTATCCCCGCGCTAATTCTCTGATGGATGTGGCTCACGGCCACATCCATACTTATTAAGTATCATTCATATTCTTTATTCGCTTTAAATACATTCACCGTACAAATTAATAACGCAGCATTATATTGTCCCGGCGCAAAGTATTTCCTCTGGAATTTGATAAGATCGCGTCTCATTACCCCTGTTAAATAACGCATTATCTGCCAGTTAAATTGCCTATGATTTTGATTAATCGACATATGGGAAACCGCTATGTTTCCTTTTTCTTTGCCTGCCTGGTTTTTTTTGGTCTATTTCATGCCTTTTATTCGAAAATAGCCGTTTTTGTCCCGGCGCTGTCACCCTTTTTATTCCCAACCCTGACGATATTTCTGCTGGTATTTCATTTGTTTATTGCCTTTTTTATGGCGATGAAATACTGGTGCGATAAAGATCGAGTTTTCCTGCTCGCCATTGCGTTTGCCTTTGCGGGTTCTGCCATTCTGCTGGCCGGAACGATGAGCAACTTTCCAGGGTGGCTAAACCCCTATGGCACGCATCGTATCAACTACAATGACGCGATGATTTTCTTCATGATGCGTAACATCATGATGGCCTGCCTGTTCATCCTCGCAACGGTGCTTTTTACATTGCGTCACTATCCATTAACGCGTTTGATGTATAAATTCATCATCTGCGGGATATTTATTTTTACGGCAACCATGATTACCCTGACATGGCTCTGGTCAAGCCATAGCAGTTTGCTGTCACTGGATTTGGTCAATAATGAAAGTCGACAGATGACGGTATTATGGAGTCAGGTGGTTAATATTATTCTGATTGTCCTCTGGATAACCGCATTAATAACCATGCTGGCCATTACGCGTCTGCGTAATCTATTCTGGGTCAGCGGCAGTTTTTTATGTGTCTGCTATGTAATTACCCTGGCCACTCTTTTATCGTCAGATCACGTTGAGGGGTTTGCCTGGTATCACTCACGGCTATTCGAAACGACAGCCACCCTGCTGATTATTTTTGCCCTACTTCACGATGTTTTTAGTCTCTACCGGGTTTCACATCTTAAATACCAGCAGTCTTACCAGAATTCCATCCGCGATGCCCTGACGCGACTCTACAACCGCAGCTACTTTTACGAATCCTTGAGTCACTCGCTCAGTACGACTTCTGCAAGCAAACCCGTGTCGGTGATTGTCAGCGATCTGGATCGTTTCAAACGCATTAATGACACCTACGGGCATCTGCAGGGTGACAAGGTCTTGCAGTTTGTCGCCAATCTGCTGATGGATTCAGTACGCCCGCAGGATATCGCCGCACGCATCGGCGGAGAGGAGTTTGTCTTGCTGCTGCCGAATACGCCTTCTGAGGCAGCAAAACAGGTGGCGGAACGCATTCGCTTGACGCTGAGCAGTTTTGACCGTGACACAACGCATGGCGAACTTCCAGAAACGATTACCATCAGCATGGGCATTTATACTGCGCAGTCGCCAACGGTGACTGCCGAGGAGTGCGTCGAACGCGCGGATAAAGCCATGTATGAAGCTAAAGCGACGGGGCGAAATCGGGTAGTCGTGTTCAAATAAAAAGAAAGCCTTGCGTAGCAAGGCTTTTTTATGGCGTTAGTCGCGGGTCTGGAGCTCATTGATGTTCTGCTCAAGACGAGCAATCATATCAATCAGTTGTTCCAGCTCAGCAGGCGTTATCCCGGACAGGATCTCCCCTCGCGTTTTACTGATAACAGCTTCCATCTCAGTGATGATAGGTGCTGCTTTCTCAGTGAGCTTAATGCGTTTAGCACGGCGATCGCTGGCGCAGGTTTGCCGGGAAATCAGCCCCTTCTCCTCCAGCTGATCGAGCGTACGCACCAGTGACGGCTGCTCAATGCCGATCGCTTTTGCCAGTTGGATTTGCGACTGCTCGGGCGGTAACTGATGAATGTTATGCAGCGTAACCCAATGCGTCTGCGTCAATTCCAGAGGTTTCAGGCGATGGTCAATCAGAGCACGCCAGATGCGTACCAACCTTGCCAGATCAGAACCTAGTGGCGATTCCAATTTCATCTCCTTATAATTAGCTTGCTAAGTTATTATACTGATTTTAGAATAGTGTGCAGCATTTATATTGGCAAAACAAATGCAATACTGCATTCATCAATTTTGAACGAATGATTTACACTTAATTAAGGCACTTCATCGTGTTAACACAGACCCTCTGGGTCCATTTACCACTGCAAAGGATCTCTGCTCGTGAAGTTCTCTTTTAGCTGTGCAGGGTTACCCCTTCAGGACCTGATTGTCGGTGCATCCGTCTATTTCCCGCCTATTTTTAAAGCCGTTATGCTGGGTTTTCTGATCTGGCTTGTGGCCCACCGATTGCTGCGTGACTGGATGTATTCCGGTGAAATCTGGCATCCCATGCTGATGGATCTGTCGTTGTTTACTCTTTCCGTATGCCTTGGCCTGGCTCTGTTGATTGCGTGGTGAATATGTCCCTGAAAACCCTTAAATATTTTTCCAGTTTGTTTGTTCTGGCCCTGGCTGTGATTGCTGGCTGGTGGCTGTGGAATTATTACATGCAGTCGCCGTGGACGCGCGACGGCAAAGTCCGCGCCGAGCAGGTCAGTATCACCCCACAGGTGTCTGGCAGTATCACCTCTCTGCTCATTAAAGATAATCAGAAAGTCAAAGCAGGAGATGTGCTGTTCCACATTGATGAGACGCCATTCCATATCGCTGTGCTCAACGCCCAGGCGCAGTTAGCAAAGGCGCAGTCCGATCTGGCAAAAGCGAATAATGAAGCTAATCGTCGCCGCCACCTGCCGCAAAATTTCATCTCTGCTGAAGATCTGGATACCGCTAATATCAACGTAAAAGCCATGCAGGCTAGCGTAGAAGTGGCGGAAGCGACGCTCAAAGAAGCCCAGTGGCAGCTGACGCAAACAGTGGTTAAAGCGCCCGTTGACGGATGGGTCACCAACTTATCCACACGCGAAGGTAACTATGCCACCCAGGGCCAGCCAGTTTTTGCCCTGGTGGATAGCCACTCATTCTATGTCGTCGGCTATTTTGAAGAGACCAAACTGCGCCATATTCGGGAAGGCGCCTCTGCGCAAATCACTCTGTACAGCGGCTCGACGGTGTTACAGGGTCACGTTTCCAGTATCGGGCGCGCTATTTACGATCAGAGTGTCGAAACTGACTCTGGCTTAGTGCCTGATATTAAACCGAATGTGCCGTGGGTGCGTCTGGCCCAGCGGGTGCCGGTTCGCGTTGAATTTGATAACCTGCCGAAGGATATCACCCTGGTCTCCGGTACGACCTGCACCGTGTCTATCGGAACGCGCTGATGAACATCCGCGCTTTCTCGTGGCGCAATATGCCGTGGTTTAAAGCTTCCCCGGCGCAGTGGCGATATGCTTTGCGCAACGGTATCGCCATGTGTCTGGCGCTCACGGTGGCCTATTATCTGAATCTGGATGAGCCCTACTGGGCCATGACCTCTGCCGCGGTGGTCAGCTTTCCCACCGTCGGTGGCGTAATCAGCAAAAGTCTCGGGCGCGTTGCAGGGAGCCTGTTAGGGGCAACGGCGGCATTAATTATCGCCGGACACACGCTTAACGATCCGTGGCTATTTTTATTCAGCATGGCCGCCTGGCTGGGATTTTGCACCTGGGCCTGTGCCCATTTCACCAATAACGTCGCCTATGCTTTCCAGCTGGCGGGTTACACCGCCGCCATTATCGCCTTCCCGGTGGTCAATATTCTGGATACCACTGAGCTGTGGGATATCGCCCAGGCGCGCGTATGCGAAGTGATCATCGGTATCCTGTGCGGCGGCGTAATGATGATGATCCTGCCGAGCACTTCTGACGGTACCACGCTCATCTCGGCGTTAAAAACCATGCATGTGCGTCTGCTGGAACACGCGAGTTTGCTTTGGCAACCTGATTCCAGTGATACCATTCGTCTTGCCCACGAAAAAGTTATCGGGCAGATCCTCACCATGAACTTGCTGCGTATTCAGGCTTTCTGGAGCCATTACCGCTTTCGTCGGCAGAATAAGCTGTTGAATTATCTTCTCCATCAGCAGTTAAGAATGACCAGCGCCCTCTCCGGTCTGAGAAGAATGCTGCTCAACTGGCCAAATCCGCCTGAAAACACCCGCGAAATTATCGATCGCCTTCTGGCGGCGCTGGCGAATCCGCAGACGGATATGTTAGCAGTAGCGCGCATTCTTGCCCCTCTCGCCCCAACGGATGAATATGATTATCGACATCGCGCGTTCTGGCAGCGCCTGCTCTATTTCTGCCGCTTATATTTACGCAGCAGCCGCTGGATAAAAGCCGTTGAGGATGCCACGCCGATTACCGAATTTAATGTGCCGGGCAGCCCCGCGCTGGCAAGACACACGGACAATATGGAAGCGTTATGGAGCGGATTTCGCACCTTCTGCGCCCTGACGCTGGTTGGCGCGTGGAGCATCACCACCCAGTGGGAATCCGGTTCGGCGGCGCTGACGCTGGCGGCCATCAGTTGCGTGCTCTATTCCGTCGCGGCCTCGCCCTTTAACTCCCTGACGCTGCTCCTGCGCACCCTGATTTTACTTTCGCTGTTCAGCTTCGCCGTGAAATTTGGGCTGATGGTACAGATAACCGATCTGTGGCAATTCCTGTTATTCCTGTTCCCGCTGCTCACCACGATGCAGCTACTGAAATTGCAAATGCCAAAACTCGCAGGGTTATGGGGGCAACTGATCGTCTTTATGGGCTCGTTTATTTCAGTCACCAATCCACCGGTATATGATTTTGCTGATTTTCTGAATGACAATCTGGCGAAGATTTTGGGCGTTGGGCTGGCCTGGCTGGCGTTTGCGGTTCTGCGCCCTGGCTCCGATGCGCGTAAAAGTCGGCGTCACATTCGAGAACTGCGCACGGGGTTTGTCGATCAGCTCAGCCGCAAACCTCACCTTAGCGAAAGCGAATACGAATCACTGGTTTATCATCATGTTAGCCAGTTGAATAACAGTCAGGACGAATTGTCACGTCGCTGGTTGCTGCGCTGGGGAGTGGTGCTGTTGAACTGCTCGCACGTGGTGTGGCAACTGCGGGCATGGGAAACCCGTTCCGACCCGCTGTCTCAGGTGCGCGATATTTGTATTTCCTTGCTACGGGATGTGATGAGTACTCGCGGCGTCCAGCAGCGCCCGCTGGCCATTACCCTCGCCGAACTGCAACGTATTTGCGACACGCTCGCGCACCACCATCTGCCGGTAGCGCGCGATTTAGCCTCACTGATCTGGCGTTTACACTGCTCGCTCTCTCAGCTGGAACAAGCCCCACCACCGGGCACGATTAGCGATCAAATCACTCCGCAAGCGTAACGCGCCCCGCCACCGCCTAACGGTTTAGGCTGATCGGACATGTTATCCCCGCCGACGTGGATCATCAGCGCTTTGCCTTTTATCTCATCCAGTTTTTTCAGACGCGGAGCCACCACCGGATCGGTGGCTTTGCCGTCGTTATTGACCACCAGCACGGGCAAGTCACCTTCGTGCCCGGCGCCTTCCGGCCCTTCGTGTTTACCGGTGTGATGCGGGTCAAAATGACCACCAGCAGCTTCTGCCGCAGAGGCTTTCCCTTCTTTCAGTGCCGGCTGACAACTGCCTTTGGCGTGAACATGAAAACCATGTTCACCGGGAGGAAGTGCTTTGAGATCGGGCGCAAACTCCAGCCCTTTATCGGTTTCGCTGATGGTGACAGAGCCTATGGACTGGCCAATCCCCTGCGAGGTGACGAGATTCATTTCAACTTTGTCGCTGGCTGCCTGCGCGCCTGCGCAAACCACCAGCGTCATAACTGCCAGAGCAAAACGCTTCATATGACCTCCTCGGGTTTATTTTTGCCCCTAAAGTTTAGACCAGGGGCAATGATTTCACCGGAATGTCATAGGTATGGGCGATTACGGAACGTCGTAACCCAGCGCCGCTTTGCGGATGCGGAACCACTGCTGGCGTGTCATCTGCAGCTCTTCTGCAGCAATTGCAGAACGTACGCGTTCAATTTTGCCCGAACCAATAATCGGCAGCGGCTGAGACGGCAAGCGCAAGATCCACGCGTACACCACCTGCTCAATGCTTTCTGCGTTCAGCTCACGCGCAACCGTCTCAAGCTCATCGCGCAGCGGCTGGAATTCGTCGTCATTGAACAGACGCCCGCCGCCCAGGCAAGACCAGGCCATTGGGCGAATGCGCAGCTGTTGCAGCTGATCCAGCGTGCCGTCCAGCAGCAGCGGCTGGTGAACCGGGGAGATTTCGACCTGGTTGGTCGCCAGCGTAAACGGCAGACGAGATTGTAGCAGCGCAAACTGCGCCGGGGTGAAGTTCGACACACCAAAGTGACGCACTTTCCCGCTCTGATGCAGCGCAAGGAACGCTTTTGCCACATCATCCGCATCCATCAGCGGATCGGGGCGGTGGATCAGCAGCAGGTCCAGACGGTCGGTCGCCAGATTGACCAGCGACTGCTCAGCGCTCTTGATAATGTGGTCGCTGTCGGTGATGTAATGACCCAGCGCGTTTTCCGCACGGGCCGTGGTGGCAATACCGCATTTGGTGACGATTTCCATGCGCTCACGCAGATGCGGAGCCAGTTTCATCGCCTCACCAAAAGCAGCCTCGCACAGATATCCGCCGTAAATATCGGCATGATCGACGGTGGTGATCCCGAGATCAAGATGTTCCTCGATAAAACTGACCAGCTGGCGCGGGGACATATTCCAGTCCATCAAACGCCAGTAACCCATAACAAAACGTGAAAATTCCGGGCCCTGCGGGGCAAGGGCAATACGCTGAACCATAACAATTACCTCAAGGAAGTGATGTCATGAGTATACGCATATCCGCCGCTAAAAAAGTGAAGGTTGCTGGGGTTCTTCGGCATCCGACGGTTTGTTTGCGCGTAATTTACGCAACAAACGCTGTCTGCACAGGCGTATCACATCCTGCTTTTGCGCGTCGCTCATATTTTGCCAGTTAAAACGCTCGTCGCGACTGCGCATACAGCCCCGACAAAAGCCGCGCTCATCCGACTGGCAAATTCCCCGGCACGGGCTCTGGACGGGGAAAAACTCCAGTTGCTCTGCCACACACACCTCCCGAAATCGATTATCACCTTCAGTGAAGACGCTAACTGCGCCATCTGCAAGGGCTTTAGCACACAAATGTGGCATTAAGGTTTCACTAATCTTCGTTCCCTATACTCGCCCCATCAATAAAAACAGACGGTTTTCTTTATGATGTGGTTTGCAAAAAAGTTACAGTGTAACGATATTAAATTTACTCTGGGTTGCGCGTTATTTTTTACGCTCCTGAATGCGCTGTTTATTCAACGCAGTTGGGAGATTATTGCCCCTGCCCATCTGCACGATATCTTGTTTGCAGCCTCTGTTCCGCTGGTTCTGTTTTGTGGCTGGGTGATTATTTTCAGCCTGATTAATATTCCGTTTATCCGTAAGCCGCTGATGATCCTGCTGACGCTGGGTTGTGCCGGCGCGACGTACTTTATGTACACTTACGGAGCCGTCATCGATCAGAACATGATGGTCAACATCTTCGAGACCAACTCGCAGGAAGCCACCGCACTGGTGACACCACAGATGCTGCTGTGGATTGCGGTTATCGGTCTGATTCCGTCCATCGTACTGATGTTTGTTCGCATTCGTTCCGGCAAATGGTGGTACACGCTGCTGATGCGCGTCGCCGCTATCCTCGGCGCACTGATGGTGATTATTTTGGTCGCCTCGGTCTTTTATAAGGATTACGCCTCCCTGTTTCGCAATAACAAAGCTATCGTCAAAATGGTGACACCGGCGAACTACGTCAGCGCCATTGCCAAATACAGTAAAAACCGCTGGTTTGCGGGCGATCAGACGCTGGTCCGTATCGGACAGGATGCGCACAAAGGCCCGGTTATTCTGGCGCAGAAGAAAAAAACAGTGCTGGTACTGGTGATTGGTGAAGCCTCTCGCGCAGACAACTACTCTCTTAACGGCTACGGGCGTGAAACCAATCCGCAGCTGAAAAAACAAGGCATGATTAACTTCCCGCAGGCCTCCTCCTGCGGCACAGAAACCGCGGTCTCCGTGCCGTGCATGTTCTCTGGTATGCCGCGCAAAAAATACGACGCAGATTTAGCCCGTCATCAGGAAGGTTTGCTCGATGTGCTGGCCCACGCGGGGGTAAATCTGCTGTGGCGTGAAAACGACGGGGGGTGTAAAGGGGCGTGCGATCGCATCCCGCATACGGACATGACCCAGTGGAAACTGGATCAGTTCTGCAAAGATAAATCCTGTATCGACGACGTGAACCTGCATCGTCTGGATAACGTGCTCGACGGGCTGAAGCAAGATTCCGTGCTGGTTATCCATTTAATGGGCAGTCACGGCCCAGCTTATTATCAACGCTATCCGCAGGAATATCGCCAGTTTACCCCGACCTGCGATACCAATCAGATTCAGGACTGTGACCATCAGGCGCTCATGAACACTTATGACAACACCATTCTGTATACGGATAGCGTTGTCAGTAAAACCATTGATGCTCTGAAAGCGCGTCAGACGACGATGAATACCGCGCTGGTGTATCTTTCCGATCACGGCGAATCGCTGGGCGAAAACGGGCTGTATCTGCACGGCACACCTTATATGCTGGCCCCAACGCAACAGACGCATATTCCGTTTATGTTCTGGCTGTCGCCCGATTACGTGAATAACTTCGGCGTCAATGAGCCGTGCTTGCGTGACCAGGCGGCGAAAACAGCGGTTTCTCAGGATAATTTGTTCTCGACAGTTCTCGGTATGATGAACGTAAAATCAGCGGTTTATCAGCCGCAGATGGACATCATGAACACCTGTCGAAAATCGTGAGACTTGCATTAGACCGATTGGTCTAGTACATTCAGCGCCATGAGCAAAAATACTGAACACGATACACGCGAACATCTTCTGGCTACCGGCGAGCGTCTTTGCATGCATCGTGGGTTTACCGGAATGGGCCTTAGCGAGCTGTTAAAAACCGCTGAGGTGCCGAAGGGTTCGTTCTATCACTACTTCCGCTCCAAAGAGGCGTTTGGCGTGGCAATGCTGGAACGGCACTATGCCGGGTACCATCAGCGTCTCGCCACCCACTTTGCCAGCGGCGAAGGGTGCTATCGCGATCGTGTGCTCAACTACTATCAGGAAACGCTGAACCAGTTCTGCCAGCAGGGCATTATCAGCGGTTGCCTGACCGTCAAATTGTCTGCCGAAGTGTGCGATCTCTCAGAAGACATGCGCACGGCGATGGACAAAGGGGCCAGCGGTGTTATTGCCCTGCTGGCTCAGGCGCTGGAAAAAGGTCGCGAAGAAAAAACGCTGAATTTCAGCGGCGATCCTTTGACTCAGGCCCAGGTGTTATATGCGCTGTGGTTAGGCGCAAATTTGCAGGCCAAAATTTCCCGCAGCGCCGTGCCGCTTGAAAGCGCGCTGGCGCATGTGAAGAACAGTATTACGACGCCTGGCGTTTAACAGGCGTTTTTATTTATCATATCACTAGTCGACCGGTCTACTCAGGAGTCATGATGTCAACTGAAAAATTATTTACCCCACTGAAAATCGGTGCGGTTACTGCACCAAATCGCGTACTGATGGCCCCGCTGACTCGTCTGCGCAGCATTGAGCCGGGTGATATCCCGACCCCGCTGATGGGCGAATACTATCGTCAGCGCGCCAGCTCTGGCCTGATCATTTCCGAAGCCACTCAAATCTCCGCTCAGGCGAAAGGCTATGCTGGCGCACCGGGTCTGCACAGCCCTGAGCAAATCGCTGCGTGGAAAAAAATCACTGCAGGCGTTCATGCTGATGATGGCCGCATCGCAGTTCAGCTGTGGCATACGGGCCGTATCTCGCACAACAGCATCCAGCCTGGCGGGCAGGCACCGGTTTCCGCTTCCGCGCTGAATGCAGGTACACGTACGTCGCTGCGTGATGAAAACGGTCATGCGATCCGCGTCGATACTTCTACCCCTCGCGCGCTGGAACTCGATGAAATTCCTGGCATCGTGAATGATTTCCGCCAGGCCGTCGCCAATGCCCGTGAAGCCGGTTTCGACCTGGTTGAACTGCACTCTGCGCATGGCTACCTGCTGCACCAGTTCCTGTCTCCCTCTTCTAACCAACGTACCGATCAGTACGGCGGCAGCGTAGAAAACCGCGCCCGTCTGGTACTGGAAGTGGTCGATGCGGTGTGCCAGGAGTGGAGCCCGGATCGTATCGGTATTCGCGTTTCTCCGATCGGTTCCTTCCAGAACGTCGACAACGGCCCGAACGAAGAAGCCGACGCGCTGTATCTGATTGAAGAGCTGGCGAAACGCGGCATTGCGTATCTGCACATGTCCGAGCCAGACTGGGCGGGCGGTGCGCCGTATTCTGATGCCTTCCGTGAGAAAGTGCGTGCGCGCTTCCAGGGAGTGATTATCGGTGCCGGTGCCTATACGCCAGAGAAAGCAGAAGACTTGATCGGCAAAGGTCTGATCGACGCCGTAGCCTTTGGCCGTGATTACATTGCCAACCCGGACCTGGTCGCACGTCTGCAGCGCAAAGCGGCGCTAAACCCACAGCGTCCAGAGACCTTCTATGGCGGCGGCGCTGAAGGTTACACCGACTACCCTTCTCTGTAATTCCTCGGTTGTCCATTGATAGCGGCGATGATTCGCCGCTATACTAAAACATCGTTTCTGTTCAAAAAGATAAGCCATTGAGTTGGTTAAGAGGAAAATATGCGCCTACTTCACACCATGCTGCGCGTTGGCAACCTGCAACGTTCTATCGATTTCTACACTAACGTACTGGGTATGCAATTGCTGCGCACCAGCGAAAACCCGGAATATAAATATTCTCTGGCGTTCGTGGGCTATGGCCCGGAAAGTGACGAAGCGGTAATTGAGCTGACCTACAACTGGGATGTCGATAGCTATGAGCTGGGCACCGCTTACGGCCACATCGCGCTGGAAGTGGATAACGCGGCCGAAGCCTGCGAGCGCATTCGTAGCAACGGCGGCAACGTGACGCGCGAAGCGGGTCCGGTCAAAGGCGGCACCACTGTGATTGCCTTCGTTGAAGATCCTGACGGTTATAAAATCGAACTGATCGAAGCCAAAGACGCCGGTCGCGGTCTGGGCAATTGATCCCTCCGGGCGCGTTCTGCGCCCGTTGTTTTGCTGCATCCCCTCGCAAATTTTGCCATAATACGCACTGCTTTTTTTCCCTTGTAAGAGACCCTGATGTCCGATAACGCTCAACTTACCGGTCTGTGTGACCGTTTTCGTGGTTTTTATCCTGTTGTTATTGATGTAGAAACAGCTGGATTTAACGCTAAGACCGATGCGCTGCTTGAGATTGCTGCCATCACACTGAAAATGGATGAACAGGGCTGGCTGATACCGGACACCACGCTGCATTTCCACGTTGAACCGTTTGAAGGCGCGAACCTACAGCCAGAAGCGCTGGCCTTTAACGGCATTGACCCCACGAACCCACTGCGCGGTGCGGTGAGTGAATATGACGCCCTGCACGCCATTTTCAAAATGGTCCGTAAAGGCATGAAAGACAGCAACTGCAATCGCGCGATCATGGTGGCCCATAACGCCACCTTCGATCACAGCTTTATGATGGCCGCCGCCGAGCGCGCCTCGCTTAAGCGTAACCCATTCCATCCTTTCGTGACCTTCGATACTGCCGCACTGAGCGGGCTGGCGCTGGGCCAAACGGTGTTATCAAAAGCCTGTATCACCGCCGGTATTGATTTCGACGGCACCCAGGCGCATTCGGCGCTGTACGATACGGAACGCACATCAGAATTGTTCTGTGAGATTGTGAACCGCTGGAAGCGTTTGGGCGGCTGGCCGCTGCCGATGGGCGAAAGCGAGGAATAAAAAAAGCGACCGTAATGGTCGCTTTTTTTTGCCTGATGCAAAACTTACTCTGCGTCTGGCTCTTCAGTTTTATACTTTGCAGCGGTCTCTTTGATCAACTGCTGCAGTTCGCCACGCTGATACATTTCAATCAGAATGTCACAACCGCCGACCAGCTCACCGTCCACCCACAGCTGAGGGAAGGTCGGCCAGTTAGCGTATTTCGGCAGCTCAGCGCGGATGTCCGGGTTCTGCAGGATATCAACGTAAGCAAAGCGCTCGCCACAGGCAGAAAGCGCCTGAACGGCTTGCGCAGAGAAACCGCAGTTTGGCAGCTTCGGTGAACCTTTCATGTACAGGAGAATTGGGTTTTCAGCGATCTGGCGCTGGATTTTTTCAATAGTAGTGCTCATGTCTTGCTTCCTTTAACTTCTGTTACGGCAATCGTCTGACATTGTAGCGGGTCAGAGAGACATCGGAAAATAACATTTTCGTCACCTGTATATATCTTAACGGTTATCCGTTGAAGTTGCATTTCTAAGATAGCTTATCCCTGCGTAAGCTGTGGTTTTGCTTAAGGGACGAGCAATAGTGCAACAGATTGACGTTTTTTTTTGCACTTGCTAACGAAACAGAATTTTAGATTGAAAAATGCTATTAACATCTCGCAGTTTTATGCATTAGAATCGACGGGCTTTGTAAATCATACGTGGGCATTATTGATGACCCGCATCTAATTCAGGGGAATGCTCAGTGGCGCGGATAAAAAAAGTCTCGATCACGCTCTGTGCTTTACTATTTACATCTCTCGCTTTCATGCCAGCGGCTAATGCCTCTGAGCAGGCGCGGCATTCTGCCGTGCAAAAATCTCATCTGGCGAAAACCACAGAACGTAAGAAAAAAACGACCAGCACCAGTAAAAGCGAAAAGAAAAAAACCACCACAGCTCACAAGCAGAAGACCACCTCCGGCAAAGCCCTCACCAGTAAAACCCGCAGCAAACCGACCCGCACCACCGCAAAAATCGCTCCGGAAAAATGCACCGTTCGTAAAGGGCATAAAACTAACTGCGTAAAAGTGGGTAAAACGGCAAAACTCTCTGAGGTGCATAAAGTTCGCGTGCAGAAGGCGCAAAAAACCGCGATGAACAAGCTGATGGGGCAAATAGGCAAACCTTATCACTGGGGTGGCACTTCACCGCGTACCGGCTTCGATTGCAGTGGTCTGGTTTACTACGCATATAAAGATCTGGTGAAATTCCGTATTCCACGTACGGCTAACGAGATGTATCACCTGCGCGATGCGGCGTCCGTCGATCGCGGTGAACTCGAAAGCGGCGATCTGGTGTTCTTCCGCACTCAGGGTCGTGGCACCGCTGACCACGTAGGCGTTTATGTGGGCAACGGAAAATTCATTCAGTCTCCGCGTAGCGGTCAGGATATTCAAATCACTTCCCTCAGCGAAGATTATTGGGTTCGCCACTACGTCGGCGCACGCCGCGTGATGACGCCAAAAACGATCCGCTAATCCCTGCCCTGCTGCTCCGCCAGCAGGGTAAGTTCCTCTTTTGCCTCCCCTTTCAATTTGCTACTCTATCCCTGCACTCAATAGGGTTATTGATGCGCAAACTATAATAAGGAGAGAAGCAATGTCGTTCGAATTACCTGCATTACCGTATGCAAAAGACGCCCTGGCTCCGCACATTTCGGCGGAAACCCTGGAATACCACTACGGCAAACACCATCAGACCTATGTCACAAACCTGAACAACCTGGTGAAAGGCACCGCGTTTGAAGGCAAAACACTGGAAGAGATCGTACGTAGCTCTGAAGGTGGCGTATTCAATAACGCCGCTCAGGTGTGGAACCACACGTTTTACTGGCACTGCCTGGCGCCAAACGCGGGCGGTGAACCGACCGGTGAACTGGCTGCGGCGATTAATGCTACCTTCGGCAGCTTTGCTGATTTCAAAGCGAAGTTTACTGACGCAGCCATTAAGAACTTCGGTTCTGGCTGGACGTGGCTGGTGAAAGAGGCGGATGGCAAACTGGCTATCGTTTCCACCTCTAACGCAGGCACCCCACTGACCACCAGCGCCAAACCGCTGATGACCGTCGATGTGTGGGAGCACGCTTACTATATCGATTACCGTAACGCTCGCCCGAACTACCTTGAGCACTTCTGGGCACTGGTTAACTGGGAATTTGTGGCGAAGAACTTCGCTGCATAACTGAGACGCAGAAGGGCAGCCCTTCTGCGTTTTTTGATTACTCGGTGACGCTAACGGGTTCCGGCTGTTTGCGACCCGACGTCAGGACCAGCAGCAGACCCAGTGCGGCGATAATTGCCCCCATTACCGGAACAAAGCTGTACCCCAGCCCGCCCGAAATCACCGCCCCACCCGCTGCCGCGCCGAGCGCATTACCGAGATTAAACGCGCCGATATTCACGGAAGACGACAAACCGGGAGCTTCGTGCGCCACCCGCATCACGCGCATCTGCAACGGTGGAACCACCGCGAAGGTCGCAGCACCCCACACCACCATCGCAATGGCCGCACCAAACTCATTGCGCGCCAGCCACGGAATGGCGAGCATAATCACGATCAGCAGAGTCA
This sequence comes from Lelliottia jeotgali, assembly GCA_002271215.1. Lineage (NCBI taxonomy): Bacteria > Pseudomonadati > Pseudomonadota > Gammaproteobacteria > Enterobacterales > Enterobacteriaceae > Lelliottia > Lelliottia jeotgali. The sequence goes on along the minus strand of CP018628.1, from coordinate 1,998,028 downwards.
GAAATCCTTTCAGCGTGCCGGTCACAGAACGATCCGCCAGCTTGCCACCAAGATAGTTACCCAGCGAGAAACCGACACCAATCAGGACCAGCATCCCCGTAACGAACAGCGGTGTCGCATGGGTAATGTCATGCAGCACCGGAGAGATATAGGTGTATAGCGTGAACATCGCGCCTGCACCGAGCACCGTCGTTAACAGAGCAGACAGCACCTGTGGACGCACCAGCACCGACAGCTCTTTGCGCACATCCGGGCGCTCGCCTGCCTCGCCTTTCGGCAGAGAGAAGAACAGCGCGACCATCGCCACCACGCCAAGCCCGGCCGTTGCGAGGAATGACATGCGCCAGCCAATCACTTCGCCGAGCCATGTCGCCGCCGGAACGCCGCCAATGTTGGCGATGGTCAGGCCCATAAACATGGTCGCCACCGCGCTCGCCTGCTTGTGTTTTGGCACTACGCTCGCGGCTACCACCGACCCTAAACCAAAGAACGCGCCGTGGTTCAGGCTGGTCAGAATGCGCGACAGCAGTAGCGTAGTGTAATCCGGCGCAATCGCCGACAGCACGTTGCCGAGGGTAAAAATCGCCATCAGGAAGATCAGCGCATTGCGGCGGGCACGATGTGAGAGCAGCAGGGTCATGAGCGGCGCACCGACCATCACCCCTATCGCATAAGCGCTGATGAGCATACCCGCTGCCGGAATAGAGACGTCCACGCCTTTGGCGATCACCGGCAGGAGTCCCATCGGGGAAAACTCGGTAGTGCCGATGCCAAAAGCGCCAATCGCCAGGGCCAGCAAGGGAAAGTTGATTTTCATTGTTAACTCCGCAAACCGTGTCACCGCGCGACACGGGACTAAGATGTCAAAAGCATGACATCAATCACAAAAAATGAGAAGTTAACAAATTAGCAAAAGATTTTTGCGGGATGAGTAACAATCGGGAGAAGAGACGAGGGAGAGAACTCTCCCCCGTTTAAATCAGTGCAGGGCTGCGGTAAGACCTGCTGCAACAATCAAAGCCAGCACAATAACGGTAGTGGTCAGCGAAAACTTAAGATCGGCACTCATCAATTTTTCTCCTTTTAATCACCCCACGAAAAGTGAGCTTGCTCATTTTTACACAGTTTACCCCAAAAATCTTCCTGGATTTAGACTGATAACCGTTTTTGCGCTTCCACTTTTCATCAAGATAAGACAAAATTCCACGCTAAATTTATAAGCGTACCGGCCACTGACCCCCTCCTGACGTTTTGAGTCGTTTTCCCGGCGTATCGCAATTCACATTGCGAGATAAGGGTGAGAGAAGGCAAACGTTTACCTTTAAGTATTTCAGGAGTTTAAGATATGGTCTGGAGTGACATGTAATGGCAACAATTAAAGATGTGGCGAAACGCGCAAACGTTTCCACTACAACCGTATCACATGTAATTAACAAAACACGTTTTGTTGCGGAAGAGACGCGCAACGCCGTGTGGGCAGCTATCAAAGAACTGCACTACTCCCCAAGTGCCGTAGCGCGCAGCCTGAAAGTGAATCACACCAAATCGATCGGACTGCTGGCGACCAGCAGCGAAGCCGCCTATTTTGCGGAAATCATCGAAGCGGTTGAGAAAAACTGTTTCCAGAAGGGCTACACCCTGATCCTGGGTAACGCCTGGAACAGCCAGGAAAAACAGCGTGCTTACCTGTCTATGATGGCGCAAAAGCGCGTCGATGGCCTGCTGGTAATGTGTTCTGAGTATCCGGAATCCGTGCTGTCGATGCTCGAAGAGTATCGTCACATCCCTATGGTGGTCATGGACTGGGGCGATACCCGCGCCGATTTCACCGATTCAGTGAACGACAACGCCTTTGAAGGCGGCTATATGGCGGGCCGTTACCTGATTGAACGCGGACACCGCGAAATCGGCGTGATCCCAGGCCCACTGGAGCGTAATACTGGTGCTGGTCGTCTGGCTGGCTTTATGAAAGCGATGGAAGAAGCGCTGATCACGGTGCCAGAAAACTGGATCGTGCAGGGCGACTTCGAACCGGAATCCGGCTATCGCGCGATGCAGCAGATTGTCTCCCAGTCACATCGTCCGACCGCGGTCTTTATCGGTGGCGATATTATGGCGATGGGCGCACTTTGCGCAGCAGATGAGCTTGGTTTACGCGTGCCGCAGGATATTTCGGTAATCGGATACGATAACGTGCGCAACGCCCGTTACTTTACCCCGGCGCTGACGACGATTCACCAGCCGAAAGACTCGCTGGGTGAAACCGCCTTTAACATGCTGATGGACCGCATCGTCAGCAAACGTGAAGAGTCACAGTCGATTGAAGTCCACCCGCGCCTGATTGAACGCCGCTCCGTCGCTGACGGTCCGTTCCGCGACTATCGTCGTTAATCGCCTCTGAGGGGCCGGTTATTCCGGCTCCTTCAACCACTCTCTGTTCAGCGTTTCGCTATCTCCCAGATAGGCCAGCAGCCATTCCAGCGCCGGTGACATATCGTTTTGCTGCCAGGTCAGGCAACACGCTGCATCCGGGAACGGGTTTTCCAGGGTTAACGCCACCCATTCGCCGCGATCTATACGCGGACGCGCGAAATGCACCGGCACCATCCCGACGCACAAGCCAGCCGACAGGCAGGTCGCGGAGGTTTCCCAGTCAGGGGCCACCACGCGCCGTTGGTTATCCAGCAGCCAGGTGATGCGTTTCGGCAGCGATCGCGACGTATCTTCCAGCACCAGCGACGGCCAGTTGCGCAACGTGTCATCGCTCAGCGGCCCTTCTATCGCGGCGAGAGGATGATCGCGGGCGACGACGCAGGTCCAGCTCAACGCCCCCATATCACGAAACGCATAGCGTCCACCCACCGGGATCGCCTGCGTTGCGCCGATGGCCATCTCTACCCTGCCGTCCGACAGCGCATCCCACACGCCGTTGAACACCTCCTGCGACACGCGCAGCTCAACGTCTGAAAAGTGGCGATAGAAATCGACCACCATCTGGCGCGTGCGTTCGGGTTTGACGATGTTATCCACCGCAATGGCGAGATGACCGCGCCAGCCGTTGGCAATCTGCTGACACTGTTCACGGGTGATCATCATTTTTTTGATAACAGAACGCCCTTCCTTCAAAAACCACACACCCGCAGGCGTCAACACGACATCACGATGGCGGCGTTCAAACAGCGGAACTGCCAGCCACTCTTCAAGCTGGCGCACAGTGTAGCTCACCGCAGACGGAACGCGGTGCAGTTCCTGGGCCGCGCCGCTAAAGCTGCCGTTACGCGCGACCGCATCCACCACTTCTAACGAATATTCAGACCACATTTTTTGCCTGCAAATTTTTTGAATGCAACCACCAAATATTAGCGTTTCACAAGGAACTTTGCACTCCCTACACTTTGCGCCAATGAATACCTGCCTCTTTAGGACATAAAAACAATGCAACCCAACAAAGGATTTCTGGTCTGGCTCGGCGGTTTAAGCGTGCTGGGCTTTTTGGCCACCGATATGTATCTGCCTGCGTTCGCCGCGATGCAGGAAGATTTACAGACGCCTGCCGCCGCGATCAGCGCCAGCCTGAGCCTGTTCCTCGCCGGTTTTGCCTTCGCGCAGCTGCTGTGGGGACCGCTTTCCGACCGCTATGGCCGCAAGCCCATTTTACTTTTAGGTCTGGCGATCTTTGCCGTCGCCTGTCTGGGGATGCTGTGGGTGCGCGATGCCACCTGGCTGCTGGTGCTACGTTTTGTGCAGGCATTCGGGGTGTGTGCGGCCGCCGTAACCTGGCAGGCGTTGGTCACCGACTACTATCCCGCCTCACGCGTGAACCGCATTTTTGCCACCATTATGCCGCTTGTCGGTCTTTCACCGGCGCTGGCGCCCCTGCTCGGCAGTTGGATCCTGGTGCACTTTGACTGGCAGGCGATTTTCGCCACGCTGTTCATCATCACTCTGGTGCTGATGTTACCGGCGTTTACGCTCAAACCGGCACCACCGAAACCAACTGAGCACAACGATGACCGCGTGACCTTCCTGTCACTGCTGCGCTCACGCGCCTATCGTGGCAACGTACTGGTTTACGCCGCCTGTTCCGCCAGCTTCTTCGCGTGGCTGACCGGCTCGCCGTTTATTCTGCATGACATGGGCTACAGTCCGGCGGTGATCGGCCTGAGCTATGTTCCTCAGACCATCGCGTTCCTGGTCGGCGGTTACGGCTGCCGCGCGGCGCTGCAAAAATGGCAGGGACAGCAGATGCTGCCGTGGCTGTTGGTACTCTTCGCAATCAGCGTCATTGCGACCTGGGCCGTTGGCTTTATCCCGCACGTTGGGCTGACTGAAATTCTGATCCCCTTCTGCGTGATGGCGGTGGCGAACGGTGCAATCTACCCTATCGTGGTAGCTCAGGCGCTACGTCCATTCCCTCATGCGACAGGTCGCGCCGCTGCGCTGCAAAATACCCTGCAACTGGGGCTGTGTTTCCTGGCAAGTTTGATTGTTTCAGCGCTTATCGCCACGCCGCTGATGACAACGACCAGCGTGATGCTCGCCACCGTACTGCTCGCCGCGCTGGGTTATCGCATGCAGTCTTCGGCACAGGACTCGTCTGACGTCACTTCGCAGACAGAATCCTCTCGGGCATAATCGCGCCAGCAATTATGTGACATTTCAGTGATTAGGCTGCTAATAACTTTCTGTTGAATCACCGATTTTTGCGGCCTATACTAAATTTGCTTCACACAAATACGATAAATATTATGTGTTAACGGGAGCCGGAGTGCTCCCGTTTTACCATGGAAGGCCTTTCGGTAAGGGCTATCTCCCTTCCTCTGTTCTACGTCGGATATTAGCCTCACGGAAAAACCGTGGGATTTCTCACAAACCATAAAAAACGGCTACGCTGTTTGAAGGTTCTGATCACAGCAGGTGATGGAGAAGCTATGAGTTCATCGTGTATAGAAGAAGTCAATGTCCGGGACAATGACTGGTTTCGGATCGTCAATGAATTACTGGGTCGGGCGGGCGTCGCGATTAACGGGTCTGCCCCCTCCGATATTCAGGTAAAACACCCCGATTTTTTCAAACGCGTTCTGCAGGAAGGTTCGCTCGGGCTGGGCGAGAGCTACATGGACGGCTGGTGGGATTGCGAACGGCTGGATATGTTTTTCCATAACGTTCTGCGCGCCGGGCTGGAAAACCAGCTCCCTCACCGCCTGAAAGATACCCTGCGTATCGCCTCTGCGCGATTGCTCAATCTGCAAAGTAAAAAGCGGGCATGGATTGTCGGCAAAGAACATTACGATCTGGGTAACGATCTTTTCAGCCGCATGCTTGATCCCTTCATGCAATATTCCTGCGCCTACTGGAAAGACGCTAACACTCTCGAAGATGCACAGCAGGCTAAACTGCGTTTAATCTGCGAAAAGCTGCAGCTCCAGCCCGGCATGAGGGTCCTGGATATCGGCTGCGGCTGGGGTGGACTGGCGTATTATATGGCCAAAAATTATGGCGTCAGCGTCGTCGGCGTGACCATTTCCGCCGAGCAACAAAAAATGGCGCAAGAGCGCTGCGCCGGGCTGGATGTGACCATTCTGCTGCAAGATTATCGTGACCTCGATGACCAGTTTGACCGTATTGTCTCGGTGGGGATGTTCGAGCACGTAGGGCCGAAGAATTACAGTACCTATTTCACGGTTGCCGACCGCAACCTGAAACCCGAGGGGATTTTCCTGCTGCACACTATCGGTTCCAAAAAGACGGACCATTCGGTTGACCCGTGGATCAACAAATACATCTTCCCGAACGGCTGCCTGCCCTCCGTTCGCCAGATTGCCGATGCCAGTGAGTCGCACTTTATAGTCGAAGACTGGCACAACTTTGGCGCAGACTACGACACAACTCTCATGGCCTGGCATTCGCGTTTTATCGCCGCATGGCCAGAAATTGCTGATAACTATTCGGAACGCTTCAAACGGATGTTCAGCTATTACCTGAATGCCTGCGCAGGGGCATTTCGCGCGCGGGATATTCAGCTATGGCAGGTGGTGTTTAGCCGTGGTGTAGAGCATGGATTGCGCGTGGCGCGGTGAATGAAAATCGCCCGGCAGCACTTCGTTTGCACGGGCCTACAAAACCGGGAAATTTGTTGTTCTGTAGGCCGGGTAAGCGCAGCGCCACCCGGCAACAAACGAGGTCATCTTCAATGAATAAACCCCGGATACCCGGGGTTTATTTTATTCGTCTTGCGCCGTCAATTTACTTGCCAGTTCTTTCGCCGCCAGAACCCGCTCAACGGTATCCACTACCGCCTGGGTCTGCGGATCAATTTCGATATTAATCCGATGGCCGAGTTTTTTCGCGCCAAGGGTCGTGCGCTGTAAGGTTTCCGGAATTAAATACACGCAGAAACGGGTTGGGGTCACTTCACCCACCGTCAGACTAATCCCATCCACGCCAATAAATCCTTTATACAGGATGTATTTCATTAATGAGGCATCCTGCACTTTAAACCAGATTTGACGGTTATTTTCCGAGGTCAGGATTTTCGACACTTCAGCGGTGGTCATAATATGGCCCGACATTAAATGCCCGCCGATCTCATCGCTGAATTTCGCCGCGCGTTCGACGTTGACCATATCGCCCACCACCAGCTCACCGAGATTGGTAATACGCAGCGTCTCTTTCATCAGATCAAAGCTAATACGATTACCGTCAATCTCTGTCACCGTCAGACAGCAGCCATTGTGTGCAACCGATGCCCCGGTTTCCAGCCCGTCGAGCATATATTCCGGCAGCTCGACAATATGGGTACGGAAATTGGGTTTTTCCTCAATGGACACCAGTTTTGCTGTGCCCTGCACGATACCAGTAAACATGCTTACCACTCCTGTTTTATGCCAACGGTGGTGACACCGTTTTAATCGCATCACAATAACATCTGGAAAAACAGGTTGCCAGTAAGGGGCATTTTCTGGCGATTTTTTCACTAGATAAATAGCTAAACCCCGCTACAATAGCTGGCACTCCCCCTGCATTTTCTTCTTGCTGCCAGTTTCGGCGGGTTTTTTAGTCTCTCAAATAACAACAAATTAAAAGGTGTTCACGTGCAGAAGTACATGAATGAAGCGCGTCAGTTATTACCCCTGGCAATACCGGTGATCATCGCGCAGGTCGCCCAAACCGCAATGGGATTTGTGGATACGGTCATGGCGGGCGGATACAGCGCCACTGATATGGCCGCCGTCGCGATCGGGACCTCCATCTGGCTTCCGGCCATTCTTTTCGGCCACGGTCTGCTGCTGGCCTTAACGCCAGTTATCGCCCAGCTTAACGGTTCAGGTCGACGCGAACGCATCGCCCATCAGGTCCGTCAGGGATTTTGGCTCGCCGGATTCGTCTCCATTCTCGTCATGATTGTGCTGTGGAATGCGGGCCACATTATCCGCTCAATGCACAATATCGACCCGGCACTAGCCGATAAAGCCGTCGGCTATTTACGTGCGCTGCTGTGGGGCGCACCCGGCTACCTGTTCTTCCAGGTGGCGCGTAACCAATGTGAAGGGCTGGCAAAAACCAAACCCGGCATGGTGTTTGGCTTTATCGGACTGCTGGTGAATATTCCGGTCAACTACGTCTTTATCTACGGCCACTTCGGGATGCCTGAACTGGGCGGCGTGGGCTGTGGTGTGGCGACGGCGGCGGTGTACTGGGTGATGTTCATCAGCATGCTGTCGTACGTCAAAAGAGCGCGCTCGATGCGTGACATTCGCAACGAGCAAAGCTTTAGCAAGCCGGATATGGCGGTGATGAAACGTCTGGTTCAGCTCGGCCTGCCTATCGCACTGGCACTGTTCTTTGAAGTAACGCTGTTCGCGGTTGTCGCGCTGCTGGTCTCGCCGCTGGGTATTGTCGACGTTGCGGGCCACCAGATTGCGTTGAACTTCAGCTCGCTGATGTTCGTTCTGCCAATGTCGCTGGCGGCTGCGGTAACCATCCGCGTAGGCTATCGTCTGGGACAAGGCTCGACGCTGGATGCACAAACCGCGGCACGTACTGGCCTGATGGTCGGCGTGTGCATGGCGGCGTGCACCGCCATCTTTACCGTGCTGCTGCGTGAGCAGATTGCCCTGCTCTACAACGACAATCCTGAAGTGGTGATCCTCGCCTCTCAGCTGATGCTGCTGGCAGCGGTGTACCAGATTTCTGATTCGATTCAGGTTATCGGTAGCGGCATTTTGCGTGGGTATAAAGATACACGTTCGATCTTCTTTATCACTTTCACCGCCTACTGGGTGCTGGGACTGCCGTGCGGCTACGTGCTGGCTCTGACCGACCTGGTGGTGGACCGAATGGGCCCCGCCGGTTTTTGGATGGGCTTTATCATAGGTTTAACCTCCGCCGCCGTCCTGATGATGCTGCGCATGCGCTTCCTGCAACGCCAACCATCAGCCGTGATTTTGCAACGCGCTGCGCGTTAATTATCCGCGAGCCGCCTTCGGGCGGCTACTTTCTCTTCACTTTGCGCGGGAATGAAGCAATCGCGTGAAATACGGAAGAAAATTGCATTTTCCCTCTTGCCTCATCCCCTCACTGCCGCTAATATTCGACCCCGTTGTCACAGACAACATGATGCGTCCGTAGCTCAGTTGGTTAGAGCACCACCTTGACATGGTGGGGGTCGGTGGTTCGAGTCCACTCGGACGCACCATCAAAAATTCTATACAGTGCGTCCGTAGCTCAGTTGGTTAGAGCACCACCTTGACATGGTGGGGGTCGGTGGTTCGAGTCCACTCGGACGCACCATTTCGTGATACTCCTCTTCAGTTTTAAATCCCTTTTTATCCAGCCCAACGTAATGCCCCTTATTCATCCTTGAACAGACATATCCTTATGCCCTGTTACTTTGTGAAGAGATGGGGATAAAGCCGACGTTCGTGCAACCTGTCGAGCAGCAGGAGCAATTCATAGTCGGTGGAGAGATTAAATTTCGCCATCATGTGATATTTGTGAGAAAAAATCGTCTTCTCAGACAAATTAAGCTCACGCGCTATTTGCGGCACATTTTTACCGCTGTAGAAACCAGCCATAATCCGTGTTTGCTGGGGTGACAACGCCCGGTGTCGGCAGGTATAACAATTGCTACAACGCGTTTCCTCATGACCTTTCCAGACATGGATTATGCCATCGCGTATCACGCGAAGCGGCGCTCTGCGTTCGATATAAACAATATCCCGGATGCACTCCGGTGACGGTGCGGTATTCACCGGTTTTTTATCCATTAAACCAACGATCACCCCTTTGGTGCGCGAATGCAGCTCAGGGTGACAGGTGAAATGCTCGCCCTGGCACATCCCCATAATAATCATATCGGCCTGGCGCACCGTCTGATGTGTAAACTCCAGCGTTAATTTCACCCTCTTCTGATATTCCTGTGAAAATATCTCGCTCAGAAAGTTGTGTATTGACCAGTCATAAAACGCATTATCATCTTTAATCAGGACGTTAATCATGTAACCTCAAAAACGAAATGCAGGCGACGGCTTAACAAACCGTCACCATTTTGATATTCGGCATAATAAGAGACTTACTGCCAGGTAAATTCCAGGTTGATCGTCGCCGCAAATGTTCCAGCCCCGGCATTTCCCTGCGGGGTAAATATTTTCGCCGACAGGGGAAATTCAGCGCTGTTAGTGCTGGAGTTCACCGAAATCTGCTGAGCGCTCCCGTTACTGTAAATAACCGAGTGATCGGCATTGGTCATGCGCAGCGCAACGTGAGTGGCAGTGCCGGTGTTTTTCCACGCCGTCGCGTCCTGAATATCATTTGTGCCGAGGTATTTCACCGTAACCTGACGTGTGCCTGCCGGGCAGTTTTTTACCAGTAGCGAAAAGTTCTGCCACGCGCCACCTGTTCCGGCGGTGATGAGGTCTGTCCGCTGTAGCGGATCAAATTCCACCAGTTTATTCACCGTGTCGGTATCAACCGAACACGGGCTTGCGACCACATTGCCGCGAAGATTTATTTCCGTATCCGCAAGAGCAAAAAACGCTGCTGCCATCAATATCACTGCGCTGAAGGTTACAAAAACGCGCATAGGTCTCTCCAGGATGCCCCCGCAGGGGCATTCATTTTTATTGATAAGTAAAGGTGGCGGTCACGACGGCGCTAATCGTGCCAGGCATAACGTTGCCATTTTGGGTCCAGGCTCGCGCTCGCAGGTGATACGAATAGGCATTGCCTACGATAATGCCGGTAAAACTTTTCCCATTCCCAAAAGGTTCTCCACCGACGCCCTGCAGCTGGACGGCGAGGTTTGTCGCCGTCCCTGTATTTCGATACATGTCATTGGGATTGAGGCTATCCGCCGTGCCCTGAAACAAGATGGTGGCTTTTGTGGTGGCAGATGGGCAGTTAATCACATTCACATCTACGGGAACCCATCCAGTCGCTGAACCCGGTGTCTGTAATGATGAAGCCTCGATATTCATACCAAGATCTACGTTGATATTGACACTGTCGCTTTTGATCTCACAAGGTGAAGCAATAATTCTCCCCGTTACACTAATGGTCACCGGGTCGGCAGCCTTCACGTCAGACAAATTCATGATTGCACTCAGCGCAGTACAGCCGATTATTATCAGTTTCCTGATGTTCATTATTCGGTCCTTTTGATTACTGGTACGTTAAATTCAACGTGGCCGACGTATTGGCCGAACCCGTTGTAACTGCCGTTTTGGTCTGATAATAACGGGCCGTCAGCGGAAGAGATTCCTGGCCCCCTGATGATTGTTTCATCACCATTCGGCTATTAATTCGTAATGGAGAACCGTTATAAAGAAGTTGAACGCCAACGCCCTGAGCTACGCCCGCACTTCCCTGCCCGGTTAAAGCCAGAACACTGTTATCAGAAACATCAGGGTTTTGAATCCCTGAAAGCGTGACGTTTATATTGGCGCCTGTGGCACAGTTCAGCCCCAGGTTTTGCGTTGTTTGCGCGCCTGAAGGAATTGTTCCTGGCGTGCTGCCAAATGTTGATGCAAATACATCACCAATCGGGAATGTTAACGTTTGGGTGCTCAGACCACATGCCAATACGGTGATAGAATTACCGCCTGACATAGTGACGGATTCAGACGTTATTCTCCCCCCAGACCCATTATCAAACTGTTCGTTGGCAATTTCTCCCATCGCCAGCGTGCCTGACACGATATCACCCGTTTTGATGACATTAATAATAATCGTATGATGGTTAGCAAACAGAACGCCGGCACCACTATTGGTACTCTGGAATAGCTGCGCCGGATTTGTAAAATACGCTTCGGAAGGGTCAGTTTGAATACCTACACCCGTTAAATTCGTTCTGTATATATTCGGCAAAGGTGATAGCACACCACCTGAATAAGTTAATGTGCGATAACGCGACATGGTTCCCGCGTCCGAGCAATTTACTGACCGGGTACTATTTGTCAATGTCACCGTACCAATAATTGTTCCGACAGGAGCGTCACGCTGAACGGTCATTGCGCCAATAGAGACGACGGGATTCCAGTAACTGACTAACGTGCAGGTCATCGCAAGTGAAGACTTAGAGAATAAACACGATAATATAATCAGAAATAATAATTTAGAAATTCTCATAATTTCCTCTAACGACAAATAACGTTCATCGACTGGACACCAGAATGGTTATTTTCAGCACGACTGGAATACTCGGACCGGCATGCTTTATCTGAGTCATTACCCCATTTAACGGTCAGGCTTCCTTTCGGATTCAACCCAGTTAAATAGACCTGCCCGCCCTCACCGACAATAAAGCCCTGCCCACTCTGGCCATCCACATTCACGATGGCCCCAAACGGCACGGGAATAGCACCAGGTTGCATTAACGTGATCAGCGCGCGCAGACCCACATTGGTTACATAATTCGCACGCACCACCGCGCCGCGCGTCGGAGTTACAGTGCGGTTGGTCAGTTCAAGTTCGACGTCCTCGGGCAAAGTTTCAGTTAACAGCGCCACATCATTTTTACGATAAACAGTGACGTTGCTCACCGTGGTATAGCCCCGCCAGTCAGTCTTCGCGCCGGTCTGGTTCTGAATGCTGACCCCTTTCGCGCCCGGTGCTTTGATGAGTACGTTGGTTTCACCCAACGGCTGGCTGAAGGTCACGCCGTCGGCGTGGGCTAAAATCCCACCCTGTACGCCATAGTTCATGCGATCGCTGTTTTTGTCGTAGCCATATCCGACTGTCGCTTCGCCGTAGGTGCCACGATAATCGACATTCATCGCGCCGGTGTAGCCCACGTCGTTGGTGCCGTAGCCCTGCTGGACGTTCCAGTTCAGCGCGTTGTTCTCCATCGCCATCCCGCTTAAACCCACAGAATGGGTGGTGCCACTTTGCCTGCTGGCGTTCATGCTGTAGTTAGCCCAGGTTTGCGGCAGGAACTTATCCAGAGGAATACTGATGGTCAGTGCCAACTGCTGATCTTTGTCGTAATACGTTTGTTCGCCGCGCCCGGTGGATGATCCGTTTTTACTGTAGGTATAGGTCAGGCCGTAGTTAATCCCACGCCAGCCGTTGTTGTAACCCAGGCTCCAGGAGGCCATCGTGCGGCCTGAATTCCAGTAATCCTCACGAACCGTACTCAGCATCAGGGTGCCTAAATCCTGTCCAAGAGTTTGACTCATAGTCAGCTCCATGCGATTTCGGCGTCGCTCGACCAGCCCAGATGTGTCGCTATAAGTGTCCAGCACTTCCTGCATGCCGTAATAGCCGCTGGTCGAATAGCGATAACCCGCAATGGCAAAGTTGGTGCCCGTTTCCAGCACGTTTTTGCTGTAACGCGCACGCCATGACTGGCCGTCGGTTTTCAGACCATCCTGCGGCGTTGACCAGGCCTGGGTGACATCGGCTGAAAGCGCACCGAAATCACCCAGATTTTTACCGACGCCACTCGCCAGCGACTGATATTTACTCGATTCCTGCACGCCGCCGTAAATCGTAAAGCCGTGTGGCAGACCATAAATCGCGGTGCCCTGGGCAAACGGCGTTTTGTCTACGCTGCTGTCATAGGAACGATACTGTCCGCCGGTGACGGAAAATTTCAGACGGCCTTCACGCTGGAGCACCGGCAAAGAGGCAAACGGCACGGTATAGTGCTGCTCGCTGCCGTCGGCCTCTTTTACCGTGACCTGCAGATCGCCCGCCCCGCCGGTCGGGTACATATCGGTAATTTCAAAGGCACCCGGTGAAACGTAGCTCTGATAAATTTGATACCCATTCTGGCGAATCGTGACCTGCGCGTTGGTTCGGGCAATGCCACGCACCACAGGCGCATAGCCTTTCAGCGAGTCCGGGAGCATATCGTCGTCGGATGCCAGCTGCCCGCCCCGGAACGGCATACTGTCAAACACATCGTTTGGCGCACTGCTATCGCCCGCAGTGAACTGCGCTTTCAGCGGGATCACATCACGCTGAGCGTAGGTATAGACCGTATCCCATTTGTCCTGACCATGTGTGTCACGACTCCAGGTGGTGTAATTGCGCAAACGCCACGGCCCGATATTCACACCAGGACGCAGGTTGGCATACTGCGCATTGTCGGCACGACCGTTGTTGCCACGCTGCCAGTTGTTAGCACCGCTCAGGCTGTAATTAAGCATCGCCGCATTGATGCCTTCATCCCACTGTTCAGGCGGCACATATCCGCGCGCCTGAGGTTCCAACGCCGCCTGCGGAATACTGATCAGCAGACGCTGGGTACTGAACTGAAAATCGGCCGCAGCCTGAGGGATCGCAGACAGATCCACGCACTTCCCGCTGGAGGCCAGATTAGGGAACAGGTGGGTGCGAACGCCCCAGCTTTTCAGCTGCTCCAGACTGAGACACGGCTGTAACACCGAATCGCCGTCTTTATCTTTCACCGACGCAAACTCAATGTCCTGGGTATCCACCGTCTGATCGCCAATAAGAATATCAACGTGATAAACACCCGGAGCCTGTGAACCAGCTTCGAACATCGACAGATCGGTCTTACCCGCGCCGGGATTGCCCACCTCAAGCAGTTCAGGGTTAAAAAAATCCCGCGCCCCGGCATCGTGTATTATCGTCCCCAGCGCGACCGCAATAAAAAGCGCAAGCCTGGCAGGTTTAAAGTGTTGTTTTTGTTTTGTCATCATCATTAACCAGAAGTCCGTCTTACGTTGCGGTCATTTTTTAGATACTGGCGTTATGCTCTTTCCCCGGCCCACCGTAGTCATTGATCACTTTGAATTTCAGGGCGCCACCGCTCACCCCATTCGGTAACGCAAACTGAGCGGTCGCTCCCGGCATGACATAGCTCACCTCTTCCAGTTCCTTACCATTGACGCTGATCTGACTGAAGTTCATGACGTAGGGCGTTGGATTGCTGACGCTGACTCGATTGCCAGACCGACTCCAGGTCAGCTTTTCCGCGAGTTCTTCGGGCAACGTGCCTTTTAATCCCGCAGGACGATAGATCAGCTTAATTCGCGTTTTAATGGCAATTTGCAGGCTATTATCTTTTTTTGGTGCCGAAGGGATGGCTTTAATATTGAGCCAGTAAAGACTTTCTTTATCCTGAGGTAACGCTCCCGTCAGCATAATACGCTCAACGTTCTGCTGATCTTTATCGAGGCGATAAAGCGGCGGGGTAATAACAAAAGGAGCTTTCTCAGCCCCTCCATTTTGCGTTTCGACCCAGGACTGAATTAAATAAGGCGTGGCATCCGGGTTATTAACGCTAATAGAGGCTTCCTTTTTATTGCCATCATAAATAACACGCGTGCCGCCAATAATTACTCCGGCGTGGGCTGCAGAAATTCCTGCCGCGACAAATGCGCCGACAATAAAAGTCTTACGAAGAAAGTTCATTTTATACCTCAATTAAAAATGAGGCCGATTAACGACCTCATACTCTTTTCCTTAAAAAGGAAAATTAGTTGTATACAACAGAGAAGCTGGCAACGGCGTTTGCTGGACCTGCAGTCACAGTTGCATTAGTAGACTGATACTGTGCGTAGAATTTCAGGGTGTTATCCTGAGTTGAGCTCAGCATGTAGGTGTAGTTGTTTTGACCATGCAGCGGTAAGTCACCTTTATCAGCTGACATCAGGTGGATAGCCACGCCGGTTGCCGCACCAGCGGTGGTGCTGTCGATGGCCAGTAACGTAGAGTCTGTGACTTCTGGCGTACCGTCAAAACGTACTTTTGCCGCAGAGACGCTGGCCGGGCAGTTTTTCAGCACGATGTTGAAATCTTTAGCCGCAGTTTTACTGCCTGCCAGATTGTTGAATTCAGTTTTGTTGTAGCGGCCCAGGTCAACGGTCTGGTTCTGAGAAGCCACATCAACGTTACAGGCGTTCTCCAGAATTTCACCGGTGAAGTTCACGGTGCCAGCAGCAGCAAACACGTTAGACATAGACACAGCAGCAGTAACAGCAAAAGCAGCAACGATCAGATTCTTTTTCATCATAAATTCCTTAAAATATAGTATTAATTGCTCACCGGAATAGAAAACCATTCAAATTAATTTGAATTAATTTATTGCGGTTAGCTTTTTCCTACTTCAATGTAAAGCACAAACAACTATCATCATCTTTATTGCCACTGAAGTGGCTATTAAATATTGCGGTGCGCATATCGATAATACATTATCGATATATTCGTACTGCCTGACGTTGTTTTGCTGAACAGTAATTTATAGAAACATATTAGGTTACTCAATTTTTTTCTGGGTCTATCTGTAGACTATAAACTAACCTGCGAAAATTCTGTGTTTTAAGGCCCTTCCGCGATCAATAATTGATTGACCACACTAAAGTTATTGACAAGTCACAACTCCCTTCCTCTTTTCAAGCATTTTCTCGGTCTACACTTAGACCGTATTAACTACTTTTAAAAATGTTTGCAGTAGCAATAATTAATGGTCTCAATGAATCATCCTCGCAGGTGTAATTAAATATGAATACGCGTATGTCTCTCGATGGGCTTGCCAGCGGCTATACATTTTCAACGCATAAGCCCTTGAACCACATAGAAAGGATCTTGCTACATCTCCAGCCTTTCTCGACAGAAGTGATGTATCCCAAAGGTGCCGTTATTCGTTACACAGAAGAAAATATTCGCTACTGCTTCCTGCTTTATAAAGGCAGTGTCGCCCTGCACCGTCGCGGCGACGGAATGGTTTTGAATTCTGAATCAACCCCGTTTGTTTTCGGAATCAGTAACCAGCTCTCAAACGAAGAGCATATGTATATCCGCACCCTCGACGAATGCTGCGTGGGCCAGGTGCCGCTGGCACTCGCCAATGAAATTATTGCCAAAGACGATCTTTGGGAGAGTCTTTCGCATCTGGTGATATATACCACGGGGCGGGTATACGACCATTGCATGGCGATTACCCAAATGTCGGCCTATGACATCATTCGTTTCCAGTTGATGGAATTAATCGGCGAACCGGACAATATTCGCCTGCACATCACCGCAGCAAACTACATCATCGACAGGAGCTATCTGTCGCGAAGCGGAACGATGCGTATATTGTCCGAGCTACGCACCGGCGGTTACATCATTATGGATAAGGGCATTCTGATTGAGATTCGCCATCTGCCATTGAAATATTAACAGCGTGTATACTCTCTGATGTACGGGTCATCCGGCATTGAAGACAGGACACGATAATGAGTAACACTGATAAGCCACCGACTCCCTTTAACCGCGCCTCTCCTGTGTCCGAGAAATTAATTGATGCCTTACTTCCGTACACAACTGTGCAAACGTATCCTCCAAAGCAAAGGCTTTATCTGCAAATTGAGGGCGTATCTGTCTGTTATCTTCTGCTTGAAGGCACCACGGAATTTCACCGTAGCTCCGACGGTTTGATACTGACCCGAATCTACGCGCCGGCCGTCGTTGGGTTAGCTGACATGCATCAGCCCACTATTCGCGATTCCTGGATAGAAACGCTGGAAATGTGTCAAGTCGCCTGTTTAGAGGTTGAGCGTGCTTATGACATCATTCGTGAGCAAAACCTCATGGAGACGCTGGTCACTCATATCAGCGGCATCTTTGGTAAGGTTTATAATCACAATCTGTTGAACAGCGCTCCTTCTGCCTATGAAATTATTCGTTATCAGTTGCAGGTTCTGATGACCGAAACCGAAGAATTTCGCGCCAGCACTACTGTTGAAAAATATATCCGTGCAAAAACAAATTTATCCCGCAGCGGGATCTTAAAAATACTGGCAGAGCTGAAAACGGGGGGATATGTTGAAATGAACGAGGGCAGATTGATTAAAGTGAATAAGCTCCCGGCCAAATATTAGCGTCAGCATCCTAAGGAATCGGACAAGGGAACGATGAATGAAAAGAATTGCGATTATCGGCGCCGGACCTACGGGGATTTACACCCTTTTCTCGCTGCTAAAAAATAAGACGCCATTTAGTATCGATATCTACGAGCAGGCCGAAGAGGCTGGCGTAGGAATGCCCTACAGCGATGAAGACAACTCGCGGATGATGCTGGCGAATATTGCCAGTATCGAAATTCCCCCACTCTTTTCCACTTACCTCGACTGGCTGCGCACCCAAAGCAGCGCGCATCTGGCCCGCTACGGCGTGGAGAAATCCTCGCTTCACGACCGTCAGTTCCTGCCGCGCATTTTGTTAGGCGAGTATTATCGCGACCAGTTTTTGCAGCTGATCGGTCAGGCAAAACAGCTCGGTTTTGACGTCAACGTGCAGGAATCCTGCCAGGTCACAGATCTGGAAGCTACGCCCGAAGGCGTCAGCGTCTGGGCGAAGAACCGTGCGAAACCCGCAATTTACGATCTCACCGTGATAGCTACCGGGCACGTCTGGCCGGACGACGACGAGTCGACCCGTTCATACTTCCCAAGCCCGTGGTCAGGGCTGATGGAAGCCAAAATCGACGCTTGTCGTATCGGCATTATGGGCACCTCGCTTAGCGGACTGGACGCGGCAATGGCGGTCGCCATTCAGCACGGTGACTTTATCGAGCCGGAAAACCAGCCCGTTGAATTCAGGCTCGACGAAGGTAGCGAAGCGCTCAACATGGTGCTGATGTCCCGCTCGGGCATTCTGCCGGAAGCGGATTTTTACTGCCCACTGCCTTATGAACCTTTAAGCATCTTAACGGAACGGGCGATCGAAAAAGAGATTACCGCCGGGTCGGACGGCCTGCTGGATCGCGTTTTCAGCCTGATGGCTGAGGAACTTGAGCTCGCTGATCCGCAGTGGAGCGCCTCCATCGCCTTAACAGCGCTGGACGCCGACAGTTTCCATGACGCCTACTTCGCCGAACGCCACAAACATGATCCCTTCAGCTGGGCGCAAACCAATCTCGATGAAGTCGAGCGCAACAAGCGCGACAAACGCACGGTGCCGTGGCGCTACACCATTCTGCGAATGCATGAAGTGGTGCAGGAAATTGTTCCGCATCTGACCGACAAGGATCGAAAGCGCTTCGACGGCGGGCTTTCCCGTATTTTCATCGACAACTACGCGGCCATTCCTTCTCAGTCGATTCGTCGTCTGCTGGCGCTGCGCGAAGCGGGGATTATTAGCGTCCTGTCGCTGGGGGCAGAGTATGAAATGGACGTGCAGGAGAACCGGACGGTGATTGTCTTCGACGGTAAAAAGGTTGAATTTGATCTGTTTATTGATGCCAGAGGGCAAAAACCGCTGAAAACGAAAGACCTGCCGTTCCCGACCCTGCGCCATCAGTTACAGGAAAACGGGGATGAGATCCCGGACGTCAGCGAAGATTACACGCTGCTTGCGCCCGACAGCGTGCGTGGACGCATCGCTTTCGGCGCGTTGCCCTATCTGATGCACGATCAGCCCTTCGTTCAGGGTCTGACCGTGTGCGCAGAAATCGGTGAAGCGATGGCGAAAGCGATAACGCAACGTGCGTCGCGCGCGCGTCGTCGATTGCCGTTTTTGGAAGAGTGACAAACAAGTGCGGCCTGATGCCCTCACCCCGGACCGTACACCCACAGGGAGAGGGTGGTCAAGTTTCCTCTCCCTCCGAACAGTCTCCTCTCCCTCCGGACAGTCCCCTCTCCCTCCGGGCAGTCCCCTCTCCCTCCGGACAGTCCCCTCTCCCTGTGGGAGAGGGTTAGGGTGAGGGGAAACAGCCCCCAGCCTACAAAACTTAGTCTCTCATCCCCGAGGTAATCGCATCAATCTCCCCTGGCCGGAGGCGAATTTCCGCCGCACGGCGGTGTCCCTGCATACCCTCGGTGCGGCTCTGGCGAATCGCTGGTTCTGCAATGGCTGCGATGCCCTGCTCGTCAATCCATTGATGAGTACAGACTTTCACATACGCTCCCACCCACAGTCCGCCGGTGTAACGCGCCGCTGCCATTGTCGGCAAGGTGTGGTTGGTCCCGCAGCATTTATCCGAGAACACCACGCTGGCGTTCTGACCAATAAACAGCGAACCGTAGTTGCGGATCTTCGCCGCCGTGCCGTGCGGATCGCGGGTATGTACCTGCAGATGCTCCGTCGCTATGTGATCCGCGAAGGCAATCAGCTGCTCCTCCGTGTCACACACCACGATTTCACCCTGCCGACGCCACGCCTCACCTGCTGTTTCCGCCGTTGGCAACGAGCTTAACTGACGCTGGATCTCCCTCTGCGTACCTTCAGCAATCGCCTGGCTGGTGGTCGCCAGCCCGACGCGGGTATGAACGTCATGCTCGGCCTGCGCCAGTAAATCTGCCGCCAGAATGCGCGGATCGGCGCTGTCGTCGGCCACGGTGAAGATTTCGCTCGGCCCGGCCAGGGCGTCAATGCCCACTTTGCCAAACACCTGGCGCTTGGCTTCATTGACGAAGGCATTGCCCGGCCCGACAATTTTGTCCACCGCCGGAACGCTTTCAGTCCCCCAGGCCATCGCCGCGATCGCCTGCGCACCGCCAATTTTGAAAATTCGATGTGCGCCCGCCAGATGACACACCGCAATCATCGCCGGATGTGCACCCGGCGGCAGACAGGCAATAATCTGCTCACAGCCCGCTACCGTCGCCGGAACAATCGACATCACCGGCGCAGAAAGGATTGGATAGCGCCCGCCAGGGACGTAACATCCGACGGTTTGCACCGGAATTATACGATGCCCGAGATGCACGCCCGGCAGGGTTTCGATTTCCAGCGGCTGCATGGTCGCCAGCTGCGCCTGGGCAAAACGGCGCACCTGAGCAATCGCAAATTCGCTGTCGCGTCGGGTTTGCGGATCGAGTTCCCTCAGCGCGGTTTCAATCTCCTGCGCCGTTACTTCAAATTGCTCCGGCACCACTTTGTCGAACTGCTGTGAAAAAGCCCTGAGCGCGCTGTCACCCTCACCTTTCACGCGCTCAATAATCGCGCTCACTTTATCCGTCAATGAGCGATCGGCCTGGGCGTCCTGACCCTGAGGACGCTTGATCCAGCGCACCTGTTCGGTAATAGACTGAGCTGACATTACGCGTCCTCCATCTGGCCGAGTTTGATCTGCGCCAGCAGCGCCAGATGGTCATACACCACCCACTCGTCGACGATTTTGCCGTTGATAATGTGGTAATGGGACATCCCCATCACGAACAGGCGTTCACCGGTCGGTTTCCCCAGCTCGCCGTAGCCCAGATGATGGCCTTCGATAATCCAGCGCACCGCCACTTTGACGCCGCCCTCGTCGCACGGATTGGAGCAGATATGCTGCGGGAGCCACGCGCCATCCGGGATCATGCCAATCAGCGCCAGCGTCTGGTGCGTCACCGCCGCCGTGCCGTACAGCTCTTTCATTAATGGGCCATGCCACTGCACATTCGGGGCGTAAATCTCTTTGATTTTGCCCAACATCCGGCGGTTATAAATCTCATGCAGCCAGCGCAGGAGCTGCTCTTCGGTGTCGGTATGGGCGATAGAGACATCGCAGGCCACATCCGGCGGATACTGGCCAAGCATCCGGCCATTCTCGCCGATATCGGTGACGCGGAAGCCTTTATCAAACTGCTCTTTCGCCATGTTAAAGGCGACTTCATCGGTGTCCAGGCTCAACTGTTTCATCATCGACATATTGTCGCTCACCACCCACTCACGATAAATTTTGTTCTCGTGGATCATGCAGTCGGCGACGGTACGGGTAACGAAAGTGCGATTGGTCGGCTTGCCAAGATGACTGAACTGGGTGTGACGTCCGCTGCCGGTCACCAGATGGGAAGTGTAAAAACCATCGACGTCATTACCGTTCCAGATAACCTGGGTCGCCATGCCGCGACGTTCCGGGAAAGCAATTAAGCGCTGGAGCGTATCCTGCACCACCTGTTCGCGGTTATACAGCGTTCCCAGCGCATTATATAAAACACAGTTGTGGGTGTAATGGGTATAAATTAATCCCACATCGCGCTCATCCCAAATTTTATGGGTACAGCGAACGATATAATCGACAATGTCTGTATAACAGTCGTCGAAGCCTCTTAATGATTGGGCGCGCGGGCGTTTTTCCGGCACTAAATCAATAAAGTCGCGACGTTCGACCTGTAATACCGGTTCGTCTCGCGTAGGTTTTGAGCTGTTTTTCTCGGGTACGGCTGGAGCTTTATTTGTTGCTTCAGTTGAAGACATGTGACCTCCTGCATCTATTTTCAGACAATAAGTTCCCGCACCCGGAATGGATGGAGAAATGAACGTACACAGCGTTAATAAAAATGTGACGGGAGGCGAACCTCCCCTTTATTAATTCACTACCTGAGACCAGATAGCTAATTCATCAATACCTAAATATTCACGAATAATTAAACCATCGCGTAATTCCAGCTGAGTAATACCGGTAATTGAAACCGGTTTACGGGTCGGCGCACCAAATTTACCGTAACCGTCATGCCAGGTGAGCAGCGACCAGCGCAGGGAAATGCGCACCGGTTCATTCACGTCTTTGCGCACGATCAGATGGTGGAGCTGGGTTTCGCTGTCCGCAAACGAGGCGCGATAGCCGGAAAGCCAGGCACCGATCTCCTGCTCGCCGGTGGCGACGTGATGCCCCGGAGCGTATAGCGTGGCGGCGGGATGATACAACCCCGGCACCGTTCCGCCATTGCCGCCAGCCCACATCGTCATATAGCGCTCAACCACGCCCGCCAGCGGCCCATCGATATCATCACCTTCTGGCCCGCCCGACCAGCGCGCGTCAAGGGTTTCCGCCGCTTCTGGCTGGATGCCGAGCTGCTGCTGGGTGGCGGCAAGATTGCGGGCAAACTCGCGCACATCCAATCCCAGCTGCGACACTATCGCCGCCCGATCCTGAAGCAACCATTCCTGGCGAACCACGCCGTCAGCGCAGATTCGGTCAGCCCAGGTGCGCACCCAAACATTGTTCCCGGTCGGCGCTCCGAAGAACCCTTCCCCCTGGTGGCGAATCGAGGCCATCGTACGCTGGGCGGCGTAATACTCTTCACCCGGAGTGTGGCTGCAAAGAATATCTTCCGTCAGCACCGAGCGTTGCGGAAAACTGTGCATCGCCTCCAGCGTCAGGCGCATAAATTGCGACAGTTCAGTGAGCTGTTTTTCCGGGGTGATAAACACCACTGGCGTGGCGTAAAAGTCAGCCAGCTGGCCGATGTCCTTTTGCTCCCACACCACGTGGGTGAGAGTCAAAATAAATTGCTGAATGGAGTCGAACTGGGGGCTGAACCCCGGCAATCTGCTCATTTGACCTCCTGAGGCTGGAACAGAGATAAACCGTCTTTTTCGATAACACCGGTGCGCGGACGCCGCGCCGAGTGGCGCACCACCAGCATACCGGGCAGCGTAATTTGTTCTGGCTCGATGTTGCCGCTGTCGATTTGCTTCATCAGTAACTCTACCGTTGCCGTCACCATCGCCTCCACCGGTTGGGAGGCCGACGTTAAGGCATAAGACGGCCAGCCCGACGGGCCAATATCGTCGTAACCAATGATCGACACGTCTTCCGGCACCCGCAGACCAAATTCGTAACGCGCCACGTCCATCACCGTCACCGCCATATGGTCGTTGGCGACAAAAATGGCGTCCGGTGCGGGTGCGTTAGTGAACAGAGAATACGCCGCGCGCGTGGTTTGCTGCGCGTCATAGTTGCCATTCACCACCTGTACGTCTGTGACGCCGTGTTCCGCGAGCGTCTCAAGATACCCGCGCTGACGGGCGATATTCACCGACGAGTCCGCCACGCCGCCGACGTAGGCGAAGCGTTTGTGCTCTCCGGCCAGCAGAAATTCTGCGATCTGGCGCGCAGCGGCTTCGTTATTACTGTTGACGCTCGATGCCATGCCGCTCTCTTCGCTGCGATTGAACAGCACCACCGGAATGCCGGCGGCCAGACACTCCTGGGAGAGATCCAGCGACAGCGTGACCGACGCCAGCACAATGCCATCCACGCGGTACTGCATGATCTGGTCAAAAATCCGGTCCACGTTGCCGTCCCTGTCACCGACAAACAACAGCAAGTGATAGTTGAGGGTATCCAGTTTTTGCGCCAACGCTTCCAGCACCTGCGGGTAAAACTGATTATCGAAATAAGAGATCACCACGCCGATGATGCGTGACCGGGCGGTATTGAGCGACCGGGCAATCGCATTTGGCCGATAGCCCAGCTCGCGTGCCGCCTTGAGCACTTTTTCACGCGTGGCGGGCGAAATACTCGCCCCCGGCGTGAAAGTCCGCGATACCGCTGACTGAGATACACCTGCTAACTGTGCCACCTGCTGGCTGGTCACCGCCGCAAAAGTCTTACGCTTCATTACCCTGGGTTCCTTATCCTGTCACTGCCACATTCAGGTTTTGTATCACAATCGCCCCGTCAGGAGCGCCTGGAAAGTGAGTGCTTTTTAGTCTTACACCATCTTTGCATGCGTATGCAACCGTCTAAATTATTTTTTTCACAATGGTGATCTTGTACCTTTACAAAATTGAAACCTTTTCGTAACTTCAATTTTTGAATACGTATGCACACCGTCAATTGTACCGGGCGAATTGGGTCGTCACCAGAGGGAATGAACCGGTAAACGTTGTACTTGATTGGTTATAACCCATTAATTATTAAGAGGTTCACAACCATGTTTCGAGCACTGTTACGCCGCCCGGAAGCCCGGCTGTTTTTTATCATCAGCGTGTTGTTTTATATCTGTATTCACAGTATCGATGCGTTTCTGGCCCCGATGATGATCAATCAGGGCATTGAACCGCAGGTGATGGGCATCATCATGGGCGCCAGCGGTCTGGCGACGCTGATGATTCGCTTCCCGCTGGGGATCATTTCTGACGTGGTGAAGAGCCGCAAAATATTTATCCAGATAGCGCTGGTGCTGCCGATTGTCGCCTGGCCGATTGCCTGGCTGGAGCCAAATTCCATCACCCTGTATCTGGCGAAAGCCGCCGATGGCGTCACCGCAGCCACCTGGGTTTTGTATAACATTCTGTTTATCCGCTATTTTGATCGCAAAGAAGCCCCGGCAGCGGTCGCTCTGCTGGCGCTGGCAGGCCCTATCGGGGTGTTTCTTGGCAACTGCATCGGCGGCGTGTTGATTCACTATTTTGCGAACAACATCGCATTTTTCGTCTCCTGTGTGTCCGCCCTGCTGGCCCTGTTCCTGACCACCCGCATCCGCGACGTTCACGATCCGGTTAAGGCTCCGTCTCTGAAAGCCTGTATTGCAGGCGCGAAACTCCAGCTGGCCGACCGCTCCGTCTGGCTGATTGGCATTCTGGCGACCATCGTGATTCTGGTGCCGTTCGCCACCCGCGACACGCTCACACCTATCTACGCTGAACAGCTGGGCGCGCGGGCTGGCATTCTAACTCTGCTGAGTAACATTCACCTGATCTTCTACGCTCTGGCAATTGCCCTGTGCAGCTCGGTGTTTTATCAGCGGCTTGGGCTGGTCAAAACCGCCGTGCTGGGCATTCTGCTGCAGGTGGTTTCCTCGTTTGGCATTCCGTTTACCAGCAATCTGTATCTGATTTATCTGTTGCAGGCGCTGGCCGGTTTCTCATTTGGTATGGCTTTCGCGGCATTTATGTCGCTGAGCGTGGTCAACACCTCTTCAGATGAACAGTCCACCCGCATGGGATTATTCCAGACCATTTATTCATGCGGTATGTTTGCCGGGCCAGTGATCATGGGCGTGATGATGCAGCATATTAATCTCTCATCCGGGTATCTGTTTATTGCGGGGCTTTCGATTATTGCCGCTATCGCCACCCCGCTTTCGGTGCGCTGGGTTCATTCACGTAAAGCCAGTCTGCCAGCAGAAATATCGGCAAACCGTTCCCTCGCCTCCGCGCGAGAATAATTTAACCGCTTAGTGATATTTATCCCAGCTCGCCGGGAGGGCATCTGTCATTTCAAATATGAAAGGAGAACATCGTGGCTTATCAACTTAAATCGAGTAAACCGGTGCAGGAACGTCAGGAAGCGCAGCGACAAATACGCGAAACCGTTGAGCTGATTCTGGCGGATATTGAAAAACGCGGGAATAAAGCGATTCGTGAATTATCGATTAAATTCGACAATTACGACCGCCGTGATTATCGCTTGTCGGACGCAGAAATAAACAGCTGCATGAAAAGGCTCAGTCGTCAGGATATTCACGATATCGAATTCGCTCAGGAGCAGGTATTTAATTTTGCCCGCGCGCAAAAAGCCTGCCTGCGTGACCTGGAAATTGAAACCCGCCCCGGCGTAATCCTAGGCCATAAAAATATCCCGATAAACGCCGTTGGCTGCTATGTGCCGGGCGGGAAATATCCGCTGCTGGCCTCGGCGCATATGTCGATTATCACCGCCAACGTCGCAGGCTGTTCGCGCATCATCAGCTGCGCCCCGCCGTTTGGCGGCGAACCGGCTCCGGCGATCGTCGCCGCGCAGAAAATGGCGGGCGCGACGGAGATCTTCGCCCTCGGCGGGATTCAGGCGATTGGCGCGATGGCGCTCGGCACCGACACCCTGGCCCCGGTTGATATGCTGGTCGGGCCGGGCAACGCCTATGTGGCCGAAGCCAAGCGCCAGCTATTTGGCCGCGTCGGCATTGATCTGTTCGCCGGTCCGACGGAAACGCTGGTGATTGCCGACGACACCGTCGATGCGGAAATCTGCGCCACCGATCTGCTGGGTCAGGCGGAACACGGCGTCACCACGCCTGCCATTCTGCTGACCAACTCGCTAAAACTGGCAAAAGAAACGCTGACAGAAATCGAGCGCCTGCTGGAGAAACTGCCAACCGCCGACGTGGCCCGCCAGTCCTGGCAGGATTACGGCGAAATTATTGTCTGCGACAGCTACGACGAAATGTTGGCTGAAGCGGACAGCATTGCCTCCGAGCACGTGCAGGTGATGACCGACCGCGACGACTGGTTCCTCGAAAATCTCACCAACTTTGGCGCCCTGTTCCTCGGCCCGCGCACCAATGTGGCCTATGGCGACAAAGTGATCGGCACCAATCACACCCTTCCCACGCAAAAAGCAGCGCGTTACACGGGCGGCCTGTGGGTCGGCAAATTTATGAAAACCTGCACCTGGCAAAAAGTCCTCAGCGACGAAGCGACCGCCGAAATCGGTAGCTACTGCTCGCGTTTATCACTGCTGGAAGGATTTGCCGGACATGCGGAACAGGCCAACATTCGCGTGCGTCGTTACGGAAATACCGACGTGCCCTACGCCACGCCTGCGCCCGTACGGGAAAAGGTGTAATTCATGACGCTTCCGCAGACACCCTCATTCACATTGACGGGAAAACGGGCGCTGGTGACCGGCGGCTCCAAAGGACTGGGATTTGCCAGCGCCGTGGCACTCACTCAGGCGGGCGCTCAGGTGTGGATTGCCGCGCGCGATCCCCTCACGCTGGAACACGCCGCCGCGCTGGCGGGCGAAAGTGGTTTGACGCTGCATCCGCTGGCGCTGGATATCACCGACAGCGCCAGCGTCGAGTCGGCGCTGGGGCAGTTGCCCGCTTTTGACATTCTGGTGAACAGCGCCGGACTGGCCCGCCATG
This sequence comes from Lelliottia jeotgali, assembly GCA_002271215.1. Classification (NCBI taxonomy): domain Bacteria; kingdom Pseudomonadati; phylum Pseudomonadota; class Gammaproteobacteria; order Enterobacterales; family Enterobacteriaceae; genus Lelliottia; species Lelliottia jeotgali. The sequence continues at coordinate 1,970,990 of CP018628.1, read as the reverse complement.
AGCCTTTCTTGACGGTGAGCGAAGATAATTTTGACGCCGTAATGACGCTAAATCTGCGGGCCACCTTCTTTATCAGCCAGCGGGTGGCGCAGCGGATGCGCGACGAAGGGATTGCCGGTTCCATTATTCATGTGTCATCCCAAATGGGCCACGTCGGCGGCCCGAATCGCAGCGTCTATTGTGCATCAAAATTTGCGCTGGAGGGATTGAGCAAAACGATGGCGCTGGAGCTGGGCGATGCGGGGATTCGGGTCAATACGATCTGCCCGACCTTTATCGAAACCGAGCTGTCGCGACAATCGCTGGATAACCCCGATTTTCGCCGCTACGTGCTGGAGAACATCAAGCTGCGGCGGCTCGGACGCGTCGAAGATGTGATGGGGCCGGTCGTGTTTTTGGCCTCCGACGCGGCGGCGATGATCACCGGCACCGCCCTGCTGGTCGACGGCGGCTGGACGGCAACCTGAGGTAAGTCATGCTCGATAATACCGAACTGCCGCTGGTGCTGATTGGCGGCACGCTCTGCACTGCCCGGCTATGGCAGCCGCTGGTTGAACAATTAGCGCTTTCCAGCGTGATGTGTATCAGCCTGACGGGTTCAGATTCCGCACCACAGGCCGCACGGCGTCTGCTGCAAAACCTGCCGCCGCGTTTTCTGCTGGCCGGGTTTTCTCTCGGGGCCATCGTGGCGCTCCAAATGGCCGCCGACGCCCCCGAGCGGCTGGCCGGACTGGCGCTAATCTCGGTGAATCCGCTCGCCGATGCGCCGGAAAATGCGCCTTCCCGACGCGACGCGGTAAGTGCTGCGCGTGAACAAGGGCTGACGGCGTGGCTGTCTGCAAATTTGTGGCATAAGTATGTTGCACCCGAGCGCCTGGGTGATCCGGCGCTCAGGGAAATTATCTGCCAGATGGCAGAAGAGAGCGGCCACGATACCTTTGCCAGTCAAACGGATATCGCCATCACCCGTCGGGATAACCGCGTGGCACTAGCCGCGCTCTCATGCCCAATCATTATTATCAACGGCGCGCACGATCCGATCTGCACGCCCCATCATCATCAACTGGCCTCGGCAAGTGCGGTTCGCTCGCGACGGATAACCGTGCACACCGCTGGACATTTCGCGGTGCTCGAAGCGCCCGACGAAATCGCCCCGCCGCTGCGCCAGTGGATTCAGGAGTCTCTTAATGCGACGTAATAAACTCAAAGAGTTGATTCAGGAAAACACGCCAATCATCAACGGCTGGCTGGCGATACCGTCGAGCTACAGTGCGGAAATTGTCGGCCATCAGGGTTATGACGCAGTGACCGTGGATTTGCAGCACGGGATGATCGATTTCGCCAGCGCCCTGACGATGCTGCAAGCACTCTCCGCCACCCCGGCGGTGCCGCTGGTGCGTGTTCAGCACAACGACCCGGCGCAGATCATGCGCATGCTCGACGCCGGAGCGTACGGGATTATCTGCCCGATGATCTCGACTGCCGAACAGGCCGCGCACTTTGTCGCCGCCTGCCGCTATCCACCGTACGGCGTGCGTTCCTTTGGCCCGGCACGCGGTTTGCTGTACGGCGGTGCGGATTATCCGCAGCACGCGAATCAGGCGATCCTGACCCTGGCGATGATTGAAACCCGCGAAGGGCTGGCAAATCTCGACGCCATTCTGGCAACCGACGGGCTGGACGGGGTGTTTATCGGGCCGAACGATCTGTCGCTCACCCTTACCGGCAGCGCCAGCGCAGAATCTCAGCATCCAGACATGATCGCGGCCGTTGAGCGGGTGGTCAACCGCTGCCGCGAGAGGCAAAAACTGGCGGGGATATTTTGCACCTCCGGCGATGCGGCGCGACTGCGCATCGAACAAGGTTTTCAGTTTGTCACCCCCGCCAACGACGTCATGCAGCTTGGCCGTGCCGCACGCGTTGCCATCGCGCAGGCACGCGGCACATCCGCCCCGACCACGGGTGCATCCGGTTATTAACAGGAGAACACATGAAAGTACAATCGATTACCCCGGCGCAGGCCAAAACCCGCGTTATCACACCGGACGATATGGTGTCCTGCAATCTGGCGTTCATTGACTGCAAGCTGCCTGGCTCGCATCTGAAGCAGAACTACTCGTTTATCGGGCCTGGCGTGACGCAGTCATCGGCGCAGGTGGTGAACATTCCTGAACCACACGGCTTTAACATTGGCGCGGCGGCGATGCCGAAAGGCGTGACCAATAACCTGCATCTGCACTTCACGGCGGAGGTGTTTTTGATTCACGAAGGCACGTGGCGTTTTCGCTGGGGGGCGAACGGCGAAAACGAAGCCGAGTTCAGCGCGCCCGCCATTCTGTCGGTTCCGACGTGGATTTTCCGCGGCTTTACCAACGTCAGTAAAGAAGAGACCTGCGGGATGGTCTATACGGTGCTCGGCGGAAATAACACCGGGGGGATCATCTGGCACCCGTCGATTCTGGCGGCGGCCAGCGAATACGGGCTGTATCTGAGCAGAGACAATATGCTGCTCGACGTCAACACGGGCGATACGCTGCCGGACGCGTCACAGCTGTTAGCCCCGCTGCCGCCGGAAGAGATCGCCGCCCTGCGCCACTATTCTGTTGCAGAGATGCGCCAGCGTGCGGTGACCGGGGACGAACGCCGCTGGTCAGCTGACGGTCTGCTGGATTCCGTGCTGCCGGGTCACGGTGGCGAAATTGCGCCGGTGATTGGCTACGGCATTTCGCAGGATCGCCACGCCGCGCCAGCGATTGTGAATCCGCACGGGTTCTCCGTGGAATGGCTGCGCCTTGCGCCAGAGCATGTGGTCGGGCGTCATTTGTGCCCGGACGTGCAGGTGATCATGGTGTTTAAAGGCACGCTGGAGGTGACGTGGAATCAGGCGGGCAAGGAAGTCAGCGTGATTGCGCCTGAGCGCTCGGTGATTTCCGTTCCGGCCAATAGCTGGCGAAAATATCGCGCCGTCGACGGCGACGTGGAATGTATCCTCACCACGCAAGGCGATCAGCGTAAACGCGTTTACTGGGATGAAGAAATTCTGGCAAAAGCGCGGGAATTAAACCGCTGTCTCGACCCGGACGGGTACGTCGCGGCGGCGGATCTGCTGCCGGTAACGGCGCGTAAGGCGGGTCTGAAGCGGGAAGTCATGCCGGGATAATGAGCGTTTCAGGGCGGGGAAATTCCCGCCCTGACGCGGGTTTACTCGAAGTAAACCTGCGGATTATCAGACAGGGAGATAAAGGTTTTGCTGTCTTTATCGAGCGCCAGAATTGCGCCGCTTTCGATGTCATAAACCCAACCGTGCAGGCGGATGGCGTTATTGCGCAGGCCCACCGCTACGGATGGATGGGTTTTGATGTTGCTCAGCTGAGCAAAGACGTTTTCCTGCACCATCGCGTTCACTTTGTCGGTCGGCGTATCCCAGGTTTTGTTCTCAACCACCGCTTTGGCGGCGTCGGAATAACGCAACCAGTGGGAGACCGCAGGCATCGGATCGAGGTTGGCGTTGTCGGCAATCGCTTTCATCGCACCACAGTTAGAGTGACCGCAAATCACGATATCAGTCACGCCCAGCGCCACCACCGCATACTCGATCGTCGCAGAGACACCGCCCGGTTCAGGACCGAACGGCGGCACGATGTTGCCAGCATTACGAATGACAAAGAGCTGTCCCGGTTCCTGCTGCGTCACCAGTTCTGGGACCAGACGACTGTCTGAGCAAGAGATGAAAAGCGCTTTGGGATTCTGGCTGGACGCTAAACTGCGGAAGAGTTCTTTACGTTGCGGGAAAATCTCTTTTTGAAAGCTGAGAAAACCTTCAATGATATGTTGCATAGCAATGTCTCTTTTATCTGTTTTAGTTTAGGCATGATCAAGATCACGCTTCCTGAGTTTACCCACCGCGCTTTACTTCATACAAGAAATATATTTCCGCCCTGATTGCATGACGATTTCATGAGCATTCTCAGTGATGTTTTGGCCTTCGAATGCGCCGTACAACCGTTCGAAAGCCACCGCGTTCAGACGGTCGGTGATCGCCTCTACCGTGGCTCCAGGCAGCGGGAGCATATTCGGATAACTCCACATAAACGACACGCGATCCGCGCCGGGCGTGACCTGCAAAATATCCCCGGCCAGCAGAACCCCGCTGTCGTTAGTCCAGTGCAGTACCGTGCCACCGGCAAAGTGCCCGCCCAGACGCAGCAGCCGGACGCCGGGCAAAATATCCAGAGCATCACCGTCCCAGAAATGCAGCGCCGAACTGTCGCGCATCACCCACTCCCGATCGCTGGCGTGGAGATAGACCGGGGCGTCAAACGCCGCCGCCCAGTCCTGCATGGTGGTGTAATAATGTGGATGGGAAATGGCGATAGCGTGGATTCCGCCCAGCGCCTTAATCAGCGTTAACGTGGCCGGGTCGAGCGTGGCGATGCAATCCCACAGCACGTTGCCGTGCGGCGTGGTCAGCAATAATGCACGCTGGTTGATGGCAAATTTGGGTACGGTTTTGAGGCTTAACAGACCAGGCTCAAGCTGCTGCCATTTGTTGGTGTGGCTTCGTGTAACGGTCTCAAAATCAACCCACTGCTGCCCGCTGACGGGAACATACTGGCGCTCGTCTTCGCAAATCGCGCAGCGTGCAGGCGCAGAGTCATAGGATGTCCCGCAGGTTTTGCAGAGTGTGATCATTTTCCCTCCTCTTATCCGTTCGAGAATGAGTATGGCAGGGATTGGCGTTACGTGCGGTGAGGTACTTTCCCTGACTTTTTTATCCTATAATCTGCCAACAGCAAAAACTGAACAAAGCAGGTGCATGATGGAAATTGATCTCGATAATCTGGTGTTTAACGGTCTGGAAGAAGCGCAAGAGCGCAACGCGGAACGTCTGGAAGATGCAGACAAGAAAGCGCAGGCAGTGGTTGCCGACGATGATTGCGGTGATGCGTGTAAGATCTGAGGTTTTTTGCCGGGAGGCGGCAAGGTAAAAGCAAAACGGCAACGCAGTTGCCGTTTTTAGTGTTTTCTCCCTCTCCCCGTGGGAGAGGGCCGGGGTGAGGGCACCAGACCGCACAAAACTACTTCTTCAATCCATCCAGCGCCTGCTGTGCACACGCCTCATCCAGCTGACCGCCCGGCGCACCGCCAATACCGATCGCACCAATCACTTCATCGCCCTCTTTCACCGGCAAACCACCCGCCAGCAACAAGAACCCCGGCACGTCACGCATATTCTGCGCGCCCGCGTTGCTCTGCGCGGATTCCATCACTTTACCGGAAGCATTTTTGGTGCTGAGCGCCGTGAAGGCTTTCATTTCACTGGCTTTCACCGTGTGCGGACCGGCGTTATCGGTGCGCTGAACCGCTTTCACCACGCCCGCACGATCCACCACCGTCACGCTCACCTGATAATTTTTGGCGCTACAGGCCTGAATCGCCGCGCTCGCCAGGGCATTCGCCTGGGTCAGAGAGATATTTTTTTGGGTCAGGGTTTCTGCCTGAGCTGACACCGAAACCATTCCTGCCACCAGCGCGGCGACCGTCATGAACTTTTTCATCGCATTTCCTCGAATGTGGGAGACAAGGCGATGCTATCGGGATGTGCGACTGAGCGGTATTCGGTTGATGACGCAGCCCACCTGGTAGTTATACGGATTGCAATTTATCGTATTCGCGGATCGCCTGCACCAGGCTTCTCACGCCGAGTTTGGCAAACAGCGCCGCGCGGTGCGCTTCGACGGTTCGGGGAGACAAATTAAGCCGCGCCGCCACCTCTTTATTGCTGCGCCCTTCCATCAGCTCTGAAAGCACTTCGTGCTCGCGTGCCGTCAGCTGTTCAAACAGCGCTTTCACCCGCTTAAGTTCCTGCCAGTTGGCCGTGCGGCGCTGGCTCTCTTCGAATGCGCGGGCGAGAGTCTCGATGAGTTTATCGGCGTCCGGCGGCTTGGTGAAAAATTCAAACACGCCGGTGTGAAACGCGCGACGGCAGGCATCGATGCTGCCGTGTCCGGTCATGATAATCACCGGCAGCAACGGCCACGGCCACGCGCCCTCTTCCAGCCAGGTGAGACCGCCTTTGCCCGGCATGCGCATGTCCAGCAGCAGACAGCCGGTCAGCGCTTTTTCCGCGTCATGTTCCGCCGTAAACGCCTCGATGCTGGCGAAGGTTTGCACCTCCCAGCTCATACCCGACAGCAGAAACGCCATCGACTCGCGGATGGCGGCGTCGTCATCGATCAAATACACCACGTTACTCATGCGCGGCTCCTTTACCCGGTTCCAGTTGTAATACGATCTGTGCCCCGCCCTGCGGCGCGTTGCCGAGCGTAATACTGCCATTCATGCGCATCATCAATGATTCCGTAAGCGTCATTCCGAGGCCAATTCCCTTTTCTCTGCCGCTGTAGAACGGCATAAACGCGTTCTGCAACGCCTCGGGGCTGAACCCCGGCCCGCCGTCAGTCATGATAATTTCCGTCACCCCGTTTTTACGCTGGCTGGAGATGTGCACCCAGCCGCGCGCGTTTTCTTGCTGCGCCTGAATGGCATTGCTGAGCAAGTTATGCAATACCTGCTCCAGCCACAGCCGGTCCGCCTGCACGCTCGCGGCCTGCGGCGGGAAATGGTGGCTGACGGTGATATGCTCATTTCTGCGCTCATGCTCCAGCAAATTGCCCACGTGCTGCCAACACTCGGCCAAATCTATCTCGCTCAACGTGACTTTTTCCTGAACCACATGTTCACGAAAGCGCGTCAGCAGTTCACCGATGCGCTGAGTTTGAGTAAGCGCTGCGCCGAGTGCATGACTAGCCGCCTGCGTATTTTCCTGCACTAACTGCCGCTGCGCGCCCTGAATCCAGGTTTGCGTCGCCGTCAGCGGCTGATTGATCTCGTGCACAATCCCGGCGGTGATTTCCCCCAGCGTGTTGAGGCGCGCGTGCTGATAATACCAGGCGCGACGTTCGGCGTTTTGTCGCTGCAATCGCTGCCAGACCACGCCCGCACCCACAGCGACAATGCCCGCCCAGCCGAGGAACAGCAGCGGGAAAAATACCCAGCGGATGTTCAGCCAGGGCGGTTCGGCATCTGCGCTCAGAGTGAACGGCTGCGTATGCTGGGGAAAATCGCGCTGCCAGTGCCAGAATGCCGTCGAAGTTTCAGGAATCGTTGCCGACAGATTGATGTGCAGAGGGGAAAATTCATGCGCCGTTGTGAGCAGCGGACGCAGATCGACAAGCACCCGGATCTGCCGCCACGGGTTGTAGAGCCAGTATTGTTCGTCGTCGAGTGGCTCAACGCGCGCGGCATCCAGCGCGCGGTCGTGTGTTTTTTCCAGGGCAAGGATCTGCGGGAATTTTTTACGCAGCGCCATCAGATCTTCATCGCCGTTCAGTAGCGGCAAAACAGATTCATTTTGGGTCAACACCGCGCTGATGCTGGAAAAAAGCGCGGTAAACTCGCGATCGCGTTCCCAGAACTGGCGGCGAATCTGTTCGGCATACAGAAGCACGCTGCTCAGCAGGCAGACAATTATCCAGACTGTCAGAGCGCGTCGGATTAATTTTTGGCTAGTCATTCGGTCTTCAGGCGAGGTGATTTTTGCCTTTGACCTTAGCAGGTTGGCGGATTAAGAACAAAAAAATGCCGATACGTTCAGGTATCGGCTGCACAGTTCGTTCCAGTAGGTCAGGCGCGTACGCCGTAACTCAGCGTGGTGTTTTGTCATGGAACCACTCCGGGTCGATGTTGGCCACATCGACGCCATACAGACTGGCAATCGGCAGCACCGATTCAATAACACGTTGCGCGCTGTTCTCCGCACTTTCTGATTTGGCTACAAAAAACCGCCGTAACGTATTCACCCAGTTTTGCATGGTCCGACTCCTCTCGATTGCGTCTGAACTCAGTTAAAACCCAAACTCGACGTAACGGAAATACCAATATCAGCTGACCATTGTCAGAATCCGCAAATGCGTCGTTTCCCGTCACTTACCCGTAACACCCTGTTCACTAATAACTTTTCCTATATAGCAAAGAACATTTTCTTATTTGGCGATACATAACGCTTATGGGAGCGTATTCGAACAAAACAAAAACAACGGGAACTTTGAGGGAACTATGGCTACACACAAAAAGCATTATCACAGACTGGCGTTGGCATTGGGTTTACTGACCGCAGGCGGCTTTTTATCGGCGCAGGCTCAGGCCGACCAACTAGCGGATATCAAAGCCGCTGGCGTGGTGAAGGTCGCCACTTTTGATGCCAACCCGCCGTTTGGTTCTATCGATGCCAAAACCCACGATATCGTCGGGTATGACGTTGATTTCGCCAAAGCGCTGGCTAAAAAACTTGGCGTAAAGCTGGAGTTGGTCGCCACCAATCCGGCCAACCGCATTCCGCTGTTGCAGTCGGGCAAAGCCGATCTGATCGTCGCTGATATCACCATTACTCCGGAACGAGCGCAGGTGATTGACTTCTCCACGCCGTATTTTGTCACCGGTCAGCAGTTCCTGGTTCCGGCAAAATCAGCGGATAAACTGGATGATTACGGCAAAGCGCGCATTGGCGCGGTGAAAGGCACCACTGGCGAACAAGCACTGCATCAGCGTTTCCCGCAGTCTCGCGTGCTCTCCTACGACGATATTCCACTGGCGTTAACCGCCCTGCGTAACGGCAACGTGCAGGCGATAACCCAGGACAGCACCATTCTGGCTGGCCTGCTGGCACAGGCTCCGGATAAAGCCGATTTCAAAATCCTGCCGGACTTGCTCAGTAAAGAAGAGATCGGCGTGGGGGTGAAGAAAGGCGAAACCGCGCTGCTGAAAGTGGTTAACGACGAGCTGGTCAATCTGGAGAAAACCGGCGACGCGGCCAAAATTTATGACGTCTGGTTCGGCCCACAAACCCAGTCACCTCAGCCTCGCGCCTTTAAAATAGAAGCCCAGTAATATGCTCTCAGGTTTATTTTCACGCTCCGCGGCCCGTGCCGCGGATTTTTCACATCTGGACCAGGCAAGCGTTGAGTTCCGCGAGGTGGTTAAACGCTACGGCGATCACTCGGTTTTAAAAGGGATCAATCTCAGCATCAATCCCGGTGAAGTGGTGGCGATCCTCGGCCCGTCCGGTTCCGGTAAGTCCACGTTGATTCGTCTGATTAACCAGCTTGAGTCGCTGAACGGCGGCGAGATCCTGATCGACAACAAACCCACCGGCAAACTAACCGGCACGGCCCTGCGCCAGTTGCGCAGCCGGGTAGGATTTGTGTTCCAGCAATTTAATCTTTATGCCCATCTGACCGCCAGCCAGAACATCAGCCTGGCGCTGGAGCATGTTCACGGCTGGAAAGCGCCGCAGGCCCAGGAGCGCGCCCTGACGCTGCTGGAAAAAGTCGGGATGGTGGAGAAAGCGGAGCATTACCCGGCAGAACTTTCCGGTGGGCAACAGCAGCGCGTGGCGATTGCCCGTGCGCTGGCGTCGTCGCCGCAAATTATCCTGTTTGATGAGCCGACATCAGCTCTCGATCCGGAGATGATTGGCGAAGTGTTGCAGGTGATGAAAGCCCTAGCCCACAGCGGCATTACCATGATCGTGGTGACGCACGAGATGCAGTTTGCCCGTGAAATTGCCGACCGGGTGGTGTTTATCGACGGCGGGCAGATTCTGGAAACCGCCCCGCCGGAACAGTTCTTCCGCCATCCGGAACATCCACGCGCCCGACAGTTCCTGCAAAAGGTGCTTAACCCGCTGCATCTGGAGCAGCCGTGATGCCCGCCCTCGACTGGCAAGGGGTGCTTTCCGGACAGCCCTTGCAGTGGATTTTTTCCGGTTTTCTCACCACGCTGTGGGTGACGCTCGCAGGCATGATTATCGCCAGCGCGTTTGCCGTTCTGTTTTTGCTCCTGCGTCTGGCAGGCGGAAAAACGGGTAACGCAATCGTGGCGGTCTGGGTGTCGCTGTTTCGCAATACGCCGTTACTGGTCCAGCTGCTGTTCTGGTATTTCGCCGCCTGGAACGGGCTACCACGCGTGTTTCGCGACTATATCAACGCCGATCACAGCTGGTCGATTCTGCCGGGTGACGTCTGGTGGTTTACGCCGGAGTTTCTCTGTTCCGCCTGGGGGCTGGGGGTGTTCACGTCGGCGTTTTTGATCGAAGAGATCGCCTCGGGTTTGCAGGCGGTGTCATCTGGACAGCGGCAGGCGGCGCTGGCGCAGGGGTTTTCTTCCTGGCAACTGTTCCGCTACATCCTGCTGCCGCAGGGGCTGGCGAATGCCTGGCAACCGGTGGTAGGCCAGTATCTGAACTTAATGAAACTCTCGTCGCTTGCAAGCGGCATTGGCTTTGCTGAGCTGACCTATCAGGTGCGGCAAATCGAGAGCTACAACGCCCACGCGCTGGAGGCCTTTACCGTCGGCACCGTGCTGTATTTGTTGACTGGCGTGGTGCTGGGATTGCTGCTGTTAAAACTGGGGCCAACGACCGCAAAACGTCGCCCGCGTCAAACGGCCATCAATACAGGGAGTGAACGCGCATGATCGCCGGACTGAACGTGATTACCGAAAATCTGGATTATCTGCTGTGGGGCCGGATGTCTGCGGGCGAGCCAGGCGGCGTGTTGCTGACGCTGCTGATGGCGCTGGGAGCTGTGGTGCTGGCTTTGCCGGGTGGGATTGCCCTCGCCGCGCTGGCCTGGCGTTTTCCGGGCATGGTGCGCAAAACGCTGTTCCTGTGGGCGGAGCTGATTCGCGGTATCCCGCTGATCTTCGTGATTTTCTGGATGTGGTATTTGCTGCCGCTGCTGACTGGCGGTGACCTGCCCGGCGCGTTGACCGTGACGCTGGCGCTGGCGTGGTTTACCGCGGCGGCGGTGATGCACTCGGTGCTGGCCGGGCTTCGGGCCTTACCCAACGGACAATACGAGGCGGCATTAACGCAAGGATTTGGCACGCAGCAGACGCTGTGGCTGATCCTGCTGCCGCAGGTGTTACGCAATATTCTGCCGTCTCTGCTGGGGATTTTTATCAGCCTGCTGAAAGATACGTCGCTGGCCTTTATTGTCAACGTGCCGGAGCTGACGACCGTCGCCGGACAGGTGAACAACCGGGTGCAGATTTACCCGGCGGCCATTTTTATCTTTACCGGCGTGGTCTATTACCTGCTCTGCTGTGGGCTTGAGCAGGCAGCTAAACGCTGGCGCATTAACCAGCCAGCGCTTTAACCACCGTTTCCATTGCTTCTGTCGTCAATTCACTGCGTTTCACGCGCTGGTTCGCCAGCGCGGTGCGCAGCACCCCCGCAATGACAATATGCTTCGGCTCTTGCCCTAAATCCCGCATTTCAAGAACGACTTTCCCGACTACCCGGCACATTTCCTGATACAGCGCGTCGTCTTTAGTCACATTGCCCATTGCTATCACTCCATTGCTGTAAAGGAGCAGCTTAAATGATTAACAGAATGGATACAAAAAAGGGTGAGGAGAAACCGCGATTTCCCCTCACCCTAACCCTCTTCCAAAAGGAGAGGGAATCGACCGGGCTTAGTTATTGACTGGAATCACAGCGCCTTTGTATTTGGTGCGGATCCAGTCCTGAATCTCTTTGGAGTGCAGCACGTCCACCAGCGCGACGATATCTTTCTTCTTCTCGTCGCCGCGATGCACGGTGATGATGTTCGCGTACGGGTTGTTCTCACCGCTTTCTACCGCAATCGGGTCGTGAACCGGGTCGAGACCGGCATCGATGGCGTAGTTGGCGTTGATCACCACCGCAGCGCCTTCGTCGTTGTTATACATCTGCGGCAGCAGAGAGGCTTCGACGTTCGGGGTGAACTGCAGTTTTTTCGGGTTTTCCACGATGTCGCTGATGCGCGCGGTCACTTTGTCGATGCCAGGTTTGAGCTTAATCACGCCCTCTTTCTCGAAGATAGAGAGAATACGCCCCTCTTCAGACACCGCATCACGCATGATGATTTTGCCGCCTTCTGGCAGGTCTTTCAGCGATTTGTATTTTTTGGAGTAGATACCAATCGGCTCAATGTGAATAGCACCGGCACTGACGAAATCGTAATCTTTGTCGCCTGCATGGTCTTTCAGCACGCTGTTCAGGTAAGGGATGTGCTGGAAGTAGTTCGCGTCGATGTCACGTCCCGCCAGCGCAGTGTTTGGCAGGATGTAGTCCTGGAAAGGTTTGATCTCCAGATCGATACCCTGTTTCGCCAGAATCGGTTTCGCCTGCTCCAGAATTTCAGCGTGCGGGGTGTTGGATGCGCCAACGGTCAACGTATCCGCCCAGGAGGCAAAGCTCAGGGCGCTCAGGGTTGCGGCGGCAATCAGTGTCAGTGTCTTTTTCATGATGTGGTTCCTGTGTGTTATGAGTTTTATCGTTTATCTAACAGTGAAGTAATGACATCGCCGCAGAACTGGATGATGAAAACGATGATCAAAATGGTCACCGTTGCCACCAGCGTGACATCACCGTGGTTGCGCTGGAATCCTTCCAGATAAGCCAGATTTCCCAAACCGCCTGCCCCAATCACCCCCGCCATAGCGCTGTAGCTGACCAGTGCAATCAACGTGACCGTGATGCCTGATACCAGGGCAGGTGATGATTCCGGCAGTAATACCCGAAAAATTAAGGTGCTCAAACGTGCGCCCATCGAACGCGTCGCCTCGATCACCCCTTTGTCCACCTCGCGCAGAGCGATTTCCACCAGACGCGCATAAAACGGTGCGGCGCCGACAATCAGCGCCGGGAGCGCAGCGTTAGCGCCAAGAATGGTGCCGACGATGGTTTTAGTGAACGGAATCAGCAACACAATCAGGATGATGAACGGAATCGAACGGAAAACGTTCACCACAATCGAAATCACGCTGTAGACGGTGCGGTTGTGGAACAGCCCGCCGCGCGCGGTTAAGAACAGCGCCAGGCCCAGCACAATCCCCAGAACAAAGGTCGCAACACCAGAAATCGCGGTCATGTACAGCGTTTCCAGCGTCGCCGCCCACAGTTGCTCTACTTTCAGATGCGGAAAAAGATTCTCAAGCATGTTTAATCACCTCGCCTTCAATATCGCTGTGCTTCAGGTCGGCGAGGATATTGTTCAGTTGCTCTTCAGATGCCACCACGTGGACCCATAACTGGCCGAATACGCCGTGCGCGGTTTGCGTCATTTTGCCGTGCAGAATGTTAAACGCCACGCCGTAGCGCAGGGTCAGTTCCCCGACAATCGGCTTATGCGTGCTGTGTCCGGTAAAGGTCAGGCGGATAACAGTGCCTTCCAGTTCGTTCGCCAGTTCCGGGTTAAACGCTTCTTCCTCGGCGTACTGGCTGACCTGGCGCACAAACTGCTGGGTGATCGGTTTTTGTGGATGGGTGAAGACGCTCAGAACATCGCCCTCCTCCACCACTTTGCCGTTTTCCATCACCGCCACGCGGTCACAGATTTTGCGCACCACGTGCATCTCGTGAGTGATCAGCACGATGGTGAGTTTGAAACGACGGTTAATGTCGAACAGCAAATCGAGGATCTGATCGGTCGTTTGCGGATCGAGCGCAGACGTGGCTTCATCGCACAGCAGCACATCCGGATTATTCGCCAGCGCACGGGCGATGCCCACGCGCTGTTTCTGCCCGCCGCTGAGCTGCGACGGATAGGCGTTCTCGCGGCCCGTAAGCCCGACCAGCTCAACCAGTTCGGCAACGCGCGCTTTAATTTTCGCTTTCGGTACGCCCGCGATTTGCATCGAGAAGGCGATGTTTTCTGTCACCGTGCGCGACCACAGCAGGTTGAAGTGCTGGAACACCATGCTGATTTTCAGGCGCGCCTGACGCAGTTCTTCGCCTTTGGCTGCAGAGATATTCTGGCCGCTGATGGTCACGCTGCCCGATGTCGGCTTTTCCAGCCCATTCAGCAAACGAATCAGCGTACTTTTTCCGGCACCGCTGTAGCCGATAATCCCGTAAATCTGCCCCTGCTCAACCGTCAAATTAACGTCATCCACGGCGGTTAACGCCACTTTTCCGTTGTCAAAAATCTTCGAAATATTCCTCAGAACTATCATTATTTTTCTTATCCGTTACGCGTATAGCGGTTTAGCAGTATGGATGTCCAAACGATAGTAATCAGAGGTTATCCTGTTTTAAATGAACAAAATCGAATGTCTTATAACGCAGAGGAATATGAAGCGTGCCGACTGGGCGCAGGACGATTAGCTTATTTTCAGCAATGATTAGCTGTGAAATGGATATGCAGCAGCGCCTCAGGCGCAAAAATGGTCATTTTTGCCGCATTTTGTCCTTATATAGCCATCCTCACATCTGGAGCACTTTACGGCTTTCCGCCCTTACTTCCAGAAAAGGCATTTATATTACTTTCCGTTCTAAAAGGCAGTGAAACGTTCTTTCTTGAGAAATTTTCATGGTCCTATCATCCAGCCATGTCCCTGTTAAGGAAAAGACCATGGCGATTTATCATTCCGTCACCGAACTGATTGGCCGCACGCCAATTATCCAGTTGCACAAGCTCGATACACGCCTGTGCTCGCTGTTTTTGAAACTTGAAAACCAGAATCCGGGCGGTTCCATTAAGGACCGCGTGGCGCTGTCGATGATTAACGAAGCGGAGCGCAAAGGGCTGCTCGCGCCGGGCGGGACCATCATTGAAGCCACGGCAGGCAATACCGGGCTGGGGCTGGCGCTGATTGCGGCGCAAAAAGGTTACACGCTGGTGCTGGTGGTGCCGGACAAAATGAGCCGCGAGAAGATTTTCCATCTGCGCGCGCTGGGCGCTCAGGTGGTGCTGACCCGCTCAGACGTCAACAAGGGCCATCCGGCCTATTACCAGGATTATGCGCAGCGTCTGGCGCAGGAAATTCCGGGCAGTTTCTATATTGATCAGTTTAATAACGAGGCCAATCCGCTGGCGCACAGCACCTCCACCGCACCGGAGCTGTTTGAACAGCTGGACGGCAAAATCGACGCGATTGTCGTCGGTGTCGGTTCCGGCGGCACGCTCGGCGGGCTACAGGCGTGGTTTGCGCAGCATTCCCCGCATACTGAGTTTGTGTTAGCAGACCCGGCAGGATCGGTGCTGGCGGATCAGGTGGAATCGGGTCGTCATCAGGATGCGGGCTCGTGGCTGGTCGAAGGCATCGGCGAGGATTTCATTCCGCCGCTGGCACGTATCGAAGGGGTTCATCAGGCGTATCGTGTGACCGACCGCGAAGCCTTCACCACCGCCCGCGATCTGCTGAAAACTGAAGGTATTCTGGCGGGTTCTTCAAGCGGCACGCTGCTGGCGGCGGCGTTACGTTACTGCCAGGCGCAAACCACACCTAAACGCGTGGTCACCTTTGCCTGCGACAGCGGAAACAAATATCTGTCGAAAATGTTCAACGACGACTGGATGCGCCAGCAGGGGCTGATCTCCCGCCCGCAAACCGGCGATCTCTCTGACTATATCGCCCTGCGTCATGACGAAGGCGCGACCGTGACCGCCGCCCCGGATGACACCCTCGCCACCGTTCTCGCGCGTATGCGGCTGTACGACATTTCGCAGCTGCCGGTGCTGGACAACGGTCAGGTGGTCGGGATTGTTGACGAGTGGGATCTGGTCAGCCATATCGCAGGCGACGGTGAGCGCTTCGCCCTGCCCGTCACACAAGCCATGACCCGCAACGTCGAAGTGCTCGACAAACACGCCTCAGAGAGCGCGCTGAAACCTATTTTTGACCGTGGTCTGGTGGCCGTCATTAATGACAGCAATCGCTTCCTCGGCCTGATTACGCGCAGCGATGTCCTCACCGTCTGGCGCAACCGTCTTCAACAATAAGGAACAATAATGATGAAAAACCTGGCAACCCTTAGCGTCCACAGCGGCGAGTTTAACGATCAGCACGGGGCGGTGATGCCGCCGATTTACGCGACCTCGACGTTTGCGCAACCGGCACCTGGCGAACATACGGGCTACGAATACTCGCGCAGCGGCAACCCAACGCGCCACGCCCTGGAAACGGCGATTGCTGAACTGGAAAGCGGCACGCGCGGATATGCTTTTGCATCCGGTCTGGCGGCGATTTCCACCGTGCTGGAACTGCTGGACAAAGACAGCCATATCGTCGCCATTGACGATGTGTATGGCGGCACATATCGCCTGATCGAAAATGTGCGCAAACGCAGCACCGGCCTGCAGGTGAGCTGGGTAAAACCGGGGGATTTGGCGGCACTGGAGGCGGCTATTCGCCCCGACACTAAAATGATTTGGGTAGAGACGCCGACCAATCCGCTGCTGAAACTGGCGGATCTCGCCGGAATTGCTGAGATCGCGCGCCGCCACAACATCATCAGCGTGGCGGATAATACCTTTGCCTCGCCGGTGATTCATCGCCCGCTGGAGTTTGGCTTTGATATCGTCGTGCATTCTGCAACCAAATATCTCAACGGCCATTCTGATGTGGTGGCGGGCCTGGCGGTAGTAGGCGAGAACAGTGAACTGGCTGACCAGCTGGGTTATCTGCAAAACGCCGTCGGCGGTGTGCTCGACCCCTTCAGCAGTTTCCTGACGCTACGCGGGATTCGCACCCTCGCCTTGCGCGTCGAAAAACACAGCGCCAATGCGCTGGCGATTGCGCAATGGCTGGAGCAGCACCCACAGGTTGAAAAAGTGTGGTTCCCGTGGCTGGAATCGCATCCACATTATCAGCTGGCACGTGAACAGATGGCGTTGCCGGGCGGGATGATTTCTGTGGTGGTAAAAGGCGATGCGCAACAGGCCACCGTCATTATCCGCAAGCTGAAACTGTTCACTCTTGCAGAGAGCCTGGGCGGTGTTGAAAGCCTGGTCAGCCAGCCGTACAGCATGACCCACGCGTCTATTCCGCTTGAGCAGCGTTTAGCCAATGGCATTGTTCCGCAGCTGATTCGTCTGTCCGTTGGGATTGAAGATGCGAACGATTTAATTGCCGACCTTGAGCAAGCGCTGAAAAACTAAGCAATTTGCGGCAGACCGTGCGTCTGCCGCAACAAGATGCCATTTCGCCTTAACGCCTTGATAACAATCTTTGTGAAACTGCACAGAATGTTTTTGAAACACCGTTTCCATTTTCCTTTTATCTGAAAATCAGCGTATAATGCGCGCCTAATCCCTGGGTGAATGGTTTCAGCGCTTGGAATACAAAAAACAACGTACAACTGCAACTCTCCTTCATTGGGCCAACACTCAGGCACACTTTCTTCTGCACGCTCATTTGATGTCACCTATCCTTAGTGCGTGTCATACAAAATTTCGCTACACAGGTTTGACTCTGCGGCAGTGCGCCCCCGGAGCGAGATTCCCATATCCTTTCCAACTTAAAGACTAAGACTGTCATGAAAAAGACGAAAATTGTTTGCACCATCGGCCCGAAAACCGAATCTGAAGAGATGCTGAGCAAAATGCTGGACGCCGGCATGAACGTAATGCGTCTGAACTTCTCCCACGGCGACTATGCTGAACACGGTCAGCGTATTCAGAACTTGCGCAACGTGATGAGCAAGACCGGTAAAAAAGCAGCCATCCTGCTTGATACCAAAGGCCCTGAAATCCGCACCATCAAACTGGAAGGCGGAAACGACGTTTCCCTGAAAGCGGGTCAGACCTTCACCTTCACCACCGACAAAACTGTTGTCGGTAACAGCGACATCGTTGCTGTGACTTACGAAGGCTTCACCACCGACCTGTCCGTTGGCAACACCGTTCTGGTGGATGATGGCCTGATCGGTATGGAAGTGACTGCCATCGAAGGCAAAAACGTTGTTTGTAAAGTGCTGAACAACGGCGACCTGGGCGAAAACAAAGGCGTTAACCTGCCAGGTGTTTCCATCGCTCTGCCAGCTCTGGCTGAAAAAGACAAACAAGACCTGATCTTCGGTTGCGAGCAAGGCGTTGATTTCGTTGCGGCGTCCTTTATCCGTAAACGTTCTGACGTGACTGAAATCCGTGAGCACTTGAAAGCGCACGGCGGCGAGAAGATCCAGATCATCTCCAAAATCGAAAACCAGGAAGGCCTGAACAACTTCGACGAAATCCTCGAAGCATCTGACGGCATCATGGTTGCACGTGGCGATCTGGGCGTTGAAATCCCGGTTGAAGAAGTGATCTTCGCTCAGAAGATGATGATCGAGAAATGTGTGCGTGCACGTAAAGTGGTTATCACTGCCACGCAGATGCTCGACTCCATGATCAAAAACCCACGCCCTACCCGCGCTGAAGCTGGCGACGTGGCGAACGCCATCCTCGACGGTACTGATGCCGTGATGCTGTCTGGCGAATCCGCGAAAGGTAAATACCCGCTGGAAGCTGTGACCATCATGGCGACTATCTGCGAACGTACTGACCGCGTGATGACCAGCCGTCTGGATAACAGCAACGACAGCCGTAAACTGCGTATCACCGAAGCCGTTTGCCGTGGTGCCGTTGAAACTGCTGAGAAACTGGACGCCCCGCTGATCGTGGTTGCAACCCAGGGCGGTAAATCCGCTAAAGCCGTACGTAAATACTTCCCTAACGCGACCATTCTGGCGCTGACCACCAACGAAACCACTGCACGTCAGCTGGTTCTGAGCAAAGGCGTGATCCCACACCTGGTAAAAGAGATCGCCTCTACTGACGATTTCTACCGTCTGGGTAAAGAAGTCGCTCTGCAGCTGGTTGATCGCGGTCTGGCGCGTAAAGGTGACGTTGTGGTGATGGTTTCTGGTGCTCTGGTACCAAGCGGAACGACCAATACTGCATCTGTTCACGTGCTGTAATCATTCTCAAACGAATTAATTTCGTAAAAAGCGCCCTCTGGGCGCTTTTTTTATTTATGGCATTAGCCAGTTTTATTCAAAATGCAAATCGAGTTTTTCTATTTAAGAGTGAATTATCTAAGACGAATCCGATGAAAAATGTCTTTTTTAACATGGCTTTTTAGGCAAAAGAGGCAGATTCGTTGTTTCTTTGAGCGAACGATCAAAAATAGGGGTATTCCCATCAAAAAAATATTCTCAACATAAAAAACTTTGTGTAATACTTGTAACGCTACATGGAGATTAACTCAATCTAGAGGGTATTAATAATGAATCGTACTAAACTGGTACTGGGCGCGGTAATCCTGGCTTCTACTATGCTGGCTGGTTGTTCTAGCAATGCTAAAATCGACCAACTGTCTTCTGACGTTCAGACTCTGAACGCTAAAGTTGACCAGCTGAGCAACGACGTGAATGCAATCCGTTCTGACGTTCAGGCTGCTAAAGACGACGCAGCACGCGCTAACCAGCGTCTGGACAACCAGGCTACTAAATACCGTAAGTAATAGTACCTGTTAATAAAAT
The DNA here is from genome assembly GCA_002271215.1 of Lelliottia jeotgali. NCBI lineage: Bacteria > Pseudomonadati > Pseudomonadota > Gammaproteobacteria > Enterobacterales > Enterobacteriaceae > Lelliottia > Lelliottia jeotgali. Next base: position 1,951,639 of record CP018628.1, on the reverse strand, counting down.
GGCGCACATTGTGCGCCATTTTTTTTGTCTCTCATCCATCGCCCTACTGCGTCACCACCTCTTTCGCATTCTCACTTTCCGCCACCGCCGCTGAGGCGCGACTGTTCTGCACCGACAACACCGGATTATTGGCTGATGCGGAAGGTCCGTTTCCCGCTGTGACCGCAACCGGGATGCCTGCACGACGCGACAGCGCTTTATCAATCAGCACTTTGTCAGTGCCTTCACGCGTGGCAAATGACGTAAAATCGGCATTGTGAACGATTGGCGTGGTTTGCGGATTCTCGCCCTCGACCTGCGCCAGCGGGCGATGCACTTCCACATAGCTTCTGCCATCAGGTTCAACCGAGAATTTTACCGGCTCATTGATGATCTGCACGCGTGTCCCCACGCGAGCCTGCTCGAATAGCGCTTTAATATCTGGCGCATTCATGCGCATACAGCCCGAACTCACGCGCAGACCGACGCTGTCCGGCGCACTGGTTCCATGAATCAGATACTCGCCGTTACCTATCCCCAGACGCAGCGCGAAGCGCCCCAGCGGGTTGTTAGGGCCTGCCGGGACTACCGGCGGCAATTTGATACCCTGCGCAAGAGAACGCGCTCTGATGCCCGGTGTAGGTGTCCAGGTTGGATTTGGGATTTTCTGACTCACACGCGTGGTGCTCACCGGCGTTTCCAGCCCCAGTTGACCAATCCCGAGCGGATAGACCTGCACGATATTTTCGCCCGGCGGGAAATAATAGAGTCGCAGCTCGGCGAGGTTCACCACAATGCCTTCACGCGGCGTATCCGGGAGCAGCATTTGCGACGGAATGGTAATCACCGTGCCCGGCGCGGGATAGATAGGGGCAATGGTATTATTGGTTTCGAGGATCAGCTGCGCCGCCGTATTAAATCGTCGGGCAATCGCCTGTAAATTTTTGTCCCCTTCCTGGATGGCGTAGGTTTGATTTTGACCAATAAGGCGGCTGCCCGCTGGCGGCAACGGATAATCCATCGCGCTGGCAGAATTAAGACCACCAAAAGTGCTAAGCAGTAAAAGTGTAATTATCGACGCGCGCTTCATACTGAGATTCCTTATTCACTGGCAGAACGCCAGAAAGCCGAAAAACCAGCGAGGTGGGAGCCACCTCGCGAAACAGAATGAATGCAGTCTTTTTAGTTTAGCTAATGTTGGACGCTTTGTTGCGGATTGCGCGGATCATCGCTTCCAGCCCCTGAGAACGCGAAGGCGTTAAGTGCTGAGTCAGGGCCATTTTTTCAAACCACGGACGCACGTCAAAAGCCACAATGTCCTGAGCGGACATCTGGTGATAGAGGATGAAAACAACGGCAACCAGCCCTTTAACAATGGCCGCATCGCTGTCGCCCTGCAGTTCTATCACGCCGCCGTCGGTCTGATTCATCACGATCCACACCTGGCTTTGACAGCCCTGAATCGTATTCTCCGGACTGTGATCCTCTTCGCTGAGGGCAGGCAAACGCTGGCCCAGCTCAATAATGTACAGGTATTTCTCTTCCCAGTTGGCGCAACGACTAAAGTTACGCAACAGCTTATCTCTGTCCGGCAACGCGGCCATGTCTTGCCTCTCTTTTAACCCAGCAGGTGGTGGATGCGTTTCAGCCCCGTCACCAGCCTGTCGATCTCTTCCGTTGTGTTATACATCACCAGCGACGCGCGGCACATCGCCGGGACCTGGTAAAACGCCATCAGCGGCATTGCGCAGTGATGCCCGGTGCGCACGGCCACGCCGTAATTATCAAGAAAACTGCCAACGTCGTAGGCGTGGTGTTTACCCAGATTAAAGGCAATTACCCCTTTACGCGAATCCGGGCCGTAAAGCGCCAGATCCGGCACGCTGGCGAGTTCCGCCAGCGCATAGTGCATCAGCGTCTCTTCATATTCCGCAATCGCGTCCAGCCCAATGGCTGACACGTACTGAATAGCTGCGCCAAGACCGATGATCCCGCCCGTATTCGGCGTGCCTGCTTCAAAGCGCCACGGTGCTTTCGCGTAGGTGGTGCCTTGCGTCAGGCTAACGGTGGCGATCATCGATCCGCCCCCTTCCCACGGCGGCATCGCCTGCAGAATATCCTCTTTTACATACAGCACGCCAATCCCGGTCGGGCCATACAGTTTGTGACCGGAGAAGACATAAAAATCGCAATCCAGAGCCTGCACGTCGATGGTGTGGTGCATGATCGCCTGCGCGCCGTCCACCAGCACTTTCGCGCCAGATTGATGGGCCTTGGCGATGATCTCCGCTACCGGGTTTTCGGTGCCAAGCACGTTGGAAATCTGGGTGATGGCCACCAGTCGCGTGCGATCGTCGAGCAGGGAATCCAGCACCTCCAGCTGCAAGGTACCGTCCTGATTCAACGGAATCACCCGCAGTTGGGCGCCCACGCGCTCACAAAGCATCTGCCACGGCACGATATTGGCGTGGTGTTCCATCTGCGTAATGATGATGTTGTCACCCGCGTGGACCTGCGCGCTGCCCCAGCTGTTCGCCACCAGGTTAATGCCTTCGGTGGTACCCCGCACAAACACCAGCTCTTCCGGCGAGCGGGCGTTAAGGAACGCGGCAATTTGCGTGCGCACGTTTTCCATGCGCTGCGTCGCTTCGGCGCTCAGGGTGTGAATGCCGCGATGCACCGCCGCGTAGCCGTGGCGATAGAATTCCGCCTCGGCGTCGATCACCTTGTTCGGCTTCTGCGCGCTGGCTGCGCTGTCGAGATAGGCAAGCGGCAGACCGTTCACTTCACGGGTCAGGACGGGGAAATCCGCCCGCACTTTCTCTACGGGAAAACTCATGCTTCGCCTCCTGGCAAACGCTGGCCAATGCGTGCCAGCACCTGCTGTTTCAGGGTTTCATCGCGTAGCGCTTCCGTCAGTTCTGCGGCAAACGCGTAGATGATCATTTTCTGCGCCGCGTGTTTGTCGATCCCGCGCGAGCGCAGATAGAACATCTGTTCATCGTCGATCCGTCCTACCGTCGCCCCGTGGCTACACTTGACGTCATCGGCATAAATTTCAAGCTGCGGCTTGGTGTCCACTTCCGCCAGACGCCCGAGCAGCAGATTGTTGTTGGTCATCTGCCCGTCAGTTTTGATGGCATGTTGCGCCACGTTAATCAGGCCGTTAAACACCGCGCGACCTTTGTCGTTGGCGATAACTTTGTGCATCTGACGGCTGTTGCAGTAGCCCTTGTTATGCTCAAGCCAGGTTCGGGTATCGCACACTTCTGACTTAACCGGCATCGCCAGGCTGTTGATGCGAAGCGTGGTGTTTTCACCGTTCAACTGGGTGCTGGTATTGTGACGCAGCACCGCCCCGCCGAGCAGGAAACTGTGGCTGTACGCCGCCGCATCCGGCCCCATCAAAATGTCGTTATGGGCAAAGTGATGGCTGACCGGGTTTTCAAACGCCAGCTTGATGTGATGCAGTTGGGCGTTGGCCGCCACGTTCATGGTCAGGCGCGCGCCAGTAAAGTGTTTGGTGTCATTGAGGCTAACGTAGTGCTCGATGATCGTCGCTTCCGCGCCTTCTGCCAGCTCAAAATGGTGTCGATAATGCGCCGTGTTGACCTCTTCGCCGTCCAGCCCCTGGGTGATGTGCAACAGCAGCAGCGGTTTTGCCGGGCGCTGATTACGCTTCACGCGGATGTGGGTGACGCTCGCCGCGAGACTTTCTGTCAGATGCAGGAAAACTTCCGGCTGTACCGGCGCGGGCAGCGCCTGGCGCTGATCGTTAATCTCGACCTCAAAGCCGCTCGTCTCAGTACTGTCGCTCAGTTCAGGCTGATAGCGTCCGTCGACAAATACCAGCCGCACGGCGTCCACATTCAGCGCCAGGGCATCACGCTGCGCCGGAGCGACCTCCGCCAGACGGGTAACAAACTGACTGTTGAGCAGGCCGTCCAGCGGCGTGTATTTCCAGTTCTCATGCTTGCGCGTCGGCAGGCCGAGACGCAGCATCTGTTGCAAGTGCTGTTGCGCCTGTTCGGATCGCGTTTCGCCCTGGGTTTCAAACAGGCGATGCCACTGCTGCAGCGCGTTACTGCTGTTCGGTAAGCCAGCCATAGCCCTGCTCCTCCAGTTGTTTGACCAGAGTAAAATCACCGGATTTCACGATGCGGCCCTGATACAGGACGTGGACGTAATCCGGTTTGATGTAGTCCAGAATACGCTGATAGTGGGTGACGATAATGAACGAGCGCTTGCCGTCGCGCAGGGAGTTCACGCCGTCAGCTACAATTTTCAGCGCATCAATGTCCAGACCAGAGTCTGTTTCATCCAGAATGCACAGTTCAGGCTCCAGCACCGCCATTTGCAGGATATCGTTACGCTTTTTCTCGCCGCCGGAGAAACCGACGTTCACGGAACGGGTCAGCAAATCTTCCGGCATTTTCAGCAGTTTGATCTTCTCTTCCATCAGATCCTGGAAGTCAAAGCGATCAAGCTCTTCCTCGCCACGGTATTTGCGCACCGCATTCAGCGAGGTTTGCAGGAAGAACTGATTACTGACGCCAGGGATCTCGACAGGATACTGGAAGGCCATAAAGATGCCTTCACCCGCGCGGTCTTCCGGCGACAGTTCGAGTAAATCTTTGCCTTTAAACTCGACGGAACCGCCGACCACTTCATAATCTTCACGCCCGGCCAGCGTTGCAGAAAGCGTACTTTTCCCCGAGCCGTTCGGCCCCATAATGGCGTGCACTTCCCCTGGGCGGACGTCAATGTTCAGCCCGCGCAGGATCGCTTTATCTTCAACACTGACCTGTAAATCTTTAATGCTTAACATGTTTTTTCCTTAACCGACGCTGTGCTCAAGGCTGATCGCTAATAATTTTTGGGCTTCTACGGCAAATTCCAGCGGCAGTTCAGAGAACACGTCCTTGCAGAAGCCGTTCACAATCATCGAAATCGCATCTTCTTCGCTGATACCGCGTTGCAGACAGTAGAACAGCTGGTCTTCGCCGATGCGCGACGTGGTGGCCTCATGTTCCAGCTGGGCGCTGTTATTGCGACATTCGACGTACGGGAAGGTGTGCGCCCCGCAGTCAGTGCCGATCAGCATCGAATCACACTGGGTAAAGTTACGCGCGTTAGTCGCCGTCGGCATGATTTTTACCAGCCCGCGATAGCTGTTCTGGCTGTGTCCGGCGGAGATCCCTTTCGAAATGATGGTCGATTTGGTGTTCTTGCCGATGTGGATCATCTTGGTGCCGGTATCGGCCTGCTGATAGCCGCTGGTCAACGCCACGGAGTAGAACTCCCCGATCGAGTTATCGCCGCGCAGAATGCAGCTTGGGTATTTCCAGGTGATCGCTGAACCGGTTTCGGACTGAGTCCAGGACATCTTGCTGTTTTCGCCTTCACACAGCGCGCGCTTGGTGACGAAGTTCAGAATACCGCCGGTGTTGCCATCGCCGGGGAACCAGTTCTGCACCGTCGAGTATTTCACTTCGGCGTCTTTGTGGATGATCACTTCCACCACCGCCGCGTGCAGCTGATAGCTGTCGCGCACAGGCGCAGAACAGCCCTCGATATAGCTCACGTAGCTACCTTCGTCCGCGACCAGAATGGTGCGCTCGAACTGACCGGTTTTCTCAGCGTTGATACGGAAATAGGTCGAGAGCTCCATCGGACAACGCACGCCTTTGGGCACGTAGATGAAGGTCCCGTCGGAGGCGACCGCCGCGTTCAGCGCCGCAAAGAAGTTGTCGTTGCTTGGGACCACGGTACCGATGTATTTCTTCACCAGTTCCGGGTGATCGTGAATGGCTTCGCCAAAGGAGCAGAAAATGATCCCCTGTTCGGCCAGCTTGCCACGATAAGTCGTCGCGACAGAAACGGAGTCAAAAATGGCGTCCACAGCCACTTCACGCCCTTCTCGCACCGGCACGCCGAGCTGCTCAAAGGCCTCTTCGACCTCTTTGCTCAGGAAGGTGTTAGCCCCAGTTTGCTGCACCGCGCCAGGTTGGGAGGCGCAAGTATCGTCACAGCTGCCGCAGGATGGCGCGGAGTAGTAGCTGTAATCCTGATAGTTAAGCTTATCGTAATGGGCTTTCAGCCAGTGCGGTTCTTCCATCTCCAGCCACGCGCGAAACGCGCTCAGGCGGAACTCGAGCATCCACTCCGGCTCGTTACGTTTGGCCGAAATTGCGCGCACCACCTCTTCGTTGATGCCCTTCGCCAGTTCGTCCGTTTGCAGCTGGGTGAAGAAGCCCTCTTTATAGTTGAGGTGCCCGCCACTCCAGGTATTCACATCGTCAGTTGCTTCAGTATTACGAGACATAGTACCGCCTATACCCCAAAGCTTTCGCCGCAGCCGCATTCATTCTGCGCTTTTGGGTTATTGAATTTGAATAACTGGTTTAAGCCTTCGCGCACGTAATCGACTTCAGTGCCATCGATAAACGGCATCGCCTGCAGCGCAACAAACAGCTTAGCGCCGTCGGTTTCGAAGACCAGATCGTCTTTTTCGGGCACGCTGACCGTATCCAGTACATAGCCGAATCCGGCACAGCCAGTCTGTTTAACACCTAAACGCAAACCCACAATGTCCGGTTTTTTCGCTATCAGCTCGTGAATATGCGCCGCTGCCGTTGGCGTCAGCGTCAAACCACGCCAGGCGAAATCAGCGGGATTAAAGGTTTCTGAATGCAATTCCATAGGTCCACCTCATCTATTAAGCCACCAGGGGCATTACACCATGTTAGTGATAACGATTATCACTTCAACCCCCTGATAGCAGGGGCTTTCACCTAAACCGCCCTTTTTGGCTACTTTTATTAAGCATAGACCCTACTACGCAGGCCATTAGGCTATGTCAAAATTGTTTAATTAATTGATGTCTAAAACATTTATCCAGCATATTTCGCATTTTTTGGGCAAGGGGAAAATATGCATCGGGAATACCTATTTATTTAATCGGTTGGAAATTTCCAGGAAAACACCGAATCGTCAGCGCTCAGGCGTACAGCGACTAGACTTTATGGGGACACCAAAAGGAGATAACCATGTCATCACAAGACCTTCAAAACGAAGCCGATCGCCTGGCGAAAAAAGCCCTGAATAAAGCTGATGAAGTTGCGGGTGAAGCGCAATACCAGTTTGGCGATGTGGTCGATTCGCCGAAGCATCAGTTGAAAGGTGCGGCACGTAAATACGCAGCGCAGGCATCCGATGTCGCGTCAGAAGTTTCGGACAGAGTCCGCGATAACCCGTTGACCGGGCTGATGGCAGCGGGTGCGATTGGATTGATTATTGGTTTACTGGTAGGCCGAAAATAAGTCAATTAAGTCAGGCCCGAAAGGGCCTTCTCTGCATCAGCGGGACGGTTAGCCTTCGATGAAAGAGACGGAGAAACCTTGTTCTCGCCAGTGGTCTAACTGTTCCTGCTGACGTCTTGACGGCGCAAGGCCGGTCCAGACAAAGAGTTTTTGACCGGGGAACAGCTCCGGTTTTGGCGAGTCAATCGGCTCCGCCATCACATCAATATGCCATCCCTGCTGCGACAAACGCCCTGCTTCGAGCCACAAACGTGTGCGATCATCCGTATCCCAGCCGATCAGCAATGCTTCTTTGCCCGGCTTTTTGCGCGCGTCGGCCAGAAGCATGGCGATGAAATCAATCAGCACGCCGTCCAACAGGCTGGACATATGGCGGGCGGTATTGTGATCCAGGCTTAAACGCTGACGAACAGGAATGAAAATGTGGTCGATGATGGCGTCAATGGCGTGGTCGCGGCGGAATTCAGAAATTTTAGCGCGCAGTTTCGCAGGGCTGGCGTAACGCAGGACCGTCATCATCTCTTCCTGGAATGCTATCCAGTTGCTGTCCACCGTACGAGGGCCAACCTCAAGCAGTGCCTTGACTTTGCCGACGGAAATGCCGGTTTTCATCAGACGCTTGATCTCTTCGATGCGCTGGATATCCTCTTCGTCAAACTGACGATGGCCCCCTTCACTGCGCTGCGGTTTTAATAAACCGTAGCGACGCTGCCAGGCGCGGAGTGTGACGGGGTTGATTCCGCATCGTTCGGCGACTTCGCCGATACTGTATAAGGCCATTAACTCCCTCATGCTTAAACGCAAAACGTCCATACCAAACCTGTTCAATTTTAGCAGATTGTACAAATTCATTGTATAACTAACAAATCATCAGGGTTCAAGCCCATTTTGTACAAGATTCCCTGACGCTGGTTTTTTTGTACAGCTGTTTCGAGTTTAGCGTTGCTTACATTCCCGCTTTTTTCTCTGGCCACGCAATCGACGGTATTCCGGCGAAGCACGGGCTGGCAAACAGATGTCCCTGGAACTGAGAAATCCCTGCCGACTCAAGCCACATCCACTCTTCGGCTTTTTCGACACCCACCGCGCACACCAAAATTTCGAGTGAAGAACAGCATTTGATGATCGCCTGAATAATCGCCTGACGAGGCCCGCTGCGGTGAACGTCCGCCACCAGATCGCGATTTATTTTGATTCTGTCGGGCTGAAATTGTGCCAGCAGCAAAAGCCCTGCGAATCCCGCGCCAAAGTGATCGATAGCCACGCTGATACCGGCGCTTTTTAGCTGCCGGACCGCGTCTTTAAATTCATCAAAGCGCGAGATAACTTCGCTCTCGGTAAACTCGACCACGATCTGCTCAGGCACCAGGCCGTTGGCTTCAATCTCATTCAACAAGAAGCCCACCGCGCCGGGCACATTCACCAGCGTCATCGGCAATAAGTTAACGGATAACGCCTGTTCTTTCAGGCCCAATTTTCCCGCCATCGCAAACGCCATCTTTTTACTCTGGAGATCCGCTGCGTAAATATCGTTGCCGGAAAACGCGTTAAAGTACGCTTGCGGAGAGCCGCCGTCTGCTGTACGGATCAGCGCCTCGAAGGAGACGACCTGCTGGGCGAACGGGTCAACAATAGGCTGAAATGCAAAGCCGCAATCCGCCGTTTCATCCACCTCAATGGAACGCGCCGGATTAGCGTCGTCGTCCGCAATAAAATCCCAGCTGCTGCCGTCAGGTATTTCGTAGTAATTCTCTTTTTCCGTGGCTTCGACAAAGGTTCGGAAGAATTGCAGCGCGCGATCGTTGTAGGTCAATTGATACTTTGTCGTCCCTTTATCAAGAACGTGCTGGAGCACTTCTTCCCGCTCATAGGTTCTTAAATCAAACAGCTCCATGCCTGCTTTGCCAAAGCGCCGAGACGGAGCGTAATCGCACAGCAGTTCCACCAGGTTGTAATGGCGTTTGTCATGACAAATGTTGTTATAGATCCGGAAAACGCTCTCTTCAGGGCCTTCCAGAAGTTGAAAGAAATGGGTGCCGTTAAACAGTAAAATCCCGGTGACATCGGATTCCCCGTTTTTAATATTGGCCGCCGCGACCATCTCTTCCAGCGCTTTTACCGGAACGTTTTCGCACAGATGACTGCGGTAAATTATTGTCGTGAGCATAGTTTTTCCGGGAGTTTAAAGGGGCGTTGCCGTTGACACACGAAGTGCCCAGGTCGTTGTTATACCACATTAATTAACAAACATTTCACACCCCAGTCAGTTTAGCTGCAATCTGCTGTTCCACCTCCCGTGTAGGACACATTTTCAGAGTGAAACATCTTGTACAATATATTCTGTACTGTTAAGAGATGATTTTTCTTGTAACTACCTGATAATAAATGAATAGCACTTTTTGATCAAAATTAACGTTAAAAACTGTACACCAAAAATGTACAGCTTTTAAAAAAACGTATAACTTAAATTGTAACTTAGCTGACTACTTAATTTTACAGGAGTGATACATGCGTCAGAACAGCTACATTCCCGACAGTGGCAACGCCATTGTCCAGTATTTTGAGAAAGCCGCGCTGCCGACACAGCAGGAAACGCTCGGACAAATTGTGGTGGAGATCCTGAGTGATGGCCGCAATCTGAATCGTAAGACCCTGTGCACCAAGCTTCTTAGCCGCCTCGATACGGCATCAGGGCCGGAAGAAGAGACCCATTACCACACATTGATTGGTTTGCTATTTGATCGCTAAGACCCAATAGCAAACCCATTTAACAGATCACCTGGTTTTAAAGTCAATTCTGACGAAGGAACGTTTCAGGCTTCAGTAAGACCTGGCAATCTTCAGCAGACCCCAAGCAAGGGTTCTGACTTAATGCCGCAGTGCGGGACGTCAACCTGCGGCGATCAGAGATGCAGTTATGAACAGAAGTGAAACAGAGCAACTAACAGATGAACTCATTGGCGAGGCCGTTTTGTCTCTTTTAAAAGAGCACGGTCCTGTCAGTAAACAATCTCTTGTGAAGAGATTGCAGGACATGGCAGCGCGGGAGAGCGATCCGCGCCGTTGTGAAGCGCTTGCGGCGGTGATTCTGGAAATCAACGCCAGCAATACGCCGTTTGCGCAGCGAAAAAAAGTGCGTCCTCAGAGGGATCTGAGCGGTATGAAAAGTGAGCAGAAGGATAACGTTTTCCCGCTATTTGGTGATGGTAAGCCCGGCGGCAGAAACAATATCCATTAACAGCAACCGATCAATAACCCCTTACGGTGAGAATAAATGAGACAAAATATTCAGGTTCAACCCGCTTTGTATGCTGGTTTTTACGACAACCCTCTGTCTGAGTATTTCCGTAATTCTGGTGACCGACTGGCTGAAGAGTCGGCCCTTTTTGCTACCGCAGTTAGCAGCATTATGGCGTCAGAAGGACATCTGACCAATAAAGCCATTATTTTATGGCTGATCACCGCGCTCGAAACCACCGAAGATGTGGTGACCGCCGATGTGATCCGTAAGACTCTGGAAATTGTGGTTGGCTATACCATGGACGATATCTAAAAACACAATTTCCCGCCAGACAGGCCAGACGAGATTATTGCCACCGTAGCGGTTTCTCACTGGCCTTCTCATTTTGTCGACACTTCTGTCGAATGTCATGTCGAGCGTGCGGCTCAAAAATCAATAAAACCTGTTAAATCAATAGAATGAAATTCTGGCACAGAACCTGCTTTAGGCAGGATGTCAGATGACGCTCATTCACTCTTAACAGGTCTGTTATTGATGAAAAAAATCGCAAGCGTCTGCCCCTACTGTGGCGCAGGCTGTAAATTAAATCTCGTGGTCGAGAACAATCGTATCATCCGTGCCGAAGCCGCTGATGGCGTCACTAACCAGGGTACCCTGTGCCTGAAAGGTTTTTACGGCTGGGACTTTCTTAACGATACCCGTCTACTCACCCCTCGCCTCACCCAGCCGATGATCCGCTACCACAAAGGCGACAAATTCACCCCTGTCACCTGGGAAGAAGCCATCCGCTACACCGCCAGCAAACTGAAAGCGATCAAAGAACAGCATGGCCCGCGATCCATTATGACCACTGGCTCCTCACGCGGAACCGGCAACGAAACCAACTACGTGATGCAGAAATTTGCGCGCGGTGTCCTTAACACCAATAACGTGGACTGCTGCGCCCGCGTCTGCCACGGGCCATCGGTGGCAGGTTTACAGGAAACATTGGGCAACGGGGCGATGAGTAACTCGATTAACGATATTGAGAACTCAAAATGCCTGTTGGTGTTTGGTTATAACTGTGCGGATTCGCACCCTATCGTGGCGCGCCGGGTGCTTAAAGCCCGCCAGAATGGCGCGAAGATCATCGTCTGCGATCCGCGCCGTATTGAAACAGCGCGCATCGCCGATCAGCATTTACAGCTCAATAACGGCAGCAATATGGCGCTGGTCAATGCCTTTGGCTACGTCCTGCTGGAAGAGGAGCTGTACGACAAAAACTACGTCGCGCGATTCGCGGATGGCCTCGATGCCTATCGTCAGACGGTTAACGATTATGCACCTGAAAAGGTCGAGCATCTGACCGGTGTTTCGGCGCGGGATGTGCGTCAGGCGATGCGCACCTTTGCCGCCGCACCGTCCGCGACGGTGATGTGGGGCATGGGCGTGACTCAGTTCGGTCAGGCTGTGGATGTGGTGAAAGGCCTTTCCAGCCTGGCGTTACTGACCGGCAATCTTGGCCGCCCTGCCGTGGGTGTCGGCCCGGTTCGCGGACAAAACAACGTCCAGGGTGCGTGCGATATGGGCGTGCTGCCAAATATGTTCCCCGGCTATCAGGATGTGACCGACGCCGCCGTGCGCGCGAAGTTCGCCGATGCATGGGGAATTAACGTCAACGACATGGATGACCAGGTCGGGACGCGCATCACTGAAGTGCCGCATCTGGCGCTGGAAGGCAAAATCAAAGCCTATTACATCATGGGTGAAGATCCGCTCCAGACCGAAGCCGATCTCGGCCTGGTGCGCCGTGGCTTTGAAGCGCTCGATTTCGTGGTCGTCCAGGACATTTTCATGACCAAAACGGCTGAAGTGGCGGATGTGTTGCTACCAGCCACTTCATGGGGCGAGCACGGCGGCGTCTTCACCTGCGCGGACCGCGGCTTCCAGCGCTTCGGCAAAGCGATCGAGGCCAGTGGGAACGTCAAGCGTGACTGGGAGATCATCAGCCTGCTCGCCAGCGCGATGGGCTATCCGATGCATTACGATTCCAACCAGCAAATCTGGGACGAAATGCGCGATCTGTGCCCGCTGTTCTTCGGCGTGACCTACGAAAAAATGGGCGAAATGGGCCACATTCAATGGCCGTGCCCAACGTTGGATCACCCCGGCACACCGTACCTGTACAAAGACAATCAGTTCGATACGCCAAACGGCAAAGGCCAGCTGTTTGCCGCCGAATGGCGCGCGCCGGCGGAAGTGCCGGACGCGGACTATCCGCTGGTGCTGTGTACGGTGCGCGAAGTCGGCCACTATTCGTGTCGTTCAATGACAGGCAACTGTGCCGCGCTGCAAAGCCTGGCCGATGAACCGGGGCGCGTGCAGATGAATCCGGTTGATGCGGATGCGCTTGGTGTTTCTGACGGGCAGCTGGTCTGGGTGCGTTCGCGTCGCGGGAAAGTGATCACCCGAGCGAACATCAGCGAACGTATTAACGCAGGTGCTGTGTATATGACCTACCAGTGGTGGATCGGAGCTTGCAACGAACTGACGCAGGATAATCTCGACCCGACGTCAAAAACGCCGGAAACGAAATACTGCGCGGTGCAGCTGGAGGCGATCGACGATCAGCGCTGGGCGGAAGATTACGCCGCCTCGGCGTATCAGTCGATGAAAACCAGGTTGATTGATGCGGTGAACGTTTAGCCTGTATTGCCGGGTGGCGCTTCGCTTACCCGGCCTACAAAAACCTCAACCGTTGGACGGGTAAGGTATCGCCACCACCCGGCAACAAGAACCTCAACCGTTGGACGGGTAAGGTATCGCCACCACCAGGCAACAAGAACCTCAAACGTAGGCCGGGTAAGGCGCAGCCGCCACCCGGCAACCCCGTTTTACTCTTCCTCTTTCGCCTCAACCTCACGATACCAGCGCGGATGGTGTTTCTTCGCCCAGCGGCGGCTCACCTTCCCTTCAATCATGCCGGTAATCGATCCCTTCACCCAAAACGCCATATAGATATGGATCAGAATGGCGTGGATCAGCACAATCGCCGCCGTGGCGTGGATTAACAGACTCCAGCGCACCAGCCAGATCGGGAAGTAGTGGGTAAAGTAAGGACGCCAGATGATCACTCCCGTCGCCAGCAGGACGAAAATCAGGCTCATAATGCTCCAGAACATCATTTTCTGCCCGGCATTATACTTCCCGACATCCGCCACCTTATGCTCGTTGCCTTTCAGTACTTCGACAATGCCCTTGATCCACGGCAGATCCTGCTTATCCGGAATGTTGTGATGCACAAAGCGAACAAACATAAACATCAGCGCGAAAAAGATCAGCACGCCAAAAAACGGATGCAAGATGCGCCCCATCTGCGGGGTGCCGAAGGTTTCCGTCAGCCACTGGAGCGTCGGGAAAAAGAGCGCAATACCGGATAACGACACCAGGAAGAAGCAGATCACCACCGTCCAGTGACAGGCGCGGTCGATAAACTTCGTGCGCAGGATCATTTTGCTCTTACTCATGCGGATTCTCCTCTTCGTCGTCGTCCGTCTCCTTGTTTGGCCCCACGCCAATGTAGTGGTAAATCAGCCCCGCGAAGGTGGCGATAAACCCGGCGGCAGAGAGCGGCTTGAGGATCCCCTTCCACAGATCCACCGGCAGACTGATCTTCGGATCCGTCGGCAGATTGTGATACAGCTCCGGCTGATCGGCGTGATGCAGCACGTACATGACATGCGTCCCGCCCACACCCTGCGGGTTATAAACGCCCGCGTGCGCGTAGCCGCGTTTTTTCAGCTGCATCACACGCGATTCGCCCAGCTCCAGCATCTCTTTTTTAGTGCCGAAATGAATTGCACCGGTCGGACAGGTTTTGACGCAGGCCGGCTCCTGACCGACGCTGACGCGATCCACGCACAGCGTACATTTGTAGACACGGTTGTCGTCAGGATTGAGACGCGGAATGTTGAACGGACACCCGGCGATGCAGTATCCGCAGCCGATGCAGTGCTCAGACTGAAAATCGACAATCCCGTTGGCGTACTGGATGATCGCCCCGGCGGACGGGCAAGCTTTCAGACAGCCCGGCTCCGCGCAGTGCATGCAGCCGTCCTTGCGGATCAGCCACTCCAGTTTGTTGTTCTGCGTGGTTTCGCTAAAGCGCATCACCGTCCAGGATTTGGCACTCAAATCCATCGGGTTGTCATATACGCCCTCGCACACGCCGACCTCGTCGCGAATATCGTTCCACTCCGAGCACGCCACCTGACAGCCTTTGCAGCCGATGCAGGTCGAAACGTCGATAAGCTTCGCGACTTCCGCTTTGAAATCCCGCGCCTGAGGCGGCGGAGTCATGACGTTGGTGGCCGAACGTTTGATAATATCTTGTGATTGCATAGACATACGCGGCCTCCCTTACGCCTTCTCGATGTTGACTAAAAACGCTTTGTATTCAGGCGTTTGCGAGTTGGCGTCGCCAACGGACGGCGTCAGCGTATTGGCCAGGAAGCCTTTGCGCGTGGCCCCTTCAAAGCCCCAGTGACACGGAATGCCAATGGTGTCGATCTGACGCCCATCAATGGTCAGCGTTTGCAGGCGTTTGGTGACCACCGCTTTGGCTTTGATATACCCCCGTTTCGAGGTCACTTTCACCACGTCTCCGGCGACGATACCCTTCTGCTGCGCCAGCGCTTCGCCCATCTCGATAAACTGATCGGGCTGGGCAATGGCGTTGAGCCGCGCATGTTTGGTCCAGTGGCGGAACAGTTCGGTGATCGAGTAAGTGGTGGCGACATACGGGAAGTCGGCCGCGTGGCCCATATTGGCAACGTCTTCCTTGAACACGCGCGCCACCGGGCTGGAGATCACATTCGGGTGCAGCGGATTGGTGCCAATCGGCGATTCAAGCGGTTCGTAGTGTTCCGGGAACGGGCCGTCGTTCATCTTGTCGATGGAGAACAGGCGCGCCACCCCTTCCGGGTTCATGATAAACGGCCCGACGTTTGTGCCCGGTGCGGAGGCGTTGTAATCTGCCACGTCCATGCCCGACCACTTTTTACCGTCCCAGTGCAGCAAGGCACGTTGCGGGTCCCAGGGTTTACCGGCGACATCCGCCGACGCGCGGTTATAGAGAATGCGGCGGTTCGCGGGCCACGACCACGCCCAGCCCGGCGTGCAGCCCAGACCATAAGGATCGCTGTTGTCGCGGTTCGCCATCTGATTGCCCTGCTCGGTCCAGCTCCCGCAGTACACCCAGCAGAAGCTGCTGGTCGTGCCGTCGTCACGCAGCTGCGCAAAGCTGCTGAGCTGCTGGCCTTTTTTGGCGATCAGCTGACCTTTGTCGTCATACAGATCGGCTAACGCTACGCCGTTGGCTTCGCGGGCGATCTCTTCCGGATGCGGGTCACGTGGATTTTTATAATTCCACGACATGTTCAGCACCGGCTCAGGATTTGCCCCGCCCTCCTGCTGATACAGCTCACGCAGGCGCGTAAACAGACGCCCAAGAATTTTGCCGTCGTGCATCGCTTCACCCGGTGGCTCCGCCGCCGCCCAGTGCCACTGCAGCCAGCGGCCGGAGTTGGCGATCGAGCCGTCCTCTTCTGCAAAACAGGACGATGGCAGGCGGAACACTTCGGTCTGAATCTCTTTCGGATCGACGTCGTTCATCTCGCCGTGGTGCTGCCAGAAGGTCGAGGATTCGGTCACCAGCGGGTCGATCACAACCATGTACTTGAGTTTCGCCAGCGCTCGCGCGGATTTGTTCTTATCCGGGAACGCCGCCAGCGGGTTGAAGCCCTGCACGATGTAACCGTTAATTTTGCCGTCGAGCATCAGCTTCGCCTGGGTCATCACGTCATACAGACGATCCCACTTCGGCAGCCAGTCGTAGCCCCAGTTGTTTTCCGCCGTCGCGCGATCGCCCCAGAAACTTTTCATCATGCTGATAAAGAATTTCGGCGTATTTTGCCAGTAGTTGACCTCATTCAGACCAAGCGCTGGCGGCGTAATTTGCGAAATATAGGTTTGATAATCCGGCTGTTTTTCCGACGGCAGCGGCATGTAACCCGGCAGATTGGTGGAGAGCAAACCGAGATCGGTATAGCCCTGAATATTGGAGTGCCCGCGCAGGGCATTTACCCCGCCTCCCGCCATGCCGATATTGCCGAGCAGGAGTTGCAGCATTCCGGCGGCACGGATGATCTGCGCGCCTGCCGAGTGGTGCGTCCAGCCCAGCGCATACAAAATGGTCGCCGTGCGATTCGGCACGCTGGTGCTGGCGAGGATCTCGCAGATGCGGTTGAAGTCATCGATCGAGGTGCCGCAAAGACGATTGACCATTTCTGGCGTGTAGCGATCAACGTGCGCTTTCAGCAAGTTCCAGACGCAGCGCGGATGGCTCAGCGTCTCGTCGCGCAGGGCGTGCCCTTGCTCGTCCAGTTGGTAGAACCAGCTCGATTTGTAGTACTGACGTTTTTCGGCGTCGTATCCGCTGAACAGGCCGTCATCAAAGGAATAGTCGTCGCGAATAATCAGGCTGGCGTTGGTGTAGGCGCGCACGTATTCGTGCTGAATGGCGTCATGTTCGATCAAATAGCGGATGGCGCCGAGTAAAAAGGCGGTGTCGGAACCGGCGCGGATCGGGGCATATAAATCCGCCACCGCGGCGCTGCGGTTAAAGCGCGGATCGACGACGACTACGGTGGCGTCATTTTTGGTTTGCGCTTCAATAACCCATTTGAAGCCGACCGGGTGCGCTTCGGCGGCGTTGCCACCCATGATCAGTACCACGTTGGCGTTTTTGATATCGACCCAGTTGTTGGTCATTGCCCCACGACCGAACGTTGGGGCCAGCGCGGCGACGGTCGGGCCGTGGCATAAGCGTGCCTGGCAGTCGATGGCGACCATCCCCAGCGCGCGGGCAAATTTGCCGTCGAGAATACCGGTTTCATTGCTGGCCGCAGAAGAACACAGCATGCCGGTGGTGGTCCAGCGGTTCACCGTCAGCCCCTGGGCGTTTTTCTCGATGAAGTTGGCGTCGCGATCCGCTTTCATCAGCCGGGCGATGCGCTCGATCGCCTCATCCCAGGAGATTCGCTGCCACTTATCAGAGCCAGGCGCGCGGTATTCGGGATACAACAGTCGGTTGTCGCTGTGAATATAATCCAGCACGCCGGCCCCTTTCGGACACAGGGAACCGCGACTGACCGGATGATCCGGGTCGCCTTCGACGTGATAGATACTTTCTGTGACGTTTTTGGCGGTGTCGCCGAGGCTGTACATCAGCATGCCGCAGCCGACTGAGCAGTATGTACAGTTATTACGCGTCTCTTTTGCTTTTAAGAGTTTGTATTGACGGGCTTCTGCGTGCGCAGAAAATGATGATAAAAATCCGAGAGATGCAACAGTGGTTCCTGCCATACCGCCCGCGCAGATCTTAAAGAACTGCCTCCGGCTAAGCTCCATTTATCCTCCAGCTTAAACTTAAGACTCGAAAAGGGATGGAGATTATAGGGTTATTGGAATTCAGAAACCATTATCCATTTGTGGTTATAAGACCTTGAACTCACAAAGGACAAAAACAAAAAAGGCCGCATTAGCGGCCTTTTCAACAAGCGGAAGTCTTAATGGACGTGAACGCCTAACCGCCAGGCAAAGTAGATCTCTTCTTTCAGTTCGTTTGAAGAGAGCGCGAGCAGATCGGCAAACTCCAGTTCAAGCTGTTTCAGCTTTTTCAGGTACTGCGCCGGAGACAGGTTGCTCTTATCGCGACGTAAAAACTCTACTGCCAGTTGGGTGGGGTTCATTTCGGTATCCATAACATCCTCTCTATGTACAAAACCTGACCAGTATAGCACTTCCGTCTGACCAATTTTTGACCAAAGACAATTCCTCACGGATGTTTACTGAAATTTAAACCACCGCCGTCGTCAGACGCGACGAGCAGCACAGCCTTTCCTGCTCGTCGAAAATGTCGATTTGCCATACCTGATGACGACCTCCCGCGTGGAGTGCGCGACACACACCGCGCACGCGCCCACTGCGCACGGAGCGAATGTGGTTGGCGTTGACCTCCAGTCCCACGACTTTGTGCTCGCCTTCGGTACAGAGATAACCCGCCACCGATCCCAGAGTTTCGGCCAGCACCACCGATGCGCCGCCGTGCAGCAGACCAAACGGCTGATGCGTACGGCTGTCCACTGGCATGGTGGCTTCAAGGTCGTTTTCGCCAATGCGTGTAAACTGAATATCGAGCAGGCCGACCATATTGCCCTGGCCCATCGCATTCAACGCCTCAAGCGTGACGGTACGTTTCCAGATCATCCCATAATCTCCAGTAAAGCCTGCAATGGATGGCGAACGCCGCTGCCTTCAACGCGTTTCACCTGGCTGCGACAGGAATACCCCGTCGCCAGACAGCGATTACGCGGCAAGCGCTGCATCGCCTGATGCCATGATAATTCATAGATCCCCAGCGAGTTAGCATGGTTTTTCACTTCGTGGCCGTAGGTTCCGGCCATACCACAGCAACCGACGCTGACGTTTTCCAGCTTCGCACCAAAGCGCGCGAAAATAGACGCCCACTGTGCGGGTGCGCCCGGCAACGCCGTGACTTCCGTACAGTGCCCGAACAGATACCAGGCTTCGCCGCTGACCTCTTTCTCTGCGGCGGATTGCAGCGCAGCGGGCAGCCATTCGTGAACCAGCATAACGCTGAAATCCCCGCGTTTGTCGCCCAGCGTCTGTTTGTACTCATCACGATAACAGAGCACCAGCGCCGGGTCGACGCCGACCATCGGCATACCCAACTGCGCGATGCGGTTCAGAAAATCTGACGTTTTCTGTGCCGTTTTGGCAAAACGATTAAGGAAGCCTTTAATGTGCTGCGCCTTGCCGTTAGGCGAGAACGGCAGCACCACCGGCTGATAGCCGACGCGCTCCACCAGACGAACAAAATCGGCCACTACCTGCGCATCGTAATAACTGGTAAACGGGTCCTGCACCACCAGCACGGTTTTCGCTTTTTGCTCATCGTTCAGGGCTTCCAGCTGTTCCAGCGTCATATTGGCCGAACGGTGTCCAACCAGCTGGCGTTGCAGAGAAGGCGCTGAAAGCAGCGGCAGATCGACCATCCCGATATGTTTTTCGGAAAGTTTGCGCACCAGCGGCTGGTTAATAAAGAAGTTAAAGGTCTTCGGCGCGCGCGCCATCAGTGGCGCATAGCTTTCAACCGTCGCCACCAGATGATCGCGTATCGGGCGCAGATAGCGGGAGTGATACAGCTGCAGGAACCGCGAGCGGAACTCCGGCACGTCGATTTTAATCGGACATTGCGTCGAGCAGGCTTTACAGGCCAGACAGCCGGACATCGCCTCTTTCACTTCGTGGGAGAAATCGTACTCGCCTTTACTCGCATGCCAACTGTTCCTGGAGCGCTCGATCAGCGTGCGCAGGCTGGCGCGTTTTTCCGGCAGATCGTTTTCTAACTTCAACGGATCGACACCGCGATCGGCCAGCAGACGCAGCCATTCGCGCACCAGTGTCGCCCGCCCTTTTGGTGAGTGAATACGGTTGCTGGTGATTTTCATCGACGGGCACATCGGGCTTTTCACGTCGAAGTTAAAGCACAGACCGTTTCCGTTACACTCCATCGCCCCACGCCATGATGATCGTACCGCAATCGGGATCTGACGGTCATAGGTGCCGCGTTTTACCGCATCAACCTGCATCATCGGATCGTCCACGCCTGCAGGCGGGCAGATTTTGCCGGGGTTGAGACGGTTCTTCGGGTCAAACGCGGCTTTGATTTTGCGCAGTTCGCCGTAAAGCTGCTCGCCGAAGAACGCCGGGCTGTACTCGGCGCGGAAGCCTTTTCCGTGCTCGCCCCACAGCAGGCCGCCGTATTTTGCCGTCAGCGCCACCACGTCGTCGGAGATCTGTTTCATCAGGATCTCCTGCTGTGGGTCGCACATGTCCAGCGCCGGGCGCACGTGCAACACGCCCGCATCCACATGGCCAAACATGCCGTAGCTCAGGCCGTGGCTGTCGAGGAGCGCGCGAAACTCCACAATATAATCCGCCAGATGTTCCGGCGGCACGCAGGTATCTTCCGCGAACGGAATCGGTTTGGCCGCGCCTTTGGCATTCCCCAGCAGGCCGACCGCTTTTTTACGCATCGCGTAAATTCGTTCAATACCCGAGAGATCGTTACACAACTGCCAGCCAATCACCCCGCCTTCACCCTGAGCGATCAGTTCGTCCAGGCGAGCACAGAGTGTCTGAACTTGTGAATCGATAAGTTCCTCATCATCGCCTGCAAATTCGACAATGTTCAGGCCCAGCATCTCTTTATCCGGCACGTCGGTGATCAGTTCGCTCACCGAATGCCAGACGATATCTTCCCGCGCCAGGTTGAGCACTTTCGAGTCGACAGTTTCCACCGACAGCGCGCGCGCATCGACCATAAAGGGCGCATTGCGCAGGGCAGCATCGAAAGAGTTGTATTTGACGTTGACCAGACGGCGCACTTTTGGCAGACGGGTGATATCCAGACGCGCTTCGGTGATAAAGGCCAGCGTGCCTTCCGAGCCGGTCAGAATGCGGGTGAGATTGAACTCGCTGAGATCGTCATTGAAGACGTGGCGCAGATCGTACCCGGTCAGGAAACGGTTCAGTTTCGGGAATTTATCCAGAATCAGCTGGCGATTATCGCGACAGCTGTCGAGCACGCTGCGATAGATGCGCCCGACCGCCGTGTTGTCTTGGCCGAGGGTTTCGGCCAGTTGCACCGGCATCGCCTGAGTATCGAGAATGTCACCCCCCAAAAGAACCGCGCGCACGCCCAGCACGTGATCGGAGGTTTTACCGTACACCAGCGACCCCTGCCCGGAGGCATCGGTGTTAATCATCCCGCCAAGTGTCGCCCTGTTGCTGGTGGATAATTCCGGGGCAAAGAAGTAACCATAGGGTTTCAGGAACAGGTTGAGCTGATCTTTAATCACCCCCGCTTCGACGCGCACCCAGCCCTCTTCCGGGTTTATCTCAATGATGCGGTTCATGTAACGAGACATATCAATGATGATGCCCTGATTCAGAGCCTGACCATTGGTGCCAGTGCCGCCACCGCGCGGCGTAAAGACCAGCGAGGCGAAACGCTCCTGGGCGGCAATACGAGAAAGCAGCGCCACATCGGCGGTCGAGCGAGGAAATACGACGGCATCGGGAAGTAACTGATAGATACTGTTGTCGGTCGCCATCGTCAGCCTGTCGGCATAATTGGTGGCGGTATCACCTGTAAAACCCTGTTGCTCCAGTGCTTGCAAATAAGTCAGCACCAGCTGAACGACGCCGGGTGCCTGAGAAATCAATGGGATCATTACGGAAGACCCTAATTAGAGTTGTTTATCGTTTGCGTTGTACTTGCCTTTGAATTGTTGTATCACATTTTTTTCTTATACGCCCAGCAGAATTACGGGCAGAATTCGCCTGTCAAAAACCGCTGAAATCACTAATGATTAAGGGATGCGGTTTTCAGTTTTGGCCAGACTGTCTGGTCTTCATTTAAGGTAAATTTCATTTATGGTCACTTCTCGTCAGCCCAGGGACGTTGCGCAAATACTGCTGTCGGTGCTGTTTTTAGCCATCATGATCATTGCGTGTCTATGGATAGTTCGTCCGTTCATCCTTGGATTTGCGTGGGCAGGTACGGTGGTCGTCGCCACCTGGCCACTGCTGTTGCGCTTGCAGAAATTGTTGTTCGGTCGCCGTACGCTCGCCGTGCTGGTGATGGCGTTGCTGCTTTTTTTAGTCTTCATTATTCCGATTGCGCTGCTGGTTAACAGCCTGGTCGATACCAGCGGGCCGGTGATCCGCGGGATAACAAGCGGTGAGATGACCGTGCCGGATCTGGCGTGGCTCAACAGCATTCCACTGGTCGGCGCCAAGCTTTACAGCGGCTGGCATAGCTTGCTGGAGATGGGCGGCAGTGCGATCATGGCGAAAGTGCGTCCGTACGTTGGCACAACAACCACCTGGTTTATCGCCCAAGCGGCCAATATCGGCCACTTTATGATGCACTGTACCCTGATGCTGCTCTTCAGCGCCCTGCTTTACTGGCGCGGTGAACAAGTTGCGCATGGCGTGCGTCATTTTGCGACGCGCCTCGCGGGGACTCGCGGTGATGCGGCAGTGCTACTGGCGGCGCAAGCCGTGCGCGCCGTGGCGCTGGGCGTGGTAGTCACAGCGCTGGTGCAGGCGGTTCTCGGCGGGATAGGGCTTGCGATCTCCGGCGTGCCGTACGCAACCATTCTCACCGTCATCATGATCCTCACCTGCCTGGTCCAGCTTGGCCCGCTATTAGTGCTCATTCCCTGCATTATCTGGCTCTACTGGAGCGGCGATACCACCTGGGGCACGGTGCTGCTGGTGTGGAGCTGCGTGGTAGGAACAATGGATAACGTTATCCGTCCAATGCTGATTCGCATGGGTGCAGATTTGCCGCTGATTCTTATCCTCTCCGGCGTCATCGGCGGGTTAATTGCCTTTGGCATGATCGGACTGTTTATCGGCCCTGTACTGCTGGCAGTGACCTGGCGTCTGTTCTCCGCGTGGGTTCACGAAATCCCAGCGCCTGCAACCGACCCGGATGTGGTACTGCATGAGCTTGAAGATAAGAATAAGCAGTAATTAATCCTCAGGCGGGGAAACCCGCCTGATACTTAAGGCGAGCTAATCTGTATTAGGACTTTTCTCAGCCCCACCCCGCATCTTCACGCCATTCACCTCGCAAAATCTTCATAGTTCTTAAACTATTGAGACGAATCTGATCGACGCTAAAACGTCGCATGACCTACTATTACTTCACGGTTATGAATCAACACATTGATTTATAAGCATGGAAATCCCCTGAGTGAAACAACGAATTGCTGTGTGTAGTCTTTGCCCTTCTCCCACGAAGGGCTTTTTTTTGGTTCATCGCCCTTTAACGGGGAACGCTTCTCTATTTTCACGTTTAGCATGATTAACGTGCTTTTCCGTTCTGTTGTTCCAGCAACAATTACCCCTTCATTCAAGATACTTCTTTTTATATATTTCCCTGATTCATTCATTTTCTAAATAATTGATCCATACTCTCACAGTGCTAATATATCCCTTCACTAAGGAGGGTTTTATATGTATGACTGGATAGTAAAAGACACAGGCATAGATAGAGGTGGTATGCGCCTCTTAAAGCTAGGTGAAATCAATCTAGCCAGTTCTCTCTATAGCTTCAGCATTCATTACAATCAGGTATGGATTCACAGAGGCAGTTACTTACCTTTCAACCTTCAGGACAATCTGACTGCTATGACCCCTAACGGGGAAATGTATTTTCAGGAAGGTGTCTATGAAAGGGATTTTTCGATGGCCTCTATTGATATGCAACACATGTTTCTTCATGAAATGATGCACGTCTGGCAAAAGCAAAGGGGTATGTGGGTAAAGACTAGAGGCGCTTTCTCATGGGCTGCTGATTACACTTATAGCTTAGATAAGGCTACTCTCAGTGATTATTCAATGGAACAGCAAGCCTGTATAGTTAGTGATTACTGGCTATTAAAGCACTACGGATTCTTTAACACTAAAGCAAATCTCAAATATAGAGATTATGACCCTTCTATTCCTGAAAGTGATTTGGTGCCCTTATATCTAAAGATTTTAGGAAGTTTCCCGCAATGAAAAAGCTTATTACCCTTTTAGCTTGTTTTATTCTGACAGGTTGCCCTTCAGGTAATAGAGCAGTTGACCTGCCCCCAGGATTAGATACAACCTTCAGTTAGTAATGTCGGTTGGTTTTTCTTCATATTTCCCGTTTCGCCAGCCCGCCGCAAATTCAGCCGGAGTCTGGTAGTTCAGCGATGAATGTGGACGACACTCGTTATAATCCTGCCGCCAGTCATTAATCGTTTTCCTCGCGTGAACGATATCGCTGAACCAGTGCTCATTGAGGCACTCATCCCTGAATCGTCCGTTAAAACTTTCAATAAATCCGTTCTGTGTTGGCTTGCCCGGCTGGATAAGCCGCAGCTCCACCCCATGCTCATAAGCCCACTGGTCAAGTGCTCTGCAGGTAAACTCCGGCCCCTGGTCAGTTCTTATCGTCGCCGGATAGCCGCGAAACAGTGCAATGCTGTCCAGAATTCGCGTGACCTGAACGCCTGAAATCCCGAATGCGGTGGTAATTGTCAGACACTCCTTCGTGAAGTCGTCCACGCAGGTCAGGCACTTGATCCTGCGACCGGTGGCCAGCGCGTCCATGACAAAATCCATCGACCAGGTCAGGTTGGGCGCCTCCGGGCGGAGCAGCGGCAGACGTTCTGTTGCCAGCCCTTTACGACGTCGTCTGCGTTTTACGCCCAGCCCGTTAAGGTGGTAAAGACGGTACACGCGCTTGTGATTAACATGAAGGCCTTCACGGCGCAGTAACTGCCAGATGCGTCGGTAGCCAAAACGCCTGCGCTCCAGTGCCAGCTCAGTGATGCGCCCTGATAAATGCGCATCAGCCGCCGGACGCTGAGCCTCATAGCGGCAGGTCGACAGGGACAAACCTGTAAGCCTGCAGGCACGACGTTGCGACAGACCGGTCGCATCACACATAAACTCAACGGCTTCCCGCTTCTGGTCTGTCGTCAGTACTTTCGCCCCAGAGCCACCTGAAGTGCCTCCTTATCCAGCATGGCTTCGGCAAGTAGCTTCTTGAGTCTGGCGTTCTCTTCCTCAAGCGACTTCAGGCGCTTAACCTCGGGCACCTCCATACCGCCATACTTCTTACGCCAGGTGTAAAAGGTGGCGTCGGAAATGGCGTGCTTACGGCAGAGCTCACGGGCAGAAACCCCGGCTTCGGCCTCGCGGAGAATACTGATGATCTGTTCGTCGGAAAAACGCTTCTTCATGGGGATGTCCTCATGTGGCTTATGAAGACATTACTAACATCGCGGTGTATTAATCAACGGGGAGCAGGTCACAGTTTATGACAATGACGGCTGGATTAGTATTAATGGAAATAGAGTGTGCTACAGTGGAGATAAAAAGGAAGTATTAACTTCATATTACCTCGAATCATATGAAGGGAATAAACCTAACATAGTTCTAAGCTCAGGTTATCCACCTGTTAACTTGTCATATCCTAATACTTGCTTCAATGTATATGTTAAAAGTGGTGTTAGGTATACAGCCCTATATATTTTAGATGGGCTTAAATACCGTTATAGCTTCATACTTGATACGGATGGGAATGCTATAAAATTATGAGTAAAACATTAACTACAGGGAAATGAAAAATGTCATTACCGGCTTATATGTTTTTATACGATGAAAATGGAATGTTAGTAAGTGGTGGATGTACAGCTTTAGGTAGAGAGGGTGCTATAGAAGTAATGAGTAGTAGTTATGGTGTCCATCAGAATGTAGACAGCCACACAGGAAGCATGACAGGAACAAGACAACATAGCCCCTTTGTAATTCATAAGCAGATTGACAAAATAAGCCCTTATTTAGCTGTGTGTGTCTGTGAAAGCAAAAGATTACAGAAAGCAGAGATTAGGTATTATGAAATTAATGAAGCTGGTATCGAGCGTGAAGTGTATAGAATAAATCTTGAGAGTGTTGTAGTGATGGGCGTCTCTGCAAATCATACATATATCCCAGGCTCTAACAATCCTAATATGCTCGAAACTGTTTCATTTAGGTCTAGAGGTATTGAGTGGTTTTATTTAGAAGGGATGATTAAATACGGGGATTCATGGATGAAAAAAGAAGAGAAGAAACAATGACAAGAAAAGCCCCTTATGGGGCTTCTTTCACACGTTCTTTCCTTCTGAGCCTGTAATTAAAATTGTGTAATTGCCTGTTTTTGATATGTTCACTCCAACAATGGAGACAGGTAAATTATGGACGAAAAGAAGCTTAAAGCCCTTGCGGCTGAACTGGCTAAAGGACTCAAAACCGAGGCCGATCTCAATCAGTTTTCCCGTATGCTGACGAAATTAACTGTCGAAACGGCGCTCAATGCGGAACTGACTGACCATCTCGGGCATGAGAAAAATACCCCCAAAACAGGCTCAAACACCCGCAATGGCTACTCGTCAAAAACGTTGTTGTGCGATGACGACGAGATAAAACTGAACACGCCACGTGACCGTGAAAACTCCTTCGAACCGCAGCTGTTTAAGAAGCATCAGACGCGCATTACGCAGATGGACAGCCAGATTTTATCCCTGAATGCCAAAGGCATGACCACCCGCGAAATCGTCGCCACCTTCAAAGAAATGTACGACGCCGATGTGTCACCTACGCTGATATCTAAGGTCACCGACGCCTTAAAAGAGCAGATCACCGAATGGCAAAACCGACAGCTGGATGCGCTTTATCCCATTGTTTATATGGACTACATTGTTGTTAAAATTCGTCATAATGGAAGTGTAATAAACAAAGCCGTCTTCCTGGCACTGGGGATCAATACCGAAGGCCAGAAAGAGTTGTTGGGCATGTGGCTGGCCGAAAATGAAGGCGCAAAGTTCTGGCTGAATGTGCTGACGGAACTGAAAAACCGTGGCCTTCAGGACATCCTGATTGCCTGTGTGGACGGTATGAAAGGCTTCCCGGATGCGATAAACAGCGTCTTCCCGCAGACCCATGTCCAGCTGTGCATCATCCATATGGTGCGTAACAGCCTGAAATACGTGGCCTAGAAGGACTACAAAGCCGTCACCAGCGGACTGAAGGCGATTTACCAGGCCCCGCGACCGAAGAGGCAGCGCTGATGGCACTGGATGCGTTCGTGGAAATCTGGGACGATAAATATCCGCAAATCAGCAAAAGCTGGCGCGCACACTGGGAAAACCTCAATACTCTGTTCATTTATCCGCCGGATATCCGTAAAGCTATCTATACCACGAACGCAATTGAATCGCTGAACAGCGTGATCCGTGCAGCCATTAAAAAGCGCAAGCTGTTCCCGACAGATGACTCGGTACGAAAGGTAATTTATCTGGCGATCAAGGATGCGTCGAAAAAATGGAGTATGCCGATCCAGAACTGGCGGCTGGCGATGAGCCGTTTTATTATCGAATTCGGTGATCGCCTGAGCGACCACCTTTAATATGGAGGCAGTTACACAGAATTAGGGACAGGCTCCGGCAGTATCATACCGCCGGGCATCTATCTTACTTATTCAGTTCTGCCAGGCTCAGCCAGGTTTGCACCACGGTATCCGGATTCAGGGACAGGCTGTCGATCCCCTCTTCCATCAGCCATGCGGCAAAGTCCTCGTGATCGGATGGGCCTTGCCCACAAATCCCGACGTATTTGCCCTGTTTCTTGGCGGCGCGGATGGACATCGACAGCAGCGCTTTCACCGCTTCGTTACGTTCATCGAACAACTCAGACACCACGCCGGAATCGCGGTCCAGACCGAGCGTCAGCTGCGTCATATCGTTCGAGCCGATAGAGAAGCCGTCGAAATGTTCCAGGAACTGTTCAGCCAGCAGGGCGTTGGACGGGATTTCGCACATCATGATGATCTTCAGCCCGTTCTCGCCGCGCTTCAGACCCTGACGCGCCAGCTCGTCAACCACCGCTTTGGCTTGATCCACGGTACGTACGAACGGGATCATGATCTCGACGTTGGTCAGCCCCATCTCGTTGCGCACGCGTTTTACCGCGTCACATTCGAGGGCGAAGCAGTCGCGGAAGCTGTCGGCCACGTAGCGACCAGCCCCACGGAAGCCGAGCATCGGGTTCTCTTCTTCCGGCTCGTAGCGCTCGCCGCCCACCAGGTTGGCGTATTCGTTGGACTTAAAGTCCGACAGACGCACAATCACACGTTTCGGATAGAATGCCGCGCCCAGAGTGGCGATCCCTTCCGTCAGACGGCCAACATAGAACTCTTTCGGCGAGTCGTAGCCTTTCATCATTTCGCGGATTTCGTTCTGCAATTGTGGAGTCTGGTCGTCAAACTCCAGCAGCGCGCGCGGGTGCACGCCGATCATACGGTTAATGATAAATTCCAGACGTGCCAGGCCGACGCCTTCGTTCGGCAGACAGGCGAAATCAAACGCGCGATCCGGGTTACCGACGTTCATCATGATCTTCAGCGGCAGGTCCGGCATGGTGTCGACGCTGGAGCTTTTCACGCTGAAGTCGAGGATATCCGCGTAAACGTAGCCGGTATCGCCCTCGGCACAGGAGACGGTGACTTTCTCGCCGTCTTTCATGCGCTCGGTGGCGTCGCCGCAGCCAACAACCGCCGGAATGCCCAGCTCACGGGCGATGATCGCCGCGTGGCAGGTACGTCCACCACGGTTAGTGACGATGGCCGCCGCTTTCTTCATGATCGGTTCCCAGTCCGGGTCGGTCATGTCCGTCACCAGCACGTCGCCAGGCTGAATACGGTCCATCTCGCTGATGTCGTGGATCACTTTCACCGGACCGGCACCGATACGATGACCAATCGCGCGCCCTTCAGCAACGATTTTGCCTTGCGCATGTAGGGTGTAACGCTCCATCACCTGGCCGCGCGAACGCACGGTTTCAGGACGAGCCTGCACGATAAACAATTTGCCGGTGTGGCCGTCTTTCGCCCATTCGATATCCATCGGACGAGCGTAATGTTTCTCAATCTGAACGGCCTGTTTCGCCAGTTCCTGAACTTCCGCATCGGTCAGCGAGAAGCGATCGCGCTGCTCCTGCGGCACGTCTTCGATTTTCACCTGTTTGCCATGTTCCTGGCTGGGGGCGTAGATCATGCGGATTTTTTTGGAACCCATTGTGCGGCGCACGATCGACGGACGGTTAGCCGCCAGCGTCGGTTTGTGTACGTAGAATTCATCTGGGTTGACCGCGCCTTGCACCACCATTTCGCCCAGACCCCAGGCGGAAGTGATAAACACCACCTGGTCGAAGCCGGATTCGGTATCGATAGAGAACATCACGCCGGATGAGCCGATGTCCGAGCGCACCATACGCTGCACGCCCGCAGAGAGCGCCACGCCACGGTGGTCATAGCCCTGATGCACGCGATAGGAGATCGCGCGGTCGTTAAACAGTGAGGCAAACACATGCTTCACCGCCACCAGCACCGCGTCATAGCCCTGAACGTTCAGGAAGGTTTCCTGCTGTCCGGCAAAAGAGGCGTCCGGCATGTCTTCTGCGGTGGCAGAGGAACGCACGGCGAACGAGGCCTGCGCGTCATCAGCGGAGAGTTGGTTATAAGCATCGTGAATGGCTTTTTCCAGCTCCGGCTGGAAAGGTGTGTCGATGATCCACTGGCGGATTTGTGCACCGGCTTTGTTCAGCGCGGCAATATCATCAATATCCGTTTGGTCCAGCAGGTCGTAAATGCGCTGGTTAACACCGCTCTGGTCTAAAAAATAGTTAAACGCGTCGGCAGTTGTGGCAAACCCGTTCGGTACGGAAACGCCCATACCCGACAGATTTGTAATCATTTCACCCAGGGAGGCATTTTTGCCTCCAACTCTGTCTACATCATTCATGCCGAGTTGGTTATACCAAAGCACCAGCGGTGACGAGCCATTGTTGGACATCGAAACAATCCTTTTGTGATATTTAAACGGAGTAAGTAACGCCTGACTTCGTATTTATACTGGCATATTTATTCCCCGCAAAAAAACGGTGAATCGTGTAAGCACTTTTATTTTTCTGTTTTTCGGACACTTTCCCATCAAGCGCTAACCCGATGATTCCTATAGATTCGTACAAAAACCCTTAAAACCAAGCGTCTATTTTAAAAATGAAATCCACTTTTCAGTAAAATCAAAAACACCATTTCATTTATAATTCAGACAAGTTCTTTGCTGTGTATTTTACTTTTTTAATTTATGCTTTCAGGCAATTACGTACGCTATTCAGGGTGGATAAAATGGATAATGCTGTGGATCGCCATGTTTTTTATATTTCTGATGGTACGGCGATCACCGCCGAGGTGCTGGGGCATGCGGTGATGTCGCAATTCCCCGTTGCGATTAACAGCATCACGCTGCCGTTTGTTGAAAACGAGAGCCGGGCAAAGGCGGTGAAAGAGCAAATTGATGCAATTTTCCAGCAAACCGGTGTGCGTCCGTTAGTCTTCTATTCCATCGTTATCCCCGAAATTCGTACCATTATTTTGCAGAGTGAAGGTTTTTGTCAGGATATCGTGCAGGCCCTGGTGGCCCCGTTACAGGGCGAGCTCAAGCTCGACCCGACGCCGATCGCCCATCGTACTCACGGTCTGAACCCCGGCAATCTGGTGAAGTACGATGCACGCATCGCCGCCATCGATTACACCCTCGCCCACGACGATGGCATTTCGATGCGCAATCTCGATCAGGCGCAGGTGATTTTGCTGGGCGTGTCGCGTTGCGGTAAAACGCCGACCAGTCTCTATCTTGCTCTCCAGTTTGGTATCCGCGCGGCAAACTATCCGTTTATTGCTGATGATATGGATAACCTTGTGCTGCCTGCCGCTCTGAAACCACTGCAACATAAGCTGTTTGGATTGACGATTAATCCAGAGCGTCTGGCCGCCATTCGCGAGGAGCGTCGCGAAAACAGCCGCTATGCCTCGATGCGCCAGTGCCGTATGGAAGTATCAGAAGTGGAAGCCCTGTATCGCAAGAATCAGATTCCGTGGCTGAATAGCACCAACTATTCGGTAGAAGAGATCGCCACAAAAATCCTCGACATCATGGGACTGAATCGCCGCATGTACTAATATGCTAGTACGATAGTTTATTTTCAGTTATCATTGCGTCCACTCTCGGGGCGGGTTTGCCCCGAACTTGAAATCAGCAGGGATTGGTTTAAGGTGATGCCCATCACTTCCCGGTAGTCTGCCGATGAAGCAAAAAATTCTGAGAACTTCCATGAACAAAACTGACGAACTTCGCACTGCGCGTATCGAAAGTCTGGTGACTCCCGCCGAACTGGCGCTGCGCCACCCGGTCTCTGCAAGCGTTGCGGAACACGTGACAGCGTCACGTCGACGCATTGAAAAAATCCTTAATGGTGAAGATCGCCGTTTACTGGTGATTATTGGCCCCTGCTCTATTCACGATCTCGATGCCGCAATGGATTACGCGCAGCGCCTGAAAGTGCTGCGTGATAAACATCAGGATCGCCTTGAAATCGTGATGCGCACCTATTTTGA
The DNA here is from genome assembly GCA_002271215.1 of Lelliottia jeotgali. Lineage (NCBI taxonomy): Bacteria > Pseudomonadati > Pseudomonadota > Gammaproteobacteria > Enterobacterales > Enterobacteriaceae > Lelliottia > Lelliottia jeotgali. The sequence continues at coordinate 1,919,928 of CP018628.1, read as the reverse complement.
AAAGCCGCGTACCGTGGTGGGCTGGAAAGGACTTATCTCCGATCCTGACCTCAACGGCAGCTACCGTGTGAACCACGGTATTGAGCTGGCGCGCAAACTGCTCCTGCAGGTTAACGAGCTGGGCGTGCCGACCGCCACCGAGTTTCTCGATATGGTGACCGGGCAGTTTATCGCCGATCTCATCAGTTGGGGGGCAATCGGTGCACGTACAACTGAAAGCCAGATCCACCGCGAGATGGCCTCTGCGCTCTCGTGTCCGGTGGGCTTTAAGAATGGTACCGACGGTAATACGCACATTGCGGTGGATGCAATTCGCGCCTCGCGCGCCAGCCATATGTTCCTCTCGCCGGATAAAAACGGCCAGATGACCATCTACCAGACCAGCGGCAACCCTTACGGGCATATCATTATGCGCGGCGGTAAAAAGCCGAACTACCACGCAGAAGATATTGCGGCGGCGTGCGACACGCTGCACGAGTTTGATCTGCCGGAACATCTGGTGGTCGATTTCAGCCACGGTAACTGCCAGAAACAGCACCGCCGTCAGCTGGACGTGTGCGATGAGATTTGCCAGCAGATCCGCAGTGGTTCAACGGCAGTCGCCGGAATCATGGCGGAGAGCTTCCTGAAAGAAGGCACGCAGAAAGTGGTCGCCGGACAGCCGATTACGTATGGTCAGTCAATTACCGATCCGTGTCTGAGCTGGGAAGATAGTGAGTTGCTGCTGGAAAAACTGGCGGCGGCTGTGGGAACCCGGTTCTAGTATTCCTGCCCCTGGTGTCGGGTGGCGCTGCGCTTACCCGACCTACAAAACCCTGTCCCCTGAGCCTCCAGCCTACAAAATCCTGCCGCCTGCGTCGGGTGGCGCTTCGCTTACCCGACCTACAAAACCTTCTGAAAATTCACGGAAATTGATCTCGTCACAAATTTTTCACAAAAACGCTTGCCGTAAAATTTCACTTTGTTGATAATGATTATCATTGTTACATTGATTGTTATTTTTAAACACTATGTCACGCATCAATAACAGCACGGCAACGCTCGAACAAGACCGCACACAGCCAAAACCTGCCCCCACTGAACGTCGCATTGACAGCAAAACGCTGCTCGGCGATGAGGGGCGGGTCATTATTGAGCATGACGGCCAGCACTACCTGCTGCGCCAGACCCATGCCGGAAAACTGATTCTCACTAAATAAACAATACCGATAAAATTCGCCAGCCACCCAGGTGATCCCCAGGCAGCCAGCGCTTTCGATTTCCAAATGGAGAGTTGCTATGCCATACCTGCATTCCGCGTCTTTGCGCCCATCGCTGCTGGCGCTGGCTGTTATCAGTGCCCTGCCGGGCGCGGCGATAGCGGCCACTGCGGCCTCAGAAGACATCACCGTCACCGCCACGGGCAACGCCCGCAGCGCCTTTGAAGCGCCGATGATGGTGAGCGTGATCGACGCCACCGCCCCTGAAAAACAAACCGCCAGCTCCGCCGCCGATCTGCTGCGCAACGTGCCGGGCATTACGCTGGACGGTACCGGTCGCACTAACGGCCAGGACGTCAATCTGCGCGGGTATGACCGCCGTGGCGTATTGATTCTGGTGGATGGCGTGCGCCAGGGCACCGATACCGGCCACCTGAACAGTACCTTCCTCGACCCCGCGCTGATCAAACGTATCGAAGTGGTACGCGGCCCGTCAGCCCTGCTGTACGGCAGCGGCGCAATGGGCGGTGTGATTTCTTATGACACGGTGGATGCGAAAGATCTGCTGGATGCCGGTAAGAACAGCGGCTTCCGCGTGTTCGGCACCGGCGCGACCGGCGATCACAGCATTGGCATGGGCGCGAGCGCGTTTGGTCGCACCGATACCCTGGACGGCGTCGTGGCCTGGTCCAGCCGCGATCGCGGGGATTTGCGCCAGAGCGACGGCACCACCGCGCCTAACGACGAATCCATCAACAACATGCTGGCGAAAGGCAGCTGGAAAATCGACAGCGCTCAGACCCTGGGCGGTTCCCTGCGCTATTACAACAACGCCGCACAGGAACCGAAAAACCCGCAAACCATTGATGCGACCGACAGCAGCAACCCGATGACAGATCGTTCTACCATCCAGCGCGATGCACAACTCTCTTACAACATTGCGCCGGAAGGTAATGACTGGCTGAACGCCAGTACTAAGCTGTACTGGTCCGAAGCGCGTATTAACGCCCAGAACGTCGACCGCACCGCCGAGTTCCGCAAGCAGACCACCAAAGGCGGGAAAGTGGAGAACCGCACGCGCCTGTTCACCGACTCCTTTGCCTCTCATCTGCTGACCTACGGCGGTGAATATTATCGTCAGGAGCAAAATCCGGGCGGCTCCACCACCGGATTCCCGGACGCCAAAATCGATTTCAGCTCCGGCTGGCTGCAGGACGAAATCACCCTGCGCGACCTGCCGATCACCCTTTTGGGCGGCACGCGCTATGACAACTACCGTGGCAGCAGCGACGGATACGAAGATGTGGATGCGGACAAATGGTCCTCCCGCGCGGGCCTGACCGTAACGCCAGCCGACTGGCTGATGCTGTTCGGTTCCTATGCGCAGGCGTTCCGTGCGCCAACGATGGGCGAGATGTATAACGATTCCAAACACTTCTCCATCGGCAATTTCTACACTAACTACTGGGTGCCAAACCCGAATCTGCGTCCGGAAACCAACGAAACGCAGGAGTACGGCTTTGGTCTGCGCTTTGACGATTTGATGCTTGCCAACGACGAGCTGGAGTTCAAAGCCAGCTACTTCGACACCAAAGCGAAAGATTACATTTCCACCACCGTCGACTTTGCCGCCGCGACGACCATGTCCTATAACGTACCGAATGCCAAAATTTGGGGCTGGGACGTGATGGCGAAATACTCCGCTGACCTGTTCAGCCTGGATATGGCCTACAACCGCACGCGTGGCAAAGACACCGACACCGGGGAGTACATCTCCAGCATCAACCCGGACACCGTGACCAGCAAACTGAACGTTCCGGTGGCGCAAAGCGGCTTCTCCGTGGGCTGGATTGGCACCTTCGTCGATCGTTCGACCCACATCAGCAGCAGCTACAGCAAGCAGCCGGGCTACGCAGTGAATGATTTCTACGTCAGCTATCAGGGCCAGGAACAGCTGAAAGGCGTCACTACCACCCTGGTGCTCGGCAACGCCTTTGACAAAGAGTACTGGTCCCCGCAGGGCATCCCGCAGGATGGACGCAACGGCAAGATTTTCGTCAGTTATCAGTGGTAATCACCTTGCCCCGGCTCGCCGGGGCGCTTATCTGGAAGGAAGAGACAATGAATCACTACACACGCTGGAATGAGCTAAAAGAACAAAACCCTGGCAAATACGCGCGTGACATCGCCGCCATGATGAACATCAGCGAAGCCGAACTGACCTCCGCACGCGTGGGGCATGACGCCTGGCGTCTGCACGGGGAAATCCGTGAGATCCTCACCGCTCTGGAAGCGGTCGGCGAAACCAAGTGCATCTGTCGCAACGAATACGCGGTGCATGAGCAGGTCGGTGCCTTTACTAACCAACACCTGAACGGCCACGCCGGGCTGGTATTGAACCCCGGCGCGCTGGATTTGCGCCTGTTCCTGAACCAGTGGGCCAGCGTGTTCCACATCAGCGAAGCCACCGCGCGCGGTGAGCGTCAGAGCATTCAATTCTTTGACCATCAGGGTGATGCGCTGCTGAAAGTTTACACCACCGACAATACCGACGTCTCCGCGTGGGGTGATGTCCTGACACGCTTTATCTTTGCCGATAATCCGCCGCTGGAGCTGAAAGCCGCCGAAGCCGTGGTTCACTCCTCTGACGTTGACGGTAAAACCGTGGATAGCGAATGGCGTGCGATGACCGACGTGCATCAGTTCTTCAGCCTGCTGAAACGCCACAATTTGAGCCGTCAACAGGCGTTCCGCCTGGTGGGTGACGATCTGGCCTGCAAAGTGGACAACAGCGCCCTGGCGCAGCTGCTGGAAACCGCACGTCAGGATGGCAACGAGATCATGGTCTTCGTCGGCAACCGAGGCTGCGTGCAGATCTTCACCGGTGCGGTGAAAAAACTGGTGCCAATGAAAGGCTGGCTGAACATTTTCAACCCGACCTTTACCCTGCATTTGCTGGAAGAGACTATCGCTGAGACCTGGGTGACGCGTAAACCGACCGCCGACGGCCATGTGACCAGCCTTGAGCTGTTTGCCGCGGACGGCACACAGATCGCGCAGCTGTACGGCCAGCGCACCGAAGGCCAGCCGGAACAGACTCAGTGGCGCGCGCAGATCGACGCCCTGACGCCAAAAGGGCTGGCCGCATGAGAAAACTGCTTGCCCTGATTGTCGCGCTGCCGCTGACGGCCTTTGCCGCGACCCAGGAGAAGATCGTTTCTCTCGGCGGTGATGTGACGGAGATTGTCTATGCCCTGGGCGCGGAGTCTTCTCTCGTCGCCCGCGACAGCACCAGCCTGTGGCCAAAGCAGGCGACTGCCCTGCCAGATGTCGGCTATTTGCGTCAGCTCAATGCCGAGGGCATTCTGGCGATGCGCCCGACGCTGGTGCTGGCGAGCGTACAGGCGCAGCCGTCGCTGGTACTCAAACAGGTCGAGCAGAGCAAAGTTAAAGTACTGAGCGTGCCGGGTAGCAACGATCTGAGCGTCATTGACGAGAAGATCCGCGTTATCGCCGAGGCGACTCATCGCGTTGAGCAAGGCGAAGCGTTGCGCAAAAGCGTGCGTGAGGCGCTGGCGGCACTGCCCTCAACTCCGCTTAATAAACGGGTACTGTTCATCCTCAACCACGGCGGAATGAGCGCTATGGCGGCCGGGCAGAAAACCGGAGCGGATGCGGCGATCAGCGCCGCCGGTTTGCAAAACGCGATGCAGGGTTTTTCCCGATATCAGGCGCTTTCGCAGGAAGGCGTGATTGCCAGCCAGCCCGATCTGGTGGTGATTTCGCAGGACGGCGTAAAAGCGATGGGCGGGGAAGAGAATCTGTGGAAGCTGCCAGGTCTGGCGCAAACGCCTGCGGGTAAGAATAAGCAGGTATTGCAGATTGACGATATGGCGCTGCTCGGTTTTAGCGTGCGCACGCCGCAGGCGATTCAGCAATTGCGCGACAAAGCGGAGCAACTGCCCTGATGCCCCGGCGGATCACGTTCTCTCTGTGGACGCTGGCCTTAACGCTGGCGCTGATGACGCTGCTGGCGACCGGTTTTGGCGCGTTGCGCCTTCCGGTCAATCTGCTGTGGAATGACTCCGACGACGCGCTGCGCCAGATCTGGTTTACCATTCGCCTGCCGCGCGTGCTGCTGGCGCTGGTGATTGGTGGGTCGCTGGCGCTGGCGGGCTGTGTGATGCAGGGCCTGTTTCGTAATCCGCTTGCCGATCCTGGACTGCTGGGGATCAGTAGCGGTGCCGCCTGCGCCGTGGCGCTGTGGGTGGTATTGCCTATTACCCTGCCTGCCCTGCTGATGCTTTATGCCCCGATGCTGGCAGCGTTTATTGGCGCACTGGCGGCGACACTGGTGATTTTCCTGCTCAGCCAGCAGCGTGACAGCTCTCTGTCGCGACTACTGTTGGTCGGCATAGCCATTAACGCACTTTGCGGTGCGGCGGTGGGCGTGCTGTCGTGGGTGAGTAATGATGCCCAGCTGCGTCAACTCTCGCTGTGGGGTATGGGCAGTCTGGGAGCAGCTCAGTGGTCGACGCTGCTGGCCGCGACCTCGCTAATGATTCCGACGGTGCTCATTATCTGGCGGCTGGCGAGCGCACTGAATCTGCTGCAACTCGGCGATGAAGAAGCGCACTACCTGGGCGTCGATGTTCGCATCGTGCAGCGTATTTTACTGCTTTGCAGCGCGCTGCTGGTCGCCTCGGCGGTTGCCGTGAGCGGCGTGATTGGCTTTATCGGTCTGGTGGTTCCGCACCTGATGCGCATGTGGCTGGGTTCGGACCACCGCGCGGTGCTCCCTGGCTCGGTTCTGTCGGGTGCCTTTTTACTGCTGATTGCCGACACTATCGCCCGAACGGTGGTTTCCCCGGCGGAAATGCCGGTTGGCTTGCTGACCAGTCTGCTTGGTGCGCCGTGGTTCCTGTGGCTCATTTTCCGTCGCGGAGGGCAGCATGTCTGAACACTTTAACGCACAAAGACTGACCTACGGTACGGCAGACAAAACCGTGATCCGCGATGTCTCGCTCTCGCTGGAACAGGGCGAACTGGTGGCGCTGATCGGGCCTAACGGCGCAGGGAAATCAACGTTACTGCGCCTGCTGACCGGTTTTCTTAAACCTGGCTCCGGGCACATTATGCTGGGTGGAAAAGCGCTGGAGGCCTGGAGCACGCAGACGCTGTCCCGTCATCGCGCGGTCATGCGCCAGCAAACTCAGCTGGGATTCGACTGGCCGATTGAAGCGGTGATCGGCATGGGACGCGCGCCCTGGACTCAGCAGCCGGAAGCGTCTGTCATCCATCAGGTGATGCAGCTGACCGGCTGTCTGCCGCTGGCGGGAAGGAAATATGCGGCTCTGTCGGGCGGTGAACAACAGCGCGTTCAGCTTGCCCGCGCGCTGGCGCAGCTGTGGTGTGACGGCGCACCGCGCGGCTGGCTGTTTCTCGATGAACCGACGTCGGCACTGGATCTTTACCACCAGCAGCATTTGCTGCGGCTGATGAAATCCTTAACCGTGCAGGGAAATCTTCACGTTTGCGTTGTCCTTCACGATCTCAATCTGGCCGCCCTGTGGGCAGACCGAATTGTGTTATTGCACGAAGGACAAATTGTGTCACAGGGTTCGCCGGAAAGCGTGCTGCGGGCCGACGATTTGGCCCGCTGGTATGGCGCTCAGGTGCACGTTGGCCAGCATCCGGCGCATGCCACTCCGCAGGTGTTTCTCGCCCCTTAGCTTGAACAACTCACTTCCAGCCGCTTGCCCCAGTCTGGTGGGCGGCTGGCATAATCATCGCTGCGATCGGCAAACGGTGTGCTCAAGGCTTCATGCAGACGATGCAATTCTGCATAATCCCCCTGCTCTGCCTGTTCAATTGCGCGTTGCGCCAGCCAGTTGCGCAGAACCATCGCCGGGTTAACAGCTTTCATTTGCGCCTGACGAGCGTCATCCTGAACTGTTTCCCTCTGCAAACGCTCGCGGTAAGTGACGAACCAGCTGTCAAATGCCGCTCTGTCGATAAACTCATCGCGCAGTGGCGAGGCGGCACTGTGCTGTTCCGTCTGACTCAGCATGCGGAAGGTGCGGGTGTAGTCGCTACCTTCACGGGCCATCAGTGCAAACAGCGCATTCAGAATATCGTTATCGCCTTTCTCTTGCGTCACCAGCCCGAGCTTGCGGCGCATCAGCTTGCCGTATTCCTGCAGCAGTACGTCCTGATACAGATCCAGCGCATCGTTCAGGGCGTCAACGTCGATAAACGGCGAGAGCGATTGAGCAAGACGCTGTAAATTCCACAGCCCAACCGCCGGCTGGTTTTCAAAGCTGTAACGCCCCTGGTGATCCGAATGATTACAGATTAAGTCCGGCTGATAGTCATCGAGAAAACCGTACGGACCGTAGTCCATCGTCAGCCCCAAAATGGACATGTTGTCCGTGTTCATGACCCCGTGAGCGAACCCGACGGTTTGCCAGCAGGCCATCAGCGAGGCGGTGCGTGTCACAACATCACGGAACCACAGGACGTATTTATCCGCATCGTCGGCCCACTGCGGCCAGTGGTGGCGGATAACAAAATCGGCCAGCTGGCGCACTTTTTCCGGTTCGCGACGATAGTAGAAGTGCTCGAAGTGACCAAAACGCACGTGGCTTTGGGCGATACGCATCAGCATCGCGCCCGGCTCATAGGTTTCGCGGGCAATCTGGGTATCGCTGGTCACAATCGATAACGCGCGCGTCGTGGGGATACCCAGGGCGTGCATCGCTTCTGAGGCCAGACTTTCACGGATTGTTGAGCGCAGCACCGCGCGTCCGTCACCCATGCGGGAGTACGGCGTTAAACCAGCACCTTTCAGGTGCCAGTCAACGGTTTGCCCATTCGCAAGTTGTTGTTCCCCGAGCAGAATGCCACGCCCATCACCGAGCTGTCCGGCCCAGACGCCAAACTGGTGGCCGCTGTAGACCTGCGCCAGTGGCTTCATTCCGGGAAGCAGCGTTTCGCCGCCCCAGACCCCAGCGCCAAAGGCTGGCTGGAAGAGTGACGACGGAACGCCTAAATCGTTTGCCAGACTCGCGTTATGCCAAATCAAACGGGCATTGGTCAGCGGTGTCGGGTTGAGTGCGGTGTAAAAGCCCGGCAGTTCATCGTGCCAGTGAGCAGTAAAAGACAGGGTCATAGGTCCTCCTGTCCTTAGTGTAGAGGGTTTACCCATGCTTAAACACGGGCGAATACCAGGGTTATCGCTGAACCAGCGTAGTTACTTGCTCGGCGGTGACAGCGGCCCACAGGTTGCCCTGCATGGCGCTAAAGCTGAAGGGCAGCATCCGGCGCAAAATGTCTTCATCATCTACGCCTGCCACCATAACCGACAGGCAATATGGTGAGATTTGCGCGAGAATTGCGCGCATAAAAGGCTCGAAAGAAAACTCGACGACTCGCTGCTGGATAAAACCTTTATCGAACACAATCCGGGTAAACAAACCGTCAAAAACAGCTTTATTCGACGCCGCGCCGGCACCGTAGTCTGCCAGCACCATTGGGAAATGGATCGCCATTCTCGCCAGCATGAGATCATCCTTACCGTTATTTAAACCGGGATAATTCTCATTAACAGTGAACTCAATAAACGGGTAACGATCTAATATTGACGCCGCATTTCTGTCAGTTAAAAGAAACTCACCAATGACAGGCGTAATATTTATCCATGCAATAAGCTGGCGCTGAACAAAAAAAAGTTTGCAGGAATCGATCAGAGCGAGTTTTTCCTGAAACAGGATTAACTCTTCTTCTGCTGTGAGATGCGGCGCCACCAGCTCGGTGGGAATGCGCACGTCAGCCCCCACACCAACGAAGTTAGTTAAAACTTCTAACCCTTGTAGCTCTCCCGCTAAATTACGCGCTGGAAGTAATAACAGTTCAGACTGATAAGGATTATTCAGGGTGACAATCATAGCGCCGGCCCCGCGTTAAAGAGGATTTCTTGCATCCTGGCGCAATGGCTAAAACAATTCAACTTTATTGATTTTATTAGGATTAATTTCATTCGGTCCTTTTATTTTTTTAGATTTATCCCTCAATCTAAAAATAATCTTATCCTGGATATCTGATAATATCCAGTATCAGTGAAAACAGACAGTTACAGAATAAATAAATGTTACTTAATGTATCGCAAACCCCATAGCGTCAAAATAAGCGCGACTTAACCTAAATCGCGCTCAAGAAAGAAATGAAGATGACTAAATACGCCGGGCCTGCCAGAAGTTTTTGCGCCAGTAAACGTTATCTAAGGAAGACCGCATCACACCGCGACTGGTCGAGGCATGGATAAACTGGTTGTCGGTATCATATATGCCAACATGCAGACCGCTTTCACCCGAACCGGTTTTAAAGAATACCAGGTCGCCAGGCAATAAATCATCTTTATCTATTTCTGTGCCAATCTTCGCCTGTGTGCGGGTGTCTCGCGGGAGCTGTAGATCGAATTTATCGCGCATCGTCATCAGCACAAAGCCCGAGCAATCAACGCCTCCGCGGCTCATGCCACCATAGCGATAGGGCGTCCCGCGCCAGTTTTGCAACTGTTCGTTGAGATTGGCGATCACCGTTATGGAATCCGATAACCGTGGATTAGGGGGTGGCGCACGATGGCTGCTGCATCCTGCAAGTAATAATATGCCCACGAGTAGAAACCAGAAGCGCATTTCCAGACGATTCCTCTGCTTTTTTTGTCCTTTGTGTAATTTAGCCTGTTGCCTTACTACCTTGCAAGAAAGGGTTATTCCTGAGCGGTAGAAATCAGCATTCGGTGGCCTTCAATATCCAGCCGCCGGAAAGGCATACCGTAAGCATTCGCAAGATTGGGCGGCGTAAGGACATTATCACGCGGGCCGCTGGCGAGCAGTTTGCCGCGCGCCAGTAGCCATACGCGATGCGCGTGACGCAGCGTGTGGTTTAAGTCATGACTGCTCATCACCACCGCGATGCCCCTGCCGGAAAGCTGGCTTAAAAGCTTATCCAGCGCCGCCTGCTGGGCGATGTCCAGACTGCTCATCGGTTCATCCAATAACAGCAGGCAACCGTGGGGGTTTCCTGCTGGATGAATTTGCAGAATCACCGCCGCGAGCCGCACACGCTGCCATTCACCGCCCGACAGCTGATTTGCATTGCGCTGGAGTTTATCTTCCAGCCCTAGTGCAGCCGTCACCTCATCAAGCAGCGCGGTTTGCGTTTTATCATGCTGATGCAGCGCCAGATAGTGCCAGACGGGCATGGCGAAAGGCGGCGTTTGCTGTTGCACCAGATAGCTGCGACGGTGTGCCAGCGATACAGGCGACCATTCATGAAGGGAATGCCCCTGTAAAACGATCTCGCCCTCGCCTGACGTCAGCCCAGCCATTCGGGCGAGCAACGTGCTTTTCCCGGCACCGTTCGGGCCCACGAGATGCACAATCTCCCCTGCGTGGACGTCAGCATTCACCGGTTCCAGCCTGCCCTTTTCCGCCACGCCTGCGAGCTGCATCAGCCGATTCATTACTTCGCCAGCGCCAACTTAATGGACTCCATGACGATCGGATCTTCCGGCGTCATATCCGGGGAGAAGCGCTGAACGACCTGTCCGTCGCGACCAATCAGGAATTTTTCAAAGTTCCATAGAATGTCGTCCGGATACAAAGGCGCACGCCCTTTACTCGCCATACGCTCGTAGAAACCACTGCCTTCCGGCGCGACGGCGGTCGGTGCAGCGGCGGTCAGTTTTTCATATAACGGATGGCGGTTTTCACCGTTCACATCGATTTTACTGAACATCGGGAACGTTACACCGTAAGTGGTGCTGCAAAACGTTTTGATCTCCTCTTCGCTACCAGGCTCCTGCCCAAGGAACTGGTTGCACGGGAACCCGAGGACCACGAAGCCGTCCTTTTCCCAGGCTTTCTGGATGTTCTCCAGCTGTTCGTACTGCGGCGTCAGGCCACATTTTGAGGCTACGTTGACCACCAGCAGAACTTTGCCGTGATAGCCTTCCAGCGTCGTGTTCTTGCCATCAATGGTCGTCACTTCGGTATTCAGAATATCGTACTGCATAGCGTCCCCTTAGTTTGTCTTACGGATGGGCGGATCTAACGTCCGGCCTTTAATAGTAGCCAGATAAACACCGGCGCGCCCAGCGTGGCGGTCACAACACCGATCGGGAGTTCAGCGGCGCTCATCGCCAGACGAGCGACAATATCGGCAATCAGCAGCGTTGCCGCACCTGTAATAGCGGCTGCGGGCAATAACGTACGATGGTTGGTGATTCCGCCAAGACGCAGCATATGCGGAATGACCAGGCCGATAAAGCCTATAGCCCCTGCCAGAGCAACGCTGACACCGACCATCCAGCCGATAGCCACCACCAGCACATTGCGCCACAGGCCGATCGGCAGGCCCAGCTGGCGGGCAGATATCTCCCCCAGCGCCAGCATGTTGAGTGGTTTGGACTGCAAAGAAGCCCACAGAATGACTGGAATCAGCAGCGCCATTAGCCAGCCCTGTCGCCAGTCGACGCCGCCAAAACCGCCCATCATCCAGTACATCAGCTGGCGTAAATCGAAGGATGTTGAGAAGTAGACCGCCCAGGTCATCAGCGCGCTACAGATAATCCCCAGCGCAACGCCTGCCAGTAGCAGGCGGCTGGTCGATAGGTGCCGCCGGGCGAAACGCAGTAAAATGACGGTGATCAGCAGTGCACCGGCGATGGCACTAAGGCTAATGCTCCAGCCAGACAGCGTTCCACCACCCAACATCAACGCCGCGATCAAGCCGACGCCCGCGCCATTGGAGACGCCGAGCAGCCCCGGCTCTGCCAGCGGGTTCTCAAATAACGCCTGCATGATAGTGCCGCACAGGGCCAGCGATGCGCCGACCAGCAAAACCGCCACGGTGCGCGGCAAACGAATTTGCCAGACAAACAGTTTGCCCTGCTCGCTCATCCAGCTTTCGGGTCCGATCCACTGCTCGCCTGCGCAGAGGCTCACCGTAAAAACGGCGGCCAGCAATGCCAGAAGCACCAGCATCCAGCGCAGGTCGGAACGGTGTTGTTGACGAGCAAAATCAAGCATGGGGTCTGTTTTCAGGTGAGTGATGCTATTGATTTTACGGTGGGTGTGCCTTCGCGCAAAGAAAAAAGGCCGCGAATGCGGCCTTTTTGGTTAGTTCATATTACTCTGCTTTGGGCGTTGCGTTTTCGACACGGCTTTTTAACTTCTGACCGGGTCTGAAGGTCACCACGCGGCGGGCTGTAATGGGAATATCTTCCCCCGTCTTCGGGTTTCGGCCCGGACGTTGGTTTTTGTCTCGCAAATCAAAATTGCCAAAACCGGAGAGTTTTACCTGTTCACCGTTTTCCAGAGCACGACGGATCTCTTCGAAAAACAGCTCTACCAGCTCTTTGGCATCCCGTTTGCTAAGCCCAAGCTTATCAAACAGATATTCTGACATTTCAGCTTTTGTAAGCGCCATAGGTTCAATCCCTCAATGAGGCCTGGAATCGCTCTTTTAATGCCTCTACACATCTGGCAACGGTAGCGGCAATCTCCTCTTCTTCGAGTGTACGGCTGGTATCCTGAAGGATAAGGCTAATAGCGAGGCTCTTAGAACCTTCTGCTACGCCCTTGCCGCGGTACACGTCAAATAAGTTTACGCCAACTACCTGATTTACGCCAACTTTCTTACATTCGGCCAAAATATCTGCTGCGGGAACGTTTTCAGCTACCACAACGGCGATATCGCGACGGTTCGCCGGGAAGCGAGAAACGTCCTGAGCCTGAGGAACCACGCGGTCTGCGACCTTGTTCCACTCCAGTTCAAACACCATGGTGCGGCCGTTCAGATCCAGCTTGCGTTCCAGCTCAGGATGAACAACACCAACGAAACCAACGCGTTCACCGTGTAAATAAATGGCTGCACTTTGGCCCGGATGCAGGGCTGGAATCGCTTCTGCGCGGAATTCAATTTCAGAAAGTTTACCGGTCAGTTCGAGAACTGACTCCAGATCGCCTTTCACATCGTAGTAATCCACGCTGTTTTTGGTCAGATCCCAGTGTTCTTCATAGCGGTTGCCACAGATGGCACCGGCCAGCATCAGATCCTGACGGATACCCAGATTTGCCTGGGTATCAGGCACAAAGCGCAGACCGGTTTCGAAAATACGTACGCGGCTCTGCTGGCGGTTCTGGTTGTATACGATGGTGCCGAGCAGACCGGTCCACAGAGAAAGTCGCATCGCGGACATTTCGCTGGAAATTGGGCTTGGCAGAATCAACGCTTCCTGACCAGGGTGGATCAACTGCTGCAATTTCGGATCCACGAAACTGTAGGTGATCACTTCCTGATAGCCTTTGTCGTTGAGTATGGTTTTCACACGCTTCAGAGACAGGTTGGCTTCGCGGTGGGAGCCCATCACCAAACCGGCCTGAACAGGCTCATTAGGAATGTTGTCGTAGCCGTAAACACGGGCCACTTCTTCCACCAGATCTTCTTCGATTTCCATATCGAAACGCCAGCTTGGCGCAACGGCCTGCCACTGGTCCTGACCCTCGGTGACTTCACAGCCCAGACGACGCAGGATATCGCTCACCTGCGCATCGGCAATGTGATGACCGATCAGACGGTCCAGCTTACTGCGACGCAAAGTAATGGTCGCGCGCTTAGGCAGAGACGCTTCATGGGTGACATCAATCACCGGGCCTGCTTCACCGCCGCAGATATCAATCAGCAGACGAGTTGCGCGTTCCATGGCTTTGTACTGCAATGCAGGATCCACGCCGCGCTCGTAGCGATGAGAGGCATCGGTGTGCAGACCGTGACGGCGCGCGCGACCGGTAATAGACAGCGGGCTGAAGAACGCACATTCCAGCAGGACATTTTGTGTATCGTCGTTAACACCGGAGTGCTCACCACCGAATATGCCGCCCATTGCCAGCGCTTTAGAGTGGTCAGCAATAACCAGCGTATCGGCGTTAAGTTTAGCTTCGCTGCCGTCGAGCAGAACCAGGGTTTCACCCTCTTTCGCCATACGCACCACGATCCCGCCTTCGATACGATCGTTATCGAATGCGTGCATCGGCTGACCCAGTTCGAGCAGCACGTAGTTGGTCACGTCGACAACCGCATCGATAGAACGAATCCCGCAACGACGCAGTTTTTCTTTCATCCACAGCGGGGTTGGCGCTTTGACGTTGATGCCTTTCACCACACGACCAAGGTAGCGTGGGCATGCATCAGCGGCTTCAACCTGAATCGGCAGCGTGTCGCTGATAGTTGCCGCAACCGGTCCGATCTCCGGTGCGTTAAGTTCGACCTGGTTCAGCACCGCTACGTCGCGCGCTACACCGATGATACCTAAACAATCGGCACGGTTTGGTGTGACGCTGATTTCGATGGTGTTGTCATCGAGCTTCAGGTATTCGCGGATGTCAGTCCCGATTGGCGCATCAGCAGGCAGTTCGATGATGCCGTTATGGTCATCGGAAATACCCAGCTCAGAGAACGAGCACAGCATGCCTTCTGACGGCTCGCCGCGCAGTTTCGCCGCTTTAATTTTGAAATCGCCCGGCAATACCGCGCCGACCGTGGCAACGGCCACTTTCAGACCCTGGCGGCAGTTAGGCGCACCACAGACGATATCCAGCAGGCGTTCGCCGCCAACGTTCACTTTTGTGACGCGCAGTTTGTCTGCGTTCGGGTGCTGGCCGCACTCGACGACTTCACCGACAACCACACCGTTAAACGCACCGGAAACAGGCTCAACGCCGTCCACTTCCAGGCCTGCCATGGTAATTTGGTTAGAGAGCGCTTCGCTATCGAGAGCGGTATTCACCCATTCGCGTAACCACAGTTCACTGAATTTCATTGTTCTGTCCTGCCCTTATTTAAACTGTTTGAGGAAACGCAGATCGTTTTCGAAGAATGCGCGCAAATCGGTCACGCCATAACGCAGCATAGTCAGACGCTCCATACCCATACCAAAGGCAAAGCCGGAATAGACTTCTGGATCGATACCGACGTTACGCAGAACGTTTGGATGCACCATGCCGCAGCCAAGCACTTCGAGCCATTTACCGTTTTTGCCCATGACGTCCACTTCCGCAGACGGTTCGGTGAACGGGAAGTAGGACGGACGGAAACGAACCTGCAGATCTTCTTCAAAGAAGTTGTTCAGGAAGTCGTGCAGCGTACCTTTCAGGTTGGTGAAGTTGATGTTTTTATCAACGATCAGGCCTTCCATCTGATGGAACATCGGGGTATGCGTTTGGTCGTAGTCGTTACGATACACACGGCCCGGCGCGATAATGCGGATCGGCGGCTCTTGTTCTTTCATGGTGCGGATCTGCACGCCAGAGGTCTGGGTACGCAGCAGACGCGTCGCGTCAAACCAGAAAGTGTCGTGGTCAGCGCGTGCCGGATGATGGCCAGGAATGTTCAGGGCATCGAAGTTATGGTAGTCATCTTCGATTTCCGGGCCAGTCGCCACGGTAAAGCCGAGCTCACCGAAGAAACTTTCAATGCGGTCGATGGTGCGCGTGACCGGATGCAGACCGCCGTTTTCAATACGACGACCAGGCAGAGAAACGTCGATGGTCTCTTCGGCCAGGCGGGCATTCAGCGCGGCGCTTTCTAAATCGTATTTACGCGCATTCAGTGCCTGTTGAACCTGCTCTTTGGCTTCGTTAATCACCGCACCCGCTGCCGGGCGTTCTTCTGGCGGCAATTCACGCAGGGTGGTCATTTGCAGGGTCAAATGCCCTTTCTTGCCCAGATATTCGACGCGGACATTGTCTAAAGCGGCAACATCTGACGCCTGGTTAATGGCTGCCGTGGCACTGGCAACCAGCTCTGCGAGATGTGACATGGTTTTCCTCGTTATGTGGCGATATTCATAAGCGGTAGAAACAAAAAAAGCCTCCATCAGGAGGCTTTCTGGCGCTGTTTTTCGTTTCATCTTTCACGCGCAAGCCCCCTGAATTCAGGTGCTAAAGTAAAAGAAGAAGCGGAAAATAGCAGCATTCATGCTTGCGTTACCTTGTGTTTTAATCGTCCCGGATAGGGTGGAAATGAAAGAGGGAGCAAAGCCCCCTCTCTCAACTGGCTTACGCCAGTGCTGCTTTCGCTTTTTCGACCAGAGCGGTGAACGCTAATTTGTCGAATACTGCGATGTCAGCCAGGATCTTACGGTCGATTTCAACAGAGGCTTTTTTCAGGCCGTTGATGAATTTGCTGTAAGAAATACCGTTCTGACGTGCTGCTGCGTTGATACGCGCAATCCACAGTTGACGGAACTGACGCTTACGTTGACGACGGTCACGGTAAGCATACTGACCAGCTTTGATAACAGCCTGGAAGGCAACGCGGTATACGCGAGAACGCGCACCGTAGTAGCCTTTAGCTTGTTTCAAAATTTTCTTGTGACGTGCACGGGCAACTACACCACGTTTTACGCGAGCCATATGTGCTCTCCTGTATCTATTCTAAGTTAAAAAAGGTTAAAAAACGTTAAACGACTTATGCGTACGGCAGGCACGCGATTACCAGGCCCAGATCGCCTTTGGAAACCATGGCTTTAGGACGCAGGTGACGTTTACGCTTGGTAGCTTTCTTAGTCAGAATGTGACGCAGGTTAGCGTGCTTGTGCTTAAAACCACCTTTACCGGTTTTTTTGAAGCGCTTAGCAGCACCGCGTACGGTCTTAATTTTTGGCATTTTAATAACTTCCACTTCGCATTGTTAATAAACGAAACATAGGCGAACAAAACCTGCGAAGCCCGTAGGCTCCACAGGAATTGCTACTTGAAGGCCTTACTGTTTCTTCTTAGGAGCGAGCACCATGATCATCTGGCGGCCTTCGATCTTCGATGGGAAGGATTCGACCACTGCCAGTTCACTCAGATCGTCACGGACGCGATTAAGCACTTCCATACCGATCTGCTGGTGAGCCATCTCACGACCGCGGAAACGCAGCGTGATCTTAGCTTTATCACCCTCTTCCAGAAAGCGTACCAGGCTGCGGAGTTTTACCTGGTAATCGCCATCGTCGGTGCCAGGTCGGAATTTAATTTCCTTAACCTGAATAACTTTTTGCTTTTTCTTCTGTTCCTTAGAAGACTTGCTCTTTTCATAGAGGAATTTGCCGTAATCCATGATACGACAAACTGGCGGCTCGGCGTTAGGGCTGATTTCGACCAAGTCTACTCCGGATTCTTCAGCTTTTTCCAGAGCTTCTCTCAGACTCACAATACCAAGCTGCTCGCCTTCCAGACCTGTTAAGCGAACTTCTTGCGCGCGAATTTCGCTGTTAATACGATTCGGGCGCGCCGTTTGAACTCGTTTTCCGCCTTTAATACCTTATTCCTCCAGTTGTTGAAGACTGCGGCTGCGAATCTCTTGTCGCAGCTTCTCAATCACTTCACTTACGTCCAGGCTCCCCAGGTCTTTACCACGGCGGGTGCGAACGGCAACTTTGCCTGCTTCCACCTCTTTATCACCACAGACCAACATATACGGGACCCGACGTAAAGTGTGCTCGCGGATTTTAAAGCCAATCTTCTCATTTCTCAAGTCCGCTTTTACGCGAATGCCCGCATTTTGTAGTTTCTGCGTCAATTCTTTAACGTAATCGGCCTGAGAATCGGTGATATTCATGACCACGACCTGCACCGGCGCAAGCCAGGTTGGGAAGAAGCCAGCGAATTCTTCGGTCAGAATGCCGATAAAGCGTTCGATAGAACCAAGAATTGCGCGGTGAATCATAACCGGCACCTGACGCTCGTTGTCTTCGCCCACATAAGAGGCGCTTAAACGCTGCGGCAGAGAGAAGTCCAGCTGGACTGTTCCGCACTGCCAAGCACGATCGAGGCAGTCATACAGTGTAAATTCGATTTTCGGACCGTAGAATGCGCCTTCACCCACCTGATACTCAAACGGGATATTGTTTTCTTCCAGCGCAACAGCCAGATCCGCCTCAGCACGATCCCAGGTCTCGTCGCTACCGATACGCTTTTCTGGACGAGTTGAGAGTTTGACGACGATTTTCTCGAAGCCAAAGGTGCTATACATATCGTAGACCATACGAATACAGGCGTTGACTTCATCACGCACCTGATTTTCAGTACAGAAAATATGCGCATCATCCTGAGTAAAGCCACGAACACGCATCAGACCATGCAGCGCGCCTGATGGCTCGTTACGATGGCAGCTACCAAACTCCGCCATACGCAGCGGCAGGTCACGGTAAGATTTCAGACCCTGGTTAAAGATCTGAACGTGGCCAGGGCAGTTCATTGGCTTGATGCAGTATTCACGGTTCTCAGAAGAGGTGGTGAACATCGCATCTTTGTAGTTGTCCCAGTGGCCGGTTTTTTCCCACAGCACACGGTCCATCATGAACGGGCCTTTCACTTCCTGATACTGGTACTCTTTCAGCTTGGAGCGCACGAAAGTTTCCAGTTCACGGAAGATAGTCCAGCCGTCGTTATGCCAGAACACCATACCTGGTGCCTCTTCCTGCATATGATACAGGTCGAGCTGTTTACCGATTTTACGGTGGTCGCGTTTCGCGGCCTCTTCCAGACGCTGCAGGTAGGCGCTCAGGGCTTTTTTATCTGCCCATGCGGTACCATAAATACGCTGCAACATCTTGTTGTTGCTGTCGCCACGCCAGTAGGCGCCTGCGGTTTTCATCAGTTTGAAGTGATGACAGAAACGCATATTCGGCACGTGCGGTCCACGGCACATGTCGACATATTCTTCGTGATGATACAAGCCAGGCTTGTCATCATGCGCGATGTTCTCATCAAGGATCGAAACTTTATAGTTCTCGCCACGCTTCACAAAGGTCTCACGCGCTTCGTGCCAGCTGACTTTTTTCTTGATGACATCGTAGTTCGACTCAGCGAGCTCGTGCATACGTTTTTCGAGCGCGTCGATATCTTCCTGGGTCAGGGTATGGTCAAGATCAACGTCATAGTAGAAGCCGTTGTCGATAACCGGGCCGATCGCCATTTTGGTGTTTGGCCACAGCTGTTTGATGGCATGGCCTAACAGGTGCGCACAAGAGTGACGAATGATCTCAAGACCTTCATCGTTCTTCGCGGTGATGATGGACAGCTGTGCGTCGTTTTCAATCAGATCGGAAGCATCAACCAGTTCACCATTTACACGGCCAGCGATGGTGGCTTTTGCAAGGCCAGGACCAATGTCCAGGGCAACATCCATCGGGCTAACGGCGCGGTCGTAATGGCGTTGGCTGCCATCAGGAAGAGTAATTACAGGCATTTTATATCCTTATTTGCAGTGATGCCCCACACATAAGAGCATATACAAAGAAAATAATCGTATTTTAACAATAGATTGCGACACCATCTGACCAACAATCGTCAAATTGGCTCGCAGTCTGCTACAGGATCGAATCAGACAAAGCCTGATTTACGATCTGCCTTGCGATGGTAACACTAAAAAAAGGGTGAATGCACCCTCTGCGACCAGTTTGATGCCTTTCATACTTTTGTATGAGTTTCGCGGTTCAACGCTCGCATTCCCATTTTGCTGAGCTAATCTTGAAAAGGTCCTAACAACCGGGGGCATGATATGAACGTTTCCAGCAGAACAGTGGTGATATTGAATCTTGTTTCAGCAGCAGCACTGGTGATGATCCTTGCGGATAAATTTCACTGGTTCTGAACCCGAGGTGACGCCGTCTGATCGTTTTTGATAGACTCAGATTATCAACTGACGAAGGAACGGTTTATGCCATCAAAACGCTTTGCTCAAAAACACTGGAAAATGGTGGTGGTGTTAATCGCTATCTGTGGTGCCATGTTGTTATTACGCTGGGCGGCGATGATTTGGGGTGAGTAGATTTTGCTGAAGATGAAATGTATTAGCGGATCAATCATTCGGGTGAACGCTTTACTGTCCGTTCGTACGACATAACTATATCAATTCTGAAATAAGTTTACGCTACCTATAATGCGAAAAACCGGTACATCATTATCCGGTTTTTTCACTGGGGTGGCTATTGGCTAATTAAGACCACTCACCCGCAACCAGTTTGTGCACATCGAAAGCGTCATTCATTGACTGACCTGTAGACTGAGAGCCTGGTGCGATGTTAGAGCCGGCTTCTACATCAGAGGCACGAGTAATGCCGATCTGGCTGGTGGTGTCACTGGCAGGTTGCGTTACTGAATCAGCAGCAAATACACCAAATGAAAGTGCGGAAAGCACCATTGCTGCTGCAGCGGTTTTGATTTTATTCATAATGATTCTTCTCTATCTGAATTAATGCAGAACACCTTGAGGCAATTAATCGCCTGTATTGTTAGTGTAGATCTGGATCACACTTTTGCATAGTCAATTTATTTATCAAATCGTGTCAAATAAACTGATTATTAATCTCGAAAGGTAATTATGAAGAAATTATGGAGAATACAGCTGGGGTATTAATTTAAAACGCTGTTCAATATTTAATAGCACAGTTTGTTAAAATAAAAATGCGGGCCGATAATATATCGGCCCGCTGATATTACATTTTATAACCTAAAGAGATCGTCGTTCTGCGATCGGTGTGCTCTGGCGCAGAAGCCGGTGGCTCCGAGTTCCAGGTCACGTTGTAGGCGACTTTCAGACCAAAGTGTTCATTGATCGCCACGTTCAATGCAGTTTCAGAGTTCAGTGTCGTATCGTCTGCACCAAACACGGAAACGCCCTGAGTAAATTTAGCATTATCGGTAAACTGCCAGGCGTAGGTACCGGACGCATAACCCAGCGGCTGCGTTTTGGTATCACCATCGGTGTACTCGTCATAACGTACACCAGGACCGAATTCGAAACGGAAACTGTGGACGGGACCGTTCAGGAACTGGCGACCATAACCTGCTGTGAAGACGTCACGCTGGCGATAGCCGTTGTAGCGGTCAGTTAGCCAGCTTGCCTGGCCGAAAAGATAGTCATAATCCGTCATGTTGTAACGGCTACGGCCACCCACTGCATACTTCTCAGAGGAGCGCTCGTCGTTAGAGGAGGTGTTGCTAGCGTTACCCCACAGGGACCAGGCGGTGGTATTGCCGTACCAGGTCATGGTGGTGTCTGCGGTCAGGGAAGAGCTTTTGGTGTTACCTGATTGCGCCAGATAGCCAGCGTTAAGGTTACCTTCAAACGGTTTCTGCGCAGTGGATGGGTCATCCATGACAGTAAAAACGGTATCGTCAGCGGCTGCGTACATCGAGGCAAACACGCCACCCGCCAGCATCATTGCGGCAGGTACTGTCTTCAAGAGCTTCATTTATAAAGGAGTCCGTACAACAAAAAAAGAGACCATCACGGTCTCGGAAACTTTCTTGAGGATCAATGACAAGGCATCCTTAGAAAGGTAACAAATTATAAAAAGGCTCATTTAACATAGCAATGATTTCTTATTTCAATTTTTGA
Source organism: Lelliottia jeotgali (assembly GCA_002271215.1). Classification (NCBI taxonomy): domain Bacteria; kingdom Pseudomonadati; phylum Pseudomonadota; class Gammaproteobacteria; order Enterobacterales; family Enterobacteriaceae; genus Lelliottia; species Lelliottia jeotgali. The sequence goes on along the minus strand of CP018628.1, from coordinate 1,898,272 downwards.
ATAAGAACGATCTTAAATCGCTGTTTAATTCATAATAAAAAGGCACTAACGGCCTAAACATTTATATTTAAAATCATACTGTTATTTACTTTCTCTTCCGGCTATTTGTGCCATGCTTAGCTGAGTCCATATAAAAAGGAGGTCATAATGGTACCGATTTATACGCTGACGCTCTCCCCTTCTCTCGACAGCGCGACCCTCACCCCACAAATTTATCCTGAAGGTAAACTCCGCTGTAGCGCCCCTGTCTTTGAGCCAGGCGGCGGCGGGATTAACGTCGCACGAGCCATCACTCATCTCGGTGGGACAGCCACGGCTATTTTCCCGGCGGGCGGTGCGACCGGTGAACATCTGGTGGCGTTGCTGGCCAATGAACACGTGGCCGTCGATACGGTGGAAGCCAAAGACTGGACACGACAGAACCTGCATGTCCATGTCGAATCGAGCGGCGAACAGTACCGTTTCGTCATGCCAGGCGCCATGCTGGAAGACAATGAGTTTCGCCAGCTGGAAGAGAAAGTACTCGCAATCGAAAGCGGTGCCATTCTGGTCATCAGCGGCAGCCTTCCGCCGGGCGTTAAATGCGAAAAACTCACCCACTTGATAGATGCAGCCAAGAAGAAAGGCCTGCGCTGTATTGTCGACAGTTCCGGCGAAGCGCTGACCGCCGCGCTGGAATCCGGCAATCTGGAACTGATCAAACCGAACCAAAAAGAGCTGAGTGCGCTGGTCAATCGTCCGTTAACCCAGCCCGATGACGTTCGTTCCGCCGCCGAGGAGCTGGTGCGTAACGGCAAAGCGCGTCGCGTCGTGGTGTCACTGGGGCCACAGGGTGCGCTCGGGGTCGATGAAACCGGTTCGGTGCAGGTCGTCCCGCCGCCAATGAAAAGCCAAAGCACCGTGGGTGCCGGTGACAGCATGGTAGGCGCAATGACCTTAAAACTGGCACAAGGCGCGTCGCTGCTGGAAATGACACGCTATGGCGTTGCAGCGGGTAGCGCAGCTACTATCAATCATGGTACGCGGTTGTGTTCACTCGAAGATACGCAAAAAATTGTGGATTATCTCACCCGCAGCTAACGCAGCAGGCTTCCCCTCAATGCGAGGGGAAGTGCTCATTGAGTCGCCAAACTGGCGCTATCGACTATGCTAAGAAAACTTTCGCGATAACAAAGAGGTGAAATATGAGCAGTGGTGACATCACCCGCTACGTCGTAACCATCAAAATTCATGAAGACTCGCTGACTGAACTCAACGAGATAACCAACCACTTTTCTCGCGGCGGCTTTTTGCTGACGCTAACCGATGACGAGGGCAACGTTCACGATCTGGGTATCAATACCTTCGGTCTGATAAGCACTCTCAATGCTGATGAAGTGAAAGCACTGGCCAGCGGGCTGGTCGAGAGCGCAACAGGCAAAGACGCTGACATCGCCGTGAACACCTGGGAAGAGTGGCAAAAGATAGAACAATAAATGCCCTGTAACGATCCATACGGCTCAGGTGTGCGTTAGCTCGTATTAATTAATAGCGGTTATGCGCTAACGTTATGATCTGGCGGACAACATGGGAGAATCATCATGTGGCAGGCTATCAGTCATCTTTTAAGCGAGCAACTGGGCGACGGAGAAATTGAGCTGCGAAACGAGTTGCCGGGCGGTGAGATCCACGCCGCATGGCATCTACGCTTCGCGGGACGCGATTTTTTCGTCAAATGTGATGAGCGGGAATTGCTTCCTATCTTCACTGCCGAGGCCGATCAGCTGGAATTATTGTCGCGCAGCAAAACCGTCTCAGTCCCTCAGGTCTGGGCGCTTGGCAGCGATCGCGACTACAGCTTTCTGGTGATGGATTATCTCCCTGCCCGTCCGCTGGACGCGCACAACGCGTTTCTGTTGGGCCAGCAAATTGCTCGTCTGCATCAATGGAGCGATCAGCCGCAGTTTGGTCTTGATTTTGATAACGATCTTTCCACCACGCCACAACCCAACGCCTGGCAGCGCCGCTGGTCTACATTCTTTGCCGAACAACGTATCGGCTGGCAGCTGGAGCTTGCTGCGGAAAAAGGGCTGGAGTTTGGCAATATCGACGCCATCGTGGAACATATCCAGCAGCGACTTTCCTCGCATCAGCCGCAACCTTCGCTCCTGCATGGCGATTTATGGTCCGAAAACTGTGCATTAGGACCGAACGGGCCTTACATTTTTGATCCGGCCTGCTACTGGGGCGACCGCGAGTGTGACCTGGCAATGTTGCCGCTGCATCCGGAACAGCCGCCGCAAATCTACGATGGCTATCAGTCAGTTTCCCCCCTGCCCGCAGGATTTCTCGAACGACAGCCAATCTACCAACTCTATACGCTCTTTAACCGGGCGATTTTGTTCGGAGGCGACCATCTGGTGAATGCGCAGCGTGCGCTTGAGCGGGTATTAGCGGCGTAACAGTAGAAACGGGTGGCAAAAACCACCCGTTTTGCTTTACAGAAAACCAAGCAATGAAAAGAAGAAATAGCCGCCAACGATAATAATCACCGGCAGGACATACAGCGGGAAAATCTGCAGGAAAATGGTGTGATGTGGCACCACAATGCGCGATTCAATCTGCTCGCGAGTGAGCCCATCTGCACCTTTCGCTTGTTCCAGAATCAGCTGGTCTTCCACCCCTTCACGCAAGAATCGAGTTTGACGGCTCATCCGCGCGCCGGATGCCTGTAACGCCAGCGCGATGAATATCAGCGCAAAGATAATCCAGAACACAAGATTCAGCTTTTGATGAAAATCAGGCGTCGGTGAGTTGTACCAGAAGACATTAAGAAACGGCGTATTAAAGCGCATCATCTCGATCATGACATGCGCAAAATCAAGCATAACTGCATTGATACCCGCCTGTTTTTCACTGTGCTCATACATGAATTTCAGCACAGAGATCAGCGTGGAAATCACGGCCGGAATAAAAATCACCCATCCGGCAATGCGTTTTAGTACCGCTATGCGTCCAGCTTGTTGATACGTCATCAGTTCCCCTTCATTAAGACGCTCTTTAAGAGCCTAAGTTTACCTTCTGCTTACGAATTTCGCCCGTTCTTTAAGGCCAATTATGCTAAATTGCGGGGTAACTTTAGACTGCTCTCGTCTTGAAAACCTGTGAATGGAGATATCGTTATGTCGACCCCGCGCCAGATTGTTGCTGCCATTTTCGATATGGATGGATTGTTGATCGATTCCGAACCACTGTGGGATCGTGCCGAACTGGATGTCATGGCCAGCATTGGAGTGGATATCAGCCGCCGTAGCGAACTCCCGGACACGCTGGGACTGCGCATCGATATGGTTGTTGAACTCTGGTATGCCCACCAGCCGTGGAACGGCCCAAGCCGCCAGGAAGTGACCGACCGCATTATTAGCCGTGCGATTTCTCTGGTCGAAGAAAATCGCCCCTTGCTGCCGGGCGCGCGTGAAGCCATCGCCCTGTGTAAAGCGCAGGGGCTGAAAGTCGGTCTGGCATCCGCGTCACCGCTGCACATGCTGGAAAAAGTGCTGGAAATGTTCGATTTGCGCAGCAGCTTCGACGCACTGGCTTCGGCGGAAAAGCTGCCGTACAGCAAGCCGCATCCGCAGGTTTATATGGATTGTGCAGCAAAACTCGGCGTTGATACGCTGGCCTGTGTGGCGCTGGAAGATTCGGTCAACGGTATGATCGCCTCCAAAGCAGCGCGGATGCGTTCCATCGTGGTCCCGGCAGAAGAAGGCCAGAACGATCCGCGTTTTGCCCTTGCAGACGCTAAACTGGTGACGCTGAACGACCTCACCGTAGCCCATTTGCGCGGCTAATCACTCCCCTTCGGGCAACGTTCAGTTGCCCGAAAACATGACTCTCGGTCCATTTTTAAAACATCATTTCATTTTTATTTGTATTTCTGCGAAGTGCCTCCTATTCTTACTCTCAGAACGATAATAACCCTACAATCTGAGGTAAATATGATACTGGATGCCTTTAATCTGGCGGGAAAAGTGGCCATCGTCACCGGCTGCGATACCGGTTTAGGCCAGGGAATGACGCTGGGACTGGCGCAAGCAGGATGCGATATCGTGGGCGTTAACCGCAAAATTCCCGAAGAAACTTCAGCAAAAGTGAAAGCCCTGGGCCGACGTTTTACGGCGATTCAGGCCGATCTCAGCCAACAGGAATCCATAGAAACCGTTGTGGCTAAGGCGGTATCGGAGATGGGGCATATCGATATTCTGGTGAACAACTCCGGGACAATCCGTCGGGAGGACGCCCTGTCATTCAGTGAAAAAAACTGGGATGACGTCATGAACCTGAATCTGAAGTCAGTCTTTTTTCTCTCTCAGGCCGTCGCACGTCAATTTATTGCCCAGGGTGAAGGCGGCAAAATCATTAATATCGCCTCGATGCTCTCTTTCCAGGGAGGGATCCGCGTGCCGTCCTATACTGCATCCAAAAGTGGCGTATTAGGCATCACGCGCCTGCTGGCAAACGAGTGGGCTGAACACGGCATTAATGTGAACGCGATTGCGCCAGGCTATATGGCGACGAACAATACGCAGGAACTCCGTGACGATGCCCAGCGTAGTCAGGAGATTTTGGAACGCATACCCGCCGCACGCTGGGGACGACCCGAAGATCTGCAAGGCCCGGTGGTTTTCCTGTCCTCCAGCGCATCTGACTATATCAACGGATATACGCTCGCCGTTGACGGAGGCTGGCTGGCGCGCTAACGCCAGTTTGTGACAAAGAGTTACACCGTAACCTCTTCCGCCTACTGTACAAAAACCCTATACTGTATGAATTGACAGTTTCATGGGTTTCATCATGACGGCGGAAGGCCATCTCCTATTTTCTATTGCCTGCGCAGTGTTTGCCAAAAACGCTGAGCTAACCCCTGTTCTGGCGCAGGGTGACTGGTGGCATATTGTTCCTTCTGCGGTTCTGACCTGTTTGCTGCCGGATATCGATCATCCGAAGTCTTTCCTGGGTCAGCGTCTGAAATGGATAGCAAAACCCATCGCCAGGGCGTTCGGCCATCGTGGTTTTACCCACAGTCTGTTGGCTGTGTTTATTCTGCTGACCTTCTTCTATTTAAAGATCCCCGAAAGCTGGATTGTCCCGGCTGATGCTATTCAGGGTATGGTGCTCGGCTACTTGAGCCATATTCTGGCCGATATGCTCACACCCGCGGGCGTTCCGCTGCTGTGGCCGTGCCGCTGGCGTTTTCGCTTTCCGATTCTGGCCCCGCAAAAAGGCAATCAACTGGAGCGTGTATTGTGCATGGCCCTGTTTGCGTATTCAGTCTGGATGCCGCAAACGCTGCCCGAAAATGGTGCAGTTCGCTGGTCATCGCAGATGATTAATACGCTGCAATTTCAGTTTAATCGTTTTATTCATCACCAGATTGAACAATAAACCTACAAAACAATATCATTTGTCATAATCCATTCCATTTGGATATAAGCGCTACATCACACTTCTGCTAACCTTGCGCCAACAGGATCGGAATATACCGGTCGGAATAGAGATCAGGAGAACGGGGATGAATTTTCCACTAATTGCGAACATCGTGGTGTTCGTTGTCTTGCTATTGCTGCTGGCGCAGACGCGTCATAAGCAGTGGAGCCTGGCGAAGAAGGTACTCGTCGGTCTGGGAATGGGTGTGGTATTTGGTCTGGCGTTGCAGGCAATTTACGGCTCCGATAACCCGGTTCTGAAAGATTCTATCCAGTGGTTTAATGTGGTCGGTAACGGCTATGTGCAACTGCTGCAAATGATCGTCATGCCGTTGGTCTTCGCCTCCATTCTGAGCGCCGTTGCCCGTCTGCATAACGCGTCACAACTGGGCAAAATCAGCTTCCTGACCATCGGCACCCTGCTGTTCACCACGCTGATTTCCGCGCTGGTCGGTGTGCTGGTCACAAATCTGTTTGGTCTGACCGCTGAAGGTTTGGTGCAGGGCACCGCGGAAACCGCGCGTCTGGCCGCCATTCAAACCAACTACGCCGGTAAAGTGGCTGACCTGAGCGTGCCTCAGCTGCTGCTGTCCTTCGTACCGAAAAACCCGTTTGCTGACCTGACTGGCGCGAACCCGACGTCGATTATTAGCGTCGTGATTTTTGCCGCCTTCCTGGGTGTGGCTGCGCTGAAACTGCTGAAAGACGATGCACCAAAAGGCCAGCGCGTACTGACCGCTATCGACACGCTGCAAAGCTGGGTGATGAAGCTGGTTCGTCTGGTGATGCAGCTGACCCCCTACGGCGTTTTGGCACTGATGACCAAAGTCGTTGCCGGTTCTAACCTGCAGGACATCATCAAACTGGGCAGCTTCGTGATTGCCTCATATCTCGGTCTGGCCATCATGTTTGTAGTGCACGGCATCCTGCTGGGTGTGAACGGCGTGAGCCCGCTGAAATTCTTCCGCAAAGTCTGGCCAGTGCTGACTTTCGCCTTCACCAGCCGCTCCAGCGCTGCGTCTATTCCACTGAACGTGGAAGCGCAGACCCGTCGTCTGGGTGTGCCGGAATCTATCGCCAGCTTCTCCGCCTCTTTTGGCGCGACTATTGGTCAGAACGGCTGTGCCGGTCTGTATCCGGCGATGCTGGCAGTGATGGTGGCACCAACGGTTGGTATCAACCCACTTGATCCGGTGTGGATTGCAACGCTGGTCGGTATCGTCACCGTCAGCTCCGCCGGTGTTGCTGGTGTCGGTGGTGGCGCAACCTTCGCGGCACTGATCGTACTGCCTGCGATGGGCCTGCCGGTCACGCTGGTTGCCCTACTGATCTCCGTTGAGCCGCTGATCGACATGGGTCGTACTGCGTTGAACGTCAATGGTTCCATGACCGCCGGTACGCTCACCAGCCAGTGGCTGAAGCAGACTGACAAAGAAATTCTCGATAGCGAAGAGAACGCTGAACTGGCGCATCGTTAATCGACTACGAACGATAAAAGGCCCTCAATTGAGGGCCTTTTTTTTGGTTTGTCTCAAGTCAAATGCGACGAAATGAGATGCTCACCAATGAGGTGTGTCCATTCGTCACTAAGAAACTAGCGCTGTTCAGTACTGGAAACTTGGTAAGATATATTACCTTGAAGTTCGGCAGGGGCGGGCGATGGACCATAATCATTTGGATAAATAAGTCCCCAGGTAACGAGTGTGTCATCGTCTTTTAATGCAATGAATCCAAAGCCGCTGGAGTAAATCGCACGGACTTGGTTAAGAGAAGATGCAACATAACTGCTATCACCACCGTCCCTCGGGTTGCCCCAGGTGATGACTGAACCGTCACTTTTTAGAGCTGCTACAGCAGCTCTATTTGCCACTAATGAAACAACGTCACTTAAACCTTCAGGTATCGGAAATTCCGGCGAAGTCGCATCGCCCCATCTAATGACCTTTCCATCTGATAATAGAGCGTAAATCGTTGAGTCAGTTTTTACCACATCAATAATATCAGTACGCTCGGCAATTTCAGGTGGAAGAACGCCACCTGAAGTTGGATACCCCCAACTTACAATATGACCTGTAACTCGGAAGGCAAATATGCAGGCTCCTAGATTTTTCACCCGAACAATATCCGTTAACCCCGCAATAGCCGAAGGAACGCGTGACGTTGGTCCTGCCCATACGCCCCAAGCAACAACACTACCAGCACTGGTCAGGGCGGCATAAGAAACAGCCGTTTCGACATCAATAATATTGGTCATCTCGGCAATGGCATCCGGCATAATCCCACCAAAGCTGTCCGAACCCCATGAAACGACCTGCCCCGTCGAGCGCAAAACAGCAAACGCATCACACCCCGAATAAATATCAACAATATCAGTTAGTTCAGATATTTCATCAGGGACAGGTATTCCTGTAGCATAATCACCATCAGTATTCTCCCACCCCCAGGCCACGACTGAACCATTTTTTCTGAGCGCTAAATATCCTTGATCATTTGCACATATTTGAACAATATCATCAAGGTCAGAAATATTTTTCGGGACAATGCCTCCTTTATATGTTGTACCCCATGCTACGACTTTTCCGGAAGTGTCTAATGAGCAGTACGATATACCATCGCTGAGTAAGCTAATAATATTTTCATTCCAACTACCCTTTGGCGGATACTTAGTGAAAATATCGTTACCCCAACCGAAAACCTCACCGTTATTGCTAATGGCGGCATAACTGGCGTTTACAGCCATAGAAACATTAATAGCATTTAAAGTAATTGCATCTGTTTCATCAAGGCGACTGACATGTAGCCTTTTGAAATCTTTAGATTCAACAAAATAAATTGCCTCTGTTGTGCTAGCGTCTCCTTCATAACGCCACTTAACTTTTACTGGGCATAATGTTTCAGCATCCAGAGCCATCAGACTTTTATATCGACCTCTGCTACCCATTGGTTTCAGTTTACCTGCAGGTGTGTGATAGCTGATACTATTTTGCACGTCACTCGGGATGTCGGCCATATTTCCGCCACTCCCCTTATTGCCCCAGACGACTAACTCACTGCCTGCATTGATGGCAAAAAAGCTGTCGCGATTGGCATAGACTGCTGAGATATCCTGTAATTGCGATAACAGTCCCTCTGTTGAGTATTGGCCCCAGCCGACAACACGTCCATCACTTTTTAATGCAGCAACAGAATTCGTCGAGCAAGTTAATGCGATAACATCACTTAGGGTTGAGGGAACCGCAGCGCCTGACGCGCTGTTGCCCCATGCAGCAACCTGGCCATTGGCACGCAGCAGAATCACCGCACCGTCGGTCATTTGCACATCCACCACATCGTCTAAAAGCGCTATTTCTGCGGAAAACTCTGCATTAACTCCCCAGGCGATGACATGACCCGTCGCGCGACGCGCAACAAAGGTGTCAACGGAGCCCGTAATATCCTTGATATCGCTTAGTTCCGCCACCATCGCTGACACATGGCCGCCTTGTACGCTGTTTCCCCACGCGACAACCTGGCCATTTTCACGGCGTGCGGCAAAGGCGGAAAAGGTGGATTGCACATCAACGATATCGGTGAGCAATGCAATTTCCGCTGACAGGCTACCGCCATATTCGCCTGAACCCCACGCAACAATATGGCCTGTAGCCCGGCGTGCGACAAAAGCGTCATCACTGGACACGATATCGACAATGTCTGTCAGGGCAGCGATTTCCGCCGGCACGATGGCCGCAGGAGTTTCACTTCCCCAGGCAACAACTTGACCTGTCGCACGCAATGCTACCATTGCGTTTTTAGCCCCCCGAATGCTCACGATATCGCGCAACACGGCGATATCATCGGGAATAGCAAGTTGCCCACCCTCGCCCGTCTCGAAGCCCCAGTCAAACACCTGCCCCTCTGTATTCAGGGCACACAGTGCCTGGTTAAAACCGGCAAAACTGATGACGTCATGATTGCGGGTACTGACGGGAGGTACACCGCCGCAACTATCCAGGCCCCATGAGGTTACGGTACCGTCATTTTTCCGCGCGACAGCAGCGAAAAGATTCCCGTCAATATTGGCAGGATTAAGCGGAACCCGGCCCATATAGCCTGCGGCACGGGCATACAGTTTTTTTTCTGGATGAATATCCGTGAAGGCGCTATTGATGGCTGAAACAGTCTCCCCCTCGTAATTCCATTCAGCGACAACTGGCAATAATGTCAGGCTATCAAGCGCCACCAGACGATGACGTGCCGCTAAATAACTCGTAGAGTTTTGGCTACGAGCACCCATTATTTTTAATGATGAAGCCATTTCTAATTCCTTATATGATAGAGCTTTAAATTTAATCCTCGACGATACCGTCTTGAATCTAAAGCAAGGTAACCACGCTAAGTAACGCGAAACGGTATCAAAAATCACACAAGATAAAAAAACATCATTTAATTATTTATTCAGTGAGCTTAATTAATAACACGAAAATACGTGTATTACTGATGAACGGCATGATTAGGTTATGCTGTCCCTGAACACTCAAAGCATCTATTAATTTTTGTAATGGAGAAATGATGTATTAATGCGGAAGATAATAATGAGAACATAGAAAAGTCGGACAGACGCAGACATGTTTTACCGGAGTTTTACTTCTTCAGCTAACACTCCGTCGCTGCACCTGTTATAGAACATTATTCCTGAATATCGTCTTCCTGGCGGATTTGCGCCGCCCAGCGCTGCGCGGCTTCCGGAACCGTAAACGTCGGCGAGCGGCGGAAATGTTCCCCCATCAGGACAAACGCCACGTATTTTCCTCGTAGCTGCCAGACATCACGAAAGCCGTCCACCTTCAGGGCGTGATCGGGCGGCGCAGGTTCGACGCGAGGCACGTAGCTAATGACACGACGGTTTTGTTGACGAAATGATTTCATAAGCGACTGGTTCACTAAAGCAAATTCTGGAAACAGGAAAAACCAATCATAGCCGATTCCGCCCCTTCGCGTCGCGCCTTGCGTGCGACATTCCCGCAAGCACACGCCCCGAAAACTCTCAGTTTGCCTGTCTGTAAAGCGCATTGCTCTATAGTTAATGGGGCCTTTCGCCACAACGACCGTATTTCAGCAATGAAAACAGGAGACGCGTGCAATGTCGAAGAACGATAAAATCAAAAAGTTAGAGCCATTTCGCAAAAACGGGACGGACTCTCCGCTCACCACTAATCAGGGCGTGCGCATCGCCGATGACCAGAACTCCCTGCGCGCGGGGAACCGTGGTCCAACGCTGCTGGAAGATTTCATCCTGCGCGAAAAAATCACCCATTTTGACCACGAACGTATACCGGAACGCATAGTACACGCCCGTGGCTCTGCCGCGCATGGATACTTCCAGCCGTATAAAGCGTTAAGCGATATCACCAAAGCCGACTTCCTTTCTGATCCGAACAAAATCACTCCGGTCTTTGTGCGTTTTTCGACGGTTCAGGGCGGCGCGGGTTCGGCCGACACCGTGCGTGATATTCGCGGTTTCGCCACCAAATTCTATACCGAAGAAGGCATTTTTGATCTCGTCGGCAACAACACGCCGGTGTTCTTTATTCAGGATGCGCACAAATTTCCTGACTTTGTCCATGCGGTAAAGCCTGAGCCTCACTGGGCTATTCCGCAGGGACAAAGCGCGCATGACACCTTCTGGGACTATGTTTCGCTCCAGCCGGAAACGCTGCATAACGTGATGTGGGCGATGTCCGATCGCGGTATCCCACGCAGTTACCGCACGATGGAAGGTTTCGGCATCCACACCTTCCGTCTGATTAATGCCGAAGGGAAAGCGACATTCGTGCGTTTTCACTGGAAACCGGTAGCCGGGAAGGCCTCTCTGGTCTGGGACGAAGCGCAAAAACTCACCGGGCGCGATCCCGATTTTCATCGCCGCGAGCTGTGGCAATCCATCGAAGCGGGCGATTTCCCGGAGTACGAACTGGGGCTTCAGCTGATTCCTGAGGAAGAGGAGTTTAAGTTTGATTTCGATCTGCTCGACCCGACCAAACTGATCCCGGAAGAACTGGTCCCGGTACAACTGGTCGGCAAAATGGTGCTCAATCGCAATCCGGACAACTTCTTTGCCGAAAACGAGCAGGTGGCATTCCATCCGGGGCACATCGTTCCGGGGCTGGACTTCACCAACGATCCGCTTCTGCAGGGGCGTTTATTCTCGTATACCGATACGCAGATCAGCCGTCTCGGCGGGCCGAACTTCCACGAAATCCCGATCAATCGCCCAACCTGCCCGTACCATAATTTCCAGCGTGACGGGATGCATCGTCAGGATATCGACACCAATCCGGCCAACTATGAACCGAACTCGATCAACGATAACTGGCCGCGCGAAACCCCACCGGGGCCAAAAGGTGGCGGATTTGAGTCCTATCAGGAGCGTGTTGAAGGGACAAAAATTCGTGAACGCAGCCCATCTTTTGGCGAACATTACGCCCACCCTCGCCTGTTCTGGCAAAGCCAGACCCCGATTGAGCAGGAACACATCATCGGCAGTTTTAGCTTTGAATTAGGCAAAGTGGTGCGGACCTATATTCGAGAACGCGTGGTGGATCAGCTGGCGCATATCGACATTCAACTGGCCCAGGGCGTGGCGGATAATCTTGGGATCACGCTTAGCGACGAGCAACGTAATACCACCCCGCCGAAAGACGTTAATGGGCTAAAAAAAGATGCATCACTGAGCCTGTATGCCGTGCCGGGCGGAACGATCAAAGGGCGCGTAGTGGCGGTACTGCTCAACGACAAAACTTCCGCAAAAGATGTGCTGGCGATCCTGAAAGCGCTAAAAGCCAAAGGCGTGCATGCCCAGTTGCTCTATAAGCGTATGGGGGAAGTGGAAGCGGACGATGGTTCCACGCTGCCGATTGTCGGCACCTTTGCCGGGTCTCCGTCCCTTACCGTCGATGCGGTGATTGTACCAGGCGGGGACATTCAGAGTCTGCTCGACAATGGCGATGCGGCTTATTACCTGCTGGAAGCCTATAAGCACCTGAAGCCTGTTGCGCTGGCAGGTGATGCGCGTCAGTTTAAATCGCTGCTTAAAGTGGCGGATAAAGGCGAAGAAGGGATTGTGGAGGGTGATAAAGTCGCTGGGCCGTTTATGGATCAGCTGTTCGAGCTGCTGGCGGCACACCGGGTGTGGTCGCGCAGCAGTAAAATCGCTCAGATTCCGGCGTAAAACCGCCGGATGCGCTGCACTTATCCGGCCTACAAGGTCAATGCAAAACGGCAACCCGAAGGTTGCCGTTTTTGATGTTTTCTCCCTCTCCCGTGGGAGAGGGTTGGGGTGAGGGCATCAAACCGCACGAACCCCGTAGGCCGGGTAAGCACTAGCGCCACCCGGCAATGCTTACAGATCGCTAAACGTTCCTAATCGATACCCACGTTCCGCAATCGCATACTTCAGCGACGGCGACGTTAGCACGTCCAGCTCCGCCAGACGCGGCCAGCAATAGGCGCTTTTACGCACCGTATTATCAACAAACGCCGGGTGAGCCATGATTTCCAGCGAACGTTCTCCGCGGGCAGCAGAAGCATCCAGCTCCTGCAACAGCAGCGCTTCGCTGATTTCGTCCCCGTAGAAATCACTGCTGAAACCGTCAGTGGTCGGCGCATCACTCAGAGTAAGAGCGTGCAAAGCTTGCACCTGACGGTCGACGCGCATCGCCACACCTTTACGTGCTGCAAACTCTGCCACCAGTGGGAAAATCGCCGGGATCATATGCACATGATGATGGCTGTCGAGATGCGTCGGTTCACGGCCAAAGAGGTCGACGAAACGGTTAAACTGGCAGTCAAGTTCACGCGCAATCTCGTCGAGCGGCAGCGTGCCCTGCTCTGCCATCTCCCAGATCCATTTCCCCAGCAGCCCGTCACGCGTCAGTCCAGGCATCGGGGAAAGCGGCATGCCAAGCGTCAGCACGAAGTGCATCCCCACGCCGAGCTTCGGCAGATCGCGACTCAACGCCGCCGCATGTTCCACCGCCTCGCCGTTGACCAGCGCAGTGGTGGATGTCACGACGCCGTGACGACAGGCTTCGGCAATACCGTAGTTTTGACCTTTTGACAGGCCAAAATCATCGGCATTAACGATCAACAGATTTTCCATTTCTGTTCCTCTTAGCGTTGTTTGAGTTTCTCAGTCGTTGCCGCAAAGTTTGGCAACCATTTCTCATGCGCAAGAATCATTTCGCGGGCCAGCGATTCCGCATCGCGGTCAGAATGCACCAGCGGGCTGAGGTTCAGCGCCAGCAGCACATCGTTGAACTCACCGCTCAGCGCCGCGTGACTGGCTGCAATTTCGAAGCCTTTAATGGTGTGAATCAGTCCCATTACTTTGTCATCGAAATGGGTGATGCGGGAATGTGGCTTCGCACCATCGCGCCCCAGGATGCAGGTCATCTCAACCGCCCAGTCTGCCGGGATATTGTCGATATGGCCGTGATGCGGCACGTTCACATAATGCTCAGCCTGTTTGTCATTGTAAATCGCATTAATGACCTCACAAGCGGCATCGGAATAGTATGCCCCGCCGCGCTGTTCCAGCTCTTTCGGTTTGACGTTGAGATTAGGATCTTTATACAAATCAAAGAGCTGTTTCTCAACCTTCTGCACCACCTGCGCACGCGCACCGCCTTTATAGTACTCGCCCATTTCAATGGCCAGCATCTCTTTCTGCTTGAAGTAATAGAGCAGATAAGAACATGGCAGCAGATTCAGCGAGCGAATTAGCCCTTCGCTGAACGGCAGGTCGAAGATGTTTTTCACCGAACCGGCGGTCAGACGGCCAGAAGCCACGCCGTCCAGCAGTTCAGCAAAACGGGATTCACCATTCACAATCACATCTTTGATAAACACCATGTGGTTCAGGCCGAACAAATCGATGGAGAGATCGTCGCTGTCGGTCAATTTCAGCACATCGCGAATAAACATTTTCATGCCAATCGGGATATTACATACGCCGATAAAGCGTTTGAAACCGGTGTGGCGATAGACCGCTTCCGTCACCATCCCGGCCGGGTTAGTGAAGTTAATCACCCACGCCTGCGGGCAGATCTCTTCCACATCTTTGATGATATCGAAAATCACCGGAATGGTGCGTAAGCCTTTAAACAGGCCACCTGCGCCGTTGGTTTCCTGGCCCAGATAGCCGTGGCTCAGCGGAATGCGCTCATCGAGTTCGCGCGCTTTCAGCTGGCCGACACGCAGCTGGGTGGTAACGAAGTCCGCGTCTTTCAGCGCCAGACGACGATCCAGGGTCTTATGTACAGTTAACGGAACACCGGCTTTCTGCACCATGCGCTGGCACAGGTCGAAAATAATATCGAGCTTCTCCTGCCCTTCTTCTACGTCAACCAGCCATAATTCGCTGACCGGTAATTCATGATAACGTTTCAGAAAACCTTCGAGCAGTTCCGGGGTATAGCTGCTGCCGCCGCCAATTGTTACGACTTTCAATTTCTTTTGCATAATATCTCCCTTCGCGTATCAGGTTAGCCGCCTGTAAAGTATAGCGTGACGTTCCCGCTATTTTGGGCAAGCTTTTAAGTCAATATTCCTGGCGAATAAATTCGCCAGGAGTGAATTAGTTATTCATTACCGTTAAATTCTTCCGATAGCTATTCGGCGTGAATGAGGTGAATTTTTTAAAGGTTTTAATAAACAAGCTCGGACTACTGTAACCCGACTCGTAGGCAATATCGGTGACCGAATAGTTGGTAATTTCCAGCTGTTTTTTGGCAAAATTAATACGAATACCGTTAATAATTTGCACCGGCGTTTTTTGATAATAGCGCTGGGTGGCGCGGGTAAGATATTCCTGCGATTTACCCGACAAGGCGATCATATTTTCCAGCGCACTGTCACCAAACTGACGTTTGTCGTGCATTAACTCAACGGTGGTCCGCAGCCATTGCGGGATATCATCGATCACCTGCTGCTCATCACGATGATGGCGCAGGCGGTTCATCACATAAAAGGTGACCGTTTCAATAAACTCATCAAACTCACTGTCACGGAAGTTAAGTGAGGCGATAACCGTTTCGATCCAGGTCATAAACCCATTTTTAATGCGATAGACCTGCGAGGCGACAAAACAGAACGGCACGAGCGGTAAGTAGTGTTTTTCGAAGAAACGTCTGCTCACGCCGACGTTCAGAATGCGCGTGGCACCAAATTCATAAAAGCTCTGGTGATACGAACCCATCGGCAGGAACACAAAGTCACCGCGCTCCAACAGGACGCGCTTGCCGTTGATCTCCTGGTAATAGCGTCCGGTCAGCACAATGGTGAACTCGTAGTAATCATGCTGGTGCAGACCACTCACGCTTTCAGTTTTGTTGTAGATAACCACGTGAAAATTCTTGCCGTTAAACAATTGCTGCTCAAATGCGGTTTTAATTTCCATCGTGATTACCTCCTGGGGCCTGACTTACTGCATTTTCTCGTGAAGCTCGATGAGCTCAGCAACCAGCTCACGCGCCAGCATCGAGGTCATTAAATGGTCCTGGGCATGAACCAGCACCAGACTGACCTTCATTTTACCTTCACCCTGGTCGCTTTCGATAAGCTTAGTTTGTACCAGATGTGCTTCATTCAGTGCGGTGCGTGACTGATCCATCATACGTTTTGCAGCGGCAAAATCACCCTGCTTGGCTTGCTTAAGTGCAGCATATGCCAGGCTGCGTGCCTGTCCAGAATTGATGATAAGTCCCATCACCACTTCTTCCAGATCGTTCTCTACCGCTTCTTCTGCTGCAATGTTATCCAAATCAAACATCTTACGTCTCCTTTTACAGGCGCGGGTTGCCCCGCGCCAGACAATCTTAGAACTTCAGTGCATTCGCGATGTCTTCTTCGCTTTCCTGCTCATCAAGTACCGCCTGCGCCTTATTCGATACCGCCACGAATGGCAGGTAAACCAGCGTCGAGACGCCCAGGTTGAACAGGGCCACGCAGAGTGCGGCGATGCTGCCGTTACTGTTGAAGAAGGCGCCAAGACCAGTAGGCATTGTCCACGGTGCCAGGTTGGTGACCGGCGGGATAATCCCCATCGAGTAAGCGGCCAGGGTAATGGCGGCCAGAATCGGCTGAACCAGTACGAACGGGATAAACATCACCGGGTTCATGATGATCGGCAGACCAAACAGAATCGGTTCGTTAATCTGGAAGATACCTGACGGCAGCGCCAGTTTTGCTACCTGACGGTGATCCGCGCGGCGTGAACCGATGAAGATAGCGATAATCAGGCCCAGCGTAGCCCCGGAACCGCCCAGCAGGATGTAGGAATCCAGCATCGGTTTCGCCCAGAAGTGGAACTCTTTACCAGCGGCAATCGCTGCTTCAACAGAACCGTACTGGTTGTAGAGCGCGATGTTTTCCAGTGCCCACGGGGTCATGATGCCGTTATCCAGCGCGGTCAGCGCCAGTGAACCGTGCACGCCGAAGAACCACAGCAGGGAGTTAAAGATAACGTAAGCCCAGCCCACTACGCTGCCCATTGATGCCAGCGGCGTGGAGATTGAGTCCATGATGATCTGGTGGAAGTTGCTGCCGTGGTTGGCCAGCAGCCAGGAGATAATGCCGAAGATAGACAAAATCAGGAAGCCAGGAATCAACGCGGAGAAAGAGCGTGAAACGGAGGACGGCACGCTGTCCGGCAGAGTAATGACCCAGTTGCGACGAATCACAAAGGTAAACATTTCCGCCACGATCAGGCCAATCACCATCCCGGAGATGATGTTCTGACCACCGAGCCAGTTGGCACCGACTGCATAGGCTTCACCGACGCTGTAAGGGGTCACGGTCATAAAGGCCGCCACCGCTAAAAGACCGGCGGCCATCGGGTCAACTTTTCGTTCTTCAGCTAACGCGGAACCAATGAAAAAAGGTGCCATCAGCGACATAATGCCCAACGTACCGTTGTACACGTTGCCGCCGATGGCTTTAAAGCCATTCAGGGTTTCAATGGTGGAAGCGTCTAACCGAATGCCCATAGAATAGAAAAACGAGCCTTCGCCGAAACTTAAAAAGACGTTATTGATTAAAACAAACATCGCCCCTGCGAGAGTCAACGGCATTAATTTAATAAAGCCGTTTTTGATCGCATTAATATGCGGCTGCTTTCCTATTTTAACAGCAAAAGGAAGGAGGACCTTTTCAAGAGAGCTAATAACTTGACTCATAGAAATTACCCTTAAATGCCGCAATGAAAATATTGCGGCGTAAGTGTGTGAAATAACTCTTTGACGGGAAAAATTTAAATTTTAATTAGCGGCAGCTTTTTTAATTGATGCGACTGCAGCTTTAAGAACACCCAAACCATCAATTTTGCCGTACAGCGCAGAATCGATCACTTCAACAGGCTTGTTCGGTAATAAACGTTGGATCTCAGGCAGCATGTATGCGATTTGCGGCCCCAGCAGAATGACATCTGCATTTTGGCCTTTCTCGCCTGCCAGCGTTTCAGGAAACGCTTCGATGATGACAGGAACTTCATACTTTTCGGCCTGCGCACGCATTTTGGAAACCAGTAGCGATGTTGACATGCCCGCAGAGCAGAACAGATAGATATGTTTCTTTTCCATAGCAACTTCCCTCTTGTATGACCCTCACCATCGCCCTTCAGCCCGCTAGTGAGTGTTACTCTTGTTTGTCATTGAATAGGAGTATACGGCATGGCACAGGGAGGGGATAATTCCGAAGGAGTCACAATTGTCTCTCCTTGACCTGTCGTTTTGACTGCCCTCACATTTTAGGCAAATAATTCGCGCAAAGAAATAAGATTATTACAGACACAAAAAAACCGGCTCATTGGCCGGTTTGTGATATTGCTCAGGCAAGCAGGTAATTACGCTTTAGGGGCCTGCGGGTCGGTGTCGTACTCAGCACAGGTCTGGTAACCGGAGTTGATTACGTGTCCGGTATCATCCAGTGCAACAAAGTAGGTTTCCGCTTTACCATCCCGTTGACCCAGAATATAGGTCTGGCAAGTACCACGTGCGTGGATCATCGTGACTTCAGAAGAAGGTTTCCCCGCGACCTGCGCAACCTGCGCACGACTCATGCCTTTCTTCACATCTTTTACGACCGGCTGTGTAAATTGATCGGATGTACGATCGTAAGCTGTACAGCCTGCCAGCATAGTCAATACCGCCGCTGCACTTAGAATTCCCGCTACATTCTTGTTCATATTCCGTCCTCTTGTTTATCAGCGTGTTATCTAAGCATGGAACAAAAATTCCTATTCATCAACTTTGACGACGAAGCGGTAGGTTTTTCGGAAAATTCTAATAAAACAACGATAACCTGCTAAATCGTCGCAATTTGCCGCACTCGAAACTGTGATCCTTGTCGTTTTACGCCCAAAGGGTTAGTTTTAACGAATACTCATTCTGCTTCGTTTTTGCTAATGGAGGGCGTAATGGCTCTGCAACAAGAGATTATTCAGGCGCTTGGCGTAACGCCATCAGTCGATGCCAATCATGAGATCCGCCGCAGCATCGATTTTTTGAAATCGTATCTGAAAACCAATTCGTTCCTTAAGTCTCTGGTGCTGGGGATCAGCGGCGGCCAGGACTCGACGCTGACCGGCAAACTGTGCCAGATGGCTATTTCAGAATTGCGTCAGGAAACCGGTGACGATGCGCTGCAGTTTATCGCCGTGCGCCTTCCTTATGGTGTGCAGGCCGACGAGCAAGATTGTCAGGATGCGATTGCGTTTATCCAGCCGGATCGTGTTCTCACTGTGAACATCAAAGGCGCAGTCTTAGCCAGCGAGCAGGCGTTGCGTGACGCCGGAATCGAGCTGAGCGATTTCGTTCGCGGTAATGAAAAAGCGCGCGAGCGCATGAAAGCCCAGTACAGCATCGCCGGAATGACCAAAGGCGTGGTGGTCGGCACCGATCATGCGGCAGAGGCCGTCACCGGTTTCTTCACCAAATACGGCGACGGCGGGACCGACATCAACCCGATTTTCCGCCTCAATAAACGCCAGGGTAAGCAACTGCTCGCCACGCTTGGCTGCCCGGAACACTTATATAAGAAAGCCCCAACCGCGGATCTCGAAGACGATCGCCCTTCTTTGCCGGATGAAGTTGCGCTGGGTGTGACATATGAAAACATCGACGATTATCTGGAAGGTAAAACGCTCGATGAGAAAATCGCTCGCACCATTGAAAGCTGGTATCTGAAAACCGAACACAAGCGCCACACGCCGATTACAATTTTCGACGACTTCTGGAAACGGTAATTTCCGTACCTGTTGCCGGATGGCGCTGCGCTTATCCGACCTACAAGGTAAATGTAAAACGGCAACGCAAGTTGCCGTTTTTAATGTTTGCGCCCTCTCCCGGTGGGAGAGGGTTGGGGTGAGGGCACCAGTCCGCACCGGTCAGCCAGGCCGGGTAAGGCGAAGCCGCCACCCGGCATTTGTCTCTTTTTTAACCGGCACCTCTCTGCTACACTGTATGCCTGAACAGTATCAGGAGTCTTTTGTGAGCAGGCGTCAATCCGCCCCGCGTCTTGAATTTGAAGCGGCGGCCATCTACGAATATCCCGAACATCTTCGCCCCTGGCTCGAAGCACTGCCAAAGCAGCCTGGCGTCTATTTTTTTCATGGCGAAAGCGATGCAATGCCGCTCTATATCGGCAAAAGCGTCAATCTCCGCAGCCGGGTGCTGTCGCACCTGCGCACTCCTGACGAAGCCGCCATGCTGCGCCAGTCACAACGAATTACCTGGATACAAACCGCAGGTGAACTGGGCGCGTTACTGCTGGAGGCCAGGCTCATTAAAGAACAGCAACCGTTGTTCAATAAACGTCTGCGCCGCAATCGTCAGCTGTGTTCGCTGCAAATCACTGACGGCAAACCGCAGGTGGTGTATGCCCGCGACATTGATTTTTCTCACGCGCCAAATTTATACGGGCTGTTTGCTAACCGCCGCGCGGCGCTACAGGCTCTGCAAACCCTCGCCGACGCCGAGAAGCTGTGCTACGGATTATTAGGCCTGGAATCGATGACGCGCGGACGCGCCTGTTTTCGCTCAGCGTTAAAACGCTGTGCCGGCGCATGCTGTGGCAAAGAGAGCGTGGAAGATCATCAGGCGAGATTACAAGCCGGGCTGGCTGCGCTGCGCGTGACCTGCTGGCCGTGGGAAGGCGCAATTGCGCTGAAAGAAGGTAGCCAGGCGATGACGCATTACCACATCATTCACAACTGGCTGTGGCTGGGTGCCGTCAACACCTTAAAAGAGGCAACGGCCCTGCTGAAAACCCCCGCCGGATTTGATCACGACGGCTACAAAATTCTCTGTAAGCCGCTGCTCTGTGGCGAGTATGAAATTATTGAGCTTAATGCCCCGGCAGCCATGTAATTTCACTGAACAGCAACATACCTTCGGATTCCAGTAAGCGCAGGGTGTGGGTTCCGTCCTGCCAGCTTGCGCCCTGGTCGGCAGTCAGGAGTTTGTCGCCTAACTGCCATGCCCCGCTCAGAACAAACGCCACGCCGCCGCGCGAGGCAAAAGTCGTAAAGGTGCGATCGGCCACCCGCACTTTGGCCTGGCAGTAATCCCGCTTCGTCATGATATTAAAATCCATCGACATCTGCCCTTCAGTGAGTTTCGCTTTCACCGGATGATCGCCCGCAAAGCTGAACGGCTGGTGACGCTTCAGGGTATGGCAAAAGGTCTGGCCTGCATCGAGGGTCACTTCGCCGCCTTCAATCAGGGTAATGACCCGATCGACGCCTGGAAAGAGAGAGAATTCGCCGTTGCTGGCGATAGAGGCAATACTGGCACGCCAGTGAAAATCACGGGTCGCAGTGGGAAAGCAACAAATCTCGCGGGTTTCGCCCGCGCCGTTTCGCCAGAGGTTCACCGGCATCTTGCGGATATCAAAAAACTCCATCACCACTCCTGAAAGACGCAATCAGCGCCAGAGCGACGATACGTATAGCGTCGCTGTCTTGATTGTTATCGTTGGGTAATCACAGACGTATTATCGGCAGCGTTGCTTTGATGCCTTAGCGAAGAGAGAAAAAAAACGCTAACGCGCTGACTCTTCAGACAGTTCTTATTACCGACTACAGGAGCATACCGTGATGGCGGCGGGTGACAAGAGGGTATGAAAGAAAAAACCGCCGGACCTGTCCACAGCAATTGCGCTTATGTGAACAGGTGTCCGGCGGTCTTAATATGATGTGCTGTTTATTCAGCAGGCGGAGCCATTTTACCTTCTGGTGCCGGACGTTCTGTCAGACGCTTCTCAAAATTGGCATTAAATTGCTTTTTCTGTTCCGGGGTCAGAATGTTGTAGATCTTGTTCTGAGTCTCCATGCGGGCCAGCATTCCGGCTTTGTGCTGCTCGGCCATTTTGTCGATCTGCGCTTCAGCTTTTGCTTTATCGAAGCTGTCGCTGGCAATCAGGTCATGCATGGCGCGGCGTTCTTCCAGCGGT
The DNA here is from genome assembly GCA_002271215.1 of Lelliottia jeotgali. Lineage (NCBI taxonomy): Bacteria > Pseudomonadati > Pseudomonadota > Gammaproteobacteria > Enterobacterales > Enterobacteriaceae > Lelliottia > Lelliottia jeotgali. The sequence continues at coordinate 1,876,322 of CP018628.1, read as the reverse complement.
GGACGTTTCATCTGGTCACGCTGGCTTTTCATGATGTCGCGAACCTGCTGTTTTTGGGCATCGGTCAGGTTCAGATCTTTAAACATCATGTCGTGATGCATACCCGGCTTGCCCTTGTGATGCATCATCTTGCCTTCGGTCGGTGCAGCGGTGGTCGTCGCGGTATCCGCAGCGAACGCCATGCCGGTAGCGCCCAGAGCCAGGGTAGAAGCAACAAACAGTGCAGTTAATTTACGCATAATTGTTTTCCTTTCTTTCAGTTATTCTTCGGCGCTATGCCGTGTTGACGAGATTAACTTTACGGGGTTTATCGTCAATTAGTCAGAGCAACAGTAAAACAATGAAAGTGTAAAAAACAATTTATCGCCAAATGTGGAGAAATTAAGGATAAAACATGGAGAGTTGAAACGGAAATATTCAATTTAATGATTTTAAAGAGATTATGAAGAAGTATAGCGAAGTGCAGATTAATAATAAAGCAGTTAACCAGGAATAATCTGTAAATTTTATGTGACCGGCGTAATAGATAATTTCCCTCCCGCGAAACAGAGAGGGAAATTACACTTCAGGTTATTTTTTCGAGCATCAATCCGGCCCGTAAGCCGAACGCTACCGACGGGTTAGGGAATAACACATACTCCGTCGTTTTCTGCACCTCGTAACGATCCTCTCCGTCTTCAGCCAGCAAAATCCCATGTCGGAACGGCGTGAAGTTCAGAGTGTGCGCCGCCATATGCAACCGGAACGCCTCGCTGCGACGGGTGATCTGCTGCACCACCCGATAGCGCTCAACGGGTTCCGTATGTGCTTCAGGCTCGATGCCAGAAAGCAACGCCCGCAGCGCCAGATGCGTCGGCGCAAAACGCGTCAAATCGTTGTGACCAAACGGTAATGCTTTGCCTAGCTCCAGCGTGCAGGCCAGTGCGCCGAAATGTTCGCAGGTAAAGTGAGTAAAGGTTCCGCCCGGTGACTGATGGAACACCAGCGCCTCCAGTCCCGCGTCGCCCAACCATTGGAGGAAGCTTTCATCCCACGGCTGCTCGCGCTGCGGCAGAACGCCAAAGCGAACATGATACGAGGCGCGAATAGCCGTATGCAGATCAAGATGCCAGCGATCCTCTCCGGCTGCCGCATAGAAATCGCTGACCGCCTTTTCCAGCACGAGCACACGTTCAGTTTCTTCGCACGGCGCAAACTGCGCGGCACGCCCACCAAACATCCGGTTGATGTCGCTGTTCAGATAGCGCTTGTTGTTCGCAAGTGCCACAGGATTCCCAAGTACTACCAGCACGCGGCAGCGCAATGGAATATCCCCGCGAAACAGCGCACGAAGCAGCAAATCGGCAATCTCGACCGGCGCGGTTTCATTCCCATGTACGCCCGCCGAAAGCACCAGAGAACGCGTGCTCTCCTCGAAAGGCGTCAGTTCGAGCAGCCCGTGTCCCCGCCATTGCCAGCGAAACGTCGCACCTTCACCCTCTGTTTCAACGGGTGTTTCGTCCGCCAGGGTCAGCGCCAGTAAATTCTCCATACCCTCTCCTTAGCGCTGGAACGGATAAACCGATCCCAGTTGCAGGATCGTCGTCAGAGCGTCCAGCGCTTCACGACCTTCGCGCAAAAGCTGCGGGTCAACCAGATCGGCCTGCGTCAGCTGGTCGCGATAATAACGATCCACCCAGTTATTCAGCGTGTTAAACAACGTGTCATTCATCATTACCGCTGGATTTACCGCCTGCATTTCGGCTTGCGTCAGCACCACGCGCAGACGCAAACAGGCCGGTCCACCGCCGTTAGCCATACTTTCCCGCAGATCGAACACCTTCAGTTCGCTGATTGGGTTATCTGCTTTCACCAGTTCGCTCAAGTATCGCCACACGCCCTGATGATTTTGCGACTCCTGCGGCAACACCAGCATCATGCTGCCGTCGTCACGGCTCAAAAGCTGGCTATTAAAGAGGTAGGTTTCGACCGCATCCTGCACGCTGACGGCGTGCGTTGGCACCTGAATCGGCGTAAATCCCGGCACGCGATCAGCCAGATTCGCCAGCAATTTATCCTGCTGAGCAAACGCCTGTTCGTGACAGAACAGCACCTGGCGGTTCGACACGGCGATCACATCGTTGTGGAACACGCCCTGATCGATAACATTTGGATTCTGCTGAGCAAAAACCACCTGCCCCGGATTAACCTGATTAAGCCGCGCCACCGCCTGGCTCGCCGCCAGGGTCTGACGCGCCGGGTAACGCACAGGCGCGTTGTGCCCGCTCTCGTCGCGTCCGTAGATAAACAGCTGTGTCGCTGGGTCGCCGTAGTGGCCACCCAGACGGTTATGGTTCGCTGCCCCTTCATCGCCAAACATCGCGACCTGCGGAAGCGCCTCGTGAACGCTAAACCGTTCTGCGTTGTTGAAAATCGCACGCAGCACGCGCTCTGTGGTCACCGCCTCAGTCGCACGATGGAATTTGTTATTCAGGTTCGCGACGGTGAGATGCACTTTGCCATCCAGCGTATCCGCCGAAGGGGCAACGGTGGCCGCATTAGCGACCCACATGGACGAGGCCGAACTCGCCGCCGACAGCAGGTGCGGCACCTGGGTTCCGGCTTTTTCTACCACCTGTTCGTCGCTACCGCTAAACCCGAGCTGGCGCAAAACCTCAACGTTCGGGCGCTCCTGCGGCGGGATCACCGCCTGCGGGAAACCGGCATCCGCCAGGGCTTTCATCTTTTGCAGCCCCTGCTTCGCCGCCAGTTTCGGATTGGAAATCTGGAAGCGGTGCTTTGTTGAGGCCTCATTGCCAAACGACAGCCCGGCATAGTGGTGAGTCAGCCCCACCAGCCCGTCAAAGTTGACCTCATGCGCTTTCATGACGATCCCCTTGCATAAAATCGAGCCCCGGATTGAGACTTTCCGGCAGGGTCAATGCAGGCGTTTCGAGGCTCGCCATCGGCCACGCGCAGTAATCCGCCGCATACCAGGCGCTGGCACGATGGTTGCCCGAGGCGCCCACGCCACCGAACGGCGCGGTACTTGCCGCACCGGTCAGCGGTTTGTTCCAGTTCACAATCCCGGCGCGCGCTTCAATCAGCAGCGTGTCGAACTTCTCACGGTCCGGGGAGATCAGCCCGCTCGACAGGCCGTAGCGGGTATTGTTCGCCATCGCAATGGCTTGATCGAAATCGTCGTAACGCCAGACGCAGAGCAGTGGCCCGAAGGTCTCTTCATCCGGGACATTGCTCGCCCCGCTCATCTCCACAATCCCCGGCGTCAACAGCGACGTCCCCGATTGGACAAGCTTCGGCTCCAGCAGGCTTTTCCCGCCGCGCGCCACGTGTTCATGCCAGGCCTTAACCACGTTGTTCGCCGCCTGTTCAGAAATCAGTCCGCCGATAAACGGCTGCGGATCGGCGTCCCATGCGTCGGGAACCAGACGCGCACTCACTTCCACTAACCGCGCCAGGAACGCATCGCCCTGTGCTCCGCGCTTGACCAGCAGACGGCGCGCGCAGGTGCAGCGCTGTCCGGCAGTGACAAACGCCGACTGGATGGTCAGATGCACGGCGGCGTCGATATCGTCCACGTTGTCGACAATCAGCGGGTTGTTGCCGCCCATCTCCAGCGCCAAAATTTTCTCCGGCTGCCCCGCCAGCTGGCGATGCAGCTGATAACCCGTGCCTGCGCTACCGGTAAACAGCAGTCCGTCGATATCACTCAATGCGCTCAGCGCCTGACCGGTTTCGCGTCCACCCTGCACCAGGTTCAGCACGCCCGGCGGCAGACCGGCCTGCTCCCACAGTTTGACTACCGCCTCGCCGCTCCACGGCGTCAGCTCGCTCGGTTTGAAAATCACGGTATTGCCCGCCAGCAGCGCAGGCACAATGTGGCCGTTCGGCAGATGGCCAGGGAAGTTATACGGGCCAAACACCGCCAGCACGCCATGCGGGCGGTGACGCAAGGTCGCCGCGCCGTCGGCCATATCCGTGCGCTGCTCGCCGGTGCGGGTGTGGTAGGCCTTCACCGAAATGGCGATTTTGTTGATCATCGCCGTGATTTCGGTCGCTGCTTCCCAGCGCGGTTTACCGGTTTCGCGGGCGATAATGCTGGTCAGCTCGACTTTGTTGGCTTCCAGCAACGTCGCAAATTTCTCAACCACCGCCTGACGCAGGCTAAACGGCTGTTTCGCCCACGCCGGGAATGCGGCACGCGCCGCTTTACACGCCTGCTCAACCTGTGCGGCGCTGGCATCGGTTCCGGCCCACAGCGCTTCTTTACCTACCGGATTGGTTTTCTCGCGGCGTTCGCCTTCGCCCGTCACCCAGTCGCCATTAATCCATAAACTCATGCTGTTTTCTCCTCGGGGCAGAGTCGCACCAGGCGAACCGAGTCGCCTGCGCTACATTTCAGGGCATCCAGCTGGGCTGCGGTCAGCACCAGACGTTCACATTTTGGATTCGCGCGGATCAGCATGGCGCGAAAATGGTCGTATTGTTCATTCGCGACCAGACAGGCCGGCCATTCACCTGGCGCTGGCTGCCCTTCGGCGACCGTCACCAGGCGGCTTTTGCGGATCGCACGCACGCGATCGATATCGCACTCCAGCGTCGGGCCGCCATCAAAAATATCGACGTAATTACGGTAGCGGAAACCCTCTTTCTCCAGCACCGCACGCGCCGGGGCGGTTTGCGGATGGACTTCACCAATCACCGCCTGCGCTTCGGGGCTAAGGAAATCGGTATAAATTGGATGTTTCGGCATCAGCTCGGCGATAAACGCCTTCTGCCCGGTGCCGCACAGGTAGTCCGCACGAGCAAACTCCATCGAGAAGAAGCGCTCGCCGAGGCTTTCCCAGAATGGGGAGTAGCCTTTGTCGTCGATCACGCCGCGCATCTCTGCCACCACCTTTTCATTAAAGCGATCGCGGAAGGCGGCCATAAACATGAAGCGCGATTTAGAGAGCAGATAGCCATTGCCCTCTTTGCGCCATTCAGGATCGAGGAACAGTGTGCAAAGCTCGCTGCTGCCGGTGTGATCGTTGCTGAGAGAGAGCGTCGGCAGCGCGTTGTAGATGTTCAGCTCTTTCGAGGCGTGAACCAGCGTGCCGACCCGGTAGTTGTACCAGGGTTCGTTGAGGCCGACCGCCACTTCGATGGCGCAAATTCCGGCCACGGTTCCTGTGTCAGTATCTTCCAGAACAAAGACGTATCCCTGTTCGCTTTTCGGCACCGTCCCAAGCCATGTGTTAATGGCGCGCTCAATACGCGCCGACAGCGTTTTTTCGTCGGCAGGAAGCGAGGTCAGCCCGCCTCCCGTCTTACCGGCAAGCTGCATGAGTCCGGCAAGATCGCCGCGCTCAACGGGACGGATGACCATCATGATGACACCCCGGATTTCACCTGTTCACAGGCCAGCGCAAAGCGGTCTAATCCGGTGGTGACTTCTTCTTCACTGACCACCAACGCGGGGGCAAATCGCACCACGTTGGCGCCCGCGATGAGCACCATCACACCCGCTTTTGCTGCTTCCTGTGAAATAAGTTTAGCTTTTCCGGCAAATTCAGCCGTCAGTTCGCAGCCAATTAACAGCCCCAGACCACGAATTTCTTTGAACATGCCGACCTTGCTGTTGATCGCATTCAGGCGCTCAACAAACCAGTCGTGACGCTGCTTCACGCCGTTCAACACTTCTGGCGTATTGATGATATCCAGCACCTGCCCGGCGACCGCCGAGGCCAGTGGGTTACCGCCGTAAGTGGTGCCGTGGGTGCCGACAACCATCACGCTGGCGCATTTGTTGGTGGTCAGCATTGCGCCGATCGGGAAGCCGCCGCCCAACGCTTTCGCCGTCGACAGCACGTCAGGCGTGACGCCGTAGTGCATGTAGGCATACAGCTCGCCGGTGCGACCCACGCCGGTCTGGACTTCATCAAAGATCAGCAGCGCGTTGTGCTGATCGCACAGCTCGCGCAGACCTTGCAGGAAGGCTTTCTCCGCCGGGACCACACCGCCCTCGCCCTGCATCGGCTCGACGATCACCGCACAGGTATTGTCGTTAATCAGCTCTTTAGCGGATTGCAGATCGTTAAACACCGCGTGACGAATATCCGGCGGTAACGGCGCGAAATCCTGCGAATAGGCAGGCTGTCCACCGGCGCTGACGGTAAACAGCGTGCGTCCGTGGAAGGCATTTTTGAAGGCCACAATTCCGCTTTTCTGCGCGCCGAAGTGGTCGTGAGCGTATTTACGCGCCAGCTTCAGGGCCGCTTCGTTGGCCTCCGCGCCAGAGTTACAGAAGAAGATTTTTTCGGCAAAGGTGGCGTCGATCAGCTTTTTCGCCAGCCGCAGCGCTGGCTCGTTGGTGTAGCCGTTTCCGGTGTGCCAGAATTTCGCCGCCTGATCGTTCAGCGCCTGGCGCAGCGCCGGGTGTGCGTGTCCCAGCGCGTTCACCGCAATCCCGCCCGCAAAGTCGATATACTCTTTGCCTGCTTGATCCCACAGGCGTGAGCCCTCCCCGCGTACCGGAATAAAAGCCGCCGGAGCGTAAACCGGCATCATCCATTCATCAAAATTTTCACGCGTAATTGACAGAGACATAGCGACCTCATCCGGTAAATAATAAGTTGTTTAAATGTTAAATAATTGAGTGTTTGCACTGTGAATGTAGATTGCAGAGTTCGTGCCAGCCAGCGATAAAAATGCATAAACGGGATGAGGTGACAGAATATCAACATGTTAGGACATGGAGTTATTCACTGTTAGTGCATAATAAGTGAATATTTTTACCACAAGCGGCGGTTGGCGGGACGAAAACGAGAAATATTATGCACAGGCAAAATATAATTCTGGAATTGTGATCGCTGGCGAAATTTATCGACCGTTTACGCCCTGTTTGAGGGCAAGGCGCGTCGAAATGGTGCAAAAATTGCACCAATGGGACGATCTGTTGCAGTTATTGGCCGAACCCGATAACAGGCGGCGCAAATTCTGCTACCATCCATGCACTATTCACCTTGCATTGGCAGCGACTATGAAATTTGTCTCTTTTAATATCAACGGCCTGCGCGCCCGCCCTCACCAACTGGAAGCGATTGTCGAACAACATCAACCAGACGTGATCGGCCTGCAGGAGACAAAAGTTCACGACGATATGTTCCCCCTCGAAGATGTTGCGAAGCTGGGTTACAACGTCTTTTATCACGGGCAGAAAGGCCATTACGGCGTCGCGCTGTTAACGAAAGAGACGCCGGTCTCCGTGCGTCGCGGCTTCCCAGGCGATGACGACGACTCACAGCGTCGCATTATCATGGCGGAAATCCCTTCACCTATTGGCAATATTACGGTGATCAACGGTTATTTCCCGCAGGGCGAGAGCCGCGACCACCCGACCAAATTCCCGGCGAAAGCCAAGTTCTACCAGGATCTGCAAGATTATCTGAACACCGAGTTGAACAAAGACAATCCGGTGCTGATTATGGGCGACGTGAATATCAGCCCAACGGATCTGGATATCGGCATCGGGGAAGACAGCCGCAAACGCTGGCTGCGCACCGGTAAATGCTCCTTCTTGCCGGAAGAGCGCGAGTGGATGGACAGACTGAAGGGTTGGGGTCTGGTGGATACCTTCCGCAGCGCAAACCCGGATACACAGGATCGTTTCTCGTGGTTTGATTACCGTTCCAAAGGTTTTGACGACAACCGAGGCCTGCGCATCGACCTGCTGCTGGCAAGCCAACCGCTGGCTGAGCGCTGCATCGAAACCGGAATCGATTACGACATTCGCAGCATGGAAAAGCCGTCCGATCACGCGCCGGTTTGGGCGAAATTCAAACTGTAATTACCGGTGAAAACGCAAAAAATCCTCTTCCTGTGCGCCCTGTTGGGCGCATTTGCTTTGCTTATCGCGCTCCTGCCACCGGGCTTTCTCTCTCTCGAATCACTCCGATCGCACCGGCTGATGCTGGTTGATTACGTCCATCGCGCCCCGGTGCAAAGTGCGATGCTCTATTTTGCGCTTTATGTGGGGGTCTCTGCGTTTTCGATTCCCGGTGCGGCGCTGTTGACGCTGCTGGGCGGAGCGCTGTTCAGCTTCTGGGAAGGGATGGTACTGGTGTCGTTCGCTTCCACGCTGGGAGCAACGCTGGCGATGCTTGCCAGCCGCTATGTGCTGCGCGAATGGGTACAACGCCGCTTCGTTAAACCGATGCGGACGGTGAACGAAGGCGTGGCGCGCGACGGCGCATTTTATCTGCTTGCCCTGCGCCTGATGCCGGTGTTCCCGTTCTTTTTGGTTAATCTGCTTTCAGGATTAACGTCTATTGGCGTAGCGCGCTACTGGTGGGTTAGCCAGCTGGCGATGCTGCCTGCGACGGTGATTTTTCTCAACGCCGGGCGCGAACTGGGGGAGTTGACGTCCCTGCGCGATATTCTGTCGCCGGGAATGCTTATCGCCTTTACACTATTAGGGCTATTGCCGCTGGTCACCCGCTGGCTCTTCACTCGTTCTTCCCCTTCATCTCATTAACAGGGAGGCATTATGCGCCGTGTGCGTTCTTGCATGTTTCTGACCGGGCTGCTGCTGGCAACCCCGGCCCTCGCCGCCAGTGACTGGCAAACTATTCAACAGCAAGCCAAAGGTCAGACGGTCTGGTTCAACGCCTGGGGCGGTGACCCTGCGGTGAATCGTTATCTCGACTGGGTGAGCGAGGAGATGAAAACTCACTACGCGATTAACCTGAAAATTGTGCATCTGGCTGACGCCGCCGATGCGGTGAAACGTATCCAGACCGAATTTCAGGCCGGACGCACGACCAAAGGTTCAGTCGATTTGCTGTGGGTCAATGGCGAGAACTTCCGCACGTTAAAAGAGGCGAATCTGCTGCAAACGGGCTGGGCGCAAATGCTGCCAAACTGGCAGTATGTCGATACCACCAAATCGGTAACCGAAGATTTTGCCATCGCCACTGACGGCGCAGAATCCCCGTGGGGCGCGGCGCAGCTGACCTTTATTGCCCGCAAATCCACGCTCTCGGCATCACTGCGCGATCCTGCTGCCCTGCTCGACTACGCAAAACAACATCCAGGCAAAGTGACTTATCCGCGCCCGCCTGATTTTACCGGCACTGCGTTTCTGGAACAGCTCCTGCTGAACCTGACAACGACGCCGGATGCGCTGAAAACTGCGCCCGACCCGTACACATTTAACGCCGTCACCGCCCCGCTGTGGCGTTTTCTGGATCAGCTTCACCCGCAACTCTGGCGCGAAGGCAAAGATTTCCCGCCGTCACCCGCGCGCATGGACGCCCTGCTCGCCAGCGGCAATCTGAATCTCTCCCTGACCTTTAATCCGGCGCACGCACAGCAAAAAGTCGCCAGCGGTGAACTGCCTGCTGACACTTTCAGCTTCGGCTTTGCCGACGGAACGATTGGGAATGTGCATTTCGTGGCGATCCCGGCCAACAGCAGCGTCAGCGCGGGGGCCAAAGTGGTTGCCAATTTCCTGCTCTCACCCGATGCGCAAATTCGCAAAGCTGACCCAAAAATCTGGGGAGATCCGAGCGTGCTGGACCCGCAAAAATTGCCTGCTGAACAGGCCAGCGCACTGCGCCAGTTTATTCCGGCGGGCTTACCGACCATGCAGCCTGAGCCGCACGCGGCCTGGGTGAACGCCCTGGAGCAGGAATGGTTGCGTCGCTACGGCACCCGCTAGGCTGGCTGGTGTGGCTGGCGATAGTCGCCATTTACGCGCCGCTGTTCCCCGCCACCGTGATGCTGTTGGAACCGGCGTTATCCGTCGCCGGATGGCAATCCCTGTTTAGCGATCCGCAACTGCCCCAGGCGCTGCTCGCCACCCTGGTCTCCACGGCAATCGCCACCGTCGGTTCGCTGTTTATCGCCCTCTGCATTGTGGCGGCGCTGTGGCCCGGAAAGCGCTGGCAGCAGATGAACGCCCGTCTGCCGTGGCTGTTGGCCGTCCCGCACGTCGCGTTCGCCACCAGCGTGCTGCTGCTGTTCGCAGAAGGCGGCGCGTTTTATCAGCTTTGCAGCGCCTGTTCGCCTCTGTTGGATCGCTACGGAATCGGCCTCGGCCTGACGCTTGCGGTCAAAGAGAGCGCCTTTGTGCTGTGGGCGATCTACGCCGTGCTGCCGGAAAAGACGCTGGCACAGAAAATGGTGGTGCTGCAAACCCTCGGCTATTCGCGCCTTCAGGGGCTGCTGTGGCTGGTGTTGCCGACGATTGTTCCGGCGCTGGGTGCAGTGATGCTGGCAGTCATCGCCTGGTCGTTGTCGGTGGTGGATGTCGCGATAATTCTCGGACCGGGCAACCCGCCAACGCTCGCGCTGCTGGCCTGGCAGTGGCTCAGCCAGGGCGATGCGGATCAGCACATCAAGGGGACATTGCTGTGTCTGGTTTTATTTCTCCTGTTGGCCGCGTTTGCCGCCGTTGGCGTCGCCCTGTGGAAACGGTGGCGACGCGCGATCCCTTCGGTGTCTGGTCAACGCCACGAAGCCGGGCCGCCTATCGTGGGAACGGCGCTGGGCTGGCTGTTGCCCCTGAGCGGGCTGATATGCGCCGTGGTGCTGCTCGTGCTGGCAAAACAGAGTGATTTTGACGTTGCACCGTTTAGCGCCAGCCTCTCTTTTGCCCTGTTTTCCGCCCTGATTGCGCTGGGCACAGTTTTGCTGTGGCTCGAGTGGGGGCCATCGCGCGGCACACTCTGCTTATGGTTGCCGCTGGCATTGCCCGCCCTGCCGCTGGTGTCCGGGCAGTACAGTCTGGCATTGTCTCTTGGCTTTGACGGGAGCTATTCTGCGGTGCTGTGGGGACATCTGCTGTGGGTGCTGCCGTGGACGCTTCTGGTGTTACAACCCGCCTGGCGCGGGCTCGATCCTCGACTTATTTTGATCGCCAAAACCCTCGGAATGCATCGAGGTAAAATATTCTGGCGCATCAAATGTCCGCTGCTGGTGCGCCCTATTCTGATCGCTTTTGCCACCGGGTTTTCGGTGAGCATGGCGCAATACATGCCGACGCTGTGGCTCGGGGCCGGGCGTTTCGCCACGCTCACCACGGAAGCCGTGGCGCTTAGCAGCGGTGGCAGTAGCGCCATACTTGCGGGACGCGCGCTGTGGTTGCTGGCCCTGACTGCGGCAGCATTTGCCCTCGCGGCAGGATTATCCCGCCTCGCAGGACTCTATCGACAAGGGCTACGCTGATGTTGACCGTCAAAAATCTTACTCTTAGACCGCTTCTGCGCGAAGTGAATTTCAGCGTTGAACGCGGCGAAATCCTCACCCTGATGGGGCCTTCGGGCAGCGGAAAATCGAGTCTGTTTGCGTGGATGGTCGGCGCACTGTCCACCGATTTTCACGCGCAGGGCGAGCTGTGGCTCGACGATGAGCGTCTTGATGCGCGCCCGGTCGAAAAACGGGGGATTGGGATTTTGTTCCAGGACGCGCTGCTGTTCGATCACTTTAGCGTCGGACAAAATCTGATGCTGGCACTCCCGGCGCACGTTCGAACGGCGCGGCGTGAACAGGTTGAACAGGCTCTGGCAAGTGCAGGCATGGAGGGGTTTTACGCCAGCGATCCGGCGACGCTGTCGGGCGGTGAGCGCGCTCGCATAAGTCTGCTCCGCGCCCTGCTGGCACAACCGCAGGCGCTGCTGCTGGACGAACCCTTTAGTCGTCTGGATAAGAAACTGCGGGAAACATTCAGAGCCTGGGTGTTCGGACAAGTTCGCGCACTCAACATCCCGGTAGTCCTGGTGACGCACGATGAAGACGATATTCCGGCGGATGGCCGGGTAATTCAGCTCGCCGGGTGGCAATAAACCCTGTGCTAACGCAAGGAATTCTGTTTAGGGGAAGACGAAAATGACGCACCTTTTATTTCACGTCAGGTTCTTCGATGAAACGTGTTTCTCAACTGACCGCGCTGGCGCTTTGTCTTGCCAGTTTCTCCACTTTCGCCGCTGATATGGCCTCTTCTGTGACGCTGGCCCAGCTGCAACAGCAGCATGGCGCGGTGATCGACACCCGTGCCAGCGCCTTCTATAACGGCTGGCCGCAAACGCTGTCCGGCACCTCCGGACATGAACCCGCCGCCCTGAACCTGTCAGCCAGCTGGTTAACCCTCATGAGCGATGAGCAGCTCGCCGACTGGGCCAAACAACATAATCTCGCGCCAGCTTCCGCCATCGCCCTGTACGGCAGCGATGCGGACAACCAGGCGGTGAAAGCACGCCTCGCCAAAGCCGGGTATCAGCACGTTTCCACCCTGGGCGATGCGCTGCAAAATGCCGATCGCCTGCAGCGCCTGCCGCATTTCGAACAGCTGGTGTATCCCGAGTGGCTGCATCAGTTGATGCAGGGCAAAAAAGTCGCTGCCGCTCCTGCAGGCGATTATAAAATTATCGAAGCTGCCTGGGGGGCACCAAAATTCTATCTGCTGAACCACATCCCGGGCGCAGGCTATATCGATACCAACGACGTGGAAAGCGAGCCGCTGTGGAATAAAGTTTCTGACGACAAACTGAAAGCGCTGCTGGCAAAACAAGGTATTCGCCACGACACCACCGTGATTCTGTATGGTCGCGACGTGTATGCCGCGGCGCGTGTGGCACAGATTATGCTCTACGCGGGAGTGAAAGATGTGCGTCTTCTGGATGGCGGCTGGAAAACCTGGTCCGACGCCGATCTGCCGGTCGAGCGCGGAATGCCAGCGAAAGTGACACCAGCGAGTGATTTCGGCGCACCGATTCCAGGCCAGCCGCAGCTGATGGTGGATATGGAACAGGCGCGCGGGATGCTGCATCGCAAAGACGCGTCGCTGGTGAGCATTCGTTCATGGCCGGAATTCACCGGCGAAACCAGCGGCTACAGCTACATCAAGCCAAAAGGTGAAATTGCGGGCGCACGCTGGGGCCATGCGGGCAGCGATGCTACCCATATGGAAGATTTCCACAACCCGGACGGCACCATGCGCAGCGCCGATGATATCGCCGCGATGTGGAAAGAATGGAATATCCTGCCCGATCAGCACGTCGCCTTCTACTGCGGCACCGGCTGGCGCGCGTCAGAAACCTTCATGTACGCGCGCGCGATGGGCTGGAAAAACGTCTCGGTCTATGACGGCGGCTGGTACGAATGGAGCAGCCACCCGAGTAACCCGACCACCACCGGTCCGTTGACGCCGGAAAGCACCCTTTAAGGTTTGAGCGCTTTCAGGGTCTGATACCCGCTCCAGATGCGCGTTGTGGTGGTGAGCCAGCACAACGCGCCAAAGATCCAGGCGAACAGCGTAAAGTGCGCCGGAAACAGGCAGCACAGCACGAACAACGCGATGGTCTCCGTCCCCTCCGTTAATCCCCCGATGTAATAAAACGACTTGTGCGCGTAGCCCGGGTTATCAATATCGTGCTTTGCAGCCAGCGCCGCAAAGGCCAGAAAACTGCTGCCGGTGCCGATAAACGCAAACAGCAGCCAGGCGGCGGCCAGCGCATTTTCCAGCGGCGCGGCGAGCGCAAAACCAAACGGCACCAGGGCATAAAACAGAAAATCGAGTGCGATATCGAGAAATCCGCCCGCGTCCGATAATCCGCGACGCCTGGCCAGTGCGCCGTCCAGCCCGTCGAATAAGCGATTCAGTATAATGGCAACCAGCGCGGCGACATACCAGCCCAACGCCAGAAAAGGCAGGGCCAGTACGCCGATAGCAAAACCCGCCAGCGTCACGCCGTCGGCGCTGATGTACGGCTTATCAATCAGCGCCACCAGGCGGTTGAGCGCAGGTTTAAGGCGAGGATGAAGATGACGATCAAACATGCGGTTTTCCTTTGGATGCGTCGCAAAGGCCCTGGGATGGGATCTCCAGCGCGGCGTTAAAACGCGCCGAGAGATTCTGAAAAGCAATCAAGGCCGTCATTTCGGTGATGTGTTCATCGCTGTAATAGCGCTTCAATTCGGTTTTGATTGCATCTGTGACCTGCGGCGGCGTGGCGGTCACTGCTTCGGCGTAATCCAACGCGGCACGATCCTCCGGGCTGAACAGCGCAGACTCTCGCCAGTCGCTCACCGCCTGAACCTTATCCAGCGCGCCGCAGCGTTCGGCCAGACGCAGGCTGTTGGCGTCAATACAAAACGCGCAGTGACAGAGCTGCGAAATGCGGGTCATCAGCAGCGCACGCAACTTAGGTTCCAGTCGTGCATTTTTGCGTTCCAGGAAACCGACAAACAGCGCCACCAGCCAGAAAAGACGCGGCATTCTTCCCCACCAGCGGGTGGGATTGAGCACCACACCGAAGTGTTTTTTCTGCATTGCTGCAATGGGCTTTAGGCTAGCGGGGATGGATTTTACGGGCTGGACCCAGGCGGATGTTTCTTTCACCGAACGCTCCTGATGGCTGGACTCTTTGCAAGTCGACGATAATATGTCGTTTTTAAACTGCAATTATTGACGACCATGCTGAAAACTCTCGATGTTGTTGCCGCCATCCTTGAAAAAGAAGGCAAAATTCTTCTCGCCCAGCGTCCTGCACAAGCGGATCAACCTGGAATGTGGGAGTTCGCTGGCGGTAAAGTGGAAGCCGATGAAACGCAGCCCGAGGCGCTGTCCCGCGAGCTGCGCGAAGAGTTAGGGATAGAAGCGCAGCCGACGCAGTACGTTGCCAGCCATCAGCGGGAAGTCTCCGGGCGGCTGATTCATCTGCACGCCTGGTACGTCCCGACCTTCAGCGGCGAGCCGACCGCGCACTATCACAGCAATCTGGTGTGGTGTACTCCGCACGAGGCGTTCGCGTATGATCTCGCGCCCGCCGATATTCCGCTGCTGGAAGCCTTTATCCTTTTACGCGCCGCCAGACCAGCGGATTCGTGCTGATGGTTTTCTCATCGCGCTGACACTGAAGCAGCACGCCGTCGGCTTTCACCACTGCCCCTTCCGAATAGTTCTGATCCTGATAGATGCAGCACTGATTGCAGGGCTGCGCGCGCTGACCACTGGAGCTGAAGACTTCAGGCGGTACGTTAACTTCGACGTCCGGGCGAATGCGGTCGGCCTGAGCCCCTGCGGATAAAAGAGCAAACAGCGCGGTAATCACGTAACGGTTCATAGACGTCTCTTCCTGTTGTGTCCTGATAATGACTATAACGGCTCTTCAGCGTTGAACCTTTAATTTCTCGCGTCATCGTTTTTAGTTATGACGCAGGGCCGCTGATTAATTTCACTTTCATGACCAATTTTCCCTTGCCTCGCAAAGCGGAACGGGTGGTATAGTCGAAAACGACCACAAATCACCCACACAACACACAAAATTAGAAAAATTTTTATAAGAGGTTCTTATATCTATGGATCAGACACGCTCTCTGGAATCGTTTCTTACCCACGTTCAACAGCGCGACCCGCATCAGAGCGAGTTTGCCCAGGCCGTTCGGGAAGTCATGACCACCCTTTGGCCTTTCCTTGAAGAAAACCCGCGTTATCGTCAGATGTCCCTGCTTGAACGCCTGGTTGAACCCGAACGTGTGATTCAATTCCGCGTGGTGTGGGTGGACGACAAAAATCAGGTGCAGGTGAACCGCGCGTGGCGCGTCCAGTTCAGTTCCGCGATTGGCCCGTTCAAAGGCGGAATGCGCTTCCACCCTTCCGTGAACCTGTCGATCCTGAAGTTCCTCGGCTTTGAACAGACCTTTAAAAACGCGCTGACCACCCTGCCAATGGGCGGCGGTAAAGGCGGTAGCGATTTCGACCCGAAAGGCAAAAGCGAAGGCGAAGTGATGCGTTTCTGCCAGGCGCTGATGACGGAGTTGTATCGCCATCTCGGCCCGGACACCGATGTGCCTGCGGGCGATATCGGCGTGGGCGGACGCGAAGTCGGCTTTATGGCCGGGATGATGAAAAAACTTTCTAACAACAGCGCCTGCGTGTTTACCGGGAAAGGGCTGTCGTTCGGCGGGAGTTTGATCCGCCCCGAAGCGACGGGTTACGGCCTGGTGTACTTCACCGAAGCGATGTTAAAACGTCACGGTCTGGGCTTCGAAGGAATGCGCGTGGCGGTGTCTGGCTCCGGCAACGTGGCGCAATATGCTATCGAAAAAGCAATGCAATTTGGCGCACGCGTGGTGACGGCGTCGGACTCCAGCGGTACGGTGGTGGATGAATCGGGCTTCACAGCCGAAAAACTGGCGCGCCTGTGCGAAATCAAAGCCAGCCGCGACGGTCGCGTAGCGGATTACGCGCGCGAATTTGGCCTGACCTATCTGGAAGGCAAGCAGCCGTGGGCGGTGCCGGTGGATATCGCCCTGCCGTGCGCAACGCAGAACGAACTGGACGTCGACGCTGCCCGCTTGCTTATCAAAAACGGCGTGAAAGCGGTGGCGGAAGGGGCGAATATGCCGACCACTATCGAAGCAACAGATCTGTTCCTCGAAGCAGGTGTGTTGTTCGCACCGGGTAAAGCAGCGAACGCCGGTGGCGTGGCAACGTCAGGGCTGGAGATGGCGCAGAACGCCGCACGTCTGGGCTGGAAAGCCGAGAAAGTGGATGCGCGTTTGCATCACATCATGCTGGATATTCATCATTCGTGTGTGGAGTACGGTGGTGAAGCGGAGCAGACCAACTACGTGCGCGGCGCGAATATCGCCGGATTCGTGAAAGTGGCCGATGCGATGATTGGGCAAGGGGTGGTTTAACGGGGTAATCCGTGCGGCCGGGTGCCCTCACCCCGGCCCTCTCCCTGTACGGTCCGGGGACATCATGAACACTTGTTCGGGGACATGGTAGACACTTACAACTAAGGCATACGAACCCGTTTTTGGAGTCGCTTATGCCCTGGGATGCGAGAGATACCATGTCATTACGTACCGAGTTTGTTCTGTTCGCCTCGCAAGACGGGGCGAACATCCGTTCTCTTTGCCGTCACTACGGCATTTCGCCCGCTACTGGCTACAAGTGGCTCGCCCGCTGGTCTGAACACGGCGCTGCCGGCCTGGCTGACCGCTCCCGCGTGCCTCATCATTCGCCGAACCGCTCATCTGACGCCATCACTGACCTGCTGCGCCTGGCGCATGCCCGTCATGAACGCTGGGGCGCGCGCAAGATTAAGCGCTGGCTCGAAGACCAGGGACACAGGATGCCCGCTTTCAGCACTGTCCATAACCTGATGGCCCGTCACGGCCTGCTGCCGGGCACGACACCGGGCATTCCGGCCACCGGCAGCTTTGAGCATGACGCCCCCAACCGCCTCTGGCAGATGGACTTTAAGGGCCACTTTCCCTTTGGGGGCGGGCGCTGCCATCCACTGACCCTGCTCGACGACCACTCCCGTTTTTCCCTCTGTCTGGTGCACTGCGACGATGAGCGCCGGGAGACCGTGCAGTCACAGCTGATTAACGTGTTCAGGCACTACGGGTTGCCGGAGCGGATGACGATGGATAACGGGGCACCGTGGGGCGACACCACCGGAGTCTGGACGGCACTGGAGCTGTGGCTGATGCGCCAGGGTATCCGGGTGGGCCACTCGCGGCCATATCATCCACAGACGCAGGGCAAGCTGGAGCGTTTTCACCGCAGCCTGAAGGCGGAAGTTCTGCAGGGGAAGTGGTTCGCGGACAGGGGTGAGCTGCAGCGTGCCTTTGACCACTGGCGCAACGTCTATAACCTTGAACGGCCGCACACCTCGCTGGATATGGCAGTGCCCGCTTCGCGGTATCAGCCATCAGCGCGGCAGTACAACAGTCACGCTGAACTCCCGGAATACGACGAGGGCGTGATGGTCAGGAAAGTGGATATCAGCGGAAAGCTGAGCCTGAGAGGGGTAACGCTGAAGGCAGGAAAAGCGTTCAGGGGCGAATATGTGGGACTGAAGGAAGGGGCTGAAGATGGCTGTTATGAGGTGTGGTGGTACAGCACGAAAGTGGGGGTGATCGACCTGAAGAAAAAGTCGATCACCATGGGTAAAGGATGTTAAATAGTGTTCACCATGTCCCCGAACACCTGTCTACCATGTCCCCGGACCGTACACTCCCACGGGGAGAGGGAGAAAACACTAAAAAGGCAACCTTGCGGTTGCCTTTTGCTTTTGACCTCCGCCACCGGGCGTTTTAGGCCGCACTCTTCTTCTTAAACTTCTTCTTCGCGTCACCGCCGCCCGGTGCCACCATCCCACGGAACGATTTCACCGGCGTATTCCGCGCCTGATTAATCAACTCAAATAGCGTCCCCACCAGCGGCTGCATAAAGTCCTGATAGCGACACTGCTTCTCGCTGATTTGCGTCAGGATCGACTCCCAGTGCGCCGTCATGTCCGGTCGCGCAGCCAGTTCCGGCAGGGAGTGAATCAACGCCCGCCCCGGATCGGTCGAATGGATATAGCGCCCTTTTTTAATCAGGAAACCACGCTTAAACAGCAGCTCGATAATTCCCGCGCGCGTCGCTTCGGTGCCTAATCCGTCGGTCGCACGGAGGATCTTTTTCAGATCTTTGTCCTGCACAAAACGGGCAATTCCGGTCATCGCCGAAAGCAACGTGGCGTCGGTAAAGTGGCGCGGCGGCTGGGTTTGTCGCTCGATCACTTCGCCCTTTTCACACAGCAGTTCGTCGTCTTTTGCGACCACCGGCAACGGCGTGCCGTCGTTTTCTTCGTCGCGCTCTTTATTCCCGAGCAGCGTGCGCCAGCCCGCTTCCGCCAGGAAACGCGCTTTAGCAACGAATTTGCCTTTGGCGATCTCCAGCTCAATCACACATTTGCGGAATACCGCATCCGGGCAGAATTGCATCAGATACTGACGCGCCACCAGGTTATAGATCTTCGCTTCGTTCTCGCTGAGATTAACGTTGCTGGCGCGCGCCGTCGGGATAATCGCATGGTGCGCGTCGACTTTTTTGTCATCCCAGCAGCGGTTGCGGGTGTCCGGGTTCACGGCGGGCTGCGGGAGCAGGTCAGGCGCGTGAACGCCAATCGCATTCAGCACCGCGTGGCGGCCGGCGAAATGCTCTTCCGGCAGGTAACGGCTGTCTGAACGCGGATAGGTAATCAGCTTGTGGGTTTCGTACAGTTTTTGACAGATATCGAGCACGTTCTGCGCACTCATGCCGAAGCGTTTACCGGCCTCAATCTGCAACGCAGAGAGAGAAAACGGCAGCGGTGCGGGTTCTGATTCCCGTTTATCGTTATAGCTGGTGACTATTGCAGGCTGGCCGCCGATACGGTTGACCACATGATCCGCCAGCGGACGATGCAGCAGTCTACCCTCTTCATCCTGGTACGATTCGCAGGCATCGCTCGGCTGCCAGGTGGCGGTAAAACGTTCGTCTTTCGGAGTGACGATATGCGCTTTCACCTCGAAGAAATCTTTCGCCACGAAGTTTTCGATCTCTTCATCGCGGCGTACCACCAGCCCAAGCACTGGCGTCTGGACGCGCCCGACGGAGAGCACGCCCTGATAACCGGCGTTACGCCCCAGAATCGTGTAGGCACGTGTCATGTTGATGCCGTACAGCCAGTCGGCGCGGGCTCGCGCGAGGGCCGAAACACACAGCGGGATAAATTCGCTGTTGGCGCGCAGACGCGTAATCGCACGCTCCACCGCCTGCGGGTTGAGATCGTTGATCAGGCAGCGCTGAACCTGCTGACGCTTTTCCGGCGCCAGTTCGAGGTAGTCGAGCACCTCGTCCACCAGAAGTTGCCCTTCCCTGTCCGGGTCACCCGCGTGAACCACTTCTTCGGCATCGTGGAGAAAACGTTTGATGACGTTAAGCTGTTTGGTGACGGAGGGACGCGGCTGCAGTTTCCACTTTTCCGGCACGATCGGCAGATCATTGAGATTCCAGCGCGCGTAACGGCTGTCGTAGACATCCGGCTGCGCCTGTTCGAGCAGGTGACCGATACACCAGGTGACCACCTGTCCGTTTCCGCATTCGATAAAGCCGTCGCCCTTGCGATGCGGCTTGGGCAGCACATCGGCAATCGCACGGGCCAGGCTCGGCTTTTCCGCAATAAACAAACGCATCGAATTAACGGATCTCAATCATCGGACGACCGCCGCGCGCGCTGACCAGCTCGCCAATGGCGCTCAGGCTGATGCCGTATTCGGTGGCAGTGGCTTTGACTTCAGCTTCCGCGTCAGGGGTAACGGCCAGCAGCAGACCGCCGGAGGTTTGCGGATCGCACAGCAGATCGCGCCACTCTGTCGGCATGTCGCCCATCAGATGACCGTAGCTGGCAAAGTTACGCTGCGTACCGCCCGGCACCGCGCCCTGCGCAATGTACTCTTCCACGCCAGGTAGTTTTGGAATGTCCTGATACCAGACCTGCGCCTGAACGCCCGCCCCCTGGCAGACTTCGCTCAGGTGACCGAGCAGACCAAAACCGGTGACGTCGGTCATCGCTTTGACGCCGTCGATATTGGCAAATGCCGCGCCCGCCAGGTTCATCTGGCACATCACTTCCGTGGCGAGGCCGATATGTTCTGGCTTAAGCAGGGATTTTTTCTCCGCAGTCGTGAGCACACCAATCCCCAGCGGTTTGGTGAGGAAAAGTTTGCAGCCTTCCTGCGCGGTACTGTTGCGCTTCACGCGCTCGGTCGGCACCACGCCGGTGACGGCGAGGCCGAAGATAGGTTCTGGCGCGTCGATGGAGTGTCCACCCGCCAGCGCGATGCCCGCCTGCTGGCAGGCAAAGCGACCGCCTTCGATCACTTCGCGCGCAATTTCTGGTGGAATAGTGTTGATTGGCCAGCCGAGAATGGCGATCGCCATAATCGGTTTACCGCCCATCGCGAAGATGTCGCTGATGGCGTTGGTCGCCGCGATACGCCCGAAATCAAACGGGTTATCGACAATCGGCATAAAGAAGTCAGTGGTGCTGATGATGCTGGTGCCATTACCTAAATCGTACACTGCCGCATCGTCACGCGTTTCGTTGCCGACAAGCAGGTTCGGGTCGACAAACTTCGCCTGTTCGCTGTGCAGGATGGTTTCCAGCACTTTAGGGGAAATTTTACAACCGCAACCCGCTCCGTGGCTGTATTGCGTTAAACGAATGGTTTGCTCGCTCATGGACATCTCCTGTCATTGCAATCGCGCTATGGTAGCGCTCATTCCGTGATGAGGTAAGTATGACTGTCTGAATTATGCGACGCTTGCTCATAATCCAGACAGTTTAGCGTGATTATCAGAAACGGGTGACGAACGGAGCGGTGTCTGGCGTTGAGATTGTGGTCGAGGCTTTCAGCTGCGGCGTGCCTAAATAGAGGAAGCCGACGATTTTATCGTGCTCTGCGCAGGAGAATCCTTCACGCACCACCGGGCTGTCGGTCAGCGGGCCGGTGCGCCAGACGCCGTTAAAGCCCTGGGCGACGGCAGCCATTTGCATCGCCATCACCGCGCAGCCTGCGGACATTTCTTGCTCCCAGACCGGTACTTTATGCTCAGGCTGGCATTTTGCCACCACCGCAATGATCATCGGCGCGCGAAACGGCGCATTGCGCGCTTTATCAATCGCCTTTTCATCCTGCTCGGCGGCCATCGCGCCATTCTCAAGCAACGTACTGAAGCGGTCGCGACCCGCGCCTTCGATAATGAAGAAGTGCCACGGGGTGAGCGTGCCGTGATCCGGCGCCCGCATACCGGCGCGCAGAATGTTTTCCAGCTGTTCGCCCGCAGGCGCAGGTTCCGCCAGACGTGAAGCGCTACGACGGTTAACAAGCAGTTCGAGTGCGTCCATTGTTTAACTCCTGTCTTGAAATTTATTCACAAAATTAACACGAGAGCAGAATTTGTTACAGCGCAGTGGGCGATTCCTGCTGACAAGTGGCGGTTGGGTCATTACGATAACCCCACATTGCCGTCCAGTCGCGACGGAAACGGTCATTATCTGGTTTGGGAGAATACATGCGAACCCTTTGGCGAATTTTTGCCGGTTTCTTTAAATGGACGTGGCGGTTGCTCAATTTTGTCCGCGAACTGGTGATGAATGTCTTTTTCATCTTCCTGATCCTGGTCTGCGTAGGGATCTGGTTGCATATCAGTAGCAGCAATCAGGCCCAGCATTCCGGGCGCGGCGCGCTGCTGCTGGATATCACTGGTGTGATTGTCGATAAGCCGTCCACCAGCAACCGTCTGGGCGTGATTGGCCGTCAGCTGCTCGGCTCTACGTCCGATCGCATGCAGGAAAACTCCCTGTTTGATATCGTCGACGCCATTCGTCAGGCCAAGGACGATCGCAACATTACCGGCATCGTGCTGGACCTTAAAAACTTCGCCGGGGCCGATCAGCCGTCGATGCAGTACATCGGTAAAGCGCTGCGCGAATTCCGCGACAGCGGCAAACCGGTGATTGCGGTCGGGGATAGCTACAGCCAGGGGCAATATTATCTGGCGAGTTTTGCCAATAAAATTTGGCTCTCCCCACAGGGCACCGTCGATCTGCACGGTTTTGCCACCAACGGTCTGTACTACAAATCGCTGCTGGATAAGTTGAAAGTCACCACCCACGTCTTCCGCGTCGGCACCTATAAATCCGCCGTTGAACCGTTTATTCGTGATGATATGTCCCCTGCCGCGCGTGAAGCGGACAGCCGCTGGATCGGCGAACTGTGGCAAAACTATCTCGCTACCGTGGCGGCCAACCGACAAATCACGCCTGAACAGGTCTTCCCTGGCGCACAGGCGATGCTGGATGGCCTGACTAAAGTCGGCGGCGATACGGCGAAATACGCGCTGGATAACAAACTGGTTGATACGCTTGGCTCCAGCGCGGAGATCGAAAAAGCGCTGACCAAACAGTTTGGCTGGAGCAAAGAAGACAAGAATTACAGCGCCATTAGTCTCTACGATTACACGCCGAAAAAACCGGATGAATCGGGCGACAGCGTGGCCGTGGTCTTCGCTAACGGCGCGATCATGGACGGCGAAGAAACGCCGGGGAACGTGGGCGGAGATACTACCGCATCGCAGATCCGCGATGCGCGTCTGGACCCGAAAGTGAAAGCCATCGTCCTGCGTGTTAACAGCCCAGGCGGCAGCGTCAGCGCGTCGGAAGTGATCCGTGCCGAACTGGCGGCAGCGCGTGCGGCGGGCAAACCGGTGGTGGTGTCGATGGGCGGGATGGCAGCATCCGGAGGTTACTGGATCTCCACGCCAGCGAACTACATCGTAGCGAACCCAAGCACGCTGACCGGCTCTATCGGTATCTTTGGCGTGATTAACACCGTCGAAAACAGCCTCGATTATCTGGGCGTTCACACGGATGGCGTGGCAACATCGCCGCTGGCGGACGTGGCGGTGACCAAATCGCTGCCGCCGGAAGTGTCGCAGATGATGCAGCTGAGCATCGAAAACGGCTACAAGCGCTTTATCAACCTGGTGGCGGAATCCCGTAAATCCACGCCGGAACAGGTGGATAAAATTGCGCAGGGCCATGTCTGGACTGGTCAGGACGCGAAGAGCAACGGTCTGGTCGATAGCCTGGGTGACTTCGACGACGCCGTCGCCAAAGCCGCTGAGCTGGCGAAGCTGAAACAGTGGCATGTGTCGTATTACCAGGATGAGCCGACGTTCGTCGATATGGTGATGAACAGCATGTCCGGCTCAGTACGCGCGATGTTGCCTGCTGCCATTCAGGCGTATCTGCCTGCGCCGGTGGCGACTGCGGCAAGCGTAGTGAAAGCCGAAAGCGATAAGCTCGCCGCCTTTAACGATCCGCAAAACCGTTACGCGTTCTGCCTCACCTGCGCTAACGTACGCTAAACCCCGTCCCCTCTTCTCGCGAAGGGGGGATTTTTCTTTGAAGCACAAGAATTGAAAACCATGCAGAAGAAATCGATTTATGTGGCGTATACCGGCGGTACTATCGGTATGCAGCGCTCTGAAAATGGCTATATCCCGGTTTCCGGTCATCTGCAGCGCCAGCTCGCGCTGATGCCTGAGTTCCATCGCCAGGAGATGCCGGACTTCACCATTCACGAGTACGATCCGCTGATGGATTCGTCAGATATGACGCCGGAAGACTGGCAGCATATCGCCGAAGATATCAAAGCCCATTACGACGAGTACGACGGCTTTGTGATCCTGCACGGCACCGACACCATGGCGTTCACCGCCTCGGCGCTCTCCTTCATGCTGGAGAATCTCGGTAAGCCGGTAATCGTCACCGGCTCGCAAATCCCGCTGGCGGAGTTGCGCTCCGACGGGCAGATTAACCTGCTGAACTCCCTGTACGTGGCGGCCAATTATCCGATCAACGAAGTGTCGTTGTTCTTCAATAATCGCCTCTATCGCGGGAACCGCACCACCAAAGCCCACGCCGACGGTTTCGACGCCTTTGCGTCGCCAAATTTGCAGCCGCTGCTGGAAGCAGGCATCCATATCCGCCGTTTGGGTACACCGCCTGCCCCGCACACGGCGGGCGAACTGATTGTTCATCCGATCACCCCGCAGCCAATTGGCGTAGTGACCATCTATCCGGGCATTTCTGCCGACGTGGTGCGTAACTTCCTGCGCCAGCCGGTGAAAGCACTGATCCTGCGCTCGTATGGCGTGGGCAATGCCCCGCAGAACGGCGAGTTCCTGAAAGAGCTACAGGAAGCGAGCGATCGCGGCATCCTGGTGATTAACCTGACCCAGTGCATGTCCGGCAAAGTCAATATGGGTGGTTACGCCACCGGCAACGCGCTGGCACATGCGGGCGTCATTAGCGGGTATGATATGACGGTCGAAGCCACGCTGACTAAACTTCACTACTTACTCAGCCAGAATCTGGACGTGCAATCCATGCGTGCCGCGATGATGCAAAACCTGCGCGGTGAGCTGACGCCGGACGAATAAGGAGTTTCTATGAAGCAACGAGCCCTGCTGCTGGTCGATCTGCAAAATGATTTCTGCGCCGGTGGTGCTTTGGCCGTCGCCGGTGGCGATAGCACCGTGGATGTCGCCAATACGCTCATCGCCTGGTGTAAAGCGCGCGGCGAAGCGGTGGTCGCAAGCCAGGACTGGCATCCAGCGAATCACGGCAGTTTTGCCAGCCAGCATAACGTCGAGCCTTTTACTCAGGGTGAACTGGACGGGCTGGCGCAGACCTTCTGGCCGGATCACTGTATCCAGCAGACCGAAGGGGCGGAACTGCATCCCCTGCTGGACCAGAAGGCTCTCGACGCGGTGTTTCATAAAGGCGAAAATCCGAATATCGACAGCTACAGCGCCTTTTTCGATAACGAGCATCGGCAAAAAACCGCGCTCGACGCGTGGCTGCGTCATCACGAAATCAGTGAGTTGATTGTGATGGGGCTGGCGGCGGATTACTGCGTGAAGTTCACCGTCCTTGATGCGCTAAAATTGGGGTATAACGTCAGCGTGATTACCGATGGCTGTCGCGGCGTGAATATCCAGGCGCAGGATAGCGCGCTGGCCTTCATGGAGATGTCGACCGCAGGCGCGACGCTGTACACGCTGGCAGACTGGCAAGAGACGCAGGCGTAAACGCATTTTTTAATCTATTCAGGAGTGCCAGTGTTATGGCTTTTATCCCTAAAAACTATGCCCGACTGGAAGTCGGTTACCGCGAAAAAGCGCTGAAGCTTTTCCCGTGGGTATGCGGTCGCTGTAGCCGTGAGTTTGTCTACTCTAATCTGCGTGAGCTGACGGTGCACCACATCGATCACGATCACTCAAACAACCCTGAAGACGGCAGCAACTGGGAGATGTTGTGCCTGTTTTGTCACGATCATGAGCATTCCAAATACACCGAAGCGGATTTGTACGGCTCAACGGTGGTCGCGGGCGAAGATGCACAGAAGAGCGTCGGGGAAGCCACGTATAACCCGTTTGCGAATCTCAAATCGATGATTGATAAGAAGTAATCGCGCGCCTGTAAACGCCCGGTGGCGCTACGCTTGCCGGGCCTACCATCTGAAACCGCCACCCGGCAATCTCCTGTAAAGTGAACTCCCTCGCAACACAAACGAAGCGGCACTGCTATCCTCAATTGGCTGTTTTTTGTCACATCCCTGATGTGGCTTACTTTTTTTAAGTCAAAGAGGATACGTTATGAAGCTATTGCCTGTGATGGCAGCATTACCCCTGCTCTGCGCGCCATACCTTTTCGCCGCCGATCTGATGTCCGTCGGCTACTTTAACGGCGGTGGTGATGTGACTGCCGGCCCCGGCGGTGATATCGACAAACTGGACGTGCGCCAGATCACCCATCTCAACTACTCGTTTGGCCTTATCTACAACAACGAAGCCGGTGAAACCAACGACGCGCTGAAAGACGCCAGCAAATTGCACCAGATCTGGCTGTCACCGAAAGTGATGGCCGATCTGCATAAAATCCCTGAACTGCGTAAGCAAAACCCACATCTGAAAGTGCTGCTTTCAGTTGGCGGCTGGGGCGCACGCGGATTCTCCGGCGCTGCGGACAGCAAAGAGAGCCGTGCCGTGTTTATTCGCTCGGTGCAGGATATCGTCAAAACCTACGGCCTGGATGGCATCGACCTCGACTGGGAATACCCGGTAAATGGCGCGTGGGGTTTGGTCGACAAGCAACCTGCGGATAAAGCCAACTTTACCGCCCTGCTGAAAGAGATCCGCGAAGCATTACCAAAAGAGAAGCTGGTGACCGTTGCCCTGGGCGCGAATGCGGAAAGCCCGAAAAGCTGGGTCGATGTGAAAGCGATCGCGCCGTATCTGAATTACATCAATCTGATGACTTACGATATGGCCTACGGCACGCAGTATTTCAACTCGAATCTGTACGACTCGACCAAATGGCCGACCGTGGCAGCGGCAGATAAATACAGCGCTGATTTTGTCGTGAACAATTATCTTGCCGCTGGACTTAAGCCTGAACAGGTAAATCTGGGGATCGGTTTTTATGGACGAGTCCCGAAACGCAGCGTTGAGCCAGGCATCGACTGGACCAAAGCCGACGCCGAGAAAAATCCGGTGACACAACCGTACTTTAGCGCACAAGAAATCGATCTGTTCAAAGGCTTGGGCTATGACCTCAGCAAAGACACCTACGTGAAATACAACGATATCGTCAGCAAGCTGATTAACGATCCGCAGAAACGCTTTACCGAGCACTGGGACGACCAGGCGAAAGTGCCGTGGCTGTCGGTAAAATCGGCGGAAGGTAAGGAGCTGTTCGCTTTGTCCTATGAGAACCCGCGTTCCGTTGACCTGAAGGCGCAGTACATCAAAGAGAAAGGTCTGGGTGGCGCAATGTTCTGGGAGTATGGCGCCGACGACCACAACCAGCTGGCGAAGCAGTTGGCGACGTCGTTGGATATTAAACAGAAGTAAAATCAGTGCTTGTTCCCTCTCCCTGTGGGAGAGGGTTAGGGTGAGGGCAACAGGCCGCACACCCGTTTAATGCCGGGTGGCGGCTTCGCCTTACCCGGCCTACGGTTTCGGTTACGGTTTCGGTTATTTGAACGTGGCGATAGGTTTTGGCGTGATGCCAAAGTCCTCTTTCAGCTCGCGCTTACTCTTCATGACCATCTGCCCCTTCGTGTCGATAGTCATGTGCTGCGCGTCGTTGTTATTGCGCGCCTGCCACAGCATCACCAGTTGCAAGCTGTTCTCTTTTTGCTCTGCCGTCAGCGCCACGCCATCAGGCCATTTCCCCAGCTCTACGGCTGTCACCAGGCGCTGATACACTTCCGGCGTCATGCTGCTAATCATGTCATCAATATTCATCAGAAATCCGCTGTGATGGAATAATTTGCTGAATCGGTTCTTCAACCTTTGGTCTGGTCGCCATTTTCGTCATCTGAGAAGCTCATTGACGCCGAATTGACGCAGAAACGCTCACCAGTTGGCTGTGGGCCGTCCGGGAAAACGTGTCCCAGATGAGCATCGCAGTTTCCACAGCGAATTTCTGTGCGCTGCATACCGTGTGAAGAGTCGGTTAAATAGCGAATTGCTTCGTCGCTGACGGGCTCGTAGAAGCTCGGCCAGCCGCAGCCAGAATCGTATTTTGTTTGCGAATTAAACAAAGGAGCGTCGCACACCAGACAGTGGTACACGCCGTCGCGCTTATTGTGCAGCAAACGCCCGGTGAATGGGGGCTCAGTCCCGTGGTTCTGTGTCACGTAGAACTGCATTTCTGTTAGATTTTTTTTGAGTTCGTCAGGGTTACGTTGATTCGACATATGCTCTGATCTCGCTGTAGAAACAGTTACCTTTTCATGGCGAATTCTAACAAAACATTAACACCCAAGTGTGATCTTTTGTTCTAAACTTATGCGTTACCGTACGGCAGTCGGTCAATTGTGATCTATCTCACATTTTTATCCTGTTAGCCCTTTAAAATTCCGGGCGCAGCCCCCATGTGGTTGCTAGCTCAAAAGGAAAGTGAGGCTCTCAGTCGCACAAAGGTTATGCGCAGGATTGATTTGTCGCAATGATTGACACGATTCCGCTTGACGCTGCGTAAGGTTTTTGTAATTTTACAGGCAACCTTTTATTCACTAACAAATAGCTGGTGGAATATATGACTATCAAAGTAGGTATCAACGGTTTTGGCCGTATCGGCCGTATTGTTTTCCGTGCTGCTCAGGAACGTTCTGACATCGAGATCGTTGCAATCAACGACCTGTTAGACGCTGAATACATGGCTTACATGCTGAAGTACGACTCAACTCACGGTCGTTTCAACGGCACCGTTGAAGTGAAAGACGGCCACCTGGTTGTTAACGGTAAAACTATCCGTGTGACTGCTGAACGTGACCCGGCTAACCTGAAATGGAACGAAGTCAACGTAGACATCGTTGCTGAAGCAACTGGTCTGTTCCTGACTGACGAAACCGCTCGTAAGCACATCACTGCTGGCGCTAAAAAGGTTGTTCTGACAGGTCCTTCTAAAGACAGCACTCCTATGTTCGTTAAAGGTGCTAACTTCGAGAAATATGCTGGCCAGGATATCGTTTCTAACGCATCTTGCACCACTAACTGCCTGGCTCCACTGGCTAAAGTTATCAACGACAACTTCGGTATCGTTGAAGGCCTGATGACCACTGTTCACGCAACTACCGCTACTCAGAAAACTGTTGATGGCCCGTCTCACAAAGACTGGCGCGGCGGCCGCGGCGCAGCTCAGAACATCATCCCTTCTTCTACCGGTGCTGCTAAAGCTGTAGGCGTTGTACTGCCAGAGCTGAACGGTAAAATCACTGGTATGGCGTTCCGCGTTCCAACTCCAAACGTGTCTGTTGTTGACCTGACCGTTCGTCTGGAAAAAGCAGCGTCTTACGAAGAAATCAAGAAAGCAATCAAAGCGGCTTCTGAAGGCCCAATGAAAGGCGTTCTGGGTTACACCGAAGACGACGTTGTATCTACCGATTTCAACGGCGAAGTGTGCACTTCCGTGTTCGATGCTAAAGCGGGTATCGCACTGAACGACAACTTCGTGAAACTGGTTTCCTGGTACGACAACGAAACTGGTTACTCTAACAAAGTACTGGACCTGATCGCTCACATCTCCAAATAAGTTGAGATGAGACACTGATCCAAAAAGGCGACCTCGGTCGCCTTTTTTTATGCTTAAAGACAGAGGATTGCGTAATGATTCACAAAATTTTTGCACTTCCAGTAGTCGAACAACTTACCCCTGTACTCTCCCGCCGCCAGATTGATGGTGCCGATATTATTGTCGTCGATCATCCACGCGTGAAAGCCTCTGTGGCGCTCAACGGCGCGCACCTGCTCTCCTGGAAACCAGAGGGTGAAGAAGAAGGCCTGTGGCTGTCTGCTGCAACTTCGTTTAAAAAAGGCGCGGCGATTCGCGGCGGCGTGCCGATCTGCTGGCCGTGGTTTGGCCCGGCGGCAGAAGCTGGCCTGCCAGCGCACGGTTTTGCCCGTAACCAACAGTGGACGCTGAAAGCACATAATGAAGATGACAACGGTGCGGTGCTGACTTTCGAACTGCAAAGCAACGATGAAACCCGCGCACTTTGGCCGCATGATTTCACGCTGTATGCCCGCTTCAAGCTGGGAAAAACCTGTGAAATTGAGCTGGAAGCGCACGGCGAGTTTGAAACCACTTCCGCCCTGCACACCTATTTCAACGTCGGTGATATTGCGGATGTGAAAGTAAGCGGCTTTGGCGATGTCTTTATCGACAAAGTGGATAACGCGAAAGAAGGCAAACTGAGCGACGGCGTGCAGACCTTCCCGGATCGCACCGACCGCGTTTATCTGAACCCAGAAGCATGCAGCGTGATCCACGATGCAGCGCTCAACCGCGGTATTGAAGTGGTTCACCATCATCACAGCAATGTGGTGGGCTGGAACCCAGGTCCGGCGCTTTCTGTGAGCATGGCGGACGTGCCGGACGACGGATACAAAACCTTTGTCTGCGTCGAAACCGCGTGCGTAACCGCACCGCAAAAAACCAGCGCGGACAAACCGTCTCGCCTGGGGCAGACCATTAAAATCGTTAAGCGCTAAGGCTTTAGTTCACCCTCTCCCGGCGGAGGGGGTGAAATCCGCTACACCACATCCAGCGCTGTTTTGCGCCCCGGAGCCGGAAACGCCGCATCCAGTCGGGCGAGTTCTTCGGCAGAAAACGTTATCTCTAACGCGCTCGCATTCTCTTTCAAATGCTCAATCGACGACGCTTTCGGGATCGCCATCACGCCCTGATGGTGAATTACCCATGCCAGTAAAACCTGTGCAGCACTGGCGTTATGCTGGCGGGCGATGTCATTCACTGCCGGATGATTCATCAGGCCTGAACGTAAACGTCCGGCCTGCGCCAGCGGGCAGTAGGCCATCACCGGCATCAACTGCTGCTGACACCAGGGGAGTAGATCATATTCGATGCCGCGCGACGCCAGATGATAAAGTACCTGATTGGTGGCGCAGGCCGGGCCACCTTCAACGCCCCACAACTCCTGCATATCGTCATAATCGAGATTAGAAACACCCCAGCGGCCAATTTTGCCCTGCTGTTGTAATGCCTGCATCAGCTCGACCGTCTCATCCAGACCGTAGTTTCCACGCCAGTGCAGCAGATAGAGATCGATATGATCGGTGCCCAGACGACGAAGGCTGGCTTCGCAGGCGGCTATCCCTTTCTTTCCGCCCGCGTTCCACGGGTAGACCTTCGAGACCAGAAAGACATTTTCGCGCCGTCCTTTTATCGCCTCGCCGACCACTTCCTCTGCTTTGCCATCGGCATACATTTCGGCAGTATCGATCAGCGTCAGACCCAAATCGATGCCCGCTCGCAGTGCAGCCACTTCGCTTTGCCGCTGACCGGCGTTTTCACCCATATACCACGTGCCCTGCCCAATCGCCGGCAACGTGATACGGTCGGCAAAAGTCACTGTTTTTTCACTCATGCGTCTCTCCTGGTTTCATTGCACCACAGTAATGCAAACGGGGCGCAAGCGCCCCGTTGTAATGCACAGAATGCACAATGAAAGTGCACAATCAGAAACTGTAGGTCACGCCCGCAGAGAACAGACCGGCCCAGGACTTATCGACCATCGGGCTGTCTTTTACTTCATCGCTAAGACGGGTGTAGCGAGTCGAAGCATACACATTCCAGTCACTGGCAAACTTGTAGCTTGCAGTCAGTTCCAGGTACGGGTTCCAGCCGTCATCAGCGTCGTAGCTGTTCAGGCCACTACGTTTAGACTCTTTATGGGATACCCCATAATAGTAGTCATTATAGTTTTCACTGTTGTACTCCACACCGATACCCGGCGTCAGTGTGATAGCCCCGTTGGTATAACGGTACAGCCACGCCAGATCCCAGATAAAGCCGTTGCTGTTATCCAGCGTATCGCCGGCCAGCGCAGTACGCAGGAAGCCGTACTGAGTGTTGTGGACGTAAGACAGTCCAGCCATCAGGGAGCTTCTGCGCTTATCAAGCTGGCGGAGTGCATGGCTGTCACTGTCACCTGGTTTGAAGTGCTTAGGGTCGTAATAGGCCATGACGGAGAGCTTGTCTGTGTCGTCATTCCACAGGTAGTAACCGCCACCCAGGCCACGGAACCAGAAGTTATCGCCTTCATAAGTGATAACCGGTACGGGATAAACGTCACGATCGTACTGTTTATACGGGCTATTAATAACGCCGACGCCTGCGCCAACGGACCACTGTTCGGCCGCGTGAGCGGTGCTAACGGACGTGGCGACGAGTACGCCCAATGCCAGAAGTTTGAGTTTGGTCACAATCCATTCTTTCCTGTAGTCAAATAATCAGCGGGTGAAGTGTAACCGCCCTGCCCGCACATCCCAAAATTTTTTGCCTGCTAATGAGTTTAATTAACCGATTATTTTCATCATTTAAGATGACCGGAGGCTTTCATTTCTGTGACGAAGCAATGAAACCCGCACTTTTGTCCTGATTCCCGCAGCAGATTTTTTGGATGAGTTATTGATATGTCATTGAAATTAGATTCTGAGGGCATGCAAGTTTTGCAAACTCCATCTACGCTTAATTTTAGGAAGATGAATTGCTGAACGCCCGGCGGTTTAGAGCGCAAGACCTGGCACACGGGTTGCTGCTCTGGTACTGAGGTGCGGGAGTGAAGATGCTTCCAGGAGCCTCCACTATTCATACGAACGGCTCTTTTCCTGTGCTAAAAAACGAAAGGACGGCATGCCATGAATATATTCGATCACTATCGCCAGCGCTATGAAGCTGCCAAGGACGAAGAGTTCACACTGCAGGAGTTTCTTGCTGTCTGTAAGCAAGATCGCAGTGCCTATGCCAATGCGGCAGAACGGCTATTAATGGCTATCGGTGAGCCTAACATGGTCGACACCGCTCTCGAACCACGGCTCTCCCGTCTTTTTTCGAATCGTGTGGTTGCACGATACCCCGCCTTTGAAGAATTTTACGGCATGGAAGATGCCATCGAGCAGATTGTCTCTTACCTGAAACACGCTGCTCAGGGTCTGGAAGAGAAGAAACAAATCCTCTATTTACTCGGCCCGGTCGGTGGTGGTAAATCGTCTTTGGCAGAGCGCCTGAAATCGCTGATGCAGCGCGTGCCGATTTACGTTCTCAGCGCTAACGGAGAACGCAGCCCGGTAAACGATCATCCGCTGTGCCTGTTCAATCCGCAGGAAGATGCGCAAATTCTGGAAAAAGAGTTTGGTATTCCGAACCGCTATCTCGGCACGATTATGTCGCCGTGGGCGGCGAAACGTCTCCATGAGTTTGGCGGCGATATCACTAAATTCCGCGTGGTGAAAGTCTGGCCATCCATTCTGCAACAGATTGCGATTGCCAAAACCGAGCCGGGCGATGAGAACAACCAGGATATTTCCGCGCTGGTCGGTAAAGTGGATATCCGTAAACTGGAACATCACGCACAAAACGACCCGGACGCCTACGGTTACTCCGGCGCGCTGTGCCGTGCCAACCAGGGTGTGATGGAGTTCGTCGAGATGTTTAAAGCGCCGATCAAGGTGCTGCATCCGCTGCTGACCGCCACCCAGGAAGGGAACTACAACGGGACGGAAGGTATCTCCGCCCTGCCGTTCAACGGGATCATTCTGGCGCACTCAAACGAATCCGAATGGGTGACTTTCCGTAACAACAAAAACAATGAGGCGTTCCTTGACCGTGTGTATATCGTCAAAGTGCCTTATTGCCTGCGGATCTCCGAAGAGATCAAGATTTACGAAAAACTGCTGAACAACAGTGAGCTGGTGCATGCGCCTTGTGCGCCGGGAACTCTGGAAACGCTGTCGCGCTTCTCGATTCTGTCGCGTCTGAAAGAGCCAGAAAACTCCAGCATCTACTCGAAGATGCGCGTCTACGACGGGGAAAGCCTGAAAGATACCGACCCGAAAGCGAAATCCTATCAGGAGTATCGCGATTACGCCGGTGTCGACGAAGGGATGAACGGGTTGTCCACGCGTTTCGCGTTTAAAATCCTCTCCCGCGTGTTCAACTTTGACCACGCTGAAGTGGCGGCCAACCCGGTGCATCTGTTCTATGTGCTTGAACAGCAGATCGAGCGCGAGCAGTTCCCGCAGGATCTGGCAGAACGCTACCTTGAGTTCCTCAAAGGCTATCTGATCCCGAAATACGCCGAGTTCATCGGGAAAGAGATTCAGACGGCGTACCTGGAGTCCTACTCCGAATACGGACAAAACATTTTCGACCGTTATGTCACCTATGCGGATTTCTGGATCCAGGATCAGGAGTACCGCGACCCGGATACCGGCCAGCTGTTTGACCGAGAATCCCTGAATGCCGAACTGGAGAAAATCGAGAAGCCTGCCGGGATCAGTAATCCGAAAGACTTCCGTAATGAGATAGTCAACTTCGTTCTGCGTGCCAGAGCGCACAACAGCGGGCGGAATCCGAACTGGACCAGCTACGAAAAACTGCGTACGGTTATTGAGAAAAAAATGTTCTCCAATACCGAGGAGCTGTTGCCGGTCATTTCGTTCAATGCCAAGACCTCAACCGACGAGCAGAAAAAGCACGACGATTTTGTCGACCGCATGATGGAGAAAGGCTATACCCGCAAGCAGGTTCGTCTGCTCTGCGAATGGTACTTGCGCGTGCGTAAATCGTCTTAACGCTTAACAACGATGCCCGGTGGCGCTTCGCTTACCGGGCCTACAAAAGCATTGTTCCGTAGGCCGGATAAGCGAAGCGCCATCCGGCATTTACAGGCACTGCAAGTTGGCAGTACGGGGGGCATATGACCTGGTTTATTGACCGGCGTCTTAACGGCAAAAACAAGAGCACGGTGAACCGCCAGCGCTTCTTGCGCCGTTATAAAGCGCAAATTAAACAGTCGATCTCCGAGGCCATCAACAAACGTTCGGTGACCGATGTCGATAGCGGTGAGTCCGTCTCTATCCCGACGGATGATATTAGCGAACCGATGTTCCATCAGGGGCGCGGCGGCCTGCGCCATCGCGTGCATCCGGGTAATGACCACTTCGTCCAGAACGATCGCATTGAACGCCCCCAGGGCGGAGGCGGCGGTTCGGGCAGCGGTCAGGGGCAAGCGAGCCAGGACGGTGAAGGCCAGGATGAGTTCGTCTTCCAGATTTCCAAAGATGAGTATCTCGATCTGCTGTTCGAGGATTTGGCGCTGCCAAACCTGAAGAAAAATCAGCATCGTCAGTTAAACGAGTACAAAACCCACCGCGCGGGTTATACCGCCAACGGTGTTCCGGCGAACATCAGCGTCGTGCGTTCCCTGCAAAATTCGCTGGCACGACGCACGGCGATGACGGCCGGAAAACGTCGCGAACTGCGAGAGCTGGAAACCAGTCTTAAGGTTGTGGAAAACACGGAACCGGCACAGCTGCTGGAGGAAGAACGGCTGCGCAAAGAGATAGCCGAACTACGGGCGAAAATCGATCGCGTGCCGTTTATTGACACTTTCGACCTGCGTTACAAGAATTACGAGAAACGTCCGGAACCTTCCAGTCAGGCGGTGATGTTCTGTTTGATGGACGTCTCCGGTTCGATGGATCAGGCCACCAAGGACATGGCGAAGCGCTTTTATATTCTGCTGTATCTGTTCCTGAGCAGAACCTATAAGAACGTGGATGTGGTTTATATCCGCCACCACACACAGGCTAAAGAGGTGGATGAACATGAGTTCTTCTACTCGCAGGAAACCGGCGGGACCATTGTCTCCAGTGCCCTGAAACTGATGGATGAAGTGGTGAAAGAACGCTATGACCCGGCGCAGTGGAATATTTATGCGGCGCAGGCCTCCGATGGCGATAACTGGGCGGATGATTCCCCGCTCTGTCACGAAATACTGGCGAAGAAAATTCTGCCGGTGGTGCGGTATTACAGCTATATCGAAATCACCCGTCGCGCGCATCAAACGCTGTGGCGGGAGTATGAACACCTGCAGGCGATGTTCGATAATTTTGCCATGCAGCATATCCGCGATCAGGATGATATTTATCCGGTCTTCCGCGAACTGTTCCACACACAAAGTACCAGCAATGCATAAACCAACAGCCAGCGCAAAACGCTGGCTGTTTTCTTTAGTGGCTCACATTTATACAGTCGAGATTCTTGCCAATCAGGATGGTGCAGTTTCGCCCGCCGTGTTTCCCGCGATAGAGCGCCATATCTGCCCTCTCCAGCACTTCGCGCAACGGTTCGCCGCGATGCACGCGCGTCAAACCGGAGGTGAAGGTAATGCGAATAACATGTTCGCCGGACACCGTCTCCACCGCCGCAATGATATGACGTAAGCGCTCCGCTGCCGCAGTGGCTTCCCGGTCGCTTTCCGCCCGCAGCAAAATAATAAACTCTTCACCACCGTAGCGATAAACCGATTCCGACCGGCGGACATTATCCTCAAGATTCAGCGCCAGAGAACGTAATACCGCATCACCCGTTAAATGGCCGTAATTGTCGTTCACCTTTTTAAAGTGATCGATATCAAGCAGGAGTAAATATAGCCCAGCGCCGTCAGCGCCCTCATTTAATCGGTCAAATGATTCGTCCAGAATACGCCGCAGCGGCAGGCCCGTTAGCGCGTCATAGCTGGTGCGTAATTGCAGTAAATGCTGCTTATAAAGAGAGATTGATTCAGTAAACTCCAGCAGCGCCGCTTCGAAGGCATCAAATGCGCCGGAACGGCCCTCATCATTCTCGATGGTATTTAAAATTTGCCGACATGCCTGGTGAACACGATTGTGCTTGATATTAATATCGAGAAGAAAATGACGGTCTTCGCGCTCTTGCTGCAATTGCACATTTAGCCACTGACCAAATTCACAATGATCGTGTGCATCTTCCTGCGTTATTTCCGCTAATTCGATATCACGACTGGAAACAAAGCGTAATATTGTGACCAGCCATTTAAAATGCGCATCGGTCGAATGATTTAAGCCGCGCAACGTACTGTCGATCTCATTGAACTTCCTGTTCATAGATACCCCTGATAAAGAGTGAATGACTGCAAAAGATATTACCAGGATGTTTCTATATATTTGTCAGCTTTGGGTATATGACATATATTGCTGAAATTACTGCGCTCAAA
This sequence comes from Lelliottia jeotgali, assembly GCA_002271215.1. Classification (NCBI taxonomy): domain Bacteria; kingdom Pseudomonadati; phylum Pseudomonadota; class Gammaproteobacteria; order Enterobacterales; family Enterobacteriaceae; genus Lelliottia; species Lelliottia jeotgali. The sequence goes on along the minus strand of CP018628.1, from coordinate 1,839,332 downwards.
AAATAATGTGCTAATGTATTAGCGCGACTTAACAACCGGAGGTTAATAAGGATTATGTCAGAAGAAGTCAGAGGCACGGCCACCCATCAACGGCTGATTGCGCTGTTATCACAACAGGGTGCGCAATATCGGGTGGTAGAACATGAGGCCATCGGGAAATGCGAAGCAGTCAGTGAAATTCGCGGAACGGCTCTCGGCCAGGGAGCGAAAGCGCTGGTGTGTAAAGTTAAGGGTAACGGCGTTAAAAAGCATGTTTTAGCGATTCTGGCAGCCGATCAACAAGCCGATTTGAGTCAACTGGCCAGCCATTTTGGTGGGATCAAAGCGTCGCTGGCAAGCCCGGCGGAAGTGGACGATTTAACCGCCTGCGTTTTTGGTGCGATTCCGCCTTTCAGCTTTCATCCCGATCTGGCGCTGGTCGCCGATCCGCTCCTGTTTGAGCGTTATGATGAAATCGCCTTTAACGCAGGCCTGCTGGAAAAGTCGGTCATTATGAGCAGTGCAGATTATCTGCGCATCGCACAGCCCGAGCTGGTGGCGTTTCGCCGTTCCTGAACGTCGCGGCTGACAATGCTGTCAGTCGTGCTTTTCCAGAAACATCACTGATGCCACCAGAATCATCGCAATGGTGAAAAACGAAGACGAGATAATCAGCGTTTCAACAAACATTTGATCGTTCATGTTGATTCCCCTTTTGCTACATTCACCCTTTTTTAATCCCTACAGATGACAATGACATGACAATATCAGGTCAGCATGATGAATAATGTTAGGCTGAAACGATTTTGTTAAAAATAGCCCGACAGAGAGAAACACAACCCGTTAAACAATAATTTGTTACCGGTATCACGAAAAAGAGTTTCCATAACTCCATTGCCAAATCTCGTAATTGTTAACCCCTCCTCGCTGTTTAACACTGCCTATCACAACATCCGCAAAATAAACCTTACACTGGCAGGGTGAATATAATGACCGATACGATTACCCGTAAAGAAAAAATCAGTTATGGGTTGGGTGATATGGCGAGCCATATAGGGCTGGATAACGTCATTATCTTCCTGACTTTTTATTATACGGACGTGGTGGGTTTACCCGCCGCATTTGTCGGCACCATGTTCCTGCTGGCGCGTACGGCGGATGCGATTATCGATCCGGCGATGGGCTATATTGCCGATCGCACACGGACCCGCTGGGGTAAATTCCGCCCGTGGATGCTGTGGCTGGCACTGCCGTTCGGGGCGAGCTGCCTGCTCACCTACGCGGTTCCGGAATCACTGGATTTGCACGGAAAAATGATTTTCGCCACCATCAGCTACACCGTGATGATGCTGATGTATACCGCGATCAATATTCCCTATTGCTCGATGGGCGCGGTGATCACAGCGGATAACGACGCGCGTATTTCCCTGCAATCGTATCGCTTTTTCCTCGCCACGCTCGGTGGCGCATTATCCACTTTCTTTATGATGCCGCTGGCCGAATTTATCGGGGGTGCCGATAAATTACTCGGCTATCGCTGGGCGATGGCCATTATGGCCAGCATTGCGGTCATTATGTTCTGGATCTGTTTTGCGAATACCCGCGAGCGAATTAACGCCCCGGCGACACATAATAATTACCTCGCAGAATTACGTGATTTATTACGTAACGATCAGTGGCGCGTCGTCGCGGTGCTGGTATTAACCAATATCGGCTTTGGGGTTATTCGCCTTGGCGCAATGATGTATTTCGTGACCTATTACCTGGGCAGCGCCAGTTATTTTATGTGGATGCTCGGCGCACATATTCTGGGCAAAGCGGCAGGCAGCGCGCTGGCAAAACGACTGACGCGCAATTACAGCAAAGTGCAGATGTTTGGCTACTGCGCGGTGCTGGCGGGCGTGCTGAGTATTGCTCTGTTCTTCGCACCGAAAATGGTCGCCGTGCTGGTGCCGCTCACCTTCATTATCTCCACGTTGTACCAGGCAACCACCACCTTAATGTGGGTGATGATGGCTGATGTCGCCGACTACGGCGAGTGGAAACAGGGCAAACGAATGGATGGCGTGATCTTCTCTACTTTCCTGGCGGTGCTCAAACTCGGCATGGCAATCAGCGGCGCCATCGTCGGCTGGACGCTCGGCTTTAGCGGCTATGTCGCTAACGCGCCGGAGCAAACCTCCACCGCCATGCACTGCATCATCGCCCTCTTTACCGTGGTGCCTGGCATTCTGTCCCTGTGCGCGTTTGCCACTCTGCGCTGGTACAAACTCGACGATCGCACCATGCAATCCATCAATCTGGCCAAACACAGTCTTTCGTAAAAGGACGCATTAACCATGAGTGAATTGATTCAACATACCAACAGCATCGAGTGGCGTTTTGAACGCCAGATCTTGCGCATCGAACCCTGGGGTAAAAACAGCCTGCGCGTCAGAGCCACCTGTTTGCCGGAATTGAGTGATGCGTTACAAGCGCTGCTGCCAGCGGAACATCACGACGCGGAGATCACCGCGCAGGCCGAAAGCCTTAAGCTGCGTAATGGCAATATCACTGCGACCCTGAATCTTAAAGGCCAACTGGCGTTTTACAACCAACGCGGCGAGCTGCTGCTGGAAGAGATGTGGCGTCAGCGTTCGACAGTGGGGATTGGCGCCAGCGAAAAGAGTCAGGACAAATACGTCAGCGCGCTGAAGCTGGACGGGCGCGAGTTCAAACCGCTGGCGGGTGGGAAATATCAGCTCACCGTGCGTTTCGAATCACGCCCGGATGAGCGGATTTACGGCATGGGCCAGTACCAACAGCCGTGGCTGGATCTCAAAGGCTGCAATCTTGAACTGGCCCAACGTAATTCTCAGGCCAGCGTGCCCTTTATGCAGTCAAATCTGGGCTACGGCATGCTATGGAATAATCCGGCGATTGGCGAAGTCAGTTTCGCCAAAAACCAGACCGAGTGGCGCGCCCGCGTAACCGGTGAAATGGACTACTGGATAACCGCTGGCGACAGTATTGCCGACATCACTCGCCAGTATGTCGCCGCGACCGGAACACCGCCGTCTGCGCCCGCCTTTATCAGCGGCCTGTGGCAGTGCAAACTCCGCTATCGCACCCAGCAGGAAGTGCTGGACGTGGCGCGGGAATATCGTCGCCGCAGCCTGCCGCTTTCTGTGATGGTGATTGATTTCTTCCACTGGCCGAATCAGGGGACCTGGTGCTTCGATCCGATTGACTGGCCCGATCCCAAAGCGATGGTGGAAGAACTCACCGGGATGGGCATCGAGCTGATGGTCTCGGTGTGGCCCACCGTCGAAGCACGCAGCCCGCTCTATCCACAGATGAAGGCCAAAGGCTGGCTGGTCAGCAGCGAGCGCGGCGTGCAGGTGAATCTCGACTTTATGGGCAACACCACCTTTTTCGATGCCACTCATCCGCAGGCGCGCGAATTTGTCTGGGATACGGTGAAGAAAAATTACTACGATTTGGGGATTAAACTGTTCTGGCTGGACGAAGCCGAGCCGGAATATCGCGCCTACGATTTTGATAACTACCGCTACCACGCGGGCCCGGTGCTGGAAGTGGGCAACCGCTATCCGCGTGATTTTGCCCAGGGCTTTTACGATGGTTTAACCGCTAACGGCGAGCGCGATATCGTGAATCTGGTGCGCTGCTCGTGGGCCGGAAGCCAGCGCTTTGGCGTGCTTGCCTGGTCCGGTGATGTGCATTCTTCCTTCCATGCGTTTCGCAATCAGCTTGCCGCTGGCCTGAATATGGGGCTGGCGGGTATTCCCTGGTGGACCACTGATATCGGCGGTTTCCAGGGCGGGAACGTCAACGATCCCGCCTTCCATGAACTGCTAATTCGCTGGTTCCAGTGGGCAGTTTTCTGCCCGGTGCTACGAATGCATGGGTATCGTGAACCGCAAATCCAGCCGCCAGAGCGCTATCGTGACGGCATTCCGCAGTGTAATAGCGGCTCACCTAACGAGCTGTGGAGCTACGGCGAGGAAAATTTCGCCATCATGCAGCACTGGCTGACGGTGCGGGAAAAACTGCGTCCATACATTGATGCGCTGTATGAAAATGCCCATCAGCACGGCGACCCGCTGATGCGCCCGCTGTTCTGGCACTATCCGCAGGAAAAACAGAGCTGGGAGACGGAAGATCAGTATCTGTTCGGTGAAGATCTGCTGGTGGCACCGGTGATGTCTGCCGGGCAGCGCCAGCGCGAGGTCTGGCTGCCTGCTGGTGACGGCTGGATTGCCTTCAACGGTGAACGTTATCGCGGCGGCGAGCGCATAACGGTTGACGCCGCGCTGGAGTCGATTCCGGTGTTTATCCGCGCGGGCAGCCCGCTGGTTGAACTGTTGATAGATTAACCTCAGGCAGCCGCCCAAAAATGAGGGATTTGTCGATAAAAGCCTGTTTACACTCGCCTTTGCGGGTAAAGTAAGCAGGCTTACTTTTTCTGGCAAGGAAACCTCATGTTTGACCCTACTCTGCTGATCCTGCTGGCGCTGGCGGCGCTCGGCTTTGTCAGCCATAACACCACGGTGGCAATTTCGATCCTGGTGTTAATTATCGTGCGTGTTACCCCGCTCAACACCTTTTTCCCGTGGATTGAAAAACAAGGCCTGACCATTGGGATTATCATTCTGACCATCGGAGTGATGGCCCCGATCGCCAGCGGCACGCTGCCGGCATCGACGCTTTTGCACTCTTTTGTGAACTGGAAATCGTTGATTGCCATCGCGGTCGGGGTGTTCGTCTCATGGCTCGGCGGACGCGGCGTGACGCTGATGAGCTCACAGCCGTCTCTCGTCGCTGGCCTTTTGGTCGGGACGGTGCTCGGCGTGGCGCTGTTCCGCGGGGTGCCGGTCGGGCCGCTGATTGCCGCCGGGCTGGTATCGCTGTTTATTGGGAAATCGTAGACAGGTTGGCGATATAGCGCGCGGGGGTTTGCCCAAGCCCCTTTTTGAACATCGTGATAAACGCGGTGGTGGAGTCATATCCCAGTGACTGCGCCGCCTGCTGTACCGATTTGCCGCCGATCAACAACTGGAGCGCGACGATCAGCTGTAACTGATGCCGCCAGCGGCGAAAGCTTAAGCCTGTCTCCTTCACTACCAGCCGCGCCAGATTGCGCTCGCTCATCGCAAAGTGGTTTGCCCATTGCGCCAACGTCTGCCAAACGGCGGGCTCTTCGGCCATCGTTTCACTCATCATGCGGATCTTGGGATGCGGCGAAACAGGGAGCTGTAATTGCTCCTGCGGCTGCTGTGGAACTTCATCAAACAGTACATCCACCAGCCGATGAGTGGCCGGAAGCGCCAGCTCTTCGGGCGTTTTGGTGGCCAGCGTCAGGATCAACTCGCGCACCAGCGGAGAGATTTTTAGCGTGCAGCAGCGGTCCGGCAACGTTACCGCACCCGGCTCGATAAACAGAAAACAGAGCTGCGCACCTGGCGTGGCTTTGTTGCTGTGCGGAATCTGCCCCGGTATCCACACCGCGTACTGCGGCGGTACCATCCACATCGCATTTTCGACTTCGCAGGTAATCGCCCCGCGCAGGGCGAGGATCAGCTGACCTTTACGATGCTGATGGCGAGGAATGCGTTGTTCGTCTTCCACCACGCGTATGCGAAACGCCACTGCCGCATCGTGCTGGCTATCCGGATCGTAGCCGTCGAGTCCAAGACCTTGCATAAAGTTGTCCGATATGAGCGATTAACTGTCATTTTAGCTTGATTCAAACAACGATGAAAACGGGTATTGTGTGCCCTCGTTACGATGTAAGAGAAAACCATGACCACTGCCATTCCCTCTTCCGGCAAAGATCGCCTGCTGTTGATCGCAGGCATCCTGATGATTGCCACCACGCTGCGCGTCACGTTTACCGGCGCGGCTCCTTTGCTGGACATGATTCGCCACGACTATGGTCTGACGACCGCCCAGACTGGATTGTTAACTACGCTGCCGCTGCTGGCGTTTGCCTTAATCTCCCCGCTAGCCGCCGGTGTGGCGCGCAAAATCGGCATGGAGCGCAGCCTGTTTATCGCCATGCTGCTGATTTGCGTCGGCATTGGTATTCGTTCGCTGCCCTCTTCGGCGCTGCTGTTTATCGGCACTGCGGTGATTGGCTGCGGCATTGCACTGGGTAACGTACTTCTCCCCGGTTTGATTAAGCGCGATTTCCCAGGTCAGGTGGCAAAACTCACTGGAGCCTACTCTCTGACGATGGGCGCGGCGGCTGCGCTCGGTTCAGCGATGATCGTTCCACTGGCGTTGAGCGGCGCGGGCTGGCACGGTGCACTGCTGATGCTGATGGTGTTCCCGCTGCTGGCGACACTTCTGTGGCTGCCACAGTGGCGGCAAAAACAGACCGCCCCGCTGACCGGCGCACGGGCGCTGCATAATCGCGGGATCTGGCGCTCGGCGCTGGCCTGGCAGGTGACGCTGTTCCTCGGGATTAACTCCCTGATTTACTATGTGATTATCGGCTGGCTGCCGGCAATTTTACTCAGCCACGGTTACAGCGAAACCGAGGCCGGATCGATGCACGGTCTGCTGCAGCTGGCGACAGCAGCGCCGGGTCTGGCCGTACCGCTGCTGCTGCATAAACTGAAAGATCAGCGCGGTATCGCCGGATTATCGGCTCTAATGTGCGCTGTGAGTCTGGCCGGGTTCTGGTTTGTTCCGGATCAGGCGGTGCTCTGGACTATCGTCTATGGCTTTGGTTCCGGCGCGACCATGATTCTGGGCCTGACGTTTATCGGGCTTCGCGCCAGCTCTGCGCATCAGGCGGCGGCACTTTCTGGGATGGCACAGTCGGTAGGATATCTGCTGGCGGCCTGTGGGCCTCCGCTGATGGGGAAAATTCATGACACGGCGGGCGACTGGCGGATCCCGCTGATCGCCTGCGCACTGGCAGGAGTGGTGATGGCTGTGTGTGGCATGCTTGCCGGGCGCGACCGTGAGATCACGCCCCATTGAATCTGACGGCAGGCCGGGCGGCCTGCCCCTTTAGCCGCGTGCTGCGTACAGCATCGCCTGCACCAACGGCACAGGACGACCGGCCAGCGCACCACGCTCATGCTGGAACAGGGTCGCCACGAAGAACGGATGCGTCACCAGCTCAACCGCACGGATCTCACCCTGCTCATCCCAGCCCGTCACGCGCATATCACCGCTTTCCAGCTCTTTTGTGAACTCAGGTGAGACGCCGTAGTTACAGTGATAACCTTCTTCAATCTCTTCTCTGCCGTAGGCTTTGGCGATAATGGTATTCGCGCGAAGTTCGATGGTGTCGGTTTTTTCCACCAGTGAACAGGTCAGCGGTGCAATCACCATTCTGCCGTCAGTATCGGTTTCGGCATGTGCCGCATCGCTCCAGCCCAACACGTTTCGTGCGTATTCAATCAACGCATGCTGGAATCCACCGCAGGTCCCCAGGAACGGAATGCTGTTTTCACGTGCAAAGCGCGCGGCGATAAACGCCCCATCGACATTTTGATAAGGACTGGCCGGAACCAGCCAGATGGCGTCATAACCCACCAAATCTTCCGGGCTGGTCAATTCGGTGGTGGCAATCCAGTCGTAATCCGCCGTCAAATCCAGCACGGCAGCAGCATCATCGATGGATAAAGGGATCGCCTGATGAGCAATGACATCAGGGTTGTAATCACCAACAAGTGCAATGCGAAGTGTGTCTTTTACCGGGGAGAGTTCCATAAGAGGTTCCATATGCCAAAGAATTATCAGATAACATAAGGAACCTCAGCCTACCGATCTTTTGCAGGGTTCACAATACCTTAAATTGGAGGGGGAAAATTCCAGGTGGTATAGTGGTAGCGTATTTCCCCCTCTTCGGAACATTTAAAACCTTATGAAAACCAAAATTCTGGTCAGCGCGTGTCTGATGGGCCATAAGGTTCGCTACAACGGCAGCGAGAAAGCAGCGATCTCTGAAACCCTCAAACGCTGGCAGCAGGAACAACGGCTGGTGACGCACTGCCCGGAGCTGGCGGCGGGACTGTCGATCCCCCGCTTACCGGCTGAGATTGTGAAAGGCAGCGGACACGAGGTGATGGCGGGCCGTGCGCGGATTCTGGAAAGCGATGGCAGCGATGTCACCGCGCATTATCAGCTTGCCGCCTGGTTAGCGTTGCGTGCCGCCCAGGAAGGAAAGTGCAGCGCCGCGCTGCTCACCGACGGCAGCCCGACCTGCGGCAGCGAGCAGATTTACGATGGCAGTTTTAGCGGAATAAAACGCGCCGGAATGGGCGTTGCTGCCGCGCTGTTACGTGAACATGGCATTCAGGTATTTTCCGATAACCAGCTTGCAGAGCTGATCGCCTGGGTCGAGGAGAGAGACAATGATTCAGTGTAAACGGGTGTATGACGCCGCGAGCCCGGACGACGGTTATCGCATTCTGGTCGACAGACTGTGGCCGCGCGGCGTGAAAAAAGAGGATCTGGCGTTTGATGAGTGGTGCAAAGCGCTGACGCCTTCCAGCGAATTACGTAAAGCCTTTCACGGTGAAGTGCTTGATTTCAGCGCTTTTCGCGAGGCGTACCAGCAGGAACTGGCTCAGCAGATGGACGAGGGCAAACGCGTTGCCGCCCTCGCTAAAAACCAAACCGTGACGCTGTTGTACGGCGCAAAGAATACCCAACAGAATCACGCCCTGGTGTTAGCCGACTGGCTGCGCCAGTTAGCTGAACGTTAATTCGTCGAGAGTGTGTGATGCGTCATCCGGCGTCAGCGGCAGGAGATGTTCCGGGCGCACAAAGGCAAAACCATGCTGATTATCAACCGCATAAACGTCGCCAGTGACCAGCCACAGGGCGCGGTCGGCGCTCGCGGGCAGTTCGGTCATCACACCATTGATCGGATTCAGAAAACGCAGGCCAGGCTTGCAGAGTTCAAAAAGCTCAACGGATTTGCCGATATTGCGCCGCCCGGCGGCGGTGCGGGCGCCAATGACCATACACAGGCTGCCCGGTTTTAACTGAAACATACTTCTCTCTCGGTGTCGGTTGCCAGCCGCATGGGCTGAGATAATTCCTAAAGAGAAGTGTATCGCAGTCGCTACTTAACTGTCACGAGGCAGGCGTTGGGTGATCGCGACGGAACAGATCCCACTCATCGATCACTTCCCCACCCGGCAGTTTGCATTCGGTGCGAACGCCCTGCGGACTTTGCACGGGAACGCGCTCTCCGCCCTTCTTCACGCAATACACGGCAGCAGGATTAGCCATACCAATTTGCGGGGGTTTTGGCGCTTCAGGTGGGGTCGAACAGGCGGCTAACGGCAGAATCATCGCCAGTAACAGATATCGCATTGTCATATCCTTTCAATGTACAGAGCCTAAAGCGTACCCAGTCTTCGCCATTTTCTCCATGATTTCTCCATTAAACCTGCACTTTTTAAACCTATAGTGGCTGCGTTCTCAATGACCAGAGAACATCATTCCGTAATCAAGATGTCTTTTGCCCCGCACTTAACGGCGGGGCTTTTTTTCGCCTGCCCAGCGGCACCCACCGCGACAATATATAAAATTTCCTGTATTCGTGTTCTACTATGCCCCAGCCGAAAAATTCAGCACAACATGCAGATACTGGCGTCTTCTGCATGGGAGTCTACCTACGTCATGTCGGATATTATTCTTGCCCGTGTTTCAGAAACCCTCGCCACTGAACAATCTCTTGAAAGCCTGGTGCGTCAGCTCCTGGAGATGCTGGAGATTGTTACCGATATGGAATCGACCTATCTGACGAAAGTCGATATTAACGCGCGTTTGCAGCACATTCTTTATGCCCGTAACAGCAAACAGATGCAGATCCCCGAAGGGCTGAGCGTGCCCTGGGGCGACACCCTGTGCAAACGCGCCATCGACAGCAACTGCTTTTTCAGCAACGAAGTGGCGGAACACTGGGCGGATTGCGACGCGGCCAAAGCGCTCGGCATCACCACCTATGTCAGCATTCCCATTCATCTGGCTGATGGCTCGCTGTATGGAACGCTCTGCGCGGCCAGTACGCAAAAGCAGACGTTGAGCGACCGGGGGGAGCAGGTTCTGCAACTTTTCGCCGGTCTCATTGCTCAGTACATTCAGAAAGAGTCGCTGGTGATGCAACTGCGCGAAGCAAATGCGGCACTGATCGCACATTCCTATACCGATGCGCTGACCGGTTTACCCAACCGTCGTGCGATTTTTGATAACCTCACCACCCTCTTCTCGCTGGCGCGGCATCTCAAGCGCAATGCCATCATTGCCTACATCGATCTGGATGATTTCAAACTCATCAACGATCGCTTTGGTCACGAGACGGGCGATCAGTTTTTAGTTGAGGTGGGTAAGCGTTTGATCGACGGTCAAACCGAAGACGACATTGTTGGCAGACTTGGGGGCGATGAATTTTTGGTTGCCTGTCTTAGCAAGGGCGATACCGACGCCGACAATGCGCAAATTAATATTCTCAGAACCCAGATCAGCGCTTCGATTGCCGGTGAGTATTGGCTGGGAAATGTGCATCTTGTCTACCCAGGCGCCAGCTTAGGCGTGGTCGCGGTCGATCCAGACGGAATGGATGCAGACAGCGCACTGCGCACGGCGGATACGGCGATGTATCTGGATAAAAAAGGGAAACGCAAAACGCGCTTTCTCCGCGAAGAGTAACCCCGTACACTCTGCGGGCAAGGAAATCAGAAAGGGGATGTTATGAGGATCGGAATTATTTTCCCGGTCGTTATTTTTATAACGGCAGTGGTTTTTTTAACGTGGTTTTTTGTCGGCGGTTACGCCGCTCCGGGGGCGTAAATGCGCAAGACAACTATTATTATGTTAATCGTCGCACTCGTCGCCGTCGCGGGCACCCAGTTCGGCTGGTGGTGATGGATTACGTGTAAAAAAGGCTGCTCACTGGCAGCCTTTTTTCGATGCTTTGACTCTTAGCTTTTGATTTTTCTGTAGGCAAACAGAACTACCAGCGCACCAATCACCGCAACAGCAAAGCTGCCGATGTTGAAACCATCGACTTTACCAAAACCGAGCAAGGTGCTGATCCAGCCACCGACTACGGCGCCCACGATCCCAAGAATTACTGTGACGAAGAATCCGCCGCCATCTTTGCCTGGCATGATCCACTTCGCCAGAATCCCCGCAATAAGCCCAAAGATAATCCAGGATAAAATTCCCATAGCTTTCCTCTCTGTATGGTTTTTTGTCATCAAATCAACGACACAGAAAAGGATAGCACAGGATTTCAAAAATGAAATTTGTGATAGGCATCACAAAGTTTGTTTGCGTGTTTTATCACCAATAAAAAATCTCACGCCACACAAAAGATGGGGTTGCATCTTTTGTTGAGAAAGATTATCTTTCTCAACACTGAATAGTTGAGCAAAACACTCAGGTATTCAGTACGACATTGCTCACATTGCTTCCAGTATTTCTTGCCCACTTTTTAGTGGGCTTTTTTTTGGCAAATCCCCTCCTCTCGTCATACGCATGCGGATCATCAAGTTTAAATATCGATTTTCCCGCCAGATAAAACCGTAAACGTCATATTTCCGTTTTAGGCTGATTTTGTCGGTTATGCCAATCAAGCCCCCTTTTCACCTGCCGATAACCCTCCCAAGCGTGGTGTTATATCGACACAGGTTATAAAGGAGTTTATTTTGAAAAATATTAAAATCAGCGTAGGGCTATTGATCGTTCTGACATCCTTTACGTTAATGCTTATTCTTTCGAGCGGTCTTGGGCTCTATTTCCTGCACCGCAGTAATAATGATATTCAAACGTTAAGTTATAATGCCGGAGAACAGAAAGCCCTGAACGCCGTGCGCGATGCCATCTTGCGCGCGCGTATTATTATTGATTCCGCCGCACAGGCAAAAACCCACGGCGATGATATCGATGAGCCAGCAGTGCAGGAGAGTGTCCGCAATGAGTTGCAGACTGCGGTAATGCTGCCAACTTACTGATTTAGTGTATGATGGTGATTTTAAGGTGCTTGCGTGGCTTCCATTTCCATCAGATGTCCCACTTGTTCAGCTACCGAAGGCGTCGTGCGTAACGGTAAAAGCACTGCCGGACATCAGCGCTATCTCTGCTCTCACTGCCGTAAAACATGGCAAATCAGCTTCACTTACACCGCCTCTCAACCCGGTACACATCAGAAAATCATTGATATGGCTATGAATGGGGTTGGGTGCCGTGCCAGTGCCCGCATTATGGGCGTTGGCCTCAACACGATTTTACGGCACTTAAAAAACTCAGGCCGGAGCCGGTAACATCGCGCATACAACCGGGCAGTGACGTCATTGTCTGCGCGGAAATGGACGAACAGTGGGGCTACGTCGGGGCTAAATCACGTCAGCGCTGGTTATTTTACGCCTATGACAGGATGCGCAGGACGGTGGTGGCACACGTCTTTGGTGAGCGTACTCTGGCCACACTGGAGCGTCTTCTGGAGCTGCTGTCGGTCTTTGATGTGGTGGTATGGATGACGGATGGCTGGCCGCTTTATGAATCACGCCTGAAGGGAAAGCTGCACGTTATCAGCAAGCGTTACACTCAGCGCATTGAGCGACATAACCTGAATCTGAGACAACATCTGGCAAGGCTGGGACGGAAGTCACTGTCGTTCTCAAAATCGGTGGAGCTGCATGACAAGGTCATCGGGCATTATCTGAACATAAAACACTATCAGTAAGTTGGAGTCATTACCCAGACTGCCGCTCAGCAGTACCAGATGTTTGTCAAAATCCCCGGTCTTTCAACTATCGAGCCTGAGGTAGGCGCCAGAATGAAAGACCGCTACGATCAGCAAGTCAGCGTGTTGAATCATAATACCGACCAGGTCATCAACATCAATGATCCGCTAAAACTCAAAACCGCCTTAGCCGATAGTAGTCGTGCGACTTTGCAGGCGCGCCAGGCGTGGGATAATGAATACCATTCATATATCGATACCACCCAACATAATCTCAACCAGGTGATTAATTTCAGCAACAGTTCTTATCACTTTGCCCTGCTTATTATGATCGCCATGCTTATTCTGGCTGGGGTATTGTTTATTATTATCAATATCTGGATGCGCAAGATGTTGATCCTGCCATTGCAGGAGGTGGCTCAGCATTTTGAATATATTGGCAAAGGCGATCTGACCGGCGATATCCACGTGGCCAACAGAAATGAAATTGGTATGCTGTTCGGCGCATTGCAGACCATGCAGGCGGAGCTGAATTCGACGGTGGTCTCTATTCGCCAGGGCGTCGAATCCATCAATATTGGCACGCAGGAAATATCATCCGGCAATGGCGATCTCTCGCGTCGTACCGAGGAGCAAGCCGCAGCCGTGGTCGAGACGGCGGCGAGCATGGAGCAGATCACCGCAACGGTAAAACAAAACACGGATAATGCGCTGCAGGCGTCGCAGATGGTGCAGAATGCCGCCGGGATTGCCAACGAAGGCGAAGAACAGATGCGCGATATGATGAAGAAGATGGATGCCATCAGTCAAAGCGCGCAGAAAATGGTGGAGATCATCAGCGTCATCGACAGTATTGCGTTCCAGACCAACATTCTGGCGCTTAACGCCGCAGTAGAAGCGGCACGTGCAGGCCAGTCCGGGCGTGGTTTTGCGGTGGTTGCTGGCGAAGTAAGAAATCTTGCCCGCCGCTGTACTGATTCCGCAAAAGAGATAACGACGCTGATTAATGAATCAACGCTGTACATCCAGGAAGGGGCAGAGCTTGCCAATAAAACCAGCCGGACGATGCTGGATATCAGCGGAGCGGTCAGTAAAGTTAACGTAATGATGGAAAATATCGCGCTGGCATCGGAAGAGCAAAGTCGTGGCGTTGAGCAGATTCGCGTGGCGATCACCCAGATGGATCATGTGACGCAGCAAAACGCCGCGTTAGTCGAAGAGGTAGCCACTACGGCTTCTGGCGTGAACGAGCAGGCAAATCTGCTGTCACGTTCAGTGTCACTATTCAAAGTGAAGGAAATTTTCTAAACCGGCTGTCCGGGAGCGGAAACGCTCCCGGATCCAGCGTGAGAACATCGTGATGGGTGAAAACGGTTAGCAGAATATTGAAGCTTAGTGATGGTGAATTTCACCATTGCTGTGCTTAGGCCCTATTCGTCCTGCTTCAATTAAGATCTCTTCAATTAACTCCTCCAGACACTCCCGCCCGTGATGATCGCAGACCAGGTGTACCTGACGAGAAATCTCCTCCGTTTGCATCCCATCGCATAACGCTGATTTCAGCATTACCGACGCCCACCGTTTGGCTTCAGAATGAGTCAACATAACCCCTCCCGCTATAGGTTACCTGTTTAAGCGTAGCTACAAGAAAGTTAATCGCCAGGCTTTTTGACCGGTAAAATGCAACACCTTTTTACAAGGCTTAGAGATACACCAGGCTTATCGTCGCAAGCCCTTCATACGGCTGGTCGTCCGTCAGGGCCAGCGTTTTGCGGCTCTGGACGATCGGGTGGACCGACAATTCCACCTCGGCAGTTTCAACGGCCAGCGGATGGGTGAAATCCTGGGTATCGGAGAAGGCCGCCAGATTGCTGCCGCTGTTCGACGCCCGGGTTGAGCTGGAGGCCAGGTTCCAGTCAGCGCCGTTATTGTCAGAGAAGATCGTGCGGGCCGGAGCATTATTGACCACCGGCGTATCGGGGCCGACCAGGTAGAGATAATAATGGCCGATATTGACGCCCCCTGCGGTTTTGCCGATGCCAAATCCATAAGTGGCAATATCCGCACTGCCGCCGTCCAGCGTATCGCTGCGGTCATCCTGAAAAGTGTAGGCCAACGCGACAGGTTCAGAACAGGTGATATGCAGGCTAATATTGCGTGTATCCAATCCGCTTGGCGTATCTTCATAGAGATGGTCAATGGGAAAGCCGCCAAAATCCAGCAGCCCGCCGTTATCCAGCGAAGGCGTGCAGGAACCCATCATCAGTGTGGCCTGAACTTTGATAATCGCGGTATCAGCGGCCATGACATAAGGTGAAAGCAGTAGCGGGATAAGCGCTGTTGCACGCATTAATGATTTTATCATTGCCAGTTCCCATTTTGAGTACGGGTAAATACAGCATCCATATTAAGAATACCCTTATCGAATGTGCTCAGAAGTTAATGATATATCGCTATTTTTCTATCTCGCAAATAAATAGATCGCAAAATCGGACTCAAAATCGGCTTTATTTTTGATTTATTTTCGAGCTGATTTTGACAATGCACCTAATTAGAATGCACGGCATCGGATAGCGATGTTCGTCATCAGCCTCCGCCTTTTAATATAATTCAATTACCGACTGGAGATAATATGATTCACCTGAATAAATCTGCAAAACTTATTACATTATTACTTATTATTAAATCCGCCGCTGCACTGGCAACGGGGATGGTTCCCGAATCCTCGCTGCTTATTATTGAAGAGCAGGATAAAGGCGGCAGTATTAATGTTAAGAATACCGACCCGCATCCTTCCCTTCTATATACCAATATTGTCGATATTCCTGGCGACACAGGTACACATCTGACCGTCACCCAACCCGTCACCCGTGTCGAAGATGGACAGACCCAGCAGCTGCGTTTTATTCTGGCAACTGATGCTCCATTAACGACAGAGCATTTGAAGCGCGTAACCTTTGAAGGCATTCCACCGAAAACAAAAAGCGATCACAGCCGAGTGTCCATTAATATTCGTCAGGATATTCCGGTACTGATTCATCCGGCAAGTCTTGCGGTCGTAAAAGATGCCTGGACACTGCTGAAATGGTCTGCATCCGGTAACACTGTCACCGTTAAAAATGATTCACCTTATGTCGTTCGTATGGCTGAAAATCTGGTGGCTCAGCCTTCAGGTACGCAAATGAAAATTAAGCAAACGTATATTCTTCCGGGTCAGACGCTGACTGCTCAGGCAAAAACATCACTTGCCGGAGATAGTCAATTAAAATTCTTCCCGGCCAGTCGCTACGGCATTGAAGTCCCAAGCTACACCGCCACTCTGAATAAATAATTTAACCGAGTATTCTGAGATGGTTTCGTTATCGCATCGTTATTTATCGTTAGCTGTTCTCTGCTGTCTGTACCCGGTACTTTCCTCTGCGGCAGAAGCCCCGCTGGAATTTGATACCAGCATCATGAAAGACCGCGGCCTTGATCCGTCTCTGGGTCATTATTTCGCCTCTGCGCCGAAATTTACGCCCGGCGTAAAAATGGTCACTGTGGTGGTGAATGGCGAGAAAAAAGGAAAGGTTTCCGCAACCTTTGGCCAGGATGGCCAGCTGTGTGCCACAACGCCTTTTTTGCAGGGAGCCTCATTAGTGGTGCCGCGTGAAGTGGCAAAGCTCGGCGATGACGATAAGAGCAATGCTTGTTTCGACTATACGAAAACCTTCCCAGGCACGGTCATTACTGCCGTTCCTGCACAGGAGGAGTTGGATCTGGTCGTTCCGCAAGAAGCCATCGATACCACCAGCGAAGGTGACCAGGCCAAAGATTACAGCACGGGCGGTACGGCGGGCATTTTCAATTACACCGCCTTTGCGACGCAAAATACCTCAGACAGCAACAACAGCGAGACAAAGCAGTTGATGCTGGAAGAAGGTCTGAACATGCATGACTGGCTGTTCCGCAGCCGCCAGTCTCTGAATGAAGAGAATGGGTCACGAACCACCGATAACCTGTACGCCTATCTGCAGCACACGCTGGTGGATAGCCAGAAAATTTTCCAGGCCGGCCAGATCAACACCGGCGGCTCGATTTTTGCTGGCACATCGATTTCAGGTGTACAGATTATGCCGGAAGAGGCATTAAGCCCGGAAGGCAGCAGCGGTGTCACGGTGTCGGGTATTGCTCGCTCAGCCCAGGCGCGTGTTGAAGTTCGTCAGGCGGGCCGCATTATCTACTCGACGTTAGTCCCCGTCGGCCCGTTCACATTGAACGATGTTCCTATAATCCGAACAAATGCCGAACTGGACGTGACGGTGACAGAAACCGACGGCAGCAAAAACCATTTCATCATTCCTGCCGACGCAGTGAACAGCCACCAACTGAGCAGCCCATCGGGCCTTTCTGCCGCCGTGGGCCGCTATCGCAGCAACGGAGATGATGAGAGTCAGCCGATGCTGGCAACCCTTTCCGACGGCTGGCGGATCAAACCCTGGCTGAATATCGGCACTGGCGTCATGACTGCACAGGGCTATGACGCTGCGGCCTTGACGGTGGATGCTTTGCCGTCTAACAAAATGCTGCTGTCGACCACCCTGAAAACCTCGATGGATCATGAGCACTGCGTTAAGGGCCGAAGTACGACGCTGTCAGCCAGCTATATGATGTCCAGCCAGCTCACTACCGATTTCAGCATGACACGCTACAGCTCCGGCTATCGCGAGCTGGAAGATTCTCTTGAGGATGATTTTCAGCAGTATGAGGGAGAGTATGCAGCAGGGGTGCATTTCTCCCTGGCAGATTTCGGCGCGTTTAGCCTGCATTACTCGCAGACCCAGGGCACCGAAGGGAATGAAGGCAGTCAGTTCGTGAATGCCGCATGGGGTAAATCCTTTGGCCGCATGAATCTCAATGTGAGCTGGCAGCGCTCTGTAAATCAGAATAACGATGACCATGACGACGATCGCAACAACAGCAATGACAACGGCGATACGGTGTTTGTAAATATCAGCATGCCGCTGGGCGGCCAACATATCAGCGCCTATTCGCACACCCTCCATCATGAAACTAATACGGGTCTGCAAACCAACGGAGATATTAATCAGAGCACCAGTTATTCCCTGGCCGCCGAGCGCGATATGGCCGATCGGGAAAACAGCTTCAACGGATCGATTAACAGCAACCTGCATTATACCCGTTTGGGTGTCAGCGCCGGAACTGACGGACCAGACGGACGTAACTACGGTGTAGCACTTTCAGGTGGGGTGGTTGCTCACCCGCACGGCGTGACGTTCTCACCGTGGCCGGTTAAGGACACTTTCGCCATCATTGATGCGGGTAAAGACCTGGCCGGAACACGCATTAACACCCCATCTGGTGACGTCTGGACCGACCATTGGGGACAGGCTGTGGTGCCGTCCGTCAATCCATATCACAAAGTGCGCGTTGAAATGGACGCGAAAAGTCTTCCGCAGGACGTGGACGTCGAGAACGGTTTTAGCGAATTGGCAACAGGCCGTGGCGCAGTCGGCCACGTCGAGTTCAATACATTGCATGTACACCGCGCCATGCTCCACGTGCAGATGGCGAATGGTCAAATCCTGAAAAAAGGCAGCACCGTGGTTGACGGAGCCGGAAATTACGCTGCCACAGCAGTGGACAACGGGCTGCTGTTTATGGAGGACGTTTCTGCTAAACCTGAGCTTTATCTCACAGACGAAGACAGCGTGCGCGTTTGTCAGATCAATTACACCCTTTCGCCAGAGGGCGAAAAACAGACTTATGAAAACATTAACGGGGTATGCAAATGAAAATCCGAACGATCCTGACATTGACACTGCTGGCCGGATTACTCTGTGTAAGTGCTGCCCGCGCCGAATGCGATGTTACCGTCTCCGAAACGACCGTGGATTATGGCAAATTGAGTAATAGCGAACTAACCAGCCATCGCGGCGGTGTGTATACGCTAGATGAACGTGAAGTCAGAGTGAACGCCGTTTGTAGCGAACCGCAGGAGATGGCGCTGTTTATTAGCGATGACTCTGGACAGCGACGTTTCCGCTTCGGCGACAGCGGAGATATTGTGATCTCCGCTCAACAGGCGGTGCTGGACGGTAAACCCGTTGATCTCGGCAAGACGCTAACTCACGGTTCTTTCGTGCCAAAGCAGGAGAGAAATCGGAAAAAGCTGTTGGTTCTCAACAACGACGGTCTACTCCCCGTGCGTAACGGCGAAGTGCCTGTCGGCCAGCAATTTTCTGTGCTTTTGCGTATTCGACCAGCGCTGAAACCCGAACAACAACATCCTCAAGATGAAGAGGATTTACTGGCAAATTTGACCGTTCAGGTTGAGAGCCAGTAAAAAAACATGGGCTTCACGTATGTGGCTGTAAAGACACATCTCCTTTCGAATATAGGCTACTATTAATGGCAACAGTGATGAGTGGAAAACATTCTATGTTAAATCCCAGAGAACATATTCAGCTCTTAATTGATAATTTATCACAGCAAGAAAATATCTTTACCAAACGCAAAAATCAGATTGTCACGATGGACGGTTTCACTGAAAGAAATATTCTCATTTTTCATCAGGGAGTCATTTCAGGTTGTCGTCCCAGTGATGACCGCCTGTTAGTGAATTTCAGTGCGCCGCGAATTTTCGGTATCAACCTCTATTTTGACACTACGCTTTTGTATTTTCGGGCCTGCACCGATATCCGCTATGAATTTCTGCCTTTTGTGGAGGCAGAGAAAATCATCAATGAAAAACACCTGTGGCAAGGCGTTTCAGTCAACCACATGATGACCATCGCTAACATGCTGAAGTATGTTAACAATATGGCCGGGGTATCCAGTTACGCCCAGGTGATTAACTGCCTCTATCAGCTGCAGGCCGAGCCAGAGATCATTCGTTTACGCCGCACAGCGGCTGACTATATCGTCGATAAAAGCGGGCTATCGCGCAGCACAGTGATGAAGATGCTGGCCCAGTTCAAGTCCGAGGGCAAAGTGATGCTTAGCAAGGGTTTGCTGATGGACGTGAAAGATTTAGAGTAATCCCCCCACACTCTCTTATTTGAAATAGCGGAAAGCCTGAATCGGTTTACCAGGCGATCCGTGTCCCGTTCCCGTTCGTTTATCTGTATCCCATTTATCACATCCGTTTTAATTCCGCCTTATTATCTATTTTAATTCTCTCGTTAATCCTCGCCCCTTATTTTACGCTTTCATTATTGAGTCCAATTTTACACTCAACATTGAATATTTAATTGCGATCTTATGGAATTGAACCATTCATCAATAATGCAGATAATACTTCCAACAAGACAACACTGTCTTTTTTTAAATCATCCAACTTAAGAGTTATTATTCCATGAAAACTATTTTTAAATACTGCGCAGCTGCTGCACTCGTTATCGCTACTGCTAACTCAGCCTTTGCGGCTGAAACGGCTGATCTGAAAGTACAGGGAACTCTGATCATGGGCTCCTGTACGCCTACGCTCTCATCCGGTGGAGTAGTGGATTACGGTAAAATTTCTCTGAGCTCCCTTAACGCAGCTGACGTCAACCAGCTTGGCACAAAAGATATTACGTTGACTCTGACCTGTCAGTCCCCAACCAAAGTAGCCTGGGCCATTACGGATGACAGAACAGATTCTGTAATTGATACAAAACCAGTAGTAGGCACTGAAGTGGCACCTAACACTTCAGATGAGTATGGTCTGGGTATGACTAAAGGGGGGGTTAAGTTAGGTTCTTACGCCATTCGCACAGCCAACCACGGTGAGCCACTCGTCGACGGTGCAGTCGCTCAGATTGGTTATTCTGATGACTCTGCCGCAACATGGACGGCAGGCAGCAACGGTGGTTCTTACAACCACAATGACGGTGGACGACTGATGACGTTCCTTGCTATGCCTCCTCTGGCTGCGGACCCGATTGCATTAACGACTGCCAGCGATATTTTGGAAGTGGGTGCTTCTATCCAAGGGACGACTCCTCTGGCAATCACTGATGATACCCCTCTGGACGGCCAGGCAACCATCTCTGTGAAATACCTGTAATACAGTTTTCACAAAAGAGTCATACCCAATCAGACATAAAAAAACGGGAGCCATTCGGCTCCCGTTCTTGTTTAACCCAGAATCTGGATTACATGTTTTTAATGATCGCGTCGCCAAACTCTGAACATTTCAGCAGCTTAGCACCTTCCATCAGACGTTCGAAGTCATAAGTTACGGTCTTAGCGTTAATCGCGCCTTCCATACCTTTAACGATCAGGTCTGCGGCTTCGAACCATTCCATATGACGCAACATCATTTCCGCGGAGAGGATGATGGAACCTGGGTTCACTTTATCCTGGCCTGCGTATTTAGGTGCGGTACCGTGGGTGGCTTCGAACAGCGCGCACTCGTCACCGATGTTTGCGCCTGGGGCGATACCGATACCGCCAACCTGGGCTGCCAGGGCGTCGGAAATGTAGTCACCGTTCAGGTTCATACAAGCGATCACGTCGTATTCAGCCGGACGCAGCAGGATTTGCTGCAGGAACGCATCGGCGATCACGTCTTTGACCACGATCTCTTTGCCGGTATTTGGGTTCTTGATTTTCACCCAAGGGCCGCCGTCGATCAGCTCACCACCAAACTCCTCGCGCGCTAACTGGTAACCCCAGTCTTTGAAAGCGCCTTCGGTGAATTTCATGATGTTGCCTTTGTGCACCAGGGTCACGGAATCACGGTCGTTGGTGATCGCGTATTCGATGGCTGCACGCACCAGACGTTTAGTGCCTTCTTCAGAGCACGGCTTGATGCCGATACCGCAATGTTCAGGGAAACGAATCTTCGTCACGCCCATCTCATCGCGCAGGAACTTGATCACTTTCTCGGCTTCGGCGCTGTCGGCTTTCCACTCGATACCGGCATAGATGTCTTCGGAGTTTTCACGGAAGATAACCATGTTGGTCAGCTCAGGGTGTTTAACCGGGCTTGGCGTGCCCGCGTAGTAACGCACCGGGCGCAGACACACGTACAGGTCAAGCTGCTGGCGCAGCGCAACGTTCAGGGAACGAATACCGCCACCGACCGGGGTAGTCAGCGGGCCTTTGATGGCAACGCGGTAATCACGAATCAGGTCCAGAGTTTCTTCTGGCAGCCAGACATCCTGGCCATACAGTTGGGTAGATTTTTCGCCGGTATAGATTTCCATCCAGGAAATTTTCCGCTCGCCCTTATAGGCTTTCTGCACGGCGGCATCCACCACTTTGATCATGGCTGGCGTCACATCCACACCGATACCATCACCTTCAATGAAAGGAATGATTGGGTTGTGAGGGATGTTCAGTTTGCCATCTTGCAGGGTGATCTTCTTACCTTCCGCCGGAACGACTACTTTGCTTTCCATTAACCTCTCCTTCGAGCGCTTCTGGTTTTTTGTTAATGAGTTGTAATATGCGAGCTCATACTACTCGAATATCAGGCTCGCGCCAATCACTCATGAATTTCCGTTATAATGCTCGAATCCACCCATTCTGAAAACACTATGAACAAAACTTCTTTTAGAAATCACCAAGTTGAACGATTCAGCACGCGACGCAACGCCAAAAAAAAGCCTGACACTGGACCGAAGCGGCTGGTTATCTTCAATAAACCTTATGATGTGCTGCCGCAGTTCACGGATGAGGCGGGACGCAGCACCCTGAAAGATTACATCCCGTTACAAGGAATTTATGCCGCTGGCCGCTTAGACAGGGACAGCGAAGGCCTGCTGGTGCTGACTAACGACGGACAGCTCCAGGCGCGACTGACCCAGCCGGGCAAGCGCACCGGTAAGATTTACTACGTGCAGGTGGAGGGCGAACCGACGGCAGAGGCGATTGATGCCCTGCGCAATGGCGTGACGCTCAATGACGGCCCCACCCTGCCCGCCGGTATTGAGCTGGTCGCAGAACCCGAGTGGTTATGGCCGCGCAATCCCCCGGTTCGCGAACGCAAAACCATCCCCACCAGCTGGTTGAAAATCACCTTATATGAAGGGCGGAATCGCCAGGTGCGACGCATGACGGCGCATGTCGGTTTTCCAACGTTGCGCCTGATAAGGTATGCGATGGGGACATTGACGCTGGACAATCTGGCGTCGGGTGAGTGGCGGGAAATCCCGATAGATTCGTTATAAAAGATGCTGCGTATGCACGCCATTTTGCGTGACGTGGGATACTCGACTGCTGAGGAACGCATCTCCGTCCGGAACGGTGATATCGAACGTCTGCTCAAAGAGCGACGAGTGGATCAGGAAATTGGCGCTACAGGCATTGCTGGCGATGGGAATATTCCACGCCGTTGCCAGACGCATCAGGGCCTTCACATCCGAGTGATGCGGCACTGCGCTCAGCGGGTCCCAGAAAAAGACCAGCACATCAATCTGGCCCGACGCGATGAGATAACCCAGCTGCTGGTCGCCGCCTATCGAGCCGCTCATCAGCGCCAGGACGGGCAAACGCGTGTGGGCAAGCAGCAGGTTTCCGGTGGTGCCGGTGGCGTAGATGGTGTGGCCCTCAAGTGCCGTTTGATTATCGATTGCCCAGTTGAGCAGGTCGGGTTTGCAGGGATCGTGAGCCACTAAAGCGATACGTTTCTTTTGCGGCATAGTACGCGTGGTAAGCTGCATGATGGTACCCTCGGTGGTGAGAATCAGAACCTCAGCAAGTATAGAGCACCGGGTAAAAATGTGATCCAGATCAAATATTGATATTGAATTGCGTCATTCAGCTAACTAAGGAAAAACGATGTTTAAACCACACGTTACCGTCGCCACCCTGGTTCACGCCGAAGGCAAATTCCTCGTCGTCGAAGAGACGATCAACGGCAAAGCGCTGTGGAACCAGCCCGCGGGTCATCTTGAAGCCGACGAAACGCTGGTTCAGGCCGCGCGTCGCGAGTTGTGGGAAGAGACCGGTATTCACGCCGAACCGCAGCACTTTGTGCGTCTGCATCAGTGGATCGCTCCCGATCGCACGCCATTCCTGCGCTTTTTATTCGTCGTCGAACTTAACGAAATGTGCGCCACTGAGCCGCACGACGACGATATCGACCGTTGCCTGTGGGTGACGGCAGAGGAGATCCTGAACGCGCCAAACCTGCGCTCTCCGCTGGTTGCCGAAAGCATTCGCTGCTATCAGTCCGGTAGCCGCCTGCCGCTTGAGGTGATCGCGGAATTTAACTGGCCGTTTACAGAGGGTGCCAACGCGGGGGGCGCGTGATAGAATACGCCGCCTTTAAGTTCAATGTCGTGAGTATTCCATGTCAGATAACAGCCAGAAAAAAGTGATCGTCGGCATGTCCGGCGGTGTCGATTCCTCCGTTTCCGCGTACCTGTTGCAACAACAGGGCTACAAGGTGGAAGGCCTGTTCATGAAGAACTGGGAGGAAGACGATGGCGAGGAATACTGTACGGCGGCAGCGGATCTTGCAGATGCGCAGGCCGTGTGCGACAAACTCGGCATTGAACTGCATACCGTTAACTTTGCTGCCGAGTACTGGGACAACGTGTTCGAACTCTTCCTCGAAGAGTACAAAGCGGGCCGCACCCCAAACCCGGATATCCTCTGCAACAAAGAGATCAAATTCAAAGCCTTCCTCGAATTCGCCGCCGAAGACCTGGGCGCAGATTACATCGCGACCGGTCACTACGTGCGCCGCGCGGATGTCGATGGCAAAAGCCAGCTGCTGCGCGGTCTCGACGGCAATAAAGATCAGAGCTATTTCCTCTACACCCTCGGTCACGAACAGATTGCACAAAGCCTGTTCCCGGTCGGTGAGCTGGAAAAACCAGAAGTGCGTAAAATCGCCGAAGAACTGGATCTGATCACCGCGAAGAAAAAAGACTCCACCGGCATCTGCTTTATCGGCGAGCGCAAATTCCGCGAATTTCTGGGGCGCTACCTCCCTGCTCAACCGGGCAAAATTATCACCGTTGACGGCGATGACGTCGGCGAGCATCAGGGCCTGATGTACCACACCCTCGGCCAGCGTAAAGGTCTGGGCATTGGCGGCACCAAAGAAGGCAGCGAAGAGCCGTGGTACGTGGTCGATAAAGATGTCGAAAACAATATTCTGGTGGTGGCTCAGGGCCACGAGCATCCGCGTTTGATGTCCGTCGGGCTTATCGCTCAGCAGCTGCACTGGGTCGATCGTGAACCGTTTACCGGCACCCTGCGCTGCACGGTGAAAACCCGCTATCGTCAGACTGATATCCCTTGCACTGTCACCGCCATTGATGACAAACGTATCGAAGTGCGTTTCGACGAGCCGGTTTCTGCCGTCACGCCTGGCCAGTCCGCTGTCTTCTACAGCGGCGAAATTTGCCTCGGCGGCGGGATCATTGAACAGCGTCTGCCGCTGGCCGAATAAACAGTTTGCACACCAAAAGGAGCACGTGTGGCGAAGAATTATTATGACATCACCCTGGCGCTGGCCGGCATTTGCCAGTCCGCCCGTCTGGTGCAACAGCTGGCACATCAGGGTCATTGCGACGCTGATGCGCTGCACGTTTCGCTCAACAGCGTTATCGATCTTAACCCAGGCTCGACGCTTGGGGTGTTCGGTGGCAGCGAAACCAATCTTCGCCTCGGCCTTGAAACCCTGCTCGGCGTGCTGAATGCCAGCAACCGTCAGGGACTGAACGCAGAACTGACCCGTTACACCTTAAGCCTGATGGTGCTGGAGCGTAAGCTGAGCGGCGCAAAAGGCGCGATGGACACGCTCGGCAACCGTATTGACGGTTTACAGCGTCAGCTTGACCATTTTGATTTGCAGTCCGAAACCCTGATGAGTGCGATGGCCGCGATTTACGTCGATGTCATCAGCCCGCTCGGTCCACGCATTCAGGTGACCGGCTCCCCTGCCGTGCTGCAAAGCCCACAGGTACAGGCCAAAGTCCGCGCCTCGCTGCTGGCCGGGATTCGTGCCGCCGTGCTGTGGCATCAGGTTGGCGGTGGCCGACTGCAGTTAATGTTCTCTCGTAATCGCCTGACGACTCAGGCAAAACAAATTCTTGCTCATTGTTAACCTCCCGGAGTTGCGAATTATGGAATTATCCTCACTGACCGCCGTTTCCCCTGTCGATGGACGTTACGGCGATAAAGTCAGCGCGCTGCGCGGGATCTTCAGCGAATATGGTCTGCTGAAGTTCCGTGTACAGGTTGAAGTGCGCTGGCTGCAAAAGTTAGCTACCCAGGCAGCAATCAAGGAAGTTCCTGCTTTTGACGCCCAGGCAAACGATTACCTTGATAAAATCGTCGCGGAGTTCAGCGAAGAAGACGCGGCGCGTATCAAAACCATTGAGCGCACCACCAACCACGATGTGAAAGCGGTTGAATACTTCCTGAAAGAGAAAGTAGAGAGCGTACCGGCGCTGCACGCGGTGTCTGAGTTCATCCACTTTGCCTGTACGTCTGAAGATATCAACAACCTGTCTCATGCCCTGATGCTGTCGACTGCGCGTCAGGACGTGGTGCTGCCTTACTGGCGCAAAATCATCGACGCGGTGAAAGACCTGGCCGTGCAATACCGTGATATCCCGCTGCTTTCCCGTACTCATGGCCAGCCAGCCACACCGTCCACGATGGGCAAAGAGATGGCGAACGTGGCGTACCGTATGGAGCGTCAGTATCGCCAGCTGGAGCAGGTTGAGATCCTCGGTAAAATCAACGGCGCAGTCGGGAACTACAACGCCCACATCGCGTCGTATCCGGAAGTGGACTGGCATCAGTTCAGCGAAGAGTTCGTGACCTCTCTGGGAATTCAGTGGAACCCGTACACCACTCAGATCGAGCCGCACGATTACATCGCCGAGCTGTTTGACTGCATCGCGCGTTTCAACACCATCCTGATCGATTTCGACCGCGACGTGTGGGGCTACGTGGCTCTGAACCACTTCAAGCAGAAAACTATCGCCGGTGAGATCGGCTCGTCCACCATGCCGCATAAAGTGAACCCGATTGACTTCGAAAACTCCGAAGGCAACCTGGGTCTGGCGAACGCCCTGCTGCAACACATGGCGAGCAAACTGCCGGTTTCCCGCTGGCAGCGTGACCTGACGGACTCCACCGTCCTGCGTAACCTCGGCGTGGGTATCGGCTATGCGCTGATTGCGTATCAGTCCACCCTGAAAGGCGTGAGCAAACTGGAAGTGAACCGCGATCGTCTGCTGGACGAACTGGATCACAACTGGGAAGTATTGGCCGAGCCAATCCAGACCGTGATGCGTCGTTACGGCATTGAAAAGCCATACGAAAAACTGAAAGAGCTGACGCGCGGCAAACGCGTGGACGCCGAAGGCATGAAACAGTTTATCGACGGTCTGGACGTGCCAGAAGACGAGAAAACGCGCCTGAAAGCAATGACACCGGCGAACTACATCGGTCGCGCCATTAAAATGGTTGATGAGCTGAAGTAATTGCCTTTACCCTCTTTCCGCCCGGAAAGAGGGTTCCTTCCTCTGCGGTTTACGCAATGTTTATCCCCGTAACAACATAATCACGTTAAACTATTCATACCATTCATGTTAGGGAGAAGAGATGATGCGCGTACTGGTTGTTGAGGATAATGCATTGCTACGTCATCACCTGAAAGTTCAGCTTCAGGAAATGGGGCATCAGGTGGATGACGCGGAAGACGCAAAAGAGGCAGATTATTATCTCAATGAACACCTGCCCGATATCGCCATCGTCGATCTGGGGCTGCCGGATGAAGACGGTTTATCGTTGATCCGCCGCTGGCGCAGCCACGATGTCTCTCTTCCGGTGCTGGTTCTAACTGCCCGTGAAGGCTGGCAGGACAAAGTTGAAGTGCTCAGCGCAGGCGCTGATGATTACGTCACCAAACCGTTCCATATCGAAGAAGTGGCCGCCCGTATGCAGGCGTTGATGCGCCGTAACAGCGGTCTGGCGTCCCAGGTTATCTCCCTTCCGCCATTCCAGGTGGATCTCTCGCGTCGTGAATTCTCGATCAACGACGAAGTTATCAAGCTGACGGCGTTTGAATACACCATTATGGAAACGCTGATCCGCAACAGCGGCAAAGTGGTGAGTAAAGATTCCTTAATGCTCCAGCTTTATCCCGATGCCGAACTGCGCGAGAGCCACACCATTGATGTGCTGATGGGCCGCTTACGTAAAAAAATCCAGGCACAATACCCACAAGACGTCATCACCACGGTGAGGGGTCAGGGATACCTGTTTGAATTACGCTAAATGAAAAAAATCCTTCGCCACTTTTTGCCGCTGTCGCTGCGGGTCCGCTTTTTACTGGCCACCGCTGCCGTGGTGCTGATCCTGTCTCTCGCTTACGGCATGGTGGCGCTGGTCGGGTATAGCGTCAGCTTCGATAAGACCACATTCCGCCTGCTGCGCGGCGAGAGCAATCTCTTCTACACCCTGGCTAAATGGGAAAATAATCGAATCAGCGTGGAAATGCCGGAAAATCTCAACCGGCAAAGCCCGACGATGGCACTGATTTATGATGAAAAAGGTCAGTTGCTGTGGGCGCAGCGCCATGTGCCGTGGGTGGAAAAAAGCATTCGTCCGGAGTGGCTTAAAACTAACGGATTCCACGAAATTGAAGCCGATCTGAATGCGACCAGTTCACTGCTGGGCAACGACGAGTCCATGCAGCGCGAACTCGCTGAAATTCGTGAGGATGACGACAATACAGAGATGACGCACTCGGTAGCGATTAATCTCTACCCGGCGACCATTGATATGCCGCAGCTCACCATCGTAGTCATCGACACCATTCCGGTAGAGCTTAAACGTTCCTACATGGTCTGGAGCTGGTTCGTATATGTTCTGGCTGCCAACCTGCTGTTGGTTATCCCGCTGCTGTGGGTCGCTGCCTGGTGGAGCCTGCGTCCTATCGAATCGCTGGCGAAAGAGGTCCGCGAGCTCGAAGAACACAATCGGGATAAGCTCAATTCGCAAACCACGCGCGAACTCACCAGCCTGGTACGAAATCTCAACCGCCTGCTGAAAAGCGAGCGCGAACGTTACGATAAATATCGTACCACCCTGACCGATCTGACGCACAGTCTGAAGACGCCGCTCGCGGTGATGCAAAGCACGTTGCGATCGATGCGCAGCTCGAAGCTCAGCGTCGACGACGCCGAGCCGGTAATGCTGGAGCAAATCAGCCGTATCTCCCAGCAGATTGGCTATTATCTCCACCGCGCCAGTATGCGCTCCGGCAGCCCGTTGTTAAGCCGTGAACTGCACCCCGTCGCCCCGCTGCTGGATAGCCTGACCTCAGCGCTGAATAAAGTCTATCAACGCAAAGGGGTGAACATTAGCCTCGATATTTCGCCGGAAATCAGTTTTGTCGGTGAGAAAAATGACTTTATGGAAGTGATGGGTAATCTGCTGGATAACGCCTGCAAATATTGCCTCGAATTTGTCGAGGTTTCTGCGCACCAGACCGATGACGAGCTGCAAATTATCGTTGAGGACGATGGCCCCGGTATCCCGCAAAACAAGCGTGACGTGGTGTTTGATCGCGGTCAACGCGCCGATACGCTCCGCCCTGGTCAGGGTGTCGGTTTATCCGTCGCGCAGGAGATTGTCGATCAGTACAACGGCAGAATTGAAACCAGCGACAGCCTGCTGGGCGGTGCGCGCATGGTCGCCATTTTTGGCCGCCAGCATCCCTCATCTGACGATAGTTAGAGCGGAATGTGAAAAAAGCGAGATTGTCGCACTCAGGCTCTTGCGCTTCCGTTATAATCCGAGTCAGTAAGAGCCTGCGGAAATATAATTATGGATTATCAATTAACACTTAACTGGCCCGAATTTATCGAACGCTACTGGCAGAAACGCCCGGTCGTTCTTAAACGCGGCATCAGCAACTTTGTCGACCCGATCTCGCCGGATGAACTGGCTGGACTGGCGATGGAAAACGAAGTCGACAGCCGTCTGGTGAGCCATCAGGATGGGAAATGGCAGGTTAGCCACGGTCCTTTCGAAAGCTACGATCACCTCGGGGAAACCAACTGGTCGCTGCTGGTTCAGGCCGTTAACCACTGGCATGAGCCTACCGCTGCGCTGATGCATCCGTTCCGCGCCCTGCCCGACTGGCGCATGGACGATCTGATGATCTCCTTCTCTGTTCCGGGCGGTGGCGTGGGCCCGCACCTCGACCAGTACGATGTGTTTATCATTCAGGGAACTGGCCGTCGTCGCTGGCGCGTCGGCGATAAAGTGCCGATGAAACAGCACTGCCCGCACCCGGACCTGCTGCAGGTTGACCCGTTCGAAGGCATCATCGACGAAGAGATGGAGCCGGGCGATATTCTCTATATTCCGCCAGGATTCCCTCATGAAGGCTATTCTCTTGAGAACTCGCTGAACTATTCGGTTGGCTTCCGTGCGCCAAGCGGTCGCGAGATGATCAGCGGATTTGCGGATTACGTTCTGCAACGCGAGCTGGGCAGCCATCGCTACAGCGACCCGGACGTGCCTGCGCGTGAACATCCTGCCGACATTCTGCCGCAGGAGCTGGATAAACTGCGCGAAATGATGCTCGGTTTGATTAACGAACCGGAGCATTTCCGCCAGTGGTTTGGCGAGTTTGTCAGCCAGTCACGTCACGAGCTGGACGTTGCACCCGCCGAGCCGCCTTATCAGCCGGATGAAATTTACGATGCCCTGCAACAGGGTGATTCGCTGGTCCGTCTGGGTGGATTGCGCGTGCTGCGTATTGGCGATGATATTTTCGTCAACGGCGAAAAACTGGATTCCCCGCACCGTCCCGCGCTGGAAGCCCTTGCCAGCCATCTGGTGCTGAATGCAGAAACCTTCGGTGATGCGCTGGAAGATCCGTCCTTCCTCGCCATGCTGGCGGCGCTGGTGAACAGCGGGTATTGGTTCTTCGAGGACTGAGTTGCCTGCTTGTGTCGGGTGGCGCTTCGCTTACCCGACCTACGAGTTAGATTTTGTAGGCCGGGTAAGGCGTAGCCGCCACCCGGCTTTTATTTTGGCTCTCCGGCAACCAAATCCTCCGGTTCTCCCGCCCAATCCTGCACATATAAACCGTCACGCACATCCCGATGAAACGTTGAAAACGGCCAATCCGCCACGCGATTGACATACCCATGTTTCACCGGATTGATATGCACGTAATCCATATGCCGCCGGTAATCTTCTTCATTACGAATCGTATGTTCCCAAAAACGCGGTTGCCACACGTAACGCATTTCAATCGCGCGGGTAAAGGTTTTCTTGATTTCCCGCCAGCGCCCCGAATAGTCATCATCGTTTTCCGGGAGCGTCCAGATACAGTGCATATGCTCGGGGAGCACCACCCAGGCGTTGATCGTGAAGGGTTTTGTGCGTTTGACGGTTTTGATTGCGGCGCGTAGAGGGTCGATATGGCGGATGAGCAGATCGCTCTGGCGGTTTTGCAGATTGACGGTGAAAAACCAGGTTCCACCGGGGATGTAGTTTCGGCGGTAATTTGACATGGGAAATCCTTTTCCGGGCGTCGGGTGGCGCTTCGCTTACCCGACCTACAAAAACATTAAATCGTAGGCCGGGTAAGGCGTAGCCGCCACCCGGCACAAAGCGGCTACTGCTTCGCCGTCAACTCCGCAATCCGCACAATCACTTTCACCGCTTTCTCCATCCCTTCCAGCGTCACAAACTCATGTTTGCCGTGGTAGTTATAGCCACCGGTAAACAGATTCGGGCATGGCAGTCCCATGAACGAGAGCTGCGAGCCATCGGTGCCGCCGCGAATCGGTTTGAGCTGGGGTTCGATGTCGCAATCGCGCATCGCCTGCTGGGCGATATCGAGAATGTGCGGATGCTCCACCACTTTCTCGCGCATGTTGTAGTAGCTGTCCTCGATGATCAGCTCAATGTAACAATCCGGGTGCAGCCCTTTGCCGACCTTTTTGGCGATTTCCATCATCTTACGCTTACGCGCTTCGAACGCTTTGCGGTCAAAATCGCGAACGATGTAGTGCATCTGCGCACTGTCCACCGTGCCTTTGATGCTGGTGAGATGGTAAAAACCTTCATAGCCTTCAGTCTGCTCTGGGCTTTCTTCGGCGGGCACTTCCGCATGAATCCGCGAAGCCAGCGACAGGGCGTTGACCATCACCCCTTTTGCCGAACCGGGATGGACATTATTACCAACGATTTTGATGGTCACAGAAGCTGCGTTAAAGTTTTCAAACTCCAGCTCCCCCACGCCACCGCCGTCGACGGTGTAAGCCCACTTCGCATCGAACGCTTCGACGTCGAAATGCTTCGCCCCTTTGCCCACCTCTTCATCCGGCGTAAAGGCGACGCGGATATCCCCGTGCGGAATGTTTTTGCCTTTCAGCACCGCCAGGGCGGTCATGATCTCCGCCACACCGGCTTTATCATCCGCGCCCAGCAGCGTTTTGCCGTCGGTGGTGATAATGGTCTGGCCCAGAAGCTGATGCAGCACCGGGAACATCACCGGCGAGAGTACCTCGTCGCCAATACCCAGCGCGATATCGCCACCACGGTAATTTTCAACAATCTGCGGGTTGACGTTCTTACCGCTAAAATCAGGTGAGGTATCAACGTGAGAAATGAATCCAATCGCCGGAACCGAACCTTTGACATTCGACGGCAGCGTCCCCATCACCGTGCCTTTCTCGCTCAAGGTCACGTTGACCAGGCCGAGCTCCTCCAGCTGATCCTTCAGCAGGTTTAAAAGCTTCCACTGGCCCTCGGTGCTCGGCACCTGTCTGACACCCGCTTTAGATTGGGTATCCAGCGAAACGTACTGTAAAAAACGCTCAAGTAATTTTTCCATGCAGTCACCCTCACTTTTTGTGACAACATTATCAGGAAGCATCAAATCCCAAATATTGCGTCAGGTCACTTTTATCCCGTAAACGAGAATATTTTCGATTTTGTCGTGATTCGTTAATAAATGTAGCTTATCAATCAGTCACAAGGATTGGTGATTTCAGTGGTTTGCCGTAGAATGACCGCCCTCATTAAGAGTCACCAAGGTGGTTACACACAAACCCCGCAGTCGGTAAACCCACCGACGCGTTTATATGGGACAGCGCCAAAAATTGAATACACAACCAGGAACACTGTCACCGCTGGTTCTTCTGTCGGGGATCAGCAAAAGTTTCGATGGTAAAACCGTCATTGACGATCTTAACCTGACTATCAATAACGGTGAGTTTCTCACGCTGCTTGGCCCTTCTGGCTGCGGCAAGACAACCGTTCTGCGCCTGATTGCCGGACTGGAAAACGTCGACAACGGCCAAATTCATCTTGAAAATCAGAACATCACCGATGTTCCCGCCGAACATCGTCACGTTAATACCGTCTTTCAGAGCTACGCCCTGTTTCCGCACATGACCGTGTTCGAAAACGTGGCATTCGGCCTGCGCATGCAAAAAACACCTGCCGATCAAATCACCCCGCGTGTGAACGATGCCCTGCGAATGGTTCAGCTCGACGAGTTCGCCCAGCGTAAACCGCATCAGCTCTCCGGTGGCCAGCAACAGCGTGTGGCGATTGCCCGTGCAGTGGTCAATAAACCGCGCCTGCTGCTGCTGGATGAGTCCCTCTCCGCGCTCGACTACAAGCTACGCAAGCAGATGCAGAACGAGCTGAAAGCACTGCAGCGTAAACTTGGCATTACCTTTGTATTCGTTACGCACGATCAGGAAGAAGCCCTGACCATGTCGGACCGTATCGTAGTGATGCGCGACGGCAAAATTGAGCAGGACGGCACGCCGCGCGAAATCTACGAAGAGCCGAAAAACCTGTTTGTCGCCAGTTTCATTGGCGAGATCAATATCTTTGATGCCACGGTGATTGAGCGTCTCGACGAGCAGCGCGTGCGTGCCAGCGTGGAAGGTCGCGAGTGCAACATTTACGTCAATTTTGCCGTCGAGAAAGGTCAGAAGCTGAACGTGATGCTGCGCCCGGAAGATCTTCGCGTCGATGAAATTCACGATACCACCGACGCGGAAGGCCTGATCGGCTACATCCGCGAGCGTAACTACAAAGGTATGACGCTTGAATCCGTAGTTGAGCTGGAAAACGGCAAAATGGTGATGGTCAGTGAGTTCTTTAACGAGGATGACCCCGACTTTGACCATCCGCTCGATCAGAAAATGGTCGTTAACTGGGTAGAAAGCTGGGAGGTTGTGCTGGCCGATGAAGAACACCAGTAAATTCCAGAACGCGGTGATCGCCACGATCGTGGGTTGGCTTGTGTTGTTTGTTTTTCTGCCCAACCTGATGATCATTGTCACCAGTTTTCTGACCCGCGACGATACGAACTTCGTCAGCCTGGTCTTTACGCTGGATAACTACGCGCGCCTGCTGGACCCGCTCTACTTTGAGGTCTTGCTGCACTCCCTCAACATGGCGCTGATTGCCACGCTCGCCTGCCTGGTGCTGGGCTATCCCTTTGCCTGGTTTCTGGCGCGGCTGCCGCAAAAAATCCGCCCGCTGCTGCTGTTTCTGCTGATTGTTCCCTTCTGGACCAACTCGCTGATCCGCATCTATGGCCTGAAGATTTTCCTCAGCACCAAAGGGTATCTGAACGAGTTTTTGCTCTGGCTGGGGGTGATTGATACACCGATTCGTATCATGTTCACCCCGAGCGCGGTGATTATCGGCCTGGTCTATATTCTGCTGCCGTTTATGGTGATGCCGCTCTATTCGAGCATCGAAAAGCTCGATAAACCGCTGCTCGAAGCGGCACGCGATCTGGGTGCCAGCAAGCTGCAAACCTTCCTGCGGATCATTATTCCGCTGACCATGCCGGGCATTATCGCCGGATGTCTGCTGGTGATGCTCCCGGCGATGGGGCTGTTCTACGTCTCGGATCTGATGGGCGGTGCGAAAAACCTGCTGATCGGCAACGTGATTAAGAGCCAGTTCCTGAACATTCGCGACTGGCCGTTTGGCTCGGCCACCAGCATAACGCTAACGGTGGTAATGGGCCTGATGCTGCTCGTTTACTGGCGTGCCTCCCGCTGGCTGAATA
Organism: Lelliottia jeotgali; assembly: GCA_002271215.1. Classification (NCBI taxonomy): domain Bacteria; kingdom Pseudomonadati; phylum Pseudomonadota; class Gammaproteobacteria; order Enterobacterales; family Enterobacteriaceae; genus Lelliottia; species Lelliottia jeotgali. Next base: position 1,804,605 of record CP018628.1, on the reverse strand, counting down.
AGAAGGGAGACCTCGAATGATCGGTCGTCTGCTGCGCGGCGGTTTTATGTCCGCCATTTACGCATTCCTGTACATCCCGATTATCATTTTGATCGTGAACTCGTTTAACAGTTCGCGATTCGGAATTAACTGGCAAGGCTTTACCACCAACTGGTACAGCCTGCTGATGAACAACGATAGCCTGTTGCAGGCCGCACAGCACTCCCTGACGATGGCGATAGTCTCCGCGACCTTTGCCACGCTGATTGGCTCCCTGACCGCCGTGGCGCTGTATCGCTACCGTTTTCGCGGTAAGCCGTTTGTCAGCGGGATGCTGTTTGTGGTGATGATGTCGCCTGACATCGTAATGGCGATCTCCCTGCTGGTATTGTTTATGCTCCTCGGCATTCAGCTTGGCTTCTGGTCGCTGCTCTTCTCCCACATCACCTTCTGCCTGCCGTTCGTGGTGGTGACGGTTTACTCCCGTCTGAAAGGCTTTGACGTGCGGATGCTCGAAGCAGCGAAAGATCTGGGCGCGAGTGAAACGACCATCCTGCGTAAAATCATCCTGCCGCTGGCAATGCCCGCGGTCGCCGCCGGATGGCTGCTGAGCTTTACCCTGTCGATGGACGACGTGGTGGTCTCATCGTTCGTCACCGGTCCCGGTTATGAAATTCTGCCATTGAAGATTTATTCGATGGTGAAAGTCGGCGTGTCGCCTGAGGTGAACGCGCTGGCGACGATACTGCTGGTGCTATCGCTGGTGATGGTGATTGCCAGCCAGCTTATTGCTCGTGATACAACTAAATCTCAGGGGACGTTAAAATGAAAAAATGGTCACGCCACCTGCTCGCGGCAGGCGCTCTCGCAATCGGCATGAGCGCCGCGCACGCGGACGACAGTAAAACGCTCTACTTCTACAACTGGACCGAGTATGTGCCTCCGGGCCTGCTGGAGCAGTTCACCAAAGAGACCGGGATCAAGGTGATCTATTCAACCTACGAGTCGAATGAAACCATGTATGCCAAGCTCAAAACCTACAAAGACGGCGCGTACGATTTGGTAGTGCCGTCGACCTACTTTGTCGACAAAATGCGCAAAGAAGGGATGATCCAGAAGATCGACAAAACCAAGCTCACCAACTTCGATAATCTCGATCCGGAGATGCTGAACAAGCCGTTCGACCCGAACAATGACTACTCCATTCCGTACATCTGGGGCGCGACGGCTATCGGTGTGAATAGCGACGAGATCGATCCAAAAACCGTCACCAGTTGGGCCGACCTGTGGAAGCCGGAGTACAAAGGCAGCCTGCTGCTGACTGACGACGCGCGTGAAGTGTTCCAGATGGCGCTGCGCAAACTGGGTTATTCCGGTAACACCACCGATCCAAAAGAGATTGAAGCGGCATATAACGAGCTGAAAAAGCTGATGCCCAACGTGGCGGCGTTTAACTCCGATAACCCAGCCAACCCGTATATGGAAGGCGAAGTGAATCTGGGGATGGTGTGGAACGGCTCGGCCTACGTGGCGCGTCAGGCGGGGACTCCTCTGCAGGTGGTCTGGCCGAAAGAAGGCGGGATCTTCTGGATGGACAGTTTATCGATTCCGACAAATGCTAAAAATGTCGACGGCGCGATGAAGCTGATTAACTTCCTGCTGCGCCCGGAAGTGGCAAAACAGGTGGCCGAAACCATCGGTTATCCCACGCCAAACCTGGCGGCCCGCAAGTTGCTGAGCCCGGAAGTGGCGAACGATAAGTCACTGTATCCGGATGCAGAAACGGTCAAGAAAGGCGAGTGGCAAAACGACGTGGGCGACGCGAGCCGCATTTATGAAGATTATTATCAGAAGTTGAAAGCGGGTCGCTAACGTCAAGTAGGCCGGGTAAGGCGAAGCCGCCACCCGGCAAAAAACGACTGTGTAAGCTGAAAAATGCCCGGTGGCGCTACACTTACCGGGCCTACAAGAGCGAGAAACCGCCTTACAATCCCTTCAATCTGGCACCTGAAAGCGGGTCGCTAACGTCAAGTAGGCCGGGTAAGGCGAAGCCACCACCCGGCAAAAAACGACTGTGCAAGCTGAATAATGCCTGGTGGCGCTACACTTACCGGGCCTACAAGAGCGAGAAACCGCCTTACAATCCCTTCAATCTGGCACCTGAAAGCGGGTCGCTAACGTCAAGTAGGCCGGGTAAGGCGAAGCCACCACCCGGCAAAAAACGACTGTGCAAGCTGAATAATGCCTGGTGGCGCTACGCTTACCGGGCCTACAAGAGCGAGAAACCGCCTTACAATCCCTTCAATCTGGCACCTGAAAGCGGGTCGCTAACGTCAAGTAGGCCGGGTAAGGCGAAGCCGCCACCCGGCAAAAAACGACTGTTCAAGCTGAAAAATGCCCGGTGGCGCTACGCTTACCGGGCCTACAAGAGCAAGAAATTGCCTTACAATCCCTTCAATCTGGCACCTGAAAGCGGGTCGCTAACGTCAAGTAGGCCGGGTAAGGCGAAGCCGCCATCCGGCAAAAAACGACTGCGCAAGCTGAAAAATGCCCGGTGGCGCTACGCTTACCGGGCCTACAAGAGCAAGAAATTGCCTTACAATCCCTTCAATCTGGCACCTGAAAGCGGGTCGCTAACGTCAAGTAGGCCGGGTAAGGCGAAGCCGCCACCCGGCAAAAAACGACTGTGCAAGCTGAAAAATGCCCGGTGGCGCTACGCTTACCGGGCCTACAAGAGCGAGAAACCGCCTTACAATCCCTTCAACAACTTCTCGACAAAATCTGGCACCACCACGCTCGCCAGACCATACTGCTTCTCTTCAAACTCGCTGCCCACCTGGCTCGGTTCCAGATTCAGTTCCACCGTATGCGCACCGTGCAGGCGCGCCTCATGGACAAAACCCGCCGCCGGATAGACATGCCCGGAGGTACCAATCGCGATAAACACATCGGCCATCGCCAGCGCGCTGTAGATCTCGTCCATGCCGAGCGGCATTTCGCCGAACCACACCACGTGCGGACGCAGAGGGGACGGGAACTGGCAGCAGTGGCACTTATCGTCCGGGGTGATATCGCCAGTCCAGTCAAGCACCTGTCCGCTCCACGCGCAGCGCACTTTCAGCAGTTCGCCGTGCATGTGGATGATGTTGTGATTCCCGGCGCGCTCATGCAGGTTGTCGATGTTCTGCGTCACCAGCAGAAAGCGGTCGCCTAACACCTCTTCGAGCTTCGCCAGCGCCAGATGCGCCGCATTGGGCGCAATCTCCGGCGACTGAAGCTGTCGGCGGCGGTCGTTATAGAAAGTTTGCACCAGCTCAGGATTACGGGCGAAACCTTCCGGCGTCGCCACGTCTTCTACACGGTGTTCTTCCCACAGTCCGTCAGTGGCGCGGAAAGTCCGAATTCCGGACTCGGCGGAGATCCCCGCCCCGGTCAACACTACGACTCTTGGCTTTTCCATACCTTCTGGCATCACCCTGTCTCTGAAAAAAATCCGCTGGCGCAAGCGCTCACGCAGGCGGCGTTTAGTTTTGCGAAAACGGCTCAGTCGACCTAACCGACGCGACAGCATAAAAACCTCGTATAACTAGCGGGTGAGATGAAGGAATGCCGCACCGCGCATGCCTCCGGCATCCCCATGACGCGCACGTTCGATACGCGGTACGCGGGCGACCGGCAGCAAATGACGAGGCAGTCGCCCGGACAGATGCTCGGTGATCGCCGAGAAGTTGGATAATCCGCCGCCAATCACCAGCAGATCGGGATCGACGATGGTCAGAATATTGCCCAGACACACCGCCAGCAGATCGAGATAGCGCTCAACGTGTTCACGGGCCTGTTCATCGCCCTGCTCCCACAAGGTGATGATTTCTGGGGCCTCACGTTTCTGATGATAGAAGTGTTCGTAAAGCCATGCAAACCCGCGACCGGAAAGATAATTCTCAATACAGCCGTGCTGTCCGCAGCCGCAGCGCGTCAGGGGAAAATCACGCCCGACCACCTCGAGTGCATCCACCGGCAGGCGAATATGGCCGAACTCGCCGGTGATATAGCTGCGCCCGGTAATCGGCTTGCCGTTAATGATAATCCCGCCGCCGACGCCAGTACCCAGAATCAGTCCCATAACTAAAGGATACTGACGAAACTCGTCGTCCCAGGCTTCAGAGAGAGCAAAACAGTTGGCATCGTTGTCGAGACGCACGTCGCGGTCAAGGCGAGCAGAGAGGTCGGCGCGCAGCGGTTTGCCACTGGCGGCGGGAACGTTGGCCGCGTACAGCGTGCCGTCGTCGGTTTCCGGCATCCCAGGAATGCCGATCCCCACGGAGCCTTTCACGCCGAAACGGGTATCGGCTTCGGTCACCAGGGCGGCGACCGCGTTTAAAAATTCGTCGTAGCTCTCGCGCGGCGTGGGAACGCGGGTTTCCCACTGCAGTTTGAGCTGTTCATCAAAGACGCCGAGCGCAATTTTGGTGCCGCCAATATCAAATCCATAATACATAACGCATTCCTCTTTCTGATTTGGCGGTCCTAAAACCGCTAAATCATGACGTAATTACTGGCCACTTAGCACCCTCGCCGGATCAATTCGGCTTGCGCGACGCGCCGGATACCAGCTTGCCAGCAGACTCAGTAAAAGTGCTGTAACCAGCACATAAATAACGTCCAGCCAGTGCAATTCAGACGGCAGGAAGTCAATAAAATAGATATCACCGGACAGGAACTGGTGCCCGATCAGCTTTTCAATCCCGTTGATAATGGGCGTTAACTGTAGAGAAACCACCACGCCAATCACCACGCCGCACAGGCTGCCGAACAGTCCCGCCAGCAAACCATACCAGACGAAAATGGCACGAATAAGACCGTCTTTCGCACCCAGAGTACGCAGTACGGCAATGTCACTGCTCTTGTCTTTGACCGCCATAACCAGCGTCGAAACGATGTTAAAACAGGCCACGCCGATCACCAGCACCATCGCCAGATACATAATGGCGCGGATCATCTGAATATCGCGATACATGTAGCCGTAGGTGCCAATCCAGCTCTTGATATAGACATAGCTGTTGGTCACACCGCCCGCATCACGCACCAGTTTGTTGGCGTTAAAGACGTCGTTCACCTTGATGGCAATGCCGGTGACGCTGTCGCCCATATCCAGATACTGACGCGCATCGTCCAGCGGCACCATCGCAAAACTGTGGTCGAGTTGACCGCTCAGCTGCAAAATACCGATGACGTGCAAACGCACGCGCTTCGGTTGCTGGAGCTTATGATCGGCACTGGCGTTCGGGATCATGATTGATACCCAGTCGCCCTGCTTGACCTTCAGCGCATCGGCAACGCCTTTGCCGATAATAATCTGCTGTTCACCGGCTTTAAAGTTCGCCCACGCGCCGTTCTGCACAAACTGTGGCAGAGCGCTCAAACGCGTTTCCTGCTCTGGATTCACGCCTTTGACCTGAATAGCACGCAAATTCGCCCCGCTCTCCACCAGCCCGGTGAAGTTGATGTACGGCGCTGCGGCAGCAATGCCCGGCACTTTTTCGACTTTAGTGAGGGCCTCGCTCCAGTTGGTCCACGGCTGATTCACCGGCTCAATTTCGCCGTGCGGAACCACTGCCAGAATGCGGTTATTCAGCTCGCGTTCAAAACCGTTCATCGCACTTAAGCCGACAATCAGCACTGCCACGCCCAGCGCGATACCCACGGTGGAGATCACCGAAATCAGCGACACCATGCCGCCGCGACGGCGACCACGGCTAAAACGTGTACCGATCAATAAGGATAACGATGAAGCCATTACTCGGCTCCCATCAGGGTCAGTTCCGCCGTCAGACGACCGTCACGCATCTCCAGTTGGCGGCTCATGCGACGCGCCAGCTGCAGATCGTGGGTCACCACCAGGAACGCGGTTCCCTGAGAGGCGTTAAGTTCACCCAGCAATTCGAAAATACTGTCTGCGTTACGCGCATCGAGGTTACCGGTCGGTTCATCGGCCAGCACCAGACGCGGGTTATTCACCAGCGCGCGGGCAATCGCCACACGCTGACGTTCGCCGCCGGAGAGTTCAGACGGACGATGATTCGCACGATGCCCCAGGCCAACGGCTTTCAGCATATCGCTGGCACGGGTGTTGATCTCTGCCGGTTTCTTTTTGCCAATCAGCAGCGGCATGGCGACGTTTTCCAGCGCGGTGAAATCAGGCAGCAAGTGGTGGAACTGGTAGATAAAGCCCAGCGACTGGTTACGCAGATCGGCTTTTGCCGTCGACGACATTTTGCTCATCGGCTGGCCCGAGAAAATCACATCGCCAGACGTGGGCGTATCCAGCCCGCCCAGCAGATGCAGCAAGGTACTTTTGCCCGAGCCAGAGCTGCCGACAATCGCCATCATTTCGCCTTCGCCCACGCTGAAAGTGACCTCATGCAGCACATCAGTCTGCACGGTGCCTTCCTGATAGCGTTTGGACAGGTTGTCGCATTGCAACAGGATCTTATTCATAACGTAAAGCCTCAGCGGGTTGAGTGGCGGCGGCGCGCCAGGAAGGATAAAGCGTAGAGAGCAGCGCAATGGCCATTGCGACCAGCGCAATACCCACTACCTGCAATGGCTCGATTGCCACCGGCAACGCGGCACCATCGAGCAGAATACCGATTATCGGCATTAAATTATTGAGCTGGCTGGCAAGTAATGCCCCCAGCACGGCACCGAGCAGCGCACCGATAATCCCGGCGCTCGCCCCCTGAACCATAAACACCGCCATAATCTGGCGCGGCGTCAGCCCCTGAGTTTGCAGGATCGCCACTTCGCCCTGTTTTTCCATCACCATCAGGCCAAGAGACGTGATGATGTTAAACGCGGCGACGGCAACGATCAGGCTCAGCAGCAGCCCCATCATGTTCTTTTCCATACGCACGGCCTGGAACAGCTCGCCCTTGCGGTCACGCCAGTCCGTCCATTTGGTGCCTTCCGGCAGTTTTTGCTGGCTCAGGGTATCCACTTTCAGCGGTTCATTGAGCCACAAACGCCAGCCGCTGATGTTGCCCAGCGGATAGCGCATCAGTCGCGAAGCGTCCTGAATATTGACCAGCATTTGATAGCCGTCGACTTCGCTATTGGCGGCGAACGTACCGATAACGTTGAACAAACGCTGGCTCGGCAAGCGGCCCATCGGCGTGAACTGACTGGCAGAGGGCACCATCACGCGCAGCTGTTCGCCACGGTTGACGCCCAGCTGGCTGGCGAGTTGTTCGCCGAGAATCACGTTGTATTTGCCGGGTTCAAGATCGGTCTGTTTGACGTTGGTCAGATAGGGTGTGAGAGGGTCTTTTTGCGCCGGATCGATACCCAGCATCACGCCCACCGACACGCTGCGCGCGCTTTGCAGCACCACGTCACCGGTGGTCAGCGGCGCAATGCGGCTCACGCCCAGTAACTTAACCGCGCTTTCCGGCAGCTGTTGCGGGTTGATTGAGCCATTAGACGAAGAGAGAACCGCCTGTGGCATCAGCCCCAGAATGTTATTTTGCAGCTCGCGCTCAAAGCCATTCATCACGGAAAGAACCGTCACTAGCGCCATCACGCCAAGCGTAATGCCAATAGTGGAAAGCCAGGAGACAAAGCGACCGAAGCGGTCCGCGGCGCGCCCACGCATGTAGCGTAAGCCTATGAAAAGTGCGACAGGTTGATACATGAAATCCGTCTGGTTGCTGATAGCAGACCCACGAGTATATAAGCGAATCCGTTAAGCGTAAATGACTGAAACCGTAAGCTTTGGTAATGATTCTGGCGAAAAAGTCTGAGAAATCATCACGCTACTTCACGAATCAATATTCCCGAGAGACGCGCCATTCTCCACCTTTTCTGAAAATCCTCCGGATACAGACTGTTACCCGTTACATCTCTGGCCCCTTCGCCCAGGATTAACGGCTTCTTTTATGGCAAAACAAGGTTCGAAGACCGATGAAACAAAAAGCATTATGGATTAATCAGATAAAGGGGCTGTGTATCTGCCTGGTGGTGATTTACCACTCGGTGATCACCTTTTATCCTCACCTGAACGGGCTACAACACCCGCTGTCCGGTCTGCTCGCCAAATGCTGGGTCTATTTTAATCTCTATCTCGCACCGTTTCGTATGCCGGTGTTTTTCTTTATTTCGGGCTATCTTATTCGTCGTTATATCGATGAAGTAGGCTGGCGAATCAGCCTGGATAAGCGAATCTGGAGTATCGTCTGGGTGCTGGCGCTGTGGGGCGTGTTGCAGTGGCAAGCGCTGAGCCACATTAACGCCTGGCTTGCGCCGGAGCGTGAATTAGCCACCTCTTCCAACGCCGCATACGCAGGTTCGATCGGCGAATTTATGCGTGCCATGCTCACCGCCAGCACCAGCCTGTGGTATCTCTATGCGCTGATTGTCTATTTCATCCTGTGCAAACTGCTCAGCCGCTGGAAATTGCCGGTTCTGGCGTTCATGGCCCTGGCGAGCGTGGCGATTAATTTCCTGCCGCTGCCGTGGTGGGGGATGAACAGTGTGGTGCGCAATATGATCTACTACAGCCTTGGGGCCTGGTACGGCGCGCAGCTGATGGAGTGGATGAAAGGGATGACAATGCGCCGCACCTGGCTGCCGATTGTTGCATTTGGCGCGGTCTCGGTGGTGCTGTGGTTTGCCAATGTTCCCCTGTTGCTGTCGCTTCTGTCGATTCTGCTGATCATGAAACTCTTTTACAGCGTCGAGCAGCGTTATGCCGTCCATCCGAGCAATCTGCTGAACGTCGTCGGCTCGAATACCATTGCGATTTACACCACCCATCGCATTTTAATTGAAATGTTTAGCCTGTTCCTGATTGGTCAACTCAACGCCGGGACCTGGCCGGTGTGGGCCGAGCTGAGCCTGATTCTGGTCTACCCGTTCATCAGCCTGCTGGTGTGTACGCTGTTTGGCCTGGGCGCGCGCAAAGTCTCCAGCGCCCTGTTTGGTGACGTTTTCTTTGCTCCTCCCGCCCGTCTCGCACCGGTTCAGGCCACACGCTAACCCTTCCCTTCGCCCCCTTCCGGGGGCGAATTCACGCTCTGTGCGGTTCCGGTTTGCTAATGCAAAACGATCAAGGATAATAAAGACATTGCGTATCAGTGATATGTCCCAAATTCATAAGAGACTCTGACAAAGCCATGCCTGAACAATACCGTTATTCCCTGCCCAACAAAGCGGGCGACCAGCGCCAGCTAGGCGAACTGACGGGCGCTGCCTGCGCCACGCTGGTGGCAGAGATCGTTGAGCGTCACTCTGGACCGGTGGTCCTCGTGGCCCCCGATATGCAAAATGCGCTCCGTTTGCACGACGAGATCCGCCAGTTTACCGACAGCCTGGTGTTCAACCTGGCTGACTGGGAAACGCTGCCCTACGACAGTTTTTCCCCGCATCAGGAGATCATCTCCTCGCGCCTTTCAACGCTCTATCAACTGCCATCAATGCAGCGCGGCGTGCTGATCGTTCCGGTCAACACTTTGATGCAGCGAGTTTGCCCGCACAGCTTCCTGAACGGTCATGCGCTGGTGATGAAAAAAGGCCAGCGCCTGTCGCGCGATGCGCTGCGTGCGCAGCTCGACAGCGCGGGCTATCGTCACGTAGATCAGGTGATGGAGCACGGCGAATACGCCACGCGCGGCGCACTGCTGGATCTCTACCCGATGGGCAGCGATCAGCCGTATCGCCTGGATTTCTTCGATGATGAAATCGACAGTCTGCGCGTCTTTGACCCCGACACCCAGCGCACGCTGGAAGAGGTTGAAGCGATTAATTTACTGCCAGCACACGAATTCCCGACCGACAAAACCGCCATCGAGCTTTTCCGCAGCCAGTGGCGCGATAAGTTCGATGTGAAGCGCGATGCCGAACACATTTATCAGCAGGTCAGCAAAGGTACGCTGCCTGCGGGGATTGAATACTGGCAGCCACTGTTCTTCAGCGAGCCGCTCCCGGCGCTGTTCAGCTATTTCCCGGCCAAAACGCTGATCGTCAATACCGGCGATCTGGAGACCAGCGCCACCCGGTTTGAGAGTGAAACCCGCGCCCGTTTTGAGAATCGTGGTGTCGACCCGATGCGCCCACTGCTCCCGCCAGAGCAGCTTTGGCTACGTACCGATGAGCTGTTTTCAGAACTGAAAAAATGGCCGCGCGTTCAGCTCAAAACAGAAAATCTGCCGGACAAAGCCGCCAACACTAACCTGGCGTTTAAGACACTGCCGGACCTCTCCGTTCAGGCGCAGCAAAAATCGCCGCTGGATAATCTGCGCAAGTTTCTTGAAAACTTCACCGGCCCGGTGATTTTCTCGGTCGAGAGTGAAGGCCGCCGCGAAGCACTGGGTGAACTGCTGGCCCGCATCAAAGTGTCGCCAAAACGCATTTTGCGCCTCGATGAAGCCGCTGATAATGGGCGCTATCTGATGATCGGCTCAGCCGAACACGGATTTATCGATACCCTGAATAACCGGGCGCTCATTTGCGAAAGCGATCTGCTCGGCGAACGTGTGGCACGACGTCGTCAGGACAATCGTCGGACTATTAACCCGGATACGCTGATCCGTAACCTGGCCGAACTGCACGTCGGCCAGCCCATTGTCCATCTGGAACATGGCGTTGGGCGATATGCGGGAATGACCACCCTCGAAGCGGGCGGCATTACGGCGGAATACCTGATAATTACCTATCTCGGTGACGCAAAACTCTACGTACCGGTGTCTTCTCTGCATTTGATCAGCCGCTACGCCGGTGGCGCGGAAGAGAGCGCCCCGCTGCATAAACTGGGCAGTGATGCCTGGACGCGCGCGCGCCAGAAAGCCGCTGAAAAAGTGCGTGATGTCGCCGCCGAGCTGCTGGATATTTATGCCCAGCGCGCGGCGAAAACGGGCTACGCCTTTAAGCACGATAAAGAACAATATCAGCTGTTCTGTGACAGCTTCCCGTTTGAAACCACGCCGGATCAGGCCCAGGCCATTAACGCCGTACTCAGCGATATGTGTCAGCCGCTGGCGATGGATCGCCTGGTGTGCGGTGACGTTGGCTTCGGCAAAACCGAAGTGGCGATGCGCGCCACCTTCCTGGCCGTGGAAAACAATAAACAGGTCGCGGTGCTGGTGCCGACCACGCTGCTGGCCCAGCAGCACTATGACAACTTCCGCGACCGCTTCGCCAACTGGCCGGTGCGCATTGAGATGCTGTCGCGTTTTCGCAGTGCCAAAGAGCAGACGCAGATTCTGGAGCAGGCAAGCGAAGGCAAAATAGATATTCTGATCGGCACCCACAAGCTGCTGCAAAGCGATGTGAAGTGGAAAGATTTAGGCCTGTTGATTGTCGATGAAGAACACCGCTTCGGCGTGCGTCACAAAGAGCGTATTAAAGCGATGCGCGCGGATGTGGATATCCTGACGCTCACCGCCACCCCGATTCCGCGTACGCTGAATATGGCGATGAGCGGGATGCGCGATCTGTCGATTATTGCCACGCCACCTGCCCGTCGTCTGGCGGTGAAAACCTTTGTGCGTGAATACGACAGCCTGGTGGTGCGCGAGGCGATCCTGCGTGAAGTGCTGCGCGGCGGCCAGGTTTACTACCTCTACAACGACGTTGAAAATATCCAGAAAGCGGCAGATAAGCTGGCGGAGCTGGTGCCCGAAGCCCGCATTGCCATCGGTCACGGCCAGATGCGCGAGCGCGAGCTGGAGCGGGTGATGAACGATTTCCACCACCAGCGTTTCAACGTGCTGGTCTGCACCACGATTATCGAAACCGGGATCGACATTCCGACGGCGAATACCATCATCATCGAACGGGCCGATCACTTCGGTCTGGCACAGCTTCACCAGCTGCGCGGGCGCGTCGGGCGTTCTCACCATCAGGCCTACGCCTGGCTGCTGACACCGCATCCAAAAGCGATGACCACTGACGCGCAAAAACGTCTGGAAGCAATCGCCTCTCTGGAAGATCTGGGCGCCGGTTTCGCGCTGGCGACGCACGACCTTGAGATCCGTGGCGCCGGTGAACTGCTCGGCGAAGATCAAAGTGGTTCGATGGAAACCATCGGTTTCTCGCTGTATATGGAGCTGCTGGAAAATGCCGTCGATGCGCTGAAAGAAGGCCGTGAACCGTCCCTGGAGGATCTTACTAGCCAGCAAACGGAGGTGGAACTGCGTATGCCTGCCCTGCTGCCGGATGATTTCATCCCGGATGTGAACACGCGCCTGTCGTTCTATAAGCGCATTGCCAGCGCCAAAAAAGAAACCGAGCTGGAGGAGCTAAAAGTCGAGCTGATTGATCGTTTTGGCCTGCTGCCAGATGCGGCGCGTAACCTGCTCGATATCGCCCGACTGCGCCAGCTGGCGCAGAAGCTGGGGATTCGTAAGCTCGAAGGCAACGATAAGGGCGGTGTGATTGAATTTGCGGAGAAAAATCACGTCGATCCGATCTGGCTTATTGGTTTGTTGCAAAAACAGCCGCAGCATTTCCGCCTCGATGGCCCAACGCGTCTGAAGTTCATGCAGGAACTGAGCGATCGTAAAACGCGCATGGAGTGGGTGCGAAACTTTATGCGTCAGCTAGAAGAGAACGCGGCGGCGTAATCTTGCTGTCTGCCCCGGCGGCGTGACGTCTGCCGGGGCAATATTTACAAACTCTTTGCACTTCCCCTGCGTTTCCCGACACGCCTGTTGGTCATAATCAGCAATTAACTTTTACATAACAATAACCTGAATATTATTGTGGATATTGGTGATGATGACTCTGCGTTTTACTCGCTGGATAACCCTTTTTGCTCTCGCGGCAACCGTCGCGATCGCCCTGCCCGCTCGGGCTAATACCTGGCCTCTGCCCCCAGTCGGAAGCCGTCTGGTAGGTGAGAACCGCTTCCACGTGGTGGAAAATGATGGCGGTTCGCTGGAGGCGATTGCCAAAAAATACAACGTCGGCTTCCTGGCATTGTTACAGGCCAACCCTGGTGTCGACCCGTACGTACCGCGCCCCGGCAGCGTCCTGACCATCCCGCTGCAAACGCTGCTGCCTGATGCACCGCGCGAAGGCCTGGTGATTAACCTCGCCGAATTGCGCCTCTATTATTACCCGCCGGGTAAAAGTGAAGTGACGGTTTATCCCATCGGGATTGGTCAGTTGGGCGGCGACACCCTGACGCCGACGATGGTGACCACCGTTTCGGATAAACGCGCCAACCCAACCTGGACGCCGACGGCCAATATTCGTGCGCGCTATAAAGCCCAGGGGATTGATCTGCCTGCCGTGGTTCCGGCGGGTCCGGATAACCCAATGGGTCATCACGCCATTCGCCTCGCCGCTTACGGTGGCGTCTATTTGCTGCATGGCACCAACGCTGATTTTGGTATCGGGATGCGCGTGAGTTCTGGCTGTATTCGCCTGCGCGACGGGGATATCGAGACGCTGTTCCGCGTGATAACACCAGGAACCAAGGTCAATATTATCAACACACCGATCAAAGTGTCTGAAGAGCCGGGCGGGAGACGTCTGGTGGAGATTCACCAGCCGCTGTCGAAGAACATTGGTGATGATCCACAAACGCTGCCGATTACGCTTAACGCCGCGATGCAGACCTTCAAGGCCCGTGCAGATAGCGCGGTGATGGAAAAAGCGATGGACGTGCGCTCGGGAATGCCGGTGGATGTCACACCGCATCACGATGTAGGGCAACAGGCGCTTTAAGAATAGATAGAACGAAAAAAGGCCCTGCTTTTCAGCAGGGCCTTTTTTATAGCAGTGGCATATATGAGGGTTACGCCAGGCTTATTTGTAGATAACAGCGGTACCGTGAAGGTTGTTCGGACCGGTTACAGAAGTGATGCGGAATGATTTCGCGCCCATTTCTTCTGCCTTCTGTGCTAACTGGTCTTCCAGTGAACCCAGGTTGGTGCCTGCATTTGCAGAGATAGTACCGACTTTATGCTGGTCAGCCGGGGTGGACTGCACTTCTACAGCCGCGAAGCTTGCGAATGACAGTGAACTCAGTACAGCGGCAGCGATAAGGGTGTTGATAGTTTTCATGATTATTAGCCTTTAACAGATGAATTTGGGAGGTCGTTAGTTATTTAATTAACGATCGATAGGTAAATGATAGATGTGATCCAGGTCACACGTCAACATAATTTTATAATGACCATTAAATTAATTTTAAACCTCTTATTTTTCATACCCATATGATTAATTTATTTTTGTGAAATCAGTGCTGGTCGCGGGTGGCTATAATTTTTATAATGATCATTCAACAAACCAACACAGGTACAACGGCAAATGACAACCGACGTCACGAGTTGCGTAAAAAAAAGCCGTGGCCGACCGAAAGTGTTCGACAGGGATGCGGCGCTCGATAAGGCCATGACACTCTTCTGGCAGCATGGGTATGAAGCCACCTCGCTCTCCGACCTGGTCGAAGCGACGGGCGCCAAAGCCCCGACGCTGTATGCAGAATTCACCAATAAAGAAGGCCTGTTCCGCGCAGTGCTCGATCGCTACATCACGCGTTTCGCGGCCAAACATGAAGCTCAGCTGTTTTGCGAAGAGAAAAGCGTTGAGCAAGCATTGCAGGATTACTTCGCGGCCATCTCGGCCTGCTTTACCAGCAAAGACACGCCAGCGGGCTGTTTCATGATTAACACTTCCGCCACGCTTGCCGCCGCGTCGAAAGATATCGCCAATACCGTGAAATCGCGCCATGCGATGCAGGAAGAGACGTTGGGCGCGTTTCTACGCCAGCGACAAGAACGCGGTGAGATCCCGGCGCATTGCGATCCCCTCGAACTCACACAATTTTTAAGCTGTGTGCTTCAGGGGATGTCGATCAGCGCGCGCGAAGGCGCAAGCCTGGAAAAATTGCAAAGTATCTCCCGCACCACCCTGCGCCTTTGGCCTGAGCTGCTCAAACTCTGATTATCAGGGCGGGTCACCGCCCTTTTTCTTGCCCTCTCCCCCTCCTTTTCAAATTCTTATCCTGTAAACCCTCTTAATTCAGCGGGTTGATAATGAGACTCTTTCTCGGCACTATTCGTGTTTACATTTATTTCACAATGTTTCGATTGTGTAATTTGACCTGCCGAAAACAAAGAGCAAAAGCTCAATAAGGAATGATGATGAAGAAGAGCCTCTGGGTGCTCAACCCTGTTCTACTGGCCATCGCGATGCCGCTGTATGCAGAACAAAAAAACGAAGACAATCTGATTGTTAGCGCCAACCGTAGCCATCGCACCGTCGCCGAAATGGCTCAGACGACGTGGATTATCGAAGGCCAGGAGATTGAACAACAGGTTCAGGGCGGGAAAGAGTTCAAGGATATTCTCGGCCAACTGATTCCTGGCATGGACGTCAGCAGCCAGGGGCGCACCAACTACGGAATGAACATGCGTGGCCGCGCGATTGTGGTGCTGATCGACGGCGTGCGATTGAACTCATCGCGCACCGACAGCCGCCAGCTGGATTCTATTGACCCGTTTAACGTCGAGCACATTGAAGTTATTTCCGGTTCCACTTCACTGTATGGCGGCGGCAGTACCGGCGGCCTGATTAATATCGTCACCAAAAAAGGCCAGCCGGAAACCCAAGTCGACCTGGAACTGGGCGGTAAAAGCGGCTTTAACAATAGCGACGATCGCGATGAGCGCGTGGCTGCCGCCGTCAGCGGTGGCAACGATCACGCCTCGGGCCGCCTGTCCGTAGCCTATCAGCGCTTTGGCGGTTGGTACGACGGTAACGATGATGCACTCACCTTCGATAATACCCAGACCGGATTGCAGCATTCGGATCGTCTGGACGTGATGGGCACCGGTACGATTGAAATTGACGAAACCCGTCAGCTACAGCTGGTCACGCAGTATTACAAAAGCCAGGGTGACGATGATTACGGGTTGTATCTGGACAAGAATATGAGCGCCGTCACCGGCAATGGCACAGCTCGCACCTCCAGCGGATTTAGCTCTGACCGTATCCCTGGCACCGAGCGTCATCTGGTTAGCCTGCAATATTCCGACACCGATTTCTGGGGGCAGGAACTGGTCGGGCAGATCTATTATCGCGATGAATCTCTGCGTTTTTATCCTTTCCCGACGGTAGCTAAAGGGCAAATCTCCAGCTTCTCCGCTTCCGAGCAAAATACCGACCAGTATGGCGCCAAGCTGACGCTGAACAGCACACCGCTCGACGGCTGGCAGCTCACCTGGGGTATTGATGCTGACCATGAAACCTTCGATTCCAATCAGATGTTCTTCGATCTGGCCAATTCCGTTCCTTCTGGCGGCATGACCAACCAGTCGGCTTACAGCACGGGCCGCTATCCGGGCTACAGCATTACTAACTTCGCGCCGTTCCTGCAAAACAGCTACGACATTAATGACGTGTTCACCCTCAGCGGCGGCGTGCGTTACCAGTGGACGGAAAACCGCGTCGACGATTTCATCGGCTATAAAGAGCAGCAAACAATCGCCAAAGGTGATGCGCTCTCCGCCGACGCGATTCCAGGTGGCAAAACCGATTACGATAATTTCCTCTTTAACGCGGGTATTCTGGCGCACCTTACCGAGCGCCAGCAGGTGTGGTTTAACTTCTCCCAAGGCGTTGAATTACCGGACCCAGGGAAGTATTACGGCAACGGTGCTTATAAACCGGTGGATGCACAAGGCCATCTGGCGCTCGGTAAAAGCGTGAATCCGAATGATGCAAAACTCGAAGGCATCAAAGTGGACTCCTACGAGCTGGGCTGGCGCTTCACCGGCGATCAGCTGCGCACCCAGATTGCGGCGTATTACTCGCTGTCGGATAAATCTATTGATATCAATCGTGCCGATATGACTATTGATGTGAATCCGCAAAAGCGCCGGATTTACGGCGTCGAAGGGGCGGTGGATTACTTTATTCCTGATAGCGACTGGAGTTTAGGCGGGAACTTCAACGTTCTGAAATCCGAGATTAAAACCAACGGTTCCTGGGAGAAATGGGACGTGACGCAGGCGTCGCCATCCAAAGCCACGGCGTACGTCGGCTGGGCGCCAGAACCGTGGGCGTTGCGTCTGCAAACCCAGCAGGCATTCGATCTGAGCGATGCGTCGGGCAATAAAATCGATGGCTACAATACCGTTGATTTTATCGGCAGCTATCAGCTCCCACTGGGCAAACTGACGTTTAGCGTCGAAAACCTGCTCGATAAAGAGTACACCACCGTCTGGGGACAGCGTGCTCCGCTGCTCTACAGCCCAACCTACGGCAATGCGGCGCTGTACGAGTATAAAGGCCGCGGACGGACCTTCGGTCTGAACTACGCCCTGACCTTCTGACAGGCGAAAAAAAGGCTCCTCAGCCTGAGCGTTTGAGGAGCCAAATTCAAAAATACCGCTTTTTTTACACCTTGTTATTCAGAACCAGCTGACCGTTGCTATCCAGAGGGATCTGGGTACCCGGATCTTTATCCATGCGGATTTTGCCCTGCTGATCGCCAATTTTGTAGGTCACATCGTAGCCGAGCATTTTTTCTGATTTGTCATACACGGTTTTGCAGCGCTGCTGCGTGGTGGTGTAGGTATCGCCGTCCTGCATCGCGCCCTGGACCTGGTTACCGGCGTAGCCGCCACCCAGTGCGCCAACCACGGTCGCGACATCTTTCCCGCGTCCGCCGCCAAACTGATGACCGATTACGCCACCCGCGACCGCCCCCAGCACGGAGCCTGCGATGCGGTTTTCATCCTGCACCGGACGACGATGGGTCACCGCGACGTTGCGGCACTCCTGACGAGGGGTTTTCACCGACTCTTTAATCGGTGTGGCTGAAACAACTTGTGCGTACTGCGGGCCGCGTTCAAACACGTTCAGACTGGCCACTGCTGCCACGCCCAGCGCCGCAGCTACGCCAATCCCTATACCCGCCAACATAGATTTATTCACGGGACTTCCTCCTTTGTTGCTATTGGTAACAATTTTGCAATCAAAGACAAGAGTCGACTATCGGAATAACGCTCAAAAAGAGAGGAGTGAAATGAAAACCAGCGCGTTTCAGAGAACTCTTAAGCACCCTGACGGATATTGTCAGCAGGAAATGCTAAAAATCCCTCCGGGGGGCCCGGAGGGACTGAAGGATCAGTGCAGTTTGAGGCGCGGACGGATGACGCGGTTGATACTGCCTACCAGCATCATCAGGCCGGTTTTGAAATAGCCGTGCAACGCAACCTGGTGCATGCGGTACAGCGAGATGTAGACGAAGCGCGCGATACGCCCTTCAACCATCATCGAACCGCGCATCAGGTTACCCATCAGGCTGCCTACGGTGGAGAAGTTAGACAGAGACACCAGCGAGCCGTGGTCTTTATAAACGTAAGACTTCATCGCTTTGCCTTTGGTCTGCGCCAGAATGTTGTGCAGCGCCAGGCTTGCCATCTGGTGCGCGGCCTGGGCGCGCGGAGGGACAAATCCGCCTTCAGGACGCGCACAAGATGCGCAGTCACCGATGGCGAAAATGTTCGGATCGCGCGTAGTTTGCAGCGTCGGCTCGACCACCAGCTGGTTAATGCGGTTAGTTTCCAGCCCGCCGATCTCTTTCATGAAATCAGGCGCTTTGATGCCAGCCGCCCAGACCATCAGGTCAGCCTGAATATACTCGCCGCCTTTGGTGTGCAGACCGCCTTCATCAGCGCTGGTGACCATAGTTTGGGTCAGCACGCGCACGCCCATTTTGGTCAGCTCGTTGTGCGCCGCACCGGAAATGCGTGGTGGCAGTGCAGGCAGAATGCGCTCGCCCGCTTCGACCAGCGTCACATTCAGCGCTTCGTTGGTCAGCCCTTTGTAGCCGTAGCTGTGCAGCTGTTTTACTGCGTTGTGCAGTTCCGC
Organism: Lelliottia jeotgali; assembly: GCA_002271215.1. Classification (NCBI taxonomy): domain Bacteria; kingdom Pseudomonadati; phylum Pseudomonadota; class Gammaproteobacteria; order Enterobacterales; family Enterobacteriaceae; genus Lelliottia; species Lelliottia jeotgali. Next base: position 1,785,744 of record CP018628.1, on the reverse strand, counting down.
AGAAAGCTCCACGCCCGTCGCCCCGCCGCCGACAATCGCGATGTTCACTTTGCCGCTGGCACCGAGGTTGTTGGAGTATTTCAGGAACAGGTTCAGCATTTCCTGATGGAAACGACGCGCCTGATGCGGGTTATCCAGGAAGATGCAGTTTTCTTTCACACCTGGGGTGTTGAAGTCGTTTGAGGTACTGCCCAACGCCATGACCAGCGTGTCGTACGGCAGTTTACGCTCAGGGACCAACAGCTCGCCTTTTTCATCGCGCAGCTCTGCCAGGGTAATGGTTTTGCTTTCGCGGTTGATATCCATCACCGAACCCAACTGGAACTGGAAATCATGATTACGCGCGTGCGCCAGATAGCTCAGGGCATCGACACCTTCATCCAGAGAACCGGTGGCGACTTCATGCAGCAGCGGTTTCCACAGATGGCTGTGGTTGCGATCGACCAGCGTAATTTTGGCTTTCTTGCCACGTCCCAGCTTCTTGCCGAGTTGCGTAGCCAGCTCCAGCCCACCGGCACCGCCGCCTACAATCACTATCTTTTTCAATGGCGTAGTCAATGTGACCCCCTAAATTATTAACCAATTGTTAATTAAAAGTTATGATAATAACCCTTAATTAACAACAGGTTACAGCACTGAAACCATTCAACGGTATTGAGAATAACACGCAAGGCGCATTGGTCATACCAAAATTGATATGAATCAAGTTTTGATGATTGAAAATTGTTCAATTGTAGCAAAGACAAAGCCCGGCACGCTTACGTGGCCGGGCTTTGAGTCAGTCAGAGGGGATTAACCCAAGGTCTTGAAGGCTTTGATGCGCTGTAGATGCGGGGAGATATTTTTGAATTTGTGGGTCTGTTCTTCGTCCCAGACAATTTCATAGTAATGATGCAGCAGTTCTGCCGCGCGGAGATTATCCAGCGCCTCGTCGTGACGGGAAAGGATCGCCATGCAGCGGTCGCGGTTCTTTTCGCGGAAATTGCTCACGCATTTAGTGGCGATATCGGTGTACTCTTCCGGGCGGTCAATCTTGCCTTCCATGTTCTCATCAGGGAACAAATTAGGATTGAAAACCACCTGGCGAATATCGCAGAGAAAACCGATTCGCTCTGCCCAGTAGCCGCCGAGACCCACGCCGCAAATCAGCGGGCGATCGTCAACGTTGAGCTGAAGCATTTTGTCCACTTCTTTGAGCAGATGCGCCATATCATGCTTCGGATGGCGCGTGCTGTAGCTAATCAGCCGCACGTCCGGGTCGATGAACTGCAGTTGCAGCACTTTCTCATGGTTACCTGGACTGTTCGAATCAAAACCGTGCAAATAAATGATCATTGTTTCCTCACCACACGACGCCTTCCGAGAGGGGTTTATTGGCCCGCTTTGTGTGCCTGCCAGCGCTCATTGAGTGCTTCCAGCTCTGCGTTCACTGTCTTCCAGCGAGCCGAACTCATCAGCTCCTGACGGCTAAATGAACCTTTATGATACAATTGTGTAACACGTTCAGCATTGATCGGCGACAGGTTATCTAACACGCTAACCGCCCCTTTACGATTATTGCAGACCAGGATCATATCGCAACCTGCATCCAGTGACGCCTGACCGCGCTCGGCGTAGCTGCCCATAATTGCCGCCCCTTCCATCGACAAATCGTCGGAGAAAATCACGCCGTTAAAGCCCAGCTCCTGGCGCAGAATGGTTTTGAGCCAGTGCGGGGAACCGCTGGCCGGACGTGGGTCGACATCGCTATAGATAACATGCGCAGGCATGATGGCGTCGAGTTTGTTATCGGTAATCAGCGAGCGGAACACCGACATATCTTTAGCTCGAATATCGGCTTCAGAACGCGGATCGCGCGGCGTCTCTTTGTGGGAGTCCGCTGTGACCGCGCCGTGCCCAGGGAAATGTTTCCCGGTCGTTTTCATTCCGGCGTCGTGCATACCGTCAATAAAACGCGTCGCCATCGTAAGCGCAATCTGCGGATCTTCGTGGTAAGAGCGCTCGCCAATTGCGGCGCTGATGTGCCCAACATCCAGCACCGGGGCAAAGCTGATATCAATATCCATCGCGATCATTTCGCTCGCCATCAGCCAGCCCGCGTCCTGCGCCATTTTGCCGCCCTGTTCTGTACCCAGCAGCGCAGCAAAAGATTGTGCCGCCGGCAGACGGGTGAAGCCCTCGCGAAAACGCTGCACGCGTCCGCCTTCCTGATCGACCGCAACCACCAGACGGTTGCGGGACGCCGCACGAATCTGGCGGACCAGCTCGCGCAACTGCGCGGGATCGTGATAGTTGCGGGTAAACAGAATCAGCCCGCCCACCAGCGGATGCGCCAGAATATCGCGCTCTTCCGCATCCAGTTCATACCCTTCGACATCCAACATTACTGGACCCACACGAACCTCTCTTATCCTTTAGTTTGTAACTGACGCCAGACGTCATCTGCCAGCGCAATAAATTGTTTGTCCGCCGATTGCTGAAAGCGCAATTCGAACCATCCGGCCATCATCATCAAAACCCAGGGCCGCCAGCGCTGCACCTGCTGTTGCAGTTGATACGCGTCCATGTTCGCCGTTTTGGCATAGGCCTGAACCAAAGCCCGCCGGGCGTTTTCTGACGGCATCCAGACCGCCGCCAGTTCCAGCGCCACGTCGCCATCGCCTGCGTACTCCCAGTCGATCAGCCGTTCTCCCGTTGGGGTATGCACGATATTTCCGGCATGAACGTCCATATGCAACGGCACCAGGCGCAGGGGCTGCGGTTCACCGCGCTGATGCAAGCGTTTGAGCGTGGCGAGCCAGAATGGCGATCGTCTGGAAGGCGCGGCCCGCTGCCAGTAATCGTCAAGCAGCGGTAAGATTGCGATGCGCCATCCCAGGCGAGATTGCTGATGCAGATAATACAGCATGCCCGCCAGCGTTTGGGTATCGGGAAGCTCGCATTTGATCTCACCCACAAGATACTCGACTGCCATCCAGCCGTGATGAAAGAAGTGCGGTTTCGGAACCAGATTTGCGGGAAGGCGTTTCAGGACATGGTACTGACGGCGAAAAGCGAAGGCTGGCCCACTCGCATCGTGATGCTGGCGTAAAACCAGACGGCGATCGCCGTGCTCAATAATGCAACTCGCGCCGCTAAACCCGGCGTGGGCTTGCGGCGCGATGAGGCGATATTGCGGAAAATAGCGCGAAATAATGGCTTCGCGCGTGGCGTTATTGTTGTGTAACGGCACCTTTACCTGACCAAATAATCTCACCGGTCTGGACCAACATCAGCTGCATTTGCAGGGTTGGCGTATTGACGTTACCCGTGGCGTTGGAATACAGCACGTATTGCGCCCCGACATTGCGGGCAATGCCGATAGCCTTGCTGCGCGAGCCCAGGCTGTCCTGCGGTGACAGACCCAGCTGCTGCTTGGCGACTGACAGCTGCTGCACGGAAACCAGCGTAAATTTGCCATTATTCGCCAGCGCATTGCGCAGCGTTTCCGTGGCTTCACCGGCATTCAGCGAGCCGTTAGTGCGATTATTTACGCTATCCACCAGCAGCACGCTGCCTGCGGTGACACCCTGAGCCTGCAGCATTTTTCCGACCATCGGCTGCATGGCACCGTTCCAGTCATAGTGGCGCACGCGCGGCGTCGGTTGTGCCGTTTGATCAGGATGTTCAATCGGCCCCGGTTGTTCAGGAATCGTTGGAACGGATGGCACCGTCGGGACAGGTTCCGTTGGCGTCACCGGCTGTTCAGTGCCGGGTTTAACCTCATCAACGGGCGCGGGTTGCTGTTCAGTACGGTTGATACACCCCGACAGGAACAGCGCAAAAGCGGTAACGAGCGCGTAACGGCCCAAATTCTTAATCAAGGTTCACCCCTACAAATAAAGATAAAGTCTGACCTTATGCGCACCCAGATAATTAGCGCTGCCATAAAGCGTGACCGACGAATTCGCCGGAATGATGACGCTGCGCGGCGCTTCAAGTGGATGCATTTCGAGGCCTCTTACGTCATACCAGAAAAACCGATAGTGGACGGTGACGGGCTCATGTCTTTCGTTATAGAGCTTAGAGGACGCCGACGGCTGGATTTCGCTGACCGTAAGCGACGGCGCTTCAGCGGTAATGCCCGCAGCCAGAACCGACGACTCCATCACCAGCGTTTGTTCATCGCTGACAGGGATCGCGGGGCGGGCGCTACAGCCCACCAGTACCATCGTCAGAGCCAGAACAGCAATACGCCCTCTTTGCATATTAAAGACCTTTATGCGCCAGCATCGGACCCAGCGGACGACCGCCCAGCAGATGCATGTGAATATGATAAACTTCCTGCCCACCATGACGATTACAGTTCATGATCAGACGATATCCGTCTTCGGCAATCCCTTCCTGCTCAGCAATTTTTGCCGCTACCGTCAGCATACGGCCTAACGCCACTTCATGCTCAGTTTTCACGTCATTGACGGTCGGAATCAGAATATTGGGGATGATAAGGATGTGTGTCGGAGCCTGAGGTGAAATGTCGCGAAAAGCCGTGACCAGTTCATCCTGATACACGATATCCGACGGGATTTCACGGCGGATAATTTTACTGAAAATCGTTTCTTCAGCCATGACGTTTTCCTTTTTTTGTTTAATCTGGCGTGACGTGAGTGGCAAATGCTGACGTGCGGCGTATTGCCCGTGACACAACACAAGAGTATGAGCGAGTTTCTCCTGTCCTTTCAACCTTATCCCGTGATTTCTTTCCTTCTCGTGTGATTGATGGTCGCTGATTGACCATCGTGCCCCCAGAAATTACTGAAACATAATTTCAGGTGAAATGGTTACATCTGTTTACATGGTTAATTCAAATGCGTATATTTCGCATTTGCATTTTCATACGCATTTTCAACATAGAAATGACCTCCGACCGTTATCGGGACTGGGGCAGATAATTTTCCATTCACTCAGAAAGGGTTTGATGATGTCTTTCATTAATCACACCAGGGATGGGCAACGTCAGCCTGCCGCAACACCAACGTTGCTGGCAGCCTGCATTGCTATGGCATTGATGCCGACCGCAAGTTTCGCTGAGACCAATCCAGAAGATACCGTTGTCGTTGACGGTGCAGATAACGCGCAAGATCAGAATAGCGCGCAGGATCAGGACTACAGCGTCAAAACCACCACCACCGGCACCAAGTTATTATTGGTTCCGCGCGATATTCCGCAGTCGGTCAGCGTGATCAGCCAGCAGCGTATGCAGGACCAGGAACTCAATACCATCGGCGCGGTGCTGGATAACACCGTCGGAGTGAGTGCTTCCCGTATCGATACCAGCCGTACCAACTTCTTTGCCCGCGGATTTTTCATCAGTAACTTCGCCTATGAAGATATGCCGACGTTCCTCGACAGCCGCTGGAACTTCGGTGATACCGCAGGTGACACTGCTATTTTCGATAAAATCGAAGTGGTACGCGGGGCCGCCGGGCTGATGAGCGGAACGGGTAATCCATCTGCCTACGTCAATATGGTGCGTAAACATGCGGACAGCAAAGAATTTAAAGGTAACGTCTCCGCCACCTATGGCAGCTGGGATAAACAGCGTTATGTGATGGACTTGCAGGCACCTCTGACGGAATCCGGCAATGTGCGCGGCCGCGTGATCGCCGGTTACGAGGACCGGGATTCCTGGGTTGAGCGTAATCACTACCGCAAGAAATTCGTCTCCGGCATCCTTGATGCAGACATTACCGACTCCACTACCCTCTCTCTGGGATATGACTATCAGGAAAGCGAAGAAGACAGCCCAACGTGGGGCGGTTTCCCTTCTATGTTCAGCGATGGCAGCAAAACCGATTTCCGTCGCGGCTTTAACACCGCAGCCGACTGGACCTATTCCAACAACGACTCCACGAAGGTCTTTGCTAACCTGACCCAGCGCTTTGATAACGGCTGGGAAGCCAAAGTTAACGCAATGCACGCCGAAACCAACTTTGACAGCAAGCTGATGTACATCGATGGTTATCCAGATAAAACCACCGGCCTGTACGATGCGTCCAGTTTCCAGGGTGCCTGGGGCGGCTGGAACAGGGGCGAGCGTAAACAAGATTCGGTGGATGCCTTTGTGCGCGGCGGGTATGAGCTGCTGGGGCGTCAGCATGAAGCGATGTTTGGCGGCAGCTACAGCCGTCAGCGCAATAACTATGACAACTCCTATCCGGTGAACGACAACTATGGCTTGATGGATGTCGGCAGTATTTATGACTACAACGGCAAGCTGGCCAATCCGACCTGGTCTGACTTCGCGCTTTACCAGCGTGACGTGATCCGTCAGAAATCAGTGTACGCAGCCACCCGCCTCTCTTTGGCCGATCCGCTGCACCTGATCCTTGGCGCGCGTTATACCGAATGGAGCGCCAAGTACAACCTGGAGCGTAAACCGGATGAAATCCGTAACGCGAAGTTCCATGAGGTCACGCCGTATGCGGGTCTGGTCTATGACATCGACGATACCTGGTCGGTGTACGGAAGCTATACCTCAATCTTCCAGCCCTCTGGCCAGCGTGATATCAACAGTAACTTTATCGATCCAACGACCGGTAAGAGCTATGAAGCCGGTGTGAAAGGTGATTGGTTCAATACGCGCCTTACTGCGACGGTTGCCGTTTTCCGTATCGAACAGGATAACGTCGCAGTGCCTACCGGGACACCTATCCCTGGTTCGGGTGGTCAGACCGCCTATAAATCCGTAGACGGTACCGTCAGCAAAGGTATCGAGTTCGAGCTGAACGGTGCGTTAACCGATAACTGGCAGCTGACCTTCGGCGGAAGTCGTTACATTGCCGACGATGAAGATGGCACGGCAGTCAACCCGAGTCAGCCACGTACTTCACTGAAGCTGTTTACCCGTTACCAGCTGCCAATGTTGCCTGAGCTGACCGTGGGCGGTGGCGCTCGCTGGCAGAACAAAACCTGGCAAGATATTGATAACGGCCCGAACGGCGTGAAGCAGATTACTCAGGACGGTTATACCGTGGTGGATCTCTTTACCCGCTACCAGGTCACCAAAAACTTCTCCGTGCAGGGCAACCTGAACAACGTGTTCGACGAGGAGTATTACGACTACCTGGGTTCCTACGGTGTGTATGGTGCGCCGCGTAACTTCTCTGTGAGCGGAAGCTACAGTTTCTAAGTATGCAGTGATGACAAAGGGAGCCGATTGGCTCCCTTTTTTGTGTGCTGTGCCAGGGGGAAATTGTCGGGTGGCGCTACGCTTACCCGACCTACGGTTGCATGGTACCCGGGAATTGTCGGGTGGCGCTGCGCTTACCCGACCTACAAATCGTAGGCCCGGTAAGCGTCAGCGCCACCGGGCTTGTGTCTGGGCACAATAAAAAAGGCAGCCATTCGGCTGCCTTAGTCTCCCCAGGTCACAACTTAGTTGCTGCGGATGTATTCATCCATTTCGGTTTTCAGGTTATCGGATTTAGTACCGAAAATTGCCTGAACACCCGAACCTGCAACAACTACGCCCGCTGCGCCCAGTTTTTTCAGACCCGGCTGATCAACTTTAGTCACGTCAGCAACACTCACACGCAGACGAGTGATACACGCGTCCAGGTTAGTGATGTTTTCTTTGCCGCCGAAAGCTGCAATCAGAGCAGGAGCCATTTCACTGGTAGAAGTCGCTTTCGCATCGTCAGTTGAATCTTCACGACCTGGAGTTTTCAGGTCCAGTGCTTTGATCAGCACGCGGAAGATGGTGTAGTACGCTACTGCATAGCACGCACCAACGATTGGGAACAGCCACAGTTTGCTGCTGTTACCGGACAGAACGATGAAGTCGATCAGACCGTGCGAGAAGGACGTACCGTCACGCATACCCAGCAGGATACAGATAGGGAATGCAAGCCCTGCCAGAACCGCGTGGATTACGTACAGGATCGGCGCAACGAACATGAAGGAGAACTCGATCGGCTCGGTGATACCGGTCAGGAACGAGGTCAACGCTGCGGAGATCATGATACCGCCCACTTTTGCACGGTTCTCTGGTTTAGCAGAGTGCCAGATAGCAATCGCTGCAGCCGGCAGACCGTACATTTTGAACAGGAAGCCGCCAGACAGTTTGCCTGCAGTTGGGTCACCTGCCATGTAACGTGGGATATCACCGTGGAATACCTGACCTGCCGCGTTGGTGTATTCACCAATCTGCATCTGGAAAGGAACGTTCCAGATGTGGTGCAGACCAAATGGCACCAGGCAACGCTCAACGAAACCGTAGATACCGAACGCGACTACCGGGTTCTGGTATGCAGCCCACTGAGAGAAGGTCTGGATAGCCGTACCAATCGGAGGCCAGATGAAGGACAGCACAACGCCCATGAAGATCGCAGCCAGACCAGAGATGATCGGTACGAAGCGCTTGCCCGCGAAGAAGCCCAGATACTCAGGCAGCTTGATGCGATAGAAGCGGTTAAACATGTAGGCTGCAATAGCACCGGAGATGATACCGCCGAGAACACCGGTATCTGCCAGGTGTTTCGCTGCGATCTCTTCAGCAGGTAAATGCAGAACCAGTGGCGCAACCACAGCCATGGTTTTCACCATGATGCCGTAAGCAACAACTGCGGCCAGAGCAGATACACCGTCGTTATTGGTGAAGCCCAGAGCGACACCGATCGCGAAGATCAGCGGCATGTTAGCAAAAACAGAACCGCCTGCTTCGGCCATCACGTGTGAAACTACGGCTGGCAGCCAGCTGAAGTTTGCAGAACCGACGCCCAGCAGGATACCTGCGATAGGCAGTACGGATACTGGCAGCATCAGCGATTTACCGACCTTTTGCAGGTTAGCAAATGCATTCTTAAACATAATTGAGAGTGCTCCTGAGTATTTGTGCTTTTTTTTACGCTTTCACGCATGGGCACGGGGGGAGAACCGCGCCGTGGACAGGACATCTAAGCGTCCTTTATTTATTACACAGGGTAAAATAAATCCCTGTGACTTTGTTTGACGGCTATCACGTTTCAGCTTAAGACGTTCGGAAAACTTGCAGTAATTTACAAAAACCATTTCCAGATATGTCAAAAAACACCGTCACCGCCCTAAATAAGGCGGTGAACTTTACTCGCTTTGTTTATTAATTACGAGCCTAAAAAAAACAGGCGTTTCAAACAGATTGCAGGCGGGAGGGTGCGATGTGGAACAGATTGGCGAAGTTTTCCGTCGTGGCTTGCGCCAGTTCTTCGAGGCTGACACCCTTCAGGACGGCCATATACTCAGCCACATCTCGCGTCATGGCTGGCTGGTTTTCTTTGCCGCGATGCGGCACCGGTGCCAGATAAGGCGAGTCTGTCTCCACCAGAATCCGGTCGAGAGGCACATAACGCGCAGCATCACGTAGTTGCTCAGCATTACGGAACGTCACGATCCCGGAAAACGAGATATAAAACCCTAAATCAAGCAGCTTTCCCGCCGTTTCTCTGTCTTCTGTGAAACAGTGTAGTACGCCACCGCAATCCGTCACCTTTTCTTCCTGCAGGATAACCAGAGTATCGGCGCGCGCATCGCGAGTATGAACGATAACGGGCTTATTCAACTCACGCCCGATACGAATGTGGTTACGGAAGGACTCCTGCTGGCGCGGTTTAGTTTCCGGCGTGTAAAAATAGTCCAGCCCGGTTTCGCCCATCGCGACCACGCCCTCTTCCGCCGCCATCCGGCGCAGATCCTCGACGTCGTACTCTTCATCCTGGTTGAGCGGATGCACGCCGCAGGAGAAGACCACGTTGTCACGCTCGCCCACCAGATCGCGCATTGAGCGATATCCGGGCAGCGTCGTGGCGACCGCCAGACAGAATTTCACATCGCGGGCGGCGGCTTTCGCCAGCACATCGTCCACGTCTTTATGCAGTGATTGATAATCCAGGCCATCGAGATGGCAGTGTGAGTCGACTAAAAACATAATGTCTCTCTCAGAGATGGGAAGCAGGCAGCAGCGTGCCTGGTTGCAGGTAATGTTCGATTTGCAGTAACAGGTCCGTGAGTAATAGCTCGCGATTCACGCCGGTTACGGTTAACAGTTGTTCACGACACAGGCTGACGTCGTGGAGAATCGCACGCAGGATGGCACCCGATAGATGATTCGCCAGCGTATTCACCAGCGGCCAGACGTCGGCGTTACTGAGAAGCTGCGCGCTTTGTTGCAGCTTGAGCGCATCCAGTAACAGTGATGCCAGCCAGTGCAGGCGCGCGGGAGCCTGTTCGTGGTTTAGTGCACTCAGCAAACTCAGCCAGTCGCGACTTTCCAGCGCAGCGCTCAGGGAATCGCAAAGCTGTGTGCGTTGCGCCCAGGTCTCTTTTTGCAGTAACTCAAGCGCCGCAGCGGGCGCCCCACTGCTTAAACGCAAAGCCGTCAGTGCCGCGTCCTGTGACACCGTCACTTCTCGTTCAAGCCAGGTTAAGGCCCATGCTTCCTGCGGTGCAGCGAGGTGATGAAGACGACAACGACTGCGTAATGTGGCCAGTAATCGACCCGGTTCGCGACAGGACATAAAGAACCAAGTATTCACTGGCGGCTCTTCCAGCGTTTTAAGTAGCGCATTCGCCGCCGCCTCCGTCAGGAGCGCAGCGTCTTTTAACCAGACGACTTTCGCTCCGCCGAGACGCGCGTGCTCATACAGTTTTTCGCTGACTTCACGCACGGCATCAATACCGAGCGAGTTTTTGCCCTTTTCAGGTTCCAGCGTGTAGTAATCCGGGTGCGTACCCGCCTGCATCAGCTGACAGCCACGACATTTGCCGCAGCTTTTATTACCTTCCGGCTGCTGACACATCAGAAAACGGGTCATAGCATAAATCAGAGCATCGTCACCCATGCCGGGTAATGCCTGAATCAGTAACGCATGATGCCCCCGACCGGCCTGATAGCTGCTAATCAGCTGATCAAAGTGCGGGCGCAGCCACGGATACCATTTCATGCCTGCTGCTCCTGTACCCATGCAATAACAGTTTCGCGAATAGAACGGGTGACGTCTTCCAGGGATTGCGTCGCATCGACGGTGCGAATTGAACTGTCCTGCGCCGCCAGTTCAAGATACCGCGCGCGAGTACGGTTAAAGAAATCCAGAGACTCTTGTTCGATGCGATCCAGTTCACCACGGGCGCGGGCGCGCTTCAGGCCCACTGCGGGGGTGACATCCAGATACAACGTCAGGTCAGGGCGAAAATCGCCTAATACCGCATCACGCAGGGTCGCAAGCATGGTCTGATCGATACCGCGGCCGCCGCCCTGATAGGCTTGCGTAGAGAGATCATGGCGATCGCCGATCACCCAGCGCCCTTCTGCCAGCGCAGGTTTGATAACCGTTTCGACCAGCTGTACGCGTGCCGCGTAAAACATCAGCACTTCGGCTTTATCGTTAATCACTTCGTCGCCGACAGATTTGATATCCAGCACCAGGCTTCTCAGCTTTTCGGCCAACTGAGTACCGCCCGGCTCGCGGGTAAAGACCATCTCCGCGATGCCCAGCTCTTTCAGTGTGTCGACCACCACGTTGCGTGCGGTAGTTTTCCCGGCGCCTTCCAGCCCCTCTATGACGATGTAATTACTGCGCATTTTTTTCCTTAAGTGCCTTCAGATAGTCCTGAACAGAGCGATTATGGCTGGCAAGGTTGGTGTTAAAGGTGTGCCCCCCTTTTCCGTCAGCCACAAAATAGAGATACGGTGTATGTGCCGGATGCGCGGCAGCATCCAGTGATGCCTGGCTCGGCGTGGCGATTGGGCCTGGCGGCAAACCGCTAATCACGTAGGTATTATACGCCGTTGGCGTCTCGAGGTCCTTACGGCTTATCTTTCCGGCATAGCTCTCGCCCATGCCGTAAATCACCGTCGGGTCGGTTTGCAAACGCATACCGATACGCAGACGGTTAATGAATACTGATGCCACCTGATCGCGCTCGCTCGCCACGGCCGTCTCTTTTTCGACGATAGAGGCCATAGTCACAAACTGGTTTTGATCTTTGTACGGCAGACCTTCCGCGCGCCCTTCCCAGGCTTTTTCGACGGCGGTCACCATTTTTTTGTGCGCGCGCTTCAAAATCGCAACATCGGTCGTACCGGCGGTATACATCCAGGTATCGGGCCAGAACCAGCCTTCCACCCATTCTGGATGTTCAAGTTTGAGGACGTCTGCGACGGTCGCATAGCTGTCATCTTTGAGCGTGTGGCTGATGTACGGCGCATCGCGCAGCTGTTTCAGATAGTCGCTCAGGCGCATTCCTTCCACGAATCGCAGCGGGAACTGCGCCTCTTTGCCACTTTCCAATAGCTCCAGCATCTCGCGCACCGTCATACCTGGTGTAAAGCGGTAGGTCCCGGCTTTGAAATGCGACAGCTCTGGCTCAAGGCGCAGCAGCCACTGGAAAACGCGCGGACGGTTAATAATTTTATCGCCATAAAGCTGCTCGCCCAGCGCTAAGCGCCCGGTGCCCGCTTTCAGCGTGAAGACGGTTTCTTCTTTAATCAGGATCTGACTGTTCGCCATCTGACGAACCTTCCAGACTCCTACGCCGCTGGCGAGACCCATCACGACGAGAAGGAGGAGGACAAAGCGCAACATTTTTTTCATGACTATTTTGTTTGCTCACACAGTGGGGCTAAAAACGAGTACAACTCACGCGATGACCATTGCAACTGACCGTAAGCACGAACCGGCACAACGGGCATTAATGCATTGCAGACAACGACCTCATCAGCTGTCAGCAATGACTCAACACCAGCGTGAACTTCGACAACGCGAAAACCAGAGTGTGCCATGTGCTGCAAACAAAACTGCCGCATGATGCCATTGACACCGGCCTGGTCAATCTTTGGCGTGAAGACATCGCTACCCTGTCGCCACATTAAATTAGCCGCACAGCATTCCGTAATCAGCCCTTCGCTGTCAAGAACCAGCGCCTCATCGGCATCTGACTGTTCAAGATGAGTGCGAATCAGAACCTGCTCAAGCCGGTTGAGATGTTTGATTCCTGCCAGGAGTGGGTTTCGCCCCAGATGAACCGGGCTGAGCGCCAGGCTGATGCCGTCGCGTCGCCACAGGTCATAATGTGCGGGATACGCTGAAACGGAGAGGATTCGGGTGGGGTTCAGGCAACTGGCACCGCTGTAACCGCGCCCGCCCGCGCCACGGCTAATAATGACTTTCAGCACGCCGCGAGAGTTGCCCTTCGCCATGTCGATCATTTCACGCTGAAGTTCAGCCCACTGTTTAAAGGGAATCAGCAACCTTTCACACGCCAGCTGTAAACGCTGGATATGCGCCTCGAGCAGGCAAACGTTGCCGTCAGCAATACGTGCTGTTGTGAAGCAGCCATCGCCAAACTGGGTCGCCCTGTCGTTGGCGGGCAGAGTATCCTGCTCATGGCCATTGATTAAGAACATAGAGACTCCTTTTGCGTGACTCACTAGTCTGGCAGGATGAATAATGCAGAACAAGGGAAGAAAACTGAATAAAAAAGGCCCGACAAGCGGACCTTTTTATTTAACGCTACCTGGCAGCGGGCCTTAGATCTTTTTAAAGATCAGAGAGCCGTTAGTGCCGCCGAAGCCGAAGGAGTTACACAGGGTGTACTCCAGACCGCTAACCTGACGCGCTTCGTGTGGAACGAAGTCCAGATCACAACCTTCATCCGGGTTATCCAGGTTGATGGTTGGCGGAACAGCCTGATCGCGCAGTGCAAGGATCGAGTAGATGGACTCTACTGCGCCTGCTGCACCCAGCAGGTGGCCAGTCATGGATTTGGTGGAGCTCACCATAATACGGCTTGCTGCATCACCAAATACGGATTTGACGGCCTGAGCTTCTGCTTTGTCGCCAGCCGGCGTCGAGGTGCCGTGGGCGTTAACATAGCCAATCTGACCTGGTTCGATACCCGCATCGCGGATCGCGTTAACCATTGCCAGTGCCGCACCCGCACCATCTTCCGGTGGAGACGTCATGTGGTAAGCGTCGCTGCTCATGCCGAAACCGATAATTTCTGCATAAATTTTAGCGCCACGCTTTTTCGCGTGTTCGTACTCTTCCAGTACGATCATGCCAGCACCATCGCCCAGAACAAAACCATCACGGTCTTTGTCCCACGGACGGCTTGCCGCCTGAGGATTCTCGTTGCGGGTAGACAGCGCGCGCGCTGCACCGAAACCACCCACGCCTAGCGGAGTACTGGCTTTTTCAGCACCACCGGCAACCATAGCATCTGCATCACCGTAAGCGATGATACGCGCAGCCTGACCGATGTTATGCACACCAGAGGTACAAGCCGTTGCGATAGAAATGCTTGGGCCACGCAGGCCGAACATGATGGTCAAATGACCTGCCACCATGTTAACAATCGTGGACGGAACGAAGAACGGGCTGATCTTACGCGGGCCACCATTCATCAAAGATGTGTGGTTTTCCTCGATCAGACCAAGACCACCAATCCCGGAGCCGATAGCGGCGCCAATGCGGGTTGCGTTCTCTTCCGTAATTACCAGGCCAGAATCCTGCATGGCCTGCCAGCCTGCAACAATTCCATATTGAATGAAGGCGTCCATCTTGCGCTGTTCTTTGCGCGAGATAATCTCTTCACAGTTAAAATCCTTTACTAAGCCAGCAAATTTCGTTGCATAGGCGCTAGTATCGAAATGGTCGATTAGGCTGATGCCGCTCTGACCGGCAAGGAGAGCTTTCCAGGTGGACTCTACGGTATTGCCGACAGGAGACAACATGCCAAGTCCGGTCACAACTACACGACGCTTAGACACGTTTGTCCTCCAGGGAGGGATAAAAAAAGGGATTCGTGGGACTAAAAAAGATAAAACTCAGGCGGTCGAATGACCGCCTGGAGATGTTCACTTACGCCTGGTGACCGTTGATGTAATCAATGGCAGCCTGAACGGTGGTGATTTTCTCAGCTTCTTCGTCCGGAATCTCAGTATCAAACTCTTCTTCCAGAGCCATTACCAGCTCAACGGTGTCAAGAGAATCTGCGCCCAGGTCTTCAACGAAGGATGCGGAGTTCACAACTTCTTCCTGCTTAACGCCCAGCTGCTCGCCGATAATTTTCTTAACGCGTTCTTCGATAGTGCTCATACTCTTAAATTTCCTATCAAAACTCGCTTTCGCGATGGTTTTCGTAGTGTATAAAATGTTGAAAAATTTGCAACTAAATCCCGGCAGGTCGTACCACGATTTTACGTTATTTTGAGGCCATTCGCCCTAATAACGCAAATATTTTCGATCGTGGTTAAACCATGTACATCCCGCCGTTGACGTGGAGAGTCTCACCAGTGATGTAACTCGCTTCGTCAGAGGCTAAAAATGCAACCGCATTGGCGATTTCCTGAGCACCGCCGAGGCGGCCCGCAGGAACCTGCGCCAGAATACCCGCACGCTGATCGTCAGAAAGCGCACGCGTCATGTCCGTTTCAATAAAGCCCGGAGCAACAACGTTTACAGTAATTCCGCGTGACGCGATTTCACGCGCCAGCGACTTACTGAAACCAATCAGACCCGCTTTCGCCGCAGCGTAGTTGGCCTGACCAGCATTTCCCATGGTACCAACCACAGAACCGATAGTGATAATACGGCCATGACGCTTTTTCATCATAGCTCGCATTACCGCTTTTGACAGACGGAATACAGATGACAGGTTGGTTTCGATGATATCGTCCCACTCGTCGTCCTTCATTCGCATCAGTAAGTTGTCGCGAGTGATTCCGGCATTATTGACCAGAATATCCACTTCGCCAAACTCTGCGCGAATATTTTCCAGAACAGATTCGATAGATGCAGCGTCGGTCACATTCAACATCAGACCTTTACCGTTTGCACCTAAATATTCGCTGATGGCCTGAGCGCCATTCTCGCTGGTCGCCGTACCAATGACTTTCGCGCCGCGCGCGACCAGTGTTTCAGCAATGGCGCGTCCGATACCGCGGCTTGCGCCCGTGACCAGCGCGATTTTTCCTTCAAAACTCATGGTAATCCTCTTTTATTGCGCGAGTGCCGCTGACAGGGCATCTGGCTCGTTAATAGCCGATGCAGTCAGGGTATCAACAATACGTTTAGTCAGACCGGTCAGAACCTTACCTGGGCCTGCTTCATACAGGTGCTCAACGCCCTGTGAGGCCATAAACTCAACGGTTTTGGTCCATTGCACTGGGCTGTAAAGCTGACGAACCAGCGCATCGCGAATCGCTTCTGGCGCTGTTTCGCATTTCACATCAACGTTGTTCACAACCGGAACTGTCGGTGCGTTAAAAGTGATTTTTTGCAGCTCGGCAGCCAGTTTCTCAGCAGCCGGTTTCATCAGCGCACAGTGAGACGGAACGCTCACCGGCAGCGGCAGTGCGCGCTTCGCGCCCGCAGCTTTACAGGCAGCACCCGCACGCTCAACGGCTTCTTTGTTACCCGCGATCACAACCTGACCTGGCGAGTTAAAGTTTACCGGAGAAACCACCTGCCCTTCAGCAGATTCTTCACAGGCTTTAGCGATAGACGCATCATCCAGACCAATAATGGCGGACATGGCGCCAGTGCCTTCTGGCACGGCTTCCTGCATGAATTTACCACGCATTTCGACCAGACGTACCGCATCAGCGAAGGCGACAACGCCTGCACACACCAGCGCAGAGTATTCGCCCAGGCTGTGACCGGCTAACAATACCGGCGCTTTGCCACCCTGCTGCTGCCATACACGCCATAGCGCAACGGACGCAGTGAGCAGCGCAGGCTGCGTCTGCCAGGTTTTGTTCAGTTCTTCAGCAGGACCTTGCTGAGTCAACGTCCAGAGATCGTAACCCAGAGCATCAGAAGCTTCACGGAAAGTCTCTTCAATAATGGGGTATTGCGCTGCTAAATCAGACAACATCCCAACGGCCTGAGAACCCTGACCTGGGAACACGAAAGCAAATTGCGTCATTTTTAATCCTTAATTAGAAACGAACCAGCGCGGAGCCCCAGGTGAAACCGCCACCAAAGGCTTCAAGCAAGACCAGTTGGCCTCGTTTAATTCGTCCATCGCGTACCGCTTCGTCAAACGCGCACGGTACCGACGCCGCAGAGGTATTGCCATGACGATCGAGCGTCACAACAACGTTATCCATGGACATGCCCAGCTTTTTCGCCGTGGCGCTGATAATGCGCAGGTTCGCCTGATGCGGTACCAGCCAGTCCAGAGCAGAGCGCTCCAGATTGTTCGCTTCCAGCGTTTCGTCGACAATATGGGCCAGCTCCGTTACCGCAACCTTGAACACTTCATTGCCTGCCATCGTCAGGTAAATGGAGTTATCCGGATTGACACGATCGGCATTCGGCAACGTCAGCAGTTCGCCATAACGTCCATCAGCATGTAAATGCGTCGAGATAATGCCCGGCTCTTCTGACTGACCTAACAGTACAGCGCCCGCACCATCACCAAAGATAATGATGGTTCCACGATCTTCCGGGTTGCAGGTACGCGCCAGCACGTCTGCACCGATAACCAGCGCGTATTTCACCGCGCCGGACTTCACGTATTGATCGGCAATGCTCAGTGCATAGGTAAAACCGGCACAGGCAGCAGCGACATCAAACGCCGGACAACCCTTGATGCCCAGCTTGTTCTGAATTTCACACGCTGCGCTTGGGAAAGCATTAGGTGCTGACGTGGTGGCAACCACGATCAGCCCGATCTCTTCTTTATCAATACCGGCCATTTCCAGCGCGCGGACGCCCGCTTCATAGCCCATAGTCGTAACAGATTCATCTTGACCGGCGATACGGCGTTCACGGATACCTGTGCGCGTGACAATCCACTCGTCAGACGTATCTACCATTTTTTCCAGATCGGCGTTGGTTCGCACTTGTTCAGGCAGAAAACTGCCGGTACCTAAAATCTTCGTATACATGTACGCTCAGTCACTTTTTGCTAATACAGATCCCAGGCGAGCGGCAATCCGCTGTGGGACTTGTCGCTGCACCGCCTGCACTGCCTGTTCTATCGCGACGGTAAACGCTCGCTGATTGGCCGCACCATGACTCTTAATCACCGTGCCACGCAATCCTAACAGACAGGCGCCATTATACTGGTCGGGGTTGAGGTGACTGAATCGCCGCGTCAGGCTTTTTTGTAACCAACGCTTTAATAGAATCAGCCACCAGGACCTTTTTTTCCCTTCGCCCTGCAATTTCAGCAGTGAAAGGAACATCCGAACCACCCCTTCCATCGTTTTTAACGTTACGTTGCCCGTAAACCCATCGCACACCAGAACATCGGTCTTGCCGGTCAATAATTCATTAGCTTCAAGATAGCCAATATAGTTGATTGACGGCATGGATTTTAGCAATTCTGCGGCATCGCGAATGCTATCCAGACCTTTGGTTTCTTCTTCGCCGATATTCAGCAACGCCACACGGGGATTCACAATCCCCACGACTTCTTCTGCCAGCACCGAGCCCATAATGGCAAACTGGGCCAGCATCGTACTATCACAATCTACGTTGGCGCCGAGATCCAGCACAACCGTTTTGCCCTTTTGCTGATGCGGTAATACCGTCACCAGCGCAGGACGCTCAATCCCCTCAATGGGTTTGAGCATTAATTTCGCCAGCCCCATCAGCGCACCGGTGTTTCCGGCGCTGACGCAGGCTTCAGCCCGCCCTTCTTTCACCAGTTCCAGCGCAATTCGCATTGAGCTTCCGCGACTGTTGCGGATCGCATGCGATGGCCGGGCATCACTGGCAATAACTGACTGCGCAGGGATAATCTGCAGACGTGAACGTTGTTCAAAGTCAGCTTTTGCAAGTAATGGCGTGATGGTATCGGGATTACCGACTAAAAGAAGTGTGAGTTGTGAATTAGAATTCAGTGCCTGCAATGCTGCAGGCACTGTCACGGAAGGCCCAAAATCTCCTCCCATGACATCTAACGCCAGGGTTAGACGTGTCAAGATAGTTTCACTGCCCGGTTCGGTGGATCCCCCGCTTTCACGGGGAATGCCTCACTAAGCTTCATCACGCTTGCGCGTGATTACTTAGTGATTACCTTGCGGCCACGGTAGAAACCGTCGGCAGTCATGTGGTGACGCAGGTGTTGTTCACCAGAAGTCTTGTCTACAGACAGGCTGGTAACTGCAGTCAGCGCGTCATGGGAACGACGCATGCCACGTTTGGAACGGGTTGGTTTATTCTGTTGTACGGCCATGGACCTTACTCCTTAATTACTTACGCTTTAAGCTGGCTAATACGGCAAATGGGTTTGGTTTTTGCGCTTCATCAGGCAATTCACCAAAGACCATGTCCGCGTCGGACACTTCACAGTGTTCAGAATCATGCACCGGAACTACCGGCAAGGCGAGGATGATCTCATCTTCAACCAATGCAAGCAGATCGATTTCACCGAATTCGTTAACCTCAATCGGCTCATACGCTTCCGGGAGTGCCTCAGCCTGCTCGTCTGAACGAACCGGACTGAAACAATACGTTGTGTGAACATGACGGGTGAACGGTTTCCCGCAACGCTGGCATTCGAGCGTTACCGTGGCCTTTGCATCACCGGTTAAAACGGCAAGGCGCTGGTTATCGATAGCGAACGACATGGAGCATTCCACATCAGTATCCACACTGACCACAAACTCGGCGATACGTTCGACCTGATCGGCGGTATAGATACCGTCATAATCGAGGCGTTTTTGAGCCGTACGAACCGGGTCAAGAGTCAGGGGTAATTTTACCTTTTGCATAGGGCGCGCATATTAACTTTGTAACGTCATAGAGTCAAAGAAAAAGGCAACCAGGGCTGCCTTTTGCCAATTATTCGCACACATTGCGGCCTGTAGTTTAAAATGGCTGGCATCGATACGCTATATCTGGTGAAAAAAATATGCCAAATCTCGTGCTTGCTTCCACTTCACCCTACCGCCGTGCGTTGCTTGAAAAGTTAGGCGTGCCATTTGAATGCGCCGCGCCTGTCACTGACGAAACGCCGCAACCTGCTGAATCTCCTCGCCATCTGGTGCTACGTCTGGCGCAAGAGAAAGCACAAAGCCTTGCCGAACGTTATCCACATCACCTGATTATAGGCTCCGATCAGGTTTGCGTGCTGGACGGGGAAATTACGGGAAAACCGCATACCGAAGAGAACGCGCGTCTGCAATTAATGAAAGCACGTGGCTCGATCGTCACCTTTTACACGGGCCTCGCGCTCTACAACTCCGCTACAGGCCATCTGCAAACCGAATGCGAACCTTTTGACGTTCACTTCCGTCATTTGAGCGAGCAGGAGATTGAGGATTACGTGCGTAAAGAGCGCCCGCTTAACTGTGCAGGGAGCTTTAAAAGCGAGGGGTTGGGGATTGCATTGTTTGAGAAACTGGACGGGCGCGACCCGAATACGCTGGTCGGCCTGCCGCTGATTGCGCTGTGCCAGATGCTGAGGCGCGAACACTGTAATCCGCTTTCTGCATGAATGTTGCTGGGTGGCGCTGCGCTTACCCGACCTACAATCCCGTAGGCCCGTGTAAGCGCAACGCCGTCGGGCTAAATTAGCCGCGCAGGACTTTCAGACAGCGCTTCAACTGGTCATCCAGCGGCGCTTCGACGCGCATGATTTCACCCGTGCCAGGATGGGTAAACTTCAGCGCAGCGGCGTGCAGGAACAGGCGAGACAGCCCCGTTTTAACCAACTGCTTGTCAAATTCACGATCGCCATAGCGGTCATCAAACGCAATCGGATGTCCGGCATGTTGCGTATGCACACGAATCTGATGCGTGCGTCCGGTAACCGGGCTACAGCGCACCAGCGTGGCAAACTCATAGCGTTCTTCAACCTTGAAGCGAGTTTCTGACGGCTTGCCTTCGCTATTAACGCGCACGATGCGCTCACCGCTTTGCAGAATATTTTTCAGCAGAGGCGCCTGCACCACTTTGACATGGGATTGCCACTGGCCTCGTACCAGCGCCAGATAGTCTTTCTGCATCCCTTTCTCGCGCAGCTGTTCATGCAACGAACGCAAAGCAGAGCGTTTTTTCGCCACCAGCAGCACGCCGGAGGTGTCGCGGTCCAGACGGTGAACGAGCTCAAGGAAACGCGCTTCCGGGCGCAACGCGCGCAGACCTTCGATTACGCCAAAACTTAAACCGCTGCCACCATGTACTGCTGTACCAGAGGGTTTATTCAGCACGAGGATATGATCGTCCTCATACAGAATAGCGTCAGTCAGCGCCGCCACTTTATGCAGATGCGGCGAAACAGCCTCTTCTTCACGTTCGGCGACACGCACTGGCGGAATACGCACTTCATCGCCCGCTTCCAGTTTGTACTCAGGTTTGACGCGTTTTTTGTTCACCCGCACCTCGCCCTTACGCAAGATGCGATAAATCATACTTTTTGGCACGCCTTTCAGCTGAGTGCGCAAAAAATTGTCGATTCGTTGCCCCGCGTCGTCATCAGCGATAGCAACCATTTTTACGGATGGAGTCTCTGTTTTCATGGTTGGCGATTCTAAATATCGATCCGCATTAGCGCCACTCATTTTTCTATGCTTATATTTACTTTCATCCGGGCAGTGTTCTTCGCGCGCAATCGATTTGGCGGTTATTAAACCAATCATCTCGTTGAAGTGAAGAAACTGTGAGTAACCGGGTGATAAATGGTAAAAGTCATCTTGCTATATCTGGGTTAGCAATGGAATAATGAAGCCGTTTTCCGCGTTAAATCCGGGTTTTGTAAGGATGTCGACGGAATGACCCATTTTGTCTGACCGATCATCCACGCAGCAATGGCGTAAGACGTATTGATCTTTCAGACAGTTAGCGGGCTGCGGGTTGCAGTACTTACCGGTAAATGGAATCTTCTCTGGAGAGTGTTCCCAGGCTGTTCCCCTGAATAATCGCGCTGTATTTCCGTATGAAATACAGGCAACCGACACTTTGCGCCTCTTAAGCGCGCGACAACCGTGAGGTTGGCGACGTCAATAGTCACGAGGCCATCGGTTCATACCCCGGAAAGCGTCACCTTGCCCGCAGCTTAGTCGTCAATGTAAGAATAATGAGTAAGTTACGATGAAAAGAATGTTAATCAACGCAACTCAGCAAGAAGAGTTGCGTGTCGCCCTTGTGGATGGGCAGCGTCTGTACGATCTGGATATCGAAAGTCCTGGACACGAACAGAAAAAAGCGAACATTTACAAAGGCAAAATCACCCGCATTGAACCAAGCCTTGAGGCCGCATTCGTCGATTACGGCGCTGAGCGTCACGGTTTCCTTCCTCTGAAAGAGATTGCCCGCGAATACTTCCCTGCCAATTACAACTCCCACGGTCGTCCGAACATCAAAGATGTGCTGCGCGAAGGCCAGGAAGTTATCGTTCAGATTGATAAAGAAGAACGCGGCAACAAAGGCGCTGCGCTGACCACCTTTATCAGTCTGGCAGGCAGCTATCTGGTTCTGATGCCGAACAACCCGCGTGCGGGCGGTATCTCCCGCCGTATCGAAGGCGACGACCGTACCGAGCTGAAAGAAGCGCTGGCGAGCCTGGAACTGCCTGATGGCATGGGCCTCATCGTGCGTACCGCAGGCGTTGGCAAATCTGCCGAAGCGCTGCAGTGGGACCTGGGTTTCCGTCTGAAGCACTGGGAAGCCATCCAGAAAGCAGCAGAAAACCGCCCGGCGCCATTCCTGATCCACCAGGAAAGTAACGTCATTGTACGTGCGTTCCGTGACTACCTGCGCCAGGACATCGGCGAGATCCTGATCGATAACCCGAAAGTGCTTGAGCTGGCTCGCCAGCACATCGCAGCGTTGGGTCGTCCGGATTTCACCAGCAAAATTAAACTGTACACCGGTGAAATCCCGCTGTTCAGCCACTATCAGATTGAATCTCAGATCGAATCCGCCTTCCAGCGTGAAGTGCGCCTGCCTTCTGGCGGTTCTATCGTTATCGACTCCACCGAAGCGCTGACCGCTATCGACATCAACTCCGCACGCGCAACTCGCGGCGGCGATATCGAAGAAACGGCCTTCAATACCAACCTTGAAGCTGCAGATGAAATTGCCCGTCAACTTCGTCTGCGCGACCTGGGCGGCCTGATCGTTATCGACTTCATCGACATGACTCCGGTTCGCCATCAGCGCGCCGTGGAAAACCGTCTGCGTGAAGCCGTTCGTCAGGATCGTGCACGTATCCAGATCAGCCATATTTCTCGCTTTGGCCTGCTGGAAATGTCGCGTCAGCGCCTGAGCCCGTCACTGGGTGAATCAAGCCATCACGTCTGCCCTCGCTGTAGCGGTACGGGTACCGTGCGTGACAATGAATCTCTCTCTCTCTCCATTCTGCGTCTCATCGAAGAAGAAGCGCTGAAAGAGAATACCAAAGAGGTTCACGCGATTGTTCCAGTACCTATTGCCTCCTATCTGCTGAACGAAAAACGTGAAGCGGTTAGCGCCGTTGAAACGCGTCAGGGCGGCGTGCGCTGCATCATCGTGCCAAACGATCAGATGCAAACCCCGCACTACTCTGTCCTGCGCGTGCGCAAAGGCGAAGAGACCAGCACCCTGAGCTACCTGCTGCCGAAACTGCATGAAGAAGAGATGGCAATGCCGTCTGATGCAGAGCCTGCCGAGCGCAAACTGCCTGAACAGCCGGCGCTGGCGACTTTCATCATGCCAGAAGCGCCTCCGGCTCCTGCCCTGGAACAAGCACCAGCGAAATCTGCTGTGCAGAAACCTGCGGCAGAAGCTAACGCTACACCGTCTGAACCTGGCTTGCTGAGCCGTTTCTTCGGCGCACTGAAGAAAATGTTCGCCAGCGAAGAACCTCAACCGGAACAACCTAAAGTTGCGCCGAAGGAAGAGAAGCAAGAGCGTCCGCAGGATCGTCGTAAACGTCAGAACAACCGTCGCGATCGTAATGACCGTAACGATCGTAACGATCGCCGCGATAATCGTGACAACCGCGATAATCGCGATAACCGTTCAGACAATAACGAAGGTCGCGAGACCCGCGAAGACAACCGTCGCAACCGTCGCGAGAAGCCACAGCAGCAAAAAGTGGAAGATCGTGAAATCCGCCAGACAGCGGGCGATGAGTCTGAAAACACCAGACAGCGTGACGACCAGCAGCAGCCGCGTCGCGAACGTAACCGCCGTCGCAATGACGATAAACGTCAGGCGCAGCAGGAAGCGAAAGTTGTTAACACCGAAGCGCCGGTTGAGCAAGATGCTGAGCAGGAAGAACGCGTCCAGGTCATGCCGCGCCGTAAGCAGCGTCAACTGTCGCAGAAAGTTCGTTTCCAGACTGAGCAGTCTGAGGTTATCGCCCCTGTTGTTGAACCGGTTGTTGAAACCGCCCAGAACACACAGCTGGCAAAACTGGATCTGCCTGCAGTTGTTGAAGCGACTCCTGAGCACGATGACAACGGTGAAGCACGTGATAACAACGGTATGCCACGTCGCTCCCGTCGCTCTCCGCGCCACCTGCGCGTGAGCGGTCAGCGTCGTCGTCGCTATCGTGACGAGCGTTACCCAACTCAGTCTCCGATGCCTCTGACCGTGGCCTGTGCGTCACCAGAATTGGCCTCCGGTAAAGTCTTTATCCGCTATCCGATTGCACGTCCTCAGGAACAGCAGTTTGAAGAGCAAAACGTGGCCCCTGAAGCCATTGAGCCAATCGTTGCTGCTCCAGTTGAAGTGGCTGAAGCTGCCGCCGTTGTGGTTGAAGAGACACAGCAGGTCGTTGCTGAACCTCAGCCGGTTGTAGAGTCTGCGCCAGTTATCGAGCCTCAGCCGGTTGTTGAAACCGCTGAAATCGAAACCACGCATCCGGAAGTGATTGCTGCGCCGGTAGACGAACAGCCGCAGTTCATCGCCCAGGAAGATACCGTGGTGGCTGAACAGGTTGCAGAAGAAGCTCAGCCCGCTGAAGCAGTGGTAGAAGAAGAAGTTGTCACAGAAGCGGTTGTTGAACAGCCTGTTGAAGTGACTCCTGAGCCACAAGCACCGACTCCAGCCCCGGTTGTAAAACCAGAGCCTGTTGTTGCCGCAGTGGTTGAACATCACTATGCGACTGCACCGATGACGCGTGCTCCAGCACCGGAATACGTACCAGAAGCGCCACGTCATAGTGACTGGGTGCGCCCTGCGTTCGATTTCGATGGCCGTGGTTCTGCGGGTGGTCATAGCGCCACTCACCAGGCAACCGCTCCGGCGACACG
Source organism: Lelliottia jeotgali (assembly GCA_002271215.1). Taxonomy (NCBI): domain Bacteria; kingdom Pseudomonadati; phylum Pseudomonadota; class Gammaproteobacteria; order Enterobacterales; family Enterobacteriaceae; genus Lelliottia; species Lelliottia jeotgali. The sequence goes on along the minus strand of CP018628.1, from coordinate 1,760,531 downwards.
CCCACAGCCAGCTGAATAACTCGCTGTCATAACGAAAAGCCGACCTTGAGGGTCGGCTTTTTTTTTGCCTCTTTTTTACGGGATGGGTTTGCGCATTCCGGCTATTTGCGGCATGACTTCACGCATCATTTCCAGAAAACGTCTTAAGCGTGCCGGATAATAACGCGACCACGGATAAACCAAATGAACCGGAAGCGCAGCCGGTTGCCAGCCCGGCAACACATGAATTAGCCTCCCCTCACGAATATCCTCTTCAACCGTCCAGCTTGATACTACCGCCAGGCCTAATCCGCTCAGCGCCATGTTGCGTGTAACATACAGGCTGTCGGTGCTCAGACGCGGGGAGATAGCAATGCGTTTTGGTGGCTCAGACATCCCCTCAAACAGTTCGATATGCTGATGATAAAAACTTTTGAGCGCTATCCACGGGAATGCGCAAAGATCCTCAGGTGTCTCCGGCGCGGTGTACTGTGCCAACAGAGAAGGTGCCGCAACAACGCAGCGCGGGACTTCGGCCAGCAAAACCGAAACCGTATTTGGATCAATCTCCGCGCCCACCCGGATCGCGCAATCAATATTATCACTCAGAAAATCAGCGGTTCTGTCATTGAGCATCCAGTCAACGGACAGCTGCGGATAGCGGGTTAAAAATTGGCTCAATGGCACCAAAAGCTGCTCCTGACCAAAAGCATGAGGCGCTCTCACACGAAGAGTGCCGACCGGTTCATCCTCGGATTGCCCTACTTCATCCTCAAGCGCCAGCCAGCTGTCGATCACCTTTCTGGCGTGCTGATAACAGCGTTCGCCATCATCAGTGAGCTTCGTCGCATGTGTGGTACGCAACAATAATCGCACGCCGAGAAGTGTTTCCAGTGATTGTAACCGTCGGCTGACGGTCGCCTGGGTTGTTTCCATCTGTCGGGCGGCACCAGAAAGCGATCCTGATTCCACGATGCGTACAAAGGTCCGCATTAATTCGACTCTATCTATACGCTCTGTTCGTTTCATTATCATTCTGGCTATACGTTACGCGTATAGATGTTTTACCACCCCGCTGGCTACCGCCTCAAGTGTCATTGCTGAAAAATAGCCTCATTCCATGAATGAGGTACACCTAATGAACACAACCACTATCACTCAGACCACCAGCCGCTGGGTTGTTTTTATCCTTGCGATTGGCGCAGGATTCAGCGTTGCATCCATTTATTATGCTCAACCGCTTTTACCCTTAATGGGCGCCGATCTGCACTTGAGTATTGAGGGTATGGGGATGGTCCCGACGCTGACACAGGCGGGTTATGCGCTGGGTATATTGTTTCTCCTGCCGCTGGGCGACCGTCACGATCGCCGGACGTTAATTCTTATCAAAAGTGCCGCGCTGGCGCTCTTTCTTCTCGGCTGTAGTGTGACCGGACAACTCCATTCGCTGTTGCTGGCAAGCTTGATGATCGGCATGGCTGCGACAATGGCGCAGGATATTGTCCCCGCCGCAGCCATTCTTGCTCCGGAGGGCAAACAGGGAAAAACCGTCGGCACGGTCATGACCGGTCTGCTGCTGGGCATCCTGCTATCCCGAACCGTCAGCGGCGTGGTGGGCGAAGCCTTCGGCTGGCGCGTGATGTATCAACTGGCTGCCGTCAGCATCGCCTTTATCGGGGTGGTAATGTGGGCCGTGTTACCGCGCTTTACAATTCACTCCACGCTCAGCTACCCAGCCCTGATGCGCTCAATGGAACACCTGTGGCGTCGCTATCCGGCCCTGCGCCGTGCAGCACTGGCTCAGGGTTTTCTGTCCATTTCATTTAGCGCGTTCTGGTCAACGCTGGCAGTGATGCTGTTGGAACGGTATCACCTCGGTAGCGCAGTCGCAGGTGGATTTGGTGTCGCAGGAGCCGCAGGCGCGCTTGCCGCCCCGCTGGCAGGAAATCTTGCAGATAAACTCGGTGCAGGCAAAGTCACCCAACTCGGTGCTACGCTGGTGACCGTGTCGTTTGCACTGATGTTCCTGATGCCCGCAGTAGGCACCCACGGGCAGCTCGTTCTGATTGCGATATCAGCCGTCGGTTTTGATCTCGGATTGCAGTCAAGCCTGGTCGCCCATCAAAATCTGGTCTATAGCCTCGAGCCACAGGCTCGTGGGCGACTTAATGCGCTACTGTTTACCGTGGTCTTTATTGGGATGGCACTCGGTTCGGCGCTGGGGAGCAAAGTGTACGCCGTGGCAGGCTGGCAAGGCGTCGTGGCCCTGGCTACTGTCTGTGGGGCAATAGCACTCATTATTCGCCTGATAGAAAATGCCCGAGTGATGGCTATGCAAGTACAAAATCTTTAAAAAAAAGCCCAATCCGGAATCTCCGGGTTGGGCAGACAAAACATATCCAGTTTCAAGACATGTTTTAAGAGGCTAAAATTTTTACTTGTTAAGCTGGAACAGAGACATTCCCTGCATATCGCTGAATGCTTTATAGGATGCCTGAAGCGCCGCTTGCTGCATGGTGTAAGACGAAATCGCCGAGTTCCAGTCAACATCAACCAGGTCGCTCATCTGCTGAGTTTGGCCCAGCGCACGGTCATCACCCAACGCATCTAACTTATCGAGTTCGGTCAACTTAGTACCCAAATCCGCACGCACCGTCAGTACGTTGTCCAGCGAATTACTCAGACCACGGTTGGCCTTATCAATACTTGCCGTGAAGTCATCGGCTTTTGTTTGATCGCCTTCAATTGGCGTATTCAGCGCAGCAATGGCGGAATCCAGAATTTTGAACAAATTGGTTTCCTGCGTACTTCCTGCAGGCTCTGGCTTCGCGTTGCTGGTAAATTTATCAAACACATCGGAACCGGTATGGCTGACCTGCATATTACGGGCAGAATCAACCTGCTGAGTAATCGCCGTGTCGCCGCCGTTGTAAGAGCCGTCGGTCTGATCAAATGGCGCTGTGTCAGTTTTAAAACCGGCGAAGATATAACGACCATTCCCATCAGCGCTGTTAGCCAGATTGAGCAGTTGGTCGCGAATACCCTGCAGATCGGTCGCCAGTGAAGCGCGGTCAACGTCACTCAACGTACCGTTTCCTGCGTTCACAATTTTCTCTTGTGCAGATTGAATGGCGGTCGTCACCTGACCTAATACGTTCTCTTCCAGCGACACTTTCTGAGTTGCAAAAGTGCGTGCCAGGGCAAACTGACTATTCTGTGCCTGTGCCTGGGACAGCACCACCGCTTGTGACGCCGCGATCGGGTCGTCAGACGGGCGATTCACACGTTTTCCGGTGGACATCTGTTCGCCATAACCCAGCCATTTGCTTTGGGAATCCGTGATCCCACGCATATTTTGCTGGTACATCATTTGGGTGCTAATGCGCATTGTTCACCTCAGCCTTAGCGAATATTAATTAACGCATCGAAGAGCGTACTGGCCGTTTGCAGCACCTGCGCATTCGCGAGGTAATACTGCTGGAAACGTTGCAAGTTGCCGTACTCTTCGTCGAGGTTCACCCCGGAGATCGACTGCTGCTGATTGCTCAACTGCGTCACCACGTTATTTTTGGTTGCGGCACTGGTTTTCAGTGATGCGGTCGTGCTGCCGACGGTGCTGACCAGCGAAGCATAAGAGTCGTTGAAGGTCTTATTGCCGCCAACTACTTTGCTGTTTTGCAAAGCAACCAATGCTTTACCGTTGACGTTATCGCTTTCGCCACCCGTCGCTGAACCGGCCATTGCCAGTTTGGATTCATCGCTGATAAGGAGATCCATATTGACGATAGCATCGACAACCGGTTTTACCGTGAAGCTGTCTTTGGTTGCCGCAGAACCACTGACGTTCACGGTAATACCGTCGAAGGTCATATTCCCGCTGCCGTCTGGCGTCGCCGTGAATGACGTTTTGTCAGAAGTACGGGTGACGGTCCAGTCGGTACCGTTAAATTCGAGCTTGTAATCTGTCGCCTGAACTTTAGTGCTGTCCGCAATGGTAGCCCCGACGGTTGCACCTGGTACGCTGTTTTTGCTGTTACCAATGACGGCCGGAGAGCCGAAATCGAACATCTTGCCGCCCGCATCGCCGTTAGCATCAAACCCTTTAGCATGCTGTTGGTTCAATGCATCCGCAAAAGAGAGTGCCAGTTGGTTCAGCGTATTACGTGCTTTATCCAGATCTTCCGAGCGGAACGTTAACAGACCGCCCAATGAGCCGGTGTTCAGCACCTTCTCGGGAATCTCGATATTACCCGCGACAGAATCGACAAACGCCACGGTAGTACGTGTTGGGTCAGCACTCGATGGAACAGCCGCGAGCTGATTTGCCGTGCTGCCCTGCACCAGGTTGTAACCATTACCGAATGAAACGTTGTAAGTCCCGCCGTCCTGAACGGCAACTTCCACACCTACAATCTGATTCAGTTCGCTCACCAGTTGATCGCGCTGATCGAGCAAATTGTTAGGAGAGGAGCCAGCCCCGACGCCAGTCAGACGTGAAATCTGGTCGTTCAGATTAGCAATCTGTTTGGCATAATTGTTGATCTGATCGACGCTGGTCGAGATAGCGGTATTCACCTGCTTATCCTGGTCGCGCAGATACTGGTCGGTAGTCTTGAACTGATTCACCAGACCGTCAGCCTTACCGAGTACGGTCTGACGCGCAGCCGGATCTTCGGCGTTGCTGGCCAACGTTTGCAGGCTGGTAAAGAAGCCTTGCAACGTTGTGGAAAGGGAATTGGTGGTATCAGACAGCACATCGTCAATTTTCGACATCTGCTGATAACGCGTGGTCAAGCCGCTGCTCTGGGTCTGTGCCGCACGCAGCTGGTTAGTGATGAACGAATCATACTCACGCTGCACGCCGGAAACGTAAACACCATTACCCACCCAGCCGCCGCCGGTCAACGTACTGTTCGATGCACCCAGCACCGTGGTCTGGCGGGTATACCCGGCCACGTTATAACTGGAAATGTTGTTACTCACGGTATTCAGTGCCGACTGTGCCGCACTGAGGCCACTCATGGCGCTGTTAATCAAACTGGACATTGAGGTTCCTTGTAAACTTTCAGACACGAGTCCTGATAAGGATTATCGACACCGCTCGCGCAAACTTGAGGCTTTAGAACAGATTTTCGAGATCGGTGCTGTAGGCTTTACTGACTTTCTCGCCCATCGCTTTAAGCTGCTGAATCATACCGGTCAGTTTGCGGGCATATTGTGGGTCGGTCGCATACCCTGCATTCTGCAATGCCTGTGCACCCTGCTCCGCCGTCGCAGCCTGAGTGACCGCTGCGTAGCGCGGATTTCGACTCAGCAGCCCGACATAATCAGACAAGGCTTCAAGATAAGAGCTGTAAACGCGGAATTTGGCTTTAACCTTCACCGCCGCGCCGTTTTCAAATTCGGTGGTGGTGATTTCCGTGGTCGGCCCTTTCCAGCCTGACGACGCCTTCACGCCAAAAATGTTAAAGCTAGGTTCCCCGTTTTCACGGCGAATCTGGCGCTGGCCCCAGCCGGACTCCAGCGCAGCCTGCGCCAGAATCAGGTGGTGCGGCACCCCGCTCTGCTCGCTGGCGAGACGCGCCGGGAGCGAAAGTTGAGCGAGGAAGTCTTTGCTGTCGCCCGACAGCGGTTCATCGCTGTTGGACGTCGTTTTGGGCATCGCTTTACGCACCATCTGCGTCAGCGCCTGGTTCTGATAGCTGGTCACCGTTTCAAGGTCAAACTTCATCGGCACCTGCTGCGGCTGTTCTTCTGGCTGAACACCTTGCGCCGCCTGCATCTGCTTGACGATCATATCGGCGAGGCCAAGTCCCTTACCTGATGTCATCTGCTGGGCAATCTGCTGGTCATACATGCTGGTGTAGAGTCGCGTCGAATCGCTGCTGAACATACCGTCTTTCGGCAGCGCTTCACGCATGCTTTTCAGCATCATCTGCACAAACATCCCTTCCACCTGACGGGCGACCGGGCGGAGGTTCGCCGCCGGATCGGTGCCTGCTTTGGTTTTCAGTTCATTGAGCGACTGGGCATCCCAGGCCGCACTTGCCATCAGTTTGCTATCGCCCAGCATTAGATGATTTCCAGTTTGGCGCGCAGACATCCTGCACTTTGCATCGATTGCAGAATCGACATCAGATCCATCGGCGTCGCACCCAGCGCGTTCAGCGCGCGGACCACGTTGTTCAGGTTGGCGCTGGAGCGCACGCTTTGCAGCGAGCCGCCGCTCTGACGAAGATCAATCTGCGTTTGCGGCGTGACAACCGTCTGACCGCCACCAAACGGCGTATCGGGCTGGCTGACGTTCGCCGAACGGCTGACGCTGATGGACAAGTTACCCTGCGCTACCGCACAGCTATCCAGCGTGACTTCGCGGTTCATGACCACCGAACCGGTACGCGAGTTGATGATCACCTTGGCATCCTGAAGCGGGACGTTGACTTCCATATTCTGGATATCGGCCAACATGCGCACCTGGTTGCTGCTACCGGAAGACGTGCGGATCTGCACGGTGCGGGCATCCAGCGCCGTGGCGCTACCAAAACCACGGCTGCGGTTGATGGTGTCGGCAATTTGCTGCGCCATCGTGAAGTCTTCATTATTCAGCTGCAAATTGATGGTATTCCCGGCGCCAAACTGCGTCGGCAGTTCACGCTCGATAATCGCCCCGTTGGTAATACGCCCGCCGTTCAGCTGGTTCACCTGCACGCTGCTCCCGCCCGCCGATGCACCCGCACCGCCGACCAGAATGTTACCCTGCGCGAGCGCATACACCTGGCTATCGACCCCTTTCAGCGGGGTCATCAGCAACGTACCGCCGCGCAGACTTTTGGCGTTACCCATCGAAGAAACGACGACGTCGATGGTCTGTCCCTGGCGCGCAAAGGCCGGGTAGGATGCGGTAATCATTACCGCTGCCACGTTTTTCAGCTGCATGTTGGTGCCCGTCGGGACGGTGATCCCGAGCTGGGACAGCATGTTGTTCAAGCTCTGAGTGGTAAATGGCGTCTGGGTGGTCTGGTCGCCTGTACCGTCCAGGCCGACGACCAGGCCGTAGCCAATCAATGAGTTTTCACGTACGCCCTGTACACTGGTGAGATCGCGAATTCGGTCAGCCTGGGCGACAGTTGTCACCAGCACCAACACCATCGCGAAGAGGGATTTAAACATAGGTCACCTCGCTTACATCGGCGATAAATTAAGGAAGAAGCGTTGCAGCCAGCCCATATTCTGCGCTTCGTTGATGTAGCCGTTACCGACGTACTCAATGCGCGCATCCGCCACCTGGGTAGACGGTACGGTGTTGGTGCCACTGATGGTGCGCGGGTTAACCACACCGGAGAAGCGAATGAATTCAGTGCCCTGGTTAATGGCGATCTGTTTTTCACCCACGACGTGTAAATTGCCGTTAACCAGAACCTGGTCAACTGTCACCGTCAGCGTGCCGCTGAAGGTGTTGCTGGCGTTGGCGCCGCCTTTACCGTTAAAGCTGTTGCCGCCAGAGGCATCCACATCAGCTCTCGCATTGCCGAACAAGCCCTGCAGATAGCGCGGAACGGTATCAAAGCCAAAGTTGGTTTTTCCATCGCGGCTGGCATTCGCCGAGGAGCTTTTGCTCGCACTGACGTTTTCCTGCAGCGCAATGGTCAGTGTATCGCCGACGTTGCGCGGTCGACGGTCTTCAAACAGCGGCTGATAACCGTAGTTAATCGGCTGCGCAGACTGGAAAATGGAGCCGTTCACCACCGGCGTCGGACCGGGAACGGGTTGGGCGGTAGTCGCACCCTGAACCAAAGGTTTTGACGGGATCAAGGCGCAACCGCTCAGGGTAACGGCCAGGACAGTCAGAATTGGATAACGAAACGCCGCGTTTTTTTGCATTGCCTTCATCTTCGAAAACAGGGAGCCGGTGCGGGTTACCGCACCGGACACACCTTAAAGTTGCGTCAGTTTTTGCAGCATCTGGTCGGTCGTCGACACTGCTTTACTGTTAATTTCATACGCACGCTGAACCTGGATCATGTTGACCAACTCTTCCGCCACGTTGACGTTAGAGGTCTCGACATAGCCCTGATACAGCAGCCCTGAACCATTCAGGCCCGGCGTACTTTCATTCGGCGCACCGGAAGACTGAGTTTCGGTGTAGAGGTTCTCACCAATGCTTTCCAGACCGGTATCGTTCATGAAGGTCGTCAGGTTAAGCTGCCCAACCTGAACAGGCGCGGCCTGCCCTTGCTGCGTCACGCTCACCACGCCATCACGCCCGATAGTGATGCTCAGGGAGTTCGCCGGAATGGTGATCGCAGGCTGAACCTGAAAACCACCGGCTGTCACCAGTTGGCCATTCTGATCAACCTGGAAAGAGCCGTCACGGGTATAAGCTGAGGTTCCGTCAGGTAACTGCACCTGGAAGAAACCCTGGCCTTTGATCGCCACGTCTTTGCTGTTGTTGGTCTGAGACAGGTTGCCCTGGCTGTGCAGACGTTCGGTCGCCACCGGACGCACACCGGTACCAATTTGCAGCCCTGACGGCAGGGTGGTCTGCTCGGACGACTGCGCGCCCGGCTGACGGATGGTTTGATAAAGCAAATCTTCGAACACGGCACGCTGACGCTTAAAACCATTGGTGCTGACGTTCGCCAGGTTGTTGGCGATGACATCCATATTGGTTTGCTGCGCGTCGAGACCGGTTTTCGCGATCCATAAAGAGCTGATCATAGGAAATCCTGTTAAGTCATAGACAGCAGTTGGTTAGCACGGCCGGCGTTTTCATCCACGCTGGTGATAACCTTCATTTGCATTTCGAAACGGCGGGCGCTGGCAATCATATCGGTCATCGCGGAAACCGGTTTGACGTTGCTGCCTTCCAGCACGCCGGACATCACGCGAATGCTCGGGTCGGCCTGCAGGGTTGGGCCACGCGTGGCCTGTGCTGCCTGGCTCAGACGGAACATCCCGTCGTCGCCGCGCGTCACTTCATTGCCTTCGGCTTTCACCAGCTTCAGTTTTCCAACCGGGGCGATGGTGTTGGCCGGATCGCCCGGATTCAGCGCCGAAATGGTCCCGTCCGCTGCAATAGTGATTTCCGAACCTTCCGGCACGGTCAGCGGGCCTGCTTCGCCAATCACCGGATGGCCCTGAATGGTCATCTGGCCGGTGGCATCAACCTGGATATTACCGTTGCGGGTATAGCCTTCGGAGCCATCCGCCGTTTGCACCGCCAGCCAACCGTCCTGCTGGAGTGCAACGTCCAGCGGGCGCGAGGTGTAATCCATCTGGCCCGGCGTCATATCGGCACCCGGCGTTGAGGCGATAACCAGCGTACGCGTCGGCAACGACAGCCCTTCGACCGGCACGGCACGCAGCGCATTCAACTGTGCACGAAAGCCCGGCGTTGAAGCATTCGCCAGGTTGCTGGCGGTCACAGCCTGCTGATTCATCGTCTGGCTGGCTGCGCCCATCGCCGTATATATTGCGTGATCCATGACATCATCCCGTTAGACGATTAACGCAGGTTGACCAGCGTGTTGAGGATCTGATCCTGGGTTTTGATGGTCTGCGCGTTCGACTGATAGTTACGCTGCGCGACAATCATGTTCACCAGTTCTTTACTCAGATCGACGTTGGACGCTTCCAGCGCGCCGTTGGTCAGCGTGCCGAAGTTACCGGAACCCGCAGTACCCAGCAGTGCAACACCGGAGGACTGAGTGGAAGACCAGACGTTATCACCTTCGGATTTCAGACCTTCGTTGTTGGCGAAGTTCGCCAGCACGATCTGGCCCAGAACCTGAGTCTGTTCGTTGGAGTAGTTACCCACAACGGTGCCGTCGTCGTTGATCTGGTAGCTCACCAGGTCGCCCGGCTTGTAGCCGTTCTGGTTGGTCGCCACGATGTTGTTCGCGCCGGTGTTCTGCTGCATGGAGTTGGTAAAACTCATCGCGAAGGTCGCAGGCGTTGCACCAGGCATGGTTGCAGTGGTGATATTGACCTGGCCACCGCCGGTCAGAACGCCGCTGGCGTTAAAGGTCAGTGTGGTCGCCAGTGCAGGAGTGCTACCCGCTACGCTGCCGTCCTGGGAGTAGACCTTCCAGCTGTTCGCTGCGGTGTCTTTGACGTAGAACAGGTTCATGTTGTGCGCATTACCCTGGCTGTCGAAGACGGTGACGGTCCCTTTTTTGTTGTAGGAATCCGAGTTCGTCGGGTCGAAAGGCGTCACGGTAGGCACGGTATCGGTGGAGTTCAGGTTGATCTGCTGAGACGCGGTGGTGGTGGACTTCGCCGCCATCAGCGTGTTTGGAATCGAGATCGCCTGCGGGTTCGCACCGGTCTGAACGGATGGCGGTGTACCAGCAACCGGGTAGCCGGTCAGCTGCAGGCCCTGCATGTTCACCAGATTACGGTTTTCGTCGAGTTTGAACTGACCGTTACGGCTGTAAAACACAGAACCGTTTTCATCGACCATACGGAAGAAACCGTTCTGGCTGATAGCCACATCCAGCCCACGGCCAGTGTTAGTGGTGGTGCCGTCGGTAAAGTCCTGGGTGATACCCGCAACTTTAACGCCCAGACCCACTTTAGAACCGGCAAACATGTCCGCGAAAGACGCAGTACCGGATTTGAAACCATAGGTCGCGGAGTTGGCGATGTTGTTGCCAATGACGTCCAGGTTGGTGGCCGCAGCATTCAGGCCGCTGACCGCTTGAGAAAAGGCCATGACTTACTCCTGATAAGTGTTAAGGCTTAAATAATCTGCCGAACTTCGTCGAGTGTGGTGGTACCAGAAGTACCCAAATCCAGTTTGTTGCCATCAGAGCCACGAATTACACCCTGCACCAGGGCGAATTGCAGTGGCTGAGCCACCAGCTGAGTCGTCCCGTTGCTGGCGGAAATCGCCACTTTGTAAGAACCGTTCGGCGCCGTTGTGCCGTCGGTCAGGCTGCCATCCCAGGTAAAGGTATGCACACCCGCTTTCAGGTCACCAATGTCGATCGTACGCACCACAACACCGTCTTTGTTGGTGATGGTGGCGGTCACTTTGTCGGCCGGTTGCTGCAACTCAACGCCAAATGGCGTGGTCGTGGTGGTGCTGGTTCCGTCGGTGGTGCTGGTGCCTGCAAGGATAGTTGTGCCTGGGATCATCACGCCGTGACCGATCAGGTTGGCCGCCTGCAGAGACTGACTGTTGTCAATTTGACCGGAGACAGAGCCCAGAGTGGTATTGAGTTTTTCAATGCCGCTAACGGTACTGATCTGCGCAAGCTGCGTGGTCAGTTCGTTGTTCTGCATCGGGTTCGTCGGGTCCTGGTTTTTCAACTGCGCAACCAGTAACGTCAAAAAGCTGCCCTGTAAATCGGCAGCGCTGTTACCGGTCAGCGAGCTGGAGCCCGTAGACGTACTGGTGCTTTGGACGCCGGAGTTGGTCGGGTCATTCACATTGACGGCGATGGACATTCGTGTCTCCTTTACTGGCCGAGAGTGAGCGTTTTGAGCATCATGCTCTTCACGGTATTGAGCACTTCAACGTTCGCCTGGTAGCTGCGTGACGCTGACATGGTGTTCACCATTTCGCCGACCACATCGACGTTGGGCATTTTGACGTAGCCGTTGGCATCCGCCAGCGGATTGCCTGGCTCAAACACCAGTTTGTCCGGTGCCTGGCTTTCAACCACATCGGCGACTTTCACGCCGCCGGTTGCCGCGCCCGGCGCAGCATCGACCTGGAAGACAACCTGTTTGGCACGATAGGGCTGGCCGTCCGGTCCGGTCACGCTGTCGGCGTTCGCCAGGTTACTGGCGGCCACGTTAAGACGTTGAGACTGGGCGGTCAGCGCTGAACCCGCGATATCAAAAATATTCAGTAAGGCCATAAATTAGTTGCCCCCCTGCAGGACGGTCTTCATGCCATTAATCTGTCCACCGAGCACGGTTAGCCCCATTTGATACTTCAGGCTGTTATCGGCAAACTGGGTGCGCTCCCGGTCCATATCGACGGTGTTACCGTCCAGAGATGGCTGGTCGGGGATGCGGTAAAGTAAATCGGTGGAAGGCGCAGTCATCGCCTGAGCGGGAATATGGCGTGCAGACGTCAGCGCAAGGGCAACACCCGTACCCTCAGCCCGGCCACGTTCCATGACTTTTTTAAGCTCACTGGAAAAATCAATATCGCGCGCCTGAAACCCCGGGGTATCGGCATTCGCGATATTGGCGGCCAGGATCTCCTGCCGCTGGGCGCGCAAATTGAGCGCTTCCTGTTGAAAACGTAACGCGGCGTCGAGTTTATCGAGCATGTCTCCTCCGCTGATGGCGAAATTTCAGCATGTAGCTTAAATCTCAACCCGTACGCCTTATCGACGGAATAAACGCAAAATGCGTCGCTATTTGTTGCGTTGATGAGAAACCCTAAAGGGTAGAATCCTGTTAAATCCAGGAACCACGGGAATTTGAGATGCTGACGTTCAAAAGTGGCCTTGCCGCAACCCTACTGCTGTTAAGCCCCCTGTCACAGGCAGCGGATCTTAATGCCCAGCTGACGGCATTTTTTGCCGAGCGACTGGCCGGGTTTAGCGATGAGGTCTCGGTTAACGTCCGTACGCAACCCAACCTTCTGCCGTCCTGCGAGCAACCTTCGTTCAGTGTCAGTGGCAGCACAAAGCTGTGGGGCAACGTGAACGTGCTCGCACGCTGCAATAACGAAAAACGGTTTTTACAGGTGACGGTACAGGCGACCGGAAATTACGTTGTCGCCGCCCAATCAATCGCCCGTGGCAGCGTGTTACAGCCAGGCAATGTCGAATTAAAACGTGGCCGTCTGGATCAGCTTCCGCCACGCACAATGCTGGATATTAACCAGGCGCAGGACTCCGTGAGTCTGCGCGATTTAGCGCCGGGACAAGCCATACAGCTCTCGATGCTGCGTCAGGCATGGCGCATTAAAGCCGGACAGCGCGTGATGGTGGTGGCGAACGGAGATGGCTTTAGCGTCAATAGCGAAGGCCAGGCGCTGAACAATGCTGCCGTCGCCCAAAACGCACGCGTAAGGATGTCTTCAGGTCAGGTGGTAAGCGGAACCGTCGGTTCTGATGGGAATATTCTGATTAACCTATAATCTTTTTAAAGATTTCGCGGCGGCTGCCGATAAATAATCAACAAATGAAGATGTCAGGCGCCAACGCCGCGAACCTCTATGAGGACAACACAATGAGCATTGATCGTACATCGCCCCTGAAGCCGGTTAGCACTGTACAACCTCGCGAAACGAACGACACGCCAGCCCTTAAAGCGCGTCTGGAAAAATCGTCCACGGCCAACAGTACCAGCGTCACCTTAAGTGATGCGCAGTCCAAACTGATGCAGCCGGGCACCAACGATATCAATATGGAACGCGTCGAAGCGCTGAAAACGGCGATTCGTAACGGTGAACTGAAAATGGACACCAGCAAAATTGCTGATGCGCTGATTCAGGAAACACAGAACTTCCTTCAGAGTAAATAACCGCATGAGTCGACTGTCAGAAATATTGGATCAAATGACGGTAGTCCTGAACGATCTGAAGACGGTGATGGATGCCGAGCAACACCAGCTCTCTGCAGGTCATATTAGTGGCAGCGCCCTGCAGCGCATTACTGAAGATAAAAGCTCGCTACTGGCAACTCTGGATTATCTGGAGCAGCAGCGTCGCGCGGAGCAAGACCCGCGACGGAGTGCCAATGATGATATCGTTGAGCGCTGGCAGACCATTACCGAAAAAACGCAGCACCTTCGCGATCTCAACCAGCACAACGGCTGGCTGTTAGAAGGACAAATTGAACGCAATCAGCAGGCGCTTGAGGTGTTGAAACCTCATCAGGAGCCGGGTTTGTATGGCGCAAATGGCCAGACATCCAGTTCGCGCGGCGGCGGGAAGAAGATTTCGATTTAATCGCCTGAGCGATTAAGCAGGGAACGGGGAGCACCATCAGGTGACTCCCCTTTAGTCGTTTATGCCGTGCGGCGAGCGAACTCTTTCACCTTAAAGCCCAGAACCGCCAACGTCGCGAAGTAGGCCACAATCCCGACCACAACCACCGCCATCAGGCGCAGAATACGATACGGCATGGTGCCGAGGGACCATTCTGGCATCACGTACATCATGCCCACCAGCGCCGCTGCCATCACCACAACCGCCACCAGCAGACGAATCAGGAAGCTCAACCAACCAGGCTGCGGAGTGAAAATTTTCTGTTTGCGCAGCTGCCAGTACAGCAGTCCGGCATTCAGACACGCCCCCAGACCAATCGACAGCGACAGACCGGCATGTTTCAGCGGTCCAATAAACGCGAGGTTCATCAGCTGGGTCATCACCAGAGTGACAATCGCAATTTTGACCGGCGTTTTAATGTCCTGACGCGAATAGAAGCCTGGCGCCAGCACTTTCACCACAATCAATCCCATCAAGCCGACGGAGTACGCCACCAGCGCACGCTGGGTCATCAGGGCATCAAAGGCGCTGAATTTACCGTACTGGAATAAAGACACGGTTAACGGTTTCGCCAGAATCCCCAGCGCCACCGCACTAGGCAACGCCAGCAGGAAGCACAAACGCAAACCCCAGTCCATCAGACGGCAGTATTCATCGTGATTACCGCTGGCAAAGCTGCGCGACAGCGACGGCAGCAGAATAGTCCCCAGCGCCACGCCCAGCACGCCGGACGGGAACTCCATCAGACGGTCGGCGTAGTACATCCACGACACCGAACCGGAGACCAGGAAGGAGGCAAAAATGGTGTTAATAATGAGGGAAATTTGGCTGACGGAAACACCCAAAATCGCCGGGCCCATCTGCTTGATCACGCGCATCGCGCCCGCATCGCGGAAGTTAATGCGCGGCAGCACCAGCATGCCGATCTTCTTCAGATGCGGAAGCTGGTACGCCAGTTGCAGCACGCCGCCGACGGTCACCGCCCACGCCAGTGCCAGCACCGGTGGGTTAAAATGCGGCGCGGCAAACAGGGCAAAACCGATCATGCTGACGTTTAAAAACGTCGGCGCAAATGCCGGAACGGAGAAGCGGTTCCAGGTATTGAGGATTGCACCCACCAGCGAGGCCAGCGAAATCAGCAGGATATAAGGAAAGGTAATGCGCAGCAGCTGCGTGGTCAGCGTGAATTTCTCCGCCGTATTGGCAAAGCCCGGCGCGGTCACCATGATCACCCACGGCGCGGCCAGCATCCCGACAACCGTCACTACCGCCAGCGCCAGCGTCAGCAGGCCCGCAACGTACGAGACAAACACCCGCGTCGCGTCTTCGCCTTGCTTGCTTTTGTATTCCGCCAGAATCGGCACAAAGGCCTGCGAGAATGCCCCTTCAGCAAAGATGCGGCGCAGCAAGTTAGGCAATTTGAACGCCACGAAAAAGGCGTCAGTGGCCAATCCCGCGCCAAATACCCTGGCGACAATTGCGTCGCGCGCAAAACCGAGCACGCGAGAAAACATGGTCATCGAGCTGACTGCGGCCAGCGATTTTAATAAGTTCATTAACGTGAATTTCCACAACCACACGGCAAAACGCCTGCAATGCAGGCGTGAAAAGAGGCGCTTAGTCTACCCGTATTTAAGCGAATTACTATCCGCAGATGTTACAGGGATTAAACTGTTTTCACTCGCTCATCGCCTCGCGCCAAAGCTTTTCGATGATGCGCTGCGCCAGAATAGCCTGCTCGCCCGATGTTTCAGGAACTGTCTGATTTTGCACGCACTCGATAAAGTGACGCGCACATCCGGCAAAGCCGCGCTGCTCGAGCGTACTCTCCCAGCCTGGGATAGGACGGGTCACCACCCCGCTTCCTTTCTCCTCACGCCATTCGCGCATATCTGTCACGTCGAAAAGCGCGCCATCGGTCACGGCCTGTACCGATTCACGCTGGCTTCCTGCACGGCGGTGCATACTGGTTGTCAGCTGAATATTGTCCACCGAGAAATGGTGTTCGGCATAGACCATTTCGCCCTGATCGTTGGTTTGCAGCGTACCGCTTTTCAACTGTGCATGACCATTGGTCAGCCACAGCGCGGTATCCACCACGTGAAGATAATCGTCCAGCAGCGTGAAACGCAGATCGTTTGGACCAATGCTGTCAGCGCGATGTTTGTCCATTCGCAGCGACGCCGCCGTACCAAGTCGAGTTTTGAGATCCTGATAGAGCGGGGCAAAGCGGCGATTAAACCCGACCATTAGCGTCAGGTTTTTGCGAGCGGCCAGTTCAATCAGACGCTCGGCATCCTGCACATTTTCCGCCAGCGGTTTGTCGACACAAACATGAACACCGGCATTCAGGAGCGCCGTCACGACCTGATAGTGGGTCGACGTTGAGGTATGGACAAATACCGCATCGCATTCTCGCGCCAGGTCGAGAAGCGACGTTGCATACGGCATTCGCCAGGTTTCACAGATTTGCAGCGCTTTTGCGCGCGTCGGCGACCATGCGCCCACCAGCGTCCAGTCCGTTGCGGCACTGAGTACCGGCAGCCAGGCCTTTTGCGCGATCCCGCCGAGACCGACCACGCCAATGCGTAATTTTGTCACTGTTAATCTCCCAGATGTGCCAGCAGAGAATCCAGACGTTGTTTCAGCTCAGCCACTTCGTTTTCCAGTGTTTCGACGCGCGTAGTCAGCGATTCGTCATCCGCAGGCGCGATCGCTTCTACGACGTTAATCAGCGTTTGTACATTCCCGCTAAACAAGTGCATAAAACGGCTTTCGCGTTTGCCCGGCTCACGCGCCAGACGCAGGACGAACGGGCCATCTTCACGGGTCGCGAGATTTTCCAGCGTTTGCTCCACTTCCTGCATGTCACTGAATTCATGCATTCTTCCCGCTCGAGATCGTAATTCACCCGGCGTTTGCGCCCCACGCAACAACAAGGTGGTGATCACCGCCACTTCAGCGCTGCTCAGTTTTAGATCGCCAAACTCGGAATTACAAAAACGCTGCTCATATTTGGTGACGCGATTACCAAACCCACTCACGGTGCGCAGGTAGTGGCGTTTGACCAATTCATCCAGTTGCTCCTGCACCTCATGCTCGCTCAGGTTGAGCACCGGTTCACGGTTGGTTTTCTGGTTGCAGGCCATCGTTACCGCATTGACTGACAGCGGATATTGCTCTGGCGTGGTGACCTGTTTTTCCAGCAGGCAGCCAATGACGCGCGCTTCTGTGGCAGTTAACTGGTATTTCATCTTTTCTCCTTAACGACCTGCGGTCCATTCTTTGGTGGTTAACGCCGTCAGCACGTGGTCACGCCACTCGCCGTCAATCAACAGATACTCTTTCGCATAGCCTTCTTTCTCAAACCCGAGGCGCGCCAGCAGATCGCCGCTGCGCTGATTGTGGGGCATATAGTTGGCCATGATGCGATGAATGTGCTGCGAACGCTGCATATAGCGTATCGCGCTGGTCAGGGCTTCAAACATTAATCCCTGTCCCTGCCATTTCTGACCGATGGAATAGCCCAGGTAACAGGCGTGAAACGATCCGCGCACCACGTTGGAAAAATTGGCAATGCCGATAATTTCTTTCTCTTCCGGGTCCAGCAGGGCGAAATAAAAGGCGCTGCCCTGCTTGTGAAATTCGGCAATCATGCTCAGGCGAGCCTGCCAGCCAGAGGGATAACAGTGGCTTTCATCCCGAACGGGCTCCCAGGGCTTCAAAAACTGGCGATTCTCGGCGTAATAATCCGCCAGACGCCAGGCATCACGCTCATGCACCAGACGGACGACCAGTCTGTCTGTTGTCAGGCGCACTTTTGGCACATTACTGCGATAGCCAAACATCGATACCACTCCTTCCCGTCACTTCTGATCTAGCTGTTAGCTTTACTATACCTGTGCCTGTGCTTTCTGTGAAAACAGTGACATATCCTTTTTTACTGATTTCACAAAATTCGATTAAAAAGCCGAATCAAACCACCCTTTTGATAAAAAAATATTGTCGCTGGATGGGTGGGAAAAAAGACGCTAACCCCGCAGAATATTAGCGTGCTCACCTTTATATACATCTAAGTCTTCAGGCTCCTTTTTGGAAAGCCCGAAAGATGAGGTGTATTTCCCCTCTGGAGGGAAGATGTCCCGCGTATCACAGGCAAGGAGCCTGGGTAAATATTTCCTGTTGGTCGATAACATGCTGGTCGTGCTCGGCTTTTTTGTCGTGTTCCCGCTGATCTCCATTCGCTTTGTGGATCAAATGGGCTGGGCGGCATTAATGGTCGGCATTGCGCTGGGATTGCGTCAGTTTGTCCAGCAGGGGCTGGGGGTGTTTGGCGGTGCGATTGCCGACCGCTTTGGCGCAAAACCGATGATCGTTACCGGCATGCTGCTGCGTGCAGCAGGATTTGCCACTATGGGCATCGCTCACGATCCCTGGCTACTGTGGTTCTCCTGCTTCCTTTCCGGGATTGGCGGCACCCTGTTTGACCCGCCGCGCACCGCGCTGGTTGTCAAACTGATTCGCCCGCAGCATCGCGGTCGCTTTTTCTCCCTGCTGATGATGCAGGACAGCGCCGGTGCGGTGGTCGGTGCGCTGCTCGGCAGCTGGCTGCTGCAATACGACTTCCGCCTGGTGTGTGCCACCGGCGCGGTCCTGTTTATCCTGTGCGCTGGGTTTAACGCCTGGCTACTGCCGGCCTGGAAACTCTCGACGGTGAAAGCGCCGGTCCGCGAAGGGCTGGGTCGCGTGCTGGCGGATAAACGGTTTGTCACTTATGTGCTGACACTGACCGGGTATTACATGCTGGCAGTACAAGTCATGCTGATGCTACCGATTATGGTCAACGACATCGCGGGATCGCCTGCGGCGGTCAAATGGATGTACGCCATTGAAGCCTGCCTGTCGCTTACCCTGCTCTACCCTATCGCGCGCTGGAGTGAAAAACGTTTTCGTCTTGAGCATCGCCTGATGGCAGGCCTGTTGCTGATGACTCTTAGCATGATGCCGATTGGTTTAGTCGGCACTCTGCAACAGCTGTTTATTCTGATTTGTACCTTTTACATTGGGTCGATCATTGCTGAACCGGCCCGTGAAACACTCAGCGCGGGCCTTGCCGATCCCCGCGCCCGTGGCAGTTACATGGGCTTTAGCCGTCTGGGTCTGGCCTTTGGCGGCGCGCTGGGATACGCCGGTGGCGGTTGGCTGTTTGATGCGGGCAAAGAATTAAATCAACCCGAGTTACCGTGGATGATGCTGGGCGTGGTGGGCTTTATTACGCTCATCGCCCTGTGGTGGCAGTTCAGCCCAAAACGCAGTACCAGCGGGATGCTGGAGCCGGGTGCATAAAGAAACACTTCGGGCGAAAGGTCCTCTTTCGCCCCTGATTATCAGGTTTTTCTGCTGGTATCTGCTATACCCGCCTGACATACTGAGGCGTCAGGACATACGCGCCGACATCATGTTGAGGAACCCCATGAAGAAGATTGTCATTGCTGCTGCTTTCGTTATCAGTGGCCTGCTGGTCGGTTGTAACCAGCTTACCCACTACAGCGTGAGTGAGCAGGAAATTAATCAGGCGCTGGAAAAACACAATAATTTTTCTAAGGATATCGGCGTACCTGGCGTTGCCGATGCCCATATCGTACTGAATCATCTCGTCAGCCAGATTGGGCGAGAAGAGCCAAACAAAGTCACCCTGTCAGGTGATGCCAAACTGGATATGAACTCTCTTTTCGGCAGCCAGAAAGCCAACATCAAACTGAAGCTGAAAGCGTTGCCGGTGTTCAACAAAGAAAAAGGCGCGATTTATCTGCAAGAGATGGAGATCGTGGACGCCGAAGTGACGCCGGAAAAAATGAAACCGGTGCTGCAAACGCTAATGCCGTATCTGAACCAGTCGCTGCGCAACTATTTTAATCAGCAGCCTGCGTATGTGCTGAGCGAAGACCGAAGCAAAGGCGAGGCCCTGGCGAAAAAATATGCCAAGGGCATCGAAGTGAAACCGGGTGAAATTATCATTCCGTTCACGGATTAACACTGAGGGCGCTAAGGCGCCCTTTTTTACACGCACATTTTACGGAAATGTGTGCAAACGAAAACGTTTCCGCATATGATTTGTGTCCGGCAAAAACAGCCATCCTTATGACTGATTCCTGATAAGCCGGAGCATATCAATGACTGCACATCCCCAGGTTCTGAAAATCCGCCGCCCTGACGACTGGCATATCCATCTGCGCGATGGTGACATGCTGAAAACCGTTGTCCCCTACACCAGCGAAATCTATGGCCGCGCGATTGTCATGCCTAACCTGGTTCCGCCAGTCACCACCGTTGATGCCGCGATCGCCTATCGCCAGCGCATCCTCGACGCTGTTCCTGCTGGCCACAATTTTACTCCGCTGATGACCTGCTATCTGACCGATTCCCTCGATCCGAACGAGGTGGAACGCGGCTTTAAAGAGGGCGTGTTTACCGCCGCCAAGCTCTATCCGGCCAATGCTACGACCAACTCCAGTCACGGCGTCACCAGCACAGATGCGATTATGCCGGTGCTGGAACGCATGGAAAAACTGGGTATGCCGCTACTGATCCACGGCGAAGTCACGCATCCTGACATTGACATTTTTGATCGTGAAGCTCGCTTCATTGAGACCGTCATGGAGCCGCTGCGCCAGCGTCTGCAAGGGCTGAAAGTGGTCTTTGAACACATCACGACCAAAGATGCGGCAGAGTACGTGCGCGACGGTAACGAATTGCTGGCCGCAACCATTACCCCACAGCATCTGATGTTCAACCGCAATCACATGCTGGTCGGCGGCGTGCGCCCGCACCTTTACTGCCTGCCAATCCTCAAGCGTAATATCCACCAGCAGGCGCTGCGTGAGCTGGTTGCCAACGGTTTTACCCGTGCCTTCCTCGGGACCGACTCTGCGCCGCACGCACGTCATCGTAAAGAAGCCAGCTGTGGTTGTGCGGGCTGCTTCAACGCCCCAACGGCGCTGGCAAGCTACGCCACCGTATTTGAAGAGATGGGCGCGCTGGAACACTTCGAAGCCTTCTGTTCCCTCAATGGTCCACGCTTCTACGGTCTGTCGGTGAATGAAACCTTTATCGAACTGGAGCGTAAAGAGAGTCAGGTCGAAGAATCCATCGCTCTGACAGATGACACGCTGATCCCATTCCTGGCCGGTGAAACGGTCAACTGGACGGTTAAACGCTAATTTTTGTCGCCCCCTGTTGTATGTCTTATACAATACCTGTATAAATAAACAGTACGTTACACAGGGGGCAATTATGCGTATTGAAGTGACTATCGCCAAAACAACCGTTTTGCCTGCTGGCGCGCTGGACGCGCTGGCCGGAGAATTATCCCGACGCATCAACGACACCTTCCCCGATCGCGAAGGAGCCGTCACCGTCCGTTACGCCACCGCCAATAATCTCTCCGTACTCGGTGGGGCAAAAGATGATAAAGATCGTATTAGCGAAATCCTGCAAGAAACGTGGGAAAGCGCCGACGACTGGTTCATCACAGATTAATTATTTCTCCCTCATTGTCATTTTTTGCCGGGTCGCCCCGGCTTTTTTTATCCTTTTTAAATAAGTTCAAATTAATTGCGTATCTTCTTAAAAAAACGTGAATAAGATGCCGGTTTATTGTTCAAACAATCCTAAAAAGCACAAAAATGTGTTGCTGCCTGTTTATTTTCCCCTGCAGATCCCTTATTTATTGATATACTGAAGTTGCTTCAGAAAAACACGCATTGAACCTCACAGTCGTTGTCTTATCACACGTATTACGGGGGTTATGATGGAAAAGAATAATGAAGTCATCCAGACCCATCCGCTTGTTGGATGGGATATCAGTACCGTAGATAGCTACGATGCACTGATGCTGCGTTTGCACTACCAGACCCCGAATCAGCCTAGCCGTGAAGAAGCGGAAGTTGGTCAGACACTGTGGCTGACCACAGATGTTGCACGCCAGTTTATTTCTATTTTAGAGGCAGGCATTGCCAAAATAGAGTCTGGCGACTACCAGGAAAATGAGTATCGTCGGCATTAATGTTATGCCCTACATTCACTCAACAGGCACCTTAACGGTGCCTCATTTATTTCTCCCTTGAATAAGCCTTTCATCTTATTTACTCTGCAACTTAAGTCCTGGTTTAAGAGATTCTCATGAAATACGACTTGATTATTTTAGGCAGCGGCTCCGTCGGTTCTGCTGCGGGTTATTACGCCACCAAAGCTGGCCTGAACGTCCTGATGATCGATGCCCACCTTCCTCCGCACGCAGAGGGCAGCCACCACGGCGACACCCGCCTTATTCGCCACGCCTATGGTGAAGGCGAGCGCTACGTTCCGCTGGTGCTTAGAGCACAAGCGCTATGGGACGAATTATCAGCCCTGAGCGAGGATAAGATTTTTGAGCGTACGGGTGTGGTGAATCTCGGCCCTGCGCATTCGGAATTTCTGGCAAACGTCGAACACAGCGCCCGTGAGTTCAATCTGGACGTTGAGCGCCTCGATGCGAGTGCCATCTCCCAACGCTGGCCAGAAATCACTGTCCCGGCAGATTACATCGGGCTGTTTGAAGCCAACTCCGGTGTGCTGCACTGCGAAACCGCGATCAAAACCTGGGTATCCCTCGCAGAACAATCAGGCTGTGCGCAGCTGTTTAACTGCCCGGTGACCGCCATTCATCATCATGACGACGGCGTGACCGTAGATACGCCGGAAGGCCCATACACGGCTTCTCGCCTGCTGGTGAGCGCCGGAACATGGGTCACGAAGCTGATGCCTGAGTTACCGATTCAGCCAGTGCGTAAAGTCTTCTCGTGGTTCCAGGCCGATGGCCGTTTTAGTACGCAGAACAAATTCCCGGCGTTTACGGGCGAACTGCCGAACGGCGATCAGTTCTACGGCTTCCCGTCCGAGAAAGATGCGCTCAAAATTGGCAAGCATAACGGCGGGCAAATCATCTCCTCACCGGAAGAGCGCAAACCGTTTGGTGATTTACCGGGCGATGGTTCTGAGGCTTTTAGCTTCTTACGCCATGTGCTGCCGGGTGTAGGTGGGCTGCTCTACGGTGCCGCCTGCACCTACGACAACACCCCAGATGAAGATTTCATCATCGACACGCTGCCAGGCCATAACAACACGCTGCTGATCACCGGGCTGAGCGGCCACGGGTTCAAATTTGCTTCTGTGCTGGGTGAGATAGCCGCGCAGTTTGCTCAGGGAATCGCGCCACAGTTTGATCTGACGCCCTTCTCTCTCGCGCGTTTTGGCGGATAATCTTGTCTTCAGGCTCCGACGATTCGGAGCCTTTCTTTTTATATCGTCGGTAGCAGAAATGATGCGCAGGATTTTTGATTATCTGGTTAATAATATATGCGAGCATTTGATGCTCTATATTTTATTATGGTCTGCACTGGCAATCATCGATGTTATTTATATTGTATTTTTCTGAAAAGATGCGCTGACGATAATTGACAATACTTTATATTAACTGAAACTACCGCAAATTATTTGATAACCAACACCCACTCCGCAAGCCAGTAAAGATGTCAAAAAACCCACTTCAACCACGAATACATTGAATCAAAATGCAAAGACACAATCAAAATAACTGAAATAGAAAAATGAATAATCCTAATACTTAAATATCATTTGCAATAATATTCTTCACAGGCCATGTTTACCCTTCAAATTAATTAGGGACGGTCATCTTTATGCAACTGCGTAATTCTTCTGCACGCTATGGATTAATATCCATGCTAATGCACTGGTTAATTGCCCTCGCGGTTTATGGCATGTTCGGCTTAGGTTTGTGGATGGTGACGCTGAGCTATTACGACGGCTGGTACCATCAGGCCCCTGAACTGCACAAAAGCATTGGCATCCTGCTGATGATGACTCTGGTCGTTCGACTCGTCTGGCGCCACTTTTCTCCGCCACCTCCGCCCTTGAAAAGCTACAGCAAACTGACGCGGATTAGCGCGGCGGGTGCGCACATCGCGCTCTATGGGGTTCTGTTTGCCATTTTGATCAGCGGCTATTTGATTTCCACCGCAGACGGCAAACCGATTAGCGTATTTGGTCTTTTTGACGTTCCGGCAACTCTCGCGGACGCCGGCTCTCAGGCCGATCTGGCGGGCCAGGTGCATCTATGGCTTGCCTGGGGCGTCGTGATTTTATCTGTCCTTCACGGCCTTGCGGCCCTTAAACATCATTTCATCGATAAAGACGCCACGCTCAAGCGCATGCTGGGCCGATCGTCGGTTGACTCTGGAGTATAAAATGAAAAAACACCTGCTGGGTATCGCGTTAGGTTCTCTGGTATTTGCCACCGGCTCTGCCGTGGCGGCTGATTATAAAATTGATAAAGAGGGCCAACACGCCTTCGTTAATTTCCGTATTCAGCATCTGGGCTATAGCTGGCTGTATGGCACATTTAAAGATTTCGATGGCAACTTTACCTTTGACGAGAAGAATCCCGCAGCGGACAAAGTGAATGTGACCATTAACACGACCAGCCTAGATACTAACCATGCCGAGCGCGATAAACACCTGCGCAGCGCAGATTTCCTCAATGTGGCGAAATTCCCGCAGGCGACATTCACCTCAACGGCAGTGAAAAAGGATGGTGAAGGGCTGGATATTACTGGCAACCTGACGCTGAATGGCGTGACCAAACCGGTCACACTCGACGCAAAACTCATTGGTCAGGGTGATGATCCGTGGGGCGGCAAGCGCGCTGGCTTCGAGGCCGCGGGTAAAATCCATCTGAAAGATTTTAACATTACCACCGATTTAGGCCCGGCATCGCAGGACGTTGAGTTGATTATTTCCGTGGAAGGCGTACAGCAGAAGTAGTGCAACACTATCCCGGCTGCGCGATGCAGCCGGGATATTACGGGTTATTCCGGATCAGGAATACCGAGTTTAGTATTCAGACGACCGCGTGATTTATTGAAGATCTTATTGCCGTTTTCACGTCCTGCGCGACGGCGGCGCTGTTCCTCTTCAGGCAACACGCTCTCTTCGCTACACAGTTCGCTACAGCATCCTCTGAATTTCTCCGCACACGTCGGACACTGAATAAACAGCAGATGGCAGCCGTCATTTTTGCAGTTCGTATGTGTATCACAAGGCGTTCCGCACTGATGGCAATGCGCGATGATGTCTTCAGAAATACGCTCGCCCATACGCTCGTCAAAGACAAAGTTCTTACCGATAAAGCGCACCGGTAAACCCTGCTCACGCGCACGACGGGCGTACTCGATGATCCCGCCTTCGATATGCCAGACTTTGTTGAAACCGCTGTGTTTCATAAAGGCGCTGGCTTTTTCACAGCGAATGCCGCCGGTGCAGTACATCACAATTTTTTTATCTTTGTGTTCCTGCATCATTTCGACGGCTTTCGGAAGCTGCTCGCGGAAGGTATCCGCCGGAATTTCCAGCGCGTTCTCGAAGTGCCCCACTTCGTACTCGTAGTGGTTACGCATATCGATGAACACCGCATCCGGATCGTCCAGCATGGCGTTAACTTCAGCCGCTTTCAGATACTCGCCAACATCTGCGGCGTTGAACGAGGGATCGTCAATTCCATCCGCTACGATACGCTCCCGCACTTTCATGCGCAGCACCCAGAAGGATTTCCCGTCATCGTCCAGCGCGATATTCAGGCGCAGATTGTCGAATGCCGGGTGAAAACCATAAAGAAAATCGCGGAAAGCACTGACTTTACTTTCTGGCACGCTGATCTGGGCATTGATGCCTTCATGAGCCAGGTAAACGCGGCCAAACACGCTCAGCGCTTCGAAGGATTTATACAGTGCGTCGCGGGTTTCCTGCGGCTCAGGGATAGAAAAATATTTGTAGAATGAAATCGTTACACGCGCTTCGGTTTCCGCCAGCATGCGTGCTTTCAACGTCTCATTCGAAATGCGGTTGTGTAACACTGGCATGGTGTACGGTTCCTGCAATCGTTAAGAGAAAGAAAATCGGCGGCATCATATAGCATACAATGAGAATTTACATCCCCATATTTTGCGCTACATTTTCCTCATCCAAAAAATAATGTCGCAACAATTGCTGTAAAAGCGCTCATCTGGAAATCATTCGTTTTGGTTATGGTTTTAAAAAATGCGAGAATGATTGCATAAGGACGAAAAAGACAGGAAAGACATGACCCAATTACCCAAATTTTCTATGGAGCTGCTCCACCCGCGTTACTGGCCAATCTGGTCTGGCGTCGGCCTTTTATGGTTGCTGGTTCAACTGCCCTACCCGGTGATTTATCGTGTTGGATGCGGCCTCGGTCATATCGCTCAGCGCTACATGAAACGGCGCGTCAAAATTGCGAATCGAAATCTGGAACTTTCCTTTCCAGAAATGAGTGCGCAAGAGCGCCACCGCATGATCAGGAAAAATTTCGAATCCGTCGGTATGGGTTTGATGGAAACGGGAATGGCCTGGTTCTGGTCAGACAAACGTATGGCGCGCTGGTTCGAAGTGACCGGTACGGGCATGGAACCGGTGCATACACTGCAAGCGCAAAAAACCGGCGTGCTGCTGATTGGGATTCATTTTCTCACCCTCGAAATCGGGGCACGGATGTTCGGCATGCAAGCACCGGGAATCGGCGTGTATCGCCCGAACGATAATCCGGTCATCGACCTGCTACAAACCTGGGGCCGCATGCGTTCCAATAAGAGCATGATTGATCGTAAAGACCTTAAAGGAATGATCCGCGCGCTAAAAAACGGTGAAGTGATCTGGTACGCGCCGGACCACGACTATGGTAAGCAATCCAGCGTGTTCGTCCCCTTCTTTGGCGTCGAAAAAACGGCGACCACCACCGGAACCTGGATGCTGGCGAAGATGTCAAAAGCGGCTATCGTGCCCTTCGTTCCGCGTCGTAAACCCGACGGAAAAGGCTACGAGTTAATGATGCTTGAGCCGGAATGCACACCGCCGCTCGAAGATGCAGAAACCACGGCCAGATGGATGAATGGCATCGTGGAAAAATGCATCATGCTCGCCCCTGAGCAATATATGTGGCTGCATCGTCGTTTCAAAACACGCCCAGAAGGCGAACCCTCGCGCTATTAATCGCAATGCGGTCTTTCAGGCCGCATCCACTTTTAGCTTTAAAAGCCCTTCGCATTGCAGCAATCATCACTCAGGCGCATAATTAGCAGGCTTATTACCTTCTTTTTTTGCGTTACGGATTGCTATGTCGCCCTCAGATGCCCCCATAAACTGGAAGCGTAACCTCATTGTTGTCTGGCTAGGCTGTTTTCTGACCGGTGCCGGTTTTAGCCTGGTCATGCCCTTTCTACCCCTGTACGTCGAACACCTCGGCGTGACTGGCCATAGCGCGCTGAACATGTGGTCTGGCCTGGTATTTAGTATCACCTTCCTGTTTTCAGCCGTCGCGTCCCCCTTCTGGGGTGGGCTTGCCGATCGTAAGGGGCGCAAGATTATGCTCCTGCGTTCGGCCCTCGGCATGGCCATCATCATGGTGCTGATGGGGCTGGCGCAAAACATCTGGCAGTTTCTGATCCTGCGTGCCCTTTTGGGATTACTGGGTGGCTTTGTGCCTAACGCTAACGCGCTGATCGCCACACAAATCCCACGTCATAAAAGCGGCTGGGCACTAGGAACGTTATCGACTGGCGCAGTCAGCGGCGCACTGTTGGGCCCGCTTGCTGGCGGCCTGATGGCCGATAGCTACGGCCTGCGTCCGGTATTCTTCATTACCGCCAGCGTCCTTTTTGCCTGCTTCCTGCTGACGGCGTTCTTTATCCGGGAAAACTTCACTCCGGTGCCGAAGAAAGAGATGCTGCATGCCCGCGATGTTATCGGCTCGCTGAAAAATCCAAAACTGGTATTAAGCCTGTTTGTCACGACGATGATTATTCAGGTGGCGACCGGTTCTATCGCCCCAATACTGACACTGTACGTTCGCGAGTTAGCGGGTAACGTCAGCAATATCGCTTTTATCAGTGGGATGATTGCCTCGGTGCCTGGTGTCGCCGCGCTGCTTAGTGCCCCGCGTCTCGGGAAACTGGGCGATCGCATCGGCCCGGAAAAAATTCTGATTGCCGCACTGATTATCTCCGTCTTGCTTCTGATCCCCATGTCGTTCGTACAGACGCCGTGGCAACTGGGCGTATTGCGCTTCCTGCTCGGTGCTGCAGACGGGGCGCTACTCCCTGCGGTGCAAACGCTGCTGGTCTACAACTCCACAAACCAAATTGCCGGACGGATCTTCAGCTATAACCAGTCTTTCCGTGATATCGGCAACGTCACAGGGCCGCTGGTTGGGGCAGGGATCTCTGCCAGTTATGGTTTCCGCGCCGTGTTTATCGTCACGGCCCTCGTTGTGCTGTTTAACGCTATTTATTCCTGGTGGAGCCTGGCCCGCGCCTCGCAGCCCGCGCTTAATGCATCCTCCTGATAACTTATTGGCGCATTCATACTTGCAAAATCAGAGAATCAGCTATTATTTCCCTGAACACCACTGCGAATCACAGGGAGAAACCGATGACCATGTATGCCACGCTGGAAGAAGCTATTGACGCCGCTCGTGAAGAATTTCTCGCTGACAATTCTGGCGTCGAAGCCGAAGATGCGGATATTCAGCAACTCAATATCCAAAAATATGTCCTGCAGGATGGCGATATTATGTGGCAGGCCGAATTCTTCGCCGACGAGGGTGAAGACGGAGAATGTCTGCCGGTGCTGAGCGGTGAAGCCGCTCAGGCGGTTTTCGATGGTGAGTATGAAGAGATCGAACTGCGCCAGGAGTGGCTTGAAGAAAACACCCTTCACGAATGGGACGAGGGTGAGTTTCAGCTTGAACCACCGCTGGATACCGAAGAGGGGCAAACCGCAGCGGACGAGTGGGATGAGCGTTAATTCACGCTATTCATATGGGCCGTGCTGGGCATCGATGGGCAACAACAGCGTATCGAAGACCAGCGAAAATGGCAGATCGAGGATTGTCACGTAGCGCCATGCGGAGTCGCGGACATCCCATTGCACGCCGGGATAATACTGGTTGCCATGACCCTGACCAGGAATAGTGCGGCTGATAATGCTGCCACATCCGGTCAGCATAAGCGCCATTATCACCACGATGAGTATTCTCATTAAAACCTCATGTAAAAAAATACCGGCCTTGGCCGGTATTTTCATTTTCGTTCTGCTTACTTCGCCTTCAGGGCCTGCGGATTAAGCGTTATCGTCGAGTAATAATTTACCCACGACGAATATTTCTCCGGCGCGGACCAGACGCGGTAATGTAAACGCGACATGGTCACCGGATCGCTTAACAGCACCAGACGGCGATCGCGGTTCAGTTTTTCCGGCGTTTCATTCAGCGCTTGTTCGATGTGGCGATCGCGAGCGATCTCCAGCACCTGGCTGGCGCGGTGACGGCCCGTTGCCATTGCGGTGGCTAAGGCGTTAAACGACGGATTAAAGACCGCGTGAATAAAACCATCACCCAGCGAGCGATTGCGGTTCATCTCCAGATACTTATCGGTATCCACCAGCACCTGCGGCGGGGAATACTCTTCCGGGATTAGGAACAGTTTCCAGCGTTTAGTGCGTAATCCCATCGTAGAACGACTGGAGATAACGGAGACAAACGGCGACAGGATCAGCGAGAACACAATCGGTGCCAGCCAGAACAGGAAACGTAAATCCAGCCACGCCATACCTGCAGCCCACACCAGACCCAGCAGCATTTGCGAACCATGACGCATAAAGGCTTCGCCCCACGGCGTTGAGTCATCATCACGCTGCGGTGAGTTCCAGACCACTTCCCATCCAAGGAACGCGCTGACCACAAACACGGTGTGGAACAACATGCGCACCGGAGCCAAAAGTACCGAGAACAGCACTTCGAGCAGCAGGGAAAGCGTCACGCGGCAGAAACCACCGAACTCTTTCGAGCCTTTGCACCAGATCAAAATGATGCTGAGCAGCTTAGGCAGGAACAGCAGAACCATGGTCGAGGCGAACAGCGCAATCGCCAGCTCAGGACGCCATTGCGGCCACACCGGGAACAGCTGCCGCGGTTGCAGGAAGTACTGTGGTTCAGTCAAAGCATGCACGACCTGCAATGCCGTCGACAGCGCCAGGAACATAAACCAGAGCGGTGCTGAGAGATACGACATCACCCCGGTCAGGAACACGGCGCGGTGAACCGGGTGCATCCCTTTTACCAGGAACAGACGGAAGTTCATCAGGTTGCCGTGACACCAGCGGCGATCGCGCTTTAACTCGTCCAGCAGGTTCGGCGGCAGCTCTTCATAAGAACCCGGCAGATCGTAAGCAATCCACACCCCCCAGCCTGCACGGCGCATCAGCGCGGCTTCCACGAAGTCGTGGGACAGAATGGAACCGGCAAATGAACCTTCGCCCGGCAGCGGTGCCAGCGCACAGTGTTCGATGAACGGCTGTACACGAATAATAGCGTTGTGACCCCAGTAGTGAGATTCACCCAGCTGCCAGAAGTGCAGACCGGCGGTAAACAGCGGCCCGTAAACGCGGGTCGCAAACTGCTGACAGCGCGCGTACAAGGTGTCCATACCAGACGCTTTTGGCGATGACTGGATGATCCCGGCGTTCGGGTTCGCTTCCATCAGACGCACCAGCCCGGTCAAACAGTCACCGGTCATCACGGAGTCGGCGTCCAGTACCACCATGTAGCTGTACTGATTCCCCCAGCGACGGCAGAAGTCATCGATGTTACCGCTTTTACGCTTCACACGACGGCGACGACGACGGTAGAAGATCTGCCCTTCGCCCTGTACTTCTGCGATCAGTTCCATCCACGCTTTCTGCTCGGCAACGCAGATATCCGGGTTGTAGCTGTCGCTCAGGATGTAGACGTCGAAATGCGCCGCATTTCCGGTCGCCTTCACAGACTCCCAAGTGGCGCGCAGGCCCGCAAATACACGGTCGACGTCTTCGTTACAGATAGGCATGATCAGCGCCGTGCGGTGCTCAGGATTTAAGGCTTCATCCCCGACCGTTGATGCCGAAATGCTGTATTTGTCACGCCCCATCAGCAGTTGCAGGAAGCCCATCAGCGCGGTCCAGAAACCGGCCGAGACCCAGCAGAACAACACCGCGAAGAGGAGGAGGATCCCACTTTGCAGAATGTACGGCAGCAACTGCATGAATGAAACCCACAGATTTTGTCCCACCATATCGGCAGGATTAATCATCGCCCAGCCCTGATAAGGCAGGATGGTTTTCATATACCAGGTTGCAACAACGGTTTGCGCCAGCGTCAATACCAGCAGGGTATAACGACGAATAGTGCCCACGGTACGCCATTTCTGCTCGGACGCCTGCTGTTCTTTCGTCAGGCGAGACAGATAGCGCGGTGTCACATCGCGACCGCGCAAACGATCCCAGAAGCGCCCAACCGGGTTGGTGCGCCACGGGTCCGGGAACATGGAAGAGCGCGTTGCTTTCGGCATAGCCTTCAGCTGTGTGCGCCCTTCGTCGTCTTTAATCAGTTGCCCTTCTGACAGCGAATCCGGCCAGGCCTGCTCCAGACGCGCCTTGACTGATCCCAGTGGCGTATCGTCATCACGGGTAAACTCGTGATGATCGCCATCCAGCGCGGTATGAACCGCGCGGATGTCGCTCTTTGGCAGCGCCGCTTTTTCAATATCTGTCAGCGGCATGGCATCGATGTATTCAGATGTATTATTCATTAGCAGGTAGCTGATAGCTCCAGGTTTCACTCAGCGGCTGATCGGCATTGACCAGCGCAGCACGCATTTCAGTGGTCTGTTTTGGATCTTTCACTTTCACACGCAGGGTTAAGCGCCACCCTTTGGTCACCGGGTTGTAACGCACGGAGCTTTCAACGATTTCACCATTGTCACCAATGCTGGTTTGCGCCGTCACAGGCGTATCCGGCGTCAGTTTTTTCATATCCTGACCGGCGAAATCGACTACAAACGCCACGGTACCATCAGGCTGGCGAATGAGATTGGACTGTTTCACATCGCCCGTAGAACGGCGAGTCTGCATCACATACGCGTTGTCCGGCGCATGCAGTTTGTCTTCATCGCGGCTGAAGGTAATGGTGTATTTGAAGTTCATCTCTTTGCCAGCTTCCGGAAGCTGATCCGGAGTCCAGTAAGCGACGATGTTGTCGTTAGTTTCATCGTTGGTTGGGATCTCAACCAGCTCCACCTTCCCTTTGCCCCAGTCACCTTTCGGTGTGACCCAGGCGCTTGGACGCAGATCGTAACGATCGTCGAGATCTTCAAAACGGGAGAACTGGCGACCACGCTGCAACAGACCAAAGCCCTGCGGGTTTTCCATTGCGAAGCTGCTGACCGCCAGGTGTTTCGGGTTGTTCAGCGGACGCCAGATCCACTCACCGTTGCCGGCAAGAATGGACAGACCGTTGGAATCATGGAGTTCCGGGCGGAAGTTGGTTGCCGGAGACGGCTGGTTCGGCCCAAACAGGAACATACTGGTCAGCGGTGCAACGCCCAGTTTGCCCACTTTGTCGCGCAGATAAACTTTGGACTGCACGTCAATGACCGAATCACGGCCAGGCATGATCACAAAGCGGTAGGCACCCGTGGCACGCGGAGAGTCCAGCAGTGCGTAGATAGTCAGGCGTTTATCGGTTGGTTTTGGACGCTCAATCCAGAACTCACGAAAACGCGGGAATTCTTCACCCGACGGTAACGCCGTGTCGATAGCCAAACCGCGCGCAGACAGGCCATAAACCTGACCAGAACCGATCACGCGGAAATAGCTGGCCCCCAGCATGCTGACAATTTCGTCGTTTTTATCTTTGCTGTTGATGGGGTAAAGGACTTTGAAGCCCGCAAATCCCAAATCTTTAACCGTGTCTTTGTCGTGCTTCACATCGCCAAAATTAAAATAATCCGGGCTGTACTTGATCTTACGTACCGCAGTTGCCGTCACTTCATTAATGGCAACCGGGGTGTCGAAGTACATACCCTGATGATAAAACTCAAGCTTGAACGGGGTTTTAACGTTATTCCAGTACGCTTTGTCGTGATTGAACTGGATCTGCTGATAGTCCGCATACTTCATATCGCGGAAGACGGAGGGCAGGTTACTTTTTGGCGCCTCATAGCCTTTATCAGCCAACGATTTTGCCTGTTTTGCGACATCATCGATGGAAAAAGACCATGCAGAAGAGGTATACAGTGACAACAATACTGCAGCACCTAACCAACGCATTTTTATCATTTGTGATTTATGTTTCATAATAAGTAAGCACTTCCCCCTTTGTGTGCTTAATTCGATCCGATCCATTTTACTGGAAATTCAGGCAATCCGACAACATTATCACTGCTTTGTTCAGCGCGCTGGCTCATGGATTAAGCAATCAGAAGACCCTCTCTTCACTTTGCGTGCTTATCCTGGAGACAGGGTGTCGGTCTTGGTGTAGGGTTGGCTTCGAATGTAACCACTATTAGTCTTATGGATAAGGCGAAAAGTCTGAGAATGCACAAAGTTATATGACCAATGTACCTGTACAACGTGAATATTTCCTCGACTCGATCCGGGCATGGCTGATGCTATTGGGGATCCCTTTTCACATCTCTTTGATTTACTCCAGCCACACCTGGCATGTAAACAGTATAGAGCCCTCATGGTGGCTGACACTGTTCAACGACTTTATTCACTCCTTCCGGATGCAGGTCTTTTTCGTCATCTCAGGCTATTTCTCTTATATGCTGTTTCTGCGCTATCCCATCAAACGTTGGTGGAAAGTGCGCGTCGAGCGCGTCGGCATCCCGATGTTGACCGCCATCCCGCTGCTCACGCTGCCCCAGTTCATCATGTTGCAGTACGTCAAAGGCAAAGCGGATAACTGGCAGAATCTAACGTTCTACGAAAAATACAACACCCTGGTCTGGGAACTGGTATCACATCTGTGGTTCCTGCTGGTGCTGGTGGTGATGACTACCGTCAGTTTGTGGATTTTCAGCAAGTTACGTCGCAAACTGAGTCGACATCACGAATCGCACTTTCCCAATATAACCTGGGCGAAACTTTCCCTGCTCTTCTTAGCACTGGGAATCACCTACGGCGCGATCCGCCGCATTCTGTTTATGGTTTATCCGCCGGTGCTCAGCGACGGGTTGTTTAACTTCGTGGTGATGCAAACCTTGTTCTACATCCCTTTCTTTATGCTCGGCGCACTGGCCTTTATCGCACCGAAGCTCAAAGAGATGTTCACCACTCCTTCGCCGTGGTGCGCTGTCGGCTCTGCGCTGGCGTTTGCCGCCTATCTGCTAAATCAGCGTTACGGCAGCGGCGATGCGTGGATGTATGAAACGGAAAGCGTGATTACCATGCTGCTGGGGCTGTGGATGGTGAATGTGGTGTTTGCGCTGGGGCATCGTCTGTTGAATTTCAAATCAACGCGTGTGACCTATTTTGTCAACGCTTCGCTGTTTATCTACCTGGTTCACCACCCGCTGACGCTCTTTTTTGGTGCATACATCACCCCGCACATTAGTTCTAATGCATTAGGCTTTTTCACTGGCCTGGTGTTTGTCGTGGGCATCGCCATTCTGCTGTATGAAGTTCATCTGCGAATTCCGCTTCTGCGTTTCCTGTTTTCCGGTAAACCGCAAAACAAAACGGCTTGATTCCCTTCTCGCGCCGGCTCTTCCGGCGCGATTACAGTAGCCATTCGACCGGTAGCCACCACGCCAGGCGCACCAGCACTCGTTGCCAGAAACGCGTTTTGGGCTCTTTCTTCAGAATAATTTCTTGCCCCTCTTTTTGCTCAACCCAGTTCAAGCGTCCGAATTTATCCAGTCGGATTTGCCACGCCTCCTGCTGACGGCTTTTCAGAAAACGACGGTGGATGAGCCGCGCCAGGACTTCGCTTTCAATCACAAAGCCCATTTCGGTGTTGAGCATCGTTGAGCGCGGATCAAAATTCAGCGAACCGATAAACACTTTCTCGTTATCAATGCTGAATGTTTTGGCATGCAGACTGGAGCCAGAATTCCCCGTCAATCCTCGATCCCTCAGCCCCGGCACGAAATCTTGTGTCGGTTTCAGCTCATACAGCTCAATCCCGTGGCGCAACAGTTTTTTACGCCAGCGTGCATATCCTGCATGTACTACCGCCACGTCATTAGCCGCCAGTGAATTGGTGAGAATGGCGATTTTGACACCTTTGCGCACCATCTGCAGAAGCAGCGCCACGCCCGCGCGAGTGGGGACAAAATAGGAGGAAATAATATCGATTTGTTCGACCGGAGACCCCATCACATCAATCAGGCGCGCAGGCAGCAGGGAATGGCGTTTCGCTCGCCCTAATCCTTTACGTGGATCGTCGCTGAGCAGCCGCGTTTTAGCCCAGATGAGCGGTAAATCGCGTGCTTCAAGATGGGTGATGAACTGGCTGGATTCCAGTTTATTCAGATACCGTTGGGCAATGTCATTTTGATACCAGTCATCAGGAGGCTGGAGGCGCGATTCAATCTCTTCTTCCGACAGGTCAAGCACCTGTTTCAGAGTAGCGACGCAGGCACTGGACCAGTAGCGTTCAAAATCGTCAGCCACATCTGCCACCACCGGCCCAATGGCCATCACATCCAGATCGGTAAAAAGCGGCGCCTCTCCGGCTCCAAAATAGGCATCCCCGACATTTCGCCCACCGATGATGGTCACTTCGCCATCTACGGTGAAACTTTTATTGTGCATACGGCGATTTAATCGGGCGAAATCGGTGAGATAACCCAGCGCACGCAGCGTTCTGAAAGAGAAAGGATTAAACAGGCGAACATCAATATTGGGGTGTGAATCAAGTAAACGCAGGAATGTGTCCAGCCCCTGCGTATTATTGTCGTCCAGCAGCAATCGGACGTGGACTCCGCGCGATGCGGCGGCCAGCAGCACCGAAAACAGCAGCCGCCCCGACATGTCGTCCTCCCAGATGTAGTACTGCACATCCAGAGTTTTCTCCGCCATTTCCGCCAGCCGATAGCGGCAGGCGAAAGCGTCGAGGCTGTCATCCAGAGGCAGCAAACCGCACAGCCCCGGATGTTCGGCGTTGACGGGCGAGATCGCTCGCCCGAGCCGCGTGTTATGCGCCGAGTTCTTGTTCCCGTTGGGTAAGGAGTCGCTGGTATAGCTGGGCATTTTCTTCATCATAGCAAACAAAGTATACCCGCTCCGGCAGTGGCTTACGGGTGAGATAGTCTGAAACTGTCGCCACCGCTATCGCCGCCGCTGCGGCCTTTGGAAAACCGTAAACGCCGGTGCTAATCGCCGGAAAGGCCAGCGTTTTATAGCCATTGGCGGCAGCCAGACGCAGAGAATTCAGATATGCATCTTCAAGGCTTCTCGCTTCGTGATTTTCCCCGCCCTGCCATACCGGGCCGACGGCATGAATCACCGCTTTAGCCGGGAGATCTCCCGCAATGGTAATCACCGCATGGCCCGGCGCCAGCTCGCTCTGATGCTGACGGACAACTTTACAGGCTTCCAGCAGTTGCGGCCCGGCCGCGCGATGAATGGCTCCGTCAACGCCTCCTCCCCCCATCAGTGATGGATTGGCTGCATTGACAATGACATCCACGTGCTGCGTGGTGATATCCCCGAGAACAACTTCAATTTGCGGTTTCATATCCAACCCTCTACTACTGCCCATCTATTAATTAAGTGTATAGCAGCGGTCGGTTGGGAAGAAGAGATTGATCGGAAAAGCCCTCCGGCCCGAAGGCGGGAGAGCTGATGTTTAGCGATAATCGATTTGTACAACGCCTAGTGTTTTTTCAGGGTTAATGTATTTCATGCTGACAGTAGCAATGTTCGGGTAGGGATTATGCCCCCTGAGCGCGTCCCGATAACTTACCTGAGTCGTTTGCATGCGCCCCTGATGTGGGCAAGACAGCGCAAACTGATGCTGTGCAGGGGATATTTCACACGGATCTTCAACTATCGCCCCGCGAAAATGAATCACGCCGCCGTTAACTAACGTTGCTGAAAACGCCGGTGTCAGGGCCGTTGAAGCGATAATAGCTGCCGCAAAGATACATTTTACTGTGGACGCTGCCATGGTTGGCTCCTCAATGAGAGATCATCCCTGAGGGGTCATGCATTCCTTATTAACATCATAGAAACATTCATTGGGAACCGCCAAATTATCCAATATATTGATTTCGTGAATATTTCATTCGGAACCCGGCCATTGTTGCGATAAATGTAGCGATTGCCCGTCAGATACATTAACGACAATTTTTACAGAATCTTGAGGGCCGATATTTAAACTAAGCCGGGTTAAATCAATGGGCTGATTAGCGGGAATAGACAGCGTGTTGCGTTGGCTGGAGGTACTTTGTCCGCCCTGTCCCTGACGTGAAGAGATAATTTGCACCTGACACACGCAGGACTCAGTCAATATGACCTGAGGAATAATGGTCGTCATCTCCCCGTCATGCGTTGTTTTAAACGTAATCTGACTGGAGAGTGCGGCAAGGAGTAATAAGGTGTGCATGATAAACTCCCGAAAAAAAACAGGGCAAGTGCCCTGTTTTTTTATAGTACAGATTCGATATTAGTACTGATGCGCAGTCGCGTTGTTGCCGAAACCAACCTGGTGCACAGTTACAGTTGAGCCGGAAGCTGTCTGATCGACTGCCGCGCCGTTGCCGCCGCCGAACTGTTTGACTTCCATAGTGGAGTTTTTACCATTCCACTGATCGAGGGTAGCACTGTTACCAAAGCCTTTCTGCAGCAGATCGATAGAGCTGTCATCAGAACCTTGTCCTACGTCAGCACCGTTACCGCCACCATGCTGAGTAATAGTCAGGTCAGAGTTTTTCGCGTCAGATTGCAGAGCAACAGCTGAGTTACCGCCGCCGTACTGGTAAATGCTGAGAGTTGAGTTCGGGCCGCTATTATTACCGCCACCACCCCAACCGCCACCACCGCCGCCACCATATTGTGGAACCACACCAGCCAGAGCACTACCGGAAACTACGATTGCTGCAATTGCTGCCACTTTGAAAAGTTTCATCGTAAACCCCCATCGGATTGATTTAAGTCGTCGAAATAGTCAGCGTTGGATAACGCGAATGGCCATTTGCGACTGTCTCTGTACTACAACTGCTGTTTTTTGCGTACCATACTGCGTAATATTCGCTTTGTTACCCGAACCTTTCTGGATAATCATCGCGGTATTACCAAAAGCCCCTTGCTTAATACTCGCATCGTTGCCGTTGCCGTCCTGATCGATATAAGCAAGGTTATAAGTCCCTGATTGATCAACTTTCGCTCGGTTGTTTACACCTTCCTGAGAAACAACGGACAGTAATTTAGACCCGCCCTGACGAACTTCAGCATTATTACCTGAACCCTGCTGACCAATAATGGCTGCCTGATTATATGAAGACTTGCTTAATTCATTAATCGCGAAGTTAAATTCCGAATTTGCCAAATCCGGGCCTGCCGCGATTGATAACCCAGGCGCACCCAGTAATGTAAACATCATAAATAACGTTTTGTTTTTCATGTTGTCACCTGGACCTGGAAATAATAAACTTCTCGGTGTTAACGCGATTCGTTTTTTGTTAACGCTGCGTTACGATGAAGAGTATGTCTATCGAAACAATTTAAATATCTCACCCGCGAGTGTTATTTTCATTCCCTCGATCACCTCAAAGTATTAATTAATGCCAAAATTCTCAGACAGAAGCGTAAGTTAGTTTTTTATAAAATATTTCACGGTTACACTTGCGCAACTTAACAGGGAGCGTGCATCCCCTGAATGACGGCACTTTGAC
This sequence comes from Lelliottia jeotgali, assembly GCA_002271215.1. Taxonomy (NCBI): domain Bacteria; kingdom Pseudomonadati; phylum Pseudomonadota; class Gammaproteobacteria; order Enterobacterales; family Enterobacteriaceae; genus Lelliottia; species Lelliottia jeotgali. Next base: position 1,721,750 of record CP018628.1, on the reverse strand, counting down.
AGTCACGAGGTCCAACACCAGACACACTCGTCACAACTCACTCGATTTCTTAAGTGCTTTCACTTAGCAGGCAAAGTCTTAGAGATTTCATCGTTCTCATACCTGTTATAAACAAATTACAAATAACATATATCCATTTAAATCAAATAATTAAAATAATTTGTATGATTTTTAAAATGTGTGCAGCATTATTCTCATGTACAACTTTTTTATCATTCGTAAACATTCACAGCCCCTTAAATTCACAAATTAATATTGATTTTTACATCTTGTTACACCATTAACACTTGATTTAAAAATCGTAATAGCTAGATTGAAATCAGCAGTACGAATTATTTTTCATATTTACCTCCTGCTGGAGGTTATGGTCTGATTCTACACACAGCAGTGCAACATCTGTCAGTACTTCTGGGGTCCCCTTGAATATATCGGGGGACAACTGCCGGGTGTTATAAAAAAGTGGGGTTGCATCATGTTTAATGAAGTCCATAGTTTACATGGTCATACATTATTGTTGATCACAAAGCCTTCTTTACAAGCGACAGCATTATTACAGCATTTGAAGCAATCTCTGTCACTGAACGGGAAATTGCATAATATTCAACGTTCTTATGATGATATTGCTCCTGGCAGCATTATTCTCTTCGATATGATGGAAGCTGATAAAAAGCTTATCCATTACTGGCAAGATAACTTAAGCAGGAAAAACAATAATATCCGCGCGCTATTATTGAATACACCTGATGAGTATCCCTTCCGGGATATTGAAAGCTGGCCGCATATCAATGGCGTCTTTTACGTCACTGAAGACGAGACGAGAGTGGTAGATGGGCTGCAGGGGATTTTACGTGGAGAGTGTTACTTTTCACAAAAGCTGGCCAGCTATCTCATCACTCACTCCGGAAATTATCGCTATAACAGCTCAGAATCCGCTTTGCTGACGCATCGCGAAAAAGAGATTCTGAATAAATTACGCATTGGTTCTTCAAATATTGAAATCGCCCGTTCGTTATTTATCAGCGAAAATACAGTGAAGACTCATCTCTATAATCTTTTCAAGAAGATAGCTGTTAAAAACAGAACTCAGGCTGTTTCATGGGCAAACGATAACCTCAGGCGTTAACAACATGAAACGCACGTCGAGCTGGATAGCGGCAGTCGGCTTTCTGCTTGCTGCCGGAAATCTTCACGCTGTTGAAGTGGAAGTTCCCGGACTATTAACTGACCACACCGTCTCATCAATCGGCCACGATTTTTATCGGGCTTTTAGCGACAAATGGGAAAGTGATTATCCTGGCAACTTAACGATCAATGAGCGACCCAGTGCTCGATGGGGAAGCTGGATAACAATAACGGTTAATCAGGACGTTATTTACCAGACCTTTTTATTCCCCACGAAAAGAGACTTTGACAAAAACATCAGTTTTGCACTGGCACAAACTGAAGAAGCGGTAAATCGTCTGCAAATAGATAAGGCTCTGTTAGGCACTGGCGATTTAGCAAAAGATGAATTTTAGCTATATATGATCCGGAGGCTGTAATGCGTCTCGCACACACAGTTATTTCGCTAATGTTGATTGCACCGTTAAGCTGGGCCGGGAATATGACCTTCCAGTTCCGTAACCCAAATTTTGGCGGCAATCCGAACAACGGGGCTTTTTTACTCAATGAAGCCCAGGCCCAGAACTCCTACAAAGATCCCAGTTATAACGATGATCTCGGTATAGAAACACCGTCGGCACTGGATAACTTCACTCAGGCTATTCAGTCGCAAATATTAGGTGGCTTATTAACGAATATTAATACCGGCAAACCGGGTCGCATGGTGACCAATGATTTTATTGTCGATATTGCGAATAAAGACGGGCAACTGCAGTTGAATGTGACCGACCGGAAAACGGGGAAAACTTCCACCATTCAGGTTTCAGGTCTCGCCACCAATTCAACTGATTTCTAAACAACAACGAGATAAGGACAACAATCATGCAGCGCTTTCTGATACTTGTTGCAGTGTGCTTATTGAGCGGTTGTTTAACTGCTCCACCTAAAGAAGCCGCGAAGCCCACACTCATGCCTCGGGCGCAAAGCTATCGCGATCTGACTCATCTGCCCTCTCCTACTGGTAAGATTTTTGTTTCGGTCTACAACATTCAGGATGAAACCGGCCAGTTTAAACCGTATCCGGCGAGTAACTTCTCGACGGCGGTTCCACAGAGTGCCACCGCGATGCTGGTGACTGCGCTTAAGGACTCTCGCTGGTTTATTCCTCTTGAACGTCAGGGCCTGCAAAACCTGCTGAACGAGCGCAAAATCATTCGTGCCGCGCAGGAGAATGGCACGGTTGAGGTTAACAACCGCGTACCGTTGCAATCGCTGGTTGCTGCTAACGTAATGGTTGAAGGGTCGATTATCGGCTATGAAAGTAATGTGAAATCGGGCGGTGTCGGGGCGCGTTATTTCGGTATCGGGGCTGATACGCAATACCAGCTCGACCAAATTGCTGTCAATCTGCGCGTGGTTAACGTAAGCACCGGTGAAGTATTATCCTCGGTCACTACCAGCAAAACGATTCTCTCGTATGAAGTCCAGGCCGGTGTATTCCGCTTTATTGACTACCAGCGTCTTCTGGAAGGCGAAATCGGATATACCTCGAATGAGCCGGTTATGATGTGCCTGATGTCGGCCATTGAAACAGGGGTTATTTTCCTGATTAACGACGGTATCGATCGCGGTCTGTGGGATCTGCAAAATAAAAATGACGTGAAAAATGAAGTCCTGGTGAAATACCGTGAAATGTCGGTGCCTCCGGAATCCTGATTCTGAACGCACCAATAAAAAGCGAGGCTCTGTGGCCTCGCTTTTTTATTTGCTTAATTCCGGGAGATTCTGCGAACGCTCTCGTCGTGCCGCGAGCCAAAGCCCGCTGTTCTTCATCGCGTAGCCAAACACCAGCCCCAGCAGCAGCGACGGAATAATCATTTTCCAGTCGCCCTGCCCGGCAAAGGTCGCACAGGCGCCAATGAAGGTTCCAGGAACAAACGACAGCAACAGGTGTTTTGCCTGAATACACATCAGAAAAGCCACAACACCCGTCATCATATAGCCGACGATTTCAAGGTGCGGCGCCAGTGCGCTGCCGTGCATGATTATCAATGCCCAGACAACGCCGCTCATCATGGTGCAACCGGAAATAAACAGCCCTTTCACGCCACCCTGCGGGCAAGCGAAATAGGCGGTACAGCCAAGGAAACCTGCCCAGCTGAGCAGTCCCAAAGACACGGCTACCCATCCCCAAATTCCGGAGAGAATACCTGTCGTAATGGCAATAGAAAGAAGTATGTTCATGGCGCGCATCTTATCAGAAACGCGCCATTGAAATGAGATCACGAGCACATTTTATGCAAGTTCAAATGTACCGTTACATTGACAATGTGATGCAAATCACTCTTCGTTCTCTTCCTGCAATTCATCCCACATCGCGGAAATGGCTTCGCGGGTCAATGGCGCCATCGTGCGCCAGAAAGGAGATGTGGCATGCGCTTCAATCTTGCCGAGGAAAGCGCCGCACCACGGCAGAAGGTAATCACCAAACAGCGTTTCCAGGGCTTCACTTTCATCCTCGCCGGAATGGTCTTCAATCCATGACGCCGCCAGCAGCAGCGTACCAATATGATCGGCAGGCGCATCGCTCAACGGCATTCCACGCTCGGACAGGAATGCGCGAACTTCAGATTCTGTCGCGCCCTCTTCCCATGATGAGCGGAAGGGTGAAACACGGCCCTCTTCTCCCACAAACAGCGCGTTGTAATCCGCTGCAATCTGCTGCATATCGCAGCTATTTTGCAGTCGTTGCAACAACTCATCCTGCTCCAGCGGCCAGTTGTCCGCGAGCTTTCCTTCGCGAATCAGCGTAAAGAGCGGCACCAGCAGCGGATCTTGCGGCTGGCGATAGTACAGGGTGCCCAGTACGCGGCAAAGGATTGAAAACTCGTTCATTTCTTTATTCCATTACAATATTAAAGTTCAGCAAATTCAGGGATAACAGGCATGCCGCGCGATTCGAGGAAATCGAGCATCCGACGCGGCGTGACGTTCAATATTCTCTCTTCCGGGAACCCTACCTCATCTAACACTTTCCGGCACTCGCCAAATTCACCCAGCGTAAACGCGGTGTGAGAATCAGACCCCAGCGCGACCATTCCGCCCGCGTCACGTACGGCTGCCGCGACAGCGCGACAGTTGGCTTCGCTGCCAATACGCGAGTGAGTAAAGGAGGAGTTATTAATCTCCAGCGCCACACGATGTTTCGCCGCCGCTTGCGCAACCGCCTGAATGTCGATCGGGAATTTCGGGTTGCCAGGGTGGCTAATGATGTGGACATTGCCGCTGGCAATCGTCGCGATCATCGCCTGAGTATTCGTCTCTTTATCCTGTGGTGCAAATACCGGTTCATGAAAACCGGCGATAATCAGATCCAGAGAGGTGAGCATTGGGCCAGTACAGTCGATCTCGCCGTCCGTATTTTTAATATTGGCTTCGATACCACGCAGAATCCCAACCCCCTCCACCAGACGAGGCCAGATGCGCATATTCACAAAGTGCCAGTAATGCGGTGCATCTGCCATATCAGGACCGTGATCGGTAATCGCAAAGAGCTTAATCCCTTTCAGTTTGGCTTGCGCGATGTAGTCATGAAGGGTGCTGTACGCGTGGGTGCTGGCGACGGTGTGCATATGCAGGTCTACGGGATACATCTCTCTCTCCTCTGGTGTTTTATCCAAAGGATAGCAGGTCTGCCCGGCGTTTATTAGCAAAAACCCGGCGAATGCCGGGTTACCGTGGTTAGTAGCCGCGCTGTCTATCGACCTGCCCTGTCGCGGGTTTCCCCTGCTCAAGCAGGCCGATGGTGCGGGCAATATAGTCCACCGCTTCCGCCGGACGCGTGACAGCGGCCACGTGCGGGGTCATAGCAACACGCGGATGCGCCCACAGCGGGCTTTCCACCGGCAACGGTTCACGGCTGTAGACATCCAGCATCGCACCTTTCAGCTTGCCGCTCGCCAGAACCGACAGCAGATCCGCTTCGACCAGATGAATGCCGCGCGCCAGGTTCATCAAATAGCTCCCATCCGCCAGCTGATTGAGCACATCTTTATTGATAATCCCTACCGTCTCTGCCGTGTTCGGCAGCAGGTTGATGAGTACGCGCGTGCCCTTCAGGAAGTCTGGCAGTTCGTCATGACCGGCAAAGCTTTCTACGCCAGGATACGCTTTGCGCGTACGACTCCAGCAGCGCAGCGGGAATCCCCACGGGGCCAGCGCTTCCGCCACTTTCGATCCCAGCACGCCCGCGCCCAGCAGCCCGATGGTAAAATCTTCGCGCTGATAATCGGCTAATGGCTCCCAGCGCGACTGCTGCTTGAGCGCCTGATAATCGTCAAATCGGCGGAACCAGTGCAACACCTGACTCACCGCGTATTCCTGCATTTGCTGGCCCATACCGGTGTCTTCGAGCCGGAACAGGGGAATATGTTCTGGCAACATTTCTGGATGAGCTTTTAACTTACTCAGGATGGAATCCACGCCCGCGCCGAGGGCAAACACCGCTTTCAGATTGCGCCCTTGCAACATCTCCACCGGCGGATGCCAGACGAGAGCGTAATCAGCGTGTTCGTTATCGCCCCGCTTCCACTCACGAACGCGCGCGCCGGGAATGGCTTCCGACAGCGCTTTGATCCAGTAAGAAGTATCAAACGTAGGGTGATAAAAGATGATATCCATAATGACTCCTGCCTTTTTATTGCGATGATTTATAGGTGTTTTCAAGAGGATTATCAGGATAACAAATAAACCGCCGACTGTGTTGTTGATAAAAAAAGCGCTTTCAGCACAATCAGGAATCACATTGCTGAAACTTTGTCTAAACGCGCCAAATATCTGAAAAAGTTGATTGACGCCAGTGCCCCTTTTACTTACATTAGCGCCCGTCCCAGCAACAACGGGATGACAATACGGTGAGGTGTCCGAGTGGCTGAAGGAGCACGCCTGGAAAGTGTGTATACGGCAACGTATCGAGGGTTCGAACCCCTCTCTCACCGCCATATTTGAAGAAGAGCTCGCATGAAAATGCGGGCTTTTTTTTCGTCTGTATGAATGTCATTACTCTTCGATTATCCGCGCATATTCCGAGGCCAAAAAATCCACCAGCGCACGTACCGCAGGTAGCAGTCCGCGACGCGACGGATATACCGCGTGGATCACTTCCCTTTGCGGCTCCCACTCGTTCAGGACTCTGACCAGTTCCCCGCGCGCAAGCAGCTCCTTGACCATTAAAACAGGCAGCTGAACTACGCCCACGCCTGCCGTTGCGGCTTCACGCAGTGCCAGCATATCGGTGGTGATAAAACGCGGCGTAAAGTGAACCTCCGCTTTCGCCCCGTCAGGCCCGGCCAATGCCCATTTGTGAAGCTGTTTGCCCTCCCCCATGCTCAACCCTGGCCATTGGCTAAGTTCGGAAGGCATAGTCGGTTTGCCCAGTCGCGCGATGAGTTGCGGGCTCGCCACAAGGCAGTGTCCACGATCGGCGAGAACGCGCAGCACCAGATCGCTGTCGTCAAACGGACGAGGGCGAACGCGGATCGCGACATCAATACCCTCTGCCACCACATCGACGCGGCGGTTGGTGGCTTCCAGCTGCAACGTCACGCCTGGGTAACGCACCATAAATTGGGCCAGCATCGGCCCGATATAGACATGCAAGAGCGTGACCGGACACGTTATCCGTACCACGCCGCGCGGTTCCGCCTGTAGCGCCTCGACCGCTTCCTGAGCCGCCTCCGCCTCCACCAGCATCGCTTTGCAGTGCTGATAAAATGTTTGTCCAACCTCTGTCACCGTAAACTGTCGCGTTGTGCGATGTATTAATCGCACGCCCAGACTGTCTTCTAGTTGAGCAATTCGTCGGCTTAGTTTTGATTTCGGCTGATCCAGCGCCCGCCCGGCCGCCGCAAACCCACCGTGATCCACGACTTTCACAAACCACGCAAAATCATTGAGATCCTGCATCCCGCCTCCATCGTTCTGTTTATGGAACACTGAGTATTATTTTAACAGTCTACCGGGTTATTAGCGTCGAATATAAGCTAATACACATCAACCGAACAGCAGGAGAAAAAGATGAAACAGGTTACTGGCGTCTACACCGCACCGCGTTCCCACTGGGTTGGCGATGGCTTTCCGGTACGTTCGATGTTTTCTTATCAAACTCACGGCGAAGCACTGAGCCCTTTTCTGCTGCTGGACTATGCGGGCCCACACGTTTTCCCCGGTGACGGCGTGAAGCGTGGCGTGGGTGAGCATCCACATCGTGGCTTTGAAACCGTCACTATCGTTTACGCCGGCGAAGTGGAGCATCGCGATTCAACCGGCAAAGGCGGGGTGATTGGTCCCGGCGACGTGCAGTGGATGACCGCCGGCGCGGGTATTTTGCATGAAGAGTTTCACGCTGAATCCTTCACCCGCCAGGGCGGTGAGCTGAAAATGATGCAGCTGTGGGTCAACCTTCCGGCGAAGGACAAAATGGCCACTCCGGGGTATCAGAGCATCACCAAAGAGGATATTCCGGTCATTGCTTTGCCGGATAACAGCGGCGAGCTGCGCGTCATTGCCGGTCGTTATGGCGATAATCAAGGCCCGGCGCATACTTTCTCCTCGCTGAATGTGTGGGACATTGCCCTGCAGCAAGGGAGCCATTTGTCCCTGAATCAGCCGGACGGATGGAGCACCGCGCTGGTGGTGGTCGAAGGCAACATCACGGTGAACGGTTCTACCCAGGCCGGTGAAGCTCAGCTGGTGGTTCTCAGCCAGAACGGGGAAAAACTGCATCTTGAGGCCAGCAGCGACGCGAAAGTGCTGCTGATGGCGGGCGAGCCGTTAAACGAGCCGATTGTGGGTTACGGCCCGTTCGTGATGAACACCAAAACGGAAATCAATGACGCCATTCGCGATTTCAATTCCGGTCGTTTTGGCCAGATTTGAACGTAAACCGGCAGAGGTGATTATTGCTTAACCGAACAGCCACTCAGGCATAAAATTTGCTTGACCGTTTTAGCGCAACTCCCTATAGTAGCGCCCCGTTGCCCCCGAGAGGTCAGGCAGCGAAACAATACGGTGAGGTGTCCGAGTGGCTGAAGGAGCACGCCTGGAAAGTGTGTATACGGCAACGTATCGAGGGTTCGAACCCCTCTCTCACCGCCATATTTAGAGAAGAGCTCGCATGAAAATGCGAGCTTTTTTTTCGTCTGTCGTTTATCGCTTTAGAAAGCAAAGCCCGGTTTCCCGGGCTTTGTCATCAATAATCAATTCAGTCGTAGGCAAGCAGCGCACGCTGGCACAGGACCGAACGTACGCAGTCATCTTTGTTGAAACGCACCACCCCAACCATGTCATCTTCCACAAAACGTGCCAGCGCATCGCTCAGCCCCGATTTGACGCCAGATGGCAGGTCGCACTGGGTGATATCGCCGTTGACGATAACGGTCACGTTTTCCCCGAGGCGCGTTAAAAACATCTTCATTTGCGCAGCGGTCACGTTCTGAGCCTCGTCGAGAATGACGACCGCATTTTCAAATGTACGTCCGCGCATATAGGCGAACGGCGCGATTTCTACCTTGCCAATCTCTGGTCGCAGGCAGTACTGCATAAAGGAAGCACCCAGGCGTTTAACCAGCACGTCATAGACTGGCCGGAAATACGGGGCAAACTTCTCTGACATATCGCCGGGCAAGAAGCCGAGATCTTCATCGGCCTGCAATACCGGACGGGTAACGATAATTCTGTCCACATCCTTATGGATCAGAGCCTCCGCCGCCTTGGCCGCACTTATCCACGTCTTCCCGCAGCCCGCTTCACCGGTTGCGAAGATAAGCTGTTTACTCTCGATAGCATTCAGGTAGTGCGCCTGAGCCTCATTGCGGGCAGCAATTGGGGAATTATCACGGCTGTCCCGCGCCATGCCAATTGCTTCTACGCCGCCACTCATCTGCACAAGCGAGGTGACCGATTCTTCTTCACGCTGTTTATGGCTACGTGAATCCCGTCTCAGCACACGTTTTGCTTCGCGACGAGCTTTGATCACTGCTTTTTGTCTTCCCATGGATAGCACCTTGAGTTGTTGGTATTCATCACACGCGCCGTTGGCAGCGCGATTATCTGAACTAACATCTGAAGTTTGGCTTCCTTGTAAGCCATTGCTTGCCTTTTGGAATGACGATGCCGAACGGCTATGCGCACCGCTCTGCACGTCGGGTAAGTTTTGTTGAGGTAGTGGGGAGGAGAATTTTGTGGTGAAGAAATCGCTGCCGGAGTCAGAGCCTCCGCGCTGGGTACTGCGGTTGTTGTGTTTACCATGTCCAGAACAGGACCCAACCATTCGCGATCTCCATAGTGAATCGTTATCACTGCCGGGAACTACCGCTGTCTTATATTAAGTACATCAGGATTTATCACAATTGCAACAACTATTTTACCTGAACGCAACTTTTTCAGGCTCGCCCTGCAGCTGAGTTCAGTCTCATACAGAAATATGACAGAAATATAACAGGGGCGGTCATAGGAAAAAATAATCTCCCCGCGTGGCTGGCGGGGAGGATTATCAGGCTTCGATCAGCCCTTGAGCGAGATATGCGTTACTGTCGCGCACACCCGGCAGGGCAAAGAAATAGCCGCCACCGATAGGTTTTATGTACTCTTCGAGCGCCTCGCCGTTCAACCGCTTCTGCACGGTTAAAAAGCCCTTCTCCAGATCGTGCTGATAGCAAACGAACAGCAGGCCCATATCGAGCTGCCCGGAGTTGGTCACGCCCAGCGAATAGCTGTAGCCACGACGCATCATCAGGTTCGCCTGCGTTTCTGGCGTACGCGGATTTGCCAGACGAATATGGCTGTCGAGCGCAATAGTATCGCCATCAGGATCGCGGGCGTAATCCGGCACATCGTGCTCATTCTTCATGCCCAGCGGAGCACCGCTTTGCTTGTCACGACCGAAGATAGTTTGCTGCTCTTTCAGCGGTGTACGATCCCAGAACTCGACGTGGAACTGGATGATGCGCACCGCCTGATAGGTTCCGCCCAGCGCCCATGCCGGTTCGCCTTGATCCGCCGTGGTCCAGACCACGTTTTTCATCAGCGTCGTATCCTGGCTGTCCGGGTTCGCCGTACCGTCTTTGAATCCAAGCAGGTTAACCGGCGTCTCTTTCCCCTGGCTGCGCGCCGCGTGGTCGGAGATAAACCCTTCCCGCTTCCAGCGCACGCTGAGCAGATCCGGCGTGTGCTTGATGATATCGCGCAGGGCGTGGATCACCGTGTCCTGGGTGTTCGCACAGATCTGGAGCAGCAGATCGCCATGACACAGCGCCGCGTCGAGCGAATCATTCGGAAAACGCGTCATCTTTTGCAGCGTTTTCGGCTTGTGTTTCGTAAGTCCGTAGCGGGCGTCAAAAAGAGTTTCCCCGACGGAGACCGTCACGGTCAGGTTATCCGGGGCGATAAACGGCCCAAGAATGCCTGAATCCATCGGTGGCATGCGCGGGTTTGGTGTTTCCGGCGCCGGGCCGCCCGCCGTCAGAAACGCAATGCGCCTGGTCAGCAAACGGAACAAACGTTCCAGATCCGCTTTATCGCTCGCCAGCGAGTCAAACGCCACCACCATCATCGCCGCCTGCTGCGGCGTCAGAATCCCGGCCTGATGCTCGCCGTAAAACGGCTGCGTCTCCATGCGGGCATTCGGGGAGAGCGTCCCCGGCGCGCTTTGCGGTTTGGCCGCATGCGCCACCGGGCAACCGCCCGCCAGAGCGAGCGCGCCGCCAAGCGCCCCCACCCCTTTTAACAGTCGACGGCGCGAAGGTTCCGCCACCTCGACTTCTTGATGTTTACTCATGATGCTTAGTCCAGACCCAGTACGCCGCGCAGCTGAGCCAGATCTTCCGCCAGCGTGGTGATTGGGCCTTTCAGCGCATTACGGTCGGCGTCGGTCAGCTTGTCGTAAGTCTCATACCCGTCTTTGGTACGGTACTTCGCCAGAATAGTGTTCACTTTCTTGAAGTTGGCATCCACTTTCGCCAGCAGTTCGCTGTTGTCTTTCTGCAGCTGCGGACGCAGCAGGTCTACAATTTTCTGCGCGCCGTCAACGTTGGCCTGGAAGTCCCACAGATCGGTGTGGCTGTAGCGGTCTTCTTCCCCGCTGATTTTGCTGGCGGCAACTTCTTCAATCAGGCCCGCCGCGCCACCCACCACTTTTGACGGCGGGAAAGCCAGCTCGCTGATGCGTTTTTGCAGATCAAGCACGTCGGTGTTCAGCTGCTCCGCGTATTTCTCCATCCCTTTGGTGGAGTTGTCGCCAAACAGCGCTTTTTCCAGACGGTGGAAGCCGGTGAATTTCGGATCGGCGGCTTTCTGCTCGTAATCATCTTCACGGGCGTCGATACTGCCGTCGAGGTCAGAGAACAGCTCAGCAATCGGTTCGATACGCTCGTAGTGCTGGCGCGTCGGTGCGTACAGGGATTTTGCTTTCTCGATATCGCCCGCTTTCACCGCGTCGGTGAAGGCTTTGGTCCCGGCGACCAGGTCAGCGGTTTCTTTGGTCACGTAGGCTTTATAGGCGGTGATCGCCTCTCCCAGGCTCAGCAGCGCCTCTCCCAGGCTCAGCAGCGCTTCGCCTTTCGCCGCATCCGCCGTGGCTTCGCCTTTCACGATCAGCTTGCCTTTCGGATTGGTCAGCAGGCCGCAGGTCATGTCGTACTCGCCCGGCTGCAGGTTGGCGGTCATCTTCTGGCTAAAGCCAGGGGCGATGTTTTCACGCTCTTCCACCACCATTACGCCTTTGAGGATCTCCCACTCCAGCGCCTTCTGGCTGTGGTTCTGAATGATAAACTGAGTTTTACCGCTGTTGACCGTGATGGTCATCGGCTCACACTGTTTGTCGTTCACGGTAACTTTCACCTGAGGCACATCCGCCGCGCCCGCAGAGAACGCATAAGCAAACAGCGCTGCCACACCTGCCTGTAACGCAGTACGTCGAAATTGAATTGCCATGACCCTTCCCTTTCTAAAAGTATGTATAAACAACACGAAGCACTTCAGGGCGCAGTACGCGACGGCTGAGTACTGGGGCGTGATGGCATAAAGAACAGCACCAGCGCCGGAATGAGATAGATGAAATACATCGCCACTTCGCTGACGCTCGGCGTTTCCTGATAGCCGAAGATACCTTCAAGCAGGGTGCCGGTCAGAGAATGGGTGGAGAGCGTGTTACTGAAATCGAAAGCGACGTCCTGGAAGTGGTTCCACAGGCCCGCCTCGTGGAAGGCGCGAATCGCCCCTGCGGCCAGCCCTGCTGCTACCAGCAGAATAAACAGACTGGTCCATTTGAAAAACGCGCCGAGGTTCAGGCGAATACCGCCCCAGTAGAGCATAAAGCCGAGCACCACCGCGGTCGCCAGGCCGAGCATCGCGCCAAGCGGCGGCCAGATCCCCACGTCCTGCTGGAATGCCGCCAGCAGGAAGAACACGGATTCCAGACCTTCACGCGCGACGGCGAAAAAGACCATGCCGATCAGCGCCCAGCCGTGGTTATTGCCCTTTTGCAGGGCGTTATCGACCGCCTGCTCCAGCTGAACTTTGACATTGCGCGACACTTTGCGCATCCAGAACACCATCCAGGTGAGGATCACCACGGCGATCACCGCGACGATCCCTTCGAACAGCTCCTGCTCTTTCTGCGGGAATTCACCGGTGGTTTCGTTGATCAGAATCCCTAGCCCCAGGCAGAGTGCAGCGGCGAGAAACACGCCCACCCACATCACCCCGATCCAGCGGCCTCGCTGGGTGCGCTTCAGATAGCTGGCGATCAAGCTGACAATTAAGGCCGCTTCAAGACCTTCACGTAACATAATGAGAAATGGAACAAACATGCCGACACCTTAAATGTTTATCGCGGTCAACTGGTGCAAAGAAAGGTAAATAACTGTGATAGTGATTATCATTACGGCAGAAAGAAAAACAAGCGAAATGTGTTGGGTTTTGATGACGAGTTGTAAACTCATCGCCAGTTAATAGTTACGCTCGTTACCGCTATGACTATAACTTATAACGTAAATGCCCATTTACGGCTCCAGTGCCCTATGGCTAAATAAGCGCTTCGTTTACCTGCTGAAAATCTAAAAATGTATAACTTTGTTCATTTCCTGCTGGCGCTGGTGATTATTCTTGCGCTCGCCTGGCTGGTGAGTTTCGACCGCCGAAAAATCCGTATTCGCTATATTTTGCAGCTTATTGTGATTGAAATTGCGCTGGCATTCTTTTTCCTGCATGCCGAGAGCGGTCTTTTCGCGATTAAATATGTCTCGGGCTTCTTCGAATCATTGCTGAAATTTGCCGCTGAAGGCACCAATTTTGTCTTTGGCGGGATGGGCGAAAAAGGGCTGGCATTCATATTCCTTGGCGTACTCTGCCCGATTATTTTCATCTCTGCCCTGATTGGTATTCTCCAGCACTGGCGAATTTTGCCGATTTTTATTCGCGTCATCGGCACGCTGCTGTCCAAAGTGAATGGTATGGGGAAGCTGGAATCCTTTAACGCCGTCAGTTCGCTGATTCTGGGCCAGTCGGAAAACTTTATTGCTTACAAAGGCGTGCTGGGCGATCTCTCCTCTCGACGCCTGTTCACTATGGCGGCCACAGCAATGTCGACCGTTTCGCTGTCCATTGTCGGCGCGTATATGAGCATGCTGGATGCGAAATATGTGGTTGCGGCGCTGATCCTCAATATGTTCAGCACCTTTATTATTTTGTCGGTCATCAACCCGACACGCCCGGAAGCCGAACCTGAAATCAAACTGGAAAAGCTGCACGAATCGCAGAGTTTCTTTGAAATGCTGGGCGAGTATATCCTGGCAGGTTTTAAAGTCGCGATGATTATTCTGGCGATGCTGATTGGCTTTATTGCTCTTATTAGTGCGGTCAACGCCCTGTTCTCCAGCGTATTTGGCATGAGCTTCCAGCAGATCCTCGGCTATGTGTTTTATCCCCTGGCGTGGCTGGTGGGTATTCCGCTGAGTGATGCGCTGAATGCGGGCAGCATTATGGCGACCAAACTGGTGGCGAATGAATTTGTGGCGATGATCGAGCTGCAAAAAATTGCCGGTCAGATGACACCACGCGGGCTGGGTATTCTCTCCATCTTCCTGGTGTCGTTCGCTAACTTTGCCTCTATCGGGATTATTGCCGGTGCGATCAAAGGGCTAAACGAAAAGCAAGGCAACGTGGTGTCTCGCTTTGGTCTGCGCCTGGTGTACGGCGCGACGCTGGTGAGCCTGCTGTCGGCGAGCTTTGCGGGACTGGTGCTCTGATTTCGTGATGATGATATGTAGGCCGGGTAAGGCGCAGCCGCCACCCGGCTTTTTTTTCGCAACAACAACGAGGATATCGAACAATGACCATCAAAACCGGGCTCATGGCTGCCGCGCTTTTCCTGCTGGCAGGCTGCAACGCCCCATCACATACCGCGGCCGACGCCACCTGTAAAGCAGATAACCAGATGCAGCAAACCACCCTCTACTTCGGCCTGAATCGTCCGGCAGGGGCGGCGATCACCGGCCAGGAGTGGCAGCAGTTTGTCGATCAGGACGTGACGCCGCGTTTTCGCGATGGCTTAACGGTGTTTGATGCGCGCGGTCAATGGCTGGGCAACGACGGGAAAGTGGCGCGTGAGCCAAGCAAAGCGTTGATGCTGATCCACGGGAAAGACGCCCAGAGTGAGAGCAATATCGAAGCGTTACGTGGGATTTATAAATCGCGGTTTGCACAGGAATCGGTGATGCGGGTTGATCTGCCGGTGTGCGTGCAGTTCTGATACAAAAAAAGCCGGGTGGCGCTAACGCTTACCCGGCCTACATATTTTACGGATTTGCGGGTTTTGTTGGCCCGGCAAGCGCAGCGCCACCGGGCTTAAGACCGCAAAACTTATTCCGGCTGTAATTTCGACGGCGGTGCCGTGTGGTAATGCGCATCCGCTTCAGCAAAACGTTCCTGCATCGACGCCGACGGCGCTTTGCCCAACAGGCTAAACACCACAATCCCGATGCTGCCGAAGATAAAGCCAGGGATGATTTCGTACAGACCCAGCCACGCGAACTGTTTCCAAACGATAACCGTCACCGCACCAATGATCATCCCCGCCAGCGCACCATTACGGGTCATGCGTGACCAGAGTACGGAGAACAGAACCACCGGACCAAACGCCGCACCAAAGCCCGCCCACGCGTAGCTCACCAGGCCCAGCACGCGGTTTTCCGGGTTTGCCGCCAGCGCAATGGAAACCAGCGCCACCACCAGCACCATAAAGCGACCGACCCACACCAGCTCTTTCTGGCTCGCGCCCTTACGCAGGAAGGCCTTGTACAGGTCTTCGGTAATCGCACTTGAGCAGACCAGCAGCTGACAGCTCAGGGTCGACATCACCGCCGCCAGAATCGCCGACAGTAAAATCCCGGCAATCCACGGGTTAAACAGGATCTGCGCCAGCTCGATGAACACACGCTCGGCGTTCTGGTTCACCGCGCCCGCCTGCGCCGGGTTATTGTTGAAGTAGGCAATGCCGAAGAAGCCGACCGCCACCGCGCCCGCCAGACACAGAATCATCCACGTCATACTGATACGACGCGCGTGAACGATAGTGTGGTGGGAATCCGCCGCCATGAAGCGCGCCAGAATGTGCGGCTGACCGAAATAGCCCAGACCCCAGCCCATCAGCGAGACAATCGCCACGAAGTTCAGGCCTTTCAGCATATCGACGTTTTCGATGCTCTTTTGTTTGATCACTTCCAGCGAATCGCCAAATCCGCCGACGGTGAAAATCACAATCACCGGCGTCAGGATCAGGGCGAAGATCATCAAACTCGCCTGCACGGTATCGGTCCAGCTGACTGCCAGGAAACCACCGACGAAGGTGTAGATGATGGTGGCGGCCGCACCGGCCCACAGCGCCGTTTCGTAGCTCATGCCGAAGGTGCTTTCGAACAGACGCGCACCGGCCACGATGCCAGAGGCACAATAGATGGTGAAGAACACCAGGATCACCAGCGCGGAAATGATGCGCAGAACACGGCTCTTATCCTCAAAGCGACCGGTGAAGTAGTCCGGCAGCGTCAGGGCGTTGTTGTTCACTTCGGTGTGAACGCGCAAACGCCCCGCCACCAGCTTCCAGTTCACCCACGCGCCGACCGTCAGGCCAATCGCAATCCAGCTTTCTGAAATACCAGAGATGAAAATCGCGCCCGGCAGGCCCATCAGCAGCCAGCCGCTCATGTCGGAAGCACCGGCAGAGAGCGCGGTGACCATCGGCCCTAAACTGCGCCCGCCCAGAATATAGTCGTCAAAACTGTTGGTTGATCGCCATGCCAAAAACCCTATCAGGATCATGCCAAAAATATAAACGAGAAATGTCACCAGCATCGGTGTGCTAATTGCCATTTAAAATCTCCAAAAATGTCGAGCGACAACCTTCCCGGTTGCCTTAATTATTCCATCACCGGAACGGGGTGATGATGAGTGTATTTCGGTTGGGCGCGCGTATCCTGCCGTAAGCGCTCCTCATGCACAAATGATTTAACACTGCATTTACATCAAATTCATCCCTGGTTTCATACGTCTTTTATATAGGTTGCACTCGCTCACGCTTTTACGGGTTGCACCTTTTAAAAGTGTTAACTGCCGCATAAAAACAGGCCTCACACGCAGAATTCCGCCTTATTTTCCAGCTAACTTATGCTTAACAATCCATTCATTTTTCAGCTTGCAGACCAGGTCACATTTAACACGGTTGCACAAAGTTGCAACATGGTGGATATTTCACGCTAACGACCGAACATCACTACAGATCAACAGGAGTTTTGGCATGGGCATGACCACCATGGGGGTTAAGCTGGATGACGCGACCCGCGAACGGATTAAGAGCGCTGCAACCCGCATTGACCGCACGCCGCACTGGTTAATTAAGCAGGCTATTTTTAATTATCTGGAACGTCTGGAAACCGAAGACGATTTACCAGAACTGCCTGCTCTGCTGGCCGGTGCCGCGAATGAAAGCGAAGACGCCGTCGCCGCCGCCGAAGAGAACCACCAGCCGTTCCTCGATTTTGCCGAGCAAATCCTGCCGCAATCCGTCAGCCGCGCGGCGATCACCGCCGCGTACCGTCGTGCCGAAACCGACGCCGTGCCGATGCTGCTGGAGCAGGCCCGTCTGCCAGAGCCGATTGCTTCTCAGGCACACAGCCTGGCGTATCAGCTCGCCGACAAACTGCGTAATCAGAAATCCGCGAGCGGCCGCGCCGGAATGGTGCAAGGGCTTCTGCAGGAGTTCTCCCTCTCCTCGCTGGAAGGTGTGGCCCTGATGTGCCTCGCAGAAGCGCTGCTGCGTATTCCAGACAAAGCCACGCGCGATGCCTTAATTCGCGACAAAATCAGCAACGGCAACTGGCACTCGCACATTGGCCGTAGCCCGTCGCTGTTCGTCAATGCCGCCACCTGGGGCCTGCTGTTTACCGGCAAACTGGTCTCTACCCACAACGAAGCCAACCTCTCCCGCTCTTTGAACCGCATTATCGGTAAGAGCGGCGAACCGCTGATCCGCAAAGGCGTGGACATGGCGATGCGCCTGATGGGCGAACAGTTCGTCACCGGCGAAACCATCTCCGAAGCGCTGGCCAACGCCCGCAAGCTCGAAGACAAAGGCTTCCGCTACTCCTACGACATGCTCGGTGAAGCGGCCCTGACCGCCGCCGACGCACAGGCGTACATGGTCTCTTACCAGCAGGCGATCCACGCGATTGGCAAAGCCTCAAACGGTCGCGGCATCTACGAAGGTCCGGGGATTTCCATCAAGCTCTCCGCCCTGCACCCGCGCTACAGCCGCGCCCAGTACGACCGCGTAATGGACGAACTCTATCCGCGCCTGAAATCCCTCACCCTGCTGGCGCGCCAGTACGACATCGGGATTAACATCGACGCCGAAGAGGCCGACCGACTGGAGATCTCCCTCGATCTGCTGGAAAAACTGTGCTTCGAGCCGGAACTGGCGGGCTGGAACGGCATCGGCTTCGTTATTCAGGCCTACCAGAAGCGCTGCCCGTTTGTGATTGATTATCTGATTGACCTCGCCTCGCGCAGCCGTCGCCGCCTGATGATCCGTCTGGTAAAAGGTGCTTACTGGGACAGCGAAATCAAACGCGCGCAGATGGACGGTCTGGAGGGGTATCCGGTCTACACCCGCAAGGTCTACACCGACGTCTCTTACCTCGCCTGCGCGAAAAAACTGCTCGGCGTGCCGAACCTGATTTACCCGCAGTTCGCCACCCACAACGCCCACACGCTGGCGGCGATCTACAGCCTGGCCGGACAGAACTACTATCCGGGCCAGTACGAATTCCAGTGCCTGCACGGCATGGGTGAACCGCTGTACGAGCAGGTCACCGGTAAAGTGGCGGATGGCAAACTGAACCGACCGTGCCGTATCTATGCCCCGGTCGGCACCCACGAAACGCTGCTGGCCTATCTGGTGCGTCGTCTGCTGGAAAACGGCGCCAATACCTCCTTCGTCAACCGTATTGCTGACACCACCCTGCCGCTCGATGAGCTGGTCGCTGATCCGGTGCAGGCCGTGGAAAAAATGGCGGCGCAGGAAGGCCAGCTCGGTCTGCCGCATCCGAAAATCGCCCTGCCGCGCGAACTGTACGGCAGCGACCGTACCAACTCTGCGGGTCTGGATCTGGCGAACGAACACCGTCTGGCGTCCCTCTCTTCTGCTCTGCTGAATAGCGCCCTGCAAAAATGGCAGGCGAAACCGATCCTTGAGCAGCCCGTTGATGCAGGCGACATGCAGCCGGTGATCAACCCGGCGGAGCCGAAAGATATCGTCGGTTTTGCCCGCGAAGCCACCGCTAAAGAAGTTGAAATGGCGCTGGAAAATGCGGTGAACAACGCGCCAATCTGGTTTGCGACGCCGCCGCAGGAACGTGCTGCAATCCTTGAACGTGCCGCGATTCTGATGGAAGGCCAGATGCAGCAGCTGATTGGTATCCTGGTACGCGAAGCCGGGAAAACCTTCAGCAACGCCATCGCCGAAGTGCGCGAGGCGGTCGACTTCCTGCACTACTACGCCGGTCAGGTACGTAACGATTTTGATAACGAAACTCACCGCCCGCTCGGCCCGGTGGTGTGCATCAGCCCGTGGAACTTCCCGCTGGCAATCTTCACCGGCCAGATTGCAGCCGCTCTTGCCGCGGGTAACACTGTGCTGGCGAAACCGGCTGAACAGACGCCGCTGATTGCCGCTCAGGGCATTAACATTCTGCTCGAAGCCGGCGTACCGGCTGGCGTGGTGCAGCTTCTGCCGGGCCGCGGTGAAACCGTCGGCGCTCAGCTAACGTCCGACACCCGCGTGCGCGGCGTGATGTTTACCGGCTCCACCGAAGTAGCGACGCTGCTGCAACGCAACATTGCGACGCGTCTCGATCCGCAGGGTCGTCCGACGCCGCTGATCGCCGAAACCGGTGGCATGAACGCGATGATCGTTGACTCCTCCGCGCTCACCGAACAGGTGGTGGTGGATGTGCTGGCCTCGGCCTTTGACAGCGCCGGACAGCGCTGCTCTGCTCTGCGCGTCCTGTGTCTGCAGGATGATATCGCCGACCACACCCTGAAAATGCTGCGCGGTGCGATGGCCGAATGTCGGATGGGTAACCCAGGCCGTCTGACCACGGACATCGGCCCGGTGATTGATGCCGAAGCGAAAGCCAACATCGAACAACATATTCAGGCGATGCGAGCCAAAGGCCGTCCGGTCTTCCAGGCGGTTCGCGAGAACAGCGAAGACGCCCGCGAATGGAACACCGGCACCTTTATCGCGCCGACGCTGATTGAGCTGTCCAGCTTCGACGAACTGAAAAAAGAGGTCTTCGGCCCGGTGCTGCACGTCGTGCGCTACAGCCGTAACAATCTGGAGGCGCTGGTCGATCAGATTAACGCGTCCGGCTACGGCCTGACGCTGGGCGTGCATACCCGCATCGACGAAACCATCGCTCAGGTGACGGGCAGCGCGAAAGTCGGCAACCTGTACGTGAACCGCAACATGGTTGGCGCAGTCGTCGGCGTGCAGCCGTTCGGCGGCGAAGGCTTGTCCGGCACCGGTCCGAAAGCGGGTGGTCCGCTCTATCTGTACCGTCTGCTGGCGAACCGCCCTGAGAATGCTCTCGGCGTGACCCTGGCGCGTCAGGATGCAGAACGTCCGGTGGATGCACAGCTCAAAACGCTGATCACCCAACCGCTGGAAGCCCTCGTCAAATGGGCAGAAAATCGCCCGGAACTGCGCGCCCTGTGCCAGCAGTATGGCGAACAGGCGCAGGCGGGTACGCAGCGTCTGCTGCCAGGCCCTACAGGGGAGCGCAACACCTGGACGCTGATGCCGCGCGAGCGCGTGCTGTGTATCGCCGATAACGAACAGGATACGCTGGTTCAGCTGGCTGCCGCTGCGGCAACAGGCTGTGAAGTGCTGTGGCCGGAAGATGGTTTGCATCGTGACCTGGCTAAACAGCTGCCGAAAGAGGTCTCCGCGCGTATCACGTTTGCCAAACCGGACGTGATTACTACGCAGGCTTTCGACGCGGTGATCTACCACGGCGATTCCGATCAGCTGCGCGAACTGTGCGAACTGGTCGCGGCGCGCGACGGCGCGATTGTCTCAGTGCAGGGCTTTGCCCGTGGCGAAACCAATCTGCTGCTGGAGCGTCTGTACGTGGAGCATTCGCTCAGCGTCAACACCGCTGCCGCAGGCGGTAACGCCAGCCTGATGACAATCGGTTAAAGCTATGATAATAAGGCTCCGGAAACGGGGCCTTTTTTATTGGGTGAGAGAATGAAACGAGTATTGATTGCCGGAGCAGCACTACTGCTCAGCACCAGCGCGCTGGCGGATGAATGCGCCAGTGCCAGCACACAGACCGACCTGAACACCTGTACCGCGCAGCAGTATCAGACCGCCGATAAAAAACTGAATCAGACATACCAGGCTGCGATGAAACGGGCCGCCGCGCCGCAGCGTGAATTGCTGAAAAAGGCACAGCAGGCGTGGATTGCCCTGCGTGACGCCGACTGCGCGTTTGCCGGTTCCGGCAGCGAAGGCGGGAGCGTTCAGCCGATGATTATCAACCAGTGCATGACCGAGAAAACCGCCGAGCGCGAGGCGTATCTGGCGTCATTAATGCAGTGCGAGGAAGGCGATTTAAGCTGCCCTCTGCCGCCCGGCAATTAACGCAGGCGGATCCCTTCAATAATCAGGCGCTGCACGTTATCAACAGCACTCTGGAAAAATGCCTCGTCCTGGAGCGTTTTTCCGGTCACGGCTTCGACCTGGCTCGCAAAGTCAGCATAGTGCTGGGTCGAGGCCCAAATCATAAAGATCAGATGCTGCGGGTCGACCGGGGCCAGTTTTCCGCTTGCGACCCAGCCCGCAATAATCGCCGACTTATCGTCGATCAACTGTTTCAAATCTCCCGTCAATTCAGCCTGCAACAGCGGCGCGCCCTGTAGCATCTCCATGCAGAACAGTTTTGAGGCTTGCGGATAGTCGCGGGACACTTCCAGCTTGAGGCGTATGTACTCTTTGATCGCCACCAGCGGCGCGAGCTCTTCGCGAAACGCTTTCAGCGGTGCCAGCCAGATATCAAGAATCTGTTGCAGAACGGCGATATACAGTGCCTCTTTCGACGGGTAGTAATACAGCAGATTGGTTTTCGACACGCCCGACAATTCCGCGACTTGCTCCAGGCGCGTGCCGTGGATGCCAAACTGCGAGAAAGTCTCCAGCGCGGCTTTCAGAATGGCCTGCTTCTTGGCGCTCACCGCCCGCGAACGTTTACCTGGTGTCTGCACTGCGCCTTGTGTCATGCCTGCTCTCCTTGAAAATGTGCGTTTAGCATAGCAAAACCCCTCGCTTCTCACGACATTCTGCACCTCGATCGCGCATAACTGCCTGTTTTGTGTGCATGGCTTTTGACCATTTAGTCCACTTTGTTCGATATCTTTTCAACAACTATCAGTTAACACGTTAATAACATTGTGCTTTTCAAAACTGGCATCCCCTTTGCAAAACCCTTATCACGAGGCTGAACAGGAAATGCAGGATGCAGCGCCACGTCTGACTTTCACCCCACACTGAGATGAAGAGAGGTTCGTGATGAAAATTGGCGTATTCGCCCCTATCGGCAACAACGGCTGGCTAATCTCCTCCCACGCGCCGCAGTACATGCCGACCTTCGAGCTGAATAAAGCCATTGTGCAAAAGGCGGAGCATTACCATTTCGACTTTGCGCTCTCGATGATCAAACTGCGCGGCTTCGGCGGCAAAACCGAATTCTGGGATCACAATCTGGAGTCTTTCACTCTGATGGCGGGTCTGGCGGCGGTGACGTCGCGCATTCAGATCTACGCCACCGCCGCCACGCTTACCCTGCCTCCGGCGATTGTGGCGCGGATGGCATCGACCATTGACTCCATCTCCGGCGGGCGCTTCGGCGTGAATCTGGTGACCGGCTGGCAAAAACCAGAGTACGAGCAGATGGGCCTGTGGCCGGGCGATGAGTATTTCTCGCGTCGGTATGACTATCTCACCGAATACGTGCAGGTCCTGCGCGATCTGTGGGGCACCGGCAAGAGCGATTTCAAAGGCGACTACTTCACCATGAATGACTGTCGCGTCAGCCCGCAGCCCTCCACACCGATGAAGGTAATCTGCGCCGGACAGAGCGACGCGGGGATGGCATTTTCCGCGCAACATGCAGATTTCAACTTCTGCTTCGGGAAAGGCGTCAACACCCCCACCGCCTTCGCCCCCACCGCCGCACGCATGAAAGAAGCGGCGGAAGTGACCGGGCGCGATGTCGGATCTTACGTGCTGTTTATGGTCATCGCCGACGAAACCGACGAGGCCGCACGCGCCAAATGGGAGCACTACAAGGCGGGAGCCGACGAGGAAGCCCTGAGCTGGTTAACGGAGCAGAGCCAAAAAGATACCCGCTCCGGGTCAGACACCAACGTGCGCCAGATGGCGGACCCGACCTCGGCGGTCAACATCAATATGGGCACACTCGTCGGGTCTTACGCCAGCGTCGCGCGGATGCTCGATGACGTCGCCAGCGTGCCGGGTGCCGAAGGCGTGCTGTTAACCTTTGATGATTTCCTTATGGGCGTTGAGACCTTTGGCGAGCGCATCCAGCCGCTGATGCAGTGCCGCGCACATATCCCGGCGCTGACGCAGGAGGTGGCGTAATGATTTCATTAGATGCACGCCCGGAAGCCATCGCTTTTACGCCGGAACAGAGCGCGCTGATTGTGGTGGATATGCAAAACGCTTACGCAAGCCAGGGCGGCTATCTGGATCTGGCCGGATTTGACGTCTCCGCCACCCGACCGGTTATCGACAATATCAATATCGCCGTTGCCGCCGCACGCGCGGCGGGAATGCTGATCGTCTGGTTCCAGAACGGTTGGGACGATCGCTACGTTGAAGCCGGTGGCCCCGGCTCGCCAAACTTCCATAAATCCAACGCCCTGAAAACCATGCGCAAACAGCCAGAACTGCAGGGGAAACTGCTGGCAAAAGGCGGCTGGGATTATCAGTTGGTCGACGAACTGGTGCCGCAGCCTGGCGATATTGTGCTGCCGAAACCGCGCTACAGCGGCTTTTTCAACACCCCGCTCGACAGCCTGCTGCGCAGCCGTGGCATTCGCCATCTGGTGTTTACCGGCATTGCGACCAACGTCTGTGTGGAATCGACCCTGCGCGACGGCTTTTTCCTCGAATATTTCGGCGTGGTGCTGGCAGACGCCACGCATCAGGCCGGGCCGGAGTTCGCGCAGAAAGCCGCCCTGTTCAATATCGAAACCTTTTTTGGCTGGGTCAGCACCGTCGCCGAGTTCTGCGATGCCGTCTCCCCGCCGTCGTTAGCCCGTATCGCCTGAGGAGCAATACTATGCCGAAATCCGTGATCATTCCCGCTGGCACCAGCACGCCGATTGCGCCCTTTGTGCCTGGCACGCTCGCCGATGGCGTGGTGTATGTCTCCGGTACGCTGCCCTTTGATAAAGAGAATAACGTGGTCTGGCCCGACGACCCAAAGGCACAAACCCGCCACGTTCTGGAAACTATCAGAAGCGTTATCGAAACGGCGGGTGGCACGATGGAGGATGTGACCTTCAACAGCATCTTTATCACCGACTGGAAAAATTACGCCGCGATTAACGAAATCTACGCCGAGTTTTTCCCCGGCGACAAACCGGCGCGATTCTGCATTCAGTGCGGGCTGGTGAAGCCAGAAGCATTGGTTGAGATCGCCACTATTGCGCACATTGGGAAGTGAGGTTGCCATGAAAATATCGCTTTCACCGCCCCCCTTTGTCGATGCGCCAGTCGTGGTGCTGATCGCCGGGTTAGGCGGCGGTGGCAGTTACTGGCTGCCGCAGTTAGCGGTGCTGGAGCAGGAGTATCAGGTGGTGTGCTACGACCAGCGCGGGACCGGAAATAACCCCGAAT
This sequence comes from Lelliottia jeotgali, assembly GCA_002271215.1. Lineage (NCBI taxonomy): Bacteria > Pseudomonadati > Pseudomonadota > Gammaproteobacteria > Enterobacterales > Enterobacteriaceae > Lelliottia > Lelliottia jeotgali. The sequence goes on along the minus strand of CP018628.1, from coordinate 1,697,110 downwards.
CGTTGCCCGAGAACTACTCTGTGGCACAGATGGCAGACGAGCTGCATCAGGCGCTGGCACAAGCAGGCATTCAGCGCTTTTGCGTGGTCGGCCATGCGCTCGGTGCGCTGGTCGGGCTGCAACTGGCGCTCGATCGCCCTGAGTCTGTCAGCGCACTGGTATCAATCAACGGCTGGCTGAAGCTGAACGCCCATACTCGCCGCTGTTTCCAGATCCGCGAACGCCTGCTGCACGCGGGCGGTGCACAGGCCTGGGTGGAAGCGCAGCCGCTGTTCCTCTATCCCGCCGACTGGATGGCGGCCCGTGCACCGCGAATGGAAGCGGAAGAGGCGCTGGCCCTCGCCCACTTTCAGGGAAAACCCAATCTGCTTAAGCGTCTCCAGGCGCTTAAGCAGGCGGATTTCAGCCGGGATGTGGCGCGTATTCGCTGCCCGGTACTGGTTATCTGCTCTACTGACGATCTGCTGGTGCCCGCCGTCTGTTCCACCGAATTGCACGCCGCGCTGCCCCACAGTGAAAAGGTGGTGATGCGCCAGGGCGGACACGCCTGCAACGTCACCGATCCCGAGACGTTTAACACGCTGCTGCAAAACGGGCTGGCCAGTCTGCTGCATGCACAAGAAAGGGTTTTATAGATGAGCGAAGCCATCAATCCAATCGCGCTAAAAACGCTGTTTACCGAGGCGCGCACGCACAACGGCTGGCAGGATATTCCGGTCAGCGACGAGACCCTGCGCGAGATCTACGACCTGATGAAATGGGGCCCGACGTCCGCCAACTGTTCGCCCGCGCGGATCGTGTTTGTCCGCTCGCCGGAGGGCAAAGAGAAACTGGCCCCGGCGCTCTCCAGCGGCAATTTGGCGAAAACCCTGGCCGCGCCCGTCACGGCGATTGTCGCCTGGGACAGCGAGTTTTATGAGCGCTTGCCGGAACTGTTTCCCCACGGCGATGCCCGCAGCTGGTTTACCTCCAGCCCGGAGCTAGCGCAGGAGACGGCGTTTCGCAACAGCTCGCTGCAGGCCGCGTATCTGATCTTCGCCTGTCGCGCGCTGGGGCTGGATACCGGGCCGATGTCAGGCTTTGATCCGCAAAAAGTGGATGCGGCCTTTTTCACCGGCACAAGCCTGAAAAGCAATCTGCTGATCAACATCGGCTACGGCGACGCCAGCAAAGTTTATGAGCGTCTGCCGCGTCTGACGTTTGAAGATGCCTGCGGGCTGGCGTAAGGAGCAAACATGAACGTACCGGATCAACAAACTTTTCGCGACGCAATGGCCTGCGTCGGCGCGGCGGTGAACATTATCACCACTGACGGTCCTGCCGGTCAGGCCGGATTTACCGCCAGCGCCGTGTGCAGCGTGACCGACTCTCCGCCCACCCTGCTGGTGTGCCTGAATCGCGGCGCGTCCGTCTGGCCAGCGTTTAACGAAAACCGCACCCTGTGCGTCAATACGCTGAGCGCCGGGCAAGAGCCGCTATCGAACCTGTTTGGCGGCAAAACGCCGATGGACCAACGCTTCGCGGCGGCAAACTGGCAGACAGGAGAAACCGGCTGTCCACGGCTCGAAGACGCGCTGGCGTCATTTGATTGTCGCATCAACCAGATAGTCAGTGTCGGCACGCACGACATTCTTTTTTGCGACATTGTATCGATTACACGCCACCCCGCGCCGCAGGGACTGGTGTGGTTTGATCGCGGCTATCACGCACTTTTGCGACCCGCCTGTTAACCCTCCTTAAGGAGACAGCTCATGGCTTTGTTCGGTTTTCCCCACTGGCAGTTGAAATCGACCTCCACTGAACGCGGCGTGGTCGCGCCGGATGAAAGACTTCCCCTGGTACCCACCGTGGTGATGGGCGTCCAGCACGCGGTCGCGATGTTTGGTGCAACGGTGCTGATGCCTATTCTGATGGGGCTTGATCCTAATTTATCGATTTTAATGTCGGGCATCGGCACGCTGCTGTTTTTCTTCATCACCGGTGGGCGCGTGCCGAGCTATCTGGGATCGAGCGCTGCCTTTGTCGGCGTGGTGATCGCCGCCACGGGTTTTAACGGTCAGGGAATCAACCCGAATCTGAGCGTCGCACTCGGAGGGATTATCGCCTGCGGGTTGGTCTACACCCTGATAGGCGTTGCCGTGATGAAGATGGGCACCCGATGGATTGAACGCCTGATGCCGCCGGTCGTTACTGGCGCGGTGGTGATGGCGATTGGCCTGAATCTCGCGCCGATTGCGGTTCGAGGGGTGTCTGCATCGTCGTTTGACAGTTGGATGGCCGTAATGACGGTGCTGTGTATTGGTCTGGTGGCTGTATTCACGCGCGGGATGATTCAGCGGCTGTTGATTCTGGTCGGGCTGATTGCGGCGTGTCTGGTCTATGCCCTGATGACCAGCGTTTTCGGCCTCGGCAAACCGGTTGATTTTTCGCTGGTGCAAAATGCCGCGTGGTTTGGTCTGCCGCACTTCACATCCCCCACTTTTAGCGGACAGGCGATGATGCTGATTGCACCCGTAGCAGTGATTCTGGTGGCGGAAAACTTAGGCCATCTGAAAGCAGTCGCCGGAATGACCGGGCGCAATATGGACCCGTACATGGGCCGCGCGTTTGTCGGTGACGGGCTGGCCACGATGCTGTCGGGTTCGGTCGGTGGCAGCGGCGTGACAACTTACGCCGAAAATATCGGCGTGATGGCCGTGACCAAGGTGTACTCCACGCTGGTGTTTGTCGCTGCAGCGGTGATTGCGCTGCTGCTGGGCTTCTCACCGAAATTTGGCGCGTTGATCCATACCATTCCAGCCCCGGTTATCGGCGGTGCATCGATTGTGGTGTTTGGCCTTATCGCCGTGGCGGGTGCGCGGATCTGGGTGCAGAACCGTGTTGATCTCAACCAGAACGGTAACCTGATCATGGTCGCTGTCACGCTGGTGCTGGGTGCGGGTGATTTCGCGCTGACCATCGGCGGCTTTACGCTGGGTGGGATCGGTACGGCCACCTTTGGCGCGATTTTACTGAATGCGTTGTTGAGTCGCCGTACGGCGGAGATCTCTCAGGCTGAGGTAGTACGCCAGGATTCCTGATGGAGCCGGTTGTTTGCGCCGGGTGGCGGCTTCGCCTTACCCGGTCTACGTTTCTTTTGTAGGCCCGGTAAGCGCAGCGCCACCGGGCAAAACGCTTCAGGATTCCTGGTTTACTGTCGCGTTGTCAGTTTGCGACTGTGTCTTTTTCTTTTTTAACTTTAACTCACTCACCAAAACGCCCACCACAATAAACGCCGCACCCAGCAGTGCCAGCATCGGCAAACGCTCGCCCGCAAGACGACCGAAAATCCCGGCCCAGACCGGTTCGCCGGTGTAGATGACCGTCGCGCGCGTCGGGGAAACGCTGCGCTGCGCCCAGTTCATCGTCACCTGGATAATGGCGCTGAAAATACCCAGACCTAAAGCCACGACCACCAGCCCGGTGGACATGGGTGGAACGGATTCACCTGCAGGAACCATCGCCACAAATGCGACGATTGACGCAGTTGCAAGCTGTACAACGGTCACGCGTTTGACGTCCACTTTTCCGGCCCAGGCGCTGATCAAAATAATTTCTGCCGCAATCGCCACCGCGCCGATCAGCGTGATGATTTCACCCGGCCCCATCGCCAGCAGATTGTCCCCCGGTCCGGCGAGAAAAATGAGGCCGATAAATGCCAGTACGATACCTACGCAAGACATCAGCCCCGGCATTCTGCCGAGACACAGCCATTGCAATAGCGGCACCAGCGGAACGTACATCGCGGTAATAAACGCGGATTTACTGCTGGGAATGGTCTGTAAACCCCAGGTCTGTAGGCTGTAACCCATCGCTATCGACACCCCAATCGCCACGCCGGCCTGCAGTTCTTTCATCGTTAACCCACGCAGGGTTTTCAGTGAGAAAAGCGCCACCACAAGCGCCGCCGTGGCAAAACGTAGCCCGACGAAGAAAAACGGATCGCTGAGCGTCACGGCATACTGTACGGCGAGGAAGGTTCCGCCCCAGAACATGGTGATCAGAATCAGGATCGCTTCCTGAGGTTTGATGGAGAAGGCATAACGAGAGGAGGACATGGGACACCGACAGCAAGAGTTAATCCGCTAGTGTGCGATGCCTTTGGTTACAGTTCAATGTTGCACAAATAAAAAAACCGCCGGGAGTCCCGGCGGCAGGGGGATATTTCAGGTTGGGTGACACTGAAATGGAGAACAACTAACTTTTATTGTTGCTCCCGTGGCTATTTTTGCCCCCTTTTTTGCCAGCTTCAGATGCACGCTGCGGGTCATTCTTGAAGTTGCCCCCGCTCTGCTGGCCACCTTTACGACCTGCTTCTGATGCTCTGTCACGGTCTTCAGCGAAATTACCTGACCCACCACGATGGTTTGCCATCTCTAACCTCCAGAGTGTGAAACATTAGACATCATACTGCATTCAGTAAAAGAGGATTCTTTCACCTGACGGCACAAGGCCAGAGCCTTTGTCTGCGCCGCGTGAAACTAAGCTTAGTGGAATGAGCCGATCCAGCCAGTAAACGGTAATATTCTGCAACATGAAATCAGCCGTTCGTGTGAGATCTTGTCGCCGTCACCAATAAGCTCCTCTTATCATTCAGAAAAGCCGATTCGCTAAAAATGTTTCATATTGCTACAAAGAAAGTTCCTAAATATCTTGTTATAAATCAAAGAAATGGCTTTAAGATTTGCAGTCTGGCCGAGGCGTCTTATCTTTAAATGAACGCAGCGATTCGCTGCCAGAAACCACAATCGAGGAGTGATGCAAGATGGCAAAAGTTCTGGTGCTCTATTATTCCATGTATGGACACATTGAAACCATGGCTCATGCGGTGGCGGAAGGCGCTAACAAAGTGGATGGGGTTGAGGTCGTTGTGAAACGCGTACCAGAAACCATGAATGCCGAAGCGTTCCTGAAAGCCGGAGGCAAAACGCAAAATGCCCAGCAGGCGACGCCACAAGAACTGGCCGACTATGACGCCATCATCTTCGGCACCCCAACGCGATTCGGCAATATGTCCGGGCAAATGCGCACCTTCCTGGATCAGACCGGCGGGCTGTGGGCTTCCGGCGCACTGTACGGGAAACTCGCCAGCGTCTTTAGCTCAACCGGGACCGGTGGCGGCCAGGAACAGACGATTACCTCAACCTGGACGACCCTTGCGCACCACGGGATGGTGATTGTGCCCATCGGATACGGCGCGCAGGAATTATTTGATGTTTCACAGGTTCGTGGCGGTACCCCGTACGGTGCCACCACCATTGCTGGCGGCGACGGTTCGCGTCAGCCAAGCCAGGAAGAGCTGGCCATCGCTCGTTATCAGGGCGAGCACGTCGCGAGCCTCGCTAAAAAACTGAACGGCTAACCTCAACAGGAGGACAAGCATGCCAACTCAAGAATCTAAAGCTCATCACGTCGGTGAGTGGGCAAGTTTACGCAATACCTCTCCAGAAATTGCCGAGGCCATCTTTGAAGTCGCGAAATATGATGAAAAGCTGGCGGAGAAAATTTGGGAGGACGGGAGCGATGAAGTGCTGGTCCGTGCCTTCGATAAAACAGACAAAGACTCGCTCTTCTGGGGCGAGCAAACCATCGAACGTAAAAACGTCTAATCGTTCCCCCCGCAGTAGCGGGGGGTTTTACCTTACTTCGCCGCGTCATTCATCAGCGTATTAAACTTATCAATCGGGCAGAATCCGTTGGTATCCACCGGACAGCCTTTCAGTTCGAGCGTCACACGCTGCGCCGGAGATTTCAACGACAGCACATCGGCGTTCCGCAACTGCTCTGAGCTTTGATAGACATACTCAATTTTCATCAGCTCACGATTCGCGTTTTTATCATGCCAGCGCTGGAAGACAATCTTACCGCCAATCGGCGTACGCTCGTGCTGGTCATGCAGCTGATACGGTTTGAAGTCCAGCGCCGTCAGCAGCGACGCGATGTTTGAATCATGCCCCACCAGCACGGTGATTTTTGGCGCTTTCGCCTGATCGGTCACCAGTGCGTTATCGATGTATTTCACCAGCGGTTTGGCGACGTTACGCGCCACTTCGGTGGAGGTGAACAGTGAATCCTGATAGCCATTTTTCAGCTGTGACAGCACGCGCCACTGCTGGTCAGTTTTGATTTCGCCCCATGCCACCTGATCCAGCGGGAAGCCTTCGTAATATTGCAACGTGAACGCATCCACCAGCGAGTTACCCACTTTCAGCGGGCCGGAGACGCTCGGCTCTTTTTCATAGTCGGCGGTAAAGGTGTCTTTGGCCTCCGTCAGAGAACACACTTTTTTCTCTTTGCAGGACGGGGAGTCGGTGTATTTGGTGATCTGCTCCAGTAGCTTGTAGCTCTCATCCAGCTTCATGCCCTGGCGCTCGGTTTCCATCGCTTTGACTGCTTTTTCGCGGAACTCCGGTGAATTGTCGGTGATCACCGGGTTGAAGGTTGGGTCCATCGTGCCCATTTTTTCCTGATGGTGAACCGGAACATCACACCCTGGGAAGGCGCCAGTGATAAAGAATTGGGCGGTTGCGACGGTACGCTGCAAGCTGTTGGCATAGGTGTACACCGCGTCTGCCGGTGGACATTCTCCGGTGGTCACCATCCCCTGCTCGGCCAGCCATTCACGCATGTAATGGCCCATGTACACTTCGAGCACGCCACCTTTAGTGGTGAGCTGCCCGCCTGGGACATCCCACTCAGGCCATTTTCCCGGCGTTGACTGTTCCAGCACGCTGCCGTTGTTCGCCAGAGGGGCGCGCAAGTTGTGGCGGCTCATGATTAAAACCTGCTGTAGCTGATAGCCTTCCGGGGCCGTTTGCGCCTGCGCGCCAGAGGTCATTGTTAAAGTGCCAGCCACTGCGATAGCAAGTAGTGCTTTTCTCATCCCTTTATCCTCAGAGTTTATTTTCGTCAAACTGATTGTGACAGATTGATGACAAATTTCCGGGAACCATTTCTCAAAGTGATAGATAACGCTTTTTACGGCAGCGAAAAAAGGTTTTATAATAAAACTATCAACCGAGGAGCCAGCGTGAAACGAACCCGTCTTGAAGAGAGTACCTGTCCTGTCGCCCGTTCGCTCGATATTATCGGCGACTGGTGGTCGTTGCTGATCGTACGCGACGCCCTGCGTGGGCTGAAGCGTTTTGGGGAATTCCAGAAAAGCCTCGGGATCGCCAAAAATATGCTCGCCACCCGCCTCAAATTGCTGGTAGAAGAAGGCATCCTGATATTACAGCCCGCCTCCGACGGCAGCGCCTGGCAGGAGTATGTGCTGACCGAAAAGGGCCGCGCTTTGCAGACGGTACTGGTGGCGTTATCCCAGTGGGGCAATGAACATTTGTTTGCCGAAAACGAGCTGGGCAGCGTACTGGTGGACGCAGAACATCGTCAACCGCTGCGTAAACTGACGCTTATCGCTCAGGATGGCCGGGAACTGGCGCCGGAAGATGTGATCCCGAAACTTCCATAACCCTTCTCTTTCAGTCTCTTAGACACGGTTCCCTCTCCGCCCTGAGCGCAGATCAAAAATAATTTCCGTCAATTAGTTGCATTATAAAACCAAATATCTCACAGTAAATTAGGTTTCATATTGAAACCAATTAACCCACTTTGCTTTGAGGTAACACGCAATGACTACCCAACACTCTACCGCGTTGATCACTGGGGCATCATCCGGCATTGGCGCAGTGTATGCCGATCGTTTCGCCGCCCGAGGCGTTAATCTGGTACTGGTTGCTCGTCGGGAAGATCGCCTGAACACCCTGGCATCACAGCTTCGCGAGCAGTATGGCGTTAATGTCGAGATTCTGGTCGCCGATCTGACGCAGGAGACGGGGATCCGCGCCGTTGAGGAAGTGCTGCACAGCAATACGGCGATCGATTCGCTGGTCAATAACGCTGGCACGGCGCAAATGGCCCCGTTCCTCGCCAGCGACGCGGCCTCGCACCAGGCCATCAATACCTTAAATACCACGGCCCTGATGCGTCTGACGCTGGCGATCCTGCCGCGCCTGGCACAGAAAAATCACGGCACGCTGATTAATATCGCCTCGGTGTTGTCGATTCACGCGCGGGCGGGCAGTGCCCTGTATAGCGCCACCAAAGCCTGGGTGCTGAACTTTACGCGTGGATTGCAGGAAGAGTTTGCCGACACTGGCGTGCGTATTCAGGCGGTGTTACCTGCCGCAACTGCGACGGAGATTTGGGAAATTTCAGGCGTTTCCATGAACGATCTGCCGGAAGGTTCGGTGATGACCACGGACGATATGGTGGACGCGGCGCTGGCCGGGCTGGATCAAGGTGAACTGATCACGATCCCGCCGATGCATGATGTGCAGCTCTGGGAGCGGTATGAAGAGGCGCGTCTGGCCCTGTTCAATAGCGCGCGGACCGGCGTTCCGGCGCCGCGCTATCTGACGCGCTAATTAACGTTCCAGCTGGTCGCCATATTCCTGCATCCAGGCGGCCAGCGGGGAGAGCGCGCTCTGTAGCGTAAGTCCTAAATCCGTTATCTGATATTCCACGCGCGGCGGAATCTCCGGAAAGATCGTCCGCGACACCAGCCCACGCTGTTCAAATAAACGCAGCTGTTTGGTCAGCTCTTTTTGGGTGATCGGTGCAGCCGCGCGAAGCAGATCGCCAAAGCGCACCGGGGCATTGAGGACGATCAGCCGATACAGAATGGGGATTGCCCATTTGCCCGAAATCAGGCTGACAAACTGGGTCATCGGGCAGGATTCAGTCGCAGAATTTTTTTCACACGTCGGGTCGAGTATTTCCGCCATAGCACACCGTTCGCCTCATTAGTATCCAAATGGTACCTGGTTTCTTTTGGATACTAACGTTTCTATAGTGCTTTCTCCAGTGACATTTCAGGAGATAAACATGGGTCGTTTAGCAGGTAAATATACGCTTATTACGGGTGGCACCAGCGGCATCGGTCTGGCGACGGCGCAGGAGTTTATCGCCGAAGGGGCACACGTCGCGGTGACCGGACGTAACCCGGAAACACTGGCCGAGGCGCAACGAATATTAGGGGATAACGCCTGGGTGATCGCCACCGACGCCGGTGATATTTCCGCGCAACAGCAGCTGGCAGACACCCTCGCCACTCGCTGGTCGCGGCTGGATGCGGTGTTTATCAACGCCGGAGATGTGACGCACGGTCTTATTGAGGAGTGGCGCGAGGAGGCGTGGGATCGGCTGATGAGCATCAATCTCAAGGGTCCCTTCTTTCTGGTTCAGGCGCTGCTGCCGCTGCTGAACAATCCCTCTTCGGTGATTTTATGTGGCTCGGTTAGCGCCCGCATCGGCCTGCCCACCAGCAGTGTTTATGCCGCCAGCAAAGCCGGACTGTTATCCCTGGCGAGAACGCTGTCAGCGGAATTACTGCCGCGCGGGGTTCGCGTTAACGGCTTAAGTCCTGGGCCGGTTGCTACTCCAGCGCTGAACAAACTGGGGCTGAGCGAAGAGGCGCAGAAAGCGCTACAGGGTGATATCGCAAGCCTGGTTCCGCTTGGGCGGATGGGCACGCCAACGGAACTGGCGAAGGCCGCGCTGTATCTGGCGTCCGATGAATCAAGCTATACGGTGGGAACAGAACTGTTGGTTGATGGCGGAACCGGCAGTTTGTAACACACAACGCGCTGATATCACCGATATCAGCGCCACTGAAGAATGTTGAGGGTCAAATTCTTACGATCGCTGAGATGCTATACTTTACGAAATTTCTTAGGTGGTATTACAAGGGAGTTATCCATCTTGTCACAACGTAAATATATCAGTGCGGCGATTATTATTATTGCCTGCACAACCTCAATTTTCGCCGCCCTTGTTTTACATGAAGTAAGAAACCTTCAAAACTATATGGGATATATTGCCGAAAACGGCAAGTCTGCGCTGTTCCATGAAGAGTTCATCAATCAGGATATCGCCTTTCGCTTATCCCGCGCCTTTTCTAAACAGGCAGATTCAGGCTCGTATGGCGAGGAAAAAGCCAAATTACTCTGCCAGCACATTGAAACGGTCGGCGCCATTTTCGGTTTTAATCTGGTGGCAAGAACCATCGTTAACCTGGAGGGCACCCTTCAGACACGAAATAAAGCCTGCGAAGCGTGGAGCCGGGATGTGCCCGCCCTGCCCGTCATCAATGAGATGGAGACCGCTGCTTCGTCCAAATACAGCTTTTCTAACTATACGGGCTACGAGTTTAATAACACCCGCTATTATATTGACCTCGCGCACAACTATATTTATATCAACCATCTGGTGAACACCTTTGACTACGCCTTTAACAACTGGCTAGTTGCCGATGACAACAGGATAAATATTGTGCACAGTGCGCACACCATTACCATTGATGATAACGCGCTGGAAGATCTGATCCAGGGCGAGAATATTGTGACGCATATTTATAACGATGGTTATACGAAGCAAAATATTATCAGTATGATCACGCCAGTATTCCTGGACGGAAAAATCAAAGGGCTGCTGATCACCGACATTACTGTTCACGATCTGGCCACCTCATTTATTACTCCAGATCGCCCTTTATTGTGGAAATTTCTCTCCCTGTATGTCACCGACAATACCACCGGCGGGAATATCATCTTCCATAAGCCAATACTGAAGTCGCGGGATATCATTAATTATAAAGATGATATGACGCAGTACTACACCCTGCATGCGAAGCTGGACGCGATTTATGTGGTGATGGCAAATATCTGGCTGGTGGTGCTCTATGTCTTAGCCACCTGGCTGATGCTGCGATATGCGCGTCAGCAATTTAACCGCCAGAGATCGCTGTCGCGGGATAATATTACCGACGCCATGACCGGGCTTTATAACCGCAAAGTGATTACCCCTGAGCTGGAGCAGATTATTCGTTCAATCGTAGAGCGAAATATTCCCGTGACGGCGGTGGCTATCGACAGCGACGGACTGAAAAGAATCAACGACACATTAGGCCATCACATGGGCGATAGAGCGATTCAGTTCCTGGGCCTTGCCCTGGCGCAGTCAATCCGTAAAAGTGATTATGGAATACGTCTGGGTGGTGATGAATTTGCCCTGATCCTCATTGATTCTAACCTCGCTAAAACGCGCGATGTGATTGCGCGCGTTCAAGAACAGTTGCTCTCCATTGATCCAGAAAAACTGGTCTCCTTCTCCTGGGGGGGCTATCAGTTGCAGCGCGGAGATACCCTGGAAACAGCAATGCACAAGGCGGACGAACTGTTATATCAGCATAAACGCAGCAAATACGAGGAGCGGCATTAGGCGTTAACCTCAATCTAGTCCCAACGCTTTCAAAGATTACACATATGGTTTAGCATATGTGTAATCACACTAACGTTGAGACTGAAAATGCTACATCCTCTTCAGCTGTTCAAAACGCTCTCCGATGAAACAAGATTGTCTATCGTGCTGTTGCTACGTGAGTCTGGCGAACTCTGCGTCTGCGATCTCTGCGCGGCCATCGGAGAATCTCAACCCAAGATCTCGCGCCACATGGCGATATTACGTGAGTATTCGCTCGTCAGCGATCGTCGCGAAGGAAAATGGGTTTACTACCGCCTGTCCCCCAACATGCCAGCGTGGGCTGCTGCTACTATCGATACCAGCTGGAACTGTCTGCGCGAAGAAACGCGTGAAAAGATAAAATCATTGTCGCCAGGAAAGTGTTAAGCCACCCCTGATACATTCACTTATTCAGATGTAATGGAGTACGCCATGCTTTTGGCTGGAGTTATTTTTTTGTTCACCCTGGTTCTGGTTATCTGGCAACCAAAAGGGCTGAGTATTGGCTGGAGCGCCTCTCTGGGCGCGGTTCTGGCTCTGGCGTGCGGAGTTATTCATATCGGTGATATTCCCGTGGTCTGGAATATCGTCTGGAATGCCACCGCCACTTTTATTGCCGTCATAATCATCAGCCTGTTGCTGGATGAGTCCGGTTTCTTTGAGTGGGCGGCGCTGCACGTTGCTCGCTGGGGCAAGGGTCGAGGACGACTGTTATTCACCTGGATTATTCTGCTGGGCGCTACCGTAGCGGCGCTGTTTGCCAACGATGGCGCAGCCTTAATTCTGACACCCATTGTTATTGCCATGCTGCTGGCGCTGGGTTTCAGCCCCCAGGCGACGCTGGCCTTCGTAATGGCCGCCGGGTTTATTGCCGACACCGCCAGCCTGCCATTGATTGTGTCGAACCTGGTGAATATTGTCTCAGCCGATTTCTTCAATATCGGATTCACCGAATACGCATCGGTTATGGTGCCGGTCGATATTGCCGCCATCGCCGCGACGTTAGCGATGCTGCACCTGTTTTTCCGCAGAGATATTCCTTCGACCTATGAATTAGCGAAGGTAAAAGTCCCAGCGACCGCCATTAAAGATCTGGCCACCTTCAGAGCGGGCTGGGTAGTTCTGCTGCTTTTATTGGCCGGATTCTTCGTCCTTGAACCACTGGGATTACCTGTTAGCGCAATCGCCGCCACGGGTGCTCTGATTTTATTCGCCGTCGCGAAGCGAGGACATGCGATTAATACGGGAAAGGTCCTGCGCAACGCGCCCTGGCAGATTGTGATTTTCTCACTGGGCATGTATCTGGTGGTCTACGGCCTGAGGAATGCTGGTCTCACTCGCTCTCTGTCTGACGTGCTGAATACTCTGTCAGAGCATGGGCTGTGGGTAACGACGCTGGGCACCGGTTTCATTACAGCGTTCCTGTCATCGGTGATGAATAATATGCCGGGCGTATTAATTGGCGCACTGTCGATTGACGGCAGCCACGCGACGGGCGTCATCAAAGAGGCGATGGTGTATGCCAATGTGATTGGCAGCGATCTCGGGCCAAAAATCACGCCAATCGGTAGCCTGGCTACGCTGCTCTGGCTCCACGTCCTTGCTCAGAAAAATATGACCATCACCTGGGGGTATTATTTCCGTACAGGGATCATCATGACGCTGCCCGTCCTGTTAGTGACGCTCGCCGCACTGGCGCTGCGTCTCTCTTTCGCTTAACCACGAGAATCTGAAATGAGCAACATCACCATTTACCACAATCCTGCATGCGGAACATCGCGTAATACGCTGGAGATGATCCGCAACAGCGGCACTGAACCCACTATTATCTATTACCTTGAAACGCCCCCCTCGCGTGACGAGCTGATAAAACTGATTGCGGATATGGCAATTTCGGTGCGTGAGCTACTGCGAAAAAATGTCGAACCTTACGAGCAACTTCACCTGGCACAGGATAAGTTCACCGATGATCAGCTGATTGAGCTGATGCTGGAAAATCCGATTCTGATTAACCGCCCTATTGTGGTCACTGAGATCGGAACGCGACTGTGCCGTCCGTCGGAAGTGGTGCTCGATATTCTGCCCTCTCAACAGCAACAAGCTTTTACCAAGGAGGACGGGGAGAAGGTGGTTGATAAGGATGGGAAGCGGATTAAATAAGGATTGCGGGTCCGCTGTGGGTTGGCGGACCAGTGAGTCAAAACTGGCTGGTACAGGAACGAAAAATGCTCGTGAAGCAGAAATGTCGTCCAAAAACATTGTAGATCAGCACTATCGGACTCCTTTCAAAAATCGTGTAACCTGGAAGGTATATTCAACTTTTAACCCTATACATCACCGCCTAATTCACTCTCACTCACACTCTCTTTGCTTTGAATGAACCGGAGTGCCAAATAGAGGTCTGGCGCAAGAAGCATGTCATCATCATTCATTGTTGGCCGACTTTCTTTAAACCAGCGTGTTAATTCCGTTTTCCTGCCCGCCAGGATTAACGTAATCTGTCGACTTTTCAGGTCACGCTTTAACTCATTAATCGTTGCCAGGACACTGATATCTGAATAAGTGAAGCAGGCAACGGCATCAATGACCACCCATTTAGGGTGTAATGCTGCGCCATCAACTAAGTTCAGTACCCGACGTTTAAAATAAGCCACATTAAAATAGGTCAACGGGGAGTTAAATCGATACATCAGCACGCCTGGGACCATTTTAATATCGGTTGTATTCCCTAATGAATGAATCATTCCATTTTCATCCGTTCCCAGTAAATGCTCAGAGGGACGAAAGACTGTTCGCAGGAACTGTAACAAGCCAAGCAACACCGCAAGACCTATCCCCTGGATAACGCCGATAATTAAAACACAGCCAAACGTGAAGAAGGCCAGGCGAAATGCCTGTTTATTTCTTCGTCTCAGGTTCCATAATCCACGTAAATCAATCAATGACCACGATGCATACATTAGAACAATACCTAATGCAGATACCGGGATAAACTGTAACGGCTGAGTGAAAAATACCACTACGACTCCAATAAGTAAGGCTGCGATAATGGAAACCAGCTGACTTTTTCCCCCAGTGGAATCATTAACTGCAGTCCGTGAGTCGGCTCCGCTGATCGCAAACCCCTGAGATAATCCCGACATGATATTCGCAATACCCAGAGCTCTGAACTCCGCATCAGCATTAATTTCATAGCCATTTCTCGCGGCGAAACTGCGAGCGGTCAGCATCAGACTGACAAAACTGACCAAAGCCAGGTTCAGCGCCGGGATAACTAAATCACGCATCGGACCCGGCTGGAACGCTGCCCAGTTAACGACAGGTAAACCAGGCTGAACCCTTCCCCTCCAATAGTGGCAATACCATAATGTTGTGCAGATGTTCCCCATACCAGTGCCGTTGTTATCACAATGGCAATCAACGGTGCTGGCCAGTGGCTGCGATACGTTTTGATAACCATTAAAATAGCTAACGTTAAAAGTGATAGCCCGAAGGTTAATAAATGGCTGTCTGAAATTCGGCCTGGCAAGGCAATTATTTTCTCAATAACCTGTGCCTCATCAAGCTTGATTCCCAAAACCTTGCCTAATTGCCCGACAATAATCGTCACGGCTACGCCATTAAGCAAACCGGTAAGAATGGGATGAGAAAGCAGATCGGCCAGTGCGCCCAGGCGAAATTTACTGGCAAGCAAACACCATCCGCCCATCATCAAGGTCATAATGATCGTCAGTTGCCAGTGCAGTTCAGGATTTCCGGCAGAAAGAGGAAACACGACGGCCGCAATTACCGCGCAGGTTGTTGCATCGGGGCCAACAATAAGCTGACGTGAAGAACCAAACAATGCATAAGCTATCATCGGTAAAACACATGAATACAGCCCTACGATTGCCCCAACACCCGCCAACTCGGCATAAGCAATAGCAACGGGTAGCGCTACAGCCGCAACAGATAACCCCGCTTTAACATCATGTTTTAGCCAACTTTTATCGTAGGCTAATAAATTTTGTAAACCGGGCATGTAGTTTAATAATAATTTTCCGAACACGTTATTCTCCGGTAATGCTTTTCTCCATGTAATGTTGGCACACTTCTACAATAGAGTATGCCGCCCACCCTACCGAAAAATAGACGCCCGCACAGATACCGCAAAGCGCGATGCCACTGGGCACTTTCAGCCACAAACACATCAAACGCGTGCCACTCCCCATCTCATAACATTTATCGAAAAAACAACACGTTAAAAAACACAACGACACACATTTTTATTTCCAATTGTAATGATAACCATTCTCATATTAATATAAGCGCGTGATAATTAACTTTTGATGCACTCCGCATGTCTGACAGCGCCACTACCACTGCTTCCTTAACGCTCGAGTCGCTTTATGGCTCACATCACGGCTGGCTAAAAAGCTGGCTGACGCACAAACTCCAGTCGGCCTTTGATGCAGATGACATTGCCCAGGACACTTTTGTGCGGGTAATGGGCAGCGACACGCTCTCGACGATCCGCGATCCTCGCTCATTCCTGTGCACTATCGCCAAACGCGTGATGGTCGATCTGTTCCGCCGAAACGCGCTGGAAAAAGCCTATCTGGAGATGCTGGCGCTGATGCCGGAGGGGCTGGCGCCTTCGCCCGAGGAACGCGAAAGTCAGCTCGAAACCCTGCAACTGATCGACAGGATGCTGGACGGCTTAAACGGAAAAACACGCGAAGCGTTTTTGCTTTCACAACTGGATGGTCTGACATACAGCGAGATCGCGCTGAACCTGGGGGTCTCCGTCAGCTCGGTGAAAAAGTATGTGGCAAAGGCTATCGAACATTGTCTGCTGTTTCGTCTGGAGCACGGCCTGTGAACGCTTCTGTCACCGATTCTCGCCGCCAGGCATTGCGCTCGGCATCACACTGGTATGCCGTATTGAGCGGCGAGCGCGTCAGTCCGCAGCAGGAAGCGCGCTGGCAACAGTGGTATGAAGAGGACAAGGATCATCAGTGGGCCTGGCAACAGGTTGAAAACCTGCGCAGCCAGCTCAGCCAGGTTCCGGCCAATGTCGCCAGCCGGGCGCTGCACGATACGCGCCTTACTCGTCGTCACGTCATGAAAGGACTGCTGTTGCTGCTCGGCGTGGGCGGCTGCTGGCAGCTCTGGCAATCCGAAACCGGTGAAGGTCTTCGCGCGGACTACCGCACCGCTAAAGGCGCGGTCAGCCATCAGCGGCTGGAAGATGGCTCGCTGCTGACGCTCAACACACAAAGCGCCGCTGACGTTCGTTTTGATGCGCATCAGCGCGCTGTCCACCTCTGGTATGGCGAAATTGCCATCAGCACCGCAAAAGATGCTCTGCAGCGACCTTTCCGCGTGATGACCCGCCAGGGCCAGCTCACCGCGTTAGGCACAGAATTTACCGTCTACCAGCAGGACAACGTCACGCGCGTCGCCGTTCAACAACACGCTGTTGAAGTCTTACTGGCAAACCGTCCGCAGGAAAAACGCATTGTCAGTGCCGGCGAGAGCCTGCAGTTTAGCGCGTCGGAATTGGGTGTAATAACCTCAACGGATGATGAAAGCGCCGCGTGGACTCAGGGCGTTCTGAGCTTCAGCGATAAACCGCTGGGTGAGGTGATTGCCACGCTGAGCCGTTATCGCAACGGCGTGCTGCGCTGTGATCCGGCAGTGGCCGGGCTGCGCCTGAGCGGGACTTTCCCGCTGAAAGATACCGATGCCATCCTGAATGTTATCGCGAAGACTCTTCCAGTTAAAATTCAGTCAGTTACGCGGTACTGGGTCAATATTTCAGCCGTGTAAGAAAAATAATTCTCATTTCCATTGTCCCTTTTCCCCTTCTCGTTCGACTCATAGATGAACACAACAAAAATGATGATGGAGAAGGTATGACGCCTTTACGCGTTTTTCGCAAAACAACACCTTTGGTTTACGCAATTCGCCTGAGCCTGCTGCCGCTGGCCGGGCTATCGTTATCCGCCTTCGCAGCGCAGGTTGATATCGCACCGGGTTCGCTCGACAAAGTCCTTAACCAGTATGCCGCGCAAAGCGGAATGACCCTGTCGGTGGACGCCAGCCTGACGCGCGGCAAACAGAGTCACGGTCTTCACGGTGACTACGACATCGAAACGGGTCTGCAACAGCTGCTGAACGGTAGCGGTCTGCAGGTGAAAGCGCTGGGGAATAACAGCTGGACGCTTGAGCACGCACCCACACCGAAAGAAGATAACCTTACCGTGGTGGGCGACTGGCTAGGGGACGCGCGCGAAAACGACGTCTTCGAACATGCTGGCGCGCGTGACGTTATCCGCCGTGAGGATTTCGCCAAAACCGGCGCGACGACCATGCGTGATGTGCTGAACCGTATCCCTGGCGTCACTGCGCCGGAAAACAACGGCACCGGCAGCCACGATCTGGCGATGAACTTTGGTATTCGCGGCCTGAACCCGCGCCTTGCCAGCCGATCAACCGTACTGATGGACGGTATTCCCGTACCCTTTGCCCCTTACGGCCAGCCGCAGCTTTCACTGGCGCCTGTCTCGCTCGGCAACATGGATGCCATCGACGTGGTACGCGGCGGTGGCGCAGTGCGTTACGGGCCGCAAAGCGTGGGCGGCGTGGTGAACTTTGTCACCCGCGCCATTCCGCAAGACTTCGGTATCGAAACCGGCGTGGAAGGCCAGCTCAGCCCGACGTCCTCACAAAATAACCCAAAAGAGACGCACAATCTGATGGTGGGCGGCACGGCGGATAACGGTTTTGGGACCGCCCTGCTTTACTCCGGCACTCGCGGCAGCGACTGGCGTGAGCACAGTGCAACGCGCATCGACGACCTGATGCTGAAAAGCAAATATGCGCCGAACGAGGTCCATACCTTCAACAGCCTGCTGCAATATTACGACGGGGAAGCCGACATGCCAGGCGGCCTGTCTCGCGCGGATTACGACGCCGATCGCTGGCAATCCACGCGCCCTTACGATCGCTTCTGGGGGCGTCGCAAGCTGGCAAGCCTCGGCTATCAGTTCCAGCCGGACAGCCAGCATAAATTCAATATTCAGGGCTTCTACACCGAAACCCTACGCAGCGGCTACCTGGAACAGGGCAAACGCATCACCCTTTCACCGCGTAACTACTGGGTACGCGGCATTGAACCGCGCTACAGCCAGAGCTTTATGGTTGGTCCGAGCGCACATGAGGTGGGCGTCGGTTACCGATATGTGAATGAATCCACGCATGAAATGCGTTACTACACCGCCACCAGCAGCGGGCAGCTACCGTCCGGCTCAAGCCCGTACGATCGCGACACCCGTTCCGGTACTGAGGCGCACGCCTGGTATCTGGATGACAAAATTGACGTGGGCAATTGGACTATCACACCGGGTATGCGCTTTGAACATATCGAGTCATACCAGAACAACGCCATCAAAGGCACGCATGAGGAAGTGAGCTATAACGCCCCACTTCCGGCGTTAAACGTGCTCTATCACCTCACTGACAGCTGGAATCTTTATGCAAACACCGAAGGCTCGTTCGGCACCGTACAGTACAGCCAAATTGGCAAGGCTGTGCAAAGCGGCAATGTGGAACCGGAAAAAGCGCGAACCTGGGAGCTCGGAACACGTTACGACGATGGCGCGCTGACGGCGGAAATGGGGCTGTTCCTGATTAACTTTAATAATCAGTACGACTCCAACCAGACCAACGACACCGTTACCGCGCGTGGTAAAACGCGCCATACCGGGCTGGAAAGTCAGGCGCGTTATGACCTCGGCACGCTGACCCCCACGCTCGATAACGTCTCTGTCTATGCAAGCTATGCATACGTCAACGCCGAGATCCGCGAGAAAGGCGACACCTACGGCAACCAGGTGCCGTTCTCACCCAAACACAAAGGCACGCTGGGCGTGGATTACAAGCCAGGCAGCTGGACATTCAACCTGAACAGCGATTTCCAGTCCAGCCAGTTTGCAGATAATGCCAACACCGTTAAAGAGAGCGCCGATGGTAGCACCGGCCGCATCCCCGGCTTCATGCTCTGGGGCGCGCGCGTGGCGTATGACTTTGGTCCGCAGATGGCAGACCTGAACCTGGCGTTCGGTGTGAAAAATATCTTTGACCAGGATTATTTCACCCGCTCTTACGACGACAACAACAAAGGCATCTACGCAGGCCAGCCGCGCACGCTGTATATGCAGGGCTCGTTGAAGTTCTAAACCCTGGTTACCCGGCCTGCATTCTGTTTTTGCAGGTCGGGTAAGCGAAGCACCATCCGACACAGGCAATTCATATGTTCATATCATTACGTACACTCTTCGCCGCTCTGCTGCTTGTCACCAGCCACGTCTTTGCCGCCACGGTTCAGGACGAAAATGGCACCTTTACGCTTGATAAAACGCCACAGCGGATCGTGGTGCTGGAACTGTCGTTCGCGGACGCGCTGGCCGCCGTCGATGTCAGTCCTGTCGGCATTGCCGACGATAACGATGCCACGCGCATTCTTCCAGAGGTTCGCGCACATCTGAAACCCTGGCAGTCTGTCGGCACGCGTGCGCAGCCGAGTTTAGAAGCCATCAGCGTGCTGAAACCGGATCTGATCATTGCTGACAGCAGCCGCCATGCGGGCATTTTCAGCGCCTTACGACAAATCGCGCCGGTGCTGCTGCTTAAGTCTCGCAATGAAACCTACGCTGAAAATCTTCAGTCTGCGGCCATCATCGGCGAGGTTGTTGGCAAAAAGGCACAGATGCAGTCACGTCTGGAGCAACACAACCAACAGATGTCAAAATGGGCCAGCCAGTTGCCAAAAGGTACGTTGGTGCTGTTCGGTACGTCCCGGGAGCAGCAGTTCAACCTGCATACGCAGGAGACGTATACCGGCAGCGTCCTGACCTCGCTGGGGCTGACGGTGCCTGCGGCAATGGCAGGTTCGTCTATGCCATCCATCGGCCTGGAACAGCTGCTGGCGCTCAATCCTGCATGGCTGCTGGTCGCGCACTATCGCGAGGAGAGCATCGTGAAACGCTGGCAGCAAGACCCGCTGTGGCAGATGTTAACCGCTGCGCAAAAACAGCAGACGGCGTCGGTCGACAGTAACGCCTGGGCGCGAATGCGCGGCATTTTCGCCGCCGAACGTATTGCCAGCGACACAGTAAAAATCTTTCATCACCAGCCTTTGTCCGATGTGAAATGACCGCTCTCAAACATCCGGCGCTGCTCTGGGGGCTTCCCCTTGCTGCGCTTATCGCCATTTTCTGGCTGAGTCTGTTTTGCTACTCGGCCATTCCTGTTTCTGGCGGTGATGCCATCCGCGCCCTGCTGCCGGGCCATGCGCCGACGCTTGCACAAGCGCTGGTGCAAAACCTTCGGCTGCCGCGAAGCCTGGTCGCCATTCTGATCGGCGCAAGTCTGGCTCTCGCAGGAACCCTGCTGCAGACCCTGACGCATAATTCAATGGCCTCCCCTTCGCTACTCGGCATTAACAGCGGCGCGGCGCTGGCGATGGCGCTCACCAGTGCCATCAGCCCTGCGCCCGTGACGGGATACTCTATCGCCTTTATCGCCGCCTGCGGTGGCGGCGTAAGTTGGCTGCTGGTGATGACCACGGGCGATGGATTTCGCCATACCCAGGACAGAAACAAACTGATCCTCGCGGGTATCGCGTTTTCGGCTTTTTGTATGGCCCTGACCCGCATCACCCTGCTGCTGACGGAAGATCACGCCTACGGCATTTTTTACTGGCTGGCAGGGGGCGTATCCCACGTACGCTGGCTGGAATTCTGGCAGCTCTTCCCGATGGTGGCGATTGCTGTACCGGTGGTGTTGTTGCTGGCTAATCAACTGAACCTGCTTAACGTCAGCGACAGCACCGCCAGTACGCTCGGGGTAAATCTGCCGAAGCTACGTTTGATCATCAACATGCTGGTGCTGCTTCTGGTAGGGGCATGTGTCAGTGTGGCTGGCCCGGTGGCGTTTATCGGCCTGCTGATGCCGCATCTGGCTCGCTTCTGGGTGGGATTCGATCAGCGCAAGGTCCTGCCGATGAGTATGCTGATGGGCGCCACGTTGATGCTACTGGCGGATGTTCTGGCCCGGGCGCTGGCCTTCCCCGGCGAATTGCCCGCCGGGGCAGTGGTGGCTCTGATTGGTGCCCCCTGCTTTGTCTGGCTGGTCAGGAGGCGCGGATGAAAATTGCGATCGTCATTTTCATCGCCCTCGCGCTGGCAGGTACTTCGGCGCTGTCGCTGCAAATGGGGGTGATCAGCGTTCCCTGGCGCGCCCTGCTGACCGACTGGCAAACCGGGCGCGAGTATCATTACGTGTTAACGGCGTACCGCCTGCCGCGATTGCTGCTGGCGCTGTTTGTCGGTGCCGCCCTCGCGGTGGCCGGCGTTCTGGTGCAGGGGATCGTGCGTAACCCTCTGGCATCGCCGGATATTCTCGGCGTCAGCCATGCTGCCAGCCTTGCCTCTGTGGGCGCCCTGCTTCTCTTACCTTCACTCCCCGTGATTACCCTGCCGCTGCTGGCCTTTGCCGGTGGTATGGCGGGCCTGATCCTGCTGAGAATGCTGGCGGATACCAGCCAGCCGATGAAGCTGGCGCTCACGGGGATCGCGCTTTCTGCCTGCTGGGCCAGCCTGACGGATTATCTGATGCTCTCGCGCCCACAGGATGTGAACAGCGCCCTGCTGTGGCTGACCGGCAGCTTATGGGGCCGTGACTGGAGCTTTGTGAAGATTGCCGTCCCGCTGCTGATTTTGTTTCTGCCGCTGAGCCTGGGTTTTTGCCGCGATCTCGACCTCCTGGCACTGGGCGATGCGCGCGCCACCACGCTCGGTGTGTCGGTGCCGCGTACCCGATTACGGGCTTTGCTACTGGCTGTCGCCATGACATCGACCGGCGTGGCCGTCTGCGGACCGATTAGCTTTATTGGTCTCGTGGTGCCGCATATGGTGCGCAGCATCACCGGTGGACGCCACCGCTGGCTGTTGCCCATTTCGGCCCTGACAGGTGCGTTGCTGCTGGTGGTTGCCGATCTGCTGGCCCGAATTATTCATCCCCCGCTGGAACTTCCGGCTGGCGTGCTGACTGCCATTATCGGCGCGCCGTGGTTTGTCTGGCTGCTTGTGAGAATGCGATAAATGACATTACGAACTGAAAATCTAACGGTCAGTTACGGGACAAATAAGGTGCTTGACGGCATTTCACTCGCACTGCCAGCGGGGAAGATTACCGCCCTGCTCGGCCCTAACGGTTGTGGGAAATCGACGCTGTTAAACTGTTTTTCGCGGCTGTTAAGGCCGCAGTCCGGCAGCGTATTTCTGGGTGATAATCCCATCAACACGCTCTCATCGCGCCAGCTGGCCCGCAGGCTGGCACTGCTGCCGCAGCACCATTTAACGCCAGAGGGGATCACCGTTCGGGAGTTGGTTTCGTACGGTCGCAACCCGTGGTTGTCACTCTGGGGGCGTCTTTCCGTTGAAGATAATGCGCGGGTCAATGCCGCCATGAGCCAGACCCGGATCCATCATCTTGCCGATCGTCGGTTAACCGATCTTTCCGGCGGCCAGCGCCAGCGCGCATTTCTGGCGATGGTCCTGGCCCAGAATACGCCCGTGGTACTGCTCGATGAGCCGACCACCTATCTCGATATCAATCACCAGGTGGAACTGATGCGGTTGATGGGCGAACTCCGGACTCAGGGGAAAACGGTGGTCGCCGTGCTGCACGACCTTAATCAGGCCAGCCGGTACTGCGATCATCTGGTGGTCATGGCGAACGGACAGGTTATGGCGCAGGGCACCCCAGAAGAGGTGATGAACACGGGACTGCTGAGAACCGTATTCAGCGTGGAAACGGAGATACACCCCGAGCCGATATCAGGCAGGCCGATGTGTGTTGTCAGGTAAAGGGCGCAGGCGGTAAGGGTACTGTGGTCTCAACAGACCGCCGGCCGACCACTCGTATCGCGTGAAAAGAATCTGATGTTCGATCACGAATGCCGCAGATTGCTTCAAAATAATTACCGTATTTGTTATATTGTTGTTTATTACTTATTCACCTCTGCGGTGCCAAAAAGAACAAGATTCACCGCAACCCAGGATAGAAAAATGCTAGATTACCGCTTCCCGACAGCTTTGCAGATGGTTCTCAGCGTAGCGATGGCGGAGCAATTGGGTGAACGTTCGACGAGTGCCATTCTGGCCTACGGCCTGGAAGCCAATCCGAGCTTCATCCGCAAATTGATGGTTCCGCTGACGCGTGACGGCATTATCGTCTCGACGCTTGGCCGTAACGGCTCAATTCATCTTGGTCGCCCGCCGGAAGAGATCACCCTGCGTGACATCTACCTGTCCGTTATCGAAGATAAAAAGCTGTGGGCGTCGCGCCCTGAGGTTCCGGCCCGCTGCGTGGTCAGCGCTAACGCCTGCTGGTACTTTAAATCGGTTTCTGAAGAAGCTGAGCAGGCGTCGTTAGCGGTTTTAGCCCGCCATACCGTGGCAAGCGCCCTCGATGCGGTGAAAAAAGCCGATACTAGCGGATGTGATCCGCTCCCCGAGCTCTTAGCCCAGTACCAAAAAACGTCTTAACGCTTTCCCTGTTGCGAAAAAAAAACCGCCTTCACTCTGAAGGCGGTTTTTTATTATCTGCAAGGTCCTTACGCAGGCAGCACTTCCCTTTCCACTTTGCCGCGCGTCACGAATTTACGCAGCGTCACGTAGAACACTGGTGTCAGGAACAAACCAAACAGCGTCACGCCCAGCATCCCGGAAAAGACGGTAATCCCGGTAACGCCGCGCACTTCCGCACCTGCACCGTGGCCCAGGATCAGCGGTATCGTCCCGGCAATAAAGGCGATGGAGGTCATCACAATCGGGCGTAAACGCAGGCGGCAGGCCTCCAGCGCGGCGTCCATAATCCCTTTGCCCTGCATTTCCAGCTCGCGGGCAAACTCCACGATAAGAATCGCGTTTTTACAGGCAAGCCCCATCAGTACCACCAGACCCACCTGCACGAACACGTTGTTATCGCCCCCGGTCAGCCAGACGCCAAACAGCGCGGACAGCATCGTCATCGGAACGATAAGGATCACCGCCAACGGCAGCGTCCAGCTTTCATACAGCGCCGCCAGCACCAGGAACGCCAGCAGAACGGCGACCGGGAAGACGATCAGCGCGGTGTTACCTTGCGTGGCCTGCTGGAAGCTCAGGTCTGTCCATTCAATGTTCATCCCGTTTGGCAGGATCTGCTTCGACATGCCTTCGAGCTGCGTCATGGCCTGCGTGGACGAGAGCACGCGAGGATCGGCATCGCCAATGAGATCCGCCGCAGGATAACCATTGTAGCGAATCACCGGGTCCGGCCCGTAGGTGGTCGTGATGTTCACCATACTGCCGATCGGCACCATTTCGCCCTGGTTATTACGGGTGCGTAAATTAGCGATATCTTCCACGCTGTCACGGAACTGCCCATCGGCCTGCGCCATCACGCGCCAGGTACGCCCAAACTGGTTGAAGTCATTCACGTACGACGAGCCCAGATAGGTTTGCAGCGTCCCAAAAAGATCGGTCAGCAACACGCCCTGCGCTTTCGCCTTATCACGATCGACCTGCACATCCAGCTGCGGCACGTTAGCCTGGTAGGTCGAGATCGGAAAATGCATCCCCGGCGTTTGCATAATCGCCCCCGACATCGTGTTCACCGCGTTTTGCAGCGCGCCATACCCAAGTCCCGCACGATCCTGGATATACAGCGAATAGCCCGACCCCTGACCCAGCCCTAAAATCGGTGGCGGCAGGATGGAGAAACCGAAGCCCTCCTGAATTTGCGCGATTTTCGCGTTGATCTCAGCGTTAATTTCCGCCGCAGAGTGTTTACGCTGATCGAAAGGTTTCAGGCCAAAGAAGACCGTTCCGGTATTCGGCGTATTGGTGAACTGCAACGCGTTCAGCCCTGGAAACGCCACCGCATAGTCCACGCCTTCGGTGTTCATTCCGATTTCGCTCATTTTGCGGATCACCGCATCGGTGCGCGCCAGTGACGAGCCTTCCGGCATTTTTACGCCGCCAATCAGGTACAGCTTGTCCTGCGTCGGAATAAAGCCGCCGGGTACCGCTTTAAAGATCACACCCGCCGCACAGAGCAGCAGCAGATAAACCGCAAATACCGCGCCGCGCCGTCCGAGCGTTTTGCCCACCAGCCCCTGATAGCCGTGCGAGCTGCGCTGGAAAAAGCGGTTAAACGGACGGAAAATCCAGCCGAACAGACGGTCAATCAGCCGGGTTGGAAAATCTTTCGCTGCGCCGTGTGGCTTTAACAGCAGAGCCGCCAGTGCCGGAGAAAGCGTCAGCGAGTTGATGGCGGAAATCACCGTTGAAATCGCGATCGTCACCGCAAACTGTTTGTAGAACTGCCCGGTAACGCCCGAAAGAAATGCCATCGGCACAAACACCGCACACAGCACCAGCGCAATCGCAATAATCGGCCCCGAAACCTCACGCATCGCCTGATGCGCCGCCGCAAGTGGAGTCAGGCCCTCTTCGATATTTCGCTCGACGTTTTCCACCACCACGATGGCGTCGTCCACCACGATACCGATAGCCAGTACCAGCCCGAACAGACTCAGGGTGTTAAGTGAAAAGCCCAGCAGGTAGAGAATGCTGAACGTCCCCACGACAGAGACCGGCACCGCGATCAATGGAATGATCGACGCGCGCCAGGTTTGCAGGAACAGAATCACGACCAGAACCACCAGCACCACCGCTTCCAGCAGCGTTTGTACCACCGCACGAATGGAATCGCGTACAAAAACGGTCGGATCGTAAGGTGCCGCCCACTTCATATCTGCCGGGAAACGCGTGGACAGTTCGTCCATTTTTGCGCGTACGGCGTTAGACAAATCAATGGCGTTTGCCCCCGGAGACTGGAAGATACCAATCCCGACCGCGTCTTTGTTGTTCAGCTGAGAACGCAGGGCATAGCTGCCGGAGCCCATTTCGATACGCGCCACGTCGCGCAGGCGGACAACCGTACCGTCCTGCGTCGTTTTCAGGACAATGTTGCCAAACTCTTCTTCAGTATGCAGACGACCCTGGGCGTTAATGGAGATCAGGAAATCGCTCTCTTTCGGCAGCGGTTCGGCGCCCAGCTGCCCGGCGGAAACCTGTACGTTCTGTTCCTGCATCGCCGTGATCACATCCGAAGCGGTCAACCCGCGTGCCGCCACTTTGTTGGGGTCCAGCCAGATGCGCATGGCGTATTCGCCCGAGCCGAATATCTGAATCTGGCCGACGCCGGGCAGACGCGCCAGCTCGTCCTTCACCTTCAGTGTGGCGTAGTTACGCATATACAGGGAGTCGTATTTACCGTTGGGCGAAAACAGATGCACCACCAGCGTGAGCGTTGGCGACTGTTTCTGGGTCGTGATGCCTAAACGTCGCACGTCTTCCGGCAGACGCGCCTCGGCCTGTGCGACCCGGTTTTGCACCTGGACCTGCGCCTGATCGGGGTCAGTCCCCGGACGGAAAGTGACGGTGGTCACCAGTACGCCGTCCGAGCCCGCGACGGATTTCATGTACATCATGTTTTCAACGCCGTTGATAGCCTCTTCCAGCGGCGTCGCCACGGTCTCGGCAATCACTTTCGGGTTGGCGCCCGGGTACTCCGCGCGTACCTGAACGCTTGGCGGCACCACGTCAGGATATTCGCTCACCGGCAACAGCGGGATGGCGATCAGTCCTGTGATAAAAATCAGAATCGACAGTACGGCAGCAAAAATTGGCCTGTCGATGAAAAAACGGGAAAAGTCCATGGGTCGGATTCTCAGGTAAGGGATCAGTTAAGGGCGGTACTGCCGGTCATGGCAACGGTTTTCGCGTTAACCGGCATCCCCGGCATGAACACTTTTTGTAAACCCTCGACGATGACTTTATCGCCAGGGTTCAGCCCCTGCCGCACGATGCGTAAACCGTCTGCCAGACGCCCCTGCGTAATGTCGCGACGCTGGGCTTTTCCTTCTTTATCCACGATATACACGTATTTGCGATCCTGATCGGTCAGCACCGCTTTATCGTCAATCAATGTGGCTTTAAATTCAGCGCTGCCCGGCAGGCGCACACGGGCAAAGAGTCCAGGCGTGAACTGACGCTGCGCGTTATCCAGCAGCGCACGCATCCGGATGGTGCCGGTACTCGGCGTTAACTGATTATCCAGAAAATCCACTTTGCCCTGATGGGGATAACCGTCCTCGCCCGTCAGGCCTATTTCCACCGGAAGCGCCGTGTGATGACTGGACGCACCCTGCCCGCTGCGGGCGAGGTTTTGATAGTGAAGGTAGGTTGACTCATCCACGTCAAAGTAGACGTAAACCGTTTTCTGCGAGACCAGCGTGGTGAGCACACTGGCGCTATCACCCGCAGTGACCAGATTACCGCTGGTGATCAACGCCCGGCTGGCGCGACCCTCAATAGGCGCGGTGACTTTGGTGAAATCCAGGTTGAGTTGTGCGGCGTCTACCGTCGCCTGGGCTGCGCGAATGTCGGCTTGTGCCTGGGTGGCAGCCGAACGACGTTGCTCCCATTCTTCACGGGAGACCACGTTGGTATTGACCAGTTTATTGGTACGGTTAGCCTCGCTTTGCGCCAGGCTGGCCTGCGTTTTGGCTCTCGCCAGCGCCGCCTGCGCCTGCTCCAGCGCCGCACGATAGGTTCTGTCGTCAATGGTGAACAGCACCTCGCCCTTCTTCACTTCCTGGCCGTCGGTGTAATTCACTTTATCAATGTAGCCGGAGACGCGCGGACGTAACTGAACACTTTCCACCGCTTCAATCCGGCCGTTAAAGCTATCCCACTGGCTAATGGATTTCACAACCACGTCAGCCGCGCTGACGGCAGGCGCAGGTGGCGCAGCATTTTGCGCGACACTGTTATCACATCCGACGAGCAGCACGGCGAGCAACATGACCCCCAGCGCGCTCAGATGCAAGTTACCCCTGGTTTTTTGCAGGCTCATTATTTTTATTCC
Organism: Lelliottia jeotgali; assembly: GCA_002271215.1. Taxonomy (NCBI): domain Bacteria; kingdom Pseudomonadati; phylum Pseudomonadota; class Gammaproteobacteria; order Enterobacterales; family Enterobacteriaceae; genus Lelliottia; species Lelliottia jeotgali. Next base: position 1,668,742 of record CP018628.1, on the reverse strand, counting down.
GGTAATTGTTGCCGCCGGACAAGACGCCGCGGGAGATGCCGCGCCACTTCCTTTGTCCGGGCTGGCTTAAGGGCCATTTGTGCCGTTCATCGCCACAAAACTGTAACAATAATGAATACATTATTTGCGGCGATTGTAGGAAGGCGCTTAACTAAGTGCAAGAATAATTGTTGCACTTTATGTGCTATTCGAGTCAGAGAGAAAAGACCCGTTTGGCGCAAGGATTTAAATGCAACAATAAAACTTGCAATTCATATAAAAACGGGACACCTTTAAATGCAACAGATAAAGATACTTTTAGACAGACTGTGTGAGGGTAACCAGATGAACACTGGCGCATTTATGCATGATTTACTCGACTGGATTGACAACAACCTGGATAGCCGTCTGGACATTGAGTCCGTCGCCAGGCGATCCGGCTACTCAAAATGGCACCTCCAGCGCCTGTTCAAAGAACATACCGGTTATCCCCTCGCCGGGTATATTCGTGCGCAAAAGCTGCAAAAATCGGTTGAGCGCTTAACCCGCAGCGATGAACCAATTTTAAACGTGGCGATCGCCCTGGGCTTTGACTCTCAGCAGTCCTTCAACCGCAGCTTTAAGCGCCAGTATGGTCAGGCACCCGGGGCATGGCGGCGGAGTTTAGGTGGGCCGGAAACGCAGCCGCTACGTCAGTAATCCAGGTCGAGCGGGGTGGCTCCCTTAAGAATCATTCCCCGCCATCGACGGAAATACCCTTTCGTATACTGGCAATAAAGTTGTCGCGAATGACATCCTCCTTGCTTGCGTCCCAGGCGATGCCGACCTTCCAGCTGACTGACTCTCCCGTTAACGGAATAATCACCAGTTCCGGGGGCGCGATATGCGTAACGCTGGTCGGCAGAATGGCAACACCGATCCCCGCAATCACCATCGCAACGATAGTCTGGATATCATCAGTCAGTTGAGTCGATGAGATGAAAAGACCGTTGTCGTGCAGAAAACGGTCGATCTGCCTATTCAAACCCTGCCCCCGCTCATCATGAAGGCGCAACAGGGGACGTTTCGTTAGCCACTCAGCCGCAGACATTGTCGGCGATGTTGCCGGTGCAACCAGAACCAACCGCTCGGTAAATAACGGCAGGTATTCAAGCGCCACGGGGGGCGGAACCCTGACAAAACCGACCTGAAGCTCATCATTTTGTAAAAGCTCGTACTGCTGGAAGGAGGGAAGATCCGTCAATGACATCTCTACTCCCGGATAGTCTCGACGAAAGTCAGCGATACAACGTGGTGCCAGATAAAAGCTTGAGAGACCGAACCCCACACTTATATGCCCCTCGACCCCTTTTGATACCCGCTCAGCATGTTGCATCAATAACTGGGTCTGCCTGACCACTTTCTCAGCCTCTGGCAGTAAACGTCTACCGCCAGCCGTCAGGACTGCGCCGTGACGCCCTCGTGAAAAAAGAGAGATATTCACCAGGGATTCGAGGAGATTAATCTGTTTGGTCAAGGCCGGTTGCGAGATAAACAGCGCCCGCGCCGCATCGGCATAATTTCCTTTTTCAGCCAGTATCACAAAGGCCTTAAGCAACCGGATGTTCATTTTTTACATTCCAGATAGTTATTAAAATCAGAAATATTTTGATTATACAGTTATCGGAAAGCGTTATGTAATTCAGTCTCGATGACAACTGGAGACGCATCATGAACGAACATCAATCCCTAAAGGCGGCAACCGTACAGTTTCAGCATCAGGCGAATAACAAAAAATATAATCTGCTGATAATGGAGAAATTTATTGAACAGGCGGCGCTTGAGCAGGTGAAAATTCTCACCTTTCCTGAAATGTGTATCACCGGCTACTGGCATGTACCCAAACTCACCGCAGCGGAAGTGTCCGCTCTGGCAGAGCCGATTGCCGGGAGCCCTTCCCTGGCGTTAATTCGCTCTCTGGCGATTAAACATCACATGCTTATTGGCGCCGGTCTGATTGAAAAAGCCGACGATGGCCGCCTTTACAATGCGTATGTTGCCTGTATGCCGGACGGTTCAATGCATACGCATCGTAAGCTCCATGCTTTTGAACATCCGGCCATCAGCAGCGGGGACAGCTTTACGGTTTTTGATACGCCCTGGGGAGTGAAAGTCGGCATCCTGATTTGCTGGGACAATAATCTGGTCGAAAATGTGCGTGCTACGGCGTTGCTGGGTGCCGATATTCTTCTCGCGCCGCATCAAACGGGGGGTACCGATTCCCGCAGTCCTCACGCGATGAAGCCTATTCCACTGTCGCTCTGGGAGGAGCGGGAAACGCGCAAGGAAGAAATTACGGCCGCCTTCAAAGGGCCAAGCGGGCGGGAATGGCTCATGCGCTGGCTACCTGCCCGTGCACATGACAATGGAGTCTTTCTTCTCTTCAGCAACGGTGTCGGTGCAGATGATGACGAAGTGCGAACAGGTAATGCCATGATCCTCGATCCATATGGAAGGATTGTGAATGAAACCTGGGCGGCTGAAAATGTGCTGGTGAGCGCTGAACTGGATTTAAGCCTGCTTGCAATGAGCACCGGACGCCGCTGGATCCACGGTCGCCGTCCTGATTTATATCAGATACTGACACAGCCGCAGGGCTATGAACGTGATGCGATCAGTGCACGATTTTCGAAGGTGACCCCTTCTCGCTAGAATGTCAGCACTTTTTAGCTGCAACATAAATCCGGAACTGATATGCTGTATATAAACACAGTATGAGGTGCGCATAATGGCTGTTGAAACAAAATTTGTTGTCGTAAGAAAAGGTATAGAGAAAATGACTTTTGCCAGTAAGAAAGAAGCTGACGCTCACGACAAGCTGCTTGATATGGCAGATGCGTTCACCGACTGGCTGTTGCAAAGCGAGATGGGAATGGATGAAACGCAGGCTGAAAATCTTGGTCTTTATCTCGCTGAGCAGAAAGAGACCGTGCAGCATATTCTGCGTACCAGCAAACTTCCCGAACCCAATGCCGCCGTTGTTGCAGATGAATCAGAATCCGATGCCGTTAATGCTAAAAAAATCAGAGCAGTGAAAGCGGCCTGATTGCCAGAAAACATCATCACCGAGCCTGTCGCCGTAAGCAGATAACTGCTTACGGCTTTTTTGCTGTCTGAAGGGAGCCGCAACGTTTCAGGACGGCAGTTTTAGACATCTGCTCCTCCCTCAGAACAGGCACCCATGCAGAACCCTGCATCATTGATTTCTTTTCACCTCGTATTGCAGGCACACGACGCCCGACGGGAAAACGTTACTCTTCACCAGCATAAGTGATGTTCTGTCTTTTATGTTTTTGAACAAGGGAATGCCTTGCCCCAGCAGAATCGGATTGACGAAGAGCCAATACTCATCGATAAGGTTTTCCGCCATTAGCGTGTGAGTCGCTGAGGGACTGCCAAACAGTAAGATTTCGCTGCCCGCGCTATGTCTGAGCTTGTTGATTTCGTCGTTTAAATTGCTACTGATAATTTGCGTATCAGGGTGATTTTTTGGCAACAGCGTTTTCGACAACACCACTTTGTGGGCAGATTTATACCAACGCGAATGCGCATGGTCATGCGGGCTGGCGTCAGGCTTATCGGCAGCAGTTGGCCAGTAAGACTCCATCATCTGGTAGGTGGTGCGCCCATATAAGGCGGTGTCGGTCTGCTGGATTCGCTGCTCCACGTACTCAAACAAGTCGGGGCTAATGCTTATCCAGTCCAGACCCGCAGGGCCCTCCGCGGTAGAAGCGACAAAACCATCCAGCGACACATGAACAAACGAAACGATTTTTCTCATGATTTTCTCTTTGATTACGTTTTGACTACATGGCCTGCGAGCCGCGCCAGGGTTATGTTCCTGCCTTCAATTGCACCCATTTTCTTCAACGCCATCATGCGTGCTTGCGCATCCGGAAAAAAAAGAGGTATAGGGAACAGAGCCCCTGGATACTTGCTTCTGGTTTGTGTGATAAGTGTCAACGATACAGCAGGTTGAGGACGACCTCGGCGTAAAACTCATCCACCGCACAAACCGGAAGCACCGGTTGAGCGCTTAGTAACAGACATAACTTATATACGAATTTATGAAGACTGGCTGTATCTTGCCGTGGTTGTTGACCTGTTCTTGTGCGAAATTACCGGCTGGTCAATGCAATCCCGAATGACAAAAGCTATTGCCCTGAATGCGCGTCTGATGGCTGTGTGGCGACGTAATCCCAGAAACACGTATTGGTTCATTCTGACCAAGGTAGTCAGTACACACGCTATGAGTGGCAGTCGCTTATCCGGGAGCAATTGAACTGGCACTTTACCCAGATCTCTCAGTGTAATGACAACGTAAGCCACTGATGAAAAGGCCTGTGTAAGCCAGCCCGAGGAGTTAATGAGTAAAGACTCGAGTGAGTACGGTGTGATGAGCAGGTTGCCAGACGGTTCGCCCGGAACTTTTTCTTTTGGAGAACAACACCAGCTAAAGGGCAATGGAATACTGCTAAACAGCACAAAAGAAAAAACCCAGGTCGCATAACGACCTGGGTTTCATATTTGGCGGAAGCGTAGAGATTCGAACTCTAGAACCCTTTCGGGTCGCCGGTTTTCAAGACCGGTGCCTTCAACCGCTCGGCCACGCTTCCGGTATGGGGCGCACTATAAACACCTCCGAACTTCGTGTAAAGCATCAATGTGTTCGTTTGCTTTAAAAATAGCCAAATTGATGTTAATCGGTTGAAATAACAACGCATTGGCTATTTTGTCAGCATAAAATCGCCCATTTAAGGATTAATGCTTTTTGATGTACATGTCCTTCGTGAAGTAATAACCCAGTTTATCTGGCGTAAATCCGCCCACCCACGGTTTGATCAAGTGCGTACGGACGTAGTGATACACCGGAATGGCCGGCACATCCTGCCCCAACAGGTCTTCCGCTTGCTGATAATACTTGCCGCGCTCCTCGGTGGTTTTGGCTTTCGCCGCATCAACCAGCGCTTTGTCATACGCCGGGTTGCTGTACTGGCTGGTGTTTTCGCTGTCACCTGTGCGGAAGTTGTTCAGGAAAGTCGCGGCATCGTCGTAATCGGCAATCCAGGCGTAGCGCACGGCATCGAAGTTATGCGTGTGCATAGTATCGAGCATGGTCTTCCACTCCTGATTTTGCAGCTTCGCTTCCACGCCGAGATTTTTCTTCCACATCGAGCTAGCCGCGATGGCGATGCGCTGATGCGATTCCGAGGTGTTATAGAGCAGATTGAAACTGAGCGGATGCGTGTCGTTGAAACCTGCTTCACTCAGCAGCTTTTTCGCTTCCGCGATACGCTTATCCATCGGCCAGCTGGCGTAGTCCGGTGCCTTGAGTTTTACGCCACCAATATCCGGCTGGCTGATGACCCACGCCGGACGCTGCCCCTGCCCTAACACTTTCTCAGCAATGATGTCCTTATCCAGCGCCATGTTCAGCGCCTTACGTACCCGTACATCGTTAAACGGCGGACGGGTGGTGTTGAACTCGTAGTAATAGGTGGCGAGTTGGGGAGAAACATCCAACTCTGCGCCGAGGGTTTTCTTCAGCTGCGCAAACTGGTTAATCGGCACCGTATAGACGATATCGATCTCACCCGCTTTGTAGCGATTAACGTCGGAGGCCTCTGAGGTGATCGGCAGATACGTCACTTTGTTGATTACCGTATGATCATTATCCCAGTAGCGCGGATTACGCTCGGCCACAATGCGTTCGTTCACGACCCACTGCGAGAGCTTATACGCCCCGCTACTGACGAAATGCTCGGGCTTGGTCCATTTATCGCCGAAGCGACCAATCAGCACTTTATCGACCGGCACCAGCGACGGGTGCGCCAGCATCGCGAGGAATGCCGCATTCGGCTGCGTGAGCGTCACTTCGAGGGTGGTGTCGTTAAGCGCCTTCACGCCCAGCGTATCCGGCTTTTGTTTGCCTTGCGCGATATCGGCGGCATTCACAATGTGCATATTGCCAGGATAGCTGGCGTACGGTGACGCAGTGTTGGGATCGACCAGGCGCTGCCAGCTCCAGACGATATCCTGAGCCGTAATCGCGGAGCCGTCACTCCAGGTGATGTTGGGTCGCAAATGGAACGTCCAGACGGTGTTGTCTTTATTCTCCCATTTCTCGGCGAGGCGTGGTTCTATCTCGCCTGCGGGTGATACGCGAACCAGCCCTTCGAACAAATCACTGATAATATTGAATTCGACGTCGCTTTCGACTTTGTGCGGATCGAGCGATGCCGGCTCACTGCCGTTATTTCTGACCAGTTCCTGCTTCTCTGCCAGTTGTGTTCCTGCTGGCACACTGGCGGCCCAGGCCGTTGTGCTGGCGCACAAGATCCCTGCCGTCAGTATAGAGAGTGTAAAGTGATTGCGTGATGCTAATTTCATTATTTCGCCTTATTGTGGGTTTTTGACGATGCGTATTCACTCTTAGCGCTCAAATATAAATAAGGCAATATTTTTCAGTAACCTATAAGATGTTGATCTGATTAAATTCACCAAACCGATGTTCATTCTGTTGAAATGGATTTCTTTGAAAGAAAGCACCAGCTCAGGCCCTAAGGTGCTGAGTAAAGATGGGTAAAACCACTTTGTAACTGGCGAGACCTTTCCTATTCTTGCCGTTAATTACATCTGTCATAAGAGAGTGACTCATGGATCGTATTATTAGTTCTTCACGCGACCGCACATCGCTACTCAGCACCCACAAAGTGCTGCGCAACACCTATTTCATGCTCAGCCTGACGCTGGCGTTTTCGGCGATCACCGCAACGGCCAGCACCGTGCTGATGCTGCCGTCTCCGGGTCTGATCCTGACGCTGGTCGGTATGTATGGTCTGATGTTCCTGACCTACAAAACGGCTGACAAACCGATTGGTATTTTGTCTGCGTTCGCCTTTACCGGTTTCCTGGGCTATATCCTGGGGCCAATGCTGAACGCTTATCTGTCTGCAGGCATGGGCGATCTCATCGGCCTGGCGCTGGGCGGTACAGCATTAGTGTTCTTCTGCTGTTCTGCTTACGTGCTGACGACGCGCAAAGACATGTCTTTCCTCGGCGGTATGCTGATGGCAGGTATCGTAGTTGTGCTGATCGGAATGGTGGCAAACATCTTCCTGCAGCTGCCTGCCCTGCACCTGGCGATTAGCGCGGTGTTCATCCTGATCTCCACCGGCGCGATCCTGTATGAAACCAGCAACATCATTAACGGCGGCGAAACGAACTACATCCGCGCTACCGTGAGCCTGTATGTGTCGCTGTACAACATCTTCGTCAGCCTGTTGAGCATCCTGGGCTTCGCCAGCCGCGATTAATAGACAGTGCTTTGAACCAAGCCTCGCTTATGCGGGGCTTTGTTTTTTGGTACACTGCGCGGGTTTTGGATTGACGTGTGAATGACTATGTTGAGCTTTGAAGGTAAAGAGATAGAAACCGATAACGACGGTTATCTGAAAGAGAGCAACCAGTGGAGCGAAGGGCTTGCCGAGGTGATTGCCGAAAAAGAAGCGATCACCCTGACGCCAGAGCACTGGGAAGTGGTGCGTTTTGTGCGCGACTTTTATCTGGAATTTAATACTTCCCCGGCTATTCGTATGCTGGTGAAGGCGATGGCCAATAAATTCGGCGAAGAGAAAGGCAACAGCCGCTATCTGTATCGCCTGTTCCCGAAAGGCCCGGCGAAACAGGCGACCAAAATCGCCGGTCTGCCCAAGCCCGTGAAGTGCATTTAATAGCGAATACCGAAGTTCATATATTCGCGGCCAGGTTGATGCGGTTCGGTTAAGACCTTTTCAACTCGTGCGCTGCGTGGCCCACCGGCTTTCAGCCAGGCGACCAGTTTTTCGACTTGCTCAGCGTCACCACAGGCCACCACTTCTACGCTGCCATCATCCATATTACGCGCATAGCCCGTCAGCCCGAGCTGTAATGCTTCGCGCTGTGTGCTGTAGCGAAACCCGACGCCCTGAACGGTGCCGTGAACCCAGGCGATTGTGCAGACTTTTGACATCATCGTTCCCCTTAAACCTGTCTGGCGCGTTGCATTTCCCCACTGAACTCGGGAAAATGGCCGCCAATTCATTGAATCAACAGAATAGCAAATTATGAGCGTACGTTTAGTGTTAGCCAAAGGGCGTGAGAAGTCATTACTCCGCCGCCATCCCTGGGTCTTTTCCGGAGCGGTCGCCCGCATGGAAGGGAAAGCCAGCCTCGGTGAAACCATCGATATCGTTGACCATCAGGGGAAATGGTTAGCTCGCGGCGCATACTCGCCAGCCTCGCAGATCCGCGCGCGCGTCTGGAGCTTCGATAAAGACGAAACCATCGACATCGCCTTCTTCACGCGCCGTTTACAGCAGGCGCAAGAGTGGCGCAACTGGCTGGCACAACGTGACGGGCTGGACAGCTATCGTCTGATCGCCGGGGAATCCGACGGCCTGCCGGGTGTGACCATCGACCGCTTCGGCAACTTCCTGGTACTTCAACTCCTGAGTGCAGGCGCAGAATATCAGCGCGCGGCGTTAATCAGTGCGTTACAAACGCTCTATCCGGAATGCGCCATTTACGATCGCAGCGACGTGGCGGTACGTAAAAAAGAGGGCATGGAACTCACTCAGGGTACCGTTACTGGCGAACTCCCGCCTGCCCTGCTGCCGATTGAAGAGCACGGCATGAAGCTGTACGTTGATATCCAGGGTGGCCATAAGACCGGGTATTACCTTGACCAACGTGACAGCCGTCTGGCGACGCGCCAGTATGTTAAAAACAAGCGCGTGCTGAACTGTTTCTCTTACACCGGCGGATTCGCCGTTTCCGCACTGATGGGCGGTTGCAGCCAGGTGGTCAGCGTAGATACTTCTCAGGAAGCGCTGGACGTGGCGAAACAAAACGTTGAGCTGAACAAACTGGATCTCAGCAAAGCCGAATTTGTACGTGATGACGTTTTCAAACTGCTGCGCAAATACCGTGACCAGGGCGAAAAGTTCGATGTTATCGTCATGGACCCGCCGAAGTTTGTTGAAAACAAAAGCCAGCTGATGGGCGCTTGCCGGGGATATAAAGACATCAATATGCTCGCGATCCAGCTGCTTAATCCTGGCGGCATCTTACTGACGTTCTCGTGTTCTGGCCTGATGACCACCGATTTATTCCAGAAACTGGTGGCAGATGCCGCTGTAGATGCGGGTCGTGATGTACAATTTATAGAGCAGTTCCGTCAGGCGGCGGATCACCCGGTGATCGCTACCTACCCGGAAGGGCTGTATCTGAAAGGGTTTGCCTGTCGCGTCATGTAGCTTGAAAAGCGGAATGTTGCCCACACTTCTGGTGTAAGTAACATTTTTCGGGAGGTGACTATGATTGCCAGCAAATACGGTATCGGCCAACAGGTGCGCCACACCCTGTTAGGGTATCTGGGTGTAGTGGTGGATATTGACCCGGAATACTCCCTTGAGGAACCGTCAGCAGATGAGCTGGCGGTCAACCCAGAACTTCGCGCCGCCCCCTGGTACCATGTGGTGATGGAAGACGACGATGGTCAGCCTGTTCACACTTATCTCGCCGAAGCGCAGTTAAGCAGTGAGTTGCAGGCTGAACATCCCGAGCAGCCGACGATGGACGAACTGGCTCAGACCATTCGCAAACATCTCCAGGCCCCTCGCCTGCGGAACTAACCCCTAAAATGCCCGAAAGTGGACTGCACCCCAAAAGTTGGACACCCAACTGAGTAAGGTGCAGTTTTTTATGACTTTGCCAGGCCCAGACGCGGGATATCAATTGCCGGACAGCGATCCATTACCACGTTTAGCCCTGCTTCTCGCGCCAGCACTGCCGCCTGTTCGTTAATCACACCGAGTTGCATCCACAAGGTTTTCGCCCCGATGGCAATGGCCTCTTGCGCTACGCCCCAGGCCGCCTCCGAGTTACGAAACACATCCACCATATCCACTTTTTCAGGCACATCGGCAAGCGTTGCATAACCCTGTTGCCCCAGCAGCGTTTTACCAGCCACTTTCGGCGAGACGGGAATAACGTGATAGCCCTGGTCGAGAAGATATTTCATCACGCGATAGCTTGGACGGTCAGGTTTATCACTCGCCCCCACCAGCGCGATCGTCCTGGTCGACGTCAGAATGTTGATAATTTCGTTCTCTTTCATGGTGTTTCTCCTGGCTTTTTTTAAAGTGTACGCCAAAGAACATCAGGCAACCATTCATCCCATACGTCTGTATGAGGGCAAAACCGCAGAATATGTCTATATGTTAGTAAACGTGTTTATCGAAAAATTTAGATACATTATTACGACGAAAGTACTTTCAACAGGAGCGCCCTATGAAGACCGGCATTGCCTCTGCTGTGATTGCATTAATTATGCCGGTCTGCGTGTTTGCCACGACGCTGAGGCTCTCTACCGACATTGATCTTCTGGTACTGGACGGTAAAAAAGTGTCCAGTTCATTGCTTCGCGGAGCCGACAGCATTGAGCTGGACAACGGACCTCATCAGATTGTCTTTCGGATCGAGAAAAATATTCGCCTGTCTTCTAATCACGAGGAGCGTCTGTACATCTCCCCGCCGTTGGTAGTGAGTTTTAACACGCAGAAAATCAGTCAGGTTAATTTTAATCTACCCAGACTGGAAACGGAAAAAGAGTCCATCGCCTTCGAATCCGCGCCTAAACTGGAATTACTGGATGGCGATGCCATGCCGATCCCCGTGAAGCTGGATATTCTGGCGCTGACCAAAACCCCGAAAGGGCTGGATTATGAAGCGGATACTGAACGTTACAACAAAGCGGGAAAAACCGCGTCTCTGCCTAAATTCGCCACCATGATGGCGGATGACAGCACGCTGTTGTCCGGCGTTTCAGAACTTGACGTGATCCCGCCTCAGTCCCAGACGCTCACCGAGCAGCGCCTCAAATTCTGGTTTCAGCAGGCGGATCCCGATACCCGCACACGTTTTTTGCAATGGGCGAAGCAACAACCTTCGTCATAAGCCGCATTTTTTTGCCCTTTCTCTTGCAGCATCAGGCGGTTCCCGTCATCGTGTAGCCAGTTAAGTTAACCTGATGGAAAAAGATGATGGAACTGACGACACGCACCCTGCCTGAGCGCAAGCACATCGCTCTGGTCGCGCACGATCACTGTAAAAAAATGCTGCTGAATTGGGTTCAGCGCCACCAGTCCCTGCTGGAAAAACACACGCTTTCGGCCACGGGTACCACCGGTAATCTGATTCAGCGTGAAACCGGGCTGGAAGTTAACGCCATGCTGAGTGGCCCGATGGGTGGCGATCAGCAGGTCGGCGCGCAGATTTCGGAAGGGAAAATTGATGTCCTGATTTTCTTCTGGGACCCGCTGAACGCGGTGCCGCACGATCCTGACGTGAAGGCTCTTTTACGGCTGGCAACGGTATGGAATATTCCGGTAGCCACCAACCTCTCAACCGCAGACTTTATTATCGAGTCGCCGCAGTTCAACACGCCGATTGAGATCCTTATTCCGGATTATCCGCGCTATCTGGCTGAACGGTTGAAATAAGTGTTTATGCCGGGGCCTGCCCCGGCATAAACGACTACGGTTTCTTCGCGACGGGCACGTCAATATTCTTCAAAATATCCACGAAATGCGACGGTTCATCTTTGTTGAATAACAGCCAGACGCGATGCCGTGCGCGGGTGATTGCTACATACAGCAGGCGGCGCTCTTCGGCGTCCGGGAAATCTTCCACTTCAGGCAGCAACGCTTGCTCCATCACCGATTCACGCGCCGGGGCCGGGAAGCCGTCGCTACCGCCCTGCAACCCGAGCACAATCACGTAATCCGCCTGTTGCCCTTTGCTGGCATGGATGGTCATAAAGTCGAGATTGAGCTTAGGCCAACGCGTCGCTGCTTTCTCAAGGATTGCCGGTTTTAGATAGTGATAGCGCGCCAGAATCAAAATACGTTCTTCGGTTTTGACGAAGCCACTCAGCTTATCCAGCAGCGCCTCAAGTTGATCCTGTGGCAATAGCGTGACTGCTTTTTTATCCCCGGCTGTGAGGCTGTTCAGCGGCTTCACCAGCTGATGCGGATTCTGCTGAATAAAGCGATTGGCGATCTCACCGATACGAGAGTTGAAACGATAGGTCGTGTCGAGATCGCTCCGATCTCCCTCACCAAAATAATGATGGAACGCGGTCGTTAGCGACAGTTGCGCGCCGCTGAAGCGGTAAATCGCCTGCCAGTCGTCGCCTACCGCAAAGAGCGAAGTATGTTTATTTTGAGCGCGAAGTGCCGCCAGCAGTGCCGCTCGCTGAGGAGAGATATCCTGAAATTCGTCCACCAGAATATGCTTCCACGGACTGACGAAACGGCCTTTTTCGAGAATGATAATGGCCTGATGAATCAGCCCAGAGAAATCCACGGCGTTCTCTTCTTTTAACGCCGATTTCCAGGCTTTCAGCAGCGGAGCCATCAGTTTCACACGTTTCGAAAACAACGCACGCACCTCTTCGGGCGCATTCTCAATCATTTCTGCCTGCGAGCCGCCGTGCATACGCATCAGGCTCACCCAGCGATCAAGGCGCGAACCCAATCGCCGCGACAATTTCTCGTCCTGCCAGAAACTGCCTTCCGGCACCGTCCAGTTCAGCTCTTCTTCCAGCCACTGCCGCCATCCTTTCGCCTGGGCCTTTTTCTCACTGCACTGCTGGCGCCAGGTGGTGATAAACAGCGAGAGCCTGGCCTGAGTGTCGTTTTCCAGCTTGCTGATAACCGGCGCTTTTTTGCTCCCGTGCTGGATGATATGTAACGCTAATGCGTGAAACGTCCGGGCGCTGATATCGCGCGTATGCAGCCGCTCTTGAATCCGCTCGTCCATTTCTTGCGCAGCCTTACGGCCAAACGCGAGCAGCAATATTTGGTCAGCGGTGGCTTCACCTCTGGCGAGCAGCCATCCTGCACGGGCAACCAACACCGACGTCTTACCGCTGCCTGCTCCCGCAAGAACCAGCAGGGATTGCTCTCCATTGACCACGGCGCGCGCCTGTGCCGGATTCAAAGGTGAGGATTCGATCGTGCTGAAAAAATCCGCGTGCTGTTCGAGCATGGCGTCAGTCCAGGCCTGATTATGCTTGAGTCGGCTTTGGTCAATATCGTTTAGCCATGCCTTGCACTGGCGCCACGGTTCGCGGCAATTTTCAAACTCATCAAGACGAGAAGCTGGCATGGGGAGCGCGGTCAGGGCTTGCTGAATGCGCTGCTGCATCCCCGTCGTTTGGGCGCGCGTGAGCCATTTCTTTTGTTCATGACTCTGCGCGATGTCAGCCAAAACCTGCTGTAATACCTGTTCGGCCACCTGGCTCATCTCGGCGCTCCACTGCTGCCAGAGCGTGTTCAGGTGGTGATGGAAGCGCTGGGTTTCGGCCCATTCGGTACCGTGCAGACGCACCACTTTATCTGCCGGCAGGACAAATTCCAGCTCGCCCCATACCAGACCGCGTTTGCAGTGAATTGCCAGCAACTGATTGAATGGAATAAGATATTCGTGGCGTTCACCAGAGACTTTTACCCCGGCGTTGAGAAGGACAACCTTGTCGTACGGATGTTGCGCCAGGCGCTTGCCTAATGATGTTGCTTTTAGTTCCATGTCCAGCCTGATCCACGAAGTGATAGTTTGCCCATTAGTTTAACCGCCAGTTTTCAGGTGCTCCAGCCCAAAAAAACGTTACAATCAACAGGCTTTAATCATATCGAAAGGAAGTGAGGGTTTATGCGTACCGTTCTGAATATTTTGAATTTTGTCCTTGGCGGTTTTGCCACCACCCTTTCCTGGCTGTTTGCCACTCTGGTCAGTATTGTGCTGATCTTCACGCTTCCCCTGACGCGCTCGTGCTGGGAAATCACCAAACTTTCCCTGGTACCTTACGGTAACGAAGCCATTCACGTTGATGAACTCAACCCGGACAGCAAAAGCGTCTTGATGAATACGGGTGGAACGCTGCTCAACATTTTGTGGCTGATTTTCTTTGGCTGGTGGCTGTGCCTGATGCACATTGCGGTAGGGATTACGCAGTGCATTACCATTATTGGCATTCCGGTCGGTATCGCCAACTTCAAAATTGCCGCTATTGCCCTGTGGCCCGTTGGGCGCCGCGTCGTGCCGGTCGAAGTGGCTCAGGCTGCGCGCGAAGCCAATGCCCGTCGTCGTTTTCAGTAAATAAGGATACGCCGCTTTTATGCTAAGCCCGTTGCTTCGCAGATACACATGGAACAGTGCCTGGCTCTATAACGTCAGGATTTTTATCGCGCTTTGCGGCGCAGCGGCCGTGCCGTGGTGGCTCGGCGACGTTAAGCTGACCATCCCGCTAACGCTTGGTGTGGTGGCGGGCGCGCTGGCAGATTTGGACGATCGCCTGGCCGGGCGGTTGCGCAACCTGGTGATTACGCTGATCTGCTTTTTCATCGCGTCCGCATCTGTCGAACTACTCTTTCCCTGGCCGTGGTTGTTTGCCCTCGGCCTAATGATTTCCACCACCGGATTCATTCTGCTGGGCGGGCTGGGGCAACGCTACGCGACCATCGCCTTTGGCGCACTGCTGATTGCCATTTATACCATGCTGGGCGTATCCCTTTACGACCAGTGGTACCAACAGCCGCTACTGCTGCTGGTGGGCGCAGTCTGGTATAACCTGCTCACTCTGACCGGGCATCTGATCTTCCCGATTCGCCCGTTGCAAGACAATCTTGCACGCAGTTATGAACAGCTGGCGCATTATCTGGAACTCAAATCCCGACTGTTTGATCCGGACATCGAAGAAGAGAGCCAGGCTCCGCTTTACGATCTGGCGCTGGCTAATGGGCAACTGGTCACCACGCTTAATCAAACCAAGGCCTCACTGCTGACGCGCCTTCGAGGCGACCGTGGTCAGCGCGGCACCCGGCAAACGCTCCATTACTACTTTGTCGCTCAGGATATCCATGAGCGCGCCAGCTCATCACACATTCAATATGCTGCGTTGCGCGAAAAATTTCGCTACAGCGACGTCATGTTCCGTTTTCAACGGCTGCTTTCAATGCAATCTCAGGCATGTCAGCAGCTGGCGCGTTCAATTCTGCTGCGAACGCCATACCAACACGATCCCCGCTTCGAGCGCGCATTTAGTCATTTGGATGCCGCACTGGATCGCGTTCAGGCCAGCGGCACGTCCCAGGAACAGATGAAAGCGCTGGGATTCTTGCTCAATAACTTGCGCGCCATTGATGCTCAACTGGCGACAATTCAGTCTGAGCAGGCGCTATCGATGCCGGGCAATGAGATAGAGAATCAGCTTGCTGACGACAGTCCGCATGGTTTCGCGGATATGTGGCTACGTTTGAGCCGCAACTTCACGCCCGAGTCCGCCCTCTTCCGCCATGCGGTGAGAATGTCTGCCGTGCTGTGCGTCGGTTATGCGTTTATACAGATTACTGGTCTGCATCACGGCTACTGGATTTTGCTCACCAGCCTGTTTGTTTGTCAGCCGAACTACAACGCCACCCGCCACCGTCTGGCGTTACGCGTCATCGGTACGCTAGTGGGTGTCGCTATTGGTTTGCCGGTGCTGTATTTCGTCCCTTCTGTAGAAGGGCAATTAATTCTGATCGTTATCACCGGTGTATTATTCTTTGCCTTTCGTAATGTTCAGTATGCGCATGCCACCATGTTTATCACCCTGTTGGTGCTGCTGTGCTTCAATCTGTTGGGTGAAGGATTTGAAGTCGCTCTGCCGCGTGTGATCGACACGCTGATTGGCTGTGCGATAGCCTGGGCTGCCGTGAGTTTTATCTGGGCAGACTGGCGTTTTCGCAATTTGCCACGCGCGCTGGATCTTGCCATTAATGCCAACTGCCGCTATCTGGATGCCATTCTCGAGCAATATCATCAGGGTCGCGATAACCGCCTGGCCTATCGAATTGCCAGACGTGATGCCCATAACCGCGATGCGGAACTGGCGTCGGTGGTTTCAAACATGTCGACGGAACCACGCGCAACGGCAGAAATTCGCGAAGTCGCCTTCCGACTACTTTGTCTTAACCATACCTTCACCAGTTACATTTCAACTTTGGGTGCTCATCGCGAAAAATTAACCCATCCGAACATCCTCGCTCTGTTAGATGACGCCGTTTGCTACGTTGACGATGCGCTTCATCATCGCCCGGCAGATGAGCCACGTGTGCGAACTGCAATAGATGAACTTAGCCAGCGTATTGCCCATTTCGATTCCAGCGCAGATAACAAGGCTCCACTCGTGCTCCAGCAAATTGGCCTGCTCATTGCACTCTTGCCCGAGATTTGCCGGCTGCAGCAGCAAATTGCTACCTATCGGAATGACTATCCAGCAGCACAGGAAGCGCGTTAAACCACTCCATAAGCTCCTGACGCCTGAGCGTCGGGAGCGCTGCCTCATGCATCCCATCGATTGCCCCGGCCAGCGCAAACAAGACCTTGAAACTAAGATGCTTATTTTTCGCTCGCATTTTAAGCCAACACGCCTCAGCGCCAAGTGTCCGAAGCATGGCTTCACTAGTGACCCCCGCTTCGCAAAGGAGAATTTCAATCTGGAACGTCAGATTGGGTAGATCTTTGAGGCGCCGCCGTTGATGGCGCTTAACGCGCTCCTGTCGGGCTGCCTCAAGCGCAAAGCTTGAGAGTTGCAAGAGCCTTTCCCGGTCCTGCCACAGCCCATCATCGACACGGTAGTAGTTCAACAGCACGGGCCTGCCACGTTTAAGCAACGTTAAAAAGGAAGAGGATTGTTTTACGCAGTACTGGGCGCTCTGTTCGCAGGCCCTCAAATAGAGCTCTCCGTCTGATACCATCGCAAACACGGCTTCATCAACCGCCAGGGTATAACCCCCGAACAAAGCACGATGATGGATTTCACCCAAGGGTGAAAGGTATTCCTGAGAATTATAGATCCGTTCATAAGATATCTTTTTCATGATATTCACCATATAAATCATAGAGTAACAACACATTTTTCTTACTACCGGATCCGTTAGCAGGAAAATAGGCAACTTATTGTCACTCGGCAAGATCATTTTGCGAGACACGCAATAATCGAACGAAATTTGCGAGACGCTTTCCGAAAATGGGGTTGATCTTTGGTTGTACAGGGGTTACTGTATATCCATACAGTAACTACAGGGCTGGAATGATTATGCACACTTCAGGCTATGCAAATCGCTTAACATCTTTTTCGTCTTCCGCAGGCAATGGCACGCAAAAAACTTCCGGGCGTGTTTCTACCGGGCTGATAAGTGAAGTGGTTTATCGTGAAGACCAGCCCATGATGACGCAAATGTTACTGTTGCCGCTTTTACAACAGCTTGGTCAGCAATCACGCTGGCAGCTCTGGCTGACCCCACAGCAAAAACTCAGTCGTGAATGGGTACAGTCAGCAGGATTACCCTTAACAAAAATGATGCAAACCAGCCAGATCGCTCCGTGTCATACCGTCGATTCGATGATTCGCGCATTGCGCACAGGGAATTACAGCGTGGTTATCGGTTGGTTGTCTGAAGAATTGACGGAAGAAGAGCATCATCGTCTGGCAGAAGCAGCGGAAGAAGGTGAGGCTATCGGCTTCATTATGCGTCCGATTCGTCTGGATCCTCTCGCCAGAGGACACCTGTCTGGCCTAAAAATTCACTCAAATTTGTATCATTAAGTAAATTTAAGAGTTTTCCTGGAACTTTTTTTGACATCAGTAAGTGCAATTAGTTCCATAACTCAAAACGTCGAGAAAGCTTGTCTGGCGCGGTTTCCGTTAATTTTACAGCATAAAATTCTCGCCAAAAATGTTAAATATTGCGTATACGGAACTTTTTTTTTCATATGCCTGACAGAGTTCACACTTGTAAGTTTTCAAGTACGTTGTAGACTTTACATCGCCAGGGGTGCTCGGTCTAAGCCGAAGATATCGGTAGAGTTACTAGTTTGAGCTCGCCCCCCGGTGAAGGATTTAACCGTGATTTCTCGACGAGATCTTCATGGCGATTTTTGGATGATAACGAGGCGCAAAAAATGAAAAAGACAGCTATCGCGATTGCAGTGGCACTGGCTGGCTTCGCTACCGTAGCGCAGGCCGCTCCGAAAGATAATACCTGGTATGCAGGTGGCAAACTGGGCTGGTCTCAGTTCCACGACACTGGCTGGTACAACAGCTCCCTGAACAACGATGGCCCAACTCACGAAAGCCAGCTCGGTGCAGGTGCGTTTGGTGGCTATCAGGTTAACCCGTATGTTGGTTTTGAAATGGGTTACGACTGGTTAGGTCGTATGCCTTACAAAGGCGACAAAACTAACGGCGCATTCAAAGCTCAGGGCGTACAGCTGACCGCTAAACTGGGTTACCCAGTAACTGACGATCTGGACGTTTACACTCGTCTGGGCGGCATGGTATGGCGCGCTGACTCCAGCAACAGCGTTGCTGGCGACGACCACGACACTGGCGTTTCTCCAGTATTCGCAGGTGGTGTTGAGTGGGCAATGACCCGCGACATCGCTACCCGTCTGGAATACCAGTGGGTTAACAACATCGGCGACGGTAACACCGTTGGCGTTCGTCCGGACAACGGCATGCTGAGCGTAGGTGTTTCCTACCGTTTCGGCCAGCAGGAAGAAGCAGCGCCAATCGTTGCTCCAGCTCCGGCACCAGCTCCAGAAGTACAGACCAAGCACTTCACTCTGAAGTCTGACGTTCTGTTCAACTTCAACAAAGCAACTCTGAAACCAGAAGGTCAGCAGGCACTGGATCAGCTGTACACCCAGCTGAGCAACCTTGACCCGAAAGACGGTTCAGTAGTAGTTCTGGGCTTCACCGACCGTATCGGTTCTGACGCATACAACCAGAATCTGTCCGAGAAACGTGCTCAGTCTGTAGTTGATTACCTGGTATCTAAAGGTATCCCAGCTAACAAGATCTCCCCACGTGGTATGGGCGAATCTAACCCAGTTACTGGTTCTACCTGTGACAACGTGAAAGCTCGCGCTGCACTGATCGACTGCCTGGCACCAGATCGTCGCGTTGAGATCGAAGTTAAAGGTATCAAAGACGTTGTAACTCAGCCTGCGGCATAAGTTATCGTCTTATAAAAAAACCCCGCCATGCGGGGTTTTTTATTGTCTGAAGAAACGTGAGAAACTATTTTTTTCCCAGCATTGCCTGCAGGTCGTTTTTCAACGTCGACATCTGATTGGCGTATTTCTCTTTATGTTCCGCGTCTTCAATGAGTTGCACCACCGTCTCGGACAATGTTTTTCCTCGTCGTTGCGCAAGCCCTGCTAATCGCTGCCAGACCATAAACTCAAGGTCGATAGACTTTTTACGCGTGTGCTGATGTTCAGCGTTAAAATGCCGTTTGCGCCGCGCGCGAATGGTCTGCTTCATGCGGTTCATTAGCGCCGGGTTGATGTGCTTCTCTATCCACCCGTTGACCTGGACCGGTTCATTTTCGAGCATCAGCAACAAATCCACCGCTTCTTTTGCAGCACTGGCTTCGATATAGCAGGTGATCAGCTCGCCTTCTCGATGCTTTTTGACCAGGTATTTCCATTTCCAGCCGCTTTCGAGATTTTCCAGTTGTTGATATTTCATCGCGATCTCAGTGTTACCTCGTAACTCTGTTCAGAATATCAGTTTTTTGGCAATCTGCTGAAAAGAAATCATATCCTGTGAGCTCTTACGCCGCATTCCCCCCTGAAATCCCTAATCCTGCATGGGAATGGGTCAGCGCTTACGGTATAATCCATCGTTTTACATCTAACTAAAAAAACATCCACTTTGACCATTACGAAACTAGCATGGCGTGACCTGGTTCCAGATACCGATAGCTATCAGGAACTCTTCGCACAGCCAGACCTCGCAAAAGAACACGACTACATCCTTAGCGACACGCAACCGCGTTTACATTACGCGCTAGAGCAAACGCTAAGCCCGTGGACAACCTCCCCCTTCATGTTACTGAAGGCGCCAGAAGAAGCCGAATATTTGGCACTGCTGGCTGATGCCGTGCGTCAATTGCAGCCAGAAACAGATACCGTTTTTGGCGGACAATATCGTATCGTGGGAAGTGATGTCACTTTCAAACCCGCAACATCAGCAGATGATAATTTTGCCGCAACGGGTGAAGTCATTACCGCGGAGTGGGCCGAGGCTGAACAGTTATTTGGCTGCCTTCGTCACTTCAACGGTGAACTGAGCTTGCAGCCAGGGCTGGTACATAAAGCCAACGGCGGTGTGCTGGTTATCTCCCTGCGAACATTGCTTGCACAACCCCTGCTGTGGATGCGCCTGAAGAATATTGTGACGCATCAGCGCTTCGACTGGATTGCTTACGACGAATCCCGCCCGCTGCCCGTCGCGATACCGTCGATGCCCATCACACTGAAAGTCATTCTGACGGGCGATCGTGAGTCGCTGGCGGATTTCCAGGAGATGGAACCGGAACTCGCCGAACAGGCGGTCTATAGCGAATTTGAAGACAACATCCAGATTGCCGACGCGGATGACGTAACGCAGTGGTGCCAGTGGGTGCTGGCCGTCGCTGAGCGCAACACTTTGCCAACGCCTGCGGCAGACGCCTGGACAGGCCTGGTTCGTGAAGCGACGCGTGATACCGGCGATCAGGAAACCTTGCCACTTTGCCCACTGTGGATCAGCAAGCAGTTGCGCGAAGTCGGTGTCATTAGCGGTTCTGGCGAATTTACCGGCGAGCAATTTGCTCAAATGCTGGCACAGCGCGAGTGGCGTGAAGGTTATCTCGCTGACCGAATGCAGGATGAGATCCTGCTTGAACAGATTCTGGTGGAAACTGAAGGCGAGCGTGTAGGACAAATCAACGCCCTGTCTGTCATCGAATTCCCTGGTCACCCGCGCGCCTTTGGCGAGCCTTCGCGTATCAGCTGCGTTATTCATATTGGCGACGGCGAGTTTACCGACGTTGAACGCAAAGCCGAGCTGGGCGGGAACATTCATGCTAAAGGCATGATGATCATGCAGGCCTTCCTGATGTCACAGCTTCAACTGGAGCAACAGCTCCCCTTCTCCGCCTCGCTGACGTTTGAGCAGTCTTACAGTGAAGTGGATGGCGACAGTGCGTCTATGGCCGAGCTGTGCGCAGTGATCAGTGCTCTTGCGGATGTGCCAATTAACCAGAGCATTGCAATCACCGGTTCAGTCGATCAGTTTGGTCGCGCGCAGCCTGTTGGCGGTCTGAATGAGAAGATCGAAGGTTTCTTCTCCATCTGTCAGCAGCGTGGGTTTAGCGGGAAACAAGGGGTGATTATTCCTGCGCCAAATGCACGTCATCTGA
This sequence comes from Lelliottia jeotgali, assembly GCA_002271215.1. Lineage (NCBI taxonomy): Bacteria > Pseudomonadati > Pseudomonadota > Gammaproteobacteria > Enterobacterales > Enterobacteriaceae > Lelliottia > Lelliottia jeotgali. Next base: position 1,647,383 of record CP018628.1, on the reverse strand, counting down.
GTCTGAGTCAAGCGGTGCTTGATGCCGTGGAAGCAGAGCAATTCAGTATCTGGGCCATCGAAGATATTACGGATGCGCTACCCTTACTGACGAACCAGGTCTGGGATGGCGAAGTACAAAATACGTTGATGCAGGCTATCCAGGAACGCATCGCTCAGGCAATGCAGCAGGACGCTCGTCACCGTTACCCGTGGCCGTTACGCTGGCTGAGCTGGTTTAGCCCGAACTGATCGGACTTGTTCAGCGTACACGTGTTAGCTATCCTGCGTGCTTCACTAAAATAAGGCTTACTGAGAACATGGTAGATAAACGCGAATCCTATACAAAAGAAGATCTTCTTGCCTCTGGTCGTGGTGAACTGTTTGGCGCTAAAGGCCCGCAGTTACCTGCACCTAGCATGCTGATGATGGACCGTGTCGTGAAAATGACCGAAACCGGCGGCAACTTTGACAAGGGTTACGTGGAAGCGGAACTCGATATCAATCCGGACCTGTGGTTCTTCGGTTGCCACTTCATTGGCGATCCAGTGATGCCGGGCTGTTTAGGTCTGGATGCTATGTGGCAGCTCGTAGGCTTCTATCTGGGCTGGCTGGGCGGCGAAGGCAAAGGCCGTGCTCTGGGCGTGGGTGAAGTTAAATTCACCGGTCAGGTTCTGCCTTCTGCGAAGAAAGTCACCTACCGTATTCACTTCAAACGCATTGTGAACCGTCGTCTGGTGATGGGTCTGGCGGATGGCGAAGTGCTTGTTGACGGCCGTGTTATCTACACCGCCAACGACCTGAAAGTCGGTCTGTTCCAGGATACCTCCGCGTTCTAATTTTTGCTTATCCCTGAGCAAAAAAGGCGAAACCTCCGCATTGCGGAGGTTTCTGTTTTTAAAGAGACGTTATCAAGCAAGAAGTACCCTGTCTCCGATGGCTTCTCGCCAGCCTCCCAGCCATTGTGACCTTTGATTTATCGTCTGATAAGGACACATTTCTTTAGAGCGTCCAGCGATGCCGGCCTGATAACCACGTTGATGAGCCCTTTCCATGCGATCTCGTTTCTGTCTCTTCATGCCTCGTTTCCCTCATTCTTTGGTCTGGTGGAAAGAAAACAGTGGTTGCAAAACATGCAAGCACAGATAACGAATAACCCGAATCGTGCCATGCGTCAATGCGCAAAATTCACGCCAGTGTCATATTTGTGAGCTATAAAGACGATTATTTGTACAAATATTGTGGCACCAGGCAAGTAACAGCCTGAACCAAAGGCGAAAAAAAACCGCAATCAGCAAGAAGCAGATTGCGGTTTAGCGTTATGAATTTTACTTATGGCAGCCGCGAAATTTCCTGAGCGATGCTGGCTGATTCCTGAGCCCAACCCTGAGCCAGCACTTTCACCATCTCGTCATAGCCATCTTGCTGCTGTTTCAGCTCCAGATGGAACGGACGCTTAATTAGCTGTCCCTGATGGTTAAGCAGCCATTCACCGCTGATCACCACCTTGCCATCGTAACGTCCGTGGAAGCCGGTCACATTCACATTGAGCGTATCCTGATCGCTACCCAGAGGCTGAGAGGCAACTACCCAGCCCGGCAGTTGGCTGCTCAGGTTCGCCACCAGCGTATTGCGCAACTGCTGATCCAGCGGACTCGCCCACAGATTGTTATTCGCAATGACGTACTGCACTTCACTGGTCTGATACACCACGCCGTTTCCGGCGAGGGAATCCGGAATAGTCACCTGCTCAACCCACAGCAAACGATGCCCCTGACTGGCGGTACTCTGCCCGCCCGTCTGTGCCCCCAGCGGCAGCTGGTAGTAACTCTTAGTATCACTTCCTGAACTACAGGCTGTTAAAACCAGTGCTCCGACGATTAATAGCCACTTTTTCATTCTTTTGCCCTCTTAGGCTCAGGATCTTTTTTGTCCTTGGCTTCAAATACCAGCGCGTTGCTCTTCTCATTCAGCGTTTTCAGAACCGGTTGCAGCTCGCGCAGAACCTGATCCAGGCGCTGCATATCCGCCACCATCTTGTTATACGCCGCCGAGCCAGGCTGGAAGCCCTGCATACTGCGGTTCAGCTCACGCAACGTTTTCTGCATATCCTGCGGAAGCTGCTGCATCGACTGGTTAGCCGTAATTTTGTTGATGTTATCCAGCGTAGTTTGTAGACGACGCATGGTAGCCTGGCTTTCAGTCAGGCTGTTTGTGGCTTGCTCAAGCATCGGATTCAATGGCAGATTGTTAATCTTATCCAATGTTTCCATCAGACGCTGCTGGATCTGCGCCAGGCCGCTGCTGACAGTTGGGATAATGGTGTATCCACCGAACTGGCGCGCACCGGTGATCGCCGGGGCTTTCGGATAGAAGTCCATGTCCACATACAGCGCTCCCGTTACCAGGTTGCCGGTTTTCAGCGAGCCGCGTAATCCGCGATTCATCAGCTGATTAATATGCTCTCCGATATCCTGATCCTTACCAATCTGGGCCAGTAAGCGTTCTGGCTCAATGCGGATCAATACCGGAATACGATAGTCGTCATCCAGTACCTGATGCAGGCCCGGTACGAAGTACGGCACCTGGCCGACGGTGCCCAGACGGATACCGCGGAATTCCACCGGTGCACCTGGCTGCAGGCCGCGAACCGAATCTTTAAAGAACATCAGATAATCGACGTGGTCGGTATAAAGCGCATCCTGAATACTTTTCTGATCGTCAAACAATCTGAACGCGGTTTTCGGCGCAACCGGCTGACCCAGTTCCATCCCTTCCGGTACATCAAAGCTCACCCCGCCGCCAAACAGCGTGGTCAGTGAGCCCATCTCAACGCGCATACCCGCGGAGGTCAGATCCACCGCGATGCCGCTGTCTTTCCAGAAGCGCACATTGCTGGTCACCAGACGATCGTTTGGCGCATTGATAAACAGCTGATAGCTGATGGCACGTTTTTGCGCATCAAAGGTACTGGTTTCCACAGAGCCTACGCGGTAACCACGGAACAGCACCGGATCGCCCGGGCTGAGCTGCCCCGCTTTCTTACTGTCGAGGGTGACACGAATACCTTTCGCGTCCGGCGGAGCCAAAGGCGGAGAATCAAGCAGCTGATAATTTCCCGGCTGACTGCCTTTCGTACCTGGCTGCAGTTCGATATACGCCCCTGAAAGCAACGTACCGAGACCACTGATCCCTTCACGCCCGACCTGGGGTTTAACAACCCAGAAGACGGAATCGCCGTGCAGCAGTTTTTCCATTCCTGAGTGCAAACGCGCTTTGATCTCAACGTGCGTTAAATCGTCCGTCAGGGTTGCGCTCTCGACGACACCCACGTCCACGCTGCGGCTCTTGATGGTGGTTTTCCCCCCTTCAATACCCTCGGCGTTAGTGGTGATAAGCGTCACTTCCGGCCCCTGATGGCTGTAATGATAAAACAGGATCCAGGCACCGATCAGTGCAGTTACGATGGGGAAGATCCACACCGGCGACCAGTTTTTGACCTTCTGCACTTTCGCCTCTCCACTCTTATTTTCCATGCTCTCACTCTTCCTCATGGCTTGACTCTGGCTCACGATCCCACGATAAACGCGGGTCGAAGGTCAGGGCCGCAAACATCGTCATCACAACGACCAGCGCAAACATCAGCGCGCCCATAGCGGGATAAATACTCATCAGTCCTCCCATGCGCACCAGCGCGGAGAGAACGGCAATCACAAACACGTCAATCATTGACCAGCGGCCAACAAATTCTACGACTTCATAAATCAGATGCATGCGTTCACTGTCGCGTTTACCATGCCCCTTAGCATCCCAGCACAGCCAGGCAATCGCGATCATTTTTAACGTCGGAACCATGATACTGGCGATAAAGATAACCATGGCGACCGGATACGAACCTTCACCCCAGAGCAGAACCACACCCGCGAGGATCGTCGAGGGCATTTTGTCCCCCAGCAGATCCGTAATCATGATCGGTAAAATATTGGCAGGTAAATACAGCATGATCGACGTGACCAATAACGCCATCGTCCATTGCAGACTGTTTCTACGCCGCACGTGCCCTTTCGTCCCGCAGCGCGGACACACTTTGTGCTCTGCAGGCAAAATAGCGGTGCAGCAGGAGCAAGAACGCAACCCCTGTCGAATCCCTGGAACACCCACTTTAACCGTCTGTGCGAGCATGGGTGCCGGGGCAATATCATCCCAGGCCCAACGACGATCCACACACTGGAAAGCGCGCAATTGCAAAACACAGTACAGGCACCAGGGAATAAAACTGCTGCCAACGCCCACGTCACCGTAAGCCATCAGCTTGACGAAACTGACCAGGATTCCCGCCAGGAAAATCTCTGCCATTCCCCAGCTTTTCAGCTGGAAAAGGATTCGGGCAAGCATGATTTTGACTTTGACAGGCATCCGAACGCGGTTAACCAGCAGCAGAATCACCACCAGGCAAAACGCCGGAACGATTTGCACAAAGAGAAGGAAGAAGGTGCCGAGACTGGCGTAATCTTCCGAGAACATGACGCCGGGAATTTCCAGCAAATCCACTTCGCTGGTCATCCCGCCGACTTTCATATAGATGAACGGAAAAAGATTGGAAAGCAGCAGCATGAACAGCGCCGCGAGCGCATATGCAGTAGGACGCGCACGAGGCGCGTCCCACTCTGTTGTCAGCGTTGCCCCGCAGCGGGGGCAAGTTGCTTTATGTCCGTGATCCAGCTCAGGAAGCGCCACGAGCATATCGCATTGCGAGCATAGAATATGCCGGTCGGCATGGTGCTGATCACACATCGGGTATCCCTGTTTATGCGCCGTTTTTGAGAGCCTCAAGGTACTCCCAGCGCTCAAATGCTTCTTCCAGCGCCTTTTCGGCCTGGGAAAGCTCCGCCAATATTTTCTGAGTATAGTCGTGTGGCTGGCTAAAGAAGGAGGCATCAGCAACCTGAGCCTGCAAAGTACTCAGATTCGCTTCCAGCTCTTCCAGACGTTGCGGCAACCCTTCCAGTTCGCGCTGCAGGTTATAGCTCATTTTGACCGTCGATTTTTTGACAGTTTCTGCTTTTGCGACAGGAGTTTGCGATCCAGTTTTGGATTTTGACTGTTTAGTCGCCAAAGATTGCGCCTGCTGCCCGCGCGCATCCTGATAGCCGCCGACATATTGACCAATCCGGCCTTCGCCTTCGAAAATCCAGCACTCAGTTACGGTGTTATCGACAAACTGACGATCGTGGCTGACCAGCATCACGGTGCCCTGATAGCCGTCGATCAGCTCTTCCAGCAGTTCCAGAGTTTCGACATCCAGATCGTTGGTCGGTTCATCGAGAATCAATAAGTTACTTGGCTTCAGGAACAGACGCGCCAGCAGCAGGCGGTTACGTTCCCCGCCGGACAACGCGCGAACCGGCGTCATGGCGCGTTTTGGATGGAACAGGAAGTCCTGCAGGTAGCCCAGCACGTGGCGCGGTTTACCGTTGACCATCACCTCTTGTTTGCCTTCGGCCAGGTTATCCATCACGGTTCTGTCCGGATCCAGCTCAGTACGGTGCTGGTCGAAATAGGCCACTTCCAGTTTAGTCCCGCAGTGAACGCGACCGCTGTCAGCCTGTAGCTGACCGAGCATGAGTTTCAGCAGCGTGGATTTACCACAGCCGTTCGGGCCAATCAGGGCGATTTTGTCGCCACGCTGAACCTGAGCGGAGAAATCGCTCACCAGTACTTTGCCGTCGATCTGGTAATTGACGTTTTCCATCTCGAAGACAATCTTGCCGGAGCGAGAGGCCTCTTCGACCTGCATCTTCGCGCTGCCCATCACTTCCCGGCGTTCGCTGCGTTCGTTACGCATCGCTTTCAAGGCACGCACACGGCCTTCGTTACGGGTACGACGGGCTTTGATGCCCTGACGGATCCAGACCTCTTCCTGCGCCAGCTTGCGATCGAACTCGGCGTTTTGCAGCTCTTCCACGCGCAGGTTTTCTTCTTTTTCCAGCAGATAGGTGTCGTAATCGCCCGGATAGGTGACCAGCTTACCGCGATCGAGATCGACAATACGCGTTGCCATATTGCGGATGAATGAACGGTCGTGGGAGATAAAGATAATGGTGCCGTTGAAGGTTTTCAGGAACCCTTCCAGCCAGTCGATGGTTTCAATATCGAGGTGGTTTGTTGGCTCATCGAGCAGCAGCACTTTTGGTCCACTGACCAGCGCACGGCCCAGAGCCGCTTTACGCAGCCAGCCACCCGAAAGTGACGCCAGCGCCATATCGGCTTCAAGACCGAGCTGTTCCAGCACTTCATTAATGCGATCTTCCAGCTGCCACAGGCCGTGGTGATCCAGCAGATCCTGAAGACGCGCCATCTCGTTGAGATTTTTTTCGCTCGGATCGGTCATCACCAGGTGCGAGATATCGTGATAGCCCTTCAGGTATTCGGCCTGCTCTGAAATCCCTTCAGCGACAAAATCGTACACGCTGCCCGCAACGTTGCGCGGTGGGTCCTGCTGCAGACGGGAAACAATCAGATCTTGTTCGTAAACAATGCGACCATCGTCCAGCCCCTGCTCACGGTTAAGGATCTTCATCAGTGTGGATTTACCCGCGCCGTTACGGCCCACCAGACAAACGCGTTCGTTATCTTCGATGTGCAGTTCAGTGTCGTCGAGAAGTGGCGCATCGCTGAAAGACAGCCATGCGCCGTGCATGCTAATTAATGACATTTAAAATTTCCTATCAGACTGCGGTAATTAACCAGCAGTTGTGAATTTGACGGTTACGGGCGAAGTCCTGAGACAGCGTTTTTTGGCTGATTTCTTGTGCTTTCAGTCCCAATTTTTCCAGCCCGTCATTGTCCATGCGGAAGCCGCGTTTGTTGTTCGAGAACATAATGGTGCCGCCTTTACGCAGCAGACGTTTCAGGTCGGTCATCAGACGCAGGTGATCGCGCTGAACGTCAAACGAGTCTTCCATACGTTTCGAGTTAGAGAAAGTCGGTGGATCGATGAAGATCAGGTCAAACTGCTCATCCGTGTCACGCAGCCAGCCCAGTACGTCGGCTTGCAGCAGGCGATGCTGACGTCCGGTCAGGCCGTTGAGACGCAGGTTACGCTCAGCCCACTCCAGATAGGTGCGCGACATATCCACCGTGGTGGTGCTACGCGCACCGCCCAGGCCCGCATGAACGCTGGCGCTGCCGGTGTAAGCGAACAAGTTCAGGAAGTCTTTTCCTTTGCTCATCTGGCCCAGCATACGACGCGCGATACGGTGATCGAGGAACAGACCGGTGTCGAGGTAATCCGTCAGGTTGACCCACAGGCGCGCGTTGTACTCGCCCACTTCGATAAAGTCGCCCTTATCACCCATCTTTTGATACTGGTTGGCCCCTTTCTGACGCTCACGGGTTTTCAGGATCAGTTTATTAGGTGCGATACCCAGCACGCCAATGGTTGCGGCGATAATGTCCAGCAGACGCTGACGCGCTTTTTGCGCATCCACCGTTTTCGGCGGTGCATATTCCTGAACCACCACCCAGTCCGCGTAACGGTCTACCGCTACGTTATATTCCGGCAGATCGGCATCGTAAATGCGGTAGCATTCAACACCTTCCTGTTTCGCCCACTTTTCGAATTTTTTCAGGTTCTTACGCAGACGGTTGGCATAATCTTCCGCCACGGTGGACGGCTTGCTGTCACCGTCTTTTTCGGTCAGATGGTAGTTTTTCTGCACACAGTCCAGCGGGCCGTTTTTGGCTTTGAACTGGCGCTCGGCGCGCAGTTGCAGGCAGCTCAGCAGTTCCGGAGAGCCGCTAAACAGCGACAGATTCCAGCCGCCGAAAGCGTCTTTCATGGTACGACCAAACAGGCTGTGCAGCGCGATCAGCGCCGGTTCGCTATCCAGACGTTCGCCGTACGGTGGGTTACTGATCACCGTGCCGTACGGACCTTTTGGTAATGGATTGGTCAGTTGAGAGACATCTTTCACCTCGAAGTCGATCAGCTCACCGATACCGGCACGGCGGGCGTTGCTGCGTGCGCGTTCAATCACGCGAGCGTCGCTGTCCGAGCCGTAGAAACGAGAGGTATAGTCTGCCAGGCCTTTACGCGCGCGAACCTGCGCTTCGGCTTTGACCTCTTTCCAGAGGGCATCGTCGTGCTGCGCCCAGCCGCTAAAACCCCATTGCCCACGGTGCAAGCCCGGCGCACGATCCGTCGCCATCATGGCTGCTTCGATCAGCAAAGTACCGGAACCGCACATCGGGTCGAGCATCGGCGTGCCCGGCTGCCAGCCGGAACGCATCACGATGGCCGCAGCCAGGTTCTCTTTGATCGGCGCAATACCGGCGCGATCGCGATAGCCGCGCTGATGCAGGCCTTCGCCGCACAGATCCAGCGAGATATGTGCTGTCTCTTTATTCAGCCACACGTTAATGCGCAGATCGGGATTTTCACGATCAACGTTCGGACGCTCGAGATTTTTACGCGTGAAGCTGTCGACAATGGCGTCTTTCACTTTCAGCGCACCGTACTGGCTATTACGAATTTCGTCGTTCAGACCGCTGAAATGCACGGCAAAGGTCGCGCCTGGGGCGAAAATCTCTGTCCAGTCGGTCGCCTGTACGCCGAGGTACAGGTCAAGGTCGCTATAGACCTTACAGGCACCCAGCGGCAACATGATGCGCGACGCCAGGCGGCTCCACATCAGGCTCTGGTAAATAAGCCGCGTGTCGCCCTCAAAATGGACACCACCCTGAACCACCTGACACTCACGCGCGCCAAGGCTTTCCAGTTCAGTTTTTAACAGCTCTTCCAGCCCACGGGCCGTACTGGCAAACAGAGAATTCATATCGTCACTTATTACTCGTAGAAAATTGCTGCGCATTATAGCTAATATGTGCGCTATGTCCTAAAGTTGAGGGCTTATTTTCATTTGTGGGAGTGCGAAGTGGCGACGTTATCCAGGCTTTTTATTCATCCGGTCAAATCCATGCGCGGTATTGGCCTGACCCACGCGCTTGCTGACGTCAGCGGCTTTGCCTTTGATCGCATTTTTATGATCACCGAACCGGACGGCACCTTTATCACCGCCCGCCAGTTTCCGCAGATGGTGCGTTTTATTCCGGCTCCGCTGCACGATGGCTTACACCTTACCGCACCAGACGGTTCCAGCGCGATCGCGCGCTTTAGCGATTTCGCCCCTGTAGACGCGCCGACCGAAGTCTGGGGCAATCATTTTACCGCCCGCGTCGCGCCCGATGAAATTAACACCTGGCTGACAGGCTTCTTTTCTCGCCCGGTGCAACTGCGCTGGGTCGGCCCAGAACCGACGCGTCGTGTGAAGCGCTTCGAAGCCGTTCCCCTCTCCTTTGCCGACGGTTTTCCTTACCTGCTGACTAATGAAGCCTCCCTGCGCGATCTGCAAAACCGCTGTTCCGCCAGTGTACAAATGGAGCAGTTCCGCCCGAACCTGGTGGTGACTGGCGCACAGGCGTGGGAAGAGGACACCTGGAAGGTTATTCGCATTGGTAACGTGATCTTTGATGTGGTGAAACCGTGCAGCCGTTGCATTTTCACCACAATCAGCCCAGAGAAAGGACAGAAACATCCTTCCGGTGAGCCGCTAAAAACGCTGCAATCTTTCCGCACCGCGCAGGATAACGGCGACGTCGATTTCGGTCAGAACCTGATCCCCCGCAGCAGCGGCGTGATTCGCGTGGGTGATGAAATTGAAATTTTATCGACAGGACCAGGCCGTGTGTATGGCACAGGTGTTACCGAAGAAGAGGCAGAAGTGGAACTGCAGCCAGTCACAACGGTGACACTTCAGTGGCAAGGCAAAACGCTGCCGGGAAATAATCAGCAGGTATTGCTGGAACAGCTGGAACAAGCGGGGATCCGCGTGCCTTATTCCTGTCGTGCGGGGATCTGCGGAAGCTGTCGTATCACCCTGGTCGATGGCGAGGTGACGGCATTGAAGAAATCAGCGATTAGCGATGACGGAACCATTCTGTGCTGTAGCTGCATACCGAAAACGTCTTTGCAGCTCGAGCTTTAAACGGCCTGTTCGAGACTGAACGAATCCATACGCAGTTGCGGTTTAAGCCGATCGTTCATCACTTTAATCGCATCACCCAACTGCATTGTGCGCCCGGCAATGACCACGCCGGGTTGCGCCAGCAGGCACAGCGCGGCATTTTCACCCGGCTCGACCACCAGCAAACTCACCTCTTCCGAGGTATCACTCAGATTGACGCAAGCCGCATCGCCAGTGATCGGCGACCAGGACTGGCCGTGAGCGAGAAAGTGCCAGCTTTTCGGCATCTGCGGTTTAAGGAAGCGGATCGCCACCAGCGCATTCAGCACCAGCTCGGCGCGCTGCTCCTTAGAGAGGATCAGATCGCGACATTTCTCTTCGAAAGAGAAAAAGAGCGCCGCATCGTCAACACAAAAGCCTGACGGCGCAAACGCGTCCGGGGTCAGCATTCGACGCGCGAAACGAGAACGGAATAACATGCCATTGGCTAAATCGAGCATCATTCGATCGTGCTCATCGCAAAAATACCAGCGCCAGTTATCGTCAGGTTTTATTCGCATTTTCCTCTCCTTCCCCACAACGTCCTGTTCTTAAAATGTCCGAATTATCGCTTCGTTTATAACATCAATAATAAAAGACCATAATGTCTAAATAAGCAACAAAGACGGAATATAAAACAACCAGGGCTATAAATAAAGCCCTGGTTGTCTGATAAGGAGAAAAGATTAGATATGATTAACGATTTCTTTAATCAATTGTGGGCCTTTAAAAATAAAGCCGGAATAGATTTGCACCAGAGAAGCGCCTGCCGCCATCTTCTCGCGGGCAGCGATGACCGAGTCGATCCCACCCACCCCGATGATTGGTAAGCGGCCATTTAATTCCGCCGATAACGCGCGAATAATTTCGGTGCTTTTTAATTGTACCGGACGGCCACTTAACCCACCCATTTCGTCGCAGTTTTTCATTCCTTGGACCAGGGAACGATCGAGTGTGGTATTGGTCGCAATAACACCATCAATATTATGGCGAACTAAACTGTCGGCGACCTGGATCAATTCTTCAACCGAAAGATCCGGCGCGATCTTAACCGCGATCGGAACATATTTATGGTGAGTCGCCTGAAGCTCATTCTGTTTATTTTTAATCGCACTTAACAGATCGTCCAGTGCTTCACCATATTGCAGCGTGCGCAGGCCTGGGGTATTTGGCGAAGAGATGTTAATCGCAATATAACCGGCGTAAGCATAGACTTTTTCCATACAAATCAGATAGTCATCTTTGCCCTGCTCTACCGGCGTATCTTTATTTTTGCCGATATTAATACCCAGCACGCCGTCAAAATGGGATTTTTTAACGTTCTCCACCAGATGATCAACACCGTGGTTATTAAAGCCCATACGGTTGATCAAACCTTCGGCTTCCACCAAACGGAACAGACGCGGTTTGTCGTTACCGTCCTGCGGACGCGGCGTCACGGTGCCGACTTCAATGGAGCCAAACCCCATCGCACCAAGCGCGTCAATGCACTCGCCATTCTTGTCGAGACCGGCAGCCAGACCCAGTGGATTCTTAAACGTCAGGCCCATGCACTGAACAGGTTTTTCCTGCACTTTCTGGCGCACCAGCGCTTCAAGAGGCGTACCTGTAATGCGGCGTAACTGCTGGAATGTCAATTCATGAGCGCGCTCGGGATCGAGCTGAAAAAGGGCTTTACGAACGAAGGGGTAGTACATGAACTCTCCTGGATTCCGGTGTGCAAACCGGACACGGATTATCTGCGATCGCGCCGTGAAAGGGAATTGACCTGCGGCAAAAAATCATCGTAAAGCGCAATCGTTTCCCTTTCTGCTTCTTTCTTATGCAATTTTCGGCATTTTAATTTCAGATAAATCATTTAGTGGAATACCCCTGCAATGTCACACTCGTGAAAATTGTTATGAATGTTAGATAAAAGCAAACAAATAGTTATAAGGAGAAAGCATGCGCGTCATCACGTTGGCCGGAAGTCCGCGTTTCCCTTCACGCTCTAGCGCTTTACTGGAATATGCCCGCGAACAGCTCAATTCACTGGGCGTTGAGGTATGTCACTGGAATTTGCACAACTTCGAGCCGGAAGATCTGCTTTATGCGCGCTTTGATAGCCCGGCGCTTCAGGCGTTAATCGAACAGCTTAAAGGGGCTGATGGCTTGATTGTGGCGACACCTGTCTATAAAGCCTCTTTTTCCGGTGCGCTGAAAACGCTTCTCGATTTACTGCCTGAACGTGCGCTCGAAGGGAAAGTGGTTCTCCCTCTGGCGACCGGCGGCACCGTCGCACACATGCTGGCGGTAGATTACGCCCTCAAGCCAGTGCTGAACGCGCTGAAGGCGCAAGAGATCCTTCACGGCGTATTTGCCGATGATTCTCAGGTTGTCGATTACCAGCATAAACCGCAGTTCACGCCGAATTTACACCTGCGCCTTGATAGCGCGCTAGAAACCTTCTGGCAGGCATTGCATCGTCGTGATGCGCCCGTCCCCGCCTTTGGCCGTCTGAAAGGAGTCGCTCATGTTTAAAGCTCTTATCACCGCTCTGCTCGCCGTTTCTGCTCTGGCACAGGCGACGGAACCTGCGCCGGAAAGCCTGCGTATTGGCTACCAAAAAGGCAGCGTCAGTATGGTGCTGGCGAAAACTCATCAGTTGCTGGAAAAGCGCTACCCGGACACTAAATTCTCTTGGGTCGAGTTCCCTGCCGGACCGCAGATGCTGGAGGCGTTGAACGTCGGCAGCATTGATTTAGGCAGTACCGGCGATATTCCGCCGATTTTTGCCCAGGCCGCTGGCGCTGATTTGGTCTACGTTGGCGTAGAGCCACCGAAGCCGAAAGCGGAAGTGATTCTGGTGCCTGAGAACAGCCCGATAAAAACCGTCGCGGATCTAAAAGGCCATAAAGTCGCGTTCCAGAAAGGTTCCAGTTCGCACAATTTACTGCTGCGCGCGCTTCAACAGGCGGGCCTGTCGTTCAACGACATTCAACCCATCTATTTAACCCCGGCGGATGCCCGCGCAGCGTTCCAGCAAAATAATGTGGATGCCTGGGCAATCTGGGACCCGTATTACTCCGCCGCGTTACTGCAGGGTGGCGTTCGGGTGCTGAAAGATGGCGAAACGCTGAAACAGACCGGTTCTTTCTATCTTGCCGCTCGCCCTTATGCCGAAAAGAACGGTGAATTTGTTCAGGGCGTGCTGAATACCTTTAGCGAGGCGGATGCGCTCACTCAGAGCCAGCGTCAGGAAAGCATCGCCCTGCTCGCCAAAACGATGGGCCTGCCAGAGCCGGTGATCGCCAGCTATCTGGATCATCGCCCGACGACAGTGATCAAACCCGTCGACGCCAAAACCGCCGTCCTGCAACAGCAGACCGCGGATCTTTTCTACGAGAACCATCTCGTGCCGAAAAAAATCGATATTCGCGACCGCATCTGGCAACCCTCTGACAAAGAAGGATCGAAATCATGAGTCTGAATCTATTCTGGTTTTTACCGACCCACGGTGACGGGCATTATCTTGGAACCGAAGAGGGCGCCCGCCCAGTGGACTACGGCTACTTGCAGCAAATTGCGCAGGCAGCGGACAGAATCGGCTTTACCGGTGTGCTAATCCCGACAGGACGTTCCTGCGAAGATGCATGGCTGGTCGCGGCATCGATGATTCCAGTCACACAGCGGCTGAAGTTTTTGGTCGCCCTGCGCCCGAGCGTCGTTTCACCTACCGTCGCCGCCCGTCAGGCCGCAACGCTTGACCGGCTTTCCAATGGCCGCGCTCTGTTTAACCTTGTCACCGGCAGCGACCCGCAGGAACTTGCGGGTGACGGGGTGTTTCTCGATCACACGGAGCGCTACGAAGCATCAGCAGAATTTACCCGCGTCTGGAGACGTTTGCTGGAGGGCGAAACCGTCACCTATGAGGGCAAACATATTCACGTGCGCGATGCGAAGCTGCTGTTTGCGCCGGTTCAGCAACCACGTCCCCCGCTCTACTTTGGTGGCTCATCGGATGTGGCGCAGGATCTGGCCGCCGAACAGGTTGATCTGTATCTGACCTGGGGCGAACCGCCGGAGCTGGTGAAAGAGAAAATTGAGCAAGTTCGCGCCAAAGCCGCCGCGCACGGGCGCAAAGTGCGTTTCGGCATTCGTCTGCACGTCATCGTGCGGGAAACCAATGCGGAAGCCTGGCAGGCCGCCGATCGTCTGATTTCGCACCTTGACGATGAGACCATCGCCAAAGCGCAGGCCGCACTGGCGAAAACCGATTCCGTAGGGCAGCACCGGATGGCTTCTCTTCATAACGGCAAGCGGGAGAATCTCGAAATCAGCCCGAACCTGTGGGCGGGTGTAGGGCTGGTTCGTGGCGGAGCGGGTACAGCGTTAGTAGGCGATGGCCCAACGGTCGCGGCACGAATTAACGAATATGCGGATCTCGGTATCGACAGTTTTATTTTGTCCGGCTATCCACACCTGGAAGAGGCGTACAAAGTCGGCGAACTGCTGTTCCCGCATCTGGATGTCTCGATCCCCGAAATTCCACAGCCGCGCCCGCTCCAGCTTCAGGGCGAAGCCGTGGCGAATGAGTTTATCCCGCGAAAAGTCGCGCAGAGCTAACGAGGTCCGTATGGCGAACCCATCCCCAAAATGGCTGCTGAGGCTGGCCCCCTGGTTTCTGCCCGTCGGCATCGTGATTGTCTGGCAACTCGCCTCCTCCGTGGGATGGTTGTCGAGCCGTATTCTGCCCTCTCCGGAGGGCGTGGTGGAAGCGTTCTGGTCACTCAGTTCCAGCGGTGAGCTGTGGCAACACCTGGCGATCAGCTCCTGGCGCGCGCTGATTGGTTTTTCCATCGGCGGCTCGATTGGCCTGACGCTGGGCCTTATCAGTGGCCTGTCCCGCTGGGGCGAGCGTTTGCTGGATACGTCAATCCAGATGCTGCGTAATGTGCCGCATCTGGCGCTGATCCCGCTAGTGATTTTGTGGTTTGGCATCGATGAGAGCGCCAAAATTTTCCTCGTCGCACTCGGCACCCTATTCCCGATTTACATCAACACCTGGCACGGCATTCGCAACATCGATCGCGGGCTGGTCGAGATGGCGCGCAGCTACGGTTTATCCGGCTTTTCGCTGTTTATTCATGTGATCCTGCCGGGCGCGCTGCCGTCGATCATGGTCGGGGTGCGGTTTGCGCTCGGCCTGATGTGGCTAACGCTTATCGTCGCAGAAACCATTTCGGCGAACTCCGGCATCGGCTATCTGGCGATGAACGCCCGTGAATTTCTGCAAACCGACGTGGTGGTGGTTGCCATCATCCTTTACGCCCTGCTCGGCAAACTCGCCGACATCAGCGCCCAGTGGCTGGAGCGTAGCTGGCTGCGCTGGAATCCGGCCTATTCCACGAAGGAGGCGAACGCATGACTACGGCTCGTTTAAACCAGGGCACGCCGCTCCTGCTTAACGGCGTCACTAAACGCTATGGCGATAACACCATCCTGAATGCCTTAGATTTGCATATTCCCGCCGGACAATTCGTTGCCGTAGTCGGGCGCAGCGGTGGCGGAAAAAGCACCTTATTACGACTGCTTGCCGGACTGGAGGCGCCTAACGGCGGCGAGCTGCTGGCCGGCAATACGCCGCTGGCCGATATTCAGGACGATACCCGGATGATGTTTCAGGATGCGCGCCTGCTGCCGTGGAAAACGGTAATCGATAACGTCGGGCTGGGGCTGAAAGGCAGCTGGCGGGATAGCGCCCGTCAGGCGCTGAGCGCCGTCGGGCTGGAAAACCGTGCGGGCGAGTGGCCAGCCGCCCTCTCCGGCGGTCAAAAACAGCGTGTGGCGCTGGCGCGGGCGTTAATCCATCGTCCCGGTCTGCTATTGCTGGATGAACCGCTTGGGGCGCTGGATGCCCTGACGCGTATCGAAATGCAGGATCTGATCGAGTCGCTTTGGCAGGAGCATGGCTTTACGGTGCTGCTGGTGACGCATGACGTGAGCGAAGCCGTAGCAATGGCCGACCGGGTGTTACTCATTGAAGAGGGCAAAATCGGGCTGGATGTGGCGGTGGATATTCCGCGCCCACGGCGTAAAGGATCTGCACGGCTGGCGGAGCTGGAAGCGGAAGTGCTGGAAAGAGTGATGAAGCGTGGGGCGACCGAAGTGCAGGTCCGGCGTCACGGATAGAAAAAAGCCGGGCGGCGGCTTCAGCTTATGCCTGATGCCCTCACCCCAACCCTCTCCCACGGGAGAGGGAGAAAACATCAAAAACGGCAACATGCGTTGCCGTTTTGCATTTACCCCGAAGCGCCACCGGGCGCTTCTATCAGGCCAGCGCCTTACTAATCTTCTCGAACAGATCGCCCGACAGATTTTCCAGCCCTTTCAACTGTTCCAGCGCAGCACGCATTTTCGCCTGACGCGGCGCGTCATACCGTTTCAAACGAATCAGCGGCTCAATCAGACGTGACGCCACCTGCGGGTTGCGGCTGTTCAGCTCGGTCAGCATTTCCACCATAAACTGATAACCACTGCCATCTTCTGCATGGAACGCTGCCGGATTGCTGCTGGCAAACGCGCCAATCAGAGAACGCACGCGGTTCGGATTGCTCATGGTGAAAGAGCGGTGCTTCAGCAGGCTGCGCACAGTGCTAAGAACATCCGCTGACGGGCTGGTGGATTGCAGAATAAACCACTTATCCATAACCAGACCATCCTGATGCCACTTGTCATCATACTCTTGCATCAGCGTATCGCGGCAAGGCAACTCAGCCGCCACGCTTGCCGCCAGAGCTGCCAATGCGTCGGTCATGTTATCGGCGTCGTGATACTGCTTGCTGACCAGCGTATTTGCCAGTTCCGCGTCACCGAAGGCCAGATAGCGCAGACAGGTATTACGCAGAGAACGCTTGCCGATATCGGCGTGTTCCACACGGTATTGGTCGAGCTTGTTGGCGTTGTAAATTGCCAGGAACTCGTCGGCCAGCTCAGTCGCCAGCGTACGGGTCAGAGCTTCACGCACAGCGGTAATCGCGATCGGATCGATAACCTCGAACAGCTCGGCGATTTCGTTTGCGGATGGCAGAGTCAGAATCTCTGCGGCCAGCGCCGGATCGATGTTCTCATCCAGCAGAATCGCGCGGAACGCATCGGCAACATGCACAGGCAGCGACAACGGCTGTCCCTGCTGATGACGGTTGACGTTCAGTTTGATGTAGGTCGCCAGCAGACTCTGCGCAGCATCCCAGCGGGAGAAATCGTTGCGCGCGTGACGCATCAGGAAGGTGAGCTGCTGATCGCTCCACTTATATTCCAGTTTCACCGGGGCAGAGAATTCGCACAGCAGCGCCGGAACCGGCTGGAAGTAGACATTATCAAAGATAAAGGTTTGCTCCGCCTGGGTCACATTCAGCACGTGATGCACCGGATGACCGCCCTTCTGTAGCGGAATCACTTTACCTTCGTTGTCATACAGCTCGATGCTGAACGGAATGTGCAGCGGGTGCTTCTCTTCCTGCTCAGCCGTCGGCGGCGTACGCTGGCTGATGGTCAGGGTGTACTGCTCGGTTTCCGGATTGTAGTCGTCTTTGACGGTGACAATCGGCGTACCGGCCTGGCTGTACCAGCGGCGGAAATGGGACAGATCGACGTTGGACGCGTCTTCCATCGCCTGAACGAAATCGTCGCAGGTGGCTGCGCTGCCGTCGTGACGTTCGAAATAGAGCTGCATTCCTTTCTGGAAGTTCTCTTCACCGAGCAAAGTGTGGATCATGCGAATGATTTCAGAACCTTTCTCGTACACCGTCAGGGTGTAGAAGTTGTTCATCTCAATCACTTTGTCCGGGCGAATCGGGTGCGCCATTGGGCTGGCGTCTTCAGCGAACTGCAGGCCACGCATGGTGCGCACGTTGCTGATGCGATTGACCGCGCGTGAACCCAAATCGGAGCTGAACTCCTGGTCACGGAACACGGTCAGGCCTTCTTTCAGGCTCAACTGGAACCAGTCGCGGCAGGTCACGCGGTTGCCGGTCCAGTTGTGGAAGTATTCGTGGCCGATGACGCGTTCGATATCGAGATAATCTTTATCGGTGGCGGTATCAGTACGCGCCAGCACGTATTTGGAGTTAAAGACGTTCAGGCCTTTGTTCTCCATCGCACCCATATTAAAGAAGTCGACGGCGACGATCATATAGATGTCGAGATCGTATTCCAGGCCGAAACGCTCTTCGTCCCACTTCATGGAGTTGATTAATGAGGTCATTGCCCACGGTGCGCGATCAAGGTTGCCGCGATCGACAAACAGCTCCAGCGCTACGTCGCGACCGGAACGGGTTTTGAAGGTATCGCGCAGAACGTCGAAATCACCCGCCACCAGCGCAAAGAGATAGCACGGTTTTGGGAATGGATCTTGCCATTGGGTCCAGTGACGACCGTTTTCCAGCTCGCCCTGCCCGACGCGGTTACCGTTGGAGAGCAGGTACGGATAAAGTTTTTTATCGGCAATGATTTTGGTGGTGAAACGCGCCAGAACGTCAGGGCGGTCCAGATACCAGGTAATATGGCGGAAACCTTCGGCTTCGCACTGAGTGCAAAGCGCCACGCCTGATTGATACAGGCCTTCCAGCGCCGTATTGGACGCAGGGCTGATTTCGGTCACGATGCGCAGGGAGAAACGCTCTGGCAGATTGTTAATGACCAGCTGACCCTCTTCTTCTTTATAGTCGGTCCACGCTTCGTCGTTCACGTGCACGGAGACCAGCGTCAGGTCTTCACCGTCGAGGCGCAGCGGTACAGCCGTCGCACTTTGGCGTGTGACCTGGCTTATGGCCGTAACAACGGTTTTGGTGGCATCCAGGTCAAAAGTCAGATCGATATCGCTAATCAGGTATTCCGGCGCACGGTAGTCGTGGCGGTATTTGGCTTGTGGCTGTTGTGTCATAGAAAACCTTATGCATCGTTTGTCGAATAACGAATCCAGTCTATTCCTGTTGCGCAAAACGCGCTACGCAGAATGTTCATCTTTTCAGGGAGAAAACCCATTTTTGCTACATTTGTATAACACGAGGCACAAAATGCACTCGACCATAACGGCAGCTTATGTTGTGATCGGGGTTCAATAAATCGCTAAACAAGGTATACTCCAGCGGTTTCAATAGTTGTTTATTGTACTAAACGCTCCCGTGAGAGGATGCTACTGCGCACCTATGACTCAATTCGCTTCCCCTGTTCTGCATACACTGCTGGATACCGATGCGTATAAACTGCATATGCAGCAAGCCGTTTTTCACCATTACTATGATGTGCAAGTAGCGGCTGAATTCCGCTGCCGTGGTGATGACTTGCTCGGTATTTACGCTGATACGATCCGTGAACAGGTCGATGCCATGCAGCATCTGACTCTGCAGGACGACGAATACCAGTGGCTCTCTGGCCTCCCCTTCTTTAAAGCCGACTATTTAGACTGGCTGCGCGATTTCCGCTACAACCCCGAACAGGTCACCGTCACCAATAATAATGGTCGACTGCACATTCGCCTTTCCGGGCCGTGGCGGGAAGTGATCATGTGGGAAGTGCCACTGCTGGCGGTGATCAGTGAGATTGTGCACCGCTACCGTTCACCAGAAGTGGGCGTTGAGCAGGCGCTGGAATCGCTCGAAAGCAAGCTGGTTGATTTCAATCGGATGACGGAATCGGTGGATATGTCCCGTTTTCGTCTTATGGATTTCGGTACCCGCCGTCGTTTCTCTCGCGAAGTGCAGCAGGCCATCGTTGAACGTTTGCAGCAGGAGCCGTGGTTTGTCGGCACCAGTAACTACGATTTAGCGCGTCGTCGCAACCTGACGCCGATGGGCACCCAGGCCCACGAATGGTTCCAGGCGCACCAGCAAATCAGCCCCGATCTCGCCACCAGCCAGCGTGCCGCGCTCGCCGCCTGGCTTGAAGAATATCCGGATCAGCTGGGTATTGCCCTTACGGACTGTATTACGATGGACGCTTTCCTGCGTGACTTCGGCCCGGAATTTGCCGACCGCTATCAAGGCCTGCGCCATGATTCCGGGGACCCGGTTGAATGGGGTGAAAAAGCCATCGCTCACTATCAAAAGCTGGGCATTGATCCGCTCACTAAAGTGCTGGTTTTCTCCGATAATTTAGATCTCTCAAAAGCGGTCGATCTTTATCGCCAGTTCTCTTCCCGCGTTAACCTGAGCTTTGGTATTGGCACACGCCTGACCTGCGATATCCCCCAGGTAAAACCGCTGAATATCGTGATTAAACTGGTGGAATGTAACGGCAAGCCGGTGGCGAAGCTTTCTGACAGTCCCGGCAAAACCATCTGTCATGACAAAGCCTTCGTGCGTGCACTGCGTAAAGCCTTCGATCTGCCACAGATTAAGAAAGCCAGTTAATCCTCTCCACGGGGGCTTTCCGGCCCCCTGTCTCATTTTTTTCTAATTTCTTCTCTTTTCTCTGCGAAATCTGCTTGTCTGATGGCGGATGCCAGGTAACATAGATATCCCCCCTATAAGGGCGGACAAATATCTATTTTTTCCGACTATTAACAGAGAGAATATTATGAGCGTTGTGCCTGTAGCCGACGTACTCCAGGGCCGCGTCGCCGTTGACCAAGAAGTCACCGTGCGCGGATGGGTGCGTACTCGCCGAGATTCTAAAGCTGGCATCTCCTTCCTCGCCGTCTATGACGGTTCCTGCTTTGATCCTGTACAGGCCGTAATTAATAATTCTCTGCCCAATTACAATGACGAAGTTCTGCGCCTGACCACCGGTTGTTCCGTTATCGTGACCGGTACTGTCGTTGCGTCTCCAGGACAGGGCCAGAGCTTTGAGCTGCAGGCAACATCGGTAGAAGTTACCGGCTGGGTTGAAGATCCGGATACCTATCCGATGGCGGCAAAACGTCACAGCATCGAGTATCTGCGTGAAGTGGCTCACCTGCGTCCGCGTACCAACATGATCGGCGCAGTTGCTCGCGTACGTCATACGCTGGCTCAGGCGCTGCACCGTTTCTTCCACGAGCAGGGCTACTTCTGGGTATCTACCCCGCTGATTACCGCATCCGATACCGAAGGTGCTGGCGAGATGTTCCGCGTTTCGACGCTGGATCTGGAAAACTTACCGCGCACGCCAGAAGGCAAAGTTGATTTTGACCAGGACTTCTTCGGTAAAGAAGCATTCCTGACCGTATCTGGCCAGCTGAATGGCGAGACGTACGCTTGTGCCCTGTCCAAAATCTACACCTTCGGCCCAACCTTCCGTGCTGAAAACTCCAACACCAGCCGCCACCTGGCGGAATTCTGGATGCTGGAGCCTGAAGTGGCGTTTGCCGATCTGAATGATGTAGCGGGTCTGGCTGAAGCCATGCTGAAGTATGTGTTCAAAGCGGTTCTGGAAGAACGTCCTGACGACATGAAATTCTTCGCTGAGCGCGTTGACAGCGATGCGGTCGCCCGTCTGGAGCGCTTCGTCTCTACAGACTTCGCACAGGTGGATTACACCGATGCGGTGGCAATCCTCGAAAAATGCGGAGAGAAATTCGAGAACCCGGTTTACTGGGGTGTGGATTTGTCTTCCGAGCATGAGCGCTACCTGGCTGAGAAACACTTCAAAGCACCGGTGGTCGTGAAAAACTATCCGAAAGACATTAAGGCCTTCTACATGCGCCTTAACGAAGACGGTAAAACCGTTGCTGCAATGGATGTTCTCGCCCCTGGCATCGGTGAAATTATCGGTGGTTCCCAGCGTGAAGAGCGCCTGGACGTGCTCGACGCCCGTATGGAAGAGATGGGCCTGAATCCAGCCGATTACAGCTGGTACCGCGACCTGCGCCGTTATGGCACCGTGCCACACTCCGGTTTTGGTCTGGGCTTCGAGCGTCTGATTGCCTACGTTACCGGCGTGCAGAACGTGCGTGATGTTATTCCGTTCCCACGTACGCCACGCAACGCCAGTTTCTAAACGCAACTATTAATAACGGCCAGCAACTGCTGGCCGTTATTTTATTCTGCACTGTCAATTTATGTCAGCCGAAAGTCAGTAACTTCCAATTGCAACCCCGCCAAATATTCCACCTGTTACGTTTTATTTCCACGAAACATCTACGAACAAAAAATAAACCGCATTCTTATTGCGTCTAATGCTACTGAAATGCTTTAGCACAAAAAACAGACACAATATCGGCCTTCCAGATGGCTAATGTATACAATAAGAAAAAACGCGTTGTTTAACATCTGTTGATATGAAATGCCTTTATCAAAATTAAACATAAGCAATTCATATATATAGGAATGGGTTAGCCGTTTAATTCAGCAATCAGTTCTGAAATTTGAGGTGCTTCACAAAGTTCCCAATATTTCACATTTAGTTACACATTATTTCTTTTTGTTACTCAATCTTTATATTTGTAGCACTTTCAGGCTAGCGAAACGGTTATATGAATGGAAAGATGCCTGTCAGATACATAAAGACACCAAACTCTCATCAATAGTTCCGGAAATATTTATTGACAGAATTTATTGACGGCAGTGGCGAGTGTCATAAAAAAACCAATGAGGGTAATAAATAATGATGAAGCGCAATATTCTGGCAGTGGTTATCCCTGCTCTGCTGGTAGCCGGTGCAGCAAACGCTGCAGAAATCTATAACAAAAACGGCAACAAACTGGACTTCTACGGTAAAGCTGTAGGCGAACACATTTGGACCACCAACGGTGACACCAGCAACGAAGACACCACCTATGCCCGTATCGGCTTCAAAGGTGAAACCCAGATCAACGACCAGATCACTGGTTATGGTCACTGGGAATACAACATGGATGCTTCCAACGCTGAAGGTTCACAGGGTACTAAAACCCGTCTGGCATTCGCTGGCCTGAACTTCGGTGACGCAGGTTCCCTGGATTACGGTCGTAACTACGGCGCAATCTACGATGCTGCGGCTTATACCGATATGTTGGTTGAGTGGGGTGGTGACTCTTGGGTTGCTACCGACAACTTCATGAACGGCCGTGCATCTGGCTTGCTGACCTACCGTAACAGCAACTTCTTCGGTCTGGTTGATGGCCTGGCTATCGCCTTGCAGTACCAGGGTAAAAACGACCGCAGCAATGCGATCGCAGCGACCTACAATGACAACGGCCAGCTGATCAACATCGGTCGTGGCGGTAACGGCGCTAAAGGTAACGGCGACGGCTTCAGCTCTTCTGTACAATATGATTTCGGCGAAGGCTTCGGTCTGGCAGCGGGTTATGAAACTGCTGACCGTACCAACGAGCAGGTTGCAGCTGGCACCTCTGCTGATTGGGCAAGCGCAGGCGGCGATCGTGCTGAAGCATGGTCAACTGCTGCTAAATACGATGCAAACAACGTGTATGCAGCTGTTCAGTACGCTGAAACCACAAACATGACTCGTGAAGCTGACAACAACTTCGCGAACAAAACTCAGAACATCGAAGCGGTTGTTCAGTACCAGTTCGACTTCGGTCTGCGTCCATCCCTGGGCTACGTTCAGTCCAAAGGTAAAGACCTGAAAGCACGTGGCACCTTCAACGGTGGCGATGCTGACCTGGTTAAATACATCGAAGTGGGTACCTGGTACTACTTCAACAAAAACATGAACGTGTACGCTGCGTACAAATTCAACCTGCTGGACGACAACTCTTACTCTGAATCTGCTGGTCTGGCGACTGACGACCAGGCAGCAGTGGGTATCGTTTACCAGTTCTAATAAGCAGCCCTCTCTGCTAAATGCCTAGAAAACAGGACTTCGGTCCTGTTTTTTTTATGGCTGAAGTAAAAAATGGCGACTTTTGAAAAGGCGCACGCTTTTTGTCGCAAACGGTTGGCATTTTGTAAATCTACCGTTAACCTGATAGCGGATTTCACTTCTGTAATCACAATGGAACCTCGTCATGTTTGAGAACATTACCGCCGCCCCTGCCGACCCTATTCTGGGCCTGGCCGATCTGTTTCGTGCCGATGACCGCCCTGGAAAAATAAACCTGGGTATTGGTGTCTATAAAGATGAAACCGGTAAAACTCCGGTTCTGACCAGCGTCAAAAAAGCCGAGCAGTATCTGCTGGAAAATGAAAACACCAAAAACTACCTCGGTATCGACGGTATTCCGGAGTTTGGTCGTTGCACTCAGGAACTGCTGTTTGGAAAAGGCAGCACGCTTATTAGCGATAAACGTGCTCGCACAGCCCAAACGCCTGGCGGTACTGGCGCACTTCGCGTCGCAGCGGATTTCCTCGCGAAGAATACCTCTGTGAAACGCGTTTGGGTAAGCAATCCGAGCTGGCCGAACCACAAGAGCGTGTTTAACTCTGCGGGTCTGGAAGTGCGTGAATATGCTTATTATGACGCGGCGAACCATACTCTTGACTTCGACGGCCTGCTGGCTAGCCTGAGCGAAGCACAGGCCGGTGACGTAGTGCTGTTCCACGGCTGCTGCCACAACCCAACCGGTATCGATCCGACGCTGGAACAGTGGGAACAACTGGCGAAACTCTCCGTAGAGAAAGGCTGGCTGCCGCTGTTCGACTTCGCCTATCAGGGCTTCGCACGTGGTCTGGAAGAAGATGCTGAAGGTCTGCGTGCTTTTGCCGCTGTTCATCAGGAACTGATCGTGGCGAGTTCTTATTCCAAGAACTTTGGTCTGTATAATGAGCGCGTGGGTGCCTGTACGCTGGTGGCTGCCGATGAGCAAACCGTTGATCGTGCCTTCAGCCAGATGAAATCTGTCATTCGCGCCAACTACTCTAACCCACCGGCGCACGGCGCTTCTGTCGTGGCGACAATCCTGAGCAATGACGCGCTGCGCGCCATCTGGGAACAGGAACTGAACGACATGCGTCAGCGCATTCAGCGCATGCGTCTGCTGTTCGTGAACACGCTGGCTGAGAAAGGTGCGGATCGCGACTTTAGCTTTATCATCAAACAAAACGGGATGTTCTCGTTCAGCGGCCTGACTAAAGAACAAGTTCTGCGTCTGCGCGAAGAGTTTGGTGTGTACGCTGTGGCTTCAGGACGTGTGAACGTGGCAGGTATGACGCCAGACAACATGGCCCCGCTGTGCGAAGCAATTGTCGCTGTGCTGTAAAAAGTCTGTCGGGAGGCGCTTACGCTTGCCCGACCTACAAAAAAGCCTGCAATGTGCAGGCTTTTTTAATGGGATTTACCAGACAGGCATTTCATCCTGCAGGAACGGGTTATGTGCCCGCTCATATCCTAACGTCGACATCGGGCCATGCCCTGCAATAAACGTCACGTCATCGCCCAACGGCAATAGCTTCTGCTTAATTGACTGGATCAGCTGACCGTGGTCACCGCGCGGGAAATCGCTGCGTCCTACGCCGCCTTTGAAAATCACGTCGCCAGAAATGAGCAAGCGTGATTGAGCATCAAAGAAGACGATATGCCCCGGCGTATGGCCAGGACAGTGCAATACCTGTAGCGTCACGTTTCCGACATTAACGCTCTCGCCTTCGTTTAACCAGCGATCGGGCGTCAGTGGCTGACACTCATCAAGGCCAAACATACGGCTTTGGGCAGGCAACCCTTGCAGCCAGAACTCATCTTCTTTTTCCGGTCCAATCACTGGCACACCGTAATGTTGCGCCAGCTCTGCCGCAGCCCCCACATGGTCAAGATGGCCATGGGTCAGCAAAATCTGCATCAGCGTCACGCCGGACGCCTCGACTTCCTGCTTGATTTTCTCGGCATCTCCGCCGGGATCGACAAGCGCGGCCAGTTTAGTTTGTTCACACCAGATTAATGAACAGTTCTGGGAGAACGCAGTCACCGGAATAATACGATAGTTCATACTGCTCCTTCATTATTACCAGTGCCGTGTCGGCCCGGTATCAATATGCACAAAGTTGCTACGTGGGTAATATCCTACACCACCTGCGCGCATAGATAACGCGGCTTTGCGAATATTGGCTAATGAAACGCCTTCAATATGGAAATCCATCGCCTGTCCTTTCGTGTGATAGCTTTTTTTAGCTACCCCACGGCTATGGGCGCGCAGTTCGTTATTGGTATCAATAGAACGATAACCGGAAACGAGTTGCACCGGCTTGCGGGTTCCGAGCAGGCCCTGGAGGCGGAATAGCTGATCAAATAATCCTGGATCGATGGTCTTTATTTTATTCGCGCGGTAGTCGCGGAAAAAATGGTTGAGTCTTGCTAATTCATCCTGAATATAGCCTCTGCCATCGAAAAACTCCGCTTTCAACGTCTCACCAGTGTGAAGATTGTTGAGCGTTAAAATACGCGGACGTGGTGTCGAGAGGGTGGCAAATGCTGGCGTCGGTAAGATGGCCGCTGCGCCCAGCGCAACACCACCTAGCGCCAGCAGCTTGCGGCGATTAGCGTCAAATTTGTCCATGATAATCAGGTCTACAGGTCAATGTTATCGTAAATATGCTTAGCGCACGAAGGGCACCTTAACCGCCTGAACAGCCCGCGTCAAGGCACCCAACCCCAGTAAAGACGGGGCTTGTAGCCATATGCCCCCTTCTCTACCATAACTTACGACAATCAATTTCCCCGAACTACTTCATTTACCTGATTAATTGTTCAGCTTTTGACAAAATTTGTGCGCCGGATCGCGCTGTGAGATCGTAATTGTAAATATCTGTACGATATTGGGTCCGTCCATCTTCGCCAACAAACGCCGTCAGATAGTAAAGATTGACGGGAATGTTTTGCCGAATATTAACGTAGCGTGTATTCCCTTCTTTAAGCGCATCGGATATCCGCGTGTCGTTCCAGCCCGCATCACCCAGCAGCATATTGGCCAGTTCAGAGGCTTTATTGACACGAACACAGCCCGAACTCAGGGCACGTGTGTCTTTCTGGAACAGGTTATGGTTTGGCGTATCGTGCAGATAGATGGCATCTGAGCTCGGCATGTTGAACTTGTATCGACCCAAGGAGTTACGCTCACCCGGCGCTTGCTGGAAGCGGAAAGGCAAATTCGACGCCGTGATCGTTGACCAGTCGACCTGGTACGGGTCAATCGGCTGGTTGCTGTTCCAGCCACGCATCATTGTGTAGCCGTGACGTTCAAGATAGCCGGGGTCATTCCATACTTTCGGCAGAATGTCTTTACGCGCGAGGGTCGGCGGTACGTTCCACGGCGGGTTCACCACCACATTATTCAGCGCACTGCTCATCATTGGCGTTTTGCGATCCGGGCGCCCGACAATAACTCTCGAGGCCAGCACTTCGCTACCATTCTGGTAATAGACCAGCGAATAGGCCGGAATATTAACCATAATCCCGGTCGATAATGTCCCTGGCAGCAGACGTAAACGCTGAATGTTCAGCGCCAGCACACCAGCACGCTGCGCAGGAGAAACATTCAGCCAATCGCGCGTTGACTGCCCAATAACACCGTCTGCACCCAGGCCCTGAGCCGCCTGAAACGCTTTCACTTCGGCGACCAGTTCACGATCGTAAGCTGCGGGTTTGTCGGCTGTTACAGCTGATTTCTTCTTCACGACAGGTGCTGATGGACTGACCACTACGCTTTGGGGATCATCACCCGGCAACGCGATTTTCGCCCCTGCGTCAGACTCCCCGGAACGCCGGAGAATTTCACGCAGCGCCGGGACATCGCTACTCCATTGACCAGGACGCAGAGTGGCGGTGCTTTTCAGCTGAGGCCAGGGACGCGTATCGGCTACCAGTCGGAGTAACGACTGGTGCATCGTGGCATACTGCGGATGCGCCGGAGCAAGGCTTGCGATAAAGCGTGGGAGCGTCCCTTTATCCAGCGCCACTTGCCACTGGTTGATCACTGACAGCGCAGGTGTCGCCAGCTTGTAGGGCTTCTCACTGTACAGCCAGCGGTTGCCATTGACCGGAATCCCCGCCACAAAATGCAGATAACCCATCATAGCGTCAGAAAGAACAACGTCGCGCGCATTCCCGGTGACGGTCGGATCGGTCAGAAGCTCCACCCAAGCGGTAAATTGCGGTTGGAAACCCGCGATAGCGACTTCCGCCAGTTGCTGCTGGAAGGCACGCACCGCCTCACGATCGTCCCACATCGGTTTCATATCGCGCGCGGCATACAGTAAAGTCAGCTGATTGAGATAGGCGGGTGTGTAACCCGAAGGCAGCCCGGATTGCAGCTGCTGGCGCAGCGCCTGTGTATCAACATTGGCTGGCAGCGGTTTGATCCCGGCCATGATTGCGGTCGCGGGAGATTGCTCCAGCGGTTGCAGCAGCGCAGTTGGCTGAGCCCCCATCGTAGCGGAACTGTCGACCGGAACCACTTCAGGCTCATCGGCCTGCGCGTTAAACAGTGGAGCGAATAGTAACGTCAGGCACACACTGAGTGCGGACAGCTGACGACTTTGAATTTTCTTTAGCAACATCCCTTGCCCCCTGTTTGCTTTACGACCTGCCCACAACACCGGGGCTTTTCTTCATTATAGAAAGGCATACACGCAACTGCCTTGCCTTATGTAAAGAAGTTTAAAGATAACGCAGCCCTGAACGCAAGTTAAGCAAATAAAAAGGGCAGCACCTGTGTGCCGCCCTTTTCATCAAAACGCTTTAAGAAGCGTCAGCCGTTCCGGGTAACGACTCTGGCGGCTGCGGGGCAAAACCGCGCAGCCCGACGACGTGAACATGTTCCGTATTGTTGAACACCTTACGCACCAGCTTATAGGTCGTGCCTTTTTCCGGGCTGATGTTCTCAGGTGCAGCGATGATCAGCTGCATATCCAGACGGTCGCACAACTCAAACAGCGTGGCAATGGAACGGGCATCCAGACGCGCGGCTTCATCGAGGAACAGCAGACGGCACGGAGAAATATCTTTCCCGCGCAGACGACGCGCTTCATCTTCCCAGCTCTGGACAACCATCACCAGAATCGACATCCCGGTACCGATCGCTTCCCCGGTAGACAGCGCGCCAGACTCTGCGCGCAGCCAGCCGTCAGAACCACGGTTAACCTCAACTTCCATTTCCAGATAATTACGGTAGTCCAGCAGCTCTTCACCGATGGTTTGCGGCGTACGTTGCCCCATATCGATCTGTGGATTAAGGCGCTGATAGAGCTTCGCCAGCGCTTCCGAGAAGGTCAGACGGTTGCTGTTAAACAGGTCCTGATGCTGCTCATGCTGTTCAGAAAGCACATCCAGCAGAGTGGCGTGCGCTTCGCGAACGTTAACGTTCAGACGCACACTGTTGACCTGACCGAATGAGACGCTTTGCAGACCCTGGTTGAGCATGCGAATACGGTTTTGCTCGCGCTGGATGGTTTTACGAATGATATTCGCCACGCTGCGGGAGCTGATCGCCAGCTTTTGCTCGCGGGAGGTCAGCTCTTCCGTCAGGCGACCCAGCTCGATTTCCATCTGTTCGATCGCTTCGACCGGATCGTCCGTGCGGATGATGTCCTGACGAATACGCTCGCGCAGGTGCTGATAAACCGCCACGAAGAACTGAATTTTACGCTCAGGACGTTTCGGATCTTCAGACATGCGCAGCACATCGCGCAGATGCTCGTTATCTGCCACTGCCGGGCGCAGTGCACCCAGTGCCTTATCCGACATCGAACGCAGTTCGTCACCAGACAGGTACGCCAGCTCACGACGGTGCAGACGACGTTCAACGCCGCTGTCTTTCACCAGACGCATTACCGCACACCAGCCCGCTTTGGCGGTCACAACCTGCTCGCGCATTTCGTGATAATCGCGTTCCAGCTTGCGCAGACGGCGGGTCAGATTATCCATCTCCGCTTCGCACAGGGTCAGGGCTTTTTCCAGCTGATGACGACGGGATCGGTTATTGCTCAACTGGCTGTGCAGTTCGTCGCGACGAATACGGGCGCGCTCTTCCGCCCCGCTGTCCGCACGAACGCCGATATCCTGCAGCTCTTTATGCAGATCGGTGAGCAGCTCTTTTTTGGTATCAAATGAGCTTTTCAGTGACGCCAGCACCTGATTGTACTGACCGAGCTGTGCCGCGTGGCTGCGCAGGGCATCGCGGCTGCGGCTACGTTCCGCTTCCGCCTGCTCAAGACGCTGGCGCAGTTTTTCGTTCAAATCGCTGTTGCCGCTCAACATTTCTGCCGAGTCGCTGTAGCCAAAGTGCGCGCGACGCTGCACCACTTCGGTCAGCGCAAACGCCTGCTGGCGCGCATCACGCTGCACCTGCTGGGAATAGGCGTAATCTTCTTTCAGCTGTTCGTATTGTTCTGGATCGCTTTGCAGGACCGACAGCACTGGCTCCAGTTTCGCCAGTTGGTTGCCGTGCTGCTGCACAAAGCGCGCGGCTTCTTGCGCTTCATCCAGACGTTCCTGAATTTCATCCACGCGATCGGCCAGGGTTTCGTCGCCCAGCAGATTCAGACGCGGCAGGATACGGTTCAGAGCGGCGACGCCCTCTTTCGCCTGCTCAAACTGCACGCGGCTCTGCTGGTTATCATTTTCATGATTGCTCAGCGCGCGTTCCAGTTCGCCACGGCGGGTGTTCAGTTTGCGAATTTCGGCTTCAGGATCGGCCTCAAAGGCCACTGCGACATGGCTGCCGATAAAGCGGCTGAACGCCTGGTGTAAACGTTGGGTTTTCTGCACGTCAAACGACAGGGTCGCAAAGCGCTCAGACAGCGTTTCACGTTCCGCATGCAGGCTTTCGATGCGGTTTTCACGCGCGGCGCGGCCAAAGATCGGCAGCGTCGGGAAGCGAGAATAACGCCACTGGCGATCGGCGACTTTCACCACCACCGCTTTTTCCAGTTCGTCTACGCTGAATACGCTGTCATCGAAGGACTGCGGGTCCCCTTCGATCAGATAGAGATCTTCCGGACATTCTTCAAGCCCTTCCAGCTGTTCAGCGATTAGCGACAAATCTGGAACGACGATCGCATGGCGGGATGGGCCATACAGCGCAGAGTAATACGGCGCATCTTCAAGGCTGACGTCATCGTAGATTTCGGACAACAGTACGCCGCCAAAACGTTCCGCCAGCGCATTCAGACGCGCATCTTCCGCACCGCCAGGCTGACTTAAACGTTCAATTTCTTCATCGACAGCATTTTTACGCGCACCGACTTCATCGCGCTCAACAATGGCTTCGCGCTCGCGCTCAAGCAACTGTTGCAGATATTCGGTAACTTCCGAGCTGGATTCGAACTCTTCACCACACTGCTCGCTCAGCTGGTTCAGGCTGCTCTGCGCCGCCAGCCAGACCGGCGCTCGTTTCAGCAAGGTCTGAGTGCGTGACTGAAGCTGTTCCAGCTCCTGGCGTAGGACCATGCGCTGCTCGCTGGCGCTGGAGACGCTGTCGGACAGCGAGGCGATACGGGCTTCCAGTTCCTGATGCAGGGTTTCAAGGGAGTCGATATCGACATGCTTCCCCTGACGTTTGCAGAACTCCGCCAGAAGACGCTCGGCCTCCTGCTGTTCACGCAGACGCTGTTCCAGCTCGTTCAGACGCATGCGCAGCGGCTGAACCTGCTCCGCCAGATGGCGCTGATTAACGCCGTCACGCAGCAATTCGCGCGCCACTTCCCAGGCATCACCGCGCGCCAGCGGGCCATTGATCGCCACGACCAGCTGATAGGCCTGTTCAAACTGACTGTGCGCGGCTTGCGCGACACTCATTTTTTGATCGAGGGAAAGTAGTTTCTCCGTCGCTTCCTGTTCTTTGGCGCGGAAGGTTTCCAGCCACTCGTCGGCACTGTCCGGCGTCAGATCCGGAAGATGGCACAGCTCTTTCGCACGTTGCAGTGCTTGTAATGCCTGGGTGTACTGGATGGCGCGGGTTTGCTGAACATCCAGCGCTTGCTGGTAGTCGGCCAACTGATTTTTCAGCTCATCGACTTCCAGCTCAGCGGCTTCGGCGCGGGCCTCTTTCTCTTCCTGCATGTCGGCGGCTTCGGCCACCACTTCATTTTGTTCTTCGAGGCGGATCTGCAGCTCATCGAGATCGGCTTCGTAGCGCTCGATTTTTTCCTGCTGACGCAGCGCGGTTTGCACCAGATTCAGGTGATCGCTGGCGGCCTGATAATCGGCTTCCAGATCGCCTTCTGCACCGTTGTGCTCGCCCAGTTCGCGGGCCATCTCAACGTGCTTGTACTGCTCAGCCACCAGCTGTTTGCGGGAGGTGAACAGCTCGCGGCGATACTCCAGTGCTTTATCCAGATGGATGCGGCGCTCGTTGGCGTGGCGCATATAGTCCGCCGCCACGTAGTTGGTCGCTTCGCTGATCAAATGTTTGAACAGATCGCGGTCAGACTGAGTGACCCGAATCGCTTCCAGCGTCATGCGGTTTTCGCGCAGCGCGGCTTCCATGTCCTGGAAGGCTTTTCGCACGCCGCTGTTTTCAGGCAACAGGTAGTCGCGCAGAGAGCGGGTAATGGCGCTGGAGATCCCGCCGTAAAGCGAGGCTTCGATCAGGCGATAGTATTTGCTACGGTCCGACGCAGAGCGCAGACGACGCGCGACAACGCCCAGATCGAACATCAGCGAGTGGTAATCGGTAATTGAGTTGAACAGCTTGAACTGAACGCCTTCAATCGCTTCGAGTTTATCTTTCAGCTCATTGAGAGGTAGCACGCGCGCCTGGCGATCGTTCAGGGTTTCCGTCAGCAGAGATGTCGGCTGAATCGAGGTTGGCAGCCCCTGAATAGCAAACGGTTTGATGTCGACTTTACGGTCACGGCCCGCAATTTGTTGCAAACGTACGCCGACCACCACGCGTTGATGGCGGGAGTTGATCACATCCAGAACCGAGTAACAGACGCCCGCTTTCAGTTTACCGTGCAGACCTTTATCGCGGGAACCGCTTGTCGCGCCCGCTTCGGTGGTGTTACGGAAATGCAGCAGCGTCAGATCGGGGATCAGCGCCGTGACAAACGCCGCCATCGTAGTGGATTTACCCGCCCCGTTACCGCCGGAGAGCGTCGTAACCAGCTCATCCAGATCGAAGGTTCGGGCGAAGAAACCGTTCCAGTTAACCAGCGTTAGTGAGCGAAATTTACCGCGTTCAATCATTATTCTTCCTCCCCGCTATCCGGCTGGCTTTCTTCATGCTCGTCATTGAGCAACAAATTGTTTTCTATCGGCATGGCTTCGCCGTCGCGGATCATGCGCAGCTGCGCTTCACGCGCGTCGTCGCCAGTACGCACATCAGCGCCAAAGCGGAACACGGATTCGGTAATGCGGAATTTGCTGCTGTCATGGCCCATAAACCAGACCATTCCCAGACGGCGCAGACGGTTCAGGGAAGAGCGTACTTTTTCCTGGAGCTTCTGACGGTCAAGGTCAGAACCGGTGGAACGGTTGTTCACCAGTTTGAGCAATTTGCCCTCATCGGCCAGGCTCAACAATTCGTCATACAACTCTTGCTGGGTGAAGATGCCTTCATTGGCCAGACGTTCTGGACTGAGATAGAGATAGCAGAGAATTTTGCCCACCATCATATCCAGCTCGGACAGCACCGAGCGCGGGATCAGCGTCGTGGAGCGCGGGCGCAGGTAGAAGAAACCTTCAGGTGCGCGGATCAGCTCGACGTTATAGCGGGCGTAGAACTCTTCCAGATATTCCTGGAAGTCCATCAGAAAAGCGTGATTATCCAGCTCGTCAAGACCAATGTGACGACCGGCACGCAGCTGGCTGTCCAGCGCCGGAAATAACGGATTTGCCAGCGCCTGGGCCAGCTTAACTGGCATCACTTGTTCAATATTTGTCAATGACATGCGCCTGTACCTTGGCTCCGTAATCGTTAATCGGCTGCCACTTCGGCGGCAGCCCGGTGAAATCTGCTTGCGCGACGCCCAGGCGCACGGCCTGGTCGACGACGATGCGGGCAATATCGAAATGGCGCGCACGCGGGTATTGCACCAGATAGTCGCGCACCACGAGACCAAGATCCAGCGGCACTTGTCTGGTTTTATAGACGGCGAGCTGTTCTTCGATCATCGCTGCAAGTTGCTCACGAATTTCGTTGAATTCTTCAAACTCCAGATCCGGCGGCAGTTCACCGGTGACCTCTTCGTCGCGCAGCGCCATCTCTTCGTCGCGCATATCCAGCAGACGATCGGCGTTGGCATAGGTCAGCGCC
Source organism: Lelliottia jeotgali (assembly GCA_002271215.1). NCBI lineage: Bacteria > Pseudomonadati > Pseudomonadota > Gammaproteobacteria > Enterobacterales > Enterobacteriaceae > Lelliottia > Lelliottia jeotgali. Next base: position 1,613,253 of record CP018628.1, on the reverse strand, counting down.
CACGGCGCATCGAAATAATTTTGTACTGACTGGCGCAGACGCTGGGCAAACACGCGGTTTTTATCCATGTCGATCGCCGTACGGATGAATTTATGCACGTGGCGGTCATAGCCGATCCACAGGTCGATTGATTGCTGTCCCCAGCTGATAATACGGTCGAGTTTGCTTTGCAAGTCAAAGACCAGACGATCAACAAAATGCAGATCGTCATGGGCCAGCGTAGCGTCCTGAATGCGCAACAGGTTTGCCTGAAGTTTATCCCCCGCGGCTTCCAGCGTGTCCTGCAGTTCACGCAGCGTCCCGGAGGTTTCTGACAGCAACAGCTCACAGCTGGAGATCGCTGCCCGCCAGTCTTTATTCAGCAGCTGCGCGATATCATCTTTCACCTGCTGCTGCTGTTCATCCATCAGACGCTGGGTCAGATCGATACTGTCGAAAATTTCAGCCACCGAGTACTTCAGCGGAGCGTAGACATTGCGATGCCAGTGGAATTCATCGCCATTTTCATCCGCCGCATCGGCCGCTCGTTTCAGTTCGCCCGCCACAATCGACAGCTGCATAGAGAGGCGCAGCGTAGAAAATTCTCGCTGGCGGATGTAATAGTCGGTAATGCCGATGCCCAAAGGCGTCAGACGATAGATGGCGTTTCCTTCCGCCTGCTCGCTGGTAAAGCGGTTCAGCAGACGTTGACGTACCATCTCGTTGATTGCGTTGTTGGCACGCACGCTAATGGTTTCGCTGGTTTGCTCAAACGCATCACTGACATGGCGGAACGCGTCCACCAGTTCACCCTCGCTCATTTCTCCATCCAGACGTTCGCCGTTCAGCGTGGCAACTGCCAGCAGGAATGAGAGTCTGTCTACCGGCAGCGAGATGGAGAAATCGTTTTTCCTGGCCCAGGCAACCAGTTCGGGGACTGTCTGGGAAAATTCACTCATAAATTATCCTTGCTTCTGCGGCTTGCGCGCGATGACGTGAATGTATCGCCCAAGACTGATAAAGGGTTCCTGACGGCAATACCGCGTTTCTATTTCTGTTAACGCGTCAAGACAGTCGTGCTGTTTTTGTTTATCGCGCAGATAATCATGAAACACCCTGACGCCCGTTTTCCCGGTAATTTCCCAGCCCATCTCTTCCAGCCAGCCATAAACCTGCTGCGGATCGCGGGGGAAATCCGGCGAAAGCGTGCGCCGTTTCTTTTTATACATGCCCTGTTGTACATAGCCGAAATTGCCCACCAGTACGTTACGCATCAGCAGGCCGTTAGCATTGTAGAACATCAGCGACAATGCGCCGCCGGGTGTGAGCACAGACCACAGGGTTTTTAGCATCTCGTGCGGCTCGGCAACCCACTCCAGCACAGCATGAGACAATATCAGATCAACCTGAGATTCCAAATGCTGCGCAATGTCCTGAGCGGCGCAATGTATAAAATGCATGTTGTCGCTCACACCTTTCTCTTCTGCCGCGCGCTTCGCACGTTCGACCATTTCTGAAGAGAGATCGCAAAGCGTGACGTGATGACCACGCTGCGCCATCAAAATGGCGGTCTGGCCTTCACCGCCGCCCGCATCCAGAACCCGCAACTTTCGGTCACCAAAGGTGGCGAGCACGGTGTCGAGATCCTGCCACAGGATCGTCTGACGCAACTGCCCTTTGGTGGTGCCGTAAATGTTCCGCGAAAACTTTTCCGCGATGTCATCAAAATTGCGATCCCGCATTGGGAGAGTTCCATCCGCTAGCAGCAAAACCGCTATTTTGTCACACCCGCGCGGAGAATGAACCTCTCTGGTGTAATATCGCGTGTAATCACCTGCTGTATGGTTAAAAAAGGAACCAAAAAGGATGCTTTTTACCCTAAAGAAAATCATTGGAGGGATGATACTTCCCCTCCCTCTCCTGCTGATGTTTATTGCACTTGGGCTACTGCTGGTCTGGTTCACCCGTTTTCAACGCAGCGGTAAAATCGTCATTACGACGGGTTGGCTGGTGCTGCTGCTGTTAAGCCTGCAACCGGTGGCGGATGGGTTATTGCGCCCTATTGAAGATAAGTACCCGACGTGGCAAGGAAATCAGAAAGTGGCGTATATCGTGGTGCTGGGTGGCGGTTACACCTGGGACGATAAATGGGCCCCGAGTTCAAACCTTATCAACAACAGTTTACCGCGCCTCAACGAAGGCATTCGGCTGTGGCTGGCTAATCCGGGTTCGAAAATGATATTCACGGGAGCCGCAGCCAAAACGAACCCTGTCAGCACGGCTGAAGCAGGAGCAAGAGTGGCGGAGTCCCTTGGCGTGCCGCGCTCTGCGATTATCACTCTCGACAATCCAAAAGACACGGAAGAAGAAGCCGCTGCGGTTAAACAGGCGATCGGCGATGCCCCGTTCCTGCTGGTGACTTCCGCCTCACATCTTCCGCGCGCGATGATTTTCTTTGAACATGCAGGATTACATCCGTTACCCGCGCCAGCGAATCAGCTGGCCATCAATGCGCCGCTCAATCCGTGGGAGCGCGCGATCCCGTCGCCTGCATGGTTAATGCACAGCGATCGGGTCGGTTACGAAACGCTTGGACGGCTCTGGCAATGGCTTAAAGGCTCGTCAGGCGAGCCAGGGCAGGAGTGATTTCGCGGCCATGTCGAAGTTCGTGCGGTTAAACCGTCCGGTATTCACCAGCTGCGCGACTTCATCCCACAAGAGATACAGCCAGCGACGCCAGAGGAAGGATTCTGAGACTGGCGCTCGCTGTAGATAATGCCACATTAAGCTTTCTGCCAGCGCGCTTTCACCTAAGCGGAACAGTTCATATTCGCGGGGTGCCCACAGCATAATGCCCGGCCCTACCATCGCCAGAAGCTGGTCGCTACGGGCATCCTTCAGCATGCTGCGCAACGTGAAATTACCGTGAATGAGCACGCAGTTATCATTAAAGCCCTCAAACATCGCGGGCAGGCATTCACGTGTGCGGAAGAGAATACGCTTATCCTGCATCGTCAGCCCGGTATTACTGAACTGGTTCAGCGTTCCCCAGAGCACTTCCACCCGTTGACGATACCAGAGCGGCCAGAGGTTTTCCTGGGTGCTGTCGACCGGCCCCACCAGTCCCTTGCTGTCCTGACGGTGCCAGGAGAGCAATCCTTCTACGATCTGGTCTTTAAGCTGTTCCCAGCGGTCCGGCGTTCGTGCCGGGGCTTCGACCGGCACACCGCGCAGGCGCTCAATCAGCAGGACATCGGGGCCAGGATGTTCTTCGTGGGTCATAACGCCATAAACGGTAGGCATTCGTACCGTGCCGCTTCGCGCCAGCATGGACATTTTCCACGCCAGCTGTCGGGCGACGCCCGGTGATGAAAAGCTTCTTGCCATTAACGGCATCGGGTTTCCGTTGCTGTCATACAGCGACCACAGCGACGTGTCCGCCTTCTCGCTCACGCACTCGACCCGACTGAGTGCTTCTCCCAGCAGGTGGCTCAGCTCAGCACGCAATTGTTCCATATGAGATTACCCCCATCAAAACTACTGCTTTCATAATGAGCGTATGACGGTTGGATGTCACCTTATGAGATCAATTAGAGAGAAGAAAAATGAGATAAAGCGAGGCCAAAAAACATCCCCCCGAACGAGGGGATGCGGGAGATGACGTTATTTCAGTTCTGCGCGGACGCGTTCGAGATCTTCCTGAGTATCCACGCCGGTTCCAGGCACTTCATGGGCCACTGCCACATGGATCTTTTCGCCATACCACAGCACGCGCAATTGCTCGAGCATCTCAATGTGCTCCAGCGGGCTTGGCGCCCAGGTCACGTAGCGGCGGATAAAGCCTGCACGGTAGCCGTAAATACCCAGATGACGCAGGAACGTATCGCCAATGGTCTCTTTAGACTGCGCAAATCGATCGCGATCCCAGGGAATCGTCGCACGGGAGAAATAGAGCGCGTAACCTTCCGCGTCCATCACCAATTTCACGGCATTGGGATTAAACGCCTCTTCCGCGTGGTGGATCGGCACGGCCAGCGTCGCCATTCCCACTTTGCGCTGGGCGAGGTTTTCCGCGACCTGACGGATAATCACCGCCGGGATCATCGGCTCGTCGCCCTGCACGTTGACGATCACCGTGTCATCGCTGAAACCGCATTTCTCAACCACTTCGGCCAGGCGTTCAGTGCCCGACTGGTGATCGGCGCGCGTCATGCACACTTCGCCGCCCGCGGCTTCGACCGCGCGCGCGACGTCTTCATGATCTGTGGCAACGATAACGCGATCGGCACCGGATTCACGCGCCCGGTCGAGCACGTGGACAATCATCGGCTTGCCATTGATATCGACCAGCGGTTTGCCGGGCAAACGGGTCGATGCGAAACGTGCCGGAATGATGACAACAAAACTCATGGTCTGCTCTCTTCTGCCGCCAGCGTACGGGCTTCGGTTTCCAGCAAGACGGGAATGCCGTCACGAAACGGGAATGCCAGGTTATCGAGTTTGCAAATCAGCTCTTGCTTATCCTGGCTGTAATACAGTTTGCCGTTGCACACTGGGCAGGCAATGATTTCAAGTAAACGGTGATCCATAGTTCCTCCGTATCAGTAATCGCTAAAGCTTACCACATTCCATTTTCAGGCTATGTCTATTTCCCAGCCACTCCGACAGCCGTTAAACAACCCATCCGGCAATCGTGCCAGCGTTATCTGCCGGGCACCCTGCCAGACAGCAAATTCATTGAGTGCTGCGGTCAGCCCTTTTTCCAGCGTCGCGCTAACCTTCACGCCCTCTTCCAGATACAACGCAATCACTTCCAGTACGCCGGTTTTACGGTGCATTTTCGCGTCCATCCGCCCGACCAACCGCCCTTTATGCATCAGCGGCAGGACAAAATAGCCAAACTGACGCTTTGCCGCAGGCGTGTAACATTCCAGGCGATAGGTGAAATCAAACAGCTGCTCGGCGCGTTTGCGGTCCCAGACCACGGGATCAAAGGGTGATAATACCGCGCTGTGCGACGCAGTCAGTTTATCGTCCAGGGCCTGAGGTAAAAGCGGAATAAGATCGACATGGAGCCACATTTCACCCAGCCGCTCGACCTCAACGCGCATTACGCGATGATTTTCTTGCCACCTTTCGAGTAAGGGTTTCAGCGCAGGCTGGCGCAGGCGATAGTAATCGGCCAGCCATTGCGCGCGGAAAATCCCCAGGCTACGGGCGCTGTTTTCCAGCATGACCTCTTCAGCTGCAGCTTGATTCAGTAGATCGCGCTCGTCGTCCCAGTGCGGCATCACCCTATAGGTGAGATCGTAAACGCGCTGGAAATTACGCCGTTCAACCACCATCACTTTCCCGGAGGTGAACAGCCCTTCCAGATGGCGCTTGTGCGGTTTCCACTCCCACCAGCCGCTGGTGCCTTTACGCGGATGTTCAAAATCCGCTGAGCGAACCGGGCCGTTATCGTGAATATGGGCAATCAGCTGTTCGATTTCCTCAGCATTTTGGTGCATCCACTCCTGCTTGTACTTCCAGCCCATTTTTTCAGGCGCGAGCATCCGATGGCGTACCAGTCCGAAATCAGTGCGTGGCAAGAAACAGGCTTCATGCGCCCAGTATTCCATGAGATGACCCTGGCTCAGAGCGTCATCCAGCCACTGCGCAGGGTAATTCCCCAGGCGGCTAAAAAGCACCAGGTAGGGACTGCGGGCAACGATATTAATGGTGTCTATTTGCAGCAGCGACATGCGCTGAATGGCGGAGAGAATATCGGCAGGCTGTGCGCGACGACGGGGCTTTTTCAGCAGCCCCTGCGCATAGAGATGCAGATGACGAGCGGCGCTAAGTGAGAGTTGTGGTAGAGACATGCGTTTTCCTGTCAGTCATCACGCTACCAGAACCGCATTCGACTTAGCGCACCAGCGCCATCAGTTCCTGGAGCAAGTGTTCGGGCTGTTCGCCGCTGAGCTGTGCATCAACGGGCAAATACCACCAGTTGGATTTGGCAAACGCGCGGCATTTAACAGCGTCTTTTTCAGTCATGATCAGATTCTGGTGAGGTGCAGCCAAAGGCTCAACGCTTTCCAGACTCAGCGCTTGATGGTCGGCGAGAGGAATTCGGTTTTCAAGCCGGGCTCCGCCCTGTTCTAACGTGGCAAAAAAGCGCGGAGGATGACCGATACCGGCCATAGCGACCAGCGCTGGCAGCGCTGTGATGTCCCGATGCTCACCTGTCAGGAGATTCACTGCCTGGCCAGGCGTTAATGTCATCGGTATTTCGCCGCGCTGTGCTTCACCGCCGTTCACAATCACCGCATCAACGGAACGCAGGCGGGATGCCCGCTCGCGCATTGGCCCAGCGGGAAGCCACCAGCCATTGCCGAAGCGCCGCTCACCATCAATCACCACGATCTCTTTATCACGCGCCAGGGCGTAATGCTGTAAGCCATCATCGGTGATAATGATTTGCAGCGGATGTGCTGCCAGTAGAGACTGAACGGCTTCGCTGCGAACAGGAGAAACCGCGACGGGCGCCCCGGTGCGCTGGAAAATCAGCACCGGTTCATCTCCGGCTTGCTCCGTGGTGGTGTCCGCCGTCAGGAGCAGGGGATACTTTTCGGCTTTTCCACCATAACCCCGTGAAACAACACCCACGCGAATGCCGCGTTTGGTCAGTTGTTCCACCAGCCAAATGACAACAGGGGTTTTACCGTTGCCTCCGGCGGTGAGATTTCCCACAACCACAACCGGCACCGGCGCTCGCCAAGTTTTTTTAAGCCCCAGACGATAGCTCAAACGAATGATGCCGCTCACCAGACCGTATAGCCAGGAGAGCGGCAACAGCAGCAGCCAGAGCGGAGATTCCCCGGACCAGATGCGTGCAATCATGCGCCAAACTGCATTTTATGGAGCTGAGCGTAAACGCCACGGTGCTCGATAAGATCCGCATGGCTTCCGCGCTCGACGATCAAGCCGTCTTCCACCACCACGATTTCATCCGCCTGCTCGATAGTCGACAGACGGTGTGCAATCACCAGTGAGGTACGGTTTTTCTGCAATTCGTCCAGCGCCGACTGAATAGCACGTTCAGATTCGGTATCCAGCGCTGAGGTTGCTTCATCAAGGATTAGAATCGGGCTGTCACGCAGCAGCGCACGGGCAATCGCAATACGCTGACGCTGACCGCCGGACAGCAGCACGCCGTTTTCGCCAATGACCGTATCAAGACCGTTATCCATTTTGTTGATGAAATCCATCGCGTAAGCCATACGTGCTGCGTTCTCGATCGCCTCGCGACTGTACTCTTCCGTACGCGCATAGGCGATGTTGTTGGCAACAGTATCGTTAAACAGATGCACGTTTTGAGAAACCAGCGCCACCTGGTTACGCAGCGACTGTAGGGTGTATTCGCGTAAGTCGTGACCATCCAACAGGATTTCACCTTCGTCGATATCGTAGAAACGCGTCATCAGGCTGGCGATGGTTGATTTACCGGAACCGGAACGCCCTACCAGTGCCACCGTTTTACCCGCCGGGATGTTCAGGCTGATATTGCGCAGGGCAGGCGTTTCACGACCAGGATAGGTGAAGGTGACATTGCGGAATTCTACATCGCCATTAGCGCGCTCAATTACGCGTTTACCTTCGTCTTTTTCCTGCTCGGTATCCAGAATACTGAACAGCGTCTGACAGGCCGCCATACCACGCTGGAACTGGGCGTTGACGTTGGTCAGTGATTTCAGCGGACGCATCAGCGCAATCATTGAAGAGAAGACGACGGTAATGGTACCTGCAGTTAATGTCTCCATGACGCTTGGGAAGCTTGCAGCATAGAGCACAAATGCCAGCGCCAGAGAGGCAATCAGCTGAATGATCGGATCGGAGATGGAAGAGGCCGAAACCATTTTCATCCCCTGCAGACGCATTTTGTTGCTGACTTTATCAAAGCGTTTTGTTTCGACGTCCTGGCCGCCAAAAATCAATACTTCTTTATGGCCTTTCAGCATCTGCTCGGCACTGGTGGTCACCTGCCCCATCGTGTTCTGCATGTTTTTGCTGATGTTACGGAAACGCTTAGAGACCACCCGGATAGCGATCGACACAATCGGTGCCAGCACAATCAGAATGATCGACAGCTGCCAGCTGTAATAGAACATCATGATGAACAGGCCGATAATCGACGCACCTTCACGCACCACGGTAATCAGGGCGCTGGAAGAAGACGACGCGACTTGCTCAGAATCGTAGGTGATGCGCGACAGCAAGGTCCCGGTGGACTGCTTGTCAAAAAAGGAGACCGGCATGCCCATCATATGGCTGAACAGTCGGCGGCGCATGGTCATTACCACTTTGCCCGACACCCACGAAATGCAGTAGCTGGAGATATAGCTGGTGACGCCGCGTAAGATCATCAGTCCGATAACCACCAGAGGCATCCATAGCAACACTGAGCGATCCGTTTTACCAAAACCGTCATCCAGTAACGGTTTGAGGAGCGATAGCATGAAGGTATCGCTTGCTGCGTTGAGGATTAACGCGACACCCGCCACGATCAGACCTGTTTTAAAGGGTGCAATCATCGGCCAGAGTCGGCGGAAGGTCTGCCACGTGGAGAGATCTTTGTCGTTATGCATTCAAAAAACCAGCATTTGTTGAAATAGCCGCATATTCTACCCGTTATCTACGGGCGCGCCAAACCACTGATGATACCAACGAGGTAAAATTTGATCTCGTAAGCGCAGGATTTGCCAGCCATGTGGCGAAAAACGTACCGAGATTTGTCCCGATTGCGGTGTATCGAACCAAGAATAGCCCTCCTTTTTATAGCGTTTGCTCACTTTTACGGACGGGAAATGCCATGCGTTGTAACGCGCCGCTGAGGCCAAAGCGATCTTCCCTTCAACACGCTGTACCAACGCCTGCGATGATGAGGTGTTACTCCCATGATGCGGCACCTGGATAAGTGTAGACGTTAGCGCCTGCCAGTGATGACTTAACATCAACTGCTCTGCCTTCGCCTCAATATCACCGGTGAGTAGCACACTGAACTCGCCATCGTCGATTTTCACCACGCAGGAATGGTTATTCCCCTGAGCCTGATACTCTTTTGGCGGCCAGTGGACCGTGAAGGTCAATCCCTGCCACTGCCAGCGCTGACCGCGAAAACAGGGCTGATGCCCTGCCCATCCTAACGGGCTTTTTATCCACATTTTTGGCCACGTATCCTGTAACGAGGTTAGCCCGCCAATATGGTCCATATGTTCATGGCTGATAATGACCCCTTCCGGTGTCAGATGATGCCAGCGCAGCCAGGGAATAATGTGCTGCTTTGCGCTGTCACCGCCAGGCCAGGCAAGCCCGGTATCGTACATAATAACTTTTCCGTGGCGCTCGATAGCCATTGCCAGCCCCTGGCCAATGTCCAGCATGTGCAGCGTCCAGCCTTCGGTTTTGAGCGGACGCCATAAGGGAAATGTCAGCAATACGCTACCCGCGATACACACAGCGGGAATCGACTTCCAGGCGTGTAAACGCCAGGCAATAATCGCAAACCAGGGAAGACAGGTCACGAGCTGCCAGCGCTCATCAATATCCATCCACCCATCCGGTAGTTCTTTTAAAAGCCAAAAGAGCACCTCCAGTGATTTATCAGCCAGAAACCAGACCTTCGCTTCCAGTAATGTCAGTTCACACAGATGCAACAGCATGCCAGCCAGGATCAGCGGTACGGAGATAAACGTGACAAGCGGTACCGCAAAGAGATTGGCGACCAGAGACGAGATGCTCATGCCGTGAAAAATGTTGACCTGTAGCGGCAAGAGCAAAAACAGCATCCCTACCTGCAAATGCAGCAGCGCCACCAGCGGTTTGATCCAACGGGAAACAGGCCACTGAGGCAATGGCAGCCACTGATACCAGAAAATCAGCGTGGCAACGGCGAATGCCGACAAGGCCAGGCTTTGCGACAGTACCGCCAGCGGATCAACAACCAGAATAGACGCGACGCAACACAACCACACTTGCCAGGGCGACCACTGCCGCCCACTCAGGCGCAGCGACGCGAGTGCCGCAAGAGAGACCACGGTTCGTAATGCGGGAGGTTGCATCCCTGTAAGCCAGGCGTAAAACGCCGCAAAGCAGACTCCTGCCAATAGCGGTACACGCCAACCAATGCAGTCAGTCGGGAGTAAAAATTGAATCCCTCTAACGATGAGCCAAACGATCGACGCCGCGAGAGCAATATGCAAACCTGAAATCGCCATCAGGTGCAATGTGCCGGTTTCACGCATCAGCTTTTTGACCTCTTGCGTGACCGCCAACCGTTCCCCCATCCCCAGTCCGAGAATAACGGTTCCCCACGTGTATTGGGTGAGCGTCGTGGTCAGTGAAGAAAGATATTGCGCCCGCAAACCACAGCTTGCGTCTAACACTTCCGCATGGGTAAACCGTCCGGTCAACGGCTGATGTGAGGCCAGCGCATAGCGCTGAGAATCAAAACCGCCATCGTTGAGCTCACCATGAATCGCCCTAAGACGCAGTAACATTGTCCAGCGCTGTCCAGGACACACTGCCTGCGGCAGATATTGACCGTAAAGCGTTACGCCGGTGGTCGAATACCAGGGTTTCCCATTTAGCCTTACAATTTTACCCTGATGGGTAGTTGCCCCATCGGTGGCTGTGATAAGTATTTCTGCTTGCTGCGGCGCGTTCGTCAGATTTTGCATGGGCCAGGTGGATTCCAGGGCGGCTAATACACCCCATGCAAAGAACACCAGCCATAGGCCCGCATAACGTAAGCAAAGAAGTCTTTGCAATCCAAGTAGAACGCCAACCGCGATGCACACCCAGACCGTTGACAGATTTGGTAACGAAGGCAGCCATACCAACGGTAAAATGGCCGTGATAAGACATGCACTGATTGCAGGTAATCCCATATACACCTCCCTGTTCTAAGAGAGTGTGCAGCGGGAATATTAGGGAGTCAGCCAGGAAAAAGTGAGTTTACGGCCACTGCTGGAGAGAATGTGCCAGCTTGCTGCAACTAAAATGATGAAATGCAGCGCCGCTTCAGCTTTCTGAATTCAATGTATAAAAAAAGCACCCGAAGGTGCTTTTTTTAGATAACCCAGTTTCGCCCGTAGGCTGAACTCAGTTTCCGTAAATGTTGGCGCGATCGCGCAGCTCTTTACCCGGCTTAAAGTGCGGAACGTATTTGCCTTCCAGGTCAACTTTATCGCCAGTCTTCGGGTTACGCCCGGTTCGTGGTGCACGATAATGCAGAGAGAAACTACCGAAACCGCGGATTTCAATGCGCTCGCCCTGTGCAAGAGTCGAGGCCATATGCTCTAGCATCTCTTTCACTGCATCTTCCACTGCTTTTGCTGGGATGTGCGATTGTTGGCTGGCAAGTCTTTCAATCAATTCTGACTTGGTCATGATTCCTCCGGTTCCTTCAAACCAATTAGCTGAACAGCTTATTAAACAAGGGCGGCCGTAGCCGCCCTTTGTTATTGATTACAGAACGAATCCTGCAATCTGTCAAGTCTGCTCGTCATCCTTCGAGCGGTCACTACGTTAACTTCGCCTCTTCACCCCAGTCACTGACTTAAGTCGGCTCCTGGGGATTCACAGGCTCGTTGCCTTGTTACCGTTCAAATGATGTAGAGCACTTGAAATTACTCGCCTTTAGCTGCTTTGAAAGCTTCAGCCATTGCGTTGTTAGAGAAACCTGCATCTTCCTGTTTGTTAACAGTTGCGATTGCATCTTTCTCATCAGCTTCGTCTTTAGCACGAACAGACAGGCTGATTGCACGGTTCTTACGGTCAACACCGGTGAATTTAGCTTCAACGTCGTCGCCAACGCTCAGAACCAGAGTTGCATCTTCAACGCGGTCACGTGAAGCTTCAGAAGCGCGCAGGTAACCTTCAACGCCGTCAGCCAGTTCTACGGTTGCGCCTTTAGCGTCAACTGCAGTCACTTTACCGTTTACGATTGCGCCTTTCTTGTTCAGTGCAACCCAGTTGTTGAACGGATCTTCTGCGAGCTGTTTAACGCCCAGGGAGATACGTTCACGTTCTGCGTCAACCTGCAGAACAACTGCAGCGATTTCGTCGCCTTTTTTGTATTCACGTACTGCTTCTTCGCCTGTAACGTTCCAGGAGATGTCAGACAGGTGAACCAGGCCATCGATGCCGCCGTCCAGGCCGATGAAGATACCGAAGTCAGTGATAGACTTGATTTTACCTTCAACACGGTCGCCCTTGTTATGGGTTTCCGCGAACTGCTGCCATGGGTTGTTTTTGCACTGCTTCAGGCCCAGGGAGATACGACGACGTTCTTCGTCGATATCCAGAACCATCACTTCCACTACATCACCAACGTTAACAACTTTGGATGGGTGGATGTTTTTGTTGGTCCAGTCCATTTCGGAAACGTGCACCAGGCCTTCAACGCCTTCTTCGATTTCAACGAAGCAGCCGTAGTCGGTCAGGTTGGTCACGCGACCAGTCAGACGAGTACCTTCTGGGTAACGCTTAGCGATAGCGACCCATGGATCTTCGCCCAGCTGTTTCAGGCCCAGGGATACACGAGTACGCTCGCGGTCGAACTTCAGCACTTTAACAGTGATTTCGTCGCCAACGTTCACGATTTCGCTTGGGTGTTTAACGCGTTTCCACGCCATGTCGGTGATGTGCAGCAGGCCATCAACGCCACCCAGATCAACGAATGCACCGTAGTCAGTGAGGTTCTTAACGATACCTTTAACTTCCATGCCTTCCTGGAGGTTTTCCAGCAGCTGATCGCGTTCTGCGCTGTTCTCAGATTCGATAACGGCACGACGAGAAACAACAACGTTGTTACGCTTCTGGTCAAGCTTGATAACTTTGAACTCAAGCTCTTTGCCTTCGAGGTGCAGAGTGTCGCGAACCGGACGAACGTCTACCAGAGAACCTGGCAGGAACGCGCGAATACCGTTCAGCTCAACAGTGAAGCCACCTTTAACTTTGCCGTTGATAACACCGACTACAGTTTCAGCTTCTTCGTAAGCTTTTTCCAGCGTGATCCAAGCTTCGTGACGTTTAGCTTTCTCACGGGACAGCAGAGTTTCACCGAAGCCGTCTTCTACTGCATCCAGTGCAACGTCAACTTCGTCACCAACCTGGATTTCCAGTTCGCCCTGGGCGTTTTTGAACTGCTCTGCCGGAATGGCAGACTCAGATTTCAGACCGGCGTCAACCAGTACGATATCTTTGTCGATAGCAACAACAACACCACGAACGATGGAACCCGGACGGGTTTCGATTGTTTTTAAGGATTCTTCAAATAGTTGAGCAAAAGATTCAGTCATGTTTAATCTTCAGGTTAATATAACGTCCACCTGGCTCCATGCCGGATGGGGTTGTTTCACATACCCACCGTCAATCCATTGCAGCGGGGTACTTCAAATCTGTCGCGGTTAAGCGAGTGCCAATTTCTGGCGCGCGTATTGTAACGCTTTTTCAATCACTTGCTCAATAGTTAATCGGGTAGAATCGAGCACTAAAGCATCGTCTGCCGGAACAAGTGGGGCTACAGTACGATTACGATCGCGGTCATCGCGCTCTTTTATCTCGGATAAAAGGCGATCAAAGTTAACACTAAAGCCTTTTTCCTGCAACTGAAGCATACGACGTTGTGCGCGTTCTTCGGAGGAGGCGTCAAGGAAAATTTTCACTGGCGCGTCAGGAAACACCACGGTTCCCATATCACGACCGTCCGCAATCAGACCTGGTGCGTCACGGAACGCGCGCTGACGACGTAATAATGCTTCACGAACGCGCGGGAACGCAGCCACCTGAGAGGCAGCATTCGCGACTTCCTGGGTGCGGATTTCACCGCTCACGTCTTCCCCTTCAAGAATGACTTCCAGGTTGCCATTAGTCGAGACGAAGCGGACATCAAGATGCGCAGCCAATGGAACCAGCGCCTCTTCGGAAGCCACATCCACATGATGATGAAGCGCCGCTAACGCCAGTACGCGATAGATTGCTCCCGAGTCTAAAAGATGCCATTGCAAGGCTTCCGCCATCGCTTTACACAGAGTCCCTTTCCCTGCGCCACTTGGCCCATCAATCGTGATTACCGGGGCAACTGCCGTCATCTTTTTCTCCTTCATTAAGGCATACCGTCAACATGAACGCCGCGCATTATACGCGCCAAAGTGCGCAACTGTTATCTTTGCGTGCAAATTACGGAATTAATGAAGCAGAGTGTAGAAGAAATGGGCGGGAACAACGTCAGGAAGCGTAAGTAAATGCCGCACCCGTTGATGCGGCAGGGTTTTATCATGCGAGCGTACTGATGCGCGCCAGCTGTTCGAAATAATCCGGGAAAGTTTTCGCGGTGCATTTCGGGTCAAGAATGGTCACAGGCGTATCAGACAGCGCCACCAGCGAGAAACACATCGCCATGCGGTGATCGTTGTATGTGCCAATTTCAGCAACCTGCAATTTGGCCGGCGGTGTCACGCGAATGTAGTCTTCGCCCTCTTCCACTTCGGCGCCCACTTTGCGCAGTTCCGTTGCCATCGCAAACAGGCGATCGGTCTCTTTCACGCGCCAGTTGTAGATATTGCGCAGCGTAGTGGTGCCTTTGGCAAACAGCGCTGCCGTGGCAATGGTCATCGCCGCATCAGGGATATGGTTCATGTCCATATCAATGGCATTCAGTTCACCGTGTGTGCAAGAGATGAAATCGTCTCCCCAGGTGATAACTGCGCCCATTTTTTCCAGTACGTCAGCAAAACGAATATCGCCCTGAACGCTGTTACGGCCGATACCGGTGACTTTAACGGTACCGCCTTTAATTGCACCCGCGGCAAGGAAGTAAGATGCAGATGACGCATCGCCTTCGACAAGATAGTTGCCCGGCGACTGATATTGCTGACCACCGCGTACCACAAAGCGCTGGTACGCCTGGTTTTCAACCTCAACGCCAAACGTCTTCATCAGGTGCAGCGTGATATCAATATAAGGTTTAGAAACCAGCTCGCCTTTGATGCTAATAACCGTATCCTGCGGAGCCAGCGGCGCTGTCATCAGCAGCGCCGTCAGGAACTGGCTGGAGACGCTACCATCGACAGCCACTTCACCGCCGGTAAATCCACCGCGAAGACGCAGTGGCGGATAGTTTTCCTGCTCCAGATAATCAATCTGCGCACCGCCCTGACGCAGGGCATCCACCAGATGACCGATCGGGCGCTCTTTCATGCGTGGCTCGCCGGTTAGCACAATATTGTTGCTGCCAAGACACAGTGCAGCCGCCAGTGGGCGCATTGCCGTCCCCGCGTTGCCGAGAAACAGTTCAAGCTCTTCAGCGGATTGTAGCGCTCCGCCATTTCCCGACACTTCACAACGCGTACGATCGGCTGAGAGAGTGTACTGAACGCCTAACGCTTTCAGCGCATTCAGCATGTGGCGAACGTCATCGCTATCCAACAGATTAGTAAGGACAGTGGTGCCGTTTGCCAGCGCAGCCAGCAGCAGCGCGCGGTTGGAGACACTTTTTGAACCAGGCAAATTGATGGTGCCATCGACACGCGCGATCGGTTGTAACGTCAGGGATTCCATGAAAACTTAACTCTCAAATCAACATAATAAAAACCCCGAAGCCGGGCTACGGGGGTGAAAAATCGCACTATTAACCGTGGCGACGTTCGAAGTCGACCATAAAATCAGTCAGCGCTTTGACGCCTTCCAGCGGCATTGCATTATAGATAGAAGCACGCATACCGCCGACAACGCGGTGGCCTTTCAGCGCGTGCAGGCCCGCAGCGAAGGACTCTTCGAGGAACAGTTTGTCGAGATTGCTGTCTGCCAGCTGGAACGGCACGTTCATGCGTGAACGGTTCGCTTTGGCTACGTCGTTGCGATAGAAATCGCTGCCGTCAATCACGCTATACAGCAGGGTTGATTTCTGCTGGTTGATCTTGTCCATCTGCGCTACACCGCCATTTTTCTTCAGCCATTTAAAGACCAGACCAGAAAGATACCAGGCGAAAGTCGGCGGGGTGTTGAACATGGAGTCGTTATCGTTCAGGACGGTGTAGTCCAGAATCGACGGACAGGCCTGGTGCGCTTTGCCCAGCAGATCGTCGCGGACAATTACCAGCGTCAGCCCGGCCGGGCCGATGTTTTTCTGCGCACCAGCATAAATCACGCCGTAGCGGCTGACATCCAGCGGGCCAGAGAGAATAGTCGAAGAGAGATCGGCGGTCACCACCACGTTGTCGCCAAAGTTTGGCTCTTCGTGAATGGCAATCCCGTCGATAGTTTCGTTCGGGCAGTAATGAAGGTACGCTGCAGTGTCTGACAGCTGCCATTCATTCATCGGTGTGACGCCACGCAGGCCATCGACGGTAATTTTCGCGTCAATGACATTCGGGGTGCAGTATTTTTTAGCTTCTTTTACCGCGCTGGCCGCCCAGTAACCGGCATCCACGTAATCTGCAGTCGTTTTATCGCCCAGCAAGTTCAGCGGGATACCCGCAAACTGACCGCGCCCACCGCCGTGACAGAACAATACTTTGTAGTTCGAGGGGATATTCAGCAGATCGCGAAAATCCGTTTCTGCCTCTTCGGCGACCTGGATAAACTCTTTTCCACGGTGGCTGATTTCCATCACCGACGTCCCAAGACCCTGCCAGTCGCAAAGCTCTTGTTGAGTTTGTTTAAGCACATCCGCCGGTAGCATTGCCGGACCTGAACTGAAATTAAAGACCTGAGCCATTTACCCTCACCACGCTTAAATTCATAAGTTATAACTGTGGATATCGGTTTTATCATTCAGTGACACGCGCCGCAATGTCTAAAACTGAGACCTAAGAAAATGTGTCCCCGCTCACACAAAACATTCTGCCAGCGCGTTGTCACAAAACCGACAAATTGGCTGTCAGGTGATGCGTTTTGCCCGGCTCACCTTAGTCCATACTGGATTCGCGCAGCGAGGACAGAGTTGATGATCGCCTGGCTGCATCGCGATCACATGGCTACAGCGTCGACAGGCGTACTGCCCCGCTTCGGGAACGGTGGTAAATCGCTCAACGTATTCATCAGGCAAAATACACAGACCGGGCTTTACGTCGGCATCATCGTAGTAATACACGCTGATCTGGCCGTTGGTTTCCATGATTGCCAGTCGCACCTGCCCCAGCTGCTCCACGCTGTTTAAGCGCAGCTCCATAAAAAACTCAAATTCGGTCATGTTGGCACTGCGGACTTTCTCCCAGGCCAACTGACCTTGTTCGACGATCACCACCGGTTTCCCTTCCAGCAGATCCTCGATTTTTTCACTTTTCGACATCAGCCACATCACCAGGCGATACAGCAATCCCAGGGTGACAAACACGATCAGCACCGGAATCATCGGCACGTCATCATAAAAGGCCACGTCACCCGCCGCAGAACCGAGGGTGAGGATGATCAGCACCTCAAACAGCGACATCTGGCGCACGCCGCGCCGTCCGGTGATTTTGAGAAACAGAAAGACCAGAATAAAGGTGTAGAGACTGCGCAACGCCACTTCGCCTAAAAACTCCATCGGTACTTTATCTAATGCCATCCGGTGAAGATCGAACGCTTTCATTTTTATTCGCCTTAACAGTAAGTTACTGCTGTTAAGCATAGCTGAGTCTTTTATTTTCGCCGTCGTCCTCGCGAAGATAGCGCCTGTCACGCAAAACCCGTATCATTGCGCGCTTTACGTACGATAAAAGTGATCGCCATGACTCAAACATTTATCCCCGGCAAAGACGCCGCACTGGAAGATTCCATCGCTCGCTTCCAGCAAAAACTGACCGACCTGGGTTTTAACATCGAAGAAGCCTCCTGGCTTAACCCGGTTCCCCACGTCTGGTCCGTGCATATTCGCGACACCGACTGTGCGCTGTGCTTTACCAACGGTAAAGGCGCCACCAAAAAAGCGGCTCTCGCTTCTGCCCTGGGTGAGTATTTTGAGCGCCTGTCCACCAACTATTTCTTCGCCGATTTCTGGCTTGGCGATACCATCGCCAACGGCCCGTTCGTACACTACCCGAACGAAAAGTGGTTCCCGCTGACGGAAGATGACGAACTGCCAGAAGGCATTCTCGATGCACGCCTGCGTAAGTTCTACGACCCTGACAATGAACTGACCGCCGGGATGCTGGTGGATCTGCAGTCCGGCAACGACGAACGTGGTATTTGCGCCCTGCCGTTCACCCGCCAGTCTGACGTTCAGACCGTCTATATTCCGATGAATATCGTCGGTAACCTGTACGTGTCTAACGGCATGTCCGCCGGAAACACCCGCAACGAAGCCCGTGTTCAGGGCCTGTCCGAGGTGTTTGAGCGTCATATTAAAAACCGTATTATTGCGGAGTCCATCAGCCTGCCGGAAATCCCGAGCGACGTGCTGGCCCGCTACCCGGGTGTAGTGGAATCCATCGCTAAACTCGAAGCAGAAGGTTTCCCAATCTTTGCTTACGACGGTTCTCTGGGCGGCAAATACCCGGTTATCTGCGTGGTGCTGTTCAACCCAGCGAACGGGACCTGCTTCGCCTCGTTTGGTGCGCACCCGGACTTCGGCGTGGCGCTGGAACGAACTGTGACCGAGTTACTTCAGGGCCGTAGCCTGAAAGATCTCGACGTCTTTACTCCACCGACCTTCGACGACGAAGAAGTGGGCGAGCATACCAACCTCGAAACCCACTTCATCGATTCCAGCGGTTTGATCTCCTGGGATATGTTCAAGCAGGACGCTGATTATCCGTTCGTTGACTGGAGTTTCTCTGGCACCACGGAAGAAGAGTTCGCGACGCTGATGGCTATCTTCAAAGCGGAAGATAAAGAAGTGTACATCGCGGATTACGAGCATCTGAGCGTCTACGCGTGCCGCATTATCGTGCCTGGCATGTCCGACATTTATCCGGCAGAAGATCTGTGGCTGGCGAACAACAGCATGGGTAGCCACCTGCGTGAAACGCTGCTTGCGCTGCCTGGCAGCGAGTGGGAAAAAGAAGATTATCTGAACCTGATCGCCCAACTGGACGACGAAGGCCACGACGATCTGACCCGTGTACGCGAACTACTGGGCCTGGCAACCGGTAAAGATAACGGCTGGTACACCCTGCGTGTGGGCGAGCTGAAATCAATGCTGGCGCTGGCCGGTGGCGATCTGGATCAGGCCCTGGCCTGGACTGAATGGACCATCGAGTACAATCAGTCAGTATTCAGCCCAGAGCGTGCTAATTATTACCGCTGCCTGCAAACGCTGCTGCTGTTGTCTCAGGAAGAAGATCGCCAGCCGTTGCAATACCTCAATGCCTTCGTGCGCATGTACGGTGCAGATGCCGTCGAAGCCGCAAGTGCAGCCCTGAGCGGTGAAGCACCATTCTACGGCCTGCAGGCTGTGGATAGTGATTTGAAAGCTTTCCCGGCGCATCAGTCACTGCTGAAGGCTTACGAGAAGCTGCAGCGCGCTAAGTCGGCATACTGGTCAAAATAAGCGCACATAACACTACAGACAGTAGGCGTACCGATCTGTCTGGGCTATATTACGGGGCAATTTCATTGCCCCGTTTTTTTATTTCTTTTGCAATGAATATTGCTTGTAATAATAAAGTTAAATGCAAGTAAATATAATTATGTTTACTTGGGCTTTACTGTTACTTTTTAGGGTAATTACTCCATTTTAATTAACTGCTTTGGGAGAGCTTCAAGGAAATAATTCAACTCTTTTCATAACTTTTAAAATTTATTTATATACGGATAATCAATAACTTACTCCGCATTTGTTGCAAAACCATGCGCTTTGCGGGCCTATAAGCCAGGCGAGATATGATCTATATCAATTTCTCTTCTATAATGCTTTGTTAGTATCTCGTCGCCGACTTAATAAAGAGAGAGTTAGTGTGAAAGCTGACAACCCTTTTGATCTAATACTCCCCGCTGCGATGGCCAAAGTTGCCGAAGAAGCGGGTGTCTATAAAGCAACGAAACACCCGATGACGACGTTCTATCTGGCGATCACCGCTGGTGTGTTCATCTCCATCGCCTTCGTCTTCTACATCACTGCTACCACCGGTACTGCTGCAATGCCTTTCGGTATTGCGAAACTGATTGGCGGTATCTGTTTCTCACTGGGCTTGATTCTGTGCGTCATTTGCGGCGCCGACCTCTTTACCTCAACGGTGCTTATCGTAGTGGCTAAAGCGAGCGGAAGAATCACCTGGGGTCAGCTGGCGCGCAACTGGATTAATGTCTACGTTGGCAACCTGATTGGCTGTTTGCTCTTTGTTCTGCTTATGTGGTTATCTGGCGAGTATATGACTGCCAACGGTGGCTGGGGATTGAATGTCCTGCAAACCGCTGACCACAAAATGCACCACACCTTTATCGAAGCCGTCGCTCTCGGCATCCTCGCAAACCTGATGGTCTGCCTGGCGGTCTGGATGAGCTACTCCGGACGCAGCCTGATGGACAAAGCCATGATTATGGTTCTGCCGGTTGCCATGTTCGTTGCCAGCGGCTTTGAGCACAGTATCGCAAACATGTTTATGATCCCGATGGGTATCGTAATCCGCAACTTTGCGAGCCCGGAGTTTTGGACTGCAGTCGGTTCAACCCCGGAAAGTTTCTCTCACCTGACTATTATGAACTTCATCACAGATAACCTGATCCCTGTCACTATTGGGAACATTATCGGTGGGGGTCTGCTGGTTGGGTTGACATACTGGGTCATTTACCTGCGTGGCGACAATCATCATTGATGGTTTCTCAGGCAGTAAAGAAAAATCCACTTAAGAAGGTAGGTATCACATGTCCGAGCTTAATGAAAAGTTAGCCACAGCCTGGGAAGGTTTTGCGAAGGGTGACTGGCAGAAAGAAGTCAACGTACGTGACTTCATTCAGAAAAACTATACCCCATATGAAGGTGACGAATCCTTCCTGGCTGGTGCTACTGATGCAACAACCAAGCTGTGGGACAATGTCATGGAAGGCGTTAAACTGGAAAACCGCACTCACGCGCCAGTTGATTTCGATACTTCCGTTGCCTCTACCATCACTTCTCACGACGCTGGCTACATCAACAAAGCGCTTGAGAAAATCGTTGGTCTGCAGACTGAAAAACCACTGAAACGAGCGATTATCCCGTTCGGTGGCATCAAAATGGTTGAAGGTTCCTGCAAAGCGTACGATCGCGAACTGGACCCAATGCTGAAAAAAATCTTCAGCGAATACCGCAAAACTCACAACCAGGGCGTTTTTGATGTTTACACCAAAGACATCCTGAACTGCCGTAAATCCGGTGTTCTGACCGGTCTGCCAGATGCGTATGGCCGTGGCCGTATCATCGGTGACTACCGTCGCGTTGCACTGTACGGTATCGACTTCCTGCTGAAAGACAAATACGCACAGTTCCTGTCACTGCAATCTGACCTGGAAAACGGCGTAAACCTGGAAGCGACTATCCGTCTGCGTGAAGAGATCTCTGAACAGCACCGTGCGCTGGGTCAGATCAAAGAGATGGCTGCTAAATATGGCTGCGATATCTCCGGTCCGGCTACCAACGCTCAGGAAGCTATCCAGTGGACTTACTTCGGCTACCTGGCTGCGGTTAAATCTCAGAACGGCGCAGCAATGTCCTTCGGTCGCGTATCCACCTTCCTGGATGCTTACATCGAACGTGACATTAAAGCAGGCAAAATTACCGAGCAAGACGCACAGGAAATGATTGACCACCTGGTCATGAAACTGCGTATGGTTCGCTTCCTGCGTACTCCAGAATACGATGAGCTGTTCTCCGGTGACCCAATCTGGGCAACTGAATCTATCGGCGGTATGGGCGTTGACGGCCGTACTCTGGTAACCAAAAACAGCTTCCGTTTCCTGAACACCCTGTACACCATGGGCCCGTCTCCGGAACCGAACATCACTGTTCTGTGGTCAGAAAAACTGCCACTGAACTTCAAGAAATTCGCGGCTAAAGTCTCCATCGATACCTCTTCTCTGCAGTACGAGAACGATGATCTGATGCGTCCTGACTTCAACAACGACGACTACGCTATCGCTTGCTGCGTAAGCCCAATGGTTGTTGGTAAGCAAATGCAGTTCTTCGGTGCTCGCGCTAACCTCGCGAAAACCATGCTGTATGCAATCAACGGCGGCGTTGATGAAAAACTGAAAATCCAGGTTGGTCCTAAATCTGAACCAATCAAAGGCGACGTTCTGAAATTCGACGAAGTCATGGATCGTATGGATCACTTCATGGACTGGCTGGCTAAGCAGTATGTCACCGCCCTGAACATCATCCACTACATGCACGACAAGTACAGCTACGAAGCCTCTCTGATGGCTCTGCACGACCGTGACGTGGTTCGTACTATGGCATGTGGTATCGCAGGTCTGTCCGTTGCAGCTGACTCCCTGTCTGCAATCAAATACGCGAAAGTTAAACCAATTCGTGACGAAGATGGTCTGGCGACTGACTTCGAAATCGAAGGCGAATACCCGCAGTTTGGTAACAACGACTCTCGTGTAGATGACATGGCCGTTGACCTGGTTGAACGTTTCATGAAGAAAATTCAGAAACTGACTACCTACCGCAACGCTATCCCGACTCAGTCTGTTCTGACCATCACTTCTAACGTTGTGTACGGTAAGAAAACCGGTAACACCCCAGACGGTCGTCGTGCTGGCGCACCATTCGGTCCAGGTGCTAACCCAATGCACGGTCGTGACCAGAAAGGTGCTGTTGCCTCTCTGACTTCCGTTGCTAAACTGCCGTTTGCTTACGCGAAAGATGGTATCTCTTATACCTTCTCTATCGTTCCAAATGCGCTGGGTAAAGACGACGAAGTGCGTAAAACCAACCTGGCAGGTCTGATGGACGGTTACTTCCATCACGAATCTACCATCGAAGGTGGTCAGCACTTGAACGTGAACGTGATGAACCGTGAAATGCTGCTCGACGCGATGGAAAACCCGGAAAAATATCCGCAGTTGACCATCCGCGTATCTGGCTACGCAGTACGTTTTAACTCCCTGACTAAAGAACAGCAGCAGGACGTTATCACCCGTACTTTCACTCAATCCATCTAACTGGAATTGACTGAAATCACGCAGTAAAAAGCGTACAATAAAGGCTCCACATCAGTGGGGCCTTTTTAACACCTTCTCCAAACCAGTCTCTTTTGGCCGCTGTCTATATACTTAATGGATAACAGCCAAAACAGACTCGACATAGCCGATGAGCTATGCACATAAACAGGCCCCGGACGGGCCGAATCTGGAGATATCACCGCAATGTCAACTATTGGTCGCATTCACTCCTTTGAATCCTGTGGCACTGTCGATGGCCCAGGCATCCGCTTTATCACCTTCTTCCAGGGCTGCCTGATGCGCTGCCTGTACTGTCACAACCGCGACACCTGGGATACGCACGGCGGCAAAGAGGTCACCGTTGAAGAACTCATGAAAGAAGTGGTGACCTATCGCCACTTTATGAATGCGTCCGGCGGTGGCGTTACAGCGTCAGGCGGCGAAGCCATCCTGCAGGCCGAATTTGTCCGCGACTGGTTCCGCGCCTGTCGCAAAGAAGGCATCCACACCTGTCTCGATACCAACGGCTTTGTGCGTCGCTACGATCCGGTGATTGATGAACTACTTGAAGTGACGGATCTGGTAATGCTCGATCTGAAACAGATGAACGATGAAATCCACCAGAACCTGGTCGGCGTGTCGAACCATCGTACGCTTGAGTTTTGCCGTTACCTGGCCAATAAAAATATCAACGTCTGGATCCGCTATGTGGTTGTCCCGGGCTGGTCAGACGATGACGACTCTGCGCATCGCCTCGGTGAATTTACCCGCGACATGGGCAACGTCGAGAAAATCGAGCTCCTGCCCTACCACGAGCTGGGCAAACACAAATGGGTGGCAATGGGCGAAGAGTACAAGCTTGACGGCGTGAAGCCACCGAAGAAAGAGACGATGGAACGCGTCAAAGGTATTCTCGAACAGTACGGTCACAAGGTGATGTACTAAACAAAAGCCCGGGCATCTGCACCGGGCTTTTTTGTATCAGGCGTGCGCCACTGGCGTTGGATGCTCGCCTGCTTTGCGCAGCAGCATCAGGAGATAGATAAACGATACGCTGGCGATCATGATAAACAGCAGATTGTCGGAATAGCTCTGCATCAGCATGGCAGTAAACGTCGGGCCCAGCAGGCTGCCGATGGTGTAGCTCAGTAGCAGAGCCTGATTCATCGCGACCAGTTGGTGGTGTTCGACTTTTTCACACGCCCAGGCCATCGCTACTGGATAAAGCGTAAAGCCCGCCGCACCAAGAATAAACAGCGCTGGTGCCATCGCCGCGCTGCCGAGCATCGCCAGACAACCCATGATTACCACAAAAACCTGCACGCGCAGCACCAGCAGGCGACCAAATTTGTCAGCCAGCTTACCAATAGGCCACTGGCCTACAATGCCCGCACTGACCATCACCGCCATCCAAAAGCCGATACTGGAATCACTGACGCCTTTATGGTTCAGATAAAGCGGCATTAAACCGTACAGGGAACCCAACACGATCCCGGAGATAATACAGCCGTTGATGCCAAGGCGCGCATGGCGCAATCTGAGCATCGGCCAGACATGCGTCGCTTCCTGATGCTCACTGCTCTGGTTCACGATCCGGGTAAACAGCAGTGGCAGAATCGCTGCCAGCACCATGCCCGTCACCCACGGCAGGACGCTCATTAAATCGGTCGGCAGTTTGCTGATCATCAACTGACCCAGCACCGTCCCCACGTAATAGACCATCATGTACGCCGCCAGCAGGCGACCACGATTGCGGGACGTGCCACTGCACATCAGCGCACTTTCCACTACCACCCAGATCATCGCGCAGCCAACGCCAGCGATAAAACGCCAGGTCATCCAGCTCCAGAACCCCATCATCACGCCCAGCCCAACACAACCGGCCGCAAAAATCAGTGAGGCCAGGTAATAGCTGCGGTTGAAACCAAAACGTTTGATTAATTTACCGGTCAGCAAAGTACCCAGCAGATTACCGGTAAAATAGGAGGAACTGACCATCCCCACCTGCCACGTCGGGAGGTTTTCATGGGCGAGCCAAAGCGGGACGAGGGTATTTAATACCGCTATCGCCAGGGTCAACAAAAGCAAGCCACAGAGCAAAAGCAGCACTGGGCGGGTATAGGTGGTCATGGGTAAAAACCGTGAGGAAGTAAAGATTTCGAGCGCATCATGCCACCGGCAAAAACAAAGTCAATCCATGCAGTTAGCGGCCTCGCACGATTTGTTCTCTGTCGATTTAAAAAATTCATCCTCCGTACGCATCCAATACAATACGTAATAATTATCTGATTGTTTTTATTCATCTCTGAGGCAAATAAATACTCGCGTTCAGTAGAAAAATTTCATGATAGAAAATAAAAAAGCCGGAGCATTTGCCCCGGCTTAATATAACTAAAGGATCAATTAACTGGCGATTGCCATCCCTACTGTCATATGCAGACCGTAGAAGACGCCGCGACCAATCAGCTCCCCTGCCAGCACCAGCACAAAGGCCAGTGAAAGGAGTGGAACCGCAGGCTGATAACCTTTCACCTGCGGGATCACCCAGCAGGCCAGCGCCGCAACCAGCAGCCCGATACGCCAGGCCATCAGCGAACCGTAATCCGGTACCAGCGCAGAGGCTTGCTGAATAGAGCTATGGATAGCCGCCAGCTCAGCGCCCTGCATCAACGCCACCATCGCACTGATGACTAGCGCCAACAGCGA
The DNA here is from genome assembly GCA_002271215.1 of Lelliottia jeotgali. NCBI lineage: Bacteria > Pseudomonadati > Pseudomonadota > Gammaproteobacteria > Enterobacterales > Enterobacteriaceae > Lelliottia > Lelliottia jeotgali. The sequence continues at coordinate 1,587,453 of CP018628.1, read as the reverse complement.
AACTGCAGGCAGCAGGCGCATCGCCCAACCATCGACGCCTGACACGCGCAGCAACAGGAAGCCTAAAAGCGGCCCACCAATAAACATAGTCAGGAAGAAGCTCATCGGCGTCCAGACACTGTACCAGGTTGGAACGGTATCGATGGTGTTGTAAACGCGCACCATCATCCAGACAAATACGACTCCGAGCACCATAGTCACAATTAGCCACACCCCGCGCAGCCCGGACGGTAGTTTCTTGAACGCTGCCAGCAGCCAGCCCAGGCCGCCGATAGCAAAGAAGATCGCTCCACTCGCAATTTCGTTACTGAGCGATGATGCACCGATACGATTCAGGGAGTTGAACGCGCGCAGTGGCGATCCCAGGTGCAGGGTCGAGGCAATAAAGCCAATCCCCATCAGCACCCACAATCCAAACATGCTCAGGATCAGACGCTGTTGCTGCTCAGCGCGTAAATCCCCCTTGAGCAAAGCCAGCGCCAGAACGATAAACCCGCCCGCTACGCACTGTCCGAAGACGGTGAAAATCATTAACGGCCATTCATGCCATCCACTTCCCATCTCACACCTCCTTCGGATTTGCCAGGTAGCCGGTGGTATCACCCGTCGGACGGCTATTGGCATTCGGTTTAATGACGATACTTGGCTTAGTGAAGTGCGCAGACGGTAGCGGTGCGACAGCCGCAAGCTGACCGTGTTTCTGACGCAGTTCTTCAATCGGACCAAAATCGAGTGCACGTAATGGGCAGGACTCTACACAGATCGGTTTTTTGCCATCCGCCACGCGCGAGTGGCAGCCGTCGCATTTGGTCATGTGACCTTTTGCGGCGTTGTACTGCGGCGCACCGTACGGACAGGCCATATGGCAGTATCGACAACCGATGCAGACATCCTCGTCCACCACCACAAACCCATCTTCACGCTTATGCATCGCGCCGCTCGGGCAGACTTTGGTGCAGGCCGGATCTTCGCAGTGGTTACAGGCAATCGACAGGTAGTAAGCAAACACGTTCTGATTCCAGACTCCGTTGTCTTCCTGCCAGTCGCCACCCGCGTATTCGTAAATACGACGGAAGCTGACGTCCGGGGTTAAGTCTTTGTAATCTTTACAGGCCAGCTCGCAGGTTTTGCAACCGGTGCAACGACTGGAATCAATGAAAAATCCATACTGGGTAGTCATCGGTTACTCCTTATACCTTTTCAACCTGAACAAGGTTCGTGTGGGACGGGTTGCCTTTCGCCAGTGGCGACGGGCGCTGCGTGGTCAGCACGTTAATGCTGCCTGCCTGGTCGATGCGATTCGCATCCGGGTTATACCAGGCCCCTTCCCCCAGCGCGACCACACCAGGCATCATGCGCGGTGTCACTTTCGCTTCGATGTGTACTTCACCACGATCGTTGAAGATGCGAATGCGGTCACCGTTGGCGATGCCGCGTTTTTTCGCATCCATCGGGTTCATCCACATCTCCTGGCGACAGGACGCTTTCAGCACGTCGACGTTGCCGTAGGTGGAGTGAACGCGGGCTTTGTAGTGGAAACCGGTCAGCTGCAGCGGGTATTTCGCCGTCAGCGGATCGTTATAATTTTCAAACCCTGGGGTGTAGATCGGCAGTGGATCGATAACATCACCTTCCGGCAATTCCCAGCTGGCGGCGATTTTTGCCAACGCTTCGGAGTAGATTTCGATTTTCCCTGACGGCGTGGTCAGCGGGTTCGCCTGCGGATCTTCGCGGAAGGCTTTGTAGGCCACATGATGCCCTTCCGGATCGCGCTGCTTGAACATCCCCTGCTTGCGGAAGGTGTCAAAATCAGGCAAATCTGGGACCGCCTGACGGGACAATTCGTGCAGATGACGCATCCAGCCTTCCTGAGTGCGGCCTTCGGTGAATTGCTGCTCAACGCCGAGGCGTTTGGCCAATTCTGTCGTCATCTCGTAAATGGTTTTACATTCGAAGCGCGGTTTGATCACCTGGTCGGTAAAGATGACATACGACATGTTGCCGCAAGAGGCATCCAGCGCGAAGTCCATCTGTTCGGAGGCCGTGCAGTCCGGCAGCAGAATATCGGCATATTTCGCCGACGAGGTCATGTGGCAGTCGATCACCACTATCATCTCGCATTTTTTGTCATCCTGAAGGATGTCGTGGGTGCGGTTGATATCCGAGTGCTGGTTGATAATGCAGTTGCCCGCATAGTTCCAGATCATCTTAATCGGCACGTCCAGCTTATCTTTCCCGCGCACACCGTCGCGCAGGGCGGTCATTTCTGGGCCGCGTTCAATCGCATCGGTCCACATAAACATGGAGATACTGGTCTGGACTGGGTTTTCCAGCGTCGGCATACGTTCGAACGGCACTTCATAAGAGCCTTCGCGCGCGCCGGAGTTGCCGCCGTGGATACCGACGTTGCCGGTTAAAATGGAGAGCATCGAAATTGCGCGGGTGGCGATTTCACCGTTCGCGTGGCGCTGCGGGCCCCACCCCTGGCTAATATAGGCCGGTTTCGCTGAGCCAATTTCACGCGCCAGTTGTACGATGCGTTCAACAGGAATACCGGTGATCGTTGACGCCCATTGCGGCGTTTTGGCTACGCCATCACTGCCTTGTCCAAGGATGTATGCTTTGTAGTGACCATTGGCTGGTGCGCTGGCTGGCAAGGTTTTCTCGTCGTAACCGACGCAGTACTTATCGAGGAACGGCTGATCGACGAGGTTTTCGGTGATCATCACCCACGCCAGGGCATTCACCAACGCGGCATCGGTGCCAGGGCGAATCGGGATCCATTCATCTTCGCGTCCGGCACCGGTATCCGTGTAGCGCGGATCGACGATGATCATTCGGGCGTTAGATTTTGCGCGCGCCTGTTCAAGGTAGTACGTCACCCCGCCGCCGCTCATGCGCGTTTCACCCGGGTTATTACCGAACAGAACCACCAGTTTGCTGTTTTCAATGTCAGACGGGCTGTTACCGTCTGCCCAGCCGCCGTAGGTGTAGTTCAGTCCCTCGGCAATCTGTGCGGAAGAGTAGTCACCGTAATGATTGAGGTAGCCGCCGCAGCAGTTCATCAGACGGGCGATCAGCGTTTTTCCTGGTGGCCAGGAGCGCGTCATGGTGCCACCGAGGGTGCCGGTACCGTAGTTCAGATAAATGGACTCGTTACCGTGCTCTTTGATCAGTCGCTGCATGTTCCCGGCGATGGTATCAAAGGCCTCTTCCCAGCTGATTTTCTCGAACCTACCCTCACCGCGTTTGCCCACGCGTTTCATTGGATATTTGAGGCGATCCGGGTTGTAAACGCGACGGCGCATCGAACGACCACGCAGGCAGGCGCGAACCTGATGTAACCCTTCGTAGTTATCATCGCCGGTGTTGTCAGTTTCGACATATTTAATTTCGCCATCGACAACGTGCATACGCAGCGGGCAACGGCTGCCACAGTTAACGGTACATGCGCTCCAGACCACTTTTTCAGGTGCAGTCAGCGGCGCGATAGCTTCAGCCGCAGATGCCATACGTGAAAAAGGCAGGGAGAACGCGCTGCTGGCAACAGCGAGACCGCCAATCGCCGCGGTTTTCACTAACCCGCGACGACTCACCTCGGCAGCCAGTAGAGCATCAGGCGCTTTGATTTTCATAGAAACTCACTTTGGTTGCTCACAAAAAATTAAGATGCGGATAACACCGCTATATAGATTTTTATATAACGAATTTCTTCGTTACTAGATTTTTATGCTAATAATAAGTGAGGTGAGTATTACTACTTTAGAGGGATGAGTTATTGTCTGGCGTCAAAACGAAGGCATAAAAAAAGCGCCCTCAGGCGCTTTTTTGTTTTAAGGCAAATCAACCGATGTACTGCTGGCCTTTCATGTACGGGCGCAGCACTTCAGGGATCTCAATACGACCGTCTGCCTGCTGGTAGTTTTCCAGCACCGCAACCAGCGTACGACCTACAGCCAGACCAGAACCGTTCAGGGTATGAACCAGACGGGTTTTCTTGTCAGATTTACTGCGGCAGCGTGCCTGCATACGGCGCGCCTGGAAATCCCAGACGTTAGAGCAGGAAGAGATCTCACGATAGGTATTCTGCGCCGGGACCCACACTTCCAGATCGTAGGTTTTGCATGCGCCGAAGCCCATATCACCAGAGCACAGCGCCATACGACGGTACGGCAGACCCAGCAGCTCAAGCACTTTCTCTGCATGGCCAGTCATCTCTTCCAGCGCATCCATTGATTCTTCCGGGCGCACGATCTGAACCATCTCAACTTTGTCGAACTGGTGCATACGGATCAGACCACGGGTATCGCGGCCGTAAGACCCCGCTTCAGAGCGGAAGCACGGAGAGTGTGCAGTCAGTTTGATTGGCAGATCGTCTTCGTCGATGATTTCATCACGAACGAGGTTGGTCAGCGGCACTTCTGCAGTTGGGATCAACGCGTAGTTGCTGCTGTCTGCTTCTTCGTCCAGCGGACGAGTGTGGAACAGATCGCCAGCAAATTTAGGCAACTGGCCCGTACCATACAGAGTATCGTGGTTAACCAGATACGGAACGTAAGTTTCGCTGTAGCCGTGCTGTTCGGTGTGCAGATCCAGCATGAACTGAGCCAGGGCACGGTGCAGATGCGCGATCTGGCCTTTCATTACCACAAAGCGAGAACCGGTCAGTTTAACCGCGGCGGCAAAGTCCAGACCCGCGTGCATTTCGCCCAGCGTAACATGATCGCGAACGTCGAAATCGAATTCACGCGGGGTGCCCCAGCGCTTCACTTCAACGTTGTCATTTTCGTCTTTACCGACAGGAACGCTATCGTCAGGAATGTTCGGGATCGCCAGCGCGATATCACGAATTTCGGTCTGAAGAGCATCAAGTTCAACTTTCGCCTGATCCAGCTCTTCACCCAGCTTGTTCACTTCAAGACGCAATGGCTCAATGTCTTCCCCGCGTGCTTTCGCCTGGCCGATGGATTTCGATCGAGAGTTACGCTCAGCTTGCAGATTTTCAGTTTGTACCTGCAGAACTTTACGACGCTCTTCAAGAGCGCGCAGCTTATCTACATCCAGCTTAAAGCCCCGGCGTGCCAGTTTTTCTGCGACTGCGTCTGGCTCGTTACGCAACAGATTGGGATCGAGCATGCTTATCCTGTGCTTATCGAATTAAAAGAGGAAATGTGACCACAGCCTGCGGTCACAGGGATACATTGCCAACATTACCGCAACGATCGCGCTAACGGTAGCGTTTTATAGGGCTATTTTGATCCTGTCCGGTAAGCCAGGCGAGCTTTTCGCCAATCTTGCCTTCAAGACCTCTGTTAGTCGGGCGATAATAGCGCGTTTGTGCCATTTCCTGCGGGAAATATTCCTCCCCGGCGGCATAGGCGTTCGGCTCATCGTGGGCGTAGCGATACTCCTGGCCATAGCCCATTTCTTTCATCAGTTTAGTCGGGGCATTACGCAGGTGAACCGGCACGTCATAGTCCGGACGATCGCGCGCATCGGCCATCGCGGCTTTAAACGCTGTGTAGACGGCATTACTTTTCGGCGCGCAGGCCAGATAGACAATCGCCTGAGCAATAGCGCGCTCACCTTCTGACGGCCCTACTCGGGTAAAACAGTCCCACGCAGAGATTGCCACTTGCATCGCGCGCGGATCGGCATTGCCGACATCTTCCGACGCGATTGCCAGGCAGCGCCGCGCAACATATAGCGGGTCGCCACCGGCGGTAATAATGCGCGCATACCAGTAGAGCGCAGCATCGGGCGCACTGCCGCGCACGGATTTGTGAAACGCTGAAATGAGATCGTAAAAGCGGTCGCCTTTGTTATCGAATCGCGCACTGCGCTCACCGGCAATCTCCGTGAGCAACTCCGCTTTCAATACGCGCTTACCGGTTTCATCCAGCTCGGCCATATCGGCCATCATTTCCAGCGTATTTAACGCGCGACGCGCATCACCGTTAACCAGCTCGGCAATTGCGCGACGCGTATCATCCGGCAGAACGATGTCCTGTCCGCCGTAGCCGCGCGCCTTGTCTTCCATCGCCTGAGTGAGGACCTGCTCAATATCGTCCGTAGTCAGTGATTTCAGCAGATAAACGCGGGCGCGGGAAAGCAGCGCAGAATTGAGTTCAAACGAAGGATTTTCGGTGGTGGCACCGATAAAGAAGATGGTCCCGTCTTCAATGTGCGGCAGGAACGCATCCTGCTGGCTCTTATTGAAACGATGAACTTCGTCGACAAAAAGGATGGTTCGACGACCAGCATTACGGTTCTGGCGGGCGCGCTCGATAGCTTCACGGATCTCTTTCACGCCGGACGTGACGGCTGAAAGACGCTCGACGTCGGCATTGGCATAGCGAGCAATCACTTCGGCCAGCGTGGTTTTACCGGTTCCCGGTGGTCCCCACAGGATCATAGAATGCAGATGCCCGGCTTCGATAGCGCGCGGCAACGGTTTCCCGGCAGCCAGCAGATGCTGCTGGCCAATGTACTGCGCTAAATTTTCTGGCCGCATACGGGCGGCCAGAGGTTGAAACGCATTATCAGAAAAATCGAGCGACAGGTTGCCCACTCACGCCTCTTACTTATTGCGTTGGTCGTCCACCGTTACGCCCTGCGGCGGGGTAAAGGTGAATTTCGATGCGTCAATCGCGCCATTTTGCTGAGATTTGAGCTGGTAGCTGCTGCGCTGCTCGTCCTGCTCAACGGCGCTGAACTGATTGATAGTCCCGTTGTTGCTCACGTTAATGGTGAACTGTTTCAGGTTCCCGGTATTGCCCTTCGGCGTCAGCACAAAATCATCGCCATTCTGTTTAATGTTGTACTGCTGCCAGTCGCTGGTCTGGTTGCGTGCGATCAGCATGAACGGTGTATTGCTGGTTGCATCTTTCAGCAACGTTGCGGTCGCCTGTTCAACAAACGGGTTATAGAACCACAGGGTTTTACCGTCGGAAACCAGAATGCTTTCATCCGGCTGAGTCATGTGCCAGTTAAACAGATTAGGACGTTTCACCCAGAGATCGCCCTGTCCTTCTTGCACCGCGTTGCCGCTGCCATCCGTCACTTTCTGGGTGAAGCTGGCGTGGAAGCTGCTGACTTTATCCAGGCGGCTTTTAAGGTCGCTTGCGGCATCGGCCCAGACGCTGCTGGCGACAAAGCTGGTCAGTAGTGCTCCGACAATTGCGATTTTTTTCATTATGAGTCCTTAAAATTCGTCATCCCGAAATCGGGTTCTGCCGTCTATTCTGAACCTGCCCGCAGGCAGGCGACAGAAGAAAATGCTTAATTTTTGCTGATTTACCCATCTTTGCAATCGACGAAGGATTACTCAAACGGTGGCGGCGCCAGCACTTCGCGGTTACCGTTGTGACCTTGCTCGCTTACAATGCCCTGCGCTTCCATCTGTTCGATAATACGTGCAGCGCGGTTGTAGCCGATGCGGAACTGACGCTGTACGCCGGAAATGGACGCTTTGCGTTTTTCTGTCACAAAATTAACGGCCTGATCAAATAATGGATCCAACTCTTCCGCGCCATCATAACCGCCACCACTGCCTTCGCTTTCGCTCTCGGAAGTGATGCCGTCTACATATTGCGGACGACCGCGCGCTTTCCAGTCCTGCACGACGGCGTGGACTTCCTGGTCACGAACAAACGCACCGTGAACGCGCACCGGCGTCGTCGAGTTCGGGCCGGAATAGAGCATATCACCCATGCCGAGCAGCGATTCTGCACCCGCCTGATCGAGGATGGTACGGGAGTCGATTTTACTCGATACGGTGAACGCGATACGCGTCGGAATGTTCGCTTTAATCAGACCAGTGATGACGTCAACAGACGGACGCTGCGTCGCCAACACCAGGTGAATACCGGCTGCACGCGCTTTCTGTGCCAGTCGGGCGATCAGCTCTTCAACTTTCTTGCCTACTGTCATCATCAGGTCGGCGAATTCATCCACCAGCACCACGATGTACGGCAGTTTTTCCAGCACCGGATGCTGAGCATCCATGCTGTCGCCCGGCTTCCAGTATGGGTCCGGAATCGGACGGCCCATGCGCGCCGCTTCAGCAATCTTGTCGTTATAACCGGCGAGGTTACGCACACCCAGAGCAGACATCAGCTTGTAGCGGCGTTCCATTTCGTTGACGCTCCAGCGCAGGGCGTTGGCGGCATCTTTCATGTCGGTCACAACTTCGGTGAGCAGATGCGGAATGCCTTCGTAGACGGAGAGTTCCAGCATTTTCGGGTCGATCATGATGAAACGCACATCTTCCGGCTGCGCTTTGTAGAGCATGCTCAGGATCATCGCGTTCACACCGACGGATTTACCAGAACCGGTAGTACCGGCCACCAGCAGGTGTGGCATTTTCGCGAGATCTGCGACGACAGGCTCACCCGCGATATCTTTGCCCAGCACTACGGTTAAAGGTGACGGGTTATCGCGGAATTTCGCGTTATCCAGCACTTCACGCAGATAAACGGTGTGACGTTTCTTGTTCGGCAACTCCAGGCCCACGTACGGCTTGCCCGGAATAACTTCAACCACGCGCACTGCAACGGTCGAAAGCGAACGCGCCAGGTCACGTGAGAGATTCGAAATACGCGCGGCTTTAACACCCGGCGCCAGATTGAGCTCGAAGCGAGTAATCACCGGACCAGGAGAGTAGTTAACAACGTCCGCTTTAATACGGAAATCAGCCAGACGTGTTTCAACCAGACGCGCCATTTGCTCAAGTGCAAAGGTATCCACCGGCTCAACTTCCGTCGGCGGAGAGGTTAAGAGATCCAGCGACGGCAGCGGCGTAGTCGGTCGTTGTACGGGACGGCTATCGCCATTGCGCATCAGCAGCGGGTGAATCAGGCTTTCCTGCGGCTGAGCGACAGACTGCTGCGGTTGTGCATATTGCTGCGGCGCAGCGACCGGCTGCGCATACTGTTGCGGAGCCACTGGCTGCGGAACATGCTGAGGCTGCGCTGGAGCATATTGCGGGCGTAGTGGCTCTGCTTCCGGCATCACGCTCGGGGTAAACAGCGGCTCGCTCGGCGTGTCATCCACCAAATCTTTCATCGGTGAAAATTCAAAATCTGACAGAGAGAAAGGATTCGCATTTTTTGGCTGTTCGCCAGAATAACGCTGTTCCTGTGAAGCGGCGAACTGACGTGCCAGCTCTGCTTCTGCGGCGTCGTTTTCGTCGTCCTGAGTAACATCAGGCTGCGAGTGGTCCTGATATTCTTCGCCGTAGCGCTGATGCTGCTGCGCAGCAAACTGGCGAGCCAGCTCGTCCTGCTGCATTTCATCCGCATCATCGATATCATTCGGATCTTGCGCTTTTTCCTCAGCCATACGCTGAGAAGGCAATTTGATACCGTATGACGCCAGCTCACGACGCGTTGGAACGCGCACGCGGTTTGGTCGCGGTAATTGTGGGCCGATACCCTCTTTCACCTGCGGACGAGGTGCTCCACCGGCGGCCAGACTAAACACCGGTGCGGCTGCCGCAGCAGTTGCTGTCGCAGCAACTGTCGCTTGTTTAACGCTTGCAGCAACAGGAGCAATGGCCGCTGTTGGATCGATATCTGGCGCACTAAACGCAGGCGACGTAACAGGATTAACCCCCGCAGGCTCAGGCACTGGCTGATACCAGGCCGCAAGCTGCTCACGTTCGCGGGCGCGTTTCTCTTCTACTTCTTCAAAATAGTACATCGGCGGACGAGCAGGTTTAACCTCTTCCACTTCAATCTGCGGCTCTGAAACAGGTTCAGGGGTGTATTCCTGATAAGGCTGCTCAGGTTCGGCATATTGTTCTTCGTAAACTGGCTCAGGCTGATACGGCTGCTGCCACTGTTGATCCTGCGGCGGCACCGGTACATAGCTTTCTGGCTCTGGGGCAATAGTCGGCTCAGGCGTGTGAACGCCAGGTGCCGTTTGCCAGTCAACCATCGGCTGCTGCAGGGCAGGCTCTGGGGTCTGAACCGGCGCAACTGACATCACGGCCTCAACGGGCGCAGCGTAAGCTTGCGTCGCCGTCGTCGCAATTGCTGCTGCGGCAACCGGAGCCGTCACAGAATCACCGTTTAACAGCGGATCGTATTCATCGAAATCACCCGGCATCGCTCGATTGCCAGAGAACAGCACGTCATCCGGATCGGTGGCGACGCCGCCTGTGCTGTAAGTGACTTGCTCTTCGTCATCCATCCGTTTGCCGGAGAAGAGAGCCGCATCGGTTTTACGAGCCAAAGGATTAGTGAATTTTTCAGCGACGCGCTTACGACGCGCCAGCGCCCCGCGCATGATGCGCGTGCGTCGAGATTCGGTTCGGTTGGCGGATGACGACTCTTCTTCATAATCATCATCTTCGTATTCGTCTTCATCCACCCAGGTATCATCACGACGGGTGCGATTGCTGGCGAACGTCAGAATATTCAGGATAAAGCCGCCGAGTTTTTCAGCGATGCTCACCCACGACCAACCGGTAAAGAGCGTCAGCCCTGCCGCCCAGATACAGAGCAGCGTGATGGTGCCACCGCTGCTGTGGAGCATGGGTTTGAGCGCCGTGCTCAACAGGCTGCCAATCACGCCACCGGAGGCGAAATACCAGATATCATCGGCGTTGATCGCTGCCAGACCGCACGAGGTCAGGATCAGCGCCAGTGCGCCAATCAAACGAAGTGAAACCGCAAAGTAGTCGATGTACTCTTCGTTTTGACGATGACGCCAGGCAAACCAGCACCCACCAACAATAATGATTGGAATGGTGTAGGCCATGACGCCAAAGACGAAAAATAGCGTATCTGCCAGCCATGCGCCGGGCACACCACCCAAATTATGGATAGGTTCATGCCACGCCGTTTGTGACCAGCTGGGATCGGAAGGGTTAAAGCTGAGTAAGGCGGCCATCAACCAGACGGCAAAAAGGGCAACAAGAATCAGTAACGCCTCAAGGAGTCGGCGCCCGCTGCTTAACTTCGTTAAAGTGACTTCTTTGTCTTCAGTATATTCCTGGCTCAAAAAAGGCTCTCCAGGTACCAGGCATTTCCTGCCTGTTTGCTAAAACGGACAACAGCGCCGGGATACCCGGCACTGTTGCTGTATGGATTAACAGGAGTGTAATCAAATTACGCTGATTTTGCACCTGTTCCGTATTAGCGCGTCTTAATAACCAGACGATTGCTCTGTTTGACTTCTTCCATCACCACATAAGTGCGGGTGTCGTTCACGCCAGGCAGTCGCAGCAGGGTTTCACCCAGCAGTTTACGATAGGCTGACATGTCTGGTACGCGGGTCTTCAACAGGTAGTCGAAATCGCCAGAAACCAGATGACACTCTTGAATTTCTTCAAGTTTTTGCACTGCGGTGTTAAATTGCTCAAACACATCCGGTGCGCCACGATTCAGAGTAATCTCAACAAAAACCAGAAGTGAGGCATCCAGATAATGCGGGTTCAACAGAGCCGTATAGCCCTGAATGAAGCCTTGTCGTTCCAGACGGCGCACACGCTCAAGGCATGGCGTCGGTGAAAGTCCCACACGTTTTGAAAGCTCGACGTTGGAAATACGCCCATCCTTTTGCAATTCATTCAGAATGTTACGATCGATACGGTCGAGATCTTTGCCAGGGCGCTTCTTGCTATCTACCATTATTATTGTCTCTCTGTATTCCTTCCCTACTCCTGCCTGGACCCTGTGCACATCACTGTTCAGAGCCTGTACCCGTTGCCTATCACATCGCGTTTTATAGTGTGTATGCGATGCAGATTCGGGTTCTACGGTGAGAAGACCGTTGCCAAAAGGCTGTCACCAACATCACGCATGGCATCTGTCCACACCATGCGTAGATTTCGCTGACCCGGTAAAAATGGCGCCTGCGTGCATGTCTATGCGACACACAGTTAACGCGGATTTTTTTCTTCCTTCAATGTTTTCGCAAAAGCGCAGGGGATTGTCAAAGCAAAACATCGTTTTTTAGTACAACGTGCCAGTTATTCATTGCGACCGGGGATTAATCCTCATTTTGTCGCCGTATAAACAACCGTTTTCATGAAAAACGTGATGTTATTACGCTCAATAAAGGCGGTTCATCACCCTCGCCTATTGCACAAATCGTTTACAAAATTGCTGCGCTCTTTTTTTACGGCAACAAATTCCCTACAATCCGAGAAAATGTCTGCCAACAACAATGGGGATCTCATGGGCACGGCTAAACACAGTAAGCTGCTAATCCTTGGTTCTGGACCTGCGGGATACACCGCAGCGGTCTATGCTGCACGCGCTAACCTGCACCCGGTATTAATCACCGGCATGGAAAAAGGCGGTCAGTTGACCACCACGACTGAAGTAGAAAACTGGCCAGGCGATCCGAACGACCTGACCGGGCCGCTGCTGATGGAACGTATGCACGAGCATGCGATCAAATTCGACACCGAAATTTTGTTCGACCACATCAACAAGGTTGATCTGCAGAACCGTCCGTTCCGCCTGACCGGTGACAGCGGCGAATACACCTGTGACGCGCTGATTATCGCCACCGGTGCCTCCGCGCGTTACCTCGGTCTGCCGTCTGAAGAAGCGTTCAAAGGCCGCGGTGTATCTGCCTGTGCGACCTGCGATGGTTTCTTCTACCGTAACCAGAAAGTCGCGGTCATCGGCGGCGGCAATACGGCCGTTGAAGAAGCACTTTATCTGGCCAACATTGCCTCTGAAGTGCACCTGATTCACCGTCGCGACACCTTCCGCGCGGAAAAAATCCTCATCAAACGTCTGATGGATAAAGTGGAAAGCGGCAATATCGTGCTGCACACCCACCGTACGCTGGAAGAAGTCACGGGCGATCAGATGGGTGTTTCCGGTCTGCGTCTGCGTGATACGCAGAACAGCGACAATATCGAGTCCCTGGAAGTCGCGGGCCTGTTTGTGGCTATCGGTCACAGCCCGAATACTGGCATTTTTGACGGTCAGCTGGAGCTGGAAAACGGCTACATCAAAGTCCAGTCCGGTATTCACGGCAACGCGACCCAGACCAGCATTCCTGGCGTCTTTGCTGCGGGCGACGTGATGGACCATATTTACCGTCAGGCGATCACCTCTGCGGGCACCGGCTGTATGGCTGCGCTGGATGCAGAACGCTACCTCGACGGACTGGCTGAATTAAGTAAATAATCTTTACAACTCAGTAACAAACGTAAATAAAGGCGGCCACAGGTCGCCTTTATTTTTTCCCACGTGTAACATGCGGTTGTCTAATTTCTTATAACTCACCTGCAAAGCGCGTAATGGAAAAAACCCGTCAACAAGAGTTAACTCGCTGGCTAAAACAGCAAAGCGTTATTTCCCGCCGCTGGCTGACTATTTCCCGTGTTTTGGGTCTTATCAGCGGTTTGTTGATTGTTGCCCAGGCATGGCTGCTGGCCCGCATTCTTAACCATATGATTATGGAGAACATTCCGCGCGAGGCAATATTATTGCCCTTTATCGTGCTGGTGTTGATCTTTGTGCTGCGCGCCTGGGTGGTCTGGCTGCGCGAACGCGTGGGCTTTTACGCGGGACAGCAGATTCGCTATGAAATCCGCCGTCAGGTCATGGACAGGCTCCAGGACGCGGGTCCCGCCTGGATTCAGGGTAAACCTGCCGGAAGCTGGGCGACGCTGATCCTTGAGCAGATCGACGATATGCACGACTACTACGCCCGCTATCTGCCGCAGATGGCGCTGGCAGTCTGCGTTCCATTGCTGATCGTGCTGGCGATTTTCCCGTCGAACTGGGTAGCAGCATTGATTCTGCTCGGCACCGCGCCGCTGATCCCGATGTTCATGGCGATGGTCGGCATGGGGGCTGCAGATGCAAATCGACGCAACTTCCTTGCGCTCGGCCGCCTGAGCGGACATTTCCTCGACCGTCTGCGCGGAATGGAAACGTTGCGCGTGTTTGGTCGCGGTGAAGCGGAAATCGAAAACATTCGTCACGCGTCACAGGACTTCCGCCAGCGCACGATGGAAGTGCTGCGCCTGGCGTTCCTCTCCTCCGGCGTGCTGGAGTTCTTCACCTCTCTGTCGATTGCGCTGGTCGCGGTTTACTTTGGCTTCTCCTATCTTGGCGCGCTGGATTTTGGCCACTACGGTACGGCCGTGACGCTCTCAGCCGGTTTCCTGGCGCTGATTCTGGCTCCTGAATTCTTCCAGCCGCTACGCGACCTGGGCACCTTCTATCATGCTAAAGCGCAGGCCGTGGGTGCCGCTGATAGCCTGAAAACGTTCCTGGAAACGCCGCTGGCGCACCCTGAGCGTGGTGATATCACGCTCAACAGCAAACAACCGATCACCGTTCATGCACAAGATTTCTCAGTGTTATCGCCGGAAGGTAAAGTGCTGGCCGGACCGCTTAGCTTCACGCTCTCAGCGGGTCAAAGAGTTGTTCTGGTGGGGATCAGCGGTTCAGGGAAAAGCTCGTTGCTGAATGCCTTATCCGGATTTATGGCTTACACCGGCTCGTTGCAGATCAACGGAACGGAACTGCGGTTACTGGAACCTGACGCCTGGCGCAAACAGCTCAGTTGGGTGGGACAAAACCCACAGCTACCCGCCTCAACGTTACGCGAAAACGTGCTGCTGGCGCGTCCTGACGCCCGCGAAGATGAGCTACAGTCGGTACTAGACCGCGCATGGGTCAGCGAGTTTCTGCCAATGCTGCCAAACGGCGTCGATACCGTCGTGGGCGATCAGGCAGCAGGATTATCCGTCGGCCAGGCGCAGCGAATCGCCGTGGCGCGCGCGTTGTTGAATCCGAGCCAATTAATGCTGCTGGACGAACCCGCCGCCAGCCTTGATGCCCACAGCGAACAGCGCGTCATGCAGGCACTCAATGATGCGTCACGCCTGCAGACTACGCTGATGGTGACCCACCAGCTCGAAGGCATTTCCGAATGGGATCAGATCTGGGTAATGGAAAACGGTCTTATCGTCGAGAGTGGTGATTACGCCACGCTCGCTGCCGCAGAGAGGCCATTTGCCGCCCTGCTGGCTAATCGTCAGGAGGATATTTAATGCGCGCCTTACTGCCGTATCTCGCCCTGTACAAACGCCATAAATGGATGCTGACGCTGGGCATTGTGCTGGCTATCGTTACCCTTCTGGCAAGCATCGGATTGCTGACGCTTTCCGGCTGGTTCCTGTCGGCCTCTGCGGTCGCGGGTGTTGCTGGCCTTTACAGTTTTAACTACATGCTGCCCGCTGCAGGCGTGCGTGGCACCGCGATTGCCCGTACCGCCGGACGCTATTTTGAACGACTGGTCAGCCACGATGCGACCTTCCGCGTCCTTCAACACCTGCGCATTTTCACCTTCAGTAAACTGCTGCCACTCTCCCCTGCCGGACTGGCGCGTTTTCGTCAGGGCGAATTGCTCAACCGCGTTGTCGCCGATGTCGATACGCTGGATCACCTTTATTTGCGCGTCATCTCTCCACTGGTTGGCGCCTTTGTGGTGATCGTCACCGTCACGCTGGGCCTCTGCGTGCTCGACGTGCCTATTGCGCTTACGCTTGGCGGCATTATGTTGCTTACGCTTCTCCTGCTGCCGCCGCTGTTTTATCGCGCGGGAAAGTCGACCGGGGAAAATCTGACCCGTCTGCGCGGTGACTATCGCCAGCAACTGACCTCCTGGCTGCAAGGCCAGGCAGAGCTGACCATTTTTGGTGCCAGCCGCCGCTATCGTGTTCGGATGGAAAGCACAGAACTCAGCTGGCATGAAGCGCAGCGCCGACAGTCTGAACTGACGGCCCTTTCCCAGGCACTGATGATGCTGATTGGCGGGATTGCGGTAATCGCGATGCTGTGGATGGCGTCGGGTGGCGTTGGCGGAAACACGCAGCCGGGTGCGCTGATTGCGCTGTTTGTCTTCTGCGCGCTGGCGGCATTTGAAGCCCTCGCCCCGGTCACCGGTGCTTTCCAGCATCTCGGCCAGGTGATTGCCTCAGCGGTACGCATTACGCAGATCACCGAGCAAGAACCGGAAGTACAGTTCACTTCACGTCAAGATACTGCCCCTGAATCTGTGGCAGTGCAGATTAAAGAGGTGACGTTTGCCTACGACGGACAAGCACAAAACGCACTGGATGGCATTAGTCTGACAGTTCCGGCGGGCCAGCACGTTGCTATTCTGGGGCGAACCGGCTGCGGTAAATCCACTCTGCTGCAACTGCTTACCCGTGCCTGGGACCCACGCCTGGGTGAAATTCTGTTTAACGACACAGCGCTGACCGACTTTAGCGAACCGGCCCTGCGTAAGGCTATCAGCGTCGTCCCGCAGCGCGTACATCTGTTCAGCGCGACGCTTCGCGACAACCTGCTGCTGGCATCACCGAATGCCTCTGACAGTGAATTAGGCGCCATGCTGGAGCAGGTCGGGCTGCAAAAACTGCTCGAAGGCGATGGCTTAAACGAGTGGCTTGGTGAAGGCGGTCGTCAACTTTCGGGTGGTGAGTTACGTCGTCTGGCGGTTGCGCGTGCGCTGCTGCACGATGCACCGCTGATGTTGCTTGATGAACCGACGGAAGGACTGGATGCCACAACCGAAAGCCAAATCCTTGATTTATTGGCGCAAGTCATGAAAAACAAAACCGTGCTGATGGTGACGCATCGTCTGCGCGGACTGGCGAATTTTGACCAAATAATTGTAATGGACAACGGACACATTATTGAGCAAGGTAGTCACGCAGAGCTGTTAGCAAAACAGGGGCGCTACTACCAGTTTAAACAACGTCTGTAGACTATATTTGAACCGATCCTAACTCGCGTAGTGGAGTTTCGTTGTCATGCGCCTGGTCCAGCTTTCTCGTCATAATATTGCGTTCCCTTCGCCAGAGGGAGCGTTACGTGAACCCAATGGGCTACTGGCGCTTGGCGGTGATTTAAGCCCGGCGCGCCTGCTGATGGCCTATCAGCGTGGTATTTTTCCGTGGTTCTCCCCAGGAGACCCCATTCTGTGGTGGTCTCCCGATCCTCGTGCTGTACTGTTGCCTTCACAGTTTCACCTGAGCCGCAGCATGAAACGCTTTCATGCTAAATCCCCCTATCGCGTCACGCTCAACCATGCCTTCGGGCCGGTTATCGAAGGCTGCGCCAGCGATCGTCTTGAAGGCACCTGGATAACCCATGACATCGTCGATGCTTACCATCGTTTACATGAACTCGGCCACGCGCACTCCATCGAAGTATGGGATAACGGCGAACTGGTCGGGGGAATGTACGGCGTAGCGCAAGGCACCCTCTTTTGCGGCGAGTCAATGTTCAGTCGCGCGGTCAATGCATCCAAAACCGCCCTGCTGGTATTTTGCGATCAATTTGCTCAGAACGGCGGGCAACTGGTGGATTGCCAGGTGCTGAACGAACACACCGCGTCGCTGGGCGCCGAAGAAATTTCACGTCGCCATTATCTGGAAAAGCTCGACGCTATGCGCTTGCAGAAGCTACCGCAGAATTTTTGGGTGCCGAGAACGCTCTTTATGCCTCCGGTGTAAATGTTTTCCGCCCATTTCTGATGAGGAGTGTTATAATTGGTGCCGCAGAGTAGGTTCAGCCTGTTGCCCCGCCGCCGTTTGGGAATCCTTCGCACCAGATAACGTCCTTGCGTTTATCCGTCGCCTCCCCTTTACGAATGCGCTTCTCGTACGGTTATACCGTGACGACTGGGCAATACGCCGAAACTGTTTTGTTGCGTTTTAAACGCACAATTCTTTACTTAATTGATGAATTTCGGCATTATCTTGCCGGTTCAAAACTTGGTAGTGATACCCCAGAGGATTAGATGGCCAAAGAAGACAATATTGAAATGCAGGGTACCGTACTTGATACGTTACCTAACACCATGTTCCGCGTAGAACTGGAAAACGGTCACGTGGTAACCGCGCACATCTCCGGTAAAATGCGCAAAAACTACATCCGTATCCTGACGGGCGACAAAGTGACTGTTGAGCTGACCCCGTACGACCTGAGCAAAGGCCGCATTGTCTTCCGTAGTCGCTAATTGTTTTCGCCGGTAAAGGCGTAGAGATATTTAAAAAGGTCGGGGAATCCCCGGCCTTTTTTATTTCCGCTATAAACCAGGTTGAGCGGGTAAATGTATTACTAACTGCGGTTGATGCGACACAACTAAATCATTCCCCATGTCATGCGTAATATCGTGAAGCAGGCCAGTAAGATGCGGGAGCATATCGCGATCAAAATGAGAAACCAGCAAAACGTGATTTAAGGCACGGCAGTAATCGCATTTCACTTCCGTCTCCTCCAGCAACCATTCTCTTTTTTTCGGCTTTTCCGCTTCTTCCTCCAAATCAACGACGTAAAAATCGCTCATCGATTCAGCCAGTTCTTGTTTTACGATACCAAGATAAGCGTCAAGACAGCGGCAAATGGGCTGTAGTTGCGGAAGAGAGTTACAGCTTATAAGGATTTCGGTCATGAGATTGCAGCGCTCGGCAAGCGCAGGAAGATCTGGTTTGCGAGCCAGTTCGCTGTAGAGGCTGGAATTATTACGTTCGATAGTCATCATTCACCCTTATGCACGCGAAATTATCCGCACACGTTTTTCAGGACGCCAATCCCGGCACCTGATTTTGCAGGTGCGCCGCCATTTTATTACTGTGATTTCATCCAGCAATAATCAGATGTAGATTCTGGAAAACGCCTCGCAAAATTTCAGCGGCTCAAGATATTCATCTTGTGAAGGTATCGCAGTGAGGAACGTGAGATGCGCAGCGTCACCACAGAGCCGCAAGTTCCCCCTCACCCTAACCTTATCCCCAAAGGGGCGAGGGGACTGTTCGAGCTGAAAAACAGGCATAAAAAAACCGGGCTTTCACCCGGTTTTTGTCAAAACGATCAAACTCAGTGAGCCGCTTCAGGCTTATGCTTCTGCGCACTCTGGAAGTCGTACGTCAACTCCCCTTTCGCCTGATCCAGCGCTACCGTCACTTGACCCCCGTCCACCAGCGAACCGAACAGCAGTTCGTTAGCCAGCGGTTTTTTCAGGTTGTCCTGGATAGCTCGCGCCATCGGACGCGCGCCCATCGCACGGTCGTAGCCTTTCTCAGCCAGCCAGTTGCGGGCCTCCTGGCTTACTTCCAGCGACACGCCTTTCTGATCCAGTTGAACCTGCAGCTCGACGATGAACTTGTCCACCACCTGATGGATCACCTCGGTAGATAAGTGATCGAACCAGATAATGTTGTCCAGGCGGTTACGGAACTCAGGCGTGAAGATCTTTTTGATCTCTTCCATCGCATCGGTGCTGTTATCCTGGTGGATCAGGCCGATCGATTTACGTTCCGTTTCACGCACACCGGCGTTGGTGGTCATCACCAGCACCACGTTACGGAAGTCCGCTTTGCGCCCGTTGTTGTCGGTCAGCGTCCCGTTGTCCATCACCTGCAAGAGGATATTGAACACGTCCGGGTGCGCTTTCTCGATTTCATCGAGCAGCAGTACCGCGTGCGGATGCTTGATCACCGCGTCAGTGAGCAGGCCGCCCTGGTCAAAGCCGACGTATCCCGGAGGCGCACCAATCAAACGGCTGACGGTGTGGCGTTCCATGTACTCGGACATATCAAAGCGCAGCAGCTCAATGCCCAACGCTTTAGACAGCTGTACCGTCACCTCGGTTTTCCCGACACCGGTTGGACCGGCAAACAGGAAGGAACCGACCGGTTTATGCTCGTGACCCAAACCCGCACGGGCCATTTTAATGGCTTCGGTTAACGCCTCAATGGCTTTATCCTGACCAAACACCAGCATTTTCAGACGGTCGCCAAGGTTTCTCAGGGTATCGCGGTCGCTCTGAGAAACACTCTTCTCAGGGATACGCGCGATACGCGCCACCACGGATTCGATATCCGCCACGTTGACAGTTTTTTTGCGTTTGCTGATCGGCATCAGACGCGCCCGCGCGCCCGCTTCGTCGATCACATCAATCGCTTTGTCCGGCAGATGACGATCGTTGATGTATTTCACCGCCAGCTCCACCGCCGCACGCACCGCTTTGGCGGTGTAACGCACGTCGTGGTGCGCTTCGTACTTCGGTTTCAGGCCGTTAATAATCTGCACGGTTTCTTCAACGGACGGCTCAGTAATATCGATTTTCTGGAAGCGGCGCGCCAGCGCACGGTCTTTCTCAAAAATATTGCTGAATTCCTGATAGGTAGTCGAACCCATGACCCGAATCTTGCCGCTTGAGAGCAGCGGTTTGATCAGGTTAGCGGCATCCACCTGGCCGCCAGACGCCGCGCCTGCGCCGATGATGGTGTGGATTTCATCGATAAACAGGATGCTGCTGGTGTCTTGCTCCAGCTGTTTCAGCAACGCTTTAAAGCGTTTTTCAAAATCACCGCGGTATTTGGTGCCTGCCAGCAGAGAACCGATATCCAGCGAATAGATGGTGCAATCGGCCATGATTTCCGGGACATCGCCCTGAACAATACGCCAGGCCAGCCCTTCGGCAATCGCAGTTTTACCTACGCCTGATTCACCCACCAGCAGCGGGTTGTTCTTGCGGCGACGGCACAGTACCTGAATCGCGCGTTCCAGCTCTTTGTCGCGGCCAATCAGCGGGTCGATTCCGCCGACGCGAGCAAGCTGGTTAAGATTGGTGGTGAAGTTTTCCATACG
Organism: Lelliottia jeotgali; assembly: GCA_002271215.1. Classification (NCBI taxonomy): domain Bacteria; kingdom Pseudomonadati; phylum Pseudomonadota; class Gammaproteobacteria; order Enterobacterales; family Enterobacteriaceae; genus Lelliottia; species Lelliottia jeotgali. The sequence goes on along the minus strand of CP018628.1, from coordinate 1,566,805 downwards.
ATCCTCCCCGCCTGCTTGCTCTTCATTGTTATTGACCTGATTGCTGGAGTCCGACGCCTGATTCGGTTCGTCTTTTCGCGTTCCGTGAGAGATAAAGTTCACCACGTCGAGTCGGCTGACTTCGTGTTTGCGCAGCAGGTACGCAGCTTGCGACTCCTGCTCGCTGAAGATGGCAACCAGCACATTCGCGCCAGTCACTTCGCTACGGCCAGAGGACTGGACGTGGAACACCGCACGCTGTAAAACGCGCTGGAAACTGAGCGTCGGTTGAGTATCGCGCTCCTCTTCGCTGACGGGCAGCACCGGTGTCGTTTGTTCGATGAAGGCTTCGAGTTCCTGACGCAACGCCACCAGATCCACGGAGCAGGCTTCCAGCGCTTCGCGGGCAGATGGGTTGCTGAGCAGTGCAAGCAGCAGGTGCTCAACGGTCATAAACTCATGACGGTGCTCACGCGCTCTGGCGAAAGCCATGTTTAAACTGAGTTCCAGTTCTTGATTGAGCATAGGCACCTCCCCCAATTTTTATGCCTTTTCAGGCTTTTTCCAGCGTACACAGCAACGGATGCTCGTTCTCCCTTGCGTATTCGTTCACCATCGCCACTTTGGTTTCGGCCACTTCAGCAGTAAAAACGCCGCAGATGGCTTTGCCTCGATAGTGAACGGTGAGCATCAATTGCGTTGCACGTTCTACATCATAAGAAAAGAACTTTTGTAGCACGTCAATAACAAATTCCATCGGCGTGTAATCATCGTTCATTAACATCACTTTATACATAGATGGCGGTTTTAGCGCGTCACGCACTTTATCTTCCGCCAGCTGGTCAAAATCCAGCCAGTCGTTGGTCTTACCCATTGTCAGTCGTCATCATCGGTTACGGTTTCCGGCAGAACATTTTTCGCTGACAGGCATTGATACCTATTCTGAATCTACCTCAGATATCAGATAACAAACATCTATTACTGCCATCCGCGATGTCTGTCACATTCCCGTCAATAGCGTTAACTGCTTCAAATTTTGGTTGATTATTGTCCCAACTCCAGCGCCTGACACTTGACGAGAAGGTTGGTTTATCTAAATTGTACAAGCGTGAGTTGGCGAGGTTTTGAACAGCCCCCACTCCACCACCGGTTCATTCCATCTTACTTAATAAGATATACGAAGGATGTCGAAGCATGGAAATGGGTACTGTTAAGTGGTTCAACAACGCCAAAGGGTTCGGGTTCATCTGCCCTGAAGGCGGCGGCGAAGATATCTTCGCGCACTATTCCACCATTCAGATGGATGGTTACAGAACACTAAAAGCCGGACAATCGGTCCAGTTTGATGTTCACCAGGGGCCAAAAGGCAATCATGCCAGCGTCATTGTGCCCATTGAAGCAGAAGCTGTCGCATAGCCCTCTGATTCATTGTGTACATCCTGTCGTCAAAATGCCAGCCCGATCGGCTGGCATTTTTATTTCCAGCGCGTGTTGCCCGGCGGCGCTACGCTTGCACGGGCCTACAAAACCAATCACTTACTCGCGGGCTAATGCGTCTACCGGGTCAAGCCGTGCCGCATTGCGGGCCGGTAGCCAGCCAAACAACACGCCCGTCGCCGTCGAACATAAAAACGCCGTCAGCAGCGCGAAAGGTGAGAAACCAATTTCCCAGCCCGGTAAAAACAGCTGCAGCGTAAAGGCGATCAGCATCGACAGCGTGATACCAAACGCACCGCCCACCAGACACACCAGCACCGCTTCAATCAGAAACTGTTGCAGCACATCGCTGGCCCGCGCACCGACCGCCATACGGATGCCGATTTCGCGCGTTCGCTCCGTCACCGACACCAGCATGATATTCATCACCCCGATTCCCCCCACCACCAGCGAAATCACCGCCACCAGCGTCAGGAACATCTGAAGAGTACGTGTGGTCTTTTCCGCCGTTTTCAAGACGCCGTCCATATTCCAGGTGAAGAAATCTTTCTTCCCGTGACGCAGAGTGAGCAAACGTTCGATCTGCTGCTCGGCCTGGGTGCTGTCGTAGCCTTCCTTCACCCGTACGGTGATCGAGTTGAGCCACGACTGCCCCATGATTCGCCCGGAAATAGTGGTGTACGGCAGCCAGACGCGCAGGATTTTACTGCTGCCAAACATCGACTGTTTCTCTTCCGCCACGCCAATCACCGTTGCAGGCATGTTGCCCACCAGAATCACCTCTCCGACCACGCTGGTTTTGTTGGGGAATAGCTGTTTGCGCGAATTACTGTCGAGCACCACCACCTGCGCCCGTCCTGCAAGCTGCTCGGCGTTGAAGGTTGCGCCTTCACTGAAGGTCATGCCGTAGACGTTGAAATAATCGCCGCTTACGCCGTTAGCGCTGGCCGCCACGTCGATATTGCCGTAGCGCAGACGCAGGTTTTGCGACACCGCAGGCGTAGCAGAATTGACCCACGGCTGTTTTTGCAGTGCCACCAGGTCATCGTATTTCAGCGCCTGCTGATTTTGCGGCTCGTCGTCACCAAAGTCTTTGCCCGGATAGACGTCAATGGTATTGGTGCCAATCGCGCGGATATCCGCCAGCACCAGTTGTTTAGCCGCGTCGCCCACCACCACAATCGACACCACCGAGGCGATGCCGATGATAATGCCGAGCATGGTCAGCAGCGTGCGCATTTTGTTTGCCACCATCGCCAGCCAGGCCATCGTCAGCGCCTCGCGGAATCCGCTGACGAACTGCCCCCAGCCCGTCGGGGGTGGCAGAATGTCTTTCTGTATACCGGCATGGCTTTTCTTCGCAGGCGGATTACTGATGAGTTCGCCATCGTGGATTTCGATGATCCTTTCTGCCTGCGCCGCCACCTGCGGATCGTGGGTGACGATAATCACCGTATGCCCTTGATCGCGCAGTTGATGCAGGATTGCCATCACCTCTTCGCCAGAATGGCTGTCCAGCGCTCCGGTCGGTTCATCTGCCAGAATCACCTGCCCGCCGTTCATCAGCGCTCGCGCAATACTCACGCGCTGCTGCTGTCCGCCGGAAAGCTGCGACGGTTGATAATCAACACGATCGGCCAGTCCAAGACGCGTCAGCAGAGCCTGAGCGCGCTCAAGACGCTTTTTACGCTCCACACCGGCATACACTGCAGGAACTTCCACGTTCTGCACCGCCGTCAGGTGTGAAAGCAGATGGTAGCGCTGGAAGATAAATCCAAAATGTTCACGGCGAAGTTTTGCCAGCGCATCGCTGTCGAGAGTCGAAATATCCGTTCCCGCCACGCGATAGGTTCCGCTGGTCGGTTTATCCAGACAGCCGAGAATGTTCATCAGCGTCGATTTCCCGGACCCCGATGCCCCGACGATAGCAACCATCTCTCCGGCCTCTACGCGCAGCGAAATGCCTTTCAGCACCTCGACCGCGCCGTCCCCGGAAGGATAGCTACGACGAATATCGTTCAGCTCCAGCAACGCCATTATTGAGCCGCTCCCGGCAGGCTTTCGCTGGTCACGACTTCATCACCCTCTTCCAGGCCTTTAAGGATCACCACGTCCGTATCGTTTCGCTCGCCAATTTCGACCTCACGTTCGCGGGTTTCGCCATTGCGCAGCACTTTCACCTTGTAGCGATTATTACCTGCCGGTTCACCCAGCGCGGCCAGCGGTACGGTGAGCACATCTTTCACACCCGTTAGCTGGATGTGAACCTGCGCAGTCATATCCAGACGCAGCACACCTTTGGGATTGGGCACTTCAAAACGGGCGTAATAGAAAATCGCATCGTTGACCTTCTCTGGCGTCGGCAGGATATCTTTCAGAACGCCTTCATAGCGGGTATTCGGATCGCCTAGCACGGTAAACCAGGCTTTCTGCCCCGGTTTCAGGTGGATAACGTCGGCCTCGGAAACCTGGGCTTTCACCAGCATGGTGCCCATATCCGCCAGCGTCAGAATGTTCGGCGCCTGCTGCGCGGCGATCACTGTCTGACCCTGCAAGGTGGTAATTTGCGTCACTTCCCCAGCCATCGGAGCCACAATGCGGGTGTAATCGAGATTGGTTTTCGCCGTGTCGAGTGATGCCTGGTTACGTTTGATTTGTGCGTCAATGGTGCCAATCTGCGCCTGTTTGACGGCAAGCTCTGTACTGGCAGTATCCAAATCCTGACGGGAAACCGCCTGCGTTTTTGCCAGCGCCTGCTGACGTCCCAGCGTCACCCTTGCCAGATTGCGTTCCGCTTCGGCCTGGCTGCGCTGAGCGCGTAATTCCATTAGCGTCGCTTCTACTTCGCGGATCTGGTTTTCGGCCTGCTCGGGATCGATCACCCCCAGAAGCTGGCCTTTTTTCACTTTGTCGCCAATCTCAACCGACAGTGTTTTTAACTGACCGCTGACCTGCGCACCCACGTCAACTTTGCGCAGGGCATCGAGCTTGCCGGTCGCCAGCACGCTTTGTTGCAGTTCACCAGGGCGCACAATCAGCGTCTGATAGTGTGGAACAGGCGCGTTCAATACCTGCCAGAGCCAGAAACCGCCTACCAGCACGACAACGGCCAACAGCAAAAACAGCTTCCTGCGTTTTCCCTTGAGATTCATAAATATTCCAAATAAATGTTCTGGCAATCATAAACGTTGATTCTATCTAAACTGTTCCTCAACGAAACCCCCGTTTTTTGTCTCACCGATCGTTTGTTGACGAGATGTTGATTAAACCCCTGCTGAAATAGAGATCTTGTCCAGGAAGCCAGGAATGATCATGTCTTCAATCGTCGATATAACGTCTTCACAGCAGTCTCTGCCGAAATCCGGCTGGCGGCTTTTTCTAAACCTTGCATCCGGCGAATTTACGCCAGGACTTGCGTGGCAAAACCCCTCCTATCGACGTAAATTTATGGTGCGATCACTGGCGACACCGTTCAGCACCGCGCGTCTGCTGGCGAGCCTGGCAAAACAGCCTCGTTTACTGCAAATGTTGCAAGTTCAGCCGGGGCTTCCGTGCCGTTTGCACCGCCCGTGGCTGTCCGTCTCGATGAACCGTCAAAAAACTCTGGAAGCGCTGGGCTGGCATTACCAGACCATGAATAAAGCTCTCCCGGCCACGCTGATGAACGGTTACTTATCAAAACAAGGTGTCACGTTGTTGACACTAACCGGCAAAGACGAACAGCAGTTTACTGTTCGTCTGTGTGCGGATGCGTTCCTCGACAAAGAGGGGGAAGCGACGCTGGCCTTTTGCGATCACCAGAACACCGTGCTGGCCGAAATGACGTTCACCCTTTGCTCGTTCGAAGGGAAAACGACGCTATTTATTGGCGGCCTGCAAGGGGCGAAAGCCTTTGTGCCGCATGAATTGATCCAGGGCGCAACGAAAGCCTGCCACGGCCTGTTCCCTAAACGTCTGCTGCTGGAAGCCGCAATGACCCTGGGGTCCGTGTTCCCGGTTGAGCAGATTATGGCCGTCAGCAACGCCACCCACATCTATCGCAGCTGGCGTTATCGCAAGAAAAAAGAGGGCAAGCTGCTGGCGGATTACGACAGTTTCTGGCTTTCACTCGGCGGCGAACAGAAAGCAAACGGACACTTCCAGCTGCCGCTTGAAATGGCGCGCAAACCGATGGAAGAGATCGCGAGCAAAAAACGCTCCGAATATCGCCGTCGTTACGAACTGCTGGACAGCCTGATCGATCAGGTCAAACAAGCTGCCCGCAATTAATCGGCTTTCCCGCGTGCCAGCCACAGCACGCGGGAGAACATTTTGCGCAGTAACGTAGGTACCGATTCAACGCCCCTTCTTCCCGCTTCCGCCGCCACTTCAATCGCCAGGTCCGGTTTCGATGAACGGTGAATGGCTTTGGCAATCACGCGGCGCATATTCATCGGCACATCCGGCGAAATCATCGCCACGCGATGAAACACATCCCCGAACCCCTGGCGATACATAAAGTGTTCCATGTCCATCGCCGGTAATTCCGTGAGATGCTCGCGCTCCTCTTCCCGATTGTTGTTCAGCAAGCCGCGCACGGTACTGGCGTATTTTTTCCCGGCCTCGTCACCGTCAACCAGTACATGCCATTCGATGCCCATTCGGCGGGCAAACTTGATCAGCGGTTTTAATCCCGACTGAGCAAACTCAATAACTTTGATCCCTTCCGCGTCGAAATGGTGGCCACACTGACGTGCCAGTTCGTTGATTACCCAGGTTTCTGTTTCGCCCTCGACCAGTAACCAGCAGCGGGCAAACAGCGACGACGCGCGGTTAAAGCGAATGTGAAACGCAATCCGGCGACCATCTTCGGGGCTTAATCCCCCCGGCCCCAGACGAAATGCGGTAACGCGCGACGATTCACGCACCAGGCGACAGACATGCTCAACCGGCGTCAGTGAAAGCAGCTCGCCCGAATTGGTGGTAGTAATGCGCTGAAGCGGCAGTAGATTCAGAAGGTGCCACGCCACTGAGAGCATGATCGGGTGCAGCCGCGTTTCCGGGTCTTCCACCAGCAGCAGCGGGCGCGCATCGCGATCCAGACGCACCGCGCCTTTCGCCTGCAATAGCGTGGAGAACAAACCCAGCAGGATCACCCGATGCGCCCGTCCGCCGGGTTTGTCGATCATGCGGTTGATGATATCGAGATAGCGCCAGCTGCGTTGTTCATCGTGCGAGCGACGTCGCATCAGGCGGTTGTGCGTTTGCGAAATACCCTGTTCGGAAAAGTAGTGCTCCAGCAATTGCACCATCGCTGAAAGCCCTTGGCGAATCTGTCCATCCGTCAGATTCTGCGGGCGTGCCACCAGTTCGCGGGCTAAAAAATCCAGCTCGCGGGCGGTGACTTCTACCGCCGGAAGATTGGGAACCGAACCGTTGCGGATTCGACGCATAAAGCGCGCATCACGCAGGCGTAAAACCGGCATCAGGCGCACCAGATGCCCGGCCAGCGCATCAATATCCTCAAGGGGAATCAATTGCCCACGGGCATCCATAAATCCGCGCAGGGTCAGAACGCTGTCGTCTTCTGCCAGCTCGCCTTCAAGACGGTAAAAAATACGCTGATAGCCATCATCGGAGGCCGTCCAGCAGGGTGAGAGCGGTCGATAGCGCCGCACGCGATGACGACCTGGCTCCAGCTCACGAAAGGTCAGAACGATATGCAGATGGTGCTCGCGCCCTTGAATATCGCCCGGCGGAAACCAAAAGTCCTCCCGAACGAAGCTGTAAAGGTCTGCTTCCGGTGAAAGCAACAGGGTTAACGCATCCAGAAGGCTGGATTTACCCCAGGCGTTTTCCCCGATCAGCACGTTGTTCTGCTCCAGCATTAACGATAAACGGTTAATACCGCGAAACCCGACGATCTCCACACGTTCGAGAAACATAAATCCCCCGTGAAATGCTCACTTTTTCCTTCAAGTTATCAGCAGTATAGCGGGCAGTGGTGTGACACGACACCTTAACATTTCCCCATTATTATGTGGCAGAGGGTAAAAATCAGAATTTGCTCCACGGCTTTCGTTTGAAACATATTAATCAGCATAAGATACTACTCATCCTGAATTGGGCTATGCTTTATTTCTGCCCAGTCCGAACAAGGATTAACATCACATTGCCATAAATCAAATTAATTAGATTTATTTAACTGGCGAAGGGGTGTTGTTGGTTTTTAAAATAATGGCTCTTTGAGTCGTCCCCTTTAGGCGATTTAGTAGCCCGTGCGCAGGACCGCGCGCGGAAATTAACGAGGTGGTTATGTTTAGAAAATTAGCAGCGGAGTGCTTCGGCACATTCTGGCTGGTGTTTGGTGGTTGTGGTAGCGCCGTTCTGGCAGCAGCATTCCCGGAATTAGGTATTGGTTTCGCGGGCGTGGCCTTAGCTTTTGGCTTAACCGTATTAACTATGGCCTTTGCCGTGGGCCATATTTCCGGCGGCCACTTTAACCCGGCGGTCACATTAGGTCTGTGGGCAGGCGGTCGTTTCCCGGCGAAAGATGTGATTGGCTATATTATTGCGCAGGTTGTTGGCGGCATTATTGCAGCAGCGGTTTTGTACGTGGTGGCCAGCGGTAAAGCAGGCTTCGACGCAGCAGCAAGCGGCTTTGCTTCTAACGGCTATGGCGAACATTCGCCGGGCGGTTTCTCTATGCTGTCGGCGATTGTGATTGAAATTGTCCTGACCGCTGGCTTCCTGCTGGTGATTCACGGTGCAACAGATAAACACGCTCCAGCCGGTTTTGCACCGATTGCTATCGGCCTGGCACTGACCCTGATTCACCTGATCAGCATTCCGGTGACCAATACTTCTGTAAACCCTGCACGTAGCACCGCAGTGGCGATCTTCCAGGGTGGCTGGGCACTGCAACAGCTGTGGTTGTTCTGGGTGATGCCGATTGTTGGCGGTATCCTCGGCGGCCTGCTGTACCGTACGCTGCTGGAAAAACGCGACTGATAGATTGTGCGCAAGGTAAATGCAAAACGGCGACTTCGGTCGCCGTTTTTTATGTTTTCTCCCTCTCCCTGTGGGAGAGGGCCGGGGTGAGGGCATCAGGCCGCACCGATTGTCTCTTTGACTGCGCAGCCGGAATTGGGTAGTGTCACACGCGCGATTCGGACATTCAAAAAAGGACCCGGCTGTTCATGTTTTCAGGACTCTTAATCATTCTACTGCCGCTGGTAGTGGGCTACCTTATTCCCCTTCGTCATGCGTCGGCATTAAAACTCATTAATCGCTTTCTGAGCTGGATTGTTTACGTGATCCTGTTTTTCATGGGAATAAGCCTCGCCTTCCTGGATAACCTGGCCGCCAATTTACTCTCTATCCTTCATTATTCTGTTGTGACTATTGTGGTTATTCTGCTGTGCAATATTGCTGCGCTATTTTGGCTTGAGCGCTCACTGCCGTGGAAAAATCACCACCAGCAGGAAAAATTACCTTCACGAATTGCAATGGCGCTGGAGTCATTAAAATTATGCGGCGTGGTGGTACTAGGCTTTTTGCTGGGCCTGACCGGTTTAGCTTTTTTACAGCACGCCACCGAAGCCAGTGAATATACCCTGATCTTCCTGTTATTCCTGATTGGTATCCAATTACGTAACAATGGGATGACGCTTAAGCAAATTGTTTTAAATCGCCGCGGTATGATCGTCGCGGTAGTTGTCGTCGGCAGTTCGCTCATTGGCGGCGTCATTAACGCCTTTATTCTCGATCTGCCGCTCAAAACCGGGTTGGCAATGGCCTCCGGTTTTGGCTGGTATTCTCTGTCCGGTATTTTAATGACCGAATCGTTCGGCCCGGTGATCGGCAGCGCGGCGTTCTTTAACGATCTGGGTCGCGAGCTTATCGCCATCATGTTAATTCCTGGCCTGGTGCGCAAAAGTCGCTCCACGGCGCTCGGCCTGTGTGGCGCAACGTCGATGGACTTTACGCTACCTGTCCTGCAACGCTCAGGCGGTCTGGAACTGGTCCCTGCCGCCATCGTACACGGTTTTATCCTGAGCCTGCTGGTGCCAATCCTGATGGCGCTGTTCTCCGCGTAATACCTCTCTGGCGGTAGGTCTCTGCCGCCAAAATTGCGCTAAATCAATCTCCCTTTACTTTGTAGCAGAAAGGCCTTTTCTCTGCGCATCCACAGGCATAACCTTAAACATGTATATCAAATATAACTTTAACAGGTGTCATTATGTTTTGTGTGCAATGTGAACAAACCATCCGTACCCCAGCCGGCAACGGCTGCTCCTACGCGCAGGGCATGTGCGGGAAAACCGCCGAAACGTCTGACCTGCAAGATCTGCTGATTGCCGCCCTGCAAGGCCTGTCCGCCTGGGCGGCAAAAGCGCGCGAATACGGCATTGTCGATCACTACATTGACAACTTCGCCCCGCGCGCATTTTTCTCGACGCTGACTAACGTCAACTTCGATTCACCGCGCATCGTCGGTTACGCCCGCGAAGCTATCGCCCTGCGCGAAGCGCTGAAAGCACAAAGCCTGAAAGCCGACGCGAACGCGACCGTCGATAACCCAATGGCCAGTCTGCAACTGGTGAGCGACGATCTGGGCGAACTGCAGAGTCAGGCCGCGGAATTCACCCCGAACAAAGATAAAGCAGCAATCGGCGAAAACATTCTCGGCCTGCGCCTGCTGTGCCTGTACGGCCTTAAAGGTGCGGCTGCCTATATGGAACACGCCCACGTTCTCGGCCAGTACGACAACGATATCTATGCCCAGTACCACAAAATCATGGCGTGGCTCGGCACCTGGCCTTCCGATATGAACGCTCTGCTCGAGTGTTCCATGGAAATCGGCCAGATGAACTTCAAAGTGATGAGCATTCTGGATGCGGGCGAAACCAGCACCTACGGTCACCCGACGCCTACGCAGGTCAACGTTAAAGCCACGGCTGGGAAATGCATTCTGATTTCCGGTCACGATCTGAAAGATCTCTATAACCTGTTGCAACAGACCGAAGGCACGGGCGTAAACGTCTACACCCACGGCGAAATGCTGCCTGCCCACGGCTATCCGGAGTTGCGTAAATTCAAACATCTGGTCGGGAACTACGGCAGCGGCTGGCAGAACCAGCAGGTCGAGTTCGCCCGCTTCCCTGGCCCTATTGTGATGACCTCAAACTGCATCATCGATCCGACCGTGGGCGCGTATGACGATCGTATCTGGACCCGCAGCATCGTCGGTTGGCCGGGCGTGAGCCACCTTGAAGGCGATGATTTTGCGCCGATTATTGCCCAGGCACAGCAGATGGCAGGCTTCCCGTTCAGCGAAATCGAACATCTGATTACCGTCGGCTTTGGCCGCGAAACCCTGCTCGGTGCAGCGGATTCCCTGATCGACCTGGTGAGCCGTGAAAAGCTGCGCCACATCTTCCTGGTCGGCGGCTGCGACGGCGCGCGCGGAGAACGTAACTACTTCACTGACTTTGCGACCAGCGTTCCACAGGACTGCCTGATCCTGACTCTGGCGTGCGGCAAATACCGCTTCAATAAACTGGACTTCGGCGATATCGAAGGCCTGCCGCGCCTGATCGATGCTGGTCAATGTAACGATGCCTACTCGGCGATCATTCTGGCTGTGACGCTTGCCGAGAAACTGGGCTGCGGCGTGAACGATCTGCCGCTGTCGCTGGTGCTTTCATGGTTCGAGCAGAAAGCAATCGTGATCCTGCTGACGCTGCTGTCACTCGGCGTGACCAACATTGTCACCGGCCCGACGGCGCCAGGCTTCCTGACCCCGGATCTGCTGGCAGTGCTGAACGAGAAATTTGGTCTGCGTTCCGTGACCACCGTAGAAGAAGACATGCAGCAACTGCTGAGCGCGTAAGGAGTTTTTCATGACGATGCCAACCTCACAATGCCCGTGGCGGATGCAGGTTCATCACATCCATCAGGAGACGCCGGATGTGTGGACGCTGTCGCTGCTGTGCCATGATTTTTACCCATATCGCGCCGGTCAGTATGCGCTGGTCAGTGTCCGCAACTCGGCGGACACCTTGCGCGCCTACACCCTCTCCTCAACGCCGGGCGTGAGTGAATACATCACGCTCACCGTGCGGCGGATCGATGACGGTGCGGGCTCTCAGTGGCTGACCAACGAGGTGAAGCGCGGGGATTATCTGTGGCTCTCCGACGCGCAGGGGGATTTCGTTTGCGACGACAAAGCCGACGACAAATTCCTGATGCTGGCGGCAGGTTGCGGCGTGACGCCGGTGATGTCGATGCGTCGCTGGCTGGCGAAGAACCGCCCGCAGGCTGACGTACAGGTAATCTTCAGCGTTCGTTCGCCGGAAGATGTCATTTTTGCCTACGAGTGGCGCCATTATCCGGTCACTCTGGTGGCAGAAAACAACGCCACCCACGGTTTTGTGGCGGGACGCCTAAGCCGCGAACTGCTGCAAAGCGTGCCGGATATTGCGTCGCGCACCGTGATGACCTGCGGCCCTGCGCCGTATATGGAGATCGTGGAGAAAGAGGTGAAAGCGCTCGGCGTGACCCGCTTCTTTAAAGAGCAGTTCTTTACGCCAGTGGCAGAAGCGGCAACCAGCGGGGTGAAATTCACCAAACTGCAGCCTGCGCAGACCTTCTTCGGACGTGTCGGCACCACGCTGCTGGAAGCCCTGGAAAGCAATAAGGTTCCGGTAGTGGCGGCCTGTCGCGCGGGCGTGTGCGGTTGCTGTAAAACGAAAGTGGTTTCCGGCGAGTATTCTGTCAGCAGCACCATGACGCTGACGGACGCGGAAATTGCCGAGGGTTACGTGCTGGCATGTTCATGCCATCCGCAGGGTGATTTGGTTCTGGCATAACTCTTTGCGAACTGCGCCGGGCGGCACTACGTTTGCCCGGCCTACGGTATCGCACAAACCTGTAGGCCCGGTAAGCGTCAGCGCCACCGGGCATTTTTTTATTCTTAACGCCAGGCCGGGTCCCGCGCCAGCGCATACCGCCCTGCCCCCATAAATGCCACGGCCAGAGCACCGATGAAGAAATAGACCAGGCTTTCAATCGCCCAGGCCCCAACCGCATCCAACGCGAAGGTTTTGCCGGTTCCCACCATCAGCCACGCCACAATCATGGTAAACGCCAGCACCAGCGCCGCCGGACGCGTGAGGATCCCCAGCACGATCAGAATCGGCGCCACCACTTCACCAATCAGCACGCCATAGGCGATAAACCCCGGTAACCCTTTCTCCACCAGCATCCCGCTGATAAATCCCACACCGCCAAACAGCTTGTGCAAACCGTGAAACAGCATCAGTCCGCCGACCGCCAGACGTAATAACAGCTTGCCGAAATCGTCGTGAGTTAGCGTTTTATTAACAGCAATTAACAATGATTTAACCATTTGAAATGATTCCTGTTTTCACCCGAGGTTCAATCAGAATATGTCGAATTGTTGCACAAAGAAAGTCACTATTTATCAGGGGGATTATTCAGGCATAACCGCCAGTTTCTTCTAAGCTTGTAAGCGTTATCACAAAAACGGAGATGGACAACCATGAAACAGACCGTAGCGGCTTACGTGGCAAAAACCCTGGAACAGGCTGGCGTTAAACGCATCTGGGGCGTCACCGGCGATTCTCTGAACGGTTTAAGCGACAGCCTCAATCGAATGGGCACCATTGACTGGATGCCGACCCGTCACGAAGAGGTGGCGGCCTTTGCCGCAGGTGCTGAAGCGCAGCTGACGGGCGAACTGGCGGTGTGCGCTGGCTCGTGCGGGCCGGGCAACCTGCATCTGATTAACGGTCTGTTCGACTGCCATCGCAACCACGTTCCGGTGCTGGCGATAGCGGCGCATATTCCGTCGAGCGAAATCGGCAGCGGCTATTTTCAGGAGACGCATCCGCAGGAGCTGTTCCGTGAATGTAGCCACTATTGCGAACTGGTCTCCACGCCGGAGCAGATCCCGCAGGTGATGGCCATCGCCATGCGTAAAGCGATCCTTAATCGCGGCGTGTCGGTGGTGGTGCTGCCGGGTGACGTGGCGCTCAAAGCCGCGCCGGAGGGCGCAAGTACCCACTGGTATCACGCGCCGCAGCCGGTCGTCACACCGGCGGAAGAGGAGCTGAAAAAACTGGCGCAACTCCTGCGCTACTCCAGCAATATTGCCCTGCTGTGCGGCAGCGGCTGTGCGGGGGCGCATAAAGAGTTAGTGGAATTTGCCGGAAAAATTAAAGCGCCGATTGTTCACGCCCTGCGCGGTAAAGAGCATGTGGAATACGATAACCCTTACGATGTCGGGATGACCGGCCTGATTGGTTTCTCGTCCGGGTTCCACACCATGATGAACGCCGACACCCTGGTGCTGCTCGGCACCCAGTTCCCCTATCGTGCATTCTACCCAAGTGATGCCAAAATCATTCAGATCGACATTAATCCCAGCAGCATCGGCGCGCACAGTAAAGTCGATATGGCGCTGATCGGGGATATCAAATCGACGCTTGCCGCACTACTCCCGCATCTGGAGGAGAAAACCGATCGCAAGTTCCTCGACAAGGCGCTCAGCGACTATCGTGACGCACGCAAAGGGCTGGACGATCTCGCCAAACCGAGCGAGAAAGCCATTCACCCGCAGTACCTCGCCCAACAAATCAGTCATTTCGCCTCTGACGACGCCATTTTCACCTGCGATGTCGGGACGCCCACCGTCTGGGCGGCACGCTATCTGAAAATGAACGGCAAACGCCGCCTGATTGGCTCGTTCAACCACGGCTCGATGGCCAACGCCATGCCGCAGGCGCTGGGTGCGCAAGCCACTGCACCTGGAAGACAGGTCGTCGCGATGTGCGGTGACGGCGGGTTCAGTATGCTGATGGGCGATTTCCTCTCGGTGGTGCAGATGAAGCTTCCGCTGAAAATCGTGGTGTTTAATAACAGCGTGTTAGGTTTTGTGGCGATGGAGATGAAAGCCGGGGGATACCTTACGGACGGCACCGAACTGCACGACACCAATTTTGCGAAGATCGCCGAAGCCTGCGGCATTACTGGTATCCGCGTGGAAAAAGCGGCGGACGTCGACGAAGCGCTGCAACGCGCTTTCTCTATCGACGGCCCGGTGTTGGTGGACGTGGTGGTCGCCAAAGAAGAACTGGCTATCCCGCCGCAGATCAAACTGGAGCAGGCCAAAGGCTTTAGCCTGTATATGTTGCGCGCCATTATCAGCGGGCGCGGCGACGAGGTTATCGAACTGGCAAAAACCAACTGGCTCAGGTAAAACAGTCGGCATTGCCTTTAAATAATAGGGAAATGCCATGATTGATTTACGCAGTGATACCGTTACCCGTCCGAGTCGCGCCATGCTCGAAGAGATGATGGCCGCCCCGGTCGGGGATGACGTTTACGGAGACGATCCTACCGTCAATGAACTTCAGCGCTACGCCGCCGAATTAAGCGGCAAAGAGGCGGCGCTGTTCCTGCCGACTGGCACGCAGGCCAATCTGGTGGCATTGCTCAGCCACTGCGAGCGCGGCGAAGAGTACATCGTCGGCCAGGGCGCACATAATTATCTGTACGAAGCCGGTGGTGCGGCAGTGCTCGGCAGCATTCAGCCGCAGCCTATCGACGCCGCCGCTGACGGCTCCCTTCCGCTGGATAAAGTGGCGGCCAAAATCAAAGCCGACGATATTCACTTTGCTCGCACCAAACTGCTGAGTCTGGAAAATACCCACAACGGCAAAGTGCTGCCGCGTGAGTATCTGAAAGACGCGTGGGAGTTCACCCGCGAGCGCAAACTCTGTCTCCACGTCGACGGCGCGCGTATTTTTAACGCCGTGGTGGAATACGGCTGCGAGCTGAAAGAGATCACCCAATATTGCGACTCGTTCACCATCTGCCTGTCGAAAGGGCTGGGAACGCCGGTTGGCTCGCTGCTGGTCGGGAATGCGGAGTACATCAAGCGCGCCAACCGCTGGCGTAAAATGACCGGCGGCGGAATGCGTCAGGCCGGGATTCTGGCGGCAGCCGGACTGTACGCTCTGAAAAATAATGTCGCCCGCCTAAAAGACGATCACGACAACGCAGCCTGGATGGCGACGCAACTGCGCGAGATTGGCGCGGACGTGATGCGCCACGACACCAATATGCTGTTTGTGCGCGTCGGCGAAGAAAATGCGGCAGCGCTGGGCGAGTTTATGAAAGCACGCGGCGTGCTGATGAATGCCTCACCGATTGTGCGTCTCGTGATGCATCTCGACGTGAGTCGCGAACAGCTGGCGGAAGTGGTGAAACACTGGCAGGCCTTTTTACAGCGTTAAGGAGCACGACGTGTCGCAACGAATTCTGGTGCTCGGCGCCAGTGGGTATATCGGTCAACATCTGACGACGGCGCTCAGCCAGCACGGACATCAGGTGCTGGCAGCGGCACGTAATGTGGAGCGCCTGGAAAAACTTAACCTGCCTAACGTCACCTGCCATACGGTCGATCTTAACTGGCCAAAGGCGCTGCCCGCCCTGCTGGAGGGCGTCGATACGCTCTATTATCTGGTACACAGCATGGGCGAAGGCGGCGACTTTATCGCTCATGAACGCCAGGTGGCGCTGAATGTGCGCGATGCGCTGCTCCAGACGCCGGTGAAGCAGGTCATTTTTCTCAGCTCGCTCCAGGCGCCGGAAAACGAACAGTCCGACCATCTGCGCGCCCGTCAGTTGACGGGCGAAATGCTGCGCAGCGCGGGGATTCCGGTGACGGAACTGCGGGCAGGCATTATCGTCGGCGCCGGTTCTGCGGCCTTCGAAGTGATGCGCGATATGGTTTATAACCTGCCGGTGCTCACGCCACCGCGCTGGGTACGCTCGCGTACCACGCCGATTGCGCTGGAAAACCTGCTGCACTATCTGGTCGAGCTGCTGAATCATCCGACAGAAAACCACCGGGTGCTGGAAGCCGCCGGGCCGGAAGTCCTGAGCTATCAGGAACAATTCGAGCACTTTATGACTGTCAGCGGCCGCCGTCGCTGGCTGGTACCCATTCCCTTCCCCACCAGCTGGATTTCGGTATGGTTTCTGAACGTGATCACTTCGGTTCCGCCGACCACCGCCAAGGCGCTGATCCAGGGGCTGAAACACGATCTGCTGGCCGACGACCGCGAGCTACGGGCACTGATTCCGCAGGATCTGATCCGCTTCGACGACGCTGTACGCGATACGCTTAAGGAAGAAGAAAAACTGGCCAACTCTAGCGACTGGGGGTATGACGCTCAGGCCTTTGCCCGCTGGCGGCCGGAATACGGTTATTATCCGAAGCAGGCCGGTTGCACCGTGAAAACCACCGCCAGCCTCGCCGCGCTGTGGGAAGTCATCAACCAGATCGGCGGCAAAGAGCGCTATTTCTTCGGCAATATTCTCTGGACGACGCGTGGGATGATGGATCTGCTGGTCGGGCATAAGCTGGCCAGAGGCCGTCCTGCCCATCCCTATTTGCAGACGGGTGATAACGTCGACAGCTGGAAGGTGATTATCGTCGAGCCGGAAAAACAGCTGGCGTTGCTGTTCGGAATGAAAGCGCCAGGCCTCGGTCGGCTATGCTTTACGTTGAAGGACAAAGGCGATCATCGCGAGCTGGACGTTCGCGCCTGGTGGCACCCACACGGAATGCCAGGGCTGTTCTACTGGCTATTTATGATCCCGGCGCATCTGTTCATCTTCCGGGGTATGGCAAAGCGTATTGCGCATCTTGCAGAAGGAATGACGGAAAAAGTCTGATTAATCCTCTGATTCTTTCACCTTTCCCATTGCAACATGACGTAATTCACGGAAGAATGCGCACGAAATTCTTTTCAACACAGTGGATTGATATGAAGGTACTGGTTACCGGCGCCACCAGCGGCTTAGGTCGAAATGCGGTCGAGTTTTTGCGTCAGAAAGGCATCAGCGTCAGAGCCACCGGTCGTAACGAAGCGATGGGTAAACTCCTGCAAAAAATGGGCGCGGAATTTATCCACGCCGATCTGACGGAGCTGGTTTCTTCGCAAGCCAAAGCCATGCTCGCCGGTATCGATACACTGTGGCACTGCTCCAGCTTTACTTCTCCGTGGGGCACTCAGCAAGCGTTTGATCTCGCCAACGTGCGCGCCACCCGCCGCTTGGGTGAATGGGCCGTGGCCTGGGGCGTGCGCAACTTCGTGCATATCTCCTCTCCGTCGCTCTATTTTGACTATCACCACCATCGCGATATCCAGGAAGATTTCCGCCCGGCGCGTTTCGCCTGCGAGTTTGCGCGCAGCAAAGCCGCCAGCGAAGAGGTGATCGATCTGCTCGCGCAGTCTAACCCGCACACCCGTTTCACCGTTCTGCGTCCGCAGAGTCTGTTTGGTCCGCACGATAAGGTGTTTATCCCGCGTCTGGCGCAGATGATGCACCACTACGGCAGCGTGCTGTTGCCGCGCGGCGGCGATGCGCTGGTGGATATGACCTATTACGAAAATGCGGTTCACGCGATGTGGCTCGCCAGCCAGACCGAGTGCGATCACCTGGTCTCCGGTCGCGCCTACAACATCACCAATGGCGAACCGCAAACGTTGCGCAGTATCGTCCAGCGCCTGATCGATGAGCTGAATATTCACTGCCGCATCCGTTCTGTGCCGTATCCGATGCTAGACATGATCGCCCGCAGCATGGAACGCTTTGGCAACAAATCGGCGAAAGAACCGGCCCTGACGCACTACGGCGTCTCAAAGCTGAACTTTGATTTTACGCTGGACACCACGCGCGCCGAGACCGAGTTAGGCTATCAGCCGATCGTCACCCTCGACGAAGGGATCGTGCGCACGGCGGCGTGGCTGCGCGATCACGGCAAACTGCACCGCTGATCACCCCTGCCCGTACTTCTCCAGTAACGCTTCGGCAATCGCCAGCGTTTCAGCATCGGCACTACCGTTCCAGAGCTCGGGACGGTAGTGCATCTGGAAGACCATAATCACCCGTTTTTGCTGCGCGGCAGTGCTGTTTTCCGGCACTTCATAGCCGTAACGCGTCAGTAGATCGAGTAGTGTTGTCGTATCTACCGGCTCATACTTCGACTTTCCGTTGAGATAAAACGTCACACGCGCGGGATCGGGCCACGCACCAACGCCCTGCTGGGTCAGCATTTTCCACGGGAACAGCGGGCCGGGATCGTCTTTGCGCTGCGGGGCGATATCCGAGTGGGCGACCACGTTTTCCGGTTTGATGTCGTAGCGGGCGATAATGTCTTTGGCAAGTGGGATCAGCGCCGCAATTTGCGCCGGTTCAAATGGCGTAAAGGTTTTCTCACCGTTCGATTTTTGCCAGCCACGGTTTTCCAGCTCAATGCCGATCGAGGTATCGTTGATACGATTGGTTCCGCGCCAGAAACTGATGCCTGCATGCCAGGCTAAATCTTTCTCCGGCACCAGCTGCCAGATGCGCGGTTTGCCGGAAGGCTCAGGGGGTTTAGCCGGAATGAGATAGTGCGAGCTGACATTTTTGTCCGTGAGCGTCGCCAGCGAGCTGTCGAAATCATCGGCGGTGTAGTGGATCACCAGCACTTTGATGCGCGGATACGCCGCCTGCGCCTGATGGCGCGTATCCAGCTCATAGGCACCTTTATCGACAATCCCTTTTTCTGCACAGCCTGCCAGCAATAGCGCCAGCAGGAGTGTCGATAATACGCGTTTCATCGGCGCGTTTTCACCGCGGTGCCGCTGACGCTCACCATCAGCATACTGGCGTCTTTCCCGACCGTTTCGTAGTCGATATCAATGCCAACGACCGCATCTGCGCCCAGCGCTTTAGCCTGCTCGCCCAGCTCTTTAAAGGCGATTTCGCGCGCTTTGCGCAGCTCTTTCTCATAGGCACCCGAACGCCCACCGACGATATCGCGAATACCGGCGAAAAAGTCGCGGAAAATATTCGCACCAAGAATGGCTTCACCGGTCACGACGCCGCAATACTCGACAATCGGTTGTCCTTCCAGCGTCGGGGTTGTGGAAAATTGCATAATTTATCTCCCTCTTTAGCGTTCAATGCCTTAGCGTAACGGTTGAGCAGCATTATCGGTTCGTTACGCTATTATTGAAAGGATAGTTAATCATTAAGGAAATCAACATGCGCTATTCTGCTTTGACGCTTTTAGTGCCGTGCGCGCTGCTGCTCAGCGCCTGCACCACCACGGTCACGCCTGCTTTTAAGGACATTGGGACACGTAGCGGTCCGTGCATTGACGGCGGTCCCGATGCCGTCGCGCAACAGTTCTATGATTACCGTATTTCACACAAGAGCAGCGATCTCACGGCCCTGCGCCCGTACCTGAGTGACAATCTGGCGAAGCTGCTGAACGACGCTTCACGCGATCCGCAGCACAATACGCTGCTTAAATCCGATCCGTTCTCCAGCCGTACCACGCCGCCAGACAGCGCCGAGGTCTCCAGCGCCTCCACCATCCCGAACACCGACGCACGCAATATTCCGCTGCGGGTCAAACTGACCCAGGGCAGCCAGAGCTGGCAGGATGAAGTGCTGATGATCCGTGAGGGCCAGTGCTGGGCTATTGACGACGTTCGCTATCTTGGCGGCAGCGTCCATGCTCCTGCCGGTACGCTGCGTCAGTCGATTGAGAATCGTTAGTTCAGAAAAGTTTCCCCCGTAAAATGTGCGGCATTTCGTGAGGAATGCCGACATTTATTCTCGGCCCCAAGACCGCACGAGATTTTGTGCTATGTTTATACATGGATACGGTTTATATTTAACTTTTAACGCATAAATATTGCATAACTATTCTGTCAACGGTACTATCTGCGGCTTCAATTGCTATAGATTGCCTGGATGAGTAAAGACTGCCCCGATGAGTATTCAACTAAACGGCATTAACTGCTTTTACGGCGCACACCAGGCGCTGTTCGACATCACGCTGAACTGCCCTGAGGGCGAAACGCTGGTTTTGCTTGGCCCAAGCGGTGCAGGCAAAAGCTCACTGCTGCGCGTCCTCAATCTGCTTGAAATGCCACGTTCCGGCCAGCTTGAAATCGCCGGGAATCATTTCGATTTCGCCAAAGCCCCTTCTGATAAAGCGATTCGCGATTTGCGTCAGAACGTCGGCATGGTGTTTCAGCAATATAATCTCTGGCCGCATCTGACCGTGCAGCAAAACCTGATTGAAGCGCCCTGCCGCGTGCTGGGTTTAAGCAAAGATCAGGCGCTGGCGCGTGCCGAAAAACTGCTTGAACGTCTGCGCTTAAAACCGTACAGCGATCGCTATCCGCTGCACCTTTCAGGTGGCCAGCAGCAGCGTGTCGCCATTGCCCGCGCGCTGATGATGGAACCGCAGGTTCTGCTGTTCGATGAGCCAACCGCCGCGCTGGACCCTGAGATTACCGCCCAGATCGTCAGCATTATCCGCGAACTGGCCGAAACCAATATCACACAGGTGATCGTCACCCATGAAGTGGAAGTGGCGCGTAAAACCGCCAGCCGCGTGGTGTACATGGAAAACGGTCATATTGTTGAACAAGGTGATGCGAGCTGCTTTGCCGCCCCGCAAACCGACGCCTTTAAAAACTATTTATCTCACTGATGTGTTAGGGAAAATGACAATGAAAAAAGTACTGATAGCCGCGCTGCTTGCCAGCGTCAGCCTTTCCGCTACCGCAGCACAGACGATTCGTTTTGCCATGGAAGCGTCTTACCCTCCGTTTGAATCCATGGACGCCAGCAATAAGATTGTGGGCTTCGACGTGGATTTGGCGAACGCACTCTGCAAAGAGATCGACGCCACCTGCACCTTCACCAACCAGGCATTCGACAGCCTGATCCCAAGTCTGAAGTTCCGTCGTTTTGACGCAGTGATTTCCGGAATGGACATCACTCCTGAGCGTGAAAAGCAGGTGCTGTTCACCCAGCCGTACTATGAAAACTCGGCCCTGTTCGTCGGCCAGAAAGGTAAAATTGCCGACATCGCCGCGCTGAAAGGCAAAAAAGTCGGGATGCAGAACGGCTCCACGCACCAGAAATTCATTACCGATAAGCACCCGGAAATCACCGTTGTGCCTTACGACAGCTACATGAACGCCAAGCTGGATATGCAGAATGGTCGTATTGATGCGGTGTTCGGTGACACTGCCGTGGTGACCGAGTGGCTGAAAGCGGAACCGAAACTGGCCGCTATCGGCGATAAAGTGACAGACAAAGATTACTTCGGCACCGGTCTGGGTATCGCGGTTCGTCAGGGCAACACCGACCTGCAGCAGAAACTCAATACTGCGCTGGATAAAGTGAAAAAAGACGGTACTTACCAGACCATCTATTCCAAATGGTTCCAGAAGTAAGAGCTGATGAACGAACTTTTTCCATTAGCAAGCGCCGCCGGGATGACCGTCGGCCTTGCCGTTTGTGCACTCATAATCGGCCTGGTGCTGGCGATGATCTTTGCGGTGTGGGAGTCAGCCAAATGGCGTCCCATCGCATGGACAGGCTCGGCGCTGGTGACCGTTCTGCGTGGGCTGCCGGAAATCCTGGTGGTCCTGTTTATCTATTTCGGTTCCTCACAGCTGCTGCTGATGCTATCGGACGGCTTCACGATTAATTTCGGCTTTGCGCAGATTCCGGTGCAAATGCAGATTGAGAACTTCGACGTCAGCCCGTTCCTGTGCGGTGTAATCGCCCTCTCCCTGCTCTATTCCGCCTATGCGTCCCAGACGCTGCGCGGCGCACTGAAAGCGGTGCCCGTCGGTCAGTGGGAATCCGGCCAGGCGCTGGGGTTATCTAAAGCAGCGATCTTCTTCCGTCTGGTGATGCCGCAGATGTGGCGTCATGCCCTGCCGGGGCTGGGTAATCAGTGGCTGGTGCTGCTGAAAGATACCGCGCTGGTCAGCCTGATTAGCGTCAACGATTTAATGCTGCAAACCAAAAGCATCGCCACCCGCACCCAGGAGCCTTTTACCTGGTATATTGTTGCGGCGGCTATCTACCTGGTGATCACGTTGCTGAGCCAGTACGTTCTTAAACGTATTGACCTGCGCGCAACGCGTTTTGAACGGAGACCAGGCTGATGCTTGAATACTTACCGGAGCTGATGAAAGGGCTTCATACCAGCCTGACGCTGACCGTGGCGTCCATCGTGGTGGCTCTCATTCTGGCGCTTTTTTTCACCATTGTTCTGACGCTGAAAACGCCGGTACTGGTGTGGATTGTTCGCGCCTATATCACCCTGTTTACCGGCACGCCGCTGCTGGTGCAGATCTTCCTGATTTACTACGGCCCGGGCCAGTTCCCGTCGCTGCAGAACTATCCGGTCATCTGGCATCTGCTGTCTGAACCCTGGCTGTGCGCACTGATTGCGCTGTCGCTGAACAGCGCCGCCTATACCACTCAGCTGTTTTATGGTGCGATCCGCGCCATTCCGGAAGGGCAATGGCAGTCCTGCGGTGCGCTGGGCATGAGCAAGAAAGACACGCTGGCAATCCTGCTGCCGTATGCCTTTAAACGCGCGCTTTCGTCGTATTCCAACGAAGTGGTGCTGGTGTTTAAAAGTACCTCACTGGCCTATACCATTACACTGATGGAAGTCATGGGTCACGGCCAACTGCTGTACGGACGCACGTATGATGTCATGGTCTTTGGCGCTGCCGGCCTGGTTTATCTGGTCGTGAACGGCCTGCTGACGCTGCTGATGCGTGTTATCGAAAGCAAAGCGCTGGCCTTTGAGCGTCGAAACTAACTGCATAATCACTGCATCATTAAAACGGGTAAGTCTAACGACTGCCCGTTTTTTTTATTCAGATAAAAATACTTAATCATATTTATTGCATACAAATTCATTAACTGGCATTGTACGTCCATGCCGGAGACACGGCGCATAATGACAAGATTGACAGACGGGAGCATTAAAATGAAAAAGTTAGTTCTGGCTGCATTACTGGCAACCTTCGCCGCTGGCGCATCGGCAGCAGACAAAATCAACTTCGGCGTATCTGCAACATATCCGCCGTTTGAGTCGCTGGATGCCAGCAACCAGATCGTCGGTTTCGATATCGACCTCGCCAAAGCGCTGTGTAAGCAGATGCAGGCCGACTGCACCTTCACCAACCACGCGTTTGACAGCCTGATCCCGTCTCTGAAATTCAAAAAATACGACGCGGTGATTTCCGGTATGGACATCACGCCAGAGCGTAGCAAGCAGGTCACCTTTACCGACCCGTACTACGCCAACTCTGCGGTGGTGATTGCGAAGAAAGGCGCGTACACCTCCTTTGACCAGCTGAAAGGCAAACGCATCGGCATGGAAAACGGCACCACGCACCAGAAATACCTGCAGGATAAACATCCTGAAGTAAAAACTGTGGCCTATGACAGCTACCAGAACGCAATCATCGACCTGAAAAATGGCCGTATCGATGGCGTGTTTGGTGATACTGCGGTGGTGAACGAATGGCTGAAAACCAACCCACAGCTGGGGACCGCGACAGAGAAAGTGACTGACGCGCAGTACTTCGGAACGGGTCTGGGTATCGCGGTTCGTCCGGATAACAAAGCGCTGCTGGAAAAACTGAACGGTGCGCTGAAAGCGATTAAAACCGACGGTACGTATCAGAAAATTAGCGACCAGTGGTTCCCGCAGTAATATTGCGAGTTTTTGCCGGGTGGCGGCTACGCCTTACCCGGCCTACGGGTTCGGGAGTTTTTGTAGGCCGGGTAAGCGTAAGCGCCACCCGACATCTCTTAGAGCGGAACGTAAAACCTGAACTTCGCCCCCGGTTCAAAATCCTGCAAAGAAATCCCGCCTCCGTGCAATTCCAGCATTCGTTTCACAATCAGCAGCCCCAGCCCACCGCGATTTTCCCGAGACGCCTGCTGGCTCAGCGCGGAAGGCCGCTGGAACAGTTCATCACGCAATGACGCTTCAATCCCTGGCCCGCTGTCGGTCACTTCCACCTGCAGTTGCTCGTTCTCCTGCCACACCGACAGCCGAATATCCCCCCCCGATGGCGTATGGCGCACTGCGTTATCCAGCAGATTGGTCACCACTCGCTCGATCATCGACACATCAGCAAATACCAACGGTAACCGTCCCGGCACGTCGATATGCAGCCGAAGCTGGCGCGTCTGCGCGGTCAGCTCAAATTTCTGCGCCACGTCAGAGATCAGCTCCGCCATCGCAAAACGCTCGCGCTGCGGTTTGATGCCACCGTGCTCCAGCCGGGCCAGCTCAAAGAGTTGCTGCGAAAGATGACGCACTTTTTGTCCCTGCCGCAGCGCGGTCGCCAGATATTGCTGATGCTGTTCGGTAGTCAGAGTAGATGACTTCAGCGACAGAGTTTCGAGATAGCCCAGTAACGATGTCAGCGGCGTGCGCAAATCGTGAGAGATATTGGCGATAAATTCCCGGCGCTGGCGGTCGCTGTCGGCCAGTTTGTCCCACTGAGACGTAATCTGGCGCGCCAGTTCAATAAAGGTATTGCGCAACTGAGTGACTTCGTCCCGTGATCCGGGTTCGGGCGTTTGTGCCGCCAGTTGCTTGATCGCGCTGATACTGTCCTGTTCCAGCCCGGAAACCTCCGCCGTTAGCCGTTTCACCGGTCGCGTCACCCAGTACCAGACCAACAGTCCCGCCAGCAGGGCGAAGCTCGCCACCAGCAGTAAGGACCACATCGCCGTGCTCCAAAGCGCCTTGTGCCACGCCATTTCTGCCAGCGAGTTAAACTCTTCGCCCTGCAGGATGATATACAAATAACCGCGCAACTCCCCGCCCTGGCGCAGCGGCGTCACGCTGAAGACTTTCTGTTTATCGAGACTCCTGGGATCATCGCCGTACACTGGCCAACTGGTGCCGCTGAGAAAGGTTTGCAGCGGCACCATCGAGATTTTTTGCCGCTGGATATGCCCCGGCGGCGCGGCATCCGCCAGCAGATCGCCGTCGGGTGAGACAACGTACAGCTCAACGCTGGGGTTAAAGGTCATCAACCGGTCAAACAGCGGTTTCAGACGGCTGCGATCGACCTGCCCCTGCGCGTCGAGTACCGGCTCGCGCTGGACAATCTGCTGCGCCAGCCCGCTGGAAAGCCGCTGCACCATCGCGTTGCCGTACTGCATGCTGGTATAAAGCTGTACCGCGCAGGCGACGCTGGCACAGAGGATCAGCAGCAGGATAAACAGCAGCGTCAGACGCTGGCTCAGGCTAAGACGTCGCATCATGGTTCAGCTCCGCAAATTTGTAACCTTTACCCCAGACGGTGCGAATAATTTCCGGTTCGGCGGCATCTTTTTCGATTTTGATTCGCAGGCGGTTGATGTGCGTATTAACGGTGTGCTCGTAGCCTTCGTGCTGATAGCCCCAGACCTGTTCCAGCAGCGCCAGACGGGAGAATACTTCGCCCGGATGGCGGGCAAAAAACCAGAGTAACTCGAATTCACGCGGGGTGAGATCCACTTCTTTGCCGTGCAAACGGACATTGCGCGAGAGCGGATCGAGCGTCAGGCCATGAGCAGAAATAGCCCCGCTGGTCTGCGCCTGTCCCATCGCCTGCTGACGACGAAACAGGGCTTTGATACGCGCAATCAGCTCCTGCACAGAAAAAGGTTTTGCCAGATAATCATCGGCACCCGTTTCGAGGCCAGTGATGCGGTCGGTTTCACTGCTGCGGGCGCTGATGATAATGATTGGCAGATAGCGGGTGAGCTGGCGGATGCGACGGCAAATCTCCAGTCCGTCGACGTTCGGGAGCATCAGATCGAGGATCACCGCATCCCAGTGCGTTTGATCGAGCAACTGCAGGGCTTTCGCACCGTCCACCTCATGCGTGATCGTGTAGCCCTCATCTTCTAAATTTAGACGCAGCAGCGCGGCGATATCGTTATCGTCTTCCACCAGCAAAATGTGCTTCATCAGTCAGCCTTTATTCACCTTCAATAGTTAAAGCTTACCTGATTTTGGGCGGCGAAAGAGTTCACATTTTGTTGAAGATTGTGCGGGGGGAAGTGTCGGGTAGGTGCGGTCTGATGCCCTCACCCCGGCCCTCTCCCACGGGGAGAGGGAGAAAACACTAAAAATGGTCACTACCGTGACCATTTGCTTTTACCTCGCCACCCGGCATTTCTTACAAACGCACCAGCAGCGTCAGCACTTCATAGTGCGCCGTATGCGGGAACATATCGAAAAGCTGCACCCGCTCGACGCGATAACCCGAAAGCATCGCGATATCTTTCGCCATCGTCTGTGCGTTACAGCTGGAATAGATAATGGTTTTCGGCGCCATCTGGCTCAGATAGTCGCAGAGCGCTTTGCCAATCCCGCGGCGCGGCGGATTGACCAGCACCAGGTCCGGAACGCTGCCCTGCCCGGTAGCAAACTGTGTCGAATCCAGCGCCTGGAAGTGCAGATCCGTTAAGCCGAGTTCGGCGGCTGACTGTTTTGCACAGGCAATGGCCTCAGCGGAGATTTCTATTCCGGTCAGCTTCATGTTTGGCGTGGCGCAGTGCAGGCCAAAACCGCCGACCCCGCAGAACAGATCCCACATATGATCGATATTTAACGCCTGCACCCAGTCACGCGCGGTGGCGTAGAGACGACTGGCAACGACCGGATTGGTCTGGAAGAAACTTTGCGGGCGGACCCACAGCGGCACGCCGTTGAAATTCTCTGCCAGCGCCTGCTGTTCGGTGAGGAAAATCTCTTTCTCCCCTTCCATAATCGCCATGTGCACCGGCTGAATATTGGCGGTAATCAGTTTCAGCTGCGGCAGCTGCTGTTGCAGCCACGGCAGCGCGGCGCGCAGTTGTTCTAGCTTGGTTTCCGAACGCAGCACAAAGCGCAGCATCATGCCGCCATCGAGCTGGCTTTCGGTCAGCAGAAGATATTTCAGCTCACCGCGCTGGCGGGCGACGTTGTAAGGCGTCAGACCGGCGCGAGCGATAAAGGGCTTCAGCGCGGCGAAGACCGGCTCAAAGGTGGCGGGATAGAGCGGACAATCGGTCAAGTCTTCCGGCGTGCCGTCGCGATGCAACATGCCCAGCAGCGGTCGTTCGACACTGCCGCTGACCACCATTTTAGCTTTATTGCGAAAACCCTGCTCCGGGCCGCTAACAGGCGCGCACCACTCCGCCACCGGATGCTCCACAAGCAACTGCTGGAGATCGGCCATTTTGGTGGCGAGTTGTTGGGAAACCGGCTGTTCTATCCACTGACAGGAGCGGCAGCGACCGGCGTCATAGAGTGCGCACTGCATAGGAAAACCTTAAAAATTGAGGGGCTGCGATTATACACAAAATCATTCAAGTTGCATCAAGGCGGAGGCAGCTTGAATGATGAAGTGTATACACATTATTGCAGACGGAAGAAGCGTCGACTGGAAGCCGGGATGAATAACAGGAACAGCACCAGCAGGTCAGGCAGTTTCTGCATCACCAGCGAGCGGAAAATTTCTCGCTTCGATTCCCCGGCAATGCTGAACAGCTCGGGATAGCCGTAGCCAATTGAGGCAGCCCACAGATAACCCGTCGCAATGACCTGCGTCAGGAGATACACCCAGCGCGCCCAGTTGCGCCCTCTCGCCAGCGAAAACGCGCAGTAGATCTCGACGAAAACCAGCATCAGGCTTGCGAAAAAGACCAGCGTCAGATTCCATGTCTGCACGCTGCGATGGATAAACTCGCCAATACCCCGCACGCCGAGCATGTTAAACAGCATCAGCAAATCCAGGCAGCGAATCAGAATAATGGCGAGCGCAGCCACCTGCACCAGAGCAGGAACATTCAGGCGCGCATGCGAATGTCGTGATTTGCGAAAAAATCCCACTGTTTTTACTTCCCTGAAAAACAGTGCCGCGACAGGCGCGGCACTTCACTGAGAATTTTAAATGCTTCAGCCGCGTCTTGCACGCTGGATATCACGCACACGCTGTTTTTCCGCCCGCGCCATTAGATACCAGGCGATGAAACCGACAACGCCTACCACGCCCAGAATGATTGACGCCAGGGCGTTGATTTCTGGATTCACACCCATGCGCACGCTGGAGAAAACCAGCATCGGCAGCGTGGTCGCTCCCGGTCCGGAGACGAAGCTGGCGATCACCAGATCGTCCAGCGACAAGGTAAACGCCAGCAGCCAGCCGGAAATCACGGCAGGCATGATCATCGGCAGCGTGATGATGAAGAAGACCTTCAGCGGCGTTGCGCCGAGATCCATCGCCGCCTCTTCGATGGAGTGATCCAGTTCGCGCAGACGCGACGAAATCACCACCGCCACGTAAGCGGTACAAAACGTGACGTGCGCCAGCCAGATGGTCAGCATCCCGCGATCCGCCGGCCAGCCGATGGCGTGCGCCAAGGCGACGAACAGCAACAGCAGCGACAGACCGGTGATCACATCGGGCATCACCAGCGGGGCGGTGATCATAAACGCAAAGCCGTTCGAGCCGCGAAAACGGCCAAAACGCACCATCACCATCGCTGCAATAGTGCCTAGAACAGACGCCATCGTTGCCGCGCAGGCGGCAATCGTCAGACTCAGGCCCACCGCGCTCATCATCGCATCGTCGCGGAACAGTTCGCCGTACCAACGCGTCGACCAACCCGCCCAGACCGTCACCAGTTTCGAGCTGTTAAATGAGTAAATCACCAGCATCAGCATCGGCGCGTAGAGGAAGGTAAAGCCGAGCACCAGAATCAGAATACGCCACGGGGAGCGCACGACCGGTAAGTTGTTCATCCGTTCCCTCCCATTTGTTTTTGCTGATGTTTATGGAACCACATGATCGGCACAATCAGCAGGAGGAGCATCACAATCGCCACCGCCGATGCCACTGGCCAGTCGCGGTTATTGAAGAACTCCTGCCACAGCACGCGACCAATCATGATGCTGTCCGGGCCGCCGAGCAGTTCCGGGATCACGAACTCGCCCACCGCCGGGATAAAGACCAGCATCGAACCGGCGATAATCCCGCCTTTGGTCAGCGGCACGATCACCTGGAAGAAGGTTTTCAGCGGGCGCGCGCCGAGATCCAGCGAAGCTTCCACCAGCGAGTAATCAATACGCGTTAATGCGGTATAAATCGGCAGCACCATGAACGGTAAATAGGCGTACACAATCCCGATATAGACTGCCAGGTTGGTGTGCAAAATCGTCAGCGGCTGATCGATAACGCCCAGCCACATCAGGAAGTTATTCAGCACGCCGTTGTTTTTTAATATTCCCATCCAGGCGTAAACGCGGATCAGGAACGAGGTCCAGGACGGCAAAATCACCAGCAGCAGCAAAATGTTGCGCGTTGACGGTTTGCTGTGTGCCACCGCCCAGGCGAGCGGATAGCCCATCGCCAGACAGCAGATCGTCGAGATCGCCGCCACCTGCAACGATTGCAGATACGCTTCGAAATAGAGTGGATCGTCGGTGAGCTGCAGGAAATTACCGAGATTCAGAGTGATCGACAGCTGCCCGTCGGCCCACTCCATCAGATTGGTGTACGGCGGGATTGCTCGCGCCATTTCCGCGAGGCTGATTTTGAAAACGATCAGGAACGGCAGCAGGAAAAGCAGGATCAGCCACACGTATGGCATGGCAATCACCAGCTTGCGACCGTGCGCCATCTGCATGCGCGTCAGCCACTGCGCGAACCCGCCCGGTTTTTGGACGCGGGCCGGTGGTTCAAGTGTACTCATAGCCGCTCCTTATACCGTCAGCACAACGCAACTGTCCGCATCCCAGCACAGACGCACTTCGTCGCCCCAGGTCGGCAGCCCCTTCCGGTAGCGGTGTTCATTTTGCAACTGAGCGCTGATCATCTGCCCGCTTTTGAGGCGCACGTGGTAGATCGAGAGATCGCCGAGATACGCAATGTGGACCACTTCCCCGACGGCAAAGTTATAGCCATCGGCTGGCGGCTCGTCGCAGAGCATGATTTTTTCCGGGCGCAGCGCCACGTAAACCGGGACGTTATCGACAATCGACGCGTCCGGGTCGACCTTGAGCGGATGCACCAGCCCCGGCGAGTCAATCACCAGGCCGTTGTCCTGGCGATCCTTCAGCAGCCCTTCGAAGACATTCACCGAGCCGATAAACTCCGCGCTGTAGCGGGTGGTCGGATGCTCGTAAATCTCTTCTGGTTCGCCGATTTGCACAAACTTCCCGCGATTCATGATCGCGATACGCCCGGCCATCGTCATCGCCTCTTCCTGGTCGTGCGTCACCATCACGCAGGTCGCGCCGACGCGCTCGAGGATATCCACCACTTCGAGCTGCATTCGGTCACGTAATTTCTTATCCAGCGCCCCCATCGGTTCGTCGAGGAGCAGCAGTTTTGGCCGTTTCGCCAGGCTTCGCGCCAGCGCCACGCGCTGACGTTGACCGCCGGAAAGCTGATGCGGTTTGCGTTTTGCAAACTCCTGCATGTGCACCAGGCTCAGCATTTCCGCGACACGTGCGGCGATTTCTGCTTTCGGCAGCTTGTCCTGCTTGAGCCCAAAGGCAATGTTCTGCTCCACCGTCATGTGGGGAAACAACGCGTAGGACTGGAACATCATATTAATCGGGCGCTCGTACGGCGGAACGCGGGAGAGATCGACACCATCCAGCATAATTTGTCCGGCCGTCGGAGGTTCAAAACCGGCCAGCATGCGCAGCAGCGTAGATTTTCCACAGCCGGAAGCGCCCAGTAGCGCAAAAATTTCGCCTTTATAAATGGTGAGGCTGACATCGTCCACGGCGTGCTGGCCGTCGAAAGATTTGGTCAGATTACGGACTTCGAGAAGCGGAGTCAGCGCTTTACGGGTTTTCGCCTGCGGGCGGGGGATGGTTTCGTTCACGGGGTGCTCTCCGGCAAAATCTAAAATAGTGCAAACGCACCGGAACAGTGCGCTTCGCCGGGCTGCGTGAAGCCAGCCCGGCGCACATAACGGCTGTTATTTACCGCTTTTCACCTTCGTCCATGCGCGAGTACGCACACGGTCGATTTTCGGATCTTGTACTTTCAGGGTGAACATTTTTGCGCGCACGTCAGCCGGTGGGTAAATCCCCGGATTGTCGCGTACTTCAGCGCTCACCAGCGGCGTCGCTTCTTTGTTGGCGTTGGCGTAGAAGACGTGGTCAGAGATGTGGGCAATCACGTCAGGACGCAGCAGATAGTTCAGGAACTGATAGGCTTCGTCTTTGTTTTTCGCATCCGCAGGCATCGCAAAGACGTCAAAGAACGCCATCGCCCCCTCTTTCGGAATCGAATAGGAGATATTCACGCCATTTTTGGCTTCTTTCGCCCGGTTCGCTGCCTGCCAGACGTCACCCGCCCAGCCGATGGCCACGCAGATATCACCGTTCGCCAGATCGTTGATGTACTGTGAGGAGTGGAAGTAGCGAATGTTCGGGCGCAGCTTCAGCAGCAGATCGGTCGCCGGGCCGGTGTAGTCGTCCGCTTTGGTGCTGTTCGGATCTTTACCGAGGTAGTTCAGCACGGTGGCAAAGACCTCTTCTGGTGCATCGAGGAAGGAGACGCCGCAGCTTTTCAATTTTTCGAGGTTTTCCGGTTTAAGCACCAGATCCCAGCTGTTCACCGGTGCGTCTGCACCCAACGCTTTTTTCACTTTATCGACGTTATAGCCAATACCCGTGGTCGCCCACATGTACGGCATGGCGAATTTGTTTTCCGGGTCGTGTTTGGAAATGAGCTTCAGCAGCTCAGGATCGAGGTTTTTCCAGTTCGGCAGTTTGCTTTTATCCAGCGGCTGGAACACACCGGCGGTGAGCTGACGCTCAAGGAAGCTGGCTGACGGGACGACCAGGTCAAAACCGGTGCTGCCCGCCATCAGTTTACCTTCCAGCACTTCGTTGGAGTCAAAGACGTCGTAGACCACCTTAATGCCGGTCTCTTTTTCGAAATTCGCCACCGTGTCCGGCGCGATATAATCAGACCAGTTATAGATGTGCAGCGTTTTTTGTTCCGCAGCGAGCGTACCGGCAGAGACAGCCATCAGAGCACCCGCAACCAGACCCGATAACCATTTTTTATTCAAGGCGATCATATCGTTATTCCTTATGAAAGCTCGTTAACTGTTGTTAACAAACGAACTAAAACCATGCAATTGATGATATGCAAGAATCATGCATATTTTGTCGATCTGCCTGACGCATAAGAAAAATATTTGAGTCAGTTTCCGCTCGCTTTTTTAAGCTCCGCAAGAATAACTGTAGCCCGTGCCCCAGGCTATAGCCCAAATTAAAAAACGCCTTTTATCAATTTTTTATGCAGAATCTGTCTATGTGATAAGCCGAAACGGCCTTCAGGGAGGTGAATAATTCTTTAATGAAAGGTTAACAGCAGAAGAAAATTTGGTGTTACGCAGCCGCTCTGGCAGCGACTGCGTGAATGTCAGAAAGGCCTAGTGCAAAAAAGACTCGCGTGGATCGTTATTCTCCATATCCTCTTCTGTCGTAAAGAGTAGATGGTGTGCGCTGGCTTCGAGCATGACCATAGAAATCTGCTCTTCGCTCAGGCGCATAAACCAGGAAAACTGCTTAAACGATACCCCCGCACCAGAGAATAAAGACTGGCATACCACCAGCTTTGGCAGATTATCATCCTGTATATCGAGAAATGCTTTCACCGTCAAAGAACCGGCATTAATGGCTGACAAATCAGAGGCCAGAGCCAGCAATGCCGAGGGCTTGACCTCCGCCAGCGCCGAGAAAAGGATAACGTCGTTGATCAGATCGATTTTGGCATCGAACACGCCGTCGAAATTTTGCATATGCGGCAGGTGCAGCGCCTGACAGGAATCACACTCAAAATAAGTGATACCTGCATCATCGAGCCATTGGCGCAATGTATCCAGCGTGGGAACGATCTGTAAGTCCATATCCATAGCAGTGCAGCCTCATCAAAAAACTTCGTCTAGATTACGCAAAAATGACAGTTCTAACCACCCGTTTTCAGGCAAAAGCCCGGCGTGGCCTGGCGTTCGATCCAGGAGATCATTTTACCTGCAATATCAATTCCTGTGGTTTTTTCAATGCCTTCAAGACCTGGCGAGGCGTTGACTTCCATTACCAGTGGGCCACGATTCGCCCGCAAAATATCCACGCCAGCAATATCCAGCCCCAGTGTTTGCGCCGCCTTAATCGCGATTTCACGTTCGCGCTCGCTGATAGTCGCGATACGCGCCACGCCGCCACGGTGCAGATTCGATCGAAAATCGCCGTCTTTGGCCTGGCGTTCAATGGCTGCCACAACTTCATCGCCCACCACCAGGCAGCGGATATCGCGGCCTTTTGCCTCTTCGATATATTCCTGCACCAGAATATGGGCGTTCAGTCCGCGAAAAGCATCAATCACGCTCTCTGCGGCCTGGCGCGTTTCGGCCAGCACCACACCGATGCCCTGCGTGCCTTCCACCAGCTTCACCACCAGCGGCGCGCCGCCGACCATATCAATAAGATCGCTGGTGTCGTCCGGGGAATGGGCAATGCCGGTAATGGGCAGGTCGATCCCCTGACGAGCGAGCAGTTGCAGGGAGCGCAGCTTGTCGCGCGCTCGGGTAATGGCGACGGATTCATTCAGGGGGTAGCTTCCGAGCATCTCAAACTGACGCAGTGCAGCAGTGCCGTAAAAGGTAATTTGCGAGCCGATGCGGGGAATAACCGCATCAAAGTGCGGCAGATGGCGGCCTTTGTAGTGAATAGAGGACGCCGCCGGGCTGATGTTCATATAGCACGACAGCGGATCGAGGATTTCAACCAGATGGCCACGCTTATTGGCTGCCTCAAGCAGACGTTTACACGAATAGAGCGTTCCATCCCGGGACAAAATGGCAATTTTCACCCTGCACCTCTCTAAAGACTCGATAACAGCCTGCGTATCATACACGCAGGCTGGCACAGGATGAATGGGCTTATCGCACAGCCCAGCCCTGTTTATGCAAATAGTCGAGAATAAACGGACGGTTTTCTTTAATGATGGTGCGGCGAATGTGATCGCTCCAGGTATCGCGGCGGGTATTGCTGCCGCGCGACAGATAGTAACTGGCGATTTCTTCGTCATACTGCGCAAGAACGTCTGCATCCACCGGTTGGTAGTGATTTTCATGCATCAGCATTGCCGCAGGCAGACGCGGCTTGAGATCCGGGTTATCCGCAGGCCAGCCGAGGCACAGACCAAACAGTGGCAGCACGTGTTTTGGCAGTGTAAGCAGTTCGGTCACGGCGTCTATGTTATTACGCAGCCCGCCGATATAAACGCCACCTAATCCGAGAGATTCCGCCGCCGTGAGGGCATTCTGCGCCATTAGCGCGGTATCGACCACGCCCAGCAGCAACTGTTCCGCCAGCCCAAGCTCGGCTTCAGGGCAAATTTGCAGATGGCGGTTAAAGTCGGCGCAAAACACCCAAAATTCCGCCGCCTGCGCCACATGGGGTTGTCCGCCCGTCAGCGGGACAAGCTGTTCGCGCATAGCCGGGTCGGTGACGCGAATAATCGACGTGCACTGTAAGAAGCTTGAGCTGGAGGTGGCTCTCGCGCTGTCCACTATTGCCTCACGCTCGGCGTCGCTAATCGGCTTATCGGTAAAATGGCGGATGGAGCGGTGGGCGCGAATCACATCAATCGTCGGCGTCATTAGGTCTCTCTTTTCTCTGTCTGTACGCGGAATGACTGCCAGTATAGGCAAAGAAAAGTGTGATGTAATTGGCGAAACATAGCCTGTAAGTATTAAAGCGACAGGTAAAACCTGCTTTCCATCAGCAAGTGTTATCGGGCACACTAAGCGACATTCGCCGTTAGGCTTACGTTTTGAGGAGAGAGATATGTTTGCAGTGATTTTTGGACGTCCGGGATGCCCTTACTGCGTGCGCGCTAAAGAACTGGCAGAAAAACTGACCGCCGAGCGTGATGACTTTAACTTCCGCTACGTGGACATTCACGCGGAAGGCATCAGCAAAGCCGATCTGGAAAAAACCGTGGGTAAACCGGTTGAAACCGTACCGCAGATTTTCCTCGATCAGACGCACATTGGCGGCTTTACCGATTTCGAAGCCTACGCCAAAGAAAATCTGGGACTTTTTGCAGCCCAGTAAGCGACAAGCGCCCTCTCAGGAGGGCGTTTTTATTTGTGCCGTGCACGATGAAAAAGACTGCGCACAAACATAAAACTCAGCGCGCCCAACGCACACCAGAAAATCCCGCTCATCAGCCACGCCAGCTCTTGCCACAGGGAGCGCGACGAGACAAAAACCAGTCGCAGCAACACCAGACACAGCGGTGCTGCCAGCATCGCACCGATCAACGGCTTCACCACTTCTCCCCCGCGAGAGAGAAAGCTCGCCACCACGCCGGGTAAAATGAAAAACAGCAAACCCAGCTCAGGATGACCTGACGTTCTGAATGCGCCCTTCACGTGGAATGCTAACGAAAGGCAAACCGCGATAAACAGTAGAAAACAGCAGACGACGCCTGCCCAGTTCCGCTTTATGTTCAAAAATCCTCCTGACTCCATCACTATCGAATACACAATCGTCCAGAGGACGCCCAGTCAGATAATGCAATGTGGCATTCCTTGCCAAAGCTCATACGTTGTTACGCGATCTTTTCTGGCCCTGGATATCTAATACGATTAGACTATCGGCCAGTTATTGTTCTGTGGGATATATTCTGTATGGGCGAAAGGGGTAATCCCTGCACTCATACGGGTTAAAACAGTAGCCTAAATCCCCCATCCTTTCAACAGCTTAACGGTAAACAAGAAGTTAGCCTCCGTGAATATAAACGTCGCAGATTTGTTAAATGGGAATTACATCCTGTTATTATTTGTTGTACTGGCACTGGGACTGTGTCTGGGTAAATTACGCCTGGGTTCAGTTCAACTTGGTAATTCCATTGGCGTTTTAGTGGTCTCATTATTATTAGGCCAGCAGCATTTCAGCATTAACACGGATGCGCTCAATCTCGGTTTTATGCTATTTATTTTTTGCGTGGGTGTGGAAGCCGGGCCGAACTTTTTTTCAATTTTCTTCCGCGACGGCAAAAATTATCTGATGCTGGCGCTGGTGATGGTTGGCAGTGCGCTGGTGATTGCGTTAGGGCTGGGTAAACTGTTTGGCTGGGATATCGGGTTAACGGCGGGGATGCTCGCCGGTTCGATGACCTCGACACCGGTGCTGGTTGGCGCAGGCGATACGTTGCGCCACTCCGGCATGGAGGGCACTCAGCTTTCTTTAGCACTCGATCATCTGAGCCTCGGCTACGCCCTCACTTATCTGATCGGGCTGGTAAGCCTGATCGTCGCCGCACGTTATCTGCCTAAATTACAGCATCAGGATCTTCAGACCAGCGCCCAGCAAATCGCTCGTGAGCGCGGCCTGGACACCGACACCAAACGTAAAGTCTATTTGCCTGTTATTCGCGCCTATCGCGTCGGGCCGGAACTGGTCGCCTGGGCCGACGGTAAAAATCTGCGCGAGCTGGGGATTTATCGCCAGACCGGTTGTTATATCGAGCGTATCCGCCGCAACGGTATTCTGGCGAACCCGGACGGCGATGCCGTTTTGCAAATGGGCGATGATATTGCGCTGGTCGGCTACCCGGATGCGCACGCACGTCTCGACCCAAGCTTCCGTAACGGCAAAGAAGTGTTCGACCGCGACCTGCTCGACATGCGTATCGTCACAGAAGAGATTGTGGTGAAAAACCACAACGCCGTCGGTCGCCGTCTGGCGCAGCTTAAGCTGACTGACCACGGCTGCTTCCTGAATCGCGTGATTCGCAGCCAGATTGAAATGCCAATTGACGACAATGTCGTGCTGAATAAAGGCGACGTGCTGCAGGTGAGCGGTGACGCGCGACGCGTGAAAACCGTTGCCGACCGCATCGGCTTTATCTCCATTCATAGCCAGGTCACCGACCTGCTTGCCTTCTGCGCCTTCTTTATTGTCGGCCTGATGATTGGGATGATCACCTTCCAGTTCAGCAACTTTAGCTTCGGCGTGGGTAACGCAGCCGGTCTGCTGTTCGCCGGGATTATGCTTGGCTTCCTGCGAGCCAACCACCCGACCTTCGG
This sequence comes from Lelliottia jeotgali, assembly GCA_002271215.1. Lineage (NCBI taxonomy): Bacteria > Pseudomonadati > Pseudomonadota > Gammaproteobacteria > Enterobacterales > Enterobacteriaceae > Lelliottia > Lelliottia jeotgali. The sequence goes on along the minus strand of CP018628.1, from coordinate 1,529,359 downwards.
TTATATCCCGCAGGGCGCGCTAAACATGGTGAAAGAGTTCGGCCTGATGGTCTTTATGGCAGGTGTCGGTTTAAGTGCAGGCAGCGGCATCGGCCACAGTCTCGGCGCGGTTGGCTGGCAGATGCTGGTCGCCGGTTTGATCGTCAGCCTGCTGCCGGTGGTCATCTGTTTCCTGTTCGGCGCCTACGTCCTGCGTATGAACCGTGCGATGCTGTTCGGCGCAATGATGGGTGCGCGCACCTGCGCCCCGGCGATGGAAATCATCAGCGACACCGCACGCAGCAACATCCCGGCACTTGGCTACGCAGGCACTTATGCTATCGCCAACGTCCTGCTGACCCTCGCCGGTACGCTGATCATCATCATCTGGCCCGCACTCGGATAACTCTGAAGATGGCGCATCGCACAATTATTTTTGCGATGCGCAGAACTTTTCGTATATGAGGCAGTCATAACTATTGCCACTGCTTTTCTTTGATGTCCCCCAATTTGTGGAGCCCATCAACCCCGCCACTTTGGTTCAAGGTTGATGGGTTTTTTGTTGCCTGAAATTCGCGTCCCCTGCCATATCCCCCTTGCCTGCGTTCCAGGCAAACTCTGATAGAATAATCCCCCATGCTCAACTGGAGGCTCATATCTTGGCAACCAAACGATTAAAAAAAGAAGAACGCAGGCAGCAGCTTCTGGACGTGGCCAGAGCGATCATTCGTGAAGAGGGTACGGAGAATCTGACGCTGGGCTATCTCGCTGAGAAAGCAGGGGTGACAAAACCCATCACCTACGATCATTTTGGCGACCGGAAGGGTCTTCTGACCGTCCTTTATGCATCATTTAATGAGCAGCAAATTGACAATTTCAAACAGGCATTGACGAGTCCCACCACCAGCCTTGAACAGGCCGTCCGACTCTACAGCACCGCCTACATCAAGTGCGTCATCAGTACCGGCCCCGAGATTACTCAGATAATCGCGGCGCTTTCCGGCTCTGAAGCGCTGATGGAAGCCCTCGATAAAGGGCGCAAAGCCTGCGCGGACAGCCTTATTGAAGCGTTGCAACCCTATATCAACTTGCAGGGCTCTCTCGGCGAAAGTGTGATTGCCACGCAACTCGGTGCTGCTGACGCCATATCAGCTCTGGCAAGCAGAAACACGATTTCTGCCGATGACGCCATCAATATTTTGACAGGGGCAATGCTCGGGAGCCTTAACGCGTACCAGCAAATCTAGAAAGCACAAATTGGCTTGCCTTACCTAAATTACCAACAGTAACATACTGTGAGATTCACAGGAGGCAGCTATGTCTAATCTTCAAAATATTCAAAACGTCCTTATTATTACGGCTCATCCGGTAGAGGATTCACTGACGCGTTCTCTTGCCGTGAGAATTGCAGAACAATATTCCCGCCAGGGAATTCGCGTGGATATGAATAACCTTGATAGTGCTTCTTTTCAGCCAGCCATGACGAATGCCGATCTGGGCGTTTACCACGGTAAGCAAGCCTTACCGGACGATATCCTGGCTGAGCAAGCGCGTGTGGACAGTGCGGATATGCTAGTCTTTGTGTTCCCTGTTTACTGGTGGTCCGTGCCGGGTATTCTTAAAGGCTGGTTTGATCGTGTGCTGACCAATGGCTGGGCTTATAAAACAGCAGATGATGGCCGTATCGTTGGGATCATGAAAAATATCCCGGTTCGTTTGGTCGCCATCGCCGGGAGTGATAAAAGTGGGTTTGATCGCCACGGATATACCACCGCGATTCACACGCAAATTGTCGAAGGCGTATTTGGGTTCTGCGGACTAAAAGATATTACTCTTGATTATCTCTATGAGGCCGATACCGCTAACAGTGCTCAAATTGATGATTTCTTGAAAAATGTCAGCCCTACATTAATACCTCACATTGAATAAATGAATGAGATGGATGGGAAATCAAATTCATTTTAATTTCCCACTCTTTATCGCATTCTTCAGCATTACAAAAACTGACCTCTTTATTTGAGAGGAAATTGCGCAAGTGCGATTATTACAGCCATTATCACAAAGGCAACAATGGTTATAGTGACCACCGGAGCGACGCACTAAAGCCCCGCGATACGCCCTACCATCGCCCGGATTTCTTCCCGCGACAGCGGTTCTCGATCCGTCACGAAATGCAGGGTCATACCCTCAATAAATGCATCGAGTGCACGGGCTGTTACCGGATCAAACCACTGCTCAAGAGTGCTTTGGCTGGTTTGCATCCAGTCCTGCATGACGTTTTTCAGCGCCGGTTTACGGTTCATCAATGCGTAAAGCTGATACATCAGCTCCATATTGTGCGGTGTAGTAACTTCAGAGCTGTGGATCAGCGTCGTGATAGATTCGCAGGCCATTTCTGGCCCCGTTACGCCCGCAAAAAAATCCTGATACTGCTGCGACATATCACGGGTGAATCCCATGAAGGCCTCTTCGAGCAACGAATCTATCCCATCGAAATAATAGGTCATCGACCCCAACGGCACGCCTGCACACGTGGCGATTTTCCGGTGTGTAACGGCATTGATCCCATGCTCGGCAATAGACTCCAGCGTCGCCTGCAGTATCCGTTCCCGCCGCTGCGGATCGTTTGGTCGTCTGCTCATAAATTCTCCTTCCGGTTTATGTACAAATGTACACAAACTTGTTAGTGTTGTCGCTATTGTTGTACTTCTGGTGCTTCTCAATGACGTTGATTTCTCCTCGTAAAGCCCTACAGCGACGCCTGTGGGCGCTGTTTATGTTCTTCTTTATCCCCGGATTGCTAATGGCATCCTGGGCGACGCGTACTCCTGCGATCCGCGATATTTTGTCGGTGTCGACCGCTGAAATGGGCATCGTACTGTTCGGTCTGTCGATCGGGTCGATGAGCGGTATTCTGTGTTCGGCGTGGCTGGTAAAGCGCTTTGGCACGCGCAAAGTGATCCGCACCACCATGTGCTGCGCCGTGGTCGGCATGATTTTCCTCAGCGTCGCCCTGTGGTTCACCTCGCCGGTGATGTTCGCGTTTGGTCTGATGGTCTTTGGCGGCAGCTTTGGCTCAGCGGAAGTGGCGATTAACGTCGAAGGTGCAGCCGTTGAACGCGAGCTGAATAAAACGGTTTTGCCGATGATGCACGGCTTCTACAGCCTCGGCACGCTGGCTGGTGCGGGCGTTGGCATGGCGCTGACGGCCTTTGGCACTGCTGCCAGCCTGCATATTTTACTGGCAGCGTTGGTGTGCATTCTCCCAATCCTGACCGGCATTACTTTTATTCCTGACGGCAACGGCAAAAACAGCGCAGAAGAACAAAAATCGGCTGAGAAAGGTTTACCCTTCTATCGCGATATGCAGCTGATGCTGATTGGTGTGGTGGTGCTGGCGATGGCGTTTGCCGAAGGCTCTGCCAACGACTGGCTGCCGCTGCTGATGGTGGACGGCCACGGTTTTAGCCCAACTTCCGGTTCACTGATTTACGCCGGGTTTACCCTCGGGATGACCTTGGGTCGCTTTACCGGCGGCTGGTTTATCGATCGCTACAGCCGCGTAGCCGTGGTGCGCGCCAGTGCGCTGATGGGCGCGTTGGGTATCGCGCTGATTATCTTCGTCGACGTGGACTGGATAGCCGGGGTCTCGGTCATCCTGTGGGGCGCGGGCGCATCACTCGGCTTCCCGCTCACCATTTCAGCGGCCAGCGATACCGGCCCGGATGCGCCAACGCGCGTCAGTGTGGTCGCCACCACCGGCTATCTTGCCTTCCTGGTTGGCCCGCCGCTGCTCGGTTTCCTCGGCGAACATTACGGCTTACGCAGCGCTATGCTGGTCGTGCTCGGTCTGGTGATCATCGCCGCACTGGTCGCGAAAGCCGTCGCTAAACCTACTACGCAACATTCAGCAATGGAGAAGGGATATGAGCGTTAAGTTAATCGCGGTCGACATGGATGGAACCTTCCTGAGCGACGCCAAAACCTATAACCGCGAGCGCTTTCTGGCACAATATGCGCGCATGAAAGAGCAAAATATTCGCTTCGTGGTCGCCAGCGGAAATCAGTATTACCAGCTGATCTCCTTTTTCCCGGAAATTGCCGATGAGATTGCCTTTGTCGCCGAAAATGGCGGCTGGGTGGTGAACGCCCGCGAAGATGTATTCAACGGCGAGCTGACCAACGCCCAGTTCGATAAGGTGGCGCGTTTTCTCTGTGCATTGCCCGATGTGGAAGTGATCGCCTGCGGCAAGAGCAGCGCGTACACCCTGAAGGCCTATGACGACAGCCTAAAAGAGATGGCAGCGAAATATTACCATCGTCTGGAAATGGTCGATAATTTCGACCATCTGGACGACATCTTCTTTAAGTTTGGACTTAACCTGCCGGACAGCGATATTCCGCGCGTTCAGGAGATGATCCACGCCGAGCTGAGCGACATTATGGTTCCGGTGACCACCGGGCATGGCAACATCGACCTGATTATTCCGGGCGTGCACAAGGCCAACGGTCTGCGCATTTTGCAGCAGCACTGGGGCATTGCGGATAGCGAAGTCGTGGCATTTGGTGACAGCGGAAATGATGTTGAAATGCTGCGTCAGGCGGGCTTTAGTTTTGCGATGGCCAACGCCAAACCGCACATCAAAGCGGCCGCGCGTTATGAAGCGCCGCATAATAACGATGAAGGCGTGCTGGATGTGATTGAGAAAGCGTTGAACGGGGAAGCGCCGTTTAACTAGTGCCCGGTGGCGCACCCTACAGCTTAGTGCGATCTGGTGCCCTCACCCCGGCCCTCTCCCACTGTACGGTCCGGGGACATGGTAGACAGGTGTTCGGGGACATGGTGAACACTATTTAACATCCTTTACCCATGGTGATCGACTTTTTCTTCAGGTCGATCACCCCCACTTTCGTGCTGTACCACCACACCTCATAACAGCCATCTTCAGCCCCTTCCTTCAGTCCCACATATTCGCCCCTGAACGCTTTTCCTGCCTTCAGCGTTACCCCTCTCAGGCTCAGCTTTCCGCTGATATCCACTTTCCTGACCATCACGCCCTCGTCGTATTCCGGGAGTTCAGCGTGACTGTTGTACTGCCGCGCTGATGGCTGATACCGCGAAGCGGGCACTGCCATATCCAGCGAGGTGTGCGGCCGTTCAAGGTTATAGACGTTGCGCCAGTGGTCAAAGGCACGCTGCAGCTCACCCCTGTCCGCAAACCACTTCCCCTGCAGGACTTCCGCCTTCAGGCTGCGGTGAAAACGCTCCAGCTTGCCCTGCGTCTGCGGGTGATAAGGCCGCGAGTGGCCCACCCGGATACCCTGGCGCATCAGCCACAACTCCAGTGCCGTCCAGACTCCGGTGGTGTCTCCCCACGGTGCCCCGTTGTCCATCGTCATCCGCTCCGGCAACCCGTAGTGCCTGAACACGTTTATCAGCTGTGACTGCACGGTCTCCCGGCGCTCATCGTCGCAGTGCGCCAGACAGAGGGAAAAACGGGAGTGGTCGTCGAGCAGGGTCAGTGGATGGCAGCGCCCGCCCCCAAAGGGAAAGTGGCCCTTAAAATCCATCTGCCAGAGGCGGTTGGGGGCGTCATGCTCAAAGCGGCCAGTGGCCGGAATGCCCGGTGTCGTGCCCGGCAGCAGGCCGTGACGGGCCATCAGGTTATGGACAGTGCTGAAAGCGGGCATCCTGTGTCCCTGGTCTTCGAGCCAGCGCTTAATCTTGCGCGCGCCCCAGCGTTCATGACGGGCATGCGCCAGGCGCAGCAGGTCAGTGATGGCGTCAGATGAGCGGTTCGGCGAATGATGAGGCACGCGGGAGCGGTCAGCCAGGCCGGCAGCGCCGTGTTCAGACCAGCGGGCGAGCCACTTGTAGCCAGTAGCGGGCGAAATGCCGTAGTGACGGCAAAGAGAACGGATGTTCGCCACGTCTTGCGAGGCGAACAGAACAAACTCGGTACGTAATGACATGGTATCTCTCGCATCCCAGGGCATAAGCGACTCCAAAAACGGGTTCGTATGCCTTAGTTGTAAGTGTCTACCATGTCCCCGAACAAGTGTTCATGATGTCCCCGGACCGTACACCCACGGGGAGAGGGAGAAAACACGCGTTGCTCTTGTAGGCCGGGTAAGGCGCAGCCGCCACCCGGCACAAAGACCGCACCGAATCCGCAGAAGTTACTGCAATGCGCTACCTACGCGTTTATCTTTCAGGAACACCACCATCAGCCCCAGCCACAGTATGCCGTTGGCGAGATTAAACAGGCTGAACAGCCCGTTGCCGCCAAAGCTGTACGCGTGCTTACTGACTTCGATCCCGACGGTAAATATCAGCATCTGCAACATGCCCATTGCGGCAGAAACTGTCCCTTTACTCATTTCGCTGGCAAACAACGTCAGACGCACCAGACCTGCGTTAGCCAGACCAATGCCGAACGCATAAATGCTCAGCCCGGCAGTCATCCACAGATAAGCGTGTGATGAGGCGACGGTGGCGACCGCCGCAACGACCAGACCCGCCATAATAGGCCAGCCACCCATGATGATCAGCGAACGCACGCTGCGACGCGATGTGAGACGCGCCAGCACCAGGTTACCGATAATCAGCGCACCAAAAATCGGTACCTGCAACAGGCCATATTCATAGCTGCTGAGCTTCTCGCCGCTAATGATGATAACCGGCGACTGGGCAATCCACGCCAGCAGTGGCAGGCTGACAAAGCCCGTCGCCAGCGCTCCTGCTACAAAACGCACATTTCTGAGCACTTCTTTGTAGTCGCGCCCCAGCTCTTTGAGCGACAGCTTTTCGCCGAGGCGAGTGGCGGTTTCTGGCATCGCACGATGCAGACCGAAGAACGAGATTGCCGCCAAAAGCGCGAACAGCACAAACATCCCTTCCCACGGAGCCACGTGCACCCACGCCGCGCCCACCAGCGGGCCGAGCAATGGCGCAATCAGTGCCACGTTCGCCATCAGGGCGGTGATTTTGATGCACACCGCCTCCTCGAACGACTCCTGGATGGCGGCGTACCCTACCGCGCCGATAAAGCACAGACTTACCCCCTGCAAAAAACGCAGGATCGTAAATTGTTCAATGGTTTGCGCCAGCAGAATGGCGAGGCAGGTGACGATAAACCACACCACGCCGGTGAGCATTACCGGGCGACGGCCAATGCGATCCGACAGCGGCCCAAGCAGCCACTGCAAAAACATGCCGCCAGCCAGATAGGCGGTCATGGATGTCGGTACCCACTCGATACCAGCGTTGAACTGCTCAACCACCGCCAGCATACCCGGCTGAATCATATCGTTGCCGATATAGGTTGAGAATTCGTACAGCACCAGACAGAGAGGGAAAAGTAACGCCTGACGACCCAGACGATTACCGGAAGAAGAACGGTTTAACATGCAGTCTCTTTTTGATGAAAAAATCGCGATGAGTGTAATGAAATGACCGGTCGCGAGATAGTAAATTATCGAAGATAAACAGAAATAAAGCACATATCGTCGCCGTTTAAGGTTTCCTTAAGTTGACACATTTATGATGGCCTTATTCCCCGTCAATGAATGTCATTTATGGCCCACAATACTGCCCCATCGGATTTATCTAAGTCGCCGACAACTAAGACAAAACCCCTTTACCGTTTACCGGCACGCTTTTATGGTTATCAGCTTTTCGCGCTGATTGCTTTGGCGGTGCTGTTTACCTGGCTTTCACGCGATGAAACGCTGGATCGGTGGATAACGGGTTTCTGGTATGACGCCGCCACTCACCATTTTCCGTTACAGCAAAATCACCTGCTGGATCTGCTGAATCATCGGCTGGCGAAGTACATCGCTATTGCGATGGCGGCCGTGGCGCTGATTTACGGCGCATATCGCCGCAATATGCCGCTGGTGACAGGCGCTCTGCTGATGGGGCTCGGGACGCTGGTGGTCGGCATACTGAAAGGTATCAGTCATCATAGCTGTCCGTGGGATTTGCTGGAGTACGGCGGCAAGGCGGTTTCTTATCCGCTGTTTGGTAGCACGCCTGACGGCAGCGGCCCCGGTCGTTGCTTCCCTGGCGGGCACGCCTCAAGCGGCTTTATGGTGATGGGGCTGTTTTTCGCTTTCTGGCGCGAGCGTCCTCGTCTGGCGTGGTGCTTTGTCGCCCTGGGCATTTTTGCCGGGCTGGCGATGGGCTTCGGTCAGGTAATGCGCGGGGCGCATTTTTTCTCTCACAACCTGTGGGCAGGTTGGTGGGTGTGGTTTTCTCAGGTCGTGGCTTACGGCCTTGTTTCTGCCTGGTTTGCTAAAGAGTGATGATGGAATGCTAGAGAATCTCAATTACGGACTGTTTTATCTGATTAATGCCACCCCTGCTTCGCCGGAGTGGATGATTATTTTTGCCAAATTTGTGGCAAAAGATCTGATTAACATCGTGCCGCTGCTTATCGCGATACTCTGGCTATGGGGCCCGCGCAAGCAGGTCGGCGCCCAACGTCAGCTGGTGATTAAGGTAGTGATGGCGTTGGCCGTGAGCATGACCGCGTCCTGGACGCTGGGACATTTGTTCCCGCACGACCGTCCGTTTGTCGACCATATCGGCTCAAACTTCCTGCACCATTCAGCTGACGACTCTTTCCCAAGCGATCACGGTACGGTGATTTTCACCTTCTCGCTGGCGTTCTTGTTCTGGCATCGCGTCTGGTCTGGCGTGGTGTTGATGGTCATCGCGCTCGGCATTGCGTGGTCGCGCGTTTATCTTGGTGTCCACTGGCCGCTGGATATGCTGGGCGGATTGCTGGTTGGCTTTATGGGCTGTCTGACGGCGCAAATCCTGTGGAATATCATGGGCCAACAGATTTACCGCGGGCTGCAACGGGTTTACCGTATTTGCTTCGCCCTGCCTATCCGCAAGGGCTGGATACGTGACTAATCCCGGTCCGACAGGTTACACTTGAACCCCCACATTGTGGGGGTTCACTTTTTCGCCCCGAGGATCTATGGAAACACGACGCGACGACCGCATATCCCAGCTGCTGCACGCCCTGAAGCGCAGCGATAAGCTGCATCTCAAAGAAGCCGCCCAGTTACTCGGCGTTTCCGAGATGACCATTCGTCGCGACCTGAACAGCGAAAGTGCCCCGGTAGTGCTACTGGGCGGGTATATCATGCTGGAGCCGCGTAGTGGCAGCCACTATCTGCTAAGCGATCAAAAGACCCGTCTGGTTGAAGAGAAACGCAAAGCCGCGCGGCTGGCTGCGTCCCTTGTGCAGCCGCATCAGACACTGTTTTTTGACTGTGGCACCACCACGCCGTGGATTATCGAAGCCATCGATAACACGCTGCCGTTCACGGCGGTGTGTTACTCCCTGAACACCTTTCTGGCCTTACAGGAAAAGCCCGAGTGTCGGGTCATCCTTTGCGGCGGGGAGTTTCACGCCAGCAACGCCATTTTTAAACCACTGAATCTGCAGGATACGCTCAGTAATTTATGCCCTGATATCGCCTTTTACTCGGCGGCGGGCGTGAGCGTGCTTCAGGGCGCGACCTGTTTTAATCTCGAAGAGTTGACGGTGAAGCACTGGGCGATGAATGCCGCTCAGTATCATGTGCTGGTGGTGGATCACAGTAAGTTTGGCAAGGTCCGTCCGGCGCGGATGGGCGAGCTGGCGCGTTTTGATGCGATAGTGAGCGACTGCAAGCCTGACGACGAACTGGTCGCACACGCAAAAGCGCAGCAGATTAAGTTGATGTTTTGAGTGCGGGTTTTGCCGGGTGGCGGCTACGCCTTACCCGGCCTACAAAACCGGATTAAATTGATGTATTGTGCGCGCCACACGGCCTACGGGTTTTGTAGGCCCGTGCAAACGAAGCGCCGCCGGGCATAGCAGACGGCGCTGTAATCACTTAAAACCAACCACCAAACCACGAGTGGAATTTCATCATCACGAAGTCCCACATCCGGCTAAAGAATCCGCCCTCTTCTATCGCTTCCATTACGATCAGCGGACGCTGCTCGATGGATTTGCCATTCAGCTGGAAATCAATCGTTCCGACAACCTGGCCCTTTTTCAGCGGAGCCGTCAGCTGCGGATCGGTCAGCGTGTAGCTCGCTTTCAGGTTTTTCAGCTGCCCGCGCGGGATGGTCACCGAGCCGGCTTCACCCGCGCCAAGATTCACTTCGCTCTTGTCACCGAACCAGACACGCTGGCTGATAAATGTCGCATCCGGCTTAATCGGCGTGACCGTTTCAAAGAAGCGGAAGCCCCAGGTCAGCAGTTTTTCGGATTCGTTAAAGCGGATACGGTCGGTTTTGGTGCCGAGCACCACGGAGATCAGACGCATATCGCCCTGGGTCGCAGAGGCCACCAGGTTATAGCCCGCGCCCGCGGTGGTCCCGGTTTTCATGCCGTCCACGTTTACGTTGCTGCTCCACAGCAGACGGTTGCGGTTCGGCTGACGAATCTTGTTGAAGGTAAACTCTTTCTCTTTGTGGATCGCGTACTCATCCGGTACGTCGTGGATCAGCGCTTTGCCCAACAGCGCCATATCGCGCGCGGTACTGAACTGCCCCGGCGCGTCCAGGCCGTGAACGGTTTTGAAGGTGGTTTTGGTCAGCCCCAGCTTTTGCGCGTAGCCATTCATCAGGCCGATAAAGGAGTCCTGGCTCCCGGCGACGTAATCCGCCAGCGCGATACAGGCGTCGTTACCCGACTGAATAATCACCCCTTTATTCAGATCGGATACGGAAACCTGATCCCCCGGTTTCAGGAACATTACGGATGAACCGCGCAACGCCGGGTTGCCGGTGGCCCAGGCGTCTTTGCCAATGGTCACCATATCGTCGAGCTTAATTTTGTTGGCTTTGAGCGCCTGCCCGACCACGTAGCTGGTCATGATCTTGGTCAGACTCGCCGGATCGAGCTGCTCGTCAGCGTTACCTTCGGCCAGCACTTTGCCGCTCGCGTAATCCATCAGGATCCACGCGCGCGCGTCAACTGGCGGCGCTTCAGGTGCCGCGGCTTCCGCTGCATACAGGGTTGGAGAAAACAGGAAAAGCAGTGCGGAGCCAGCTGCGAGGCTGCGCAGAGAAGAAGTTTTATGCGTCATAAATGCCACCCGAGTGTCCTTTCTAAAAAATCACGTCACATCACCGTGTCGCAAGAAGCGATGAGTAATAACGTACTAATGAGTCTAAAGAAACCTAAACCAGGTAAAGTTTTTAAAGTTTACGCAATAACGGGCCGGGGCGCTGTTCCTGATGCGATTTTTTTGTCTTCTGTTGCGTAAATGTTAGGTTTATCTCACCATGTGAAACCGCAGGCTTTGATTCACCACTCAGGTTATTTCACTCATTCAGGAGTCATTATGATTACGCTGTGGGGCAGGAACAATTCAACCAACGTCAAAAAAGTGCTGTGGACGCTGGAAGAGCTGGATTTACCGTTTAACCAAATCATGGCCGGTTTGCAGTTTGGTGTGAACAAAGACGCCGAGTACCTGGCGATGAACCCGAACGGGCTGGTGCCGCTGTTACGCGACGATGAAACCGATTTAACCCTGTGGGAATCCAACGCCATCGTGCGTTATCTGGCGGCGCAGTACGGGCAAAACCGCCTGTGGGTGGATAATCCTGCCCGTCGTGCCGAAGGGGAAAAATGGATGGACTGGGCGAACCAGACGCTTTCTGTGGCACACCGCCCAATCCTGATGGGACTGGTCAGAACCCCGGAAGCCGAGCGCGATTACGCCGCCATCAACGCCGGGAAAGAGGCCTGCGAGAAAATGTTTGCGCTGCTGGATGACGCCCTGGCGAATCAGCCGTGGCTCTCGGGCAGCGCGTTTGGTGTGGGGGATATCGCCGTCGGGCCGTTTATCTGGAACCTGACCAACGTCGGTCTGGAGTGGCAGTCGCATCCGAACCTGGAGCGCTGGATTGCGCAGCTTAAAGAGCGCCCGGCCTTCCAGAAAGCGGTGATGATCCCGGTCAGCTAATCAGGTCCCGGACGGGCTGACTTTCAGCAGTTGCCCGTCCGATTCATCGGTCAGCACATACAGATAACCATCCGGCCCGACCCGCACATCGCGAACGCGATCCCCTTTATCCCCCAAAATTCGCCCGTCTTCCGTCACCTTATCGCCATTCACACTCAGGACAATCACGTCCTTCTCTTTCAACGCGCCGACAAACAGTTTGTTTTTCCACTGCGGGAACACGTCGCTGTTATAAAACGCCATCCCGCTCACCGCAGGCGACACTTTCCAGACGAACAGCGGCGGCTCGGTACCGTCGACGTGCTCGCCTTTAGCTTCCGGAATTTTCAGGCCGCTGTAGTTGATGCCGTGCGTCGCCAGCGGCCAGCCGTAGTTTTTGCCTTTTTCGGGAATGTTAATCTCATCCCCGCCGCGCGGGCCGTGCTCGTTGAGCCATAGCACGTCGGTCCACGGGTTCATCGCCATGCCCTGCGGATTGCGAATGCCGTAGGACCAGATTTCCGGGCGCGCGCCCGCTCTATCGACGAACGGATTATCCGCCGGAACTTTGCCCTGATCCGTCAGGCGCACCACTTTGCCCTGGAGTTTATCCAGATCCTGCGCTGTCGGGCGCTGGTTGTTTTCACCGAGTCCGATAAACAGATAGCCTTTGCCGTCGAACACCAGTCGCCCGCCGAAGTGATTGCCCGTTGAGAGTTTCGGCATCTGGCGGAACACCACCTGGAAGGCTTCGACGCGCGAGAGATCGTCACTCAGACGACCATACCCAACCGCCGTACCCGCTTTGCCGTCGTTGCCGACTTCGGCGTAACTGAGCCATACGCGGCGTGATTTCTCAAAATCCGGAGCCAGCACCACGTCAAACAGTCCGCCCTGCCCGCTATCCCAAACTTTCGGGATGCCGACAATCGGGTCCGACAGCCCTTTACCCGTCTGCCAGTGCTTGAGCTGTCCACCCCGCAGTGTTATCAGCATTCCCTGATTATCCGGCAAAAAGGCCAGCGACCAGGGATGATCGAGTTTGGTTTGCAGCACGTCGACCTTCACCGCGGCGGGTGCGGCCATCACAGAAGTGGAGAGGAACAAGAGAGACAGAGAAATCAGCGAAGATCGGCGCATTACGCACTCCTTTTTCGACGTTTGGCATAAAGAGTAGCCAGGTCGTTCGGGCGCGTGAGCACTTTTACAAAAGCTTAAGCAGAAGGGGGAGTCGCCTCCCCCGAGATTTAGTGCTGATGGAGCGCGGCATGCTCTTTCAGGCACATAATGCAGAGAGTCAGTGTCGTCAGGCAGTGTTCGAGTTTCTCTGCGCTGACGGCGACAAACGTTGGACAATCATGGTGTCCGGTCATCAGGCATACGGCAGCTTTGGACAACGCGTCAGCCGCGCGTTGCAGGACAAGCTGTTCATCAGCGTCGTAATGATCCCGCAGGATCGGCGCTTTCTCACGCATGTAGTCACACAGTTCAAAACAATTATCACGCAGATGGTCGCTTTCGCTGACTGACATGTACCCTTTTGCCATCCTTAACTGTAGGTATGCCGCAAGGTCAATTCGGGCATTGATCAGCTTGTTCAGAAGATCGCGTTTCAGTCTGTCAACGGACATGCTATTTCCTCCCTTGTCAGCCATTGTGCAAGATCAGAGTAAGCTCAATTTTTGTACAGAATAATGCGCCAGGTCAATAAATCGCAACTGATTAACATGATTTACAATGTGACAACTTTCCTGGCGCCAGGGCCGTAGACCGGGTAAGGCACAGCCGCCACCCGGCACTTTCCGCCACACTACCCCTTAATCTTCGGATCCAGCGCGTCGCGCAAGCCGTCACCCAACAGGTTAAATGCCAGCACCGTGAAGAAGATCGCCAGGCTCGGGAAGATCGCCACGTGCGGCGCAATCACCATATCGGCGCGCGCTTCGTTGAGCATCGCGCCCCACTCCGGCGTGGGTGGCTGCGCGCCTAATCCCAGAAACGACAGGCTCGCCGCCGAGATGATCGACACGCCGATACGCATGGTGAAATAGACCACAATCGAGGAGACCGTGCCGGGCAGGATATGGTTGAACAGGATGGTCGCATCGCTGGCACCGATACTGCGCGCCGACTCGATAAAGGTCTGCTGTTTCAGCACCAGCGTATTGCCGCGCACCAGGCGGGCAAACGCCGGAATGGAAAACACCGCCACGGCGATGATTACGTTCGCCATGCCGCTGCCCATGATCGCCACCACCGCAATCGCCAGCAGAATACCGGGGAAGGCAAACAGCACGTCGCAGATGCGCATGATAATGCGGTCCCACCAGCCTTCGTAGAAACCGGCCAGCAATCCCAATACCGTACCGATGGCCGCACCGATCAGCACCGCGAAAACCCCCGCCGCCAGCGAGATTTGCGCCCCCACCAGTACCCGGCTAAAGATATCGCGCCCCAGGGAATCCACGCCAAACCAGTGCATCATCGACGGACCGTCATTCAGCCGATCGTAGTCGAAGTAATTTTCGGCATCGAACGGCGTGATCCAGGGGGCCAGAATCGCCACCACGATCAGCAGCAGAACAAACAATCCGGCAGTCATCGCCACCGGCTGACGGCGAAATCGACGCCAGAACTCCAGCCACGGCGTGCGGATATGGTCCGGTTTTAACCCCGGCATGGCCTTCAGAATGGCCTGACGACGCCAGTTAAACAATCGCATCTTACTTGTACCTGATAGCCGGGTTAATGGCGGCGTAGAGCACATCCACCACTAAGTTGATAAGAATAAACTCCAGTGAAAACAGCAGCACTTCCGCCTGAATCACCGGATAGTCGCGCATGTCGACTGAATCGACCAGCAGACGACCCAGCCCCGGCCAGTTAAAGACCTTCTCCACCACAATCGAGCCGCCGAGCAAAAAGCCAAATTGCAGGCCCATCATTGTGACCACCGGAATCATCGAGTTGCGCAGGCCGTGCTTGAGGATCACCCATTTTTCGCTCACCCCTTTGGCTCGCGCGGTGCGCATGTAGTCTTCACTCAGCACATCCACGAACGAGGCGCGGGTAAAGCGGGCCATCACCGCAGCCACCGCCGCGCCTAAGGTCAGCGACGGCAGAATATAGTGCTTCCAGGTATCTGCGCCGACTGTCGGCAGCCAGCCTAGTTCGACGGAGAAGATTTGCATCAGCAGCATCCCCAGCGCAAACGCCGGGAACGAAATCCCGGTGACGGCCAGCGCCATGCCGAGCTTATCCGGCCAGCGATTGCGCCAGACGGCAGCGATAATCCCTGCCGCCAGACCGAAGATCATCGCCCAGCACATACTAGCAATCGTCAGCCAGAAGGTCGGCATAAAGCGGCTGGCTATCTCCTCGGAGACCGGACGGCGCGACACCATCGACGTACCAAAATCGCCCTGCAACACGTTAGTGATGTAATGCCAGAACTGCACATACAGCGGCCTGTCGAGACCCAGCTGCTTGCGCACCATCTCGATCACCGTCGAATCCGCTTCCGGCCCGGCGATAAGTCGAGCCGGATCGCCTGGCAGCATATGGACAAACAAAAACACCAGCACCGCCACAATCAGCAGCGTGGGGATTAAGCCCAGCAGGCGTTTAAAAACATAATTCAGCATGCCTTTCCCTCTCATCCCGCAGGCCGTCGCCCGCGGGAATGAGTTCTGTTATTTCAAATCCGCGTCATCGAAGCTGAAGCCCGTATCCGGCATGATGTAGAACCCGGTCAGCGCCTTGTTATGGGCAGAAACCAGTTTTTCGACCACCAACGGTACCCACGGCGACTCTTTCCACAGGGTATCCTGCGCATCCTTGTACAGACGCTCTTTCTCGTCGGTTTTGGTGGTTTTCAGGGCGTCAGTCAGATCTTTATCCACCTGCGGATTGCTGTAAAACGCGGTGTTGAACAGCGTCGGTGGCCAGTTCTGCGAAGCAAACAGCGGCGACAGCGCCCAGTCGGCTTCACCTGTAGAAGCCGTCCAGCCGGTGTAGAACATTCTCACGCCGCTCTCATTCTGCCCTTTGCCTTCGACTTCAGCCGCACGCTGTCCTGCGTCCATCGCCGTCAGCTGGGCTTTGATGCCCACCTGCGCCAGTTGCTGCTGGGTGAACTGCAGCACTTTCTGCGCGGTACTGTGATTATGCGAAGACCAGAGCGTGGTGCTAAAGCCGTTCGGGAAGCCCGCCTCTTTCAGCAATTCGCGCGCTTTTGCCGGATCGTAAGGCCACGGCTTGTAGGTTTGCGCGTAGGCAATCGACGGCGGGACGATACCCGTCGCCGGCGTGGCGTAGCCCGCAAAGGCCACTTTCACCAGCGCCTGACGGTTAATGGCGTAGTTGATCGCCTCGCGCACTTTTGGATTATCAAACGGCTTTTGCGTGACGTTCATGCTGATGTAGCGCTGCATGATCGACGGGCTGGCGACCAGCTCCAGCTTGCTGTTTTTCTCCAGAATCGCAGCCTGCTCGTAAGGGATCGGGAACGCAAACTGCGCTTCACCGGTTTGCAGCATTGCGGCGCGGGAGTTGTTATCGACCACCGGACGCCAGGTGATAGAGTCCAGCTTCGGCAAGCCTTTCTGCCAGTAACCGGCGAATTTCTTCACCTTCACAAAATCGGTCTGATTCCAGGTCACCAGCTCGTACGGCCCGGTCCCGACCGGGTGGAAGCCGATCTCTTTGCCGTATTTTTTCAGCGCATCCGGGGAGATCATCGCCGTCGCCGGGTGCGCCAGAATATTGATAAACGCCGAGAACGGCTCTTTCAGGGTGATTTTCACCGTCGTCGGATCGACCGCTTCGGTGCTGGCGATATTTTTATACAGGTTATAGCGCTTGAGGCTGTTTTCTTTATCGCTGGCGCGATCGAGGTTCACCTTCACCGCCTCGGCGTTGAAATCGGTCCCGTCCTGGAACTTGACGCCGCTGCGCAGTTTGATGGTGTAGACCAGCCCGTCGTCGGAGACGGTATAGCTCTCGGCCAGCACGTTTTTCAGCTTCATCTCTTTATCAAGGCCGAACAGCCCCTGATAGAAGGATTTCGCCACCGCCTGAGACAGTGTGTCATTGGCGTCATACGGGTCCAGCGTGGTGAAGTTGGACGCCACGGCGACCACCACATCTTTGGCAGCAAACGCAGGCGCGGTTGCCAGCGCTGCCGTCACGCTCGCGGCTAACAGCCATGAACGAGCAACAAATTTTGTCATTGTATTCTCCTGTTGTTCCCTGTCTGTCAAAGGCTATAAGCGTGAAAATGCATTATTTTGATGCGGCGGAGCCACAAAATGTCCGGGGCCAACTTCGCGCAGAACCACACGTTCGGTCGCCTCGCCGCGTTTACGAATATTGCCGGGCATTTCATCCTGCAACAGCACGCGCTGACCGTGGCGGTGCGCGGGATCGGCCACCGGAACGGCGGCCATCAGCTTGCGGGTGTACGGATGCTGCGGGTTTTCAAACACCGCGCGGCGTGGGCCAATCTCGACGATTTGCCCCATGTACATCACCGCCACGCGATGACTGATGCGCTCCACCACCGCCATATCGTGCGAGATAAATAAGAACGCGATACCCAGCTCGCGCTGGAGATCGAGTAGCAAATTGATGATTTGCGCGCGAATAGAGACATCCAGCGCCGAGACGGATTCGTCGGCAATCACCACTTTCGGATTGAGAGCCAGCGCGCGGGCAATGCAGATGCGCTGACGCTGCCCGCCGGAAAATTCGTGCGGATAACGCCAGGCATGTTCCGGCTTTAATCCCACTCGTTCCAGTAACCAGGCGACGCGACGCTGTCCCTCTTCACCTTTCAGCAGGCCATGCACCCGCAGCGGCTCCATGATCGAGTAACCGACCGTCTGGCGCGGATCGAGAGACGCATACGGGTCCTGGAAAATAAACTGAATGTCACGACGCAGCGGCTGCAATTTACTGGCGGGCAAGGTGTCGATGCGCTCACCGTTAAAGGTAATGCTGCCTTCCTGCGACTCCACCAGCCTCAGCAATGCCCGTCCAGTGGTGGATTTCCCACAGCCGGACTCGCCCACCAGCGCCAGCGTTTCGCCCGGCCAGAGATTAAAGCTGACGTTTTCGACGGCGTGCACTTCGCGCTTCACGCGGTTCAGCAGTCCGCCGCGCAGCGGGAAACGGGTCACCAGATCGCGCACCTTAAGAATCGGCTCGCCCGGTACCACTGTGTCCTGTTCGGTTTCCTCACTTTGCGCCACGGTAGGCGAAATCAGCGGGAAGCGGCGCGGTAAATCGCTGCCGTTCATCGCGCCCAGTCGCGGCACCGCCGCCAACAGCGCTTTGGTGTAAGGATGTTCCGGCGCATGAAAAATCTGTTCCACGCTGCCGGTGTCGACGGCTTCGCCCTGGTACATCACCAGCACCCGGTCGGCAATATCCGCCACCACGCCCATATCGTGGGTGATAAAAATCACCCCCATATCCATCTCTTGTTGCAGCACTTTGATGAGCTGGAGGATCTGCGCCTGAATGGTCACATCCAGCGCGGTAGTCGGTTCATCGGCAATCAGCACCGCCGGACGGCACGACAGCGCCATCGCGATCATCACTCGTTGGCGCATCCCGCCGGAAAGCTGATGCGGATAACGCCCGAGGATGGTTTGCGCTTCAGGAATACGCACCAGTTCCAGCATGCGTTTGGCTTCCGCCAGCGCCTGCTCGCGGTTGAGTCCCTGATGCAATCGAATCGACTCGGCAATTTGTTCGCCCACCGGAAATACCGGGTTCAGCGAGGTCATCGGTTCCTGGAAAATCATTGCCATGTCCGCGCCGCGCACACTCTGCATTTGCGACTGGCTGAGTTCGGTCAGATCGATAACCTGCTGATTGCGACGACGCAGCAGCAGACTGTCGCACTCGATAATCCCGCCCGCCTGTTCCAGCAAACGCATTAATGAGAGGGCCGTGACGGATTTACCGGAACCGGATTCACCGACAATTGCCAGCGTCTCGCCTCGCTTAAGGGAGAACGAAAGCTGTTTTACCGCCGGGACAGGCCGCCGCTCTTCCTGAAACGCAATATTCAGGTTGTGGACGGCCAGAACTTCCCGGCTATCCAGACTGTTACTGTGCGGCACTCAACATCCCCTTATTCACGATAAATTCCCGTTGATGGCGCATCACCCGCGTAACCCCACGCGCGATACATCCCTTCACTGTTAAACGGCAACGCGATGTTGCCTTCGCGATCGACGGCAATCAGCCCACCGCTGCCGCCGAGAGCAGGCAGTTTTTCCATCACCACGCGCTCGCAGGCCTCTGCGAGGCTTAAATTACCGTAATCCATTAACGCGGCGATGTCATACGCCGCCAGCGTGCGAATAAAGACTTCGCCGGTGCCGGTGCAGGAGACCGCCACGCTGGCGTTATTGGCATAGCATCCCGCGCCCGGCAGAGGGCTGTCCCCTACCCGGCCAGGCAATTTGTTAGTCATACCGCCGGTCGACGTGGCTGCCGCGAGGTTGC
The DNA here is from genome assembly GCA_002271215.1 of Lelliottia jeotgali. Lineage (NCBI taxonomy): Bacteria > Pseudomonadati > Pseudomonadota > Gammaproteobacteria > Enterobacterales > Enterobacteriaceae > Lelliottia > Lelliottia jeotgali. Next base: position 1,509,898 of record CP018628.1, on the reverse strand, counting down.
CCTCTTTATCCAGCGCCACCGCACCGACGGTGCCCATTTTGGTGCTCTCATCCAGCGGTGCCGCGTGATCGAGTTGGGTTATCCCGGCGTCGCGCGCTTCCAGTAGTTGCTGATAACGCTCGGGCGTCGAGAAGGTATCGCCAGGCACCAGCGCCATGCCGTGTTGTGCTGCGAATTGCTCCGCCCCTGCGCCCATCATCAGGACGTGCGGGCTTTGCTCCATCACCATACGCGCTGCCAGAATCGGATTGCGCAGATGACTAACACCCGCCACCGCGCCCGCTTTCAGGGTGTTTCCATCCATCACACAGGCGTCCAGCTCGTGAGTTTCGTCGCGGGTAAATACCGAACCAATGCCCGCGTTAAACAGCGGGCACTCTTCCAGCAAACGCACCGCCTCAGTGACGACATCCAGCGCGCTTTCGCCCGCCTCCAGCATCCGTTGGCCCGTTTCCACAATCGCAGACAGCGCATCAACATAGCGAATTTCCTGCTCCGGACTCAGCTTTGCTCGGGTAATCGCCCCCGCGCCGCCGTGAATTGCGATCACCGCATTACCCATTTCATCACCCATCAGCGTAAAGGCGCTGCTTTTCCTATAAATATCATTATCGTGGTTAGATCTTCAGATGAATTTTGAATATAGAAAGACGTAAGGGTGATGTAAAGGGTAAGGCCCTCTAAGCCTGTTGAGTCATACAGTTGAGAGCACTTTTCTGTCATAATGCCCACTTTCGCCGCTATCCCGCAGGAGTAACTCATGGATTTTACCGCCGGACTGATGCCGCTTGAAACGGCACTCGGACAGATGCTCGACAGAATCACCCCGCTGAAAGAGCATGAAACGCTGCCTTTGCTGCGCGGCTTTGGGCGCGTGCTGGCCAGTGACGTTGTCTCTCCGCTTAATGTGCCGGGGTTTGATAATTCGGCGATGGACGGTTACGCGGTGCGCCTTGCGGATATTCAGGCGGGAAATGCCTTACCGGTTGCCGGAAAAGCCTTCGCCGGCCAGCCCTTCCTGGGTGAGTGGCCGAAGGGTACCTGTATTCGCATCATGACCGGCGCACCGGTGCCTGACGGCTGCGACGCGGTGGTGATGCAAGAAGAGACCGAAAAAACCGACGCTGGCGTGCGCTTTACCGCCAGCGTCAAAGCGAACCAGAACATTCGCCGCGCCGGGGAAGATATCGCCCAGGGCGCGACCGTCTTCGCCGCCGGAACAAAACTGACCGTGGCGGAGCTGCCGGTGCTGGCGTCGCTCGGCATTCCTGACATCGACGTGGCGCGCAAAGTGCGCGTTGCGGTGTTCTCCACCGGCGATGAGCTACAGCTGCCGGGCCAGCCGTTGCAGGCGGGGCAAATCTACGACACCAACCGTCTGGCCGTGCATTTGATGCTGGAGCAACTGGGCTGCGAGGTGATTAACCTCGGTATTATTCCGGACGATCCGGAAAAACTGCGCGCGGCCTTTATCGAAGCGGATAAATCCGCCGACGTAGTGATCAGCTCCGGCGGCGTTTCCGTCGGCGAAGCGGATTACACCAAAACCATTCTCGACGAGCTGGGTGAAATCGGCTTCTGGAAACTGGCGATCAAACCAGGCAAACCTTTTGCCTTTGGCAAACTGGAACACAGCTGGTTCTGCGGCCTGCCGGGCAATCCGGTGTCGGCGGCACTGACGTTTTATCAGCTGGTGCAGCCGCTGCTGGCGAAACTCTCCGGTGACACGGCATCAGTCCTGCCCGTTCGTCAGCGCGTGCGTGCCGCGACAAGGCTGAAGAAATCGCCAGGGCGTCTGGATTTCCAGCGCGGCATTTTGGCACGTAATGCCAACGGCGAGCTGGAAGTGAGCACCACCGGACATCAGGGCTCGCATATCTTTAGCTCGTTCAGCCAGGGTAACTGCTTCATCGTGCTGGAGCGCGAGCGCGGGAATGTCGAAGCCGGTGAGTGGGTTGAGGTCGAAGCCTTTAACCATCTGTTCGGAGGCTAAGATGGCGGTGGAGTTGAACGACCAGGAGATGCTGCGCTATAACCGCCAGATCGTCCTGCGCGGATTTGATTTCGACGGGCAAGAGGCGCTGAAAGCGGCAAACGTGCTGGTCGTCGGACTGGGTGGTTTAGGCTGCGCCGCTGCGCAATACCTGGCGGCGGCGGGCGTCGGCAGTATGACCTTGCTGGATTTTGATACCGTGTCGGTGTCGAATTTACAGCGCCAGACGCTGCACAGCGATGCGACTATTGGCGAACCGAAAGTGGTTTCGGCGCGCGACGCACTGGCGAGAATCAACCCGAACGTTCAGTTTACCCTTATCGATGCAATGCTCGACGATGCGGCGCTGTCCGCACAAATCGCGCAGCACCATATCGTGCTCGACTGTACCGACAATGTGACCGTGCGTAATCAGCTCAACGCGGGCTGTTTTGCCCATAAAACGCCGCTGATTTCCGGGGCGGCGATTCGTATGGAAGGACAGATCAGCGTCTTTACCTACGCGGATGGCGAACCGTGCTATCGCTGTCTGAGCCGACTGTTTGGCGAGAATGCCCTCACCTGCGTGGAAGCGGGCGTGATGGCGCCGCTGGTCGGGGTGATCGGTTCATTGCAGGCGATGGAAGCGATTAAAGTGCTGGCGCATTACGGCACACCGGCCGCCGGGAAAATCGTGATGTACGACGCGATGACCTGTCAGTTTCGTGAGATGAAGTTGATGCGCAATTCGGGGTGCGATGTCTGTCACTCATAAAAAAGCCGGGTGGCGGCTTCGCCTTACCCGGCCTACAAAAACCTTCGGACCCGTAGGCCGGATAAGCGTTAGCGCCATCCGGCTTATTTGCATCAAATCGACGTACGACCAAACGCACTCTGCCAGTCCTGCTCAAACTTGACCACCGCCGCATCGACCGCTGGAGAAGTAATAAACTGCTGCGCCACGTCCAGCGGCAAGGTGATCGACTCGCAACCCGCCAGCATACAGTCCAGCGCCTGACGCGGGGTCTTGAAGCTCGCGGCCAGCACTTTGGCGTGCGGGGCGTGCAGCGTTAACAGCTGCTGAAGTTCCACCACGGTCTGAATTCCATCTCCACCCTGCGCGTCCAGGCGATTCACGTACGGAGCGACATAATCTGCACCCGCTAACGCCGACAACATCCCCTGCGCCGCGCTGTACACCGCCGTCCCGAGCGTTGGAATGCCTTCCGCTTTCAGCATTTTGATCGCCGCAAGCCCTTCTGCCGTGACCGGCACTTTCACCACCAGATCGTTAATGATGGCGCGAAGCTTACGGGCGTCTTCCACCATGCCTTCTGCGGTGGTCGCCATTACCTGCGCGAACAGACGCCCATTTCCGCCAAGCGCGTCGTGCAGCTCTGGCAACAACACGTCCAGCGGTTTTTTACCGGCGGCGACAATGCTTGGGTTGGTCGTTACGCCCGCTAACGGGAAAATGCGTGCCAGTTTTTTGACTGCGGCTACGTCAGATGTGTCGAGATAGAATTCCATGATGTCACCCTCAAAATTAACCTGCCGTAACACTACCACGTAAAAACCTTCCTCAGAGTTGACGCACATCAAAATAACTTTCATTCGAAAGTTATTTAATCTTCATACGCAACAAGAGGCGAAAATATGATCTTCAATATTCAGCGTTACTCCACCCACGACGGCCCAGGTATTCGTACCGTGGTGTTCCTGAAGGGCTGCTCTCTCGGCTGCCGCTGGTGCCAGAACCCGGAAAGCCGCTCCCGCACGCGAGATGTGCTGTTTGATGCGCGTCTGTGCCTCGAAGGCTGCGACCTGTGCCAACAGGCGGTTCCGGGAATTATCGACCGTGCGCTGAACGGACTGATCATCCATCGCGAAAAACTCAACGAAAGCCATCTCGACGCCCTCACCGACTGCTGCCCGACCCAGGCGCTGACGGTCTGCGGCGAGGAAAAACAGGTGGCCGACATTATGGCGACTGTCCTGCGCGACAAACCCTTTTACGATCGCAGCGGCGGTGGCATCACGCTCTCCGGAGGCGAACCCTTTATGAGTCCGGAGCTTGCCCATTCGCTGTTTAAAGCCAGCCACGAACAGGGCATTCACACCGCGGTTGAAACCTGCCTGCACGTGCCGTGGAGTTATATCGAACCCTCTTTGCCGTATGTTGATCTGTTCCTCGCCGACCTGAAACACGTCGATGCCGAGGTGTTTAAACAGTGGACCGACGGCTCGGCAAAACGCATCCTGGAAAATTTAAAACGCCTGGCCGCCGCCGGAAAACAGCTGACCATCCGCGTGCCGCTGATTCAGAGTTTTAACGCCGACGAAGCTTCGATTAAAGCCATCACCCGTTTCGCCGCCGACGAACTCAACGTCCGCGATATCCACTTTTTGCCGTACCACACCCTTGGCATGAACAAATACACCCTGCTCGGCCTTCCCTACTCTGCCCCTGACAAACCGCTCGATAACCCTGAGTTACTGGATTTTGCCCAACAGTTTGCGGCCCAGAATGGGTTGACTGCGACCTTACGAGGATAATGTTATGACACAGCTGAATCTGAACACCCTGACAGACCGCATTAAGGCGCACAAAACCGCTCTGGTGCATATCGTGAAACCGCCGGTCTGTACCGAGCGCGCGCAGCACTACACCGAAATGTACCAGCAGCACCTGGACAAACCGATCCCGGTGCGTCGCGCCCTGGCGCTGGCCCATCATCTGGCCAACCGCACCATCTGGATCAAACATGACGAGCTGATTATCGGCAACCAGGCAAGCGTTGTGCGCGCCGCGCCGATCTTCCCGGAATACACTGTCTCGTGGATTGAAAAAGAGATCGACGATCTGGCCGACCGTCCAGGCGCAGGCTTCGCGGTGAGCGAAGAGAACAAGCGCGTACTGCACGACGTCTGCCCGTGGTGGCGCGGCCAGACGGTGCAGGATCGCTGCTACGGCATGTTTACCGACGAACAAAAAGGGCTGCTGGAAACCGGCATCATCAAGGCCGAAGGCAACATGACCTCCGGCGATGCGCATCTGGCGGTGAACTTCCCGCTGCTGCTGGAAAAAGGCCTCGATGGCATGCGCGCCAAAGTGGCCGAGCGCCGGACTCGCATCAACCTCACCGTGCTGGAAGATTTGCACGGCGATCAGTTCCTGAAAGCCATTGATATCGTGCTGGAAGCGGTCAGCCTGCACATCCAGCGTTTTGCCGCCCTGGCACGTGAGATGGCGAGCAATGAGATCCGCGAAAGCCGCCGCAACGAGCTGCTGGCAATGGCAGAAAACTGCGACGTGATTGCCCACGAGCCGCCAAAAACCTTCTGGCAGGCGTTGCAGCTGTGCTATTTCATCCAGCTGATTCTGCAAATTGAGTCCAACGGCCACTCGGTTTCGTTCGCACGTATGGACCAGTATCTCTATCCGTTTTACCGCCGTGACGTGGAGCTGAATAACACGCTCGGTCGTGAACAGGCGATTGAACTGCTGCACAGCTGCTGGCTGAAGCTGCTGGAAGTGAACAAGATCCGCTCCGGCTCGCACTCGAAAGCGTCGGCGGGCAGCCCGCTGTATCAGAACGTCACTATCGGCGGGCAGAAACTGGTTAACGGCGAGCCGATGGATGCGGTCAACCCGCTCTCCTATGCGATTCTGGAATCCTGCGGTCGTCTGCGCTCCACCCAGCCAAACCTGAGCGTGCGTTATCACGCGGGGATGAGCAACGACTTCCTCGACGCCTGCGTACAGGTGATCCGCTGCGGCTTCGGGATGCCAGCGTTTAACAACGACGAAATTGTTATCTCCGAGTTCATCAAACTCGGCGTCGAAAAAGAGGACGCTTACGATTACGCGGCAATCGGCTGCATCGAAACCGCCGTCGGCGGCAAGTGGGGCTATCGCTGCACCGGCATGAGCTTTATCAACTTCGCCCGCGTGATGCTGGCAGCGATGGAAGGTGGCCGCGATGCCACCAGCGGCAAGGTGTTCCTGCCTCAGAACAAAGCGCTGTCGGCGGGTAACTTCGAGAACTTCGACGAAGTGATGGCAGCCTGGGATCACCAGATCCGTTACTACACGCGTAAATCGATCGAAATCGAGTACGTGGTCGACACCATGCTGGAGGAGAACGTCCACGATATTCTGTGCTCGGCGCTGGTGGATGACTGCATCGAACGCGCAAAAAGCATCAAACAAGGCGGCGCGAAATATGACTGGGTGTCCGGTTTGCAGGTCGGTATCGCCAACCTCGGCAACAGCCTGGCGGCGGTGAAAAAACTGGTGTTCGAACAGGGAGCCATTGGTCAGCAACAGCTGGCGAAAGCGCTGGCAGAGGACTACGACGGTCTGACTCATGAGCAGCTGCGCCAGCGTTTGATCAACGGCGCGCCGAAGTACGGTAACGACGATGACAGCGTGGATCTTCTGCTGGCCCGTGCGTATGAAACCTATATTGAAGAGCTGAAGCAGTATCACAACCCGCGCTACGGTCGCGGTCCGATTGGCGGGAATTACTACGCGGGTACGTCGTCTATCTCCGCGAACGTGCCGTTTGGCGCAGCGACGATGGCAACGCCGGACGGCCGTAAGGCCCATACGCCGCTGGCGGAAGGAGCAAGTCCGGCTTCCGGTACCGATCACCTCGGCCCAACGGCGGTGATTGGCTCGGTCGGCAAACTGCCAACCGAGGCGATTCTGGGCGGCGTGCTGCTGAACCAGAAGCTGAACCCGGCGACGCTGGAAAACGATTCAGACCGCGAGAAACTGATGGTGCTCCTGCGCACCTTCTTCGAGGTGCATAAAGGCTGGCATATTCAGTACAACATCGTGTCGCGCGAGACGCTGCTGGAAGCGAAGAAACATCCTGACCAGTATCGTGACCTGGTGGTGCGCGTCGCGGGCTATTCCGCATTCTTCACCGCCCTATCGCCGGATGCGCAGGACGATATTATCGCCCGTACTGAGCATACGCTTTAACCTTCACGCCCGGTGGCGCTACGCTTACCGGGCCTACATGTTTCTCCCCTTAGGCCGGGTAAGGCGCAGCCGCCACCCGGCGCCTTTACTTTCATTCGAAATAAATTTGTGGTTCGGGTCACATTGTTATTAGAATGTTGCTGGTCGCAGTAATATTCTGGAGAGCAATGTATGACCGTAAAAGTTATCGTCACCGATATGGACGGGACTTTCCTTGATGACGCCAAGCAGTACGATCGTGACCGCTTTATGGCGCAATTTCAGCAGCTTCAGGCCCGCGACATCGAGTTCGTGGTCGCCAGCGGGAATCAGTATTACCAGCTCATCTCCTTCTTCCCGGAACTGAAAGAACAGATCTCCTTCGTGGCGGAAAACGGCGCTCTGGTCTTCGATCATGGCGAGCAAATTTTTCACGGCGAACTGACGCGTCACGAATCTCAGATCGTGATCGGCGAATTACTGAAAGACAAACAGCTCAACTTCGTCGCCTGCGGGCTGGAAAGCGCCTATGTCAGCAAAAACGCGCCGGACGAATTCGTCGCGCTAATGTCGAAGCACTACCACCGCTTACAGCGCATCAGCGATTATCAGGAGATCGACGATGTACTGTTTAAGTTCTCCCTGAACCTGCCGGACAGCGATATCCCTGATCTGATCGATAAACTGCACGTCTCGTTAGACGGCATCATGAAACCGGTCACCAGCGGCTTCGGCTTTGTTGATTTGATCATTCCTGGCCTGCATAAAGCCAACGGGATCAGCCGCCTGCTGAAACGCTGGAATGTCTCTCCGCAGGAGTGCGTGGCGATTGGCGACAGCGGCAACGATGCGGAGATGCTCAAGCTGGTGAAATACTCTTTCGCCATGGGCAATGCGGCGGAAAGCATCAAAACCATCAGCAAATTCAACACCGATGACAATAACCACCAGGGTGCGCTGAACGTCATTCAGGCCGTGCTCGACAATACTGCTCCGTTTTAACCTCTGATTTCCTCTCTCGCCGGGGTAATACTCCGGCAGATCACTCTTTTTCCATCCTGTGCTGCCCGTCAAGTTTTTAAACTTGCATTAACTTATTTTTAACTTAAAGTATCACTTGTAGACACTTTTACTTTCGAATGAAAGATAGCGAGGCAGTTATGACCTTCTCCAGTGAAATTTTGCCTGCGGACCACAAAGCCGCCATTCGCCAGTTGAAACGCGAGTTGCGTGCGCAGATCGGCGACGTTCAGGGTGTTTTTGATAAACTCAGCGACAAAATCGCCACCCGCGTGGCGGAAATCAACGCCCTGAAAACCAAGGGTGAAAGTGTGTGGCCGATCATTCCCTTCGAGGATGTGAAGAACGGGAAAATCACGGCAGCACAGCGTGAAGCCGTAAAACGCCGTGGATGCGCCGTGATTAAAGGTCATTTCCCGCGCGAGCAGGCGCTGGCGTGGGATAACTCGATGCTCGACTATCTCGATCTCAACCAGTTTGACGAGGTGTACAAAGGGCCGGGGGATAACTTCTTCGGCACTCTGACCGCGTCGCGTCCGGAAATTTTCCCGATCTACTGGTCGCAGGCACAGATGCAGGCGCGTCAGAGCGAAGAGATGGCGCAGGTGCAGTCGTTCCTGAACCGTTTGTGGACTTTTGAGAGCAACGGCAAACAGTGGTTCAACCCGGATGTCAGCGTGATCTACCCGGATCGCATCCGCCGTCGTCCGCCTGGCACCACCTCGAAAGGACTGGGCGCGCATACGGATTCTGGCGCGCTGGAGCGCTGGCTGCTCCCGGCCTATCAGCAGGTGTTTGCCCGTGTGTTTGACGGGAATATCGATCAGTACGATCCGTGGAATGCGGCGCATCGCACCGAAGTGGAAGAGTACACCGTGGATAACACCACCAAATGTTCGGTGTTCCGTACCTTCCAGGGCTGGACCGCGCTGTCGGATATGATCCCGAATCAGGGTCTGCTGCACGTGGTGCCGATCCCGGAAGCGATGGCCTACATTCTGCTGCGTCCACTGCTGGACGATGTGCCGGAAGATGAACTGTGCGGCGTTGCGCCAGGGCGCGTGCTGCCGGTCTCCGAGAAGTGGCATCCGCTGCTTATCGAAGCGCTGACCAGTATTCCGGCGCTGGAAGCGGGCGATTCCGTGTGGTGGCATTGCGATGTGATCCACTCCGTCGCGCCGGTGGATAATCAGCAGGGTTGGGGCAACGTGATGTACATTCCTGCCGCACCGATGTGCGAGAAAAACCTCGCCTACGCGCAGAAAGTCAAAGCGGCGCTGGAAACCGGCGCGTCACCGGGTGATTTCCCGCGCGAAGATTACGAGAAAACCTGGCAGGACCGCTTTACCCTGAACGATCTCAATATCCACGGGAAACGCGCGCTCGGCATGGCCTAAGCGTCGTAAAGCCCCTCCCGCTCCACGGCGGTGCGTCGTTTCCCCTGACGTATCCGCCGTACCGACTCCCGCACCGTCAGCGTACCGTTCAGCAACAACGTGCCGACCGGCGCGTCCGGGCGCATCAGCCTTTGCTGGAGCATATGCACTGCTTCAGTTCCCAGCTCATCACGCGGAACATGTACTGCCGTTAACGGCACATCCTGAATCGCGGCCAGATTAAAGCCGTCGATACTCATCACCGACACATCCTGCGGGACGCGCAGGCCGTGCTTTTGTAGCGCGCTAATAGTGCCTGCCGCCATAAAATCCCCGCCAACCAAAAACGCCGTCGGCAGCGCTTTTTCCGCCATCTGACTCAGCCACTCGCTCACCTGCTGCTCAGTCTCTTTGGCGCTGAAACTCGGCACCACCAACAGATCGCGTTTGTCGTTAAACTTCAGATTATGACCGCGCCACGCATCGCGGATGCCCGCCAGACGCAGCTCCATTGTGTAGCGGCGCAGACACAGAACGTTCATCACCTCGCGATGGCCCATCTCGAACAAATACTCTGCCGCCCGCTCGCCAATCGCGCGATGGTCTGGCGCCACGGCCGGCAGGCGCATCCGCTGGTCCCGGCAGTTAATCAGCATACAGGGCTTGCCAATATCGACGGCCAGATCGTGAATATGCGGATCGTCGATGCCGAGCAGAATCGCCGCCTGGGTGTCGGTTTCATTCATTCGCGCGAGGAACAGCTGCGCGTCACTGTCGTTTTCTTCCAGTGCGCAATAGCGAAGCCGAACTTCGTGCGAAGCCAGTCCTTTGCTGACACTCTGGATCACGCGGTAGTAAAAGATATCAGACCGCTCGTCAAACGCGCGCTGCGGGGCGAAGACCACCAGGCTGTTGAGCAACAAACGTCCAGCGGCCATACCGTCCATGACGCCCAGCCCCCGCGCACATTCCAGCACTTTGGTTCGCGCTTTTTCACTGGTGTTCGACTTCCCGGCCAGCACGCGAGAAACGGTGCTGATCGAAAGCTGCGTGCGGGAGGCGATTTCAGCGATTTTGAGTCTTTTATCCATTTTGTGATCTCGCTCCATTTGCTAAATGAAAAAATTTTCATAACGTGAGATTGCGGTAACAGCAGGCTGTATCGGCATCATGCCAAACTTCGACGCACACTTATGAGAAAGCTTGCACAAAATCCACTATTTCCCGTCCATTTTCTCCCTTAAGGTGAACTTGTCACACCACTTCCATACTAGTTGTATAGCAACTTGAAGTGATAAAACCGATAACGATCAAAGGCATAAAAACCGGTGTGACACCCGATACGTTCATCCCCTTACCGTCCGTCTTGTGGAGAGAAAAATGAGTCAGGACATTAATACCCCTGTCGTGGCGAGCAAAACCCGCCGCGTCGTGAAGAATCTGCGCTGGTACGTGCTGGTGCTGTTTTTACTGGGCGTCACCGTTAACTACATCACCCGTAACTCGTTAGGTATTCTGGCCCCAGAGCTGAAAGAGAGCATGGGGATCACTACCGAACAGTACTCCTGGATCGTCGGTGCCTTCCAGATTGCTTATACCCTGTTCCAGCCCCTATGCGGCTGGCTGATTGACGTAATTGGCCTGAAGATTGGCTTTATGGTCTGCGCCGGGATTTGGGCGCTGATGTGCATTTTCCACGCCGGGGCAAACAGCTGGCTGCATCTGGCCATCTTGCGCTTCTTTATGGGCGCATCAGAAGCGGCCGCGACTCCGGCGAACGCCAAAACCATTGGCGAATGGTTCCCGAAATCAGAGCGCCCGGTGGCTGCCGGTTGGGCAGGGGTCGGGTTCTCGATTGGGGCGATGCTCGCCCCGCCGATCATCTACTTCGCTCACGCCTCCTTCGGCTGGCAGGGCGCGTTTATGTTTACCGGCGTGCTGGCCCTGCTGTGGGTGATCCTGTGGTGGGCGTTCTACCACAACCCTGAGCAGCACCCGAATCTGGGCAAGGACGAACTGGACTACATCAAGCAAGATAACGAACCGCCTGCCGTGCGACTGCCGTTCCTGACCGCGCTGAAAACCGTATCCAAAAACAAACGCTTTTACGGAATTGCTATTCCCGCCTTTATGGCGGAACCGGCCTGGGCCGTGCTGAGTTTCTGGGTGCCGCTGTATCTAGCGAAAGAGCATGGCATGGACCTGAAACAGATTGCGATGTTCGCCTGGCTGCCGTTCCTCGCCGCCGATCTGGGCAGCGTGGTCAGCGGCTACCTCACCCGCCTCTATACCCGCTGGTTCGGCTGCACCCGAGTGAACTCCGTCGTGGCGAGCTCCGTTACCGGTGCGTTCCTGATGATCTCCCTGGCCGCTGTCGCCATTACCCGCGACCCGTACATCACCATCGTGCTGATCTCCATCGGCGGTTTCGGCCATCAAATTATCTCCTGCATGTTAAGCGCCCTGGTGGTGGAGTCGTTCGATAAAGGCCAAATGGCCACCGTCAACGGTATGCGCGGCTCGGCGGCGTGGATCGCGAGCTTCCTGTTCTCTCTGTTAATTGGTGTGACCGCCGACAAAATCGGCTTCAACCCGCTCTTTATTGCCATGGGTTTCTTTGACCTGATTGGCGCTGTTTTCCTGGTGGCATTTATTGCTGAACGTCGCGCCAAGCGCGCCTGATAGTGGATGTATTGCATATGAAAACCCTGAAAAACTGGACCCTACTTGAACAGTCCGCGAACCATCTGGAACTGTTGGTCGATAGCCAGCACCGTCTGTGCCTGTATGTGCTGGAACAGAATCTGTTCCGCGTGCTGATCAAACGCAAAGGCGAGCTGTCGCTGGATAAAACCTGGAGCATCGCGCCGGATAAGGATGTGCCGTGGGAAGGTCGTCAGCGCGACGATCTGAGCGGATTCACCTGTCCGACATGGACGCTGGCCCAGCAGGACGACACTCTGGTGGTTGCCAGCGAACAGCTGCGCGTGACTGTCCATCAGCCTCTGTGGCTGGAGTGGCATTACCGTAATGAAGCCGGTGAGTGGCAGGAACTGGCGCACGATCGCCCGACCAGCGCCTATCTGCTGAACGCCCACGGCGACGGCGCGGCGCACTATCTCAGCCGTCGCAAGGACGAGCGTTTTTACGGCCTGGGCGAGAAAGCGGGCGATTTGCAGCGCAACGGTAAACGTTACGAGATGCGTAACCTCGACGCGATGGGCTATAACGCGGTCAGCACCGACCCGCTGTACAAGCATATTCCGTTCACCATCACCCGCCGCGACGACGTGAGCTACGGTTTGTTTTACGACAACCTGAGCAGCTGCTGGCTGGATCTGGGCAACGAAATCGACAACTACCACACGGCGTATCGCCGCTGGCAGGCCGAAGCGGGCGATATCGATTACTATATTTTCACCGGGAAACGCGTGCTGGACGTGACCAAAGCCTTTGTTCGTCTGACCGGGAAAACCCTGTTTGGCCCGAAATGGAGCCTCGGCTACAGCGGATCGACCATGCACTACACCGACGCACCGGACGCGCAAAATCAGCTGATGAACTTCATTCGCCTGTGCGAAGAGCACGCAATTCCGTGCGATTCGTTCCAGCTGTCGTCCGGGTATACCTCGATCAACGGCAAGCGTTACGTCTTCAACTGGAACTACGACAAAGTGCCGCAGCCGAAGGTGATGAGCCAGGCGTTCCACGACGCAGGATTGAAGCTCGCGGCGAACATCAAGCCGTGCCTGCTGCAAGATCATCCACGCTATAACGAAGTGGCAGAACGCGGCTTGTTTATCCGTGATTCAGAAACCGATGCGCCAGAACGTTCCAGCTTCTGGGATGACGAAGGGTCGCACCTCGACTTTACCCATCCGCAGACCATTCAGTGGTGGCAGGAAGGCGTGACCACCCAGCTGCTGGAAATGGGTATCGACTCCACCTGGAACGACAACAACGAGTTTGAAGTCTGGGACGGGGAAGCACGCTGCCACGGATTTGGTCAGGAGATTGCGATCAAGCATATCCGCCCGGTGATGCCGTTGCTGATGATGCGCGCCTCGATGGAAGCCCAGCAGCGCTTTGCGCCGGACAAACGTCCGTACCTGATCTCCCGCTCCGGCTGCGCCGGGATGCAGCGCTACGTTCAGACCTGGAGCGGCGACAACCGCACCAACTGGGACACCCTTCGCTATAACACCCGCATGGGGCTGGGCATGAGCCTCTCCGGGCTGTTTAACGTCGGACACGATGTCGGCGGTTTCTCCGGCGATAAACCAGATGCCGAGCTGTTTGTGCGCTGGGTGCAAAACGGCGTGATGCATCCGCGCTTTACCATTCACTCATGGAATGACGATCACACTGTGAATGAGCCGTGGATGTATCCGGGCGTGACACCTGCCATTCGCGGTGCGATTGAACTGCGCTATCGCCTGCTGCCGTATCTCTACACCCTGCTGTGGCAGGCCCATGCAGATGACGAGCCGATGCTGCGCCCGACCTTCCTCGATCACGAGCATGACGCGCAAACGTTCGAAGAGTGTGACGATTTCCTGCTGGGTCGCGATGTGCTGGTTGCCAGCGTGGTCGAACAAGGCCAGCGCGAGCGCCGCCTCTGGCTGCCGGATAACGAAACCGGCTGGTACGATTTTTACACCCACGAGTGGTTCTCCGGCGGGCAGTGGATCGTCCGCGACGCACCGCTGGAAAAACTGCCGCTACTGGTACGCGCCGGTGCGGGTCTGCCGCTCAGCGAACGCATCACCCATGTGAGCGCCGCGAAAGACGATACCCGCGAGCTGAAATTGTTCCCGCTGAAAGGCGTGGGTACGACATCTGGTCTGCTGTTTGAAGACGACGGCGAAAGCTGGGGTTATCAGAAAGGCAATGCGCTGTGGCTGGAGTGGGAGATGGTGTGCGAAGGCTCCACTATCAACCTGAACGTGACGGCGCGCGGGGATTATCGTCCGGCGTGGAAAGCGCTGAAGGTGTCGTTGCCGGTGGGTGAGAAACGTAAGTTGCTGGTGAACGGTATCGAGCAGAGTGAGTGGGCTTTGTAGTCGTTGATTGCCGGGTGGCGGCTTCGCCTTACCCGGCCTACGGGATCGGTGTGGTTTGATGCCCTCACCCTGCCCCTCTCCCACGTGGAGAGGGAGAAAACATTAAAAACGGCAACCCTTGGGTTGCCGTTTTGCTTTGACCTTGTAGGCCGGGTAAGCGTTAGCGCCACCCGGCATTTTTACATCATCCGTCAATGCCTTTACTGCGCAGGTAATCTTCGTAATTCCCGGTGAAGTCCACGATGCGTTCAGGCGTAATCTCAATCACGCGGGTTGCCAGGGAGCTCACAAACTCACGGTCGTGGGAAACGAAGATCAGGGTGCCCTGATACATTTCCAGCGCCATGTTCAGCGATTCGATAGATTCCATATCCAGGTGGTTGGTCGGTTCGTCCATGATGAGGATGTTTGGTTTTTCCATCATCAGTTTACCGAACAGCATGCGACCCTTTTCACCACCAGAAAGCACTTTAGCAGGCTTTTTGATGTCGTCCTGGCTGAACAGCAGACGGCCCAGAATACCGCGCACGACCTGCTCGTCGTCGCCTTCCTGCTTCCACTGGCTCATCCAGTCAAAGACGGTCAGATCGTTTTCGAATTCGTATTCGTGATCCTGCGCGTAATAACCAAGCTGGGCGTTTTCAGACCATTTCACCGTACCGTGGTCAGGCGTCAGTTCGCCCACCAGGGTTTTCAGCAGGGTTGATTTACCCACGCCGTTCGCACCCAGTACCGCAATCTTCTCGCCCACTTCCAGCAGCAGATTGAGTTTTTTGAACAGCGGACCATTATCAAAACCTTTCGCCAGCGCTTCCACTTCCAGCGCATTACGGAACAGTTTCTTGTCCTGCTCGAAGCGAATGAACGGGTTCTGACGGCTGGAAGCTTTCACTTCATCCAGCTTAATTTTGTCAATCTGACGCGCACGAGAAGTTGCCTGACGTGATTTAGAGGCGTTGGCGCTAAAGCGGCTGACGAAGGATTGCAGATCAGCAATCTGCGCTTTTTTCTTGGCGTTATCAGACAACAGGCGTTCACGCGCCTGAGTCGCCGCCGTCATGTACTCGTCGTAGTTGCCCGGATAAACGCGCAGCTCGCCGTAGTCCAGATCGGCCATGTGGGTGCAGACCATGTTCAGGAAGTGACGGTCGTGCGAAATGATGATCATGGTGCTGCCACGTTCGTTCAGCACCTGCTCCAGCCAGCGAATGGTGTCGATGTCCAGGTTGTTCGTCGGTTCATCGAGCAGCAGAATTTCTGGGTTGGAGAACAGCGCCTGCGCCAGAAGCACACGCAGCTTCCAGCCTGGTGCGACTTCGCTCATTAGGCCGTAATGTTGCTCCACCGGAATACCGACGCCGAGCAGCAGTTCACCGGCACGTGACTCCGCAGAGTAGCCGTCCATTTCACCGTAAAGCACTTCGAGATCGGCCACTTTATAGCCGTCTTCTTCGCTCATTTCAGCCAGCGCGTAGATGCGGTCGCGCTCTTGCTTCACTTCCCACAGTTCCCCGTGTCCCATGATCACGGTGTCGAGCACAGAAAACTCTTCAAAGGCGAACTGATCCTGACGCAGCTTACCGAGGCGCTCATTAGGGTCGAGCGACACGTTGCCAAGCGTCGGCTCTAAATCGCCGCCGAGAATTTTCATAAAGGTGGATTTTCCGCTACCGTTGGCACCAATCAGGCCGTAACGGTTGCCGCCGCCAAATTTGACGGAAATGTTTTCGAACAGCGGCTTACTGCCAAACTGCATAGTGATGTTGCTGGTAACTAACACGGAGAGATTCCTGCGAAAAAGTGTGATAAACACGGCATTATGCCACAATTCCGAATTGAGATCCCGTGTTGCAACGAAGCACTAAACTTTAACAAAATCGAAAAAAATGTGATTTCGTACACATCTGAATTCCATGCGCGAGGGAATGCACATATAATGCGCTCCCATCAATGATTCAGACTCATCAACTAATCGCCAGAGTGGCAAAGATACCTCGCATAACATGAATATGAAATTATCAACGCTTTTTGCGGCGGCGTTAGCCGTAGTAGGTTTTTGCAATACCGCTTCTGCGGTGACTTATCCGCTGCCGACAGACGGTAGCCGTCTGGTGGGTCAAAACCAGGTGGTTATTGTTCCGGAAGGCAACTCACAGCCGCTGGAATATTATGCCGCTGAGTACCAATTGGGCCTGTCCAACATGCTGGAAGCAAACCCCGGCGTTGACCCGTATCTGCCTAAAGCGGGTACGGTGTTGAACATCCCTCAGCAGCTGATCCTGCCGGATACCGTCCATGAAGGTATTGTGATTAACAGTGCCGAAATGCGCCTGTATTACTACCCGAAAGGCACCAATACCGTCATCGTTCTGCCAATCGGTATCGGTCAGTTGGGTAAAGACACCCCGCTGAACTGGACCACCAAAGTAGAGCGTAAGAAAGCGGGCCCAACCTGGACGCCGACTGCCAAAATGCACGCCGAGTACATCGCTGCCGGTGAACCGCTGCCAGCCGTTGTGCCTGCCGGCCCGGACAACCCTATGGGTCTGTACGCGCTGTACATTGGCCGTCTGTATGCTATCCACGGCACCAACGCCAACTTTGGTATTGGTCTTCGCGTGAGCCACGGCTGTGTACGTCTGCGTAACGACGATATCAAATTCCTGTTCGAGAATGTTCCGGTCGGTACTCGCGTCCAGTTCATCAACGAACCGGTCAAAGCGACCTCCGAGCCGGATGGCAGCCGCTATATCGAAGTGCATAACCCGCTGTCCACCAGCGAAGATCAGATTAACAACAACGAAATCGTACCGATTAACCTGAAAAGCAACATCCAGGCTGTGACCAGCCAGGCGGACGTTGAACCGACGGTTGTTGATCAGGCGGTGCAGAACCGTTCTGGTATGCCGGTACGTTTGAATTGATTTAAGTTGTCGCAAACAAAAAAGCGGGCTGATCAGCCCGCTTTTTTATTACCCGTTATTCACGATAACGATGCCGCCGTGATCGTAGCGATAATGGCAATGGGCGTATTCCAGCGGCGTGCCATCCTCAAGATAGATGACCTGTTCCACTTCCAGCACCGGATCAGTTTGCTCGCAGACCAGATGCTGCATATCCAGCGCATTCGGTTTTAGCGCCCGCACCACGCGATACGATCCCATGATTTTCAGCCCCAGCGTCTCCTGAACGTACTGGAATACCGAGCTTTCAAGATGGGTTTTATTGAGTCCAGGAACTAGATTCAATGGCATAACGGTTGAATCCAGCGACATCGGTTCGCCGTTAAGAGAGCGCAGACGGATGAAATCATAGATTGGCGCATCGGCGTTGATCATCAGCGATGACTGCTCTTTTTCGTTGGGAAAGCGCAGTTCGAAATGGACCACTTTGCTGCTCACCGTCCCAAGATGTTCCCAGGTTTTGGTCGCGCCGAAGTAGTCGCTGCCGGAGAGATCCCACTGGGAGAGTTGCAGGAAGTTTTTACGGATAAAGGTCCCCTGCCCCTGGCGCGTATAGACGAGTCCTTCCACTATTAGCTGGCGCATCGCCTGCTGGATGGTCATCCGGCTGGTGCTGAACTCCGCCGCCAGCGCAAACTGGTCTGGCAGCGGTTCATTGGCGGCATACTGCTGGCTGATAATGCGTTTCTTAATTTCCCGCGCGATGGTGATGTACTTCGCCGCCATGCCTTTTCCTTTTGATTAATCCGCTATCACACTGTTTTTCAACGCCACCCTCTCAGCAATCTTGAGGAAAGGCAGGTAGAAGAATACACCAAATACAATGATTGCCAACTGAACCACCACCGCCCGCCAGTCCCCCGCCGTCGCCAGCCAGACACTGAGTATCGGCGGCGTAGTCCACGGGATCATCACCACGCAGCGCGACATCAGCCCGAGCGTGGTGCACAGCCAGGCGAAGTAAATTCCGATCGCCGGAAGCAACACAAACGGGATCATCAGCGGCAGGTTGAAGACAATCGGCAGACCGAAAATCACCGGCTCGTTGATGTTAAACAGCCCCGGCGCCAGCGACAGCCGCGCCACCTGTTTGGCCGATTTCTGGCGCGAGAAGATGAAGATGGCAATCAGCAGCGAAATAGTGCTGCCCGTCCCGCCAATCATCCCGAAGGTCGGGACAAAAATATTGTTGATGATATGCGGGATTGGCTGACCGTTGGCGAAGGCCAGCATGTTCTCATTGGTGTTGATTAACAGGAAAGGTTCCAGAATCACGCTGTTCACCACCGACTGGTGGATACCGAGCGTAAACAGGAAATTCCCGAAGCTATAGATAAATATCGTGCCGGGCAGACTGGTGTTAATCAGTCGGAGCGGCTGCTGGATGAAATGAGTGATCAGATGGATCAGATCCGTGTGCAGTACGTTCGCCAGCAGCGCCGCCACAATGGCGAAGAGCGAAAGCGTGATGATGGTTGGGATCAGCGCCGTAAAGGATTTGCTCACTGCAGGCGGGACGTTCTCGCCCAGCGAAATGTGCAGCGCTTTCAGGCGCGAAATCGCAATAAACACTTCCGTTGAGATCAGACCGATCAGCACCCCGGCAAAAATCCCCGTCGAGCCGATGTTACCGAACGTCAGCACCTGGGTGACGTTCACCGCAGTCTGGCTGCCGACGGGCACCAGTTGCAGCTGCATCGGCATCATAATGATAAAACTGCTCACGGCGATAACCACTGCCGAAACCGGGTTGTCGAAATCTTTGTTGCGCGCCAGCGACCAGGCAATCATTGGCGCCAGCAACAGCGCCGCAATGTTCAGCGTGCCGTTGATAATCGCCTCGCCCCACACCTTGAACTGGGTAAGGGTTTCCCCCTCCAGTACCCACGGAAACACCACGTTATTCACCAGTACCGCAAGACCGGCAAGGATGAAGATCGGCATCACCGTGGCGAAGGCATCGCGCAGGGAGCGTAAGTGCACCTGGTTGGCCAGGCGCGCGGAGAACTCAACAAATCTGTCGACAAACGACTGCATCGCAGGTGTAATTTTTGTATCAGACATAGCGGATATTTCCCATCAATCAGTCACAAAAACCGGTCCGGCAGCGTACGACTTACAGCTCGCTTCCGTTGCTATGAATAGCCTGTTTTAACCACGCATAGCTCTTTTTCGGCACGCGTTTCAGGTCCTTGAGATCGTGGTTCTCGCGGTTGACGTACACCACGCCGTAGCGTTTGCGCATGTCGCCCTGGGAGCTGAGAATGTCGATCAAACCCCAGCCGAGATAGCCAATCACCTGCGCACCGTCTTCGAAGATCGCTGCTTTCATCGCCTCGAAATGCTTGCGGTGATAGTCGATGCGGTAATCGTCTTCGATTTGATTCACGCCGTCCCAGGACTCAATGACCCCGATACCGTTTTCAATCGGGAACACCGGCATACGCCAGTCGTTGTAGTAGCGAGTGATGATGGTGCGAAAGCCAAGCGGGTCGATCTGCCAGTTCCATTCGGTGGCTTTCAGGAACGGATTGTTTTTCTCGCCGTGCGTCAGGTAGTAGTTGACCGGCGTGCCTTCCGGGATCGGATCGCTGTCGAGGGTTTTACTCGCGTAGTAGCTGAAGGCCATGAAGTCGTTTTTGGTGCGCGCCAACAGGGCCAAATCTTCCGCGCGATAAATATCGCCGAAGCCTTGCTGCTCAACCACCGCCATCACCGCCGGGCTGTAGCCTTGCCCCGCAAAGACCCGCAGCAGGTTCTGGTTGAGGAACTCGTCGTACTGCTGGGCGCAGAAGATGTCGCGCGGCTTGCAGGTTGCCGGATAGATCAGCTGGTGCGCCAGCATGCCGCCCATCATCTGGCCCGGTTTCGCCTGATGCAGATACTCCGTCAGCGCCATGTGCGCCACCATCGTATGGTGCTGAACTTCATAAAGTTCACGCAGAGTTTGCTCGCCCTTCATGTAGCCTGAAACCCGGAACGCTTCCGGCATGTGGAAAATGTTCTGCTCGTTAAAGGTCAGCCAGTACTTTACGCGGTCGCCGTAGCAGTCGATCATCTTTTTGCCGTAGCGCACGAACGCATCCAGCACCCGGCGGTCGTTAAAGCCGTTGTACTCCTGGGCCAGCGCCAGCGGCATGTCGAAGTGATACAGGCAGACCATCGGCTCGATACCGCGCGCGATCAGATCGTCGATGAAACGATCGTAGAACGCGATGCCTTCTTCATTGAATTCCCCGTCGCCCTGAGGGCAGACGCGGCTCCAGGAGATCTGGAAGCGGTAGCAGTTCATGCCCAGATCCTGCATTAAATCGAAATCTTCTTTGTAGCGATGATAGGAGTCGGTGGCGACTTTCCAGTCGGAGGCATTTTCACCGGCTTCACGGATGTCGTACACCGACATCCCTTTTCCGCCCTCGTTCCACGCCCCCTCGGTCTGCATGCTGGACACCGAGTTACCCCATAAAAAGTTAGCTGGCAGTGATTGCTTCATGGTCTCTCCCTATATGACTAGTCATTTAAATTTTATGACTAGTCATATAGCTAAAGATGAAAAATCAAGCAAAGGGAAGGATCGTTTTTTGTGAGCGGGATAGAAATAAAAAAGCCGGATGACGCTTCGCTTATCCGGCCTACGGGGGATCAAATTGAGGATGTTTTGTAGGCCGGATAAGCAAAGCGCATCCGGCAAAAAAGGTTAACCCTTCAGCTGATTCTGGCGATATTCACCCTGGCGCTCCAGCATCCAGCCCGGATATTCCCGCGGCAGCGCGCTGACGGCGTCGAGCTGTTGCAGTTCATCGTCGCTCAGACGAATCGCGGTCGCGGCGATATTATCGTCCAGCTGATCGACGCGTTTGGCGCCAATGATCACGCTGCTCACCACTTTCTGATGCAGCAGCCACGCCAGCGCGATCTGCGCCACCGACACGCCTTTGCTCTCAGCAATGGTGCGCATCACATCGACACAGTCGAACGCGCGATCTTTTTCCACCGGCGGGAAGTCAAACTCCTGACGACGACTGCCCGCTTCGCTCTGGCCGTCACGGCCATATTTTCCGCTCAGTAAACCACCGGCCAGTGGGCTCCAGACCATCAGCCCGACGCCTTCACTTTGCATCATCGGTACCAGCTCACGTTCGAGATCGCGCCCGGCGATGGTGTAATACGCCTGCAGCGAGGCAAAACGTGCCAGCCCGAGACGCTCGGAAATCCCCAGCGCTTTGGTGATTTGCCACGCCGCCCAGTTTGATACGCCGATGTAGCGCACGTGACCGTGCTGCACCAGATTATCCAGGGCGTAGAGCGTCTCTTCGATCGGCGTTGCCGGGTCGAAACCGTGCAGCTGATAGAGATCGATATGATCGAGCTGCATGCGGCGCAGGCTCTCTTTGACGCTGTTAATGATGTGATAGCGCGAACTGCCGCGCGAATTGACGCCCGCCGTGCCGGTTTCGCCGAAGACTTTGGTAGCGACAACCACGTTTTCACGCGGGATCTTAAGATTTTTCAGCGCCTGGCCGGTGATCTCCTCGGAGCGCCCTTCCGAATAGACGTTGGCGGTGTCGATAAAGTTAATTCCGGCATCGAGCGCGCGACCAACCAGCTTTTCCGCATCGCTCTGCTGAAGCTGACCAATTTTACCCCACATGCCGCTTTCACCGCCAAAGGTCATGGTGCCGAGGCACAGTTCAGAAACAAACAGACCGGTATTGCCCAGTTTTTGATAACGCATATGTCGTTCCTCACAATGTTCGTTTGATGGGTGCCGGATAGTTATACTCCGCCCCTGCAAAACGCGAATGTGGCGTTCCTGTCTGTTTCTTGCCCAATCCTCTGAACGTTATCCACGCGGGGCGTCGCCAAACACCGAATAATCCGGCAAATTCACCTGCTGATACGGCTCCCAGCCCCCGCCGAGCGCCTTGTAGAGCGCCACCAGATCGAGTGCACTTTGCACCTGGGCCTGCGCGCGCTGCTGCTGCGCCTGAGCCAGCTGGCGCTGGGCATCCAGCACATCGATAAAGCTGGCGATACCCTGGCGATAGCTGTCGCTCGCCAGATCAAAGGCGTTTTGCAGCGCATCGATGGTTTTGCCTAAACCGGCCTCACGCTGCTGATCCGTGCGATAGCTGACCAGCGCGTTTTCCACATCCCCCAGCGCGGTGAGTACCGTCTGACGATAGTCCAGCACCGCAGCGCCCTGCTGCGCACGCGCCACTTTGACGCTGGAGACCAGCCGTCCGCCCTGGAAAATCGGAATCGAAACCTGCGGTCCGACGCTGTAAAAATGGCTGCTCCAGTCCGTGAGCCAGTTGGTTTCGCTGTTGCGCAGGCCAAACTGCCCGGAGAGCGACACGCTAGGGAACAGCTCGGCGACGGACACACCAATTTGTGCCGTCGCCGCATGAAGATTGGCCTCCGCCTCGCGCACGTCCGGACGACGGCGGGCGAGGGTTGACGGGATGCCCGTCGGCACAATCTCCGGCAACGCCGGGAGCGGTTGAACAGAACGCAGCTCGCTGTCGAGCGCACCCGGCGGTTTGCCAAGCAAAATAGCCAGCCCGTTCATCGCCTGACGCTCCTGAGCCTGATATTGCGGGAGCTGAGCTTCCAGATTGCCCAATTGCGCGCGGGCGTTTTCCACGTCCATCTGCGGCGACAGCCCACCGCGCTGGCGGCTCTCAGTGAGATCGAGGGTTTGCTGCGCGCTCTCAATTTGCGTATTGAGCGTCGCCATCACGCTTTGCGCGCCGCGCAGCTGCAGCCAGGCGCGCGCCACTTCCGCTTCCAGGGACACCAGCGCGTCGTTACGCTGCTCAATGGCCGCCCGCTGCTGCGCCTCTGCGCCTTCCACCTGACGTCGCACTTTGCCCCACAGGTCGAGCTCCCACTGAGCGTCAAAGCTGCCCTGATAGAGGTTCACCGGCTGGGTGAGCGGACCCAGCGCGCCTTTCAAATCGGGGTCGACGTTATCTATCTGATCGTAAACTCCGTGCGATTTCAGCTCTCCTTCCAGACCCAACTGCTGGCGGGTAGCCTGTAAGTTGCCGTTCACGGAAGGATAAAACGCCCCGCCCGCCTGGTTAATCTGCTCGCGGGCTCCAGCGATGCGCAGAACCGTTTGTTGCAGCGAGAGGTTTCCAGCAATCGCCCGTTCAATCAGGCTGTCGAGCTGCGCGGAGCCAAAGGTTTTCCACCAGCGCGGATTCACCGCCGTGCTCTCGGCTTTCGATTTCACTCCCGTATCGCCCGGATCGTTCCACTTCGCGGGCGTAGTCGGCGCGGGCGGCTGATAGTCCGGCCCCACGGCGCATCCGGCTAACAACAACACTAAAAACAGGGGGGACAAACGTGTGTAGATCATCAATGTGCTCCTGCACTGCCTTCGCTTTTCACCGGCGAGAGCAACAAACAAAACGGGATAAGCAGTAACGCAACCGCGCTCAGGATCGTGAAAACGTCCACGTAGGCCAGAAAACGCGACTGTTCAATCATGGTCTGGTACATGCGCCCGGTGGCAATATCCAGCGGATTGCCGACCTGAGTCGTGAAGTTCTGGATTGCCTGCGCCGACTCCCGCAGCGCCAGCTGGAATTGCTCGTTAAAGGGCGAGGCGTGATAGGCCAGATGCGCGCTATGCGTCTGGGCGCGCTCGGTGATGGCGGCGGTCGAGAGAGAAATCCCGATCGATCCCGCGACGTTACGGAACATGGTAAACAGCGCGGCGGCGTCGCCGTTGAGCTGCCTCGGTATCGAAATAAAAGCGATGGTGGTGAGCGGAACAAACAGGAACCCCAGCCCGAAAGACTGGGCGCTACGAAAGAGCACCAGTGTTTCGAAATCAATATCCGGCGTCAGGGTTCGCGACCAGAAGAACGATACCGCCAGACAGGCGAAACCAAAGGCGATGATCCAGCGCGTTTGCACGATGGGCATCAGTTTCAGCACCAGCGGGATGGTCAGGACAATCAGCACCGCGCCGGGCGAGAGCACCATCCCGGACCAGGTGGCGGTGTAGCCCAAATCCTGCTGCGCCAGCTGCGGGATCACCACCGAACTGCCGTACAAAATCATCGCCATGCCGCCCATCAGCAAACAAGCCACGGCAAAGTTTTTGTCTTTCATGCAGCGCAGATCCACCACCGGTTTTTTGGCGTAAAGGAGCCAGTAAATCGCGCCGATGATGCCAATAAGCGTCAGTACCGCGAAGGTACGGATAAAGTTCGAGTAGAACCAGTCATCGTCTTCGCCGCGATCGAGCATCACCTGCAGACAGCCGAGCCCGAGGGCGATCAGGCCAATCCCCGTCCAGTCGATAGACAGTTTGTCTTCGGATTTACGCTCCCACGGCGGATCCTCCAGTAACTGGTAAATCGCCAGCACCGTCATGATCCCGACCGGTATATTGATAAAAAAGACCCAGCGCCAGGAGTAGTTATCGGTGATCCAGCCACCGAGCGTTGGCCCCAGCACCGGTGCGACGATGATCGCAATCGACGACAGGCCAAAGGCTTTGCCGCGATCCTCGGGTTTGAAGTAGTCGAGCAGTACCGACTGCTGCGTCGGCTGAAGGCCACCGCCAAAAAAGCCCTGCATGATGCGAAACAGAATGATTTGCCACAGTTCCGTGGCAATGCCGCACAGGAAGGAGCAGATGGTGAACATCACAATGCAGATCAGGAAGAATTGCTTGCGGCCAAACACCCGGCTGAGAAACGCCGAAATGGGCAGCACGATACCATTGGCGACCAGATAGCTGGTGAGCACCCAGGTCGATTCATCGTAGCTGGCTGAGAGCGAACCGGCCACGTGCGGGAGCGCCACGTTGACGATAGTGGTGTCGAGGATCTCCATAAACACCGCGAGAGTGACAACAATCGCCACTGCCCACGGATTACTGGCGGGCCGCCAGTTTTCGTGGCTGTGATCCGTCATTCCAGGGTGACCTTCGGCTCAACGGAGAGGCCCAGTGGCAGAGGCATGTTCGGGTCCAGTCCTTTATCGATGACGATTTTGACCGGAACGCGTTGCACGATTTTGACAAAGTTGCCGGTGGCGTTTTCTGCCGGGAAGGCTGAGAAGCGCGCGCCGCTCCCCTGCTGGATACTGTCGATGTGACCTTCGAGTTCCATGTCCGGCCAGGCATCGACGGTGATCGCCACTTTGTTACCGGGGCGCATGCGTTCAAGCTGCGACTCTTTGAAGTTAGCCACCACCCAGATGTCCGGCGAGACCAGTGAAAAGAGCGCCGTTCCGGCCTGCACCAGGGTGCCCGTCTGAACGTTACGCTTAGTGACAAACCCATCGAACGGTGCGCGCACTTCGGTGTACGAGAGATTCAGGTTGGCGGTTTCGAGCTGGGCTTTTGCCTGATCGACTTGACGTTCACGCGCTTCGACGTTGGTCTCCTGCTGACGGATCTGGAGTTGAACCTGCTCAGCAACTTCCAACTGAGCCTGCGCACTGGCAAGGCCAGCCTGCGCGCTACGCAGTTGGGCATTCGCGGAATCAATGCTTTGTTGGGTGGTCGCGCGCGGGTCGACACCGCGCTGGCGGCGATACTCGGCCTGCGCATTCGCCATATCTGCCTGCGCTTTCAGGACCTGAGCTTTCGCTTCGTCGCGCTGAGCAGGATATTGCACTTTCGACAGCGCCAGCTGCGCCTGCGCCTGATGAAGCTGCGCCACGGCCAGGCCCAACTGCGCCTGCGCCTGGTCGCGTTGAGCGGTGGTATCACGCGGATCGATAACCACCAGCAGATCGCCCTTCTTCACCCGCTGGTTGTCGCGCACGCGCAAATCTGTGACATAGCCCGCCGCTTTCGGGGCAATAGTCACCACGTCCGCATCGGTGAAGGCGTCATCGGTAGTCTCTTCATTACGGGTGAGAAACCACCACACCAGCGCCGCGACGACCATCACGACCACGACGATCCCAAGGATAATGAGCGGTTTTTTCCCTGGGCCTTTGCGCTCTGGTTTTTCGTTTTGTTCTGAGGTTTCGTTTGTGTCTGCCATATGCCAACAACGTTCCTGTCAGTGAACGGCATCACATTTATGCCGTTCACTAAAGTTAGGACGTTGCTATACATTTGCCAGGAAAAGCTGACAATTAGCGCACTATATGAGAAGGAATAATCCGAAACCTACCGCAGCCGCCCAGACCAGCATTGGCAGGGACCAGAGATGGAATCGCCACCAGATCCGGCGGTTGTTTGCCATGCGCAGGGCGATCAGATTAGCGAGCGATCCCGGCAGTAAGCCGAATCCGCCTACGTTCACAGCCCAGGCCAGCAGCGCCGTCGGCGGGACGTAGTTGATCAGCAGAATGGTCGATGGGACATTGCTGATAAATTGCGACAGGCCGATGGCTGTCAGCCACAGGCCGAGCGGTGACAATCCGCTGACGCTGTGCAGAGAACCCTGTAGCACAGGCAGTTGAATCAACAGATGTACATCGATAAACATCGCCATAAACACCAGTAGCAGCGTCCAGTCGACGCTGATCAGCACCCGGCGTGCCAGCAATAAAAAGCCACCTGCAACCAGCAACGCGCCCCACAGCGCCAGCTTCAGTTCGAGCGCCGTCAGGAAAACGAGATACAGGACCAGGCAGCCCCAGACCAGACGCGGATTCCACCCAGTAGCCTGCGTGCCGCTGTGGTAGTTGAGCGCTTTATTCGGAAATGCGAACCAACAGACCACCAGCAGGGAGAGCATCATGACCAGGGCCAGAGGTGCCATCTGCCAGGTGAACGCCGCAAATGACAGACCTGACCGTCCCCAGAGGAGAATATTTTGCGGATTGCCGATCGGCGTCAACAGCGATCCGGCGTTAACCGCCAGCGCCTCAAAGATAATCAGCCGGTTAACCGGAATTTCGCACAGCTTGCGTAACGTCAACGTCAGCGGCACGACGATAAACAGCGCCACGTCGTTGGTCAGAAAGGTTGAAAGCAGCGCAGCGGCCAGCACCATAAACAGCGACAGTTTTCGCTCAGTGGCAAAGCGGCGCACCATTTTGCGCCCGATAACGTCGAAATAACCGCTCTGTTCCACCCCTTTGGTGAGCATCATTAACCCGCTCAGGGTAATGATGGTGTGCCAGTCGATGGCTGCCGGCCAGGCTTTTGGCGCGAAGGGAACGAAGAAACTTAGTCCAGCGCCGATCAATAACAGAAGGTGGAAAAAGCGATCGCGGGCGAGCGCCCGCAGCCCCGGAATGTTCATTCAGCTGGCGATCCGAACTTGAGGGTGAATTCGCGGAATTTCTCCAGCGTCTCTTCGCTAACGTGGTGTTCAATGCCTTCCGAATCGCGGCGGGCGATATCTTCGCTCACGCCCAATACCAGCAAAAAGTTTTCGACGATCTGATGACGTTCGCGGCTCTCCTGCGCCAGTTTTTCACCTTCTGGCGTCAGGAACACGCCGCGCCACGGGATCATTTCAATCAGTCCGACCGAGGCCAGGCGTTTTAACATTTTGGCGACAGTGGGCTGTGAAACCCCCAGACGTGCGGCCATATCTACCTGACGCGCTTCCCCGACCTCGCGAAACAGATCGGAAATCAGCTCAACGTAGTCATCAATCAGCTCGCGACGGTGCGCCTCACGCACCTGACGAAACCCTTCAACATGCTCTTCAACATTCACCAGTTGCGTCTTTTTTTTTGTAGTTGGCTTACCTGCGCGACGGTTCATTGCACTTCCTCAGTGGGTTGACGCCCCTGGCGTCCTGTAACGAGAGCGCACAGTGTAAACCATCCCTCTACAAGCACAAAAAATTAACGAATTAGCCATAGCTATACAATATAGCCTGTGCTATATCTGTATGTAATGCAGTCACCCTTCACGGATCGAAGGGATCCGAAATCAGGAGGTCACATGAACGAATTCAAGAGGTGTATAAAAGTGTTTAGCCACTCTCCCTTTAAAGTACGGTTAATGCTGTTGAACATGCTGTGCGACATTTTTAACGGCAAACCACAGCAGAACGACAAACCAACCCATTAAGCGGCGTCGCGGTACGCCGCTTTCATTTTTCCGTCATCATTTCCCTGTACACTGGCCTTCAGGCCCCCAATTCCCGATCTTTTTTACGGATTTGTAATCCCTCTCGCAAAACATCTTATTAGCAACTGTTGACCTAATTGCCGACTGGCTCTATCTTCTTGCAGCCCTGCACCAATTGCGGCTCGCTGAAGCGGACCCTTATTCCCTCTCCACGCACTGTCAGGCAGGCTTTGACCCTCGACGCCAGGGTGAGCACATGGCGTTTTCATGATAGTGACCTATGAATTTAACCCTGAAAGACACATTTATTACCCGCAGCCGGGCCTTAAGCCCGTGGACCGGATTCTACTTTCTACAATCACTGCTGATTAACTTTGCGCTGGGCTATCCTTTTAGCCTGCTGTACGCCGTGGCATTCACCTGCCTGCTGCATTTAATGTGGCGTAGTTCACCGCGCGCGCAAAAAGTGGTGGTGGGGATCTGCTCTGTGGTTGCTGCGATGTATTACCCATTTGGTCAGGCTTACGGCGCGCCTAACTTCAACACCTTGCTGGCGCTGCACTCCACCAATATGGAAGAGTCGACGGAAATTCTGACCATCTTCCCGTGGTACAGCTACATCATTGGCCTGTTTATTTTTGCGCTCGGCGTCATTGCCGTGCGTCGCGCGCCACAAGAGAAAAAGCCGTGGAGCGTCACTGAAAATCTGTGCCTGATTTTCAGCGTCGTCGCCTTCTTTGTTGCGCCGGTGCAAAACCTGGCGTGGGGTGGCGTATTCAAGCTGAAAGACACCGGTTATCCAGTTTTCCGCTTCGTCAAAGATGTCGTGGTCAACAATAAAGAAGTGCTTGATGAGCAGACGCGCATGGCTGAGCTTTCGAATATGAAAGACACCTGGAACGTGCTCGCGGTAAAACCGAAATATCACACCTACGTAGTCGTGATTGGGGAAAGCGCGCGCCGCGATGCGCTGGGCGCGTTTGGTGGCCACTGGAACAACACGCCGTTCGCCAGTTCAGTCAACGGTACGCTGTTTACAGATTACGTGGCGGCAAGCGGTTCAACGCAAAAATCGCTCGGTCTGACGTTAAGCCGCGTGATGGATGGTAAACCGCAGTATCAGGATAACTTCGTCACTCTGGCGAACCGCGCTGGTTTTCAGACCTGGTGGTTCTCCAATCAGGGACAAATTGGTGAGTACGACACCGCCATTGCCAGTATTGCCAAGCGTGCGGATGAAGCACAATTCCTGAAAAATGGGGATTTTGAAGCGGATAAAAATACCAAAGACGAAGCCTTGCTCAAGATGACGTCGCAGGTATTTGCCAGCCAGCGCACTCAACCGCAGCTGATTGTTTTGCACCTGATGGGCTCACATCCACAGGCCTGCGATCGTACTCAGGGGAAATACGCGGAGTTCGTGCAGTCGAAAGAGACCTCTTGCTATCTCTATACCATGACGCAAACCGACGACTTGCTGAAAAAACTGTATACCCAGTTGCAAAACACCGGTGACAGTTTCTCGATGGTTTATTTCTCAGATCACGGGCTGGCGTTCAAAGAACGCGGGAAAGAGGTACAGTACCTGGCGCATGATGATAAGTTCCAGCAAAACTTCCAGGTGCCGTTTATGGTGCTGTCCAGCGATGACAAAACCCATCGCATCATTAAGGCGCGTCGTTCGGCGAACGATTTCCTGAGCTTCTTCTCGCAGTGGACGGGGATTTCAGCGAAAGAGATTGCGAACAGTTACCCGTTCATTTCTAACAAGAAAGCACCGCCGGTTTACATTACCAACTTCAAGTTACAGAAGGTGGAATATACCCATCTGGGGACGGACATTTTCACTACAAAATAACTGCCTGA
Organism: Lelliottia jeotgali; assembly: GCA_002271215.1. Lineage (NCBI taxonomy): Bacteria > Pseudomonadati > Pseudomonadota > Gammaproteobacteria > Enterobacterales > Enterobacteriaceae > Lelliottia > Lelliottia jeotgali. The sequence continues at coordinate 1,479,652 of CP018628.1, read as the reverse complement.
TGCAGAATAAAAAAAATCCGCCACAGTGGGCGGATTTTTTATTGGCTCACCGGAGTGATTAGAAGCGGTAACCCACGCCTGCGATCCAGGTGCCAACGTCAACGTTGCGGATGCGGCTCTGCTCATAGGAGAAGTCCAGAGCAACGTTTTCGATTGGGTTGAACTGCATACCTGCGCCGTAGGAGAAACCGTAGTCGCTGGTAGATGCAGTGCGGTTCAGACTCTGGTTTTCAGTCTGCTGGAATTTACCGTAGCCAACACCTACAACACCGTAGATGCTTGCCCAGTCGTTCAGGCGGTAAGCAGGACCAGCGGTCACACCGTAGTACTGAGCTTTGTTGTAAGCGCCATCTTCAGAACGATCTTTCTCGGTGTAAGTGAAAGAACCGATCACGCCCAGCGGGTTGTTGTCCTGCTCGTAGCGGTACTTCAGGTTGAAACCGTTAGCTTTGTTCACTACGCCCTGCATATCGCTCTGAGCGTAACCACCAGTAACAGTGGAAGTAGCAGCTACAGCGGTACCTGCGGAAACAGCCAGAACAGCGGCCAGTGCTGAAAGACATGCAATTTTTTTCATAACCACCTCAAATGTGCTTCAAGTAAATCCGTAAGTTTTAAATATATCAAAAAATCTTGTGAAACTCTTTGTGATTCATGATGTCTAACCGAGCCTTTGATGTAACAAAAAATTTCAAAGCGCAGCTATCTCATTCAAAAAACACTAAATTTTCACATTAATACGCTGATTCTGCGCGTCAACCGCGCTACATTCATCCAGATTAATCCTAATCTGTTAGCTGATTAATCCATCAATATTTACGTATTCTACGGATTTTCTGGTTTTTATTTTCAACAAAGCCTAAACCGTCACCCCTTATTTCAATTACACTGCGCCTTTTACTCCCTTTGACAAAGATTGACAGGAGAAAGGATGCCGGGGTTGTCTCGCAAGGCGCCAGTCTGGTTGCCCATCGTTGTAATACTCATCGCTATGCTGTCCATTCAGAGTGGCGCATCACTGGCAAAATCCCTTTTCCCGCTGGTCGGTGCGCCGGGCGTCACCGCGCTGCGTATCGCACTGGGCACCCTGATTCTGGTCGTCATCTTTAAGCCGTGGCGGCTGAGATTTAAAAAAGAGCAACGTCTGCCGCTGCTGTTCTACGGCCTCTCTTTGGGGGGAATGAACTATCTCTTCTACCTGTCGATTCAGACCGTTCCGCTGGGGATTGCGGTGGCGCTTGAATTTACCGGTCCGCTGGCCGTAGCGCTCTTTTCTTCCCGTCGCCCGGTAGACTTTGTCTGGGTCGCGCTGGCGGTATTGGGATTATGGTTCCTGCTGCCGCTTGGACAGAATATCTCTCACGTTGACTTAACCGGCGCGGCGCTGGCGCTGGGCGCGGGAGCCTGCTGGGCGGTGTATATCCTGACCGGACAACGAGCAGGTGAAGAGCATGGGCCGGCCACCGTTGCGCTCGGGTCACTCATCGCGGCGATTATCTTTGTACCTATCGGTATGGTGCAGGCGACAGAATCGATCTGGCAGTGGTCCATTTTACCGATCGGTCTGGCGGTGGCCGTCCTGTCGACAGCACTGCCCTACTCGCTGGAAATGATCGCCCTGACGCGTCTGCCGACCCGCATTTTTGGCACCCTGATGAGTATGGAGCCCGCGCTTGCAGCGATGTCGGGGATGGTTTTCCTTGGCGAAAGCCTGACGTTCACCCAGACGCTGGCGCTGTGTTCAATTATTGCCGCGTCGATGGGATCGACCCTCACAATGCGGCCTGAAACTAAAATCAAAAAAATCGACGTCAATTAATGCTCTTTATTCTGCATGGTCTATTCGGCCATGCAGAATAGAGGCCAACTTCTTCTTTTTGTTAATTCATTACATACTTTGTCATCAATCTGAAATATCACCCGACGCTCATAACGAGTTGAAGTAATTAAGACTCATCCGCAACGAATAAAATAATTTACAGCAATAACAGTAAGTTATTTAAATCACATCTTTCTCGCTATTAAACCGATAGGCACAGCCAACCCTGCAGATTAAAAAAGCGGTGCTATACTTATTTCCGGTAATTACTTGGAACATAAAACATCAAGAGGATATGAGATTATGAGTACCGCTAAACTGGTTAAAACGAAGGCGTCTAATCTGCTTTATACCCGTAACGATGTCTCGGACAGCGATAAGAAAGCAACGATTGAGCTGCTGAATCGCCAGGTGATCCAGTTCATTGACCTGTCATTGATCACTAAACAGGCCCACTGGAATATGCGCGGCGCAAACTTTATTGCCGTTCATGAAATGCTGGATGGATTCCGAACTGCGTTAGTGACACACCTGGACACCATGGCAGAACGTGCCGTGCAGCTGGGCGGCGTTGCACTGGGTACCACGCAGGTGATTAACAGTAAAACTCCGCTGAAAAGCTACCCGCTGGACATTCACACCGTACAGGATCACCTGAAAGAACTGGCGGATCGTTATGCGGTTGTCGCCAACGACGTGCGTAAGGCAATCGGCGAAACCAAAGACGAAGACACCGCAGATATCTTAACAGCGGCCTCCCGCGACCTGGACCAATTCCTGTGGTTTATCGAATCTAACATCGAATAACCCATACGAATTACCAATCAAACCCTCGCCTCCCGGTGGGGGTTTTGCACGTTTATGGTGCACACTTTTGCGTGGTCTTTCTGCAAAAGTAAATTAGTTGTAATAATCACCTCACAAAATCGTTAACGAAAGATTGTTTTATCGCCGTTATTTGCGCTTAATAGCCACCCATCGGCCGAGCGGGTCAGGCTGCACCAAAGTTGCGCTCCATTATGGTGCAATTATCGCTGTCTGCACCGTTCCTTATGCAATGCATGACATCATCCTCTTTGCAAAACAATGAGTTGTAAAGTTGGCACGATTTTTTCATGTAGCCGTTTGTTCTCGCAGGGGATCGCCCCGTGGATATAAAAGGAAATGCTATGAAGTCTGTATTAAAAGTTTCACTGGCTGCACTTACCCTGGCTTTTGCCATGTCCTCTCACGCTGCAGATAAAAAATTGATCGTCGCCACCGACACCGCTTTCGTTCCGTTTGAATTCAAACAGGGCGACCAGTACGTAGGTTTTGACGTGGATCTGTGGGCGGCTATCGCGAAGGAACTTAAACTGGATTACACCCTGAAGCCTATGGACTTCAGCGGCATTGTCCCGGCACTGCAAACCAAAAACGTTGACGTGGCCCTGGCGGGTATCACCATCACTGACGCGCGTAAAAAAGCGATCGACTTCTCTGACGGCTACTACAAAAGCGGCCTGCTGGTGATGGTGAAAGCGGATAACAACGACGTAAAAAGCGTGAAAGACCTCGACGGTAAAGTGGTTGCAGTGAAGAGCGGCACCGGTTCTGTTGACTACGCAAAAGCGAACATCAAAACCAAAGACCTGCGCCAGTTCCCTAACATCGACAACGCGTATATGGAATTGGGCACCAACCGCGCTGATGCAGTCCTGCACGATACACCTAACATCCTGTACTTCATCAAAACCGCAGGGAACGGCAAATTCAAAGCCGTGGGTGACTCTTTAGAAGCACAGCAGTACGGTATTGCCTTCCCGAAAGGCAGCGACGATCTGCGTACTAAAGTGAACGGCGCGTTGAAAACACTGCGTGAAAACGGCACTTACAACGAAATCTATAAAAAATGGTTCGGTACTGAACCAAAATAATTATTCTTAAAATAAGAAGTACGCTCAGGGGCGACCTTTCGCCCCTGCTCTTTTAGAACCACGGTAACAGGAAATTATCATGCAGTTTGACTGGAGCGCCATCTGGCCTGCCATTCCTCTCTTGCTTGAAGGCGCCAAAATGACCCTGTGGATTTCGGTCCTCGGTCTGGTTGGCGGGTTGTTTATCGGCCTCGTGGCTGGTTTCGCTCGCACCTACGGCGGCTGGATTGCAAACCACATCGCACTGGTTTTCATCGAAGTGATCCGCGGGACGCCTATCGTCGTGCAGGTCATGTTCATCTACTTCGCCCTGCCAATGGCTTTCACCGATCTGCGTATTGACCCGTTCAGTGCCGCTGTGGTGACCATTATGATCAACTCCGGCGCCTACATCGCGGAAATCACGCGTGGCGCGGTATTGTCGATTCATAAAGGCTTTAGCGAAGCCGGTCTGGCTCTGGGCCTGTCTCGTCGCGAAACCATCCGCCACGTGATCCTGCCGCTGGCGCTGCGCCGTATGCTGCCACCGCTCGGTAACCAGTGGATCATCAGTATCAAAGATACTTCGCTGTTTATCGTTATCGGCGTGGCCGAATTGACCCGTCAGGGCCAGGAAATCATTGCCGGTAACTTCCGCGCACTGGAAATCTGGAGTGCCGTGGCGGTGGTTTATCTGATTATCACGCTGCTGCTGAGCTTTGTTCTGCGTCGCCTTGAAAGAAGGATGAAAATCCTGTGATTGAATTTAAAAACGTCTCCAAGCACTTTGGTCCAACCCAGGTGCTGCACAATATCGATCTGGACATTAAGCAGGGCGAAGTTGTGGTAATTATCGGCCCGTCAGGCTCCGGTAAATCAACCCTGCTGCGCTGCATCAACAAGCTCGAAGAGATCACCAGCGGCGATCTGATCGTCGACGGCCTGAAGGTCAACGACCCGAAAGTGGACGAGCGTCTGATTCGCCAGGAAGCAGGCATGGTGTTCCAGCAGTTTTATCTCTTCCCGCACCTGACGGCGCTGGAAAACGTGATGTTCGGCCCTCTGCGCGTGCGCGGAGCCAACAAAGCGGCGGCGGAGAAACTGGCCAAAGAGTTATTGGCGAAAGTTGGTCTTGCCGAGCGCTCTCACCACTACCCGTCTGAGCTGTCCGGCGGCCAGCAGCAGCGTGTGGCTATTGCCCGTGCGCTGGCAGTGAAACCGAAAATGATGCTATTCGATGAACCTACCTCCGCGCTCGATCCGGAACTGCGCCACGAAGTATTAAAGGTAATGCAGGACCTGGCGGAAGAAGGGATGACAATGGTCATCGTGACCCACGAAATCGGCTTTGCCGAGAAAGTGGCCTCCCGACTGATCTTCATCGACAAAGGGCGTATTGCTGAAGATGGTAATCCGCAGGAGCTTATCGCCAACCCGCCGAGCCAGCGCTTGCAGGAATTCTTGCAACACGTTTCCTGATAATATCTTCGCTTCACACCAGCCGGGCCGTTCAGTCGCCCGGCTTTTTTATGCCGGATTGTTCCCAAAAACTTCCCTCCCCCGCCTGCCATCTATACTTATCATTTTGCTGAACATTTTCTTCACCGGAGGAAGCCGTGCCGTGGATCCTGCTCCTTTTGCTTTGCCTGTTTGGCGCTCCCGCGCAGGCGGTCACTATTCCGGGCGTCACGACGAATGCGTCTTCCTCTCAGCCAACTACCCCAGAACCTGACGTCGAGCAAAAGAAAGCGGCCTATGGTGCGTTGGCTGATGTGCTGGAGAATGACACCTCGCGCAAAGAACTGATCGACCAACTCCGTACTGTGGCAAAAACACCGCTCCAGGAGCCGGTTCCTGTTATCACACCGCCAGAGGTGGTGAGCGATAAAACCGTCCTGGAGAATGTAACCGACGTCAGCCGCCACTACGGTGAAGCGTTGTCCTCCCGCTTTGCTCAGCTCTATCGCAACCTGATTGGCTCCCCGCACAAACCCTTTAACCCGCAAACGTTCGGCAATGCAGCCAGCCATTTCATGATGCTGGCAGTCGCAATCTTTGCCTTTTATTGGCTAACTCGGCTGTGTGCGTGGCCGGTGTATCAAAAAATGGGGAAATGGGGACGGAAGAAAAACCGCGAAAAAAGCAGCTGGTTTCATCTGCCGCTGATGATTACCGGTGCCTTTGTGATTGATTTACTCTTACTGGCACTGACGCTATTTGTCGGTCAGATGCTGAGTGACAACCTCAACGGCGGCAACAAAACAATCGCGTTCCAGCAGAGTTTGTTCCTCAATGCGTTTGCCCTGATCGAATTTTTCAAAGCGCTCTTACGCCTGATATTTTGCCCCCGCGTCGCGGATTTGCGCCCGTTCACGATCAATGACGACAGCGCCAAATACTGGGCGCTGCGCCTCAGCATCCTGAGCGGTTTGATTGGTTATGGCCTGCTGGTCGCGGTGCCCATAATTTCCAATCAGGTGAATGTGCAGATGGGCGCGCTTGCCAACGTGCTGATTATGCTTTGCATTACCGTCTGGGCGTTGTATCTGATTTTCCGCAATAAAAAGGCTATTACCGACGGTCTGCTGCATCTGGCGGACCGTTCGTTGTCGTTCTTTAGCCTGTTCATCCGTGCCTTCGCGCTGGTATGGCACTGGCTGGCCAGCGCCTATTTTATTGTGCTGTGCTTCTTCTCACTGTTCGATCCCGGAAATAGCCTGAAGTTTATGATGGGCGCGACCCTGCACAGTCTGGCGATCATTGGGATCGCAGCGTTTGTCTCGGGGCTGCTTTCGCGCTGGATTTCGAAAACTATTACCCTTTCCCCGCAGGTCCAGCGAAATTATCCCGAGCTACAAAAACGGGTCAACGGCTGGATTTCGGCCTCGCTTAAAGTGGCAAGAATTTTAACCGTATGTATCGCCATCATGCTCCTGCTCAGCGCCTGGAGTCTGTTCGATTTCTGGAACTGGATGCACAACGGTGCAGGCGAGAAGACGGTGGACATTTTGATTCGAATCGCGCTGATTCTGTTCTTCTCGGCGATTGGCTGGACGTTACTTGCCAGCCTGATTGAGAACCGCCTGGTCTCCGATATTCATGGCCGCCCGCTCCCAAGTGCCCGTGCCCGCACGCTATTAACCCTGTTTCGCAATGCACTGGCGGTGATTATCAGTACCATTACCATCATGATCGTGTTGTCTGAAATCGGAGTAAATATCGCCCCGCTTCTGGCCGGTGCAGGTGCGCTAGGTCTGGCGATCTCTTTCGGCTCGCAAACTCTGGTGAAAGATATTATTACCGGGATCTTTATTCAGTTCGAGAATGGTATGAACACGGGCGATCTGGTGACGATTGGGCCGTTAACCGGCACGGTCGAGCGCATGTCGATCCGGTCGGTCGGCGTACGCCAGGACACAGGCGCGTACCACATTATTCCGTGGTCATCGATCACCACCTTCGCTAACTTCGTGCGTGGGATTGGTTCAGTGGTGGCGAATTACGATGTAGACCGCCATGAAGATGCGGATAAAGCGAAGCAGGCGCTGAGAGCGGCGGTTGAAGAGCTGATGGAGATGGAAGAAATTCGTGGGCTGGTGATTGGCGAGCCATCGTTTGCCGGGATTGTCGGGCTGACCAACACCGCCTTTACCCTGCGCGTGTCGTTCACCACCCAACCGCTCAAGCAATGGACCGTACGTTTCGCCCTCGACAGCATGGTGAAAAAACATTTCGATATTGCTGACGTGCGACCGCCGGTGCAAACTTACCAGGTGCTGTCCCCGCCGGGATCATCACTGCCTGCACCGCAGGACCCGACATTGTAAGCCCGGCAAGCGCTGCGCCGCCGGGCAAAAGGTATCAGAACGGACGGCGGCGCTTCGCATCATCCATAAAAGACCATGCGATAAAGCGGCTCTGTTTCTGACCCTGAGCCATCTCTTTTTTCACTACTTTCACTGCGCCGACATTCGTCAATGCACGATACAGCGGCGGCAGGTTATCGCCGCGAGAGACCAGCGTTGTAAACCATTTCACCTGACGACCAAACTGCTGGCTCTCGGCGATCATTTTCTCAATAAAGGCCACTTCGCCACCTTCACACCACAGCTCGTGCTGCTGGCCGCCAAAGTTCAGCGCGCCGTCTTCTGCCTGACCAAGGTTACGGCGTTTACGCTCGCTACCGGCGCGGGCAGTGGCTGCAGAATCATGGAACGGTGGATTGCACATCGTGGCATCAAAGTTTTCATTCTTATGAATGATGCCGTTGAAAATCATCGATGCGTCTTTCTGACGGCGTAAACGGATAGCGCGGGTTAAACCTTCGTTACCGTTAATGATTGCCTGTGCGCTGGCAAAAGCTTCCGGACCTGTTTCGCTACCGGTAAAGCGCCAGCCATATTCGTGCGCGCCAATCAGGGGATAAATCAGATTTGCGCCGGTACCGATATCCAGCACCGAGGCCTGATTTGGGATCGCTCCATCACGGTCTTCCGCCAACAAATCGGCGAGATGATGGATGTAATCCGCGCGTCCAGGCACCGGCGGACAGAGAAAACCTTCCGGAATGTCCCACTGCGCAACGCCATAAAAATGGGCCAAAAGCGCCTTATTCAGCGCCTTTACCGCCAGCGGATCGGCAAAATTAACTGAGGGTTCACCCGCAGGGGTCTGCACGATAAATTCCTGCAGTTGGGGGCAGCTTTGACACAGGGCATTCATGTCGTAGCGGCTACGATGGCGGTTTCGCGGGTGTAAACCCGGCTTTTGGGCAGTCATGGCATTCTCCTTTTCACAGCGGCGTAAGATACCCTCTGAGGGGCCAACGGTAAATAACTCTCTTGCCGCCACAACAAATCGCTAAAAATCAGCAACCTGTATGTATATGATCTGTCAATAATTTGTCAATTTATATCGTTCAAAAAATAAGCAGATCACCATCAAATTTTTGCGCTAAATCACACTATTTAACCTTCTAAACTTAACCTGAATCACCCATTGTCATTCAGACTCAGAGGATGTGATTATGAAAAAAATCCTGACACTCATCGTGGTTGCTGGCGCACTTGCCGTCACCTCACTTCCCGCCTGGTCCGTGCAGTCACTGACGACCAATAGCGATACCAGCCAGCTTCGCCCTGCGGGAACTGTCTCCGTCACAGGCGCTGATAATCTTGACGATCTTCAACAGAAGCTCGGAGAGAAGGCTCGTAAAGAAGGTGCAAAAGGTTTTGTCGTTGATTCCGCCAGCGGCGACAACCGCATGTTCGGCACTGCAACCATCTACAAGTAACGTCCCCGCCCACGATCTGCATCTGCCAAACAGATGCAGTTCTTAACACCCTCGCCTTGACTGACTATTTTTTAACCCCATATTGATAATACGTAGATTCAACTTCTCTGGAGGCAGGTATGGCATCCGGTTGGGCCAATGACGATGCAGTAAATGAGCAGATCAACAGTACAATTGAAGATGCTGTTGCTCGCGTTCGCGGCGATTTACCCCAGGGTGAAAGTTTGCTTGAGTGCGAAGAGTGTGGTGAGGCGATTCCCGAGGCGCGACGCAAAGCCATGCCAGGCGTGCGGCTATGCATCACCTGTCAGCAGAATAAAGATTCAAAAAACACTTCGCACTCAGGATATAATCGTAGAGGATCGAAAGACAGCCAGCTACGTTGACTCTTCTTTACCTAAACCGAAGCCGCAAGCGATTTCCTTTACGCTCACGCTTTTTTGAACATCGCGTGGCAAAAAGTGCCCTCTTCACTCCCTCTGTAAAGCGCAACGACAAGAACTGTAAAACCGTGCTCCGAATTTATTAATATTCAATAAGTTATTTGTCATTCAATTTTTTTGAGCAACGCTGTCAATTCTCTTCGATTTTATCTTTCGCGAAAAAACGTGATACTTATCACATCGACGGGACATCGTCCCCTTAACAGAATAACCTGCGAGAGATTAACTATGAAAACCATCAAATATGCTGTTGCCGCTGTTGCCCTGTCTGCCATGTCATTTGGCGCATTCGCTGCGGAATCTGTGACTTCTGCTCAGGCGCAGAACATGAATAAAATCGGTGTGGTGAGTGCTGAAGGCGCGACCACGCTGGACGGTCTGGAAGCAAAACTGGCTGAGAAAGCCTCTGCTGCGGGTGCAAGCGGATACACCATCACTTCTGCTAACACCAACAACAAACTCAGCGGTACTGCGGTTATCTACAAATAACCCACGGATTATGCTCTACGCTCGCTACACCCTCTGGCGAGTTGCTCCAACCCTCATTGACCCTGTTGTTGTTACCCTTTGTTTGCCCGTCCTTCTGGACGGGCTTTTTTTTTGTCTAAAAACTCTGCGCCACGCGCGCAAGCCCTGCTGCTACAGAATCCACTTCCCCTGTTGCCAACAGACAACAGGCCATCTGTAGCTTCAATGAATGCGGTACCGGCTCGACACCAGCCAGACAGCGTTCGGTCCAGCGGGCCGTGGTTTCAGCATCTTTCGCCGTCGGGAGTACGACCTCAGCGTCCAGGTCCTCACCGCGTTCTAACACAACGCGCGTGCCCTTTTTATCGATCAGCGTCAACTGCGGGCAGCGCTGTGGATTGGCATACGCTTCGCCTTCAGTTCCGTGCATCAACAGCCCTTTACCGCCAATATCCGCAAAGAAACTCGCCACACGGGTAACATACTCTGGGTGCGAAACGCTCGACAGACGCAGTGCGGCATCTTCTTCAAACGGTGTCGCCAGTTTAGCCAGCGTATGTGCACTGTTACGTACGCCCATCCGCCAGCGCATATCCAGCTGTTTTTCCAGTGGAGGACAAAGCGCGCTCACCGGAATATAGACCGGCTGATGACCTTCGAGTTTGGCCTGTGCCTGGCCCGCATGGAGCGTCGGAGCGATACCCATTAATTCAAAAATGGTTTCTGTCAGCACGCGTGTGGGATCGGCGCTTACACCGTGAACAACAACCGGAAAGCCCAGTTTGTTCAGCAGCAGAGCCAACAGCGGCGTGAGGTTTGCCTGTTTGCGTGCGCCGTTATAGGTGGGGATAACAATCGGCATCGGCTTTGCGACGGGGGGTGTCAAACGGAACGTCTGCGCCTGCATCGCCTCGTAAAACCCGCGCATTTCCGCTTCGCCTTCGCCTTTAATCCGCAGCGCAATTAATATGCCGCCCATTTCCAGCTCCGGCACATCGCCATTCAGCATGTGGGTGTACAGCGCACGGGCCGTTTCCTGATCCAGATCGCGGGCATGGTTTTTCCCGCGTCCTACCTCTTTGATAATTTTGCGATAATCCACGACATTTCTCCTGGCAACATCATAGACACACTATAGCCCTGAAGAAGCCATGACTGATAGTGTTGAACGCCTGCCCGGCTATTTTCTGCCGGGACTGCGCCGTCTCGCACCGGGCGTTTTTTTAAGCCCTGCCACGACTTTCGCAGGCCGTTTTGTCACTTCCGGCACCTCGGGTTGCTCGATCGGGAATATCGGTAACGCATTGAGCAGGCGCTGGCCGTAGTTTTTGGTCAGCAGCCGCCGGTCATAAATAACGATTTCGCCCCAGCATCCGTGGCTACGAATCAGTCGTCCTACCTGCTGAATCAGGTTGAATGACGCCGCGGGCAGGCTTTGCACTTCGAACGGATAGCGGTTGAGGCTTTTAAGCCACTCGCCTTCGGTGATCACTACCGGGCTGTCGATCGGCGGAAACGCAATTTTATGGATATGCACCTGCGTTAAATAGTCGCCTTTCAGATCCAGACCTTCGGCAAAAGATTGCAGGCCGACCAGCACGCTGCGCTCGCCGCCATCGATGCGTTTGCGGTGGGTTTCCACCAGCCTGTAACGCGGCTGATCGCCCTGTACCAGCAGCAATAAGCGCAGGTCTGTAACGTAAGTTAAAAAGAGCTGCATCGCGCGATTGCTGGCGAACAACACCAGCATCCCAGGATATTTTTTGCTCTCGACCTGCTCGCGGAAAAAGGCCGCCATTTCGGCAATATGCTGCTCTTCGTGCTCCATCAGCGGCTCGTGCTGCATCTTCGGGATCACCAGTTTTCCCTGTTCGCAGTGGTTAAACGGCGAATCCAGCGACACAAAACGATCGCCCGCTTTTTCTTTTAAGCCGCTCATTTCCTGCAAACGCGAGAAGCTGTTCAGGGAACGTAGCGTCGCGGAGGTGACGACCACGTGCGGCACGCTGCGCCAGATAAGCTTCTCCAGCTGATCGCTAACGCGAATGCCTACGCAGTGAAAGTAGAGATGAATCTGCCCGTCTTTGGCGTCCCGCGTGGCCCATTTGGTGACAGGCGCGCCGGAGGCTTGCGCCAGCGACGCCAGCCGCCACAGTTTGCTTTGGCTTTCAAACATGCTCAAAGCGCGGTTCATCTGCAAAAGCACGCGATGCACACGCACCACGTCATGAGTACCGGTTTTTTCGCTGAGATCGTTGAGGAACATCTCTGCCAGCCCACGCAGCTTTTCCAGATGCTTCGCCAGCTGCTTGCAGATCTCCATGATCTCTTCCGGCAGTTCACCCATCGCAAAACGATGTTCGGCTTCCTGAGTCGCGGGCAGATAGAGATCGAGAATAGTGTTGAGCGAGGCAATCAACGCGTAAATTTCTTCACAGTGATCGCTCAGCCGTTCAGGAACTGCCAGCGGCGGCGTGGTTTTGGGGCGGAACTGTTCCATACAGGTGGCGATCAACTTACAGAACAGATCGAGCTGCAGGCGGAACCACGGGGCGGTGATTTCGGCGCTCATCTCCAGCGCATCGCGTGCCACGTCCGGTAAATGATGTCCTTCATCGAGGACCAGCAGCAGATTTTTTGGGTCCGGCAGCACCGATTCGCTCTCAAGAGCCGCCATTACCAGCGCGTGGTTGGCCACCACCACTTCCGCTTCCTGAATCTCGCGGCGCGCCACGAAGAATGGGCATTCGCGGTAGTAGTGGCAATTGCGGTTCAGGCAGCTGGCTTTGTCGGTGCTCAGACGTCGCCACAGGTCGTCGCTGATGGCTTTATCCGTGTGATCGCGCAGGCCGTCCCACTTATAGCCGTCAAGATCGACTTTAAGCTTTGCGCACAGCTCCTGCTCGGCTTTGTTATTCGGCGTTAAATCATCATCGAGGAACGCCAACAAATCCTGTTGAGTCGCTTCGGTACTGGCCAGACCGGCCAGATTGCGCGGGCAAACGTAACGCCCACGCCCAAACGCGGCGGTGAAGCGCAGCTCAGGGATAATTTTGCGCAGCAGCGGCAGGTCTTTGCTGTAGATCTGATCCTGCAACGCGACGTTGGCGGTGCTGACCACCAGCGTTTTTTGCTCTTCACGCGCGATAGCGATGCCAGGAATTAAATAGGAGAGGGTTTTCCCGACGCCGGTCGGGGCTTCAATCGCCAGATGCCGTCCGTCGTCCCCGGCGAGCGTCTTCGCCACATCGGCAATCATCTGCCGCTGCGGGGCTCGGGGAATAAAGTCGGGGATCTGCTGTTGCAACGCCTTATACCAGGCGGCAATTTGCGCTTTGAGCGCAGCGGTTAAAGCCATCGGGGAACCTGAAATACTGTATAAACAGACACTATTGTGGCACGTTCGAGGGGTTGTCGCAAAAAGAAAAGCCCGGCTTTACGGCCGGGCTTCCAGATTACTGCGCTGAAGCAGGTTTACGCGGGCGGCGTCGGCGTTGGCCTTCACCTGCGGGTTTAGCTTCCCCGCTGCGCCACGGGTTTTCCCCGGCAGGTTTTGCATCACCGGTGCGACGCGGCGGTTTGCCTGCGGCTTTTGGTGCGCCACCTTCTGGACGGCGCGGCTGTTGGCTACGACCGCCAGCACCCTGTCCACGACCACCGCCGCCACCGCGCTGCTGGCGACCGTTCTGAATCGGCTCCGCTTTGATGGAGGCATCCACTTCATAGCCTTCAAGGGCGATGCGTGGGATCTCTTTTTTCAGCAGACGTTCAATGTCGTGCAGCAGTTTGTGTTCATCGACGCAAACCAGAGAGAGCGCTTCACCGGTTGCCGCCGCACGGCCAGTACGGCCAATACGGTGAACGTAATCTTCCGGTACGTTTGGCAGCTCATAGTTCACGACGTGTGGAAGCTCTTCAATGTCGAGACCGCGCGCAGCGATATCGGTCGCCACCAGTACGCGAATGTCGCCCGATTTGAAATCAGCCAGTGCACGAGTACGCGCACCCTGACTCTTGTTGCCGTGGATGGCCGCACTGCGAATGCCATCTTTGTTCAGCTGTTCTGCCAGGTGGTTAGCGCCGTGTTTGGTACGGGTAAAGACCAGCACTTGCTGCCAGTTACCTTCGCCAATCATCTGGGACAGCAGTTCCCGCTTACGCTTCTTATCAACGAAGTGAACGTGCTGGGTGATTTGCTCAGAGGCGGTGTTGCGACGCGCCACTTCGATTTCCAGCGGGTTACGCAGCAGTTTTTCCGCCAGACCTTTAATCTCATCAGAGAAGGTCGCGGAGAACAGCAGGTTCTGACGACGCGCAGGCAGTTTAGCCAGTACGCGACGAATATCGTGGATAAAGCCCATATCCAGCATACGGTCTGCTTCATCCAGCACCAGGATTTCAACCTGATCCAGTTTGACCGCATTCTGATGTTCCAGATCCAGCAGACGGCCCGGCGTGGCGACTAAAACGTCAACGCCGCTGCGCAGTTTCATCATCTGTGGGTTAATGCTCACGCCGCCGAAGACCACCAGCGAGCGGATGTCGAGGTAACGGCTGTATTCACGCACGTTCTCGCCGATTTGCGCAGCGAGTTCACGGGTTGGGGTCAGGATCAGCGCACGTACCGGGCGACGGCCTTTGGCGTGCGGTTCTTTCTGAACCAGACGCTGCAGCAGCGGCAGGGTGAAGCCTGCGGTTTTACCGGTGCCGGTCTGGGCACTGGCCATCAGGTCACGGCCTTCCAGCACCGCAGGGATCGCCTGCTGCTGGATTGGGGTTGGCTCAACGTAGCCCTGCTCTGCAACAGCGCGCAGAATTTCAGGGTTCAGGCCAAGGGTATCAAAAGACATAAAAACTCCGAACCGCCCCGACCGTCACAGGTGTAGTTTTCAGGGAGATAAGACGAAACGAGTAGGACAAAAACCACAATGTCGCGAAGCAGCGGAGTGTAGCAGGTTTTGTGACATGGCGCATAAAATATCCCTCTGCGATTCATCAGCGAAATATTGCTCCACCCGACTGGACAAGGTGAAAATTTAAACATAATCTTAATCAATCGATTGATTAATTTTTAATGACGCTATGAATCCAACTCCGACAACCACTAAAGGTGAACAGGCGAAAAGCCAGCTGATTGCCGCCGCGCTGGCCCAGTTCGGCGAGTACGGTCTGCACGCCACCACCCGCGATATCGCCGCGCAGGCCGGGCAAAACATCGCCGCTATCACCTACTATTTTGGCTCGAAGGAAGATTTGTACCTCGCCTGTGCCCAGTGGATCGCCGATTTCATTGGCAGCCGCTTTCGCGATCAGGTTGCCGCCGCCACCGCGCTGCTAAACGAGCCGTCACCGGATCGCGCCGCCATCCGCGCCTTGATCCTGAACGCCTGCAACAACATGATCGCCCTGCTCACCCATGACGATACGCTGAACCTGAGTAAGTTTATCTCACGCGAGCAACTCTCGCCCACCGCCGCCTACCAGCGAGTTCACGATCAGGTGATTGCCCCGATGCACACCCACCTGACGCAGCTGATCGCGGCTTACACCGGGCGCGACGCGAACGATACACAGACTATTTTGCATACCCATGCGCTGCTCGGCGAAGTCCTCGCTTTTCGCCTGGGACGGGAGACCATCCTGCTGCGCACGGGCTGGACACAATTTGATGAGGATAAATCCGCGCAGATAAGCCAGGTCATCACCTGTCATCTTGACCTGATCCTGCAAGGTTTAACGCAAAGGAGCCTGGAGTCATGAAAAAACCTGTCGTCGCCATACTGGCGGTGGTTGTTGTGCTGGCAGCCGGAATCGGCGGCTGGCTGTGGTATCAGAGCCAGCAGGATCGCGGTCTGACGCTCTACGGCAACGTAGATATTCGCACGCTGAATATGAGCTTCCGCGTCGGCGGGCGGCTGGAGACCCTTACCGTGGACGAAGGGGATACGATCAACGCCGGTCAGACATTAGGCCAGCTGGATCAAGCCCCGTATAAAAATGCGCTGATGCAGGCCAAGGCCGCCGTATCAGTTGCCCAGGCGCAGTATGACCTGATGCTGGCGGGCTATCGCGATGAGGAAGTAGCGCAGGCCGCCGCCGCAGTGAAACAGGCGCAGGCCGCCTACGATTACGCGCAGAACTTCTACAACCGCCAGCAGGGGCTATGGAAAAGCCGCACCATTTCCGCTAACGATCTGGAAAACGCCCGCTCCTCGCGCGATCAGGCTCAGGCAACGCTGAAATCGGCTCAGGATAAATTAAGTCAGTACCGCACCGGGAACCGTCCGCAGGATATCGCCCAGGCCAAAGCCAATCTCGAACAGGCTCAGGCGCAGCTGGCGCAGGCCGAACTGGATCTGCACGACACCACGCTGGTCTCGCCGTCTAACGGCACGCTGATGACCCGCGCCGTCGAGCCCGGCAGCATGTTGAGCGCAGGCAGCACCGTGCTGACGCTCTCCCTCACCCGCCCGGTGTGGGTGCGCGCATACATTGATGAACCGAATCTGAATCAGGCCCAGCCGGGGCGCGAACTGCTGCTCTACACCGACGGGCGGCCCGATAAGCCGTATCACGGGAAAGTCGGGTTTGTCTCCCCGACCGCCGAATTCACACCAAAAACCGTTGAAACGCCGGATCTGCGCACCGACCTCGTCTATCGCCTGCGCATTATCGTCACCGATGCCGACGATGCTCTCCGTCAGGGCATGCCGATCACCGTGAAATTCAACGATGGGGACCGACATGAATGATGCGGTTATCCAGCTCAATAATCTGGTGAAACGCTTTGCGGGCATGGATAAACCCGCCGTCGCACCGCTGAACTGCACCCTGCAAAAAGGCTATGTGACCGGGTTGGTTGGCCCGGACGGCGCGGGTAAAACCACGCTGATGCGCATGCTTGCCGGGCTGCTGAAACCCGATGAAGGCACGGCCAGCGTGCTGGGACTCGACCCGATCAAAAACGACAGCGAACTGCATGCGATGCTCGGTTATATGCCGCAGAAATTCGGCCTGTACGAAGATCTGACGGTGATGGAAAACCTGACGCTGTACGCCGATCTGCGCAGCGTGACCGGCGAAACCCGGGAGAAAACCTTTGCCCGGCTGCTGGAGTTTACCTCGCTCGGGCCGTTCACTGACCGGCTGGCGGGAAAGCTCTCCGGCGGCATGAAGCAAAAGCTGGGGCTGGCCTGCACGCTGGTCGGCGAGCCGAAAGTGCTGCTGCTGGATGAGCCAGGCGTCGGCGTCGACCCGATCTCTCGCCGCGAGCTGTGGCAGATGGTCCACGAACTGGCCGGAGACGGGATGCTGATCCTCTGGAGCACCTCCTACCTCGACGAAGCCGAACAGTGCCGCGACGTGCTGCTGATGAACGAAGGCGAGCTGCTGTATCAGGGTGAACCGACGGCGCTAACGCAGCAAATGGCCGGGCGCTGTTTCCTGCTGCACAGCCCTGATGAGACTAACCGCAAGCTATTGCAGCGCGTTCTTAGGCTTCCGCAGGTCAGCGACGGAATGATTCAGGGGCGTTCGGTGCGCGTGATCCTCAAAAAAGCGGCCACCGCCGACGATATCCGTCATGCACAGGGAATGCCGCAAATTGAGATTGAAGAGACCGCGCCGCGCTTCGAAGATGCCTTCATCGATCTTCTCGGCGGCGCGAGTACCTCCGAATCGCCGCTGGGCGCGATTTTGCACACAGTAGAAGGCACGCCTGGCGAAACGGTGATTGAAGCCAAATCCTTAACCAAGAAGTTCGGGGATTTCGCGGCGACAGATAACGTCAATTTTGCCGTCAAGCGCGGGGAGATTTTCGGTCTGCTCGGGCCGAACGGCGCCGGGAAATCCACCACCTTTAAAATGATGTGCGGCCTGCTGGTGCCGACATCTGGCAAAGCGCTGGTGCTGGATATGGATCTGAAAGTCAGCTCCGGCAAAGCGCGCCAGCATCTGGGCTACATGGCGCAGAAGTTTTCCCTCTACAGCAACCTGACCGTCGAGCAGAACCTGCGTTTTTTCTCCGGCGTTTACGGCCTGCGCGGACGGGCACAAAGCGAAAAGATTTCGCGCATGAGCGACGCTTTTGGTCTGACCCATATCGCCTCACACGCCACCGACGAACTGCCGCTCGGTTTTAAACAGCGTCTGGCCCTGGCCTGCTCGCTGATGCACGAGCCGGATATTCTGTTTCTCGATGAACCGACCTCAGGTGTTGATCCCCTCACCCGTCGCGAGTTTTGGCTGCACATCAACAGCATGGTTGAAAAAGGCGTCACCGTGATGGTCACCACCCACTTTATGGATGAGGCGGAATATTGCGACCGCATCGGGCTGGTCTATCGCGGCAAGCTCATCGCCCACGGTACGCCGGACGATTTAAAAGCCCAGGCCGCCGACGAGCAGCAGCCAGATCCCACTATGGAGCAGGCGTTTATCACTCTGATTAACGACTGGGATAAGGAGCACGCCCATGAGCATTAAGGCGATTTCCTGGCGTCGGGTACGCGCCCTGTGCATCAAAGAGACGCGGCAGATCGTGCGCGACCCGAGCAGCTGGCTGATTGCAGTGGTGATCCCGCTGTTGCTGCTGTTTATCTTCGGCTACGGCATTAACCTCGACTCCAGCAAGCTGCGGGTGGGGATTTTACTGGAGCAGCAGAGCGAGGAAGCGCTGGATTTCACCCACGCGATGACCGGCTCGCCCTATATCGACGCGACCATCAGCGATAACCGCCAGGAGCTGATTCAAAAGATGCAGGCCGGGAAGATTCGCGGGCTGGTGGTGATCCCCGTCGATTTTGCCGCCAATATGGCGCGCGCCAGTACCGATGCGCCGATTCAGGTGATCACTGACGGCAGTGAACCGAACACCGCTAACTTTGTGCAGGGATACGTCGAAGGGATCTGGCAGCTGTGGCAGATGCAGCGCGCGGAAGATCGTGGAGAAGAGTTTGAGCCGCTGATAGACGTGCAAACCCGCTACTGGTTTAACCCCGCCGCCATCAGTCAGCACTTTATCATTCCCGGCGCGATAACCATTATCATGACCGTGATCGGCGCGATCCTGACTTCGCTGGTGATTGCCCGCGAGTGGGAACGCGGCACGATGGAAGCCCTGCTCTCAACGGAAGTGACGCGCGTCGAATTGCTGTTGTGCAAGCTGATCCCTTACTACTTCCTCGGGATGCTGGCGATGCTGCTCTGTATGCTGGTGTCAGTATTTATCCTTGGCGTGCCGTATCGTGGTTCGCTGATTTTGCTGTTCCTGATAACCAGCCTGTTTTTACTCAGCACGCTGGGCATGGGCCTGCTGATTTCGACCATCACCCGCAACCAGTTTAACGCCGCGCAGGTGGCGCTCAACGCTGCGTTTCTGCCGTCGATTATGCTGTCTGGGTTTATTTTCCAGATCGACAGCATGCCCGCCATTATCCGCGCGGTGACTTATATCATCCCGGCGCGCTACTTTGTGAACACGCTGCAAAGCCTGTTCCTGGCGGGGAATATTCCGTCGGTGTTGATGATTAATATTCTGTTTTTGATGGCGTCGGCGGTGATGTTTATCGGCCTGACGTGGATGAAAACAAAGCGGCGTTTAGATTAATACCGTTTTTTGTAGGTCGGGTAAGCGAAGCGCCACCCGACGCGAGGGCGACACCATGTTTCACCGTTTATGGACATTAATTCGCAAAGAGCTGCAATCCCTGCTGCGTGAGCCGCAAACCCGCGCAATCCTGATTCTACCAGTGCTGATTCAGGTACTGCTGTTTCCGTTCGCCGCCACGCTGGAAGTGACCAACGCCACCATCGCCGTCTACAACGAAGACAACGGCAAACATTCCGTGGAGCTGACCCAGCGTTTTGCCCGCGCCAAAGCCTTTACCCACGTGCTGTTACTGAAAAGTCCACAGGAGATCCAGCCGACTATCGACCAGCAAAAGGCGCTGCTGCTGGTGCGTTTCCCGGCAGATTTCTCGCGTAATCTGGATACCTTCCAGACCGCCCCGATGCAGTTGATTCTCGACGGACGCAACTCCAACAGTGCGCAAATTGCCGCCAACTATCTGCAACAGGTGGTAAAAAATTACCAGCAGGAGCTGATGGAAGGGAAACCCAAACCAAACAACAGCGAGCTGGTGGTGCGTAACTGGTACAACCCAAACCTGGATTACAAATGGTTCGTGGTGCCGTCGCTGATCGCCATGATCACCACCATCGGCGTGATGATCGTGACGTCGCTGTCCGTCGCCCGCGAACGCGAGCAAGGGACGCTGGATCAGCTGCTGGTTTCGCCGCTCGCCACCTGGCAGATTTTCGTCGGCAAAGCGGTGCCTGCGCTGATCGTCGCCACCTTCCAGGCCAGCATCGTGCTGGGGATTGGCATCTGGGCGTATCAAATTCCATTTGCCGGATCGCTGGGACTGTTTTACTTCACAATGCTGATTTACGGGCTGTCGCTGGTGGGATTCGGGCTGTTGATTTCCGCACTGTGCTCGACGCAGCAACAGGCGTTTATCGGCGTGTTTGTCTTTATGATGCCGGCGATTTTGCTCTCCGGGTATGTGTCGCCCGTGGAAAACATGCCGGTGTGGCTTCAGGATTTAACATGGGTGAATCCGATTCGGCACTTTACCGATATCACCAAGCAAATCTATCTGAAGGATGCGAGTCTGGATATTGTGTGGGGAAGTTTGTGGCCGCTACTGGTCATAGCGGCCACGACGGGCTCAGTGGCGTACGCGATGTTTAGACGCAATATCGCCTAATTTCTTCTCTTTGGTCAGTAACGAGACGACCGCAGGGCCTGCCAGAATCACCAGGCCCGCCAGGGCCAGCAGCAGGTTGTTTTGCAGCACGCGTGACAACAGCCACAGAACGATCAACGCTGCACCAAAATACCAGGTGGTGGTGAGCTCTTCGAGCACATCACCCACTTCACGCCAGCGCGCCTCATGGTGACGCTGTAAAAACAGCATCGACAGCACGGTCACGCCATACATTGCGCATAATCCCAGGCCGACGTGCACCAGCGTGCCGCTTTTCCAGCCCATGACCAGTACCGCCACGACCAGTAAATGCAACATTATCTGCCAGCAACTGAGGCCAGTTGCGACACGAACGCGTTGTTGCCACTTCATGGCTTCTCTCCTGAAGGATATTTCTCTGCTAGTTCAGAGTACCGCACTTTACGGAAAATTCCGTAACACCGCATCTTTTTGTGACGCCGACTACACTTTATTTTCATCAGGATAGTGACGCTGGCAGGAGCATATGACCCCACAATCGCGGCATTTTTCGCTAAAAATTTTGACGATTAACACACACAAAGGCTTCACGGCATTTAACCGCCGCTTCATATTACCCGAGCTGCGCGACGCGGTACGCACCGTCGGCGCGGACATTGTGTGCCTGCAAGAAGTGATGGGCGCGCACGATATTCACCCGCTGCACGTAGAGAACTGGCCGGATACCTCGCACTATGAATTTCTGGCCGATACCATGTGGAGCGATTATGCCTACGGGCGCAACGCGGTCTATCCAGAAGGTCATCACGGCAATGCCGTTTTGTCGCGTTTTCCCATCGAACATTATGAAAATCACGACGTATCAGTGGGCGAAAGCGAAAAACGCGGGCTGCTTTACTGCCGGATAACCCCGCCCGATCTGGCCTTTCCGGTTCATGTAGGCTGTGTGCATTTGGGCTTGCGGGAAGCACACCGACAGGCGCAATTAGCGATGATGACGCGCTGGGTAAATTCACTGCCGGAAAACGAACCGGTGGTAATAGCAGGCGATTTTAACGACTGGAGACAACGCGCCAACAGACCGCTAAAAACACGCGCCGGTCTGGATGAAATTTTCACCCGTGCGCATGGTCGCCCGGCACGCACCTTCCCGGTGAGCTTCCCTCTGCTGCGCCTGGACCGAATTTACGTCAAGAACGCCCACGCCAGCCAGCCGAGCGCGCTGGCGCTGCGCGGCTGGAGGCATCTTTCTGACCATGCCCCGTTAAGTGCGGAGATCCACTTATGAAATGTTCGTGGCGAGAAGGTAATCAGATAACCCTGCTGGAAAACGGCGACGAATATTATCCGGCGGTGTTTGCTGCGCTTGATGCGGCAGAGCAAAAAATCATTCTGGAAACCTTTATCTGGTTCGAAGACGGCGTGGGCCGCCAGCTGCACGAGGCGGTGCTGCGCGCGGCTCAGCGCGGAGTCAAAGTGGAAGTATTGCTCGACGGCTACGGCTCGCCCGATCTTAGCGACACATTCGTCAACGAGCTGACCGCCGCCGGCGTGGTGTTCCGCTATTACGATCCGCGCCCGCCGTTACTCGGAATGCGCACCAACGTCTTTCGCCGAATGCACCGCAAAATTGTGGTGGTGGATGGCACTGTCGCCTTCGTCGGCGGGATCAACTACTCCGATGAACATATGTCTGACTATGGCCCGGAGGCGAAGCAGGATTACGCAGTAAAAGTCGAAGGCCCGGTGGTGCAGGACATACTGCTGTTCGAACTGGAAAACCTGCCGGGACAGTCGGCGGTGCGCCGCTGGTGGAAACGCCGTCATCGCCCGGAAGAGAACCGCCAGCCGGGCGAGGCTCAGGCGCTGTTTATCTGGCGCGACAACGATGAACATCGGGATGATATTGAACGCCACTATCTGAAAATGCTCGCCAATGCGAAGCGCGAGGTGATCATCGCCAACGCCTATTTTTTCCCCGGTTACCGACTGCTGCACGCCATGCGCAATGCTGCGCGGCGTGGGGTTCGCGTCAAACTGATTGTGCAGGGCGAGCCGGATATGCCGATCGTCACCGTCGGCGCGCGGCTGCTGTACGACTATCTGGTCAAAGGTGGAGTACAGATTTACGAATATCGCCGCCGCCCGCTGCACGGCAAAGTGGCGCTGATGGACAATCACTGGGCGACCGTCGGCTCCAGTAATCTCGATCCCTTAAGCCTGTCGTTGAATCTGGAAGCCAATCTGATTATTCACGATCGCACCTTCAACCAGACCCTGCGCGACAACCTTACCGGCATTATCGCCCGCGACTGCGTGCGGGTAGATGATTCGATGGTACCGAAACGCACCTGGTGGAACCTGAGCAAAAGCGTGGTGGTGTTCCACTTCCTGCGCCACTTCCCGGCGTTGGTCGGCTGGCTACCCGCCCATACACCGAAGCTTGCCC
This sequence comes from Lelliottia jeotgali, assembly GCA_002271215.1. Classification (NCBI taxonomy): domain Bacteria; kingdom Pseudomonadati; phylum Pseudomonadota; class Gammaproteobacteria; order Enterobacterales; family Enterobacteriaceae; genus Lelliottia; species Lelliottia jeotgali. The sequence continues at coordinate 1,456,537 of CP018628.1, read as the reverse complement.
AGGTGCCCGCTCCGGTTCAGCCGGAAATGGAAACCCAGGACCGCGTTGAAGCGGAAAACTCAGGGGTGAAACCGTAATGAGCAAATCACATCCCCGCTGGCGACTGGCGAAACGCATCCTCACCTGGCTGTTTTTCATTGCCGTCGCCGTGCTGCTGGTGGTTTATGCGCAAAAAATTGACTGGGAAGAGGTGTGGAAAGTTATCCGCAACTACAACCGGCTGGTGCTGCTTAGCGCGCTGGGCTTAGTGGTCGTCAGCTACCTGATCTACGGCTGCTACGACCTGTTGGGTCGCGCCTACTGTGGGCATAAACTGGCGAAGCGCCAGGTGATGCTGGTGTCGTTTATTTGCTATGCGTTTAATCTGACGCTCAGCACCTGGGTGGGCGGCATTGGGATGCGCTATCGCCTCTATTCGCGCCTTGGGCTACCGGGCAGCACTATCACGCGCATTTTCTCGCTGAGTATTACCACCAACTGGCTGGGGTATATTCTGCTCGGCGGGGTGATTTTCACCGTCGGCGTGGTGCAGCTCCCTGCCCACTGGTACATCGACGAGGCGACGCTGCGGATTCTAGGCTTCGTGCTGCTGCTGATTATCGCGGTCTATCTCTGGGCCTGCGCATTTGCGAAACGCCGCCATATGACCGTCAAAGGGCAAAAGCTGGTGCTACCGTCGTGGAAATTCGCCCTGCTTCAGATGGTAATTTCCAGCGCCAACTGGATGGTGATGGGCGCAATTATCTGGCTGTTGATTGGCGAAGAGGTGAACTATTTCTTCGTGCTCGGCGTGCTGCTGGTGAGCAGTATCGCCGGAGTGATTGTCCACATTCCAGCGGGAATTGGGGTGCTGGAAGCCGTGTTTATCGCCCTGCTGGCAGGCGAGCATGTTTCGCACGGTAAGATTATCGCCGCGCTGCTGGCCTACCGCATGCTGTATTACTTCCTGCCGCTGGCACTGGCGACGGTGGGGTATTTGATTCTGGAGAGTCGGGCGAAAAAGCTGCGGGCGAAAAACGAGAAGGCGATGGCGAAGTGACGAAAGTCGGGTGGCGCTGCGCTTACCCGACCTACAAATCGTTGCCCTGGATTGGCGCTGTGCCTTCCCGACCTACGAATTGTAGGCCCGGTAAGCGCTAGCGCCACCGGGCAACGAGGTTAGCGACGGTTGCCGAAAATTCGCAGCAGCATCAGGAACAAGTTGATGAAATCCAGATACAGCGTCAGTGCGCCAAGAATCGCATATTTGCGCAGGTTCGAGCTGTCACGCACGTCAATCTGCTCGCCGATGTTTTTCAGTTTCTGCGTGTCATACGCCGTCAGGCCAACAAACACGATCACCCCGATATAGGTCACCGCCCACATCAGCGCTTCACTTTTCAGCCAGAAATTCACCAAAGATGCCAGCACAATACCAATCAGCGCCATAAACAGCATATTGCCGAAGCCGCTCAAATCACGTTTGGTGGTGTAGCCATACAGGCTCATGGCACCGAACATCCCGCCCGCGACCACAAAGGTGCTGGCGATGGACGAATAGGTGTAGACGATAAAAATGCTGGAAAGCGTTAGCCCAGTGAGCGCCGAATAGAGCATAAACAGCGTGGTCGCCATCCCTGCACTGAGCTTTTGCACCAGCCCGGAAAGCACAAACACCAGCGCAAGTTGGGCGATAATCAGCCCGAAGAAGGTGATTTTGCTGGAGAAGATAAACATCATCAAGGCGGGGGTATTCGCTGCGTACCACGCGATAAACGCAGTGAGCAGCAGGCCGCAGGTCATCCAGCCGTACACCTGCGCCATGTAGGTTTGCAGGCCGCTACGCGTCTGCTGAACGATTGAATCCGAACGTGGAAATCGGTCCATGATAACTCCTGATTAAGTGGGCATACCTTCTAAGATTAACACATCCACGCCAACCAGTTACCAGCGGCTGGCAGCCTGTTTGTCGCTGTCTCGTGATTCCACCCAGCGCTCCCCTTCGGGCGTGGCTTCTCGCTTCCAGAACGGTGCGCGGGTTTTGAGATAATCCATAATAAATTCACCGGCTTCGAACGCACTGCTGCGATGCGAGCTGGTAACGCCAACGAAGACAATTTCCTCGCCGGGCCACATTTCGCCAATGCGGTGGATCACCGTGACGCGACCGAGAGGCCAGCGTTGACGCGCATCAACCACAATATCCGCCAGGGATTTTTCGGTCATTCCCGGATAATGCTCCAGGGTCAGCGCTTTTACGCTGTCGCCGAGATTATGATTGCGGACTTTGCCGGTAAAAGTCACCACAGCGCCATCTTCATCGCGCTCGGCAAGCCAGCTGTATTCCGTGCCAACGTTAAAGCGCTCCGGCCCAACAACAATACGCGTGTCAGTCATGATTAACCCCCTGTGACCGGTGGGAAAAACGCCACTTCGTCACCGGCGTTGAGCGGGTGATTGAACTCCACCAGCGTCTGGTTAACAGCGGCGAGCAGTTTGCCCTCTTCCAGCGCCAGCGCCCAGCGATCGCTTTGCGCCGCCAGGTGGGCGCGCAGGGCTTCTACGTTGTCGAACGAAGCGTCGAGGGTCATTCTGTCGGTATTCACCAGCTCACGCACCTGAGCAAAAAAGAGCACGTTAATCATCGCTGTCCACCTTAAAATCGCCGGATTTTCCGCCGCTTTTTGCCAGCAGGCGTACCGGGCCAATCACCATATCTTTCTGTACCGCTTTGCACATATCGTAAATGGTCAGCGCCGCCACGGAGGCCGCCGTTAAGGCTTCCATTTCGACGCCGGTTTTGCCGGTCAGACGGCACAGCGTCTCGATACGCACGCGGTTGTGCTCCGGCTCGGCCTGCAGGTTCACTTCGACCTTGCTGAGCATCAGCGGATGACACAGGGGAATCAGATCCCAGGTGCGTTTTGCAGCCTGAATCCCGGCAATACGGGCGGTGGCGAAGACGTCGCCCTTGTGATGACTGCCGTCGATAATCATCGCCAGCGTTTCCGGCAACATAGTCACGAAAGCTTCGGCACGCGCTTCGCGCACCGTTTCGGCCTTGGCGGAAACATCCACCATATGCGCTTCGCCAGCGGCGTTAATGTGGGTCAATTGCGACATAGCTTACTTCTTCAAATGAGGATGAAAATTACAGGGACGAGTGCGGGCGTCGAGCTGCGGGGCAATAATGTTTTCCCACGCGGTACGACAGGCTTTGGTGGAGCCAGGCATGGCAAAAATCAGCGTTTTGTTGGCGATCCCGGCCACTGCGCGGGACTGCAAAGTAGAGGTGCCAATCTCTTCAAAGGAGAGCATACGGAACACTTCGCCAAAGCCTTCAACTTCACGGTCAAACAGCGGGAGCAGCGCCTCTGGCGCCTGATCGCCGGCGGTAAAACCGGTGCCGCCGGTGATTAACACCACCTGCACCTCGTCGCTGGCAATCCACTGGGATACCTGGGCGCGAATGGCGTAACGATTCTCTTTGACAATCGCTTTATCAACAATGCTGTGACCCGCCTCGTGCGCGGCGTCGCGCAGCCAGTGGCCGGAGGTGTCATCCTCTTCGCCGCGGCGCTCAGAAACGGTAAGAATAGCAATACGCGTCGGAATAAATTCAGCGCTGACCTGACTCATTTTCTGGTTCCTTTTAAGCCGATTACCCGCCGATGTAGGACAGGTTTTGTGTAATCCCGGTGTCGCCCTGATGCAGGAAATGGGTCTGTTTTTTGTGCGTCAGAGCAGCAGAAATGCGCGCTTCAAGGGCATCCTGTTGGGCATCGTCTTCCAGCAAATCGCGAAGATCCACGCCACCGTCGCCGAACAGGCACAGATGCAGTTTGCCAACAGACGACACGCGCAGACGGTTGCAGGTGGCACAGAAGTCTTTTTCATAGGGCATGATCAGCCCAATTTCCCCTTCGTAATCGGGGTGACAAAATACCTGCGCCGGACCGTCGCTGCGTTGGCGAATCTGGTGGATCCAACCACGTTTTAGCAGTTCATCGCGCAGCACCATGCCTGAGATATGGTGACGGCGGAACAGGTTACTGCCCTCGCCGGTCTCCATCAGCTCAATAAAACGCATTTGAATGCGGCGGGGTTTGACCCACGCGAGGAAAGTATCGAGCTGGTGATGGTTCACATCACGCATCAGAACGGTGTTGACTTTGACTTTGTCGAAACCGGCTTCAAACGCGGCGTCGATGCCCTCCATCACCTGACGAAATTTATCCTGTCCGGTGATGGCGTGAAACTGACGCGCGTCGAGACTGTCGACGCTGACATTGATAGCCGTCAGCCCGGCATCGCGCCACTGAGCGACATCGCGGGATAAGCGATAGCCATTGGTGGTGACGGCGATTTGACGAATGCTGGCGTTTTCGCGCACGGCGGCGATGATGTCGGGAAAATCACGACGCAACGAGGGTTCCCCGCCCGTGAGACGCACTTTTTCCGTGCCGAGTTCAGAGAAGGCGCGTGTGACGCGGCGCACTTCTTCGACGGACAGGAATCCGTTATTGGTGACGCTGCCCGGTTTGTAGCCGTTCGGCAGGCAGTAGGTGCAACGAAAATTGCACACATCGGTGATCGACAGACGTAAATAGAAAAACTTACGCGCGAAAGCATCAGTGAGCTGAGAAGCCATGTACACCTTTCCAGTAAGGGAGGCACAGTCATTTCTTTCTGTACCCTGGTAGCGTTTCCGCTACGGCCAGGGCGCCATATCATCAGACACAGGCGCCAGGGCTAGAGTGTATGTTTTCATATTCGAAAACGTGGGTTATGCCGATAGTAGCGCGGAAATGGCACTTTCGCCATTCGCTGATTTCGCTATATAATTATATATATAACGACCAGATCGTGCACTTTCACTACAGAATACGTAAAAATCAAAGTTTCGCATTGATATACGTCATTTTGCGGGGGGTCGGGCATCGTCTTTTAGGGGTAGTTCGGTTACTGTTACGCAGATCGAATAGGATAAGGAATGTGTATGCGCAATCGCACTTTTGCGGATCTTGACCGTGTAGTCGCTCTCGGCGGAGGGCATGGGCTGGGCCGAGTCATGTCGTCGTTATCGTCGCTGGGTTCAAGGCTCACCGGTATCGTCACCACCACCGATAACGGGGGCTCTACAGGTCGTATTCGTCGCTCAGAAGGCGGTATCGCCTGGGGCGACATGCGCAACTGTCTTAACCAGTTAATTACCGAACAAAGCGTCGCTTCAGCCATGTTTGAGTATCGTTTTGGCGGTAATGGCGAACTTTCCGGACATAACCTCGGAAATCTGATGTTAAAGGCTTTAGATCACCTGAGCGTACGCCCGCTTGAGGCGATCAATTTAATCCGCAATCTGCTGAAAGTGGATGCATTCCTGATCCCTATGTCGGAACAACCGGTCGATTTGATGGCGATTGATACGGAAGGCCATGAAGTCTACGGGGAAGTGAATATTGATCAGCTGATTTTGCCGCCGCAGGAGCTAATGACCTACCCTTCCGTTCCCGCCACGCGTGAAGCGGTGGAAGCCATTAGCGAAGCGGATCTCATCCTCATCGGCCCTGGAAGTTTTTACACCAGCCTGATGCCGCTGCTGCTGGTGAAAGAGCTGGCGCAGGCGCTACGCAGGACGCCCGCGCCGATGGTGTATATCGGCAATCTGGGCAAAGAGCTCAGCCCCGCCGCAGCCAGCCTGTCGCTTGCCGATAAACTGAATCTGATGGAGCAGTACGTCGGTAAGAAAATTATCGACGGTGTAGTGGTTGGACCGAAGGTGGATGTTTCAGGGATGGAAGGCCGGGTGGTGGTGCAGGAAGAGTTAGAAGCGAGCGATATTAAATATCGCCACGACCGGCATCTGTTGCGCCTGGCGCTGGAAAAGGCGATTCAGGCGCTGGGGTAAGCATTTTTTCAGTGCGGTCTGATGCCCTCACCCCGCCCTCTCCCACAGGGAGAGGGAGAAAACACTAAAAACGGCAACCTTCGGGTTGCCGTTTTGCTTTTGTCACGAAGCCGCAATAAACAAATCCCGCAGCTTATGCAGCTGATCGCGGATCTGCGCCGCCTCTTCAAACTCCAGATTCTGCGCATGCTGCATCATCTGCCCTTCCAGCTCGTGGATTTTCTGCTGCAACGCTTTCGGCGTCAGCAGCACTTCAACCGGATCGGCCTCAACCGGATGACGCGCTTTGCCGCGTCCTTTGGTTTTCGCCAGACCCTGACCGAGCGCCAGAATATCCACCACCTTCTTGTTCAGACCCTGTGGCGTAATGCCGTTTTCTTCGTTGTACTGCTGCTGTTTCTCTCGACGGCGCTCCGTTTCGCTAATGGCTTTGGCCATCGATGCCGTGATTTTGTCACCGTACAGAATCGCTTTACCGTTGATGTTACGTGCCGCACGACCAATGGTCTGAATTAACGATCGCTCAGAACGCAGGAAGCCCTCTTTGTCGGCATCCAGAATCGCCACCAACGACACTTCCGGCATGTCGAGGCCTTCTCGCAGCAGGTTGATCCCCACCAGCACGTCAAACTCGCCGAGACGTAAATCGCGGATGATCTCCATACGCTCAACGGTATCAATATCCGAGTGCAGATAGCGCACGCGCTCACCGTGCTCTTCCAGGTATTCTGTTAGATCTTCTGCCATGCGTTTGGTCAGCGTGGTGACCAGAACACGTTCGTTGATGGATGCACGGGCGCGGATTTCCGACAGTAAATCGTCGACCTGAGTGCCAACAGGGCGCACCTCGATAATGGGGTCCAGCAGACCGGTTGGGCGCACCACCTGATCAACCACCTCGTCGCCCGATTTTTCCAGCTCGTAGTTGCCCGGTGTCGCCGACACGTAAATCGTCTGCGGAGCCAGCGCCTCGAACTCTTCAAACTTCATCGGGCGGTTATCGAGCGCCGACGGCAGGCGGAAACCATACTCCACCAGCGTCTCTTTACGCGCACGGTCACCGCGGTACATGCCGCCGATTTGCGGAATGGTGACGTGGGATTCATCCACCACCAGCAGGCCGTCCGCCGGGAGATAATCAAATAACGTTGGCGGCGCTTCGCCAGGACCCCGCCCTGAGAGATAGCGCGAGTAGTTTTCGATTCCCGAGCAATAGCCCAGCTCGTTCATCATCTCCAGATCGAACTGCGTGCGCTGGCTCAGGCGCTGCTCTTCAAGCAGTTTGTTGTTTTCCAGCAGAACTTTACGCCGGTCTGCCAGCTCAACTTTAATCTCTTCCATCGCCTGAATAATACGTTCGCGCGGCGTCACATAGTGAGTTTTTGGATAGATGGTAAAGCGCTGAATCACCGACTCAATGTGACCGGTCAGCGGATCAAACAATGACAGCCGCTCGACCTCTTCATCGAACAGTTCCACGCGCAGGGCCAGATCGTCAGATTCAGCCGGGAAGATATCAATCACTTCACCGCGCACCCGGAAAGTACCGCGCTGGAAGGCCTGATCGTTACGCGCATATTGCAGCTCGGTCAGACGACGCAAGATTGCACGCTGATCGATGATCATCCCGTTGGTCAGATGCAGCATCATTTTGAGGTAGAGATCCGGGTCGCCCAGACCGTAGATCGCGGAAACCGATGCCACCACAATCACGTCCCGGCGCTCCAGCAGCGCCTTGGTTGCCGACAGACGCATCTGCTCAATATGTTCGTTGACCGAGGCATCCTTCTCAATGAAGGTATCTGAGCTTGGCACATAGGCTTCTGGCTGGTAGTAATCGTAGTAGGAGACGAAATACTCGACGGCGTTTTCCGGGAAAAATTCTTTCATCTCGCCATACAGCTGCGCCGCCAGAGTTTTGTTGGGAGCCAGCACCATCGTCGGGCGCTGCAAATCCGCAATCACGTTGGCGACGGTAAAGGTTTTACCCGAACCGGTCACGCCCAGCAGCGTCTGGTGCGCCAGCCCGTCTTCCAGCCCCTCTTTCAGGCGGCGGATCGCCTCCGGCTGATCGCCAGAGGGACGGAAGGCAGAATTCAATTTGAACAATTTACTCATGGGCGGCAACCTGATGACGGAAAAAACGGCAGGTGAGTAATTTTACTCGCGGCTGGCAAATTTGCCAGTAATAAATACTGGATGTAAAACCAGTAGCGTGCAAGGATATCTGGATTAGCATCCGCTTAATGAGCGCGAAACAGGGTGAAATTTAAGCTGCGACGAGATAAAACACCAGCCGTATGCGGTTATCCCCAAAACATTTCTCATTTTAACATTTGTCAAGCCAGGTAATGATAGTTTTATGGCAGCGCGTGACACTTTCATGACGCTGATTGCTTTTGTCTAACTATTTAATTAATAGAAGATATTTCTTAAAGCCGCGTTTCGCACCAATTCAGGCGCAGGCCGCGTATTCTCTCGCTTGCCTCAAGTTTTCTAACTCTAATGCACATGGTTATCCACAGGAATAGTGGATAACTGCTTCCAGCCCATACAGACCGCCACTCGCCAAATTCCCGGCTTTTCCCAAGGGCATGCCCATAAAAAATATTTATCGCTCTTTTTTGATGATTATCAGACCCACAGCGCATAACGACTGGTGAGATCTTAATCACAATTCAGTCATTCTGTGGCCTGTAGCCGCGCTTAACCTTTGTGAGCGTAATCTTAAAATCGCCGCTTATTTGACCGAACTGCAGTTTATGGCAGGGGTTTTGCACATTCCTGTGACGTCTTGTCCCTCACGCGTTACCAGGAGAGCATTATGTTAAGTCTGCGCGCTGTTAATCAGTTTTACGGAAGCCAGCACACGCTGTGGAATGTGGATTTAGATTTGCCGCCGGGGATGTGCACGGGCGTTATTGGGCTGCCGGGCATGGGTAAAACGACGCTGATCAACTGCATCACCGGCCAGCTACCGATAGAAAGTGGCACCATTATCTGGCATGAAACCGGCTCACCGCCGTGCAATTTACGCGCAGATGCACCTGAGCAGTGCGCGATGCCGGGCATTGGCTATGTTTCACAGGACAGGCGGATATTCTCGCAGCTGACGGTCGAGGAGAATCTGCATGTTGCGATGCGTGCCAAAGGCACACCGGATGCAGGCGCAAGTGCTGAGATTTACGACCTCTTTCCCCAGCTCTGGCCGCTGCGCCACGCCCGAGCAACGGGCATGTCGCCCGATGAGCAATATCAATTGGCGCTGGCCAATGCGCTCATCAATCGCCCTCGCCTGCTGATTCTGGATGAGCCGCTGCACGGCACAGGAAATACCTTTGCCCACAAGTTGGGACAACTGCTGATGCGCCTGAGCCGGGAGCTGGGAATGACGGTGCTGTTAGCGGAACAACAGCTGTCGTTTATCCGCCGGGTGGCGGATCGTTTTTGCGTGCTGTATCGCGGACGTAACGTGGCCCAGGGCCACGTAAACGAACTGGATGAGGCGCTTATCGCGCACTGGATGTCGCGGGATGCAAGGCGCTGAGATCAAGATACTGCCCGGTCTCGGCGTGTTCTGCGCCTTCAGCCAGCCACGGAATTTCCCCGAGAAACGGCGCGGGAAGCACGCGCTGCAACGTAGCGAGATATTCCTGATGACGTTTCCCTGGCGCAACGACGTCGTTGGCAATCCAGCCCGCGAAGCGCAAACCGGCCTGTTGAATCGCCTGTGCGGTGAGCATCGCGTGATTGATGCAGCCCAGTTTGACGCCGACCACGAGGATCACCGGCAGCTGTTCGTCCTGCACCCAATCGGCGAAGGTTTGATTATCTGAGAGCGGCGTAAACCAGCCGCCCGCCCCTTCAACCAGCACCCATTCCGCCTGCTGCTCCAGCGCCCTCAGGCCCGCAGAGAGCACCGGGAATTCAATTGGGCGTTGCTCGTCGGCGCTGATGATGTGGGGCGACGTCGGTTCCGCAAAGGTGTACGGATTCACCTCCTCGTAAGCCAGCGGAAGTGTGCTGTTGCGTTGCAACGCCAGCGCGTCGGAATTGCGCAAGCCTTCCGCCGTCATCTCGCTGCCCGACGCGACAGGTTTGTATCCGGCAGTCATAAAACCCTGCATACGTGCGGCCTGCAACAGCGCCGAGCTGGCGACGGTTTTACCCACTTCGGTATCCGTTCCGGTGACAAAATAACGTTCACTCACGTTCGATAATCCCATGAAATAAATGATAAGAGAGCGGAAATTCACCCCGCTCGCGCGGCCACGTCAGTTCGAGTCGGTTAAGTTCGCCGCGCGTCAGCGGTTTGCGTGCCCGTCCGCTGTGCAGATGGGTGGCGCCAATTCCTTTCAGCGAGCGCATGGCGCTCAGCGCATCCGTGAATCCGAGTGTCACAATCTGCGTGGTGGCTCGAAAACGCCATCCTGCCATCGCACTTTCTACCTCGTTCTGCGATAAAAAACGGTTGGCGTGCGGCTGTTCATCCACCGCGCGCCAGGCCTGATTTAGCTCCGGCAGTGAGTTATCCAGCAGCGTGGTAAACGCAACGATTCCTCCCGGTCGCGTCACCCGATACAGCTCGCGTAGCGCCTGCGGCAAACTGGCGCACCACTGCACCGCCAGATGGCTCCAGACCAGGTCAAACTGCGCGTCAGGTAACGGAATCGCTTCGATATCCGCCACCAGATAATCATCCGCCGCCTGCTGATAGCGTGCCTGCTCCAGCATTTTCGCCGAGAGATCGAGCGCCGTCACGTGGCTGCCCGTCTCGCGCCAGGCACGGCTGTTCGCACCGGGACCACAGCCCGCATCCAGTACGGCATTGAACCTCCCTGCGTCGAGAAAGGCTTTCAGCCCGTGAGCGCTGCGACGCTGCAATTCATCATGTTGAGAGTAGCTCTGCGCCGCCCGCCCAAAGGCCGTGGCAATGGCCTGCTTATTCACCTGCGTCATGCAGCGCCTCCAGTAAATCATCGATATCCTGCGCGTGGTGCGCGGCGGTTAAGGTTAGACGCAGACGCGCTGTACCCGCTGGAACCGTCGGCGGACGGATCGCCGTCACCCACATCCCCCGCTCGCGAAGCTGCTGCGCCAGCCGTAATGTGCGGCTGTTTTCACCGACAATCAGCGGCTGAATGGCGCTTTGCGATTGCGTCATCTGCCACGGCAGTTCGCCAACGCCAGCCCGGAAGCGCTGAATATGCGCCGCCAGAATTTGCCGACGCTGTTCACCCTCGTCGCTCCGAATCACGTTTAGCGCTTCCTGCAGCGCCACCGCCTGCGCGGGCGGCATACTGGTGCTGTAGATCAGATGGCGGGCAAATTGCAGCAAATAATCGGCCACCGAGTCACTGCACAGCACCGCTGCACCGCTGATGCCAAACCCTTTGCCAAAGGTCACAACTAGCAGTTCCGGTTTCACATCCTGGCTGGCGGCACTCCCGCGCCCTGCTTCGCCGAGCACGCCAATGCCGTGGGCATCATCCACCAGCAGCCAGGCATCGTGCCGCCGGGCGGTGGCGTGCAATTCACCCAGCGGTGCGCTGTCGCCGTCCATGCTGAATACCCCTTCGGTCACCACCAGCTGTTGCCCTTCGCAGGGTTTCTCCAGCAGCGCATCGAGCTGTTTCACGTCGTTGTGGGCAAACCGACGCAGCTGCGCCGGGCTGAGACTGGCGGCTTCCAGCAGCGAAGCGTGGCTCAGACGGTCGGCGACAATCCGATCCTCTTTACCCACCAGCGCGGCGATCAGTGCCTGATTAGCAGCAAAACCGGAGATAAACAGCAGCGCGTGCGAATAGCCGAGCCAGTCGGCAAGCTGCTCTTCCAGCGCCTGATGTGCGGTGGTGTAGCCCGTCACATGCCCCGAGCCACCGCTTCCCACGCCATACCTATCTGCCCCCTGCTGCCAGGCGCGGACAATCGCCGGGTGCTGGCTTAAGCCCAGATAATCGTTGCTGGAGAAATTGCAGAACTGGCGCTGGTCGCGAAGCAGAAAGCGCCCGCCGCCCTTGACGGCTGAGCGCGTGCGAAACGCGTCCGCCGCCCGGCGTTCGTCAAGGGCGGCATCGATACGATGTTGCCAGGTCATACGGTAGCGGCGTTGTAATACTGTTCGGTGTCGGCGTTGAAAAGCTGCTGTTCCAGCTCGTTATCGCCCGTCAGCACTTCGGTCTGATGCGGATTCAGCCCTAACTTGCGGAACAGCTGAACGTCTTTGTCCTCTTCCGGGTTCGGCGTGGTCAGCAGTTTGCAGCCGTAGAAAATCGAGTTGGCGCCCGCCATAAAGCACATCGCCTGAGTCTGTTCATTCATCTGCTCGCGGCCTGCGGAAAGGCGCACGAACGAGGTTGGCATCATGATGCGCGCAACGGCGATAGTGCGGATAAAATCAAAGGCATCCACATCGTCGTTATCCGCCATCGGTGTACCTTTGACCTTGACCAGCATGTTGATAGGCACGCTTTCCGGCGGCGTCGGCAGATTCGCCAGCTGGAGCAGCAGGCCCGCGCGATCTTTCACCGTTTCGCCTAAGCCGACGATCCCCCCGGAGCAGACCTTAATCCCGGCATCTCGTACCTTGCCGAGGGTGTCCAGACGCTCCTGATAGGTACGGGTGGTGATGATGTTGCCGTAGAATTCCGGCGAGGTGTCGAGGTTGTGGTTGTAGTAGTCCAGCCCCGCTGCCGACAGGCGCTGCGCCTGGGTTTCGTTCAGTGTGCCGAGCGTCATACAGGCTTCAAGGCCCATCGCTTTCACGCCTTGCACCATCTGCTCGAGATACGGCATATCGCGGTCGTGCGGGTTTTTCCACGCCGCCCCCATGCAGAATCGGGTCGAACCGGCATTTTTCGCTTTACGCGCCGAGTCGAGAACCTGTTCAACCTCCATCAGACGCTCGGCTTCAAGCCCGGTTTTATAGCGCGCACTTTGCGGGCAATATTTGCAGTCTTCCGGGCAGGCACCGGTTTTGATCGACAGCAGCGTGCTGACCTGCACATGACGCGGATCGAAGTGCTGGCGGTGGATTTGCTGGGCTTCGAACATCAGTTCGAGGAAAGGTTTGTTAAATAATTCGGTGACTTGCGACATTGTCCAGCGCGGGTGATTAGCCATCGGGCTTCTCCAAAAGTTACACTTCATATTTCGCGCGGCCTCTTTGTTGGCTGCGCTTGCTCACTCCGGTCACATAGTTATCTATGCTCCCGGGGATTCGCTCGCTTGCCGCCGCGATGCCACACGAAATATTTCGTGTACTGTTAATTAACTGTGGGTTCGGTTTATACTCGTAAACCTAAAACTTTTCAAAATGGTTTACAAGTCGATTATGACCCAGGACGATCTCGCCTTCGACAAGCAGCATATCTGGCACCCCTACACCTCCATGACCCAGCCGTTACCCGTCTATCCGGTCGCCTCGGCGCGCGGGTGCGAACTGCATCTCGCCACCGGCGAAACGCTGGTCGATGGGATGTCCTCCTGGTGGGCGACCATCCACGGGTACAACCATCCGCGCCTGAATGCGGCGATGAAAACGCAAATTGACCAGATGTCCCACGTGATGTTTGGCGGGATCACCCATCAGCCAGCGATTGACCTTTGCCGTCGTCTGGTGTCCATGACTCCGGCATCGCTGGAATGCGTTTTCCTCGCCGATTCGGGTTCGGTGGCGGTGGAAGTGGCGATGAAAATGGCGCTGCAGTACTGGCAGGCGAAAGGCGATCCGCGCCAGCGTTTCCTGACCTTCCGCAACGGCTATCACGGCGACACCTTCGGAGCGATGTCGGTCTGCGATCCGGATAACTCCATGCACAGCCTGTGGCAGGGCTATCTGCCGGAAAACCTGTTTGCTCCGGCACCGCAGAGCCGTTTTGGCGGCGAGTGGAACGAGATGGATATGGTCGGCTTTGCCCGTCTGATGGCGGCCCATCGCCACGAGATCGCCGCTGTGATTCTGGAGCCAGTGGTCCAGGGCGCAGGCGGGATGCGCATGTACCACCCGGAATGGTTAAAACGTATTCGCAAGATGTGCGACCGCGAAGGCATCTTGCTCATCGCCGACGAAATCGCCACCGGGTTTGGTCGCACCGGTAAGCTGTTTGCCTGCGAACACGCGGACATTGCACCGGATATTTTGTGCCTCGGTAAAGCCCTGACGGGCGGCACCATGACGCTTTCCGCTACGCTGACCACGCGTCACGTCGCGGACACCATCAGCGACGGCGAAGCGGGTTGCTTTATGCACGGCCCGACGTTTATGGGTAATCCCCTGGCCTGCGCGGTCGCCAGCGAAAGTCTGGCCATTCTGGAAAGTGGCGAATGGCGGGCGCAGGTGGCGGCTATCGAATCACAACTCACGCACGAACTGGCAGGCGCGGCGGATTCTGAATTTGTCGCCGATGTGCGGGTGCTGGGGGCGATTGGCGTGGTCGAAACGACACATCCTGTCAACATGGCGGTGTTGCAACGGTTCTTCGTCGAGCGCGGCGTGTGGGTGCGTCCGTTCGGCAAACTGATCTACCTGATGCCACCGTACATCATCACGCCTGCGCAGTTGCAGAAACTGACGGACGCGGTGATCGAAGCCGTTAACATTCCCGCACATTTTGCGATTTAACCCAACGCGTTAGCCTCGGTATGCTGTGGATGGTTTACACTTTTTGCACCGCTACCGAGGAGAAATCGCATGAAGATTATCAGTCAGGATCTGCGCGACGGCGAAAAATTGCCCGAACGCCACGTGTTCAATGGCATGGGTTATCAGGGCGATAATATTTCGCCGCACCTGGCCTGGGACGAGGTTCCGCCGGGAACCAAGAGTTTTGTCGTGACCTGCTACGACCCGGACGCGCCGACCGGTTCCGGCTGGTGGCACTGGATTGTCGCCAATCTCCCCGCCGACACGCGCGTGCTGCCGCAGGGTTCCGGCTCAGATTTGGTGGCCTTACCTGATGGGGCAGTTCAGACCCGCACCGATTTTGGTAAAGCGGGATACGGCGGCGCGGCACCACCGAAAGGCGAAACGCACCGGTATATTTTCACCGTGCATGCGCTGGACGTTGAGAAGATTGAGGTAGATGAAGGCGCGAGCGGCGCCATGGTAGGCTTTAACGTGCATTTTCATACGCTGGGAAGTGCGTCGATTACGGCGATGTATATCTGATCGAGCGGGCTGGGCCCCTCACCCTAACCCTCTCCCCACGGGAGAGGGAAATGCACGGTGCGGTTTTCTCCCTCTCCCGTGGGAGAAGGAATTGTTCGGTGCGGTTTTCTCCCTCTCCCGTGGGAGAGGGAAATGCACGGTGCGGTTTTCTCCCTCTCCCGTGGGAGAGGGCCGGGGTGAGGGCATCAGCCCGCACATATCGCAGGTAACAACCCCACCAGACTCCCCGCGTTTAACAACTCCATCGCCTTATCAATATCCGGCGCAAAGAAACGGTCGTCGTCGTAGTGCGTGACATGCTCGCGCAAATTCTGCCGCGCCTGCTCCAGCAGCGGGCTGGATTTTAGACCTTCGCGCAGATCGATTCCCTGCACTGCTGCCAGCCACTCGACCGCAATTACGCCGCGCGTGTTGTACGCCATCTCCCACAGACGACGCCCGGCGGCAGGCGCCATCGACACATGGTCTTCCTGATTGGCGGACGTCGGCAGGCTATCGACGCTGTGCGGATGCGACAGCGCTTTGTTCTCGCTCGCCAGTGCCGCAGCCGTCACCTGGGCAATCATAAACCCGGAGTTGACCCCGCCGTTGCGCACCAGGAACGGCGGCAGCTGCGACATGTGTTTATCCATCATCAGCGCGATACGACGCTCGGACAACGCGCCAATTTCGGCAATCGCCAATGCCAGATTATCGGCGGCCATCGCCACCGGCTCGGCGTGGAAATTCCCGCCTGACACCACTTCGTTTTGCTCGGCAAAGACCAGCGGATTGTCAGAAACGGCGTTGGCTTCCACCAGCAGCACCTCGGCGGCCTGACGGATTTGCGTCAGGCACGCGCCCATTACCTGCGGCTGACAGCGCAGGGAGTACGGGTCCTGCACCTTATCGCAGTTATGATGTGAATCAGCGATCGCACTGGTATCAGTCAGCAGATGACGGTACATCGCCGCCGCGTCAATTTGCCCGCGCTGACCGCGAACCTCATGAATACGCGCGTCAAACGGACGACGTGAGCCGAGTACCGCTTCGGTGGTCAGCGCACCGCACACCACCGCCGAGGCAAACAGATCTTCGGCTTCGAACAGACCGCGCAACGCAAACGCCGTGGATGCCTGAGTGCCGTTCAGCAGCGCCAGCCCCTCTTTCGCGGCGAGCGTAATCGGCTCTAATCCGGCTTTTTGCAGCGCCTCTTTGGCTGGCAGCCATTGCCCCTGCCAGCGCGCTTTGCCCTCGCCCAACAGCAGAAGCGACATGTGCGCCAGCGGCGCCAGATCCCCCGATGCGCCAACGGAACCTTTAGCCGGGATCCACGGATAGACCTGGGCGTTAACCAGGGCGATCAGCGCCTGAATCACGCTCAGGCGGATGCCGGAAAAACCGCGCGCCAGGCTGTTAATTTTCAGCACCATCATCAGGCGCACGATCTCGTCGTCCAGCGGTTCACCGACGCCCGCCGCGTGCGACAGCACCAGCGAGCGCTGTAAGTTTTCCAGATCGTGGGTAGCGATACGCGTTTGCGCCAGCAGGCCGAAACCAGTATTGATACCGTAAGCCGTGCGATCTTCAGCGACAATCGCTTCCACGCAGGCGACGCTGTCGTTGATCGCCTGATGCGCTTTTTCATCAAGCGTTAGCGTCACCGGCTGACGCCAGGCGCTGCGCAGGTGAGCAAACGTCAGCGCGCCGGGAGTAATAGTCAAAGCATTCATCAGTGTTTTCCTTGTGTGGCGGCGACCATCGGCAGATTCAGTCCCTGCTCTTTCGCACAGTCAATCGCGATGTCATACCCCGCATCGGCATGGCGCATCACGCCTGTCGCCGGGTCGTTGTGCAGTACGCGGGCAATACGCGCGGCGGCTTCGTCGGTGCCATCGCAGACAATCACCATCCCCGCATGTTGCGAGAAGCCCATCCCCACGCCGCCGCCGTGGTGCAGTGACACCCAGGTCGCGCCGCTGGCGGTATTCAGTAAAGCGTTGAGTAACGGCCAGTCGGACACGGCGTCGGAGCCGTCCTGCATGGCTTCAGTTTCACGGTTCGGGCTGGCAACGGACCCGGAATCTAAGTGGTCGCGGCCAATGACAATCGGTGCGGAAACTTCCCCGCTGCGCACCATCTCGTTGAACGCCAGACCGAGTTTTTGTCGCCACTCGAGGCCCACCCAGCAGATACGCGCAGGCAGCCCCTGGAAATTGATACGCTCGCGAGCCATATCCAGCCAGTGGTGCAGATGGGCGTCATCGGCGACGATCTCTTTTACTTTGGCATCGGTTTTGTAGATATCTTGCGGGTCGCCGGAGAGCGCCACCCAGCGGAACGGACCGATACCGCGGCAGAACAGCGGACGGATATAGGCCGGGACAAAACCGGGGAAGTCGAAGGCGTTTTCCACGCCCATCTCTTTCGCCATCTGGCGAATGTTGTTCCCGTAATCGAAGGTCGGTACGCCCATCTTGCTGAACGCCAGCATTGCCGATACATGCTCCGCCATTGAGCGTTTGGCGGCCAGCACCGTCCCTTCCGGGTCGCTTTGGGATTTTTGCTGATAGTCTTCCCACGTCCAGCCTTTCGGCAGATAGCCGTGGAGCGGATCGTGAGCGCTGGTCTGGTCGGTCACCAGATCCGGGCGAACGCCACGCGCCACCAGTTCCGGGACGATATCTGCCGCGTTGCCGCACAGGGCAATCGACACGGTTTTGCCTTCGGTGGTGTATTTCTGAATACGCGCCAGGGCGTCGTCGAGATTGTCGGCCTGTTCATCGACATAGCGGGTGCGCAGGCGGAAATCAATGCGGCTCTGCTGGCATTCGATGTTGAGGGAACACGCGCCCGCCAGCGTTGCCGCCAGCGGTTGTGCGCCGCCATCCCGCCGAGTCCGGCGGTCAATACCCAGCGCCCTTTCAGGGAGCCGTTGTAATGCTGGCGTCCGCTTCGACGAAGGTTTCGTAGGTGCCCTGCACGATGCCCTGGCTGCCAATGTAGATCCAGCTGCCCGCGGTCATCTGGCCGTACATCGCCAGCCCTTTGGCGTCCAGCTCGTTGAAGTGTTCCCAGGTGGCCCAGTGCGGGACGAGGTTGGAGTTGGCAATCAACACGCGCGGCGCATTCTTATGGGTTTTGAACACCCCCACCGGTTTGCCGGATTGCACCAGCAGGGTTTCATCGATTTCCAGATTAGTGAGCGCTTCCACAATGGCGTCGTAGCATTCCCAGTTGCGCGCTGCGCGACCGATACCACCATAGACCACCAGCTCGTGCGGGTTTTCGGCGACCTCAGGATCAAGGTTGTTCATCAACATGCGCAGCGGCGCTTCGGTGAGCCAGCTTTTGGCGGTGAGCGTGGTGCCGCGCGGGGCGCGAACATCCTGCTGACGGTATTTACCTGACGACATTGTGTGGTCTCATACGGGATGAAAGATACAAACAGATATACTTGTATAGACAACCCCGCACAAGGTCGGATTTAACAATAAAGATACAATTTTGTTATATTGTGTTAGCTATCACGCTTTGAAAACCTATGACATAAAGTGGCCTTGCAGCCGGTAGCGCGAACCGGGAAATAACAGCCTGGCGTGCGACACGATCTGCCCGGAAGACCAGGTGCGACGGCGGATCAGCAGGCACGGGTCGGGCCTCGGAGGGAATGCGGTCGTGCGGCTGCAGACGCCGGGTGGCGATTTTTTCGCTGATGGCCTGTTTCACTTCTCATAGAAGGGGGCAGGCGTACCGGGTGGTTGATTCGGTGAGCGTGAAAACATCGTGATTCCTTAATAAGAGTTATGCCCACCAGTGGAGCAATTTGCCACGCCAGACGCGCCGCGAGCCGTGCGCCCTGTCCGTCGCGGTCGTAGGTCGGGTTAAATTCGACTAAATCGACCGCCTGTAATTTTCCGCTGCGACAGATTTCACCGATCACCGGGAGTAAATCCAGCGCCGGAACACCGAGCGCCGCCGGGGCTGAAACGGCAGGCATTTCCCCGGCGGGCAGGACATCCAGATCGATAGTCAGATAGACGCGTTCGGCTTGCGCCAGCACCTTTTCCAGCGTGGGTAACGCCGCACGGCGAAAATCGAGATCTTCCACCAGAGTGACGTTCAGACGGTCTGCTTCGTCCCACAGCGCCTGAGTATTTGCCGCCCGGCTGACGCCAAAGCAGGCGTACTGAAACTCGCGCTGTTGTGCTTCGCAGTACTGCGCCAGCTGGCGGAACGGTGTGCCTGACGTAGCGTGTTCAGCTTCACGTAGATCGAGATGGGCATCGAGATTAATAATCACAACGCGCTCCTGCGCAAACGCATCCAGTACCCCACGACCGTGCGCCCAGGCCGTTTCGTGCCCGCCGCCGAACACCAGCGTGCGCATCCCCGACTGCTGGCAGGTTTGCACCGCGTCACTTAGCGCGCGCTGGGCAGCTTCAAGTTCATCGTCTTCAACGGTGATGGTGCCCATGTCGGTAATGCGCGCGTGCCCTTCCTGGCTTGCCATGTTCGCCAGCGCTTTACGCAGTACATCCGGGGCTTGTAGCGCTCCGGGCCTGCCGTGGTTGCGTTTCACACCGGCATCGCATTCGAATCCTAATAGCGCAATGCCTGAGTTTTTGGGCGCAAAACAGTCGGTATGCGCGATAGTCTGGAAGAGGCGCAGCGCGTTACTGGCCTCAGCGCTATCGTCGCGCCCCTGCCAGATGTGAGGCGAAGTGGGTCGCCACAGTTTCATGATACTTTCCCTCTAAACACGCGTTGATACAGCGGATTACGCCCCGGTTCGTAGACCATCTCCACCGGACGTTCGGCGTCCCAGACGATAAAATCAGCGACATATCCGGCCCTGAGCTGACCATGTGTGGCTCCGCGCCCCAGCGCCTGTGCGGCGTGGCGGGTAACGCCCGCCCACGCCTCTTCCGGCGTAAGGCCAAACTGCACGCAGGCCATGTTCATCGCCAGATGCAGGCTGGCAAACGGGCTGGTGCCAGGGTTGTAATCCGTGGCGACGGCCATCGGTACGCCCTGTTTTCGCAGCTGTTCAACCGGCGGGCGCTGGCGTTCCTGTAAGAAGTAGTACGCGCCTGGCAGCAACACCGCCACCGTGCCGCTGTGCGCCATCGCGCTTACGCCCGCGTCATCAAGATACTCAATATGATCGGCAGACCAGCCGTGATAGCGGCTGACTAACGCCGCGCCGCCCAGGTTAGACAGTTGCTCGACGTGGCCTTTAACGGGAATATCCAGCGCAGTGGCAGCCTGGAATACCCGCTCGGTTTGCGACGGCGTGAAGCCGACGTTTTCGCAAAACACGTCCACGGCTTCAAACAGGCCTTCACGCCAGAGAGCGGGCATGATCTGCTCGCACACCAGCGAAATGTACGCATCCGGATCCTGACGATATTCTTTCGGCACCGCATGGGCGGCGAGCAGCGTCGGGCTGATCTCCACCGGATGGTTTTGAGCAAGGGTTTGCGCCACGCGCAGCATTTTCTCTTCGCTCTGCGCGTTAAGTCCGTAACCCGATTTGATTTCAAGCGTGGTGACACCTTCTAGCATCAAACGGTGCAGGCGTTGTTCCGCTCGTATCAGCAGCGTTTGCGTGTCACTTTCTCGCGTGGCGGAGACAGTGGAATTGATCCCCCCGCCCTGAGCGCTGATCGTTTGATATGAGACGCCGTTGAGGCGTTGCTCCCACTCCCCGGCGCGGTCGCCGCCAAACACCAGATGGGTGTGGCAATCGATCAGGCCCGGCGTAACCAGACGCCCGTCGAGATCAACCTGATGAGCGTGCGTTTTCGGCAGTTCCGAGTCAGGAACGACGGCGACAATCGTCTCGCCGCGCACAATCAGCGCCACCTTTTCACGCAGCCCGTAAGGTGCTGGCTCCTCAGGGTTCAGGGTCGCCAGCCGTGCGTTACGCCAAAGGACATCGTCGGGATGAAGCTGCTGCATAGGAGTTCCGCTTGTCATGGGTTGTATAGACATTTATTTTCATTCGTTTGCCGGTGTCAACCCGCTTTACGGAAATTGTTATTTATTTGTGACGACTTCCCCGCCGGATGCGGGTGAAATATGCAACTTTTTCGCTTTTCATCTTCCCGTTTCGCTCAACTTAGTATAAAAAAGCAGGCTATTTCGATCATCCCGTTAAGACTCGTGAAGCAAGGAGCTTTCCCTTGAACATTTCCAGGATTTCTCGTCTGGCGTTGGCACTCGCCTTTGGCGTGACGTTGTCCGCGTGCAGCTCAACCCCACCTGACCAGCTGCCATCCGAGCAGGCTGCGCCAGGCACGGCATCCCGCCCTATTCTGTCTGCGGGTGAAGCGAAGAACTTCAGCGCAGCACATTATTACTCTGCGATGGACCCGAACGCGGCTCCGTGGACGCCGTCTTCTATTAGCATTCCTGCACAACCAAACTTCGTGGTTGGCCCGGCAGGCACCCAGGGCGTGACGCATACCAGCATTCAGGCCGCCGTTGACGCCGCCATTACCAAACACAGCGCATCGCGCCAGTACATTGCGGTTCTGCCAGGCGACTATGAAGGGACCGTTTACGTTCCTGCCGCACCGGGCAGCATTACGATTTACGGTACCGGTGATAAAGCCATCGACGTGAAAATTGGTCTGGCGATTGACTCGGAAATCGACCGTAATACCTGGCGTCACCTGGTCAATCCAGCCGGTAAATATATGCCAGGCAAACCGGCGTGGTACATGTTCGACAACTGCCAGAGCAAGCAAACCGCCACAGTGGGCATGATGTGCTCAGCGGTATTCTGGTCACAGAACAACGGTTTGCAGCTGCAGAACCTGACCATCCAGAACACCCTGGGTGACAGCGTGGATGCGGGTAACCATCAGGCGGTTGCCCTGCGTACTGACGGCGACAAAGTGCAGATCAACAACGTGAACATTCTCGGTCGCCAGAACACCTTCTTCGTGACCAACAGCGGGGTGCAGAATGCCCTGCAGAATAACCGTCTGACCCGTACTCAGGTCACCAATAGCTATATCGAAGGTGATGTGGATATCGTCTCCGGTCGCGGTGCAGTGGTGTTTGATAACACCGAGTTCCGCGTGGTGAACTCCCGCACCCAGCAGGAAGGTTACGTGTTTGCGCCGGCAACCCTGTCCAACATGTTCTACGGCTTCCTGGCCGTGAACAGCCGCTTTACCGCATCCGGTGACGGCGTGGCGCAGCTTGGCCGTTCGCTGGATATCGACTCCGCCACTAACGGCCAGGTCGTTATCCGCGATAGCGTGATCAACGAAGGCTTCAACATGGCAAAACCGTGGGCCGATGCTGCAATCTCCAAACGTCCGTACTCCGGTAACACCGGCGCGATGGATGATAAAGGCAACGTGCAGCGTAACCTGAACGACGCTAACTTCAACCGCATGTGGGAATACAACAACCGCGGTGTGGGTAGCAAAGTGATGGCTGAGCCGAAGCAGTAACCCCGAACCTCCGGGCATAAAAAAACCTCGCAAACGCGAGGTTTTTTGTTTTCTACGCCGCTTAGTGCGCGTTAACCACCACCCACATTGGGCCCTGGCCGACGGCATAGCGTCCTTTCTCTTCCAGCAGCCCCTGCTCGCCTTTGATTTCATACAGGGCGATGTGGTGGGATTTCTGCCCCGCCGCCACCAGGAATTTGCCGCTGTTGTCGATATTAAAGCCACGCGGCTGGGTTTCGGTCGGCTGGAAGCCTTCGATCGCCAGCACGCTGCCATCTTCCGAGACGCTGAAAATGGTGATTAGGCTGGAAGTACGATCGCAGGCGTACAGATGACGCCCGTCCGGGGTGATGTGAATATCCGCCGCCCAGCGGGTGTCGGTGAAATCAGACGGCATCATGTCCAGCGTCTGAACGCGCTCAATCTGGCCTTTCGGATCTTTGAGTTCCCACACGTCGACTGAGCTGTTCAGCTCGTTCACCACATAGGCATACTGCTGATTCGGATGGAATACCATGTGACGTGGGCCTGCGCCCTCAACGGTGGTAATTTCTGCCGGGGTCTGCGCGGCAAGATGACCGTCGTCGCTCAGGGTGAACAGGCAGATACGATCCTGTTTCAGCGCCGGAACCCAGAGGGTGCGGTTGTCCGGAGAGATATTCGCCGAGTGACAGCCTTCCAGCCCTTCAACCACGCCTACTGTCTCCTGCGGAACACCATCGACCAGACGCGTAACGCTGACGCAGCCGGAATTGTAAGAGCCGCTGAACACGAACTGGCCTTTGCGATCGGTGGAGATGTGCGTCGGGCTGCCCGGCAGCGGTGCTTCAGCGATATACGTCAGGGCGCCATCGTCCGGCGCAATGCGGTAGGCCAGTACGCGAAACTCAGGACGCACGCCGACATACAGGAAACGTTTATCCGGGCTGACAACCATCGGTTGCACCTGCCCCGGCACATCAACCACCTGCACCAGCGTGAGCGAGCCTTCCGCATTCAAACGCCAGACGTGGATCTGCTGGCTCTCAGGACTGGCGGTATAAACGGTTTGTTTCATGAATACTCCTCTCCACTGCGCGTAAATTTAACGGTGAATGCTGAATTTTAGCCTGGTATTTTGTGGGCCACGTCTCTCGGTGTACCATCCTCTTAGACCTTAAATTCAATATTAACCCGGAAGAACAAATGACCTCGCGTGTGATTGCTCTGGATTTAGACGGTACGCTGTTAACCCCGCAAAAAACCCTGCTCCCCTCTTCGCTTGAAGCACTGAAACGTGCTCAGGAAGCGGGATATCAACTCATGATCGTTACCGGTCGACATCACGTTGCCATTCATCCTTTTTATCAGGCACTGGCGTTAGATACACCTGCAATTTGTTGTAATGGTACTTATTTGTATGATTATCATGCAAAAAAGGTTCTCCAGGCCGATCCGCTGCCTTCGACGCAGGCCCTGCAACTGATAGATTTGCTGGATGAACACGCCATTCACGGCCTGATGTATGTCGATGATGCGATGATGTATGAGCGCCCTACCGGACACGTAACCCGTACCAGCAATTGGGCGCTGTCCCTGCCCGAAGCGCAGCGTCCGGTCTTTACGCAGGTGTCATCTCTGCGCCAGGCCGCTGTGGATGTGAACGCCATCTGGAAATTTGCCCTCACCGACGAAGACACCACCAAACTGAACGCTTTCGCGAAACACGTCGAACAGACGCTGGGTCTGGAGTGCGAATGGTCGTGGCACGATCAGGTGGATATCGCCCGCAAAGGCAACAGCAAAGGCAAGCGTCTGACGCAGTTTGTTGAATCTCAGGGCGGGTCGATGAAAGACGTGATTGCCTTCGGGGATAATTACAACGATATCAGCATGCTGGAAGCTGCCGGAACCGGCGTGGCGATGGGCAATGCTGACGACGCCGTGAAAGCACGCGCCAACGTGGTGATTGGCGACAACACCACCGACAGCATCGCGCAGTATATTTATACCCATCTGCTGTGATCAGGTGGTGATCGACACGCTCTTAATCTGCGCGTAAAGCCACAGGCCAGGTTTGATGCCCAGCTCATCCCTGGCCCACGGGCTGATGCGCGCCCACAGCTTTTTGCTCCCCACTTCCAGCTGCACTTCCACCTGCCCGTTATCGTCCAGACACTGCGCCACTTTGGCGCGCAGAATATTACGGATACTGGTTTGCAGCGGCGGCTGCAGCACCAGAGAAACGTCAGATGCCTGAATACGAATGCGCAGCGCGGATTGCAGCGGCTTGTCGATTTTATTGACCCACAGATGCTGATCGCCCAGCGCCAGCGCGGTCATGGCGTAGTGCGGATGGTGCTCCAGCACGCTGACCTTCAGAACGCTGCTCTGCTGCTCTTTCGGCAGCCACGGGTGCATCACGCTGCTGCCCCACACTTCCTCCAGCGGACCAAAGGCTTTGACGCTGCCGTTTTCAAGCACCAGCACGTTGTCCGCCAGGTGCAGAATTTCATCCAGCGAATGGCTGACGTAGAGCATCGGAATGTTTATCTCGCGCGCCAGACGCTGCAAATACGGCAGCAGCTCGCGTTTACGCGGTAAATCCAGCGAGGCCAGCGGTTCATCCAGCAACAGTAATTCCGGCGCGGTTAACAGCGCGCGCCCAATCGCCACACGCTGCTTTTCGCCGCCAGAAAGTGACGACGGAAGGCGTTCCAGCAATGGCTCAATACCGAGTAGATTGACCAGATTTTCAAACTGTCCGGCCATACTTTTTGCCATGCCATAGCGCAGGTTACCGCGCACTTTGTAGTGCGGGAACAGTCGCGCATCCTGGAATACATAGCCGATGCGCCGTTTTTCAGGCGCAAGGTAAATCTTCTTTTCAACGTCGTGCAGCACGCGATTGTTGAGCACAATGCGGCCCGTTTGCGGGCGCGTCAGCCCGCTGATGGCATTAATCAGCGAGGTTTTTCCCGCACCCGACACACCAAAAACAGCGGTGATGCCAGATGCAGGCAATGTTTCATTGAGCGTCAGGCAGTGGTTGCCCAGCGTCTGGCTGAAGTTAAGTTCAAGCATGATTATTTCCCCATCCGCTCGCGGCTCAGACGCGCCAGCCATTCAGAAACCAGCAGTGACACCAGCGCCAGCACGATGGAGATAATGCACAGCCGTGCGGCAGCGCCTTCACCGCCCGGTGTCTGAATCAGGGTATACATCGCCGACGGAATGGTGCGGGTTTCGCCGGGAATGTTAGACACGAAGGTAATGGTCGCGCCAAATTCGCCAAGCGAGCGGGCAAACGCCAGCACCGTGCCGACAATAATACCCGGCAGGGTGAGGGGTAGCGTGATGGTGAAGAACACCCGCCAGCGCCCGGCACCTAAGGTGCGCGCCGCCTGCTCCAGCTTGATGTCAACACCTTCCAGCGCCAGGCGAATGGCTCGCACCATCAGCGGGAACGACATCACCGCCGCTGCCAGTACCGCGCCGCGCCAGCTAAAGGCAAACGTCAGGCCGAACCAGTCATACAAATACTGGCCGATAAAACCGCGTCGCCCCATCGCAATCAGCAATAAGTAACCGACCACCACCGGCGGCAACACGAGAGGAAGATGGAGAACACTGTCGAGCAGAGCTTTGCCCGGAAACCGACAACGCACCAGTAACCAGGCAAAGAAGATCCCAAAGGGCAAACTAAAGGCAACTGCCAGGGAAGAGACTTTAAGGCTCAGCAGCACGGCCTGCCATTCAGGATCGGTCAATATCATTAGTGAGTCGTAAATCCGTAACGTTTAAAGATGGCTGACGCTTCAGGCCCTTTCAGATAATCGTAGAAGGCACTGACCGTCGCATTTTTATGTCCATCAACAATGGCTACCGGGTATTCCACTTTCTTGTGCGAGTCTTCCGGGAACGTACCGACGACTTTCACGCCTTTACCGGCAACCGCATCGGAGCCATAGACAATGCCCAACGGTGCTTCGTTGCGCTCGACCAGCGCCAGTGCGCCACGCACATCTTCAGCCGGAGCCAGTTTTGGTGACAATGTATCCCACGCACCCAGTTTTTGCAGCGCTTCTTTCGCGTAGATACCCGCCGGAACGTGGTCCGGATCGCCCACCGCCAGACGGCCCTCTTTCAGCAGGCTGGTCCAGTTGGTGTCTTTATTAATGGTGAACTCGCCCTGTGCGCTGGCTTTTGGCGCAACCACGACCAGGCTGTTACCCAGCAGAGTTTCGCGGGTTGCCGTATCAATAGATTTTTTCTCAACCGCGTAATCCATCCATTTCTGGTCGGCAGAAATAAACAGATCGGCAGGCGCACCGGCTTCAATCTGGCGAGCCAGCGTTGAAGAAGAGGCGAACGAAGAGACAACCTCAACATTTTTCTCTTTCTTGTACTGCGCCGCAATGTCCTGCATGGCGTTGGTCAGCGACGCCGCCGCAAAGACCGTGATTTTACCTTCGTCAGCCAGTGCATGTCCGGCGACGGAAAGTGTCAGTGTTGCCCCTGCGAAAAGGCGTAACCATGTACGTGCCATTTGTAGCTCCTGTGAGTGTCGTTATATATCTATAAATATAACGATAACTGTAAGGATAACCTAGCGTTAAATCGTACCGTCTAAGGGGTAAACAAACCTGATGCAAAGTTAACTATCGGCGGGAAAGGCAGAAACTTGAGGGCAAAACGCCCGGACTTGCCGGGCGTTTTGAAAGGAATCAATGCTGCTTTTTAGGCTGGTCTTTGTGACCAATGTTCGAAAAGAGGTTGAACACTTCACCCAGGCCGTAGATGGCGCCGAGGATGATGGCCATCACTACGGGTACCATGATCACGGCGAATACCAGACTTTTCAATAACTCTAACATGGTTTTCTCCAGACACTGTGAATGGCGTATTCTACCCTGGAAAGTCAGAAAAACATCCCCTTTTGTGCGGTAGACTTTGCGCTGTGGGGCAATTGGGTCACAATACGCTTTTTGCCAGGACACCGTCTTATGCAGGCCGAAATTCTCCTTACCCTTCGACTTCAGCAGAAGCTTTTCGCCGATCCGCGACGCATTGCCCTGCTTAAACAGATAGAACAAACCGGCTCAATTAGCCAGGGCGCGAAGAATGCTGGCATTAGCTATAAAAGTGCCTGGGACGCCATCAATGAAATGAATACCCTGAGCGAACAGACGCTGGTCGATCGCGCGACGGGCGGCAAAGGCGGTGGCGGCGCTATTCTGACTCGCTACGGCCAGCGCCTGATTCAGCTTTATGATCTGTTGGCACAAATCCAGCAGAAAGCCTTTGATGTCCTGAGCGATGACGACGCCCTTCCCCTCGATAGCCTGCTGGCGGCCATCTCCCGCTTCTCACTGCAAACCAGCGCACGAAACCAATGGTTTGGCACCGTGACGGCGCGCGACCATGATCAGGTGCAGCAGCATGTCGATATTTTGCTGGCCGACGGCACGACACGGCTCAAAGTGGCGATTACCGCGCAAAGCGGCGAGCGGCTGGGTCTGGACGAAGGCAAAGAGGTGCTGGTGTTGCTCAAAGCGCCGTGGGTGAATATCACACAGGATGCAGAACAAGCCAAAGAGGCTGATAACCAGCTGCACGGTGCCATCAGCCACATTTCGCGCGGCGAAGAACAGTGCGAAGTGCTAATGACCCTGCCGGATGGACAAGTGCTCTGTGCCACAGTGCCATTGTCTGATGCAGAAGATTTGACCGAAGGCGCGAACGTCACCGCCTGGTTCAACGCTGACCGGGTAATTATCGCCACGTTGTGTTAAGTGCGTTGACAAAGATGACGGCAGTGAGTATTCCTGAACTCTATCGCTGCAAAAAATGGGATAACTCATGTCGTCATTGCAAATTTCGCAAGGCACGTTTCGTCTTAGCGACACAAAAACACTTTTTCTGCCTGATTTAACCTTACGCGCTGGTGAAAGCTGGGCGTTTGTCGGCTCCAACGGCAGCGGAAAATCTGCGCTGGCCCGCGCGTTGGCAGGTGAACTCACCCTGTTGAACGGCGAACGCCAGTGCAGTTTTACGCGCCTGACGCGCATCTCCTTCGAACAGCTGCAAAAACTGGTCAGCGACGAGTGGCAGCGCAATAACACCGATCTGCTCAGTCCCGGTGAGGACGACACCGGGCGGATCACCGCAGAAATCATTCAGGATGAGCGAAAAGACACGGCCCGCTGTCAGCAGTTAGCGGAACTTTTCGGCATTACCGGCCTGCTGGACAGGCGCTTCAAATACCTCTCGACCGGCGAAACGCGCAAAACCCTGCTGTGTCAGGCCCTGATGAGCGAGCCGGATCTGCTGATCCTCGACGAACCCTTTGACGGGCTGGACGTCCACTCCCGCGCGCAGCTGGCATCACTGTTAGACACGCTCAATCAACAGGGTTATACCCTGGTA
Source organism: Lelliottia jeotgali (assembly GCA_002271215.1). Classification (NCBI taxonomy): domain Bacteria; kingdom Pseudomonadati; phylum Pseudomonadota; class Gammaproteobacteria; order Enterobacterales; family Enterobacteriaceae; genus Lelliottia; species Lelliottia jeotgali. The sequence goes on along the minus strand of CP018628.1, from coordinate 1,427,622 downwards.
CTGGTGCTTAACCGCTTCGATGAAATCCCGGATTTTGTGCAGTACGCAGGCGTGCTGGCGGATTGCTCTTTAACCGAAACCGGCAAGAAAGACACGCTTTTACAGCAGGCGCTGATTGCCCAACTGGCGCACAGCGAAAAACTCGACGGGATTGCACTTCCGGAACCCGACGCCCCTCCGGCACGGCATTTACTGGACAGCCACCAGCCGCGCATTGAGCTGAAAAATGGCAGCGTATCTTATAACGATCGCCCGATTCTCAATCGGCTAAGCTGGACGGTGAATCCGGGCGAACACTGGCAAATCACCGGTCCCAATGGCGCGGGGAAATCAACCCTGCTAAGCCTGATTACCGGCGATCATCCCCAGGGCTACAGCAATGATTTGAACCTGTTTGGCCGTCGGCGCGGCAGCGGGGAGACCATCTGGGATATTAAAAAGCATATCGGCTACGTCAGCAGCAGCCTGCACCTGGATTACCGCGTTAGTACCACGGTGCGTAACGTGATTTTGTCCGGATATTTCGATTCAATCGGCATTTATCAGGCGGTGTCCGACAAGCAGCACAAGCTGGCGCAACAGTGGCTGGATATTCTGGGGATGGATAAACGCGTGGCGGATGCACCGTTCCACAGTTTGTCGTGGGGGCAACAGCGTCTGGCGCTGATCGTGCGTGCGCTGGTGAAACACCCTACTTTGCTGATTCTGGACGAACCGCTACAGGGACTCGATCCGCTGAATCGTCAGCTGATCCGCCGTTTTGTTGATGTGTTAATTAACGAGGGTGAAACCCAGCTGCTGTTCGTTTCACATCACGCAGAGGATGCGCCTTCCTGCATCACGCACCGGCTGGAGTTTGTTCCTGAGGGTGAAGGCTATCGCTATCAGTTAGACCGCATTCGCTGAGCATCGTCTTAAAGGGGACTGCAGTCCCCTTTTTCAGATAACTGGCAGCAATACATCACTATCTCTTTGATTTACAATGCGCTGATTCGCTGTGAAATTGACTGTGTAATTCAGTGTAACCGATTCCACTATTTTATCCCATGTCACACTTTTCGCGTCTCTGTTATGCTATGGTTATTACATACCATAAGCCTAATGGAGCGAAATATGCGAGTTCTGGTAACGGGTGGTAGCGGTTACATTGGAAGTCATACCTGTGTGCAACTGCTGCAAAATGGCCACGATGTCATCACCCTCGACAACCTGTGTAACAGTAAGCGCAGCGTGCTGCCCGTCATTGAGCGCCTGAGCGGAAAACAGCCCACCTTTGTGGAAGGCGATATCCGCAACGAAGCGCTGATGACCGAAATCCTTCACGACCATGCCATCGATACGGTTATCCACTTCGCCGGTCTTAAAGCGGTCGGTGAGTCAGTCGCCAAACCCCTCGAATACTACGATAACAACGTCAACGGAACGCTGCGCCTGATTGCCGCCATGCGCGCCGCAAACGTGAAGAACTTCATCTTCAGTTCTTCTGCCACCGTGTACGGCGACCAGCCGAAAATCCCTTACGTCGAAAGCTTCCCGACCGGTACGCCGCAAAGCCCGTACGGCAAAAGTAAGCTAATGGTGGAACAGATTCTGGCCGATCTGCAAAAAGCACAGCCCGACTGGAGCATCGCCCTGCTGCGGTATTTCAACCCGGTTGGCGCCCATCCGTCAGGCGATATGGGTGAAGATCCGCAGGGTATCCCGAACAACCTGATGCCGTACATCGCTCAGGTGGCGGTAGGACGTCGTGACTCGCTGGCGATTTTTGGCAATGACTATCCGACCGAAGATGGGACTGGCGTGCGCGATTATATCCACGTGATGGACCTGGCCGATGGTCACGTCGCTGCGATGCAGCAGCTGGCGAATAAACCGGGCGTGCATATCTACAACCTCGGTGCAGGCGTGGGCAGCAGCGTACTTGATGTGGTTAACGCCTTCAGCAAAGCCTGCGGTAAACCAGTGGCATATCACTTCGCCCCGCGCCGCGATGGCGATCTTCCCGCGTACTGGGCCGATGCCACCAAAGCCGATAAAGAGCTGAACTGGCGCGTCACCCGCACGCTGGATGAAATGGCACAGGATACCTGGCACTGGCAGTCGCGCCATCCACAAGGCTATCCGGATTAAGGACCCGACATGACTCAATTCAACCCCGTCGATCATCCGCATCGGCGTTTTAACCCGTTAACCGGGCAATGGATTTTGGTGTCTCCGCATCGTGCGAAGCGTCCGTGGCAGGGTGCACAAGAGACGCCAGCCAAACAGACGCTACCGCAGCATGACCCGGATTGCTTCCTGTGTCCGGGCAATACCCGCGTCACTGGCGATAAAAACCCGGATTACAAAAGCACGTACGTGTTTACTAACGATTTTGCCGCGCTGATGACCGACACCCCGGACGCTCCGGAAAGTGAAGATCCGCTGATGCGCTGCGAAAGCGCGCGCGGTACCAGCCGCGTAATCTGCTTCTCGCCAGATCACAGCAAAACGCTGCCGGAACTGAGCCTGAGCGCCCTCACCGACGTGATCACCACCTGGCAACAGCAGACTGCCGAGCTGGGTCAGGAGTATCCGTGGGTGCAGGTGTTTGAAAATAAAGGCGCGGCGATGGGCTGTTCTAACCCGCACCCGCACGGCCAGGTATGGGCGAACAGCTTCCTGCCGAATGAAGTCGAGCGTGAAGATCGTCTGCAAAAGGTTTATTACGACGAAAACCAGTCAGCGCTGCTGGCGGATTACGTTCAGCGCGAGATGGCAGACGGCAGCCGCACGGTCGTCGAAACTGAACACTGGCTGGCCGTGGTGCCGTATTGGGCGGCGTGGCCGTTTGAAACGCTGCTCCTGCCGAAAGCCCACGTTCTGCGTATCACCGACTTGAGCGACGCACAGCGCGACGACCTGGCGCTGGCGCTGAAAAAACTGACCAGCCGCTATGACAATCTGTTCCAGTGCTCATTCCCTTATTCAATGGGCTGGCACGGCGCACCGTTTAACGGCGAAGAAAATCAGCACTGGCTGTTACACGCCCATTTTTATCCGCCGCTACTGCGTTCTGCGACGGTACGTAAATTTATGGTGGGCTATGAGATGCTGGCTGAAACCCAGCGCGACCTGACGGCAGAACAGGCGGCAGAACGTCTGCGCGCTGTCAGCGATGTCCATTACCGCGAATCAGGAGTCTAATAAATGAGTCTGAAAGATAAAACACAATCCCTGTTTGCTGAAAAATTCGGCTACCCTGCCACTCACGCGATTCAGGCTCCAGGCCGCGTCAATCTGATCGGTGAGCACACTGATTACAACGACGGTTTCGTTCTGCCTTGTGCAATTGATTATCAGACCGTGATCAGCTGCGCCAAACGTAACGACCGCAAAGTGCGCGTGATCGCTGCCGATTACGACAATCAAATCGATGAATTTTCTCTCGACGCACCGATTGTGGCCCACGACACCCAGCAGTGGTCCAACTATGTGCGCGGGGTGGTGAAACACCTGCAAAAGCGCAATAAAAACTTCGGCGGTGCGGATCTGGTCATTACCGGCAACGTCCCGCAGGGCGCGGGTTTAAGCTCCTCGGCCTCGCTGGAAGTGGCGGTCGGCACCGTTTTCCAGCAGCTGTATCATCTGCCGCTGGATGGCGCGCAGATTGCGCTGAACGGTCAGGAAGCCGAGAACCAGTTCGTCGGCTGTAACTGCGGAATCATGGACCAGTTGATCTCCGCTCTGGGCAAAAAAGAACACGCGCTGCTGATCGATTGCCGCACGCTCGGCACCAAAGCCGTTTCCCTGCCAAAAGGCGCGGCGGTAGTGATCATCAACAGCAACTTCAAACGTACGCTGGTCGGCAGTGAGTACAATACCCGCCGCGAACAGTGCGAAACTGGCGCGCGCTTCTTCCAGCAGCCAAAACTGCGTGATGTCACGTTGAATGAATTCAATAAAGTGGCGCACGAGTTAGACCCGATTGTGGCCAAACGCGTTCGTCACGTTCTGACTGAAAACGCCCGTACTGTAGAAGCCGCTTCTGCGCTGGAAAAAGGCGATCTGAAACGCATCGGTGAACTGATGGCGGAATCCCACGCCTCCATGCGCGATGATTTTGAGATAACCGTCCCGCAGATCGATACCCTGGTGGAGATCGTGAAGGCGACTATCGGCGATAAAGGCGGCGTGCGCATGACCGGCGGCGGGTTCGGCGGCTGCATTGTCGCGCTGATCCCGGAAGAGCTGGTTCCTGCCGTTCAGGATGCCGTGGCGAAACAGTACGAAGCCAAAACCGGTATCAAAGAGACCTTCTACGTCTGCAAAGCCACCCAAGGAGCTGGACAGTGCTAAACGAAACGCCAACCCTCGCACCTGATGGTCTGTCGTATCGCCTGCTAACCCTGCGTAACAGCGCAGGGATGGTAGTTACGGTCATGGACTGGGGTGCAACGCTACTTTCCGCCCGCGTCCCGATGCCCGATGGCAGCGTGCGCGAAACTCTGCTCGGCTGTGCATCGCCGGAACTTTATGTGAATCAGGCGGCGTATCTTGGCGCATCCGTTGGCCGCTACGCCAACCGTATCGCCAAAAGCCGTTTCTCTCTGGAAGGCAAAGAGTATGTTCTTCTGCCAAGCCAGGGTGAAAACCAGCTGCACGGCGGGCCAGAAGGTTTCGACAAACGCCGCTGGCAAATTGTGCAGCAGAATGACTGCGAAGTGCTGTTTGCGCTGGAATCTGCCGATGGCGACCAGGGATTCCCTGGTAATCTTTCCGCCACTGCCCTCTTCCGCCTGACGGAAGATAACCGCATTTCAATTGAATATCGTGCAACGGTCGACCAGCCCTGCCCGGTCAATATGACCAACCACGCCTATTTCAATCTCGACGGTGAGCAGACAGACGTACGCAACCACAAGCTGCAAATCCTTGCCGATGAGTATCTTCCGGTCGATGAGATGGGCATTCCGTTTGAAGGGCTGAAGGCCGTTACGGGTACCAGCTTTGATTTCCGCAGCGCGAAAACCGTCGCCCAGGATTTCCTGAGTGACGATCACCAGCGCAAAGTCAAAGGCTACGACCACGCCTTCCTGCTACAAGCGAAGGGTGATGTGACTCAGCCTGCCGCACAGGTCTGGTCCGCCGATGAAAAGCTGCAAATGAATGTGTATACCACTGCGCCTGCGCTGCAGTTCTATTCCGGGAACTATCTCGGCGGCACGCCTGCTCGTGAGGAAGGTGATTACAGCGACTGGCAGGGAATGGCGCTGGAAAGCGAGTTTCTGCCGGACAGCCCGAACCATACCGAGTGGCCGCAGCCGGACTGCGTGCTCCGTCCGGGCCAGGAGTATGTGAGCGTGACTGAATATCAGTTTATTGCGCGCTGACACAATGTCAGGTGGCGCTTCGCTTACCTGACCTACGGTTTACGCAGGCCGCGTCATCCGGAAAATAACACTACGGCCCTCGTCCTGAGGGCTTTTTTTTGCCCGTCTTGCTGAAAATAGCGCCGATCGCAGACAAAATCATAACCCTCAATTCACAAGCATCTTACACTGAGACACTATTTTCGCTATGGTTAGGGTTAAGCGTTGCCGCCTGAGCGATCACGGCAATATAATGAGAATTGTTATCATTCTAATGGTTCTTTTGAGGAGAGAGATATGGCTGTAACTAAGCTGGTTCTGGTGCGCCACGGCGAAAGCCAGTGGAATAACGAAAACCGTTTCACCGGTTGGTATGATGTTGATCTGTCTGAGAAAGGCGTCAGCGAAGCAAAAGCTGCAGGTAAACTGCTGAAAGATGAAGGCTTCAGCTTCGATTTTGCTTATACCTCTGTGCTGAAACGTGCCATCCACACTCTGTGGAACGTGCTGGACGAACTGGACCAGGCCTGGCTGCCGGTTGAGAAATCCTGGAAACTGAACGAGCGTCACTACGGTGCGCTGCAGGGTCTGAACAAAGCCGAAACCGCTGAGAAGTACGGTGACGAGCAGGTTAAGCAGTGGCGTCGTGGCTTTGCGGTGACTCCACCAGAACTGACTAAAGATGATGAGCGTTACCCAGGCCACGATCCGCGTTACGCGAAACTGACCGATGCAGAGCTGCCGCAGACTGAAAGCCTGGCGCTGACCATCGATCGCGTTGTGCCTTACTGGAACGACACCATTCTGCCACGCATCAAAAGCGGTGAGCGCGTGATCGTTGCGGCTCACGGTAACTCCCTGCGTGCGCTGGTGAAATACCTGGATAAAATGGGCGAAGACGAAATCCTCGAACTGAACATCCCAACGGGCGTGCCGCTGGTGTATGAGTTCGATGAAAACTTCAACCCAATCAAACGTTACTACCTGGGCAACGCTGAGGAAATCGCAGCGAAAGCGGCGGCAGTAGCTAACCAGGGTAAAGCGAAGTAATTTTTCGCCAGACATAAAAAAAGCGTGGAGCAATCCACGCTTTTTTATTGCCTGCAAAAGGGTTACGCGCGGCGCGCTTTTACCGCATTCGCCAGCTGACGCAGGATCGCGTCGGTATCTTCCCAACCAATGCAGGCATCAGTAACGCTCTTACCGTATACCAGCGGCTCTCCGCTCTCCAGGTTCTGATTGCCTTCCACCAGATGGCTTTCAATCATCACGCCGATCACAGCTTTCTCGCCGTTTACCAGCTGCTGGCACACGTCCGCCCCCACTTCCATCTGCTTTTTAAACTGCTTGCTGGAGTTGGCATGGCTGAAATCGATCATCACGTTCGGTGACAGACCGGCTTTTTCGAGGCCCGATTTCACTTCGGCGACGTGTTTTGCGCTGTAGTTTGGTTCTTTACCGCCACGCAGAATGATATGGCAGTCGCCGTTCCCGCTGGTATTCACGATAGCCGAGTGGCCCCATTTGGTCACAGACAGGAAGCAGTGCGGCGCACCGGCAGCATTGATTGCATCAATGGCCACTTTCATGGTCCCATCGGTGCCGTTTTTGAACCCGACCGGGCAAGACAGGCCGGATGCCAGCTCGCGGTGAACCTGAGATTCCGTGGTACGCGCACCAATCGCGCCCCAGCTCATCAAATCAGCCAGGTATTGCGGGGTGATCATATCCAAAAACTCGCCCGCTGCCGGTAAACCGCTGTCGTTAATTTCCAGCAGCAGTTTGCGCGCGATGCGCAGGCCGTCGTTGATCTGGAAGCTGTTGTCCATATGCGGATCGTTGATTAGCCCTTTCCAGCCGACGGTGGTACGCGGTTTTTCAAAATAGACGCGCATGACGATTTCCAGCTCGCCCTGTAGCTCTTCACGCAGCGTCAGCAGACGCGCAGCATATTCTTTCGCCGCCGCAGGATCGTGGATGGAGCAAGGCCCGATCACCACCAGCAGGCGATCGTCATTACCTTTCAGGATCTTGTGGATCGCTTTGCGGGCATGGGAAACCGTATTGGCGGCATTTTCAGTGGCGGGGAATTTTTCAAGGAGCGCTACAGGCGGTAATAACTCATTGATCTCTTTAATGCGTAAATCGTCGTTCTGATAATTCATGATCGTTCCGGCTCTGACATATTTTTATTAATGAATGCAATCCTTTCAATCTAACTTGTCAGCCTGGAAGTGTAAACGGGCTTTTACACTTCACACGGATAATTCCTGGAATTCCCCTAAAAAACGCGACAAAGTAGCGAATAACGAGATCTGCCCTAAACTTTTTAAATGTAACCACTCTATTTATGCATTTTAACGTGATTCCATTCTGACATAAGTTCAGTTACTGGAATCTTTGACCATTGAGCGAATACTTTCGCGTATGCACTGTTGGAAGAAGTTATCCAGCACATAACGACCAGAACAGGAGCAGCATGATGAAAATGACTAAACTGGCAACCCTTTTTCTGACCGCCACCTTAACCCTGGCAAGCGGGGCCGCACTGGCCGCAGACTCGGCGGGTTCCGACAGCAACGGCCAGGCTAACGCCGCTGCCGCTGCTGGCCAGGAAGCACCGGACGCCAAACAGAATTTGGCACCGAATAATGTTGATAACAACAACATCAATACCGGCAGCGGAACGAGCGGCGGTACTATGCTTCACCCGAACGGGACCGACTCGGGGACCATGAACCATGACGGTATGACCAAAGACGAAGTGCACAAAAATTCGATGTGTAAAGATGGGAAATGCCCGGATAAAAGCATCGATAGCGACACTAAAACCGACGGCACCACGCAGTAATATCGGCCCGATCGGATAAATGAAGGGGAGCGAAAGCTCCCCTTTCCTTTTTGTGCAAAATGTTAAAAAATCTACCCTTAGAATAATAAATCATCAGGACAGAGTTCATGGCGCACACGCATTCTCATTCGCACTCTTCGGGGGACGAAAACGCTAAACGTCTGATGCTGGCTTTCGGCATCACGGCTTCGTTTATGGCTATCGAGGTTGTCGGCGGACTTATTTCTGGTTCACTGGCCCTGCTGGCGGATGCGGGTCATATGCTCACTGACGCCGCCGCACTGCTGTTCGCGTTAATCGCCGTGCAATTTGCCCGCCGTCCACCTAATGCACGCCATACGTTTGGCTGGCTACGCCTGACCACACTCGCCGCTTTCGTCAATGCCATTGCGCTGGTAGTGATTACTGTCTTAATCGTTTGGGAAGCCTTCCAGCGTTTCCGCCATCCGCAGCCTGTTGCCGGAATGACGATGATGGTGATTGCCGTCGCCGGGTTGCTGGCTAATATTCTTGCGTTCTGGATTTTGCACCGTGGCAGTAGCGAGAAAAACCTAAATGTACGTGCGGCGGCGCTGCACGTGCTGGGCGATCTGCTGGGATCAGTAGGTGCTATTGTCGCAGCACTGGTAATTATCTACACCGGCTGGACGCCTATCGACCCTATTCTGTCGGTACTGGTCTCGTGCCTGGTGCTGCGTAGTGCATGGGGATTATTAAAAGAGAGTGTGAACGAACTGCTGGAAGGCGCGCCGGTGTCACTGGATATTCCGGCGCTAAAACGCAAAATGTGCCGGGATATCCCGGAAGTGCGCGATGTACATCATGTTCACGTCTGGCTGGTCGGTGAGAAACCGGTGATGACCCTGCATGTGCAGGTGATTCCGCCGCACGATCACGATGCTCTGCTGGGGCGTATCCAACACTTCCTGGAACATCATTACGAAATTTCACACGCCACCATCCAGATGGAGTATCAGACCTGCAACGGGTCGGACTGCCATCTCAATGAGACACAGTCCGACCATTCACACCATCACCACCATTAACTGGACAGCGCGTGGGAGCCACGCTGACGCGCGCTGTTAATCCACATCCGGCTGCCGTTCAGGGCGATAAAGGTGAGCAGGAGATATTCCAGCGACATGGCGTAGACGCCCTGCAACGCGAAAATCACCACGCTAATGACGTTGATGATCACCCACAACAGCCAGTTCTCTACGTACTTACGCGTCATCAGGATCATCGCGGCGATAGACAGCACCATCATGCAGGAATCCCAGAACGGGAAAGCATCTGGCTGAAGTTCGGGCATTGTGACGTTCAAACCCAGGCTGGACATCACCGACACCGCAATGCGGGTCAGGAAACCAAACACCGGGTTGATGAAGACTGTCATCAGACCAATCGCCACCACGCAGGCTACAAGCCAGGCGATAGCCTTTGGTAAAGGCAGCCAGCGAATCTGTAGCTCGGCTTCCTTCTCACTGTTTTGCCTCGACCAGGCGTACCAGCCGTAGATGTTCGCGGCGAAGAAAAACAGCTGCAACAGCAGGCTCGCATAGAGCTGAATCTGGAAAAAGATAATCGCAAACAGCGTGACGTTAATCAGGCCAAATGCATAGTTGCTTATCTTCTCCAGACTCGCCAGCCAGATGCAGAGCAACCCTGCCAGCGTACCGATGGCTTCAATCCATGACAGGTCGTAGCCGCCCGCCCCGATCGGTATGTGAACCAGGATGTTCTGCGTGCTAAAAAAATCCATCTTTTCCCCAGAGCGTAGTGATACGCGTTATCTCATCTCAGGAGCGTAGTGTAGCCGCAAAATCGAGCATGCGGTTAAGCGGAATTAACGCGCCCTCACGCAACGCAGCGTCGACATGGATTTCATGTGCCGCTCCGCCAGATTCCAGCCCTTCAGCAATCGCCTTGAGGCCATTCATCGCCATCCACGGACAGTGTGCGCAGCTACGGCAGGTGGCCCCTTCTCCGGCGGTCGGCGCTTCGAACAACTCTTTGTCCGGTACCGCCTGCTGCATTTTATAAAAGATGCCGCGATCGGTGGCGACAATCAGTTTCTGGTTCGGCAGGGTTTTCGCCGCATTAATCAGTTGGCTGGTGGAGCCGACCGCATCTGCCATGTCGACCACCGACTGTGGAGATTCAGGATGCACCAGAATCGCCGCTTCAGGATAGAGGGCTTTCATGCGCGCCAACGCCTGAGTTTTGAACTCGTCGTGCACAATACACGCACCCTGCCAGCACAGCACGTCTGCGCCAGTTTGCTTCTGCACGTAATTGCCCAAATGCTTATCCGGTGCCCAGATGATTTTTTGCCCCAGACTGTCCAGATGCTCAATGAGTTCAACCGCGATGCTGGAAGTAACCACCCAGTCAGCGCGCGCTTTCACGGCAGCAGACGTGTTGGCGTACACGACGACCGTACGGTCTGGGTGGGCATCGCAAAACGCGCTGAATTCGTCGATCGGACAGCCTAAATCCAGAGAGCACTCCGCATTGAGCGTAGGCATCAGGATGGTTTTTTCCGGACTGAGGATTTTCGCCGTCTCACCCATGAAGCGTACGCCCGCAACGAGCAGCGTTGAGGCAGGATGTTTCGCCCCAAAACGCGCCATCTCAAGAGAATCGGAGATACAGCCGCCGGTCTCTTCCGCCAGCTGCTGGATTTCGGGATCGGTATAGTAATGCGCGACCATCACCGCATCTCGCTCCTTCAACAGGCGCTTGATTTTTTCACGGTAAAACTGTTTTTCGTCCCGATTGAGTGGCACGGGTTTCGGCGGGAAAGGATAGATTGCGGCTTCAGGATCAAACATCACGCTCATCATTGCTTCTCGTTTTACTGGCTTAACAATAATGTCTCTCTTTTGCGTTCTGAACGAAAGATATGACATTTGTGTTTTGTATACTAAACAAGATAGCGCGTTGAGCGGAAAAAGTCACAATATTTGGATAGCAAAAAGGCGCCTTTAGGGCGCCTTTTTACATAGAGATTTAACATCAAGTCACAATGCTAAAATTGGTGGGTCGTGCAGGATTCGAACCTGCGACCAATTGATTAAAAGTCAACTGCTCTACCAACTGAGCTAACGACCCCTTTCGGGACTTGCAAATTGTATTCAGGCTGGTGGGGCGTGCAGGATTCGAACCTGCGACCAATTGATTAAAAGTCAACTGCTCTACCAACTGAGCTAACGCCCCTTCCGGGTGCTGCCTGAATTTTCACTTAAAACTGTAGTATTGGTGGGGCGTGCAGGATTCGAACCTGCGACCAATTGATTAAAAGTCAACTGCTCTACCAACTGAGCTAACGCCCCAAATGGTGGGTGATGACGGGCTCGAACCGCCGACCCCCTCCGTGTAAAGGAGGTGCTCTACCAACTGAGCTAATCACCCAACGCATACTACCGGGTACTACAGGAAAATCTTAAGTGGTGGGTCGTGCAGGATTCGAACCTGCGACCAATTGATTAAAAGTCAACTGCTCTACCAACTGAGCTAACGACCCACTTTTTTCGCGGCTTTCGGGCTGTTCGATATCCCTTGGCAACGGCGGCATATATTACTGATTTAAGAATTCAGCGCAACAAAAATTTCGACGAAGATCACTTAACTGCTTACGAATCAGGCAGCACGACCAGAAATAATGCGATTTCTGGTCATGCGACACTCAACCCATCGATCCAAGACGTTTTTGCGCTTGTTTTGCACCTTCGGTGCCAGGGTACTTCGTGACCACCTGCTGATAAACGGCCTTCGCTTTCGCGCTGTCGCCTTTATCCTGCATGATGACGCCGACCTTAAACATGGCATCAGGCGCTTTAGGTGATTTTGGGTAATTTTTCACCACGGAGGCAAAATAGAACGCAGCATCATCCTTTTTCCCCTTGTTGTAATTCAACTGACCGAGCCAGTAATTGGCATTCGGCTGATACGTTGAATCCGGGTACTTTTTCACGAAGTTCTGAAACGCCGCGATAGCATCGTCCTGACGCGATTTATCCTGCACCAGGGCAATGGCTGCGTTGTAGTCAGTATTCGCGTCACCGCTCTGTACAGGCGCACCTGTTGAGGCTGATGCATCTGCTGACGGTGCTGGAGTGGCTGTCGCCGCCCCGCTCTGATCGCCAGCCGCAGGTTGCGCCGCAGCACCACCGCTGCTCATGCCGTCGATCTGCAACAGGATCTGCTTCTGACGCTCGACAACCTGGTTCAACTGGTACTGACTTTCCTGAATCTGACCACGGAGAGAATCAATATCGTTTTGGTTATCGGAGAGTTGCTGCTGGAGTTGGGTTAAAAGCTGACTATGAGCGTTAGAAATACGCTCGAGTTGAGTGACGCGGTCTTCGACCGAGCCGGAGCCGACACTACTGATTGGTGCCTGAGCAAAAGCGGCCCAGGGGGCCGCTATTCCAACCAGTAACGACAGACTCAATAGTTGATGTCTGAAGTTACTGCTCATGCAATTCTCTTAGTAAACCAGTACGGCACGACGGTTTTTGGAGTAAGCCGCTTCGTCATGACCCAGTACTGCAGGTTTTTCTTTACCGTAAGAAACGATGGAGATCTGGTCAGCAGAAACGCCTTTACCCTGCAGGTACATCTTAACGGCGTTCGCACGACGCTCACCCAGGGAGATGTTGTACTCAGGAGTACCACGTTCGTCCGCATGACCTTCTACGGTGACTTTGTAAGATGGGTTGCTACGCAGGAAGTTTGCGTGCGCATCCAGCATCGCAGCGAAGTCAGAACGGATGTCATACTTGTCCAGATCGAAGTAAACAATGTTGTTCTGCTGCAGCTGCTGCATCTGAAGACGCGCTTGCTCTTCAGAAGACATGTTGCCGTTACCGTTAGCGTCCATACCAGTGCCGGCACCCATCATGCCTTCGCCGCTCTGGTCGTTGCTTGCATTCTTGTTGGAAGAACACGCCGCGATTGCCATTACAGGCAGAGCGATCATCAGCCCCTTCAGCACTTTGTTCAGTTGCATTTCTAAGATTCCTTTAGTAATCAATTAATTATTATTTACAGATACGGCGACCAGGCAGGTGATTTTACCTGTCCATCAGTTGCCGGAATACGCGCTTTGAAACGCCCATCTGTAGAAACCAGATTCAGCACAGATCCCATCCCCTGAGAAGAGCTGTAGATTACCATCGTGCCGTTAGGTGCCAGACTTGGCGTTTCATCCAGGAACGTTGACGATAAAACTTGCACGCCACCCGTTACCAGATCTTGTTTGGCAATGTGCTGCTGGCCACCAGCAGAACTGACCATTACCATAAATTTACCATCACTGCTTACATCAGAATCCTGGTTTTGTGAACCTTCCCAGGTGATGCGCTGCGGTGCACCGCCATTCACATTGACTTTGTATACCTGTGGGCGGCCCGCCTGGTCAGACGTGAACGCCAGATTCTGGCTGTCCGGGAACCAGGTTGGTTCAGTGTTGTTGCTACGACCATCAGTCACCTGACGGATCTGGCCGGAACCGATATCCATCACGTAGAGGTTCAGGCTGCCTGTTTTAGACAGAGCAAATGCCAGTTTAGAACCATCCGGTGAGAATGCAGGCGCACCGTTGTGACGTGGGAACGAAGCCACCTGACGCACAGCGCCGTTGGACAGCGTCTGGATAACCAGTGCTGAACGACCACTTTCGAAGGTCACGTAAGCCAGTTTAGAACCATCCGGTGACCATGCCGGAGACATCAGCGGCTGCGGTGAACGGTGTACGGTGAACTGGTTATAACCATCGTAGTCAGACACGCGCAGTTCATACGGGAACTGGCCGCCGTTAGTCTGAACAACATAAGCGATACGGGTACGGAAGGCACCTTTAATACCGGTCAGCTTCTCGAACACTTCATCACTCGCAGTGTGACCCGCGTAGCGAAGCCACTGCTTATTCACTTTATACGAGTTCTGCGCCAGAACGGTACCTGGCGCGCCACCAGTATCAACCAGCTGGTACGCCACTGTGTAGCCACCGTCCGGATTCGGAGTCACTTGACCCACGACCACGGCATCAATACCCAGCGCAGACCAGGCAGCAGGCTGAACTTCCTGAGCGGTGCCCGGCTGCTGTGGCAGACGAGAACGATCTAATGGATTGAATTTGCCGCTGTTACGCAAGTCAGCCGCAACAATGCCGCCAACATCTTCAGGTGCAGCGCCAGGGCCTGCCCACTGGAACGGAACAACGCCGATTGGACGCGCGGAGTCCACCCCTTGGGTGATCTCAATGCGTACCTCTGCGTGCAGCACAGCTGCCCACAGCATAAAGAAACTTACTGCAACACGTAATGCCTGCTTCATCATATCTCCCTTATCTGGGTAACCTTACCCACGATAATTTAGCAGAATGTTAACAAACTCAAATAGACAAAACTACCAGAACCCTGTGACTAAACCTGGTCTATTTTTCCCCGTTTGCACGGAGAAATTGTGACTTAAGGTTTAAAGTCCAGCGGCGCATTTTTAAAGACTTCATAGACGGCTTGCGAAGGTGGTTTTGGCATCTTCGCCTGACGTGCCGCTGCCAGCGCAGCAGTACACAGGGCCGGATCGCCACCTTCGGACTGAATATCAAGTAACATGCCATCCGGTGCCAGTTTTATCCGCAGCGTACACGTTTTACCGGCATAAGATGAAGCATCATAAAATCGACTTTCAATCGCTGATTTAATCTGCGAGGCATAGCCATTGATTTCAGCGCCTGAAGCGCCGTTATTCTTAGTGTTACCACTTCCTGCAGGCGACGCGTTACTTCCTTTCGCCCCGCCGCCCGTTTTCGGTGCATTCTTACCTGAACTCAGGTCACCGAAAAGGTCGTCAACATCTGATGCTGAAGCTTTCTCCGAGGCGGCTTTTTTGGCAGCGGCAGCTTTGGCGGCTGCTGCTTTATCGGCAGCGGCTTTCTTATCTGCAGCAGCTTTTTCAGCGGCAGCGGCTTTTTTGTCGGCCGCAGCCTTCTCAGCAGCAGCGGCTTTTTCAGCCGCGGCCTTCTCTGCTGCAGCCGCTTTCTTCGCAGCATCGGCAGCGGCTTTCTTCTCCGCCTCCTGAGCTGCTTTCTTCGCGGTTTCTGCTTCAGCTTTCTTCTGTGCATCAGCGGCGGCTTTTTTCGCCGCTTCTGCTTGTGCTTTTTTCTCTGCGTCAGCAGCCGCTTTCTTCACGGCTTCGGCTTCAGCGACTTTTTGGGCATCAGCTGCGGCTTTCTTCGCTGCGTCAGCGGCTTGTTTTGCCTGAGCATCAGCCTTCGCTTTGGCATCCGCTGCGGATTTTGCTGCCGCCTCTTCTGCCTGCTTTTGCTGCTCTTGCGCTTTTTGAGCGGCAGCTTCAGCCTGTTTCTGCTGATCCGCCTGCTCTTTCGCCGCTTCTTGCGCCTGCAAACGTTCTTTCTCGAGCTGCTTCAAACGCTCTTGCTCCGCGGCCTGTTTTTCACGCAGTTCCTCGGCTTGCTGTTGCGCCTGTTTGTCACGCTGCTCTTCAGCTCGTTTTGCACTCGCCTGCTGCTGTTGCTGACGATTATAGTTTTGCACTACCGCGCCGGGATCTACCATGACGGCGTCGATGGAAGAGCCCCCACCACCGCCGGCTGACGCGTCAATGTGCTCATCGAACGAACTCCAGATCAGCACTGCAAAAAGAATCACATGCAGCACTGCGGAGACAATTATCGCTCGCTTAAGCTTGTCGTTTTGTTCGGTTGCCTTTGACACTATCGGTTCCCAAAAACTGTGCAGATGATTAGATCGGTTGCGTCATCAAGCCTACCGACTTAACACCCGCGCTATGTAGCAAGTTCAGCGCTTTAATAATTTCATCGTAAGGCACATCTTTGGCGCCACCGATTAAGAAGACCGTTTTCGGATTTGACTCCAGGCGGCGCTGCGCTTCAGCAATAACCTGCTCAGGCGGCAGCTGATCCATACGATCTTTCTCAACCACAACGCTGTATTGCCCCACGCCGGAAACCTCAATAATGACTGGAGGATCGTCATTGCTGCTTACCGCTTGTGATTCTGTCGCATCCGGCAGATCAACTTCAACGCTCTGGGTAATGATTGGCGCTGTCGCCATAAAGATCAGCAGCAGCACCAGCAATACGTCCAGCAGCGGTACGATATTGATTTCGGACTTAAGTTCGCGACGATTTCGTCCACGCGCTCTGGCCATGGTTTACCCCTTGTTACTCTCGGTGCTGGTAAACGCCTGACGGTGCAGAATCGCCGTGAACTCTTCCATGAAGTTGTCGTAGTTCAGTTCCAGTTTGTTCACGCGCTGGTTCAGTCGGTTATAGGCCATAACCGCCGGAATGGCGGCGAACAGACCGATTGCGGTCGCGATCAGAGCTTCTGCGATACCCGGTGCAACCATTTGCAGCGTAGCCTGTTTAACCGCACCCAATGCGATAAAGGCGTGCATGATCCCCCACACGGTACCAAACAGACCGATATACGGGCTGATAGAACCTACCGTGCCAAGGAACGGGATGTGCGTTTCAAGGGATTCCAGTTCACGGTTCATCGAGATGCGCATAGCACGCGATGCCCCTTCAACTACTGCTTCAGGTGCATGATTGTTAGCACGATGCAGCCGAGCGAACTCTTTGAAACCGCTATAGAAAATTTGTTCGGAGCCTGAAAGGTTCTCACGACGTCCCTGGCTTTCTTGATATAAACGAGAAAGCTCGATACCCGACCAGAACTTGTCTTCAAAGGCTTCGGCTTCACGGCCAGCAGCGTTAAGAATACGGGTTCTCTGGATAATGATGGCCCAGGATGCGATTGAAAAACCAATCAAAATCAACATGATAAGTTTAACCAGAAGGCTAGCCTTCAGGAACAAATCAAGGATATTCATGTCAGTCACTGCTTAAACTCCGCGACAATAGACTTAGGAAGCGCACGAGGCTTCATGATGAGTGGATCAACACAAACAATCAGAACTTCTGCTTCGTTCAAAACTGTGTTCTCTGCGTTGACGATCCGCTGCGTGAAAACCAGTGAGGTTCCGCGCATTGATGTTATTTCCGTTTGGACTTCGAGCATATCGTCGAGTCTGGCGGGTGCAAAATACTCCAGCGTCATCTTGCGTACCACGAAGGCAACTCGCTCAGCCAACAAAACCTGTTGGCTAAAATGATGATGGCGCAGCATCTCAGTGCGTGCCCGTTCATAAAAAGCAACGTAGCTGGCGTGGTAGACCACACCCCCGGCATCGGTATCTTCGTAGTAGACCCTGACCGGCCATCGAAACAGCGTTGTATTCACTTTACATCCTGGTAATGCAACAAAAGTTTAGAGCTTTTAAACTTCGCTACTATACGCGCGGGAATGATGGTTTGGAATGGGGGAAAGTAAACGGAGAGTAAATTTTTATGGGCTCGGGTAAGCCCATAAGATTAACGGACAGTTCTTATTCAGCTAAAGAAAAAAACAAGTCCTGCGAGAAGCACTACATCAGCGATTAACGGGCAGAAAATACCTTGCCAGTGAATGGCTTTCGGGCGAAAGCCGACGCCGTGAATGACGCCTGCGCAAACGGCCCACATGATCAAGAAACCATGCCAGATTTCCAGTTCACTGGTCTTCGCTGCAAAACGCGACGGGTCCCAGAAAATGCAGCCTGCCAGCAGCAATGCCATCACTAAGGAAAGCGCCCTTAGCGGGCGCTTGTCCATTACCGCATAGATATACTTAATCATTCAGGCTGCCTCTTCGTTGGCTGCGTCTGCTCACCCCAGTCACTGACTTGTGTCAGCTCCTGGGGATTCTCAGTCTTGCCGCCTCGACGCAACCAGAATGCTGTCGTATATCGCTTTACGATAACATTCATCATCAGTGCTTTTCTTCACCGGTTTTGGTCGCTTCGATATGTTCAAGCGCCAGCGCGGTAATGACACCAAATGCACAGGCAAGAAGCGTCCCCAAAATCCATGCGAAATACCACATATTCAGCTCCTTACTTAGTACAGGGAATGAGTGTTGCTTTCGATGTCTTCTTTCGTGATACGACCGAACATTTTCCAGTAACACCAGGAGGTGTAGAGCAGGATAATCGGTACGAACACGCAAGCAACATACGTCATCAGGTTAAGCGTCAACTGACTTGACGTCGCATCCCACATGGTCAGGCTCGCATTCATCATGGTGCTGGATGGCATCACGAACGGGAACATCGCAATGCCCGCAGTCAGGATGATGCACGCTAGCGTCAGAGAGGAGAATACGAATGCCCACGCGCCTTTTTCCAGACGAGAGGTCAGCACAGTCAGCAGCGGCAACAACACGCCCAGAGCCGGGATAGCCCACAGCGCAG
This sequence comes from Lelliottia jeotgali, assembly GCA_002271215.1. Classification (NCBI taxonomy): domain Bacteria; kingdom Pseudomonadati; phylum Pseudomonadota; class Gammaproteobacteria; order Enterobacterales; family Enterobacteriaceae; genus Lelliottia; species Lelliottia jeotgali. The sequence continues at coordinate 1,409,073 of CP018628.1, read as the reverse complement.
GAGTATTGTTGAAGTTGACCAGCCATGCACCAGCCTGACGCGCCACTTCTTTGGTCAGCGGGTTAGACGGCGCGGCATGGTTGATTGCCGAAGTCACAACATAACCGTCGATACCGTAAACCACCCAAACGCCAGCTAACGCGAAGCAGACCAGCGTCACCAGAGCCGCAACCTGAGCAGTTGCGCGGGAACGCAGATGCAGTTCACCCACAGTACGCATCTGCAGATAGGTCGCACCCTGAGTGATAATCATCGCAACGCTCACCACACCTGCCAGCAGACCAAACGGATTCAGCAGCTGGAAGAAGTTACCGGTGTAGTACAGACGCATATATTCATCGAGGTGGAACGGAACGCCCTGCAACAAGTTGCCGAACGCTACGCCGATCACCAGCGGTGGCACGAAGCTACCGATGAAGATGCCCCAGTCCCACATGTTGCGCCAGCGGGTGTCTTCAATCTTAGAACGGTAGTCAAAACCGACCGGACGGAAGAACAAGGACGCCAGTACCAGAATCATCGCGACATAGAAGCCGGAGAACGCAGCTGCGTAAACCATCGGCCAGGCGGCAAACAGTGCGCCGCCCGCGGTGATTAACCACACCTGGTTACCGTCCCAGTGCGGGGCGATGGAGTTGATCATGATTCGACGCTCGGTGTCATTACGACCGAGGAAACGGGTGAGCATGCCCACCCCCATGTCGAAACCGTCAGTGACTGCAAAACCAATCAGTAAAATACCGACCAGCAGCCACCAGATAAAACGCAATACTTCATAATCGATCATTTGACGACTCCTGTCTTAGCGTGCCGGCTGAGTAGTCACAGTGGACTGCTCGTAGTGATAGCGACCGGTTTTCAGGCTGCTCGGGCCGAGGCGTGCGAACTTGAACATCAGGAACAGTTCAGCCACCAGGAACAGGGTGTACAGACCGCAAATCAGCAGCATGGAGAAAATCAGATCCCCTGCAGTCAGCGACGAGTTAGCCACTGCCGTTGGCAGCACCTCACCTATCGCCCAAGGCTGACGGCCATACTCCGCAACAAACCAGCCGGATTCGATAGCAATCCACGGCAGTGGAATACCGTACATCGCGGTACGCAGCAGCCATTTTTTCTGACCGATACGGTTACGAATCACGGACCAGAAGGACGCCGCGATAATCAGCAGCATCAGGATGCCGCAACCAACCATGATACGGAAGGCGAAGTACAGCGGAGCCACGCGAGGAATAGAATCTTTGGTCGCCATCTGAATCTGTGCTTCAGTCGCATCAGAAACGTTCGGCGTGTAGCGTTTAAGCAGCAAACCGTAACCCAGGTCTTTCTTCACGTCGTTGAACTGATCGCGAACAGCCTGATCGGTCGAGCCTGAACGCAGCTGTTCCAGCAGCGCGTAAGCTTTCATACCGTTACGGATACGTCCTTCGTGCTGCACCATCAGATCTTTCAGGCCCGTTACCTGCTTATCAACAGAACGGGTGGCGATGATACCCAGCGCGTAAGGGATCTGAATAGCAAAACGGTTTTCCTGTGCATCCTGGTCAGGAATACCAAACAGGGTAAACGCTGCCGGAGCCGGCTGAGTTTCCCATTCGGCTTCAATTGCAGCCAGTTTGGTTTTCTGCACGTCGCCCATTTCGTAACCGGATTCATCACCCAGAACAATAACAGACAGGATTGCCGCCATACCGAAGCTTGCCGCGATGGCAAAGGAGCGTTTGGCGAAAGCGAAGTCACGACCGCGCAGCATATAGTAGGAGCTGATGCCCAGCACGAACATTGCGCCGCAGACATAACCCGAGGCCACAGTGTGAACGAATTTCACCTGAGCAACCGGGTTCAGGACCAGCTCGGCAAAGCTGACCATCTCCATACGCATGGTTTCGAAGTTGAAATCAGACGCGATAGGGTTCTGCATCCAGCCGTTAGCGACCAGAATCCACAGTGCGGACAGGTTGGAGCCTAAGGCCACCAGCCAGGTCACTGCCATGTGCTGAACTTTACCCAGACGGTCCCAACCGAAGAAGAACAGACCTACAAAGGTGGATTCGAGGAAGAAGGCCATCAGACCTTCAATGGCCAGCGGCGCACCGAAGATATCCCCAACGTAGTGAGAATAGTAAGACCAGTTAGTCCCGAACTGGAACTCCATGGTCAGGCCGGTCGCCACGCCCAGCGCAAAGTTGATACCAAACAACTTGCCCCAGAACTTGGTCATATCTTTATAAATCTGTTTGCCGGAAAGGACGTAGACCGTTTCCATGATGGCCAGCAGGAACGCCATACCGAGCGTTAGTGGCACAAAAAGGAAGTGGTACATCGCGGTCAAGGCAAACTGTAAGCGCGACAGTTCGACTATATCTAACATCATGACTCCTTGCTCATCGCATGAAGACTCCGAGAGTGAATCCCTTAGAAAGGGTTCACACACATGCCCCAATACAAAGTTATCTGTTTCCCTTCTTCGTGACCTATTCTTCAAAAGAGGAAAAAGCCATGATGAAAAGTTACAAATACGTTAAGAAAAAACTCTAATTGATCCCGCAAATATAATACGCTGCAAAGCCCTTACAATAAACAGGTTTTTATTGAACGAGATTTACGTTTTACGACGTTGATCAATATATAGCGAATTTACACCCTTTCAGCCAATTTGATCGCGGACAATTTAGCGTCTTTTGGGGTGCATTTCCAAGCATTAAACATTGATTTAAATCAAAAACGCGTGATTCTGTTAAAGGTGTTTAAATGCATTAGCCATAGTAAATACAATGTTAATGATATGTAGATTTGATCACTGCAATGGTTAGCGAATGCGGAATGAGATATAAATAATAGTGATTTTTTTTAACGCTGCTTGTCGTCTCGCTTTATAACGCTGACAAACATTTAAGGATAGCGGCTTAGACTTCTTTTTCCATTTCGGCAATAGCTCAGCCAAAAATAACATTTATTTTACCCGTCACCACCTTCTAATTAACACCACGCCGTGACTATACCGTTAACGAAATGATCACCGGAACATGTCCGCCAATCTGTTCGAGTGAATTTTAGACAGATTTGATACTGCGGAAGGTGGCTGCTGCATACTCAAGCAGGTAGAAGAACCGATGTTCATCGCGCATTCCTGCCCGGCAGCTCCGCCAGGCAGGTTTTGCCGCTGCTTAGAGCGTAAACGTCATACCGATGCGGTAACGCGACTCGGCGATACCGTCTTCTCCTTCGTAAAAACCCTGTTTATCCAGGTAATCGTATTCCACATACGGGCTGAACCAGCTGTTCCATTTATAACGTAGCGTAACGGCATTTTCCGTTGCCGATGATTTATCATTCTTATATTTATAATCATCATTAACATGTTTATATATCGTTCCCTGATAGAGTACGCTCCACTGTGGATTAATTTTATAACCCAAATACAGATCCAGACGGTTAACGCTATCCCGATGAGACTCACCGCTACCATTCACCGTTTCATACGTATTATAGTCATAGCGATAACGTAAACTTGTATTTAAATCGGCAGTGATTTTATAATTCAGGCGTAAATAGGGCCGGATTTGTGTACCATTGCTGCTCCAGTGATAAATGCCTCCAGGTTGAAAACTCCATTGTTCCGTTAACGGAATCGTGTAATTAGACTCTATTTCATTATAATCTGACTTACTGTCACCCAATGAATGAGCACCGTCCGATTTATCCCCACCATTTGCACCTCTGCCGTTACTTTTATTATTTTTGTTATCGGTTTCGATACTTCCCCACCAGCCACTCTTCCAGCTCTGGCTGACCTTATAGCGCGATTCATATGAGTGACTACCCGCTCTGTAGCCGCCTCTGACGTCAAACGTCAGTGCCTGACAAACAAGCGGACACGCTGTAACACAAGACAGTAATAACCATTGCCATTTTTTCTGCATAATCCATCCCTTGATACTTTATAAGCTGAGATACGCAATATTTACTGCGTTATCACACCGACACCAAACCACAGGAAGGCATAATATTCATTAATTAAAATCGGTCACTCTCATTATTTTAAAAACAAGATCATCCACACACTTTTTATTGAAATAGCGTTTTGTTTTTATATTTGCGAAAAATAGATCATTTTGATAAATGGTTTGAATGAATTAATTCATGGTGTTTATATATTTTTCATATTAATTAATTTTTACCGTATTTAAAAATCTGTGAGCATCATCAAGCACGGGCAGATATATTTCCAATAGCATTAATTGAAATTGCATTTCATTTTTAAAACAACAAAATTTCAACATACTCAAGGAAGGCACCGTGAAGATAAAAAAACTACGCTGGTACATTATTTCACTCGTTATGCTCGGCACCATTATCAATTACCTCGCGCGCAGCACGCTCGGCGTTGCTGCCCCGGAAATGATGAAAACACTGCATCTTTCGAGCGAGCAATACTCGTGGATCGTGTCAGTGTTTCCGTTTACCTACGCCATCGGCGGGATCGCCTGCGGTTTCATCATCGATAAGTTTGGCTTGCGCTTCAGCTTTAGCATACTGGCCATGCTGTGGTCACTGTGCAACATGTTAACCGCGCTTTTCAGCAGTTGGTTACCGATAGCCTGCCTGCGCGGCGGCCTCGGTTTAACCGAAGCGGCATTTAACCCGGCTGGTATGAAAGTGACCGCCGAATGGTTCCCGGCAAAAGAGCGAGGGCTGGCCTGCGGGATCTATAGCCTGGGGACGTCACTCGGCGCGATGCTCGCCCCGCCGCTCGTGGTTTGGGCCATCCTTAATTACAATTGGGAAATGTCGTTTGTGGTTACCGGCGGGATGGGGATTCTGTGGAGCATTTTGTGGCTGGTGTGCTATCGATCGCCGGAAAGCCATCCGGCGCTGCTCAAAGCGGAATATGACGAAGTTCAGGCGGACAACGGTCTGGTCCTGACGACGGAAAAAGCGACCCTCAGCTCGATGATCAAAGACAAAAATTTGTGGGCTATCTCTTTACCCCGCTTTATGGCTGACCCGGCCTGGGGAACCCTGCACTACTGGATGCCGCTGTATCTCGTCACCGTGCGTCATATGAATCTGAGTGAAATCGCTATGTTTGCCTGGCTTCCGTTCCTGACGGCAGATTTAGGCTGTCTGGCAGCCGGATACATCTCGAAGTTTCTTAACAATCGAGGCATTCACATTATCAATGCTAAACGCATCACCTTTACCTTCGCTGCGTTGCTGATGCTGGCGATGGCGGCTGTCGGCTACGTCGAAAACGTCTATGCTGCCATTGCGCTATTTTGCATTGCGGGCTTTGCCCATCAGTGCTTGTCCATCACCGTCATCAGCATGTCGTCCGACCTTTTCCCCAAACAAAAAGTCGCAACTGCCACCGGCTTTGCAGCCTTCACCGGCAGCATGGGAAACTTCGCATTTAGCCTTTTCCTCGGCGCGATGGTTGCCGTGGTTGGCTACAATGCTTTCTTTATTGGACTGGGTGTTTTCGATCTTATTGGCGCTGCGTTCCTGTGGTTGCTCATCAAAAATCCTGCAGCGGCATTCAAACCTGCTGTCGCCTGAACAAGGAAACGACAATGAAATATCAAACACTGTTCTTCGCTTGCCTGCTGTGTTCTGCACCGCTGTATGCCCAGTCCGCTGCTGATTCCTGCCTGACTTACGACTGCCAGCAGATGCAGGAGATAAAAACGAAGATCGCCCAGAATGACGCCACCTACACGCCAGCCATTCAGGCACTAATGAAAAAAGCCGATGCTGCCCTGTTGCATCCTCCGTACAGCGTAACGCAGAAAAAGCTGATCCCGGCCTCCGGCAATAAACACGATTACTACAGTTTTGGCCCTTACTGGTGGCCGAACCCGGATACCAAAGACCACCTCCCCTACGTCCGCGACGACGGTAATATCAATCCGTCCTCCAAAACCGATGATACGGACAGCGCGAGAATGGCCCATTTTTCCGATGACATCCGCGCGTTGGCCCTGGCGGCGTTCTACAGCGGCGACCCTAAATATGCGCAAAAGGCGAATGCTCAGCTGCAAACCTGGTTCTTGCACAAAGAAACCCGGATGAACCCGAATCTTAATTATGCCCAGGCGATTCCTGGCATCGTGAACGGACGGGGGATCGGCATTATCGACACCCGCGTACTGATTGATGTCGCCGACAGCATTGTGCTGTTACACAACGCGAAAACACTTTCGGATCAGGATTTCAAACGCTATCAGCGCTGGTACGCTGACTACATTCGCTGGCTGAAAACCAGTCAGAACGGGCATGAAGAATCGAACTGGTACAACAATCATGGAGCCTGGTACGACACCCAGGTTACCGCGTTCTCGCTTTTCACCGGAGATAAAAAACAGGCGACAGAGCAGATTGAGATCTTTAAGCATCGCCATCTGATCTCGCAGATCAACAGCAAAGGTGAAATCACGGCAGAGCTTGAGCGCACCCGCTCCTTCCATTATTCGAATTTTGCCCTCGCCGCCTATGGCCGAATGGGGCGTTACGGGGAGCAGACCGGAAATGACGTGTGGAATTTCCAGCTCGACAGCCGCACTACCAAAAGCGCGTTTGCCTTCATCAGCGAGCAAATGGGCAAACCGGCCAGCAGCTGGCCGTACCCGGAGCTGAAATACACTCCGGAGGAAGCCACCGGCCCGATGCTGGCGGCGGCGAGAGCCTATAAAGATGCCACCTTTACGCAGAGCGTCGCCCTTCTGAGCAAAGGGAATGCCGATAATATCAACTTCTTAATGCCCGGCTCTCCGCTGGTGAAATAATCGGGTACAGGTGCACAGTGAAACAATTTACCGCAGAACAACTTACCGCCGCCCGTCAAAATGTCACCCCGGCGATCCTCGCCGGGCTGATTGAGAGCAACCGCGACGTCATCAACAACGACACGCTGGTGCCCGAAACCGGATGCGCCACCTGGAACCACTACTTCTTCTGCCCTGAGCACAGCGTGCGCTTGCTGTGGAACCGGCACTCGCCCAACAAACATCGCTGCCCCGTGGACGGGGCCGTTTTTACCGGCGAACCCTACTACGGCGCCTGGTGGCGCTGGCTAAACGGATTGAATGCGAAAGCAAGCTACGAGCTTAGCGTTCTCTGGCTACTGACCGGTGAAATACGCTATCGGGATAAAGTGATCGATATTCTGATGCAGTATGCTAAGTACTATCCCGACTATCAGGAACACGGCGGTATTCCCTACAACGGTCCTGGAAAAGCCAATGCTCAGACGCTCTGTGAAGCGAATTGTCACGCCGATTTTGCTCGTGGGTTTGACCTGATTCGTTCTGAGCTCACGACCGAACAGAATGAGTATATTGCTACGCGCCTGCTGCGTTGTGGAGCTGATTTTCTGATGCAGCATCGCAGCAATCAGATTCATAACCATGAGGTTAAAATCAGTGCCACCGTCGGCATCATTGGCGCCGTGCTGGAAGAGAATGCTTATCTGGAGTTTGCCGTTAACAGCCCCTACGGCCTGCGTTATCAGCTGGAGAACGCCCTGCTGCCAGGCGGATTATGGTTTGAAGGCTCGCTGCACTATCACTACTACGCCCTGGAAGCCTTTTTCGCCTTTGAGAAACTGGCGAAAAACAGCGAATTTAGCCTGCTGGATCAACCGTTCTATCCGCAGATGCTCAGCCTGCCGATGCAATTCCTGCTACCAGATATGACGCTGCCGAAAGTGAATGATTGCGTAAACGGCCAGGAGCAGCTCGGCCATGCGGATATCTATGAATTTGCATATTTTTATTATGGCAAAGAGGTGTACGGGCAGTTGCTCTCCCGTCTCTATCGCACCACGCCGCGCAATCATATCGACGCGTTGTTTTACGGCCAACCGCTGCCCGCTGACGCCCTGCAAGCCCCGACCGCCAGCGAACACCACCCCGGCGCAGGTTTTACCCTGATCCGAAACGCACCGGGCCGGGCAGTATGCATCAAACATGGCCCGTACGGTGGGGAGCACGATCATTACGATCGTCTGAACCTGATCGTTTTCAATCAGGGAAAAGCGTTGTTTCCCGATCTCGGCACAACGGGCTACGGCGCACCGCTGCACTACGGCTACTACAAAAACTCATTTTCACACAATACATTATGCGTGAACGAGTTGAACCAGCCACCCGCCGTCCCGCGCGTGCTTCGGTATGATGAAACACCTGCTGCTACGCACCTGGTTACCGAAGTGGACTGGAAAACCCAGGCCGCCCTGCCCGACAGCAAAACGCGCGTGGAGTGGGATGAGGAATCCTACCGCGATGTCGTTTTCCGCCGCAGCGTACAGGTTACGGAAAACCTGCTGATCGACAGGTGGGATATCGAGAATCCTCATGCCCAGTGCGTGGATGCGATCTACCTGATTCGCGGTGAATCCCGGCCTGATATGCCGCAAACCGGGATCAGCTTGTGTTATCCCTACGTCCACCAGGCCACACAAATGCCGCTGAACGGTCAGACTGACTTACGCTATCAGACTGATAAACCCGTGACAATCAGCTGTTTTTCGCTCAGCAACGCGCACGTCATTCAGGCCAAAGGGCCGGACAACCCCTCGACGTCCGAACTGGAGTATCTGATTTTGCGCAGCCATGACCCACGGATTTGCTGGGTGTTTGTGACGGATTTAAGCGGCGAAAGTGAAGTCAATATCGAGGCACAGGAGGGGGAGATCGCCGTGACGGATAAAAGGTTAAACCAGGATTACCGGGCATAAAAAAGGCCGCTTTTCAGCGGCCAACCATGTCGAAACGGACATTTATTATGTCAAAGCTCCCCTCATGGGGAGCAGAGAGGATTACTTGATGATAGCGCTCAGTGCTTCGCCGATATCGGCCAGGCTACGAACGGTTTTGACGCCTGCGGCTTCCAGCGCTGCGAACTTCTCATCCGCTGTGCCTTTACCACCGGCAATGATGGCGCCTGCGTGGCCCATACGTTTGCCTTTTGGCGCAGTCACACCGGCGATGTAACCAACAACCGGTTTGGTGACGTGGTCTTTGATGTAAGCAGCGGCTTCTTCTTCAGCGCTGCCGCCGATTTCACCGATCATCACGATCGCTTCAGTCTGCGGATCTTCCTGGAACAGTTTCAGGATATCGATGAAGTTAGAGCCAGGGATCGGGTCACCGCCGATGCCCACACAGGTGGACTGGCCGAAACCGTAGTCGGTAGTCTGCTTAACCGCTTCATAGGTCAGGGTACCGGAGCGGGACACGATGCCCACTTTGCCTGGCTTGTGAATGTGGCCTGGCATGATGCCGATTTTGCATTCGCCTGGGGTGATCACGCCCGGGCAGTTTGGCCCGATCATGCGCACGCCTGCTTCGTCCAGCTTCACTTTTACAGTCAGCATATCCAGCGTCGGGATGCCTTCGGTAATGGTGATGATCAGTTTGATGCCTGCATCGATCGCTTCCAGAATGGAATCTTTGCAGAACGGAGCCGGAACGTAGATCACAGTCGCCGTTGCGCCTGTTGCTTCAACTGCTTCACGCACGGTGTTGAACACCGGCAGGCCCAGATGCGTGGTGCCACCTTTGCCTGGCGTCACGCCGCCAACCATCTGCGTACCGTAAGCAATCGCTTGTTCGGAGTGGAAAGTCCCCTGGCTACCGGTGAAGCCCTGGCAGATAACTTTAGTGTTCTTATCAATCAAAACGGACATTATTTCCCCTCCACTGCGGCAACAACCTGCTGAGCTGCATCCGTCAGACTTTTCGCTGCAATAATATTCAGGCCACTGTCAGCCAGTTTTTTCGCGCCGAGTTCAGCGTTGTTCCCTTCCAGACGAACCACAACCGGGACGTTCACGCCCACTTCTTCTACCGCACCGATGATGCCGTCAGCGATCAGGTCGCAACGCACGATACCGCCGAAGATGTTAACCAGAACGGCTTTCACGTTGTCGTCAGAGAGGATGATTTTGAACGCTTCGGTCACGCGCTCTTTGGTCGCGCCGCCGCCCACGTCAAGGAAGTTAGCCGGCTCGCCGCCGTGCAGTTTAACGATGTCCATGGTGCCCATTGCCAGGCCTGCACCGTTAACCATGCAGCCGATGTTGCCATCCAGCGCCACGTAGTTCAGTTCCCACTGTGCAGCCTGCGCTTCACGCGGATCTTCCTGAGACTGATCGCGCATTTCGCGCAGATCGGACTGGCGGAACAATGCGTTGCCGTCAGCGCCCAGTTTACCGTCGAGGCAGATCAGGTCGCCCTGAGTGGTGATCACCAGCGGGTTAATTTCGATCAGCGCCAGATCGCGCTCAAGGAAGATGTTTGCCAGGCCCATAAAGATCTTGGTGAACTGTTGAACCAGTTTACCTTCCAGACCCAGTTTGAACGCCAGCTCGCGACCCTGGTAAGGCATAGGGCCTGCCAGCGGATCGATAGCCACTTTGTGGATCAGGTGCGGGGTTTCTTCCGCCACTTTTTCGATTTCCACGCCGCCTTCGGTAGACGCCATGAACACCACGCGACGGGAGCTACGGTCTACAACCGCGCCGAGGTACAATTCTTTTGCGATGTCAGTCGCCGCTTCCACCAGGATCTGGTTAACCGGCTGGCCGTTCGCGTCTGTCTGGTAGGTCACCAGGCGTTTGCCCAACCAATGTTCAGCAAAGGCGCGAATCTCTTCTTTGCTCTTAACAACTTTCACACCGCCCGCTTTACCACGGCCACCAGCGTGAACCTGACACTTAACTACCCAAGGGCCGGAACCAATTTTAGATGCGGCTTCTTCAGCTTCACGTGGGGTAGTACAGGCATAACCCACCGGAGCCGGTAAGCCATACCGGGCAAACAGCTGTTTGGCCTGATATTCATGTAAGTTCATGTGTTCTATCCATCCTTCAGGTAATCGTTATTTCAATCCTATAGGCCGGTCGCGCAGCGCGTATCCGGCCTACAGTGCAGGTGAGGCTAAAACTACTACACGTCCAGCAGCAGACGCGTTGGATCTTCCAGCAGCTCTTTAATTGCCACCAGATAACCCACAGATTCACGACCATCAATCAGACGGTGATCGTAAGAAAGCGCCAGATACATCATTGGCAGGATCTCGACTTTACCGTCAACCGCCATTGGGCGGTCTTTGATGGCATGCATACCCAGAATCGCGCTCTGCGGCGGGTTGATGATTGGGGTAGACATCAGGGAACCGAATACACCACCGTTGGTGATGGTGAAGTTACCGCCGGTCAGGTCTTCAACGGTCAATTTACCGTCACGGCCTTTCAGCGCCAGCTCTTTGATTTTCTTCTCGATATCCGCCATGCCCAGGGTATCAACGTCACGCAGAACCGGGGTCACCAGGCCACGCGGCGTGGAAACCGCCATGCTGACGTCGAAGTAGTTGTGGTAAACCACATCTTCGCCATCGATAGAAGCATTCACTTCCGGATAACGTTTCAGCGCTTCAACGACCGCTTTCACGTAGAAGGACATAAAGCCCAGACGGATACCGTGACGTTTTTCAAACGCGTCACCGTACTGCTTACGCAGGTCCATGATTGGCTTCATGTTGACTTCGTTGAAGGTGGTCAGCATCGCGGTGGAGTTTTTCGCTTCCAGCAGACGCTCAGCCACACGCTTACGCAGGCGAGTCATCGGCACACGTTTTTCACTGCGTGCGCCAAGCGTTGGCTGTGCTGTCGCAGGGGCTGCAGCCGCCGGTGCTTTGGCTTCTTCTTTAGCAGGCGTTTTCGCCAGATGTTTTTCCACATCTTCACGGGTCAGACGACCGCCGACACCGGTGCCTTTAATGGCGCTGGCTTCGAGATTGTGTTCACCCAGCAGGCGACGGATCGCCGGGCTGAGTGCATCGTTGGTTTGTTCTTCCAGAGAGGCTTGCTGACGCTGAGCCGGAGTGGACTCTTTGCTTTCAGACTTAGCGCTGGACTCTTTACCCGCGCTGTTGCCTTCACGCAGGCGACCGAGGATCTGGCGAGACGTCACGGTGGTGCCTTCGTCTTCCAGCACTGCATCCAGAATGCCATCCGCCGATGCCGGTACTTCCAGTACCACTTTGTCAGTTTCGATTTCTACCAGCACTTCATCGCGCTTAACGCTATCGCCCGGTTTTTTATGCCAGGTCGCTACCGTTGCGTCAGCGACGGATTCAGGCAGGTCGGGAACAAGAATATCTACGCTACTCATTTTGTATCCTTAAATTATTCGACGTTCAGCGCGTCATTCACCAGATCTTGCTGTTGCTTCTGGTGAACGGACATATACCCTACCGCCGGAGAGGCGGAGGCCGGGCGACCTGCGTAACGCAGGGCGGACCCAAATGGAATCACATCACGGAAATGATGCTGGCTGCAGTACCATGCGCCCTGGTTAAGCGGCTCTTCCTGGCACCAGACAAAATCATGCACGTGTGCGTACGGTTTCAACGCTTCCTGCACCGACTGATGCGGGAACGGATAAAGCTGCTCGATACGCACGATGGCGACATCTTTCTGATCTTTCTTGCGGCGCTGTTCCAGCAGGTCGAAATAAACCTTACCAGAACACATCACTACGCGCTTCACGCCTTGCGGATCGAGGTCATCAATCTCACCAATCGCAGGCTGGAAGGTGCCGTTCGCCAGCTCATCGAGGCTGGACACCGCCAGTGGATGACGCAGCAGCGATTTCGGTGACATCACCACTAGCGGACGACGCATCCCGCGCAGCGCCTGACGACGCAGCATGTGGTAAACCTGAGCCGGGGTAGATGGCACGCACACCTGCATGTTCTGCTCGGCGCAGAGCTGCAGATAACGTTCCAGACGCGCGGAAGAGTGCTCCGGGCCCTGCCCTTCGTAGCCGTGTGGCAGGAGCATCACCAGGCCACACATACGGCCCCATTTCTGCTCGCCGGAGCTGATGAACTGGTCGATAACCACCTGTGCGCCGTTGGCGAAGTCACCGAACTGCGCTTCCCAGATGGTCAAGGTGCGTGGTTCTGCAGTGGCATAGCCGTATTCGAACGCCAGAACCGCTTCTTCAGACAGCACGGAGTCCCAGACCTTGAACTGGCCCTGACCGTTGTGCACGTGCTGCAGCGGAGTGTAAGTGGAACCGTTGGTCTGGTTGTGAATCACTGCGTGACGGTGGAAGAAGGTCCCACGGCCCGCATCTTCACCGGACAGACGCACCGGAATGCCTTCGTCAACCAACGTTGCGTAGGCCAGGTTTTCTGCGCCGCCCCAGTCGAACAGTTTCTCGCCTGCCGCCATTGACTGACGGTCGGAGTAAATTTTCTGCACGCGAGACTGCATCTCGATGGCTTCTGGCACGGTGCTGATGCGTTTTGCCAGCTCCTGCAGACGCTTCATCTCGACCTTGTTCGGGTAGCTCTCATCCCACTCGTGGTTGAGGTACGGCGACCAGGTAAAGGAGTGCATGTTCATCGGACGCAGCTCTTTCACCACGCACTCGCCGGCATCCAGCGCATCGCGGTAAAGGTTAACCAGCTCGGTGGCATCTTCGAGGGTCGCGATTTTGTCCGCTTCCAGTTTGTCGGCGTAGATTTTACGCGGCGTCGGATGCTTTTTGATTTTCTGGTACATCAGCGGCTGGGTTGCACTCGGCTCGTCCGCTTCGTTATGGCCGTGACGGCGATAGCAGAACAGGTCGATGAACACATCGCGTTTAAAGGTGTTACGGAAGTCCAGCGCCAGACGTGTCACGAAAGCGACCGCTTCCGGGTCATCGGCGTTCACGTGGAAGATCGGCGCCTGCACCATTTTACCGATGTCAGTACAGTACGGCGTGGAGCGCGCATCCAGCGGGTTAGAGGTCGTGAAGCCCACCTGGTTATTGATGACGATGCGAACGGTACCGCCCACTTCGTAACCACGCGCTTTGGACATGTTCAGGGTTTCCTGAACGACGCCCTGGCCGGTGACCGCCGCATCACCGTGAATGGTGATTGGCAGTACTTTATTGCTGCTTGGTTCGTCCAGTCTGTCCAGACGCGCACGCACGGAACCGATAACCACCGGGCTGACGATTTCGAGGTGCGACGGGTTAAACGCCAGCGCCAGGTGAACCAGACCGCCGTTGGTTTCGATATCCGATGAGAAGCCCATGTGGTACTTCACGTCACCGGTACCGAGGTGTTCTTTATGTTTGCCCGCGAATTCGTCGAACAGGTCCTGCGGTTTTTTACCCAGCACGTTAACCAGTACGTTCAGACGACCACGGTGCGCCATACCCAGCACCACTTCACGAGTGCCGCTGTTGCCCGCATGACGAATCAGCTCTTTCAGCATCGGCACTAAGGCATCGCCGCCTTCAAGGGAGAAGCGTTTTGCACCCGGGAATTTGGCACCGAGGTAACGCTCCAGGCCTTCTGCAGCGGTCAGTTCGCTCAGGAAACGTTTTTTCTCTTCAACGCTAAAGCTGGCGTGGCCGGTCACCGATTCGATGCGCTGCTGGATCCAGCGTTTTTCGTCGGTGGAGGTGATGTGCATGTACTCTGCACCGATGGAGCCACAATAGGTTTGTTTGAGCGCCTCAAGCAGCTCTCCCAGCTTCATCGTGTCTTTGCCGCTGGCAAAGGAGCCGACGTTAAAGCTTTCCTGGAAATCCGCCTCGGTCAGATCGTGGTACGCCGGATCGAGATCCGCCACACGGTCTTGTTTCCACAGTCCCAGCGGGTCGAGGTTCGCATGCTGGTGACCACGGAAGCGATAAGCATTGATGAGCTGCAGGACTTTTACCTGCTTCACATTGGTGTCAGGGTCAGAGATCGAGGAAGAGTAACGTGAGGCATCCTTCGCCAGACGACGGAAATAATCACGTGTTTTGGAATGGAATTGATCCGGTTTGACCCCAGTGCCAGGTAACTGCTGGAACATGGAACGCCAGTTAGCGTCCACTGAGTCAGGATCGGTTAAGAAGTCTTCATAGAGCTGTTCGATCCAGCTTTGGTTTGCACCAGAGAGGAAAGAAGAGTCCAGCCAGGCTTTCATTGCGCCGTTCTGCATCGTGATCCCTTAAGCATTTTTATGCTTATTTCGCCGTAGAAACTACCACGCACACCTCGTGTACGTGCCGGGGTTCACCTGCGAGCTCTTGTCTCAGCTTGGCTCGCGAAGGAACCTTTAGAAACTGTCCGAGGGTTTCCCCTCACCCCGCCCCTCTCCCTAAGGGAGAGGGAGAAGGCGGGTCCGGCAGTTTTTAAAGGTTTCCTGCTATCTATCTTTGCTTTGCCGGTGGCGCTCCGCTTACCGGGCCTACTGTTACGTAGGCTGGATAAGCGAAGCGCCATCCGGCGGTATTACTTAGGCACTGCGCTGCAACAGCATCGACTTAATATGGCCGATGGCGCGCGTCGGGTTCAGCCCCTTAGGACATACACTGACGCAGTTCATGATGCTATGGCAGCGGAATACGCTGAAAGCATCACTCAACCCTTCCAGGCGGCTGTCGGTTTCGGTATCGCGGCTGTCAATCAGGAAGCGATACGCAGCCAGCAGGCCAGCCGGGCCGATAAACTTGTCCGGGTTCCACCAGAACGACGGGCAAGAGGTCGAACAGCATGCACAGAGAATACATTCGTACAGGCCATCGAGTTTTTCACGCTGCTCTGGCGACTGTAAATGCTCGCGAGCGGGTGGATTCTGCCCATTATTCAACAAGTAAGGCTTAATCTTCTCATATTGTGCATAGAATTGCCCCATGTCCACCACCAAATCGCGAACGACCGGCAGGCCAGGCAGAGGACGGATCACAATTTTCTGTCCTGTACGCTGCAACGCCGAAATCGGGGTGATACAGGCCAGGCCATTTTTGCCGTTCATGTTCACGCCGTCGGAGCCACACACCCCTTCACGGCATGAACGACGAAACGACAGTGTCGGATCTTTTTCTTTCAGCTGCATTAACGCATCAAGCAGCATCATGTCGCGACCTTCTTCCGCTTCCAGGGTGTAATCCTGCATATGCGGAGCGTCATCAACATCCGGGTTATAACGATAAACTGAGAATTCGAGTTTCATTATCCTGTCTCCGCATTAATAGGTACGAATCTTCGGCGGGAACGCCGGACGCAGTTTCGGTTCCATGTTGACTTCACGTCGCGTCATGGATTCCGACTCTGGCAGATACAGGGAATGGCACAGCCAGTTTTCGTCGTCACGATCCGGGAAGTCGAAGCGGCTATGCGCGCCACGGCTTTCGGTGCGGTAGTTTGCGGAGACCGCCGTTGCGTAAGCAGTTTCCATCAGGTTATCAAGCTCAAGGCACTCGACGCGCTGGGTGTTGAACTCGCTGGAAGTGTCGTCCAGACGGGCATTTTTGAGACGCTCGCGGATCACTTTCAGCTGCTCAAGCCCTTTGGCCATCGCATCGCCTTCGCGGAATACCGAGAAGTTGTGCTGCATACATTCTTGCAGCGCTTTGCGGATTTCCACCGGATCTTCGCCGTCGCGGTTGCCATTCCAGCGATTGAGACGCTCAAGGGACGCTTCAATGTTCGCTTCAGTGGCATCACGCAGATCGCCTTGTTCAGCGATAGATTCTTGCAGATGCAGGCCAACCGCACGACCAAACACCACCAGGTCGAGCAGCGAGTTGCCGCCAAGACGGTTTGCACCGTGGACCGATACGCAGGCAATTTCGCCAACGGCGAACAGGCCAGGAATCACCACGTCTTCGCCCTGCTCGTTTACGGTCAGCGCCTGACCGGTCACTTTGGTCGGAATACCGCCCATCATGTAGTGGCAGGTTGGGATAACCGGAATTGGCTCTTTGACAGGGTCGACGTGCGCGAAGGTGCGCGACAGCTCCAGGATGCCCGGCAGACGGGATTCCAGAACTTCTTTACCCAGGTGATCCAGCTTCAGTTTCGCGTGCGGGCCCCACGGACCATCGCAGCCGCGACCTTCACGGATTTCGATCATGATGGAACGTGCCACCACGTCACGACCCGCCAGGTCTTTTGCATTCGGGGCATAACGCTCCATGAAGCGTTCGCCGTGTTTGTTCAGCAGATAGCCACCTTCACCACGACAGCCTTCTGTCACCAGAACGCCAGCACCGGCGATACCGGTCGGGTGGAACTGCCACATTTCCATGTCCTGCACAGGCACACCTGCGCGGATTGCCATGCCTACGCCGTCGCCGGTGTTAATGTGGGCGTTGGTGGTGGACTGGTAAATACGGCCTGCACCGCCGGTCGCCAGCACCGTTGCGCGAGCTTTGAAGTAAACCACTTCACCGGTTTCGATGCACAGGGCGGTACACCCGACCACTGCGCCATCTTCGTTTTTCACCAGATCCAGCGCATACCACTCGGAGAAAATGGTGGTGTGGTTTTTCAGGTTCTGCTGATAGAGAGTGTGCAGCAGTGCGTGGCCGGTACGGTCAGCCGCTGCCGCAGTACGTGCCGCCTGTTCGCCGCCGAAGTTTTTCGACTGGCCGCCAAACGGACGCTGATAAATAGTGCCATCTTCCAGACGGGAGAACGGCAGGCCCATGTGGTCCAGCTCAAGAATCGCTTCCGGGCCGGTCTTACACATATATTCGATGGCGTCCTGGTCACCGATATAATCGGAGCCTTTCACCGTGTCATACATATGCCATTCCCAGTTATCTTCATGGGTATTACCGAGCGCCACGGTGATGCCACCTTGCGCAGATACGGTATGGGAACGGGTTGGGAACACTTTAGAGAGCAGCGCACAGGTCTGGCCGCTCTGGGAAATTTGTAGCGCCGCGCGCATACCTGCGCCACCGGCACCAATCACAACAGCATCAAATTCTCTGACTGGCAGTTTCATCACACACCCCACACCACAACAAATCCATAAATAACGTAAACCACCAGCGCGACAACAATCAGCAACTGCAACGGCAGGCGAATCGCGAGAGGTTTAACGTAATCGGTCAACACCTGCCACATGCCAATCCAGGCATGAATAAGGATCGAGAACAGAGCCAGCAGGGTGAACACTTTGGTGAAGGCAGATCCGAAGAACCCGCTCCAGATCTCCCACGTCAGCTCGCCGCTGGTCGCGAAGAAACCGATCATGTAGATGATGTAAAGGGTGAGGACGATGGCGGTAGCGCGGACCAGAATGAAGTCATGTACGCCGTTGCGTCCTAATGCGGAGGCGTTGCTTACCATACGAGGACTCCTGCAAGAATTGAAAGCACGACAGTAATCACAAATGAAATATTGGCGGAACGTTTCCCCACTTCGAGGGTTTCTTCCAGATAGCCAAAGTCCATCAGCATATGGCGAACGCCCACTACAACGTGGTACGCCAGTGCAGTCAGAATGCCCCACATGATAAATTTCACGAAGAAGCTGTTCATGATGGCCGAGGCCTGGAGGAATCCTTCAGGAGAAGAGAGGCTGGTACCCAGTAACCACAGCAGAATACCCACTGCCACGAACGTAATCACACCGGAGACACGGTGGAGAATGGACGCTATTGCCGTTACAGGGAATCGGATCGTTTTGAGATCCAGATTGACAGGTCTTTGTTTTTTCACATTTCTTATCATGAATAACGCCCACATGCTGTTCTTATAATTCCCTTTGGACTTCGGATTACAGGAAGGCATTAAGGCCGGGTAAGCGGCACAGCCAACGCACTTGTAACCTGAAAGACGACGGGATTTCCTTCCTCCGGTCTGCGCGCGGGTCAAGCAGCGTCCTTATCTATAACTTCGCGTCATGCTAAACATTGCTTCCAAATGCTAAAACGACACGTTACAACGCTGGGTGGCTCGGGATTGCAGGGTGTTCCGGAGACCTGGCGGCAGTATAGGTCGTTCACAAAACCATTACAATTAACCTACATACAGTTTGTCGGGTTTTATGCGGAACAGTGATCAGAGTCACGATAACAACATTATTTTAAATTTTAATCATCGGATTTGACAAAGATTAAACATTATTGTTACAAACGATAGCAGAAAAGGCATATAATGCGCAAAAGTTATGAGGTCTCTCTTTCACCTGAGATTTAGTTATGTAACAGTGTGATGGTATTGACCGAAGTTATCAGGACAGTTATTAGTGGTATACAGGTTTGAATAATTCGGACTGCGAAGACACTGATTTGCTGTTATTTCTCTGATTTTTCATTCGTTTACCTGCAAGGCGCCATAGCTCTGTACCCTGGTTTCTCCTCGCGAGCTGAGCGGCAAGCCAAATAACAAACTGGTAACGATGTGATAAACAGCTGAATGCAAATCCGGTAAACCGTAGTCTTAAGCATAAGGCGCTAAGGAGACCGTAAATGGCTGATACAAAGGCAAAGCTCACTCTAAACGGTGACACTGCTATTGAACTGGATGTGCTAAAAGGCACGCTCGGTCAGGATGTTATTGATATCCGTACACTGGGTTCTAAAGGAGTATTCACCTTTGACCCTGGCTTCACCTCTACCGCATCTTGCGAATCCAAAATCACCTTTATCGACGGTGACGAAGGTATCCTGCTCCATCGCGGTTTCCCCATCGATCAGTTAGCCACCGAATCCAACTATCTGGAAGTGTGCTACATCCTGTTAAACGGCGAAAAACCGACGCAGGAACAGTACGATGAGTTCAGAACTACCGTCACCCGCCACACCATGATTCATGAGCAAATCACCCGTCTGTTCCATGCGTTCCGTCGTGATTCCCATCCGATGGCCGTGATGTGTGGGATCACCGGTGCGCTGGCGGCGTTCTACCATGATTCTCTGGACGTGAATAACCCACGTCACCGCGATATCGCAGCGTTCCGCCTGCTGTCCAAAATGCCAACAATGGCGGCGATGTGTTACAAATATTCCATCGGCCAGCCGTTTGTTTATCCGCGTAACGACCTCTCCTATTCAGGCAATTTCCTGAACATGATGTTCTCGACACCGTGCGAAACCTACGAGGTGAACCCGGTGCTTGAGCGCGCAATGGACCGTATTCTGATCCTGCACGCTGACCACGAACAGAACGCTTCGACTTCTACCGTCCGTACCGCAGGCTCTTCAGGCGCGAACCCGTTCGCCTGTATCGCAGCCGGTATCGCCTCCCTGTGGGGACCGGCGCACGGTGGTGCTAACGAAGCGGCACTGAAGATGCTGGAAGAGATCAGCTCCGTTGAGCACATTCCTGAATTCGTGCGTCGTGCGAAAGACAAAAATGACTCCTTCCGCCTGATGGGCTTCGGTCACCGTGTTTACAAAAACTATGACCCGCGCGCGACCGTAATGCGTGAAACCTGCCACGAAGTGCTGAAAGAGCTGGGTACTAAAGATGATCTGCTGGAAGTGGCGATGGAGCTGGAACATATCGCGCTGAACGACCCGTACTTCATCGAGAAAAAACTTTACCCGAACGTCGATTTCTACTCTGGCATTATTCTGAAAGCGATGGGCATCCCGTCTTCCATGTTTACTGTGATCTTCGCGATGGCGCGTACCGTCGGCTGGATTGCACACTGGAACGAAATGCACAGCGAAGGCATGAAAATCGCACGTCCGCGTCAGCTGTACACCGGCTACGAGCAGCGTGATTTCAAAACTGAAGTAAAGAATAAGTAATAATTAGCCCGGCCATCTGTCGGGCTAATGTACGAATGAAGGCCGGGTAAGGCGCAGCCGCCACCCGGCTTTTTTGTTTCTGCGCCAGCTTGTTTCCCTCACCCAAACCCTCTCCCGCAGGGAGAGGGAGATTTATTCCTGGTATTTTGGGCATCTGCATGTAGGCCGGGTAAGGCGCAGCCGCTACCCGGCTTTTTTGTTTCTGCGCAAGCCTGTTGCCCTCACCCCAACCCTCTCCCGCAAGGGGAGGGAGATTTATTCCTGGTATTTTGGGCATCTGCATGTAGGCCGGGTAAGGCGCAGCCGCCACCCGGCTTTTTTTATTTCTGGCACGCCGGGCACCAGTAAAACGGTCTCGACGATAACATCGTTCGCTCAATCGCCCCGCCACACCGCTCGCACGGCTTCCCTTCGCGATGAAACACCTTAAAACGGAACAACGCCCCGTGATGTTTATTATCATCCACCACACCGCGCGTGTTGTAGGAAAGACGTGGAATCTCCAGCAACGCGTGGGACAAAGCATCAAGCTGAACCTCGTTAAGCTGCGAGGCTTTACGTTGTCCTGTCAGCCCGACTTCCCACAAAATTTCAACGCGTAAATAGTTACCTAAACCGGCGAGAAACGCCTGGTCGAGCAGCAGCCCGGAGAACTGGCGGTTGCGAAATGCGGGCGACAGCAGCCGTGCTTTCACCGCTTCTGGCGTCAGGCTCATATCCAGCACATCCGGTCCAACGCGTTGCAGGAACGGGTGAGTGAGCAATTGCTCCGGCGTTAACATCTCAATATCCGACGCGCTATAGAGCAAAATGGCTTTATCCGCCGTTTGCAGCCTGACGCGCAGTACCCGATTGGTTTGTGGTTGCTCACCCGCATTAATCACTCGCCAGACGCCATAAAGCTGGTTGTGGCTATATAACGTCAGGTTATGGTTGAAATGAGTCAGCAAGGCTTTGCCTCGCGTCTCGATCTGCGTCACGGTTTGGCCGATCAACTGAGCTTCATAGGGTTTTAACTGAGGGAAAGCAAACCACGCATCGGTCAGTGGTTTGCCCTTAATCGCCGCCTCCAGGCTATCCGCCGCACGGCGGATCTCCGGACCTTCTGGCATCTTTGCTCCTTTGTTAGTGCGTCGCACCGCCCACGATTTTGACGTCAGCCGTCTGGCGTAACGCCACTTCAATCGCCACGATCAGCGCCGCTTTTACCGTCTGCGCCGCCATGCTCGGTGCGCCCGCATGAGCTGCGGCCTGTTCAGGCAGGTAAGGGATATGGATAAACCCGCCCTTCACTTCCGCATTTTCGCTGATTTTATGCAGCAATCCGTACATCACGTGGTTGCAGACAAACGTCCCCGCCGTCTGCGACACCGACGCCGGAATGCCTCTCTCGCGCATCGCCGCCACCGTCGCCTTGATCGGCAGGGAACTAAACCAAGCCGCCGGACCGCCCGGGACAATAGCAACATCTATCGGCTGCTGACCGCGATTATCCGGGATACGCGCATCATCCACATTAATGGCGACCCGCTCGACGGTCACATCCACTCGCCCGCCCGCCTGTCCGACCGCAATGACCACCGCCGGATTGAGCTCGTCGATGGCGGCGTTGAGCACATTTAATGATTCGCCAAACACACAGGGAAGCTGGCGCGTCACCACGCGACAGTGGTCGATGATACTCCCCTCAAGCTGGCTGACCACTTCCCACGAAGGGTTAACGGTCTCACCACCAAACGGCTCAAAACCGGTGACTAATACATACCGCATCGTCTCTCCTTACAGGAACATCAGGAAGTACAGCAGGAACACGTTGGCAATCAGGAGCAGCACGCCAGTTGGCACCTGCGCTTTGATCACCGCATTTTTATCCGGCAGCTCCAGCAGCGCGGCGGGCACGATATTGAAGTTCGCCGCCATCGGCGTCATCAGCGTGCCACAATAGCCGGAGAACATACCAATCGCCGCCATTACCGCCGGATTACCACCGTGCTGGAGCACCAGAATCGGGATGCCGATCCCCGCCGTCACAATCGGGAACGCCGCGAACGCATTGCCCATTACCATGGTTAACAACGCCATGCCGATTGCGTACACCGCCACGGCGATAAAGCGGCTGTCCACCGCCAGATACGTTTTGGTCAGCCAGGAGATCCCGTCGCCCACACCCGCGGCGGTAAACAGCAGGCCCAGCGTCGCCAGAATCTGCGGCAGAATGAACGCCCAGCCGATGGAATCCAGCAGACGACGCGCCTCCTGCAACGGCTGATGCACTTTTTCGTGCGTCATTTTGACCGCCATCGCCAGACCAATCAGCGATCCGGCAGTCATTGAGAATAACGTCACCAGCGTCGAGTGATTGCCCGGTCCGAACAAGGTTTCCTGCAATCCAGGCACATGGTTGAACATCAGCACGCCTACCACGGTCACCACCGGAATGGCTAACGCCGGATAAAACAGTCGGTTACCGAGACGTTTGGCGCTAACTTCGCGCTCTTCGGGTTTGCGCTGATGATAGCTGCCCAGTTTCACGCCACCAAAACCGGCGATCAGCGCCAGGCCGACGACCGCGACACCAACAGCGATGTGCACGGTGCGCTTATCGCCCACCAGCTGATACGTCCAGTCACCGAGCAGGAAAATCAGACCATAAACGCCCCAGAACAGGCCAGTGGTGATACGGCGCGGGTTGGCTTTATCACGAAATGACATCACTGCGACGATCAGCAGGATCAGCCCCGCCAGCCAGTAGAGATAGCTTTGTTGAAAATTCATGATGCATCTCCCTGTGCGTGTGCCGATTTGCCCAGCTCGCGCTCAAGATGCTTATCCAGTCGCCACAGGCGAGTCGCGTGGATGATAAACGCGCAGATCGCCGTCGGAATCCCCCACAGGGCAATGTGCAGCGGCTCGGTCTGAATGCCCCCGGACTCCAGCATAAAGTTATGCATGAAGATAATCGCCCCGAAGGCGACAAAGATGTCTTCGCCGAAGAACAGCCCGACGTTGTCCGTCGCCGCCGACATCGCCCTCAGGCGATAGCGGACCGTACCCGGCAGCTCACCGTATTTTTTCTCTGCCGCACCTTCCGCCATCGGTGCCAGTAACGGTCGCACCATTTGCGGATGCCCGCCCAGACTGGTCAGCCCCATTGCCGCCGACGCCTCACGCACGAAGAGATAAACGATCAGTAATCGCCCCGCCGTCGCGCTGTGGATTTTGGCAATCCACGCCTGAGCACGTTCCTTCAGCCCGTGTCTTTCCAGCAGGCCGATAACGGCTAACGGAATCAGGAGGATATAGGGCAGGTTACGAGTATTGAGGAACCCTTCGCCCAACTTTTCGAGGATGGTGGCGATCGGCATATGCGCCGCCACGCCGGTGACGATCCCGGCGACAATCACCACCAGCACCGGATTAAAACGTAAGATAAACCCGACCACGATCACCGCAATACCGATGAGTGGCCAGAGCGATAGCGTCTCTGCCATTTTTTCTGTCCTGTTGTTATGTTGTGTTTGCGTTTATTTTTTGTGCGTTATGCACTGATTTTAATATTATTTAGCTCAAATTCTGTGCGCAAGCGACGGGCAAATTCCAGCGCGTGTTCCCCGTCCCCGTGCAGGCAAACGGTCTGCGCACGCACGCTTGCCCATTCGCCGCTGATACTTTTCACCTTGCCGTGCCGCACCATCTCCAGCGTTTGCGACAGCGCCTGTTCCTCATCATAAATCAACGCACCCGGCTCGCTGCGCGGCACCAGACTGCCGTCAGCGCGATAACCACGATCGGCAAATACTTCTTCACGGGTAGCGAGTCCGTAACGCTCTCCGGCGCGAATTAATTCGCTCCCCGCCAGCCCAACCAGAATCAAATTGCTGTCAACGGCATGCACCGCGCGAGCGATCGCATCAGCCAGCACCGCGTCTTTCGCCGCCTGGTTATAGAGCATCCCATGCGGTTTGACGTGGCGGAGTTGCCCTCCTTCGGCGCGGACGATCGTTGCAAGCGCACCAATCTGGTACAGCATCTGGGCGTAAACCGTTTCCGGCGGCAGACTCATGGCCGTACGCCCGAAGTTTTCCCGATCGGGAAAGCTCGGATGCGCGCCAATCGCCACGCCATTTTTTAACGCCTCGCGCACGCTCTCAAGCATGGTTTGTGCATCACCGGCGTGAAATCCGCAGGCGATATTGGCCGATGAAACCAGCGTCAGCAGTTCGGCATCGGCTCCGCAGCCTTCGCCCAGATCTGCATTTAAATCAACGACGATCATTCAACCTCCATGCCAGTTGTTCGATAAATTGTTTCTGCACACGACGTGCTTCGAGCGCCTCTTCCAGCGTACAGGGAACAAAGTGGATCGGTTGGCCGAGGGGAATTTGCGCCAGATGGTACATGTCTGCCTCAATAATGCAGGCGATACGCGGATAACCGCCGGTGGTCTGGGCGTCATTCATCAGCACAATCGGCTGGCCATTATGCGGCACCTGAATCACGCCCGGCAGCAGGCCGTGAGACACCATTTCGCGATCGGTGGTGCGCGCCAGCTGCTGGCCTTGCAAGCGGTAGCCCATGCGATTACTCTGCGGGCTAAGCTGCCAGGGCAAACGCCAGAAGGCATCCTGCGAGGACTGATCAAATTCGTGATATTCCGGCCCCGGCAAGGCGCGAATGCGGTTGCTCCACAGCAGCTGTTTTACGCCCTGCGCTTCAGCGAATTCGCGCTTGCTCTCGCC
Organism: Lelliottia jeotgali; assembly: GCA_002271215.1. NCBI lineage: Bacteria > Pseudomonadati > Pseudomonadota > Gammaproteobacteria > Enterobacterales > Enterobacteriaceae > Lelliottia > Lelliottia jeotgali. The sequence continues at coordinate 1,383,783 of CP018628.1, read as the reverse complement.
AAGCGGCAAGCTGTCGCCGTCTTTCAGCAGTCGCCCTTCAAATCCACCCATGCCAGTTTTGAGATCGGTGCTGAACGAATTCATCACTTCCGGCACATCAATCCCACCGCTGACCGCCAGATAGCTACGCATACCGCGCAGGGGACGATTAAGCGTCAGGCGCTGTCCGGCTTTGACCTGCAAACGCCAGCCGGTCCAAACCGCCGCACCGTCAAGCGTCGCGTCACAGCCCGCGCCCGTCAGGGCAAACCAGCCGTCGCGTTCAAACTCAACGCTGCACTGTCCGAGGGTGATTTCCAGCGCTGCGGCATTCGGATCGTTACCCACCAGCAGGTTGGCAATCTGCAACGCGGGTTTATCCAGCGCGCCGCAATAGCTGATTCCGGACTGTCGCAGACCCATTCGTCCACCATCCTGCACCGAGGTGTATAACCCCGCGCGAATCACCTTCAACATACCCCCTCCTTCTGCGGCACAAACCGCACGGTATCGCCCGGACGCAACAGCACCGGTTCTTCGCGTTTGGGATCAAACAGCGGCAGGCTGGTGTGGCCAATAAGCTGCCAGCCGCCCGGTGAGGCCAGCGGATAAATACCGGTTTGCGGCCCGCCAATCCCCACAGAACCCGCCGGCACTAACAGGCGCGGCTCCCCGCGACGCGGCGTGACAAGCTGTTCCGGCAAGCCGCCCAGATAGGGAAAACCTGGCTGGAAGCCTAAGAACCACACCACATAATCCACGGAGGAATGCAGCTCGACGACCTGCTTTTCAGATAACGCCGCATGACGCGCCACTTCGCCCAGATCCGGCCCCGCATCGTTGCCGTAGACTACCGGGATTTCAATAAAGCGCGATTCCGGCTCCAGCGCTTCGCTCTCTTCCCACCAGCGTTGCAGACGCTCGATGGCGTCCAGCGCCACCGACTGCGGATTACGCAACACCACGGTAATGTTGTTCATCCCCGGAATGGCTTCCACCACTTCCGGTATTTCAGCCAGTCGCTGTGTTAAGCGCCAGATTCGCTTTTGCGTAGTGATCGTCACCGGAGGTTCAAGCTCCAGCACCACCGCCGTTTCGCCTAATAAATAACAACGCGCTCGTTGCACTTACGCACCTCTCATCAGGCAGGATTCGGGATATCGATGAAGGTCACATCGAGATCGGTATTTTCTGTTAACCACTCGCTCAGGGCGCGAATACCACCGCGTTCAGTGGCGTGATGCCCCGCCGCGTAGAAATGCAGACCTTGCTCGCGGGCAGAGTGAATGGTCTGCTCGGACACTTCTCCGGTAATAAAGGCGTCCACGCCAAAGCGCGCGGCGTTGTCGATAAAGCCCTGACCGCCGCCGGTACACCACGCCACGCGTTTCACCAGATCCGGGCCAGTATCGCCACACCACAGAGGACGACGGCCCAAACGAGCCTCAATCCAGGATGCAAATTCCAGGCCTGGAACCGGCATCGAAAGCTCCCCCCACGGCACCAGCGCTTCGATTTCGCCCATCACGTTGATACCCAGTAGTTGGGCGAGCTGGACGTTATTGCCCAGCTCCGGGTGCGCATCCAGCGGCAGATGCCAGCCGTACAGGTTGATGTCGTTCGCCAGCAGCGTTTTAAGGCGGTTACGCTTCATGCCGCGAATGATCGGCGCTTCGTTTTTCCAGAAATAACCGTGATGCACGATCACCGCATCCGCCTGCAGACGCACCGCTTCATCCAGCAGAGCCTGGCTTGCCGTGACGCCGGTGACAATTTTTTGCACCGTTTCACGCCCTTCCACCTGCAGGCCGTTGGGACCGTAGTCGCTGAAGCTGGCGCTGTTCAGCTTTTCATTGATTAAGGTTTCCAGTTCGCTGTTTTTCATCATCACTCTCTTACGCTTTGCGGGCAGCCTCATAGGCCGCCAGTGTGGCGACTCGCGCCTGTTTATGGTCAACAACCGGGCGCGGATAATCGAGGGTTTCGCCCGTTTTATCCGCCCACGCCCAGGGTTCATGAATCGATTTGCCCGGCACATCGGTCAATTCCGGCAGCCACTGGCGGATAAACTCGCCGGTCGCGTCAAATCGTTGTCCCTGGGTTGTCGGGTTAAAAATACGAAAATACGGCGCGGCGTCGGTTCCGGTCGAGGCCGCCCACTGCCAGCCGCCGTTGTTAGCCGCCAGATCGCCGTCGATCAGCTGCGAAATAAAATATCGCTCCCCGGCGCGCCAGTCGATCAGCAGGTCTTTCACCAGGAAGCTGGCGACGATCATTCGCAGGCGGTTGTGCATCCACCCCGTTTCGTTGAGCTGCCGCATCGCCGCATCGACAATTGGATAGCCCGTCTGGCCGTTTTGCCATGCCTGTAGCAGTGCGTCATCCTGCTGCCACTGCACCTTATCCGTCCAGCGGATGAAGGGCCGATGTTTACATAAATCAGGATGATACGTCATTAGGTGACGGTAAAATTCGCGCCAGATAAGCTCGTTAAGCCATACCGCGCCCGCCCCGCCCTCCAACGCCTGTGGCTGTTCGGCCAGCAGGCGATGCAGGCACTGGCGCGGCGAAAGTACACCCAGCGCCAGACACGCCGATAACCGGCTCGTCCCTTCGACGGCAGGGAAATCGCGCTGTTCTTCGTATTCGGCGGCCTGCTGTTTGCAGAAGTGGCGTAATTGCGCAATGGCGGCTTTTTCGGTCGCGGGGAAGTGTTTCGCGTCGAAATCAGTCTGGGGGTAATCGAAATGAAGATCAGCGGAAACAGTCAGTGCGTTCTCTCTGGCAGCAGGTGCGGCGACACATTCCGGCAGCCCTTCTTTCAGCCGCTTAATGTAGGCATTTTTGAACGGGGTAAAGACTTTATACATCTCGTGATTGCCGGTCATTACACTGCCGGGGGCTAACATCACGCTGTCGTCAAATCCCTGACACACCACCGTATCCAACATTTTTTCCAGCTGTCGGTCGCGCTGCTGTTCGTTGAATTCGTACTGATAATTATAAAAAAGATGGGTGACGTGATGCTCTTCGCAGAGCTGCTGCACTTTGTCGCTCTGCGCGGCAAAATCGCTCACCTCGTCATAAATGAGCGGAATGCCTTTCTGCGCCAGCCCCTGTTGCAGTTCATTGAGATGCGCGCGCAGGTACGCAGCTTGTCGCGGGGCCATGCCGTGTTCCCGCCACTGTTCGGGCGTGGCGATAAACAGGGCCAGCACGCGGGCGTTGGGTGAACGACAGGCCGCAGCAAGCGCGATGTTGTCATGAAGGCGCAGATCCGCGCGAAACCAGACCAGATGCGTGGTCATAACACTCCTGAATAATTGTCCATAACCTAAGCGTAGCGTTTCTGACCGCAGGCCGAAACCGCGTCGTCACTCCCTTAAACGGTGGGATGACGAACTCTATAATGTTTAAGTTATGTTACAGGAGCAAGTGTAACCTTCGCTCGGCTTACGTATGGGAAGGTATAAGCATAAAAAAACCGCCACATTTCTGTGGCGGCTCGACATTGCTATGCGAATCTTTGTCTTATCTTAGTAAAAATCGCAGGTCGCTTTTTCGGCCTGGTCCATCCATACCGGTTTCTCGCTGGTTTTCGCCCAGACGCGGTGCAGATAGCTGTAAAAACGGGCACGGTCTTTCCAGAACAACATCACTGGCAGCGCCACAATCCCGGCCACTACGGCGAAGGTGCGACGTAAAAAGACTACATGTGCTGGAAACTCTTTATACAGATCCATGATTTTCTCCCCTATAGCTGGCCGGAAACGTTATCCGGAAAATTCAAAAGTGGTTATCTGGCTAAAATAGTACCGCTTTGTTTGTAATTTTACTACTCATCCGACCACTTATTTTCGTCCGTTTAGTGAATATTTACATTCCACCTGTAATTAAGTTACATAAAAGTTAACAGGATACTTATCATTAGTTAAATCAGGGTTTTGTCATTTTTATACTTTTTTTACACCCACCCCGCTGATTTTTGCGAAATCTTTGCGCCATAAATCCTACCTTTTGCACAAAGACAAATGTCACCCGGAGGTGAATTGTGAGTGCAGGTCTGATTGCTGGCATCGTGCTGGTGTTCCTGTTGTTGGGCTATCTGATTTATGCCCTGATTAATGCGGAGGCCTTCTGATGGTGGCCCAGGCATTTCTACTGATCGCCAGCTTCCTGCTGGTGCTTTTCTTGCTCGCAAGGCCACTGGGAACCTGGCTGGCGCGGATGATTAACGGCGGCGCACTGCCTGCGGTTGGGGGCGTCGAAAAAGGAGTCTGGCGCGTTCTCGGTATAAACACCGAGGAGATGAACTGGCGTCAGTATCTGGTCGCCCTTTTGCTGCTGAATATCGTCGGGCTGGCTGCGCTGTTCGCGATGCTGATGCTGCAGGGCATCCTGCCGCTGAACCCGCAGCAGCTGCCGGGCCTGTCATGGCATCTGGCGCTCAACACCGCGGTCAGTTTTGTCAGCAACACCAACTGGCAGTCCTATGCCGGGGAAACCACCCTGAGCTATTTCAGCCAGATGGTCGGGTTAACGGTGCAGAACTTCCTCTCTGCCGCCAGCGGTATCGCGGTGATCTTCGCCCTGACCCGCGCCTTTGCCCGTCAAAAAATTAACACGCTGGGTAACGCCTGGGTTGATCTCACGCGCATCACACTGTGGGTGCTTCTGCCGATTTCTCTGCTGATCGCCCTGTTCTTTATTCAGCAAGGGACGTTGCAAAACCTCCTGCCCTACTCGTCTTACACCTCGCTGGAAGGGGTGAAACAGATGCTGCCGATGGGACCAGTGGCGTCACAAGAGGCGATCAAAATGCTCGGGACCAACGGCGGTGGCTTCTTTAATGCCAACTCGTCGCATCCGTTCGAAAACCCGACCGCGCTGACTAACGTCGTACAGATGCTGGCTATCTTCCTGATCCCCACCGCGCTGTGCTTTGCGTTCGGTGATGCGGTGAGCGATCGCCGTCAGGGCCGCACCTTGCTGTGGGCGATGTCCATTATCTTCGTGGTCTGCGCGGCGCTGGTGATGTGGGCGGAGTGGCAAGGTAACAGCCACTTCCTGCAACTGGGTGCTGACAGCAGTATCAATATGGAAGGCAAAGAGAGCCGCTTCGGTATTCTCGCCAGCAGTCTGTATGCGGTGGTCACAACGGCGGCCTCCTGCGGGGCGGTGAACGCCATGCATGACTCTTTCACCGCACTGGGCGGGATGATCCCGATGTGGCTGATGCAGATCGGCGAAGTGGTCTTCGGCGGCGTCGGGTCCGGTCTGTACGGCATGTTGCTGTTCGTCCTGCTGGCAGTGTTTATCGCCGGGCTGATGATTGGCCGCACGCCGGAGTATCTGGGTAAAAAAATCGACGTGCGCGAGATGAAACTGACCGCCCTCGCCATCCTGGTCACACCGGCTCTCGTCCTGATCGGTACCGCACTGGCGCTGATGACTGAAGCCGGACGCAGCGGCATCTTCAACCCAGGCATCCACGGTTTTAGTGAAGTGCTGTACGCCGTCTCGTCTGCCGCCAACAACAACGGCAGCGCCTTTGCCGGGTTGAGCGCCAACTCACCGTTCTGGAACTGCCTGCTGGCGTTCTGCATGTTCTTCGGTCGTTTTGGGGTCATCGTGCCGGTGCTGGCTATCGCCGGGTCGCTGGTGAGTAAAAAAATTCAGCCCACCTCAACCGGTACGCTGCCGACACACGGCGCGCTGTTTATTGGCCTGCTGATTGGTACCGTCCTGCTGGTCGGTGCATTGACCTTTATCCCCGCCCTCGCGTTAGGCCCGGTCGCGGAACATCTTTCTTTACGCTAACTGAGCGGAGATATCAGTCATGAGTCGTAAACAACTGGCCCTCTTAGAACCGACCCTGGTTCGCCAGGCGTTGATGGATGCGGTGAAAAAACTTAGCCCGCGCGTACAGTGGCATAACCCGGTGATGTTTATCGTCTGGATTGGCAGCGTGGTCACCACTGCGTTAGCCATCGCCATGAGCACCGGACACCTGACGGGCGATGCCTTCTTTACCGGCGCGATCAGCCTGTGGCTGTGGTTTACCGTGCTGTTTGCCAACTTTGCCGAAGCACTGGCGGAGGGCCGCAGCAAGGCGCAGGCCAACAGCCTGAAAGGGGTCAAAAAGACCGCCTTCGCCCGCAAACTGCGTGAGCCGAAATATGGCGCGCAGATGGATCACGTCCCGGCAGATGAACTGCGCAAAGGCGACGTGGTGCTGGTGGAAGCCGGGGACATCATTCCGTGTGACGGCGAAGTGCTTGAAGGTGGCGCGTCGGTGGACGAAAGCGCCATCACCGGGGAATCTGCGCCAGTGATCCGCGAGTCCGGTGGCGATTTTGCCTCGGTCACCGGCGGGACGCGCATTCTCTCTGACTGGCTGGTGATCCAGTGCAGCGTTAACCCTGGCGAAACCTTCCTCGACCGGATGATCGCGATGGTCGAAGGCGCGCAGCGTCGCAAAACGCCGAACGAAATCGCGCTGACCATTTTACTGGTGGCCCTGACCATCGTCTTCCTGCTGGCAACCGCCACCCTGTGGCCGTTCTCCGCTTACGGCGGCACGGCGGTGAGCGTCACGGTGCTGGTGGCCCTGCTGGTCTGCCTGATCCCCACCACCATCGGCGGCCTGCTGTCGGCGATTGGCGTGGCCGGGATGAGCCGGATGCTCGGCGCGAACGTGATCGCTACCAGCGGCCGTGCGGTCGAAGCGGCGGGCGACGTGGATGTGCTGCTGCTGGATAAAACCGGGACCATCACTCTCGGGAACCGTCAGGCGTCGGATTTCCTGCCTGCTCCGGGCGTCGATGAAAAAACGCTGGCCGACGCGGCGCAGCTCTCCTCGCTGGCGGATGAAACACCGGAAGGCCGCAGCATCGTGATTCTGGCGAAACAGCGCTTCAATCTGCGTCAGCGCGACGTACAAAGCCTGCACGCCACCTTTGTGCCCTTCACGGCGCAAACGCGGATGAGCGGGATTAACATCCAGGACCGCATGATCCGTAAAGGCTCGGTGGATGCCATTCGTCGCCACATCGAGGCAAACAATGGCCACTTCCCGCCGCAGGTTGATCAGCTGGTCGAAAGCGTGGCACGTCAGGGTGCTACGCCGCTGGTGGTGGCTGAAGGCGCCAATGTTCTCGGGGTGATTGCCCTGAAAGATATCGTCAAAGGCGGCATTAAAGAACGCTTTGCTCAGCTGCGCAAAATGGGGATCAAAACGGTGATGATCACCGGGGATAACTCCCTGACCGCCGCCGCGATTGCCGCCGAAGCGGGGGTGGATGATTTCCTCTCTGAAGCGACGCCGGAAGCAAAACTGGCGCTGATCCGTCAGTACCAGGCGGAAGGCCGTCTGGTGGCGATGACCGGCGACGGCACTAACGACGCTCCGGCGCTGGCTCAGGCCGATGTGGCGGTGGCGATGAACTCCGGGACTCAGGCCGCGAAAGAAGCAGGCAACATGGTCGATTTGGATTCTAACCCGACCAAGCTGATCGAAGTGGTCCACATCGGGAAACAGATGCTGATGACGCGTGGGTCACTCACCACCTTCAGTATCGCCAACGATGTGGCGAAATACTTCGCCATTATCCCGGCGGCGTTTGCGGCGACCTATCCGCAGTTGAACGCCCTGAACGTAATGCACCTGCACTCCCCGGCCTCGGCAATTCTCAGCGCCGTCATTTTTAACGCCCTGATTATTGTCTTCCTGATCCCACTGGCGCTGAAAGGGGTGAGCTATAAACCGCTGACCGCCGCCGCCATGTTGCGCCGCAACCTGTGGATTTACGGTCTTGGCGGATTAGTGGTGCCGTTTATCGGGATCAAAATTATCGACCTGTTACTGACCGCGTTCGGGCTGGTTTAAGAGAGAAATCAAATGACTATGTTACGTCCCGCTATACTTCTGTTTATTCTGCTGTCTCTTGTCACCGGCGGGCTGTATCCGCTGTTGACCACCGCGCTGGGCCAGTGGTGGTTTAAGGATCAGGCAAACGGCTCGCTGATACTGCAAAACGGTGAGAACCGTGGTTCGCGCCTGATTGGGCAGAACTTTACCGACGCGGGCTACTTCCAGGGACGTCCTTCCGCCACCGCAGAAAGCCCGTATAATCCAATGGCTTCGGGCGGCAGCAACCTGGCCGGGAGTAACCCGGAGCTGGATAAAGCCGTGAGCGAGCGCGTTAGCGCCCTGCGCGCCGCCAATCCGCAGGCAAGCGCAAGCGTGCCGGTTGAGCTGGTTACCGCATCCGCCAGCGGACTGGATTACAGCCTGACACCTGCCGCCGTGGCGTGGCAAATTCCACGCGTCGCTGCCGCACGCGGGCTAACCACCGAACAGGTCACAAAACTGGTGGCCGAACACACGCAAAAACCGCTGGTCAGCTTTCTTGGCATGCCGGTCGTAAACATTGTTGAGCTGAATATGTCGCTGGACGCGTTAAGGAAAAACTAAATGACCGACGAGCCCCTGCGTCCGAATCCGGACAGGCTGCTTGAACAGACCGCTGAAGCGCATCGCGGCAAATTAAAAGTGTTTTTCGGTGCCTGTGCGGGCGTCGGGAAAACCTACGCCATGCTGACAGAAGCGCAGCGTTTACGGGCCCAGGGGCTGGATATTCTGATTGGCGTGGTGGAAACCCACGGACGCAAGGAGACAGCGGCGCTGCTGGAGGGGCTGGCGACACAGCCCGCTCGGCGCATCAACCATCGCAGCCGTCTGGTCACCGAGTTTGATCTCGACGCCGCCCTTGCCCGCCGCCCCGCCCTGATTCTGATGGACGAACTGGCGCACAGCAATGCGCCAGGCTCTCGTCACCCCAAGCGCTGGCAGGATGTTGAAGAGCTGCTGGAAGCGGGTATCGACGTCTTTACCACCGTTAACGTGCAACATCTGGAAAGCCTGAATGATGTGGTCAGCGGCGTCACTGGCATCCAGGTACGCGAAACCGTCCCCGATCCCTTTTTTGATTCCGCCGATGAAGTGGTGCTGGTCGACCTGCCCCCGGACGATCTGCGCCAGCGTCTGCACGAAGGCAAAGTTTATATCGCCGGGCAGGCCGAACGTGCCATCGAACATTTTTTCCGCAAAGGGAACCTGATTGCCCTGCGCGAACTGGCACTGCGGCGCACCGCCGACCGGGTGGACGATCAGATGCGCGCCTGGCGAGATCGACAGGGGCAGGATCGGGTCTGGCACACCCGCGACGCTGTTTTGTTGTGCATTGGGCATAACAGCGGCAATGAGAAACTGGTACGCACTGCCGCCCGGCTGGCGGCTAAATTTGGCAGCGCCTGGCATGCAGTTTATGTTGAGACGCCGCACCTGCACGCCCTGCCTGAGAATCAGCGGCGCGCGATCCTTAGCGCCCTGCGTCTGGCGCAGGAGTTGGGTGCGGAAACCGCCACTCTGTCCGATCCGGCAGAAGATAAAGCCATTCTACGCTACGCCCGCGAGCACAATCTCGGCAAAATCGTCATTGGTCGCCGCCAGAACCGCCGCTGGTTCAGCCGCGAATCCTTTGCCGATAAACTGGCAAAACGCGCGCCGGATCTGGATCTGGTGATTGTCGCGCTTGATGAAAAACCCGCTCCCCTGCCCGGTCGCACCCCTGATGCGCGCACCTTTGGTGACAAATGGCGCATCCAGCTCAGAGGCTGTCTGGTGGCGACGGTGCTGTGCGCTTTAATTACCATTGTCGCCAGCCAGTGGCTGATTGCCTTTGACGCCGCCAACCTGGTGATGATCTATCTGCTCGGCGTAGTGGTAGTGGCATTGCTGTACGGGCGTTGGCCGTCGGTACTCGCCACGGTGATTAACGTCGCCAGCTTTGACCTCTTCTTTATCGCCCCGCGCGGGACCCTCGCCGTGTCGGATGTGCAGTACATTTTGACCTTCGCGGTGATGCTCACCGTCGGGCTGGTGATCGGTAATCTCACCGCCGGCGTGCGCTATCAGGCGCGTATCGCCCGCTACCGCGAACAGCGTACGCGACACTTGTATGAGATGTCGAAATCACTGGCGGTCGGGCGCACGCCGCTGGATATCGTCCAGACTAGCGAGCAGTTTATTCGTTCCACCTTCCAGGCCAGCAGCCTGATTTTGCTTCCGGACGAGCACGGAAAATTACGCCCGCTGACCTCCGCCACTGGCATGACCCCCTGGGATGAAGCCATTGCTCGCTGGAGTTTTGATAAAGGTCTGCCTGCGGGAGCCGGCACGGACACCCTGCCCGGTGTACCGTATCTGATTTTGCCCCTGCGCAGCGCCGACAAAACGCTCGGGCTGGTGATTGTTGAGCCGTCGAATTTACGCCAGTTGATGATCCCGGAACAGCAGCGTCTGCTGGAGACCTTTACCCTGCTGGTCGCCAGCGCCCTGGAGCGTCTGGCGTTGACCACCAGCGAAGAACAGGCGCGGCTGGCGAGCGAGCGCGAGAGCATTCGTAACTCTCTGCTGGCGGCGCTGTCGCACGATCTGCGCACTCCGCTCACCGTGCTATTTGGTCAGTCGGAGATCCTGACGCTGGATCTGGCGGCGGAAAATTCCCCGCACGCACTGCAGGCCAGCGAAATCCGCCAGCACGTGCTGAACACCACCCGGCTGGTCAATAATTTGCTCGACATGGCGCGCATTCAGTCCGGCGGATTTAACCTGAAAAAAGAGTGGCTGACGCTGGAAGAGGTGGTCGGCAGTGCGTTGAAAATGCTGGAGCCGGGCCTGGGCGGGCGGCATATTACCCTCGATATGCCAGAACCGCTGACGCTGATCCACGTCGACGGGCCGCTGTTTGAACGGGTGCTGATCAACTTGCTGGAGAACGCAGCGAAATACGCCGGTGCAAAAGCGGAAATTGGCCTCAATGCGGGCGTCTACCATCAGGCACTCCGCCTCGAAGTGTGGGACGACGGGCCAGGAATTCCGGCGGGTCAGGAAGCCGCTATATTTGAGAAGTTTGCACGCGGGAATAAAGAGTCGGCGATACCCGGCGTCGGGCTGGGGCTGGCAATTTGCCAGGCGATTGTTGACGTTCACGGCGGGACGATTACCGCCCATAACCGCCCGGAAGGCGGGGCCTGTTTTTGTGTTACACTTCCGCTAGATGTCCCACCAGAACTTGATGAATTACCAGAGGATTTGTGATTAACGTCCTGATTGTCGAAGATGAACTCGCTATTAGTCGTTTCGTGCGCGCTGCGCTGGAAGGCGACGGCTTGCGCGTGTATGACGCCGGGACATTACAGCGGGGGCTTATCGAAGCCGCCACCCGCAAACCCGATCTGGTTATCCTTGATCTCGGCCTGCCCGACGGTGACGGCCTCGATTTTATCCGCGAAGTGCGCCAGTGGAGCCAGATGCCGATCATTGTGCTCTCGGCGCGCGCCGAAGAGACGGACAAAATTGCAGCGCTTGACGCCGGGGCCGACGACTATCTCAGTAAGCCGTTTGGTATTGGCGAACTTCAGGCGCGACTGCGCGTAGCATTGCGCCGCCACAGTGCGACCACGCCTTCCGACCCGGTGTATACCTTTTCGGATATTCAGGTCGATCTGCCTGCACGTCGCATCCTGCGCGGCGCAGAAGAGATCCATCTCACCCCAATTGAGTTTCGCCTGCTGGCGGTGCTCCTCAACAATCACGGCAAAGTCCTGACCCAACGCCAGCTGTTGAACCAGGTTTGGGGACCGAACGCCGTCGAGCATAGTCACTATTTACGCATATATATGGGCCACCTTCGTCAGAAGCTGGAGATGGACCCCGCACGCCCCCGCCATTTATTAACTGAAACCGGTATCGGTTATCGGTTCATGCTTTGAATATTTATTCAGAATTAACTCAATTCAATTAATACAACTTAATGTTACGTATTTAATTATTAAGTGGACGCATATATATGCTCCCCTTAAAATAATCAAACACATCAGAAATACATTGTATTAACATTATTAATACAAACCAGCGTTATACGCTGCTCTATTCACGCAAAACGAATATTTATTTCTGATATGATCGGTTATTGGTGATCTTCTTCACGGTTTGCTGCCTTTTCATGGATAAAATGGCCTTGCTTTCAATTACTGAAAGGAAATGTACTCATGGAAAACAACAATCGTTTAATGCCTCATATTAGGCGGACAACACATATTATGATGTTCGCCCACCGCAATAGCTTTGATTTTCATTTCTTCAACGCCCGGTAGTCCTTCGACCCAGGGCGCGTCTGCTTACAGGTTATCCTGAAAACTCCTGACTTACAGGCACTTGCCTGTGGGCGCTGCGCTCCTTCCCCTTAAATCCGCTTTTTTCCGTCACCGGACGGCGTGGATTTATTTCATCTAAAAGCAATTAACTGATTTTTTATCAGCGGCCCCTCTTTGCTTTTTTTTCCGGAATATTTCGATTTCATTTTTATACGAAGTCGAAGGACAAATATTGCCTAAAATAAAGAGATAATTATGAAGATGTTAAAAATCGCGGCCAGCCGCGCTTGCCCGGACTGCTTTACAACCACACGTGAAATGACTGATGTCACAGCGACGGATTATATTGATGTTGCAGCCGTTGTTCTGGCCGTTGGCGATATATTTAATGGCACCATAGAAGAAATAGAAGCCACCGGATTTGAGATTCCGGTATTTATCGCCACTCACAAAGAAGAGATTGTCCCAGCAGAATATTTACCGCGCATTCAGGGTGTTTTTGAGTGCAACGACACCAGCAACGATTTCTACGGGCGTCAGCTTGAAGCGGCTGCCCTGAAGTATGAAACCCAGCTGCGCCCGCCGTTCTTCCGTGCGCTGGTCGATTACGTTAAACAAGGCAATAGCGCCTTTGACTGCCCAGGGCATCAGGGGGGCCAGTTCTTCCGCCGTCACCCGGCCGGGAATCAATTCGTTGATTTCTTCGGTGAGACGCTGTTCCGCTCTGACCTGTGTAATGCCGACGTGGCAATGGGCGATCTGCTCATTCACGAAGGTGCGCCGTGCACGGCACAAAAACATGCGGCCAAAGTGTTTAACGCCGACAAAACCTACTTCGTGCTGAACGGAACATCATCGTCCAATAAAGTGGTGCTGAATGCCCTGTTGACGCCAGGCGACCTGGTGCTGTTCGACCGCAACAACCACAAATCCAATCACCACGGCGCACTGTTGCAGGCGGGAGCCACGCCGGTTTATCTGGAAACCGCGCGCAACCCGTACGGCTTTATCGGCGGGATAGATGCGCATTGCTTCGAAGAGAACTATCTGCGTGAACTGGTGGCTGAAGTGGCACCGGGCCGCACCCGCGATCAGCGCCCGTTCCGCCTGGCGGTGATCCAGCTTGGCACTTATGACGGCACCATCTATAACGCTCGTCAGGTTGTCGATAAAATTGGTCATCTGTGTGACTACATTCTGTTTGACTCCGCGTGGGTCGGCTACGAGCAATTTATTCCGATGATGGCGGATTGTTCCCCGCTGCTGCTGGAACTGAACGAGAACGATCCGGGGATCCTGGTTACCCAGTCGGTGCATAAACAGCAGGCCGGGTTCTCTCAGACTTCGCAAATTCACAAGAAAGACAGCCACATCAAAGGCCAGCAGCGCTACGTTCCGCACAAACGCCTGAACAATGCCTTTATGATGCACGCCTCCACCAGCCCGTTTTATCCGTTGTTTGCCGCTCTGGACATCAACGCCCGGATGCACGAAGGCCAAAGCGGACGCAACATGTGGATGGACTGCGTGGTGAATGGCATCGAAGCCCGCAAATTGATCCTGCAAAACTGTCAGTTTATCCGCCCGTTTGTGCCAGATATGGTCGACGGAAAACCGTGGGAAAGCTGGCCGACGGCGGAGATTTCCTCTGACCTGCGCTTCTTCCACTTTGTACCGGGAGAAAACTGGCATGCGTTTGAAGGCTACGCTGAGCATCAGTATTTTATCGATCCGTGCAAATTGCTGCTGACCACGCCGGGCATCAACGCACGTACCGGTGAGTATGAAGATTTCGGCGTACCGGCCACAATCCTCGCCAACTTCCTGCGTGAAAACGGCGTAGTGCCGGAGAAATGCGACCTCAACTCAATCTTGTTCCTGCTGACCCCTGCTGAGGATATGGGTAAGTTGCAGCAGCTGATTGCCCAACTGGTGCGTTTCGAGAAATTGCTGGAAACCGACGCGCCGCTCAAAGAAGTATTGCCGTCACTCTACAAACAGCATCCTGAACGTTACGCCGGTTATTCCCTGCGCCAGATTTGCCAGGAGATGCACGATCTCTACGCCCGCCACAACGTGAAACAGCTGCAAAAAGAGATGTTCCGCAAGGCGCATTTCCCGCCAGTGAAGATGAATCCACAGGAGGCGAATTACGCCTATCTGCGCGGCGAAGTGGAGCTGGTTTCCCTGCGTGATGCCGAAGGTCGTATTGCGGCTGAAGGGGCGCTCCCTTACCCACCGGGCGTGCTGTGCGTGGTCCCTGGCGAAGTGTGGGGCGATTCAGTGCTGCATTACTTCACCGCGCTGGAAGAAGGGATCAACCTTCTGCCGGGCTTTGCGCCTGAGCTACAGGGCGTTTACGTCGAAGAGTGTGATGGTCATAAACAGGTCCGCTGTTATGTCATTAAGCAGCCAACCGCACAGCCCACGCTGCTGAAAGGGGAAAAACTATGAGTAAGAAATCCAACAAGATGGGTGTGGTGCAGCTCACCGTATTGACGATGGTGAATATGATGGGCTCCGGCATCATCATGCTGCCGACCAAACTGGCGGAGGTCGGGACGATCTCCATTATCTCCTGGCTGGTGACAGCCGTCGGCTCGATGGCGCTGGCGTGGGCCTTTGCCAAATGCGGGATGTTCAGCCGCAAGTCCGGCGGGATGGGCGGTTACGCGGAGTATGCCTTCGGTAAGTCGGGCAACTTTATGGCCAACTACACTTACGGTGTGTCACTGCTGATTGCCAACGTGGCGATTGCTATATCGGCGGTCGGTTACGGGACGGAACTCTTCGGCGTCGCACTGACGCCGGTGCAGATTGGACTGGCGACCATCGGCGTGCTGTGGCTGTGTACCGTGGCTAACTTTGGCGGCGCACGCATTACCGGGCAGATCAGCAGCGTCACCGTCTGGGGCGTGATCATCCCGGTGGTGGGTCTGTGCATTATCGGCTGGTTCTGGTTTAGCCCTACGCTGTACGCAAACTCCTGGAACCCACATCACGTGCCGTTCTTTACGGCGGTCGGGTCGTCTATCGCCATGACGCTGTGGGCGTTCCTGGGGCTGGAATCGGCGTGTGCCAACGCTGAAGTCGTGGAGAATCCAGAACGCAATGTACCGATCGCGGTGCTGGGCGGGACGTTGGGCGCAGCGGTAATTTATATCATCTCCACTAACGTGATTGCCGGGATCGTGCCAAACATGGATCTGGCGAACTCCACCGCACCGTTTGGCCTGGCGTTTGCGCAGATGTTCACCCCGGAAGTCGGGAAAGTGATCATGGGCCTGATGGTGATGTCCTGCTGCGGTTCGCTGCTCGGCTGGCAGTTCACCATTGCGCAGGTGTTTAAATCGTCCGCTGACTCCGGTTATTTCCCAAAAATCTTCTCCCGCGTCAGCAAAGCAGATGCGCCGGTTCAGGGCATGTTAGCGATTGTGATTTTCCAGAGCGGTTTGTCGCTGATGACCATTAGTCCGTCGCTCAACAGCCAGTTCAACGTGCTGGTTAACCTGGCGGTAGTGACGAATATCATTCCGTACATTCTGTCGATGGCGGCGCTGGTGATCATTCAGAAAATGGCGAATGTCGATCCACGCAAAGCCAAAATCGCCAATTTCGTGGCGTTGGTCGGGGCGATTTACAGTTTCTACGCACTCTATTCGTCCGGTCAGGAAGCGATGCTGTACGGCGCGATGGTGACGTTTATGGGCTGGACGCTTTATGGCCTGGTGTCACCACGGTTTGAGTTGAAGAATAAGCACAGTTAAAAAATATCACACCGGGCAAATGCAGTGCGCCCGGTATAAAAAAGCCCGGTGGCGCTGACGCTTACCGGGCCTACGAGGTAAAAGCAAAACGGCAACCCGAAGGTTACCGTTTTTAGTGTTTTCTCCCTCTCCCTGTGGGAGAGGGTTGGGGTGAGGGCATCAGACCGCAGAGCAGTTTTGTAGGCCGGGTAAGGCGGAGCCGCCACCCGGCAAACAGACCGCAGAGTTATGCGTTCTTCAGCACTTCACTCACAATCTCTACCGCTTCTTTCTCAATCAGCTTACGGTGTTCGTCGCCGAGGAAGCTTTCGCAGTAAATTTTGTACGCATCTTCCGTACCGGAAGGACGCGCAGCAAACCAGCCGTTCGCCGTCATCACTTTCAGGCCACCGATAGACGCGCCGTTACCCGGTGCCGCCGTCAGACGCGCGGTGATCGGGTCACCCGCCAGCGTATCCGCGCTCACCATCTCTGGAGAAAGCTTAGACAGCGCAGCTTTCTGCGCAGAAGTTGCACTGGCCTGAATACGGTTGTAGCTCGGCGCACCAAAGCGAGCGGCCAGCTCGTTGTAGTGCTCCTGCGGGTTCTTACCGGTGACCGCGGTAATTTCCGCTGCCAGCAGGCACATGATGATGCCGTCTTTATCCGTGGACCACGGCGTACCGTCGAAACGCAGGAATGACGCGCCCGCGCTCTCTTCGCCGCCAAAGCCAAAGCTGCCATCGTGCAAACCATCAACGAACCATTTGAAGCCCACCGGCACTTCTACCAGTTTACGGCCCAGATCGTTCACCACGCGGTCAATCATCGCGGAAGAGACCAGCGTTTTACCGACGGCCACCTCTTTGCCCCACTGTGGACGATGCTGGAACAGATAGTTGATCGCAACGGCCAGGTAGTGGTTCGGATTCATCAGGCCCGCAGGGGTGACGATACCGTGACGGTCGTAGTCGGGGTCGTTAGCAAACGCCAGATCGAACTTGTCACGCAGGGCCAGCAGACCGGCCATCGCACACTCGGAGGAGCAGTCCATACGGATAGCGCCGTCTTTATCGAGGTGCATAAAGCGGAAGGTCTGATCAACCTGATCGTTAACGATGGTCAGATCCAGCTTGTAGAATTCGGCAATGCTCTTCCAGTATTCGATACCGGAGCCGCCGAGCGGGTCCACGCCCAGCTTCAGGCCCGCTTTTTGAATCGCGGCGATATCAACGATATCGGCCAGCCCTTCGATAAACGGCTGAACCAGATCCACTTCTTTCACATGACCGGAAGCCATCGCGGCATCCAGAGAAATACGTTTTACGCCTTTCAGACCATCAGCCAACAGCGCATTGGCGCGGTCTTCGACGACTTTGGTGACATTGGTATCAGCCGGGCCACCGTTTGGCGGATTGTATTTGATACCACCGTCGTCCGGCGGGTTGTGCGAAGGGGTGATGACGATACCGTCAGCCTGCGCGCCGCCTTTTTTGTTGTGCACCAGAATGGCATTCGAGACCGCAGGCGTTGGGGTATAGCCGTTGTCTTCCTGCACGATAACGTCAACGCCGTTCGCGGCCAGCACTTCCAGCACGGAAATGAATGCCGGTTCGGACAGCGCATGGGTGTCTTTGCCGACATAGCACGGACCGGTCACACCATTTTTGGCGCGTTCTTCCGCGATGGCCTGGGCAATGGCCAGAATATGCGGTTCGTTAAAGCTGTGGCGCGCCGCGCTGCCACGGTGGCCAGACGTCCCAAACTTCACTGCGTGTTCTGCGTTACCCACTTCTGGCTTCAGTACATAGTACTGAGCGGTAAGCTGAGCGACGTTAATCAAATCGCTTTGTTGTGCAGGCTGACCCGCACGATCGTGATTTGCCATTGCCTGGTCCTTCCTGTGCAAGGGTTAAATGGTACCGCAAACCTTTTCAATCAATTCCGCCGGGAATTGCATCGACTGCATGATGTGTTCGACCATGCTGCATTTGCGTCCGGTATTGGTATTGGTGATCACCCAGTACGGCGTACCAGGGACATGTTTAGGCTTGGTTTGATTGCCGTTTGCAATCAGCGTCTGCTCGTCGATCGCGAAGTAGACGCGGGTACGGCCATGAAGCGAATCGGTGGCTTCAGCAAACGCTTTGTTATCCAGTGAATAGAGTGTAGACAGCACCAGCATAAAGCGGTTAACCGCTTTTTTCTGCTCGGCGTATTCATCGGAAAGCAGCAGTTCACGCACCGCGCGCACTTTATCTTTCACCGGAGCGACGGCTTTAACTTCAGCAACCGCATTTGGCTGACGAACCTCTTTAGAAACCGGAGTTGCAGGCTGTGAGGCGGCGGAAAATTTCAGCATACGCCGTAAAATGTCGGACGCACTCTCGCCAATATGTCGCGTGTGGCTGGCAATATACTGATAGAGCTCATCATCAACTTCGATTGTTTTCATCTTAATCCAGTGCAATATCTTATCTGAATACAAGTCGTTGGGATTATAAGGGCTAATCCCAACCGCGAATAGGGTCAAGCCCGGCCAGCGGCAAAAAGTCAGATTAAACTGGAACCTTGCAGCCGGGCGGCAGAATGGTCAACATAATACCCTAACCTGACACCTGTAAAAAAAGAACTTTGCCATGAAATTGAATAGCCGAGCGCAATCTGCACAATCGCCGAACAATAATTCCCCCATCGTACTGGTTCATGGCCTGTTTGGCAGTCTCGATAACCTGGGCGTGCTGGCGCGCGATCTGGTGGCCGACCACGATATCCTGCAGGTGGATATGCGCAACCACGGGCTTTCCGATCGCAGCCCGGAGATGACCTACAGTGTGATGGCGCAGGATCTGCTGGATACGCTCGATGCGAACAATATTGAAAAGGCGACGCTGATTGGCCATTCGATGGGTGGCAAAGCGGTGATGGCGCTGACGGCGCTGGCGCCTGAGCGTATCGATCAGCTGGTAGTGATTGATGTCGCGCCGGTGGATTATGACGTGCGCCGTCACGACGAAATTTTTGCCGCCATTAATGCCGTGACCGATGCTGGCGTGTCGACTCGCCAGCAAGCCGCTGCGGTAATGCGCGAGCATCTTGATGAAGAAGGCGTGGTGCAGTTTCTGCTGAAATCATTCGTCGATGGCGCATGGCGTTTTAATGTGCCGGTGCTGTGGGACCAGTATTCGAATATTGTCGGCTGGAAGAAGGTTCCGGCCTGGCCGCACCCTACCCTGTTCATTCGCGGGGGCAATTCTCCGTATGTGACCGACGCGTATCGCGACGCCCTGTTGGCGCAATTCCCACAGGCGCGTGCGCATGTGATTGCCGGAGCCGGGCACTGGGTTCACGCCGAAAAACCAGAAGCGGTGCTGCGAGCAATACGCCGCTATCTCTCTGATAACGCGATTTGATTAAAAAGCCAGCGACTGATTGCCCGCAGGCTACCAGTCGTTGGCGTGCAGGTTGACGTCATGTATGATGTCGCGCTCATCGCCCCGGCAATAGCAGGGCTGCTTGTTTTCCCCCGAAGTCTCTGAATCATGGCCAAAGAACAAACGGACCGCACGACATTAGATCTGTTCGCGACTGAACGTCGACCGGGACGACCAAAAACCAATCCGCTTTCGCGTGATGAACAGTTGCGCATCAATAAGCGCAATCAGCTGAAACGCGACAAGAGTCGTGGGCTTAAACGCGTCGAGCTAAAACTCAACGCGGAGGCTGTCGACGCCTTAACGGAGCTGGCCGATGCGCGCGAGATCAGCCGCAGTGAGCTGATTGAAGAGATGCTGATGGCACAACTTCAGGCATGGCGCAGCACCAGGTGATCGTCCGAAAATCCACCCAATAGTCCTTTTCATGTAGCACAGAGTGCAGTCCCGCGTGATAGCTGTTTCCGCAGACTTCCCTGTTCTGCTATGATTGCCCTTATCCGTGGACAAATTGCGCCACCATACCATTAAGTTTCAAGAGGTTATTTCACTCATGGCAATCATCGGCATTTTTTTCGGCAGCGATACCGGTAATACCGAAAACATCGCAAAAAACATTCAAAAACAGCTTGGTAAAGACGTTGCCGACGTGCATGACATTGCTAAGAGCAGCAAGGAAGATCTCGAAGGCTACGATATTCTGCTGCTCGGCATTCCGACCTGGTACTACGGCGAAGCGCAGTGTGACTGGGATGATTTCTTCCCGACGCTGGAAGAAGTCGATTTCAACGGCAAGCTCGTGGCCCTGTTTGGCTGCGGCGACCAGGAAGACTACGCGGAATACTTCTGTGATGCGCTGGGGACTATTCGCGACATCATTGAACCACGCGGTGCCGCGATCGTCGGCCACTGGCCAACGGCGGGCTATCATTTCGAAGCCTCTAAAGGCCTGGCGGACGACGATCACTTTGTCGGACTGGCGATTGACGAAGACCGTCAGCCAGAATTGACCGCAGAGCGCGTCGACAAGTGGGTAAAACAGATCCGCGAAGAACTGCACCTCGACGATATTCTGAACGCCTGATCAAATCTGTGAGGCATGGCGATTTACGCCATGCCTCATTGATAGATAATTCCAATCAAAATAATTGCTACAAATTTTTAACTTTTGTGTTCATACCTGTACAATGTCCCAGGGTTACAGTGGATGCCATCGAACAAGTTTGTTGGTGATACCACGTTTTTATAAGCATACTTTGCTTGAGACTTGCAGTTTTCATTTAGGCATGGCAGTTCTATAATGAGACGCATTATCCCAACTGCATTTTCTTTCATTTCCTCTAAAGAAGTGAACCGTTTAGCAACAGGACAGATTCCGCATGACTGACAACAATACCGCATTAAAGAAGGCTGGCCTGAAAGTGACGCTTCCTCGTTTAAAAATCCTGGAAGTTCTGCAAGGACCGGACAACCATCACGTCAGTGCGGAAGACTTATACAAACGTCTGATCGACATGGGCGAAGAGATTGGACTGGCGACCGTATACCGCGTTCTGAACCAGTTCGATGACGCCGGAATTGTCACCCGCCACAATTTTGAAGGCGGTAAATCCGTTTTCGAACTGACGCAGCAGCATCACCACGATCACCTGATTTGCCTCGACTGCGGCAAGGTGATTGAGTTTAGCGATGACTCTATCGAAGCACGTCAGCGTGAAATTGCCACTCGTCATGGCATCCGTCTGACCAACCATAGCCTATATCTGTATGGTCACTGTGCTGAAGGCGATTGCCGCGAAAACGAGCACGCTCACGATACAAAATAATCGTGTTTTCATACTCTGAGCCAACCTGACGGTTGGTTTTTTTTTGCCGGAAATAAATGCAAAAACGCGAATTACTGCGCGTTATTGTTGCGAATTTCCTGCCAGAGCTGACCGCAATCGGCTTTCACCGCTTCGCCATTACCCGTCTTACGCGCCTGGATACAGGCCTGGTAATCCATCACGCGGACGTTTTCCTGCGTGGCGAATTGCTCATGTGCCTTCTCTTTCTTCAGTACCGTCAACACGCTCTGACAGGCCTGGATTTTTTCCGGCGAGCCTTCAGCGGTATTGATACAGGTGCTGTAAGCCTCTTTGAGACGAGAATCTTCTTTCGGGGCCTGAGGCTGAGCGCACGCAGCCAGTCCTGATGCCAGTACTGCGACAATGACTAATTTCTTCAACATATCGGTCTCCATTCCGGCGGGAATGTCCCGCCGGACAGTTCATCAGAAGATGGTAAATGGCGCGATAACCATGAATTTCACGTCACGCTCATCCTGGAAGATGTTGCCGTAACCGCCTGCATAGCTTGGAATGTCGGAATGGTTGTCATACTGCGTGAAGTGCAGTTTGAACATGGTGCCTTTAGCGCGACCGTCCTGCAGGGTGTACATCGCATCGAGACTGTAAGAAGACTCTTTCAGGCGATAGTTAGGATCGTAGTAAGCGTCTGGCGTCGCCATGTCACCCGGCTTCGCATCCCATGCGTAAGCGTAGGAAGCACCCACTGCCCAGCCCGGAAGATTCCAGTTTTTCAGGTCATACATCGCACCGAAGAAGAGTGCTTTTTCGCCGTCGGCGTTGAAGTCAGAGCGGTTATCCCACCAGATATCCAGACGACCGTTGGATGAGGCGTAGGTTGGCGTCATACGCTGAAGGAAGTAGCCCTGCTGCCCTTCGGCTTTGACGTAAGTCCCTTCGAGGCGTAAATCCACCTGCCCGATTTTGTAACCAAAAGTCAGCGCCTGCAGCCATGCGGTGCCGTCATACAGATCGTTCACGCTGCCATCGCTGACTTTGTCGCGTGTGCCGTAGAACTGGTAGCTGGTGGTCAGTGGGCCACCAACGATATCGAATTTGTAGCTGGCTTTGGCGAAGTACTGATCGACATAACCTTCAGCCTGACCAAACGCCGCTTCCAGCACGAGATCGTTTTTGAAGTCATATTTCGCGCCGAGAGAGTGGAGATATTCCACGCGGGTCTTTTTATCGTTTTGGTAGAACTTGTCCATCTCGATGTGCCACGGCGCTTTGTACTCGTTGGTCCACATGTAGGAGAAGCTCAACGCACCCGCATCGCCGTAATCAAAGTTTGCCCCAGCTTCAGCACCCTGATAGGTACCCGGCATAAAGCTCCAGTGTGGTGCTAACAGCGTCTGGCCGGTTGGCTGAATGTAACCGCCACGCGCCCATACTGGACCGTATTTGAATTTAGCTGCCGCTTTATACAGGCTGATCCCGCTCTTATCGCCAGACCAGTCTTCTTTGTAGGCTTTGTTACTGGAGGAGAACGCGATTTCGTTCGGGTGCGCGCTATCGCCGTTTTCCGCCATTTCGATAGCGGTGAACGCAGCAATATCCAGACCGAACATATCAGCGGCATAACCCGACTGGAAATCCAGGTTGGCGTTCCAGGTGGAGTGAGAAAGGTTTACTTTGTATTTGTCGCCATCGGTGACGTCTTTACGGTCACGTTCACGCTGCCAGTAATAGATACCGCCCGTGAGTGTCGAATCATCGATAAAGCCTGCTGCCTGAGCCTGCGGAGCTGCAATAAAGCCCGACATTGCTGTCACACCGGCGATAGCCAGCGCCAGCGCACTACGTTTGCCACTGAACGTACGCATAGATTGTTCCTCTTTGACGAATAAAAGCGCCTTAAACGGCGAAAAATCTAAAAGACCTAATGGTCAGGGGTAGTCAGAAATACCCTCGAATTAACTACCGCCTTTAGACTATTTTTCGCGACGCGAATTATCAATGCTTTTCAGTGAGCAAAATGCAGGATTATGACGAAGTGCACATAATTGGTAGCGATTTGAAACATATCGCTTCCGACAAGGCTTAAGCGGAAAAAATCGGTAAAATTCAGTAGGTAAACTTATTTGATAGCGCTTACATCTCTTTATTCGACTTAATTCAAGTTACTCGAAACTTTATTAAAAAAAATAAGTAGCAGCTCATTGACGCACTATTTTTACGTCAAAAATATTCACTTCAAGTAATCGCATGATCGATAAGCAAAAAAAACGCCGCGTTAAGCGGCGTTTGTCTCTCATTGACCAGGCTTACTCGCCAGCTTTGGCCCAGGTATCACGCAGACCAACGGTACGGTTAAATACCAGTTTGGTAGCGGTTGCATAACGGCTGTCAAGGCAGAAGTAACCTTCGCGCTCGAACTGATACGCTTTACCCGCTTCGGCTGTTTTCAGGGAAGGTTCTGCATAACCCTGCTTGATAACCAATGA
This sequence comes from Lelliottia jeotgali, assembly GCA_002271215.1. Taxonomy (NCBI): domain Bacteria; kingdom Pseudomonadati; phylum Pseudomonadota; class Gammaproteobacteria; order Enterobacterales; family Enterobacteriaceae; genus Lelliottia; species Lelliottia jeotgali. The sequence goes on along the minus strand of CP018628.1, from coordinate 1,360,108 downwards.
TTCCTGGTTGATGGTCGCCAGGAAATCTTCCGCCGCGCCAGGGTTCGGAATGCTGAACAGACGATCGTACAGACGAATTTCGACCGGCAGCGCGTGTGCTGCGCTCACCCAGTGAATCACGCCTTTCACTTTGCGTCCGTCCGCAGGGTCTTTGCTCAGGGTCTCTGCGTCGTAGCTGCAGAAGATAGTGGTGATGTTGCCTTCGGCGTCTTTCTCAACGCGCTCAGCTTTAATCACGTACGCATTGCGCAGGCGAACTTCTTTGCCCAGCACCAGACGTTTGTACTGCTTGTTCGCTTCTTCGCGGAAGTCAGCGCGATCGATCCAGATCTCAGCGCTGAATGGCACTTCACGGCTGCCCATTTCCGGTTTGTTCGGATGGTTCGGCATGGTGACCTGCTCGCTTTCGCCCTGCGGGTAGTTTTCGATAACCAGTTTAACCGGATCGATAACTGCCATAGCGCGCGGCGCGTTTTCGTTCAGATCTTCGCGAATGCAGGATTCCAGAGACGCCATCTCAATGGTGTTGTCCTGCTTGGTCACGCCGATACGTTTGATGAACTCGCGAATAGCCGCTGCGGTATAGCCACGACGACGCAGACCAGAGATAGTCGGCATACGCGGGTCATCCCAGCCTTCGACGTGCTTGTCGGTCACCAGCAGGTTCAGCTTACGCTTGGACATCACGGTGTATTCCAGATTCAGACGAGAGAATTCGTACTGACGCGGATGCACAGGGATGGTGATGTTATCCAGAACCCAATCGTACAGACGACGGTTGTCCTGGAACTCCAGCGTACACAGAGAGTGCGTAATGCCTTCCAGCGCATCGCTGATGCAGTGGGTGAAGTCGTACATCGGGTAGATGCACCACTTGTTGCCAGTCTGGTGGTGCTCGGCAAATTTAATGCGATACAGCACCGGATCGCGCATCACGATGAACGGTGACGCCATGTCGATTTTGGCACGCAGACAGGCTTTGCCTTCTTCGAAACCACCTGCACGCATTTTCTCGAACAGCGCGAGGTTTTCTTCGACGCTGCGATCGCGGAACGGGCTGTTTTTACCCGGCGCCGTCAGCGAGCCACGGTATTCGCGGATTTCGTCAGGAGACAGCTCGTCAACGTAGGCCAGGCCTTTGTTGATAAGCTCTACGGCGTACGCGTGCAGCTGATCGAAATAGTCCGAAGAGTAGCAGATATCGCCAGACCAGCTGAAGCCTAACCATTGCACGTCGTTCTTAATGGACTCAACGTATTCGATGTCTTCTTTAACAGGGTTAGTGTCATCGAAACGCAGGTTGCATTGGCCCTGGTAGTCTTGCGCAATGCCGAAGTTCAGGCAGATGGATTTCGCATGACCGATATGCAGGTAGCCGTTTGGCTCCGGCGGGAAACGGGTATGAACTGTGGTGTGCTTACCACTGGCCAGATCTTCATCGATGATCTGGCGAATAAAGTTACTCGGGCGGGCTTCAGCCTCACTCATCGTGGATTCCTCAAAGCGTCAACAACGTATAACGGGATATGATCTTATAAGCCGGACGTAGTGACAACCTTTAGTTATGCAAAAAATGGCTTTGAAGTGAATATTGGGGAGGATTGCTGCAAAAAAAAGCGGCGGAGGATTACCCCCGCCGCTTAAGGCATGACTCTACTCAGGAGCGATTACTTGCCTTTAATCTCGTACAGTGGCGTTTGACCGGCAACGACCTGACCTTTCGCCTGGAGAACCAGACCGCTAAAGTCGTCGATGTTGCTGCAAACAACCGGGCTAATCATGGAGCGCGCATTGGCGTTCAGGAAGTCCAGATCCATTTCCAGAATCGGCTGACCTGCCACCACTTCGGCACCCTCTTCAACCAGACGCGTGAAGCCTTGACCACCCAGGGCAACGGTGTCGATACCCATGTGGACCACGATCTCAGCACCCTTCTCAGTTTCGAGGCAGAACGCATGGTTGGTGTTGAAGATTTTCACGATGGTGCCGGCTGCTGGAGAAACCACGGTTTTTTCCGTTGGTTTCACTGCTACGCCGTCACCGACCGCTTTGCTGGCGAATGCTTCATCAGGAACCTGTTCCAGGGCAACGACTTCACCGGTGACTGGAGAAACCAGCGCCGCGATGGTGGTAGCGTTAGGAACCGCCTGAGGTTTAGCCGCAACAGGTGCAGCGGCGACAGGAGCAGCTTCAGAAGCCGCTACCGGACCGGTGGTTTTCATGGCGTTAGCGATTTTTTCCGCCACGAAGCCTACGATAATCTGCACGCTGGTTTTGTTCAGACGAATCACACCAGATGCACCCAGGCGTTTTGCCAGCGCTTCGTTAACCAGAGAAGAATCTTTCACGTTGAGGCGCAGACGCGTGATACAGGCGTCGATGCCGGTCAGGTTGTCAGAACCACCAACAGCGGCGATGTACTGACGCGCCAGGCCTGCAACGTCCTGCTCTTTATCACCACTCACATTCACGTCCTGGCCATCAGCTTCGCTACCGGCAACAGCCAGCTCGCGACCCGGAGTCATCAGGTTGAATTTGGTGATAGTGAAGCGGAACACCACGTAGTAAATCACGAAGAACACCAGACCCTGAGGGATCAGCATCCACCAGTGAGTCGCCAGCGGGTTACGGGACGACAGCACCATATCCACCAGACCCGCACTGAAGCCGAAGCCTGCAATCCAGTGCATCGACGCAGCGATGAACACGGAGATACCGGTCAACACAGCGTGGATCACGTACAGAACCGGCGCCACGAACATGAAGGAGAATTCCAGCGGCTCGGTGATACCGGTGAAGAAGGCCGCGAATGCGCCTGCCATCATGATACCCAGAACTTTCGCTTTGTTCTCTGGACGTGCGCAGTGGTAGATGGCCAGCGCCGCACCCGGCAGACCGAACATCATAATCGGGAAGAAGCCCGCCTGATAACGACCGGTAATACCGACAATGCCTTTACCTGTTTCGATGGACTGTGCGCCGCCGAGGAAGTTAGGGATATCGTTAATACCTGCAACGTCAAACCAGAACACGGAGTTCAGGGCGTGGTGCAGACCGACCGGAATCAACAGACGGTTGAAGAAGGCGTAAATACCTGCGCCCGCAGAACCGAGTTTCTGAATGTGCTCACCGAAGTTTACCAGACCGTCGAAGATAACCGGCCAGACGTACATCAGGATGAACGCCACAGCGATCATGACGAAGGAGGTCAGAATCGGCACCAGACGACGGCCGCTGAAGAACGACAGCGCCTTCGGCAGCTCAACGCCGCTGAAGCGGTTGTACAGTTCTGCAGAGATGATACCCACGAGGATACCGACGAACTGGTTGCTGATCTTACCGAACGCAGCAGGCACCTGGTCCACTGGGATCTTCTGAATCATGGCAACCGCTGCCGGAGAACAGAGTGTGGTCAACACCAGGAAGCCCACAAAACCTGTTAATGCTGCTGCACCGTCTTTATCTTTGGACATACCGTAAGCGACACCAATCGCAAACAGTACAGACATATTGTCGATGATCGCGGAACCGGACTTGATGAACAGCGCCGCAAGTGCGTTATCACCACCCCAGCTTACTGGGTCAATCCAGTAGCCCACACCCATCAGAATTGCTGCCGCTGGCAGCGTGGCAACCGGCACCATCAGTGCGCGGCCAACCTTTTGTAAATAACCTAGAATACTCACTTGTGCTTCCCCCTATGAGACCCCGTTTAAGGCACGTTCTCAGCTGTTTTTTATTGTGTCACTAACTTATCGATACAGTTGATGAATCACTGGCATTCTGAGTGTGTGAGAAATTAATTCGTATCGCAAATTAAATGCATACTTTTTGTGAGTTTTGTCACCAAATTCCGTTATTAACCCTCCCTTTTGCTGGCTAACAGTGAAAACTTATTTTATCATTCAAAAAATCAAGTCGGATTGACCCCTGCCCTGCGTGATCCAGGTTACGCTTATTTAAGGTCAAGGCGCGCCATCCGCCCACTTTTTTTAACTTTAACTTTAGAGGTGAACAATGAGACTGATTCCCCTGGCTACAGCTGAACAAGTCGGTAAATGGGCTGCACGCCATATCGTTAACCGTATCAACGCGTTCAAACCTACTGCCGATCGTCCTTTCGTTCTCGGCCTGCCAACCGGTGGCACCCCGCTGACCGCGTATAAGGCTCTGGTCGAAATGCATAAATCAGGCCAGGTTAGCTTTAAACATGTTGTAACCTTCAACATGGACGAATACGTAGGCTTAGCGAAGGAGCATCCGGAGAGCTACCATAGCTTCATGCACCGCAATTTCTTTGATCACGTTGATATTCAACCTGAAAATATTAACCTGCTGAATGGCAACGCGCCTGATATTGACGCAGAATGCCGTCAGTACGAAGAAAAAATCCGCTCTTATGGCAAAATTAACCTGTTCATGGGCGGCGTGGGTAACGACGGTCATATCGCGTTCAACGAACCGGCTTCTTCGCTGGCCTCTCGTACCCGTATTAAAACCCTGACCCATGACACCCGCGTGGCAAACTCCCGCTTCTTTGACGGCGACGTGAATCAGGTGCCTAAATACGCCCTGACCGTTGGCGTGGGCACCCTGCTGGATGCCGAAGAAGTGATGATTCTGGTGCTGGGCAATGTGAAAGCACAGGCGCTGCAAGCCGCCGTTGAAGGCAACGTGAACCACATGTGGACCATCAGCTGCCTGCAGCTGCATCCAAAAGCCGTGGTGGTATGCGACGAGCCATCTACGATGGAACTGAAAGTGAAGACGCTGAAATACTTCAACGAGTTAGAAGCTGAAAACATTAAAGGTCTGTAATTGACTAGCCGCCTCTTCCCAAAGAGGCGGCTGAATTTTTAAACCGGGGGTCTTATGTACGCTTTAACCCACGGTCGGATTTATACCGGCCATGAAATTCTGGATGACCATGCGATTGTTATCGCCAATGGCCTGATTGAACGTGTCTGCCCGCAGGCTGAACTGCCGCCGGAGATCGAACAACGCTCACTCAATGGAGCAATCATCTCCCCCGGTTTTATCGACGTCCAGCTGAACGGTTGCGGCGGCGTGCAGTTCAACGACTCGCCAGAGGCAGTCACCGTTGAAACGCTGGAGATCATGCAGAAAGCCAACGAGAAATCGGGCTGTACCAGCTATCTGCCAACACTCATTACCTCCGACGACGAATTAATGAAGCAAGGTATCCGCGTGATGCGTGAATACCTGGCGAAATATCCGCATCAGGCGCTGGGTCTGCACCTTGAAGGTCCGTGGCTGAACATCGTCAAGAAAGGCACGCATAACCCGAATTACGTGCGCAAGCCGGACGCCGAGCTGGTCGATTTCATGTGCGCCAACGCGGACGTGATCACCAAAGTAACGCTGGCGCCTGAAATGACCGGGCCAGAAGTGATAAGCCAACTGGCAGCCGCGGGTATCGTGGTTTCTGCGGGTCATTCCAACGCCACGCTCGCCGAAGCCAAAACCGGTTTCCGTGCAGGTATTACCTTTGCAACGCACCTTTATAACGCGATGCCGTACATTACCGGTCGTGAACCAGGGCTGGTCGGTGCGATTCTTGATGAGCCAGACGTTTACTGTGGCATTATCGCTGATGGCCTGCATGTGGATTACACCAATATCCGCAACGCGAAACGCCTCAAGGGCGATAAGCTGTGCCTGGTGACTGATGCCACGGCGCCAGCAGGGGCAAACATTGAGCAGTTCATTTTTGCTGGTAAAACAATATACTACCGCAATGGACTGTGCGTGGATGAGAACGGAACGCTGAGCGGCTCGGCGCTGACGATGATCGAAGGGGTACGTAACCTGGTTGAACATTGCGGTATTGCGCTGGATGAAGTGCTGCGTATGGCAACACTCTACCCGGCTCGCGCTATCGGCGTGGATAAAGAGCTGGGCGGTATCGCACCGGGCATGGTGGCCAACCTCACCGCCTTCACACGCGATTATAAAATTATTAAGACCATCGTTAATGGTAACGAGGTCGTCACTGAGTAAGTAAAAGTATGACATCTGGCGGACAAGCTCAAATTGGTAATGTTGACCTCGTTAAACAACTTAACAGTGCGGCGGTGTATCGCCTGATTGACCAGCATGGTCCGATCTCGCGCATACAGATTGCCGAACAGAGCCAGCTTGCACCCGCCAGCGTGACTAAAATCACGCGTCAGCTTATTGAGCGCGGCTTGATTAAAGAAGTCGATCAGCAGGCCTCCACCGGGGGCCGCCGCGCCATCTCTATCATTACTGAAACCCGCAATTTCCACGCCATTGGCGTGCGCCTGGGTCGTCATGACACCACGCTCACTCTGTACGATTTGAGCAGCAAAGTGGTGGCAGAAGAACACTATCCCCTGCCGGAACGCACACAAGAAACGCTGGAACACGCCCTGCTGAATACCATTGCGCAGTTTATTGAAAGCTGCCAGCGTAAAATCCGCGAGCTGATCGCCATCTCGGTTATCCTGCCTGGCCTGGTCGACCCGGAAAGCGGTGTGATTCGTTATATGCCGCATATTCAGGTTGAAAACTGGGGGCTGGTCGGTGCGCTGGAAAAACGTTTCAACGTCACCTGTTATGTCGGGCACGATATCCGCAGCCTGGCGCTGGCGGAGCACTACTTTGGTGCGAGTCAGGATTGCGAAGACTCTATTCTGGTGCGCGTACACCGAGGAACAGGTGCCGGGATTATCTCCAACGGACGCATTTTTATTGGCCGTAACGGCAACGTCGGTGAGATTGGACACATTCAGGTAGACCCGCTTGGCGAGCGCTGCCACTGCGGCAATTTTGGTTGTCTGGAAACGGTCGCCGCCAATGCTGCGATTGAACATCGTGTGCGCCATTTGCTTGAACAGGGCTATCAAAGCCGCATCACGCTGGAAGACTGCAAGATCAACACCATCTGCAAAGCCGCCAACAAAGGCGACGCCCTCGCCTGCGAAGTGATTGAGCAAGTGGGCCGTCATTTGGGCAAAACCATCGCCATTGCCATCAACCTGTTTAACCCGCAGAAAGTGGTGATCGCCGGTGAGATCACCGAGGCTGAGAAAGTGCTGCTTCCAGCGATTGAAGGCTGCATTAATACTCAGGCGCTGAAAGCCTTCCGTCAGAATCTGCCGGTGGTGCGCTCGACGCTCGATCATCGCTCCGCCATTGGCGCTTTTGCGCTGGTGAAACGCGCCATGCTTAACGGTCTGCTGCTCCAGCGTTTGCTGGAAAGCTAAGAGCGCTTTATAGTGACGCCTTCTTTTTTTGAGATGCCAGGTAGTTCATGACCATTCAGAATGTGATTTGTGATATTGACGGCGTGCTGATGCACGATAACGTTGCGGTGCCCGGTGCCGCTGAGTTTCTGAACCGTATTCTGGAAAAAGGAATGCCGCTGGTTCTGCTGACCAACTATCCGTCGCAGACCGGGCAGGATCTGGCCAACCGCTTCGCCACCGCGGGCGTCGACGTGCCGGACAGCGTGTTTTACACCTCCGCGATGGCGACCGCCGACTTTCTGAAACGTCAGGAAGGCAAAAAAGCGTACGTGGTCGGGGAAGGCGCGCTGATCCACGAGCTGTATAAAGCAGGCTTTACCATCACCGATGTGAATCCTGATTTTGTGATTGTCGGCGAGACCCGCTCCTTTAACTGGGAAATGATGCACAAAGCGGCCTACTTCGTGGCTAACGGCGCGCGCTTTATTGCCACCAACCCGGACACTCATGGCCGTGGCTACTACCCGGCGTGCGGTGCGCTCTGTGCCGGTATCGAGAAAATATCTGGCCGCAAACCCTTTGTAGTGGGCAAACCGAGCCCGTGGATTGTCCGCGCGGCGCTCAACAAAATGCAGGCCCACTCCGAGCACACGGTGATTGTCGGCGATAATCTGCGCACCGATATTCTGGCCGGTTTCCAGGCCGGGCTTGAAACGATCCTTGTGCTCTCGGGTGTGTCGACGCTCGACGACATCGACGCCATGCCGTTCCGACCGAGCTGGATTTATCCGTCGGTGGCTGAAATCGACGTTATCTGACAAAAAACCACGCCCTCGAGCGTGGTTTTTCATTTTTAAGCCGCAAAAACATCACCGCATCTAACAAAAATCGTCATTCATTGAATAATCATCAATAAAACTGCTCGCGACATACTCTTTTTTCAACATTCGGCAATGCCTGTTGCGTTATTTGCTTTTCCACCCGTAAAAGTGTTGCGCGCACACCCTGTTTTGCGGCATTTTCATAAGCAAGCAACATCACACTGCAACAGGGTTAACGGAGAAGGTTATGTGTTCAATTTTTGGCGTACTGGATATTAAAACTGACGCGGGCGAACTGCGTAAAAAGGCACTGGAGCTTTCTCGCCTGATGCGCCATCGCGGCCCAGACTGGTCCGGCGTGTACGCAAGCGATAAAGCCATTTTAGCTCACGAACGTCTGTCGATTGTCGACGTCAACGCCGGTGCCCAGCCGCTGTATAACGAGAAAAAAACGCACGCGCTGGCCGTTAACGGTGAAATCTACAACCATCAGGCGCTGCGCGCAGAGTATGGCGACCGCTACGCCTTCCAGACCGGTTCCGACTGCGAAGTGATCCTTGCCCTGTATCAGGAAAAAGGGCCTGAGTTCCTCGACGATCTGCAGGGCATGTTTGCCTTCGCGCTGTACGATAGCGAAAAAGACGCCTACCTGATCGGCCGCGATCATCTCGGTATTATTCCGCTGTACATGGGCCACGACGAACACGGTAACTTCTACGTTGCCTCTGAAATGAAAGCTCTGGTCCCGGTTTGCCGCACCATTAAAGAGTTCCCGGCCGGCAGCTATCTGTGGAGCAAAGACGGCGAAATTCGCCATTACTATCAGCGTGACTGGTTTGATTTTGACGCAGTGAAAGACAACGTCACCGACAAAAACGAACTGCGTCAGGCGCTGGAAGACTCCGTCAAAAGCCACCTGATGTCAGATGTGCCGTACGGCGTGCTGCTTTCTGGTGGGCTGGATTCCTCCGTTATCTCTGCCATCACCAAGAAATTCGCCGCACGTCGCGTGGAAGACGGTGAGCGCTCTGAGGCCTGGTGGCCGCAACTGCACTCCTTCGCCGTAGGCCTCGAAGGTGCGCCTGATCTGAAAGCCGCGCAGGAAGTGGCAAACCATCTGGGCACCGTGCACCATGAAATTCACTTCACCGTGCAGGAAGGTCTGGATGCGATCCGCGACGTTATCTATCACATCGAAACTTACGATGTGACCACCATTCGCGCCTCGACGCCGATGTATCTGATGTCGCGTAAAATCAAAGCGATGGGCATTAAAATGGTGCTGTCGGGCGAAGGTTCTGACGAAGTGTTTGGCGGATACCTGTATTTCCATAAAGCGCCGAACGCCAAAGAGTTGCACGAAGAGACGGTGCGTAAACTGCAGGCGCTGCACATGTTTGACTGTGCTCGTGCGAACAAAGCGATGTCTGCGTGGGGCGTTGAAGCCCGCGTGCCGTTCCTGGATAAATCGTTCCTCGACGTGGCGATGCGCATCAACCCGCAGGATAAAATGTGCGGCAACGGGAAAATGGAAAAACATATTCTGCGTGAATGTTTTGAATCTTACCTGCCAGCAAGCGTCGCATGGCGTCAGAAAGAGCAGTTCTCTGATGGCGTGGGCTACAGCTGGATCGATACCCTGAAAGAAGTGGCGGCGAAGCAAGTGACCGATCAACAGCTGGAAACCGCCAGCTTCCGCTTCCCGTACAACACGCCAGGCTCGAAAGAAGCATATTTGTACCGTGAAATTTTCGAAGAGCTGTTCCCGGTACCGAGCGCTGCGGAATGTGTTCCTGGCGGCCCGTCAGTGGCCTGCTCCTCGGCGAAAGCCATCGAATGGGATGAATCGTTCAAATCCATGAATGATCCATCAGGACGCGCAGTGGGTGTTCACCAGTCAGCGTATAAGTAATCGCAGAGATCGCATGAAGGCCCTTCGGGGCCTTTTTTATTGCTCACGTTTTGCTGAACAAAAGCGATTAATAACCAATAATTGCCGATTATTCGGCCACGCTGTTCGCAACCTAACCAAACAGTCACAATCCAGCGATTTTCATTGAAAAAGATATTGACGCTGCAAGGCTCAATACGCATAATGCGCCCCGCAACGCCGATAAGGTAACGCGAAAAAAAGATGGCTACGTAGCTCAGTTGGTTAGAGCACATCACTCATAATGATGGGGTCACAGGTTCGAATCCCGTCGTAGCCACCATCTTTTTTGCGGGAGTGGCGAAATTGGTAGACGCACCAGATTTAGGTTCTGGCGCCGCAAGGTGTGCGAGTTCAAGTCTCGCCTCCCGCACCATTTCCAGGTCAGCGTTGTACGGATGGGGTATCGCCAAGCGGTAAGGCACCGGTTTTTGATACCGGCATTCCCTGGTTCGAATCCAGGTACCCCAGCCATATTCTTCGATTTAGCGGTTCTCCGCATTATTGGGGTATCGCCAAGCGGTAAGGCACCGGTTTTTGATACCGGCATTCCCTGGTTCGAATCCAGGTACCCCAGCCATCGAAGAAAGCAGTTTGGCTACGTAGCTCAGTTGGTTAGAGCACATCACTCATAATGATGGGGTCACAGGTTCGAATCCCGTCGTAGCCACCAAATTAGAAATTTATCGATTATTTCGGTAAACTAGAAAAAATTGTTGGGGTATCGCCAAGCGGTAAGGCTCTGGTTTCTGATACCAGCATTCCGAGGTTCGAATCCTCGTACCCCAGCCAATTTCAAAAAGTCGTTAGATGTTTAACGCACCCTGTTGGGGTATCGCCAAGCGGTAAGGCTCTGGTTTCTGATACCAGCATTCCGAGGTTCGAATCCTCGTACCCCAGCCACTTAACAGCAAAAAAGCCCGCTCTGCGGGCTTTTTTGTTTTTGTGCTTTGCTCGGTGCGGCTTGTTTCCCTCATCCTGGCCCTCTCCCAAAAGGAGAGGGGAAAAGCTGCCTAGAGTCCGAGCGCATACTTCAATGCCTGACGTTTCAGGCCGCCTGCGCGTTCTGCTGCCATCAGGCCGATATTGCGCAGAACACGCACCGGTGCGAGATCGTTGCTGAACCCCGCGTAAAACAGATCCATCCCCGACTGCATCAGGAAATTATCCGCCATGCGCCGCGTCTGGTAGCGCTTAAGTACAGCAGCACTCGCCCAGGGTTCCGCATGGCCGCGCGCGCTGCTCATCACCGACAACAACGCTTCCACGTCACGATAGCCCAGGTTCACGCCCTGCCCCGCCAACGGGTGGATGGTATGCGCCGCATCCCCCACCAGCGCCAGCCCTTCGCGCGCGTATTGCAGGGCATGGCGACGGGTCAACGGGAATCCACCCGCCGCCACCGGAGTGACTTTGCCAAGACGCGCCGGGAAGTGTTTCTCGATTTCACGCTGTAACTGCTCCATCGACAAACTCTGTAACTGGCGAATACGCGCCGGGGTGTCGTACCACACCAGCGACGCCCAGCGGTCGAACAGCGGTAAGAAGGCGTGCGGACCGTTGGGGGTAAAATGCTGCCAGGTGCTGTCGCCCGGATCGTTTTCGCACTTAACGGTAATCAGCATGCAGGATTGTTGATACTGCCATGCATGAATGCCAATCCCGGCCATCTGCCGCACCTGTGAATTTGCGCCATCAGCGCCAACCACCAGCTTTACAGCCAGCTCATCGCCGTTATCCAGCGTCAGCAAATAACCACCCTCATGGCGATGCAGTGCTTTCAGGGAATCCGGCACCCGCAGCGTGACGTTGTCGTGCGCCTCCAGCGCCTGCCAGAGCGCTAACTGCAGCACGTTATTTTCCACCATGTAACCCAACAGCGGCAGCTTGAGCTCTGAGGCGTCAAACTTCACGTGTGCGTTTTCCCACTCCCATGTCTCCAGACGGCGATACGGATGGGCACGCATCGCCAGGATCGCCTCCCATACACCCAGACCGCGCAGCAGATCGACCGACGCGGCACTGATCGCCGAGATCCGCACATCCGGCTGCTGAGCATCATCAAACGCGGGCGGCGCAGCCTGCTCGATAACCGTTACCTGAAATCCCTGTTGTGCCAGTCCGAGCGCCAGTGCGCCGCCGACCATCCCACCGCCGACCACGGCGATTTCGGTTTTCTGGAGTGTCATGGTCAATAATCCTTTCTAAGAGAATCCCTTAAGTTTACCGGATTTTTTCGCCCTTGAGGCAGCCAACCTTCATACTGGTCACAACCCCACCAAACCATTACAATACGCGGCTTGCAATCCTGAGCCTGAGCAAGTCGATGACTAAAAAACTCCATATAAAAACCTGGGGCTGTCAGATGAACGAATACGATTCATCGAAGATGGCCGATCTGCTGAATGCCACCCACGGGTATCAACTGACTGAAGTGGCAGAGGAAGCCGATGTCCTGCTGCTTAACACCTGCTCAATCCGTGAAAAAGCGCAGGAAAAAGTCTTCCACCTGTTAGGTCGCTGGAAACTCCTCAAAAAGAAAAATCCGGACCTGATTATCGGCGTCGGCGGCTGCGTGGCTTCACAAGAAGGCAAAATGATTCGCCAACGCGCGCATTATGTCGATATCGTGTTTGGCCCGCAGACCCTGCACCGCCTGCCGGAGATGATCAACTCGGTTCGCGGCGATCGCAGCCCGGTGGTTGACGTCAGTTTCCCGGAAATCGAGAAATTTGATCGTCTGCCCGAGCCGCGCGCCGATGGCCCAAGCGCGTTCGTCTCCATCATGGAAGGCTGCAACAAATACTGTACCTACTGCGTCGTGCCTTATACACGCGGTGAAGAGGTCAGCCGCCCGTGCGACGATATTCTGTTCGAAGTGGCCCAGCTTGCCGCCCAGGGCGTGCGTGAAGTGAATCTGCTCGGTCAGAACGTGAACGCATGGCGTGGCGAAAACTACGATGGTTCTACCGGCACGTTCGCCGAGTTGCTGCGTCTGGTGGCTGCTATCGATGGTATCGACCGCTTACGTTTCACCACCAGCCATCCGATTGAATTTACCGATGACATCATCGATGTCTATCGCGATACGCCTGAACTGGTGAGCTTCCTGCATCTGCCGGTGCAGTGCGGTTCCGACCGCGTGCTGAACCTGATGGGTCGTACCCATACGGTGCTGGAATACAAAGCGATTATCCGCAAACTGCGTGAAGCGCGCCCGGATATCCAGATAAGCTCCGATTTTATCGTCGGCTTCCCTGGCGAAACCACCGATGATTTCGCCCGCACCATGAAGCTGATTGGTGAAGTGAATTTTGATACCAGCTTTAGCTTCATCTTCTCTGCGCGTCCAGGCACGCCTGCCGCCGATATGGTGGACGATGTGCCGGAAGAAGAGAAAAAGCAGCGTCTGTATATTCTACAGGAGCGTATCAACCAGCAAGTGACCGCCTGGAGCCGCCGTATGCTCGGCACCACGCAGCGTATCCTGGTGGAAGGCACCTCGCGTAAAAGTCTGATGCAGCTGTCAGGGCGCACCGAGAACAACCGCGTGGTGAACTTCGAAGGTACGCCAGATATGATCGGTAAGTTTGTTGATATCGAGATTGAGGAAGTGCTGACCAACTCCATGCGCGGCAAACTGGTGCGCACCGAAGCGGAAATGGGACTGCGCGTGGCCGAAACGCCGGAGTCCGTTATCGCCCGTACCCGTAAAGAGAATGATTTAGGTGTCGGTGTTTACCAGCCTTAATTCCTTCAGGCCTGTCGCTCTGGCAGGCCTTGTATTTCCCCTCGGCGTCCCCAATATGCAAGCATAAGCTTGCGCCTTTTTTCTGTGGCGTGAATAATTTCTTGTAAGACGACACTCAAATTAAGAGGAACAGTTTGAATACAGAAACGCGTGAACTTACCCTTGAGCCAGCAGACAACGCTCGCCTGCTGAGTCTGTGCGGGCCGTTTGATGACAACATCAAACAACTGGAGCGACGTCTGGGTATCGAAATCAATCGTCGCGATAACCATTTCAAACTTACCGGACGCGCCATCTGCGTCAACGCCGCTGCCGATATTCTGCGCAGCCTGTATGTCGATACCGCCCCGATGCGCGGCGAGACTCAGGACATTGAGCCTGAACATATCCACCTCGCCATCAAAGAAGCGCGCGTGCTGGAGCAGAGCGCCGACAGCGTGCCTGACTACGGCAAAGTCATCAATATCAAAACCAAGCGTGGCGTCATCAAGCCGCGAACACCAAATCAGGCGCAGTACATCGCCAATATTCTCGACCACGACATCACCTTCGGCGTGGGCCCGGCGGGTACAGGTAAAACTTATCTGGCCGTCGCCGCTGCTGTCGATGCGCTGGAGCGCCAGGATATTCGTCGTATCCTGCTGACCCGCCCGGCGGTAGAAGCCGGTGAAAAGCTGGGCTTCCTGCCTGGCGATTTAAGTCAGAAAGTGGACCCGTATCTGCGCCCGCTGTATGACGCTCTGTTTGAAATGCTCGGCTTTGAGAAAGTCGAAAAGCTGATCGAACGTAACGTCATCGAAGTAGCGCCGCTCGCCTACATGCGCGGGCGCACGTTAAACGACGCGTTCATCATTCTCGACGAGAGCCAGAACACCACCATCGAACAGATGAAGATGTTCCTGACGCGTATTGGCTTTAACTCGAAAGCGGTCATTACTGGCGATATCACTCAGATCGACCTGCCGCGCAGTACTAAATCCGGTCTGCGTCACGCCATCGAAGTGCTGGCGGAAGTAGACGAAATCAGCTTCAACTTCTTCAACAGCGAAGATGTCGTGCGCCATCCAGTGGTCGCCCGCATCGTTAACGCCTATGAAGCATGGGAAGAAGCAGAACAAAAACGTAAAGCAGAACAGGCCGCGGAACGTAAACGCGAAGCCCAGGAGCAAGAACACAAATGAGTCAGGTAATTCTCGATTTACAGCTGGCCTGTGATGACAATTCCGGTTTACCGGAAGAAAGTCAGTTTCAAACATGGCTGGATGCGGTGATTCCGCAGTTTCAGGAAGAGTCAGAAGTCACGATTCGCCTGGTTGACGAAGCGGAAAGCCACGAGCTGAACCTGACCTATCGCGGGAAAGATAAGCCGACCAACGTGCTCTCTTTCCCGTTTGAAGCACCGCCGGGCATCGAAATGCCGCTGCTGGGTGACCTGATCATCTGCCGCCAGGTGGTTGAACAGGAAGCGAAAGAGCAACAAAAGCCGCTCGACGCACACTGGGCGCACATGGTTATCCACGGCAGTCTGCATCTGCTTGGCTATGATCATATTGAAGACGAAGAAGCGGAAGAGATGGAATCCCTCGAGACAGAGATAATGCTTGCTCTGGGCTATGAGGATCCGTACATTGCCGAGAAAGAATAGTCAGTTAAGCATCTTGCGACACTGACCGACCATGCCGTCGCACAAGGAACATTGCGGCGGCGAGCTTTACACTCACAAGAGAACCCTAAACTTACGCCATGAGCGACGACAATTCACACAGTAGCGACACGACAACCAGCAAGAAGGGATTTTTCTCCCTCATTCTGAGCCAGCTTTTCCACGGTGAACCGAAAAACCGTGATGAACTCCTGGAGCTGATTCGTGATTCCGGGCAGAACGATCTTATCGACGAAGATACGCGCGAAATGCTCGAAGGGGTCATGGACATCGCCGACCAGCGCGTTCGCGATATTATGATCCCCCGCTCGCAGATGATTACCCTGAAACGCAACCAGACTCTGGACGAGTGCCTCGATGTGATCATCGAATCGGCCCACTCGCGTTTCCCGGTGATTAGCGAGGACAAAGATCACATCGAAGGGATTCTGATGGCGAAAGATCTGCTGCCGTTTATGCGCAGCGATGCCGACGCTTTCAGCATGGAAAAAGTGTTACGCCAGGCGGTGGTGGTTCCGGAAAGCAAGCGCGTTGACCGCATGCTCAAAGAGTTCCGCTCCCAGCGCTACCACATGGCGATTGTTATCGATGAATTTGGCGGTGTTTCCGGCCTTGTGACTATCGAAGATATTCTCGAACTGATCGTCGGTGAAATCGAAGATGAGTACGACGAAGAAGACGATATCGAATTCCGTCAGCTGAGCCGTCACACCTGGACGGTGCGCGCTCTGGCGTCCATTGAAGAGTTCAACGAGACCTTTGGCACCCACTTCAGCGATGAAGAGGTGGACACCATTGGCGGGCTGGTAATGCAGGCCTTTGGCCATCTCCCGGCGCGCGGCGAGTCCGTTGACATCGATGGTTACCAGTTCAAGGTCGCTATGGCCGACAGCCGACGTATTATTCAGGTTCACGTCAGAATGCCGGACGACTCCCCGGTGCCAAAACTGGAAGATTAATGTAAATGGCATTTGCCCCATTACTTGAACGCCAGCGCGTCCGTTTGCTGCTGGCGCTGTTGCTCGGAGCCAGCGGAACGCTGGCTTTTTCTCCTTATGATATCTGGCCTGCTGCCCTTCTCTCGCTGATGGGGCTGCAAGGGCTGACGCTGAATCGTCGCCCGGTTCAGGCTGCGGCTATCGGCTACTTCTGGGGTCTGGGCCTGTTTGGTTCCGGCATTAACTGGGTGTACGTCAGTATCGCGCAGTTTGGCGGAATGCCTGGCCCGGTGAACGTCTTCCTGGTGGTGTTGCTGGCAGCGTATCTCTCGCTGTATACGGGTCTGTTTGCGGGCATTCTGTCGCGCCTGTGGCCGAAAACCACCTGGCTGCGCGTCGCTATTGCCGCTCCAGTGGTCTGGCAAATTACCGAATTCCTGCGCGGCTGGGTGCTAACCGGCTTCCCGTGGCTGCAGTTCGGCTACAGCCAGATTGATGGCCCGCTGAAAGGCCTGGCCCCGGTGATGGGTGTGGAGGCGATCAACTTCCTGCTGATGGTGGTGAGCGGCCTGCTGGTGTTGGCGCTGGTTCAGCGAAACTGGAAACCGCTGGTCGCCGCCGTTGTACTGTTCGCCCTTCCCTTCCCGCTGCGCTTTATCCAGTGGTTTACCCTGGAGCCAGAACGCGCGACGCAGGTGTCGATGGTGCAGGGAGACATTGCACAATCGCTGAAATGGGATGAGAACCAGCTGGTTAATACGCTGAAAATCTATCTTGATGCGACGCAAAAAGAGATGGGTAAATCCAGCCTGATCATCTGGCCGGAGTCTGCGATTCCGGATCTGGAAATCAATCAGCAGCGTTTCCTGAGCATGATGGACGATCTCCTGCGCGCCAAAAACAGCACGCTGATCACCGGGATTGTCGATGCGCGTCTGAACCAGCAGAACCGTTACGACACTTACAACACCATTATCACGCTCGGAAAAGACAATCCCTACAGCTACGAATCGGCGAATCGCTACAACAAAAATCACCTTGTTCCTTTTGGTGAGTTTGTACCGCTGGAATCGATTCTGCGCCCGCTGGCACCGTTCTTCGACTTGCCGATGTCGTCCTTTAGCCGGGGTTCCTACGTTCAGCCGCAGCTTCATGCGCACGGTTTTGCACTGACGCCGGCGATCTGCTACGAAATCATCCTGGGCGAGCAGGTGCGCGATAACTTCCGTCCGGATACGGATTATCTGCTGACCATCTCCAACGACGCCTGGTTTGGTAAGTCGATCGGCCCGTGGCAGCACTTCCAGATGGCACGCATGCGCTCGCTTGAGCTGGCACGTCCGCTGCTGCGCAGCACCAACAACGGGATTACGGCGGTGATTGGTCCGAAAGGCGAAATCCAGGCGATGCTCCCGCAGTTCACCCGCGCGGTGTTGACCACCAAAGTCACGCCAACGACCGGCCTGACGCCATATGCCCGCACCGGCAACTGGCCGCTGTGGATCCTGACCGCGCTGTTTGGTTTTGGCGCACTGCTGATGAGCCTTCGTCAGCGTCGTAGATAGTCCTTTCTGCCCGGCGGCGCTTCGCTTGCCGGGCCTACAAAACCCATCCCTGTAGGCCGGGTAAGGCGCAGCCGCCACTCGGCAAATCCCCTCTCAAATTCTATTTCTGGCACGCCTATTGCTTTGTTAAATCACAGATTCAGTGGTTTGGCTTAACGTGCAACTTTGTCGCACCATCGCAGTTCATCGGTAGCACCCAAACGGTGCAACGAGATATTTTTGCCTCTGAATGGTGCGGCGCGCTTCGCAAAAATAAACAATAACGCAGCAAAATCTTTACATTAAGCCAGACTAAATGTTAACAAGCTTGCATAACACTGCACTCGCATCGCGCGAGATATAACAACATCACAATGGGTATCAATGCGTCATTGGCGCAGATAATAAAGGAGTTGGGTATGCAATTACGTAAACTGGCCACAGCAATGCTGGTAATGGGCGTGTCCGCAGGCGTCGTTCACGCTGAAGACGCACCGGCTGCCGGGAGCACTCTCGACAAGATTGCCAAAAATGGCGTGATCGTGGTCGGCCACCGTGAATCTTCCGTCCCGTTCTCATACTACGACAACACGCAAAAAGTCGTAGGCTACTCTCAGGACTACTCCAACGCGATCGTAGAAGCGGTCAAGAAGAAGCTCAACAAACCTGATCTGCAGGTGAAGCTGATTCCAATTACGTCGCAAAACCGTATTCCCCTGCTGCAAAACGGCACCTTCGATTTTGAGTGTGGCTCCACCACTAACAACCTCGAACGTCAGAAACAAGCGGCCTTCTCCGACACCATCTTCGTGGTTGGTACGCGTCTGCTGACCAAAAAAGGCGGCGAGATTAAAGACTTCGCAGACCTGAAAGGCAAAGCGGTCGTTGTGACTTCCGGTACCACTTCTGAAGTGCTGCTGCACAAGCTGAACGACGAGAAAAAACTGGATATGCGCATCATCAGCGCCAAAGACCACGGTGACTCTTTCCGTACTCTGGAAAGCGGCCGCGCGGTGGCGTTCATGATGGATGACGCGCTGCTGGCGGGTGAACGTGCGAAAGCGAAGAAACCAGACAACTGGGAAATCGTCGGCACGGCGCAGTCGAAAGAAGCGTACGGCTGTATGCTGCGTAAAGACGACGCAGGCTTCAAAAAATTGATCGATGACACCATCGCTCAGGTACAGACCTCCGGCGAAGCGGAAAAATGGTTCGATAAGTGGTTCAAGAATCCGATTCCACCAAAAAATCTCAACATGAACTTTGAACTGTCTGACGACATGAAAGCCCTGTTCAAAGAACCTAACGACAAAGCACTTAACTAATTAGAACCATTAAGGGGCGGGATCTCCTGCCCTCTCGATTGTCGGGAAGCGCGGACAGACTATACGTTGAGTGGTCGTTCCCCACTCAGCGCGAACATTGAGCTTCTCACCAATCTTCGAGGGTAGCGCTGCTACCCTTTTTTTTCTGGAGTTTATTATGTCAATAGACTGGAACTGGGGCATTTTTCTGCAACAGGCCCCGTTCGGCAACACCACCTATTTAGGCTGGCTGTGGAGCGGCTTTCAGGTCACCGTCGCGTTATCGATAACGGCCTGGATTATCGCGTTTCTGGTCGGTTCGCTGTTCGGTATTTTACGTACCGTCCCCAACCGTTTTCTCTCTATGCTCGGCACGCTGTACGTCGAACTGTTCCGTAACGTTCCGTTAATCGTGCAGTTCTTTACCTGGTATCTGGTCGTTCCTGAACTGCTGCCGGAAAATCTCGGCATGTGGTTTAAATCGGAGCTGGACCCGAACATTCAGTTCTTTGTCTCCTCGATGCTGTGCCTTGGGCTGTTCACTGCTGCGCGCGTGTGCGAGCAGGTGCGTGCCGCGATTCAGTCTCTGCCGCGCGGGCAAAAAAACGCCGCGCTGGCAATGGGCCTGACGCTGCCGCAAAGCTACCGCTACGTGCTGCTGCCGAACGCCTATCGCGTGATCGTTCCGCCGATGACCTCCGAGATGATGAACCTGGTGAAAAACTCGGCCATCGCCTCCACTATCGGTCTGGTCGATATGGCGGCGCAGGCGGGCAAGCTGCTGGATTACTCCGCACACGCGTGGGAATCCTTCACTGCCATCACCGTGGCGTATGTCTTGATTAACGCATTCATCATGCTGGTGATGAACCTGGTTGAACGTAAAACTCGCCTGCCGGGCAATCTGGGGGGTAAATAATGTACGAGTTTGACTGGAGTTCCATTGTTCCTGCCATGCCCTATCTGCTTGATGGGCTGGTCATCACCTTAAAAATCACCGCCATTGCTATCGTCATTGGTATTGTCTGGGGCACGATCCTCGCCGTCATGCGCCTGTCGAGCTTCAAGCCTTTCGCCTGGTTCGCGACCGCCTACGTCAACGTTTTCCGCTCCATTCCGCTGGTCATGGTGCTGCTGTGGTTTTATCTGATTGTTCCAGGCCTGCTGCAAAACGTACTGGGACTTTCGCCTAAAACAGATATCCGCCTGATCTCGGCGATGGTGGCATTCTCGATGTTTGAGGCCGCTTACTATTCAGAAATTATTCGCGCGGGTATTCAGAGTATCTCCCGCGGACAATCGAGCGCGGCGTTGGCGCTAGGCATGACCCACTGGCAGTCGATGAAGCTCATTATTCTGCCACAGGCGTTTCGCGCTATGGTCCCGCTGCTGCTGACGCAGGGTATCGTTCTCTTCCAGGATACATCGCTGGTGTATGTGCTGAGTCTGGCGGACTTCTTCCGCACCGCCTCCACCATCGGTGAGCGTGACGGTACGCAGGTCGAGATGATCCTGTTCGCAGGTGCAGTTTATTTTGCAATTAGTTTAAGCGCGTCGCTGTTGGTGACCTGGCTGAAGAAAAGGACGGTCTCATGATTTCCCTGAAAAATGTTTCTAAATGGTATGGGCACTTTCAGGTGCTGACCGACTGCTCAACCGAAGTGAAAAAAGGCGAGGTGGTCGTTGTGTGCGGCCCTTCCGGCTCCGGTAAATCGACGCTGATTAAAACCGTCAATGGCCTTGAACCCGTGCAGCAAGGCGAGATCGTGGTCGATGGCACCAAAGTGAACGACAAAAAAACCGATCTGGCAAAGCTGCGTTCCCACGTTGGGATGGTGTTCCAGCACTTCGAGCTGTTCCCGCACCTGTCGATTATTGAAAACCTGACGCTGGCGCAGGTAAAAGTGCTGAAACGCGACAAAAAAGCCTCGCGTGATAAGGGCTTAAAACTGCTGGAACGCGTTGGGCTGTCGGCTCATGCTGATAAGTTCCCGGCACAGCTTTCCGGTGGCCAGCAGCAGCGCGTGGCGATTGCGCGTGCGCTCTGTATGGACCCGATTGCTATGCTGTTCGATGAGCCAACTTCCGCGCTCGACCCAGAAATGATCAACGAAGTGCTGGACGTTATGGTTGAACTGGCGCACGAAGGGATGACCATGATGGTGGTGACGCACGAAATGGGCTTCGCCCGCAAAGTCGCCAACCGCGTGATCTTTATGGACGAAGGCAAAATTGTCGAAGATTCGCCGAAAGAAGATTTCTTCGCCAACCCGCAGTCCGACCGCGCCAAAGACTTCCTCGCCAAAATCCTGCATTAATCAATACGGTGCGTAATCTTCGGATTGCGCACCACTTCACGCTTTACGTCTCTGCTTCTCGTCTGCTTCATCTTGCGGCGTTAACCTTGTCACAAAATAACGCCAAAAATGGAGCTTGCTATGCCACAGCCAATCATTCTCGATTGCGATCCCGGTCATGATGACGCCATCGCTCTGGTCCTTGCCCTCGCGTCACCGGAATTAGACCTCAAAGCGGTCACCTCTTCTGCCGGCAACCAGACGCCGGATAAAACCCTGCGTAACGTTTTGCGCATGTTAACGCTGCTTAAACGTACGGATATTCCGGTGGCGGGCGGTGCGGTAAAACCGTTGATGCGCGATCTGATCATCGCCGATAACGTTCACGGCGAAAGCGGCCTGGATGGCCCGACGCTGCCTGAACCGGGCTTTAAACCACAGGATTGCACTGCCGTTGAGCTGATGGCGAAAGTGCTGCGCGACAGCCGCGAGCCGGTGACGCTGGTGGCAACGGGCCCGCAAACTAACGTCGCGCTGCTGCTCAACAGCCACCCGGAACTGCACGCGAAGATCGCGCGGATCGTTATCATGGGCGGTGCGATGGGGCTGGGGAACTGGACGCCAGCGGCGGAGTTCAACATTTTCGTCGACCCGGAAGCCGCAGAGATTGTCTTCCAGTCGGGCATACCGATTGTGATGGCCGGTCTGGATGTCACCCACCGGGCGCAGATCATGGCGGAAGATATTGAGCGTTTTCGCGCCATCGGCAATCCTGTCGCGACCACCGTCGCCGAGCTTCTCGACTTCTTTATGGAATACCATAAAACCGAGAAATGGGGATTCCAGGGCGCGCCGCTACACGATCCCTGCACTGTCGCCTGGCTGCTAAAACCGGAGATTTTTACCACGGTGAATCGCTGGGTCGGCGTAGAGACGCAGGGGAAATATACCCAGGGGATGACGGTCGTGGATTACTACTCCCTGACCGGCAATACGCCAAATACCACGCTGATGGTGGATGTCGACCGGGAAGCGTTTGTAGATTTAATCGCAGAACGGTTGAAGTTTTATAACTAGTGCGGTCTGGTGCCCTCACCCCGGCCCTCTCCCACAGGGAGAGGGAGAAAACCACGCCGATCTGATCCCCTCGCCCTCAGGGAGAAGGAGAGAACCACGCCGATCTGATCCCCTCTCCCTCAGGGAGAGGGTTAGGGTGAGGGTGGAAAATCACGGCTCAAACGGCCTTCTCTGGAACTGGTCGTGCCCGCATTTTGGGCAGCGCGGAAGGACGTCAGGCGTATACACCGCCAGATGGAAATGGCAGTTCTCACACACCAGATTCCCCAGCCCTACCACCTCGCCGCTGTGATACACGCCGTGATGATTCAAATCCTGGAAAACTTCGCGCCACTCCAGCTGGGTTTTATCCGTAATATCCGCCAGCTCCTGCCACAGACTCTCTTTAATCACCCGCATAAATACACTGTCGGTGACCTCGTCCTGGCTCTCTTCGTAGCTCCGCGCAAACTCTTCCAGATCGCGGCGCACAGCTCGCGTCACCTCTTCTACTTCAGTCCGCGTTAACTCACCCGTTTGCACGACGCGCGCCCGTGCCTGTTCGACAAGAGCATCGATATCACGTTCGCCGTTACGCAGGCGTTCCGTGAGTGTGGCAACCAGTTCGCGGTAAAATTGAGCAACCTTGTTCATCCTTTCGCCTCCCAGGTAAGTAACTGTCTCTAATAATAGACCTTATTTGGCAACCGCTTTGTCAGGTCAGCCACAGAGCGGGTAAATTCCTGCAAAGGGGAAATGCGATACCTTGCATAGTATTTGAACACTTCGTGCTAAGATGAAGCTCATTCATTGAAAGGTTAATCATCATGTCTCTTCTCGATTACGCAATGAAGCTCATCGGTGGGGCATCGACCACCACCGTCACCTGCCCGCACTGTGGGCTCAAGTCCTCACACCCAACATCTAAAATCCGTCTGAAACAGGCGATGCTGTGCCCAGGCTGTAAAGCGCTGTTTGTTGCGCCGCGCTGATCCCCACGCGCGTTCTGGCGCAAAATCGGTGTTCTATACTTAAGTAAGATTCCAGCAGCTGTTAAATCCCTGATGCCCCACACCCATCCTGAGAGAACGTTTCTGATCTGATTTCGCAACTGCTCCTGCGCGTTCACGTCGCACCAGAGCATCGCTATGAAAATGAACCTTAAGAAGTGGCGGAGTGGCTCCCGTTCGTTGCCCCCTGCGCTGGCTCCTGCCCTTTTGGGCCACGAACCTGCAGCAGAAAACAGTTTTAAAGCTGAGCTATTTTCGACGGCCCAGATGGCACGATACGGACAAAAACTGGCCCGCTCGCACAAGTTATCCCCGAATAAGCTGCCCTATTACCTGCTCAAACGCCTCGATGACAATGAGACGGTGATTACACAAAACTGCTACGTCCTCAATGCCGGAAAAAAAGCGAGCATCATGCCCGCCGGAGAATGGCTGCTGGATAACTACTACCTGATCGAGGAACAGATCCGCATCGTGCGCCAGCACCTGCCGAAGAATTTCGGCAAAGGGCTTCCGGCGCTGGCCTCGCCGCATGATTGTCCGCGCATCTATGATATCGCCGCCGAAGCCATCGCCCACGGTGACGGGCGCTGGGACGCCGCGAATCTGACCAGCTACATCACGGCTTATCAGCAGGAAACGCCGCTGACGCTGGGCGAAGTCTGGGCGTTGCCGGGCATGATGCGTCTGGCGCTAATCGAAAACCTGCGTCGGGTCAGTATCGACGTGGTCAAAGCCCAGCAGGAACGCAATCTGGCGGACAGTTGGGTAACACGCATTTTCGAGTGCGCAGAGAACACGCCCGCCGAGCTGATCATGGTGATCGCCGATATGGCACGCTCGCGCCCACCGCTAAGTAGCGCCTTTGTGGCGGAACTGGTGCGTCGTCTGCAGGGACGCGGCAATATGCTGGCGCTGCCCCTGACCTGGATCGAACAGCGCCTGACTGAACAGGGCGTGACCACGGATACCCTCATTCACCGATTCAATCAGCAGTTAGCCGCCAGCCAGCTTTCCGTAAGCAACAGCATCGCGGGCCTGCGCTTGCTGAGTGAAACCAACTGGGCAGACTTTGCCGAGGCCATGAGCGTGGTTGAACAGACGCTGCGCCAGGATCCGGCCGGGATTTACCCACTGATGCACTTCGATACGCGCGATCACTATCGCCACGTGATTGAACTTCTGGCGCGAGACAGCCATTTCAGCGAGCCGGAAGTGGCCCGTCGCGTGCTGGCGCTGGCCGGTGAAAACGCACCCGACACGCCGGGCGCCCATATTGGCTATTACCTGATGGGCGAAGGGCGTCAGCAGCTGGAAATCCTGCTATCCGCCGATGCCTCACGGCTCATCCGCCTGCGGCACAGTTTCAACCAGATCCCGTTGATGTCCTGGCTCGGTAGCCTGAGCCTGTTGACCACCGCAGCTACCGCTGAAATCCTGCACCACACCGCGCAGCAAGGCCTGGGCTGGCTGCTGATCCTCCTCGCAATCCCGCTGATTATTGTGCTCAGTCAGCTCGCCAGCGATCTGCTCAGCGAGGCGACCACCCGTTTTCGCACCCCACGCCCGCTGCCGCGTATGGATTATTCCAGCGGTATTCCGGCTGATTCCGCCACTATGGTGGTGATCCCCTGCCTGCTCACCAGCCCCGACGGGATCAGCAAGCTGATCGCCAGTCTGGAAGTGTGCTGGCTGGGCAATCAGAGCGAGCATCTGTGCTTCGCTCTGTTGACGGACTTTACCGATTCGGCGAATGAATCCTCTTCGCAAAACACGGCCCTGCTCGACCAGGCCATGTCGCTGACGCAGGATCTCAACCGGCGCTATCCGGCCAGCCACCCGCGTTTTTATCTGCTCCACCGCGCCCCCGAATGGAACCCGCCGCAGGGCGTGTGGATGGGTTATGAACGCAAACGCGGGAAACTGGCGCTGCTGAACAGCTGGTTACGCCAGCCGGACAAACAATTTTCCAGCGTCGCCGACCTGCCTGCGCACCAGCTGCCGGAGCGGATCAAGTACGTCGTCACTCTCGACAGCGACACCCTTCTGCCACGCGATACGGCGCATAAGCTGGTCGCCACCATGGCGCACCCACTGAACAAACCGGAATATGACGCCGCCCGCCAGCGCGTGGTGAAAGGCTACGGCATTCTGCAACCGGGGCTGGCCGAAGAGATGCCGCGCAACGGACAGGGGCGCTATGCCGCCATGTGCAGCAGCATCGCCGGAAATAACCCCTATTCGATGATGTCGTCTGATATTTATCAGGATCTGTTCAACGAAGGATCGTTTGTCGGGAAAGGCATTTACGATGTCGATATTTTTGTGCAGGCCACGCACAACACCTGCCCGGAAAACCTGGTCCTCAGCCATGATTTGCTGGAAGGATGTTACGCCCGCTCGGGGCTGCTGAGCGAAGTGCTGCTCTACGAGCAGTACCCGAACAACTATCTCTCCGATGTTGCACGCCGGACCCGCTGGATCCGTGGCGACTGGCAGTTGCTGAACTGGCTCAAACCACGGGTCAGAAAAGCGGATGGCACCCACGACAAAAACCCGCTCTCCGCTCTGTCGTACTGGAAATTATTCGATAACCTGCGCCGCAGCCTGGTCGCTCCATCCCTGCTGGCGCTGCTGTTTTGCACCCTGCTGTGGGTGCCGAATCCGTTTTACTGGCTGGGTGTGCTGGTACTGGTGTGGCTCCTGCCCACCGGGCTGGCGGTCGCCTGGGATCTGCTTAACAAACCGACCCGTCGCCCTGTTGTGCAGCATCTGCTGCTGGTCGCCACCGGGGCGCTGAAACGCCTTTCCCGCGTCGGGATGGATTTCGCCATCCTGCCTCATGAGGCAGGATATTCTCTGTATGCGATTGCCGTGACACTCTGGCGTCTGGGATTCAGCCAACGCAACCTGAGCCAGTGGGCCAGCTACAGCCCCGACAACGATCGGGAAAAAACCTCCCCCATCCGCTTTTACCGGGCGATGTGGATGAATGTCGCCACCGGCGTGGCGCTCACCGTTCTGACCGCGCATATCGCACCGCTGTTTTCGTTCATCGCGCTGCCGGTCAGTTTGCTATGGTGCCTGACGCCGCTGCTGCTGAGCTGGATGAGTCGCTCGCCCGCCCGCAGCGTGTTTTCACCGAACAAAGAGCAGAAGCAGTTACTGCGCCAGACGAGCCGTGAAATCTGGGCCTTTTTCGAAACCTTTGTCATCGCGAAAGAGAACTGGCTGCCGCCGGATAACTATCAGGAGATCCCGCAACCGGTGATTGCCCATCGAACGTCGCCTACGAACATTGGCCTGTCGCTGATGGCGAATCTGACCGCCTGGGACTTTGGCTATCTTCCGTCTGGCGAAGTGTTACAGCGCGTGACGCTGACCCTGGATACGCTCGATAAAATGGAGCATTTCCGCGGGCATTTGTATAACTGGTACGACACGCAGACCCTCGCCCCGCTTAGCCCGCGCTATGTATCCAGCGTCGACAGCGGCAATATGGCGGGCCATCTGCTGACCCTGCGCGAAGGGCTGTCGGCGATGCGCAATCAGCCGGTATTAAACAGCGTCCAGGTGCTGGCCGGGCTGAACGACACGCTGGGGATTCTGGAGAAACACTGGGGGCAGAACGCCCCCACGGGTTTGCGGCTGTTGCGTAAACACTGTCTTAGCGCCGTTTCGTTGTCGCCCGCGCAGCTGTTTATCGAATTGAAACAGATGCGTACCCAAAGCAATCACCTGACCACGCTCTGCCATCAGGACGACACACTCACCCTGCGCTGGATCGAGCATTTACAGCGCCAACTGGTGATGATGTGCCACGAGTGGTCGCATCTCCTTGGCTGGATCACGCCCACCTGGGACTCGCAGACGCTGCCGTCCCTGAGCTGGCTGGCTACTGCGAAACACAGCGGAGAAGGCACGCCGTCCGCCTCGGCGATTGCCCTGGCGCGTATGCGCCTGGATATCATTACCGAACTGGAACAGCGGCTGAATGAGCACGCACGGATGGATTTTACCTTCCTGTACAGTGAAGTGACCAGCCTGCTCAGCATCGGCTACAACTGTGACAGCAATATGCTGGATAAAAGCCATTACGACCTGCTGCCCTCTGAAATTCGCCTGACCAGTTTTATCGCCATCGCCACCAACCAGCTGCCACTGAAAAGCTGGTACGCGCTGGGAAGGCTGTTTACCACCATCGATCGCGACACCGCCCTGATGTCCTGGAGCGGTTCGATGTTTGAATACCTGATGCCGAATCTGGTGATGCCCACCTGGCCCGGCAGCCTGCTCGATGAAATGAGCCAGTCAGCCGTAACGCGCCAGATACACTGGGGCAAAGAGCGCGGCGTGCCGTGGGGCGTGTCGGAATCTGGCTACCATGCGTTTGATGTTCAGCAGAATTATCAGTATCAGGCCTTTGGTGTTCCGGGCCTTGGCCTGCGTCGCGGCCTGGCGGACGATATGGTTGTCGCTCCTTACGCTACGCTGCTGGCGCTGATGATTGCCCCACAAAAAGCCTGTGACAATCTGGCCCGTCTGGAGAAAAACGGCGCGCGCGGCGAGTTTGGTTTCTATGAAGCGCTCGACTATACGCCGTCACGCCTCGCCACCGGGCAGCTTTACGCCGTGGTGCAGTCGTGGATGGCGCACCATCAGGGGATGGCATTCCAGGCGCTGGCGCACGTCCTGCTTGATGCGCCAATGGCCGACCGGTTTATGGCCAGCACCGCCTTCCAGTCAGCAAGCCTGCTGTTACAGGAACGCGTGCCGGATGCGGTCGATCTCTACAGCCCGCGCCGTCACTTTGAGTCTCACGAAGGGCGCGTTAAACCTGTCCGCTACGAACCGCGTATTTTCACCGCCGCCGACAGCCTGATCCCAGAGGTACAGCTGCTTTCCAACAGCCATTACCATCTGATGATGACCCACACCGGCGGGAGTTACAGCCGCTGGAACGACCTGGCCCTCACCCGCTGGCGCAGCGATACCACCCGCGATAACTGGGGCGCTTTCTGCTACATCCGCGATCTGCAATCGGGCGACATCTGGAGCAATACCTGGCAACCTGCCGGCGAAACAGACAGCAACGACGAAGTGATCTTTACCGATGCGGGCGCAGAATTTAAACGCACGTTCGGCTCCCTGAACGTCAAAACGCAGGTGGTGGTGTCGCCGGAAGACGATATCGAACTGCGGCGCGTCACCCTTCTGCATCGCGGGCGTCAGCCGCGCACCATTGAATTGACCACCTACGCCGAGGTCGTGCTGGCCCCAGCCACCAGCGATCTGGCGCACCCGACGTTCAGTAATCTGTTTATCCAGACGGAGCTAGTCCCCGCGCAGAACGCCATTTTGTGCCACCGCCGCCCGCGCGCGCCAGACGAAAAGAGCCCCTGGTTATTCCACATGATGGTGGTGCATGGCAGTAGTCAAAGCGGCGTCTCGTTTGAAACTGACCGGGCGAAGTTCCTTGGACGTGGCAGGACGCCAGCGGATGCACAGGCCGCCGGGCAAAGCGGGCCGCTCAGTAACAGCTCCGGCTCCGTGCTGGACCCGATGCTGGCGATCCGCCAGACCATCACCCTGCAACCCGGCCTCCCGGTCACCGTCGATATCCTGTATGGCGTGAGCGAAAACCGCCAGCTCAGCCTGGCGCTGCTGGAAAAATATCGCGATCACCCTATCGCCGACCGCGTCTTTGAACTTGCCTGGTCGCACAGCCTGGTGGTGTTGCGCCAGATTAACGCCAACGAAGATGACGCCGCGCTGTTTAACCGT
Organism: Lelliottia jeotgali; assembly: GCA_002271215.1. NCBI lineage: Bacteria > Pseudomonadati > Pseudomonadota > Gammaproteobacteria > Enterobacterales > Enterobacteriaceae > Lelliottia > Lelliottia jeotgali. The sequence goes on along the minus strand of CP018628.1, from coordinate 1,330,778 downwards.
CTCGCCGGGGCCATTCTTTATCCGTGCCAGGAGTTGCGGGCCGACGGACAGGCCATCAGCCGCAACCGGCGCGGTCAGTCCGGCCTGTGGGGCTGGGCGATTTCCGGTGACTTGCCGATCGTGCTGCTCATCATCAGCAGCGAAGAGAGTATTCTGTCCATTACCACTTTGATTCAGGCGCACCGCTACTGGCGCCTCAAAGGGCTGGGGGCGGATTTAGTGATCCTCAACGACAGCCCCGGCGGCTATCAGCAAGCATTGCAAAATCACATCATGGATCTGATTTATGCCGGGTCTGAGGCCAGCCTGTTGGATAAATCGGGTGGGATTTTTGTCCGTAACGGCGAACATCTCTCCGCCGAGGACAAACTGCTGCTGCAAAGTGTGGCGCATCTGTGTCTGGATGACCGCGCGGGCGGGCTGAACGAACAGCTCGATCAGCGCCTGCACGCGTTAAAAACGGTTCCGAGACCCTTCGTTGCTCACAGCGTTCCGGGCATCAATCTGCACATTCCCTGGACGCCGAATACCGATCAACTCCTGCATTTCAACGGTCACGGCGGATTTTCGCAGGACGGTCGCGAGTACCAGATTGTGTTGCGGGAAAATGAACCGACACCCGCTCCGTGGTCAAACGTGCTGGCTAACGCCCGCTTCGGCAGCGTGTTGTCCGAGGCCGGGCAAGCCTACAGCTGGTATGAAAACGCCCACGAATATCGCTTAACGCCGTGGGAAAACGACCCCGTCAGCGATCGCGGTGGTGAAGTGTTTTATCTGCGTGACGAAGAGAGCGGCGCGTGCTGGTCACCGACCACCTTACCGGTGCGCGGTCAGGGGGATTATCTGTCTCGCCACGGCTTCGGCTACAGCGTGTTTGCCCATCGAGAGAGCGGCATCGACAGCGAACTGACGGTGCTGGTCGCCGAAGAGGCGCCGGTCAAACTGGCGATCCTGACGATCAGCAATAACTCCGGGAGGACGCGAAAACTCTCCGCGACAGGCTATGTGGAGTGGACGCTCGGCGAGTCTCGCACCTCATCGGCGCTGCACATCGTGACCCATGCGGCCAGCGTTGCGGACGGCTGCGGCGTGATGGCGAATAACTTTTACGGCAGCAACGGTGCCGGGCGCACCGCCTTTTTCGCCGTGACGGGTGCGCACTGCTCCCTGACGGGCGACCGCCGCGAGTTTCTCGGTCGCAACGGTTCCCTGCAAAACCCGGCGGCTATGCATCTGCGCTGGTTGTCGGACAAAACAGGTGCAGGGCTTGACCCCTGTGGTGCGGTGCAATCTGCCGTCACACTGATCGATGGCGATCAGAAGACCTTTATCTTTGTGCTGGGCGTCGGCGAAGACGCGGTCGAAGCACAGACGCTTCTCGCGCGATACTTGAATGAAGATGCCGCCCGCGAGGAGCTCAGTCGCGTACACCGTTACTGGCACAACGTACTCGATAAAATCGTTGTCCACACGCCTGATACCTCCATCAATTTACTCACCAACGGCTGGCTGCTGTATCAGACGGTGGCCTGTCGTTTGATGGCTCGCAGCGGCTACTATCAGTCCGGCGGCGCGTTTGGTTTTCGCGATCAGCTGCAGGACACACTGGCGCTGAGCCACCCTGCGCCGGAACGCCTGCGCGAGCAAATTCTGCTCTGCGCCTCACGGCAGTTTATCGAAGGCAATGTGCAGCACTGGTGGCACCCGCCTCACGGTAATGGCGTGCGCACCCGCTGCTCGGATGATTATCTCTGGCTGCCGCTGGCGACCTGTCACTACGTGCAAACCACCGGCGACACCGGCGTACTTGAGCAGCGTGTTTCGTATCTGGATGGTCGCCTGCTCCAGCCTGGCGAAGAGTCGGTCTACGATATACCGGTCATCAGCGCCGTCGAAGAAACCCTGTGGCAGCACTGCGTGAAAGCCATCCGGCATGGTTTGCAGTTCGGCTCGCACGGGTTGCCGCTGATGGGCGCGGGCGACTGGAATGACGGAATGAACCGGGTCGGCATCGACGGAAAAGGTGAAAGCGTCTGGCTGGGCTTTTTCCTGTACGACATTTTGCAGCGTTTTGCGGATCTCGCCGAACTGCGTCAGGACGATACGATTGCGGAACTGTGCCGCACTGAAGCCTCCCGTCTACAGAAAAACCTCGAAACCTCCGCCTGGGACGGAGAGTGGTACCGACGCGGCTATTTTGACGGCGGCGAAGCGCTGGGATCGAAAGCCTCGCAGGACTGTCGGATTGATGCCATTGCACAAAGCTGGTCGATTCTCTCTGGTGCGGCCAGCCCTGAGCGCAGCGCGCGTGCTATGCAGTCGCTGGATAAACTGCTGGTAGATGACGACGCGGGGCTTATCAAACTCCTGACGCCGCCATTCGACGGTCACGGGCCGAACCCGGGCTACATTCAGGGCTATCTGCCCGGCGTGCGGGAAAACGGCGGACAGTACACGCACGGTGCCATCTGGGCCGTCATGGCCTTTGCGCGGATGGGCAATTCGGAACGCGCGTGGCAACTGTGGTCGATGATCAACCCCGTCAACCATGCCCTCACTCCCGATGACGTTGAGCGCTATAAAACCGAGCCGTACGTTATGAGCGCCGATGTGTATAGCGTCGCGCCGCATATCGGACGCGGTGGCTGGAGCTGGTATACCGGCTCGGCGGGCTGGGCGTATCGTCTGCTGACCGAGGAGTTACTGGGGATTAACCGTTTCGGCGACATCATCACTGTCCACGCACAGCTACCTGCCCACTGGCCGTCTATCAGCATGACGTATCAGCATGGCGGCAGTCAGTATCAGATCTCCATTTCAAGGGGCAGCGAGCTGTACCGGGTCACAATGGATGGCGTGCAGCTCCCGGATGATCAGATTCCACTCGTGGATGACGGGAATCATCATCAGGTGGAAATTACCCAGCATTAAAGGCCTATACTTAACAGGGTCTATTCATTATTGCTTTATGCAGAGAGGGGCTTATGAAAACCAAAAAAGCGGTGTTTATTGAAGGGCATATCGTCGAAAGCCGACGGCTCGGAGAAACATGTCACCCTTTCTGCATCCACAGCGTTGTCTTCAGCAATGGCAAATATGCCATTGTGCGCGAGGCGTCAGGCGTGTGCTTTCAACCGGGCGATACCCTTGAGCGCAACAATGCAGAGTGGTTTTTCCACCAGGCAAAAATACATCTGCTGCCTTTTCAGTACATTAAAGAGGACGAAACCCACAGGCAATTATCGGAATATGAAACCTGATCATTCGTGACCCCTGCTAAAAACGCCAATTCACGCCTCCTTCTGCGCAGACAGATAAGGGCTGTTTTGACGCGGGCGTTTGGGCTATGCTATGCGGATCTGAAATACCACATCCATTGGCTACGTTTGTAGCTGTATTGAGAACAGGACCACTGGCTGCCATGCAAGAGCAATACCGCCCGGAAGAGATAGAATCAAAAGTCCAGCAACACTGGGACGAGAAGCGTACCTTCGAAGTCACTGAAGACGAGAGCAAAGAGAAGTATTACTGCCTGTCGATGCTTCCCTATCCTTCTGGTCGACTACACATGGGCCACGTGCGTAACTACACCATCGGTGATGTGATCGCACGCTATCAGCGTATGCTCGGTAAAAACGTTCTGCAGCCTATCGGCTGGGATGCGTTTGGTCTGCCAGCCGAAGGCGCGGCCGTCAAAAACAACACTGCACCTGCGCCGTGGACGTACGACAACATCGCCTACATGAAAAACCAGCTCAAAATGCTGGGCTTCGGTTATGACTGGAGCCGCGAGCTGGCGACCTGCACCCCGGAATACTATCGCTGGGAGCAAAAATTCTTCACCGAGCTGTATAAAAAAGGCCTGGTGTACAAGAAAACGTCTTCTGTGAACTGGTGCCCTAACGATCAAACCGTTCTGGCGAACGAACAGGTTATCGACGGCTGCTGCTGGCGCTGTGATACCAAAGTTGAGCGTAAAGAGATCCCACAGTGGTTTATTAAAATCACCGCTTACGCTGACGAACTGCTGCGCGACCTGGATAATCTGGACCACTGGCCAGATACCGTTAAAACCATGCAGCGCAACTGGATTGGCCGTTCTGAAGGCGTAGAAATCACCTTCGACGTGCAGAACAGCGATCAGAAACTGACCGTTTACACCACCCGTCCAGACACCTTCATGGGTTCTACTTACCTGGCCGTGGCTGCGGGCCATCCGCTGGCACAACAGGCTGCGGCAACGAATCCAGAACTGGCTGCCTTCATCGATGAATGCCGCAATACCAAAATGGCTGAAGCCGAAATGGCGACCATGGAAAAACGCGGCGTGGCGACGGGCTTTAATGCCATTCACCCGCTGACCGGTGAAGCGATCCCTGTCTGGGCAGCTAACTTCGTTCTGATGGAATACGGCACCGGCGCAGTGATGGCGGTTCCGGGCCACGACCAGCGCGATTACGAATTTGCGACCAAATACGGTCTGAACATCAAGCCGGTTATCCTGGCAGCAGATGGTTCTGAACCCGATTTGTCCCAGCAGGCGCTGACCGAAAAAGGCACCCTGTTCAACTCCGGTGAGTTTAGCGGCCTGAGCTTCGAAGAAGGCTTCAACGCCATCGCCGATAAACTGGCAGCGCTGGGCGTCGGTGTACGTAAAGTGAACTATCGTCTGCGCGACTGGGGTGTTTCTCGTCAGCGTTACTGGGGCGCGCCAATTCCAATGGTGACCCTGGAAGACGGCACCGTGATCCCAACGCCTGAAGATCAGCTTCCGGTGATCCTGCCTGAAGACGTGGTGATGGACGGTATCAGCAGCCCAATCAAAGCCGATCCTGAGTGGGCAAAAACCACCGTTAACGGCCAGCCTGCCCTGCGTGAAACCGACACCTTCGATACCTTTATGGAATCGTCCTGGTATTACGCGCGCTACACTTGTCCGCAGTATCAGGAAGGCATGTTGGATTCCAAAGCCGCTAACTACTGGCTGCCAGTGGATATCTATATCGGCGGTATCGAACACGCGATCATGCACCTGCTGTACTTCCGCTTCTTCCACAAACTGATGCGCGATGCGGGCCTGGTGAACTCTGATGAGCCAGCCAAACAGCTGCTGTGTCAGGGGATGGTTCTGGCTGATGCGTTCTACTATCTCGGCGAAAACGGCGAGCGCAACTGGGTGTCTCCGGTTGACGCCATCGTTGAACGCGACGAGAAAGGCCGTATCGTGAAAGCCAAAGACGCGGCAGGTCACGAGCTGGTGTATACCGGCATGAGCAAAATGTCGAAGTCCAAAAACAACGGCATCGACCCGCAGGTCATGGTAGAGCGCTACGGCGCAGATACCGTGCGTCTGTTCATGATGTTTGCGTCTCCGGCGGATATGACTCTGGAATGGCAGGAATCCGGCGTAGAAGGCGCAAACCGCTTCCTGAAACGCGTCTGGAAACTGGTCTACGAGCATACCTCTCAGGGTGATGCGCCAGCACTGAACGTGGCTGCGCTGAGCGAAGATCAGCAGGCACTGCGTCGCGATGTTCACAAAACTATCGCCAAAGTGACCGATGATATTGGTCGTCGCCAGACCTTCAATACCGCAATTGCGGCTATTATGGAACTGATGAACAAGCTGGCGCGAGCGCCGCAGGAAGGCGAGCAGGATCGTGCCTTAATGCGTGAAGCGCTGCTGGCAATCGTGCGTATGCTGAACCCGTTCACCCCTCATGCCAGCTTTACCCTGTGGCAGGAGCTGAAAGGCGAAGGCGATATCGATAATGCACCGTGGCCGGTTGCGGATGAATCCGCGATGGTTGAAAACACTATGCTGGTGGTGGTGCAGGTTAACGGAAAAGTGCGCGGCAAAGTTACCGTGGCTGTCGATGCTACGGAAGAACAGGTTCGTGAGCGCGCTGGCCAGGAACATCTGGTGGCGAAGTATCTTGATGGCGTTACCGTGCGTAAAGTGATCTACGTTCCCGGTAAACTGCTGAATCTGGTCGTTGGCTAAGCGCGGGAGGAAACGTGCGACTTCTGGCAACATTACTCTTATCTCTGGCGGTGCTTGTCACCGCTGGCTGTGGCTGGCACCTGCGTAATACAACAGCAGTGCCTGCTCAGATGAAAACCATGATCTTCGATTCTGGAGATCCGAACGGCCCATTGAGCCGCGCTATTCGTAACCAGCTGCGCCTGAATGGCGTTGAGCTTATCGAAAAAGGCACCTTGCGTCAGGATGTTCCGTCCTTCCGTGTACTGACCTCTTCCCTGAGCAAAGACACGGCGTCCATCTTCCAGGATGGTCGTACGGCGGAATACCAGATGGTGATGTCGGTCAGCGCTGCTGTCCTGATACCGGGTAAAGACATTTATCCGATCAGCACTAAAGTCTACCGTTCATTCTTTGATAACCCGCAAACTGCGCTGGCGAAAGATGCCGAGCAGCAGATCATTATCAATGAAATGTACGACAAGGCTGCAGAACAGCTGATCCGTAAATTGCCAAGCATTCAGGTTGCATCGAAAGAGACCAGCACGGAACACTCTGTTCCGCTGGATACTACGCCGCAAGTGACCGGAACCCTGGGTAACTAATGGTTCGGTTGTATCCTGAACAACTCCGCGCGCAGCTCAATGAAGGGCTGCGAGCGGCGTATCTGCTTCTCGGAAACGATCCGCTTTTGCTTCAGGAAAGCCAGGACGCCGTGCGCCAGGTGGCCGCGACTCAGGGCTTTGATGAACACCACGCCTTCCAGATAGACAACAGCACCGACTGGCAGACGATCTTCTCGCTGTGCCAGGCGATGAGCCTGTTTGCTTCGCGCCAGACTATCTTGATTCAGCTGCCGGAAAATGGTCCCAATGCGGCCATTAACGAACAGCTCGCCACGCTGGTGAGTCTTCTGCATCCGGATTTACTGCTGATTGTGCGCGGGAATAAGCTCACCAAAGCGCAGGAAAACGCCGCCTGGTTTACCCAGCTCGCGGCGAACTCCGTACAGTTGACGTGCCAGACGCCTGAACAGGCACAGCTGCCAAAGTGGGTCGCGGTGCGCGCAAAACAAAAAAATCTGCAGCTGGATGACGCGGCCAATCAGCTGCTGTGCTATTGCTACGAAGGTAATCTGCTGGCGCTGGCGCAGGCATTGGATCGCCTGTCGCTTCTCTGGCCAGACGGCAAACTGACGTTACCGCGTGTCGAACAGGCGGTGAACGACGCGGCGCACTTTACCCCGTTCCACTGGGTCGATGCGCTGCTGGCAGCCAAGAGCAAACGCGCGCTGCATATTCTGCAGCAATTGCGGCTCGAAGGCAGCGAGCCGGTCATTTTGCTGCGTACACTGCAGCGCGAACTGCTGCTGCTCAATACGTTAAAACGCCAGTCAGCTAACACCCCTTTGCGCGCGCTGTTCGATAAACACCGCGTCTGGCAAAACCGCCGAGCCATGACCACTGAAGCGATCAATCGTCTTAGCGCTGAACAACTTCGCCAGGCGGTACACCTGCTGACGCGTGCTGAGCTGACGCTGAAGCAGGATTACGGTCAGTCGGTGTGGGCCGAACTGGAAAGTCTTTCTCTGCTGTTGTGCCACAAGGCACTGGCAGACGTTTTTATTGATGGATGATATGAGCTCTTTACAGGCGCTGTTTGGCGGTACATTCGATCCGGTCCATTACGGCCATCTGAAGCCGGTAGAAATACTGGCGAACCTGATCGGCCTGCAGCGCGTGATTATCATGCCGAATAACGTCCCGCCGCACCGCCCGCAGCCTGAAGCTACCTCTGAACAACGTAAGCACATGCTGGAACTGGCTATTGCGGATAAGCCGCTGTTTCAGTTGGACGAGCGCGAACTGCGCCGCGATACGCCATCGTATACTTCGCAAACATTGCAGGAGTGGCGCGCTGAGCGTGGCCCAACACAACCGCTGGGATTTATTATCGGCCAGGATTCCCTGCTGAATTTCCCAAGCTGGCATCAATACGAAACCATTCTGCAGAACAGTCATCTTATCGTCTGTCGCCGCCCGGGTTATCCGTTAACCATGAAAGAAGAGCAGCATCAGGTCTGGCTGGATAGTCATCTTACAAACGATGCGGAAGACCTGCATACCCTGCCCGCCGGTAAAATTTACCTGGCCGAGACGCCGTGGTTTGATATCTCCGCAACCCTCATTCGTGAACGTCTACAGCAAGATTTATCCTGCGACGACCTTCTGCCCGCGCCCGTTCTCAACTACATCCGCCAGCAGGGGTTGTATCAGAAAAGCACAGATGAATGAGGCGATACGCGAAAAATCGCGTAATTCACCGCCCTGCCATTGACAGCCCTTTTCAGGCTGATATCCTCCGCAGCCTGAGTTCCTGCCAGTCATAGCTTTACAGAAATTGTTTTACAAAAATGGCGATGCATTGTCAGGCCGGGGATGGGATGATACCCGCCTTAAAAAGTCCGTCAGGTGACATTTGTCCCGACACAGCCGTCAGTTAAGGTATACTGCCAGGCTATCCATTTAATCGTTGCTCAACTTCACTCACCAGGGGGAAAACTTGCAGGGTAAAGAACTCCAGGATTTTGTTATCGACAAAATTGATGACCTGAAAGGTCAGGACATCATCACCATCGACGTTCAAGGTAAATCCAGTATCACCGACTGCATGATCATTTGCACCGGCACATCCACGCGTCACGTTGCCTCTATTGCTGACCATGTGGTTCAGGAATCGCGTATGGCGGGTCTTATGCCACTGGGCGTAGAAGGCCAGGCCATTGCTGACTGGGTTGTTGTCGACCTTGGCGATGTGATTGTCCACGTCATGCAGGAAGAGAGCCGTCGTCTGTATGAGCTGGAAAAACTCTGGGGTTAATGCGTGAAGTTGCAACTGGTAGCCGTCGGCACAAAAATGCCGGACTGGGTACAGACGGGTTTTACTGAATATCTGCGTCGTTTTCCTAAAGACATGCCGTTCGAACTGGTGGAAATCCCAGCAGGAAAGCGCGGCAAGAACGCGGATATCAAACGTATTCTCGACAAAGAGGGTGAGTTAATGCTGGCGGCCGCTGGCAAAAACCGCATTGTGACCCTCGATATCCCAGGAAAACCCTGGGATACGCCGCAGCTGGCGCTTGAACTGGAACGCTGGAAGCAGGATGGCCGCGACGTTAGCCTGTTGATTGGCGGTCCGGAAGGGTTATCCCCCGCCTGCAAAGCGGCCGCAGAACAAAGTTGGTCCCTCTCCGCGCTGACGATGCCCCACCCACTTGTTCGGGTGCTGGTGGCAGAAAGTCTTTATCGCGCGTGGAGCATTACTACCAACCACCCTTATCACCGTGAGTAATGATTGACCAGGGCAAATTAAGCAGCGGATGAAACTACAGAATTCTTTTCGCGACTATTCGGCTGAGTCCGCGCTGTTTGTGCGCCGGGCGCTGGTCGCTTTTACCGGGATTTTGCTGCTGTCTGGCGTGCTCGTCGCCAACCTCTACAATCTGCAAATCGTCCGTTTTACCGACTACCAAACCCGTTCCAACGAAAACCGAATCAAGCTGGTGCCCATCGCGCCAAGCCGCGGGATTATCTACGATCGTAACGGCACGCCGCTGGCGTTAAACCGCACCATCTATCAAATCGAGATGATGCCGGAAAAAGTCGATAATGTGCAGGACACGCTGGATGCGCTGAAAGGCGTGGTGGATCTCACTGATGATGATATCGCCGCCTTCAAAAAAGAACGTTCTCGTTCACACCGTTTTACCTCAATCGCCGTAAAAACCAATTTAACGGAAGTTCAGGTCGCCCGCTTTGCGGTGAATCAGTACCGCTTCCCCGGCGTTGAAGTCAAAGGCTATAAGCGTCGTTTCTATCCTTACGGCTCCGCGCTGACGCACGTCATCGGCTACGTTTCCAAAATAAACGATAAAGATGTCGACAGGCTCGATAAAGACGGCAAGCTGGCGAACTACGCCGCGACTCATGATATCGGTAAACTTGGCATTGAGCGCTTCTATGAAGACGTTCTGCATGGGCAAACCGGCTACGAAGAGGTTGAAGTTAACAACCGTGGCCGTGTGATTCGCCAGTTGAAAGAAGTGCCGCCTCAAGCCGGTCACGACGTCTATTTGACGCTGGATCTTAAGCTCCAGCAGTATATCGAAACGCTGTTAGCAGGCAGTCGCGCTGCGGTAGTCGTCACCGACCCTCGCAGCGGCGGAATTCTGGCACTGGTCTCCATGCCAAGCTACGATCCCAACTTGTTCGTCGATGGGATCTCCAGCAAAGATTATTCCGGTCTGTTGAATGATCCAAACACCCCGCTGGTGAACCGTGCCACCCAGGGTGTTTACCCGCCAGCATCTACCGTCAAACCTTATGTTGCCGTCTCCGCGCTGAGCGCTGGCGTCATCAATCGCAATACCAGCCTGTTTGACCCCGGCTGGTGGCAGTTGCCAGGTTCAGATAAGCGTTATCGCGACTGGAAAAAATGGGGTCACGGTCATCTGAATATCACCAAATCTCTGGAAGAGTCGGCGGATACCTTCTTCTACCAGGTCGCCTATGACATGGGGATCGACCGTCTGTCGGAATGGATGAGCAAATTTGGTTATGGCCATTACACTGGCGTGGACTTGTCTGAAGAACGTTCAGGAAACATGCCGACGCGCGAGTGGAAGCTAAAACGCTTTAAAAAACCGTGGTATCAGGGCGACACCATTCCGGTCGGTATCGGCCAGGGCTACTGGACCGCAACGCCAATTCAGATGAACAAAGCGATGATGATCCTCATTAACGATGGCGTGGTGAAAGTGCCGCATCTGCTGATGAGTACCGTCGAAGATGGCAAGCAGGTTCCGTGGTCACAGCCACATGAAGCGCCGGTGGGCGATATTCATTCCGGCTTCTGGGAAATAGCCAAAGACGGCATGTACGGTGTGGCCAACCGTCCTAACGGGACCGCACACAAATACTTCGCCGGGGCCCCTTACAAAGTCGCGGCGAAATCCGGTACCGCGCAGGTCTTCGGTCTGAAAGCGAACGAAACCTATAACGCGCACAAAATTGCCGAGCGTCTGCGTGACCATAAACTTATGACCGCGTTTGCGCCTTATGATAAACCGCAGGTTGCGGTAGCGATTATTCTTGAAAATGGCGGCGCTGGCCCGGCGGTGGGTACCATTATGCGCCAGATCCTCGACCACATTATGCTGGGCGACAACAACACCGAACTTCCGGCTGAAAACCCAGCCGCCGCTGCGGCGGAGGACCAATAAACATGACGGATAATCCAAATCAGAAATCGCTGTGGGACAAAATCCACATCGACCCGGCCATGCTGCTGATCCTGCTGGCATTACTGACCTACAGTGCTCTCGTTATCTGGAGCGCCAGCGGCCAGGATATCGGCATGATGGAACGCAAGATTGGTCAGATTGCGATGGGTCTGGTGATCATGGTAGTGATGGCGCAAATCCCGCCTCGCGTCTATGAAGGCTGGGCACCCTATTTATACTTCATCTGTATCATTTTGCTGGTTGCGGTGGATGCATTTGGGGCGATTTCAAAAGGCGCACAGCGCTGGCTGGACCTTGGCATTGTGCGTTTTCAGCCCTCGGAAATCGCGAAAATCGCCGTTCCACTGATGGTCGCACGCTTTATCAACCGTGACGTTTGTCCCCCCTCACTGAAAAATACCGCCATTGCGCTGGTGCTGATCTTCCTGCCCACTCTGCTGGTGGCGGCGCAGCCTGACCTGGGAACGTCCATACTGGTCGCATTGTCCGGCCTGTTCGTGCTGTTCCTGTCAGGTTTAAGCTGGCGCTTAATCGGCATTGCGGTGGTACTGGTGGCAGCCTTTATACCGATACTGTGGTTCTTCCTGATGCATGACTATCAACGTCAGCGCGTCATGATGTTGCTCGATCCGGAAACCGATCCGCTGGGCGCAGGCTATCATATTATTCAGTCTAAAATTGCCATTGGCTCGGGTGGATTACGTGGCAAAGGCTGGCTGCACGGGACGCAGTCGCAGCTGGAGTTCCTGCCGGAACGTCACACGGACTTTATCTTTGCGGTTCTGGCTGAAGAGCTGGGTCTGGTCGGCATTTTGATTTTGCTGTCACTTTACCTGCTGCTTATCATGCGCGGACTGTGGATCGCCGCGCGCGCGCAGACCACCTTTGGTCGCGTCATGGCGGGCGGATTGATGCTTATCTTATTCGTTTATGTCTTCGTAAATATTGGTATGGTGAGTGGGATTCTGCCTGTGGTGGGCGTACCGCTGCCGCTGGTGAGCTACGGAGGCTCGGCACTGATCGTGTTGATGGCCGGGTTTGGGATAGTAATGTCTATCCACACCCACAGAAAAATGTTGTCCAAAAGCGTATAACAATAAGGGGATCGCCATGCGTAAGCAGTGGCTGGGAATCTGCATCGCAGCAAGTTTACTTGCAGCTTGTTCAAGTGACGATGGTCAGCAACAGGCGACTATCGCGCCGCCGCAGCCTGCGGTATGTAACGGTCCGGTCGTTGAAATCAGCGGTGCGGACCCGATTTATGAACCGCTGAACGCCACGGCGAATCAGGATTATCAACGTGACGGCAAGAGCTATAAAATCGTTCAGGACCCGTCGCGTTTCAGCCAGGCCGGTTTTGCCGCTATTTATGATGCAGAACCCGGCAGCAACCTGACCGCGTCCGGTGAAGCGTTTGACCCTGCACAGATCACTGCCGCGCACCCGACGTTGCCTATCCCAAGCTATGTGCGCGTCACGAACATGGCCAATGGCCGTATGATTGTGGTGCGTATCAACGACCGTGGCCCATATGGCAACGACCGCGTGATCTCGCTGTCCCGTGCTGCGGCCGATCGTCTGAATACCTCAAACAACACCAAAGTACGCATCGACCCGATTATTGTGGCACAAGACGGTACGCTGTCTGGCCCCGGTACGGCGTGTACGACAGTGGCTAAACAGACTTACGCCCTCCCCGCTCGCCCGGATTTAAACGGCGGGATGGGCAGCGCCTCTTCTATGCCACAGGACACCACACCTGCGGATAACGTTCGCGCTATCAGCAACGATACCCTGAAAAGTGATGACTCCACCGGCGCACCGGTGAACAGCAGTGGTTTCCTGGGTGCAGCAACACCGCTGGCTTCAGGCGTTCTCGAAGGTAGCGAACCGACGCCAGCCCCCGTTGCAGCCACGCCTGTTACTCAACCAGCCCCCGTAACCGCTCCTGCTGTCGTAACGCCGCCAGCGGCGGGTTCTGCCAGCGGCAGTTTTGTGGTTCAGGTGGGTGCAGTGAGCGATCAAGCGCGTGCGCAGCAGTATCAGCAGCAGCTGAGCCAAAAATTTGGTGTCCCTGGCCGCGTTGAGCAAAACGGAGCCGTCTGGCGTATTCAGATGGGGCCGTTTGCCAGCAAATCTCAGGCCGCATCGTTGCAGCAACGTTTGCAAAGCGAAGCGCAATTACAATCGTTTATCGCTGTTGCGAAGTAATTAATCGGCGGTATCCGAATTGTCAGCTTATGTAACTTGCGTTCACAAACTCGCGCTGAAAGTCGGATGCCTGCCTGTATAGCATTTGCTATAGTAAGGCACTTTTTTTAATTCCATCACGGATGTCGTAGTTCTGACCATGAAGACCACTCTCTCCGCTCGATTCCTGCAGCGCATGGCGCTGACCACGGCCCTTTGCGCAGCCGCTCTTTCAGCCGCTCACGCTGATGACCTGAATATCAAGACCATGATCCCTGGCGTCCCGCAGATTGATGCGGAATCCTACATCCTGATCGATTACAACTCTGGCAAAGTGCTGGCAGAACAGAACGCTGACTCGCGCCGTGATCCTGCGAGCCTGACAAAAATGATGACCAGCTACGTCATCGGTCAGGCCATGAAAGCCGGTAAATTTAAAGAAACCGATCTGGTCACCGTGGGTAACGATGCCTGGGCCACCGGCAACCCGGTGTTCAAGGGCTCTTCCCTGATGTTCCTGAAACCAGGCATGCAGGTGCCTGTTTCTCAGCTGATCCGCGGTATCAACCTGCAATCCGGTAACGATGCCTGTGTGGCAATGGCCGATTTCGCCGCCGGTAGCCAGGACGCCTTTGTTGGCCTGATGAACAGCTACGTTTCCGCGCTGGGCCTGAAGAATAGCCACTTCCAGACCGTCCACGGCCTGGATGCAGACGGTCAGTACAGCTCCGCGCGCGATATGGCGCTGATTGGCCAGGCGCTGATCCGCGACGTACCAAACGAATACACTATCTATAAAGAAAAAGAGTTCACCTTCAACGGCATCCGCCAGACCAACCGTAACGGTCTGCTGTGGGATAACAGCCTGAATGTGGATGGCATCAAAACTGGCCATACGGATAAAGCAGGCTACAACCTGGTGGCCTCCGCAACCGAAGGCCAGATGCGTCTGATCTCCGCAGTGATGGGCGGTCGTACCTTTAAAGGTCGTGAGACGGAAAGTAAAAAACTGCTGACCTGGGGCTTCCGTTTCTTCGAAACCGTGAACCCACTGAAAGCCGGTAAAGAGTTTGCTTCAGAGCCGGTGTGGTTTGGCGACAACGACCGCGCATCCCTCGGCGTAGATAAAGATCTGTACCTGACCATTCCTCGTGGCCGCATGAAAGATCTGAAAGCCAGCTACGTGCTGAACACCAGCGAACTTCACGCTCCGCTGCAGAAGAACCAAGTGGTGGGCACCATTAACTTCCAGCTGGACGGTAAAACCATCGATCAGCGTCCGCTGGTGGTGCTGGACGAAATTCCAGAAGGTAATTTCTTCGGCAAAATCATTGATTACATTAAATTGATGTTCCATCATTGGTTTGGTTAAAAATTGAACACTTGAAAGTGTGATTTTGATCCCCATATACTAAGTATCCTGATAACTCCCACCTGCACGTGGGAGTTATTATTTTTTGATGTAATGCCGGAGCTGACATGAAAACCAAACTTAACGAACTGCTTGAATTCCCTACCCCGTTTACTTACAAAGTAATGGGTCAGGCGTTGCCGGAGCTGGTTGACCAGGTGGTTGAAGTGGTACAGCGCCATGCGCCGGGTGACTACTCTCCGACGGTAAAACCAAGCAGCAAGGGCAACTACCACTCGGTTTCCATCACCATCACTGCTACGCATATTGAGCAGGTCGAGACGCTGTATGAAGAACTCGGCAATATCGAAATCGTCCGTATGGTGCTGTAGTCCCCTCGTGGTTACCCGCTTTGCCGGGTAACCCGCTCTTCCTCTGTGATATACTTCCGCTCACCTTTTGTCGCTACATCCCCCGGAGTTGCCGTTTTGTATCAGGATAAAATTCTTGTCCGCCATCTCGGGCTGCAACCTTACGAGCCTGTCTCTCAGGCTATGCATGATTTCACTGACTCACGCGATGACACCACTCCTGACGAAATTTGGCTGGTCGAGCACCTGCCTGTTTTCACCCAGGGGCAGGCGGGTAAAGCTGAGCATGTTCTGGTTCCCGGTGATATTCCCGTGATTCAAAGCGACCGAGGCGGTCAGGTGACCTACCACGGGCCCGGTCAGCAGGTGATGTATGTGCTGCTGAATCTGAAACGCCGAAAACTCGGGGTGCGTGAACTGGTCACCGTACTGGAACAAACCGTGGTCAATACGCTGGCAGAATACGGCATTGATGCGCATCCGCGCGCTGATGCGCCAGGGGTGTATGTCGGAGAGATGAAGATTTGTTCTCTAGGACTACGCATCCGCAAAGGCTGCTCATTCCACGGTCTGGCACTTAATATCAATATGGATCTTTCGCCTTTCCTGCGCATCAATCCCTGCGGTTATGCGGGAATGGAAATGACCCAAATGCGTCAGTGGGTAGAAAAAGCCACACCTGATATTATTCGCCCTTCGCTTGTCAGTCATCTTTTAGCGCTGCTAAACAATCCACCGCACGAATATATTCCCGCTTAATATATAATACATCATGGTCCATTTATTTGATGGACCATCGCGTATTTACCGCATTTACGCTTTACAATAATCCATTGTTTCTATATTTTCGAAGCGCTTGAGCAGGTTTACTTATTTGCCTATTTTAATTTCAGTGCGTGAATACCAATACCACCTGTCGAATTGGCCTTCATTTGATTGAAAATTACACAGATTCTTGATTTTCTTAAACAAATGACATCCATAAATATCTTTACCAATAACAATAAGCACAATAATTAAATTCAACTATCATTCATATTGTGAATGAATACGGAGTGACAGCGTGGATTATAATAATTTACCGGCTAAACGACTGAATGAGCCCGGCGGTCAGGACAAGCCGCAAGTTTTTAGGACTTTACGTAATATTGACCTCAATTTATTGACAATCTTTGAGGCAGTATATGTCCATAAGGGTATCGTAAATGCTGCGAAAATTCTTAATCTCACACCCTCAGCAATTAGTCAGTCTATTCAGAAATTACGCGCGATATTTCCTGACCCTCTGTTTATTCGTAAGGGCCAGGGCGTCACACCAACCGCCTATGCCACGCACCTGCATGAGTACATTAGTCAGGGTCTGGAGTCTATTCTTGGCGCACTGGATCTCACCGGTAGCTACGACAAACAGCGCACAATAACTATCGGAACTTCACCGTCCGTCGGTGCGATGGTGTTACCTACTATCTACCAGGCAGTCAAACGCGAAGCCCCACAGCTGCTGCTGCGCAATATTCCTGTCAGCGATTCCGAAACCCAGCTATCGCAATTCCAGACTGACCTGATCGTCGACAGCAATGCCTTCGGTGCCCGTGCGTTGGCCCAGAATGTGCTCTATGCCGACGGACTGCTGCTGGTGTGTCGCAAAAACCATCCGGCATTGAGCCAGACGGCAACGGCGGAAAATCTGCGTGAATATGAATACGCGCTGTTCATGAACGACGGGCAGAATCTCAATCAGCTTCACCAGCGAATTAATGAACTGTTCCCGGATCGTCAAATCAGTTTTAGCAGTTACAATATGTTCACGATTGCCGCCCTGATTGGCAGCAGCGACTTACTCTCTGTTATGCCTGCTCGTCTTTACAACCTGCTAAATCAGTGCTGGCCGCTGGAGCATATTCCCTATGCGCCCCTCAATGCGGAATCTATCGAGATCTCACTGCATTACAATAAACTGAGCCTGCGTGACCCGGTTCTTGAAAACGTGATCAATATTATCCGTCAGGCGTTTTGACGTCTCTCCCCAGCGCAAGCCCCCGTCCCGTAGGGGGCAAAGGGCACAAAACAACAACTATTTTACAATTTGGCGACCTCACAGGCTGCTTTATCGCCCTTATCAATGATATACTGCCTGTCGTTCGTTCAAAAATAGTTGATAAATACAACATTCCCTTGAATTGAAACGCTTTCCCTCGAATTTCGCAACTGGAACACGCACGCTATGAGTAAACCCATTGTGATGGAACGCGGTGTTAAGTACCGCGACGCCGATAAAATGGCCCTTATCCCGGTTAAAAACGTGGTTACGGAGCGCGAAGCGCTGTTAAGAAAACCGGAATGGATGAAAATCAAACTCCCGGCCGACTCGTCACGCATTCAGGGTATCAAAGCGGCGATGCGTAAGAATGGCCTTCACTCTGTCTGTGAAGAAGCGTCTTGCCCTAACCTTGCGGAATGTTTCAACCACGGTACGGCAACCTTCATGATCCTCGGGGCCATTTGCACCCGTCGCTGCCCGTTCTGCGATGTGGCACACGGTCGCCCAGTCACACCTGACGCCAATGAACCGCAGAAACTGGCTCAGACCATTGCTGACATGGCATTGCGTTACGTGGTGATTACCTCCGTTGACCGTGACGATCTCCGCGACGGCGGTGCTCAGCACTTTGCTGATTGCATTAGCGCCATCCGCGAGAAAAGCCCGACCATCAAGATTGAAACGCTGGTGCCTGATTTCCGTGGTCGTATGGATCGCGCACTGGACATTCTTACCGCCACGCCACCGGACGTGTTTAACCACAACCTGGAAAACGTTCCTCGCGTGTATCGTCAGGTTCGCCCTGGCGCAGATTACAACTGGTCGCTAAAACTGCTGGAACGCTTTAAAGAAGCGCATCCACACATTCCGACCAAATCAGGTTTGATGGTCGGTCTGGGTGAAACCAATGCGGAAATCATCGAAGTGATGCGCGATTTGCGCCGTCATGGTGTCACGATGCTGACCCTGGGCCAGTATCTGCAACCTAGCCGCCATCACCTGCCGGTTCAGCGCTACGTGAGCCCGGATGAGTTTGACGAGATGAAAGCCGAAGCAATGGCGATGGGCTTTACCCACGCTGCCTGTGGCCCATTCGTTCGCTCTTCCTATCATGCCGACATGCAGGCGAAAGGCGAAGAAGTGAAGTAATAATTTATTACACTTCAGGCATAAAAAAACCGGCTATTACGCCGGTTTTTTTCTTTCCAGAGTTCTGGAAGGATGTAGCCATTATTCTTTGTGCGACAGCTTCTCAGCCGGGACTTCATCATCTGCGGTTTTCTTCGCAGAGGAATCGTCGTCATTCATCGCTTTTTTGAAGCCTTTAATGGCCGTACCCAGGTCTCCGCCCAGAGTACGTAACTTCTTGGTACCAAACAGCAGGACGACCAGCGCCGCAACCACCAGCAGTTTAGTAATACTAATCTCACCCATAGATACCTTCTTCACTTAAAACAGGCTGCATACAGCGCCAGAAAACCTGATGTTATTAACGGACATTCGACGCGCGCACACAATAGCAATCTGTAACAAGGTGAATCAAGCTCTGATGAAAAAAACATCACAATAATTGCGGTGGCGCAAACCGTCGGTTCATCAGCACTGGTAATTGCCGCCGCGCCTGCACTATGCGCTCGCGGTCGATTTCTGCCATCAATAGCGCAGGGGCCTCAGCCGCCGCCGCAATAGTCACGCCAAGGGGATCAATAACCCGGCTCTGCCCGATATTCTTGTTTCCGCACTCTCCCGCAGCCACCACATAGCAGGTGGTGTCCAATGCGCGCGCAGCCAATAAGGTCGCCCAATGATGCTCTTTGAGCGGTCCCTTAACCCACGCAGCGGGCAGAACTAACACTTCAGCGCCTGCCAGTGCCAGATTCAGCGCCATCTCGGGAAAGCGCAAATCGTAGCAAGTCATCAGCCCCAATGTAATGCCTTCGACGTCTATCAACGGCGGGAGCTGGCCTCCAGGATCGACCAACCGCGATTCCTGAATAGTAAAGGCGTCATAAAGATGGAGCTTGGCGTATGTCCCGATGATTTTCCCTTCGCGTATAACTACCAGCGTATTCGCCGCCCTGCCCTGCGTCGTCGGGATATGAACAGTCAATACGGTGGTGAGTCGGTTGCGCTGGCTTTCCTCCAGTAATGTCTGCAGAAAACCGCCGTCCAGCGGTTGTGCTGACTTCACGGAGAGGTCCGGATCCTGGTCATCACGCGCCAGCAGCGCTTCCGGTAGTACCAACAGCGCCGCACCCTGACGCGCCGCTTGTGCCATCAATAAGACGCACTGACGGGCATTTTCCTCCCACAATGGCGTTACCGCAAACTGCCCGACCGCAACATACATATTTTCCCCTTACTTCAGTTAGCGATACACTCTCTATTCTGACTCAATCAAACAGCAGGAATTGCAAGTGGTACAACTCCTTTTAGCCGTGTTTATTGGTGGCGGCACCGGAAGCGTTGCACGATGGTTTCTCAGCATGCGTTTTAATCCTATGCATCAGGCCATTCCCATCGGAACGCTTGCCGCCAACCTGATTGGCGCATTTATTATTGGTATGGGGCTGGCATGGTTTAACCGAATGACCAATATTGACCCCGTCTGGAAGGTACTGATTACCACCGGTTTTTGCGGCGGCTTAACAACGTTTTCCACCTTCTCTGCCGAAGTGGTATTCCTGTTCCAGGACGGGCGTTTTGGCTGGGCGCTGACCAACATCGCTGTCAATATGCTCGGTTCGTTTGCAATGACCGCGCTCGCATTTTGGTTATTTTCTGCCGCCAGCGCGCACTAAGCGCAGGCACATTAATGTTAGCTTAATTTTTCTCTGTCACTCTGGTCGACAAACCGACCAGGGGTGATCAAATGAAAGATAAAGTGATGAGCGCAGGCATGGTGTTACTGAGCGTACTTATCGTCGCCAGCTTCCTGAAAATCTATCTGTTTTAGCTGAAAAAAAGCCAAAAAAAACCCGCTCAATGAGCGGGTTTTGAAGTTCTTGCTGAACGGCTCGAATTACAGAGCAGTTACGTTAGCAGCAGAAGGACCTTTGGCACCGTTAGTGATTTCGAACTCAACGCGCTGGCCTTCAGCCAGGGTTTTGAAACCATTAGTCTGGATTGCAGAGAAGTGTACGAACACATCTTTGCTGCCATCTTCCGGAGTAATGAAACCGAATCCTTTGGACTCATTAAACCACTTAACGTTACCTTTAATCTTAGACATCAAAATTACCTTTACATGAAAAATGGACACAAATGCTGTGTCGGGTATCAGTACAACAATTGTGGGGCGTTTTGTCCAGCGGTTCTTTATCAAAAAGTGACAAAAGTCGCGTTAATTTTATCGGCTGGCTTTTTATTCTTTTTGACACAAATAACGTGTATTTTTCAGCCAGTCAGGCGCCGTTTTTCAGTTAAAACTGAAAGCGCATCCAGGCAAAGTAAACGTTTCCGTTATTGTAAGTGCCCGGAATGTAGGTCATCTGGAATGTCGCCGGGCCATAGCCAATCGAGGCCAGCGGTAACAGCACCGGGATCGGGATGTACTTCCAGTTATCACGCGCCGTGAACCCTGCCGTGTATCCCAGACCCAGATGGAAATTATCATCCGCCAGCGGACGCCAGGTTTTCTCCCAGCCGTAACCGCCAATCGGCTCCCATTTGTTGTAGGAGTCTTTAAACGCCATCAGGTAAAGACCGTGCCAGTTACCCTCTTCATCCCAACGGGATTGACCGAAACCGGCACCCCACGGGCGTTCGTTGTAACGGTCCGTTTTCTCTTTGTCGTAGGCAAAGCGTGCATGCCAAGTGATTGCCGGAACATAGAGGTCGTAATGCTCTGGTTCATTCCAGGTTTGCGCCACGTTATCGGTGAACGTTGAAAACCAGCCTTTGCCTGCTGCATTCTCTTCTGCCATTGCCGAAGACGACAACGCCAGTTGCCCCAAAATAAACAACAACACTAAATAAATATTATTTCTTACCGTCACAATGAGATTACCATTTTTTGTATTCGGGGCGATCTTAACAAATTTTAATTAAATGAAGACTTAATAAAATCGGTTTTATTCCGAATTATTTACTTTCAAAATGGGAATATTCCTACTGAACGGTAAGGATGCGCCTCAATATAGGCGAGGCGCATACACAACTTAACGTTTATGTAACAATTTATACAAAGCAGGAATAACCAGCATCGACAATAACGGCGCCGTTATCATCCCGCCGATCATCGGGGCTGCGATGCGTTGCATCACCTCCGAACCGCTGCCACCTCCCCACATGATAGGCAGCAATCCCGCCATGATCGTCGCCACTGTCATCACTTTTGGACGCACGCGCAGCACCGCGCCTTCGTGGATAGCCCGCATCAACTGAGTGTTTCCGCCGCCGGGATACTTATCCAGCGCCTGATTAAGATACAGCACCATAATAACGCCAAACTCAGCGGCAACGCCTGCGAGCGCAATAAACCCAACAGCACCTGCGACAGAAAGATTATATCCCAGCAGCCACAGTAACCAGACGCCGCCAATAAGTGCGAAAGGTAATGTCCCCATAATTAATAAGACATCTGAAACGCGTTTAAACGTCAGCCACAGTAATATAAAGATAATCATTAGCGTTACCGGCAGAACCACTTTCAGTTTTTCCGTCGCACGCTCCAGATATTCAAATTGCCCTGACCACGCGAGCGAAACGCCCTGCGGCAATGTGACCTTTTCGGCAACTCTTTGTTGCATTTCCTCCACCGCCGATTTCAAATCCCGCCCGCGCAAATCGACATAAATCCAGTTGGAGAGTCGGGCATTTTCGCTTTTCAGCATCGGCGGCCCTTCAGTTATCACAATATCCGCCAGCTCGCCCAGCGCAATTTGCCCGCCGTTCGCGGTTACCACCGGCAACACCCGCAGTTTATCGACGTTTTCTCGCAGGTCGCGGGGGTAACGCACGTTAATCGGATAGCGCTCGCGCCCCTGGATTACCTCGCCAATATTGTCACCGCCCACAAGCGTAGACACCATGCTTTGCAGCTCATCGACAGAAACGCCATAACGCGCCGCTTTCTGCCGGTCGATACGAATATCGACGTAGCGCCCACCCGCCAGCCGTTCAGCCAGCGCGGAGGTCACACCTGGCACCTCTTTCACAATCGATTCAATCTGCGCGGCAACGCGCTCGATATCGCCAATGTTGTTGCCGTTCACCTTGATGCCAATCGGGCTTTTAATCCCCGTTGCCAGCATGTCCAGACGGTTGCGAATCGGTGGCACCCACACGTTGGCAATGCCAGGAACCGAGACGGTTTTATCCAGCTCATCCACCAGCTTTTCGGGCGTCATGCCCGGTCGCCACTGGTCTCGTGGTTTGAAGTGAATGGTGGTTTCAACCATCGTGAGGGGGGCAGGATCGGTAGCCGTTTCAGCCCGTCCCGCTTTGCCAAATACGCTGGCGACTTCTGGAACGCTTTTGATGAGACGATCGGTTTGTTGCAGCAGACGGCTGGCTTCACGCGCCGAAATCCCCGGCAGCGTCGATGGCATATACAGCAAGTCGCCCTCGTCCAGCGGCGGCATAAATTCGCTGCCCAACCGGCTGAGCGGCCACAATGTCACCAGTAAAAGCGCCAGCGCCAGTGCCAGTGTGGTTTTTGGGAACGTCAGCACTTTTTTCAGTAGCGGTTCATACAGTCGAATCAAAAAACGGTTGATAGGGTTCGCTTTCTCATCCGGGATTTTGCCGCGAATGAAATAGCCCATCAGCACCGGAATCAACGTAATCCCGATCCCTGCGGCCATCGCCATCGACCAGGATTTGGTGAAAGCCAGCGGCGAGAACATCCGCCCTTCCTGCGCTTCGAGGGAGAAGACCGGAATAAACGACAGCGTTATGATCAGCAGACTGCAAAAAAGAGCCGGACCCACTTCGACCGCCGCGCGCTCAGCCAGGTGCCAGTAGTCGCCTGACGACGGCTCTTGACCCGAATGCTCATGCCGCCACTGCTCCAGCACTTTGTGCATGTTTTCAATCATTACAATCGCGGCGTCCACCATCGCCCCGATAGCAATCGCAATCCCGCCGAGCGACATGATATTCGCGTTGATACCCTGATAGTGCATCACCACAAACGCGCCCAAAATCCCCAGCGGCAGCGAGACGATCGCCACCAGCGCCGAGCGGAAATGGAAGAGGAATAACGCACACACCAGCACCACCACTGCAAACTCTTCCAGCAGCTTGTGGGTGAGGGTTTTGACCGAATCTTCAATCAGCGTTGAGCGATCGTATACCGGAACAATTTCTACCCCTTCCGGCAGCGTTTTTTGCAGCGCCTGGAGTTTGTCTTTCACTGCATGAATAGTTTCCAGCGCGTTCTGCCCGTAGCGCATCACTACCACGCCGCCGGCCACTTCACCTTCGCCGTTCAGTTCAGCCACGCCGCGACGGATTTCGGGACCGTAGTTCACCGTAGCGACATCACTTAGCAACACGGGTTTACCGTCGCGCGAGGTGAGCACCACGTTGCGAAAATCATCAAGCGAGCGTAAATAGCCAGTGGTGCGCACCATGTATTCTGCCTCGCCCATCTCCAGCAAGGCGCCGCCACTCTCTTTATTGGCCGCCTGAACCGCACTCACGACCTGTCCATGCGTGATATTCAGGGCGCGCATTTTCTCAGGCGATACCACAATCTGATACTGGCGCACCATTCCGCCAATGCTGGCGACCTCCGAGACGTTTGGCACGGTCTTCAGTTCAAACTTTAACGTCCAGTCCTGAAGCGCCCGTAAATCCGCCAGGCTGTGCTTGCCTGTTTTGTCGATCAATGCATATTCATAAATCCAGCCCACGCCTGTGGCGTCCGGTCCCAGCGAGACTTTCACCCCAGTCGGTAATTGCGACTGAACCTGGCTTAAATACTCCAGCACTCTGGAACGCGCCCAGTACAAGTCGGTACCATCTTCAAACAGCACATAGACATACGCATCGCCAAACATTGAAAAGCCGCGCACGGTTTTTGCGCCTGGCACAGAGAGCATCGAGGTGGTCAGCGGCCACGTGACCTGATCTTCAATCACCTGCGGTGCTTTACCGGGATAACTGGCTTTGACGATCACCTGCACGTCAGACAAATCAGGCAGCGCATCCAGAGGTGCTCGTTGCATTGCCCACCAGCCCCAGCCTGCCATAATCACTGCTGCGAGAATGACTAACAGCCGGTTACGCAGCGAAGCACGAATCACAGCGGCAATCATTGCGTCACCTCCGGCAGCGCGCTGCGCAGGCTAGCTTCCGAATCGATCAGGAATTGCCCTGAGGTGACAACGTTATCGCCCTCTTTCACGCCCGTGGTGATTTCAGTCCAGCCCCCGGCGGTGGCCCCCGTCGTCACGTTAACCGGACGGAAATAGCCGTCGCCTGTTGCCAGCAGTACCCGCTGAGATTCGCCGCTATTGATAACCGCCTCTTCCGGAACGGCGAGCACTGCCGCTCCACGCGTTGGTTCTGCACGAGACACATTCAGGAACATGCCTGGCTTCAGTTTGTTATCCGGGTTGTCCAGCACGATGCGCGCCTGGAGCGTACGCGTGGTGGTTTCCATCTGCGGTAACAGTTCGCTGACTTTTCCGTGAAAACGTATCCCCGGCCAGCTTTCGGAAGTGGCGATCATGTCACTGCCTGCGATAAGCGATTGCGCCTGCGTTTGCGGATAATCCACCACCAGCCAAACCGTATCCAGCGCGGCGATGTCAAACAGCGGCGCAGTGGCCGCCACTTGCGCCCCTTCCCTGGCATCCAGTTTAACGACATATCCAGCGCGTTCGGCTCGCAGCGTCAGTCGGGTTTGCGGTTTGCCGCTACGCTCGACGCCGCGAATGATCTCTTCCGGCATAAATTGCAACGCCAGTCGCTCGCGCGCCGCGCGGGTGAGCGTCGCGTCACCCAGCTGACGCACGGCCAGATATTCCTGCTGCGCGGTTGTCCATTGCGGAACCCAAATCTCTGCCAGCGGCTCACCGGCTTTGACCTGCTGCTGCTGAGCGCGAACGTACAGTTTGGCGATCACTCCTGCGGCAGGCGCCGGATAGCTGGTCAGACTGCGTTCATTAATCGATACCGTCGCATAAGAGGAAAAAGATTGCGCGAGCTGCCGCTTCTCAACGCGGGCTGTTTTCATCCCGAGGTTTTGCTGCTGCTGCGTGCTAATCGCCACGCCTGCCGCCGCTTTTTCCTCATCGGCGTAGCGCGGAACCAGCTCCATATCCATAAAGGGTGATTTGCCCGGTTTATCAAAACGCTGGCCAGGCATCATGGGGTCGTACCAGTAGAGCACTTTGCGTTCGGCGGGTTTGGCTGCGTCGGAAGCAACATGATTCTGATGCTGGCCAAAATAATAGCCGCCGCCTGCCGCCAGCAGCACGGCCAGCGCGATCGCGCTAAGGGTGAGTGTTTTCATTGTGTGATTTCCTGCGGGGAAAGCCATTGAATGGCCGCCCAGGTCCGCGCCATTTCGCGCTCGGCCTGGTTTGCTGCCAGTTCGGTGTCGAGCACGCTGCGACGCGCCTCAAGAAGCGCCGGAAGCTCCGACTGCCCGGCTCGGTACTGTGCGGCGAGCACGTCCAGCCGTTTATGCTGGAGCGGCAAGATGTCATCGCGCTGGCGCTGCCACAGAGTCTGGGCGGCCTGATATTGCGCCACCAGCGACTGCACTTGTGCGACATGCTCGCGCTGAATCAACGTCAGTTGATCCACCGCCTGCATCGAGCGCGACACGTCGGCGGCGTAATCTTTGTCCTGCCTGCGCGACTGGAATAACGGCAGATCCACGGTAAACATCACCCCGGCCATATCGTCATACCCTTCAGCGCGATGGGAATAGAACACTTCCACATCGACGTCGGGAATGGCTGCGACCGCTGACTGTGCCGATCGCGCTTTCGCCGTTTCCGATTCTCGCTGTGCGGCTTCTACTTCCGGGTGGCGGACAATCGCCTCCTCCAGCGTTTTCTCATCGGCGGGCAAGCGCTGATAGCGCGGCAGCGGGCCTTGCACCTCGGTGATGGATTGCCCGGTGAGCTGGAACAGACGGCTTTGCGCCAGCTGAACATCCCGTGTCGCCAGGGTGACTTTGTCGCGCATCGCGCTCAGGGTCATTTGCAGCGATAGCACACTATCCGGCGCCGCACTTCCCGCGCCAACACTGGCTTTTTGCGCACCCTGCTGGCGTTCCGTTTCGTTCACCAGTTTTTTAGCTGCATCCAGCGCCTGAGTTGATAAAGCCAAATCGAGCCACGCCTGGGCCGTATCACGCTGAAGCGCGGCGCGAATGGTCTCGGATTTCGCCTCCACCCCGCGCGCTTGCGCCTGTAACGTCTGCGATTTACGCTCCCGTTTTTCAGCACTCACATAGCTTTGCATAATGCCAATGCGCTGCATCGTCATCCCTTCGCGGGTAAAACGCTGGTCATTACTGCCCTGAACTGGCACGTTTTCGATGCCAAATTTGAGCTTAGGATCGGGAAGTTGCGTGGCAGAATCCGCCATCATATCCAGGGCCTGCGCCTCATTACGGCTGGCAGAAAGTTCGGCGGAATAGCGCTGGGCTTCGGTCAGGGTTTGCGCAAGCGTCCAGGGCTGCGCCTGAACCGCTGAGCTTAAAAAGCCGAGCAGCACCCCACCGAGCCAGAGGCTCAGTGTTTGTGGTTTCATGGTGTGCTCCCTTAGTGCAGCGGCGTCAGCGAGATAATCTGGAATCCGTCACCCGCTCGTTCGAGCGTAAAGGTGACGCGATCGCCCACTTTCACCGAGGCAGTATCCGCGCTTTTCGCCAGTACAAAGGGCATGGTCATTGCGGGCCAGTTCAGCTCGGGAATCGCCTGATGTTGCAGGATAATTTGTGGCGGAGAGACTTCCTGAACCACGCCCTGGCCTTGCCACTGCTGCGCAGAGGACGGCTCGGTAGCTTGAACAGAAAGAGAAGAAAGGGAAAGCAGTACGCCCGTAAGCGCAGAAACAAAAAATGCACGCATGATAAAACTCCTGTTAATCGTAAATGAAAAATAAATTCAACGAATTAACAGAGAGTTATTCCCGGAACCGGCAAAAACGAATCGTTGCCGGCGGCCCTGCTGCGGGAGGGCTCAGGGACCATGCCGAATGCGCGACTTCGCTGCACGACGGCGTATTTAAGGTGATCGTCATGGCCGCCGGAATAGCGACCAGCTGCGGCTGAGCAGGATCTTTTTGCACCTGATCCGGCACGCAGTGTTTTTCACACAGGGGAGAAATAGTGCTGAGTTGGTGATGCTGCGGCGTGTCCATCATATCCATATGCTGGATCATGGCACTTTCGCCGCGCGGGCTCAGGGAGCAGTCATGAGACGCCACCGCGACCTGGCTCTGGATCAGCAGCCAGCCAAACGCGAGCAAAAACATCAGCAGATGTTTTTTCAGAAAGCGCAGGCGGTAAGTCCAGCTGGCATGCATATTCGCGTCGTCGGGTATCAAAAGGAGACCGAGTATATGAACAGCGCGTGTTGAAATTAAAGCTAATTTAAATAGTTTTACGTTCTTTATCTGTTCGCTGATAAAACCCTTCAAATATCACAACAATTAATTATCAACTTAGTGACATATAATAATCATAGCTACGGTCAATAGTGTGATGACACAAATGACGCAGTGGTGGCAAAATATCGTCGATGATAGTTCTAGTAGTGGTTTTATTGATTTTAGTCATCAATGACTGCCCATTTATTCGGCACATTTCCACACTTCTTATTTTTTGATTTTCCGTGCTCTCTGGGGAGCGCACGCACAGGGGAAACCATGCTTACCTTTATCGAACTCCTCATCGGAGTGGTCGTCATTGTCGGCGTTGCGCGCTACATCATTAAAGGCTATTCAGCCACCGGGGTATTATTCGTCGGGGGTTTAACCCTGCTGATTATTAGCGCGCTAATGGGCCATCAGGTGTTACCGGCCAGCGAAACCAGCACCGGATATACCGCCACCGATATTGTGGAATATATTAAAATTCTGCTGATGAGTCGCGGTGGCGACCTCGGTATGATGATTATGATGCTGTGTGGTTTTGCCGCCTATATGACCCATATCGGTGCTAACGATATGGTCGTCAAACTGGCCTCTAAACCGCTGCAATATATTAATTCCCCGTACATTCTGATGATTGCCGCCTATTTCGTGGCATGCCTGATGTCGCTGGCAGTCTCATCCGCTACCGGTCTCGGCGTGCTGCTGATGGCAACCCTGTTCCCGGTCATGGTGAACGTTGGGATTAGCCGTGGCGCTGCTGCGGCGATTTGCGCCTCCCCTGCGGCGATTATTCTTTCTCCGACATCGGGCGACGTGGTGCTGGCTGCGAAAGCCGCCGAAATGCCGCTCATCGACTTTGCCTTTAAAACTACGCTGCCAATCTCCATTGCCGCGATTATTGGCATGGCGGTCGCGCACTATTTCTGGCAGAAGTATCTCGATAAAAAAGAGAATATCAGCCACGAGATGCTGGATGTCAGCGAAATCACCACCACCGCGCCTTCGTTCTACGCCATTCTGCCGTTCACGCCGATCATTGGCGTGCTGATTTTTGACGGCAAATGGGGTCCACAGCTGCACATTATTACCATTCTGGTGATCTGCATGTTGCTGGCGGCGGTGCTGGAATTTGTGCGTGGTTTTAACACTCAGAAAGTGTTCTCCGGGCTGGAAGTCGCGTATCGCGGAATGGCAGATGCCTTCGCGGGCGTAGTCATGCTGCTGGTCGCGGCGGGTGTATTCGCCCAGGGTTTGAGCACCATCGGCTTTATCCAGAGCCTGATTTCCATCGCCACCTCGTTCGGCTCTGCCAGCATAATTCTGATGCTGGTTCTGGTTGTCCTGACCATGCTGGCGGCGATGACCACGGGTTCCGGTAACGCGCCGTTCTATGCGTTTGTAGAGATGATTCCAAAACTGGCGCACTCTTCCGGTATTAACCCGGCTTATCTGTCGATTCCAATGCTGCAGGCTTCCAACCTTGGTCGTACAATTTCGCCAGTATCTGGCGTGGTCGTGGCGGTCGCTGGGATGGCAAAAATTTCGCCGTTCGAAGTTGTGAAACGCACCTCCGTTCCGGTGCTGGTCGGCCTGGTGATTGTGATTATCGCCACCGAAATTCTGGTGCCGGGTACGGTCGCGCATTAAGCGAGGTAAAAGCAAAACGGCAACGTAAGTTTTCGTTTTTAATGTTTGTTCCTCTCCCCGTGGGAGAGGGCCTGGGTGAGGGCACCAGACCGCAGAAGAGTTTTGTCGGTCGGGCGCCGCCGGGCAACAAACACAGAGCCAAAAGCGCCCACGGGCGCTTTTTGTGCTTTAATAAGTTCCTGGAATTAATTTCCCTTTAATCATCAGGAATTCAAATGTTCAGGAAGGATATTTTTCTTCGGTTCAGTGCAACCGCCCTTGCGCTGTGCGCATTCTCAACCCATGCCGCCCCGCTTCAGGCCACACAGTATGCCGATTTCGATCGCTACGTTCTGGCACTTTCCTGGCAAACTGGATTTTGCCAGAGCATGCACGATCGCGATCGAAACGAACCTGACGAGTGCCGACTGCAAAAAGAGAGCCAGAACAAAACGGACTTCCTGACGGTTCACGGCCTCTGGCCGAGCCTGCCTAAATCTATCGCCTCGCGTGGAGTAGACGATCGCCGCTGGATGCGTTTTGGCTGCGCCACTCGCCCTATTCCCAACATGCCGGAAGCCAAAGCCAGCCGTAAATGCGCCGCCGCCGAAACCGGCCTCTCCTTCGAAGCCGCCGCTAAGCTTAACAGCGTAATGCCTGGGGCTGGCGGTGAATCCTGTCTGGAACGCTACGAATACGCCAAGCACGGCGTATGCTTTGGGTTCGACCCCGATGCCTATTTTGGCACTATGGTGCGCATGAATCAGGAAGTGAAAGGCAGCGCACTGGGGAAATTCCTTGCCGATAATTACGGTAAAACCGTTTCGCGCCGCGACTTTGACGAAGCGGTCGCCAAAAGTTGGGGCAAAGCGTCGGTCAAAGCGGTCAAACTGACCTGTAACAACAACCCCGCTTACCTCACCGAAATGCAGATCTCACTCAACGCCGCGACGATCAACGCCCCGCTGACTGCCGCGTCCTTCGCCCCGCAGCCTCATCCAGGCAACTGCGGCAAGCAGTTTGTCATCGATAAAGTCGGCTACTGATCCTCTGCCGGACGATCTCGCGTCCGGCGTTTCATCCTTTTCCCTTATATGACGACCAGCGTCACACTTCTGATCTCACATCACTTTTATCCAGCCAATGCATCATTTCTCCGGTAAACAATCGTGAAACCTCCCCGCCATAATCGCGGTGTCATTAACAGGAGAATGTTCACATGGCTAAAAAACTGATTGCGCTGTGCGCCTGCCCGATGGGGCTGGCCCATACCTTTATGGCCGCTCAGGCGCTGGAAGAGGCCGCAGTAGAAGCGGGCTACGAAGTCAAAATTGAAACTCAGGGGGCGGATGGGATTCAGAACCGCTTAACACCACAGGATATCGCAGGCGCAGACATCATTATCCACGCCATCGCCATCACCCCGGAAGACAACGAGCGCTTTGAAACGCGAGATGTGTACGAAATCACCCTTCAGGACGCCATTAAAAATGCGGCGGGAACCCTGAAGGACATCGAAGAAATGATTGCTGCAGAACAACAATAATCCTCCACCTCAGGGGTCTTCGTTATGGCAATTAAAAAACGCAGTGCGGTTCGGTCGGACGGTCACGAAGGCGATACTCTCGCCCTCAAAGCTGCCCCCGTCGCAACGGGCAATACCTTCTGGAAAGAACTTCCGCAGCACATCATGTCGGGAATTTCCCGCATGGTGCCAACGCTTATTATGGGCGGGGTGATCCTCGCCATTTCACAGCTCATCGCCTATGTCTGGCTGGAAATCCCGCCGGATACCGGCATTATGGATGCGCTAAATTCCGGGAAATTTACGGGCTTTAACCTGTCAGTGCTGAAGTTTGGTTATCTGACGGAATCCTTCGGCGGGCTGCTGTTCAGCTTTGCCATTCCGATGTTCTCCGCCTTTGTCGCCAACTCCATCGGCGGCAAGCTGGCCTTTCCGGCCGGTTTTATCGGTGGACTGGTCTCCACCCAGCCAACGCTGGTGCTGAATTTCGACGCGGAAAAGCTCACCTGGCTTGCGACAAAACCGGTGCCCTCGACCTTTATTGGCGCACTGATTATCGCCATTGCCGCGGGCTATCTGGTTAAATGGCTGAACAGCAAAATCGCGCTCCCTCAATATCTGCTGGCGTTTAAAAGCACCTTCCTGATCCCGATCCTCTCCGCGCTATTTGTGATGCTGGCAATGTATTACGTCATCACCCCAATTGGCGGCTGGTTAAATGCTGGTATGCGCGCCTTGCTGCTCGCCGCAGGCCAATCCGGCTCGATGATGTACGCCATCGGCATGGCGGCGGCGACCGCTATCGATCTCGGGGGGCCGATCAACAAAGCGGCAGGTTTCGTCGGGCTCGGTCTCACCACCGACCACGTGCTGCCGATCACCTCCCGCGCCGTCGCGATTGTTATCCCGCCGATTGGTCTGGGGCTGGCGACGCTTATCGACCACCGCCTGACCGGCAAACGCCTGTTCAGCCCGCAGCTTTACCCGCAGGGGAAAACGGCGATGTTCCTGGCGTTCATGGGCATCAGCGAAGGGGCTATTCCCTTCCTGCTGGAGAACCCGCTCGCCACTTTACCGGCCTATATGGTGGGCGCGATTGCCGGGGCAATGACGGCCACTGCGCTCGGTGCCGTCCAGTGGTTCCCTGAGTCCGCTATCTGGGCTTGGCCGCTGGTCACCAATCTGGGAGCCTATATGCTCAGCATTCTGGTGGGTGCAACCATCACCGCCCTGCTGGTGGTGCTGATTCGCAACAACATGCACAAGCGCGGAAAACTCTCCGTCGATACGCTGTAAAGAGGTCTTAAGATGGAGTTACTGACAAGGCTGCGCGCCTGGCTGACCGCCGAAAAACTGGATGCTGTGCTGATCTCCTCGCGCCAGAACAAACAGCCGCATCTGGGGATTTCAACCGCTTCGGGCTACGTGCTGGTGACGCATCAAGCCGCGCATATCCTGACGGACTTTCGCTATTACAGCGATATAGCCTCACGCGTGTCGGGTTATAGCCTTCACCTGCTGGATGCAGCTAACCCGCTGACTGCGTTGCTAAACAGCCTGATCGCTGATGAGCGGATCGCCACGCTGGGCTTTGAAGGCGAACAGGTCAGTTGGCAAACCGGAAGCCAATGGCGCGATACGCTGGATGCGAAGCTTTGCAGTATCTCCCTCGATGCATTGCGACAGATTAAAACTGCTGATGAAATCGACCGTATTCGCGCGGCCTGCCAGATTGCCGACCGCGCGGCACAGCATATTCGTCGCTTTATCCAGCCCGGCATGCGCGAGCGCGAGGTGGCGGCTGAACTGGAATGGTTTATGAAGCAGCAGGGAGCGGATAAACCCTCTTTTGACACCATCGTTGCCAGCGGAGCGCGCGGGGCATTACCACACGGTAAAGCCACGGACAAAGTGATTGCCGCCGGCGAGATGGTCACACTCGATTTTGGCGCCCAACACCAGGGGTATTGTTCGGACATGACGAGGACATTCCTTGTCGCCGGGCAAGGCCAGAAACAGGAGGACCATCCGCTCTACCGCGTTTACCAGACGGTACTTGAGGCACAGCTCGCCGCCATCGCAGCTATCAGGCCGGGCGTCGCCTGTCAGCAGATAGATGCCGCCGCCAGAACGGTCATCGAACGCGCGGGTTTCGGCCCGCAGTTCGGCCACAACACCGGGCATGCGATTGGCATCGACGTGCATGAAAATCCGCGATTTTCGCCGACCGACATGACTTTGCTACAGCCCGGCATGCTGCTCACCGTTGAGCCGGGTATCTATATCGATGGCCTGGGCGGTGTGCGTATTGAAGACGTGGTGCTGGTGACGGCAACGGGTGCTGAGGTTCTTTACACTATGGGAAAAACGCTACTGGCCACAGGGGAAAACTGATGGACACAGAACTGCTGCGAAAGCTGAGCGAAGCCGATGCCATCGCCGCCTCTGAGCAAGAGGTGCGCGATCTCCTGCTTATCGAAGCACAACATTACGGGAAAGAAGTGCAGTTTGACGGGCTTGGCTCGGTGCTTATCCGTGTCAATCACAGCGACGGGCCAAAGGTGATGGTCTGCGCCCATATGGATGAAGTCGGTTTCATCGTGCGCTCCGTTTCACGAGAAGGGGCTATCGACGTGTTGCCCGTCGGCAATGTCCGCATGATGGCGCGTACACTGCAGCCGGTGCGGATCACTACCCGCGACGGGCGTAAAATTCCCGGCTTGCTGGATGGCGAGACGAAAGGCGAAACCGTCGAGAATTTGCGCGTCGATATCGGGGCCACATCCGCCGATGAGGTACTGGCGACAGGTATAGACGCAGGCGACCGCGTGACATTTGACACCCGTTTTCAGTCCCTTCCCCACCAGCGCGTGATGGGCAAAGCCTTTGACGATCGTCTCGGCTGCTATCTGCTGATAACCTTGCTGCGCGAGCTGCACGCCACACCGCTGGACTGCGAGCTGTGGCTGGTGGCGAGTTCCAGCGAAGAGGTCGGACTGCGGGGCGGGCAAACGGCCAGCCGAGCTGTAAATCCCGATCTCGCCCTGGTGCTGGACACCGCCTGCTGGTCAAAAAACTTCGATTACAGCAACGCCAACCACCGCCAGACGGGAGCCGGGCCGATGCTGGTGCTGTATGACAAATCGCTCGTTGCCCCGCCGAAGCTGACCGCTTTCGTTGAAGAGGTCGCACGCGCGCAGTGCATCCCGCTGCAAAAAGATATGTTCAGCAACGGCGGCACCGACGGCGGCGCTATCCACCTTTCCGGCACCGGCGTGCCGACCGTGGTGCTCGGGCCACCGACCCGGCACGGCCATTGCGCCGCATCCATCGCCGATACCCAGGATATTGACCATACCCACCAGCTGCTTGTTGCCCTGGTGGCTCGTCTGAATCGTGAGACCGTAGCGCATCTGTCGGACTTCAGATGTTTTCCTCACGATGAACGGAGATAAACATGTTATCGATTGAGTTCTGTTGCCCGCTGCCCAACGGCCTGCACGCTCGTCCGGCCTGGGCATTAAAAGAACAGTGCAGCGCGTGGCGCAGCGACATCCGCTTTATCAACAAGCGCCTCAACACCCACGCGGATGCCAAAAGCTCGCTGGCGCTGATCAGTACCGGCACACTCTTTAATGACAGCTGCGTACTGGAAATCAGCGGCAGCGACGAAGAACAAGCCCGGCGCGTCCTTGAGCATTACCTCACTGTCGCGTTCATCGACAGCGATAGCATTCCATCGGGCGATGCGCCCCATATCGCGCATCCCCTTCCCCGCTCGCTGGTGCGGCTCAATCCCCAGTTACGTCAGGCCATTACCCTGGCAAGCGGCATTGGCACAGGCACGCTTCGCCGTCTGCAGAGCGATAACCTCGAACGCTATCGCCAGAACCCGGCAAGCGCGGAAGATATCACGCGTCTGGAGCACAGTCTGGCGACCCTCGCCGAACAGCTCAATCAGCGCTTGCGCGGGCTGGATGGCGAAAGTAAAACAATCATCAGCGCCCATTTGTCGCTTATTCAGGACGACGAATTTGGCGGCAATATTCGTCGTCTGATCGCAGAAGAACGCCTGAGCCTGGCGAATGCCATCATTCGCAATATGGAGCAAATCTGCGACAAGCTTTCGCTCTCCGCCAGTGACTACCTGCGTGAGCGGGTCAGCGATATCCGCGACATTAGCGAACAGTTGTTGAGTATTACCTGGCCTGAACTGAGCCAGACCACCACCTTTGCGCTGGAGACGCCGACCATTCTGGCGGCTGAGGATTTAACGCCCAGTCAGTTTTTAAGTCTCGACACTCGCAAGCTTCAGGGATTGATCCTCGAGAAAACCGGGCGCACCTCCCACACGCTTATTCTGGCGCGTGCAGCATCAGTGCCGGTGATGAGCGGGCTTAGCGTGGCGTCGCTAACGGCGGATATCGGCAAAGAGGTGATTCTGGACGGGGTGTGCAGCGTGCTCGTCGTCGAACCTGACGAAGCCGTCAGCCACTACTACAGCGTGGCACAACGCCTCGCCGACAAACGTCATCAGCAGCAGATCAAGCACGCCGGATTGCCCGCAGTGACGCGGGATAATGTCCCGGTGGCGATCGCCGCTAATATCGGCAGTGCGCTGGAAGCGCCCGGTGCCTTTGCCAACGGCGCTCAGGGCGTGGGACTGTTTCGCACAGAAATGCTGTACATGGATCGCGACGCGGCACCGGACGAGCAGGAACAGTTTGAGGCCTACCAGCAAGTGCTGTTGTCCGCCGAAGGCAAACCGGTCATTTTCCGCACGATGGATATCGGCGGGGATAAACAGATCCCGTGGCTCAATATTCCGCAAGAAGAGAACCCGTTTCTCGGCTACCGCGCGGTGCGCATCTACCCCGAGTTTGTCGAGCTTTTCCGCACCCAGCTACGCGCCATTTTGCGCGCCGGAGCAAGCGGTAACGCCCTGTTGATGATCCCGATGGTGCACAGTCTCGATCAAATTTTATGGGTAAAACATGAGTTGCGGAACGTGCAGGAGGCGCTGAAAGCGCAAGGGCTGCGTCATACCTCGCATCTGCCGCTGGGCATCATGGTCGAGGTGCCTTCGGTCTGTTTCATCATCGATCACTTCTGTGACGAGGTGGATTTTTTCAGCATCGGCTCAAATGACATGACCCAATATCTGTATGCGGTCGATCGCAACAACCCGCGCGTGTCGCCGCTGTATAACCCGATCACGCCGTCATTTTTACGCATGGTGCGCCAGATTGTCACCGCCGCCCACCGTCACGGGAAATGGGTCGGTATTTGCGGTGAACTCGCCGGTGAATGCCGCTATCTTCCTCTGCTGCTGGGGCTGGGCATTGATGAGTTCAGCATGAGCGGCCCTCGAATCCCGCCGGTGAAAACGCAGCTACGCCAGCTTGAAAGTCTCGCCTGTCAGGCATTGGCCGATAACGCCTGCGAATGCCGCAGCGCGGAGGAAATAGAAGAACTGCTTACCGAATTCACCCCGCAAGAACCTGCGCGCCCGCTGCTGGCGCTGGAGAATATTGTGGTAAATGAGCCGCTCACGTCGAAAGAGCAAGTGCTCCAGTTCCTGTGCGGCAATCTGGCGATTCAGGGGCGTACAGATAACCCGCTAGAGCTGGAAGAAGATCTTTGGCAGCGCGAAGAAATTGTCACCACCGCAGTGGGTTTCGGCGTGGCCATTCCGCACACAAAATCCGCGTGGATACGCCATTCCAGCATCAGCATCGCACGCCTGGAAAAGCCCATCGACTGGGAGTCCGATATGGGTGAAGTAGAGCTGGTGATCATGCTGACGCTCGGCGCGCAGGAAGGGATCAACCACGTCAAAGTCTTCTCTCAGCTCGCGCGTAAACTGGTCAACAAAGCGTTTCGCGCGTCGCTGTTTGCGGCCAATTCCCCCCAACAGATCCTTGATCTGCTCAACGCCGAACTCAGCTTCTGACCGTAACTGAAAAACGTGCGCGGTACTCACCCGGCGTCAGGCCAAACTGGCGCCGAAACAGCCGACAAAAATAGTCGCTGTCGGGGTAGCCGCAGCGTTTCGCCACCTCACTCACGGGCAGGTGGTACTTTTGCAAAATCGTGCGCGCTTTGGCCATCCGCACCCAGCGCACATAATCCACAAAGTTCATGGTTCCTTGCTGTGAAAACAGGCGGGACAGATGGTTGGGAGTGATGGTAAACAGCGCGGCGACGCTCTCGCGTGAGACCGGCCCGGCATAATTTTCCTGCACCCAGTTGCAGATGCTCTGATAGAGAAAATCCCCGCGCGATAAGCCCGGCTCAGGCTTTGTACTCACCACTTTACGGCACCAGTGCAACACGCTCAGGGTCAGCGGCTGAATGATCGCCTGATCCTGCGGCGAGGCGCTCAGATGAGTCAACGCCATCAGCATCGCCGCGCATTCGCCCCGTTCAGGATGCGGTAATTCAATTTTTCGTTGTGGATACACGGGCTGCCCGCTGCGAGAGTCGAGAAACGCCAGACCGAGCCATGAAGGGGCAAAGACAATACTCAGCAACATGGTCGGTTTTTCAAACGCCGACATATTCGCGGCTCCGGCGGGAATAAACAGCATCTCCCCCTGCCCGATCACCTTTTGTTCCGCAACCAGCCGGTTGCCATATTCACCGCGCAACACCACATCAAGACGTGGCCACTCAATGCTAAAACAACCCGCAGGAAGCGTGGCATGACAATGCGCAAACCAGACACGTCCCAGCTGCTGCGGATTGAGGACCAGACCGCTGAACAGGTCGGCAAAAAACTGCTGATCGGCCGGTAAGGAGCGCTCAGGCATATTATCCCCTGCGCGCATCCGGGCGCACCAGATCAAAACGGTGGTCTTCGCTTATGGAATAGTAAGCCGAAGGCCCGCCCGCACGTAGCACCGGATTGGCCTTCGCGGTCTGATAAATGCCGTCTTCCAGCAGCGACTGTGCAATATGAATTCCGACGACTTCACCCAGTACCAGCCAGCTATCAATCGCCGTTCCGTCTGCACCGGTCAGTTGAATACATTGCGATAGTCGACACTCAAAGTTCACCGGGCTTTCTGCCACCCGCGGCACCTTGACCAGCCTGCTCTCAGCTTTTGTTAGCCCCGCAAACGCAAACTCATCTTCTCCCTGAGGGAGGCTGGCGGAAGTTTCATTCATCGCCTCTGCCAGCTCGCGAGTGGCAAGATTCCAGACAAACTCTTTGGTCTCGACGATATTTCGTACGCTGTCCTTCCAGCCGCTGCTGGCAAAACCAATAATGGGCGGACGGTAATTAAAACAGTTGAAGAAACTATACGGTGCCAGATTGGTATGCCCTACGGCATCCTGTGAGGCAATCCAGCCGATTGGCCGCGGGCCGATAATGGCATTCAGGGGATCGTGCGGCAAACCATGTCCCTGCGAAGGCTGATAAAAGTACACTATGCTCTCCAGTGAATAGTCAGAACCTCATTATGCCGCGCGATCTCGCCTGGTGCAGCAGCAACCCTGAAATCATGCCGGTATAAAAGCCATCTGCTCAATGAATGTGACATTCATCACTTCAAAGTTAGGTGCTCAGTGAGTATCATCAGGAGAGATAAAACCCTCGCTGCCAGACGGCGAGGGTTTTCTTTTGGATTGGTTTCTGCGGGATACGCAGCATTAACGACATGGAGTAAAAATGTCCAGACCTACAATTATCATTAATGAGCTCGACGCAGAACGTATCGATCGCCTTCTGGAAAAAGCAGAATTTGCTTCACTGCCCGTTGCCGATGCCCTAAACGCCGAGCTGGACCGGGCGCAAATGTGTACCCCGGAGACGATGCCACACGACGTGGTGACGATGAACAGCCAGGTAAAATTCCGCGATCTCACCACCGGTGAAGAGCGCACCCGTACGCTGGTCTACCCGGCGCAAATGACCGACAGCAGCACCCAGCTTTCCGTGCTCGCGCCAGTCGGCGCCGCGCTGCTCGGCCTGCGTACTGGCGATACTATTCACTGGGAATTACCCGGCGGTACCTCGGCGCATCTGGAAGTGCTGGAATTGCTATACCAGCCAGAAGCCGCTGGCGATTACCTTCGTTAATCCTATCTGAATAAGCGCCATCACCGCTTTGCCCAGAGGATGCGTCTGCATCCTCTTTCCGTAAAATCACCTTAATTTCTTATAGATGCCATAATTATCTTCATCCAGGCTTAATCCGTTTCATCACCTTAAGGACGGACATGAATGAGATAGTGGTCATCTCCCTGATCTATTTCATTTTTCTGGCGATAATCGTCACGGCAGTGCTTTACCTCGAACGCCACTGGTAGCCTTAAATTCCCGCCCACAGTTCGCAAATCTACGTCAATAAACGCAACGATATGAAAAAGTGTCTGACAGCTATCAGAAACAGATATTATTTTATGTTTGAATGATTTCAGCGTTTATAAACATGGAGAAACGGGTATGTACCAGACAATCATTATGCCGGTTGATGTTTTTGAAATGGAACTGAGCGACAAGGCCGTACGCCACGCCGAGTTTCTGGCGCAACAGGACGGCATCATTCATCTTCTTCACGTCTTACCTGGATCTGCCAGTCTGAGCCTGCATCGCTTTGCTGCCGATGTCCGCCGCTTTGAAGAGCATCTCCAGCACGAAGCCGAAGCCCGGTTACAAACAATGGTGAGCCACTTCAGCATCGATCCGTCGAGAATCAAAACCCACGTTCGCTTCGGCAGCGTGCGCGATGCGGTGAACGAAATGGCCAACGAACTGAAAGCCGACGTGGTGGTCATCGGTTCACGCAATCCGTCGATCAGCACCCATCTGCTGGGCTCTAACGCCTCCAGCGTGATTCGCCACACCCACATTCCGGTGATGGTTGTCAGATAATCACCCAAAAGAAAAACCCCGCTTTCGCGGGGTTTTGTCTGGTGCAGGTGCAGCCTTACTTTCTTTTATTATGCTGTTTTGGTGCGAATGAGATAATCAAATGAGCTTAATGACGCTTTCGCCCCTTCGCCGGTGGCGATGATAATCTGCTTGTACGGCACCGTGGTGCAGTCGCCCGCCGCAAACACGCCCTTCACGCTGGTTTCGCATTTGGCGTCGATGATGATTTCGCCCATACGGTTGCGCTCAATGGCGCCTTCCAGCCAGGTGGTGTTTGGCAACAAACCAATCTGCACGAAAATCCCTGACAGCGGCACGCTGTGAACGTCACCGCTCACGCGGTCGCGGTATTCCAGGCCGGTCACTTTAGTGCCATCGCCTTTCACTTCCGTCGTCTGTGCGTTCAGCACAATATCGACGTTCTTCAGGCTGCGCACTTTATCCTGCAATACCTGGTCGGCTTTCATTTCTGGTGCAAATTCCAGCAGCGTTACGTGTTCCACAATGCCGGCCAGATCGATGGCGGCTTCCACGCCGGAGTTACCACCGCCGATCACTGCGACGCGCTTACCTTTAAACAGCGGGCCATCGCAGTGCGGGCAGTAGGTCACGCCTTTGGTGCGGTACTGATCTTCACCCGGCACGTTCATGTTGCGCCATTTCGCGCCGGTGGCAATGATCACGCTGCGCGCTTTCAGCACCGCGCCGGAGGCGGTTTCAATCTGATGTAAGCCACCTTCCTGCGCCGCCGGAACCAGTTTGCTGGCACTCTGGCTGTCGATCACGTCCACTTCATAATCGCTAACGTGCGCTTTCAGTGCGCCCGCCAGTTTTTGACCTTCGGTTTTTGGCACGGAGATGTAGTTTTCGATATCCACGGTGTCGAGCACCTGACCACCAAAACGCTCGCCCATCAGGCCGGTACGAATCCCTTTACGCGCCGAGTAAACAGCCGCTGCCGCACCCGCCGGGCCGGAGCCGACAATCAGCACGTCGTACACGTCACGTTTGTTAAGCTCTTCTGCCGCACGTTTCTCCGCGCCGGTATCGATTTTGGCTACGATTTCGGTCAGCGTCATTCGCCCCTGGCCGAACTCTTTACCGTTCACATAAACCGCCGGAACGCCCATCACGTTGCGATCGGTGATTTCATTCTGGAATACGCCGCCGTCGATGGCCGTGTGTTTGATACGCGGGTTAAGCACCGACATCAGGTTCAGGGCCTGCACCACGTCCGGACAGTTGTGGCACGAGAGCGAATAGTAGGTTTCGAACTCAAAATCACCGTCGATTTGGCTTATCTGCTCAAGCAAAGACTGCGCTTCTTTCGACGGATGTCCACCGGTCCACAGCAGCGCCAGCACCAGAGAAGTAAACTCATGGCCCAGCGGAGAGCCAGCAAAGCGCGGCCCCTGGTCAGAACCCGGATTGGTAATCAAAAATGACGGCTTGCGCACCGCCAGCGTATTGTCTTCTTTAAAGGTCACTTTCGGTGACAGTTCAGCGATTTCCGCCAGCAGTTCCTTGATTTCTGCCGATTTAGCGCTGTCATCCAGCGTGGCAATCAACTCAACAGGTTTGGTCAGTTTCTCAAGGTAGGCCTTGAGCTGGGTTTTCATGTTGGTGTCGAGCATCATTAATCTCCTGCTTAAAAAACATCATCATGCAAGCTGCCTTGTTTGGGCGGCCTGAATGCGGCTTGCATCATGGGGTTTGGAATAAAACGGGTGCGTGGTGCACCCGTTAGATATCGTAATTCACAGGTCTTGTAGGCCGGATAAGCGTAGCGCCATCCGGCTTCAAAGCGCCTGAAAATCTTAAATCTTACCAACCAGGTCCAGGGATGGAGCCAGCGTTGCTTCGCCTTCTTTCCACTTAGCCGGGCACACTTCACCTGGGTGAGAAGCCACGTACTGCGCTGCTTTGATTTTACGCAGCAGGTCAGATGCATCACGGCCGATACCTTCAGCGGTAACTTCGATCGCCTGGATAATACCCTGCGGGTCAACAACGAAGGTTGCACGATCTGCCAGGCCTTCATCTTCACGCATGTTTTCGAAGTTACGGGTCAGGGCGCCAGTCGGGTCGCCGATCATCGCGTATTTGATTTTGGCGATGGTTTCAGAGCTGCCGTGCCACGCTTTGTGAGTAAAGTGGGTATCGGTCGAAACAGAGTAAACGTCTACGCCCAGTTTCTGCAGTTCGTCGTAATGATCCGCTACGTCGCCCAGTTCGGTCGGGCAAACGAAAGTAAAGTCAGCCGGATAGAAGAAGAATACGCTCCAGCGACCTTCGGTATCTTTCTCGGTCACTTCAACGAATTCACCGTTTTTGAACGCCTGGTTTTTGAAAGGTTTAATTTTGGTGTTAATCAAAGACATCTGTACTTCCTCCGTGTTGTCGTTGAGATGTAAGGTAACGAACTTTGGCCGAGGCGGCTAATGCGTTTGCCGTATCAAATCAATCAGCCATACCTTACAACCCGAACAAGACATCGTTGTGAACGTTTTGGATGGGACCAAAAGTAAAAAGGCCGCCTTAGAGGGCGGCCCAGATACCTGAACTCCCTACAAGGTCATTCAGTGCCAGCATGCGCTGGCGTTGCGTTGCGCTCTACATCACCTGAGTCAGGTTGTAACAGCGAAACGATTACACCACCCGGACGCACATTGAGCAATCCACCGCAGAAGCATTCGTGTCTATGGCTGTGATAGGTTTGACCGAACAAGGAGCGATTTTATTTAGCCATTAAAAATACAAAATAATGATATTTTATATTTAAACATTCATGTGGTTTATTATTTCCAGACCCAGGAAGCCCCTCATGAAAATAAAAAACTCGCGAATACCGTCCGTTCAAATCAGCGTTCACGCTAATCACACCCGGCCATTATCAATCACTCATGATTTTCTTTTTACACATTATGAAGAATTGCTTTATTATCAGAAGCTAATTTAAGTTAAAGGCCTATTATG
The DNA here is from genome assembly GCA_002271215.1 of Lelliottia jeotgali. Taxonomy (NCBI): domain Bacteria; kingdom Pseudomonadati; phylum Pseudomonadota; class Gammaproteobacteria; order Enterobacterales; family Enterobacteriaceae; genus Lelliottia; species Lelliottia jeotgali. The sequence continues at coordinate 1,287,966 of CP018628.1, read as the reverse complement.
GCATCGAATAGCCATATCGAGGTTAAACATGTCTATCTATAAATATCCCCTTAATCATGATGTCCTCGACGCGGCAATAGAGAGAATCGACTGGACACTGGAAAACTTATCTAAAGTTTGCGTCTCTTTTTCGGGTGGAAAAGATTCCACTATCATGTTGCATCTTACGGCACAACGCGCACGCCAGCAGAAGCGCAAAATTAGCGTATTATTTATCGACTGGGAGGCGCAATTTTCCTGCACTATTGCTCACATCGAAAACATGCGCGCACAGTATCACGACGTGATCGACCAATTTTATTGGGTTGCTTTGCCACTCACCACCCAAAATTCGCTGTCACAATTTCAACCCGAGTGGCAGTGCTGGGAACCCGGCACTGACTGGGTCCGCCAGCCGCCTGCGGATGCCATCACCGACCCGCTTTACTTTGATTTTTATCAGCAGGGTATGACCTTTGAATGCTTTGTCAGAGCGTTTTCCGACTGGTACGCCCAAAAACGCCCTGCGGCCGTGATGATTGGCATTCGCGCTGATGAATCCTATAACCGCTTTCTGAGCATCGCCAATGCGCGCAAACAGCGCTTTGCGGACGATAAGCCGTGGACCACCATCGCGCCGGGCGGCCACGCCTGGTATCTGTATCCAATCTATGACTGGAAAACAGCCGATATCTGGACCTGGTTTGCCAAAAGCGGCTGTTGCTATAACCCGTTGTACAACCTGATGTATCAGGCCGGTGTTCCGTTACGCTATATGCGTATTTGCGAACCTTTTGGCCCGGAACAGCGCCAGGGGTTATGGCTCTACCATGTGCTCGAACCTGAGCGCTGGGCGGCGATGTGCGAACGCGTCAGCGGCGTCAGAAGTGGAGGAATCTACGCAGGCCACGACAACCATTTCTACGGCCACCGTAAAATCCTTAAACCTGAGCATCTTTGCTGGCAAGAATACGCCATGTTATTACTCGACAGCATGCCAGAGAAGACGGCGGAACATTATCGCAACAAAATTGCGGTCTATTTACACTGGTATCAAAAGCGCGGGGAAAACAATATTCCCGATACGCAGACCGGGGATATTGGTTCAAAAGACATCCCCTCCTGGCGAAGAATTTGCAAGGTGCTTCTTAATAATGATTACTGGTGTCGCGCATTATCATTTAGCCCAAATAAACCTAAACATTACCAGCGCTACAGCGACCGAATGAAAAACAAACGTCAGGAGTGGGGAATTTTATGCAACAGCGATTAATTCATGAAATGAAACATTATCTGCAATCACTTTCTGAAGATGAGAAAATTGCCGCCATCAACTCTTTCCGTCAAGCCATTCATGAACTCAGCCCCTTTCGTGAACAGCCTGTCGACTGTGTACTTTGGGTAAAACAAGAAGAGATCACCGCCAACGATTACAACCCTAATAATGTGGCACCGCCAGAAAAACGCCTGCTCAGCAAATCGCTGGAACTGGATGGTTTTACGCAGCCCATCCTGGTGAGTGAAAACTGCCCGCATCATTATGTCATCGTGGATGGCTTTCACCGGCATGAAATTGGTACCCATCGGGCAGCGCTGAAGCGCCAGCTGAAGGGCTATTTGCCCGTCACCTGTCTGCGTAAAGAGCGGCAGGAAAAGTTCGACCGAATGGCGTCGACTATCCGGCATAACCGTGCACGCGGTCGTCATCAAATCAACTCCATGTCGGAGATTATCCGCGAACTGGTATTGCTGGGATGGGACGATGAGAAGATCGGCAAGGAGCTAGGGATGGACAGCGATGAAGTGCTGCGCCTGAAGCAAATCAACGGCCTGCTGGAACTCTTTGCAGACCGTCGTTATTCAGAAGCCTGGACCGTGAAATAACTACAGTGTGTTAAGGCGCTCGGCCGCCGCTAACAGCGTCGATTCCTGCTTCGCAAAACAGAGACGAATCAGTTTGTGCGGGAACGGATCGGCGCAAAATACTGATAATGGAATGGCGGCAACGCCTGCCTCTTTGGTCAGCCACTGGCAAAAACTCACGTCATCCAGACTGGAAATCGCGCTGTAATCTGCCAGTAAAAAGTAGGTCCCTTCGCACGGCAGAATTTCCAGTCGGCTGCTGCTGAGCGCATTCACAAACAGATCGCGGCGCGCACGATAAAATTCCGGTAACTCCCGATAGTGTTCCGGCTCGGCGCGGAGCATATCCGCCAGCGCCAACTGCGCCGGGGTATTCACTGCAAAGGTCAGATATTGATGAACCTTGCGCAGCTCCGCGCTGATCGCGGCAGGCGCCACGCAATAACCCACTTTCCAGCCGGTCATATGGTAGGTCTTACCAAATGACGACACCGCAATCGCCCGTTCACGCAGCTGCGGATGGGCGAGCACGCTGGCATGCCCTTCTTCGGCAAAACAGATGTGTTCGTACACTTCGTCACTCAGTACATAGATTTCACGCTCGGCAATCGCCTGCCACAGGGCGGCGAAATCCGCTTTGCGCCAGACGGTCGCTGACGGATTGTGCGGTGTATTCAGAATTACCAGACGGGTTTTGTCGCTCAGCAACGCCGCGAAGGCCTGCCAGTCAGGGCGAAAATGCGGCGGCTGAAGCGCCACACGTTTTACCACTCCGCCGGAGAGTTCAATCGCGGGCGCATAGCTGTCATAACTTGGGTCGAAGCAAATCACCTCATCGCCGGTACGCACCAGCGCGGTAATCGCTGCATACAACGCTTCCGTCGCGCCCGCCGTCACGGTGACTTCACTGTTAGCATCCGGCTTGTAGCCATACAGTTCCCGCGTTTTGTCGGCGATCGCTTCACGCAGCGGCAGTGCGCCCGTCATCGGCGCATACTGATTCGCACCCATCGCAACGTGGTAAGCCAGCCTTTCCTGCAAATACCCTGGCCCATCAAAATCCGGGAATCCCTGCGAAAGATTAATGGCGTTGTGCTGCTGAGCCAGGGCGCTCATTTGCGTAAAGATAGTCGTACCCAGGTTGGGAAGTTTGCTCTGAGGAATCAACGGGTTATTGCTCATGGTATCGCGCCTGCGTGTAATACTTATGTTGCTGACACTATAACACGATGTTAGTCTTTGGCAATCAAGACGCTTAGACGTCTATACCATATGAATATTCCTGGCCGAGAGGGTAAAAGGAAATGACACACCACCTGCAACTCACACAGCTCGTCGACGCCTGCCGCTGGATTGGCGCAAAAGGCTGGGCGCCCGCAACCGGCGGTAACATGTCCGTACGTCAGGACGATGCGCTCTGTTGGCTTAGCGAATCCGGTAAAGACAAGGGCAGCCTGACCACGGACGATTTTCTGCAAGTGGAGATTGCTACCAACCGCGCGCCTTCCGGGCGCAAACCCTCGGCGGAAACGGGCCTGCACACGCTAATTTATCGCCTGTTTCCGCAGGCCAACGCAGTGCTGCACGTTCACACCGTCAACGCGACGGTGTTGTCACGTCTGACGAAGACGCCTGAACTGTCGATCAGCGGTTTTGAGATGCAAAAGTCCCTCAGCGGACAGACTACTCATCTGGATACGCTCACCATTCCGGTGTTCGCCAACGATCAGGACATTGACGCCCTCGCCTCACGAATCGCCCATTACGCGCAGGAACGCCCGCTTAATTATGGTTTTCTTCTGCGCGGTCATGGCTTAACCTGCTGGGGACGCGATGTGGCCGAAGCCCGCCGTCACCTTGAAGGCCTTGAATTCTTATTTGAATGCGAAATGCGTTTACGACAACTGGAGAGATTATGATTCGCGCGATAGTGACGGATATTGAAGGGACCACCAGCGATATTCGTTTTGTTCACAATGTGTTATTCCCCTACGCGCGCGCGCGGCTGGCGGCGTTTGTTACCGCCCAGCAGTACGCCGAACCGGTGAAATCCATTCTGGACAACCTGCGTGATGAAATCAGTGAGCCGAACGCCAGCGTAAGCACGCTTATCGACACGCTGTTTGCGTTTATGGATGAAGACCGCAAATCCACCGCGCTAAAAGCCCTGCAAGGGATAATCTGGCAGGACGGTTACGTTAACGGTGATTTCACCGGCCATCTCTATCCGGATGTTCTGCCTGCACTGGAAAAATGGAAGTCGCAAAACATTGATCTCTATGTTTATTCCTCTGGCTCAGTGGCGGCGCAGAAACTGTTATTTGGCTACAGCGACGAAGGTGATATTACTCATCTGTTCAGCGGATATTTTGATACCCATGTGGGTGCGAAGCGCGAAGTGCAATCTTACGCCAACATTGCCGCGCAAACCGGCATCGCCCCGTCGCAAATCCTGTTCCTCTCAGACATTCACCAGGAGCTGGACGCCGCTGAACAGGCAGGTTTTCGTACCCTGCAATTGATTCGCGGTGATGAGGATGGCGCAAGCCACCACCATCAAATACATCGATTCGACGAGATTAATCCGGAGCAGATCCCTTCATGAGCGCATTGACCCTTTATTCCGACACCGACACCCGTACCCCGCTGTGGCACAGTACACACGCGGACGAAATCGCTGAAAAGCTCAACGCCCGCGGCGTGCGCTTTGAGCGCTGGGAAGCCGATCGCGATTTAGGCCACGATCCAGCGCCGGAGACGGTGATCGATGCGTATCAACATGCGATCGATAAACTGGTGGCGGAGAAAGGCTATCAGAGCTGGGATGTGATCAGCCTGCGCGCGGATAACCCGCAGAAAGAGGCGCTGCGCGCCAAGTTCCTCAACGAACACACCCACGGCGAAGACGAAGTGCGTTTCTTCGTCGAGGGCGCCGGGCTGTTCTGCCTGCACATCGAAGACCAGGTTTATCAGGTGCTGTGCGAGAAAAACGATCTCATCTCCGTCCCCGCCGGAACGCCGCACTGGTTTGATATGGGTTCTGAGCCGAACTTTACCGCGATCCGCATTTTCGATAACCCCGAAGGATGGGTGGCACAGTTTACCGGGAGTGAGATTGCGGACGGCTATCCGCGCCTGGCTTAAAAACAGTGTCGGGTGGCGGCTACGCCACCCGGTGTATTCAATCTCCGATCCCGTAGGCCGGGTAAGCGCCAGCGCCACCCGGCTTTTTTACAGCGACCGCGGTAACCCGTTCGCGTAAACCACCAGCTGGTCCAGCACAATCCCCCAGCCTTCATGGAAGCCCATCTTCTCGTGCTGCTCGCGGATTTCCGCCGTGGGATGACGTGCAATGGCGGTATACCGCGTTTGCCCCTCGCCCACATCTTCCAGCAGCAAAATGGCGGTCATGAACGGGTGTTCGGCGGGTTTCCAGCCTTCCGTGTAGCCATCGGTAAAGACCAGTTTCTTACCCGGTTCGATCTCCAGAAAGACGCCTTTGTTGTCCATCCGTTGGCCGTCCACCTCAAACACCGTGTTAAAACGCCCGCCTACGCGCAGGTCGAGGTCACACTCGGTCACTTTATGGGGAACAGGAATGAAGAACTGTTTGATGTGCTCGGGCGTTGTCCAGCACAGCCACAGCAGGTCGCGTGGCGCATTCACCACGCGTTCCAGTTTTAAGTCAGTATCAGGATTGAGCGTCACGGTTTGATCCTCTTCGGGGAAGGCCCTTAAAGAATAGCCGGACTCAGGCGAATTTCCCTGCTGCCACCTCGTGCGGCCACACCACGCCCGTATCCAGTACCCAGCCGCTGATCAACTCCGCAGGCGTAACGTCAAACGCCGGGTTGTAGACTTTCGCCTCTTCTGGAGCCCACTGCACCGCGCCAAAACTCCCGGCGACGCCCGTCACTTCGCTGGCGGCACGCTGCTCAATCGGGATCGCCTCACCGTTCGGACAGTTTGGATCGAGCGTGGTTTGCGGGGCCGCAACGTAGAACGGAATACCGTGGAATTTCGCCAGCACCGCCAGAGAGTAAGTCCCGATTTTGTTCGCCACATCGCCGTTGGCGGCAATGCGATCCGCCCCGACCCACACCGCATCCACCTGCCCTTTTGCCATCAGGCTGGCGGCCATAGAATCGGTGATCAGCTGATACGGCACGCCCAGCTCACCCAGTTCCCAGGCGGTGAGTCTGCCGCCCTGCAATAGCGGACGCGTTTCATCCACCCAGACATTGGCGATTTTGCCCTGCTGATGCGCAATCGCAATCACCCCCAGCGCCGTGCCGACGCCCGCCGTCGCCAGGCCACCGGTGTTGCAGTGGGTCAGCAGACGGCTTCCCGGTTTGACCAGTTCGCTCCCCGCGCGGGCGATGGCGTCGCAGAGCTGTTTGTCTTCCTCAATCAGACGCAGCGCTTCTGCCGTCAAAGCGGGAACAAAATCCTCCTGCCACAGCGCTACCTTCATGCGGTCGAGATTGTTCATCAGATTCACCGCGGTCGGACGTGACGCGCGCAGGGTTTCCAGTGATTCAGCCAGTTCATCGCGGCTTTTCCCGGACTCGCCCAACAGTGCCAGCAACAGGCTGGCAGACAGCCCGATCAGCGGTGCGCCGCGTACTCTGAGCGCGTGAATATGGCCCACCAGCGCTTCTACCGTTGAGGCATCCAGCCAGCGTTTCTCCTGCGGAAGCGCCTGTTGGTCGAGAATAAATAACTGATTATCCTCCACCCGCAGGCTGGTCGTCTGTAATGTCTGCATGTCGTTAATTCTCTGTTGCGTTGTTGTATCACATTGTGTCAGGATAAAATTCAGATGTATAGACGTCTAAATGTCTTTATTACCAGAACTGATGAGGAACAGGCAATGTCGCAATACCGTACCTTTACCGCCCAGGATGCCGTGGAATATGCAAAGCAGTTTGGCGGCCTCGATAACCCATCATCGCTGGTGGAGGCGCAGGAAGTGGGCGACGGCAACCTCAATCTGGTGTTTAAAATTTTTGATGCCGAGGGCGTGAGCCGCATCATCGTCAAACAGGCGCTGCCCTATGTGCGCTGCGTCGGGGAGTCCTGGCCGCTGACGCTGGATCGCGCCCGTCTTGAAGCGCAGACCCTGGTCGAGCACTATCAGCACAGCCCGCAGCATACGGTCAAAATCCACCACTATGACCCGGAGCTGGCGGTGATGGTGATGGAAGATCTCTCCAGCCATAAAATCTGGCGCGGCGAGCTGATTAGCGGGGCGTATTACCCACAGGCTTCACGTCAGCTGGGGGAATATCTGGCCCACACCCTGTTCCACACCAGCGATTTTTACCTGCACCCGCACGCTAAAAAAGCGCAGGTGGCGAAGTACATTAACCCAGAGATGTGCGAGATCACTGAAGATCTGTTCTTCAACGATCCGTACCAGATCCACGAGCGCAATAACTATCCGGCTGAGCTGGAAGCAGACGTAGCCGCCCTGCGAAATGACGATCGACTAAAAGTCGCTGTCGCGTCGCTCAAGCACCGCTTCTTCTCGCAGGCCGAAGCCCTGCTGCACGGCGACATTCACAGCGGCTCAATTTTTGTTGCTGACGGCAGCCTCAAGGCGATTGACGCCGAGTTCGGCTATTACGGCCCAATTGGGTTCGATATCGGTACCGCCATCGGCAATCTGTTGCTGAACTTCTGCGGTCTGCCGGGCCATCTGGGCATTCGTGATGCGGCTGCCGCCCGCGAGCAACGTCTGACGGATATTCAGGAGCTGTGGAACACTTTTGCAGAACGCTTCCAGGCGCTGGCGCGAGAGAAGACACGCGATGCGGCCCTGAGCGCGCCGGGCTATGCCTCTGAGTTTCTGAAAAAAGTCTGGACCGATGCGATTGGTTTTTGCGGTACGGAGCTGATCCGCCGCAGTGTAGGGCTGTCGCACGTGGCGGATATCGACACCATCGCCGACGAGGCAATGCGCCACGAATGCCTGCGCCACGCCATTACGCTCGGTAAAGCGTTGATTGTGATTGCCGATCGTATCGACAGCGCCGAAGAGTTAGTGGCGCGGGTGCGTCAGTACAGTTGAGTGTGGTTTGTTGCCCTCACCCCAACCCTCTCCCACAGGGAGAGGGAGATAAATGCACCTATCCCAAATACTCAATTACCGACAATCCGCCGTTGTAATCGGTGCTGTAAATAATCCCCTGCGCGTCCACGAACACATCGCATGACTGAATCACCTGCGGGCGATTCGGGCGTGTGTCCATCATTTTTGCCGGCGCGGCGGGCACCAGCGCACCGGTTTCCACCGGGCGGTACGGGTTCGAAATATCGTACGCGCGCACGCCCGCATTCTGGTAGGTCGCGAAAATCAGCGTCGAGCTGATAAAACTCCCTGGCCGGTTTTCGTGCAAATTGTGCGGCCCAAAGTGCGCCCCTTTTGCCACATAGTCCGTTTCATCGGGCTGCGGGAAGGTTGAAATACTGACCGGGTTCGACGGCTCACGGATGTCGAACAGCCAGATCAGCTTTTCACCGTCTTCCTGATTATCAAGCACCGCTTCATCCAGCACCACCAGCAGATCCCGGTCCGGCAGCGGCAGCGCGGTGTGCGTTCCGCCGCCAAACGGCGGGCTCCAGTTGCGATGGCTAATCAGCTTCGGCTGAGTTCTGTCCTTCACATCGAGCAGGGTCAAACCGCCGTCGCGCCAGCTGCCGTAGGCGGTATCGCCCGCGATAATCGCGTGATGCAGGGCGTAGCGTTTGCCTTCCGGCCATGTCGGTTGTTCGCCTGCCGCCTGATTCATCCCCGGTAACCACCAGCGGCCCGCCACTTCCGGTTTGCGCGGATCGGCCAGATCGATGGTCAGGAAAATGTAGTCGGTAAAACCGTCGATCAGCGCCGAGACATAGGCCCAGCGCCCACCGACGTACCAGATGCGGTGAATACCGATCCCGTCGAGGGACAGGAAGCTGATTTCACGCGGTTTGTCCGGCGTGGAGATATCAAAAATCCGCAGCCCCGCGCTCCAGCCTTTGTCCTGCACGTCGCTGACGGTGTGCCCCACCTGGCGGGTGTAGTAGACCTTTTCGTCGGCAAAGCGGGCGTCGGCAAACAGATCGCGGGCATTGATCACCAGCAGCAGATCGTCATGCGCCTGCAGATGCACATTCCAGGTACCCGGCGGCGCAGGCACATAGCCCGCCGCTTTTGGATTTTTCGGGTCGCGCACGTCGACGATGGAAAAGCCCTGCGACACCATATGGCCGATATAGGCAAAACCACGATGCACCATCAGCTGCACGCCGTCCGGGCGACCGCCCTGATCGCTGTGACCAATCAGCCGCATATTTCGGGTGTAGTCGGGGCGAGGTAATTGAGAGGACATATCCGTTCCTTTTGCCGGATGGCGGCTGCGCCTTATCCGGCCTACGTTTTTTGTAGGCCCGGTAAGCGCAGCGCCACCGGGCAATGTTATTTGCTCTTGGCTTCCAGCGTCGCAAACCACGGCGCGATAAAATCTTCGGTCTGGCCCCAGCCCGGAATGATTTTCCCGAGCGACGCCACGTTGACCGCGCCCGGCTGGGCCGCCAGCAACGCCTGTGGAATGGCTGCTGCTTTAAAGTCGTAGGTCGCAGGCGTGGTTTCGCCCGCGATCTTATTGGCGATCAGACGCACGTTGGTCGCGCCAATCAGCTTCGGATCAACCGCCACGCTCACTTTCCACGGACTGCCGGATTCGCGCATCAGCTGCAGGTCCTGGTTGGAAATATCAATGCTGTAGAGTTTGATCTCGGTGCGACCGTTCTCTTTCAGCGCCTTATAAGCGCCCTGGCTGAAGGCATCCCAGGTTCCCCAGATCGCGTCAATCTGGCCTTTCGGGTATTTCGCCAGCACTGCGCCGACTTTGTTCGCCGTGTCGCCCTGCACGTCAGACGACACCGCGCCAATCGACTCCAGCTCTTTGATGCCCGGATACTGCTTTTGCAGCTCCTGGTACGCCGCCTGACGACGCTCCATCGGCGGGAAGCCCGCGACCCACAGCTTGATGATGTTGGCTTTGCCGTTGAAATCTTTCGCCAGCTGGCCGAACGACAGGTTGGTCAGAGAGGCGTCGTCCTGCTGGGTGACGGTCACGCCCGGAATTTCACCGTTGACGGCGGTATCGAACACCGCCACTTTGATCCCGGCATCGACGGCTTTTTTCACCAGCGCCGTGGAGTACGGATCGCGGCCCTGAGAAAGGATGATTCCGTCATATTTCTGGCTGATGGCCTGGTTAACGAAATCCTGGAATTTGGCGTCGTCGCCGTTGCTTAAGAAGGTGCTGACTTTAAAGCCGAGCTTTTTCCCTTCCTGAATCGCGCCCGAGACAAACTGGGTGGTGTTGTCGTCAGAACCGAGATTACGAATCACCGCAATGCGAATCGGACCTTCGTGGTTAGCAATCGCCGCCGGAACCGGCGCAGGCGTCGCAGCGTAGCCAGGCAATGCCGTCAGTAATCCCAGCGCCACCAAAGAGAGTGCTATTTTTTTCATTTTGTTATCCCGTTGTGTTGTTAAGTTTTTAACGTTTTTGTATGTAGGTAATCGCCAGCGCCACTGCCAGCACCAGCCCTTTTATAATGTCCATCGCGTAATACGGCACCGAGAGCATCACCAGCCCGTTGGAGAGCACGCCTAAAATCACCGCCCCGACCAGCGTCCCCAGCGCATTTGGCTTGCCGGAACCCGCCAGCGAAAAACCAATCCACGCCGCGGCCACCGCGTCCATCAGATACCCACCGCCCGCATTCACCTGTGACGATCCAATGCGTGACGCCAGCAAAATTCCGCCTAACCCGGCCAGCAAAGAAGCAATCACATACGCCGCCACTTTGTAACGCGTGGTGCGAATGCCGGACAACCGCGCCGCTTCAGGATTGCCGCCGATGGCGTACATGCGCCGCCCGTGCGTGGTCAGCGACAGTCCCAGCTGCGCCAGCACCGTCACCACCAGCATGATAATCACAATCGTCGGCACCTGGCCGAGCAGGTCAAACGCCGCTGGAATGGTCCCTTCCGCCATGTCGCCGCTCGGCAGCACCATGTTTTCGGTAATCGATCCGCCGTAGCTGTAGGTCATCGCCACGCCTTGAATGACGAACAGACTGGCGAGCGTCGCCAGCATGTCCGGGATGCGCAGGATGACAATCAGAAAGGCGTTAAACAGCCCGACCAGCGTACAGAGCGCGAGGGTGATCAGGATCGACTCGGTCGTCCCAAAGCCATGCCAGACGAACAGCGAAATCACCAGCGCATTTGCCAGCGACGCCGTCGAACCGACGGAGAGATCAAACCCGCCGACGGTCAGGGAAATCGACACCCCAATCGCAATCACCGTCACGATGGCGATGGAACGCAAAATGTTGATGATGTTGAACGGATCGAGGAAGTTGTCCGACGCGATACCAAAAATCGCCACCAGCGCGACCACGGTCAGCAACATGCCCCATTTGTAGAGAAAATCGAAAAACTGCTGACGGCCCGACGCCGTCGCATTCACTGAAAGGGCCTTGCTCACGACGCCGTACCTCCGGTTGAATAATAAAGTAATGTCTCTTCGCGGGCCTCGGCCCCGGCGATTTCTGCCACGATCTTGCCGTCCCACAGCACGCAGATGCGGTCGCACAATCCCACCAGCTCGGCAAACTCGCCGGAGGCGTAAATCACCCCTTTGCCTTCACGCGCCAGACCGTCGATCAGCTGGAACAGATCGGTTTTGGCCTTCACGTCCACGCCTTTGGTCGGCTCGTCAAAGATCAGCACGCTGGCGTTACCGCGCAGCCATTTGCCAATTGCCACTTTCTGCTGGTTCCCGCCCGACAAACGACGCAGAACCTGCCCCGGCCCGCGCGCTCGCACGCCGACGCGGGCGATCACTTCCTCGGCCCAGCGCCACGCCTGACGATGGCCAAACAGGCTCCAGCGCGAGAAGCTGTTATCCGCACTCACCGCAAGGTTCATGCTCACCGGTTCGTCGATAAAAATGCCCTCTTTGCGCCGCTCTTCCGGCACCAGTGCCAGCCCGCGCATCACTGAATCTGCCGGGTCACGCGGTTTCCATGCCTGATGATTCAGTTCTCCGCTGTCCACACGGCTTTTCGACGCGCCAAACAGCGCCTTGCACAGTTCCGTTTTCCCGGCCCCGGCTAGCCCAGCGATACCGAGAATTTCGCCTTTGCGCAGGTGCAGGGAGATATCTTTCAGCAGCGTTTCATCGTGCAGCCCTTCCACTCGCAGCAGGGTTTCGTCGCTGTGCTTTGGGCGTGCAGGCGGGTAGATATCGCTCAGCTCGTGGCCGAGCATCTTCTCGACGATGGCTTCACCAGAAAGCGCTGCCATCGGACCAGACTCAATCAGCTTACCGTCGCGCAGCACCGTTAAGGTGTCGCAAATCGCTTTCAGCTCATGAATGCGGTGCGAGATAAACACCACGCCGATCCCCTGCTGTTGCAGGCGCTTGACGACCGCAAACAGGCGCTCGCTTTCGTGGGCATCCAGCGGCGCGGTGGGTTCATCCAGAATCAGAAAACGGCAGTGGTGCGACAGGGCCCGCGCCAGCAGAATTTGCTGCTTTTCGGCGAGGGTGCAGCTGTCGATGGAACGACGAACGTTGAGGGAAATATCCAGCTGCGCCAGGGCCTGCTGTGCCTGTTCGCGAATCGCACGCCAACGATAGCGATGACCCGGCTGCGCCAGATTATCGAGCATGATGTTTTCGGCGATGCTTAAGCCCGGAATCAGCGCCACATCGACTTCTTGCTGCACCAGATGAATACCCAGCAGTTTGGCATCCAGCGGTTCGCGGATACCCACCGGCTGATTGTTAATGCTGATTTCACCCTCGTAATGGTCATGCGTGCCGCACAGCACCGCCATCAGCGTCGACTTTCCGGCCCCGTTTGCCCCCGTCAGCGCATGGACGGAACCGCCCGTAAGCGTGAAATCTACGCGCGACAGTGCCTGAAACCCCGAAAAGGCCAGGCTGATACCACGCATCTCAAGGCGACTGGAACCCATCCGCTGTCATTCCTTCTCATTTAATATTTTGATTTATTGAATTTTTCACAGCTGGGGTTGACTGGCAATGAGTGAAAAGGCATAAGATAAAGCGAAATATTATTAGCCATCCGGATGTCCAGACATAACATCAGGTTAGCGCTTCGCAAAAAGGACACCCTTATGAGCAACACAGATATTCGCGTCGTACCCGGCCCGGCAAACTATTTTTCGCACTCGGGCAGCCTCGCGCGTCTGAGTGATTTTTTCACCCCGGAACAGCTTTCCCGGGCGGTGTGGATTTACGGCGAACGCGCCATCGAAGGCGCACGCCCTTTTCTGCCTGAAAGCTTCAACGCGCCTGGCGCGAAGCATCTGCTGTTTAAAGGCCACTGCAGCGAGCGCGATGTTACTCATCTGGTGAATGAATCAGGTTCGGACGTTAGCGTGGTGATCGGCGTGGGCGGCGGCGCGGTGCTCGACACCGTCAAAGCGGTGGCGCGTCGACTGCATGCCCCGTTCGTCGGGATCCCCACCATCGCTGCCACCTGCGCAGCGTGGACGCCGCTGTCCGTGTGGTACAACGACGCCGGTCAGGCGTTACAGTTTGAGATTTTCGATGACGCCAATTTCCTGGTGCTGGTCGAGCCGCAAATTATCCTCAACGCCCCGGCGGAATATCTGCTGGCGGGCATCGGCGATACGCTGGCGAAATGGTACGAAGCGGTGGTGCTGGCGCCGAAACCGGAAGAACTGTCTCTGACGGTGCGGCTCGGCATCAACGGCGCACTGGCGATCCGCGACGTATTGCTGGAGAGCAGCGAACAGGCGCTGGCGGATCAGGATCGTGGCGAACAAACTCAGGCGTTTCGCGATGTGGTCGACGCCATTATCGCCGGTGGCGGAATGGTCGGCGGGCTAGGTGAGCGCTACACCCGCGTGGCGGCGGCGCATGCGGTGCACAACGGGTTAACGGTGCTGCCACAGACTGAGAAATTCCTGCACGGCACCAAAGTCGCTTACGGCATTCTGGTGCAAAGCGCCCTGCTCGGTCAGGACGATGTTCTTGCGCAGTTAATTGCCGCATATCAGCGTTTTCATCTGCCAACTACGCTTCGTGAACTTGACGTGGATATCACTAATCGCGCTGAGCTGGACAGGGTGATCGCCCATACGCTGCGCCCGGTGGAGTCGATTCACTTCCTCCCGGTCACCCTCACGCCAGAGACGCTTTACGCTGCGCTGGTGAAGGTGGAAAACTTCAGCCGTTAATCGCCTCGACCGTCTATACCTAATGATGATTCTCACCACTCTCGCAACGAGGTCATCATGCAGATTGATTTAACGGGTAAGAAGGCGCTGGTTACCGGCGCCAGTCGTGGTTTGGGGCGTGCCATCGCACTGTCGTTGGCCCAGGCGGGGGCTGACGTGGTTATTACGTATGAAAAATCCGCTGATAAAGCCCAGGCCGTCGCCGATGAGATAGCCGCACTTGGGCGTCACAGCGAGGCGATTCAGGCCGACAGCGCCAGCGCACAGGCCATTCAGGATGCCGTGACGCAGGCCGCGCGAACATTGGGCGGGCTGGATATTCTGGTCAATAACGCCGGGATTGCGCGCGGCGGCCCGCTGGAGTCCATGACGCTGGCGGACATCGATGCCCTGATCAACGTCAACATCCGCGGTGTGGTCATCGCTACCCAGGCTGCATTAGTCCATCTGTCTGACGGCGGGCGCATCATTAACATTGGCAGCTGTCTCGCCAACCGCGTCGCCCAGCCCGGAATCTCCGTCTACTCGATGACCAAATCTGCCCTTAACTCTCTCACCCGAGGTCTGGCCCGCGATCTGGGGCCGCGCGGAATCACCGTCAATCTGGTCCATCCCGGCCCAACCAACAGCGACATGAACCCGGAAGATGGCGAGCAGGCTGACTCTCAGCGCCAGCTAATTGCCACCGGTCATTACGGTCAGCCGGAAGATATCGCGGCGGCGGTGACCTTCCTCGCAAGCCCTGCCGCCGGGCAAATCTCTGGCACCGGTCTGGACGTGGACGGCGGCTTAAACGCCTGAAGCCTGCTTCCACATTTTTTGCACGCCTCTGTCGCCTGACAGAGGCGCTTGCGAGCCGCCTCGCCCCCCTTCGTTTTGCCTCTTTCGCTGTGAAATCCTGAGCTCTACAGTGCCGCATAAGAAATTAGGAATTTGTCTAATAGTCTTATTATTTCCTTATAAAAAGTGGGGGTGTAAAGTGGAGGAACAGATGAGGGTTGTCTGGTCGAATGTGGCGAAAAAAGAGTTGAGCAGAATCGACAGCAGGTATCAAAAACGAATCGAGGAGAGGTTATCCAGCCTTAACGATCGTTCAGCACCAAAACCCGATCTCAGAAAAATGTCCGCGACAGAAAATCGTTACCGCCTGCGCGTGGGAGATTATCGAATCATCCTCACAATGGACGACGGCGAGCCAAGCGTCTGTCATGTTCTGTCTGTCAAGCGCAGAACGTCTACCAATTATCTACATGAGGAATGTGTACCCTATGGCCGTTCAAATAATTAATGATCACGAAGGGAATCCGCAGTACGCCGTTATCCCGTATAACGAGTATTTTCGTATGTGTTTGCAGATGTCAGAAATCGACGACGAGACTGATGACGATCTGGAGGATATCGAGTGCGAGCATGATATCTATGATGATGTCGAGCTACCTGGTGACGTTTGCAGCATCATGACTTACGAAAACGTCAGCCTGCAGGCCGCCTGGCGTATCCTGCGCGGTTTATCTCAACAGGAAGTGGCCGACAAACTGGGCATCAGCCAGTCCGCCGTTTCCCAGCTCGAAGCGCTGGACTCCCGCCCGCAAAAACGTACCCGCGAAAAGCTCGCCGCCATTTACGGCTGCACACAGGAACAAATCAGCCTCTACTTCCCGAAAGAGGGTTAACAGCACTTCGGCCCGCCTTTGCTGCCGTAGCGGGCGTCCTGACGATCGCGGAAAAACGCTTCGTAAGTCATCGGCGTCTGGTCTGGATGGGTGACGCGCATGTGTTCGACATAGTTGTCGTAATCCGGTACACCGATCATCATTTTGGCCGCCTGGCCGAGGTATTTTCCTGCTTTGGATAAGGTATCGAACATGGTTGATTCTCGTGTTGTCCCCTCACCACAGCCCTCTCCCAAAGGGAGAGGGGGATAAGAAGCGTAGGCCGGGTAAGCGCTAGCGCCACCCGGCATGGTTTTGTTAATGCGCCCCTTTCGCCTGCGTCACAATCTCTTCCAGATTTTGCGGCATCGGCTCGTACGGGGTCTCTTTCGCAGTCGGCTTGTCTTCTTTCAGCGCCGCCAGGGCGGTCTTCAGAGAGTACAACGCCAGCACCACAACCACCACCATAAAGAAGACGGTCAGCCCGGCATCCAGACGGTTGTTAAATACCAGTTGTGATAGCTGCGACTCGGTGTACTGTGCCGGGATCTTACCGCTGTCGATCATCGCCTGGAACTTATTGGCAATCGCAAGGAAGCCGACTTTGTTGTCCGGACTAAACGCTTTCTGCCAGCCAGCGGTGAGCGTACAAATCAGCAGCCACGCCGTTGGCACCAGTGCTACCCACGCATAACGTTGGCGCTTCATTTTAAACAGCACCACCGCGCAAAGCATCAGCGCCATTCCCGCCAGCATCTGGTTAGCGATACCAAACAGCGGCCACAGGGTATTGATCCCACCCAGCGGGTCCACCACGCCCTGATGCAGGAAATAGCCCCACGCCAGCACGCACAGCGCCGTCGCCAATAGGTTGGCAGGCAGCGAATCGGTGCGCTTGAGGTTCGGTGAAATCACCCCCAGCAGATCTTGCAGCATAAAGCGCGCCGCACGCGTCCCGGCATCCACCGCCGTCAGGATAAACAGCGCTTCAAACAGAATCGCAAAGTGATACCAGAACGACACATCCATCAGCCCGCCGAGCGCGCCGTGCAGGATGTACGCCATCCCTACCGCCAGCGTTGGCGCACCGCCCGCACGGGAGATGATCGACTGCTCGCCCACTTCGTTCGCAATGTGGGTCAGGGTTTCCGGGGTAATCGCGAAGCCCCAGCCGCTCACCACCTGCGCCGCAGAGGCCACCACATCAACAGTACCCGCCGGAGCCAGCACCGCCATCGGGCTGTTCATCGCAAAGTACACGCCCGGATCGATGATGCAGGCCGAGACCAGCGCCATGATCGCCACGAAAGACTCCATCAGCATGCCGCCGTAGCCAATCAGGCAGGCCTGATTTTCATTGGCCAGCATTTTGGGCGTAGTCCCGGAAGCAATCAGCGCGTGGAAGCCCGACACCGCACCGCAGGCAATGGTAATAAACAGGAACGGGAACAGGTTGCCGGTCCAGACCGGGCCAGTACCGTCGATGAATTTGGTCATGGCAGGCATCGTCAGGGTCGGGCGCATAATCAGAATACCGATCGCCAGACCAACGATAGTGCCAATTTTCAGGAAGGTAGAGAGGTAATCGCGTGGGGCCAGCAGCAGCCAGACCGGCAGGACTGCCGCGACAAAACCGTAGCCCACCAGCATCCAGGTCAGCTGCACGCCGGTAAAGTCAAAGTACGGCGCCCAGGTCGGGCTTTCCGCCACCCAGCCGCCGGAGATAATCGCGAACACCAGGAAGAACAGGCCAATGACCGACACTTCACCAATGCGCCCAGGGCGGATGTAGCGAATGTAGATCCCCATGAAAATCGCCAGCGGGATAGTAAAGGCCACGGTGTAAGTGCCCCACGGGCTGTGGGTCAGGGCTTTCACTACGATCATCGCCAGCACCGCCAGAATGATCACCATGATCATAAAGGTCGCGATCAGCGCGATCACCCCGGCCGTTGCGCCCATCTCTTCTTTCACCAGCTCACCGAGCGAACGCCCGTCGCGGCGGGTGGAGACAAACAGCACCATGAAGTCCTGCACCGCCCCGGCCAGTACCACGCCCGCGAGGATCCAGATCATACCAGGCAGATAGCCCATCTGCGCGGCCAGCACCGGCCCGACTAACGGCCCCGCTCCGGCGATCGCCGCAAAGTGGTGACCGAACAGCACTTTTTTATCCGTTGGTACGTAGTCCAGCCCGTCGTTATGACGAACCGCAGGCGTCATACGCGTGGCATCCACCGCCAGGACTTTGTCGGCAATAAAGCGACCATAAAAACGATACGCGATCAGATAAATGCAGACGGAAGCGACGACAATCCATAGCGCATTGATCTGTTCACCACGATTGAGGGCGATAAAGCCCAGAGCAAATGCGCCCACAACGGAGAGCACTGCCCAGATGAGGTATTTCCCTGAGTTGTTCATAGTTGATATCCGTTAGCGTGAAACAGTGAGATGTTACATTTTGTTTCTAGATCACGGCTTAAAATTTAACAACTTTGAAACTCAATAATGCGTGGTCAAACCAGATATTTACGTGACTGTGTTACGTAGATCACTTTCGCGGAGGCATTGCCCGGTGGCGCTAACACTTATCGGGCCTACAAACTTCGGGCGGACATATTGCACGGTGGCAGCTGCGCCTTACCGGGCCGATGTTCGGGGATTTTGTAGGTCGGGTAAGGCGCAGCCGCCTCCCGACAAACACGCGGGCACCAAACCTACCCCAACACCATCGTACTCAACCGACAGGTACAGCACCGCCGTCCCTGCTCGTCGAACACCACGATCTCCCAGCTTTGATTTTGACGCCCCAGGTGCAATGGCTGACACACGCCGCGCACTTTGCCCTGCGACACGGCACGGTGATGGGTCGCATTCAGCTCCGTCCCCACCACGTTTTGCCCGTCGCGGGTCATCAGAAAACCGGCCATCGAGCCGAGCGTCTCCGCCAGCGCCGCCGAAGCACCACCGTGCAGCAGGCCAAACGGCTGATGCGTCCGCGCATCCACCGGCATTTCGGCTTCGAGGGTGTCGTCACCGATGCGGGTGTAAACCATCCCAAGATGCGCCACCATCGTATTCAGGCTGGTGGCGTTTAGCTCTTCAAGGGACATATGACGTTTCCAGATCATCTACGCCCCCAGGGTTGAGCCGCCGTCGACCACAATATCCTGCAGCGTGATGTGGCTGGCCAGATCCGAGGCGAGGAACAGAATGGTGTTGGCAATTTCAGGCGGTCGCGCAATTTTGCCGAGCGGAATGCCCAGCTTAAACTGCTCGCCAAATCCGCGAATGCGCTGCTGCTCGGCGTCATCACTCACCCACAGGGTGCGCTGCATGTCGGTATCGGTCGACCCCGGTGAGACAATGTTGCAGCGCACGCCGCTGCCCGCCAGCTCTAAACCGACGGTCAGCGCCAGGCTTTTCAGCGCCGCTTTCGATGCGCCGTACGCACTCATCCCGATGCGTGGGGTGTGCGCCGCGTCAGATGCGACGGTGACGATTGCCCCACCCTGCTGACGGCGGAACTGGCCCATCGTCTGCTGGAACAGGTTAAACGCCCCGCCGACGTTGACCGCAAAAGTCTGCTGCCAGTCATCCTGCGAGAGCTGATCCGTCGCGCCCATGCGCAAAATCCCTGCCGCATTGACCAGCACGTCGAGGCGCTCGGTCGTCGCCAGCACGCGCCCGCAGACGTCGCTCACTTGGGTCGCATCCGCCACGTTCAGCACTTCGGTCACGAACGGATATTCCTGCTCCGGGAACGCGAGATCAAAACCGGTCACCTGCGCGCCTGCCTCAACAAAGGCCAACGCTGTAGCGTAACCGATGCCTTTTCCGGCCCCGGTTACCCAGACGGTTTTACCGCTGAAATCGAAACCGGCCATCACTTCACCTCGCGGGAAAGCAGCGCCCACCAGGCATCAATGGTTGGATTTTTCGCCAGCATCACGAAATCGATATCACCGTGCACTTTGCGCCAGCGGGCCGCGAGCGCCATCATGCGCACGGAGTCCAGACCGTAATCGATCAGGTTCTCGTCATCCATCGGCTCGTCGGATTCATCCAGCAGCGGTAACACCACGGCGCGCAGCGCCTCAATGCTTGCTGGCACAGACGGCAGCAGTTCATCGGTCATCACCACACGACCGGTACGGCCTGCCACGTAGTTGAGGGACATCAGGTGCTCTTCACGGCTGAAATCAGCCAGCGCGTCGGCGATGAAGAAGGGTTTGATATCGCGCATAAACGCATCCGTCGCGGTGGTCATGCAGCCGATATGGGCGTAGACACCGGTAATCAGCAGTTGATTGCGGCCTGTCTCTTTCAACATCTGCTCCAGCGGCGAACGGTGGAACGCGCTGTAGCGCCATTTCACCAGCACGGTGTCGGCTTCGTCCGGAGCCAGTTCGGCAACAATGCGCTGCTGTTCCGGGGAACGGGTCAGGCCCGGTCCCCACATGTCGTTCAGCAGGGCGCGATCTTCATCGCTTTGCTCTTTCGGCTGGGCGGTGTAATAGACCGGAATGTTGTTTTTTTTGCAGTAATCACGCAGTTGAGCGATGTTCGCCACCACTTGTTCCATCATCGGGCAGTTATCGCCCCAGAAGTTGAGGAAGTATTCCTGCATGTCGTGGATCAGCAGCGCCGCGCGCTCAGGCTCAAACGCCCAGCTCACTTTGTTGTTTGGCAGTTCGGCCGCCGTTGGCAGCGCGTAACCGGTTAATTTTGGAATTGCCATGTTTAACTCCTCAGCCCTGGGCGCGTTCGGCCAGCCACAGGCGCAATTGTTTCTTGTCCACTTTTCCTACCGGCGTCAGCGGGAGCGCATCCACGCTCTCGACGCGATCCGGCAGCTTGAAATCCGCCACGCCCTGCTCACGCAGGAAACGCCGCACCTCCACCGCCCGCAGCGGGGTTTTCACCACCAGATACGCGCAGCTTTTCTCACCCAGCAGGCTGTCTTCCATGCTGACCAGCGCCGCGTGGATCACCGCGTCGTGGCGCAGGAGCAGGTTTTCGATCTCTTCGGCAGCGATCTTCTCGCCACCACGGTTGATCTGATCTTTTTCGCGCCCCTGAACGGTGATGTAGCCCTGTTCGTCGATGGCGATCAGATCGCCCGAGCAGTAAAAACCGTCGGCGTCAAAGGCGCTGGCGTTGTGCTCCGGGCTTTTAAAATAGCCGCGGAAGGTGTACGGCCCGCGCGTCATCAGGCGTCCGACTTCGCCGCGCGGCAGTGGATTGCCGTGTTCATCCGCCACCCACACTTCGTCGTCCGGGCACATCGGGCGGCCCTGGGTGTTCATGATTTTTTCCGGCGAATCGTCGAGCGCGGTGTAGTTCACCAGCCCTTCCGCCATACCAAACACCTGCTGCAACTGGCAGCCGATTTCCGCCGGAATACGCGCGGCAAGCGTGGCAGAAAGACGTGCGCCGCCCACCTGCAACAGCGCCAGCGACGCGAGCTGGGCGTTGCCCGCCCCTTCGGCAATCGCCTGCAACCACAGGCTGACCGCCGGTGGCACCAGCGAGGTGACGTTAATCTGATGTTTTTCGATCAACGGGAAGCACAGCGTCGCGCTTGGATCGTTGGCCAGCACCACGCAGCCGCCCGCGAGGAACACGCCCAGCGAGCCGGGGGAACTCATCGCGTAGTTGTGCGCGGCAGGCAGCGCGTTCAGGTAGCGCGTCTGGCTGTTGATGGCGCAAATCTCGTTGCTGCGACGAATGCTGTAGTAGTAGTCATTGTGGGTGCGCGGGATCAGCTTCGGCGTGCCGGTGCTGCCGCCAGAGAGCTGGAAAAACGCCACTTCATCGGCTGGCGTTGGGCTGGCGATAAAGTTATCCGCCGGGCGCGCTATCGCCGCTTCCAGGGCATGTTCGCCCGTATCACCGCGCAGCAGCACCACGCGCACGGAGCGATGCTGGTCGACAAAGGTATTCAGGAAATCATCGCCCGCAAACAGCGCGTGCTGCCTGTCGGCAATCAGCAAAGCCGGTTCAATCTGCGTGGCGTAGGCGTTCAGTTCGCTGCGCTGATGACTGAACAGGGCATTGACGGGCGCAACGCCCACCTGTAACAGCGCGAAGAACGTCACGTAAAACTCCGCCACATTGCCGAGCTGCACCAGCGCCGTCTCACCGCGCTTCACGCCCTGCGCCTGCAAGGCTGACGCCAGATTGTTCACCGCCTGATGGAACTGGCGATAAGAATACTGACGCTCGCCGTCGACAATCGCCGTCGCATCGCTGTTGGCGTGGCGGGTCAAAATGTCGGTTAGCGGCAGATCCTGCCAGTAGCCTTTCTCACGGTAGCGCCGGGCAAATTCCTCGGGCCAGCGGGTAAAGGGAATCGTCATGTTCGTTCCTCAGTGCAAACCAAAAACGTTGAGCATGGTGGAGAGTTTGACCCCGGTTTCGCGCCACTCGCCGACCGGCGAAGAAGCCGGGACAATGCCCGCGCCCGCAAACAGGCGAACCGAATTCTGATGAATGCGCGCGCAGCGGATGGTCACTACCCACTCGCCGTTGCCTTCGCTGTCGCACCAGCCGACGATGCCGCCGAACAGTTCACGATCGAACGGCTCCAGCTCAGCAATCAGCTGTTTCGCCGCCTGATGCGGGAAACCACTCAGCGCTGGCGTCGGATGCAGCAGGCAGGCCAGCGTCAGCGCGTTTTCGTGTTCGTGCGCTTCGCCCTCGACCGGCGTCGCCAGATGCCAGAGCGTCGGCGTGGTCACTAACTGCGGTGAAGAGGGCATCGTCAGATGGTGGCTGCGTTTTTCGAGCACGGTTTTCATCGCCTGCGTCACCAGGTCGTGCTCGTGACGATCTTTTTCCGAGGCCAGCAGTTTGTTCCCGGCTTCGCGGTCCAGCATGTCGTCCGGCTGACGGCGCGCGGAACCGGCCAGCGGCAGCGAGCTAAAGTGCGTCCCCTCTTTGCGCAGCAACAATTCCGGGCTAGCGCCCAGCAGCACACCACCGTCTTCGAGCGGCACGTGGAAGTTAAAGCTGGCCGGGTTTTGCGCGATCAGACGCTCAAGCAGCGCCCCGCTGTCGATCTTCTGATCGGCGGCGATATCAATCAGGCGCGAGAGCACCACTTTATTGACCTGTGGCGTGGCGGTAAGCGCAGCGGCGCGGGCCACCATCTCTTCAAAAATCGGCTGCGAGGGGATTTCAGTGCGCTTCGTGACGCTCAGTTCCTGCGCCCCTGGAAGGTAGCGCGCAGATTTCTGTCGCGCCGGGCGCGAGAAGGTTTGCCAGCTTTGCGGAATAAACAGTGACGACGGTTTGCGGGTATCGAACGGGATCGCGCCGACCATAATCGGGTGCGTTATCCCCTGGGCTTTGGCCTGCCGGAAGGCCTGCGCCAGCTTTTGCTGGAAAGCACCAGCCGGATCGTCGCCGCCGACGGCGGATTCAGAAAAGCGGGCAAAACAGCCTGACGTGGTGAAACTGCGATAAGGCGACATAAAGAAAAAGCTGTCTGATTGCAGCGTGGTCGCGGTGTGCTGAACTTCCTCAGCCAATGACGTATCCATATCATCCTCCTTAAACGATAAACGCATTACGAATAGTTATCATTTATATTTTCGATGGCTAACCTAATCGCAGAGCGCGGTGGTGTCAACCGCCGACAGCGCATCTTGTGCGACTATCGCTTGCATCCCTTCGGCGCAATCATGAAAATGAGAAGCATTAACCTCAACAAAAACAGGATGCCGCTTTGTGAAACTCCCTGCTGTTTGTCGTAACACCCTGCTTTTAGCAGGACTTTTTGTTTTAGGACTAACCTCAGCCACCGCCGCCGACTGGCCGCGTCAGGTGAGCGATAGCCACGGGACGCACACGCTTGAAGCCAAACCCACGCGCATTGTCTCCACCAGCGTGACCCTCACCGGCTCGCTGCTGGCAATTGACGCACCGGTCATTGCCAGCGGGGCGACCACCCCGAATAACCGCGTGGCGGACGCACAGGGCTTTATGCGCCAGTGGGGCGACATCGCGAAACAACGCAAACTGGCTCGTCTGTATATCGGCGAACCGAGCGCGGAAGCCGTGGCTGCACAAATGCCGGATCTGATTCTGATTAGCGCCACCGGCGGCGATTCTGCGCTGGCGCTGTACGATCAGCTGTCGGCTATCGCCCCGACGCTGGTCATTAATTACGACGACAAAAGCTGGCAGGAATTGCTGACGCAGCTGGGGACCATCACCGGGCAGGAAAAACAGGCCGCCGCGCGCATCGCGGAATTTGATAAGCAACTGGCGCAGGTTAAACAGCACATGAAGCTGCCGCCGCAGCCAGTCAACGCCATCGTTTACACCGCCGCCGCGCACAGCGCGAACCTGTGGACGACTGAATCCGCGCAGGGCAAATTCCTGCAACAGCTGGGCTTCCAGCTGGCTGATTTACCTGCCGGGCTGACGACGTCAAAAAGCCAGGGGAAGCGCCACGATATCATCCAGCTCGGGGGTGAAAACCTGGCGACGGGTCTGAACGGGCAAGGGTTGTTCCTGTTTGCGGGCGACCAGAAGGATGTCGATGCGATTTACGCGAATCCGCTGCTGGCGCATCTGCCGTCCGTCGAAAACAAACGCGTCTGGGCGCTCGGGACGGAAACCTTCCGCCTGGATTATTACAGCGCGATGCTGGTGTTGCAGCGTTTAGAGGCCATTTTCAAATAAACGGCACCTTCCCCGTAGGCCCGGTAAGCGAAGCGCCACCGGGCGTTTTCTGCCGGGTGGCGGCTCCGCCTTACCCGGCCTACATAACGACAAAAACCTTAAACGTCTTCGACAACGACGGGCTCCTGACGGAACCGACGTAACTCCGCTAACGTCATCAATAAAATTACCCCGATGATGGCTAACACAAACCCGCTGCTGCTCGCCGACGCTACTGGCGTCATAATGACCCCCAACCCGCCTAAAATCGCCGCGCCAATCGCATCGCCCGTCACGTTCTGCGCGGTCCACAGGCCATTGATTCGCCCGAGCATCCCTTCCGGCGTTTGCGTCTGAATCAGGGTGTATTGCAGCAAAGAACTGATAGCGCTCAGCCAGCCAAACAGCGCCAGACACACCACGCCCAGCGCCCAGAACGGCATCAGGCTGAAGAAGCCGATAGCGATAAACGACGCCAGCGTGGCCGAAAGCATAATCAGCCCCGGACGCGCACTCTGCGCCAGATTACCGCTGGTCAGCGCGCCAAACGCCGCGCCGAGCGGGATCGCCGCATACAGCAGGCCAATCTGCGAGGCGCCCATCTGCCACTCCAGCGCCAGCGCCGGATAAAGCACGCGCACCGCGCTGGCCATCGTCAGCAGTCCGCCCAGCAGCGCAATGCCGCCAATCAACGGATTACTGAACAGAAAACGGATCGCCGCCATCAGGGATTTCAGAGGATGTTCACGCGGCTGCGGCGGAGGGGGCAGCAGCGGCAGGCGCAGCAAGGTCAGCGTGGTGATAAATGTCCCTGCCGCCGCCAGTCCGTAGTTCCAGGCCACGTTTCCGGTCGCCAGCAGCAGGCCGCCGACCATCGGCGAAATGACCGACCCCAGACGCACCGTGAGCATGGTGATTGCCCCGGCCTGCATCAGATTTTCACGTCCGACCAGCGCAGGCGTTGCCGCCAGCAGCGCCGTCACACCCAGCGAGGCAAAGAATCCGTCCCACAAACCGAGCGCATAGATCGCGACAAGCGACGGCTCCGGCAGCATGGCGTTCAGGCACAGCCCGACAAAGCCCACGCCGCACGTGCCGCGCGCCAGCAGGATCAGCTTTTTGCGCTCGTAACGGTCCGCCAGCACGCCGCCGACCATCAGGCCGATAAACATCGCGCTGCCCGTCAAAGTGACGGAAAGACCGACCAGCCAGCTGGAGTTTGTCATGGCCTGGATCTGGACCGGGACGGCAACACCGAGCAGGCCGAGGGATAAAATGGAGATAAAACGGGCGATAAACACGGCGCGAAACGCCGGATGAGTCTTGAGCAGACTGAGGTTGAGCAGCCAGGATTGTCGGGTCATTACAGGGCCTTAACGGTTTCTTTTATACCAATTCCTTGGCCGCACATGCTAACATAGCCAAATAAGATAGATAACGATAATTACTATCATTATCAAATCATGGATGTTGCTATGTCGTCTTCCTCTTTGACGGTGCGCGCCACTGCCGTGCCCGTTTTACTGATACTGCTGTTTCTTGCTGTTGCACTCAGCCTGCTGGTCGGCGCGAAACCGCTGCCCGCGTCCACGATCGTCGATGCCCTTTCCGGAACATGTCAGAGTGCAGACTGCATTATTGTGCTCGATGCGCGGCTGCCGCGTACCCTTGCCGGGCTGCTGGCCGGTGCAGCGCTGGGCCTTGCCGGGGCGTTGATGCAAACCCTGACCCGCAATCCGCTTGCCGACCCCGGTATTCTCGGCGTTAACGCCGGTGCCAGTTTTGCCATCGTCCTCGGCGCGGCGCTGTTTGGCTTCTCCTCCCCCACCGAACAACTGCTGATGGCCTTTTGCGGCGCGTTGGCTGCATCCCTGTTGGTAGCCTTTACCGGCAGCCAGGGCGGCGGACAGCTCAGCCCGGTGCGTCTGACGCTGGCGGGCGTAGCGCTCGGCGCGGTACTCGAAGGCTTATCCTCAGGCATCGCCCTGCTTAACCCTGACGTCTGGGATCAGCTGCGTTTCTGGCAGGCGGGTTCGCTGGACATTCGCACGCTGCAAACCCTGAAAGTGGTCACCATTCCGGTGCTGATCGCCGCCGCCGTGGCGCTATTTTCCTGCCGGGCGTTGAACAGCCTGAGTCTCGGGACAGATACCGCCACCGCGCTGGGCAGCCGCGTGGCGCGCACCCAGTTGATGGGTTTACTGGCGATCACCGTGCTGTGCGGAAGCGCGACCGCCGTCGTCGGCCCAATTGCCTTTATCGGCCTGATGATGCCGCACATGGCGCGCTGGATTGTCGGGTCCGATCACCGCTGGTCGCTTCCGGTCACGCTACTCGCCACTCCGACCCTGCTGCTGTTTGCCGATATCATCGGCCGTGTGCTGGTGCCGGGTGAGCTGCGCGTCTCGGTAGTTAGCGCCTTTATCGGCGCGCCGGTGCTGATCTTCCTGGTTCGTCGCCAGCGCGGAGGTGCCCTGTGATGTCTCCGTCCCGACGTTTAGTGTTCTCCTGCCTGCTGCTGGTCGCCGCCAGCCTGCTGATTGCCGTCTGGAGCCTGCGCAGCGGCGCGGTGACGCTCGATTTCAGCCAGGTCTTTAACGCCCTCACCGGCAGCGCCCCGCGCAATATCACTATGGTCGTCACGGAGTGGCGCTTGCCGCGCGTGGTGATGGCGATTCTGGTCGGCGCGGCGCTCGGCGTGAGCGGCGCGATTTTCCAGTCGTTACTGCGCAACCCGCTCGGCAGCCCTGATGTGATGGGCTTCAACACCGGGGCGTGGAGCGGCGTGCTGGTGGCGATGGTGCTGTTTGGTCAGCATCTCACGGCGATTGCCTTCGCGGCGATGGCGGGCGGCATTCTCACATCGCTGGTCGTCTGGTTGCTCGCCTGGCGCAACGGCATCGAAACCTTCCGTCTGATCATTATCGGCATCGGCATCCGCGCTATGCTGATGGCGTTTAACACCTGGCTTCTGCTGCACGCCTCGTTAGAAACGTCGCTTTCCGCAGGGTTGTGGAACGCGGGTTCACTCAACGGCCTGACGTGGGCGAAAACCCTGCCCGCCACGCCAATTATCGCGCTGATGATGGTCTGTTCCTGGCTGCTGGTGCGCAGAATGCGCCTGCTGGAGATGGGTGACGACAGCGCCTGCGCGCTGGGGGTGAGCGTTGAGCGTTCGCGCCTGACGCTGATGCTGGTCGCCGTGGTGTTAACCGCCGCCTCCACCGCTATCGCCGGACCGATTTCGTTTATTGCGCTGGTCGCCCCGCACATCGCGCGACGCATCAGCGGCACCGCCCGCTGGGGTTTAACCCAGTCGGCGCTGTGCGGCGCGTTGTTATTGCTGGCCGCCGATCTCTGCGCCCAGCAGCTGTTTATGCCTTATCAACTTCCGGTGGGCGTCGTGACCGTCAGCCTTGGCGGGATTTACCTCATCGTCTTGTTAGTCCAGGAGTCCCGCAAGAAATGAATGCCACAACATCCCGCTTGCGCGGCGAAAAACTGACCCTCGGCTACGGTAAAAAAATCGTGGTCGACGAGCTGACCGTGTCGATTCCCGACGGCCATTTCACGGCGATTATTGGCCCGAACGGCTGCGGAAAATCGACTTTGCTGCGCACCCTGAGCCGTCTGATGACGCCCCAGCACGGCAGCGTGTTTCTCGACGGGGAGCAAATCCAAAGCTATGCCAGCAAAGAGGTGGCACGGCGGATTGGACTGCTGGCGCAAAATGCCACCACGCCGGGAGATATCACCGTGCAGGAGCTGGTAGCACGCGGGCGGTATCCGCATCAGCCGCTGTTTACCCGCTGGCGGAAAGAGGACGAAGAGGCCGTGGCCCGCGCGATGCAGGCAACGGGGATCACCGATCTGGCAAGGCAAAGCGTCGATACGCTGTCCGGCGGTCAGCGACAGCGCGCGTGGATCGCGATGGTGCTGGCGCAGGAGACGGCGATTATGCTGCTCGACGAGCCGACTACCTGGCTGGATATTAGCCATCAGATTGATTTACTTGAGTTGCTGAGCGATCTGAACCGCACCCAGGGCTATACGCTGGCGGCGGTGCTGCACGATCTGAATCAGGCGTGCCGCTACGCCACGCATCTGATTGCGCTGCGTGACGGAAAGATTGTGGCGCAAGGTGCGCCGAAAGAGATTGTGACACCAGAGCTTATCGAGCGGATCTACGGAATGCGCTGCATGATTATTGACGATCCGGTAGCGGGAACGCCACTGGTGGTGCCGCTGGGGAAACGTGCAGTTTGATCCCCTCACCCCGGCCCTCTCCCTGTGGGAGAGGGTTAGGGTGAGGGCAACAGCGCGCAACTACCCCAAAATCCCCTTCAATACCGGTCCAATCTGCTCGAACGCCTGCGGAGAAATGATATCCACGTGGGCGCAATCCTGACTGTAAACGTCAAGCTCACCCACCCACTCGCCCCACGCCTGATGCGGGTCCATCGTTCGTGTGCGTTCGGCAACAAACAGCGTCGCTTTACCGTCAAACCGCGAGCTGTGCGCCGTGGTCAACAGGCGCACCGCATCGGCGTAGTTGCCTTCGATGGCGGTAAACAGCTCGCCTGACGCCTGCCCCTGCTGGGCCGCCATAAAGGCTTCGCGTTCGCGTTCAATTTCCGCCAGCACTTCCGGGTCCAGCCCGTTGGCTTCTTTCTCCGCCCAGTTTTGCGTCTCCGGCGGCCAGGTATCCAGCAGGCCGAGGAACGCCACTTCCTCACCCTGCTCACGCAGACGCGCGGCGATGCCCTGCGCTAAGGTCCCACCGAGCGAGTAGCCGAACAGATAATACGGCCCGTGCGCCTGCTGGGTACGCAGAGTGTGCAGATGATGTTCGATTACCGCATCCAGCGTCGCGCCCTGCGCCATCGGGCCTTCCGGGCGTGGTGACTGAATCCCGGTAATCGACCAGCGCGGGCTGAGATAGCGCGCCAGCACGCTAAACTGCCAGGCAAAACCAGACGCCGGATGGAAGCAGAACAGCGTTGGGCCGTTGCTTTGACGCAGCGGGAGAACTGTTTCATACCCCAGACGCTGCGCTTGTTCGTCGCTCATCGCGGAATCCAGCAGCGTGCTCAGTTGGTTGACCGTCGAAGCGACCATGATTTGCCCCGGCGTGACTTTGCGGGAGAACGCGCGGCTGAGCTGCGCCGCGAGACGCATCGCCAGCAGCGAGTGGCCGCCGAGAGCGAAGAAATCGGCTTCGATGTCGTTCACCTCGCAGCCGAGCAGCGCCGAGAACGCCTGCGCCACCGCGATTTCCGTCGCCGTTTCCGGTGCACGGCCCGACGCTTTGCTGGTCAGCTCCGGCAACGGCAGCGCTTTGCGATCGAGCTTACCGTTGGCGCTCAGCGGCAGTTCGCTGATTTGCAGCACCACCACCGGCACCATATGCGGCGGGAGCTGCGCTTTCAGGGCGTCGAGCAGCACGTCGCGGTCCAGCGGTAAACCGGAGTCCGACACCACATAGCCCACTAATTGTCGCGCATCGCCGCCGGTTGCTGCCGCCTGATTGAACACACAGGCATGGGCCACCGCCTGCGCCACGTCAGGTAAGGCCTGCATCGCGCGGTCGATTTCGCCAAGCTCTATGCGCTGACCGCGAATTTTGAGCTGATCGTCGCTGCGCCCGAGATACTCCACCGCGCCGTTGTCCAGCCAGCGGGCGACGTCACCGGTGCGATACATGCGTTCGCCCGGTGCGAACGGGTCGGCAATAAAGCGGCTGGCGGTCAGGTCCGGGCGGCCCAGATACCCCTGCGCCAGCTGAATGCCGGTCAGATAGAGATCGCCCGCCACGCCAAACGGCACCGGGCGCATCATCCCGTCGAGAATGCGCAGGCCAGTATTCCACACCGGGAAACCAATCGGCACGCTGTTACCTTCGACTAACGCCAGCGCGTCGCCAAACGCCGGATACCAGCTCACGTCTACCGCCGCTTCCGTCGGGCCATATAAATTGTGCAGCGGCGCGTGAGTGAGCACTTCCCACTCGCGGCACAGTTCGGTCGGCAGCGCTTCCCCGCTGCAGAACACCTGTTTCAGACTGGTGCAGCAGTGGGCGTTTTCCGGCGTTAACGAGGCGACAAACGCCGCCAGCATCGACGGCACAAAGTGGGTGGTGGTGACGCCGTATCGGGCGAAGAACTGCTGCATCGCCAGCGGATCGCGATGGGCGTCCGGCTCGGCCATCACCAGTTTTGCCCCGGCGATAAACGGCCACCAGAACTCCCACACTGAGACGTCAAAACTGCACGGCGTTTTCTGCGCCACCACATCATTCACGTCCAGCGGGTAGTGGTTTTGCATCCACAGCAGGCGGTTGACGATAGCGGTTTGCCCGACCATCACCCCTTTCGGGCGCCCGGTTGAACCGGAGGTAAAGATGATGTAGGCGGTCTGTTCCGGGGTGCTGAGATTCAGCGGTTCGCTGCCGTTCGCAGGCAGTAATTCGCCGTAGCACAGGGTCGTAAGATCCGACACGCTGCTAAAGCGCGGGAGCTGATCGTCGGTAGTAATGAGTAAAGAAGGGCGCGCGTCTTCCAGCATCATGTGCAGGCGGTCGTCGGGGTAGCCCGTATCCAGCGGCAGCCAGGCGGCGCCCGCTTCAACAATCGCGTGCAGGGCCAGAGTCAGGAATACCGAGCGCGGTAGCGCCACTGCCACGCTGTCGCCGGGTTTGACGCCGCGTTCACGAAGCCCGTTTGCCAGGGCGATAACCTGCTCGCGCATCTGGCGATAGCTCAGTTCCGTGTGGGCATCTGCCAGCGCCGGGGCATCCGGCGTTTTGTGCGCCTGCTCCGCCACCAGCGCGCTCAGAGTGGTGGCCTCGAGCATCACGCCAGTGTCGTTGATCTGCGCCAGCTGGTGATACTCCTCTTCGGAGACGGTTTCCGCCTCGCCGCAAGGCAGCGCAGGATTCGCAGCAAACTGCGCCAGCAGCGCGTTCAGGCGCGCCACGTGGCGGGTGAGCGTCGCTTCATCGTAGCGCTGTTTGTTCGCCAGAATCTCAATACTTAAACCGCCCTGCTCGTCCGGGAACAGCGCCAGTTCGAGATCGTTCACTGGCCCCGTCGCCAGGGTGTGCGTTATCGCCTGCACGCCGTCGATATCCAGCTGATAATCAAAGACCTTCACGTTCAACACCGGGCCAAACAACGCCTCGTCTCCGGCCGCTCGCCCGCTGTCACGCACAATCTGCTCAGCGTCGTAACGCTGGTGACGACGCATCTTTTTCAGCTGATTTGCCAGGCGCAGGGCCAGTTCCGGTAAGGTTTCCTGCGCTTGGATATTGATCGCCATCGGCAGAACGTTGAGCACCGGACCGGTGGCGGTGAGCGCCGCCGATCCCATGCGACGCATAAAGATAAAGCCCGCTGCGTAATCCAGCCGACCGGTCAAGCGGCCCAGCCAAAGAGCCACCAGCGCGAGGGCCAGATCCGTGCGCTGAACCTGCGGGCAAGATGCGGTCAGTTGACTGAATGCGCGGCGATCGGCCAACAGTTTGAGACGTAAAATATCGGTGGTCGCAGCGCGGCCCGGCAGCGGAGCAGGCGATAGCGAAACCGGCGGCGGCAGCAGTTTGCGCTGCTCGGCCCAAAATGCGCCGTCGCGCTGATACGCTTCGCTGTCGCGATAGCGCTGATACTCTTCCACCACTTCTGCAAACGGTGTAAACGGCGATGCTGGCGTCGGTTCGTCTTTCGCCCATGCGGCGTAAATGGCGGCGATCTGGCGGGTAATGGCCGGGAAACTAAAGCCATCAACCACTAAATGATGATAGCGCTGATACCAGTACCAACGGTTGCTATCGACCTGAATCAAGAGCTGGAACGCCAGCGGTTGACCGCTGTCGACACGCAGGTTTTGTGCAAGATCAGCGTCCATCAGCGCCACGGCGGCAGTGTGCGGATCGGCGTTGTCGCGCAGGTCGATAATGTGCGGTTCAGCCAAAACCAGCGATTCATCGATCCACTGCCATACCTCGCCGTTGTCTTCGCTAAAACGGGTGCGCAACGTGTCGGCCTGCATCATGCCTTCGACGATGGCTTTCGAAAACAGTGGCGCATTAATTTCACCTTTCAGTTCAACGTAGTGCGCCACGCTCCAGGCGTTCGGCAGGGTCGAAAGCTGTTCTGCCATCCAGATTCCCGGCTGGGCGGCGACAAGAGGAAGACGCGTGCTCATGCATTTTCCTCCGCAAAATGAGACGGGATAAGTGTTTGCCAGTTTTCGCTAAGCCACTGCTGGCAGGCTTCCTGAGATTGCGGCTCACACACCTGACGCCAGCCCGCAGGCTGTGCGCACTGGGCGGGCCACAGGCTGTACTGACCGTTTTCGTTTTGCAAAATAGCGAATAGCCCTTGCGGGTTGTCGAAGGGATTACTGAATTCCATACCAAACTCCTGTCGAAAAAAATCGCCTGCCTGGCGTTAGTGAATGAGTGGCTGCCAGAGGGTAATAAGCCCCTGCGTCAGCCCGCCACGCCAGCAAAGCGCATCATGTCCGCCGTCAACCTGACGCCAGAAAATCGACTGCTGTGTGTGTTGTAGTTGGGCGTAAATGGCCTGATTGGCGCGGAAGATAAGCGGCTCGCGCTGGCCCGCTTCAAGAACGATGCGAAGGTGTTCGGCGGATTTTTCACCCGCTTTGAGTTGTTCGATAAGCAGCCCGTCCTGCTGCGCGCCGCGATGCGGCCACCAGTAGGAACCCGACTGACTGAGCACGCAGCCGAAACGTTGCGGCCAGTTGAGTCCGGCGTACAGGGACGACAGGCCACCAAAACTTTGTCCGGCGACAACCGTGCGATCGCCGCGTTCGCTGAAAGGTGCGATGGCGCGGATCTGCGGGAGTAACTCTTCCTGCACCGCCAGCCAGAAATCCGGGTTGCAGGGCAACTCGCGGCTGCGATGGGCGGTGTCGATCACATCGATCAAAACGTAGACCGCCGGCGGCAATTGCCGTTCGTTCGTAAGCGCCGCCAGCGCCGGCCAGACGGGCATACTTTCAGCCCAAAACTGCCCGTCGAGCAGAATCGCCAGCGGGCGCTCGGTCGGGTTTTCCTCGCCAGTGGTAAATACCCACACGTGGCGCACATTCCCCAGACGCGGACTGTGCCACTCAATACATTGCGGCGCAGCGTACGGCGTATCGGGATGATTCCAGCCCGGCTGAACCGGTGCATTCGGCATTTCCAGGGCTGACACCGGATGCCCGCGTCCACCGCGCCAGCTTT
Organism: Lelliottia jeotgali; assembly: GCA_002271215.1. Taxonomy (NCBI): domain Bacteria; kingdom Pseudomonadati; phylum Pseudomonadota; class Gammaproteobacteria; order Enterobacterales; family Enterobacteriaceae; genus Lelliottia; species Lelliottia jeotgali. Next base: position 1,254,245 of record CP018628.1, on the reverse strand, counting down.
GCGGGTTCAGCGGATCGGCAATCGCTTTCGGCAGCAGTTTGCGCCAGCCTTCGCGCAGCGCGATGCGGTCCGGCGCGTCGGCGGTAAAGACGATATCGTCGAAATCCTGGGCGTTATCGGAGGGGATAAAACAGTAGCTGCCGCGCCACTCGGGGCTGAATTCCCCCTGCCATTGCCAGACGTCGGTGTCGGGGAGACGGGTTAAGGATTGTGGTCGGGCATTTTGATGGTGGTCGGTCACGCCGGTGATGTAAATCCACACCCGCTGAACCTGCGATGTGCGCTGCGTCCCTGCCGGATCGCGCCACCAGAACGTCACACGAAAATTATCCTGTTCGCGCACCCATTCCGGACCTTTTTTTGACTGCCACCAGGCATCACTTCCCGTTGTTAGCGCCGTCACCCGTTTAACCTCATGTTTTTCGCGTCTTTTTTGTTACAAGACAAAATATATTGATAATATTATTGATAACTATTTGCATTTGCAATAGCGTAGTGCCCGCGCTGTGGGAAGCGCGCTCAAAAAACAACCATGCCACGCATTGTGTGCGCTCGAGGACAGGGCTGCTTACGCAACGTGCCGGTGATAAGTCATGCCGCCTCCTCTCCCGTTAGGGAATGGAGCCAAGGGGACGCGGCAACGAAAAGCAGGACGTACAATGAATAAGAAGATTCACTCCCTGGCCTTGCTGGTCAACCTGGGGATTTACGGCGCGGCTATGCCCGCAATGGCAGAAGACAAAACCGCCAGCAGTGCCGCGCACGAAGACACCATGGTGATCACCGCCGCCGAGCAGAACCTGCAGGCGCCGGGCGTTTCTACCATCACCGCAGACGAAATCCGTAAAAATCCTCCCGCTCGTGACGTGGCCGAAATCATTCGTACCATGCCGGGCGTGAACCTGACCGGGAACTCCACCAGCGGCCAGCGCGGGAACAACCGCCAGATCGACATTCGTGGCATGGGCCCGGAAAATACCCTGATCCTGATCGACGGCAAACCGGTCACCAGCCGTAACTCCATCCGTCTGGGCTGGCGCGGCGAACGCGATACCCGTGGCGATACCGGCTGGGTGCCGCCTGAAATGGTTGAGCGCATCGAAGTCATTCGTGGCCCGGCGGCCGCGCGTTACGGTAACGGCGCAGCGGGCGGCGTGGTGAATATCATCACCAAAAAATTCGACAACCAGTGGCATGGTTCGTGGAACACCTATCTGAACGCGCCGGAGCATAAAGACGAAGGCTCCACCAAGCGCACCAACTTCAGCCTGAGCGGCCCGCTGGGCGGCGATTTCAGCTTCCGCATGTTCGGCAACCTGGATAAAACCCAGGCCGACGCGTGGGATATCAACCAGGGCCATCAGTCTGAGCGTACCGGGATGTATTCCAGCACCCTGCCTGCCGGTCGTGAAGGCGTGGAAAACAAAGACATCAACGGCGTCGTGCGCTGGGACTTTGCGCCGATGCAGTCCTTGGAGTTTGAAGCGGGCTACAGCCGCCAGAACAACCTCTACGCGGGCGATACGCAGAACACCAACAACGACGACAGCTCCAACGGGCTGGTGAAGAAGAATTACGGCAAAGAGACCAACCGTATTTATCGCCAGAACTGGGCGCTGACCTGGAACGGCGGCTGGGATAATGGCGTGACCACCAGCAACTGGGCGCAGTACGAACACACGCGCAACTCGCGTCTGGGCGAAGGGCTGGCGGGCGGTCTGGAAGGCCTGTTCAACAGCGATAAGTTTACCGATACCGATCTGTCCGACGTTACGCTGCACAGTGAAGTTAGCCTGCCGTTCGATTTCCTCGTCAATCAGAACCTGACGCTGGGCACCGAATGGAACCAGCAGCGCATGAAGGATTACGCCTCTAACTCGCAGACCCAACAGGGCGGCGCGATCCCAGGCATGAGCGACGATCGTAGCCCGTACTCTCAGGCGGAGATCTTCTCCCTGTTTGCTGAAAACAACATGGAGCTGACCGACAGCACCATGCTGACCCCGGCGCTGCGTTTCGATCATCACACCATTGTTGGCAACAACTGGAGCCCGTCCCTGAACCTGTCGCAAGGTCTGGGTGATGACTTCACGCTGAAAATGGGTATCGCGCGGGCGTATAAAGCGCCGAGCCTGTACCAGACCAACCCGAACTACCTGCTCTACAGCAAAGGCCAGGGTTGCTACGCCAGCGGTGACGGCGTCGGCTGTTACATGATGGGTAACGACGACCTGAAAGCCGAAACCAGCATCAACAAAGAGATCGGCCTTGAGTGGAAACGCGACGGCTGGCTGGCGGGCGCGACCTGGTTCCGTAACGACTACCGCGACAAAATCGAAGCGGGCTATGCGCCAATCGGCCAGACCTCTTCCGGCAAAGTGCGCACAGATATTTATCAGTGGGAAAACGTGCCGAAAGCCGTCGTAGAAGGGCTGGAAGGGACACTGAACGTGCCGGTGACGGATGCGGTCAACTGGACCAACAATATCACCTACATGCTGCAAAGTAAGAACAAAGAGACCGGCGACCGTCTGTCGATCATCCCGGAGTACACGCTGAACTCAACCCTGAGCTGGCAGGTACAGCAGGATGTGTCTGTGCAGTCGACCTTCACCTGGTACGGCAAGCAGCAGCCGAAGAAATACAACTACAAAGGTCAGCCGGTGACCGGGTCTGAGAAAGACGAAGTCAGCCCGTACAGCATCGTCGGCCTGAGCGCGACCTGGGACGTGACCAAGTACGTCAGCCTGACCGGCGGCGTGGACAACGTCTTCGACAAACGCCAGTGGCGCGCGGGTAATGCCCAGACCACCGGGAACGCCACCACCGGCGCGTACATGTACGGTGCAGGTGCTTACACCTACAACGAACCGGGACGCACCTGGTACATGAGCGTGAACACCCACTTCTGATAGACTGTAAGCCCTCTTCCCTCGAAGGGGGCTTTTTTCAATCAGGGGGACCGATGCAAACCACTCACAGCCTGCTGACACTCGGCGGCGTCTGCGTTCAGCGCATTGATTTTGATCCCACCACATTTGATAACGCCGATCTGCTCTGGCTGCCCCATCACGCCGCCCTGAGCCAAGCCTCCGCCAAACGTAAAGCCGACCATCTGGCCGGACGCATCGCCGCTGCTCATGCCCTACAGAATTTTTCGATTAACGCTGTGCCGGGTATTGGCCCCAACGGCGAACCGCTGTGGCCAGCAGGTTTTGCGGGCAGTATTTCTCACAGCGGAAGCCAGGCGTTCGCGCTGGCAGTGAAGCGCGATAACGCGCTGGTGGGCATCGACGGCGAGCAGCTTATCGCCGCACAGGAAGCGGTTGAGATTCAGGACGGCATTATTAATCCGCAGGAAAAAACCGTACTGATGCGCACGGGATACCCTTTTGCGCTGGCCCTGACGCTGGCCTTCAGCGCCAAAGAGAGCCTGTTCAAAGCCCTCTTCCCACGCGTAAATACCTATATGGGTTTTGATAGCGCCTGCGTGACCAATATTTCCCGCAGCACGCTCACCCTGTCGCTCGCCCGTCCTCTGGCCGGTTTTTCGCATCATCACCCTTTTATCCTTCACTGGTGTGAGAACAACGCAGGCGTTATTACCCTGCTCTGCGAATAAATCGTCATACAATTAACACTGTCTCAGGATTAATCTTAAAAAAGCGCTTTATTTTATTTTCCCGCAAATAAAACATTTATTCCGTTTATTTTCGTTAATTATCTGTAATCGATTACTTTGCGTGAGACAATAAACATCTACGATTATTAATGTAGACAATGTAAAAACCCCTCACAGAAAACAACAACTGCATAACAACGATGAAGATTTATATTTTTATCGTTTAAATTCAAATAAATAAAACAACACATAACACCAGGTCCGACCTCTTTATTTTAGTTAAATAACTCCATATGATGCTTTCACGGACATATAACCCCGTTAAAAATGCCGCTCAGATAAGGAATTCATTATTTAAAACGGAATAATGACGCTGCTAATGAAATGCATAACCCTCAACAGGACGACTGAAATGAATAAAATGATTATGGCGCTGGCTATTGCCGGTGCAACGCTGATGTTATCCGGCTGCATTATTGCTCCGCCGAGCGATGCACATCATCACCACAATAAAGATCACATGATTACCCGCGATGGGGTTTCATTACCTGACTGTGAAACATTAGCCGATGCCAGCCAGGCCGATAATGGTTCACGCTGCTGGTACCGTTAACAGGACACTGAATAATGAAAATGAATTATTGGGTCGTGCTGGCCGTCGTCGGCGGTATTTTTTCTCAGCCTGTGTTTGCTATCAGCGAAGCCTATCGCGCACAGCTGGAACAGTCGGGCTGTACACAGGTTGATGAAGCTAACGGAACGTGCCACGTCGGGCATACCCGACATCACCCTCGGGACGATGAGTCTACGGGTGACATAGCGCGTGAGATCGATTCAAACATCGCAGGCAAATACCAGGGCGAAGCCGTTGATTATATGGAAGATGCAGGATGGCACTCCACCAACGGCGAGCGCACCCGCTGGCGCAAAAACGGTTACACCGCCGAGTTTGATATGACCTCGTCAGGCAAGCTGGAAGGCGTGTCGGTCCGCTAATTTTAATGGAGTGATGACAGCAGACAGGGATGTCTCCCCCCATAAAAAGAAACGCAAACACCTATGACGCACGCAAAAAAAGAGAGTAAACGCACCCTTATTGGCAAGATATTCCTGTGGCTGTTTTTCACGTTCTGCGCCTGGTTCTTTTACAGCGCAATCAAAGCCATCTTATTTCTCTACGATCAGCGCGCCCTGAATATTTCCGGAGAGATATTCAACATTGAGGAACTCATCACCCTGGTGATGATGGGGATGCTGCTGATCATCGGCTGTTTCCTCGGATTTCTGGCCTGGCTGACGCGCGGGAAAAAGCCAGAATCGGCGTAATACTCAGCCTCTTCCCTTATGCGGGGAAGAGGTTTTGTGTGCGCCAAAAAAATATTTTCATTATTCTGCATCCAGTTTCGCCCTCTCTCTCGTATGTCGATATGTGAGCAACTCCTTCGCTCCCTACTACGAGGATGTATGATGAAAAAGCTAATCAATATCGCATTCGTATCCAGCGCATTACTCTTCACCGCAGGCGCATTTGCTGCGATGGAATCCGGTTCAGTCATGGTGGGTGGAGCCGCAATGTTCCCGCAAAAAAACATCGTCGAAAATGCGATGAACTCGAAAGATCACACCACGCTGGTTGCTGCCGTTAAAGCGGCGGGTCTGGTCGATACGTTGCAAAGCAAAGGCCCGTTCACCGTTTTCGCTCCGACCAATGCGGCGTTCGCTAAATTGCCTGCGGGGACGGTCGACAACCTGGTAAAACCGGAGAATAAAGCGATGCTCGCCAGCATCCTCACCTACCACGTGGTGGCCGGTAACTATGATATGAAAGCCCTCGAAGCAAAGATTAAGCAAGGCGGCGGTCACGCAGAGCTGAAAACGGTCAACGGTCAACCGCTGTGGATCATGAGCAATGGGCCGCACAACATTCAGCTTAAAGACGGGAAAGGTAACGTGGCGAACATTAGCACTTATGACGTCCATCAGAAAAATGGCGTGATTGACGTTATCGACACCGTTCTGATGCCTAAGTAATTGTCTATACTTCGGATGGGAAAACAGGACATCCGGGAAAAATATGGATAATGCGCTGACAGAACAGCACGTTAGATTAATGCAGGCGGTCGCGAAAGGCGATCGCCGCGCATTTGAACAGCTGTACCGGCTAACGTCACCGCATCTCTTTGCCGTCGCCCTGCGTATGTTGCGCCAGCGCGCCTGGTCGGAAGAAGTGCTGCATGATTGCTTCATCACCGTCTGGAGCAAAGCAGGATCCTACGACCCCACGCTCAGCGCCCCCATGACCTGGCTGACCCATATTGTTCGCAACCGCTGTATCGACTGGCTGCGCAGTGGGCAAGCTCGCGCGGCTAACCGCGAGGAAGAGTATACCGACCAGCTTGAGATCCACGCGGACGACGACAGGAATAACTGGCATGACGACGCCCAGGCGGAACGTCTGCGCCATTGCCTTGGACACCTTAGCAACGACCAGCGTCAGAGCATCACGCTCGCGTATTATCAGGGAATGTCCCACAGCGATATCGCAGACTGGCTGCAACAGCCGATTGGATCGGTCAAAAGCTGGGTCCGCCGCGCGATGGAACATCTCCGGGAATGTGTAGGCCTATGAACGACCACAATGAAAAACGCGATGATGCGCTGGCGGCGGAATACGCACTGGGTACGCTGCGGGGCAATGCGCGGTTACGATTTCAGAAGAGGCTGATGCATGAACGCGATCTGGCCGAACGCGTCGCGCGTTGGGAAACGATGTTTAGCTCCCTCGACAGCCATCTGAAGCCGGTTCAGCCGCCTGAATCCGTGTGGAAGAAAATTGCGATCAACCTTCCTGCGCAACCCACTGTGCGGCGTAATCGCCCTTATCTCGGCTGGATGGCCGCTGCCGGTTTAGCCGCCGTGGCGCTCGTCACCTGGTATACAACCCGTGAACCTGAACTGACGCCACTGGTGGTGCTTAACGATACACAGCAGCACGGACAATGGGTCGTCAGTGCGGATAGCCAACGCCAGCAGCTGAGTTTAACGCCGCTACGCCCGGCATCATTAACACCCAACAGCAGCCTGCAACTGTGGCTGATCCCTGCCGGAGGTACGCCGGTTTCACTCGGCCTGTTGAACAGCCAGGCACCGACTCAGGTGAAGCTTAGTCATATGACTCTTGCCGCCGACGCCGTTATTGCGATCAGTCTCGAACCGCAGGGTGGCTCACCGACCGGGCAACCTACCGGGCCGGTGCTGTTCAGCGGCAAGATTTAGCGCGGGTTATCTGAAGGACTCCAGGCGCCGAATCTGTCGCCCTTCACTGTCAAAATTATTCGCCGCCAGCCAGCTGCACAGCTCGTCGTCACGCTCCTGCCATTCGGTATCAATAATGGAGAGCATATCGCTGTCGCGGTTACGTCCTTTGCGCACCAGCTTCTGGCGCAAGCGTCCTTCCCAGACAAAACCGAGGCGCTCCGCTGCATTGCGCGAGGCCACGTTCATCGAATCACATTTCCACTCCAGCCGACGATAGCCGTGCTCGAATGCATTTTTCAGCAGCAGCCAGACGGTTTCCGTTCCCATTGCAGTGTTTTTCATCTGCCGTGACCAGGTGACGTGACCAATCTCCACCGATCCCATCAGCCGTTCAATCGCCATATAGCTGACCAGACCAACGGCGCGTTCGGTGCGCAGATCGATAACCGCATACGGCACCAGTCCGTCGTCCATCACCTTTCCCAACAGCCAGTGCGCGGTGGCCTCGACGCTTTCCGGCTGCGTACTGGCGAGCCACGTCCAGTCGCTGTCATCGCCCAGCGCATAGGCCGCGAATAGATCGGCGGCGTGCCGCGCAGCGTCCAGCGGCTCCAGCCGACAAAATCGCCCGTTCAACGGCGTACGCGTGAGCACCCGCGCCCCTTTCCAGTCGGGCACCGCATCGTTGACGGTTTGACCATGTTGATTTAATTCCGGCACGTCTTTGACTCCCTGCTATGACATGCATTTGTTATATCAGGCGAAAAAGCGGGCGAAAAGCCCCCCATTCTGGCTGGCGCTTAATAGCCAATCCGTATGCTTTATATCTTGATGGCATAAGCAAAGCAGAATTTAGACTTTGAAGATTTTCTCGTCCGGCCTAACGTAGCGATGCCAAAAACAATCACAATAATTTTCACATTCAGGGATCGCTATGACTAAAAAACTGCTGCCGTTACTGGTATTGGCCGTGCTCTCTGCCGCCGCCAATGCCGCTACTCCGCCGAATACGCTGGTTGTCGCTCAGGGTCTTGATGATATCGTGAGCCTCGATCCCGCTGAAGCCAACGAGCTTTCCAGCATCCAGACCGTGCCAAGTTTGTATCAGCGCCTGGTGCAGCCGGACCGCGATAATCCGGCAAAAATCTCCCCGATTCTGGCCGAAAGCTGGGAAGCTAACGCAGCAGCAAAAACCCTGACCATCAAACTCAAACCTGACGCCAAATTTGCCTCCGGCAATCCGCTGCGCCCTGAAGACGTGATTTTCTCTTATACCCGCGCCATCACCCTGAACAAATCCCCGGCCTTTATTCTCAACGTGCTGGGCTGGGAGCCGGGCAATATCGCCAGCCAGCTGAAAAAAGTGGATGACCACACGCTGGAATTGCGCTGGACGGCTGACGTCAGCCCGGCGGTGGCGCTGAATATTCTCTCTACGCCGATTGCTTCCATCGTCGATGAAAAGCTGGTTTCAGCGAATGTGAAAGACAACGATTTCGGCAACGCATGGCTGAAGATGCACTCGGCGGGCAGCGGCGCGTACAAAATGCGCGTCTATCAGCCGCATCAAGCCATTGTGCTGGAAGCCAATGACAGCGCCCCTGGCGGCGCGCCGAAGCTTAAAAGCATCATTATCAAAAACGTCCCGGACCCGGCCTCTCGCCGCCTGCTGATCCAACAGGGTGACGCCGACGTGGCCCGTGACCTGGGCGCGGACCAAATCAGCGCCCTGGAAGGTAAAGCCGGTGTGAAAGTACTGAGCATTCCGTCTGCCGAGCAAAACTACCTGGTGTTTAACGCCGGAAACAGCGCTAACCCGCTGCTGAATAACCCGGCGTTCTGGGAAGCATCGCGCTGGCTGGTCGATTACGACGGCATCACCAAAGACCTGCTGAAAGGCCAGTATTTCGTCCATCAGAGCTTCTTGCCAGTCGGCCTGCCGGGCGCGCTGGAAGATAATCCGTTCAAATTCGATCCGGCCAAAGCGAAGGAAATCCTCGCCAAAGCGGGCATTAAAGACGCGCACTTCACGCTGGACGTGGAGAACAAACCGCCGTTTATCACCATCGCTCAGTCGATGCAGGCGAGCTTCGCCCAGGGCGGCGTGAAGGTCGATCTGCTGCCAGCCGCGGGTAGCCAGGTGTACGCTCGCGTACGCGCTAAACAGCATCAGGCGGCGATTCGCCTGTGGATCCCGGACTACTTTGACGCGCACTCCAACGCCAGCGCCTTTGCGTGGAACGACGGTAAATCGAGTACGGTGGCCGGTCTTAACGGCTGGAAAATCCCGGAGCTGAACAAAGCAACGCTGGCCGCTGTGGCTGAACCGGACCCGGCAAAGCGCCTGGATCTGTACACCAAAATGCAGCAGGAATTGCAGCACAACTCGCCGTACGTGTTCGTCGATCAGGGCAAAACCCAGATCGTGGTGCGCGATAACGTGAAGGGGTATCAGCAGGGGCTGAACGCCGATATGGTCTGGTACGATAAAGTGACGAAATAATTCGCCCTGACTGCCGGGTGGCGCTGCGCTTACCCGGCCTACGGTTTGATGTTTTGTCCACGTTCACGGTTTTGTAGGCCGGGTAAGGTGTAGCTGCCACCCGGCATTGAAGGCCAGCTCAGGAATAACGTTCTCCCCATGCCACCTCTATCCACCCACGTGATGCGTGTTCTTCAGGGTCTTTTCACCCTGCTGCTCACCCTGTTCGGGCTGTTGCTCGTCACGTTTGCGCTCTCTGCTTTTTCACCCGTTGATCGCGTCTTACAGATCGTCGGCGATCACGCCAGCCAGTCAACGTACGACCAGGTTCGCCATCAGCTCGGGCTGGATCAATCTGTCGCAGTACAGTTCTGGCACTACCTGCTGAACTTGTTGCACGGCGATCTCGGCACCGCCAGCGCCACCGGGCAGCCCGTATTACAAGATCTGCTGCACGCCTTTCCCGCCACGCTGGAACTCGCCACGCTGGCGCTGATTATCGGTTCCGTACTCGGGGTGATCGCAGGCGTACTCTGCGCGCGCTTCGCCGGTTCACCGCTGGATCTCGCTATCCGCACTCTCACTCTGCTCGGCAATTCGGTGCCGATTTTCTGGCTCGGTTTGCTGATGCTGGCGCTGTTCTACGCGAAGCTGCAGTGGAGCGCCGGGCCGGGGCGACTGGATGATATCTGGCAATACACCGTCGAACCGCGTACCGGTTTTGCGCTGATCGATACCTGGTTATCCGGCGACAGCGCGGCGTTCAAAAACGCCGTCAGCCATCTGGTGCTGCCGGTTTTGCTGCTGGCCTACTACTCGCTGGCGAGCATCACGCGCCTGACGCGCTCGGCGTGTCTTAGCGAAATGAACAAAGAGTACATCCTGCTCGCGCGTGCCAAAGGCGCGGGAGAGATGACGATTCTGCTGCGCCACGTGCTGCCTAATATTCGCAGCACGCTGCTGACGGTGATCGCCCTGGCGTACACCAGCATGCTCGAAGGCGCGGTGCTGACCGAAACCGTCTTCTCCTGGCCGGGCATTGGCCGCTATCTCACCACCGCGCTGTTCGCGGGTGACACCACCGCCATCATGGGCGGCACGCTGGTGATTGGCGTCTGTTTTGTGCTGATTAATAATCTGACTGACCTGCTTGTGCGGGCCACCGACCCCAGGGTGCGCTGATGCCTTTCTATCTGTTTGTGCGCCGACTGCGCCGCTCTCCCGCTGCGTTCTGCGGGCTTATCGCCATCACCCTGCTGCTGCTGATCGCCCTGTTTGCCCCGTGGCTCGCACCGCTCGATCCCAACTGGCAAAACGCCGCCGCCCGCTTACAGGCCCCCAACGCCCAACACTGGCTGGGCACCGACAGTTTTGGGCGTGACCTGCTTTCACGCCTGATTTACGGCAGCCGCCCGGCGCTGGGACTGGTGGCGTTAGTCACGGTTATTACCCTGCCCGCCGGGCTGCTGATCGGGATTTTATCCGGATATTACGGCGGCTGGCTGGAGCGCGTATTGATGCGTTTTACCGATGTGGTGATGTCGATGCCGCGCCTGATCCTTGCCTTTGCGTTTGTCGCCATGCTTGGCCCCGGACTGGTGAATGGCGCGCTGGCGCTGGCGCTGACCACCTGGCCGGCCTATGCGCGTCAGGCACGCAGCGAAATTCAGCGCCTGCGTCATAGCGATTATCTCGCTGCCGCCGAAATGATGGGCATTCGTGGGGGGAGGCTGTTGCTTGGACATATTCTGCCGCTCTGTCTGCCGTCAGCGATTGTGCGGCTGGCGCTGGATCTGGCGGGCATTATTCTGGCTGCCGCCGGACTGGGGTTCCTTGGGCTTGGGGCGCGTCCGCCGATGGCCGAATGGGGGGCGATGATCGCCGACGGAATGCAGGTAATTTTCGATCAGTGGTGGATTGCCGCGATTCCCGGCGGTGCGATTCTGTTCGCCAGCCTGGCCTTTAACCTGCTGGGCGACGGCCTGCGCGACATTCTGGAGCCACAGCATGACTGAATCCCGCGTTATCGTCGATGCGCTGAATATCGACTACCCCGCCGCGCGCGTGGTGAACAATTTAAGTTTTACCCTCGGGAATGAACGACTCGCCTTAGTGGGGGAATCCGGCTCTGGTAAATCGATGTCTGCCAGAGCGTTGATGGGCCTGGTGCGCCAGCCCGGCGTGGTGAGCGCCCGTCAGCTTAATGTGCTGGGCAACGATCTGCTGACGATGAACAACCGTCGCTGGCAGGGCCTTCGCGGCAACGGAATTGCGATGGTGCTTCAGGACCCGCGCTATGCGCTCAATCCGGTGAAAAGCGTCGCCGCGCAGCTGGAAGAGTCCCTTACGCTTCATCAATCGTTGTCGCGCAAGGAACGCGTTGAGCGAATCCATGAAATCGTCCACGCCGTTGGCCTGGAGCAGAACGTGCTGGCGCGCTATCCCGGTGAATTATCCGGCGGCATGGGCCAGCGGGTGATGATTGCCATTGCGCTCATCAACAATCCGCAGGTACTGATTGCCGATGAACCGACCTCTGCCCTCGACGCCCGCCTGCGCAATCAGATCCTCGAACTGCTGGTGCAGCAGTGCGAAGAGCGCCAGATGGCGATGTTACTGATTAGCCACGATTTGCCGCTGGTAGCGGAACATTGCGACCGCGTGCTGGTGATGTATCAGGGCGAAAGAGTCGATGAAATGTCTGCCCAACAGCTACCGCAGGCGACGCATCCCTATACCCGTACGCTGTGGACCTGCCGCCCAAATGCCAGCACCTTCGGGCAAATGCTACCCACGCTCGATCGCAAGGAGGTGCGCAATGTCACTCGTTGAAGTTCATCAGCTCCAGGTCGCATTTGGCGAAAAAACGGCAGTGTCAGCAGCCAGTTTTGCCATCGAAAAAGGTGAAACCTTTAGCCTGATTGGTGAATCAGGCTGCGGCAAATCGACCATTCTGCGCGTGCTCGCCGGGTTACAGCGTCAGTGGCGCGGCAACGTGTCACTGCTGGGTGAAAACCTTTCGTCTGGGGAACAATTCACCGGTGCGCTACGTCGTAACGTGCAGATGGTGTTTCAGGACCCGTGGGCGTCGCTGCATCCAAACCACACCATTTCACGCACGCTGACCGAGCCGCTCAAAATCCACGGCGAAACACAGATCACGGAGAAAGTGGCTGATGCGTTGCAGGAGGTGGGACTGTCTGCGGACGCGGGCCAGCGTTATCCGCATCAGCTTTCCGGTGGCCAGCGTCAGCGCGTGGCGATTGCCCGCGCCCTGCTGTTGCGCCCGCAGCTGTTGCTGCTCGACGAGCCGACCTCGGCGCTGGATATGTCGGTGCAGGCGGAGATTCTCAATCTACTCAACCGTCTGAAACAGCAGCATGGCATGACCTATCTGCTGGTGAGCCACGACGCGGACGTGATTGCCCATATGTCCGATCGTGCGGCATTTATGGCGCACGGTGAAATTCAGCGGGTGTTTGATCGGAAAGCGATGCTGAACGGCGAGCACCGAATGGGGTAGGTTTGTGCAAACCTATTTGTGACATCTTTGTAGGCCGGGTAAGGCGAAGCCACCATCCGGCAGCCCGTTTCTGGAAAGCGCCTCGCAAATCGAAAAGTAACCTTGTGAAATTCAAGGTTTAAGCTTTTATTTGCCATTTGAGGGTCGTAAAGTTCACCCGTTGCGAGACATCCGCAACCGGGCGTAGGAACCCGTTGGCATGAAGCGATAATTTTTTTCGCGACAGCGCATATCCCGTAAACATACGGTAGCGCTGGCGGAGCAGCCGAAGGCTGGCCGTTTTCTTTGTGCACGGTATTCCTACCTCCGCCAGCGCTACCCCCCTCTGAACGGAGGAACTCTCAGGGTGGTTAATTAATTTTTTGCATAAAGAGGATGCCAAATGGCTACTATCCCAGCCCTGTCTTACGCACAATCAGAGGAAAGCTTCATCCAACAATTGCTCAATGCGCCCTTGCCAGAAACAGTCGATTTATTCGAGGCGGCGGATTCCTGCACCACGGTCGTCTGCGTTCTGGTCGAAACCCTGGACATCAACACGCGTAAAGCGCTATGCGAGCGCTTGCTACATTCACTCAACCAGCTTCGCGATCTGTGCGATAAAGATCTTCCGCCACATCTTATTGAGCAACTGATTGCCGGTGAGAAAATCAGCTCAAATGTGCCGGATCTGTGGCAGGAAACCGCAACGATGGTGGATTACGCGCAAGCCCTAACGCAGGCGGTTGAAGGTGGAAAGCTGCCATCCAAAGTGGAGAAAGAGTTAACGGGATTGCTGCATGATATGGTCTGGCTGCTGGCGGATTTTGTGAAGGAGCCTTATATCACGGCACACTGAGAGTCAGTCCGCGTTGCCGAAATTCTGCTGAAGATGGCGCAGAATTTCGGCACAAAATCACTTGAGGAGTTTTACCGTTTCTTCAATGTCGATTTCGTCTTCTGTGAAGATGAGCGTCGCTCCCTGGAAGGTGGTGATCGCCAGTTTCTTCAGCGAACGCATTTCACCTGGCTTCACGGCGGATTTTGGTCTGATGCTATTCAGCAGAGCGCCCACCGACAGCACAGCATTTTCTTTATCGATTCCGGCATCTGCCGGCACTTCCTCGCTGTAGACCAGGAAAGACTTGATCGACGTGAGCTTAAGGCGCTCGCCCGCGATGTAGATATATTTGCTTTCCGGGACGACTTTTACCGCGTAAGCAGAGAGGCCTTTGTTATTGGTCGTCGGTTCGAATGTGACCGCTGCGTCTTTCTTGATCAGCTCAGGGTTGGCGACTTTGATCACATGAAAATAGCGGTTATCACCGTTTTCATCTTTGATAAATCCAAAGCCTTTATCTTTAAACCACGTCGTGATCGTTCCGTTCATCGCCATTACCGCCTGATTAATCGTTTATCAACACAAATTTTGCAGCGCGCAGTGTAAAACACAATCCCCGCGCAGACCATGTCTTTGGCTTAAGTCTGGACGATAAATTTGTGGGATGCGAGGTTAGAGTCGCTGGTATCGATAGATTGACGGGATTTTAAGCACCAGGATGTATTAGCGCTTACGGCGCAGCTCATTAGCTGTGTGCAAATATGCTTGCTGCTTAACTTATTCATTCGACACTACATCTCTATTTTTTTGAAATTCAGAACACATTAAACTCTAATACTTGCTCGCTATGTCTATTTATAATATCAAGCATTCATCGTAGTGACATAATCAAATCCAATATAAGAATGTATATTTATATACCAGCACCAGGAGTAACTCATGTCACTCTGCACAACACCATCAACGGTTTTACTGACTTACTTACACTTCAGAATTACGCAACTCTATGAAACAGTTGTGCCCACAATACCACAATCAGATAGTACAAAATCAGAACTTATGAAACGTCTGAGAGCACAACTGGATATTAGTACATTTGATATTTCAACTCTTTCCAGCGTCGAGCGGGAATTAATAACAATATGCCCAGACATACTTGTTAGTCAACTCTATCAAAATACTCGAGACCGTTTTCTGTCGACCTTACCGATTGAGGCTCCACATCGACTAGAAAAACTAGAGAAGTCTAGTCCACCAGAAAATAATATAAGCAACCAACGAACAAATATGTTATTAGTTTGCAACTGGCTTCACGAGTACTATTTCTTCATTTGTACTCGAGAAAAATTCATTAGCGACAACAAACAATTATTTATTATTATGTTGCTTATTCTCGTTGTCATTACCGTTGCATCAAGTGTGATATGTCAAACGTTGATACATGACAGAACTGGCATTCAATATTCACTTCTTATTGGAATGGCATGTTCAGGATACTTAGGAGCCACGATCAGCGTTGTTCGTCGCTTCAGGACTGTTGCAGAAAGCCCTGTTGACGGCATCGATAGAGAGGATAAGCTATTGAAATTAGAGCAGGGTCAAAAGGGAATATATCTCTCTTTGCTTCTGGGAACACTATCCCCTTTCATTATAATGCTTGTTCTAAGAATTCTACCTGATGGTCAAAATACAACTCTTCTTGGGATCAATTTGCTCCCTCACTTTAAAGATGTAGTGATTAGTACCACAGCCACTATTGCTGATGTTTATCTTTATACACAACTTACAGATGCTTCTGACATTGCTCGCATCTTAATTATATCTATTTTTTGTGGCTTTGCCGAAAGACTTATTCCTGATGTTCTCGACAGACTCACCAATGAAGCAGAGAAAAAATACATAACACCTCATTCATAACTCAACTGGAGTATTCACATGGCTAACTGGAAAGGTATTGTCGGTTTGAGTTTTTCTCAAGAAGCATTTGATAAATATTGTCATTCACTACACTGGACGCAATGGAGGCCTTCAGCAATAGTATTGCATAATACATCGACACCGACATTAATACAGCGCCCCAATGGCTTCACAGCAAAACACATTGAAAATCTTGTACATTATTATCGTGATGATCAAGGATGGTCCGCAGGCCCTCATCTCTTTATCGACGACAAACAAATTTGGGTATTCTGCCCATTAACCCTTTCCGGAGTACACTCACCTTCCTATAACAAAATGGCGTTAGGGGTAGAAATGTTAGGTGAATACTCAACAGAGTTGTTTGATTCTGGTCGAGGGTTATCTGTACAAAAGAATACTGTTGCAGCACTTGCTACTCTATATGCAGTCTTAGGTCTCAATCCTGAAAATTTGATATTGCATAAAGAAGACCCTCTGACGAAGCATAAAACCTGCCCAGGGAAACATGTGGACAAAACAGCCTTAGTTGAAAAGGTAAAACAACTAGTGGTTAAGCGGCACGGTGGGGATCATTTCAAAGAGGCCGATGAGCATCCTTGAACCCAGTAAGGTTGGTGGGGATGTCTATACTCAACACATCCCCGCAACCGGAGCGCGCCATGCCCCTACCTGACTTTCATGTATCCGATCCTTTCACGCTGGGTATTGAACTCGAACTGCAGGTGGTGAATCCGCCGGGGTACGACCTCAGCCAGGACTCTTCGGCGCTGATTGCTGCCGTCAAAAACGACATCAAAGCCGGTGAGGTTAAGCACGATATCACCGAAAGCATGCTCGAAATTGCCACCGGCGTGTGTCAGGACATCCACCAGGCGGCGGCGCAGTTTTCAGCCATGCAGCAGGCGATCCTGCGCGCGGCGGCAGATCAACATATTCAGATTTGTGGCGGCGGGACACATCCGTTTCAAAAGTGGCAACGTCAGGAAGTGTGTGACGATGAACGCTACAACCGCACGCTGGAGATGTTTGGCTATCTGATTTTGCAGGCCACGGTGTTCGGCCAACACGTACACGTCGGCTGCCGCAGCGGCGATGAGGCGATTTATCTTCTGCACGGCCTGTCGCGTTTTGTCCCGCACTTTATCGCCCTCTCCGCCTCGTCGCCCTACATGCAAGGGAGCGACACGAAATTTGCCTCGTCGCGGCTCAATATTTTCTCGGGATTTCCGGATAACGGCAAAATGCCGTGGGTGAATAACTGGCAGGAGTTTGAAGGATTATTTCGTCGTCTGAGCTACACCACGATGATCGACAGCATCAAAGATTTGCACTGGGATATTCGCCCCAGCCCGCACTTTGGTACCGTCGAGGTGCGCGTCATGGACACGCCGCTGACGCTGGCCCATGCGATTAACATCGCCGGATTGATTCAGGCCACCTCGCACTGGCTGCTGACCGAGCGCCCGTATAAGCATCAGGAACAGGATTTTTTGCTGTATCGGTTTAATCGTTTTCAGGCCTGTCGCTATGGGCTGGATGGGTTGCTCACCGATGTGAATACCGGCGAGCAAAAAACCATTGCCGAGGATATTGCGTGGCTGCTGGAGCGCGTCGCGCCGTCCGCCGAAAAGCTGGGGGCGGAGAGCGCAATTGCGGAAATTGCCCTGATGTTGAAACAGGGCAAGAGCGAAGCGCAGCGAATGCGGGATTTTATCGCCAACGGCGGCTCGCTGACCTCGCTGGTGCAAAAACACTGCGAGCTGTGGACTACTCACCCGTAAGTTTATGGCCCCACTCGCGCAGACGCTGGAACAGCACGAATAGCGCCGGGATGAACACGATGCCGACCACGGTGGCCACCAGCATCCCGCTGAACACCGTGGTCCCGATGATGCGACGGCTCTGCGCCCCCGCGCCGGAGGCCAGCATCATCGGCAGGACGCCAATAATAAACGACACGGCGGTCATCATGACTGCACGAAAGCGCTTCGACGCGCCCTCACGGGCAGCGTCGACAATCTCCATCCCGTCGATACGCCGCGCGCGGGCAAACTCGACGATCAGAATGGCGTTTTTGGCCGCCAAGGCGATGAGCAACACCAGCCCAATTTGCACGTACACATCGTTCGCGAAGCCTGCTAACCATAGCCATACCAGCGCGCCGCCGATGGCAAACAGCACCGAGAGCATCACGCTCGCGGGCAGCGTCCAGCTTTCGTACTGCGCAACGAGGAACAGCCACGCCATCACCACCGCCGCCAGCACAATCCAGACCGCCTGATTGCCCGTCTGCTGCTCCTGATACGACATGCCGCTCCACGCGTAGTCATATCCGGCGGGCAGATTTTCGCTCAGCAACTGGCCCATTGCGGCCATCGCCGTGCTGCTACTCACGCCCACTGCCGCCGACCCGCTGACTGACACGGACGGAAACTGGTTGTACTGCTGCAAAAACGGCGCGCCGACGGTCGGGGTGACGGTGACCAGATTACTCAGGCGCACGCGTTCCCCGCTGTTGCTGCGCACGTACAGCTCTGAAATCTGCTCCGCGCGCTCGCGCCACTGCATCTCATTTTGCAATACCACGTGATACACGCGGTTGTTGATGCTGAAATCCCCGGCGCGCGTGCCGCCAAACGCAGTTTGCAGGCTGCTGAAGATACGACTGACGGGCACATCTAGCCGTGCTGCACGCTCGCGATCGACTTCAAGCGTCAGCTGTGGCACGTTGCTGCTCCAGGTGGTAAACACCCGGTTGAGCTGGGGATGCTGATTGGCTTTTGCCAGCACCTCGCGGGTGACGCGCTCCAGCTCCGCCGGGCTTTGCCCCGCCTGCGCCTGGATGCGCAGATCAAAACCAGAGGCGTTACCCAGGCCCGGCAGCGTTGGCGGCGCGAAGGTCATGATGGTCGCTTCCGGCAGGGCCAATAGCTGGCGTTGCAGCGCGCCCATCACCTCGTCCAGTGGCGGGCGCTCACTCCAGTCTTTCAACATCACCGAGATAAACCCGCCGTTCGAGGCGCTGGTGCCATTGAGAATATTAAAACCGGACACCTGAATCACATCTTCCACCGCCGGATTGGCGGCAATCAGCTCCCGCGCAGTGGTCATCACCGCTTCGGTACGCTCCAGCGAAGCCGCTTCCGGCAACTGCACGCTGGCGAAAAAGTACCCCTGATCTTCCTGCGGCAGAAAGCCTTTTGGCATGGCGGTAAAACTCAGCGCCACAATAACCGCCGCACCGACCGTCGCCGCCAGCGCCAGCAGCGGACGACGGTTAAAGATATCGACCAGTTTTGTGTAGCCGTTGCGCGTGGCGTCCAGCCCACGGTTAAATCCGCGGAAGATGGCCGCTGGGTGACCAACGCGTGGGCGCAGCAAAAGAGCGCACAGCGCGGGCGTGAGCGTCAGGGCAACAATGCTGGAAAGCGTCACGGCGGTGGAGAGTGTCACCGCAAACTGGCGATACAGTTCGCCGACAATTCCCGGCAGCAGCGCCACTGGCACGAACACCGCCAGCAGCACCAGCGTGGTGGCAATCACCGGCCCGGCAATCTGACGCAGGGCGTTGGCTGTGGCCTCAGTGCGGCTCTGCCCTTCTGCCATCAGGGTTTCGACGCTTTCGACCACCACAATCGCGTCGTCCACCACCATCGTCAGCGCCAGAATGATTGCGAACAGACTCAGGGTATTGGCGGAATAACCCAGTGTGTAGAGCACCGCAAAGGTGCCGATCAACGACACCGGGATCGCCAGCGCCACAATCAGCGTCGCGCGCCAGCTTTGCAGGAAAAGAGAAACAACCACTACCACGGCGAGCAGCGTCAGGGCCAGCGAGGTGCCGATCTCTTTGATGGTCGCCGCGACAAACTCGGTGGTGTCGAACTTCACTTCCCAGGTCAGGTCTTCAGGGAAACGCGTGGCCAGACGCTCAAGCTCGCCGCGCACGGCATCGGCTACGCGCAGGGCGTTGGCGGACGGCGTCGGGTAGATCCCTAAATACGCCGAGTCGTGACCGTTCAGCTGTGCGCCGGAACTGTAGCTGCGCGAGCCTAACTCGATCGTCGCCACGTCTTTCAGGCGCACCAGTTGCCCCATCTCACCGGCGCGAAGAATAATGTCACCAAAGGCTTCGGCCTCGTTGAGACGCCCCAGTCCGTTAATCGTGAGCGTTTGCTGCTGCCCGTTAAACACCGGCGGCGTGCCCACCTGGCCTGCCGCACCCTGCACGTTTTGCTCGCGCAAGGCCTGAGCGACATCGTCGGTGGTTACATTCAGGGCATTCATGCGATCCGGGCGCAGCCAGATGCGCATGCTGTAGTCGCGCGCGCCAAACAGCTGGACCTGCCCGACACCCGGCAGACGCGCCAGCGCCTCGCGCACCTGCGTGCTGGCATAGTTGCTGACAAACAGCGGGGAATGGGTGCCCTGTGGTGAGTAAAGACTTACCCCCATCATCAGATTAGTCGCGCGTTTACGCACCTGAACGCCGTTTTGCTGCGCCTCGGCGGGCAGCTGGGCGACGGCCTGCGCCACGCGGTTTTGCACGTCGATGGCCGCCAGATCCGCGTCAGTGCCTGCGGCAAAAGTGATGTTCAGGCTGTACGTGCCCTCATCGGAACTGGTCGATTCCATGTAGAGCATGTGGTCCACGCCGTTAAGCTGGGTTTCCAGCGGCGTGGCGATGGCTTCCGCCACGTCACCCGCACTGGCACCCGGCCAGCTGGCGCTTACATTCACCACGGGCGGCGTGATTTGCGGATACTGCTCCACCGGGATCAGCTTCAGGGCGATGGCCCCGAGCATCGTGATCACCAGGGCGATCACCATCGCAAAGCGCGGGCGTTTGATAAACAACGTCAGCATGATGGCTCCTTAATTGAGGATCTGGACAGCCGCACCGGGCTGTAAACGCGGCGCGCCGTCGGTGACCACACGCTCGTGCGCCTCGACGCCGCTTTGCACGGTGAACTGCTGGCCCATTTGCCCGCCGAGCGTGAGCGCACGCTTTTCGGCTTTTCCGTCGGCGTTCACGACCCAGGTGAAGAAGCCGTCGCCGTTTTGCTGAACGGCCGCAGCCGGGATCGCCAGCGCATCCTGCTCACTTTGCGGGCGCAGCCAGACGTTCACATTCCCGCCCGGCAGCAAGCGGTGCTGCGGATTGGCAAATTCGGCGCGTAACATCACGCTGGCGGTGCGTGGATCGATGCGGTTATCAACCGAGGTCAGCGTGCCGTTTTCGCGCTGATCTCCGTTAGGTATCTGTGCCAGCCAGGCTTTTTTCAGTGCAGTGAGATCGGCGTGTTGCCCCGCTTTAGCGGCAAACGCCCCCTCTTCCAGCGCAAAGGCAATACGAATCGGATCGAGCTGAACCACTTCCACCAATGTGCCGCTGGACGGATTCACCACGCTGCCAACGTGAAACTGGCTGTGGCCCATGCGCCCATTGATAGGCGAAGTGATACGGGTAAAGCTAAGAGTAACGTTACGTGCTTCAAGGCGCGCATTGGCCTGCTCGAGCGCCGCGCGGGCCACATCGCGCTGCATCTGCGCGGTATCGACGTCATTGCGACTGATGGCGTTGCCGGTTTTCAGACTTTGAAAACGAGTCAACTGCTGCTGCGCCTGACGCAGGGTGGCTTCTGCGCTTTTCACTTCGGCCTGCGCCAGACGCACCGCCGCGCGCGGTTCAGCGTCGTCGAGCTCGAACAGCAAATCGCCTTGCTTCACATATTGCCCGTCGCGGAAATGGATTTTGGCGATGGCCCCTTCCGTGCGCGCCCGCAGTTCAACCGTGTGGATCGCCTCGATGCGGCCAGGAATTTGGCGCTCGGCGGCGTGGGTTGTCTCTTCAATCACGGCGACGCGCACCGGAATGGCGGCGGCAATGGCGGTTTGCAGGGTGCAGGAAAGGAGTGCAGCCGCCAGAGCGGTGCGCAGGAAGGTGGATTTCATGGTGGATCCTCGGTGTTTGTGCCCCTCACCCCGGCCCTCTCCCCAGGGGAGAGGGAGGTCAGAGTCCCTTCCCCAAGTGAGAAGGAGGTTAGAGTTCCCTCTCCCTTGGGGAGAGGGTTAGGGTGAGGGCAAAAGTTATGCAGCCTTGCGGAACCTGCGGGTCAGTCGCTTCTCAATCTCGACGACGAAGAACATCACACCGGCCATCGCCAGGGTAATCCCCCAGTAGCGCAGCGGCAGGGCTTCGGTGCCGAACAGCATCTGCATAAACGGCAGGTAGATAATCGCCACCTGGAGCAGGAACAGCACGCCCGTCACCAGCCAGATGCCCTTGTTCGCCAGCAAACCACGGTTCAGAGAGAAGCCGTTGCTATTGCGGCAGTTAATCATGTAGACCCACTGCGCACACACCAGCATCTGCAGCAGCACGGTACGGATGAACTCGGCGCTGTGGCCGCGCGGCGCTAGCCATGCTTCGAGGGCAAAGGCCGCAATCGCGATCATGGTGCCGACGAAAGCCACGCGCCAGACGGCGAAGGCATCCATCACGTGCTGTCCGGTCTGACGCGGCGGACGTTTCATGATGTTGCGCTCGGCGGCTTCAAAGGCCAGACCGAAGGAGAGCGTGGCGGACGTCGCCATGTTCATCCACAGAATCAGCACCGGCGTCAGTGGGATAATGTTCCCCGCCAGCAGCGCAATCACAATCAGCAAACCCTGCGCCAGGTTGGTTGGCATGATGAACAGAATCGTTTTCTTCAGGTTGTCGTAGACGCGACGCCCCTCTTTCACCGAACTGGCGATAGTGGCGAAGTTGTCGTCCGTCAGAACCATATCGGCGGCTTCTTTGGTCACTTCCGTGCCTTTGATGCCCATCGCGATCCCGACATCCGCCTGACGCAGCGCGGGTGCATCGTTCACGCCGTCGCCGGTCATACCGACGATTTCGCCCTTCTCCTGCAGCGCTTTCACCAGGCGCAGCTTATGCTCCGGGCTGGTACGCGCAAAGATGTCGAACTCCACCGCTGCATTCGCCAGCTCGGCGTCGTCCATCTTCTCCAGCTCGTAGCCGGTGACGGCCTGCGCACTGTTGGTGATCCCCAGCATCTGACCGATGCTCATCGCGGTCTGCGGGTGGTCGCCAGTGATCATTTTCACGCGGATCCCGGCCTGCTGGCAGGCGTGGATGGCGTCGATAGCCTCCGGGCGCGGTGGGTCCATCATCCCGGCGATGCCGAGGAAAATCAGTCCGCTGTTCAGGTCATCGTGGCTCAGGCTCTGCTGATCCGCAGCCGCGGGTTTGAAGGCGGCAGCAACCATGCGCAGGCCCTGACGCGCATAGCGCTCCATCTCGGTTTCCCAGTACCCGCGATTAAACGCTTCTTTACCGTGGCGAGTCTCCTGCTGGTCACACAGGGCGAAAATCACGTCCGGCGCACCGGTAACCAGGATTTGCTCCTCACTGCCAATCTGATAGTGGGTGCTCATGTACTTGTACTGCGAGTCGAACGGAATCTTGTTAATCAGGGTAGTCATGACCGGCGCGAGATTCGCTTTGGCGGCCAGCACTTTCAGCGCCCCTTCCGTCGGCCCACCGGTGATGCCCCACAGGCCGCGCTCGTCCTGAATAATCTGGCTGTCGTTGCACAGGTCGATGGTGCGCAGGTAGTGCTCCAGCACGGTGCCTGGCTGAATATGAACCGGCTCGTCGCTGCCTTCCAGATAGATGTGGCCCACTGGCTCGTAGCTGTTGCCTTCCACGCGGTAGCAGCTGTCGGCGGTGATAATGGCTTTGACCGTCATTTCGTTCATGGTCAGGGTGCCGGTTTTATCCGAGCAGACCACGGTCATCGCCCCCAGGGTTTCAACGGTTGGCAGCTTGCGGATAATCGCCTTTTTGCGCGCCATCGCCTGAACGCCGAGAGACAGAATAATCGAGATAATCGCTGGCAGACCTTCCGGTACTGAGGCCACCGCCAGGCTAATCAGAGAGAGCAGCAGCTCGCCCATCGGGATGTCGCGGAATACCAGGCTGAAGATAAACAGCGCGGCCATCATCACCAGGATAATGGCGAAGATCGCTTTGCCGAGCTTGTCCATCTGCACCAGCAGCGGCGTGCGGTGCTTTTCAATCCCGGCCATCATCTGATTGATGTGGCCCAGTTCCGTATCCTGACCGGTGGCGATGACCACGCCCACGCCGCCACCGGCGCTCACGGTCGTGCCGGAGAAGACTAAGTTAGTCCGGTCGCCCAGCGATAAGT
This sequence comes from Lelliottia jeotgali, assembly GCA_002271215.1. Lineage (NCBI taxonomy): Bacteria > Pseudomonadati > Pseudomonadota > Gammaproteobacteria > Enterobacterales > Enterobacteriaceae > Lelliottia > Lelliottia jeotgali. The sequence goes on along the minus strand of CP018628.1, from coordinate 1,230,401 downwards.
CACCGGATAATGGATTGGTGTGTTTATCCACAACCGTGGATTCGCCGGTCAGAATCGCTTCTTCGACGCGTAAATTATGCGCCTCAATCAGACGCATATCCGCCGGAATACGATCCCCGGCGCGCAGGACAATAATATCCCCAGGGACGATTTCAGTCGTCGGAATAGTTTCATGCGAGCCGCCGCGAATAACACGCGCATCGCTGGAAAGCATATTGCGAATGCTTTGCAACGATTTTTCCGCATTACTTTCCTGAACGTGTCCAATTAAGGCGTTGATGACCGCGACGCCAAGAATGACCAGCGTATCAACCCAGTGGCCCATCACCGCAGTTAATACCGCAGCGGCCAGCAAAACATAAATCAGGACGTCATTAAAATGGGCGAGAAAACGCAACCAGGCCGGTTTGCCTTTTTTCTCAGGCAGGGCATTCGGGCCATACTGCTGCAAACGGGCCTGCGCTTCGGCACGGTCCAGTCCGTTGGAGTGGCTCTTCTTTTGTGCCAGTACCTGCTCGACGGTCTGCTGGTATGGCCGATTCTGGGAGTGAGTCATTTTAGTCATTGATGCAATTCCTTCAATATCCGGTGGACGGAAGCCTGAATTCCTTTCTGGCTTTAATAAATTCAAATTTAATGGCGTTAATTCTTGCGGTGTAAATTGATCTGCCGCAATATAATTAGCGCCGGGTTATTCAAAACTAACTTTCACTATTTCGATAAGATGATTTTTACAAAATATTTCTAAACGCAATCTAAACGAGGAGAGAGCATGTTTGGTATTTATCGCGGGCGCCGCCTGGCTTTGTACATAGTTGTTGCCATTGTTATTGCGACGTTAATTGGATACAGCACTTATACGTTTGTAAAATTACTTGCCTGATGATGACAGTTATTTACATAACCAGAGAATAATTGAATTCATTCATTGCAGGTTTAATTAAATCAGGAATATTCCCGGAATATTTATTGTTTTGTTATCCGGGAAGTGTATTTCGTGATGATATTGCTTTACGTTGCAGAATCCCGGACAATAACTTTTTTAACTGACAATTAGGTAATGACTCCAACTTACTGATAGTGTTTTATGTTCAGATAATGCCCGATGACCTTGTCATGCAGCTCCACCGATTTTGAGAACGACAGTGACTTCCGTCCCAGCCTTGCCAGATGTTGTCTCAGATTCAGGTTATGTCGCTCAATGCGCTGAGTGTAACGCTTGCTGATAACGTGCAGCTTTCCCTTCAGGCGGGATTCATACAGCGGCCAGCCATCCGTCATCCATACCACGACCTCAAAGGCCGACAGCAGGCTCAGAAGTCGCTCCAGTGTGGCCAGAGTGCGTTCACCGAAGACGTGCGCCACAATCGTCCTCCGTATCCTGTCATACGCGTAAAACAGCCAGCGCTGACGTGATTTAGCACCGACGTAGCCCCACTGTTCGTCCATTTCAGCGCAGACAATCACATCACTGCCCGGCTGTATGCGCGAGGTTACCGACTGCGGCCTGAGTTTTTTAAGTGACGTAAAATCGTGTTGAGGCCAACGCCCATAATGCGGGCGGTTGCCCGGCATCCAACACCATTCATGGCCATATCAATGATTTTCTGGTGCGTACCGGGTTGAGAAGCGGTGTAAGTGAACTGCAGTTGCCATGTTTTACGGCAGTGAGAGCAGAGATAGCGCTGATGTCCGGCAGTGCTTTTGCCGTTACGCACCACCCCGTCAGTAGCTGAACAGGAGGGACAGCTGATAGAAACAGAAGCCACTGGAGCACCTCAAAAACACCATCATACACTAAATCAGTAAGTTGGCAGCATCACCGACAATTAACATTAATATGAGACACCCGTTAGAATCCCTGTTGACGGCAGGAGGCATTTTGCTGATGGCACTTCTCTCCTGCCTGCTGCTTCCTGCACCGTCGTTTGGACTGGCGCTGGCGCAGAGACTGGTCGCACTGTTTCACCTCATGGATTTGAATCAGCTCTACACCCTGGTGTTCTGTCTGTGGTTTATCCTGCTCGGCGCCATTGAATTTTTCGTCCTGCGTTTCATCTGGCGCCGCTGGTTTTCACTGTCCGCGTAAGCCGGTAAAATCGCGCATCCCGTGGATCAGCGCTTCGCACCAGGCCGCGTAATCGTGGCCGCTGGACCACGGATGGAAACTCACGCGGTAGCCTTTATCACGTAAAACCTGTCCGAACATTTCGGTATTGCGATAGATCCCGCCCCCCGGCCCTGAAGTTTCGAATCGCCCGGCCTGTAGCCAGAAACGAATCGGATACGCTGGCGACTGCTGATACTGCCGCGTGAGCCAACCAGGCGCTTCCTCTTTCGGTGCCCACCAGTACGAACCCGATAAACTCAGCACGTTGCCGAACAGGTGCGGATAGCGCAGCGCCACCCACGACGACGCAATCCCGCCGTAGCTTGAACCCGCCAGCACCGTTTTTTGCCGCTGCAGCGCAATTCCCTGCCCACGCAGCCACGGCAACAGTTCCTTTCCCATAAAATCGGCGTAATCCGCATTTGGCGGCAGCTCTTTGCCGCGACGGGCGTGATCGAGGCTATCGATAAACACCACGTTGACAGGCGGAAGATGGTGCCGGGCGATCAGCCCGTCGAGCACGTTGGCAAAGTGGTATTCGTCCTGATAAATCTGCCCGTCGAACAGGATCAACGTCCAGCGCGCGGGCTGTGCGCCGCGCGGTTTGTAAATCATCACTTCACGCGAGTTACCGAGGATTTGGCTGGCAAACAGCTGGCGTGTGAGCGAACCGTGGGTCAGCGGCTGCGCGACGGCCTGAGCCGAACAGTAGCGCGCGGGGCTGAGATCGAGCAGCGAATAGCGGTTCCAGCGGTCGGCCTGTTGATCGCCGTAGGTTTGCGGATTGAGCGGATCGGCCTGCGCGCTCACCAGAATGGCGCGGCGCTGATCGCGCGCGTTCCCTTCCACACGCGGCACGTCCGGTGCCAGTTTGTACTGCATGAGGGTGTCTGCTGGTACCACGTAGCTGCGAAACCAGACGTCAGTTTTCCCGAGGCGGAACAGCGGATCGTGATCGCCCGCGGGCGAGCCGAGAATAAAGACGTTATCGCGCGCGCCACGCCACAAGAAGGTCACACGCTTATGGCGGGCATCGACCGGCTCCACCATCGGCGTTCCCTGCCGAATTTGCGTCTGCCAGAACGCATCAGTACTCCCACCGGCAGCAACCGTCTGAGCCAGTTTTTGCAGCGTCGGGCTTTCGGGCTCGAGCATTTGCGTGCGTGCGAGCGGCGAGGTCTCTTTCATCCGCCACGTAAAGCGCCACGGCTTGCCCTCTTCCCCATGTAATACCAGAGAGGTGCTCTGCTGCACCGGCAGGGCAAACAGCAGTGAGTGCTCGCCATCAGCAGGGCCATTTTCAATCAGCGTACGAATGCGGCGGTTTTGTCCGTCGAGAAGTTTTGCATCCGTCACGCCGTTCAGCGTCGCGGAGACATAGTTTTCACCGAGCGCAGGCAGGACAAAACAGACCTCACCGCTGGCATCGAATTTCCCGTTTTGCTCACCCCGGATGGAAGGATGCTCGCACGTTGCCGCCAGTGCTGGCAGCGTACTTATCCCTAACAGCAACCCACTCCACGCCCTTTTCATGCCGACTCGTTCCCCTGCGAAATTTGTTACCAACGCTAATGCAAATAGTAATAATTTGCAATATCATCTACGCCGTTATTAGGGTGTTTTTATGGCGATAGCAATTAAGGGATTTTAATAAAAATGTTTAAAAAGAATAAGATAATGCAGCTCTGGCTCCTGAGTCTGGCCACCGTTAGCGTGGCGGTTCAGGCAGAAAATAAAGAAGAAACCGTTGTTGTTACTGCGAGTACCAGCCAGGAACCGACCGCGCAGGTGAAGGGGATCGTGGCGACAAAAACCCTCTCTGCGACAAAAACCAGTGCGGATATTGTGAAAACGCCACAGTCAGTTTCGGTGATCACGCGCGATCAGATGGAGCAGCTCGATGTCACGTCCGTGTCACAGGCGCTGCGCTATTCCGCTGGCGTATTTACCGAATATCGCGGCTCGTCCAACCGCAACGATGAAGTGTTCGTGCGCGGTTTTAGCTACGTGCCGAAATTCCTCGACGGACTGAGCTACGGCGCAACCGCCTCCTCGCAAACCGGCACCGTCGATCCGTGGCTGCTGGAGCGCGTCGAACTGGTGCGCGGCCCTGCCTCGGTGCTGTTTGGTCAGGTAAACCCAGGCGGGTTAATCAGCATGACCAGTAAACGCCCGACCAGCGAGCCGATTCACAACGTGCAGTTCCGCACCGGGAATCATGATTTGGCTGAAGGCGCGTTTGATTTTGGCGGGCCGCTGAGCGACGACGGGCGCGTGCTGTATCGCGTGAACGGGATTGCGCGAACGCAGCATAATCAGGTCGAAGATTACAAAGAGACGCGGATGGCGATTGCCCCGGCGATCACCTGGTACCCGAACGATCAAACACGATTCACCCTGCTGACCAGCTACCAGAAAGATCCTGACGCGGGCTATCGTAACTTCCTGCCCGCCTACGGCACGGTGACCAGCGCCAACGGGCGTTACATTCCGCGCGACTTTAACGTCAGCGATCCGGATTACAACCAGTCCTGGCGCGAACAAACCATGATTGGCTACGAGCTGGAACATCAGTTTGACGATAATCTCACCTTCCGCCAGAACGCCCGTTATGCCTCCATCAAACAGAAATATCGTTATCTGGTGTACGCCAACAGCGCAGCAGACAGCACGGTACTGACCCGTCGCGCCCAGCACGAAGAGCGCACCACCAACGAGTTTGGTCTTGATAACCAACTGGAATCCCTGTTCGCGACCGGCGAGGTGAACCACACGCTGCTCGGCGGCCTGGATTACAAAACCAGCAAAGACAAACAGCTGCTGGAGCGCGGGATGGGGACGCAGTACGACCTCGACTGGACGAAACCGGTATACGGGATCAACGTCGATGAGAGTACCTTCAGTAAAGCGACGGACGAGCAGCAAAACTTCGACCAGATGGGCGTCTATTTACAGGATCAGCTGAGCTGGAATAACTGGGAGTGGCTGGTTTCCGGGCGCTACGACTGGGCCGAAGTGCGTACTACTGATTTCACCGGCAGCGCGCCGACCCAGCAGAACGATAATAAGTTCACCTGGCGTACCGGCCTGCTGTACGCGTTCGATTTTGGTCTGTCACCGTACATCAGCTACAGCACTTCTTTCGAGCCAAGCCTGCAAACCAACCGCGCGCCAGGCGTGGCACCGTTTAAGCCGACCACCGGGAAACAGACCGAAATCGGCCTGAAGTATCAGCCGGTCGATTCAACGCTGATGACCCTGGCGCTGTACGATCTGACTCAGAGCAACGTGGCGACCTACAACAGCGCCCAGGGCTGGTTCGAAAATGCGGGCGAAGTGCGATCTAAAGGGGTGGAAGCGGAGATCCATTCGACGCTGATGGAGAGCATCAACCTGATCGGTTCTTATACCTATACGGACGCAGAAACCCAGAGCACCACGGTGGCAGGTACCGAAGGCAAAACCCCGGCGCGTATTCCGGCGCACATGGCATCAGCCTTCGCCAGCTATACCGTGCCGGGCGGCGCGCTGAAAAGCCTGACGGCTGGCGTGGGGATGCGCTACATCGGCACCAGCTACGGCGATGCGAAAAACACCTTCAAGGTGGCGTCAGTGGATTTGTATGACGCGATGATGAGCTATGAGCTGGGTGAACTGAGCAGCAGCCTGAAAGGGGCGAGCGTGCAGTTCAACGTCAATAACGTGGCGGATACCAAGTATGTGGCGTCCTGCGCCAGCGATACGGCGTGCTTCTACGGGATTGGTCGTACGGTGACGGCGACGGTGAATTATCGCTGGTAAGGTGATAATGCCGGGTGGCGGCTACGCCTTACCCGGCCTACTCGTTCTGTGCGGGCTTTGTGTCGGGTGGCGGCTGCGCCTTACCCGGCCTACTCGTTCTGTGCCGTCTTTGTGCCGGGTGGCGGCAACGCCTTATCCGGCCTACTCGTTCTGTGCGGTCTTTGTGCCGGGTGGCGGCTACGCCTTACCCGGCCTACTCGTTCTGTGCGGTCTTTGTGCCGGGTGGCGGCTGCGCCTTACCCGGCCTAGTCGTTCTGTGCGGGCTTTGTGCCGGGTGGCGGCTACGCCTTATCCGGCCTACTCGTTCTGTGCGGTCTTTGTTGCCGGGTGGCGGCTGCGCCTTACCCGGCCTACTCGTTCTGTGCCGTCTTTGTGCCGGGTGGCGGCTACGCCTTATCCGGCATACTCGTTCTGTGCGGTCTTTGTGCCGGGTGGCGGCTGCGCCTTACCCGGCCTATGTTCGCGCAGTTGTAGGCCCGGTAAGCGCAGCGCCACCGGGCGTTGGCCGCAAAAATCAATGCGTGCGACTGTGATTCTCTTTGCGGTACGCGCCTGGCGGCTGATTAAACGTGCGGGTAAAAATCCGCGTAAAGGTCTGCTGGGAATCAAACCCGTAGCGCAGACAAATGTCATACACCCGCTCGTCCGACTCACGCAGATCCTTCGCCGCCAGCAGCAGTTTGCGCTCGCGAATATAGCGCCCTAGACTTTCGCCCTTGTACTGCATAAACAACCGCTGTAAATGCCATTTGGAATACCCCGCGTGACGGGCGATCTCTTCTATGCGCAGCGGCTGATGAAGATTGTCGTCGATCCATTCGACGATGGTGTCGATGACCTGAGCGGAAATAGTCATGCTGTTCTCCCCCTCTGATACCTGCTGGTTAAACATTATTTCCACCACTCACGAAATTGCTGCGTTACATCATTCACCCGCACCGGCTCGCCCAGTTCGGGCGTCAGCAGGCGATAATTTTTGTCCTGGCTGGCACGCGTCAGCTGAATAATCGGGTCGTTCCAGCTGTGTTTCGCCAGCACAAAGCGCCCGTAATGGCCCGGTACGACTGCTTTGGCGTTAATATCGGCGGCGGCCTGCGCCGTCTCTTCCGGCAGCATATGAATGTATTTCCAGTCCTGGTCGTACTGGCCGTTTTCCATAATCGCCAGGTCGATTTCGCCAAACTGCTCACCAATCGCCTTGAAGTGCGGGCCGTAGCCGGAATCGCCGCTGTAATAGACTTTCTGTTCAGGCGTGACGAACATAAAACTGCCCCACAGAGTCTGATTGCGTTTTATCCCACGTCCCGAGAAGTGACGTGCGGGCAGCACGTGAACGGTCAGTTCATCGCTGATGCGCACCGACTGATTCCAGTCGCGTTCGTCGATAATGTTAGGGTCCATTCCCCAATAGCGCAGATGCGATCCCACGCCGAGCGGCGTCACCACGCGTTTCACTTTCGGCATCAGCGCCTTGATGGTGGCGTAATCGAGGTGATCGTAGTGATCGTGCGAAATGATCAGCAGGTCTATCTCCGGCATCGTGTCCGCACGCCACGGATAGTCCCCGGCAAAGGCCTTATTGAGGAACGAAAACGGCGCAGCGTAGTTGCTGAAGACCGGATCGATCAGAATGCGTTTTCCCGCCAGCTGCAAATACCAGGACGAATGTCCGAGCCAGACCAGCGTGTCCTGCTCCAGCGGAATCGCCGCCAGATCGGTTTTTACCAGCGGCAGCGGCTGCGCGGGACGCGCATTTTCTGTTTTGCTGACCAAAAATTCCCACATCGCCACCAGCATATTTTTATCGCCGTTGTAGCCCGGCGTCGGCAGCGTATTGTGGAACTGACCTTCACGGTATTGCGGGGATGCTTCAACCTCACTGAGCTGCTCGCCCTGCGGCGGCTGGCCAAATCCGGCATTTAAAACAAAGGGTAAACTCGCAGCTGCTGCAATAATCATGACAAACACCACGCTAACAAAAAGAGGCTTCTTCATATCCTGACCCGAATACGCGCCCCCTTCCGATGGTTTGCGCGGGTTAAACTTGATTATGAGTGAGTAAGCACTCATTATAGATATGCTGATAAAGTCGTCAAGACGTTTTCGATCTTTGACATTCCGCGTTGCAGCGTAGCAAAGAGCATGTTTCAATCAGGGTTTTACACATTGACAGGAGGGGAATTTTAGTGGCACGTCCGAAGAGTGAAGATAAAAGACAGGCGTTACTGGAGGCAGCAACCGCTGCATTTGCGCAGTCAGGGATTGCCGCCTCGACGGCGTTGATCGCCCGAAATGCGGGCGTCGCTGAAGGCACGCTGTTTCGCTATTTTGCTACGAAAGACGATCTGCTGAACGCCCTCTATCTGCACCTGAAACAGGATCTTTGCCAGACGATGCTGGCGAACCTGGACCGCGCCATTAGTACCCCGAAAGAACATACCCGCAATATCTGGAACAGCTACGTGGACTGGGGCATTCGCAATCCTGTCGCCCACGGCGCAATCCGCCAGCTCGGCGTGAGCGAGAAGATCAACGCCGAGACCGAACAGGCGGTGCATGAGATGTTCCCGGAACTGCACGAGCTGTGCCGTCGTTCGGTGCGACAGATATTTATGTCCGATGAGTTCCGCACCTTTGGTGATGCGATTTTCTTATCGCTGGCCGAAACGACGATGGAATTCGCCACCCGCGATCCTTCTCGCGCCGCAGATTTTAAATCTCTCGGCTTCGAATCCATGTGGCGCGCGCTCGCCATCGAGGACGTTAATGGACAGTAAATCATTGCAGGAGCACGCAAAAAGCGTCGCGCTGGAGTTGCCTTTCACCGAGCACTGCTGGCCGTTTGGCCCGGAGTACGACGTATTTAAGGTCAACGGTAAAATGTTCATGATCATGGCGGTCGCCCACGGGCGGGCGCACGTCAGCCTGAAATCCGAGCCGGAAAAATCACTGCTCAACCAGCAAATCTATCGCGGTATTGAACCCGGCTATCACCTGAATAAGAAGCACTGGATCTCCCTCTACGCCACCGACGATATCACGCCAGAACTGGTGGCCGATCTGGTTCTCGACTCGTGGAATCTGGTCGTCGATAAGCTGCCGAAAAAAGATCAAAAGCGCATTCGCCCGGCCTGATTGTTCGTCTCAGCCGAACGGTTTAAGCGCATTTATCGCACTTATCTTTTGTTGCTGGCCCTTGTAATCTGCTTTCCTTTCTCGCCTGTGAACGGCGATTTTTTTGACCAGGAGTCGTAATGGATATTATTGAAGTTGCCCTGAAGCGTCACTCGACCAAGGCATTCGATCCCGCTAAAAAGCTGACCGCTGAACAGGCAGAAAAAATCAAAACCCTGCTGCAATTCAGCCCGTCCAGCACCAACTCTCAGCCGTGGCATTTCATCGTTGCCAGCACCGAAGAGGGCAAAGCGCGCGTGGCAAAATCTGCCTCCGGTACTTTCGTGTTTAACGAACGTAAAATGCTGGATGCATCACACGTGGTGGTGTTCTGCGCCAAAACGGCGATGGACGATGCGTGGCTGGAACGCGTGGTGGATCAGGAAGAAGCCGACGGCCGTTTTGCCACACCAGAAGCAAAAGCCGCGAACCACAAAGGCCGCTGCTACTTTGCTGATATGCATCGTGTCGATCTGAAAGATGACGATCAGTGGATGGCGAAACAGGTTTACCTGAACGTCGGTAATTTCCTGCTCGGCGTGGGTGCACTGGGTCTGGATGCGGTACCAATTGAAGGCTTTGACGCCGCCATTCTCGACGAAGAGTTCGGCCTTAAAGCACAAGGCTTCACCAGCCTGGTGGTAGTGCCAGTCGGCCATCACAGCGTGGAAGATTTCAACGCGTCCCTGCCTAAATCCCGTCTGCCGTTGAGCACGATTATTACTGAGTGCTAATTTGATGTGAGCCGCCGGAATCCGGCGGCTTAAGTTTCGTTGGTTTTTGAAGCAATTTTCGTTTTGCTGATCACCAGCCGACGATGCGGATGAACGTCACGATCGTAACCCCAGGCAAACGAAATCCAGCGCTCTTCAAGATCCGAATAAGAGTCTACCGGCGTCAGCTCCCAATCCTCCGCAATGGTGCCATCGGCCACGCTAATCTGATATTGCATGGTGTAGGCCCAGTCAATCATACGTAGCCAGAAACGCTGACCATCACCGGTTTGCTCGCTGTCTGAAACAACAATGTCGTACTCGCTTAAGATCCACTGGAAAAAATATTGTGGAAAACCCGAAACCACGCGCTGGTGGATGGTTCTTGGCGTACGCCAGACCATAATCTGCGTGGCCGCTCCGTCCGGATAGGTAATTTCGTGGTGGAACTGGAGCTTAACCGCGTAGGCAGTATAGGGTTTGCCATCATCCGTGGTGACGATTCGGTACTCATTCCCCTGACGGGACTTCAGCAGGCGATAGCCGGTAGGCAGAACAAAACCCGGCAGTTGAAATTCAGCCGTGCCGCGTGCAAGAAAGGTTTCCGTATGTTCCACATTTCGGGACATAAGGCCTAATTTCTGGCTGAAGTCTGCAGAATCGATCATCAAAGGTGACATCAGTGCGTTTCTCATAGCTTAACTGTAGTGCACTTTATCACCCTTCGAAAGGTCGGGCAATTTGCTGAAGCTCACTGAAACTCCCGGAGCTCATTGTTGATTATCAACCTGTTTCTGCTGGTTTCCGGCGTGCCAAATCCTCTCCGCATACCGCCCTATCACTGCCAGTGACGCCGCCAGAATCAGGAAGAAAATCACCTTATTCATGCCGTCCCAGAAGTATTCGAAATAGCGGGTGTAGAGGTTAATCCCGAGGAACGTCAGGCCAAAACCGCGCAGCATGCCGTCGTCAGTTTTCAGGCTAATGTAGATGCAGACAATGGCGGCGACCGCGAAAAGCAACGCCCACGGCAGCAGCGCGGCGCGGGTAACGCCATACCAGTTGTCGATATCGTAATTGCCAAAAATCGACATGATCCACAACGCGACGAACAGATACGTCAACCCCATCGCTTTACTGGTGGTGTAAAGGTGACGCTTGGTTAACATCGCACGCAGCAGCCAGCAAAGGGCCAGCAGCGCACCGCCGAAGAATATAAACCGCACCGGGTAGTTCATCCCCAGCCAGTAAGCGCCCCAGCCCGACATATATCCCGTTTCAGCACCAAACCAGTTGCCGAGCGAGAGCAGGAAAAACAGCCACACCAATCCCGAACGACCGAAGAATCCTACCAGCCCGTAAACCGCGCAGCCCGCGAGGAACAGCGGCGCGATGTGTCCGCTGCCGTTATCCAGTCGTTCGCCCAGTTGCCACAGGGCAATGGCGGTGAACAGGACGCCCAAAAACAGGATCGCTTCGGTGCTGTAATGCCACTGGGTTTCCCGCCGCTGGCGGCTGAATCCCCACAGATAGAAGACCACCGCCAGCATCGCGGGCAACCCGATGCGGGCCACAGATGAAAAGGAGAAAAAGGCAATGATACGTTCCATCAATTCGCTGTCGGCGAACAGACTGCCGAACGCGATGATCACACACACCAGCGCGGTCCAGAAGGCGTAACGGCTGAGCCGCTGCCAGTCCATTGCCACACGTTTTAAGCTGCCCGCCAGCCGCTGATGATCGTCGGCACTGAGCGCGCCTTCTTGTTCCCATTCGACGAGCGCCCGACGCAGCAGGCGTTCCTGTTTGCGAGTCACGTTCATGTTCTGTCCCTGAATGAGTGAAATTTAGTTGAGTATAACAGCCTGTTGCGCCAGCCAGCTGAGTGCGTGTTCACCCGCGTCGTCCACCGGGAGATAGACCAGCAGCCGCGAGCCGTTGCGCGGGGCCGAGTACCAGTACATCTGCTGAAGCTGAAAATCCCCCAGATCCGGGTGGTTAAAGAGTTTGAGCTGATTCTCGACGCCGCGCACGTCGTAGCGCTGATGCCACAGGGCTTCGAACTCTTCGGAGACGGCAAAAAAACGCGCCAGCTGCGCTTCCCACTGCGGATCGCCGCGATGCTCAGCCATTGCCGCACGGAAATAGGAGACAAAAATCGGCAGAACGTCATCGCGTTTGCCGAGCCTGCTGCGCCACGCCGGATGGGTGAGAAAGAGGTAAATGCAGTTACGATCTTCGGGCGGAATCGCATTAAAATCCACGCCCATCAAATGACCGAAACTGTCGTTCCACGCCACGATATCGAAGTTAGGTTTCTGAATGCTGGCCGGTTTCGGCATCAGGGTGTCGAGCAGACGCCGCGTCCCTTCGCTGATCCCCTCGCACGCCACCTGCTGCGGCGCTTCACCCGGCGGCAGCCCCGCCAGCACAAACAGGTGCCGGGTTTCCGTTGCGGTGCACTGCAGGGCTTTCGCTACCGCCACCATCACCGCACTTGAAGGGTTCACGTCCCTGCCCTGCTCAAGCCAGGTGTACCAGGTCACGCCGACATCTGCCAGCATCGCCACCTCTTCGCGGCGCAAACCCGGCGTGCGACGACGACCGCTGCGCGGCAGGCCGAGGCGCTGCGGGTCGAGGCTTTCGCGACGCGCACGTAAAAAGGCCCCAAGCTGCTTGCGGTTGTCGTCCTGTAATGAGGAAGTGGGTTCGGTCATCAGCGTCATACGGCCCCCTGCATGGTAGTGCCAGTACCAGTATAAGCAAGAACTGGTACCCGTTTTTGATATCAGTGATGCTACGTCCATCTGCTGAATGACGCAATGGAGTCACCATGAATACGTCTGTTGTTTCACCGGGTCGCGCAGGCCTGATATTGCTGCTCACGGGCCAGATGCTGCCGCTGATTGATACCTCAATCACCAACGTGGCGCTGGATTCGATCACCCACTCTTTACACGCTTCCGCCACCGAACTGGAGCTGATTGTTGCCCTGTACGGCGTTGCCTTTGCTGTGTGCCTCGCTCTGGGGAGTAAGCTCGGCGATAACCTCGGTCGCCGCCGTCTGTTTATGTGGGGCGTAGCCGCGTTTGGTCTGGCGTCGCTGCTGTGCGGAATGGCCGGGAGCGTGGAACAATTGCTGGGTGCACGCGTGTTACAGGGCGCAGGGGCGGCGCTGATCGTGCCGCAGATCCTCGCCACGCTGCACGTCACCCTGAAAGGGACGGCGCACGCCAAAGCCATCAGTCTGTTTGGCGGGATCGGTGGGATTGCCTTTATTGTCGGTCAGATGGGCGGCGGCTGGCTGGTGTCGGCGGATATCGCCGGGTTGGGCTGGCGAAACGCCTTCTTTATCAACGTGCCAATCTGCCTGCTGGTGCTGGCCCTGAGCCGTCATTTCGTGACGGAAACCCGCCGTGAAACACCGTCGCGCATTGACTGGCAGGGCACCGCGCTGCTGGCCGTGATTCTTTGCTGCCTGCTGTTTCCGATGGCGCTCGGCCCAGAACTCCACTGGCCCATCACATTGCAACTGGCGCTGGTCGCCGTGATTCCGCTGATGCTGTGGATGCGCGCCAGCGCGATACGTAAGCAGCAGCACGGAGAGCATCCCTTGCTGCCGCCGCGCTTGTTGAAGCTCACCAGCATCCGCTTTGGCATGGTGATCGCTCTGCTATTCTTCAGCGCCTGGTCGGGCTTTATGTTCTGCATGGCGCTGACCATGCAGGCCGGGCTGGGGATGGCGCCGTGGCAGTCGGGGAACAGTTTTATCGCCCTCGGCGTCTCTTATTTTGTCTCCGCCTGGTATGCGCCAAAACTGATTGCCCGCTACAGCATGGGGCGCATTCTGATGACCGGCCTGACGGTGCAGATCGCCGGTCTGCTGCTGTTGATTGCCACCTTCTGGCGCTTCGGGCAGGCCAATACTGCGCTGACGCTCGCCCCGGCGACCATTCTGATCGGCTACGGCCAGGCGTTGATCGTCAACAGCTTTTACCGGATTGGGATGCGTGATATCAGCAGCTGCGACGCGGGAGCCGGGAGCGCCATTCTGAGCACCTTGCAGCAGGCTACGCTCGGCCTTGGTCCGGCCATTTTGGGCACGCTGTTCCTGACTTTTGCGCGTCACAACGGCGGGCATTACCCGCAGGCGATGATCGGTTTTCTGAGCATCGAAGTGGTGATGATGCTGACGCTCGGCGGCATTGCTCTGTGGCTGCGCCATCGACTGGAGACTGGTCCGCTGCCTGCATAGCGTCGCGGGTTGCATAATAAAAGCACAGCCTGCATGATAAAAGGAGGATATTCAGGAGACGTTATGCAGGAATTAATTGCTCAGGTTGAAGAGCTAGGAATCGAAATTAATCACACCACTTCGCTGGTGTTAATCTTTGGCATCATTTTACTTACTGCCGTTATTGTCCATCTAATATTGCACAAAGTGGTGCTGCGCCTGTTTGAGAAACGGGCGCAGGCCAGTTCCCATTTGTGGCTGCAAATCATTACCCAGAATAAGTTATTTCACCGTCTGGCCTTTACCCTGCAGGGGATTATCGTCAATGTGCAGGCGGCGCTGTGGTTACAAAAAGGCAGCGAAGCGGCTGAGATATTAACCACCTGCGCCCGACTGTGGGTGATGGTGTATGCCCTGCTCTCGTTCTTCTCGTTATTAGACGTGATCTTCAATTTGTCGCAAAAGCTGGCAACCGCCTCTCAGCTTCCGCTTAAGGGAATATTCCAGGGCGTGAAGTTAGTGAGTGCGATCCTGGTCGGCATTCTGATGATCTCCCTGCTGATTGGGCAGTCACCGGCGATTCTGATTAGCGGCCTTGGCGCGATGGCCGCCGTGTTAATGTTGGTGTTTAAAGATCCCATTCTTGGGCTGGTCGCCGGTATTCAGCTTTCGGCGAACGATATGCTGAAGCTTGGCGACTGGCTGGAAATGCCGAAATACGGCGCGGATGGCGCAGTGACGGACATTGGCCTGACCACTGTGAAAGTGCGTAACTGGGACAATACCATCAGCACCATTCCCACCTGGGCGCTGGTGTCGGATTCGTTTAAAAACTGGAGCGGGATGTCGGCGTCAGGCGGGCGGCGAATTAAGCGCAGCCTGAGCATTGATACCACCAGCATTCATTTTCTCGATGAACATGAGCAGCAGCGCTTAATTCAGGCCAAACTGCTCAAGCCTTATATGGCGGCGCGTCATGAGGAAATTCATCTGTGGAATCAGGAAAATGGTGAAGGGGAATCGGTATTAAATCTGCGCAAAATGACCAATATTGGAACGTTTCGCGCGTATCTGAATGAATACCTGCGCAACCACCCGCGAATTCGTAAAGATATGACCCTGATGGTGCGCCAGCTGGCTCCCGACGCGAACGGTCTGCCCATTGAGATATATGCGTTCACCAATACGGTCATTTGGGCGGAATATGAAACCATTCAGGCGGATATTTTCGACCATATTTATGCCGTGGTCGAAGAGTTTGGTCTGCGTATTCATCAATCGCCCACCGGGAACGATATTCGCTCCCTGGCGGACGCGTTCGCGAAATAAGCCTCAGGTACTGGCGCGGGCCACGTAGCGCCAGTCCATCATAACCCTTTCTGTTGGCGCATCCGGATTATCGATTTTATTCAGCAGTAAATTCACCGCTTTGCGCCCGATATCTCGCGACGGCTGCTCGATGGTGCTGAGCGGCGGCGAGACCATCTCTGAAAGCTCTGTGCCGTCGAAACCGACCACCGCGATATCCTGCGGCACCCGTAGCCCGGCCTGTTCAATGGCACGCAGTGCGCCTGCCGCCAGGGTGTCCGACACCGCAAATACCGCGTCAGGTGGGTTATCCGCCAGCAGTTTTTTCATCGCCGCCATGCCCGCGCTGGAGCTGAGATCGCTCGCGTATTCCACCACCTGATAATCGAGGCAGCGCAGGTGCAGCACGCTTTTATACCCGCGTTCGCGCAGGCGGGCGTATTTGTAGCTGAGATCGTGGTTGATCAGCGCGATGCGCTGACGTCCGCCGTCCGCCAGCTGGCTGACCACGTGCTGCGAGGCGTCTACATCGTTAATTCCGACGCAGGAAACGGTGCCAGAATCAGCGTATTCTGCGCACTGCACCCACGGGGCACTACCAATCAGCGCCGAGAGTTCCGGCAGTTTCGAGAACGCGTCCATAGTGATAATCCCATCGACGATTTTGCCCGACAGCAGGCTCAGGCCGGAGCGTGAACGTTCCAGATCCGAACCGGAATTACAGAGTAAAATGCGATAGCCGTTTTTCTCGGCCTCTTCCTCAATGCCTTTCACCACTTCGCCGCAGAACGGGTTGGCGATGTTGGAGACCATCACGAGGATCATGTAGCTGCGCGCGGTGCGGAGCTGGCGCGCCAGCAGATTAGGCTGGTAGTTACTCTCTTTGATCGCCTGCAAGACGCGCTCGCGGTTTTTCGCTTTCACCGAGTCGCTGTTATTAAGCACGCGCGAGACGGTCGCCACCGAGACACCGGCGAGCTGAGCGATTTTCTGAATAGACATAACGACGATAGATCCTGCAGTGGGCGTTTCACTCAGGCTAACACAATTTTGCTGCCCGGCGAACCGGGCAACACGTCATCGTTCAACGCGAACCCAGCGCTGCTGTTGATGGCTTTTGACAATGGCATCAATGATATACATCACGTTTGCGCCGTCGTGAAAGGTGGCAAATGTCGGCTGTTCCGGCATCGCGCCCGCCTGCACGGCGCGATAAAACTGCGCCATCATGTTCTTAAAGGCATCGGGCCAGCCTTCGATGTGCCCGCCGGGGAAGTGGGCGCTGTCGGCGACGTCCGGATTCATCAGGCCCGGATCGTCCGTCAGAAGCTGATTGGCCCGATCGCGATGACCGATCCACAGCTGCTGCGGGATTTCCTGATCCCAGGCGACGGATTGCTCGCTGCCGTTGATTTCAAAACTCAGCCGGTTTTTGCGCCCAGCGCTAACCTGCGAGACGCTGAAACTGCCTTTGCTGCCGTCGTCAAAGCGGAACAGAATCGAGCCAAAATCCTCGGTGGTGACGGGTTTGTCCTCATACACGGCGGACACATCCTGGGTAAACGTTGGGTTGCCCGCCACGTTGGCTTTACGCGTCGGCCAGACTATCGACAGATCGGCCATCACTTCAACGATCCGTCGCCCGGTGACAAACTGCACCGTGTCGCACCAGTGCGAGCCGATATCCGCTACCGCCCGCGACGCACCGCCCAACGCGGCCTCGACGCGCCAGTTGTAGTCGGTTTCGCGCAGCATCCAGTCCTGCAAATAACTGCCGTGCGAGGCGAACAGCCGGCCGACGCTTCCGGCACGCATCATGCTCGCCGCCTGGCGCACCATCGCAAACTGGCGATAAACAAAGCTCACGCCGTGGACCACGCCCGCCTGCTCTGCCAGCGCCACCAGTTCCCGCGCCTCTTGCGGGGTCATGCACAACGGTTTTTCCGAGAACACATGTTTGCCCGCCGCCAGGATTTGCCTGTTGATCTGCGCGTGAAGATGATTCGGCGTGCAGTTGTGAACCACCTGCAAACCCGGATGGGCGAGCAGTTCGTCCACGCTGGCGTAAGCGTGAGGCACATTCAGCGCCCGCGCCTTTTCCTGCGCCTGCTCAAGCGTGCCATCGCACAGGGCGACCACCTGCACAAAACCGAGGCGGCGCAGGGCCTCGATATGCGCCGGGCCGATAAATCCGCTGCCAACGATCCCGACGTTAATCATTCGTGCCCCCTGCGGCAAAATCGTCAAACGCGCGGCCCGAAACTGGAATGATGTGGCGGCGGATGAACTCGCTGCCCTCGCTCGCGCCGACGTCCCCATCCTTCATGCAGCATTCCCACTCCAGCACCGCCCAACCGTCGTAGCCGTACTGCGTGAGCTTGCTGAAGATCCCTTTGAAATCGATCTGTCCGTCGCCCAGAGAACGAAAACGTCCGGCGCGATTGATCCACGCCTGATATCCGCCGTAGACGCCGCTGCGCCCGTTGGCGCGGAACTCGGCGTCCTTGACGTGAAACGCCTTGATTCGGGTGTGATAGAGATCGATGAACGCCAGGTAATCCATGTGCTGCAACGCCATGTGGCTCGGATCGTAGAGAATGTTGCAGCGTGGGTGGTTGTCAACCAGCGCAAGAAAACGCTCGAAAGTGACGCCATCGTGCAGGTCTTCGCCCGGATGTAGCTCAAAGCAGAGATCGACGCCGTGCTCATCATAGCAGTCCAGAATCGGACGCCAGCGCCTGGCGAGTTCAGCAAACGCGTCGCGAAAACGCTGCTCGTTGTGCGGCGGCCACGGGTAGAAAAACGGCCATGCCAGCGAGCCGGAAAACGTCGCGTGAGCGGTGAGCCCCAGCTTTGCCGATGCCGCCGCAGCCTTTTTGACCTGCGCCGTTGCCCACGCCTGTCGCGCCGCATCGTTTCCGCGCACCTCAGGCGGCGCAAAGTGGTCAAACGCCTCGCCGTACACCGGATTCACCGCCACCAGTTGGCCTTCCAGATGCGTCGACAGTTCGCTGATGACCAGCCCGTGTTCGGCCAGTTTCCCCGTGATGTCATCGCAATACGTCTGGCTGCTCGCCGCTTTCTCCAGATCAAATATCTGCGGATGGTTGCACGGAATTTGCAGGGCTTTGTAGCCCTTGCCTGCCGCCCAGCCTGCCAGCCCGTCGAGCGAGTTAAACGGTGCGTGTGCCCCGATAAACTGTGACAGAAAAATACCCGGTCCCTTAATCGTCCTCATACCACCTCCAAAAAATTACGCCTTGTCATCGTCATATTTAAACGAGAACAGGAAAATCAACGCGATAACAGCCGCAGCCACCGCCGGGATCCACCAGAATGTAACCCACGCCTGCGGTACGGCCTGCCCCGCTACCAGGCGGTTGTACAACGCGCCGGAAATTTGCGAGCCGAGCAGCATGCCGATGCCGTAGGTGAACATTACAATCATGCTCTGCGCCTGGCCTTTCACCTTTTCACCCGCCACGCGGTCGGTATAGATAAAACCGACAACAAAGAAGAAGTCGTAGCACACACCGTGGAGCAGAATGCCGAGATACAGCAGGAAACGCCCCTCTTCACTCACACCGAGCGCAAAAAACGCATAGCGCACAAACCACGCCAGCATGCCGATAAGCAGCATGTATTTCACCCCGAGGCGGCGGAACAGCAGCGGGATCACCAGCATAAAGACGATCTCAGACATCTGCCCGAACGACATGGCGGTGCTGACATCCTGAATCCCTGCATCAGCCAGATATGACGCGGTGTAGGCGTAATACGTGCCGAGCGGCACGGAGATCAGCATCGCGCACAAGGAGAAGATAAAGAAGTGGCGGGTTTTGAGCAGCGCAAAGGCATCCGCGCAGAACAGATCGCGCACGGCAACCGGCAACCCTTTAGCTGGGGCTGGCGTGTGCGGCAGCGTCAGGCTATAGGCGGCCAGCAGAACAGAACTGACGGCTGCGACCTGGAAAATAGTTACGCTGGCTGAAACACCCGTTACGCCAATGAAAATCCCGGCCACAATCCAACCGATGGTGCCAAAGACGCGCACCACCGGGAAGGTTTTATCGACGTTCGCCAGGCTGTGAAACGCGATGTTGTTGGTTAGCGCCAGCGTCGGCATGTAGCAGAGTGTGTAGCCAAACAGCAGGCCAATCAGCAGAGCGCCGTTTTGGGCGATCAGTGCGCCAGGCACGAACCACAATATCGCCGCGCCGGCGAGGTGCATTACCGCCATCACCTTTTGCGAAGGAAAGAAGCGGTCTACCAGCATCCCGAGCACAAACGGTGACAGAATGGACGCAATCGGACCTGCGGAAAACGCATCACCAATGAGCAGCGACATGTTGTGCTGGGTCATCACCAGCCCAAGCGTGACCGACCAGCTACCCCAGATAAAAAACTGTAAAAACATCATCAGCGACAGCCGCGGAACCAGCAGCCGGTGCTGCCCTATCGCCTTTCCACCACTTTCAGTTGTTGACACCATGATAAGCCTCACCTGTAAAAAGTAATCGATTACAAAACACATCAAACAAAAAAGTAATCGATTACAAAACAAAGATCCTGCTGATCAAAACAGAACTGCGAGAGCGGTCACGATCTAAATTTTTGTGCCGGAATTGTTGTCGCGAGCAGGAAACTCGACGCTCGGAACATAAAAGATAAACCCCGTCAAACATTGAAATGAGTAATATCCTGGTTAACTTTGGGTATTTGTGTGCCTCACAGCAAAACTTTTCTTCACCTCACCGTGTCTGTGTCGAATAACGCTAATTCCCTCAGGTATTTATTGCAGAATTAGCTCAACAAAAGTTATTGTCATTCAATAATGGACGAATAGGGTTTTTTTAGTACAATATAGAATCATAGAACCGTGACTTTAAAACAAGAACGGATCTCATCAGTAAACATTTCAGCTATAATTCCAGCGTGACTGCACCAACCATGAAGAACACGAAACCATGAACAAAATCGCAATAACAGCTAACTTATATAAGCATAAACCTATTAAGCCTCTGGATATTATTAATAAATTAATTAATTGTTTTTCAAAGCATTCACAACCCCTACTTGGACGCTACGGCGACGATCGAATCCCCTTCATAGATGATGATGGAAAGTCTATTGTTACCCTCATCACCTCTGGGCAAGTCGATATCTGGCGCAACCATGACAACCTACTTGTCGCGACGGTGATCGCCCCGGGTATATTGGGGTTACAAGGGTCTGATTTTCGTTATCATACGCATACTATCCGTCGTCAGGGACTGAGCGATATTCTATATTTGACGCATGAAGCGGCAATGAAAATAATCAATGAAAACAACCTCGCAAGTGATGTCATGACCTATCAGGCTTATATCGGCGATCATCAGAGCTACCGCGATATCGTGATGGTCAACAGTAGCACCTATAGCATCGTCTGTATGATGCTGACGGAGCTTGCGCAGCACCCAAACCATGCCGAAATGAGCGTGGAAAAATACATCCTTACGCGAACACGGCTGGCCCGTAGTGGCGTTATGAAGATTCTATCTGATTTGCGTTATGGCGGTTTTATTGAGATGGAGAAGGGTAAACTAATTAAGTTAGGAATCCCCTTCCCTAAAAACTACTAAGCACAAACTTCTCGACGGAGGCTATGTTTCTTAGTACTGGCATTATGCTTATCCTATTTTTATTCCAAACACGCCTTAAACACCTCGCTATTCCAGCACCAACTCAGCACTGATGCGCACTGTCCATTTTTGGACACCAGTTACGTCCAAAAATAGACGCTTACATTTTAAATTCCACCGAAGTATAATTTTTTCCAGATTTAGCAGTTCAAAATATTTATTCTTTAGAGCTCTATGATCTAAGTAGCCTCCGTCAAGTTTCTCTTATTAACTGGATTTATAAGAGTTCTCGAATATCGTTTGTATAAATAAGGAAATAGTTATGTCTTCTCGTAAAGCGTTAGTCAGTCTTGCTTTGGTTCTGTCAGCTTATGGTTCAGCGGCGATGGCTTCTGACGGCACCGTTAAATTTAGCGGTGATATCGTCGATACCCCATGTGTTGTTTCAACCGACAGTGTCGATCAGACTGTTTCGCTGGGTAAAGTCAAAGCCTCTACTTTCGCGAAGGTAAAAGACACCTCTGCGGATCAGGGCTTCACCATCAAGCTGGAAGAATGTGATAACGCCGTGAAGAAAACGGCAAGCGTGATGTTTAGCGGTTCGCAGGAAAGCACGGATAACACCCTGCTGGCTATCAGCAACGTTTCTGGTGCAGCGACCGGTGTGGGCATTGAAATCCTGAGCAACGCAGGAACTGTCATTCCTATGGGTACCGCAAGCGCCGACAATTCACTGCAAACGGGTGAAAACGTCCTGAACTTCAAAGCACACTACAAATCCACTTTGGCATCTGTAGGAGTGGGCCCAGCCAACTCACAGGCTGACTTCCAGGTCACCTATAAGTAATCCTTGCGGTGCGGTAATCCTTTTTTATCGCACCGTAATTTCCAGAAGGTCTGTACATGAAATTAAAACCCTTATTCGCAGCGACAGCATTGCTGTTTGCTTCGCACAGCGTATTTGCGTCTGACGGAATTGTATTGGGCGCAACGCGCGTGGTTTACAGTGCGGATGCAAAAGAAGCCTCTCTTACCGTCGATAATCACAGCAGCAAGCAATATTTCTTAGTGCAATCTTGGGTAGATGATAAAGACGGAAATAAAAAAGTTCCGTTCAGTATTACTCCACCATTATTCCGTCTGAATGCCAATAAAGAAAATATGTTGCGCATTATGAAAACGGGTGGGCAATTACCCAACGATCGTGAGTCCGTTTATTGGCTCAACGTCAAAGCCATTCCTCCGGCCCCTGAAGCAGGCGATGCGCAGAATGTACTGCAACTGGCTATTAAAACACGGATAAAAATGTTCTACCGTCCGGCGGATTTACCGGGCAAAGCAGATGAATCACCAAAAGCGCTGCAGTGGTCTGTTCAGGGTGGCGAGCTGATTGCCAAAAATCCAACGGCCTATTCCGTCACGCTGGACAGCGTCAAACTCAGCGGCAATGAGATTAAAAACGTCAATCTGGTGATGCCGAAAAGCGAGGCCCACTTCAAATTGCCAGCTGGCGTACAGGGTAAGCAGGTCGTCTTTACCACCATTAATGATTACGGCGGTGTGACTCCCGCAATTACCGCAGCGGTGAATTAAGACCACACCAGCTTCTGACTTTTTCCTTTTCTTTTAGCGAATGCCTGACGCCATGAATAATAAGCAATGGAACAGAAATACTGCGCATAAACTTACGCGCGACAGCGTTATGCATCGTTATGTTCTCAGCAGTACCCTCTCCCTGCTGCTGTGTTCCCCGCAAAGTTTTGCGGATGCAGGATTTAACCCGGCCTTTATTGAGCAATCCGACAGCGGCGATACCGTGGCCGATCTCTCCGCGTTCAGCAAATCCAGCGGTGGGCAGTTGCCTGGGAAATATCTGGTCGATATCAACGTCAATAACGAAACGGTTGACCACCAGGAAATCACCTTTTATGCCGACGACAGTGGCGCGGATAAAAATGACACCGGTTTATTGCCCTGCCTGACGCTGGAGCAATTAAAAAAATATGGCGTGAAAGTTGACGCTATCCCGGCTCTGAGTCAACACAGTGCGGGGACAAAAAAAGAGGCGGTAACAGACGCAGCAGAATGCGTCAATTTTTTGCAGGCTATTCCCTCTTCCAGTGCCGCTTTTGAGTTTGACAAACAACGCCTGGAGCTGAGTTTCCCCCAGGCGATGCTGTCGCAAGCGGTGCGTGGCTACGTTGACCCGGTGTTATGGGACGACGGCATTCCGGCCTATTTGCTGGATTACAACTTTACTGGCGCCAACGGCACCAATGAAAACAACGGCACTACCACTCACGATGACAGCTACTACCTGAGCCTGCGAAACGGCCTGAATCTCGGCCCGTGGCGACTACGCAACTATTCGACCTGGAGCGACAGCAACGGTGAACGGCAGTGGCAGAACATTAATACCTATCTGCAGCGCAGTATTATTTCGCTGCAATCACAGCTCACGCTGGGCGACGGGTATTCCACCGGCGACGTATTTGACAGCGTGCAGTATCGCGGTGCACAGCTGGCATCGGACGACTCAATGCTGCCGAACAGTATGCAGGGTTTTGCCCCAATCGTGCGCGGGATAGCCAAAACCAACGCCCAGGTCACCATTAGCCAGAATGGCTACACCATCTATCAAAGCTACGTCGCGCCGGGTGCATTCGAGATTACCGATCTGTACGCCAGTTCCGGCAGCGGCGACTTAACGGTCGATATTAAAGAAGAAGACGGCTCAACGCAGCACTTCGTGCAGCCCTATGCCTCGGTGCCTTTATTGCAGCGTGAAGGTCACCTGAAATACAGCGTGACAGCAGGACAGTATCGCAGTGGCTACGGTAGCGAGAATCCGGACTTTGGTCAGATCTCGCTGATTCGTGGCTTTGCGGGCGGGACGACGGTGTATGGCGGCGTTCAGGGGAGCGATAAGTATCAGGCGCTGGCGCTGGGCATGGGGAAAAATATTGGTGACTGGGGCGCGGTTTCCATCGATGTAACCCAGGCCAAAACTCAGCTGCCAGGTGACGTGGAGCAGACCGGTCAATCGTACCGTTTTCTGTATGCTAAATCCTTTTCTGATACCGAAACCGATTTTCGTCTGCTGGGTTATCGCTACTCCACCAGCGGGTTTTACACCTTGCAGGAGTCAGTGGACCTGAATGCTGAGGACACGGACAGCACCGATTTCGAGATCAATAGCCATAAACGTAGTCAGGTAGAAGGTTCCGTGAACCAATCACTGCCAGAAGGCTGGGGCTCGTTCTATTTTTCCGGCAGCGTTCAGGACTACTGGGGTACCAGCGGCACCGAGCAGACCTTGCAGCTCGGGTACAACAACAACTTGCTGGGGGCAAGCTACAGCGTGACGCTGAGCGATAACTTCACCCCGGACGAACCGAGTGACCGCCAGGTGTCGTTCAGCGTTTCCATTCCGCTTGACCGTTGGGTAAAAGGCGCTTGGGCGACATACAACCTCAATACCAGCACCCGCAGTAGCACTCAGCATCAGGCTGGCATCAACGGGATTACGGATGATGACAAACTGAACTACAGCGTCAGCCAGAATATTGCCAGCCAGAATCAGGGTGGGAACGGTAATGCCAACCTGAACTACAAGGGCAGATACGGAAGTAGCAACCTGGGCTACAGCTATAGCGACAACTCAAAGCGCTGGAATTACGGCCTGGAGGGTGGCGTCGTCGTCCACAGCCAGGGCGTGACGCTGTCCCAGCCGCTCGGCGATACCATTGCGCTGGTGGCGGCTCCCGGCGCTGACGATGTCAAAGTGCTGAACAACAGCGGGGTTGATACTGACAGCCGCGGTTACGCCATCGTGCCGTACACCTCACCGTACCGTCGCAACCGGGTTGGGCTGGACACCACCACGCTCGGGCCGAATGTCGACCTCGATGAGAGCGCCAAAGACGTGATCCCCACTCGGGGCGCGGTGGTACGGGCTGATTTTAACCCGCATGTCGGCTATCGGGTGATGATGAATTTGACCCAGGCCGATGGAAACGCGGTGCCGTTTGGCACCACGGTCAGCCTGCTAACAGAAGACAGTAAAAATGCACCCGATGCAGGGATCGTCGGCGAAATGGGGGCCACGTATTTGAGCGGCCTGCCAGAAGAAGGGCAGCTGATTGCCCAGTGGGGTAAAGCGCCGGACCAGCAGTGTCAGGTACATTACCAGTTAACCGGGCAGGATATGAAAATCAGTCTGCCAACAATTGCCGGTCGCTGTTTGCCGGTGAGAGGATGATCCACGATGTTTAATTTTAGAAGTTGGGTGTGGCTTGGATGTTTATTAGTCTCTGTCATGGCCCCCGTTCACGCAGCGAAGTTTCCCACAGAGACCATTAATATTAGTGGAACAGTCAATGTCAATAAAGATCCAACAGACAATGGGAACGTGCCTTTTGGACGGTATATTTTTGTTGGAAGCCCACAATATACTGGACCATCCAGTCTTAATAGCCACATGAGAATGCAATTCGATGGTAACACTACTGGGAATATTCATTGGGGTCACATTGATGGCCATATTGGCCTCCCGATTGGTAACGGTTTTTATTTGGTCTTCGGCATCAGGGATGAGCGCGGCGAAATTTGGCAAAGTGATGAAATTCAATTAATTAACGTTGCTGTAAAAAGCCCCGGTGAAGTTATGGTATCAGTTGTCACTGATGAAACCGGAACTGACTATGTTGGCGATTTTTCTTATAACGCTAATAGTATTGGATTTATTGATAATGACGTTACCTCCAGTAATGCTGTATGTCAAAAAAATGCAGCGTACGCCAATGATTTTATATGCGCTGTTGTGGGTATTAATTTACACTTTCATGTCTCGAACTCGACGTGTCAAATAATCACCGCACATAATATGGCTTTTATCTGGGCCTCGTTATCCCCCAGCGAAATCAGTAATGGCTCAGCCGAAACTAAAACTGCGCCTGTCACTATGCGTTGCAGTAATTCGGGTGGCGTTGAACCTATCGCTGTGACCTTTACCTCCAGTGCGGGAACCTACGATGCCGATCAGGGTATCGTGAAAACGAGCCGGGCTAATCTGGGATTACAGCTGTCCTGGGCCAGTAATGGGCAGCCTGTCGTCATGGATAAAGAGATCGACATTCCGGCATTTGCCACTTCAACGGAAGACCTCAGCGTTAATGCTAAGCCTGTGCAGCTAGGGAGCGAGACCATTCTCGGCGGCAATTTCTCGACCCAAGTGACAATGAACATTGAATATCGCTAAAGGAAAAATAATGTACATCATTAAGACATTATTGATCGGTTCCTTATTCATTAGTATTAACTGTTTGGCTATTCCGGTTACCGATCAAATTTATCTCAACTACAGCGGTACAGTGGTTATCCCCCCCTGCACCATCTCCGTCCCCGCTGCGCTGGTTGATTTTGGCACTCTTCCAATAACGGATTTCACGACCTCTGATTCGGCGACTGACTGGAAAGAAGTGAAGATAAATTTAACAGAATGCGCAGATGTCAGTGAATACGATGTGACTATCAATGCCACACCGGATAGCGAGAACAACTTATATATCGCCAATGAAGGAACCGCAGAACATCTTGCGGTGCAGGCCAAAATGGAAATTCCTACCGTCATGCCAGCTTACGACGGAGTTACTATCCCGGTACGCCTGGCCCTGAAGGAAACAATCTCGCAGACGGCTTTTGATTTTCGCATTCGTAATAATGGTTCGGGAGCGGCAACCGCAGGCAGTGTGAAGTCAGTGATCACCTTAGTTTATACTTTTAAATAACCGTAAGCGGGTTTAACAATGAATAATCGTTTTAACTCTGTTGCCGTAGCAATAGCACTTCTCGGAATATCTACGGGCACAGCACAGGCAGCAAATACGACAATCATCACGGTGATCGCCAATATTGTGGCGTCTCCGTGTACCGTCAGCACAGAGACTTTAAATATTGATCTGGGCGATATTCAGGCATCCGCGCTAGAAGCGGCGGGCAGTACGACGCCCTGGTCACCCGTGAACTCGATTTTACTGACGGACTGTCCTGCCGGGACGAGCAGCGTCATTGCCAGTTTCCAGGGAACTCCAGCCACGAATGGCGACAGCGACGGATATAAAAATGAAGGTGCCGCCCCCACCATCAGCGTTCAGCTGGCAGACAATGAACCCACACCGAAAATGCTCAGCACCGGGAAAACGGAAAGCCTGAACGTTGTGAATAAAGCGGCTCAGGTCGACCTGAAAGCGCGTCTGTACAGCAGCGGCGTGGCCGCTCCGGGTGCCGTGAAATCAACCATTAACGTGGGATTTGAGTATAAATAGTGACCATTATGCATAGTATAAACAGGCTCTTACACACCGTTTTGTGGTGTTTACCGCCACTGCTGGGTGTCAGTTCTTCGTTTGCACAGGCCACTGATACGGTGATCAGTGTGTCAGCCGTCATTAAGGAGTCATCCTGCAAGGTCGCTGCGAGCTCGATCGAACAAAGCGTCGATTTAGGTAAGGGCCGGGTGGCGGACTTAAAGCAGGCCAATGCGGCGACAGAGTGGAAACCGTTCAGCGTGGAGCTGACGGATTGCCCTGACTCCGTGACTCAGGTGGTGGCAACCGTCAGCGGCACGCCCGATAAGGACCGCGCGGAAGACTTCCTCAATACGGGAACGGCTAAAAAAGTGGCGGTTGAAGTGAAAAACGCCGCGGATGACGCACAAATCAGCAATGGCAAAACCGTCACCACGACGGTGGATCAAGCGCACAACGCGGCGCTGCAGTTTAAAGGACGGATGATCACGCCCACCGGGGGTGCGACCTCTGGTTCGGTCGTGGCGCTGATGGAGTTTTCCTTTGAATTCAAATAAGTATTCTGAACAGAATTAAAGCTTTTGCCATTGCAAAATGCATTGGCATGAATGAATAAAATAATGAAGGAATTACCGTATGAAGTTACTTAAAAATGAATCTGAATACCGGGACTGGATGATTAAAGATTATCATCATCTCGAAGATGAGTCGTTTCTTTACAGCTATTTAAGCCCTGAAGAACTTGAGGATGAGCTGATAAAAAACATGCCCTTGAAGTACCCTTGCATTGCTCTTATTACCTACGGGAATAGCACCATAGAACCTGCGGTAACACAATTTTTGTACCAGGATCAGATTGAAGAATGGGCAAATATCATGAAACAAATAGATAATAGCCATTGAAAATAAAACAGTGTGTTTCATGAATTAAAAATTAGTCCAGGATTACCTCAGAGAATCTTATCTTTGAGGCCTTAAGGATTTCCTTTACAAAAATGTTTCAAACATGCTCACACTACGATTTTTTATTGTTAATGTTTTTCGCACTCCTTGAACATTAATAATGCAACACTCTGTTTTTACGAGACAATTAGCCCAGCTTAATAAATTACTTATAATTTACCAACTGGTGCCAATTATTATTTCATTTAAACTATCAACTCTCCCGAGCAATATTCCAATGTGTGAATTGTTCTCACTATTTTTCAAAAATCATTTATATCACAGGTTTAAAGAACTTTATGAAAACTTCAGCTCTATCTTTCTTTGCTATGACTATCTGCGCATCTCTTTTTGCGACAGAGGCGGCCCGTGCCAGCGATGGCGATGTGACGTTTAATGGGAAAATCATTGATTCGGCCTGTACCGTCAGCGGTGTAAATGGTAGCGGTAATGCCAACGGTACCATTGTCACGTTGCCAGACATCACCACCGGGGCCTTTGATGCGACCTCTAAAATGGCAGGCGTCACACCGTTTACCATCGATCTGACCGGTTGCGATGTCACCACGATGCATAATGCTACCGTCCACTTTTCCGGCACCGCGGATACAACCGATACCACCATCCTCAAAAACACCAAAGCGACCAACGGAGTCGGTGTAGCCATTCTGGAAAATGATGGCGTGACGCTGGTAGACATTAATACCGGTACCTACTCTAAACCTCAAACGCTGGCCACCGGCAGCAATGCACTAAAATTTAAGGCCGCTTATAAAGCGAACTCCACCGTAGCTTCCGTAACGTCAGGCGACGTTCAGTCCCGAGCGATTTTTGACGTTTCCTACCAGTAATTACCTTTATATCGTTTCGTTTTAACCAGTCTGACTCCACCTTTTCACACTTTCAGTGGGAAAAGGTGGCCTTACGGCTGCGTCCATATATCACATTAATCAATGGGGGGGGGAGTATGCAAAAATATACCTTAGTAGCCCCTTCCCCCCTTCTCATTATTTTATCATTAATGGTTTTCTCTGCTCATGCCGCAGACGAAACACCTATATTTGACCCTGAGTTTTTAAAGCAAGGGAGCGTAGACACTCGCCTTCCATCAGCATTTTATCAGGCTGATGCGATCAGCAGTGGTATGAAGGAAATCAACGTCTCCGTCAATGGCGCGGAAGCCAAAAAAATAAACCTGGAATATATTTCAACCGGCAATGATGGTAAATCAGCCCCCTGCTTCACCTCTACAATTCTGAATCAGTTAAATATTAACCCCACAGGATTAAATAAAGCGGCATTCACACCTGCGAATAAACTGCCGGGAGAAAGTTGCCTCGATATCAGCGCAAAATGGCCCGAGCTGCACTTTAGCTATGATGAGGGTAACCAGAACGGAACCCTTACACTGCCGCAGTCCGCTATTCTGGAGAGCAATCCCTTGACTGCCGTCAACCCAGCCATGTGGGACAAAGGGGTCAACGCAGTGCGCGTTAACTATAGCGGTTACACCTACCACACAAGCAGCCACGGAGATAACCAGAATTCAACCTCAGACTCCAGCTACCTGAGCCTCAATTCTGCCGTCAATCTCGGCCGCTGGCGCTTATACAGTTTCGATACTTTTAACAAATCTGATGGGCAGCAATGGGAAGATAACCACGATCGTGCTTACGGCGAAACGGACATCAATAGCTTGCTGTCGACACTGACGATGGGAGATGTCTACAGCTACTCGCCAGGAAGCGTGATGGGGGTGATACCGATGAAAGGTATCGCCCTGGGCACCAATACCCAGATGTTGCCCGGTGAAGCGTTTAGCTACACGCCAGTTATCCGTGGCGTGGCAAACAGCAATGCAAAAGTGGTTATTCGTCAGCGCGGCAGCATTATTTACAGTAAAGCCGTTCCGCCAGGCGCGTTTGCCATCACCGACCTGACCAGCGGCCAGCGGGGCGCAGACCTCGATGTCAGCGTTGAGGAAAGCGATGGCAGTAAGCAGGAATTCAGCGTTCCCTACACTTCACTGCCGGATATGATCCGCCCCGGCAGCTGGCGATATAACGTCAGTGCCGGGCAATATCGCAGCAGCAACTCTCTTAGCCATTCACCCGAACTTGCTCAGGCGAGCATTGAATATGGGTTAAATAAATTGACCCTGAGTAACGTTGTATTAGCCGGTGAAGGGTATCAGTCGCTGGCTGTCAGTAGCGCATATGATTTGGGGTTCTGGGGCAGTATGTCCCTCGACTGGGCTATCGAGAAACAGGCGAACTATGCGCGTAAAGATGAAGACGACGCGAGCGCAAATCAGTCTCCGGGCCAGGCCGTCAGGGTGCTCTATGCCCGTCAGTTTGACAGTACCAATACGTCATTCCAGGTTTCCGCCTATCGTTTCCGTACCCCCGATTTCCAGTCATTCAGCGAGTATGCCGATCAGCGATGGGGCGACGCTGACAACAACACGTCTCATCGTAAAAATGAGATTGAACTCACGTTAAATCAGGGACTTGGGGAACTGGGGAGCAGCTATCTTACCGTTGATAATCAAGAATATTATCCGTATGAAGGCGAAACGCAAAGCAACCAGCGCTCGATCACGTTGGGTTTCAATACCCAAATAAAAATGGCGTCGTTGGGCCTCAGCGCCAGCGTTAACCAAAGCCCCGGTGAGATCACGGATAGACAGCTATCCTTGAGTTTGTCGATGCCACTCGACTTTGGCGCTCATCACAACACCAGTCTGTCGCTGATGTCGAACACCAGCAAGGGCAACAATAGTCAAATGGCAACGCTCTCTGGATCAGAGCTGGATAACACTCTGGATTACAGCATGTCAGTACAGCGCAATCAGGGTGGCGAATACTCCCCAGGCGTGTCAGCAAACTATCGCACACCTGCTGCAAGCTATAGTGCCAGTAGCTCGTTTAGCCCTGACACCAGCCAGTACTCGCTGGGCATGTCCGGCGGTGTACTCGGTTACAGCAACGGTGTCATTTTCTCGCAGAATCTGGGGGACACAGTGAATATTGTTGAAGCCCCCGACGCGGACAACGTCGCCATAGACGGACAACCGGGCGTTCGTACCAATAAACAGGGTAAAGCTGTCGTGCCTTACGTGACGCCATACCGCGAGAACACCATTTCACTGAATACCCGCACCGCCAACCAGAATGTGGAGCTGGTCAACAGTGGGATGAACGTCACGCCGACACACGGCGCCGTGACAGTCACCCATTTTGTCACCCGTGTCGGACGCCGGGCGATGGTAAAACTCACGCTGGAAAACGGGCAGAACGCACCGTTTGGCGCTTATGTTTATCAGGACAACGTCGAAGTCGGCATGGTAGCCAGCGACGGTATGCTCTATTTATCCGGCGTTTTAGCCAAAGGCGAGACGCCTCTGTTAGTCCACTGGGGAGATAAAGGCGGTGAAGAGTGTCATTTCATTTTGCCTCCCGCGACGGGGAAATCTTCCGACTGGTATCAGCAAACTCAACAAACTTGTCATACAGGTGCACTATGAAACACACGTTCCGCTCACACTTTCTCATCATGATGGGAATGCTTTCACTCCTGGCCACTGGAAGTACGTTGGCCGCCGTCAGGCCAGAGGCAACGCGCGCGATTATTTATATCAGCGATAAAGAAGGCAGCGTGCAGATGAAAAATGACAGCAAAGATACCACCTACCTGGTGCAGTCATGGCTCGAGGATTTAAAGGGCAGCGATAAAAATATCCCAATAGTCCTCACTCCCCCGTTATTTAAAATCGATCCAAATAAAGAAGCCCGCCTCAGATTACTGGTAATGCCTGGCTCGCTGCCAACCGATCGGGAAACCGTCTACTGGCTGGTCATGCAGGAGATTCCACCGGCACCAAAAGTGAAAAGTAACCAGCTCGTCCTGGCCGTTCGCTCCCGCATCAAGGTGTTTGTTCGACCTGCGGGTCTGGAAGGAGATCCCAAAGAAAGTGTCACTAAACTTCACTGGAGAACGGAAAGCGATGGGGGTAAACGCTGGCTGGTGGCACAAAACCCAACGCCATATTACGTCAGTTTCTCAACGCTGACGCTCAACGGCCAGAGTGTTATCGACAAACATCCGATGGTCCCTGCAAAAGGCGAAATGCGCTATGAAATTCCGGCCAAGGCTGCAACTGGCTCGGCTCAGTTGAGCTACTCTGCCATTAATGATTTTGGCGGTGAAACAGCCATTCAACATGCGTCGCTCAGCAATTAATCCTTTGTCGAACCTGAGGGGAAGTGAGGGATTTATGAATAAGACCTTTAACACGTTATCTTTATTGGTGGTCAGCAGCTTTGCTTTCTTCTGCGTTGATGCATCCGCTTCAACACCGACCTGCCAAATTGATACCGGCGGGGTGAAACCCTTTAGCCTGATGACCGCCGATCAACCGATTACTGTTGATCCCGGAACACCGGATGGCACCGTCGTTAAGCACTGGGATTTCGGTGAATTTTTGCCAAGCATGCGAATCTCCTGCACGACCAATGGGGAGTATTATGATTTCCCGGACGGGTTCAACGGTGAACTCTGGATGGCACTTTACCTTATCAATAACGCGGTTATTATCCCGGTTAAAGGATGGGGTTTCACTTCAAATTCAGGGCTATATCTTAAACTTTATCTCAAACCGCTTTCCGTCAGCGGCGCGACGGTGACCAACGGCTATCCGCCCGCTGAGCTGGTGAACGGTAAAGCAATGAATGAGACATACCCTATTGGCACCAAAGCAGATTCGGTAGCCTTCCAGTTTGGCGGACAGTACAACGACAATAAAACAGCCTGGCTTTACGATCCGACAAAAAATTATGCCGTCCAGGCAATGGCTGCGGATTTAATCAAAAGCGGTACCGTCGCCTATGACGGAATGCCGGTGATGATTGGCTCGCAGCTGCGTTTTGATTTAGAGAATATGAACACTGGTTCCACTTCTGTTTACGTTAACTTAGGGACTGGGGTCTATATCTCACAGTCCAGCTGTAGCCTTGTCGATAAAAGGCAGACGGTTCAACTGCCGGACTATACCAAGCAATCTACCGGGGGGTTCCCAAAAGAAGGGGATCACGTTCCCTTTGATCTCTCGTTCAGCTGTGGAGCGGCATTCAGCAATTTGGATATCACCTTTACCGACGCTAACGTCGGCGGGAGTTCTGAGGACTACCTCAATGTCTTTAATGCACAGAACAATAAGGTGATTGATGGACTGGGCGTCAGATTGTTCGATACTGCGGGAAGCGCCATCCAGATTGGTGAGACAGTTCATACAGGCAGCGTTAATGAAGGCGTCTCCAGTCATCGCTTCTATGCTGCAATGACGCAAACTGCGGCGAAGGTGCTGTCCGACGGACAAAACTTTTCCGGCGATGTGACCGCCAAAGCCGATATCACGATGACCTATTATTAAGAAAACAAGGGGACCGCTGTACACAGGTCCCCTTGTTATGCTCATACCCTGCGATGCTTAATGACGTCGCGATAACTTAAACGCCACGAATAAAAACACCACCCACACCGGCAGCAGCAACGCTGACAGTCGCATATCGTCGAGGGTGCACATCAGCACCAGGATCATCCCAAGGAAGGCGATACACAGGTAGTTACCCGCCGGATAGAGCAGCGCTTTAAACTGTGTTTCACGCCCTTTGCGACGCATCGCCGCGCGAAAACGCAGATGCGCCAGGCAGATCATAATCCAGTTCAGCAGCAGGGTTGCCACCACCAGCGCCATCAGCAGACCGAAGGCCTCTTTCGGCAGCAGGTAGTTGATCAGCACCACCAGCGAGGTGATCCCCCCGGACAGCAGCAGCGAATTGACCGGCACGCCGCGACGGCTCACGCGAGTTAAGAACTTCGGCGCGTTGCCCTGCACGGAAAGGCCAAACAGCATACGGCTGTTGGAATAAACGCCGCTGTTATAAACCGACAGTGACGCCACCAGAATGACGAAGTTCAGCGCCGAGGCCACCAGATTGCTGTTCATGTCGTGGAAAATCATCACGAATGGGCTGCTATCGGATTTGACTTCGACCCACGGATAGAGCGCCAGCAGGACCACCAGCGAACCGATATAAAACAGCAGAATACGGTACACCACCTGGTTGACCGCTTTCGGAATGCTTTTATGCGGATCGCGCGCTTCAGCCGCCGTTATGCCGATCAGCTCCAGTCCGCCAAAGGAGAACATGATCACCGCCAGGGACATAATCAGCCCCTTCCAGCCGGTCGCCAGGAATCCGCCGTGTTTCCACAAGTTATCGATGTTAGCGCGCTCGCCGCCATGACCCGAGAACAGCAGCCACAGGCCAAAGCCGATCATGCCGATAATCGCCACCACTTTGATCAGCGCAAACCAGAACTCGGTTTCGCCGTACAGACGGACGTTCACGAGATTCACGGCGTTGATGATAATGAAGAAGGCGGCGGCCCAGATCCACGTCGGGACATCCGGCAGCCAGTACTGCATATAAATGCCAGCGGCGGTAAGCTCAGCCATACCGACCAGCACAAACATCACCCAGTAGTTCCAGCCAGAAAGAAAGCCCGCAAACGGACCCCAGTATTTATAGGCAAAGTGTGCAAAAGAGCCGGATACCGGCTCTTCGACGACCATCTCGCCGAGCTGTCGCATGATCAGAAAGGCGATCACGCCCGCAATGCCGTATCCCAGCAGAACCGCTGGACCGGCCATTTGGATAGCAGGCCCGATGCCGAGAAACAGCCCGGTACCAATCGCGCCGCCGAGGGCAATTAACTGAATATGTCGATTTTGCAAACCACGTTGCAGCGTCGGTGTCTGTTCCGACGAGCCTTCAGAAACAGCATTGTCTGAAGCGGATGACGCGTCTCTCACGTCTGACCCCTGTGTATTTTTAGTGAAGGGGCACCTTTTAACACTTCGAGTCTGCAGGAGCAAGTTGCAGGCCGGATCGCAAAGACCGGGATGAATTAGAAATCATGGCTGGGTATGATGTTGAAAACCCAAACCAGACAGAGTGACCTATGACTGTGAAACCTTTTTACCCTATCGGAACCCCAGGCAAGCCCTGGACCGCAGCCGAAAAGCAGCAGTGGCGCGAGAGCCAGACGCGTTTTCGAAGCTATGAAACTGACGTGCTGAACGCCATAAATGCGCTCAAACCTCGCTATGACGTGAGCCAGTACGGCGAATTGCACTATGGCGACCAAAAATTCCCGCTGATGGCGCTGAAATCGCAACACTGGGACGACAGCCTGCCCGTCGCGCTGATCACCGGCGGCGTCCACGGATATGAAACCAGCGGCGTGATGGGGGCGCTGAGTTTCCTCTCTGAATATCAGAATGAGTACGCGGGGAAAATCAATTTGCTGGTGGTGCCGTGCGTCAGCCCGTGGGCGTATGAGCACGTGACCCGCTGGAACTATGATGCCGTGGATACCAACCGCCAGTTCTGGGCACAAGGTGAAGGTGAAGAAGCCCGCGCGCTGATGGCGTTTACCGCCCCGCTGAAAGGCAAATTCCTGCTGCACGTCGATCTGCACGAAACCACCGACAGCGATGAAAGCGAGTTCCGTCCGGCGAAAGCGGCGCGAGACGGCGAGCCGTTTGAGCCGGGAACCATTCCAGATGGCTACTATCTGGTGAGCGATACGCAGAATTCGCGGCTGGATTTCCAGGCGGCCATTATTGCTGCCGTGGAGAAAGTGACTCACATTGCCCCTGCGGATAAGAACGGCAACATGCTGGACTACCCGGTCGTCAGCCACGGTGTAGTGGAGTATGACAACAATGCCTACCACCTTTGCGCCACCCTGACCGGCGCGCCATTTACTACCACCACCGAAGTGTATCCCGACAGCCCGGACGCCACGCCTGAAGCCTGTACGCGAGCACAGGTTGTGACCGTTCGCACTGCAATAGAGTTTGCGTTAGCACACGCTTAAGAATGGATGGGGCATCCGTGCCCCTGATAACGAGGGTAAAACTTAGAACTCGTAGCCGACGGAAACCTTAAAGGTGCGCGGCTCGCCCTGGAACAGGTAGGTTCCAGAATCGTCTACGCTGGCCCAGTAGTTTTCGTCTGTGATGTTGTCGATACCGGCACGCACGGTCATCTGATTCTGGTTATGGTTCACCGCGAAGCGATAGCGCATACCCAGATCCAGTGTGGTGTAGCTGTCGAGCTTTTTGCTGTTCGCCAGATCCGCGTACTGAGAACCGGAGTGATTCACGCGCGCCGTCGCCGTCAGGCCGTCGATCGGTTTGATGTCATATTCCGCACCCAATACTGCGTAGAAGTTCGGCACACCGATGACCTTATTACCCTGATTGAGACCGTTATTGGTTTTGGTCATCTCCGCCTGCAGCCAGGTGGCGCTGGCGTTCAGACGCATTCCCAGCATCGGCTCGCCAAACACGTTCAACTCAAGGCCGCGGTTACGCTGTTCAGCGTCCAGACCATAGTGTTTGGTGACGCTATCGAGGATCGCCGACGGCATTTTGATTTCGAACAGCGCCAGCGAGCCGCCCACGCGACCAAAGTCCGCTTTCACACCCACTTCGTTCTGCTTAGAGTGAACAATGCCGGTGCTCTGACCGTAGTTAGTAGCCGTATTCGGCGCGGTTTTACCCGGCTGCAACGCTTCCGTATGGTTGGCGTAGAGCGAGAGTTCTTCCCACGGTTTGTAGACCACGCCATACGTTGGCATCCAGCGGCTGCCGTCAAAGGCATCGGCGTCGCTTTCTGCACCGGTCTTTTTGTTGTATCCGCGAATCACCACTTTTTGATGGCGCGCGCCAGCGGTGAACAGCAGTTTGTCGTCCAGCACGCCGAGGGTGTCGCTCAGCAGCCAGCCCTGCGTGCGGGTGCGGCCGCTGGTGAGGGGATCGCTGTAATTGCCGCCAGAGCCATTGAAGTTGCTGCTGTCAGGCTTATCGACGCCGGTGTTGTGATAGATGTTGGTGACTGGGTTATCCGCCGCCGCCGACATCTTCCAGGCGATTTTTTCGTTTTTGGTCATCGCTGAGTAGCCGACGTTGACTTTGTGCGAAACAAAACCGGTATCGAAATTACCGCGAATGCCCGCCATGCCGCTCATGGAGTCGCTGATGCGGTTAGTGTCCAGACGCGTCGCCGTGGCTTTACCGCTCTTATCCATCAGCTTCGCGCCGCTGTACAAGCCCTCTTCGTGGGCGTGCTGTGCGCCCAGCCCGGTGTAAGCGGTCCAGTTATCGGTGATGTCATACTCGCTGCGCCACATACCGAATTCGTTTTCGATATTGCTGTAAGCCCATTTCTGCGAGTAGTTACGGTCGTTTTTCGGTGGCGTCGGCACAAAATCGACCGCCGAAATGTTCACACCCGTTTCGCTGCCGTGGAAGGTTTTCTTCTGATAACCCATGTCGACAGAGGTGCGGAAGTTGTCGCCTTTGTAATCCAGACCGGTGGAGAGCAGCGTTGTGCGGCGGCGGTCGTTAGCAACCGGCGCTTCGCCTTCACGGTGAACCAGATTCACGCGTGCGCCAAACTGATCGCCTTCGCCAAAGCGACGGCCAGCATCCAGAGTGGTGCCGATTTGCGAATCGGAGGTGTAATCCACACCGATTTTGGCCTGCGGCGTGTCGCCTGCGTGTTTGGGTTCCAGGTTGATCATCCCGCCGACGCCGGAGCTTGCTGCGCCGTTCATCAGGGAGTTTGCGCCTTTGAAGATCTCAATGCGATCGACCATCTGGGTATCAACAACCTGACGCGGCAGAACGCCGGACAGACCGCCAAAGGTCATGTCGTCGCCGTCGAATTTCAGACCGCGAATGCGATAGCTTTCGGCGCTGTTGCCGTAGCCCTGCACCGATTGCACGCCCGCATCGTTGGCGACCACGTCAGCAATAGTTTTGGCCTGCTGGTCTTCAACCAGTTTTGCGGTGTAGCTGATGATGTTGAACGGCACATCCATCGCGCTCTGCTGGCCGAGCATTCCCATGCGGCCGCCGTTAGCGACCTGCCCGTCGAGAAAAGCCGGAACCAGCTGATCGCCGCCCGGTTTGAACTCACTGGCTGGAGCTGATTGCACCACAATGGTGTCTTCTTTGGAGGTTTCCGCCGCGAAGGCGGAGTGCGTAACCGCGCCGATAGCGAGTGCCAGCAGCGTTTTATTTAAAGGGGTGTTGGTCATAACTAACTCGTTCAATAGTCGCGCAAAAATGGCCCGTTTCCGGGCCTGATTATTTATAGGGGTTTATTTCAGTGAAATTCTGACTACGCTGTCCGGCCCGTTGGTCGAATGGTCTTTGTTGAAAGCCTGTTTAACGGTGACGTACAACGTCTGGCCATCGTCCGACAGCAGCAGGCTGTTCGGATTCGGCGGCAGTTCCCAGGTTTGCTTCACGGCATACGTGGTGGCATCCAGGCTCAGCAGTTTTCCGCTTTCGCGCTGGGAGATGTAAAGCTCATTGCGTTTGGCGTTGAATTTCACCGCCAGCGAATCGCCCACATCGAGTTGTTTGAGCAACTTGCCGGTGTGGATATCCAGCACCAGCGTGGTTTTGGCTTTGGAGTTGTCGGTCACGAACAGGCGGCCAGTGGCTTTGTCTTCTGCCATGTTCAGCAGCAGCGCCGGTTTGTCACCGAGCGGTTTCCAGCGTTTTTCGATGCGATTCGTGCGCGGATTGATGATCAGGATTTCGCCGCCGCCGTTGGCAACATAGATGCGCTGGGTCTGTTCAGACCACAGCAGCCCGGTGACCCACTGCCCAGCGTTTTTGATGGTTTTTTTCAGCTTCAGCGTTTCGGCATCGACTACCCAAACTACCGCCGGATCGGCAACGCCGCCGATATAAAGCGTCCCGTCATGGAGCAACACCTGGCGCGCACCGTACGGGAAGCCCTCTTTGTTGCGCTCGGTAAACAGCAGACGCTTTTTCACTTTGCCGTCAGCGGTATTGATGGCGCTGATGCCACCGTCCAGCGAGTTGGTCGCGTACACGGTGCTACCGTCTGGTGAGATCGCCAGCGCAAAGTTTTTCAGATCGGTGTGGCTACGACCAATGGTTTTCAGCGTGGTCGGATCGAGTTTGTAGATAACCCCGCCCTGCACATCTTTGAAGCCTTCGGAACTGGCGATATACAGCGCGTCACCTTTCGGGCTGAGCACCATTTCGTACAGGCCATCGGCCAGTTCACGCTTCAGTACGCCCGTTTCTGCCGGAGCGGTCACCGTGGTTTGGGCTTCAGGAGCGGGAGTCGGTTTTGCGGCGTGCTGCGCGGCGCAGCCGGAAAGAGAGGCAGCCACCAGCAGTGCCAGCGCGGACAATTTTTTTGTCATCAGGAACATCCTTTACCGTTCAAAAAGAGAATCAGGCGGGAAACTGCGTCGCATGCTGCTGTGCGATTAGGGTTGTATTGACAGGCTGTGAGGCCGTGCAGAATCCACCGTTAACACTCAGTGTTCCGTGTGAGATCTGCGCTCACTGTTTATGCGGGAATTGTCCGTCTACGCCCACAAACACTAAAGAGAATGAGAACTATACTCATTATCTTTATATGATCAAGCGTAAATATGGGAAACAAGATAAAACGGCCTGAATAGAGAAGGACTTAGCGAGACCGATGTTTATCCTTTAGTACAATAAAGAATAGGGGCATTGCCGTAGCTGATGAAATAGCTTGAAGCGTTAGCGGGTGTTATCTGAACCCGGATCCCACGGTCACGTACATGATAAAAATCAGGAATGCTCAGTCTGTAGGCCTGATTTTTTTTAGGTCGCTCATTGGTTTCAGTCGAGACCATAATAATGCTGTCGGCTTCTCGCCAGTAATTAAAGGCAATTTTATTGCTGATTGCCACGACAGGCTGCCCAGGCTGGATATAATCGCCAGACGTCTCATACGTCCCTTCCCCGCCGTTAAATGAATAATCAGCAATAATATCGAGAACATAATTATCATCAATAACCGTGGTGTGCGCTTCGCAGCTGAAATGATTACGCTGGTAATGAATGTACCAGGCGATAAGGAGCGGAGCCACAATCGCAAGCGCGATGAGTGTCCAGCGAAGCGTCATTTTATTCATCATGATTTTGCTGCCTGTAAATAATAGAATCACACTGCGCATTTTTATCCTGCGGCATCCTATCGCAGACAATAACCGAGCTTCCTTGCTGCGCAAAATTGAGCGTCATCCAGGCTGTGCCCCCTGCATTACAATGAATATCGTAGCGCTTTGTCAGTGCGGTAAACATCTCACGGCTTTTAGTCTTATCACGCCAGGAAGAATAAACATCACACCCGTTGAGTTTGCCAATCGGCTGATAATTTTCAACCTCAGACTGTCCCTCTTTCAACACTGAATACAGTACGGCGCAGGAGAGAATAAAAAGAATTCCGGCCAGAGTATAGGCGCGAGATGAATTGAAAAATGACGCTCTGCGCGGCGCGCCAGGGATGGCGACAGCGGC
This sequence comes from Lelliottia jeotgali, assembly GCA_002271215.1. Taxonomy (NCBI): domain Bacteria; kingdom Pseudomonadati; phylum Pseudomonadota; class Gammaproteobacteria; order Enterobacterales; family Enterobacteriaceae; genus Lelliottia; species Lelliottia jeotgali. The sequence goes on along the minus strand of CP018628.1, from coordinate 1,189,730 downwards.
GGCTTGTGCAATGGCAGATTCCTCGGATGAAACGGAAACCGGAGAGGTTTTCTGCGGTTGGATAAACATATTCAGCTCCCCTTTTTTCAGGTTTGCCGTCGCCTTAAACCCCTCTTTTGGCAGCGTCTTAATGATGTTTTCTTCTATTCCGCCTGATTTCAAAACCTTGCGGATTTGCGAGATGGTTTGATACAGCGCGTTGGTGGTGACGACCGCACCCTGCTTTTCCCAGACGGAGGCAAAGAAAACGCGTTGAGTTACCACCTGATCGTTGTGTTCTAGCAGCAAAAGCAGGCACTCACTGACCGGCCCGTGGAGGGTGACCGCCCTGTGCGGATAGCCAACCAGCGGGCCAATCCGTCGCACATCAGGTTCAAACAGTAAGGTTTCGTTAATAAGGTACACTTTCTTCATGGCACTTTCGGGAGTTGTCATAAAAAACCTGATTCAGAATTTAATTATTATATATCAGCATGTTGATGAAACCACTACCGAACAAAATTCACTTTTTTTGCGCTGCGCCTCCTGACCTTATTCAGTATAAATCATATAACTTCACTCCTCTTTTTGTCAGGTAATTCTTAAAGTTATGATTATCGAATACAGGGGCTGGAGGATTCAAAACCATAGGCTCGTACAATCAGCGATTCATGCTTGAAATCAGTGAAAATTCACGACTTAATGTTGAGCATCTGATTAAGTACGCATTTTCAGCATAAAAATCTATTGAATCACGACAAACAAGGACATTAACACCACCAATGTATCTTATGTAAATATAAACTCTATTAACGAAACTTAAACACAGGGTTTCTTATAGTGCATAGGGTTGTGTATTGGAATGCATTCATAGCAGCCATATAATCTACCTTATAAAATGTATGGTTTATGAAAAGATTATTTCTTGTGGCGCATGTCAGGTTTACTCTACATCAGGTATATAAGAGATGGGCTATCGTCTATATGGTTTTATGATCGGTGACGAAATTCATTTTGATATTTCTAATCGCAGGCTATACCGACTTTCCGGGAGCCATAACGATAAAAGCGTGGCATTTGCCTCAATATATTTTAATGAAACTATGTTACGGCTTTTTCTGTATCTGCTGGAACATGGTCGAAAAAAAGTGGTCGCCAAAGAAGAGCTGTTTGAGAAAATCTGGGAGGACAATAACCTCAGTCCTTCCACCCAGCGGTTATGGCAAGTTCTGCATAACCTGAATAATAAACTCAATCTTCTAGGGCTACCCGAAGACTTTATTCGCAATATTCGTGGGCATGGTTACATCATTAATTACCAGGATGTCATACCCGTTTATTATAGAATGAGCGAACTCCCTGCTCATTCTGTCAAAAAAAAGGAGAAGTCTGATACCCTGAGTGAGTGATGTCAATTCAGCGGTTTTTGCCCTGCGCACTTGTGTAAAGGGCTTTTTTTTCTTCTCTCCAGCACCCGTTTTTTTAATTCCGTTAATGATGGTCCACATAGCATAAAACATTGTCGTTCGGTAAAAGCCGACACTGGAAAAAATGATGAGCGTAATGAATCGTTTTGAGAATTTAAAAGTCAGCAGGAAATTATTATTAGGTTTCACCACCATTCTGCTGGTCACCCTCGCAATCTTAGCGTCCGGCATATTGGGGATTTCCAGCATCCAGGATCGCGTAGAGAAAAACGAGCATACGACAGGGCTATTTAACACCTTGTCTGCCGTACGCCTGGCCCGTTTAAACTACCAGTACACCCTTGACCAAAAGTACCTCGATCAAACCAATGCTGCCGCACAAAGCATGCAGGATAAAATCGCACAGCTGGAAACCTTCACCTGGACAGCAGAGGGTAAAACCAGCGTGGATAACACCGATGCTGCAGTGAAAGACTATTTGATGTCCCTGACGCCATTCACTAAAGCGGTATCTGAAAAGAAAGAAAGTGAACGCCGACTCAGCACCCAAAATTTATGCGACAACTCGGAAATCGCCTCTAAACTGAGCCGCAGCAACGACCTCACTCCCGAGCAGGCGCTGGTCGCTGCGCATGTCGCTTTTATCATGAGCGATATCGATTCACAGGTATCAACCTACAAACAAAATCCGACTGAAGAACTCAAGCAAGGCATTCTTTCGCGTCTGGAAATCGGTAAATCCGACTCAGAACAACTTTTAGCGTTTGTAGCGCAAGACCAAAAAGCCTGGATCAACACCGGCCTCAACGATATGAGGAGCATTGCCGGAGAGCTGGATAATTACAAAGCCGTCTGGACGGAACAATCGACGCTCTCGACCACCTTAACAGGCAAAGCCGTCGTCTTAACGCAGTCTATCCAGTCGATGTTTACCAGACAGCAGCAAAAAGTGGGTGAAACCGTCAACAGCGTTCGACTGCAAATGAGTATCGTCGCCGCCATCGGTATCGCTTTAGGTATCTTACTGGCGATGATGATCACCCGCTCTATTACCCGTCCACTGATTGAAACGTTGCGCGTCGCCGAGCAAATCGCCAAAGGCGATCTCACTAGCACACTGACCAGCACTCGCCGCGACGAACCTGGGTTGCTGATGCAGGCCGTGTCGACCATGAACGATAATCTGAAAAACATTATTAATGATGTTCGCGATGGAGTGGAAAGCGTTGCACGATCGTCCACTGAAATTGCCGCAGGTAATATGGATTTGTCGTCGCGTACCGAACAGCAGTCTGCCGCCGTCGTCGAAACAGCCGCCAGCATGGAAGAGCTGACATCCACCGTCGCCCTGAATGCTGAAAACGCCAATCAGGCACGCCTGCTGGCGGAAGAAGCCTCGCAAAATGCCAGCGAAGGTAGCCAGATTTCACAGAAAGTGATCGATACCATGAAAAATGTGCGCCTGAGCTCGCACCGAATTTCAGAAATCACCACCGTCATTAACAGCATCGCTTTCCAGACTAACATTCTGGCGCTCAATGCCGCCGTAGAAGCGGCGCGCGCGGGCGATCAGGGTAAAGGTTTTGCGGTCGTCGCCGCAGAAGTTCGCACCCTGGCACAGCGCAGTGCGCAATCGGCAAAAGAGATTGAAAACCTGATCCACGAATCTGCGGTTCACGTCGATACCGGCTTTAACCTGGTAGAAGGGGCGGGAGAGGCGATGGCGAAAATCGAGAAATCCGTTGCTCAGGTGCGCGATATCATGAGCGAAATCGCCAGCGCAACGGACGAACAGAGCCGTGGGATTTCTCAGATTGCTCAGGCGATGGCAGAAATGGACACCACCACGCAACAAAATGCGGCGCTGGTCGAAGAGTCTTCTGCTGCCGCCAGCTCGCTGGAAAACCAGGCCGTGCAGCTTGAAAAAGTCGTGTCGATTTTCCGCGTGTCGAAGACGCCACAAACGCGCACCGATGTGCGCCCGGCCACGAAGGGCCACGTGGTTTCCCTGAATGCCGCCAAAAAAGATGCGGCTCGCGATCAGAACGACTGGGTACAGTTTTAATCCCGGTCCACTGATTTACTCCCCACCCTCGTCAGGCTGTCTCTAACGGATCGTCTGACGACATTGCGATGAAAGTGAATGATGGAAAACATCCTTAAAAAAGAACACGCGATCCTGACCGGAATGGGTTCCTCGTGGACCCGCGCACTTTCATGGCTCAAAACCTCGCAGATCGACCCGACGTTGAGAACCCTGAAAGCGGCTATCGCTCAGCGTCATATCACTCCTTTTTATCAACCCTTCATCAATACAGAGACGGGGCAAGTCGCCGGTATCGAGGTGCTCGCCCGCTGGCGCCACCCCATTTACGGCTATGTTTCGCCTGACGTATTCATCCCTATGGCAGAGAAGCACGATCTGATTGTGCCGCTTACCCATCTGCTGATTCAGCAGGTGATTGCCGATCTTGAGCATCAAATTCATCTCTTCCCGGTTGGGACATATATTTGCATCAATATCAGCGCACAAAATTGTCTCGATCCGAACTTTGAAATCGACACATGCGAGCTTCTACAAAAATTCACAGCGAATCAGAGCCATGTGGTCATGGAGATTACCGAAAGGCATCCGCTACATTTCACTCCGCAGCTCAGCAATTGGTTTGCCGCGCTGAGGCGTTCTAACATCTCCGTGGCGCTGGATGATTTTGGCACCGGCTATTCCAATCTGTCCTACATTTCCGCTCTAAATCCTGAGTTTATTAAGATCGATAAAATGTTTGTAAGCCAGATTGGTGTCAGCGACGATACACGCCTGGTTGATAGCCTGATTACACTGGCAAAAAACATGCACCTGAAAATCATCGCCGAAGGAGTAGAAACCCAGGCCCAGGCGGATTATCTTCGCGCCAAACAGATCGACTTTCTGCAAGGGTTTTACTTTTGCAAACCCATGCCTGTCGAAGCGTTGCTCAAAATGATTGTGGCATAAATCTATAACTGAAATATCCAGAGCCGGACAAAGAAACCGATATAGCGCAACAGGCTTAACGACTTTCACTGCAAATAATCCACTCAATTCATTTAATTGGGCTATACTTCAAGAATATAAATTCATTGATAGTTATGAATTTAATACATTTTATTATTTTCATTTAATTTCATTTATTTTTGATGCATCATTTAGCCACAGAGAAATGGCTCATTTGCAGTCGACTATTTGTTCAAACCTACTATTAGGAAGTACATACCTCATGGTCAATGATAAAAATGTCTCAAATTTTGAACGAATCCATACCTTTGACTTTAATTTATTATTAGTTTTCGAAGCCGTATTTATTCATTGTAGTGTTAAGAAAGCAGCAGAGACACTAAATTCCAGCGGCTCTGCTATTAGTCAATCACTGAGTAAGCTTCGCCTGCATTTTGCAGATCCACTCTTCGTCCGCACAGGTCAAAGGATAGAGCCTACGACTGTCGCGATAAAGCTTCACGCTCAAATAGGGCAAGACTTCGGGAATATGATCGAAGCGATTATAAATTTTTCAACGCAAGCTACACCACATCGTGTTGTTATTTATGCACCACCCTATTTAGCGCTGCGTATGTTACCGGACTTATGCGCCGATATTCAAAACAGCGGAATTCCGTGTGAAATTGTTCATCTTTCGGCCGACTCGCTGCTTAATAACGGGGAGGATATTCTTACCTATCGTAAAGCAGATATTGTTCTTGACACCCATCCTTATTATAGCGCTTCCGTTATCTCTCGCTGCTGTATGAAAGAACATGTGGTACCGGTCTGCCGGGTAGATCATCCGCGCATGGACCAACTTCTGACGCTTGAGGGAATGAGTGCCGAGCCAGCAACGTTTTTGAATGTAAATACGGAAGGCCTGAAAAGAGTTCAGCGCGATATTGATGAAAACCTACAAACACGTCGTTTTACCTTCAACAGTAGTTCGGTCTTCGTCAACTCCGCCGTCTCCGCTAAAACAGACAATTTAAGCTTTGTACCAAAATGGTTTGCTGATAATTTCGCACAAGCACTGGGGTTAAAAGTACTCCAGGCAAATTTTGACATCGAACCCGTTGATTTTTACATCAATTACAATAAAAGTGCGATGAGCAATGGGAATTTCGTCAATATCATTACCAAAATTGAAGAACACTTTTCTTCAAAAATGGCGCAGGAAGGCAACAACGATTAATTCATAAACAAATAAAAATGAGATGGTGGTGTTTTATCCCCATCTCATTTAACACTTAGCCACCATCCTATCGGTTCAATTAGCGGGCCTGCTCATTTTTTCTTTATTGTATAAACTGGATGCTGAAACACGTTAGATAAGTAACTTTCGAATATCGTAAGCCCCTCAAACTCCAGGCAACCACGGATTAATAAAAAGCCAGTCAACACTTTAGTACTCATTATTACAAATAAATAATTTCTAAGGTTGCTGAACCCGCAAAGCTAATCTTTGAACCGGATGGGAGATCTTCCAGAGGAGCGATAGCTACCGCCGCGTCAGCCTGGATCGTAAATATCTCGCCAGATGCAATGGCATTGTTTTGAATCCAGGTAGCCACTTTTCCGTTGTTACGCATAGTGGGAGCGGTATCTGCAAAATCCACAATTCCGTTGCTTGCCACACCGGTCTGAGTTGATACACCGTCGACCTGTGCTGAATGAAAGACAACGTTCCATACTCCGATAGCATTGCCTCCCTGCGTCATACCCAGTCCAAAACGCTGGTCAGTTTGTGCCGGTGTGACCATCACCTTCGGCGAATTCCATTGCAAATTACCCGTGCTCAACGCATTACCGCCGCTATTATCGACAGCGCTAAGACCAATACTGGTTTTTGCTTCACACTGAACCGTAATACCGCCCACGAATGTTTTAACGGGAAGCTGAGTTGGTTTTTTCGCTGCCAATTGATTCCGGTTGATATTCCCATAATCCAGCGTCCCAGGGACTTGCACAATATGACAAGGAGGTGGCTCCCCCACTGCAGTAAAAGTGAGTTCAGCCTGAGGTGCGGCGACTACTGACAAGCTTAAAAAGCCGATCGCGGCAATATGGGCAGAGCACCAATTATTCACTGACCACTTCCAGAGTACCGTTACTGTTCAAAGTGTTATGCTCTTTTACACGAACATTTTCGTCGTTTACTGTCGCGATTGATGTCAGCTGCATTACCAGGGTTTTAACCGGCTCGCTGTTATCGGGAGACACGCCCATGTTCGGTTTTAAAGGCAAATATTTTTCGTGACCAGAAATCCTGGAACTGCCCTCTTGTTGATACGAGAGCAGCGTTGATTTCCCGTCTGCCTGAGCGTTGCTGAGGATCAGCGATACATTGGCTAAATTTCCTAATGGGTATCCTTCTGCTGAGTGACTCGCGGCAGTCCTGTAGAAGACAGCGATATGTTCAGGTCGGGGGCAGATAACAGTTAGCGTCGAGATATTTTGACCAATAATGTTAACTTGCGTGCCACTGGTTGCTTGTGACAACGTGCCTCGGTTAAAAGTACCGAAGTCAATATGAGGCTGGCTGACATTAATATCACAATCACTGGCGCCAGCATGGCCCGCAAATAGCGCCAGGACAAAAATCAAATTATTAAAACTTACATTGCGCATCATAGTCTTCATAGAGTTTATCCACATCCGGGATTTCGCTGAGAGTGAAAATCACCTGACAGCGTGGCCCTGCTGGTGGCTTGAGCCATAACGTTTGTTCTAACTGACTGTCGATCAGAAATACCGAGCCATCACCCGCCACGGTCGTGATGTAGTTGTCGCGCGCGTCGTACAGGAGAGCGCCTTTATCTGCCAATTTCCCTTCCGACAGATGAATACGAATCAGTGCACGCCTACTGAGCACGGTACCAAAGATGTAACTCGTCACAGAACCGCGTGCTACATGAGCAATCTGAATACCATTATTGATATCCACATTCTTCGGCAAACTTTTTGTCACCAGAGTCATTCGAGATTCGCCATAGGCGGCCATGCCGGAAGAAACTGCATATCCCTCGCTGTTGGTCCATACCGGTCCCTGAGGCGTCAAGATCTCTCCGCCGCTAATATTGGGTATCTGAACAACGGCAAAAGTGTCTTGTAAAGGATAGGGAGAGAACAGTACCCCTTGTTCAGTCGCGACGATGCCCCCGGCGGCCCCTACTGTGTAAATGCTGCTGTCAACGCCATAACGTGAATAACCTAAGCTCAGCTGGGAATACTTTGGCAACGCATGGATATTAGAATTAAAAGCGGTAACATCGCTGTTGCTGTTTTTATTCACAGAGAGTGAGTAATTGAAGCGATCGCTAACGGTTTTATCAAAAGTCACACCTTCGCTACTGTTCTCTCCGGTGCGGGACATATTCACACCTATGCGCGCGGACCCCAACGGAATGCTGATATTCATAAAAAGCATAGAGTCGCCATCATCTCCGCTATCCTGTTCAGCATTTAGGGAGAGTGATGTGCCTTCGGAAAACGTTTTCGACCAACCCGCAGTCCAGCGACTGGTCACATCTGGCGGAGAAAACATCGTTACACGAGACCACCCCATATTGAATGCCCCTGCGTCGCCGAATGCATATCCAATTCCCAGGTTATATTGAGATTTATATCGAGAGTCGGCATAGGCATTCGCATCGTCATTGCCCTTATTAATATCAGGAGTACCGTCTGTCAGGTCACGGTAACCTGAATTCTGCAAAGTGACCGAACCATTGGTATTCAAATGCGCGGTTAACGGCATAGTGACGGATAGATTATGTTGTATCCCCTGGGTTTGGCTGCGCGCATCGCTGGATAATATCGTTTTGCCACTTACGCTCAGGCCATTCGCCAGACCGGTACTGAGCTGTGCCCCAACGCTCTGATAGCGCTGCGCGATTAGCGCCCCTCCCCCCAGCATGGAGCGAATACCCAATGCAGTCGACATACTGAATGTTGCGAGCTCGCTGGCACCAATGCTGTCGTTATTGCTTTGGTCTATCTTACCGAGCGCGGCGGAATAGCTGGTTTCCTGCTGGCTATAAGCATGGGTAAAAGAGGAGGCAGGAACAAGGAAAGTACGTGTTATCCCATTCTGTTCCACCACGCTGACATTCAGGTCAGAGGTCGTATTCAGTGTCGGCAAACGCGTCAGCGTAAACGACCCAGCAGGGATCTGAGTCGAATAAATCAAAACACCCGCCTGGCGCACTTCAACGCGCGCCTGAGTCTGAGCGATACCGGTGACTGTCGCACCGCTCTGCTTACTGGCCATCAGAGCACTTTCTGGAGAAAACTGAACACCGTAAATCTGTGGCATTGAAAACAATGAATTAGCAACGCTGATTTTTCCTGCCTGCATCACCGTTTTATACGTGGGCAAAGTCTTCTGAACATAGGTATAAAGTTGATCAAAACTACGGGTTTCACCGCTGCTGCTGTATGACTGACGACTGCGGATTATCCAGTCATTAATATTGAAACCTTCTTCGGTATTGCTTTGAAAAGTATCAATATTATTACTGGATGACTTTTTATCTTCGGAGTCATTTTCGCTCCCCACCGTTTTACTGTAATTTTTCATCACAAGCAGATCGTAATTCAGCATAGCTGCCGTTCCACCCACCGCATATTGGCTAATATCAAAATTGTCTTTATCTTCAATAGCGTCTGGAGGCAAAACAAAAACAATCTTATTCGCCCCTGGGTCTAAATGGATCTCTGATTGCGGGAAGCGGGATTTTAAATCACTACAGGAATCACTCTCAGATTGATTACCTTTAATTCTTAGCGTGGCCAAATCATCGGAATGAAGACAAGGTTGACCTTTTTCATCGAAATGAATGGATATTGATTTTCGTTCCTCGCCATTAATAACAGGTGTAATTTTGTTCACACCTGGAGAGAACTTCTTCCCTTCTCTAAAATACTCATTCAACGTCGACGACAAACCGCGAGCCTGTAATGTTGATATATCGAAATCAACGGTTTCATTTGCCGCAAAAGTCGAAAATGAAAGACCTAAAAAGCAAAGAAAACCGGTTGCTTTGTTTCTAAAAAAAACAAAGAAAAAAAGAACGCGTCTAGTCATAACAACCTAACACTAAAAATAATAATTACCATTATGTTATCTAACTATGCGCGTTCGATGACGTCATTTTAATTCTGAAAGATCATAAAATTAAAGATAATCAACCTGTACTGTAATTGCTCCATCAAGTTTGAAACCTGACGGATCCAAATTTTTGGGTGATTTTACCAAAGGACGCACCGTGTAATCCCAGCTAAAATCTGTACCCGACAACGCTTTATTGCTGGTATCCATGACCAGGTGAGCTTGTCCTGCAGGACAGTTATTCACTACCAGGGCGCCACCTTGTTCCGTTGTCGCACCGCTATAATCACTTTCACTAATACATTTCGAGAATTTAGCCGCTGAACCGTCCACTCTCAGATTGGTAAAGGTGCCACTATACTGCCCAATATCATTACCTTTACTATCCGTACCCAACCCAAGGAAATGAGTGGCATTACCCGCCTCACTACCATCATTATTATAAGTCGGCACTGGAGATGTTGATTTAGTGACCGATGTCGCACGATCGTCGGTAGTCGATACACCAATTATCGTTGCTGAGTCACAGTTAAGAGTAATGGCATCCTTCAGAATTTTTGCGTCCATTAACTGATAGTCACCGGACAAAGCGGGTGCCATAGCCGAGTTAATATTGCCATACGCAACCTCACCCGCGTTTCCCCCCTCAGTCCCCAAAGTCACCGTACAGCTGGACGGACTGATTGTGCCTGCTACTTTTAATTCAGCAGTATCATTTAAGGTGGCGATGGCAAAAACAGGTGACACCACGGAACATAATAAAGGCAAAAGAGTCCATGCCATGCCATTATTTTTCAATGTTAAAGCTTTCATAGTAATCCTTATCTAATGATCAGAGATAATAAAGGCTAATGGTGGAGGAGCCATCCAAAGTCAGCTCTTTACTTAAATCGAGGTTGTTTGTCTGTGTAATGGTAGCCAGCACGTTAAAGTCCATGGTGTATACACTTCCTTTTACAGGATCGCCCTTGCTGTCCAGGAAGTTAAACACAACTGATGGCCCTCGATTTCCCATGTATTCAAAAACCTCAGTGGGTTTTGCAGAGCTTTTTTGGAAGGGTACAGAAGCCGTACTCGCAAAGAATTGCGGTACCCCATCGACTTTTAATGACGAAAGGGTAGAAATATAGTTGCCCAGTGGGTGAACCTTTGAGTCAAAGCCTAAGCCCATGTTCAAACCATAGCCCGTACCTGTTCCACCAGGCTCAAGCTGGTCATAGCGGCCAATAGAATCAATAACAGGAATAGCGAGACTTGCAGATCGATTATCCTCCCAGTTAATTGCCACACTGGTTTCAGACGCGCAGGTTATCGTAATGGCATTGGGAAGTGTTTTAACCGGTAAGTTGGTACTAAATGTGCTGTGCAGAGTCGCGGTAGAAATGTGGCCGTAATCAATGGTGCCATTTGCGGCAAGTGTCACATTGCATGGCGGAGGCGTAAATTCTCCCGTAACAGTCAGTTTTCCTGTTGGCCCAACGATAGGGTCTGCAAAAGCACTGGAGGCAGACATTACCAAAGCGGGCAATGCTAAAAGATACAGCGAAAGCTTTGTTTTCTTACCTGACATTTTACTTTCCTTTTTAGATGACTAACAAAACAAGTGATAAGACTTAATGCGTTACATCTGCTTCATATGGGTCCACAAAATAGCCATACAGGTTTGCCGGGGTAATCTGCACTTTCTGAACATCAGATGCTTTGCCCACGAGGTTGACAATGGCAATATCTCCCGGTAGCAAATAAGAGCGTGGCAACGATCCTTTAATGCTTTGTGGCAACACATTCACTGTCGGTGACATTCGCACCACGTAAGCACCGGTATTAGTGACTTTTAGGCTATCCGGCCCGTTTTGCTCCCATTTAAGCAGCTTCCAGGGCTCTAAATTTTCTTTCAGACCTGCAGGGTGAATGATAAGCGGTACATTTTGGCGCAGGGTAATTTGCAATTTATCAGCCGTTTTATCTGATGCCGGAATGCCTTCAAAAATGGCACGTTTAAATTGCTCTACCTTTGTCGGCGGGGTCTTCAGCATAAAACGGACAGTCTGGCTGTCATCAGGGTTAACACGCACAACCGGAGGGGTAACAATCAACGACTCTTCATGGTCTCCCGGCAGATTCTCTACCGATGAATACAGCAATACTGGTGTTGGGTCAGTGTTTTTTAGTGTCATAACCCCTTCACCTTCATCGGTATTGACTACGACGACAGAGGTCTCAAGCTTCATTCCAGATGCATATGTATTGCCGGAAATAATCAACGGAAGAAGGCAGATCGTAGAGATCAAAAAAACATTTTTAAGCGTAAAGAGTAACTCTGGATTTTTTGATAACATTGGCATAATCTCATTACTATTATTTGATAACACATCGATACCCAATCAGGGGTAAGTTTCTATAATCAGTGAAGGAATATCCTATAAAAACAAGATAGTCATTCCAAAAAAACAGCTCAGCTAAGATTAAATGAGTAGTTAACCTAATAGTACATGCTTTTGTAGCTTTAAAAATATTATAGGGGATGCTTTATCCAGCCAAATTATTCATTCCTTTGTTTTTCCTTGTTTTTTATATACTAAGCAAAGCTTACTATATTAATTACAAAGCATTAATAATCATAACTGACTGATAATAATGAGTTTGTACTCCCATCCATATTCCCCCCCACTTTCCTAAAAAATACATCTGAGTTAAAGTTCTTCCGTCGAATTGATGGTCTGACTCTAAAAGCATGTCCCTGTCCTGGGATGTCCTGACGAATAACACCCGCACGTCAATTTATTTAAACCGCTCTCTGAGATGTTATTTGAACTAAGTTCAATTTATTTGGACGAGAACGGTTATTACTTAACAAACATATTAATATAGGAAATATAAGTATGAAAGCTTCAAAAATGGCTGTATCAACTTTATCTGCACTGGCACTGATGATGGCTGCAGGTACTGCAATGGCAGAGGGTGTTGTTACTCCGATTGACGTTACTGGCGGTACAATCCATTTTAATGGTGTAGTAACTGACGGTGCATGTACTGTTGATCAAGCATCTTCTGACCAGAACGTTCCGTTAGGTTCTATGCAAGTTAAGGACGTGGTTAAAGGTCAGCCGGGTAAAAGCATGCCTTTCAGTATTGTTTTGCAAGACTGTTCTATTGATACCTACACCAACGCTTCCTTCAGTTTTAACGGTCAGCCTGATACAAAAGATCCATCCGCTCTGGCAAACAACTATGGCGCAGGTGGGGCACAGGGTGTAGGCGTACAGATGAAAGATATGGATGGTAAAGTCGTCACTTTCGGCAATGCAGGCGCCAAAATGAAGCTGATCAAGGGTACTAACGTTGCCAGCTTCTCTGCTGCACTGTATGGCACCGATGATGCAACTAAAGTAAAAAGTGGTTACGTGACTGCAATGGCCACCTTTAACGTTCATTACGAATAATCAATTATTAGATAAATAATATTATTAATAATAGCGCTATGGATTTATCTCATGGCGCTAATTTGAATTATATAAAAGCATCATTATGGTGTTAATCAATGCTCGTTAGTTTTAATGAACATCGATTAAACATCATTGCCTTAAAATATAATTACGCAATGCCATTAACAAATACACATAAAGGTTATGGGATCATGAAAAAATCGAAAACCGGCTTACTGCTAAACATATTGTTATTCAGTGCTATTTCACTCTGTGGAGTATCAACAGCAATGGCTGGTGGTGTATCTCTCGGCACAACAAGAGTGATTTACCCGCAGAATAGTTCACAGGTATCACTCTCTATCCAGAACAGCGATCCTGCCAAGGTTTTTCTGATTCAATCCTGGGTATCAGATAGGGAAGGCAAAAAAAGTACCGATTTTATTATCACTCCGCCTATTTTCGTTATTCAGCCGAATAAAGAAAACACGGTTCGCATTATGTTTGTGGGTAAAAAACCACTTCCAACAGATCGTGAATCTCTTTATTACCTGAGCAGCAAAGCAATACCCTCTGGAAAACCTGAAGAAGGCAAGAATACGCTGCAGATCGCTACCGAAACAACGATTAAATTATTCGTACGCCCTGATAACCTTCCGACGCAAAGCACTGATGCACCTAAATCCTTACACTGCAAACTCAGTGGCACCAATCTGAGCGTGAATAATCCGTCTCCTTATTATATCACCCTCGTTAACCTCAGCGTCGGTAACCAGCAACTGCCAAACACAATGATTCCGCCAAAATCGGAAGCACAGGTGCCCTTAAAAGGCGGCCTGGAGGGGGCAGTAACATTCCAGACAATGAATGATTTTGGCTCCAGAACTGAACAACAAACATGCTCCATGTAACATGCCTGAGAACGCTGTCAGGAATTAGCATTATCTATTTCTATATTTTTCAGGATTGAAAGTCAGATGAAAAAACAACTTTATTTCATTTTAGCTCAGCGGGCGAGAGCGGCTATTGGTCGTTACTCCCCTGTTGTTTTTTCATCGTTGGCTATCATTACACCCGCGCAAGCATTTGCTGAGCAGTATTTTAACCCAGCATTCCTGTCCAGCGATCCCGCTGCAGTAGCGGATCTGTCTCGCTTCAACACTGATGGTGGCCAGGCTCCGGGAAGTTATCGCGTTGAGCTTTATATTAATGACACCTTGATATCTACACGTGATGTTGAATTTAAAAATTCAACACCCGCGACAGAACCAGACAGCACTTTGGCTGCAACCGATGGAGCCACGTCAAAAGTAAAATTGCCAGGCTCAACTGAAACGCTTGTTCCCTTTTTCAGCGTCAAGGAACTGGACGATTTTGGTATAAACACAAAAACCCTGGATACTCTTAAAGACTATCCTCAGGATAAAGCGGTCAATCTGGAGGCAATCATTCCAGGCAGTAAATCCACTTTCGATTTTGAGAAACAGCGTCTTGATTTGAGTATTCCACAGGTTGCGATGAAGAATGATGCTCGCGGTTATATTCCACCAGATCAGTGGGATGAAGGGATCAATGCCCTGCTTTTAAATTATAATTTTACGGGTGATGAAACAAAATCTGACAACAGCAATCAGTCTGATAAATTTCTCAGTTTGCAAAGTGGGATTAACCTCGGGCCTTGGCGCTTACGCGACAGCGCGTCGTGGACCAGCAACGATTCCGGCAACAGTCACAGCAGCGATATTCAGCATATTAGTACTTATGTAGAACGCACCATCATTCCTCTAAAATCTGAGCTGGTTGCCGGAGATACCAGCACGTCTGGCGATGTCTTCGACAGCGTTCCCGTTCGTGGCATACAACTGTCCTCTGATGACAATATGCTTCCCGACAGTCAGAAAGGGTTTGCGCCGACCATTCGCGGTATCGCGAAAAGCAACGCAAAGGTGACGATAAAACAAAACAACTACGTTATTTATCAAACGTATGTCGCACCTGGTGCATTTGAGATTAATGACTTATTCCCAACCTCATCCAGTGGCGACTTACTTGTTTTGGTTGAAGAAAAAGATGGCAGCGTTAATTCTTACTCAGTGCCATTTTCCGGTGTACCCATTTTGCAACGAGAGGGTCGGGTCAAATATGCAGTGAGTGCCGGCGAATATCGTAATGGTGGCGATCAACAGGATAACCCTGAATTTGGCCAGGCGACTGTACTCCTGGGTTTATCTCACGGGATGACAGTCTATGGCGGAACGCAGTTTTCCAGCAAATACCGTAGCTTCGCACTGGGAATGGGTAAAAACTTCGGTGATTTAGGCGCGTTATCCATTGATATCACTCAGGCAAGCAGTACGCTGATTGATGACAGCACCCATCAAGGGCAATCAATGCGCTTTCTGTATGCTAAAACGCTTAATGAATATGGGACTAACTTCCAGCTACTCGGCTATCGTTATTCAACAGAGGGTTTCTATACATTAAGCGATACCACCTATAAAAGAATGAGTGGTTATAATGATACTGAAACCAAAGATGATAAAGATGATCAGCCCGATTACTTTGATTATTACAATCTGACCTATACCAAACGTGGAAAACTGCAGGCCAATCTTTCACAGCAAATTGGTAAAGAAAGCAATATTTTTGTCACCGCCAGCCAACAAACTTACTGGCATACCGATGAAACCGACACCTTATTACAGGTAGGGTTTAACAGTATGGTCTGGAATGTCAATTATGGCGTGACATACAACTATAATAAAATGCAAAACCAGCCAGAAGCGGATCAGATTTTCTCATTTAATATTTCCATCCCTCTGTCGCAGTGGTTATCCCCAGCACAAAGCGATTCAATGCATCCTGGGCATAATGCCTATGCAACCTACAGCGGGAGCAGGGATAATAAGGGAAATGCAACCCAACTGGCCGGTATCAGTGGGACACTGCTCGATGATAATAACCTCGGATACAGTGTGATGGAAGGCTACGGGAATAATGGCGTCGGTAATAGTGGCAGCGTGAGCGCAAACTACCAGGGGGGTTATGGTAATACCAACCTGGCTTATAACTACAGCACTAACTATAAACAGATTAACTACGGCGTGTCTGGTGGCATAGTGGCTCACCGTAATGGTATTACGCTGGGGCAACCCCTTGGCGATACCAACGTGCTCATCGCTGCACCTGGCGCAGATAATGTCGGCATTGAAAATAATACGGGTGTGACAACTGACTGGCGTGGATATGCCATCGTTCCGTATGCAAGCACCTATCGCCAAAACCGAATAGCGCTCGATACCAATACTTTAGATAACCATACAGATATCGATGATGCCGTTATTAATGTGGTTCCCACACAAGGAGCCATTGTCCGGGCTAAATTTACCGCGCACAACGGAGTGCGAGCGCTTATAACGCTCACTCACAATGGTAAACCTTTACCCTTTGGTACCAGCGTGAGCAGGACCGACATTACTGGCAGCCAGATCGTTGGAGATGAAGGCCAGGTTTATATGTCAGGGTTACCGTTAAAAGGCACCTTGAAATCACAATGGGGTGCGGGTGCAAATGAGCAGTGTCAGGCAGATTATGTTTTACCAGAGGACAGCCTTAAAAAGGCAATCACCTATTCGAATGTAGTCTGTAAATAGGTAAATGTTTTTATGATGTTGTGCAGTTTTTATAACATTAAAAAATATGTCTAACCGAATATATCTCATCAAACAGATTGTGACTTCTGGAAGAAGGAATACCATGCGCAACCGATTACTTTTATTTCCTGCTCGCCAGGTAATACTCTTTACACTGCTCATTATCAGCTCATATAGTCAAATAGCTTATAGTGCCGACCCTGGCGTGTGTTCTCCCAGCAATGGCACGATACCCGAATTACATATTGATATTAACATGACAGCCCCACCTCTTGGTGTGACGACAGGACAGGGGTATACCTATCCCGTTGTGGTTGCTGCTCCAGGGGCTATCACCTGTCAGCCGACGGACCCAGCGCCAAAAACCTACAGCGTGTATACCGAACAGAATGGTTCTTTGGGAGGGTTTGCTGAAGCATCTGTAGATATTGGCGAAGGGTATAAATTCAGGTTACAAGTCGGTAGGACGCCTGGTTTCGCTACCATGAGCATGTGGGGCATCAAAGGGGGGAGTTCACCCGTTATTTCACAGCCCGTTTACGCTGCGGTTTTACTCTATCCTCCGGCGACTACTCGTCCCGGCATACAAGATATTGTGATTAAAGATGAAATTGATTTGGGATATATCGTCGTTTCAGAAAATGATTTGAATAATATTAAATCAGCCACTTCGAGTAATGATGGCTTGACCCATGTTTTTGTAAAAGGAGTCATACATATCCCCCCAACCTGTACGCTGACACCGAGCCCACTCGCAGTAGAAATGCCAACCTTGTTTGCCGCTGACTTTGCCGCTGCGGGCGTTGGTGGACCCGTCGGAACGCCAACCAAGCTGGAAGTTCAGGGGGTATGCACAGGAGGGGGCCATGAGGGCGTTGCCGATTTAGTGCATATTTCCTTATATTCAAATTTTGCAGGTGATAATGCAAACATGATCGGTGTTCAAGGTGTTCCAGAAATTGGGCTAACCGTAAGCGACAACGAAGGAAAACTGCTTCCGGTAAATGGAGCAGTGGCAGGGACAGTCCTGACGAAGCAAGAGGTTGTCGGTGACCAAAAAATGGGGAAATTTTCGTATCCGATGAGTTTCCAGCTTATTTCACGAACCGGAACTGCGCCAAAACCTACAGCTGGTTATCATGCGACGGTAACGATGTCGTTATCAATTGATTAGCAGGAGGAATTATGAAATATAAATGGCACATGGGTATTTTCATCCTAAGCTGCATACTCCCTTGCGCGGTATTTTCAGCGACGCTGAGCAGTTGGACTATAACGATATCAGGTGCGATCATGGCCAGTTCCTGTACTGTCGCAGATAAAAGTAAAACACAAAGCATCGACCTTGGTTCTTATCCGAATAATTCATTGAAAACGGTCGGGCAAATATTAACATCAAAAGATTTAAAAATATCGCTGACAGGTTGTAATGACGGAATTATAGGTACTGTGGTGACGCTTTCAGGAGCACCCGATATCAATGACCCTACTTTACTGGCGTTGAGTAATCCGGACGCTGATGAGACAGCAAAGGGTCTGGCTATCCAACTCAAAGATAAAGCGGATAATATCATTCCTGTAAACGGAAAATCGGCACAGCAGAAACTGGTTGCTGGCGATAACGAAATCACATTTAAGCTGGCCTATAAAGTGACAGCATTACCCGTGACCGTAGGTAATGCAAACTCTGTGTTGTATCTCGATTTGGCTTATCAATAGGATTAATCATGATCAAAAATAGTATCAATCCTGTAAAAGAGCGCAATGGGAAAACTTGTCTTAAAATCAGGTGGGTCGCAATAATCTTCTTAAATGCGGCCCTCACTCTACCTGCGCTCGCACATGACGTGACGGTTAATCTGACCGGAAAGGTAACCCGTGCAACCTGCACAGTCTCATCGGACTCTATCGATAAGTCTGTTTTACTGGGTTACATTCCCCTTAAAGCCTTTGCTCGATATCCAATGAGTTCTGCCCCAGTAGAATTTACAATAAATCTTGAAAATTGTGGCGCCGTCAGCAGTGGGGTACAGGTGACATTTTCAGGGACGCCGGACGACTTTGTTCCTGATTATTTTAAACTCTCAAACGATGGTTCAGAAAATTCAGCGCGCGGCATTGCGGTAGAAATTATGGATGATGCAAAAAAAATAATTCCAGTTGGAGGGGAATCAAACCCGTATTTAATTACAGGTGGCGCGGAACATAAATCCTTGGTTTTTTACGCTAAAATGGTGACTAATGGTGATGCCTTGGAAACAGGAACAGTGAATTCAAATGCGACATTTGTTACCTCCTATCCATAGAGGCCCCCTATGAATCCTTTATCTATTAACAAATCTCATAAAATGCTTTATGGGATACTGCTATTAGCATTATTTTCTGAAAATGGATATTCTGGCGTCATGATCGGCGGCACCCGTTTCATTTATCATCAAGACAATGAAAACGGTCTCCCTTTTCTGGTCAGAAATTCAGGTGACTCACCGGTTCTAATTCAAACAAAAATACTCCCAGACGATACAAAAGGTAATAATGAACAGCAGAAGTTACCTCAATCAGCATCAGGTCACTTCGTCGCTACCCCCCCACTTTTGCCACTCAAAAAGCAAAAGGAAAATTATATCCGTATCATCCGCACGGAAGGGAAACTGCCTGACGACAGAGAAAGTTTGTTCCAGCTAAGTGTCGCCGTCATTCCATCTGGGAAACCCACAAGCAATGATTTGCAGATCGCCATCCGCTCACGATATAAATTATTGTACCGGCCAGACGGCCTTAAAGGTTCGCCGGAGCAGGCTTACCAGATGCTGAACTGGCAAAAAAGCGGTGATTCTGTAACGGTTGAAAACCCGACGCCCTATTATGTGACGTTATTTCAGTTATCCGTTAATGGGAAAGTACAATCCCCTCAGGGCGTGGTCTCCCCCTTTGGAAGCCGTACCGAGTCATGGTGTCCGAAAACGGGGGCATGTCAGCTGCAATGGCAAAGCCTGGATGATAATGGTATGCCAACTAAAGGGTGGGTGGTTATGCCTCAGTCGGTAGCGCAAGCAGGAAAGCCTTTTATTCCTCAGGCGAAGACACAATCAGAGAGACCCAAGCTTGAGGTACCAAATCAAGATAAAATTGAAAATTAACAGGAAGTTCCTACAAGCGAGTAAGCAGTATAGAAAGAATTTTCAGAGGGGTTTGCCAGCAGAATGGTACGCCCTGTAGGATTCGAACCTACGACCTACGGCTTAGAAGGCCGTTGCTCTATCCAACTGAGCTAAGGGCGCACTGACAAGTGCACTTGTGGTGTGAAACGCCTGGAATTATACGGTCAATGACCAGTGAGTCAATGCCTTTTAGCGCGATCGCCTGCCTTCTCATCTTCCTTCTGCCTTCCCCTTGAAAATATGCCTGTTTTTTCGACACTGCCCTCATTTTTCTGTCACTGCTAACACTGCGAAAAGCCTTAATGCTCTTTAAGTAACGCCTCCTGTTTTCGGCTTCCAATCCCCAGCACACTAGCCTATGGTATCCCGGCGCCAGGGAGCCGGAAGATAACAGGATAGTGTTGTGCCCCTCTCAGCCCCAACAGAAAACGATATCTCTACACTGCGCTGCGTATCGCAAGAGATTATTGGTATCAAACTTGAGCCGATCGTCGCTCTCCCCTCTTCCCGTATCGTCGGTATGGAAGTGCTCAGTCTTCTCAAATCTCCCGAACACAGTGAAGCATACTTTCAGCATCAATCTGTGAATCAGTGCCTTACGTTGCTTGAGATACAACTCGCCGCCTTAAAAAACACACGTTACGCTAATGACCTTTTTATCAACCTGCCGATAACCGTATTTATTGAGCCGGAATCCTTCGCCCGAATCCTGCCGCTCATGCATCCCGGTCAGAATATTGAAATTGTCGAGCCGGGTACTTTCTTTCAGTTGCCTGCCGAATTACGCCAACGCGTCGCCCGGCACTGGGGGATGCTGGCCGATCGCGGTTGCCACATCTGGCTGGACGATGTAAACACGGCCTTAATCCGCCCATTTTTATCCTGTCGTTTACCTTTAAGCGGCGTCAAGATCGATAAAATGGCGTTCTGGCGTAAGCGGTCAACGCCGGCACTTACCGAACTGGTGGGCCTTTGCACACAGGTTGCGCGCCATGTGCTGATTGAAGGTATTGAATCAAAAATGGATCGGGAGTGCGCACTACAGGCTGGGGCGGGATTCGGTCAGGGTTATTACTGGCCATCTACTGGCTGGTCTGAGAAGAAAAGGACGTTAGCCTGAAAGAGACTCTATGCGCATGACCGTACGCCGTTACCGGCGTCGTCGACAAGGAAGCGATTCGCTGGGATTTTCACAATCGCATTCCAGCGCCCCTTTTTTTGATCGCCTTGTTTACCTGAGTCAATCCATCAATCAGACACGCAGACCCGACACTCCCTTTATTGTGCTCGTAACTCACGATCATTTTCTGTACGCCGGAATTCAACGTGGTCCCGCCCCCCTGCGCCATTGCTGCGGATACGACACGCTTGAATCCGCGTTCAGCGCACTGGAAACCTGGCCGTCAGCAAGGTTAGTCGTCGATATTGAAAGCAGGACGATGCCGCTTATACAGATGCTCGACATGCTACGGCGGATTATTCTGTATCCCCCTTTTACTGCCGTCAGCCTGCTGGTGCGCGCCGATGATTACGATACCCGCCTGCTCTGTAAAACCAGCGGCCCTTTCGACGTGCTTGAACGCCAGCTCCCGGCTCTGGCGTTGCAACAGGCGTTAACCGCCACCAGCGCTCCCGTCAATAACCGTAGCATCTACTTCAGCAGGGAAGAGTGGACCATCCTGCAATATTTATCGCAGGGGGAATCATTGCGGAATATTGCCCTTTTTCGTCAGCGTCCCTATAGCCGCATTGTCTATCGCCTGGGCCGAATCTTAAGTAAGCTGGGTCTGCATCATCGTCAAGAATTACTGCATCTTCTGCATCGAATCTCTCTATCCCCTACCCGATAACCTCTTAATTCCTAAAGAACTTTAGGAAATTACTTACGTAAAATATTAAAATTATGTTTTAAATTAACATTTTTATAAAGATTACAACTATTCCTAATCCGCTGTTTCTATCAACGTAAATCTCTGAAAAAGTTTTGATACTCAGCATTTTCATCCAGAAGTTAAGATCCTGACAAATCAGTTAAGAAGATGATAAGGATGTAAAAACGTGACTATTCAATGAGTCGCAGAAAGTGCAAACCCTTGTGGGCAGGAGATCCTGCTGTCTATTGCACTGATTTTTGCTGAAAGGTGAACAACACTTTCAAATGAAGGTATCGCTGGGGTGGCGGTAAAAAAACTTCCGCCAGAGAGGTACCCTGAGTTCCGCTAAAACGGCTTAAAATGACAACATTAAATTAACATTTAGGGGATTCTATTATTTTTTGCAATTACATAAATAGGATAATCTTTACTAAGAGGAATGCATGGTTATTTAGACCGAATTTAAAATAATCACTTTCCGTCTCCAGAAGATCATAATAAGAAACACTCTCTGGATAATTTACAGGCTTTTCGGAAAAAACTTACAAGGTATAATAAGCGTATTCCAAATGAGAATAAGAAATACCTTTACTCATCTGGGAAATTTAAATTCAGCCATCACACTGAAGCCATTTTTCATCGCAACGTAAACAAGGATGCTTTCGCTTTATCCAGGGAAATCCCCCGTATAAGGAACTGCAGAATTATCCTTCCGGCTTACCAGGCGCTTTTGCACAACGCTCAATAGCGCTTTATCAACCTGAGGCATAAAAAATGAAACCGGCATCCGTTATCATAATTGACGAACATCCCATCGTCAGAATGTCAATTGAAGTTCTGCTCCAGAAAAATAAGAACATTGAGATTAAACTCAAATCTGGAGATAGCCACCAGGCTCTGGACTACATCCGCAATCATCCTATCGATCTGGTGATCCTCGACATCGAACTCCCAGGCACAGACGGCTTCTCTTTACTCAAGAGAATCAAAAACTTAAATGAAAACATAAAGATCCTGTTTTTGTCTTCAAAGTCAGAATCATTTTATGCCGGTCGTGCCATGCGTGCCGGGGCGAACGGTTTTGTCAGCAAGCGGAAAGATTTGAGTGATATCTATAACGCAGTGGAAATGTTACTCGCGGGATATTCGTTCTTTCCCTATGAAACCTTGAGTTTTATAAACCATCAGGGCTCAAACAGAGGGGCGGTATCTGATATGCCGTTATCTAACCGGGAAGTGACTGTGTTACGATTTCTGGCGAATGGATTATCGAACAAGGAAATTGCACAGCAATTATTACTTAGCAACAAAACAATAAGCGCTCACAAGTCTAATATCTATTCTAAATTAGGGGTACAGAGTATCGTTGAGCTTATTGATTATGCTAAAGCCCACGAACTTCTGTAATCTGAAGGCACTCCCTGCCGCTCAATCGAGTATCAGGGAGTGCGGTTAGTCTCAATTATAATTAATCATAAAGGTCGCATCGGCATCAGCACGCCCCGGCTGAGGATTATTAGCTGTGGCAATATAATTAGCATAAAAATCCAGAACCGCATTTCCCTGTGCATCCACCACCACGTCCTGGCTGGCTTGCTGTAGCGGCAGGCGCGTTTTGTCCCGATCGCGGATCTCTACCGCCACGTTGCTCGCCTGACTAGCATCGTTTAACGCCAGCAGCTCAGGATCGCGCGGATCCACTTTTCCTGAAAATGTCACCGAGGCCGCGCCCGGCGGACAGCCAGTCAGCTTTAACGTAAAGGGCATCGCCTGAGTTCGGCTCCCCGTGGTGCTGAGCTGCTTTGTCGGCCAGGTGCCCAACGTGACCGACTTGTCGCTGTCACTGCCTTCGGCCACACAGGTAAAATCAACAATGTTGCCGTAAAGCACAATGTTGATTTCCCCCAGCGCATTGGCCGCCAGCGCGCCGCTGGTCGGTGTCAACGCCACGGCCATCGCGGCGAGTAAAATCCGTATGCGCATCACCCCTCCTTAATCGTAATCGACGCGAAGATATCCACGTGAAGTGAAACGTCCCTCGCTCGGTTTATTGCCGGTAATACTCACCGGCCACGCGCTAATGCCGACCACCGCCGACGCATTATCGTCCAGTCGGAACGGAATTTTACTGGCAAGATTGTTGGGCGTGAGCGGCGTACCGCTGGCACTGGCGACGATAAAACCTAAATCAGCGTTATCAGAAACAATCGCGTTACCGGACACCTTCTCTGCCTCGACGCGCATGGTGAGGTAAGCGTTGGCCTCAACGTTGGTGCATTTAATCGCAATAGTCTGCGTTTTAGGGCTGATGCCCTGTGGACGATTGCCCGCCCCGGCCTGGCTAAACAGCGAGGCCCCGATATCGCCAAAATCGAATTCCACCACCTTCCCGGCGTTAATGGCGCAGCTTTGCGGCACCTGAATGGTTCCGCTGTAGCTGATGGTATAAACCGGCGTCGACAGCGGATCAGATGAGGTCGTGGTGACATAGACGCGGAACATCGTCTGACGCGGGATCTCCACCATATTAATAAACCGCCGCGTCACCTTCAGGCGAAACACCAGGTTCGAGTCTTTCACCCCAAACGGCTGCCCCTTCGATACGTTCGGGTGGCTCCCCATCTGGATAAAATTCTGCGGCGGATAAAACACGCCAGAGTAACTGTCAGTGATCTTCATCGCCCCATCCAGATACTCATTCAACTTAAGGTACTTGTACCCGTCAATGGTGCTGGTAATCGGGAAATCGGTGACGTAGCTGCGCTTGGTCGTGTTACCCGATGTGCCTTTCGGACACACCGCGTTGACCCCCACCCACTGCGATTTTTCAGCGAGCGTCACAATCTGCCCAATCTGGTTATTGGAACTGTTAAATTTATCCGTCAGATCGTAATAAATATCGGTCGCCACCCCGTTTTCGTTGGCACACACCGTCGCCAACGCCTGACCGGCGGGCAAGCTGGCCAACAACGCGGCGGCCAGGTATCGAGTTTTAATCACAGCGGATCTCCTTCAGCGTGATTGCCTGTTGCAGGCTCTTTTCAGGCAGAGTGTATGGCGCACGACACTGCGCGTTTGCGCCATTGCCCCACTGGACCAGCAGCTCGCCGGTCAGCGGCAGTCCGCTCAGGTAAATCTGTCCATCGTCGCCCACCATGCTGGTCACGCCGCTTGTGGTTTCGCGTACCACCGCGCCAAAGGGAACCGGCTGATTGCCACGCATCACGGTAAGCAGCGCACGCACACCGATGCGCGTATCAAAGCTGGCACGCACCAGCGCACCATTGGTTGGCACCACGCTGCTGACGTTGTTTTCGATATCGGTATTGTTGTTCATGGTGTTGGTATCCAGCGCCACACGGTTATAGCGATACACCGTGGCGTAAGGCATCACGGCGTAACCGCGCCAGTCGGTTTTCACCCCGGTCTGGTTTTCGACGTTCACGCCAGACGCGCCCGGCGCTTTAATCAGCACGTTGGTGTCGCCCAGCGGCTGGCTGAACGTCACGCCGTCCGAATGGCCCACCACGCCGCCTGACATTTGCCAGTTGAGATCGTGCTGATCGCGGGCGTAGTTGTATCCTGCGCCAAAGGTGCCGTAGGCCGCCTGCCAGTTGGCGCTGGCACTGCCGCTCGCGCCGTTGTTACTGGTGTGTCCCTGGCTCACGCTGTAGGTCAGATTTCTGTCTTCCAGCAATGTCCCGCTGATCCCGGTCTGCCAGCTGTTATCACCATTGCTGTTACGACTGGCCGAAGCCGTAGCGTAGGCACGATCAAACGCGCTATCCCGGCGATAACCGTGTTGGGTAAACAGGCTAAATGGAACCGACACATTGAACGAAGCCAGCTTGTCCGTACCGCCAATGCCTACCGCCTGGTTCCACGACCAGGATACGGAGTAACTCACGCCGCGAACGCCACCGGCATAGCCCAACTGATACCAGACGCTGGAATCATCGGTTCCCCAGTAGGTTTGCTCGCTGCCAGACACGTAGATCGAGCCGTAATCTCCCAGCGACTGGGAAATATTCAACTGGAAGCGGCCTTTTTTATTCCACGTCAGGTTGTGATAGCTCTGCACATCCGACACGCCGTCATCGTTTTTGGTGTCGCTGTATTGATAGCCTTCCATCGATTTCCACGCCACGTCGTCCAGGGTGTAAAACCCTTTAGTGGAATAGCGATAGCCGAGCAGCTGGAAGTTGGTTCCGAAACCGTTCAATGATTTGGCGTACAGGAAACGCAAGGATTGCCCTTCGTGACGGCTGTCATCGGCGAGCTGGCTGCGGGCCTGAGTGAAATCGAGTGAAATTGCGCCCCAGTCACCGAGGTTTTTCCCCGCACCGATCGCCAGTGCGCTGTATTTCTCGGCAAGCTGCGTGCCGCCATACAGGGTGTAGCCGTTATTCAGACCCGCAATCAGCGTGCCCTGGGCAAAAGAAGGGGTATCCTGTTCGCTGTTGCCGCTGCGGTAATCCCCCGCCACCAGATCGTATTTCAGACGGCCTTCGCGCTGCAGTAGCGGTACGGTGGAGTACGGAACGGTATAACGCTGCGGGTTGCCGTCTTTCTCTTCTACCGTCACCTCAAGGTCGCCGCTCGACGACGTCGGGTTCAGATCGCTGATAGCAAAAGCCCCGGGCTGAACATAGCTTTGATAGATAACGTACCCGTTCTGGCGGATAACGACTTTCGCGGGCGTTCGGGCAATACCGCGCACGGTCGGGGCGTAGCCCTGCATACTGTCCGGGTACATGTTATCGGACGAATAGAGCCGCACACCGCGAAAACCGAGGCTGTCGAAAACGTCGTTGCCGGTATTGCTGTCACCCAATACCAGTTCGCTCTTCAGTGGAATCACCGTGCGCTGTGCGGAGGTACTGATGTTCTGCCACTGACGATGGCTTTCCCCGTTGCTTTGGGTATAACGCCATGCTCCATTATTTCGCAGGCGCCATGCGCCGTAGTTCAGCCCACTTTGCAGATTCAGGTAATAGCTGTTGTCATCGTCATTGCCCCGGTTGCCGCTAAAGCTGTAGTTCAGCAAGAGAGCCGGAATCCCTTCATCCCACTGTTCAGGTGGAATGTAGCCACGCGCGCTGTTCTGCATCGCCACCTGCGGCAAGCTGATGTTCAGGCGCTGTGAGGCAAAATTAAAGCCAATTTCAGTACCAGGAATCGCCGTCGCCAGCGGAATACAGGTCTCACCGGTAACGTGGGTTAGCTCCGGGAACGCGCTAATATTCACGCCAAAACGGTCAAGCATTGCACGCGTGATACACGGCGTCAGCCCGCCCGCAACAGGCGAGGTGTTTTCTGCCGCCGTTTCAAAGCGGACATCCTGCGTGCCGATAAACTCATCGTTACGCCAGATATCCACGCGATAGGTGCCGGGAGCCTGCTGATGTCCCTGCTCGAAGCGTGACAAATCCGCAACGCCTGCCGTGTCATCAGACAAAAACGCGGGATTAAAATAGCTCTCTGCCCCGGCGATGACCGGGCAAAGCGCCGCCATCAGCGCCAGCGCACACGGACGGTAACGCCATCGTGGATTATTCATCACCCTGACTCTGCTCAAAGACTGACGCGGCGCGCGGGAGTGATAGCACCGTAATCATTCACGCTTTGCCACGAAAGCGCACCGCTGGCCCCGGTCGGAAGGGCTTGCTGCGCTGAGTTCTTCGGCGCAATCATGATATTTTCCAGCTTCTGCCCGCCCAATTGCAGGTTCACCAGCGTGACGTAATAGGGCGAAGCATTGCTGACTTTAAGGTGGTTTCCCGCCCGCTCAAATCGCAGCTGCGACAGCGCCTCTTCGGGCGGCATCGCCAGATTTTTTGGCCGGACAAACAATTTAATGCGCGACAAGATCGCCAGTTGCAGCACGTTTTTCCCTTCCATATTCTCTTTGTTCACGGAAGGAATGGCTTTCACGTTCATGAAGAACAGGGATTCACGGTCGGACGGCAGCGGTGGCCCCGCGTAGATAATGCGCAGCGTGTTCTCGCTATCCGGCTCGCTGACAAACAACGGCGGCGTGACTGCAAAGGTTTTTTCTTTTTGCCCGCGATCATTTTCAATCCATGCATTCACTAAATAGCGTTCTTGCTTATTGCTGTTGGTAATGGCGAGCGAGGTCTGTTTGGCATCCGCCGGATAAATAACACGCGTAGCCCCCAGCGCGATCCCACCGGACGCACTGACGGGCGCAGAAATCATCATTAAAATAAACGAGAAGATCAGTCCTGGTTTTATTAAGGTGCTCATCACATCAATACCTTTATTATTAAGTTCGCAGGCGTGTACGGCGTTATGGATAAATCAACGTAAACCAGACATCCGACTGAATATTGCCCGGTACAAGGTGTTCTGAAATAGCCCGATAGCGTGCGCTGAAATGAAAGTTCAGCTCACGGGTGTCGATTGGCAGCGTATTTATAGCGGTGGCGTTGGGGATAATTTGGCGCTTCTGCGAATCAAACAATGCCAGTCCTAATCCGCTGCTCACACGGCTTTCACCGGGCCGGGATGTCGCCAGAAAAACCTGCGGATCTTCTGCGGGCGTAACGCCCTCGAACATCATCCCTACCGTACGTGAAACGTCGACGCTGCAATCCACCAGCCGCAAGGTAAAGGGCACTTCAACCGTCGAAAAGCTGCCGACACCGGCGAAAGTGTTGGTGCGATATTGCCCCATTTCTACTCGCAGGCTTTGGCTTTCAGGCGCCACGGCACAACCGCCGTTGACCAGCTCGCCTTTGATATGTACCCGCCCGCCATCCACGATCACCGTATGGGCCATCGCCGGCAGTGCGGCGCAGACTATCAGCAGAAACAGGAGCCCTTTTCTGGTCATCCTTAGCCCTCGATTTGCATCAAACAGGCCTCCTCCCTGAGGCCGTATCATCCCTGAAAGCGGGTTTATTCGTATTTCATTACGAAGGTAGCATCCGCGTTTGCCTGGCCCGGTTCAGCAGTCGCCGCAGTGGATTTATAACGTGCGGTGAAGTTCAGGGTGTTGGTGCCTTCAATCAGTGCTTTAGCCGCAGAGAAAGTCGCGCCGTCTGGGGTCAGAGTGGCGGATTTGCTGTCGAGGATCTCGATACCCACGCCTTTCGCGGTATTGTCGTTGCTGCCAGAGGTGACAGCCAGCAGGGTTTTATCGGTGGAGTCAATCTGGCCGGTAAACGCAACTGAAGCGCTTGCAGCAACGGCTGGATCGCAGTCATTCAGTTCAATGTTGAACGGAATATTCGACGTGGTGTCGCCCACTTTGGTGAATTTAGCCGTACGATATTGTCCCAGATTAACAATCTGATCCGCAGATTCAGTATTTACCGCACAAGCGGCATTCACTAATTCACCTTTAAAGTGAACGGTGCCACCATTAACGGATACCGGAGTAGCAGGATCTTCTGCATGAGCTGCACCGGCAACCAATACCAGAGAAGCAATAACGGAAGAAGCAATATTGCGAAGTTTCATATCTGTTCCTTTGAATATAAAAAGCCCTTCCCGCGTTTATTCGGGAATAGAAAACACAATCAATTGCACAATTGAATGTTTATTTTGGAGGAGACAAAGTAGCCCACACGCAAATAATAAAACAGGTCAAAACGCTGCGATTAATCCAGGCTGCATCCTAATTTCAGTTAGGAAAAGACCACCTAAAGAGCAAGGTTTAGCACCTGATTGTGGAAATCTCTCAATGGGTGACTGACAGCGGGCCTCGCTTCTGACAAAATATAGGCAATCCCCCTTTCAAACGTTACAGACGGAATCCTCTCTCTGATGGCAGCAAAGATTATTGACGGTAAAACGATTGCGCAGCAGGTGCGCTCTGAGGTCGCGGAAAAAGTGAAGGCGCGTACAGCGGCCGGACTTCGCGCTCCAGGGTTAGCCGTTGTGCTGGTTGGCAGCAACCCGGCATCGCAAATTTATGTCGGCAGTAAACGCAAAGCATGTGAAGAGGTGGGCTTCGTCTCCCGTTCCTACGATCTGCCAGAAACCACCAGCGAAGCAGAACTGCTTGAGCTGATTGACACCCTCAATGCCGACGATGCGATCGACGGCATTCTGGTGCAGTTGCCACTGCCTGCGGGCATCGACAACGTGAAGGTGCTGGAGCGTATTGCGCCGGATAAAGACGTCGACGGATTCCATCCATATAACGTCGGACGCCTGTGCCAGCGTGCACCGCGTCTGCGTCCGTGCACGCCGCGCGGTATTGTGACGCTGCTTGAGCGCTACAACATCGATACCTACGGTTTGAACGCCGTGGTGATTGGCGCGTCCAACATCGTCGGTCGCCCGATGAGCATGGAGCTGCTGCTGGCAGGTTGCACCACCACCGTGACGCACCGTTTTACCAAAAACCTGCGTCAGCACGTCGAGAATGCCGATCTGCTGATCGTCGCGGTCGGTAAGCCGGGCTTTATTCCTGGCGAATGGATTAAAGAAGGCGCGATTGTTGTGGACGTGGGCATTAATCGTCTGGAAAACGGCAAAGTGGTGGGTGACGTGGTTTACGAAGACGCTGCTGCACGTGCGTCTTACATCACACCGGTACCGGGTGGCGTGGGTCCAATGACCGTGGCAACCCTGATTCAGAATACATTGCAGGCATGCGTTGAATATCACGACGTAAAGGAAGCGTAAAAGATGGCAACATTTTCATTAGGTAAACACCCGCACGTAGAACTGTGCGATCTGCTCAAACTGGAAGGCTGGAGCGAAAGCGGCGCCCAGGCGAAGATTTTCATCGCTGACGGCTTGGTCACCGTTGACGGCGTGGTAGAAACCCGCAAACGCTGCAAGATTGTCGCCGGTCAGACGGTGAATTTCCAGAACCAGAGCATTACGGTTATCGCCTGAGTCCCCTGATGCCCGGCGGTGCTTCGCTTGCCGGGCCTACGATTTGTAGAGTGTTTTTGTAGGCCGGGTAAGGCGCAGCCGCCACCCGGCATCATCCCGCAGTACGCTGATGCCCTCACCCCAACCCTCTCCCACGGTAGAGGGCGAAAACACTAGAAACGGCAACTTTGTTGCCGTTTTGCATTCACCTCTATAACGGTTAATTCTCGATCAACTTCAAAGAATCACTATTTCGTCTGTTGAAATGTGAAATTTAAGTTGCGCGAATTTCAGGCTTCTCGCACGATAAGTAGAACGTTCTACTAAAACGTTCTACTTACAATAACAGCGCCTCTCAAAGCGCTTCTCGGGGGAAATCAGCATGAGTCTGATATCAGGGTTTGTTAAATCGTTGTCAAAGCTTTCCATGATTGGTCGCGCATTAATGCTGCCAATTTCACTGCTTCCTGCTGCCGGTCTGCTGTTGGCCTTCGGCGATAAATTCCACATGCCGCTGATGATGAACGCGGGCGGGGTTATTTTTGATAACCTGCCGATGCTGTTCGCCATCGGTTCTGCCGTCGGTCTGGCGTCAGAATCCGGGATCGCCGCCCTGTCGGCAGCCGTTTCGGTATTTGTCACCAATATCACCATCGGAACCGTTCTGAGCATCACGCCGGAAATGGCTTCCCAGGGCGGAAAATACGCTATGGTGGTCGGCATTCCGACGCTGCAAATGGGCGTTTTCGGCGGCCTGATCTGCGGTATTCTCGCGGCATGGTGCTATAACCGCTTCCATACCATGCAGCTACCGGAATTCCTCGGCTTCTTCTCCGGCAAGCGTTTCGTGGCTATCGCTACTGCATTCCTGTCGTTCGTTCTCGGCCTGCTGTTGCCCTACGTCTGGCAGCATATTCAGGCGGGGATCGACGCTCTGTCGGTTATCGTCAACGGGGATAATCAGGCGGCATCGACCTTCATCTTTGGCCTGGTAGAGCGCGCATTAATTCCGCTCGGCCTGCATCACATCTGGTATCCATCGTTCTGGTACTCGTTTGGCGATTACACCACTCAGGCAGGCCAGGTTATTCACGGCGACCAGACAATCTGGTTCAAAATGCTGGAAGAAGGCACCAAATCCTTCAGCAGCGACACCTACCAGAACGCCGGTAAATTCATGCAGGGCGAGTTCCCGCTGATGCTGTTCGCACTGCCTGCGGCCTGTCTGGCGATGTACCACGAAGCCCACACCAAGAACAAAAAAATCGCCTTCGGTATCCTGTTCTCGGCGGCACTGACCTGCTTCCTGACGGGCATCACCGAGCCGGTAGAATTCACCTTTATTTTCGTCGCGCCGATTCTGTACGTCTTTAACGCCATTATGGCGGGTCTGGCCTACATGACGATGTATCTGCTGCACGCACACATCGCCAAATCGTTCTCTGCGGGCCTGATTGACTACATTTCGTTTGGCATCCTGCCGTCGTTTAACGGCTATCAGACCAACTTCCTCAACGCCGTGATCATCGGTATTCCGATGGCGCTGATTTACTACTTCACCTTCCGTTTCGTGATTCGTCGTTTCGATGTCAAAACGCCGGGCCGTACCGAAGTCACAGCCACCACAGACGACAAAACCGACACCGAAATCGCGACCGAAATCATCGGCCTGCTGGGTGGCGCGAAAAACATCGACTCCGTAGGTTCGTGTATCACCCGTCTGCGCCTGGAAGTGGCAAAAAGCGATGTAGTGGATAAAGACGGCCTCAACGGACTGGGCGCGCGTGGCGTCGTCTTCGTCGGGGATAACGGTATCCAGGTGATTTTCGGTGCCAGAGCACAGTTTATCGCCCAAACCATGTCCACCATGATCGGTAAATAATAAGATGCCTGACCGATACGTCTCCTGTACTCTGGGAGACGTATCTTATCTGGCTGATAATTTAGAAATTTCAGGGAGCGAGTTTGAAGAAAGTCAGCATTATTGATGTCGCCAAACACGCAGGCGTGTCGGTTTCAACCGTCTCGCTGGTGTTACGCCAGAAAGGGAAAATCTCAGAGGCAACGATTGAGAAAGTCCAGGCTGCCATCAATACGCTCGGCTACATCCATAACGTCGCTGCCGCAAACCTTCGCGCCAACACCTCCAATCTTATCGGCTTAATCCTGCGTGATTTCAGCGACAGTTTTTCCATCAAAGTGATGGCGAGTATTGTCCAGGAGCTGGAAAAACAAGGTTTTATGGTTTTTCTCGGGCAACCACTGAACGACCACGAGCATCTCGAACGCTGCCTGCTGTCGTTTAAACAGCAGGGCGTGGCGGGCGTGATTTATCTGGCGTCCGATACGCGCACATCCGCGCTGCCCGCGCAGATCCGCGAATGTCCACTTCCGCTGGTCGTGGTTTCCCAGTCCTTGCTGAATGAATCTTGCAATCTGGTGATGCGTGATAATCGTCAGGCAGCGAATCTCGCCACCCGTTATCTGATTGAACGCGGCCACCGTAATATCGCCTATATTGGCGGTCGGGAAGGCTGCTTGATCCGCGAACAGCGACTGCTCGGCTTTCGCAGTGCGATGACACAATACGGTCTGGTGAATCGCGAAGAGTCCGCTCCGGTCTGTAGCGACGATACCCAGGCGGCGGGCTTTGTCACTCGTCAGTTGCTGGAAAAAAACAACACCATTACCGCCCTGCTGTGCCACTCACCTGATGCGATGATCGGCTCAATCTCCGGCATTCATCAGGTTGGGCGTACGGTCGGGAAAGATGTGTTTCTCACACAGCAGGTCGCCCTGGTTGGGTTCGAAGATATGCTGCACGTGAACCTCACCTCGCCGTCATTCACCTATGTTTCTTCCGCCAGCGAAGAGACGGGCCGTCAGGCTGCAGGTTTAATGATTCGCAAACTGAAAGAGCCAGAATTGCAAACCCAAAGAATTACCCTTTCCGGGCAGTTGATCGCGCGCGAGTCAGCGTAGAAGAGATCGATGTGTGCGGAGGGTTATAGCTGCCCGGCAGGCATTGCACCGCCGGGCATAACAGGCTTACTTACGACGCCAGATAGTCCCCTGAGCACCGTCTTCCAGGATGATACCCATTTCGGTCAGACGCGCACGCGCGGCATCCGCTGCCGCCCAGTCTTTCGCCTGACGCGCTTCGAGACGCGCCTTGATCAACGCTTCAATTTCCGCCACTTCACCGTCATCTGCCTGCGCGCTGCTCTGCAGGAAGGTTTCAGGCTCTTGCTCCAGCAAGCCCAGCACCGCGGAGAGTTTACGCAGATGAGAAGCCAGGGCATTCGCCGCCGCCATGTCTTCGGTTTTCAGGCGGTTCACTTCACGCGCCATATCAAACAGCACTGAGTACGCTTCCGGCGTGTTGAAGTCATCGTTCATCACTTCGATAAAGCGCGCTTCAAACGCTTCGCCGCCCGCCGGTGCCACCGATTTGTCAGTCCCACGCAGCGCGGTATACAGACGCTCCAGCGCAGAGCGTGCCTGTTTCAGGTTCTCTTCGCTGTAGTTCAACTGACTGCGGTAGTGGCCCGACATCAGGAAGTAACGCACGGTTTCGGCGTCGTAATATTTCAGCACGTCGCGCACGGTAAAGAAGTTACCCAGTGATTTGGACATCTTTTCGCGATCGACCATGACCATACCGGAGTGCATCCAGTAATTGACGTACTCGCCGCCGTGCGCACAGGTTGACTGCGCGATTTCGTTCTCGTGATGCGGGAACATCAGATCCGAACCGCCGCCGTGAATATCAAAATGCTTGCCCAGCTGTTTGCAGTTCATCGCTGAACATTCAATGTGCCAGCCCGGACGCCCTTCGCCCCACGGAGATGGCCAGCTTGGCTCGCCTTCTTTGGACATTTTCCACAGCACGAAGTCCATCGGATTGCGTTTTACGTCGACCACGTCAACGCGCGCACCGGCCTGCAGCTGGTCCAGATCCTGGCGAGAAAGCTGACCGTAGTTTGGATCCGTCGGCACCGAGAACATCACATCGCCGTTGTCCGCCACATAGGCGTGACCACGGGCGATCAGCTTCTCGGTGATGTCGATAATTTCGTGGATGTGATGCGTGGCGCGTGGCTCGCTGTCCGGGCGCAGAATATTCAGGGCATCAAAATCTTTGTGCATTTCGGCGATCATGCGATCCACCAGCACCACAAAGCTTTCACCATTTTCATTCGCGCGTTTAATGATTTTGTCATCAATGTCGGTGATGTTACGCACGTACTTGAGCGTATAACCGAGGAAGCGCAGGTAACGCGAGACCACGTCAAAGGAGACAAAAGTACGCCCGTGACCGATATGACAGAGATCGTAAACAGTAATACCACACACGTACATGCCGACTTCCCCGGCATGGATAGGTTTAAATTCCTCTTTTTGGCGCGTCAGAGTATTAAAGATTTTTAACATCGAAGATTCCGTGTAGACGTGTGTGGACAATAAAGACGGTATAATACCCATAATTCAGACCGGAATCAGCACACAATGCAAGATGATCCCGTCTGGCGGTTATGCTATAACACCCGTCTATCTGTGACCCTCACTTGGGTCGACGCCCCACAATACCGGAACAGGATGCAAAAATGGTTACTTTCCACACTAATCATGGCGATATCGTTATTAAAACCTTTGATGATAAAGCGCCTGAAACAGTCAAAAACTTCCTGGACTACTGCCGCGAAGGTTTCTACAACAACACCATTTTCCACCGCGTGATCAATGGTTTTATGATTCAGGGCGGCGGTTTTGAACCTGGCATGAACCAGAAAGAGACCAAAGAAGCGATCAAAAATGAAGCCAACAACGGTCTGAAAAACACCCGTGGTACGCTGGCGATGGCGCGTACTCAGGCTCCACACTCTGCGACTGCCCAGTTCTTCATCAACGTGGCTGACAACGACTTCCTGAACTTCTCCGGCGAAAGCATGCAAGGCTGGGGCTACTGCGTATTCGCAGAAGTGGTTGAAGGTATGGACGTGGTTGAGAAAATCAAAGGCGTTTCTACTGGCCGCAGCGGTATGCACCAGGACGTTCCAAAAGAAGACGTGATCATTACCAGCGTGACCGTTAGCGAGTAATTGGTGGCGACACTCTTTATTGCAGATCTTCATCTGCAAACAGAAGAACCGGCGATTACCGCCGGTTTTCTGCGTTTTTTAGCAGGCGTAGCTCGAACCGCCGACGCGCTCTATATTCTGGGCGATCTGTTTGAAGCCTGGATTGGCGACGACGCTCCCAACCCTCTGCATCGCGAAATGGCCGCCGCCATTAAAGCGCTGGTCGACTCCGGTGTCCCCTGCTTCTTCATTCACGGCAACCGCGATTTTCTGATTGGCAAACGCTTTGCCCGCGAAAGCGGAATGACATTGCTGCCGGAAGAAAAAGTGCTCAACCTTTACGGTCGCAAGGTACTGATCATGCACGGCGACACGCTCTGCACCGACGACACTGGCTACCTGGCGTTTCGCGCCAAAGTCCACACGCCGTGGATACAAACGCTGTTTCTCGCCCTGCCGCTGTTCATCCGCAATCGCATCGCCGCCAAAATGCGTGCAGGCAGTAAAGCCGCCAACAGCAGCAAATCGATGACCATCATGGATGTCAATCCGCAGGCGGTTATCGAGGTGATGGAAAAACACCGCGTGCAGTGGCTGATCCACGGTCATACCCATCGCCCGGACGTTCACTCCCTGACGGCCAACGGCGAGCCCGCACACCGCGTGGTGCTGGGTGCCTGGCACACGGAAGGCTCGATGGTGAAAGTCACGCCAGACGGCGTAGAACTGATCCCGTTTCCGTTTTAATTCTCTCTCCTTTTCACCAAA
Organism: Lelliottia jeotgali; assembly: GCA_002271215.1. Classification (NCBI taxonomy): domain Bacteria; kingdom Pseudomonadati; phylum Pseudomonadota; class Gammaproteobacteria; order Enterobacterales; family Enterobacteriaceae; genus Lelliottia; species Lelliottia jeotgali. The sequence continues at coordinate 1,153,377 of CP018628.1, read as the reverse complement.
CGCATCGCCACGCAATCGTTTTCCTTGGCACAATTTAATGCTATTCTCTGTGCCCTCAAAGCAGTGTGTTCCGCACCACAGGAGTTTTAAGACGCATGTCTTCCCGCAATAATCCGGCGCGTGTCGCCATCGTGATGGGGTCCAAAAGCGACTGGGCTACCATGCAGTTTGCCGCCGAAATCTTCGAAATCCTGAATGTTCCCCACCACATTGAAGTGGTCTCCGCGCACCGTACCCCCGATAAACTGTTCAGCTTCGCCGAAGGCGCGGAAGAGAACGGCTATCAGGTGATCATTGCCGGTGCGGGTGGTGCAGCACATTTGCCAGGCATGATTGCCGCCAAAACGCTGGTGCCGGTGCTCGGTGTGCCGGTGCAGAGCGCAGCCTTGAGCGGTGTTGATAGCCTCTACTCTATCGTGCAGATGCCGCGCGGGATTCCGGTCGGTACGCTGGCGATTGGCAAAGCGGGTGCCGCGAACGCTGCCCTGCTGGCCGCACAGATTTTGGCGACACACGATAAAGAATTGCATCAGCGTCTGGTGGAGTGGCGCAAAGCGCAGACCGATGAGGTGCTGGAGAATCCCGACCCGCGAGGTGATGCATGAAGCAAGTCTGCGTCCTCGGAAACGGTCAGTTAGGCCGAATGCTGCGCCAGGCGGGTGAACCGCTGGGCATCACCGTCTGGCCCGTCGGGTTGGACGCAGAGCCTGAAGCCGTGCCGTTTCAGCAAAGCGTCATCACTGCCGAAATCGAACGCTGGCCAGAAACGGCATTAACCCGCGAGCTGGCGCGTCACAACGCCTTCGTCAATCGCGACGTGTTCCCGATTATTGCCGATCGCCTGACGCAAAAGCAGCTTTTCGACAAGCTGGGTCTCGCCACCGCGCCGTGGCAGCTGCTGGCGGATAAAAGCGAGTGGCCTGCGGTGTTTGAAACCCTCGGCGAGCTGGCGATCGTGAAGCGCCGCACGGGTGGCTATGACGGTCGCGGTCAGTGGCGTTTACGTTCCGGCGAAATCGCCGAGCTGCCGGACGACTGCTACGGCGAATGTATCGTCGAGCAAGGCATCAATTTTAGCGGCGAAGTGTCGCTGGTTGGCGCGCGTGCCCATGACGGCAGCACGGTGTTTTATCCGCTGACCCACAATCTTCATCAGGACGGCATACTGCGCACCAGCGTGGTGTTCCCGCAGGCGAACGCCGCGCAGCAGGCGCAGGCCGAGGATATGCTCTCGGCGATCATGCATGAGCTGGGTTACGTGGGTGTCATGGCGATGGAGTGCTTTATCACGCCAGCCAGTCTACTGATCAACGAGCTGGCCCCGCGCGTGCACAATAGCGGTCACTGGACGCAAAACGGCGCATCCATCAGCCAGTTTGAGCTGCACCTTCGTGCCATTACCGATTTGCCGCTGCCGCAGCCGGTGGTCAACAGCCCGTCGGTGATGATCAATCTCATCGGTACCGATTTAAATTATGACTGGCTGAAACTGCCGCTGGTGCATCTACACTGGTACGACAAAGCGGTGCGTGAAGGACGCAAAGTCGGCCATCTCAATCTGAATGATGATGATACCGGCCGCCTGAGCGCCACGCTCGAAGCGATCATTCCGCTGCTGCCGCCAGAGTACGCGAGCGGTATCGCATGGGCGCAGAGTAAACTCAAATAAGTGCTAAATGCCGGGGAGTTGATCTTCCCCTTCCCCGGCTTCTCCCGACGCGCGTAAAATCCAACACCATTGCTGTTTTGCACTTTTCAGGATTTTACATGAACGATGGAACGGACTATCGCGCCATTCTCACCACCGCTACACCCTTAATCGACGTTCGCGCGCCGGTCGAATTTGCCCAGGGCGCAATGCCAGCGGCACGCAATTTACCGCTGATGAATGACGACGAGCGCGCCGCCGTGGGCACCTGCTACAAACGACAAGGGCCTGACGCCGCACTGGCCCTGGGCCATCGGCTGGTTAACGGCGATGTGCGGGAACAGCGCATCAACGCCTGGCGCGAAGCTTGTCTGCAAAATCCCAACGGTTATCTTTGCTGCGCGCGCGGCGGGCAGCGCTCGCATATCACCCAGGCCTGGTTAAAAGAAGCAGGGATCGATTACCCGCTGATCGCAGGCGGCTATAAAGCTCTGCGTCAGACGGCGATTCAAGCCACCGTTGAACAGGTACAAAAACCAATGGTGTTGATTGGCGGCTGTACCGGCAGCGGGAAAACGATACTGGTCAGAGAGCACGTGCAGGGTATCGATCTCGAAGGGCTGGCGCATCATCGCGGCTCGTCCTTTGGCCGCACTTTACAGGCTCAACTGTCGCAGGCCAGTTTTGAAAATCATCTGGCCGTGGAACTGCTGAAAAAGGATGCTCCGCGCTGGGTGCTGGAGGACGAGGGCCGGATGATTGGTTCTAACCATCTACCGGAATGCCTGCGCGAGCGCATGATCCAGGCCTCGATCGTAGTGGTCGATGACCCGTTTGAGATTCGCCTTGAACGCCTGCGCGAGGAGTATTTCGCACACATGTGGCAGGAATTTTCTGCCGCATACGGGGAAGAGGCAGGCTGGAAGGAGTACGCGGAGTATCTGCATCACGGCCTGTTTGCTATCCGCCGTCGGCTGGGATTGCAGCGCTTTGCAGAATTCACCGCGTTACTGGATTCCGCGCTCATCGAGCAGCAGCGCTCAGGACGTACCGAGGCGCACTATTCCTGGCTTGCGCCACTGCTCAATGACTATTACGACCCGATGTACCGTTATCAGCTGGAAAAAAAAGCCGATAAGATTGTCTTTCGGGGTACGTTTAACGCGGTGGCCGCCTGGCTGGCGGCCTGATTATCTAGCGGCGATCGCGCTTGTCGGCGCGTTTCGCCAGCCAGTCGCCCAGCACCTGGACGATCTGCACCAGCACGATCAGCGCGATCACGGTGACGACCATCACCTGGGTTTCGTAGCGGTAATAGCCGTAGCGGATCGCCAGATCCCCTACCCCGCCGCCGCCAACGATCCCAGCCATTGCGGAATAGCCGATCAGGCTGACCAGCGTGATCGTTAGACCACGCAGTAATCCGGCACTCGCCTCCGGCAGCAGGACGGTGCAGATGATACGCATCGGGCTCGCACCAAACGCCTCGGCCGCTTCAATAATCCCTTTATCCACTTCGCGCAACGCGCTGTCCACCAGACGAGCGTAAAACGCAATCGCCGCCACAGAAAGTGGAACCGATGCTGCAATCGGGCCGATGGTGTTGCCAAGCAGCAATTGCGTCAGCGGCAGCAGGAGAACCAGCAGGATCACAAACGGTACCGAGCGGATGATATTCACCAGTACCGAACTCACCAGGTAAACAAAACGGTTCTGCCAGAACAGATGTCGGTCGGTGACAAAAATCAAAAAGCCCAGCGGCAGTCCGCCGAGAATTGCCAGCACCGTGGAGATGCTCAGCATCTGGAAGGTTTCGTTAAACGCCAGGCCCAGATCGGCCACTAAATCATCCACGGATCACCTCCACCTGCGCAGTACGATGACGAATATGTTCTACAGCCGTTTCCACAACGGCAGGATCATCCGCCGTCAGCTGCACCACCAGAATCCCCAGCGCTCGCTCGCCGATGTACTCAATTTTGCCGTGCAGAATATTCACCGCTACGCCAAATTTGATTGCCACGTCCGAGAGCACTGGCTGCTCAGCGGAATCCCCGATAAACAGGATTTTCAGCAGTTGCCCAGGAAGATGCTGCTGCAAACGCTCCGGCAGGGTCAGGTTCAGAGTATGCGATACCAATTGTTGGGTGAACGGATGCTGCGGATGGGCAAAGACGTCGAATACCTCGCCCAGCTCCACCACTTCGCCACCGGACATCACCGCCACGCGATCGCAGATGGATTTGATCACGTTCATCTCATGGGTGATCAGCACGATCGTGATCCCCATCTGCTGGTTGATCTGCTTGAGCAGCGCCAGAATAGTCGCCGATGTTTCCAGATCCAGAGCAGACGTCGGTTCATCACACAGCAGAACGTCCGGGTGGTTGGCAATCGCGCGAGCTATACCCACACGCTGTTTTTGCCCGCCGCTCAGCTGCACCGGATAGCGATTGGCTTTGTCCGTCAGCCCGACGAGGGCGAGGATCTCCGTCACGCGCGGGGCGATTTTACTGCGCTCCCACCCGGCGGCCTTCAGGCTAAACGCCACGTTCTGCGCCACGGTGCGGGTGTGCATCAAATTGAAATGCTGGAAGATCATGCCAATACGCTGGCGGGCTTTGCGAAGATTCACGCCATCAAGGGCAGAAATCTCTACGCCGTTGACGTTAACGCGGCCCGCACTCGGGCGCTGGAGCGCATTCAGGGTGCGCAGCAAGGTGCTTTTCCCCGCGCCGCTGGTGCCGACAATGCCAAAAATCTCACCGGCTGCAATGGTCAGGCTGACGTCGGAGACCGCGCGGGTGGAAGGCCCGCGCCCGGTCTGGAAGTCGACACATACCTTGTCTAACTCAATCATGACTACCTCAGAAATGCGAAAAGGGCAGACTCAGCTGCCCTGTCAAACCTGTGCGCAATTACGGTTTTGCCGCCGTCATCCAGTCGGGTTTCTGGAAAGCGGTATACACGTTTTTCGGATCGTCGATCACCGCGCGATAGGCCGGAGACTCGACCACCGCCACGATATCTTTGGCGAAGGGTTTATCCGCATCTTCTGTACGTACGGCGATGATATTTTTCAGGTTTTCGTCGAGGTGCTCCTGCGCCAGCGCGCTGGAAAGATCCATTCCGGCAGCAATGGCGAAGTTCCCGTTGACCAGCGAGGCGGTGACACTATCCAGCGTGCGCGGCAGCTGCGCCGCTTCCAGCGGTTTGAACACCAGCCCTTTCGGGTTGCTGGCGATATCACGCTCGGAGGCTTTGGTCGGGTCGATATTGTCTTTGATGGTAATCAGCTTCAGAGACTGCAGGAAACGCAGGCCGCGCGCGAGGTTGGTCGGATCGTTCGAAAGGGTCACGATATCGCCCTTTTTCAGCTCATCCAGGCTCTTTATCTTGTGGGAATAGAAACCCATGCCCGCCGTCGGCACGGTGAGTAATTTGGTCAGCTTCAGCCCTTTATCGGCCGTAAACTTGGTGAAGTAGAGCGAGTGCTGGAACAGGTTGGCGTCGATGCTGCCGTTAGAGAGCGCCATGTTCGGCTGCACGTAATCGCTGAATTCGCGCACCACCACTTTGTAGCCTTTCTCTTTCAGCGAGGGAGCAATGGCTTGTTTGACCATGTCGCCGTACGGGCCAGGCGCGACGCCAAACACGATGGTGTGCGGATCGCTGTTAGCGTGGGCAGCCTGCAAACCGCAGACCAGCAGAAGCGCACCGGCAGCGGTGCGAAGCGTGTGACGTAATCCCATGAGATCTCCATTTCAAAGCGGTGTGGCGTTGTGTTGCACCGTACGATGCGGCGCAGAGTCTGTTTAACATGACACAGATCACAAGCGGCTGTCCTTGAAATTATTTCATGATGTTGCGGAATATGTCGTTGAATGTGCAGGAGATTGGGATAGGCAATTTGTGGGAAATGATAGACTGTGCGCGCATTATGCCGGGCGGCACTGCGTTTGCCCGGCCTACGGGTTTTGTAGCACCGGTAAGCAAAGCGCCACCGGGGACAAACCGCACAGTCCGTAGCCCCGGTAAGCGCAGCGCCACCGGGGACAAACGGCTCCGACTTAGAAGTCGTAACGCAGACGGACCAGGTTCATATCACCCAGATCGTCAGTGCTGGAGGTGAACACGTGTTCGTAATCAACACGGAAACCGTAATCCAGCTGGAAGCTGATACCCACGCCGTTATCGATGCGCTGGTAGTTGCGGCCATTCACATACTCAATGCGATCGCCCATCACGTATGGCTGAACTGATTTCAGCGCGTACTGGCCAACCGGGATTTTGTAACCTGCGAAGTACTCAATACCCCATGCATCACCGGCAAAGTAGTCGTTAACAGACACTTTTTTGGTGGTCATGAAGTTCTGGTACCAGCCGCCGCCTGCGGAGAAGGTCCAGTTGTCCGGGGTCCAGCTCAGCGCCGTACCGAGGATGTTCTGGTCGTAAGATTTGCTGTCGCCGTTATCCGGGTTACGCATATCCGCACGGGTGTAGTTCCACGCCGTACCCCAGGTCAGGTCGGTGGTCAGGTGGTAATCAATACCCAGTGAACCGCCGCCTTTACGTTTGTAACGCAGGCCATTGCCCGGCAGATATTCGTTATCTTCAAACAGGTAAGAAGCATAGATGTCTGCATCACCGACGGTTTTCTTATATTTCAGCATTTTGCGTGAACGATAAGAGCCGTCGTAGTCGCCGTTGATACCGTTACCCGGAGCCTGACCTACCATGTCGTAGTCCCAGATATCGGTTTTCGCGCCGACCACATCGTAATAGACGCTGTTCTGTTGACCGAAGGTCAGCGTACCCCAGGTATCGCTTTTCAGGCCGGTGTAGAGCATACGGCGAGAGGTGTCGTTCGCTCCTTCTGCGTAGTGATTATCCCAGTCAAACAGCGCTGGAATGTTCACACCCAGCTCGTAGTAGCTTACCCAGCTGATGTCGTCGAACAGGTAGTAATCTGCTGCGAAACGGAAACGGGTGCCGCCATCGAAGCCGTTACGCTTGTAAGAACCTTTGTCGCCGTCGCCCGTCATCATGTTGAACTGGGGACGGATGCTGCCGCCAACGGTGAAGTTAAGACGGCTCAGCGGGTTGCCCGCCTGCGGATCTTGCTTCAGTACGGTGATTTCCGCTTGTGCTGCGAAAGACGCCAATGCCACTGCCGCGCCGATCGTTGCCGCCAGCGCTGTTTTTTTTATGGTCATTATTATTCCTTGATAGACACGCTGCTAATTATTTAGCGGATGAATAATATCTGGAATTAAACAGGCCGTGGGGTTGGGTTTTTAATGATTTGTGCTGCTAAAAGTGGAGGTATTATCGTTTTGTGCTACTAAAGGATTACGCACCAGTATATAAACCGGCGCGCAATCATCACGAGAGGGAATTAACTGGCAAACTGACGGAACAGCGCTTTACCTTTTAACAGGCGCGTCCCCAGCCAGCCGCCGCACAGGGAAAGCAGCACCGCACCCGACACCGGCAAGATCAGCCACAGCCGCCAGTCTGGTTCCCACGGGAAGTCGAACACCTTAGTCTGCAGTACGGCCAGTGCAGTTTCAGCGCCAATCGCCGCCACCAGACCGGAGACCAGACCGAGCAGCGCAAACTCACACCACAACGTGGTGCGCAGCAGGGATTTACTCGCTCCGAGCGTGCGGTAAACCACCAGCTCCTGATGGCGCTGACGCATGCCCACCTGCACCTGCGCCAGCAGCAACAGCACGCCGCAGGCGGTCACCAGCACCACCATCACCTCCAGCGCACGGCTCACCTGCTCCAGCACCTGACCGACCTGCTTCAGGATCGCGCCGATATCCAGCAGGCTTACCGTCGGGAATTCACGGTTCAGCTGCGTCAGCATGCCGTTGCCGTTCTCCCAGCGGAAGCTGGTCAGCCAGCTTTGGGGCTGCCCGTCGAGCGCGCCGGACGGGAAGATAAAGAAGAAGTTCGGGCGCAGGCTTTCCCAGTCCACTTTACGCAGGCTGGTCACTTTGGCGCTAAAGTCCTGAGTGTCGCCGGTAAACGTTACCGTATCGCCCAAACCGACTTTCAGACGCGCCGCCAGCCCTTCTTCCATCGACACTTCGCCCGCTTTTGGCGGCCAGTTACCGGCGGTAATCGGGTTGTGGTCCGGCCGTTTATCCTGCCAGGTCAGATTCAGCTCGCGATTAAGCGATTCGTCCTGATTCCCTTCCGTCGACTTGCCGTTAATTTGTGTCAGGCGCGCACGAACGATCGGATAGAACGACTCAGGCACAATCTGATGTTCCGCGAGGAAGCCCTTCAGCGGCGTGACCTGTTCCGGCGCGATGTTAATCAGGAAATAGTTCGGGCTTTCCGGCGGAAGCTGCTGCTGCCAGCGGTCGAGCAGATCGCCGCGCAACACCAGCAGCATCGCCAAAAGCATGAACGACAGCGAAAACGCCGACAGCTGGCTGAGCGTCGACCACGGCTGGCGCAGCAGGCGATTGATCGCCAGACGTACCGGTAGGGATTTTACCGTCAGCCCTTTCAGCAGGTTTAGCAACATCCATCCCAGCACGCCGCACAGCAGCGCCAGCACCACCGCACCGGCCAGCACGGCCCACAGCAGCATACTCCCGCCCATCAGCCAGGCGAGCAGAAGCACCACAACCACGACCACAACCGGAAGATAAAACTTCAGCGGCCAGACACTGGCGACCACGTCACGACGCAACACCCGCAGCGGCTGCGTCGCCAGCAGTAGACGATACGGACGCAGGCCAACCAGCAGAGAAATCACCACCATCGCGCCAATGGCCCACAGCCACGGCCACAGGCTGGCGGGCGGCAGTTCAGCGGGCAGCACTGGCTTGAGCAATACCATCAGCACTTTTTCAAACAGTAAGCCAATCGCCCCGCCGGTGATGGCTGAGAGCATCAGCACCATCAGCCACTGGCCGACGATCAGCTTACGCAGCTGCGCCCGGCCCGCACCAAGGGTCTTGAGGATCGCCACCAGATCGTAGCGACTGCGGCAGTAGTGCCCCATCGCCACCGCCACGGCGGCGACAGCCAGCAGCATGGTCAGCAGCGCGGAGAGCAGTAAAAACTGCTGCGAACGCTCGAGAGATTTCCCCAACGCGCCGTCGTCCTGCTCCATGCCGATCCAGCGATGCTCGGGCTTGAGCTGCGGTTTCAGCCACTTTTCGTAGGCTTCAAGCTGCGCGGGCGTACCACCGAATTTGTAGCGCCAGGTGACGCGACTGCCCGGTTGCACGGCCCCGGTCTTTGCCACGTCCGCGGTGTTCATCAGCAGGCGCGGTGCCATCTGGAACGGGTTAAAGCCGGAGTCCGGCTCCTGCACCACTTCCCCGGCGATTTTCAGCGTGGCGTCGCCGACGTCAATGCTGTCGCCGGTTTTCAGGTTCAGCAGGGCCATCAGGCGTGGCGCGAGTAACACCGAGCCCGCCGTCGGTTTGAGGCCCGGCGGATTGGTTTGCAGATCGCCGTACATCGGATAGACGTCGTCGACGGCTTTGACGCTCGCCAGCTGCGGCGTGTCGGCAGCAAAGGTCATGGTCTGGAAGCTGAGCTGCTGACCGACTTTCAGCCCCTGCTTTCGCGCCTCCTCGATCCACGCCTGCGGTACGTCGCGCGAACTGCTGAGCGTGCGGTCGCCCGCCATAAACTCGCGGCTCTGCTGGCTTAGCCCCTTTTCCATGCGGTCGCTGACGCTGCCGAGCGCCAGCACGCAGGCCACCGCCAGACTCAGCGCCAGCCAGACAATCAGCAGCGACGGCGAGCGCCATTCGCGCCAGAACCAGCGTGCAATCATGCTTCCTCCTGCAATTGCCCGTTGACCAAACGCAGTCGGCGGTCACAGCGGGCCGCCAGCTCAAGGTCGTGAGTGACCAGAATCAGCGTGGTGCCATGCTCGCGGTTGAGGGAAAAGAGCAAATCGGCAATTTTATCGCCCGTCTGCCGGTCCAGATTTCCGGTTGGCTCATCGGCAAACAGCACCTCCGGACTACCGTTGAACGCCCGCGCCAGCGCCACGCGCTGCTGTTCACCGCCGGAAAGCTGCGCCGGGAGATGGTCCAGACGCTTGCCCAGCCCAAGCTGCTCCAGCAGCGCTTTTGCACTGCTCCGGCTTTGGCTGGCGTTCTCACCGCGCAGCAGGCCTGGCAGCTCGACGTTCTCCAGCGCATTGAGTGTCGGGATGAGCATGAACGACTGAAACACAAAGCCGATATGTTTTGCCCGCAGCGCCGCGCGTGCCTCTTCATCGAGTGTGTGCAGCGGCTGGCCAACCAGATTCACCTCGCCGCTGCTGCCATCGTCCAGCCCGGCCAGGATCGCCAGCAGCGTGGACTTACCGGACCCGGATTCACCAATCAGCGCGATGGTTTCAGCGCGTTTGACAACGAGTTCAACTCCGGTGAGGATGGACAACTCGTGCTCACCCTGACCGACGGACTTCTTAAGATGATGAACTGCAACAATGTTTTCCGCTGGCATTTGCCCTTCCTGTTTCTGATTCTGATGACCTTTCGCGCCGCTGCGGCGGACACGTTACTGGTGCTGGGTGACAGCCTGAGTGCGGGCTACCGGATGGCGGCCACTGCCGCCTGGCCTGCGCTGCTCAACGATAAGTGGCAGACTCAAACGCCGGTGCTGAATGCCAGCATCAGCGGCGATACGTCCCAGCAGGGGCTTGCACGCCTGCCTGCTTTGCTCAAGCAACATCAGCCTCGCTGGGTACTGGTCGAACTGGGCGGTAACGACGGTTTACGCGGCTTCCAGCCGCAACAAACAGAAGAAACCTTACGCAAAATTATTACGGATATTCAGGCCGCCAACGCCCAGCCGCTTTTAATGCAAATTCGTCTGCCTGCGAACTACGGACGCCGTTATAATGAGGCCTTTAGCGCCATCTATCCCAAGCTTGCCAAAGAATTCGATATTCCGCTGCTGCCATTTTTCATGGAGGAGGTCTATCTGAAACCGCAATGGATGCAGGATGACGGTATTCACCCCAATCGCGACGCCCAGCCGTTTATTGCGGACTGGATGGCGACACGACTGGCACCTCTAGTTAAACATGACTCGTAATTCAGCGGAGATCCTGACAGGTAAAGTTATGCAAAAATCGGTCTTAATAACAGGATGTTCCAGCGGAATTGGCCTTGAGAGCGCACTCGAACTGAAGCGCCAGGGATTTTGGGTATTAGCCGCATGCCGAAAACCCGAAGATGTAGAACGCATGAACAGCAAAGGCTTTCAGGGCGTGTTGCTGGATCTGGACTCGCCGGAAAGCATTGAACGCGCCGCCGCCGAGGTGATCGCCCTGACCGACAATCGTCTGTTTGGGCTGTTTAATAACGCCGGTTTCGGTGTCTACGGCCCGCTACAAACCATTTCGCGCGAGCAGCTTGAGCAGCAGTTTTCGGCCAACTTTTTTGGCATCCACCAGCTCACGATGGCGCTGCTCCCGGCAATGCTCCCGCACGGCGAAGGCCGTATTGTGATGACCTCCTCGGTGATGGGATTGATCTCTACACCGGGTCGCGGGGCGTACGCCGCCAGCAAATATGCGCTCGAAGCCTGGTCCGACGCACTGCGCATGGAACTGCGCCACAGCGGGATTAAGGTTAGCCTGATTGAACCGGGACCGATTCGCACCCGTTTCACAGAAAACGTCAACCAGACCCAGTCCGACCATCCGGTCGAAAACCCCGGCATTGCCGCACGATTTACCCTCGGGCCAGAGGCGGTGGTCGCCAAAGTGCGCCATGCTTTTGAAAGCGAACGGCCAAAAATTCGCTACCCGGTCACCCTTGTGACCCACGCCGTGGGCTGGCTTAAGCGCCTGCTGCCGGGCCGCATGATGGATAAAATTTTACGCGGATGAGTTGAAGCCTGGCTCCTCATCCCCCATCTATTTGTCAAATTGATAAAAGAGAATACCGTATGTCCGTACAGAATATTGTCAACATCACTGAAGCGAACCTGCACCAGACACTTGAAGTGTCGATGACCAAACCCGTGCTGTTCTATTTCTGGTCCGAACGTAGCCAGCACTGTCTGGAGCTGACGCCGGTACTGGAGAGCCTCGCGGCGCAGTACAACGGTCAGTTCCTGCTGGCAAAACTGGACTGCGACGCTGAGCAGATGGTGGCGTCCCAGTTTGGGCTGCGCGCGATCCCAACCGTGTATCTGTTCCAGAATGGTCAGCCGGTCGACGGATTCCAGGGCCCGCAGCCGGAAGAAGCGGTTCGCGCTCTGCTCGACAAAGTGCTGCCGCGTGAAGAAGAGTTGAAAGCGCAGCAGGCGCTCGAACTGATTCAGGAAGGCAAGCACGACGAAGCGCTGCCGCTGCTGAAAGACGCGTGGCAACTGTCGAATCAGGACAGTCAGATTGGCCTGCTGCTGGCACAGACGCAGATCGAACTGCATCGTTCAGAAGACGCCGAAGCGGTACTGAAAACCATTCCGTTGCAGGATCAGGACACCCGTTACCAGGGGCTGGTCGCGCAAATTGAACTGCTGAAACAGGCGGCGGACACTCCAGAAATCCAGCAGTTGCAGCAGCAGGTTGCAGAGAACCCGGACGATGCCGCGCTGGCCAGCCAACTGGCGTTACAGCTGCATCAGGTAGGACGCAACGAAGAGGCGCTGGAGTTGCTGTTTAGCCATCTGAAAAAAGATCTGGCGGCTGCCGATGGTCAGGCGCGGAAGATGTTCCAGGAGATCCTCGCAGCGCTCGGTACCGGCGATGCGCTGGCGTCTAAATATCGTCGCCAGCTGTACGCTTTATTGTATTAATCCCACGCGATGCCACCCGGCAAAACGCCCGGTGGCGCTACGCTTACCGGGCCTACGAAATTCGCAACATGCCGAATTGTAGGCCGGGAAAACGCAGTGCCGCCCGGCAAAATACCCGCACCTCACCCCGTCTTTTTCAACTGCGTCACCACCAACTGGTGGCGCGAGTTGTAGAACTTCCGATAGGTTAAATAGCAGGCAATGATGGTCGACAGGCTGGCGGTCGAGAGCAGCATAAAGGTCACCATGATCTGATACTTAATCGCTTTTACCGGATCGATACCGGCAAAAATCAGCCCGGACATCATCCCCGGCAAACTCACCAGCCCGACCGTTTTCGCTGAATCGACCGTTGGGATCAGTGACGATCGAATACTTTCGCGAATTAACCGCACCGACGCCATTTTTGGCGTCGCGCCCAGGCTGAGCTTTTCCTGGATCTGCTGCTGCTCGCTGCTAAACCGCTGACCGAGATTGTTGTAGCACAACCCTACCGCCACCATCGCATTCCCCGCGATCATCCCGGAGATGGGAATCACCTGCATCGGCGCAAATTCGATGGAGCCCGAGAGGACCAGCACCGTCAGCGTCAGCGCCGTGCCGGTGGTAATCGCAATAAACGAAGAGATAAAAGCTTTGTCGATGTATTTACTGCGCTTTTGCGCATTCCACGCCGCGTTGAAGCAGATAAACAGCACCATCAGCAGCGTCAGCACCGCGTGGTTGACGTTGAAAATGTACTTCAGCACGTAGCCGACGATGATCAGCTGGATCACCGCGCGGCAAATGCTCCACACAATGTCCTTTTCCAGACCGAGCTTTTCCCGGTGGCTGACCAGGATCGCCACCAGCACCAGCACCATCGAAAGGGCCAGCGATTCGTTAGTAATATTATGCTCGTTCACGGTTTGCCTCCTGCATCTTCCCGCCGTGCGGCTGAAGGGTTATCACCTCATCAGCGTGGGCAATCTCACCGGCATCATGCGTCACCCATAGTACCGCGATATTTTCCTCTTTGGCATAGCGATGAATAATCTCATTCACATTGCGCTTGTTGCTCTCGTCAAGAGCGCTGGTGACTTCATCGAGTAGCAGCACTTTTGGCAGGAATTGCAGATTGCGAATCAGCGAGACGCGCTGTTTTTCACCGCCAGAAAGTTCGTTTACGGACTTAGTCAGGGTGTCCTCAGATAAGCCAAAACGCGCCAGATCGGCAATGAATTTTTCCGGTTCCGGTGCTTTATTGCGGATCTGCCAGGGAAAAATCAGATTGTCGTAAACCGTCTCGCCAAACAGCGCGGGCGTTTGTACACAGTAGGAAACCTGCTGACGATACTCCTCTGGCGCAAGTGCGGTGATATCGTTGTCTTCAAAGAAAATATGCCCTTCGGTCGGGCTGAGCAATGAGGCAATGATCTTCAGAAGCGTGCTCTTTCCACAGCCCGACGGCCCGGTAATGAGCCTGAATTCGCCAGGCCGCACGCTGAAGTTTATCTGCTGTAAAATCGGGGTTTCGCCCACGCGAAAACCAACGTTCCTGAGTTCCAGAAGCGCGCAATTATCCTTCATGTTATTTCCCATTTTTTCATTCTGCTTCGTATCAATATTGTAAACAGGTTAATGGATTAGAGGCGAACTTCCCTGCAATAGTCGATATACTTAAGTTCAACAAACGAGCGATTTTTTGCGACTACACGGAATACAAAACAGGAGGTTTTTTCATGTTGATCGTTATCCCTATTCTTATCTTCGTCGTGCTGGTGATCGTCGGCGCAGGCGTGAAGATCGTACCGCAGGGCTATCAGTGGACGGTCGAACGCTTTGGTCGCTATACCAATACCCTCCAGCCGGGTCTGAGCCTCATCGTTCCGTTTATGGACCGTATTGGTCGTAAAATCAACATGATGGAACAGGTACTGGATATTCCTTCTCAGGAGATTATTTCCCGAGACAACGCTAACGTCACCATTGATGCCGTCTGTTTTATTCAGGTGATCGACTCGCCAAAAGCGGCCTATGAAGTCAGTAATCTTGAGCTTGCCATCATCAACCTGACGATGACCAACATCCGTACCGTGCTCGGGTCGATGGAGCTGGACGAAATGCTCTCCCAGCGCGACAACATCAATACCCGCCTGCTGCATATTGTTGATGAAGCCACCAATCCGTGGGGGATTAAAATCACCCGTATCGAAATCCGCGACGTGCGTCCACCGGCAGAGCTGATTTCATCGATGAACGCCCAGATGAAAGCCGAGCGAACCAAGCGCGCCTACATTCTCGAAGCCGAAGGGATCAGACAGGCCGAGATTCTGAAAGCTGAGGGCGAAAAGCAGTCTCAAATTCTGAAAGCCGAAGGTGAGCGCCAGTCGGCATTCTTACAGGCAGAAGCCCGTGAACGTTCCGCCGAGGCAGAAGCCCGCGCGACGCAGATGGTTTCTGAAGCTATCGCCGCAGGTGATATCCAGGCGATCAACTACTTTGTCGCGCAGAAATACACCGATGCGCTGCAGAAAATTGGCTCCGCCAATAACAGTAAAGTGGTGATGATGCCGCTGGAAGCCAGCAGCCTGATGGGTTCCATCGCCGGGATTGCAGAACTTATCAAGGACAGCGGAAACGAGCGCAAAAAATGATTGAGATGATCGCAGCACATCCCCATGTTTTCTGGCTCAGCCTTGGCGGGCTGCTGCTGGCGGCTGAGATGCTGGGCGGTAATGGCTATCTACTCTGGAGCGGCGTCGCAGCGGTAGTTACCGGGCTGTTGGTCTGGGTTGCGCCGTTCGGCTGGGAGTGGCAAGGCGCGCTCTTCGCCGTCCTGACGCTCGTCGCTGCATGGCTGTGGTATCGCTGGTTGTCACGTCAGGTTCGCAGGCAAAAACCTGCCGATGCCGCACTGAATCAGCGCGGCCAACAGCTAGTGGGTAAGCGTTATACACTGGATACCACGTTAATCAACGGTCGTGGGCATGTCCGCATCGGCGACAGCTCGTGGCCGGTAGTTGCCGAAGATGATCTCGTCGCGGGGACACGCGTTGAAGTCATCGCCGTCGAAGGGATTACCCTGCGGGTCAAAGCCAGTTAAGCACTGGCTTTACGATGGCAGCAGCCGGAGAGATTATCAATAATCGGACACTCGGCACTGTCATCCCCCGGACAGGATTCGGCAAGCGTCAGCAGCTGTTCACGCATTGCCTGAAGCTCAACAATGTGACGCTCGATTTCCGCCACCTTTTCCAGAGTGCGTTTTTTCACATCGGCGCTGTGCCGTTTAGGGTCGTTAAACAGATGCACCAGTTCGCCACACTCTTCGAGGTTAAACCCCACCTGACGAGCCTGTCGCAGTAGCGTGAGCTCATCCAGGTGCAGCTGCGTGTAGCTCCGATAGCCGTTTTCACTGCGCAGCGGTGCCGTAACCAGCCCCTTCTCTTCGTAAAATCGAATCGCTTTGCTGGTTAAACCGGTTTTTTTTGCCACATCACTGATATTCACATTCCCCCCTTGACCTTCCCCTTGATGGAAGGTTTAAGCTTCATCACACTGTCCCAAACAGAGTATGTTGGCTTAATAATCATACAGGAGTTTTGCTATGTCTCACACAATCAACCTGACACTGGATGGCCTCTCCTGCGGTCACTGTGTTAAACGTGTAAAAGAAAGTCTCGAACAACGTCCTGACGTTGAAAGTGCCGAAGTGACCGTTGAAAGCGCTGTCGTAACGGGCAGCGCCAGCGCCGAAGCGCTGATCGATACCGTTAAACAAGCCGGTTACGGGGCGGAGTTAAGCCACCCAAAGGCTAAACCGCTGACAGAGTCATCAATCCCGTCGGAAGCACTGACAGCGGCTACTCCTGAGCTTCCGGCAGCGCATGACATTGACGACAGCCAACAGCTACTGATCAATGGCATGACCTGCGCCAGCTGCGTCTCTCGCGTACAAAATGCGTTGCAGGCCGTACCGGGCGTCTCACAGGCACGGGTCAATCTGGCGGAACGCACGGCGCTGATTATGGGCAATGCGTCCGCCGCTGAATTAGTACAGGCGGTGGAAAAAGCCGGCTACGGCGCGGAGGCCATCGAAGATGACGTAAAACGCCGTGAACGTCAGCAAGAAACCGCCATCGCCACCATGAAACGCTTCCGCTGGCAGGCGATTGTCGCCCTGCTGGTCGGTATTCCGGTGATGGTGTGGGGAATGCTCGGCGACAATATGATGGTCACCGAGGACAACCGCACACTGTGGCTGGTGATTGGCCTCGTTACGCTGGGCGTAATGGTCTTCGCGGGCGGTCATTTCTATACCAGCGCCTGGAAAAGCCTGAAAAATAAAACCGCGACGATGGATACGCTGGTAGCACTCGGTACTGGTGCAGCGTGGCTTTACTCAATGAGTGTCAACGTCTGGCCGCAGTGGTTCCCGATGGAAGCGCGCCATCTCTATTACGAAGCGAGCGCAATGATTATTGGTCTGATTAATTTAGGCCATATGCTTGAAGCCCGCGCGCGCCAGCGTTCTTCTAAAGCGCTGGAACGACTGCTTGACCTCACGCCGCCGTCGGCCCGCGTGGTGACGGAAGACGGTGAAATCAGCCTGCCGCTGGCAGAAGTGCAGCCGGGCATGACGCTGCGCTTAACGACCGGCGATCGGGTTCCGGTCGACGGTGAAATCACCCAGGGTGAAGCCTGGCTGGATGAAGCGATGCTCACCGGTGAACCGGTGCCACAGCAAAAATCTACCGGTGATGCAGTACACGCCGGGACGGTGGTGCAGGACGGGAGCGTGCTGTTCCGCGCCAGTGCGGTCGGCAGCCATACTACGCTTTCGCGCATCATTCGCATGGTACGTCAGGCACAGAGCAGCAAGCCGGAGATCGGCCAGCTTGCTGATAAAATTTCCGCCATTTTTGTGCCAGTGGTCGTGGCTATCGCGCTGTTCAGTGCCGCCATCTGGTATTTCTTCGGCCCTGCACCGCAGATCGTCTACATGCTGGTTATCGCCACCACCGTGCTGATTATCGCCTGCCCGTGTGCATTAGGCCTGGCAACGCCGATGTCGATCATCTCCGGCGTAGGCCGTGCGGCTGAGTTTGGGGTGCTGGTACGTGATGCCGATGCACTTCAGCGTGCCAGTACGCTCGATACGCTGGTGTTTGATAAAACCGGCACGCTCACCGAAGGCAAACCACAGGTCGTGGCGGTGAAAGCTGTTGAATTCGCTGAAGAGGAAACCCTAGGCCTTGCCGCTGCGCTCGAACAAGGTTCCAGCCATCCGCTGGCACGAGCCATTCTCGATAAAGCCGGAAACACCGCGTTGCCGCAGGTGAACAACTTCCGCACCCTGCGCGGTTTAGGCGTCAGTGGTGAGGTCGATAGCCATTCGTTGCTTCTCGGCAATAAAGCCTTGCTCAATGAAAACGGCATTGATACCCGCGCGCTGGATGATGAACTCACTGCGCAGGCCTCGCAGGGCGCGACGCCAGTGCTGCTGGCGGTCGACGGTAAAGCGGCGGCCCTGTTCGCCATCCGCGATCCGCTGCGTGCCGACAGCGTGGCGGCCCTGAAACGTCTGCATCAGGCGGGCTATCGTCTGGTGATGCTAACCGGCGATAACCCAACAACCGCGAATGCGATTGCGAAAGAAGCAGGTATTGATGAGGTAATCGCAGGCGTGCTGCCTGATGGCAAAGCTGACGCGATTATCAAACTGCAAAGCCAGGGTCGACAGGTGGCGATGGTCGGTGATGGCATCAACGACGCACCCGCGCTGGCGCAGGCGGATGTCGGGATTGCGATGGGCGGCGGGAGCGATGTCGCGATTGAGACAGCGGCGATTACCCTGATGCGCCACAGTCTGATGGGCGTTGCCGATGCGCTGGCGATCTCCAAAGCCACGTTGCGCAATATGAAGCAAAATCTGCTCGGGGCGTTTGTCTATAACTCATTGGGTATTCCAATTGCTGCCGGGATCCTGTGGCCGTTGACCGGCACCTTGCTTAACCCGGTGGTCGCGGGAGCAGCGATGGCGCTCTCTTCCATCACCGTGGTGAGTAACGCCAACCGTCTGTTGCGCTTTAAACCGAAAGAGTAATCTGACCTTGTAGGCCGGGTAAGGCGAAGCCGCCACCCGGCATTTTTTGCCTGATGGCGCTGCGCTTATCAGGCCTACGGGTTGACAAGGTTGCCACGGTTGCGTCATCTGTCACCACGCGCTAGCATGAACTTTTCCGTTTATGGAGCGCGTATGAGTCTGTTTAGTCGTATAAAAACCACCTTCCGCGCTTTGTTTCCCCGCCGCTATCCCTGGCCGGGGCTGGATATATCTCTTCCAGGCGGTCAGCATTTGCACCTCGTCGGCAGTATTCATATGGGCACGCGCGATATGTCACCGCTGCCGCCCGCGCTGGTGCAGCTGTTGCGCAAAGCCGATGCGCTGGTCGTCGAAGCCGATATTTCCGGCAGCGAATCTCCTTTCGCAAATCTCGATATTCCCCCTCCGCTGAGCGAGCGTCTTAACGAGTCGCAGCTTGCAGAACTTGAACGCGTCGCCAATGAGTTGGGGCTCTCCCTTTCAATGCTCGAAACCCAGCCATTATGGCAAATCGCGATGGTGCTGCAGGCCACGCAGGCTCAACGTCTGGGGTTACGCGGTGAGTTCGGTATCGACTACCAGTTGCTGAACGCTGCACGCGAGCGAAATATTTCGATTATCGAACTGGAAGGCGCCGACAGCCAGGTTGCGCTGTTACGTCAGCTTCCTGAAGATGGTCTGCTGCTGCTGGATGACACGCTCACCCACTGGCATACCAACGCGCGTCTTTTGCAGATGATGATCGGCTGGTGGCTCAAGTCGCCGCCCGATGAGGGCAAGCTGGAGCTGCCCTCGACCTTTAGTGAATCGCTGTATGATGTGCTGATGCATGAACGCAATCAGGCATGGCGAGAAACGTTACATGCCTTGCCCGCTGGCCGTTACGTAGTCGCCGTTGGCGCGCTGCATTTATACGGGGAAGGGAATTTGCCGTCGCTGTTAAAATAAAAAAAATGGCCAATATTTCTATTGGCCCGTCAAAGAGGAATTTCATCGTTATTATTATGCCGAAGGAGACCTTCGGTCAGAGCCGATTGTCGCTCAAAGTAACCATCACTGCCAATACTATTGCGCAAGATGGTGCTATTTTTTAGACAGCAGTCAGGCGTATGCTTTGCGTGTAAATTGTCTGTGGTAAGAAGGATCATTATGACTCCCGCCGTTAAATTACTCGAAAAAAACAACATTTCTTTCCGGATACACACCTACGATCACGATCCCAGTGAAACCAATTTTGGCGACGAAGTGGTCCGTAAGCTGGGCCTGAATGCCGATCAGGTTTATAAAACGCTGTTGGTCGCTGTGAACGGTGATATGAAGCATCTGGCCGTGGCAGTGACGCCCGTCGCCGGTCAACTGGATTTGAAGAAAGTCGCCAAAGCGCTGGGCGCGAAAAAGGTCGATATGGCGGACCCGATGGTTGCGCAACGCACGACCGGCTATCTGGTGGGTGGGATTAGCCCTCTCGGACAGAAAAAACGCCTGCCAACGCTGATTGATGCGCCGTCGCAGACCTTTGACACCATCTACATTTCCGGCGGTAAGCGCGGGCTGGACATTGAGCTGGCGGCGGACGATTTGGCGAAGATGCTGGATGCGAAATTTGCGGATATCGCGCGTCGGGATTAAAAGAATTGCCCGGTGGCGCTACGCTTACCGGGCCTACAAAACCGGAATGTAGGCCGGGTAAGGCGAAGCCGCCACCCGGCACAATCCCCCGTTACTGCCAGCTCACCTCACCTTTCGGCTCGTAGGCATTCACGTCCAGCGGTGAATTCTGCTGAATAAACTGCTTCAACACTTCGGCGTCGATAAATCCGGTATTCACGTAGCCCGGTTTGTTATCGATGTGCGGATAGCCATCGCCGCCCGTGGCGTTAAAACTCAGCGTTGCCATGCGGTAAGTTTTAGCAGGATCGACCGGCTCGCCTTTGATTTTCAGTTCGTTGAGCTTACCGTCTTTCGCCACAAAACTGACGTTGGCAAACTGCGGATAGGCGCCGGAGTCCGGTTTCATTTGCGCAACGGCGGTCAGATAGTCGACCACCTCTTTGCCGCTCATGTCTGCGTACACCACGATGTTGCCAAACGGCTGGACCTTCAGCACATCTTTGTAGGTAATATCCCCGCCTTCGATGGAATCTCGCACACCACCGCCGCTCATCACCGCAAAGTCCGCACCAGTACGGGCCATTTGCGCCGCCAACAGCAGGCGTCCCATGTTGGTCTGCACGAAACGTACTTTACTGCGATCGCCCTCAAGGCGACCATTCACGGTACCGATTTTCACATCGAGCTGCGCTTTGCCTTTGTTCTGGAACGGCGTCAGGAGCGACAGCATCTGGGCGTTTTCGGCGATTTCAGGGGTGTAAAGTACGCGCTCACTTTTTCCGTCGTCGTAAGTGACTTTCTTCTTCAGATTCACCGGGATCAGCTGATAACGCACCATTTTCATTTCGCCGTTGCGGAATTCAAAGTCTGCGCGACCGACGTATTTGCCCCACTCATGAGCCTGAACAATCCAGATCCCGTTCTGACGATCGGGCGCACAAGGCGTGCCCGGCACGTAATCGACCTGCTTTTTGTTCTCGGATGCCATGCAAACCGGATTTTGTGAGTGACCACCCACAATCATTGCCAGAGAGCCTGCCGGCAGGCTGCGGGCCATTTCAACATCGCCCGGCGCATTCGAACCGTGCTCGCCGTTATCGTAATGTCCCATATGGGTCGTCGCGATAATCACGTCCGGCTTTTCGTTTTGATTCAGCTCCTGAATGACCAGTTTCGCTTCGTCAGCCGGTTTGCGGAATTCAATGTCCGTGAAATATTCCGGATTACCGATTTTCGCCGTGTCGTCAGTGGTTAAACCGATGACCGCGATTTTCAGATCGTTGCGTTTGAATAACGCCCAGGGTTTAAACAGGCGCTCGCCGGTGCTTTTCTGATAAATATTGGCGGAGAGGAACGGGAATTTGGACCATTTTTCCTGCTGGCGCAAAACGGTTAACGGGTTGTCGAACTCATGGTTACCAACCGCCATCGCGTCATAGCCGATTAAATTCATCCCGCGGAAATCCGGCTCGGCGTCCTGTAAATCAGACTCTGGTACGCCGGTATTGATGTCGCCGCCCGACAGCAACAGCACGCTGCCGCCCTCTGCCGCAACCTCTTTACGGATACCGTCCACCAGCGTTTTTTGCGCCGCCAGACCGTACTCGCCGTACTCACTGCGCCAGAAATGACCGTGGTGATCGTTGGTATGCAGAATCGTTATTTTGTAGGTTTTATCTTTTTCGTATGCTTGCACAGGCTGGCTTGCCAGCGCCCATGTGGCTATCAGCGCCAACGCGACGCCTCGCTTCATTAACTTCATATTCTCGCTCCCTGACCAAAAGACAAACGCAAAAATTACAATGAGTAAGAAGAATAGACAAATATGTTTTCAGAATTGCGACTTTCTTCAAATCTCGCGGAAAGGTATGTTAGCGAGATAATAATGACTCCCTGCACTTCTAATAACAAAACACGTGGTATTTATGGCAATCAGTGAAACGACTCCGCCCGCTACGGGCACCCCGGCGTCACCGCAAAAATCGCGCACCTCATTTGGTATTTTGGGCGCAATCAGTCTGTCGCATCTGCTAAACGATATGATTCAGTCGCTGATTCTGGCGATCTATCCGCTGCTGCAGTCAGAATTTTCATTAACCTTTGTACAGATCGGGATGATCACCCTGACCTTCCAGATGGCGTCATCCCTGCTCCAGCCGGTGGTTGGCTACTGGACGGATAAGTATCCGATGCCGTGGTCACTGCCGATTGGTATGTGCTTTACCCTGAGCGGCCTGGTACTGCTGGCGCTGGCAGGAAGCTTCGAGATGGTACTCATCGCTGCTGCGCTGGTGGGAACCGGTTCGTCGGTGTTCCACCCTGAATCGTCACGCGTGGCACGTATGGCTTCCGGCGGACGTCACGGTCTGGCGCAGTCGCTGTTCCAGGTTGGCGGTAACTTTGGTAGCTCCCTCGGCCCATTACTGGCTGCCGTCATCATTGCGCCATACGGAAAAGGTAACGTTGCCTGGTTTGTTCTCGCCGCACTGCTGGCGATTGTGGTGCTGATTCAGATTAGCCGCTGGTATGCGGCGCAGCATCGTGTAAACAAGGGCAAACCTAAAGCTGTGATTATCAATCCGCTGCCGCGCGATAAGGTGATTCTGGCTGTGGGCATCTTGTTAGTGCTGATTTTCTCGAAATACTTCTATATGGCGAGCATTAGCAGCTATTACACCTTTTATCTGATGGAAAAATTCGGATTATCGGTACAAAACGCGCAGTTCCACCTGTTTGCCTTCCTGTTTGCGGTCGCAGCAGGAACGGTTATTGGCGGGCCTGTGGGTGATAAAATTGGGCGTAAATATGTGATTTGGGGCTCTATCCTCGGCGTTGCGCCATTTACCCTTGTTTTACCCTACGCAAGCCTTGAATGGACGGGGATTTTAACCGTGATCATTGGTTTTATTCTCGCATCCGCGTTTTCAGCCATTCTGGTGTATGCCCAGGAGCTGATGCCGGGCCGTATCGGTATGGTTTCCGGGCTGTTTTTCGGCTTTGCTTTTGGGATGGGTGGCCTTGGAGCAGCCGTGCTGGGGCTGGTTGCAGACCATACCAGTATCTTCCTGGTCTATAAAATCTGTGCTTTCCTGCCACTTCTGGGGATATTGACTATATTCCTGCCTGATTACCGGCATAAGGCGTAGTTTCTCTGCGGTCAAAGTAAACTTTGACCGCAATTCCCACCTACTGCCATAAGGCTTCCCTCTTCTTCCTCGCGGTAATTTGTCTTAATCTGCTTTTTTTAACGCTTATTGCTGTTTTCATCAAATTTCAACAATTATTCATGAACATAATGGCCGAAATTGTCATAAACTATTAATCGGCTTTTTGGTTTTTACGCCAAAAATGGAACACCTCACGACGAAAGGAGACGGAATGCATCACGCCACACCGCTTATCACCACCATTGTAGGTGGCCTTGTACTCGCTTTTATCCTTGGCATGATCGCCAACAAGTTACGTATTTCTCCTCTCGTGGGCTATTTATTAGCGGGTGTGCTGGCGGGTCCATTTACGCCAGGTTTTGTTGCGGATACCAAACTGGCTCCTGAACTGGCGGAATTAGGCGTGATTCTGCTGATGTTCGGCGTCGGCCTGCATTTCTCTCTGAAGGACCTGATGGCGGTAAAGCATATCGCCATACCCGGCGCGATCGCCCAGATAGGCGTGGCGACGTTGCTGGGGATGGCGCTTTCCGCTTTGCTTGGCTGGTCACTGATGACCGGTATTGTATTTGGGCTGTGTCTCTCAACCGCCAGTACCGTGGTGCTGCTGCGCGCGCTTGAAGAGAGGCAGCTAATAGACAGCCAGCGTGGGCAAATCGCCATCGGCTGGCTGATTGTTGAAGATCTGGTGATGGTCCTGACGCTGGTCTTGCTGCCTGCCGTCGCCGGGATGGTGGAAAAAGACAACGTCGGCTTTGCCTCGCTGGCGCTGGATATGAGTATCACCATCGGCAAAGTGATCGCCTTTATCGCCATTATGATGGTGGTGGGCCGCCGCCTGGTGCCGTGGATCCTCTCTCGTAGCGCAGCCACCGGCTCTCGTGAACTGTTTACCCTGTCGGTGCTGGCCCTTGCGCTCGGTATCGCTTTCGGCGCTGTGGAATTGTTTGACGTCTCCTTTGCGTTGGGCGCGTTCTTCGCCGGTATGGTGCTGAACGAATCTGAGCTGAGCCACCGCGCGGCGCACGATACGCTGCCGCTGCGTGATGCCTTTGCAGTGCTGTTCTTCGTCTCCGTCGGTATGTTGTTTGACCCGTTAATCCTGATTGAGCAGCCGCTGGCCGTGCTCGGGACGCTGGCGATTATTATCTTCGGTAAATCCGTGGTGGCATTCGGTCTGGTGCGCTTGTTTGGTCACTCGCCGCGCACGGCGTTGACTATCGCCGCGAGCCTCGCGCAGATTGGTGAATTTGCCTTTATCCTCGCAAGCCTGGGCATGGCGCTGAACCTGCTGCCACAGGCCGGGCAAAATCTAGTGCTGGCGGGAGCGATTCTCTCCATTATGCTCAACCCGGTGCTGTTTGCCTTGCTTGAGAAATACCTCGATAAAACCGAGACGCTGGAAGAGCAGACCCTGGAAGAAGCTATCGAAGAAGAGAAGCAGATCCCGGTCGATATCTGCAACCACGCGCTGCTGGTCGGCTTTGGCCGCGTCGGTAGCTTGCTCGGCGAGAAGTTGATGGCGCAGGGCATCCCGCTGGTGGTTATCGAAACGTCGCGTACCCGCGTGGATGAACTGCGCGCCCGCGGGATCCGTGCGGTGCTGGGCAATGCGGCGAACGAAGAGATCATGAATCTGGCGCATCTGGACTGCGCACGCTGGCTACTGCTGACCATTCCGAACGGATATGAGGCGGGTGAAATCGTGACCACGGCGCGTGAGAAGTGCCCGAGCATCGAGATTATTGCTCGTGCGCATTACGACGATGAAGTGGAATACATTACCGAACGCGGTGCGAATCAGGTGGTGATGGGCGAGCGTGAGATTGCGAATACGATGATTACGCTGATTGAAAAGCCGCCAATTGAAGAGGCGGTGACGGGTTAATTTTCTGCGGCCTGATGCCCTCACCCCGGCCCTCTCCCACTGTACGGTCCGGGGACATCATGAACACTTGTTCGGGGACATGGTAGACACTTACAACTAAGGCATACGAACCCGTTTTTGGAGTCGCTTATGCCCTGGGATGCGAGAGATACCATGTCATTACGTACCGAGTTTGTTCTGTTCGCCTCGCAAGACGGGGCGAACATCCGTTCTCTTTGCCGTCACTACGGCATTTCGCCCGCTACTGGCTACAAGTGGCTCGCCCGCTGGTCTGAACACGGCGCTGCCGGCCTGGCTGACCGCTCCCGCGTGCCTCATCATTCGCCGAACCGCTCATCTGACGCCATCACTGACCTGCTGCGCCTGGCGCATGCCCGTCATGAACGCTGGGGCGCGCGCAAGATTAAGCGCTGGCTCGAAGACCAGGGACACAGGATGCCCGCTTTCAGCACTGTCCATAACCTGATGGCCCGTCACGGCCTGCTGCCGGGCACGACACCGGGCATTCCGGCCACCGGCAGCTTTGAGCATGACGCCCCCAACCGCCTCTGGCAGATGGACTTTAAGGGCCACTTTCCCTTTGGGGGCGGGCGCTGCCATCCACTGACCCTGCTCGACGACCACTCCCGTTTTTCCCTCTGTCTGGCGCACTGCGACGATGAGCGGCGGGAGACCGTGCAGTCACAGCTGATTAACGTGTTCAGGCACTACGGGTTGCCGGAGCGGATGACGATGGACAACGGGGCACCGTGGGGAGACACCACCGGAGTCTGGACGGCACTGGAGTTGTGGCTGATGCGCCAGGGTATCCGGGTGGGCCACTCCCGGCCTTATCACCCGCAGACGCAGGGCAAGCTGGAGCGTTTTCACCGCAGCCTGAAGGCAGAAGTTCTGCAGGGGAAGTGGTTCGCGGACAGGGGTGAGCTGCAGCGTGCCTTTGACCACTGGCGCAACGTCTATAACCTTGAACGGCCGCACACCTCGCTGGATATGGCAGTGCCCGCTTCGCGGTATCAGCCATCAGCGCGGCAGTACAACAGTCACGCTGAACCCCCGGAATACGACGAGGGCGTGATGGTCAGGAAAGTGGATATCAGCGGAAAGCTGAGCCTGAGAGGGGTAACGCTGAAGGCAGGAAAAGCGTTCAGGGGTGAATATGTGGGACTGAAGGAAGGGGCTGAAGATGGCTGTTATGAGGTGTGGTGGTACAGCACGAAAGTGGGGGTGATCGACCTGAAGAAAAAGTCGATCACCATGGGTAAAGGATGTTAAATAGTGTTCACCATGTCCCCGAACACCTGTCTACCATGTCCCCGGACCGTACACCCACAGGGAGAGGGAGAAAAGAGAGTCCCTCTCCTCAGTCTCAACCCATCAGGCGGGGATGAAAAGACGGCTCCAGACCATCCGCTCTCTCATCGGATTAGGATAAAAAACGACTCCGGACGATCCCCTCTCCCATTGGGAGAGGGTTAGGGTGAGGGGTAAAAAACTCAACGCTCCCAGTACGACTCTTCCAGACTGTCTTCCCGCTCCGGCAGGCCACGCGTTAAACGCGGGGAATGCTGGTTCAGCACCTGATAGCTCACGCGGTTCGCGTATTTACACACCTGCGCCAGCGACGAATAGGTCAACCAGCTCAGTTGATGCTTACTGGAGTTCGGCACGTTGGTCCGGTGGTAGGCGTTGGCGGTGATATCGTGGAGCAGTGCAGCCAGCGCGCCGTCGCCCGCGCCGTTAGTATTCATGATCTTCTCCGGGCCGCCCATGTACGGGGCAATGTGGGAAAAGATCCGCAGCGGATTCACGCAATCTTTGTGGCGCATCGCGCGGCTGAACTCGTACTGGTTGAACTCGGCAATCGCCCCCGGCAACAGCGGATGCTGGGTTTTACGTTTGTTCTCTTCCTCGGTGAAACCGGCCATAAACAGCCCAATCGGACCGGCGGTGCAGAGCACCAGATCCACCCAGTCCAGCGCCTTATTGGACGCCAGCAGCGGATCGTTTTCACCGGTCAGCGCTTCGGCTTCTTCTTCGTTCATTGCCAGAATCGAAACGTGCTCTTTCAGGAACGCCTGCCACCACTCTGGGTTATCGGCGATCACAAACTTGGTGCCCAGCGTCAACACCACCGGCACGTTGTATTTCTTTGCGTATTCCACCGCTTTCATGGTCGCTTCCGGCATCGGCTCACCGGGCTTACAGCGCACCAGATAGGAGGTCAGCACCAGCGCGGACGCCCCGGCGATCACCTCTTCGGGGATACTTTCAGCGCGCAGCTTATTCATGTGGCCAGGGCTGATGGCAAAGGTCCGTTCGCCGGAATCGCTGATCAGCGTAAAGCAGCGGCCAATCGCCCCGTCGACGCCTTGCAGGTAGTTCAGATCGGTGCGGCTGGAGGTGTTGCAGAGATAGCGGTAGGCGTAGCCACCGATTTCGATATTGCGGCACATCACGCCCAGTAATACGGAGCGGTCATCGGCAAGCACCGAATAGTTGTGCATGGTATTCCCGATGGTGCCGCCGGCAAACTGATGAGTGATCAGATTTTCGCGCACCAGTTCCTGATACAAGGCTTCGGCGACATCGTCTTCGATTACCAGCGAATGCCCGGAACTGAGGCCATAACGAGCGACAAACGCATCATCCACTTTTGCTTCGATATCCACCAGCGTCTGATCGATACCGACCACCCACGCAGCGTTGGTTTCATTGACCGGCTGAGTTTGTTGCAGCAGCGGATCGCGGGCGTTGACGGGGAAATAGTGTTTGGATTTACGTTTACCGGGAAATTTCATTTTCTGCGCTGCAAGTGACTATTGGGCCGGAAATGGTAGCACAAACCCGGCCCACTGCGCGATTAGCGGCTCGCGGTCACCAGCGCCGCCATCATCTCTATATGTTCAGGTGAATCGTTAAGTGCCGGAATGTACTCATACTTTGTCCCGCCCGCTTCGAGGAAGAACTCCCGGTTTTGCACCGCAATCTCCTCAAGGGTTTCGAGGCAGTCCGCCGAAAAGCCCGGCGACATCACTTGAACGTGCTTCACGCCCTTCTCGCCAAGCATTTTGAGTGTTTCATCGGTATATGGCGTCAACCAGGGTTCACGGCCAAAGCGCGACTGGAAGGTCATCATCACCTTCTCTGGCGGTAATCCGAGCGCGGAAACCAATTCACGGGTGGTATCACGACAGCGCTGAGGATAATCATCGCCTTCATCAGCGTAACGCTGCGGAATGCCGTGATAGGAGAGCAGGAGCAAATCCGGCTCGCCGTGTTTTTCAAACGAGGCACGCGCACTGCTAACCAGCGCCGCGATGTAAAGCTCGTCTTCGGCGTAGTCGCGGATAAAGGTGATGGCAGGAATACGGCGACGGGTCGCCAGAATACGCGCCAGCTCGTCCCAGACGGCGGCGACGGTGGAACAGGAGTATTGCGGATACAAGGCCAGCACCACGATGTGATCAACGTCCTGGGAGAGCAGCTCTTCGACCGCGCTTTCCAGTGACGGTTTACCGTAGCTCATCCCGAGTGCGACGGGCATATCCGGTAATCGGGCGGCCAGCGCTTTTTCCTGACGACGGCTATAAACCATCAGCGGCGAGCCCTCTTCCATCCATACGGACTGGTAGAGTTTAGCCACACGGGGGGAACGAATCGGCAGAATGACACCGCGCAGTAGCGGCCACCACAGCAATCTTGGGGTATCCACGACGCGGGAGTCGCTTAAAAACTGTCGCAGGTAACGTTTTACTGCCGCAGGGGTAGGTGCTTCTGGAGTGCCCAGATTGGCAAGCAGGATGCCGGTTTTCGCCTGACTCATTCACGCCTCTTAACCATTTGAATAGCTAATGATTGTAACTGAAAAGCAGGGAAACGGAACAGATTGCAGAAATAGGTGGGGGTTGGGTTGCCGGATGGCGCTTCGCTTATCCGGCCTACAAAGTCATCTGCAGGCCGAATAAATCACACATTAGCCGAGGATTTTTTCCAGCTCTGCGCGCACGTCAGCGACAGCTTTGGTGCCGTCAACTTTCGCGTATTGGGTGTTGCCAGACTGCGCTTCTTTCGAGTAGTAGCCGATCAGTGGCGCGGTCATCTGATGGTATTCCACCAGGCGTTTACGCACGGTCTCTTCCTGATCGTCTTTACGCGTGGTCAGCTCTTCGCCAGTCACGTCGTCTTTGCCTTCCACTTTCGGTGGATTGAATTTGATGTGGTAAACGCGGCCAGAAGCAGCGTGAACGCGACGACCGATAATACGGTCAACGATCAGTTCATCAGGCACGTCGAATTCGAGAACGTAATCCACGTTGATGCCCGCTTCTTTCATGGCGTCAGCCTGCGGAATAGTGCGTGGGAAGCCGTCCAGCAGGAAACCGTTGCGGCAATCTTCCTGAGTGATGCGTTCTTTTACCAGCGCGATAACCAGTTCGTCAGTCACCAGCTTGCCTGCGTCCATGATGTCTTTCGCTTGTTTACCCAGCTCGGAGCCAGATTTAACAGCGGCACGCAGCATGTCACCCGTAGAGATTTGCGGAATACCGTATTTCTCCATGATGAACTGAGCCTGAGTTCCTTTACCCGCGCCCGGAGCGCCAAGCAGAATAATACGCATTGCGAAAATCCCCTCAAAAGTTGGTTCAATATTTCAAAAAGCGCTAAACAATACCATCAGAATGGGTATCGCTCAAGGAAGGCGGGATGGCTGAAACGGTTAACGGGGGAGATTATTTGGGTTAGCGCGGTTTGGTGCCCTCACCCCGGCCCTCTCCCACAGGGAGAGGGAGAAGACCAGGGGAGGCCGGGTGATTACGCCATCAACAGCGCATTCACACGTTTGATGAACAGGTTCGGATCTTCCAGCGTGCCGCGCTCAGCCAGCAGGGACTGATCCAGCAGCAGTTCAACCCACTCGTTAAACTGGGTTTCGTCCTGAGTATCCGCCGCACGTTTGACCAGCGGGTGATCCGGGTTCAGTTCAAAGATGTATTTCACTTCCGGGATAGCCTGGCCCGCAGCAGCGAACAGTTTCGCCATCTGAGTCCCCATTTCATCCGCGTCTGTGGTGACAATCGCCGGGGTGTCGGTCAGACGGTGTGTGAAACGCACCTCTTTCACGCGATCGCCCAGCAGGGTTTTCACACGCTCAACGAAGGGCTCCAGCGCTTTTTCCGCTTCTTTTGCGGTTTCGTCCACTTCATCAGCCAGTTTGTCGATAGATTCGTCAGCTTTGGCCACGGACTGGAATGATTTACCGTCGAACTCGGTCAGGTAGTTCATCATCCACTCATCAATGCGGTCGGAAAGCAGCAGCACTTCGATGCCTTTCTTACGCAGCAGCTCCAGATGCGGGCTGCTCTTCGCGGCAGCGTAGCTGTCAGCGGTGATGTAGTAGATTTTCTCCTGCCCTTCTTTCATGCGGGACACGTACTCTTCGAGAGACACGGTCTGCTCGGAAGAATCGGTGTGCGTCGAGGCGAAGCGCAGCAGTTTAGCGATCGCTTCGACGTTAGAAGAATCTTCCGCTGGGCCTTCTTTCAGCACCAGGCCGAACTGTTTCCAGAAGGTCTGATATTTTTCAGCGTCGTCTTTCGCCAGTTTTTCCAGCATCTGCAGAGAACGTTTGGTCAGAGCGTTACGCAGATTGCGCGTCACGGTGCTGTCCTGCAGGATTTCACGGGAGACGTTCAGCGGCAGATCGTTGGAATCAATCAGGCCACGCACGAAACGCAGGTAGTTCGGCATGAACTGCTCGACGTCGTCCATGATGAACACGCGCTGCACGTACAGCTTCAGGCCGTGCTTGTGATCGCGGTTCCACATGTCCCACGGCGCCTGGGCCGGGATGTACAGCAGGCTGGTGTACTCCTGCTTCCCTTCCACACGGTTGTGGCTCCAGGTCAGCGGATCGGTAAAGTCGTGGGCAATGTGCTTGTAGAACTCGTTGTATTCGTCGTCTTTGATTTCAGACTTGTTACGCGTCCACAGGGCCTGCGCCTTGTTGATTTTCTCCCAGGAGACCACGGTTTCACCGTCGACCTCTTCGGTTTTTTCAATCTCAACCGGCAATGCAATGTGATCGGAGTATTTGCTGATGATCGAGCGCACGCGCCAGTCATTCAGGAAATCGTCTTCGCCTTCGCGCAGGTGCAGGGTGATTTCGGTTCCGCGATCGGCTTTAGTGATGTCATCAACGGTGTATTCACCTTCGCCGTGGGATTCCCAGAACACGCCGTTTTCCGCGCTGTCGCCCGCTGCACGGGTGCGTACGGTCACTTTGTCGGCCACGATAAAGGCGGAGTAGAAGCCAACACCGAACTGGCCGATCAGCTGGCTGTCTTTCGCCTGATCGGAGCCCATCGATTCGAGGAACGATTTAGTGCCGGATTTCGCGATGGTCCCGAGGTGATCGATAACCTCATCGCGGTTCATACCAATACCGTTATCGGCAATAGTCAGGGTGCGGTTGTCTTTGTCAAATGAGACGCGCACGCGCAGTTCACCGTCGCCTTCATACAGATCCGGGTTGGACAGTGCGCGAAAACGCAGTTTGTCCGCCGCATCCGAGGCGTTGGAGATAAGCTCACGCAGGAAGATTTCTTTATTGGAATACAGGGAATGGATCATCAGGTGCAGAAGCTGTTTTACTTCTGACTGGAAACCACGGGTTTCTTGTCCTTTCATCTAGATCGACCTCAACAATGCCATTTTAAGTTAGGGTGTAAAAGCAGTTGAGTGAGAGATGGGGATAGTGCGGAAGGTTTTCAAGCGGAGGCCACGATCGCAGCCTCCGTTTGGTCAGAAAATAAGCTTGTGACGTCCAGCCAGAGAGTGTGACAGCGTGGTGCCGTCGACCATTTCCAGCTCGCCGCCAACCGGCACGCCGTGGGCGATGCGGCTGGCCTGAACGCCGTACTGCGCGCACAGTTCACCGATGTAGTTCGCGGTCGCTTCGCCTTCCACCGTCGGGTTGGTCGCGAGGATCACTTCGGTTAGCGTCTCGGATTCCAGACGCTGTTCGAGGCGATCGAGACCGATATCATCCGGGCCAATCCCATCCAGCGGAGAGAGATGGCCCATCAGCACGAAATAGCGGCCGGAAAACTGCCCGGTCTGCTCAATGGCGTAGATGTCCGCCGGACTCTCCACCACGCAAATCTGACCGTTTTCCTGACGACGCGGATTCGTGCAGATGTTGCACACATCCTGCTCGGTAAAGGTGCGGCAATCCGCACAGTGACCGATTTCTGACATGGCGCGGGTCAGTGCCTGCGCCAGGCGCATCCCGCCGCTGCGGTCGCGCTGTAACAGCGTAAACGCCATGCGCTGAGCTGATTTCGGGCCAACGCCCGGTAAGCAGCGCAGCGCTTCCATTAACTGCGTGAGCAGCGGACTGGTTTGCATCAGAACGGCATCTTAAAGCCTGGCGGCAGCTGCATTCCGGAGGAAACAGACGCCATTTTTTCTTTCTGGGTTTCATCGATACGGCGCGCAGCATCGTTGAATGCCGCAGCAACCAGATCTTCCAGCATGTCTTTGTCGTCTTCGAGCAGGCTAGGATCGATTTCCACGCGACGGCAGTTATGCGCGCCGTTGATGGTCACTTTGACCAGACCCGCACCGGATTCGCCAGTGACTTCCAGCTGTGCGATCTCTTCCTGTGCTTTCTGCATTTTGTCTTGCATCTGCTGGGCCTGTTTCATCAGGTTACCCAGACCGCCTTTACCACCAAACATAGGCTTCTCTCTTAAGTAGTCACGTTAAGGATTACGACTGTGAGTCAGACTCACGGTCAAATGGGACGGATACTCTCTTCATCCAGATCGGCGTCGAAGAAACGGCGCAGGGTCTGGATGTTATTATCCGCAATAATCGACTCGCGCGCCTGCGCGAGCTTCTCTTCATAAATGGCCTGACGCCACTCCAGTGGCGTGCGCATTGCTGGATTATCATCTTCAATGATAGTCAATTCAACCGGCGCGCCCTGTAATGTGGACAGCGCCTCAGCCAGCACCTGCTGTGCACTGGCAGAATTAAGGTGACGCTGGCCCGGACGTAAATGCAGACGAATTTGATGTCCGTCCTGCTCTTTCCAGGCATTCAGCGCAACCTGCTCGACCAGTTTCGGCAGCGTTAACTGGCTGACTTCAGCGGCCCAGGCATCCCGCTCGAGGGATTCTGCCGCCAGCTTCGCGGACAGTTCCGGCGTTTTATCATGCTCCAGCGCCTTTTTGAGCGCTTTCGGCGTCGCCACTTCCACCTTCACTGCTTCGGCGGTGTTGGTCGACTTCCAGCGGTAAGCCTCTTTCTTCGCCGGGGCTTTCTGTTCGAGCGCCGACGGCGATGGGCGCGACTGAACGCGCTCCGTTACCGATGCCAGTCGTTCGAGGGCGGCGTTGTTAACCGGCCGCGCTCTTCCTGGCGCTGCCGGTTCACTCTTTTTTGGTTTGGTTGCTCCCTGCGCGCGCTGTAGCTGGCTACGGGCGGCGAGCACCGAACTGGTGGCATCCGGCAGCGGTACGTCAGGCCCAGGCGGCGGTGCAGAGTGTTGCGGCATCGCCGTAGGCGTCATGACCGCCGTCGGGGCAGCAGGAGCATAAGACTGGCACGGCACTTCTGGCTCAGGCAACGGCATCCGCGGATGGAACGCCAGGGCGCGGAGAAGCGTCATCTCGACGCCCATTCGGCGGTCCGGCGCAAACGGTAATTCTTTACGACCAATCAGCAACGTCTGGTAATAAAGCTGCACATCAGCGGGCGGAACGGTACGCGCCAGTTCACGCATCCGCTGTTCAATCATCGCCATATCCGCGCCAATGGCCGACGGGGAAAGTTGCAGCATCGCCACGCGATGCAGCAGCGCCAGCATTTCGACCAGCAGCGTTTCCCACTCGACGCCGCGAGACGCCGCAACGTTCACCAGTGACATGGCGCGTTCACCGTTGGCCTCAATGATCGCTTCAATCAGCGACAGGGCCTGATCGTCGTCGAGCGTGCCGAGCATGGTGCTCACCGCTTCGGTCGACAGCTGGCCGTCACCGCTGGCAATCGCCTGATCGGTCAGACTTAATGCGTCACGCAGGCTGCCGTCCGCCGCTCGCGCCAGCAGTTGCAGAGCGCGCGGTTCGTGGACGATCTTTTCTTCATCAAGAATGTGTTCGAGCTGAGTGCGAATCTGATCGACGTCCAGCGCCTTCAGATGGAACTGCAAACAGCGCGACAGGATCGTGACCGGCAGCTTTTGCGGATCGGTGGTCGCCAGCAGGAATTTGACGTGCGATGGTGGCTCTTCCAGTGTTTTCAGCAGAGCGTTAAAACTGTGGCGCGACAGCATGTGGACTTCATCGATCAGATAGACCTTGAAGCGACCACGCGCCGGGGCGTACTGCACGTTGTCCAGCAGGTCGCGCGTATCTTCGACTTTGGTGCGCGAGGCGGCATCGATTTCGATCAGATCGACAAAACGCCCCTGCTCGATTTCCCGGCAGTTATCACACACGCCGCATGGCGTAGCGGTGATCCCGGTTTCGCAGTTCAGGCCTTTTGCCAGCAAACGGGCAATAGAGGTTTTACCGACGCCGCGCGTGCCGGAGAAAAGATACGCGTGATGGATGCGTCCTAGCGATAAACCATTCGCCAGGGCGGTCAGCACATGTTCCTGGCCGACAACGTCAGCAAAGGTTTGGGGTCGCCACTTTCGGGCTAACACCTGATAACTCATGGGCAGGCTCTGCAACGCTGGAAGGTGGATATTCAGGGGGGTAATGCTAACACAACCTCACCCATTGGGCGAGGTTGCGGGAAGAGGGATTAATGACCCGGGAAAGGGACCAGGCTGTAGCTGGTGATACCCTGTTTTTCCAGGCGCTGTTCGCCGCCGAGATCGAACAGATTGATGATGAAGGCCGCATCGGTCACTTCGCCACCCAGACGACGGATCAGTTTCACGGTCGCTTCGATCGTACCGCCAGTCGCCAGCAGATCGTCAACCACCAGCACTTTGTCGCCAGGTTTGATCGCATCCACGTGAATTTCCAGCTGATCGGTGCCGTATTCCAGCTCATAGCTTTCGGCAATGGTTTCACGCGGCAGTTTGCGCGGTTTGCGTACCGGCACAAAGCCCACGCCCATCGCCAGCGCAACCGGTGCGCCGAACAGGAAGCCACGCGCTTCGGTCCCTACTACTTTGGTGATCCCGGCGTTTTTATAACGCTCCACCAGCAATTCAATGCTGAGTGCGTACGCTTTCGGGTCTTCCAGCAAGCTGGTGACATCACGGAAAAGAATGCCAGGCTTTGGATAGTCCTGGATGCTTTTGATGCTGTTTTTCAGAAATTCAAGCTGCTGCGCAGTCGCGGTCATAAATGTATGCCTGGTTAAAAACGGTGTTTCTCACGGCGCGCATAATCATGTGGTCAAAGTAACAAGCGATTAACTTTTGACCAGGCGCGCCTGTGCTCGAAAACGGTCGAATTTACTGGCTGAGCGGGATAATTGCAACAGCCATCATTGCTCTTCAGTGCTTTTGTTGCTTTTCATCAACGACGGGGATTCGCCACATAAAGAAAAGCAGACAGGCGAGGATCGCCAGCAGCAGGATACGCACCCACATCATCTTCACCAGCCATAATGAAATGGCAAAGGTCACAAGCGTAACTGCAATAGCACGAGGCTTTGCGCCAGGTGGCATCGCCCGGTATTGTTGCCAGTGGCGCAGATAGCCGCCAAACCACGAGCGATAGAGCAACCAGTGGTGAAAGCGCGGCGATGAACGGGCAAAACACCACGCCGCCAGCAGAATAAAGGGCGTCGTAGGTAGCAATGGCAAAACCACGCCGAGCGTACCCAGCACTACCGCAAGCCAGCCAATGATGATTAAAATAGTACGCTGCATAATGCGAATCGTTATCAAACTGAACGGCTACTTTACCACTGGAGAGCGTATTGAAAACAGCCTTGCTTTTGGAGACGCTGCAAAATCAGCTGATCGCCCTGCGTCAGCAGGCATCACCGCTGTTGCAGCACGCGACGCTGAAGCCACGCTTTGACCGGCAGTTGTTTCGTACCCGCAGTACCCTGATAAAAGATTATCTGGATGAAACTCAGCATAACCTTGATGAGCTGCGTCATGCCGTCGAGAGCCAGCAAAACGAGCAGGTGGCGTGGCTGGCGGAGCATCTGGTGGAACAGGTCACCGCCTTACACCGTGAAATCACCGCCTGGCCGCTGCGCGTATGGGATACACCTTCGCCGGGAGCGGCAAAATGGCAGCGTAAGCGGCTGGAGCATCAGGATTTTGAGCGTCGCCTGTACGCGATGAAAAACGAACGCGAACAGCAGCTTAAAGGAAGCGAAACGCTGGAAGAACAGCAGCGTTTAATGCGGGAAATTTCCGCCCTGGAAGGACGACTCATCCGCTGCCGTCAGGCGCTGGATGAGATAGAGCGCGTGATTGCGCGCATGACCCGCTAAATGGAGCTAAACATGTCGCTGGAAAATGCGCCTGATGAGGTCAAACTGGCCGTCGATTTGATAATGCTGCTGGAAAATCATGACCTTCCGGCGGAGACGGTGTTGAAAGCACTGGAGATTGTGCGGCGGGATTTTGAGGGGAAACTACGTCCCGACTCAGCGCCGTAGTTTCCCCCTCACCCCAGCCCTCTCCCAAAAGGAGAGGGAATAAGATCAAGCTGGCGTCGGATCGTCGCCCTTCACTTCGCGCTTCACTTCCGTGTGCTCGTCACCCTTCTCATTGCGCAGGTGAACTTCGAGCTGGTTGAAGGCGATATTGATGTCGTTTTCACGGCACAGACGATCGATGGTGCGGTTGAGTTCGTCCACCGCATAGCTACGATCGCGCAGTTCACGCACGTATAAACGCAGCTCGTGATCCAGGGTACTTGCCCCGAATGTGGTGAAGAACACGGACGGTGCCGGATCGTGCATCACTTTCGGATGCTCCGTTGCCGCTCGCAGCAGCACCTCTTTCACCTTGTCCAGATCCGAACCGTACGCCACGCCGAGGCGGATCACCACGCGAGTGATGGTGTCGGAAAGCGACCAGTTGATCAGACGTTCGGTCACGAAGGCTTTGTTCGGGATGATCACCTCTTTGCGGTCGAAGTCGGTGATCGTCGTCGCACGGATGCGGATCTTGCTGACCGTCCCGGAGAAGGTGCCGATGGTGACCGTATCGCCGATACGCACCGGGCGTTCGAACAGAATGATCAGGCCAGAGACGAAGTTCCCGAAGATCTCCTGCAAACCGAAACCGAGACCGACCGACAGCGCAGCGGCCAGCCACTGTAATTTATCCCACGAGACGCCCAGCGAACCGAAGACAGTCATCGCCCCGGTCACCAGAATCACATAGTTGAGAATGGTGGTGATGGCGTAAGAAGAGCCCTGGCGCATGTTGAGACGCGACAGGATAAGTACTTCCAGCAGACCAGGTAAGTTGCGGATCAGCGCCCAGGCCACCACCGACGAAACCAGCGCAAACAGCAGACTGCCCATAGTCACGCTTTTCATTACCGCCGCACCGGCTTCAGTGCCGTTGTACTGCCACAGGGTAATACTGTCGAGATAGGCAAACACGGTGATCAAATCAGACCAGATCGCCCAGAACATCACGCCAAACAGGGCAATCATCACCAGCATGGTGATACGCAGCGTTTGCTGGTTCACCTGCTCCAGCGCGATGGTCGGCTCTTCCTGCGGCTCCGCCCCTTCTGCGCCCTCTTTCACCATGTTCTGACGACGGGCCAGCGCACGGCGATAGGCGATACGCCGCGCCGCAACGCTCAGACCGCGCAGCACCGTTTGGTACAGCAGGTTCCAGAGAATGACCAGATAGACGGTTTCAATCCAGCGGCCCGACAGGCGCAGCGTGGTGTAGAAATAGCCCGTCGCGGTGAGCACCATCAGCGCCAGCGGAATAATCGCCAGCACGGTGACGGTGATCAACCGAATGTTATGCGACTCTTTGTCGCGCCAGCTGTCGCGGCACATCGGCCACATCAGCACTGCAATCAGCAGCAGGTTCAGGAAGATAGCGAGCTGGCCGAGCACGTCGTCCATCAGATGCAGCGGAGAAAGTTCGGCCACAACTGACCAGAAGTGCAGCGGCAGCAGGGCCAGGCTCACGCGCACAATCTGGCGACGCCAGTGGCTGGTGAGCTGTTCAGGCATATTGAAGTGGCGCACCGCCACGCCGTCTTTTTCCAGCACTTTCCAGCACAGACCGAACACCAGCCAGAACAGCGCCAGTTTTTTGCTGAACGCCCACAGCAGATCGCTGATGTTGAGCTGCATGGTCAGCAGGATCAGGCCCGCCGCCAGGATCAGCAAACACACCGGCAGGGCGCGGATCAGGTCGATGAAAATCGCTTTTGGCGTGTGTAACTGGCTGTCATTGCGCAGTTGCCCCACTTCATGAGCCAGCTTCGCCTGATACTTTTTAAGCCAGCCGAGACGCCAGCGGATCAGTCCCGCAATCAACAGCAGCGGCAGACCGGCGAGGAATGCAATCATCACCGCAGGCCAGGCTTTCTCCCAGTTGACGGTAATTTTCATGCTCTTAATCTGGGATTTCAGTGTCTCAGGGAAAGATTTAATCCAGTCCCAGTCCATAGGTTTATTGCTGTTTACCCAGAAGATTTGCTGGGTAAGGATTTCCTTCAGGCTTTTCGACACGCTCACCAGCTGCTGCTGGTTGATTTGCAGGTTAATCGCCATCATCAGCTGATTGCCCAACTGTTTGTTGAGCTGATCGAGCAGCTCACGGCGCATATCCACCACCTGGAGCAGCGCATCGTGAACTTCGTCATTCACTTCGCTGGAATGACCGTCTTCGACTTTGGCGACAAAGGCGTCGCTCTGGAAAAGTGCATCGCGCTGCTGGTTGATTTCAAACTGTTCCAGACGCAAATCCGCAATGCGGTTGGTCATGTCTTCCAGTTCATCGGCGGACGGCAGCGTCTGCTGTTGCTGATAAAGAATGCGCGAAAGCAGCAGACTGCCCTTCAGCACCGCAATCTGTTCTTTAATATTACGTTCCGCCTGCAGCGCGCGATCCAGCCAGTTTTTAACTTTGATATTTTGCTGCACCAGCGAGTTACCGCTTTCAGTGGCCTGAATGAGCCGCTGGCTGAGCTGGTGGTTAATATCCAGTTCCTGCTTCACCAGCGGATTGCTCTGGATACGGGTAGTTTCGTCCGGCGAGACCGCTTCCTGCGCTGTTTTTTCCGTCAGCGTCAGGCGCTTACTGTTGACCGCTTCCTGCAATAGCTGGAGCTGATGCTCAAGTCGATTGATATTGGCCGTGACATAATCGCGTTGCTTTTGCAGCGTATCCTGCAAAATGGTATTGCCTTCGAGGCTTTTGCGTTGCTGGTCAATTTGCGCATTGAGCAGCGTTTGCTGGGCCAGGAGCAGCGTTTGCTGCGTCGGACGCAGCGCGCCCTCGCCCACCGTGGTGCCGTTCAGGCGGTTACGGATCTGCTGAAGCTGCTGCGAGGCGGAGTACATCGCGTTCTGCACGCGTTCCGGCTGTGTTTGCAGAGAAACCAGCTGGCTGTTGTAGGTGGCGAGATCGCTTTGCCCGGTTTGTAAATCATCGAGCACCTGCGACATGCGGGACTCAAGCTGGCGAAGGGAGAGCGTGGCCAGGGTTTTGCGGGTTTCATCGTCGTTGTCGACGTCGCTCAGGGCATTGAGCGAGGCCGTAGCCTGGCGCATTTTGTCCGGTGCTTCGGCCACTTTCTGACGTAGCTGGGTGGTTTCGGTTTTGACGCGCTCGATTTTATCCAGCGTCTCAATCGTTTCCGACAGATCGGCCTGCACTAGCTTTTCCTGCGGCGTGAGGTCTTTTTGCTTGTTCAGTGCGTCCAGTTGAGACTGAACGTCCGCACGGGTCGGGACATCGTTATTGTTGTCAGCACGAGCATGAACGACGGGGGCCATAGCGAAGTAAAACAGCACCGCGAAAATCAGGGCGAAAACAGGGTTTTGCGAGCGAGTGTAGTGCAGCATAGTGATGAATTTGATGTCAGAAATGACCGGAAATAGTCTGGCGCGAAGGATATCACGGCAGGTGCAGGCAGAATAGCGCGAACATAATGCTCCAGGATAATTCCTGGCCGCGCTCAGCCCGGCAGGGAATCGGGTTCAGCGCGAAGCGTCGGGCAGAACTGGCACATCTCCAGCAAAATGGCGACGTAGCTGCGTGCTTCTTGTCTCAGGTCGAACGACTGCGGGGCAAAAAGCCAGTTTTCCATCAGCCCGGAAATATAGCTGCGCATCAAAATAGCCGTTCTGCGGGTGAGCAAATTTGCTGGCAGCATGTTAGCCTGAATACATTGATTCAGCGTATATTCGATACGATCGTAACTTTCCAGGCATAAGCTTCGT
This sequence comes from Lelliottia jeotgali, assembly GCA_002271215.1. NCBI lineage: Bacteria > Pseudomonadati > Pseudomonadota > Gammaproteobacteria > Enterobacterales > Enterobacteriaceae > Lelliottia > Lelliottia jeotgali. The sequence continues at coordinate 1,112,758 of CP018628.1, read as the reverse complement.
TGTGCCTGTTGCACAACGGCCATTTCGCCGACAAACTCACATTTATGGAAGATGATCTCCATCATCAGGCGGCGTCTTTCCTCAATCACTGTCGCCTCAAGAACATGGACAAGAATTTCTCTCAGAACTGAGAGTGGATCGTCAGGGAATTTTGCCCGATACTCAGTCTCAAGATCGGTAATACTGGATTCTGATAACTCCCAAATTTCACTGAATAAATCTGACTTATTTTTGAAATGCCAGTAAATCGCTCCGCGTGTGACGCCAGCGGCCTGAGCAATCTGCGCCAGGGATGTAGAAGACACTCCCTGCTGAGAAAACAGGCGTAATGCCACATCCAGTATGTGTTGACGTGTCTCAAGCGCTTGTTGTTTGGTTTTTCGTGCCATACGTCAATGAATTTACAGGAGTCAGATTTACATACATTTATGAATGTATGTACCATAGCACGACGATAATATAAACGCAGCAATGGGTTTGCGGACTTTTGATCCATTGATCAATTTGAAATCGGACACTCGAGGTTTACATATGAACAAAAACAGAGGGCTAACGCCTCTGGCGATCGTTCTGATGCTCTCAGGCGGCTTAGCGCTTACAGGATGTGATGAGAAACAGGCTCAACAGGGAGCACAGCAGATGCCAGAAGTGGGTGTCGTGACGCTGAAAACTGAACCTCTCCAAATCACCACAGAATTACCAGGCCGTACAAGCGCTTACCGCGTTGCGGAAGTTCGTCCTCAGGTTAGCGGGATCATCCTGAAACGTAACTTCACCGAGGGTGGTGATATCGAAGCGGGTGTTTCTCTGTATCAGATTGATCCAGCAACCTATCAGGCCGCTTACGAAAGCGCTAAAGGCGATCTGGCTAAAGCCGAAGCGGCTGCCAAAATCTCCCAGCTGACGTTGAACCGCTATAAAAAATTGCTCGGCACGCAATACATCAGCCAACAGGATTACGACACGGCGCTGGCCGATTCTCAACAGTCTAACGCTGCAGTTGTTGCCGCAAAAGCCGCTGTTGAAACGGCACGCATTAACCTGGCGTACACCAAAGTGACCTCCCCTATCAGCGGCCGTATTGGTAAATCAGCCGTCACTGAAGGCGCTCTGGTACAGAACGGACAAGCCACTGCGCTGGCAACTGTGCAGCAGCTTGACCCGATCTACGTGGATGTTACGCAGTCCAGCAACGATTTCCTGCGTCTGAAACAAGAGCTGGCCAGCGGTGCGCTGAAACAAGAAAACGGTAAAGCAAAAGTGGAACTGGTGACCAGCGATGGCATCAAATTCCCGCAGGCTGGCGCGCTGGAATTTTCTGACGTGACCGTCGATCAAACCACTGGTTCTATCACCTTACGTGCAATTTTCCCGAACCCTGACCACACGCTGTTGCCAGGTATGTTCGTTCGCGCGCGTCTGGAAGAAGGCACCAACCCAACCGCACTTCTGGTTCCACAGCAGGGCGTAACCCGTACGCCACGCGGCGATGCCAGCGCACTGGTTGTCGGTGCTGATGACAAAGTCGAAACGCGTCAAATTACTGCTACGCAGGCGATTGGCGACAAATGGCTGGTGACGGAAGGTTTGAAAGATGGCGATCGCGTGATTGTTACTGGTTTGCAAAAAGTACGTCCTGGCGCGCAGGTGAAAGCACAGGAAGTCAAATCTGACGAGAAACAACAAGCCGCAGCCGGTGGCCAGTCAGAACAAACCAAGTCTTAACTTAAACAGGAGCCGTTAAGACATGCCTAATTTCTTTATCGATCGCCCCATATTTGCATGGGTGATCGCTATCATCATCATGCTTGCAGGGGGACTGGCGATCCTGAAGCTGCCCGTAGCGCAATATCCAACGATTGCGCCGCCTGCAGTTTCGATCACCGCGACCTATCCTGGGGCTGACGCAAAAACGGTGCAGGACACCGTGACACAGGTTATCGAACAGAACATGAACGGTATCGATAACCTGATGTACATGTCCTCCAACAGTGACTCAACCGGTACAGTTCAGATTACCCTGACCTTCCAGTCTGGTACTGATGCGGATATCGCGCAGGTTCAGGTGCAGAACAAACTGCAGCTGGCGATGCCGTTACTGCCGCAAGAAGTGCAGCAGCAGGGCGTGAGCGTGGAGAAATCTTCCAGTAGCTTCCTGATGGTTGTTGGCGTTATCAACACCAACGGCACCATGACGCAGGAGGATATTTCCGACTACGTGGGCGCCAACATGAAGGACGCGATCAGCCGTACTTCTGGTGTGGGTGACGTTCAGCTGTTTGGTTCACAGTACGCGATGCGTATCTGGATGGACCCGAACAAACTGAACAACTTCCAGCTGACGCCAGTGGACGTGATCAGCGCCATTAAAGCGCAGAACGCCCAGGTCGCCGCCGGTCAGTTAGGCGGTACGCCGCCGGTGAAAGGCCAGCAGTTGAACGCCTCTATCATCGCGCAGACCCGTCTGACGTCGGCCGATGAGTTCAGTAAAATTCTGCTCAAAGTGAATCAGGACGGTTCTCAGGTTCGCCTGCGCGACGTTGCGAAGGTTGAACTGGGCGGTGAAAACTACGACATCGTAGCGAAGTTCAACGGTCAGCCTGCTTCCGGTCTGGGGATTAAACTGGCGACTGGCGCAAACGCGCTGGATACCGCCAATGCGATCCGTGCTGAACTGGCGAAAATGGAGCCGTTCTTCCCGTCAGGTCTGAAAATCGTTTACCCGTATGACACCACGCCATTCGTTAAAATCTCGATTCACGAAGTAGTGAAAACGCTGGTCGAAGCGATCATCCTGGTGTTCCTGGTGATGTATCTGTTCCTGCAAAACTTCCGCGCGACGTTGATTCCAACCATCGCCGTACCGGTCGTACTGTTAGGCACATTTGCGATACTGGCGATGTTCGGCTTCTCGATAAACACCCTGACGATGTTCGGGATGGTGCTCGCCATCGGCTTGCTCGTGGATGACGCCATCGTGGTGGTCGAAAACGTCGAGCGTGTGATGGCCGAAGAAGGACTCCCGCCGAAGGAAGCGACGCGTAAATCAATGGGCCAGATTCAGGGCGCACTGGTCGGTATCGCGATGGTTCTGTCAGCGGTATTTATCCCGATGGCCTTCTTCGGTGGGTCAACAGGTGCGATTTACCGTCAGTTCTCCATCACCATTGTTTCGGCAATGGCGCTGTCTGTTCTCGTGGCATTGATCCTGACGCCAGCGCTGTGCGCCACCATGCTGAAACCGATTCAGAAAGGGGGCCACGGTGAGCATAAAGGGTTCTTCGGTTGGTTCAACCGCATGTTTGATAAGAGCACGCATCATTACACCGACAGCGTAGGCAATATTCTGCGCAGCACCGGTCGTTATCTGCTGCTGTATATCATCATCGTGGTCGGCATGGCGTTCCTGTTCGTTCGTCTGCCAAGCTCCTTCCTGCCGGATGAAGACCAGGGCGTATTCCTGACAATGGCGCAGCTTCCTGCGGGTGCATCGCAAGAACGTACCCAGAAAGTGCTGGATGAAGTGACCAATTACTACCTCACCAAAGAGAAAGCGAACGTTGAATCCGTATTTGCGGTTAACGGCTTTGGCTTTGCGGGTCGTGGTCAGAACACCGGTATCGCCTTCGTTTCTCTGAAAGACTGGAGCGAACGTCCAGGCGAAGAGAACAAAGTTGAAGCAATTACCGGCCGCGCGATGGGCACCTTCTCGCAGATCAAAGATGCGATGGTGTTCGCCTTTAACCTGCCAGCGATCGTGGAACTGGGTACGGCAACCGGCTTCGATTTCCAGCTGATCGACCAGGGTGGTTTGGGTCACGAGAAACTGACTCAGGCGCGTAACCAGCTGTTTGGCGAAGTGGCGAAACACCCTGACCTGTTGGTCGGTGTGCGTCCTAACGGCCTGGAAGATACTCCGCAGTATAAGATTGATATCGACCAGGAAAAAGCGCAGGCGCTGGGCGTTTCTATCAGCGACATCAATACCACGCTGGGCGCAGCCTGGGGCGGTAGCTACGTCAACGACTTCATCGACCGTGGTCGCGTGAAGAAGGTGTACGTGATGTCCGAAGCGCAATACCGTATGTTGCCGAACGATATCAACAACTGGTATGTACGCGGCAGCAATGGTCAGATGGTTCCGTTCTCGGCCTTCTCGACTTCCCATTGGGAATACGGTTCACCGCGTCTGGAACGTTACAACGGCTTGCCATCGATGGAAATCCTCGGTCAGGCAGCACCAGGCAGAAGTACCGGTGAAGCCATGAACCTGATGGAAGAACTGGCGGCGAAACTGCCTTCAGGCATCGGCTATGACTGGACGGGTATGTCCTATCAGGAACGTCTGTCCGGTAACCAGGCCCCTGCCCTGTACGCCATCTCGCTGATTGTGGTGTTCTTGTGTCTGGCCGCATTGTACGAGAGCTGGTCGATTCCGTTCTCCGTTATGCTGGTGGTTCCGTTGGGTGTTATCGGCGCGCTACTCGCCGCTACATTCCGTGGTCTGACCAACGACGTTTACTTCCAGGTGGGCCTGCTGACAACCATTGGCTTGTCGGCGAAGAACGCGATACTTATCGTGGAATTCGCCAAAGACCTGATGGATAAAGAAGGTAAAGGCCTCATTGAGGCCACGCTGGAAGCGGTGCGTATGCGTCTGCGTCCAATCCTGATGACGTCCCTGGCGTTTATCCTTGGGGTAATGCCGCTGGTCATCAGCTCTGGTGCAGGCTCCGGTGCGCAGAATGCCGTCGGTACAGGTGTAATGGGCGGGATGGTCACTGCGACCGTGTTGGCTATCTTCTTCGTTCCGGTATTCTTCGTGGTGGTACGCCGCCGCTTCAGCCGTAAGAGTGACGACGTTGAACATAGTCACCCGGTAGATCATCACTGATACCGGTTTCACATACTAAAAAGGCCGCAATTTGCGGCCTTTTTCTTTGTCTGAACGAAATCATAAAATACGCTTATTGTCGGTTCATTTATTTTCCCCATCGTAATATGACGTATCCTATTTAATGCATTCATTAATCACTGCAGCGGGTATTATAATTCAGAGACACCTTAAATTATTAGGATTATTCCTGGTCGAGTAGTGTGACAAGCTACATGTCTGAATCCTGATTTCATTCGTAAATTTAAGCTAACGTGATGAATCTAAAGGTTGCAGCCAAATTACCAACCTTGATGACGTTAAAAATGCCCCCATTAATGATGGACATTCTCATAAAGCCCGTTAACTAAACTTTTAATTGTAATTTTTCGTAATAGCGCGGTGAAATCTTGATCAGCATGGATTATAGTTAAGGCATCAGGACAAGCACCCGTAAAGGCTAAGCCAGTTGTATCCATCCGGACATTGATGCTCGGTGAGTAAAGAATCACTCAAAAGGGGATGCGCTATGGACGAGTACTCGCCAAAAAGGCATGATATCGCGCAGTTGAAATTTCTCTGCGAATCCTTGTACCATGACTGCCTTGCCAATCTTGATGAAAGTAACCACGGCTGGGTTAATGATCCAACTTCCGCAATCAATTTGCAGCTAAATGAACTCATCGAACATATAGCAACCTTCGCACTTAATTATAAGATTAAGTACAATGAAGATAATAAACTGATTGAGCAAATTGATGAATATCTGGACGACACCTTTATGTTGTTCAGCAGTTACGGCATTAACACACAGGATTTGCAAAAATGGCGCAAATCGGGAAATCGCCTATTCCGTTGTTTCATCAACGTGAGCAGAGCTAACCCGGTCAGTCATTCCTGTTAAAATTATTACAAATACTAAGGTAAATTTATGTCTGATAAACCATTAACAAAGACAGATTATTTGATGCGCTTGCGACGTTGCCAGTCACTCGACACGCTGGAGCGTGTTATTGAAAAAAATAAATACGAGCTGCCCGATCATGAATTGGCTGTATTTTATTCAGCTGCCGATCACCGTCTTGCTGAGTTAACGATGAATAAGCTGTATGACAAAATCCCTGTTTCTGTGTGGAAATTTGTCCGTTAATTTTTAACTCTGTGTTTTATAGGTTTTATCGTTATCTTCTTTACGCTGAACTCACCTTTCGATTTACGATCCCTGTGTGACAGACAGACCCATCGTTTCAAATGTGCGCCAAGGCAACAATGTTGTGACTATCATCACATCAGCTCAATGGGAACGTTCCCTTTCATGATGAGGTTCTTTACGCTATTGCGCAAAGATTATTCCAGTGAGGTTTCCCATGAGTGAAGAAAAACAAAAGATGATTGCCGGTGAACTTTACCGCCCCTCGGATGAAACATTGCGGGCAGAGCGCCTGCGCGCACGCCATCTGGTTCATCGCTATAACCACACGGAACCCGATGCTAAAGCCGAACGTCGTACAATACTGGCTGACCTTCTTGGCCAGGCCGAAGGCGCATATATCGAGCCAAGTTTTCGCTGTGATTACGGCTATAACATTTTCCTCGGAAAAGATTTTTACGCCAATTTCGACTGCGTGATGCTGGACGTTTGCCCTATTCATATCGGTGATAACTGCATGCTGGCGCCGGGTGTCCATATTTATACTGCCACCCATCCTTTAGATGCGACAGAACGCAACAGCGGCGCCGAATTAGGCAAGCCGGTTACTATCGGTAATAATGTCTGGATTGGTGGACGCGCAGTGATTAATCCCGGTGTGACTATCGGCGATAACGTAGTCGTCGCCTCGGGCGCGGTGGTCACAAAAGACGTGCCAGCTAACGTCGTGGTGGGCGGTAATCCCGCGAAGGTCATCAAAACGCTGTAAGCGAGAAACCGGCAACTGTTATGATTTTTCAGCGCATAACTGTTACTTTTTTCACACCAACCGCTCCCCTAAAATAGGCAGATCCCCTGTATTTTAAAATTCATGAAGGTTATAAATGACAGAGATACAGCGCCTGCTTACTCAAACCATCGACGATCTTAATTCCCGCGAAAAGCGCGACAATCGCCCGCGCTTTAGCATTAGCTTTATCCGTAAACACCCTGGCTTATTCCTGGCAATGTATGCCGCGCTGCTGGCGACGCTCGTCGTTATGTTGCTGTCAGAAACGCTGATTGGCTCAGTCTGGCTGCTGGTGGTTCTGTTTATCGTCTTTAATGCCTTTTTCTTCTTCGACGTTAATCCCCGCTATCGCTATGAAGACATCGACGTACTCGATTTCCGCGTGTGCTATAACGGCGAGTGGTACAACACGCGCTATGTGCCGCCGGAGCTGCTCAGCGAGATTCTGCATTCACCGAACGTGGAAGAAACGCAAAAGGCGAAATTGCAGAAGATGATCTCCACCAAAGGCGAACTGTCGTTCTACGACGTGTTTACCCTTTCTCGTCCAGCCACTGCGTAATTAGTATCTGCAAGCGCCTGATAGCAGGCGCAAATTGCGACGCTGAAGTATTCCCGTATCCCAGCACCAGACCGGTTTGCCCGTTCTGCGTATCAAGGTAATAGCCGCTCAGGGCCGCCGGTGCCAACTGATACTGCTTTGCCTGCTGCACGATCGCTTTATCATCCACGCCATCAATCGCCACCGTCAAATGCATTCCACCTTCTCCGGCCAGCACCCGGTGTGGAACGGTGAGTTCGGCGGTAATCGCTTCGCGAAGCTGTCGGTAACGCTTGCGATACAGCCGGCGCATCGCCGCAAGATGTCTCGCGTAATGCCCCTCTTCGATAAACAACGCCAGCGTGCGCTGTTCGGCACGGTGCCCGCCGCGCAGCAAAGACCCTATAGCGGGCTGGACGGCGTGTGCTAACGCTTTCGGCAAGACCATGAATCCGGTGCGCAGCGACGGGAACAGCGTTTTGCTGAACGTCCCCAGATACACCACCGGCGCATTATCCTGCATTCCCATCATCGCCGGGACCAGTTCGCCGCTATAGCGAAACTCACTGTCGTAATCATCTTCGATAATCCAGGCATTGTGCTGACGCGCTATTTCCAGCAGCGCAAAACGCCGGTTGATACTGAGCACACTTCCGTAGGGATACTGATGAGATGGCGAGGTGAATATCAGTTTGGGTGAGTGCTCATGCATTTCCAGGCGCACGCCTTCTTCATCAACCGGCATCCCGACCATCGTCAGACCCGATTTTGCAAACGCGCTTTTTGCGCCTGCGTATCCGGGATCTTCAATCCAGGCAATATCTCCCGCCTCACTCAATAGCTGAGTACACAGGCTTACGCCTTCCAGCGCGCCTTCGGTAATCACAATCTGGCTGGCATCGCACTGAATACCACGCGAGAGCGCAAGATGGCGGGCAATCGCCTCGCGAAGCGTAAGTTCTCCGGCCGGAGAACCATAACCCAGCAGTGCGCTGCCCTCTTCGCGCAGCACCCGATCGTATAAGCGTCGCCACAGGGGTAAAGGGAAATAGTTGATTGCAGGCGTACCGGGCGTGAATGCAGGCACCGGCGTGCCGCGCGGCGTTGGCGCGGGAAGGTGTGCCACGCGGCGCGCGAGGGTAACGTCCAGCCCTTGCGGCTCCTGAGTTGAATCATGATTCCCCAGACGGGCTACGCGTGTCCCCTGGCGATTACGCAGCAAATAACCTTCGAGCGTCAGCTGTTCCAGCGCCGCGTTCACCGTATTGCGGGAAATCGCCAGATGCTGGGCGATAAGACGAGAACCCGGCAAGCGGCTGTCGGCCTGCAACCTGCCGCTTAGAATGGCTTCGCGCAGCGCCTTGTATAACGAACGCTGGAGCGTATTCTCGCCGCGCTGTTGCAGCGCTCGCGTAATTAATGCGTAAAAGTCGTCGCCTGGTATGTTCATGGCATCCTCCGTGGTACCACCATAACATAACAATGTGGACCTTTTTACAGAGCCACATATTCCCTACTCTGAAACTCTACTTAAGCAACGGGAATCAACATGAACCAACTCAATCAGTTTGGCCAGCCAGTGGGTGACGCACTTATCGACTGGCAGCCGCGCCAGCATCCAGAACGTGTGGAACTTAAGGGGCGCTATTGTTCTTTAACCCCACTACGCCCGGAACATGCCGCCGCGCTTTTTGCCGCCTATCAGCTGGCGGAAGATACCCGCAGCTGGACATGGCTATTGCGTGAACCGGATGCCAATGTTGAAGAGTTTACCGCCTGGGTTTCAAGCGTCTGCGAACTGTCCGATCCCATTCATTTCACCGTTATCGACAATAAAACCAACGCGCCCGTCGGGACGCTGGCACTGATGCGGATCGATCCTAAAAATGGCGTCATCGAAGTCGGCCACGTTCATTTTTCACCGCTGCTGAGCCGCACGCCACTGTCTACGGAAGCGCAGTATCTGCTGATGCGCTACGTGTTTGATGAGCTGGGCTATCGTCGTTTTGAGTGGAAGTGTAACAGCCTGAATGAACCGTCGCGCCGGGCAGCGCTGCGTTTAGGCTTTCAGTATGAAGGACGTTTTCGTCAGGCGCTGGTCATCAAAGGCCACAACCGCGACACCGACTGGTTTTCTATTCTTGATAAAGAGTGGAAAGCGCTGGACAGCGCATTTCAGAACTGGCTTGCCGCCGACAATTTCAGCGCCGACGGCAAGCAGATAAGATCCCTGGAAAATTGGCGAGAATCACTGAATTAACGTCTTTTCTTACGTCCCTGCACCGCTTTAAAACGCGGATTAGATTTGCAGATCACGTACAGGCGGCCTTTGCGTTTCACAATCTGACAGTCGGGATGGCGTTGTTTGGCACTGCGCAGCGAGTTAAGTACCTGCATGATTAACCTCGCTTCGCATTAATGAAACCGCCAAAACGCTGACGGAAACGGGCCGCGCTGCCTTCAGTCGAGAAGGTTTTCTGCTTACCGGTGTAATACGGATGCGATTTCGATGAGACCTCAATGGTGATATACGGGAACGTTTCACCGTCGAGTTCGATTTCGCGGTCGGTCTTAATCGTCGAGCCTACTTTAAAATATTCGTTGGCACTGGTGTCGTGAAAAACGACGGTGCGGTAGTACGGATGGATATCTGCTTTCATGGTCAACTCGTCATGTTTTGTTATAACATAACAAAATAATATCCGAGTCATAAAACAAAAACAACCCCCGCCTTTTCGGGCGAGGGCATCAGCTTACTTTTGTGAAGCCTGTTCTTTGCCCACCAGCACGGTCGTTAACACAAACGACAGAATCAGTGCCATCACCACGCCCGCAAGGGCAAAGACAAAGTACGGCCCGATGTAGGCCGGTAAACTGAAAATACTCGACAGAATGTAGCCGTAGAGGCGCACGCCAAAGAAAGCGATAAACGCCGAGGCCAGTGAACTGGCAATCGTCGCCGCGATAAAGGCCTTTTTGTAGCGCGTCAGAACCCCAAACAGCGCCGGTTCCGTAATGCCGAGCAGGGCGGAAATCGCCGCCGACAGCGTGACGGTGCGCTCCTGGCGGTCACGGCTTAAACGCCAGATAGCAAACGTCGAACCGGCAATCGCCATGTTGGCCATAAACATCATCGGCATCAGCATGTCGTACCCGCGATCGCTGAAGTTTTGCAGCGCGATAGGCGTCATCGCGTGGTGCATACCGGTAAGGATCGCCACCGGGCGAATCGCCCCCACAACTAAACCGGCAAAACTCGCTGATACGCTAAACAACCCTTCAATGAACAGCGCCAGTCCTTTACCCAGCCAAATCCCGATCGGCCCAATCACCACCAGCGCCGCCAGTGCGCCAATGAACAGCGTCAGCGTCGGGGTAAATACCGTTTTGAGCACATCAGGCATGATGCTATCCACCCAGCGGTGGATGTAACTCAACGCCAGGATGGAGAAAATCACCGGGATCACGCTCGATGAATAGTTAAAGACCGACACCGGGATCACATCCAGCAACCAGATAGCGCTCGCCGCCCCTTCCTGATGCGTTGCCAGTGCTTTAGCCGCCTCGATAAGCGACGGATACATCAAACAGGCCGCAACCGCCGCTGCCAGATATTCGTTGGTTTTGAAGATCTTCGCCGCCGAAACCGCAAGGAAGAACGGCAGGAAGTAAAAGACGCCGCTGGCGATCAGATCGATAACCATCACCGTATCGCTTTTTGCCGACACCACTTTGAGGGCGATAAGTCCGGCCAGTAGCCCTTTGATCATCCCCGCCCCGGCAATCGCCGGTACAATCGGACCAAACACGCCAGACACCGTATCCATAAACAGCGACACCAGGCTCTTACGCCCTTTTGTTGCCGTCGGCGCTACGGAGTCGCTATTCCCCAGCACGCTCAACATTTGCTCGTACCAGCTGTTCACCTTCGGCCCGATAATGACCTGAAACTGGTCGCTTTGCAGCTGCGCACCCAGTACACCGGGTAATTTTTTAATCTCCGTCTGGTCAACTTTATTATCGTCAATCAGATCAAAGCGCAGGCGCGTCATGCAGTGCCAGACTTTATTGATATTCCCCTGGCCACCGACCAGACGAATAATATTATTGATGGCTTCTTGCGTCCCCATAAAGACTCCTGCCGGATGTTGTTGTCGTTTTAATGTTGCCATGAGGATAATTAAACCACCTCAACAAAACAAACCAATAAAATTTGATACCGCTCACATTTAGCCACTACAAAAGACTTAAAACTCGCACCAGGCTAAAATTGGTTCGTTTTTTAATAACTATTACGTTAAATACCTGACCAAAATAAATAGTCAAAAAAACGGTTTACCCGCCAACATTTTTAGGGTGATGATATTCCCCATAACCTATTCCCACAGAGCACCAAAGGAGTTATTTCGTGACGCCTGTGATGATTAAAAATATTGAGTGTTTTATTACCCGACCGGACCGACATAACCTGGTGACGGTGCGAGTGACTACCGACCAGGGTATCACCGGACACGGCTGTGCCACTTTCCAGCAGCGCCCGCTGGCGATAAAAACGCTGGTGGATGAATATTTGAAGCCGCTGTTAATTGGACGCGATGCCAACAACATCGAAGATTTATGGCAGATGATGAACGTCAACGCCTATTGGCGTAATGGCCCGGTCATGAACAATGCGATATCAGGTGTCGATATGGCGCTGTGGGATATCAAAGGCCAGTTGGCTGGCATGCCATTGTATCAACTGCTGGGTGGCAAATCTCGCGATGCGATCCCCGCTTACAGCCACGCCAGCGGCGACACGCTGGAAGCGCTTTTCACCTCGGTGGATAAACTGTTGGCGCAGGGTTATCGCCATATTCGCTGCCAGCTTGGTTTTTACGGCGGCACACCGTCAGCGCTTCACTCGCCAGATAACCCGACGCCCGGTGCGTGGTTCGATCAGCAGGAATACATGGCCAATACCGTCGACATGTTCCGCGCACTAAGGGAAAAATACGGCTGGCAGCTGCATATTCTGCACGACGTTCACGAACGCTTGTTCCCGCAGCAGGCCGTTCAGCTGGCAAAACAGCTTGAGCCGTTCCAGCCTTATTTTATCGAAGACATTTTACCGCCACAGCAAAGCGCCTGGCTGGAGCAGGTGCGTCAGCAAAGCTGCGTCCCGCTGGCGCTGGGCGAACTGTTTAATAACCCGGCTGAATGGCACGACCTGATCGTCAATCGCCGCATCGACTTCATCCGCTGCCACGTCTCGCAGATCGGTGGGATCACTCCGGCCATCAAGCTGGCGCATCTTTGTCAGGCCTTTGGTGTGCGTCTGGCGTGGCATGGGCCGGGCGATATGACGCCGATCGGCGTGGCGGTGAATACCCATCTGAATATTCATCTGCACAATGCGGCGATTCAGGAATTTATTCCTCGCTCCGCCACCACGGACGCGGTTTTCCCGGGCGCGCCAGAAGCGAAAGACGGATTTATCTATCCACCTGTGAATCCAGGCATTGGCGTGGGCTTCGTTGAAGAGTTAGCGCTGGCCCATCCGCTGGTGTATCGCCCTCATGAATGGACGCAAAGCCGCCTGCCCGACGGCGCGATTCATACGCCCTGATTTTGACGCCAGGTTAAATTGTCGTGGTTATACGGGATGACATAAGTACAGGTGTAATTGATGTCGATAATGTCACTCACTTCGAACACGCGTCCGCCATCCAGAATGCCGCGATTATTAATATGCATCGCCGGGCTGCCCTTCTTGCAGCCCAGAATCACCGCCTGTTCACGGCTCACGCTCACCGCGCGGTAAGTCGTTAACATATGGGAAATAGTGAATCCTTTGCTCAGAACATACTGCTGGATCGAGCGCTCAATCGCCTGTTGATTCAGGTCGGGAAAATCAGCCACCGGCATACTGGAAATCTCGAGCTGCACCGGCACATCGTCAACGTAGCGCAGACGGCAGAAGTGCCAGATAAAACTCTCTTCATCGAGCCCAAAAATCTGCTGTGCGGCGCGGTCAGGGCGCGTTTTATGCAGACTGATCATGCGGTAGCGGATTTGATCGAAGCGTTTTTCGGTGATCGAGTTATAAACCAGAGGATTATTACGTGCATTCTCGTTGATCCAGATCCCCGAACCCTGCACAATCCGCACCACCCCGATGCTGACCAACTTTTCCAGCGCCTGCCGAATGGTAAAACGTGAGACACCATATTCCTCGGCGAGCTGCCTTTCCGGTGACAGCTTACGCGGCCCAGGCGTCGTATCCTGATAAATTTTGCTCAGCAGATCTTGCGTCACAAACTCTTTTTTTTTCATTGGCCTTACCTGAATGAAATCAAACTCTGCCGCATACTATAAGATTATCATTCCACGGTAATTTAAATCAGCACATCAGAAAGGAAACACGAGTATGACAACTCGCCATTTGGTCAGCCTGGTGACTGGTGTTCTGATCATTGCGGTGCTTATCCCCATCTGCCTGAGCGTCTGGCTGGCCCATCGCCAGGCGGAAGATACTTTTGTCGAAGCGTTGGACCGTTATTCCGAACGCGTGCTGATCCGCGCCGAGCGCGTGGTAGGCCAGGGCAAAATGGCGCTCAACCAACTCAACGAATTTCAGGACGTCCCCTGCAGCCACGAACATCTGCTACAGATGCGCCGGGTGGCTTATTCCCTGCGCTATGTGCAGGAGGTGATGTATGTTGATGACCAAAAACCCGTCTGCTCTTCGCTCGAACAGGTCAGCAACGCCGCCCGCTTCCCGCCGCCAGCGCGCGTCACCGTCGATGGCTACAGCGCCTGGCTGACGCAACAAAACGATCTGGGCTTTAAGCGTTTTATGCTGGTGTTGGGAAAGGGTCACTACATGGTAGTGATCGACCCGGCCTCCCTGATTGACGTGATCCCTTTTGGCACCTGGCCCATTGAAGCTGCCCTGGTCGGGGAAGACAGCAATGTGGTTTTCGCCAGCAGTAACCCGCTGAAACTGGATGTCTGGCGTCAGCTCCACGACGAACGCCTCACGCAACTTCAGCATAAAGGGTCAATGTACGTGGTGAAAGACGTGCCGGAGCTGCGCTACGCCGTGGTCACCTGGGCGTCTCTTGAGCCGTTAAAAGAGAGTTGGCACCGGCAACTGCTGTTCTGGCTGCCCTTTGGCGCGTTAATCAGCATTATGGCTGCCGCGTTTATCATGCGCGTATTGCGTCGTCTGCAATCTCCACGCTATCGCCTGCTGGATGCAATCAACGCGCGCGAACTGGTGGTGCACTATCAGCCGATTGTGGCGCTGGATAGCGGAAAGATCACCGGTGCCGAAGCCCTCGTGCGCTGGCCGCAGCCGGATGGCAGCATGTTATCACCCAACATTTTTATCCCACTGGCGGAGCAAACAGGACTCACTACCCGCCTCACCCGGCTGGTTGTCGAGAAAGTATTTGAGGATATGGGCGAATGGCTGCGCCACTATCCGGATCAGCATATTTCCATCAACCTCTCTCCGGCGGATCTGTTCTGCGATGAACTGCCGTCGTTGCTGAGCCGTCTCCTGAACCACTGGAAAATCAAACCGCAGCAGATTGCACTGGAACTGACCGAGCGCGGCTTTGCCGACCCGAAAATCAGCGCCCCGGCCGTGGCCAGCCTGCGCCGTTCCGGGCATCCAGTCTATATCGACGATTTCGGCACCGGGTATTCCAGCCTCAGCTATTTGCAGGATCTCGACGTGGATACGCTCAAGATCGACAAATCTTTCGTGGATGCGCTGGAGTATAAAAACGTCACGCCGCACATTATCGAGATGGCAAAATCACTGAACATGGCGATGGTCGCCGAAGGGATTGAAACGGAAGGGCAGCTGGAGTGGCTGCGCCGTCACGGCGTGCAGTACGGGCAGGGGTGGCTTTACAGTAAAGCGCTATCTAAAGTGGAGTTCATCATGTGGGCGGAGATTAATCTCGATCCAGAGTAAAAGCCCGGCCAGTCTCGCCGGGCGCTGCGATTACTCGTCCAGCAGCGGCGCAAATCCACCGTAGATCATCCGTTTGCCGTCAAAAGGCATCGACTCGCCGAACTCTTTCATACGCGGGTCGGACATCAGCTTTTTATTCGCCTCATCGCGAACGGCTTTCGACGGATATTCAATCCAGCTAAAGACCACCTCTTCGCCCTCTTCGGCTTTTACCGCCATGCGAAAATCGGTCAGCTTTCCATCGGGCACATCGTCGGCCCAGCACTCCACGATCCGTATCGCACCAAACTCTTTGAACAACGGGGCCGCTTTTGCTGCCATCGCGCGGTAAGCCTCCTTATTTTCCGCAGGAACAGCGACCACAAAACCATCGACATACTTCATGAGTCAAACCTCCGAAGTGATAATGCGACCACCCGTGTGGCCGCATATAACGAGGTTAAGTTTAGTCCTGTCGCCAGCTAAACGCGTAACGCAGTTCCCTGTGCGGCAGGATAAACTCCGCCGACACGCTCGGGCTCCAGGAGTCATCACCGCCCACGCCCATATGGAACGCATCGATGTTCAGCCAACAGCCCGGCTCCGCTTCCAGTAAATGGTGATGAGTCGTCTCACGCAGCTGCTGCTGGCTGTAGCGGCTGAGCGAGAAGTGGAACTGACCTCGCAACTGATGATCGCCAAATGCCAGTTCGCGTGTATTGCAGCGCAGGCCATTTTCCGTCGGGAAGATGTACGGCGTATGCAGCGCGTCGAGCGGCAGCGTCCAGCGCCCCTGACGTGCGGCCAGTTTTCTGTCCGGATAGTTTTCCTCTGGCCCGAGGCCCAGCCAGCTTGCGGACTGCGGTGCGTCTGTCAGCTGGCAGCTCAAACCGATACGCGCCGGTTCCGGGATATCGCCCGCCACCTGAATTTGCACATCGCCGTGCAATACACCGCTGCTGTCTACC
Source organism: Lelliottia jeotgali (assembly GCA_002271215.1). Taxonomy (NCBI): domain Bacteria; kingdom Pseudomonadati; phylum Pseudomonadota; class Gammaproteobacteria; order Enterobacterales; family Enterobacteriaceae; genus Lelliottia; species Lelliottia jeotgali. The sequence continues at coordinate 1,096,488 of CP018628.1, read as the reverse complement.
GTCCAGATTTTCCGACTCAGGAACAGCACGTTGCCATTGAACTCCCAGGCGTGCAGGGTGAAGATTGCCACTTCATGCGAGCGCTGTTCCGCCTCGCATTGCAACAGGCGCGGCGTCAGATTGTACATGCCCGCCGCTTTCCAGCGTTCTACCCAGGCATTCGGATCGATGCGCGTCGCTTCGCTGACGCCAATATCATTATCCAGCGGCGCGCGGGTAAAGTTGTCGACAAGCGGCGAGCGCAGCGTTGCTGTGCCGTTATTCCACCACTGGGCGAGATCCCCGCTAGTGCGATCAAACTGCCAGCGCTGTCCCTGATGGGTGATTTCCAGCGCGTCATCTTTGACCGTCAGCTCCGGTTTGACCTTTCCGATGACAGGCGGTGCAATATAAAGCGGCGCGGGCAGAGGGAATTGATCCCAGGCGCAGCGATGACGGGCTGGCGACCAGCTCGTTGCCGCCGTCTGGAAAACGTCAAGATTCAGCCAAACTTCTCCCTCTGCAGGGGTGATTTCCGGCAGGGCAATCTCAATACGCTGCGTGCCCTGCGGCGCAATCGACAGCACGACTTCGCCACTCGCCAGCGCCTCGCCGTCGCGCATGATATTCCAGCACAGGGATTCGTTGTCGGTCTGACGGAACAGGTAATCGCTATGTACTTCCACCACCAGCGGCGAAGTGCTCACCTGGGTGAAGGTGAAAAATTGCTGTGCACGCTGGGCCTCAAACAAAGCCGGATGCGGGGTACGATCCGGGAACACCAGTCCGTTCAGGCAAAACTGACGGTCATTAGGCTTATCACCAAAATCACCGCCGTAGGCCCAGAATGTCTGGCCGTTGTCATCTTTTTTGGTCAGCGCCTGATCCACCCAGTCCCAGACGAATCCGCCCTGCAGACGCGGATGGCTACGGAACGCCTGCCAGTATTTGGAAAACCCGCCAAAGCTGTTGCCCATCGCGTGGGCGTACTCGCACAGAATCAGCGGGCGTGTCTCGTCCGGCATGCCGATCCATTTCTTAATCGACCATTTGGGTACCGCCGGGAACGGCTGATCCTGATCGACACGGGCGTACATCGGGCAGACGATATCCGTCGCGGCGGTGTTTGCCCCGCCGCCTTCATATTGAACGGGACGCGTCGGGTCGGTGGTTTTTATCCAGCGATACAGGGCATCGTGATTCGCGCCGTGGCCAGACTCGTTGCCCAGCGACCAGATAATGATCGACGGATGATTGCGGTCGCGCTGCACCATGCGCGTCACGCGCTCGCTCATGGCCGGTAGCCAGCGCGGATCGTCCGCCAGACGGCTCATCGGCACCATGCCGTGGGTTTCGATGTTTGCCTCATCCACTACGTACAGGCCGTAGCGGTCGCAAAGTGTGTACCACAGCGGATGGTTAGGGTAGTGCGAACAGCGCACGGCGTTAAAGTTGTGCTGTTTCATCAGTTCGATGTCGCGGCGCAGGGTGGCTTCATCCATCACCTGGCCGTTTTCAGGATGATGCTCGTGGCGATTCACCCCTCGGATCAACAGCGGCTGACCGTTAACCTTCAGCAGGCCGTTACTGATTTCCACGCGGCGGAAGCCGACATCGCAGGCCTCCACTTCCAGCAAGTTCCCCTGTCCGTCGCGCAGTGCGATCGTTAAGCGGTACAGCGCGGGAACTTCGGCACTCCACAGCGCCGGTTTTTCAACGGGAATAGAAACACTTAATCGTTCAACCCAGTTGCCGCGTTCATCAACAACCGCAGAGCCGGGGCGGGCGGAGGTTGTGGCAATCGAATCGTCGCCCTGCCAGAGTGTCAGCGCGACTTCGCAGTCGGCAAATTTTTCTCCGCCAAGCGAGACTTCTACCTGCAATTTTGCGCGATCGTAATCGGCATTCAGCTCGGTGACGTGGTGATAATCAGCGATGTGAGTTTGCGGTTTATGCTGCAACGACACGTCGCGGAAAATACCGCTCATGCGCCACATATCCTGATCTTCCAGATAGCTTCCGTCACACCAGCGCAGCACCATCACCGCCAGACGGTTGCTGCCCGGTTTCAACATAGCGGTGAGATCGAACTCGGCAGGCAGCCGGCTGTCCTGGGAGTACCCCACCCACTCGCCGTTACACCAGAGATAAAACGCCGAGTTCACCCCGTCAAAAACGATGCGCGTTTGTCCACTCTCCAGCCACTGCTCATCCACCTCAAATGTGAGCGAGTAACAACCCGTGGGGTTCTCAGTTGGCACAAAGGGAGGATTGACGATAATCGGATAAGTGACATTGGTATAAATCGGCGTATCGAAGCCCTGCATCTGCCAGTTAGATGGCACCGGCGTGGCGATTGCATTCACCGTATCTTCCATGATCCATTCGTCAGGAACTTCTTCAGGAGCAGTGAAAAAGCTGAACTGCCAGTCACCGTTCAGCGACCGTTTATAAGAAGGGTTTTCCTCATCACGCGCCTGAACTTCATCGCGCCAGCTGCGAAACGGCGCATGAGCAGGCAGACGATGCCACTGCGTGACGCCGGGGTTTTCCCAGTCACGGCGAGCTAAAACAGATTTGAGAGATGGCAGGGATAAAGCAGACATATAGACCTCGTTGCGAAGCGCTCACAATTTTAATCACAATGCCCTGGTGATAAGATCCGGTAAAGGATCGGAATCCCGCAAAGCGAGGCCGATCACAAAAGGATTATTGCCGCGCCAGCTGCTCGGCCATCAGCGCCAGAGATTTCAGCTGCTGCGCCAGCGCTTCACGATCGGCCTGCTGCGGGGCGTGGCGCGCGCTGGAGTGACGCTCCACCAGCGTGACCGGAAGCTGCACCTGCCAGAGACCGTCCGCTGATTCAGAAAGGAGCCACTCGACGCTGCGCTCTCCGGCCTCGCGAAACGCCTGGCGAACGGTGGTCAGCGGCGGAGAAAACCATGCGCTATCGGCGGTGTCATCAAATCCCACAATCGAAATCTGCCCAGGTACGGCCACGCCTTTTTCGGCGCAGGCGCGCATCACACCCAGCGCCATCTGATCGTTCGCCACCAGAATGGCATCGGGTAACGCGTTCCCCGCCAGCAACTGATGGCCTTTCTCATACCCGGACGCCGCGCTCCAGTCGCCGTGAGCAATCGCACAAGGAATAATATTGTCCTGCGCCAGCCTCGCTTGCCATCCCGCGAGACGCGCGCGTGATGAAACGGAACTTTCTGGCCCGCTGAGCAAGGCAATTTTTCGATGCCCAAGCGACAGCAAATGCTCCGCGCCCAGCGTCGCGCCCTGCTGCGCATCAAAGGCCAGGCGATGCACTTTTGCTTCAGGGGAAACATCAAAAAACAGCACCGGCACCGGCGCGGCCAGCTGGCGTATTTTTTCGGCATCCCGATCGTCGAGCGGTACGTTAACCAGCAACCCTTCCACGCGCTGGGCCAGCAGTTCCTGAAGTGCTGCCTGGCAACGTTCGGGATGTTCCACCATCGAGATCAACACGCTTGCGCCACACTCGCCCGCGCGGGATTTGACCGCAGAGGCGATTTGCGACGGCGCATGCAGCGCCAGATCGGTGGTGATCAACCCCAGCGTGCGGGTGCGTTTCCCGGCGAGCTGCTGCGCCCCGCGATTGGGTACGTAATGCAGTTCACTCATCGCCTGCTGCACCTTGTCACGGGTGCGCGCGGAGACGTGTTCTGCATCGTTAATCACGCGAGAAACGGTCTGATAGGAAACGCCCGCCAGGCGGGCAACGTCATACAGAGTGATGGCTTTCATATTTCAACATCGCAGCGGGAGTTGCCGGTATTCTGGCACAGGCCGCTTGTTAAAGCATGTGAGCGCTTCGCAAATTAAACAATTTGCTCCGACTGCGGCGCAACCGTCACCTGCGGCTTGTGACGAAACCACGGCAGGCAGATCTGAATCAGCGGCCCAATAGTCAGTGCGTACAGCACCGTTCCGACCCCGAAGGTGCCGCCGAGCACGCAGCCAATCAGCAAGACTGTGACTTCAATCGCGGTGCGCACGCTGCGTACCGACCAACCGGTGCGCGCGTTTATTCCGGTCATCAGGCCATCGCGCGGGCCGGAGCCAAACCCTGCGCCGATGTACATTCCGGTTGCCAGAGCATTCACCACCACGGCGGAGATTAGCAATACGCTTCGGGCCACTAGCGAGCTCATTTCAGGCAGCAACGACAGTGCGGCATCGGCGGCCAGGCCAACGACAATCACGTTGCTGATGGTCCCAAGCCCCGGACGCTGGCGCAGCGGGATCCAGAACAGCAGAACCAGCGCACCGGTTAAAATCATCACCGTGCCGATATCCATTGCCAGCAGTCTGGCAACGCCCAGGTGAAACACGTTCCACGGATCGGCACCGAGATCGGCACGGACGAACATGGCAGTAGAAAGCCCGTAAAAGCTCAGTCCGACGTAAAGTTGCAGTAAGCGACGCAGCATTATTTTTCTCCAGCAGGTTATGCTTTCATCCTGGCTGAAAATGGCTTTATGATTAATGTCCAGTTTTCAAATAGTGGACTGCACATGTCATCTCGTCGCTTTGGTAGTCAGTCTTTGGTGCGCCTGCTTGGCCACTGGCAACAGCCTTCTTCCCGCACTCCGCTCTGGCGTCAGTTGGCCGACGCGCTGCGCCTGCTGATCCTCGATGGGCGGTTGGCTCTTGATACGCGTCTACCCGGCGAACGTGAACTGGCTACGACGCTTACAGTGAGTCGCACGACAATCGGTAGCGCGCTGGCGCATCTGCGCGATGCGGGCTATCTGGAAAGTCGCCACGGCAGCGGTTCACGCGTCATTCTTCCGGACAGTCATGCCGTTCCAACGCGAGCGGCGGCGAGCGTGGCGCTGGATCTCTCGACCGCCGCGCTCAGTGCCGGTCCTGAAATCCATCAGGCATACACCCACGCGCTCACCGCCATGACTCAGCATCTTTCACAAACGGGATACGATCAGTTAGGTTTGCCAGCACTGCGAGAAGCCCTTGCCGAGCGCTATTGCTCACGCGGATTGCCGACGCGGGCGGACGAAATCATGGTGGTCAACGGGGCCGTCAGCGGTTTTGCGCTGGTACTGCGGATGCTCACCGGCCCAGGCGATCGGGTGGTGGTGGATCATCCCACCTATCCGCTGGCGATTGCGGCGATACAGGGTGCGTCTTGCCGCCCCGTCGGCGTGGCGCTCCCGGAATCGGGCTGGGATACCGACGGCTTTGCAGCAACACTGGCGCAAACCGCGCCGCGTCTGGCGTATCTAATGCCGGATTTCCATAACCCTACCGGGCGTTGCATGGATGTCGCGACCCGCAAGAAAATGACTGCAATTGCTGCGCAAACCCGTACCACGCTGGTCGTTGATGAAACGATGGTGGATCTGTGGTTTGATGCACCTCCCCCGCCGCCGCTTGCCGCATTTAATCCGCAGGCAAACGTCATTACGCTAGGTTCAGCGGGTAAAAGTTTTTGGGGGGGCTTGAGACTGGGATGGATTCGCGCGTCGTCGCGCACCATTGCCACGCTTGCCCAAACGCGCGATACCCTCGATCTCGGCTCACCGTTACTGGAACAGCTGGCGACGCTGTGGTTAATTGAAAATTCCGCCTCTTTTCTCCCGGCACGACGCCAGATGTTGACGGAACGCCGCAATCGTTGCAGTGCATTAATGCGCGAGCATTTTCCCGACTGGCGTTTTCACGAGCCTGAAGGCGGGCTGTCGTATTGGGTAGAATTGCCGGGAATGGTGGCAACGCAATTGGGCGCGCGGGCAGAGACGCTGGGCATTCATCTGGGAACCGGAACGCGATTTGGCCTTTCGGGGGCGTTTGATCGCTATCTGCGAATGCCCTTCTCAATGGATTCGGCAGAGCTTGAAAATGCGCTGCTTCGAATTAAACCCTTATGGACCACATTGAATAAAAGCGACAGTTTTTTAAAACGTGGCGTTATATAGAATTCATACCCAAAATAATTCAAGTTGCATGAAGGCGGCAAAAGAGAGAATCCCCAGGAGCTTACTCAAGTAAGTGACTGGGGTGAGCGAGTGCAGCCAACGCACTTGCAGCTTGAAGAATGACGGGTATAAGAAATAAAAACTGCTGGCTGCAGAGGTGCAGTCAGCAGTTTTCACAGGTTTGTCATCAGTGTTGAGGAGGAATCGGAAAACCTTTCAGAGAAATAACAAAATTTTCTCCTTCTTTCTTTATTTTTGCGCCCGTATCACACCAGTCAGACGCAATGCGAAAGAACTCATCACTTCCTACATTCCAGCCAAGACGTACATGTTTCACATAGCCTGAACGAAGCAGGTCGCAAGCCTCTTTGTAGTCGTTGGCAGTAGACAGTTGTTGTTTCATTTTCTCTTCTTCAGAATTTTGCGTAGTGCCTTGATTTCTTTAGGAGTAAATGGAGTTACACTCTCTTCTTCCGTATGTTGATTATCGATATCCTCTTCCGATACTCCCGCCTCTTCTGCTGCTTCAAATGCCAGCAACAGCAGTTTTTCTGTCGTCACGCTTAGATTCTCGTTATTCACTTCAGCATAATGGCGAAGTCTTTCTTTTAGCGCTTCATCAATTTTAACGTTTAATACGGCAGTGCCCATGTTTGTCACTTCCCTTCGGAATAAGTTATTTATTTAATACACGAAGTTAGCAGTGCAATCCACTTATATATTTTTTGCTTATGGGTTAATAAAAACACCCCAAGATTAATTTGCCAGTCTATTATTACAGGTTTATGACAATATTATTTCAGTACAATGAACGATATATTACATATCCACTTTATATTCAGGGATATAATTCTGAAGAGAAGCGAGCAGAGGGTTTTGAGCAAGTGGAAAAGTTTGGAAGGCAGAAATGGGTGGGGGCCCTGCCAGCTACATCCCGGCACACACGTCATCTGCCTTGGCTGCTTCCTTCCGGATCTGACCTGGTAAACAGAGTAGTGTTGCGGGAGAACCAACAGAGCCCCCATTGAGAGCGTTGGCTGTTACCCAACGCGCTGCCGCATTATCACTGCACAGGATCGCAATTGCAAGTTAACCATGACCGGATGCTGGTTTATTGCGCAAACCGCGAAAATAATCAGGTATTATGCCTGTCTTACTTAGACCAGCCACTTTCGCGCATGTTCCCGCACGGGTTCTTTGCGCACTCTTCAGCAGGAGTTTATCCGTGGATGAACACGACTCTTTTCCCCAGCGGGTGTGGCAGATTATTGCCTCGATTCCGGAAGGTTATGTCACGACCTACGGCGATGTGGCGCGCCTTGCTGGCTCCCCGCGTGCAGCGCGTCAGGTTGGCGGCGTACTGAAACGTCTGCCGGAAGGCAGCACGCTGCCCTGGTACCGGGTGGTGAATCGTCACGGTGAAATTTCCCTTACTGGCCCGGATTTACAGCGTCAGCGCCAGGCATTGCTGTCTGAAGGCGTGCAGGTATCGGGTAAGGGCAAGATTGATATGCAAAAGTATCGGTGGGATTATTAGCCCTCCCCGGTGAGGAGAGGGCAAAGGTCATGCTTAGTATTTGGTCGGAGCTGGAACCGCAGAAGACGGGCTCACCTGCGTTGGCGACGTTGACGGAACCGTCGTCGCAGCACCACCGCCCTGCTGCATCGGTACGGCAGTCTGCTGAACCGGAACCAGCGTCAGGTCGGCTTTGGTCCCGCCCTCATTAATCACCGGTTGTACCGTATCGGTGATAAACACCAGTTTGTCATTCACGGTAATTGCCGCACTCAGCAAGATTCGCGCTTTAGGCTGAATGTCTGCCGGATTAAACGGCAGCACGAAGCTGAACGGCGCCTGTTTGCCTTCTGTACGAACCGCTTTCTGCGACAGCACTTTTGACGGCGCATCGGCCAGAGAAGCATCGGACAGAGTAACCGTTAATACCGCATCCGGCGGCAGCGCTACTTTCTGGCGAATCCACACCGTACCGGAAACATTAGGCTGCTGCATGGTTGGCTGCGTCGTCGCCCCGGCGGCATTTGGGTTTGGCGCTGGCGTCTGAATATCAGCACTTTTATCTGCACAAGCAGACAGAGCAACCGCTACCGCTAAACCACTTAACATGTGCACGAGTTTCATTGAGTTCTCCTTATCATCAATGCACCAGCGGGATCGATCCCACCAGCGGGTCGTTAACAAAAACATAACGTGACTAAGTGTGGCACAAATCACTTATATATGCCTGGTTTCAGCCGATTATTCAGATTATTGCACCCATCGGACCACTTTCCTTTTTCCGTTATATACCCGTCATAATTCAAGTTGCATGTGCGTTGGCTGCGTTCGTTCACCCCAGTCACTTACTTGAGTAAGCTCCTGGGGATTCTCTCGCTTGCCGCCTTCCTGCAACTCGAATTATTTTGGGTATAATCAACCTATCTTTCGCTGTGGTGTTTTATTGAGGACGACTATGAGTCAAGCGCTGAACAATCTGCTGACATTACTGAATCTGGAAAAAATTGAAGAAGGACTCTTTCGCGGACAGAGTGAAGACCTCGGCCTGCGCCAGGTTTTCGGCGGTCAGGTGGTCGGCCAGGCGCTGTATGCCGCCAAAGAGACCGTGCCCGCAGACCGTCTGGTGCATTCGTTTCACAGCTATTTTTTGCGTCCTGGCGACAGCGCGAAACCGATTATCTATGACGTCGAAGTGCTACGCGATGGCAACAGTTTTAGCGCTCGTCGCGTCGCGGCCATTCAGAACGGCAAGCCGATTTTTTATATGACGGCTTCGTTCCAGGCCCCGGAAACCGGGTATGAGCATCAAAAAACGATGCCGCCCGCACCGGCACCTGACGAGCTGAAATCCGAAACGGATATCGCCCGCGCGCTGGCGCATCTGTTGCCGCCGCAGGTGAAAGATAAATTCCTCTGCGATAAACCGCTGGAGATCCGCCCGGTCGAGTTCCATAACCCGATGAAGGGCCACGTCGCCGAGCCAAAACGCCAGGTGTGGATGCGTGCTAACGGCACGATGCCGCAAGATCTTCGTGTTCATCAGTATCTGCTGGGCTATGCGTCTGATTTCAACTTCCTGCCGGTGGCACTGCAGCCGCACGGTGTGGGGTTCCTCGAAAAAGGGATGCAGGTCGCGACCATTGACCATTCCATGTGGTTCCACCGCCCGTTCGATATGAACGAGTGGCTGCTGTACAGCGTTGAAAGCACCTCAGCGTCGAGCGCACGCGGGTTTGTGCGTGGCGAGTTTTATACTCAGGATGGCGTACTGGTGGCGTCGACTGTGCAGGAAGGGGTGATGCGCAATCGGGGGTGATTTGTGCGGTCGAGTTCGTGCGGTCTGGTGCCCTCACCCCAACCCTCTCCCACAGGGAGAGGGAGAAAAACAAAGCCTCCCATTGGGAGGCTTTTTGCTACAGCAAATACTCAATTTAATCAGGCGTTATACGCATTCTCGCCGTGGCTGTTCACGTCCAGGCCTTCGCGCTCCTGCTCTTCCGGTACGCGCAGACCAACAGTCATGTCCGCCAGTTTATAGCCGATAAAGGCCACCACACCCGACCAGACGATGGTGAGGCCGATACTTTCCAGCTGAACCAGCAGCTGATGGCCCATAGTCACGCCTTCTGCGTAGCCCACACCGCCCAGCGAGGTAGCCGCAAAGATACCGGTCATGATGCAGCCAACGATACCGCACACGCCGTGTACACCGAACACATCGCAAGGGTCATCAACGCGCAGAATACGTTTCAGCGCCGTCACACCCCACAGACCCGCCAGACCAGAGACCAGACCAATCAGCAGCGCACCGCCCACACCGACATAACCACACGCTGGGGTGATGCCAACCAGGCCCGCAATCGCACCGGAACAGGCACCCAGCAGGGACGGTTTGCCACGAACGACCCACTCGCCAAACACCCACGACAGAATCGCACCCGCGGTAGCGACGACGGTGTTCACAAACGCCAGGGCTGCGATTTCGTTAGCGGCACTGGCGGAACCGGCGTTGAAGCCGAACCAGCCGAAGTACAGGATTGCCGTGCCGGTGAAGACCATCGGCAGGTTGTGTGGTTTGAATGCTTCTTTACCGAAGCCCACGCGTTTGCCAATCAGGTATGCCCCAACCAGCCCGGCAACAGCGGCGTTAATGTGCACCACGGTACCGCCCGCGAAGTCCAGCGCACCATGAGATGCCAGCAAACCGCCGCCCCAGACCATATGCGCAATCGGCACATAGGAGAGCGTCAACCACACCACCACGAAGATCAGTACGGCGGAGAAGCGAATACGTTCCGCCAGCGCACCGACAATCAGGCCGACGGTGATACAGGCGAACGAGCCCTGGAACGCAACGTGGATGTACTGATAGAAGCTGCCCATCAAGGCGGTCAGCTGAATATTTTTGAGCATGACCCAGTTAAAGTTACCGAAGAAGGCGTTACCTTCACCGAAGGCCAGCGAGTAGCCGTATACCACCCACAGAACGCACACCAGTGCGAATGTCACCGCGACCTGCGTCAGCATGGACAACACGTTTTTACCGCGAATCAGACCGCCGTAAAACAGCGCGATGCCCGGAATTGTCATGAACAGCACCAGCGCGGTGCAGATCATCATGAAGGCGTTATCTGCCTTGTCGGCTACCGCAGGAGCCGCCATCACCAGGCCCGGCAGCAGTGCCAGAGACCCCAGAGCTGTTTTGATTGTTAATTTGTTCATTTTCTCGATCCCTATCACTGTGTGCCAGGAGTTACTTACAGTGCCGCTTCGTCAGATTCGCCCGTACGGATGCGAATAACGCGCTGCAATTCGGCAACGAAAATTTTGCCGTCGCCAATTTTTCCGGTGTAAGCCGCTTTGCTCACGACGTCGATCACTTCGTCGAGTTGGTCGTCTGCAATAGCCACATCAATCTTCACCTTAGGCAGGAAGTTGACGCTGTATTCGGCGCCACGATAAAGCTCCGCGTGGCCTTTCTGACGCCCAAAGCCTTTCACTTCGGTAACCGTCAGTCCCTGAATCCCCATTGAAGAGAGCGCTTCACGCACGTCTTCCAGTTTGAATGGTTTGATGACAACCGTAACCAGCTTCATAGTTCCTCTCCCGTCAGAATTCGATAATGGCCTCAGCGTTTACACATGAGTTATTGCAAGCGGTGTGCCAGAGTTTGAAAACGCGAAGAAATCAGGCGGGAAAGGCAAAAAATGGCGATTGAGAAGAAATGGATAAAAAAAACGCACCATGACAGTGCAGGGTGCGTTTCATTTTTGCACCAACAGAAATCCCTGTTAGCACGGTGCTTATTTTTGGTGCATCAGGCGCTAAGGGACTCCTCTTCGCGCGTGCTGGCGGCAAGCTCTTCACCCGCCAGCTGCAGCTGATACATTTGCCAGTAGCGCCCTTTTGCTTCCAGCAGCTCACGGTGAGTGCCGCGTTCAACGGCCTGCCCGCGATGCAGGACCAGAATGGTATCGGCCTCAACAATCGTCGAGAGACGATGCGCAATCACCACCAGCGTCGTGTGCTCGCGCACTTCGGCCAGCGCTTGCTGGATGGCTTGTTCCGTGCCGGAGTCAATGCTGGCGGTCGCTTCATCGAGGATCAGCACCTGCGGCGTTTCGATAAGCACCCGTGCCAGCGCCAGCAGTTGCTTCTGCCCAACCGAGAGATTATTCCCCTGCTCACCGAGTTTGGTGTAAATCCCGTCGCTCATTTCACGCGCCAGTTCCGCAAGCTGGACTTTCTCCAGCACCGCCCAGACCTGTTCTTCACTGAACGGGCGGCCCAGCGCGACGTTGGCAAAGAAGGAGTCGGCCATCACAACCGGATCTTGCTGCACCATTGCAATCCCTTTACGCAGCGCGCCGTGGCTCAGCGTGGAAAGCGGGCGACCATCAAGACGAATTTCGCCTTTCGTCAGCGGGTAATAGCCCATCAGCAGGCTGGCGAGCGTACTTTTCCCGCTGCCCGTATGCCCCACCAGCGCGACAAAACTGCGCGACGGGATATCAAGATTAATATCCTGCAGCACCAGACGATCTTCGCGATAGGCAAAGGAGACGTTATCGATCGCAATCGCCCCGCTTTGCAGTTCACGCTCGTCGTCGCCGTAGGTCTGTCGCGGCCTGTCCATAAGTTCGAAGACGCGCTCACCGGCGACCACCGCCTGTTGCAGCATCGATTGCTGGGTCGTAAGTTCGATCAACGGCTCGTTAAGACGCCCGAGGTAGCTGATAAACGCGTACAGTACGCCCACTTCCATCGTGCCGCCAGAACCGAAACCAAACAGCATCAGCAGACCACACAGCACCAGCGCTGAAAACAGGCTCAACAGCGGGCGCAGCAGGAATCCGTCCAGACGCAGAGTTTGCATACGCGCCATATAGTGCGACCGACTTGCCTCGCCCATGCGTTCGCCAAAACGCGCCTGCTGGCGGAACTGCTGGATGACGCTCATGCCGTTGATGACTTCATTAAAGCCGTCGTTGATATCCGCCAGATAGGCGCGCACCCGGCGCACAATCGGCGTGCTGTAGCGCTGATAAATGATCATCACGATCATCACCGCCGGGAAAATAGTGATTGCCACCAGCGCCATGCGCCAGTCGAGACTGAACATCGCCACCAGCATCGCGCCGACCAGCGCGGCACTGCGCAGCACCGTAGCGACAACGGTCACGTACAGGTCGCGGATCACTTCAGTATCGTTAGTCACACGGGAAATCACCTGGCCGACCGGCTGGGTATCAAACTCGCTGAGCGGCTGTCGCAGCGCCGCATCCATCACATCGGTACGTAACTGCTGCACCACGCCGACCGCCGCCTGATTAAACAGTAGCGACTGCGCGTAGTGCAGAGAGGCTGCCAACAGCTGCAATCCGATATAGGCAGCCCCCAATCCGGCAACCAGCCCCAGCGGCAGATAGCTTTTAGCGACCATGTTGTCGATAAAATAGCTGATCAGCAGCGGGCCGCTCACTTCCGCAATCGCCGCCACCCACAGCATCACGACCGCAATAGAGAGCGGTTTTCGCCACGGCGAACCATAGGCCAGCAGGCGTTTCAGCGTCGGCCACAGCTGAGTAAACTTACGCATGAGTGGCCTCCTCGTTCAGGCCTGGCGCGTCATCCAGTGCCGCCTCCAGCTGTTGATAGCGATACATGTCGCGATACCACCCCGACTGTTCCGCCAGATTTTCGTGATGCCCGCGCTGAGCAACATGCCCGTGCTGCATCACCAAGATTTCATTGGCTTCCGTCAACGCCGACAGACGATGAGCGCTGATAATGACCGTGCGCCCCTCGCCCCACTGACGCAGATTGTGCAGAATCTGATGCTCTGTGCGCCCGTCGACGGCAGAGAGCGCATCGTCGAGGATCAGGATTTCGGCATTCAGCAGCAGTGCACGCGCAATCGAAATACGCTGTTTCTGCCCGCCCGAGAGCATCACCCCGCGCTCGCCCACTTCGGTGGCGTAGCCCTGCGGCAGACGCAGAATATCGTCATGAACGCTGGCCAGACGCGCCACATGCTCGATCTCTTCCTGCGTGGCTGTCGGATGGCCCAGCGCGATGTTATTGGCGATCGTATCGGAGAACAAAAACGGCGTCTGGCTGACGACGGCCAGGCGGCTGCGCCAGGCATCAAGCTGTAAGCGGGTCAGCGGAATATCATGAAAACGGATGTCGCCTTTGGTGACATCAAAATGACGCTGAATCAGCGACAGAATGGTGCTTTTGCCCGCGCCTGTCGGGCCACAAATACCGAGCATCTGACCTGGACGCAGCTCAAAGTTGACGTTTTCGAGCGTCGGGCGTTCAGTTTGTGGATAGGAGAATTCAGCAATGGCCACCTTCAGCACACCGCGTCCTTCCGGCACCGTTTCTGTCCCATCGTTGACCACCGGCGCTTCGGCCAGCATTGCGCGAATACGGCTGTACGCAGCACTGCCGCGCTCGACGATGTTAAACATCCAGGCCAGGGCCAGCATCGGCCAAATCATCAGTCCGAGGTACATAGCAAAACTGGTCAACTGGCCGAGCGTCATGGAACCGTTGACCACCATCCAGCTGCCGCCGCCAATGGCCAACAGGTTGGCAGTGCCAATAGCGATATAAATCGTCGGGTCAAAACGCGCATCAATACGCGCCACGCGCAGGTTTTTCGCCCCCGTATCGGCGGCGTCGGCGGCAAACTGGGCCGACTGGCGATCTTCCAGGCCAAAGGCTTTGATCATCCGAATACTGGTCATGCTCTCCTGGGTTCTGTCGTTCAGAGAGGAGAATGCCGCCTGCGCCAGTTTGAAGCGCTCGTGCAGTTGCTCACCGAAACGGTTGATCGCCAGCGCCATGAGCGGCATCGGCAGTAGCGCCAGGAGCGTAAGCTGCCAACTGATCTGCGTCGACATCACGATCAGTACCGCGCAGCCCATCACCAGTGAATCGACCAGCGTAAGCACCCCTTCCCCGGCGGCAAACACCACGCGATCCACGTCGTTGGTGGCACGCGCAATCAGATCGCCCGTGCGGTGGCGCAGGTAGAATTCAGGATGCTGGCGGCTGAGCTGGCGGTAAAAATCTTCGCGTAGTTCGACGGCGAGTTGATAGGACGCTCCAAACAGCAGCACGCGCCAGACGTAGCGCAGCAGGTAAACAATCACCGCGGTCAGGACCAGCGTGCCTACCCACATCATCACCCGTGCGGTGGTGTAATGTTGTTCCGTGACGCCGTCCACCACATAGCCCACCACTTTCGGCGGGATCAACTGGAGAATGGCAATGATAATAAGCAGGGCCACGGCGCCGAGATAGCGTCGCCACTCCCGGCGAAAGTACCAGCTTAGTTGAGCAAATAATCGCACGCGGTCAATTCCTGAAGGTATTGTTCTGAGTTATTCAATGGGTAACGCTGTGGTGTATTTAATCTGTTCCATGGCGAAGCTTGAGGTCACATCTGACAAGCCGGGAACGCTGTTCACCAGCCGCTTGTAGAAGTCGTCGTAGCGTTTCATGTCCGCCACCTGGACGCGCATCAGATAGTCGTATTCGCCTGCCATGCGCCAGAAGCCGAGCACTTCGGGCATATCGGAAACCTCGGTGACAAACCGGCAGTACCAGTCGCTGCTGTGGTGCTGCGTTTTTATCAGAACAAAGGCGGTCAGTCCAAGCCCCAGTTTTTCGGGATCCAGTAGCGCCACGCGCCCGAGTAAAACGCCGTCGTCTTCGAGTCTTTTGAGGCGTTTCCAGCAGGGTGTGGTGGTCAGATTAACGGCATCAGCGAGCGCCTGCAAAGAGAGGGTGCAGTCCTTTTGCAGCAGGGAGAGCAGCTTACGGTCAATTTTATCTAACATACCCACCTCACAGAGAATAATTTTCTCCTGACATTCTATTTTAAAGGCCAGATAGCAACAATTTTTTCTGTGCTTTTCGCTATGCTGGGCACAAAATGACAAACGGACAGACACGATGAATAGCACCTGGGTCAAACACGCGATCAGCGAAATTAATGCCGACTATCAGCGCTCGGCGGACACGCACCTCATCCGCCTGGCTTTGCCGGGTTTTCCCGGCATTCAGCTGTACCTGAAAGATGAAAGCACCCATCCGACCGGCAGCCTGAAGCACCGTCTGGCGCGCTCCCTGTTCCTGTACGGGTTATGCAACGGCTGGATCAAAGAAGGCACCACCATTATTGAATCCTCGTCCGGTTCAACCGCCGTGTCCGAGGCTTATTTCGCCCGTCTGCTTGGCCTGCCGTTTATCGCTGTGATGCCTTCCTGCACCGCCAAACGCAAAATTGAGCAGATCGAATTTTACGGCGGACGCTGTCATTTTGTCGAAAGCGCCTGCGAAATCTACGCCGCCTCAGAAATGCTCGCCCGCGAGCTGAACGGCCATTACATGGACCAGTTTACCTTCGCCGAACGCGCGACCGACTGGCGCGGGAATAATAATATCGCCGACAGTATTTTCCGTCAGATGAACAACGAACCTCACCCGGAGCCGTCGTACATCGTCATGAGCGCGGGAACTGGCGGAACGTCAGCCACCATTGGCCGCTACATTCGTTGTCAGGGTTATGACACAAAACTGATGGTGGTGGACCCGCAGAACTCGGTATTCCTCGACTACTGGCAAAACCGTGACGCCAGCCTGCGCAGCCCGGTGGGCAGCAAAATCGAAGGTATCGGGCGCCCGCGCGTGGAGCCGTCCTTCATTCCTGATGTGGTCGATGAGATGCTGCGCGTGCCAGATGCGGCCAGCGTCGCCACGGCACACTGGCTGGAAACGCAGCTGGGCCGCAAAGTGGGCGCATCAACGGGCACCAATATGTGGGGTGCGTTACAGCTGGCGGTGCGGATGCGCGAAGAGGGCCGGTGCGGTTCTATCGTCACGTTGCTGTGTGACAGCGGCGAGCGTTATCTCGATACCTACTACAACGCGGAATGGGTCAAAGCCAATATTGGCGAGATTGAGCCGTGGAAAGCGCAGATTGCACAGATGACAAAATAAAAAAAGCCAGACCGATAAACATCGACGTCTGGCTTGCTGGAAGGGTCTCACTATTCGGGGGAATACGGGAGGTTTGGTTTATCCAGCCAATGAGTCAAAAAATGGGACACCGCTTCGTTACGGCAATGTCCGATAACCGGGAGATGCGACAGCTCAGCCTTCAGCTGCGGCATCGCATTTCCCATAATCACACCGCGACCCACGCTACCGAGCATCTCGCGGTCGTTCATGGCATCGCCAAATGCCATACAATCTTGCATCGTTAACCCGAGGTGGTCGCTCAGTACCGCCAACGCGGAACCTTTGTTACACCCGACCGGCAGCACCTCCAGGCACTCCACAGCAGAGAACGTAAGATGTGCACGGTCGCCTAATACCTCATTAAGCTGAATGCGCAGACGACACAGATCGTCGTGATCGCCGCAGAAACAGATCTTGGTCACCGAATGCGCAGGAATACGGCGCAAGTCGGTGAGCTGGTAACGAAAGCCGCTGTAGACATGCGCTTTTAGCAGTTCCGGGATCTCTTCGCCCGTCAGCCAGCCAGTATCGTTGAAGACATGAATGCTGGCCTGGGTATCCCAGGTACTGTGCAGTACCAGATCCGCGACTTCCGGGTTCAGATCCTGACGGTGTAAAACATCGCCTTCGACGGAATGGATGCGCGTCCCGTTGCCGGTGATCAAAAACGCGTCCATCGACAGTTTGCCCAGCAGGTGGCGCATCTCAAGCACATGGCGACCGGTGGCAAACGTCAGGGTGATATCACGCTCATGCAGCCGCTTCAGCGCACTCAGGGTTTTGTCTCCTAAGCGGTGATCCGGCATTAAGAGCGTGCCGTCCATATCAAATGCTGCAAGCCGCGCCATGATGACTCCGTAAAAGTAATGGGGTTAATCTGGGTATCAGTATTGCCCGCAATATACGGAAGTAATAGTGAATATATGAGGATTATTGTTCCGGGTTTATGGAAAAACGCTGCCAGGGCAGCGTCTTGAGGCAGTAAAATCAGGCCTGATTGAGCAGCAGATGTTGAATAAAACCGACATGGAGTTTGACGCCGATCTGGAGCGCCGCTTCATCCAGGCGGAATCGCGGATTATGTACACCGTAAGTTGCGCCAATTTGCTGATTGCCGCTGCCAATAAACACGAAGCAGCCGGGCACTTTTTGCTGGTATGACGAAAAATCTTCGCCACCAAACAGCGGATAAGTCATCTCGTGTAATGCCTGCTCTCCCAGCGCATCGCTGACCACTTTGCGTGCAATAACACAGGCATCGGGATGGTTGTTGCCACTGGCGTAGCCTCGCGTCCAGCTCAGAGTAAAGCGTGCGCCGTGCGCGGCGGTGATCCCGGCGATGATCTGCTCCATCTGCTGCGGCACCTGCTGGCGCACACTGTCGTGGTGAGTTCGTAGCGTTCCTGCGAGTTTGACGCGCTCCGGGATCACGTTATAGCTCTCTCCGCTCTGGAAAGTGGCGATGGTCAGTACCGGTACCTGAAGCGGATCGGTGCGGCGTGACACCACGTTTTGCAGGGCCATCACCACTTCTGCACCGATCGTCACCGGGTCGATACAGAGATGCGGCATCGAGCCATGTCCGCCTTTGCCTACAATGGTGATATCGAAGTTGTCCGTGGAAGCGCAAAACACGCCCTCTTTCAGCACCACTTCGCCGGTTGGGAAATTCGGCATCACATGCAGCCCGAAGATTTTCTCCACGCCGTCGAGAACGCCCAGATCCACCAGCTCCTGAGCACCACCGGGCGGCACCTCTTCCGCATGCTGGAAGATAAAGCGCACCGAACCGTGCAGCATCGACTGACACTGCGTCAGCACTTTTGCCGCGCCGAGCAACATCGCGGCATGAGCGTCATGGCCGCAGGCGTGCATCACGCCCGGTACCGTCGAGCAAAACGCTTCGTCGTTTTCTTCCTGGATGGGTAGCGCGTCGATATCAGCCCGCAACGCGTAGCACGGCCCTTCATAGGCCCCTTTCAAATCGGCAATTACGCTATTGGGTGTCAGTCGCGTCAACGTCAGGCCGCCAAAACCGGCCAGCGCGTCGGCAATATAATCCGCCGTTTTATGCTCCTGAAATGAGAGTTCAGGATGAGCATGAATGTGTCTGCGCCAGCGTAAAACATCGTCTTTCACTTCAGCCAGCATCGTTTCAAAATTAAACGCCATCATACTTCTCCTCAGTTAATGCCTGGCGCGTTTTCAGCGCCAGCGGCAGCATGGCAAGCCCGGCAATCACCATTGCCAGCGCCAGAAAAACAAACGTCGACAGGTAGCCGTGGCTGACAGTGATCAGATACCCCATCACAATCGGGGCGACAAATCCGCCCAGCGTCCCACCGGTATTAATGATCCCCATCGCCGCGCCCATTACCTCTGACGGCAGTCGTTTCATCGGTAAGGTGAAAACGGTGACGAAAGCAGCCATCAGGAACACGTAGCCGAGGAACAGGAACAACCCGGCGGTAAGCGCCGAGGTAGAACCGTAAACCAGCCAGATGCAGAGCGCGCTGAGCAACGCGCAGCAAAAAATCACTTTCGGCTCTTTGCCCTGCATATAGCGCCCCACCAGCCAGCCGGTCGCCAGCGATGAAATCCAGATCCCCAGTCCTCCCGCCGCGACAACCAAACCGGAAATATCCAGCGTCATGCCGCGCTGCTGCACAAGATACTTCGGCAGCCACGCCATCAGGCCGTAGGACGGAATGTTTATGCAAAAAATCGAGATGAACAGCAGGACCACAATCGGGTTTTTCAGCAACGTGCGATAACCAGTGACAGCTCCGGCCCGCGCTTTCACGGGCGCCGGATTGGGCACCCACAGCATAATCGCGACGGCAATTGCGAAGGCCAGCAGACCGAGAATCGAAAAAGAGCCGCGCCAGCCCAGCGAATTCAGGCTATACACGGCAACGAGCGGACCGGCGGTCATGGCCAGGCCAGCCGATGAGAGCAATATGGATTGGGCAAAGGTGCGCTTTTCAAGAGGGAAATTAGAGACAACGGCTTTGGCGCAGGAACACGGATAGCCGGAATGACCGACGCCGGATAAAAAGCGGAACGTGACCAGCAGCCCCAGACCGAAACCCAGCATACCAAAGCAGAGAGCGAAGCCGCCGAGCAGACACAGCGACATACTCAGCACTTTTTTGTAGCCAAACCGATCGTTCAGCCAGCCCGCTGGAATCTGAAACAGTGAATAGGCGAGGAAGAAAATCCCGGTAATGTAACCTAGTTGCTCGGGACGAAGGTCAAACTCTCGTTCGATGGGCAGCAGAGCAAAGCCCATCACCGTTTTGTCGAGATACACCACCACATAGCCGACAAAGAGCAGGAAAATCATCAGAAAACGATTCTTCATAGCCGATATCTCTTTTGTTATCACCTCGCCGGAGGGTTATCGACAGGTGAAGGTAAAATGCGACACGCATCACATAACAGACTGAACAACAACGTTTTATGTTTTATCTGCATCGACGTTAGCAGCTTTACCACCCCGCCATAAGATACAATTTTTGTACAGGTGATACTTTTTACTGATAGGGGCTGGCGTTGCGTTATTTGCCAAAGTTGCAGCAACTGAAGGTGTTTCAGCAGGTTATCCGCAGCGGCAGTATTCGCGGGGCGGCACGGGCGTTAGGTCAATCTCAGCCCGCAGTCAGCAGAACGTTGCGCGAACTGGAGCAAACGCTGGAGACCCGCCTCATCGTGCGCGGAAACCAGGGGATGACCCTAACGGAAACCGGGCGGGCGTTTTCCCAGCGGATGCAGTTTATTCTGGAGGAGCTGGAACGGGCCGCCGATGAGATCCGTCAGATCGACCAGTTCTCGCAAGGAGCGGTGGCGATGGGGTTCTCCTCACTCCTCGCGGTAACGGTTTTCCCGGCGCTAAACGACGCCTTCAAAGCGCAGTTTCCCCAGTCCACGCTTTTGGTGAAAGAGGGACAGCTGTCGATGCTGTTACCGGCGCTGCGCGAGGGACGGCTGGATTTCGCCGTCGGTACCGCCGGGCCAGGGTTCCCGCTGGACGACCTGGTGCGCGAGCCGCTGTTCAATGCCTCGTTCGGGATTATCGCCCGCAAAGGGCATCCGCTGGCAGAGGCGACAACCTTCGACGCGTTGCAGCATGCACGTTGGGTGCTGCCAGAAACCGATATGGGGTATTACCAGCAGCTAGCGGTGAATGAACTTCTGCCGCCGTTGGCGCAAACGCCCCTGCGCACGGATTCAATGATCTCCGGGCTGAGTCTGGTGCTAAAGTCTGACTATCTGACCATCGTGGCGCGCGCGATGCAGGCCCCGTTCGGCTTGCAGGACCAGCTGTGTATGCTGAATATCGACAGCCTGCCGCAGGCGGAATATCACGTGCTGTATTCGCAAAAATCGCCGCTGACATTTACGGCACGCCGTTTGCTGGATCTGCTGCGTCAACACTGTCAGACGTACCATTGGCATTAACTTTTTACCACCAGGGCAGCGACGATGCGTCAACTTAACAGACTGAATCAGTTTCAACGTCTCTGGCAGCCTTCCGCCGGTGAGCCACAGCAAATTACTGTGGCCGAACTGGCGACGCGTTGCTTTTGCAGCGAACGGCACGTGCGAACACTGCTGCGCCAGGCTCAGGAGGCCGGCTGGCTGAGCTGGCAGGCCCAGTCCGGGCGCGGCAAACGCGGCACCCTGACCTTTCACGTCACACCAGACAGCCTGCGCAATGAGATGATGGAGCAGGCGCTGACGCGTGGGCTGCAACATGACGCCCTGGAGCTGGCGCAGCTGGATGCCCCGGAACTGCGCGCGTTACTGCATCCTTTCCTCGGCGGGCAGTGGCAGAACGACACGCCGACGCTGCGCATCCCCTACTACCGCTCGCTCGACCCGCTCCATTCCGGCTTTTTACCGGGGCGCGCGGAGCAGCATCTTGTCGGCCAGGTATTCTCCGGGCTGACCCGATTCGACGGCGACAGCCGCGAACCCGTTGGCGATTTGGCCCACCACTGGGAGGTGTCTGCCGATGGATTGCGCTGGCATTTTTATATCCGCTCGACGCTGCACTGGCATAACGGCGATAAGGTCGAAACAGCGCAACTGCAATCGAGCCTGACAGCGCTGTTTGCCATTCCCGCGCTACGACGCCTGTTTAATAGCGTGCTTCACGTTGAAGTGACGCATCCTCAGTGTCTGACCTTTGTGTTGCATCAACCGGATTATTGGCTGGCGCATCGTCTGGCAAGCTATTGCAGTCGTCTGGTGCATCCCGATCTTCCCTTGATCGGCAGCGGTCCGTTTCGTCTCACGGTGTTTGAGCCGGATTTGGTGCGCCTCGAGAGCCATGAGCAATATCACCTCAGCCATCCGCTGCTCAAAGCGATTGAATTCTGGATAACGCCGCAACTGTTCGAGCAGGATTTAGGCACCAGCTGTCGCCATCCGGTGCAAATCGCCATCGGCGAACCTGATGAACTGGCCAATCTGCGCCTGGTCAGCAGCAGCACGAGCCTGGGCTTTTGCTATCTCACGCTGAAACAGAGCCCGCGTTTGAGTCAACTTCAGGCGCGGCGGTTAATCAATATCATCCATCATACGACCCTTCTGCACACGCTACCCTTGGATGAAAACCTGATCACTCCGGCTCACGAATTGCTGCCCGGGTGGACGATTCCCGAATGGTCATCACTCGAAAACGTCGTTTTACCCGAAACACTAACTCTGATTTATCATCTGCCAGTCGAGTTGCATACGATGGCTGAACAGTTGAAACAGTACCTGGCAAAGCATGGCTGCACGCTGAAGGTCATTTTTCACGATGCTAAAACCTGGGATGGCTGTAGCTATTTTGCCGAAGCCGACCTGATGATGGGCGACAGACTGATCGGTGAGGCACCGGGATATACGCTAGAGCAGTGGTTACGTTGCGATACGCTGTGGCCGCATCTGTTAAGCGCACCACAATTTGCCCACCTTCAGGCGACACTCGATTCGGTACAAACACAGGTCAATGAGCACACTCGTCACGCAGGTCTTCAGTCAATATTCAGCCACCTGATGGAAAACGCGGTACTGACGCCGCTGTTTAACTATCAGTATCAGATCAGCGCCCCGCCGGGGGTGAACGGGATTAGCCTGAACACACGTGGCTGGTTTGATTTTTCTAAGGCCTGGCTGCCGGCCCCGAACACGTGAAGAAGCTGGTCGCCCAGCTTGCCAGGCGTTACCATATTGTTTTTGCCGATACTGTTGAGACTATTTATGAAACGTGCCGTCGTCGTGTTCAGCGGAGGACAAGATTCCACCACCTGCCTGATTCAGGCCCTGCAACAATATGATGAAGTGCATTGTGTGACGTTTGATTATGGTCAGCGCCACCGCGCTGAAATCGACGTTGCCCGCGAACTGGCGCTGAAACTGGGCGCACGCGCGCACAAGGTACTGGACGTCACACTGTTAAACGAACTGGCCGTCAGCAGCCTGACGCGCGACAGTATTCCTGTCCCCGACTATGAACCAGATTCCAGCGGCATTCCGAATACCTTCGTGCCTGGCCGCAATATCCTGTTCCTGACGCTCACCGCTATTTACGCCTATCAGGTGAAAGCCGAAGCGGTGATCACCGGCGTGTGTGAAACCGATTTCTCCGGCTACCCGGACTGCCGCGACGAGTTCGTGAAAGCGCTCAATCACGCCGTCGATCTCGGCATGGCGAAAGAAACCCGCTTTGAAACGCCGCTAATGTGGCTGGATAAAGCCGAGACCTGGGCGCTGGCCGATTACTGGGGCAAACTCGACCTGGTACGCAACGAAACCCTGACCTGCTATAACGGCATCAAAGGCGACGGCTGTGGTCAATGCGCCGCCTGTAACCTGCGTGCCAACGGTCTGAATCATTATCTGGCCGATAAGCCTGGGGTAATGGCGCTGATGAAGAAAAAGACCGGACTAAAGTAAGCCGCTGTTTTACCGGGTGAATCACCTTCACCCGGTCGCAAATTATTCAATTAACAGATCAAGCTTCTCGCGTAATTCCCCTTCCAGCGGAAGCGCCTTCTGCGTTTTCAAATCGATACAGACAAAGGTAATCAGCGCATCGGCCACAACCTGCCCTTCCGGGTCGAGTGTCACGACCTGGCTCAACACGCCGCTCTTACCGTTTAGCTGTTGCAACTGACTGGTCACCGTCAGGCGATCGCCAAGCACGGCCGGACGACGGTAGTTGATGTTGATATTGGCGACCACAAAAGCGATGTTGTGTGCCGTGAGCCACTGGAAGCTTTCACTGTTCTCCAGCCCATCCCAGCGGGCTTCTTCGAGGAACTCGAGATAACGAGCATTATTCACATGCTGGTAAACATCGAGATGATAACCGCGTACTTTGATCTGAGTCTGCATAGCGCACTAACCTTGAAGTTGTTATAGGGTAAGAGATCATAACTGGTATGACCTCTTTATCCTGGCAAAATTTTGCCACTCTGCAAGTTATTGCGTGATTACAGCATCAGGTGAGCGAGGTTGCGCTCAACCAGTGCGCTGCCAATCCCAGGCACCTGCTTCAGGTCGTCGACCGTTTTAAATGGGCCATATTCATCTCGGTAGCCGACAATCGCCTGTGCTTTTTTCAGTCCAACGCCGTTCATGGCACGAGCCAGATCTTCTGCCGATGCTGAATTGATACTGACCCTGGTTCCTTCATCTTCGGCAGCTTTATCACTAACCTTTGCCTTAGTTTGTGCAGCACCTGCCTCAGCGCTGGGGGCTTCTGCGGTTGTGGACACTGCATGTGTTTTCGCCGCTGGTGTCGCCGCCAGTGCGCTAAAACTCATTCCCGCTGTGGCGATTGCGAGCGTAATAAAAAGTGCTTTGATTCCATGTTTCATGCTGTTTTCTCCTTGTTTGTTGACAGCTAGGCAACGATAGCCGCCCACAGAAACAAGCACAAACAGCAGATTTCAGAAATGGAAAAGGCCGCGAAAGCGGCCTTTGAATATTGCAGAGCGTTGCGAAAATCTGCGAGCAGCGCCGAAATTACTGCTGCTGCGTGATGATATCGCCCAGCTTGATTTTAGCGTCTTTACGCAGGTTGCTCATCAGTGCTTCGAAAGCGATCTGGGCGTTGTTCTGGGTGATTCCCTGAACCATTGCCTTTTTCTGCTCTTCCGGCATGGTGCCTGCTTTGACTTCATCCAGCGCAAGCAGAACAACGTTGCCCTGCATGTCAGAGGCCGTGCCGAAGCTCGGTTTATCCTTCGCAGGCAGGCTTAGACCAAACGCAGCCTGGCTAACAGGATCCTGACCGGTACGGCTCAGCGTTTTCGGCTCGCCGAAGCTCAGACCAGCGGCCTTCATCGCGGCATCACCTTTGCCCGCTTTCAGCTCAGTCAGCAGTTTTTCTGCATCCAGCTTCGCCTGCTGTTCCGCTTTGGTGTGCTTCACAAGCGTTGCAATCTGATCTTTCACAGCATCCAACGGTTTGATGGCTTCAGCTTTATGTTCCGCCACGCGCACCACAAACGCACGATCGCCGTCCACGGTAATGATGTCAGAGTTGCTGCCCGGCGTGCCGTTCTCACCGACCAGGCCACCGTTAAAGATAGCATCGGCAACCGGTTTGAAGTTCAGCTCTTCTGGCAGGTTATCGTGACCGAACCAGCCTGTTTCAACGGCTTTCACGCCAGCGGCCTGTTCTGCGCCTGCCAGGGATTCGTTGTCATTGCTTGCCGCGTCACTCACTTTCTGCTGCAAGGCGTAGTAAGCATCCAGCGCTTTTTCCTGCTTCACTTTCGCCGCGATGTCATCGCGAACGTCAGCCAGCGGCTTGGTTTTGGCAGGCTGGACATCATCCAGACGCGCCACCAGGAAGCCAACGGAAGATTTGATCACACCAGAGAGTTGACCTTTCTCTTTCAGGCCTGCGTTTTTCAGCTCATCAGGGGTGGTGGCATCTTCCAGCCAGCCCATATCACCGCCGTTTTTCGCAGAGATGATATCGGTGGATTTTTCTTTCGCCAGTGCGGCAAAATCAGCGCCTTTGGTCAGCTCGTCGACAATCGCCTTGGCATCGGCCTCGGTTTTGGTCTGAATCACGCTGTAGCGGTTACGCTGCGCCTGAGTGAACTGATCCTGATGCTGATCGTAGTAAGACTGGATTTCGCTGTCTGACGCGTTTTCCTGCATCGCAGCGGCATCCAGCTTGATGTAGCTCACGCGGAACTGTTCAGGAGAGGTGAAGTTGTTTTTATTCTGCTCATAGTAAGCATTAACTTCTTCGTCTGTGACCTGTTGTTTAGCCGCCAGCTCATTGACGTCGATAGTCGCGGTGCGAACCACACGCTGCTGAGCAACCAGAGCGGCCAGTTCGTCAGTTTCGCCCTTGAGCATGAAATCAGTACCGACAACCGCATTGATCAGTTGCTGAGTAGTTAGCTGATTGCGCAGCGCCTGAGCGTACTGATCCGGGGTCATGCCCATCTGGTTGACGATAGAGGTATAGCGCGTGTTGTCGAATTTGCCGTTGTTCTGGAAAGCTGGCGTCACGAAAATCGCTTTCTTAACCTGCTCATCGCTGATGCCCAGGCCCAGATGTTTGGCATACTGATCCAGCAGCGCTTCGTCGATAAGACGATTCACGGTCTGCTGACGTAAGGTTTTCATGTAGCCTTCGTTCGCTGCAAGCTCAGAGAACTGTTCGCCCAGTTGCTGCTGCATGCGGTTACGTTCTCCGGCAAAGGCATTTTCAAACTGCCCCCGGCTAATTTCCTGGCCATTCACTTTTGCGGCGTAGTTGCTACTTCCGCCAATCAGGTATCCACTCACGCCGGTCAAAATAAACGACACGATAATGATACCAAAAATAATCTTGAGCACGAGACTGTTAGCAGCCGTGCGTAAGTTGTCCATCATGGTGAAACCACACTCCGCTGTAGGTGACTGGTGACCTCACGCTGGGGAAAATCCTGACCGCAGCGCGTAAGGTCGTATTGTGACAAGAAACAGGGGTAAATGTCAGCCCACAACGCGCATAAAGTCACATAAAGTCGCGCTGGACAAACAAAAAAGGCACATCAAATGATGCGCCCTTGTACTTTTCAACTTCCCTTGAACGAGAAAGCGATCAGTTTACTGCGTCTTTCAGTGCTTTACCTGCACGGAAACCTGGCACTTTAGCGGCAGCGATGGTGATCTCTTTACCGGTCTGAGGGTTGCGGCCAGTACGGGCAGCACGCTCTTTAACAGCAAAAGTACCAAAACCTACCAGCGCAACGTCATCCCCGGACTGCAGAGATTCAGTTACAGAGGCAATTAATGCATCTAATGCACGTCCAGCCGCAGCTTTAGAGATATCAGCACCCGCAGCAATTTTGTCAATCAGTTGAGATTTATTCACTGTTCTCTTCCTCTCTTTATAATTTATATCGCGCGTGAATCCTTCACGACGCGACCGCGCAGCAGTTATATCAGGCCTGCCATGACCTTACAACACCCGTTGTTGATGGCTAACCCAATCAGCAATCTAAATTAGCTATACAAAAAAAGGCTGGCAAGTAAGAAATCACCTGCCAGCCTTGTTTTTCTTAACGCTCTTTGCGCGAGGTCACTATTTTGCGGTTACAACCTGCATTCCAGAGGGCTCATTCTGCAGCGCGAGGCTCAGAACCTCTTCAATGCGTTTCACCGGATGGATATCCAGATCGGCGATAACATTGTCAGGAATCTCTTCCAGATCACGTTTGTTCTCATGCGGGATCAATACGGTTTTGATACCGCCGCGGTGCGCAGCCAGCAGTTTTTCTTTCAAACCACCGATTGGCAGCACCAGACCACGCAGGGTGATCTCACCGGTCATGGCGACATCAGCTCGCACCGGGTTACCCGTCAGGCAAGAAACCAGCGCGGTACACATCGCGATACCCGCACTTGGACCGTCTTTCGGTGTTGCCCCTTCTGGAACGTGGACGTGGATGTCGCGTTTTTCGTAGAAGTCCGGGTTGATACCCAGTTTCTCCGCACGCGCACGGACCACAGTCAGCGCCGCCTGAATGGACTCCTGCATGACTTCACCCAGAGAACCGGTATAGGTCAGCTTACCTTTGCCTGGAACACAGGCGGTTTCGATGGTCAGCAGATCGCCGCCCACTTCCGTCCACGCCAGACCCGTCACTTGACCGACGCGGTTTTCATTATCGGCACGGCCGTAATCGAAGCGCTGTACGCCCAGATATTCGTGCAAATTGTCGCCGTTAATCTCAATGTGTTTCAGCGTTTTATCCAGCAGAAGCTGTTTAACCGCCTTACGGCACAGTTTTGAGATTTCACGCTCAAGGCTACGCACGCCCGCTTCGCGAGTGTAGTAACGAATAATGCTGATAATGGCACTATCGTCGACTGTAATTTCGCTCTCTTTCAGCGCGTTACGCTCAATCTGTTTCGACAACAGGTGACGTTTGGCGATGTTCAGTTTTTCGTCTTCGGTGTAACCGGACAGACGGATCACTTCCATACGATCCAGCAGCGGTGCCGGAATGTTCATGGAGTTAGAGGTCGCTACGAACATGACATCGCTGAGATCGTAATCGACTTCCAGGTAGTGATCGCTGAACGCCACGTTCTGTTCTGGATCTAACACTTCAAGCAGAGCAGACGCCGGATCGCCACGCATGTCCGAGGACATTTTGTCGATCTCATCGAGCAGGAACAGCGGGTTTTTAACGCCCACTTTCGCCATTTTCTGAATCAGTTTACCCGGCATAGAGCCGATGTAAGTCCGACGGTGACCGCGAATTTCTGCTTCGTCACGCACGCCGCCAAGTGCCATACGGATGTATTTACGTCCGGTGGCTTTAGCGATGGATTGACCCAGAGAGGTTTTACCTACACCAGGAGGCCCTACCAGGCACAGAATCGGGCCTTTCAGTTTGTTCACACGGCTCTGAACCGCGAGGTACTCAAGGATGCGATCCTTGACGCGTTCGAGGCCGTAATGGTCGGTGTCGAGGATTTCTTGCGCCTGACGCAGGTCTTTTTTGACCTTGCTACGCGCGTTCCACGGAACCTGAACCATCCATTCGATATAGCCGCGAACCACGGTCGCTTCAGCCGACATCGGAGACATCATTTTCAGCTTCTGCAGTTCAGCTTCGGCTTTTTCTTTTGCCTCTTTCGGCATTTTCGCCGCGTCGATCTTACGCTTCAGCGCTTCGTTTTCGTCCGGCGCGTCGTCCATCTCACCGAGTTCTTTCTGAATGGCTTTCATTTGCTCGTTCAGATAGTACTCGCGCTGGGATTTTTCCATCTGCTTTTTGACACGGTTGCGAATGCGTTTCTCAACCTGCAGCAGATCGATTTCAGATTCCATCATCGCCATCAGATATTCCAGACGTTCATTCACGTCGGACATCTCCAGCACAGACTGTTTGTCTGCCAGCTTCAGCGGCATGTGTGCAGCGATGGTATCTGCCAGACGTGCAGGATCGTCGATGCTATTGAGCGACGTCAGCACTTCTGGTGGGATTTTTTTGTTGAGCTTGATGTAGCCTTCGAACTGGCTAATCGCGGTGCGCACCAGCACTTCCTGCTCACGCTCGTCGAGCGCAGGAGACTCAAGGTACTCCGCTTTCGCAGAGAAGTGCTCGCCGTCGTCAGAAAGAGTGGTGATTCGCGCACGCTGCAAGCCTTCTACCAGCACCTTCACAGTGCCGTCAGGCAGCTTCAGCATTTGTAAAATAGAGGCCACGGTCCCGACGGTGAAAAGATCGTTTACACCCGGCTCATCCGTTGATGCTTCTTTCTGCGCAACCAGCATGATTTTTTTATCATGATCCATGGCGGCTTCAAGGCAACGGATAGATTTTTCCCGCCCTACAAATAAGGGTATGACCATGTGCGGATAAACCACCACATCGCGCAGCGGCAATACGGGGATTTCAATGCGTTCAGAACGCTCAGGATTCATAGAGCTCTCTCTTAGTTTAGTGTCCGCCAGGTAAGCAGGTCATGTCACTGTGTTACACAACCATAAACATGTAACCAGTATATGGGGATGTTTCCCACACATTCAACGCTATGAATACGGAAAAATAAAAGGGGAGATAAAATCCCCCCTTTTTGATTAACTGCTTGTATGATTTGGCTAATTATTCGCCAGATGCCTGCTGGGCTTCCGGCTTGCCATACATCAGCATTGGTTTGCTTTGGCCGCTGATAACGGACTCGTCGATCACCACTTTCTCGACATCTTCCATGGACGGTAAATCGTACATGGTATCGAGCAGCGCCGCTTCAACGATAGAGCGCAAACCACGCGCACCCGTTTTACGG
Organism: Lelliottia jeotgali; assembly: GCA_002271215.1. Classification (NCBI taxonomy): domain Bacteria; kingdom Pseudomonadati; phylum Pseudomonadota; class Gammaproteobacteria; order Enterobacterales; family Enterobacteriaceae; genus Lelliottia; species Lelliottia jeotgali. The sequence goes on along the minus strand of CP018628.1, from coordinate 1,066,677 downwards.
ACCATCGCTTTCTTGGCGATAGCGACCAGCGCTTCGTCACGGAATTCCAGATCCACACCTTCCAGATTGAACAATGCCTGATACTGCTTGGTCAGCGCATTTTTCGGCTCTTTCAGGATCTGAATCAGCGCATCTTCGCTCAGCTCATTCAGCGTTGCCACCACCGGCAGACGACCGATGAACTCAGGGATCAGACCAAACTTGATCAAATCTTCTGGCTCGACCTGCGACAGCAGTTCGCCTTCGTTCGCTTTCTCAGACTTGGCTTTCACCGTCGCGCCAAAACCAATGCCGGAGCCGGTTTCTACGCGGTTAGCGATCACTTTATCCAGGCCTGCAAACGCACCGCCACAGATGAAGAGGATCTTGGAGGTATCTACCTGCAAGAACTCCTGCTGCGGATGCTTACGACCACCCTGCGGCGGAACAGCGGCAACCGTACCTTCGATCAGTTTCAGCAGAGCCTGCTGTACACCTTCGCCCGACACGTCACGGGTGATAGATGGGTTATCGGATTTACGCGAGATCTTGTCGATCTCATCGATATACACGATACCGCGCTGTGCTTTCTGTACGTCGTAGTCGCACTTCTGCAGCAGCTTCTGAATGATGTTTTCAACGTCTTCACCCACATAACCGGCTTCGGTCAATGTGGTGGCATCTGCCATAGTAAACGGAACATCCAGCAGGCGTGCCAGCGTTTCAGCCAGCAGCGTTTTACCGGAACCCGTTGGCCCGATCAGCAAAATGTTACTTTTGCCCAACTCAACGCCATTGCTGGTATCGCCGTTACGCAGACGTTTGTAGTGGTTGTACACTGCAACTGCCAGCACTTTTTTAGCCGGTTCCTGGCCGATCACATAATCATCAAGATGATGACGGATCTCGTGCGGGGTCGGCAATGCGCTGCGCTCACGATGAGGCGCTACTTCTTTAATCTCTTCGCGGATGATGTCGTTACATAAATCGACACATTCGTCGCAGATATACACGGACGGCCCGGCAATCAGTTTACGCACTTCATGCTGGCTCTTGCCGCAAAAAGAGCAGTACAGCAGTTTGCCCGAACCATCTTTGCGTTTATCTGTCATGAGTCCAAACCTCTTTTTAAGTTCTTTGTGCCGCACATGACGACGCAAATGCCATTCTCAGGCGCAAGTCGCAATCAAGCAAAGTGCCGCCCTACCTTAGTATAGCGGCACACTCGCGCCGTGGGCATCAATTACGATGGGTCAAAATGGAGTCGACTAAGCCGTACTCAACTGCCTCTGATGCGGAGAGGAAGCGATCGCGCTCGGTATCACGCTCGATCTGCTCAAGTGATTGACCCGTGTGGTGCGCCATAAGTTCATTCATGCGCCCTTTCACTTTCAGGATTTCACGCGCATGAATTTCAATGTCTGTCGCCTGACCCTGGTATCCGCCCAGCGGCTGGTGAATCATCACGCGGGAATTTGGCAGACAGAAACGTTTGCCCTTCGCGCCTGCCGTCAGCAGGAACGCCCCCATAGATGCCGCCTGCCCCATACAAATGGTGCTGACGTCAGGCTTGATGAACTGCATGGTGTCATAAATGGACATCCCGGCAGTGATGACACCGCCTGGGGAGTTAATATACAGGTAAATGTCTTTTTCCGGGTTTTCCGCTTCCAGGAACAGCATCTGCGCCACGATCAGGTTTGCCATGTGGTCTTCCACCTGGCCGGTCAGAAAGATTACGCGTTCCTTGAGCAGACGGGAATAGATATCAAAAGAACGTTCCCCGCGAGAGGTCTGTTCAATAACCATTGGCACCAGAGCCATATGGGGTGCAAAGTTATCTCGTTCGCCACTGTATGACATTTCCGTCTCCTGGATAAAAATTGGAAAATACCTGCTGTACTGATTGTAACCTTATGGACGGATTATCAGCCAGTCTCATTCATAGTGATTACACACTTATGGGGACGGCATCGCCATATTTCAAGCATAACAATCTTTTGCTGTAACGCTAACACTGAAAGGGCGTTTTAGCACTCTTCCTGGGCTATTACTGCGATAAAAAAAACCCGTCACCAGAAGGCAACGGGTTTTCGTTCAAACTTTAAACCGTTGGGGCGAAATTACGCCTGCTGGTTCATCAGTTCGTTGAAAGAAGTGGCTTTTTCAGACACTTTGGCTTTAGCCAGAACGGCTTCAACGGCCTGCTCTTCCAGGGCAACGTTGCGCATGTTGTCCATCAGCTCTTTGTTGCTGCCGTAGAATTCAACCACTTCACGTGGATCTTCGTAAGCAGAAGCCATCTCTTCGATCAGGCCTTTCACGCGGTCTTCGTCAGCTTTCAGCTCGTGGGTACGAATCACTTCGCCCAGCAGCAGACCAACAACAACGCGGCGTTTAGCCTGCTCTTCGAACAGTTCACGAGGCAGTTCCAGCGCTTGCTGCTGGTTGCCACCGAAGCGCTGTGCAGCCTGGCGACGCAGAACGTCGATTTCGCTGTCAATCAGTGCTGCAGGAACGTCGATTTCGTTCGCTTTCACCAGACCTTCGATAGCCTGAGATTTCACACGGTTACGCACAGCGCCGTTCAGCTCACGTTCCATGTTTTTACGCACTTCTGCACGCAGACCGGCTACGGAACCATCTTCAACGCCGAAACGTTTGATGAATTCTTCAGTCAGTTCTGGCAGTTCGCGCTCTTCAACTTTCTTCAGGTTGATAACGAACTTGGCTGCTTTACCTTTCAGGTTTTCAGCGTGGTACTCTTCCGGGAAGGTCACGTCGATAGTGAATTCTTCGCCAGCTTTGTGACCTTTGATACCGTCTTCGAAGCCTGGGATCATACGACCCTGGCCCATCGCCAGTACGAAGTCAGACGCTTTGCCGCCTTCGAATTCTTCGCCGTCTACAGAACCGGAGAAGTCGATGGTTACGCGGTCTTCTGCATCAACAGCGCCGTCTTTGTCTTTCCAGTTCGCCTGCTGCTTACGCAGAGTGTCCAGCATGCCATCAACGTCAGCGTCGGTCACTTCGACAACAGGTTTCTCAACTTCGATGGTTTCCAGACCTTTCAGCTCAACTTCTGGATAAACTTCGAACTCAACGGAGTAAGTGAAGTCTTCGCCCAGTTTGTATTCGCCCGGAACGTAGTTCGGTGCGCCAGCTGGATTGATTTTTTCTTTGATGATGGCATCAATGAAGTTGCGGCTCATCAGGTCACCCAGCACGTCCTGGCGAACAGAAGCGCCATAACGCTGAGCAACGACATTCATCGGTACTTTACCCTTGCGGAAGCCGTCAATACGTACTTTTTTTGCTACGTTGACCAGCTCGCTTTTCACAGCAGTTTCGATGCTGTCAGCAGCGATAGTAATCGTTACACGGCGGCCAAGGCCTTGAGTGGTTTCAACTGAAACTTGCATCTTGTTACCTCAAAAAAATCACAGTGCTCGGTCAACTCTGAATTTGTCTCGCAATACCGGGATGCTCACTTTTAGCAGATTCACATTCCCTGTCGCCAGAATCATCCCGAAGACATTCATTAAGACGCGGCATTATAGCGGCATCACTTGGGTGAGTCGAGAACGGTTGGGGCATCTTGCTGCGGCTTTTTTCACAATTTAAGGCTATTTTTGGCCTAAATTTCGCCCCACACGTTCAAAACGCAGACAAAACAAAACGGCCCGCAGGCCGCTTTGACATCATTCTGTATGCAACATACTGGAAAAACTCCAACGGTTGCAACCCGGATTGTTTACGCGATGCTTCCTGCACCTCGACAAGGTGGAGAAGCGAAAATGGTATCCTGCAACCCTTCCCACTCTTTAATGGTGTAGGTATGAAGGGCCAGCGCATGCACTGTAGAGGAGAGTTCTTCCGTCAGCGTTCCGTAGATCATACGGTGACGATTCAGAAAACGTTCCCCTGCGAAGCGGTCGCTAACCAGTACGACTTTGAAATGGCTTTCAGAACCGGCCGGCACATTATGACGGTAGCTCTCATCGACAACTTCGAGGAACACGGGATTAAACGCTGTCCTTAGTTTTTCTTCGATCTGTTCACGTATCATCATGATATTACTCCTCTGACAACGCTGAGATGTCACCCATCCCTTTAAATGTTAGCCGCTTTTACCGCTTCCATTACATCAAGACAACAAATATTTAGCTTTCGTCTGATTTCCTCATTCAAACGGATGAAGTTTACTGTGTCACTCATACCTTTTGCCTTAGATGCAGTGAGGAAAATGCACATGGTGGTCAGATTTCGGACAAGACGATGAATTTACATGCGTTGACCACTTCCCCTTGCCGTTGGCGATGTTATGATGGCGGCAATTTTTCGCTCTATATGCTAACGATCCGTTGAGAACCTGAAATGTTAAAAAAACTCTTCTTTCCGCTGGTAGCACTCTTCATGCTGGCTGGTTGTGCCACTCCGCCAACCACCATTGACGTCTCGCCAAAAATTACTCTGCCACAGCAGGACCCAAGCCTGATGGGCGTTACCGTGAGCATCAACGGAGCCGATCAGCGTCAGGATCAAGCGCTGGCAAAAGTGACTCGCGATAACCAGCAAGTCACGCTCACAGCCTCCCGCGACCTGCGTTTCCTGCTGCAAGAAGTTCTGGAAAAACAGATGACTTCTCGTGGTTATATGGTCGGCCCAAGCGGTGCAGTTGATCTGCAGATCATTGTGAACAATCTGTATGCCGACGTTTCTCAAGGCAACGTGCGTTACAATATCTCCACCAAAGCCGATATCGCCATCATCGCTACCGCGAAGAACGGCAATAAAATGAACAAAAACTACCGCGCAAGCTACTCGGTTGAAGGTGCCTTCCAGGCGTCTAACCAGAACATTGCTAATGCGGTAAATAGTGTGCTGACTGACACCATCGCCGATATGGCGCAGGACACCAGCATTCACGAATTCATCAAGCAGAACGCGCGCTAATCCCGCACACTGACCCGGCACCTCGCCGGGTCAGTCATATAGAAACATGTCCAGTCATTACTTGCGCATTTTCCAGCAGCCTAAATCAGCCATTTTGCTGATCCTTGGTTTCGCCTCCGGTTTACCTCTCGCCCTCACCTCCGGCACGCTTCAGGCCTGGATGACGGTCGAGAATATCGATCTCAAAACCATCGGTTTCTTCTCCCTTGTCGGCCAGGCCTACGTTTTTAAGTTTTTATGGTCACCGGTGATGGACCGCTATACCCCGCCATTCCTCGGTCGTCGTCGAGGCTGGCTGGTGATGACACAGATTCTGCTGTTGCTGGCGATCGCCGCAATGGGGTTCCTGGAGCCGTCAACCCAACTGCGCTGGATGGCGGCGCTGGCGGTACTCATCGCCTTTTGTTCCGCCTCGCAGGATATCGTCTTTGATGCCTGGAAAACGGATGTGTTATCGGCTGAAGAGCGCGGCGCCGGTGCGGCAATCAGCGTGCTAGGCTATCGTCTGGGAATGCTGGTTTCCGGTGGATTAGCGCTTTGGCTGGCCGACCGCTATCTCGGCTGGCAGGGAATGTACTGGCTGATGGCAGCCCTGCTGATCCCATGCATTATCACAACCTTTTTTGCCCCTGAGCCTAGCGATGTTATCCCCGTTCCTCGTTCGCTCGAGCAGGCTGTCGCCGAGCCACTGCGAGACTTCTTCGGGCGCAACAATGCCTGGCTGATTTTACTGCTGATCGTCCTTTATAAGCTCGGCGATGCTTTTGCTATGAGCCTGACCACCACTTTCCTGATTCGCGGCGTAGGCTTCGATGCCGGTGAAGTGGGGGTGGTGAACAAAACGCTCGGTCTGTTTGCGACGATTCTTGGTGCGCTGTACGGCGGGGTATTAATGCAGCGTCTGTCGCTGTTTCGCGCCCTGCTTATCTTCGGCATTTTGCAGGGGGCGTCCAACGCGGGTTACTGGCTGCTCTCTATCACTGATAAAAATATGTTCAGCATGGGCACGGCTGTTTTCTTTGAAAACCTGTGCGGCGGGATGGGAACAGCGGCGTTTGTCGCGCTGCTCATGACGTTGTGCAATAAGTCGTTTTCCGCGACCCAGTTTGCGCTGCTCTCTGCACTTTCCGCTGTTGGCCGTGTGTATGTCGGGCCGATTGCGGGCTGGTTTGTTGAAGCCCACGGTTGGCCAACGTTTTATCTCTTCTCAGTGATTGCGGCCGTGCCGGGAATATTGCTTTTGCTGGTCTGCCGCCAGACGCTGGAATATACCCAGCAAACAGAACATTTTATGCCGCGAACGGAATATCAGCGCGCCTATCACTATGCACTGCGGCTGTTAATGATCGGCTGCGTACTCCTGGCGCTATGGCTGATCGTGTTGATTATCAACGCGTCCACACCACTCGCCCTGCCGTTCGAAGCAATACTCCTGGAAGTCGGCGGACTGCTTGCGGTCCTCGGTATCGTCACCGGGGGTCTTCTCGATTTCATGGCGTTGCGTAAAACCCAGCTGACCTGAAGCAAAAACCGAAAGGTTATTTCCCGTGGTAATAACGCCATGTAATTATAACGGTGAAATAACCGACGCCAGCTGAAAAAATATTTGTTGTTTTGTGCGGGATAGGTTTCGGAAATTATAGGAACCCTCAGCGTTTCGCTATTTTTCATTAAACGATTCAGCTTTGGGAAGATTAAATTTTCGTATTTCAATTGTCTTTTTATTGATGCTTTTTTGTTAATTTATTGTTTATTTTTAACAATGGTTATACCAATTGCCCTGTTTGGGGTATCCTTATGGGCCCTTTCGTTATAACTCCCGTCCCGTGGGGCTTTTGTCTTAAAAGTAGACATAATTTGCAACACATGTGACACGTGCGGCAGAACCCAGTAACACCTTCCTGACACAGGGCTAATGATGTTTACAGTAATGTAACCTTCCCGTAAAATGCCCCCACACTTTAAACGCCACCAGGTCCCCGTGGAATTGAGGTCGTTAAATGACACTTAGGAAATACAATAAAAGTTTGGGATGGTTGTCGTTATTTGCAGGCACTGTTTTACTCAGTGGCTGTGATTCTGCGCTTCTCGACCCCAAAGGACAGATTGGACTGGAACAACGCTCGTTGATTCTGACGGCCTTCGGCCTGATGATGATTGTCGTTATCCCCGCCATTTTGATGGCAGTAGGTTTCGCCTGGAAGTACCGTGCAAGCAATAAAGATGCGAAGTATAGCCCTAACTGGTCACACTCCAATAAAGTGGAAGCTGTGGTCTGGACGGTCCCTATTCTGATCATCTTGTTCCTTGCCGTGCTGACGTGGAAAACCACTCACGCGCTTGAGCCGAGCAAACCGCTGGTTCACGATGAAAAACCGATTACCATTGAAGTGGTCTCCATGGACTGGAAATGGTTCTTCATCTATCCGGAACAGGGCATTGCTACCGTGAATGAAATCGCCTTCCCGGCGAACACTCCGGTGCAGTTCAAAGTGACCTCTAACTCCGTGATGAACTCCTTCTTTATTCCGCGTCTGGGCAGCCAGATTTACGCGATGGCCGGTATGCAGACTAACCTGCACCTGATCGCGAATGAAGCAGGCACCTACGATGGTATCTCCGCCAGCTATAGTGGCCCGGGCTTCTCAGGTATGAAGTTCAAAGCTATCGCAACGCCGGACCGTGCCGCTTTCGACCAGTGGGTCGAAAAAGCGAAGCAGTCTACCAACACCATGTCTGACATGGCGGCATTCGATAAAGTGGCGACACCTAGCGAATACAACAAGGTGGAATACTTCTCTAACGTGAAACCTGATTTGTTTAAAGACGTTGTGAACAAATTTATGGACCACGGGAAGAGCATGAACATGACTCAGCCAGAAGGTGAGCACAGCTCGCACGAAGGTATGGAAGGCATGGACATGAGCCACGCGGAAACCTCTCACTAAGGGGCCGAGGAAGAAAATGTTCGGAAAATTGACACTGGATGCAGTGCCGTACCATGAACCGATTATCGTGGTTACGATTGCTGCAATTATCATTGGTGGCGCGGCCTTACTGGGCCTGATCACTTACTTCGGTAAGTGGAGCTACCTGTGGAATGAGTGGCTGACTTCGGTTGACCACAAAAAACTCGGTATCATGTACTGCATCGTCGGTATCGTCATGTTAATTCGTGGCTTTGCCGATGCTATCATGATGCGTAGCCAGCAGGTCCTTGCTTCGGCAGGTGAAGCTGGCTTCCTGCCTCCGCACCACTACGATCAGATCTTTACCGCGCACGGCGTGATTATGATCTTCTTCGTGGCGATGCCGCTGGTTATCGGTCTGATGAACGTGGTTGTGCCGTTGCAAATCGGCGCGCGCGACGTAGCGTTCCCGTTCCTGAACAACCTGAGCTTCTGGTTCACGGTTGTCGGTGTAATTCTGGTTAACCTGTCACTGGGTGTGGGCGAATTCGCACAGACCGGCTGGCTGGCATACCCACCGCTTTCGGGAATTGAATACAGTCCTGGCGTAGGCGTCGATTACTGGATTTGGGCGATTCAGCTCTCCGGTATCGGTACGACCCTGACCGGTATTAACTTCTTCGTGACCATTATCAAGATGCGTGCCCCTGGCATGACCATGTTCAAGATGCCGGTATTTACCTGGGCATCTCTGTGCGCCAACATCCTGATTATCGCGTCATTCCCAATTCTGACGGTTACCGTCGCGTTGCTGACCCTGGATCGCTATCTGGGCACCCATTTCTTCACCAATGATATGGGCGGCAACATGATGATGTACATCAACCTGATTTGGGCATGGGGTCACCCTGAGGTGTACATTCTGGTTCTGCCGGTCTTCGGTGTGTTCTCCGAAATCGCCGCAACCTTCTCGCGTAAACGTCTGTTTGGTTACACTTCGCTGGTGTGGGCAACCGTGTGTATTACCGTCCTGTCGTTCATCGTTTGGCTGCACCACTTCTTTACTATGGGTGCGGGCGCGAACGTAAACGCCTTCTTCGGTATTACCACCATGATTATCGCCATCCCGACCGGGGTGAAGATCTTCAACTGGCTGTTCACCATGTATCAGGGCCGTATCGTGTTCCACTCAGCAATGCTGTGGACCATCGGCTTCATCGTTACCTTCTCTGTAGGTGGGATGACCGGCGTACTGCTGGCGGTACCAGGTGCTGACTTCGTACTGCACAACAGTCTGTTCCTGATTGCGCACTTCCATAACGTTATCATCGGCGGCGTCGTCTTCGGCTGCTTCGCTGGCGTAACCTACTGGTGGCCAAAAGCGTTCGGCTTCACGCTGAACGAAACCTGGGGCAAACGCGCGTTCTGGCTGTGGATTGTCGGCTTCTTCGTCGCATTTATGCCGCTGTATGTGCTGGGCTTCATGGGTATGACCCGTCGCCTGAGCCAGCAGATTGATCCGCAGTTCCACCCGATGCTGGTGATTGCAGCCTGTGGTGCGGTGCTGATTGCGATGGGTATCGCCTGTCAGCTGATTCAGTTCTACGTCTCTATTCGCGACCGCGAGCAGAACCGTGACCTGACCGGTGACCCGTGGGGTGGACGTACGCTGGAGTGGGCAACCTCCTCCCCGCCTCCGTTCTATAACTTTGCCATTGTGCCGCAGATCCATGAGCGCGACGCATTCTGGGAAATGAAAGAAAAAGGCGAAGCGTACAAGCAACCTGAGCATTACGAAGAGATCCACATGCCGAAAAACAGCGGCGCGGGCATTGTGATTGCCGCCTTCGCAACGGTGTTTGGCTTCGCCATGATCTGGCACATCTGGTGGCTGGCGATCGCGAGCTTCGCGGGCGTGATCATCAGCTGGATTGTGAAGAGCTTTGACGAGGACGTGGACTACTACGTACCAGTCCGTGAAGTCGAAAAACTGGAAAACCAGCATTTCGATGAGATTTCTAAAGCGGGGCTGAAAAATGGCAACTGATACTTTGGCGCACCCAACTGCCCATGCGCATGACCACGCGCACCACGATACAGGGCCGATGAAAGTCTTCGGCTTCTGGATCTACCTGATGAGCGACTGCATTCTGTTCTGCTGTCTGTTCGCGACCTATGCCGTTCTGGTGAACGGCACAGCGGGCGGCCCGACTGGCAAGGACATTTTCGAACTGCCGTTCGTTCTGGTCGAAACTGCTCTGCTGTTATTCAGCTCCATCACCTACGGCATGGCGGCGATCGCCATGTACAAAAACAACAAGAGCCAGGTCGTTTCCTGGCTGGCGTTGACCTGGCTGTTTGGTGCTGGATTTATCGGGATGGAACTCTATGAATTCCATCACCTGATTGCTGAAGGCATGGGCCCGGATCGCAGTGGCTTCCTGTCCGCGTTCTTCGCGCTGGTAGGTACTCACGGTCTGCACGTGACATCCGGTCTTATCTGGATGGCGGTGCTGATGTTCCAGGTTTATCGTCGCGGCCTGACCAATACTAACCGCACCCGTATCATGTGCCTGAGTCTGTTCTGGCACTTCCTGGACGTGGTGTGGATCTGTGTGTTCTCGGTTGTCTATCTGATGGGGGCGATGTAATGAGTCATACTAACGATCATGGCGCTTCCCACGGTAGCGTAAAAACCTACATGACAGGTTTCATCCTGTCGATCATCCTGACGGCAATCCCGTTCTGGATGGTGATGAGCGGAACGGCTTCTCACACGGTGATTCTGGGCACAGTCCTGATCTCTGCTGTGGTGCAGATTCTGGTGCATCTGGTTTGCTTCCTGCACATGAACACCAAATCCGATGAAGGCTGGAATATGACGGCCTTCGTCTTTACCGTGATTATCATCGCTATCCTGGTAGTCGGTTCCATCTGGATTATGTGGAACCTCAACTACAACATGATGGTTCACTAAGAGCGGCGAGTATGTTTAAGCAATACCTGCAAGTAACGAAACCAGGCATCATCTTCGGCAATCTGATCTCCGTGATCGGAGGGTTTCTGCTGGCCTCTAAGGGCAGCATTGATTACACCCTCTTTGCATCCACGCTTATCGGAGTGTCGCTGGTGGTTGCGTCCGGTTGTGTATTTAACAACTACATCGACATGGATATCGACAGGAAGATGGAAAGGACCAAGAATCGGGTGCTTGTCAAAGGCCTGATATCCCCTACCGTCTCGCTGGTGTACGCCACGTTGCTGGGTATTGCTGGCTTTATGCTGCTGTGGTTTGGTGCTAACCCTCTGGCCTGCTGGCTGGGGGTGATGGGTTTCGTGGTGTATGTGGGCGTCTACAGCCTGTATATGAAACGTCACTCCGTCTACGGTACGCTGATTGGTTCTCTCTCCGGCGCTGCGCCGCCGGTGATTGGCTACTGTGCCGTCACGAACGAGTTCGACAGCGGTGCGCTCATCCTGCTGGCTATCTTTAGCCTGTGGCAGATGCCGCACTCCTACGCCATCGCGATTTTCCGCTTTAAGGATTATCAGGCAGCGAACATCCCGGTTCTGCCGGTCGTGAAAGGCATTTCAGTCGCCAAGAATCACATCACGCTGTACATCATCGCCTTTGCCGTCGCGACACTGATGCTTTCTCTGGGTGGTTACGCTGGATACAAATATCTGGTGGTGGCCGCTGCGGTGAGCGTCTGGTGGCTCGGTATGGCGCTACGCGGTTACAAAGTGGAAGACGATAAAGTCTGGGCACGCAAGCTGTTTGTGTTCTCGATTGTCGCTATAACTTCGCTGTCCGTAATGATGTCCGTCGACTTTATGGTGCCGGATTCACACAATCTGCTGACTTACGTCTGGTAAGAACGCTGATTTGAAAAAGCCGGGTGATGATAACCCGGCTTTTTTTTTGCCCGGCGGCGCTGCGCTTGCACGAGCCTACGGGTTCGGTAGGCTGGGTAAGGTGAAGCCGCCACCCGGCAATGATTTGCACCCCGTAATATCTCTTAAACAAACACCTATTTACCGCACTTAACACCCCGCCTACACTAGTGCCTGCTTTTGAACTGAGGTGGTAATGAACGATTATAAAATGACACCAGGCGAACTGCGCGCGACCTGGGGTTTAGGGACTGTTTTCTCGCTGCGCATGCTCGGCATGTTTATGGTCCTGCCTGTTCTGACCACCTATGGTATGGCACTTCAGGGTGCCAGCGAGGCATTAATTGGTCTGGCGATTGGTATCTACGGTCTGGCCCAGGCGGTATTCCAGATTCCCTTCGGCCTGCTCTCCGATCGCGTCGGTCGTAAACCGCTGATCGTCGGCGGCCTGATGATCTTTGTGCTCGGTAGCGTGATTGCCGCGCTGTCGGACTCAATCTGGGGCATAATTCTGGGCCGTGCGCTGCAAGGTTCAGGGGCCATTGCTGCCGCCGTCATGGCGCTGCTCTCTGATTTAACCCGCGAACAGAACCGTACCAAAGCGATGGCCTTTATCGGCGTCAGCTTTGGCGTCACCTTCGCTATCGCGATGGTTCTCGGCCCGATCATTACCCACAAACTTGGCCTGAATGCCCTTTTCTGGATGATTGCCGTGCTGGCCACCCTCGGTATTGCGCTAACTATTTGGGTCGTACCGGACAGCAAAAATCACGTTCTGAACCGCGAATCGGGCATGGTGAAAGGCTGCTTCAGTAAAGTCATCGTCGAACCGCGTCTGCTCAAACTCAATTTCGGCATTATGTGTCTGCACATTCTGCTGATGTCTACGTTTGTCGCCCTGCCCGGCCAGCTGGCAGCAGCCGGCTTCCCGGCGGCTGAGCACTGGAAGATTTATCTGGTGACGATGCTTGTCTCCTTCGTCTCCGTGGTGCCTTTTATTATCTACGCCGAAGTGAAACGCCGCATGAAGCGCGTGTTCCTGGGCTGTGTGGCATTACTGTTAATCGCAGAAATTGTTCTCTGGGGCTCCGGACCGCACTTCTGGGAGCTGGTCTTGGGCGTGCAGTTGTTCTTCCTTGCCTTCAACCTGATGGAAGCCCTGCTGCCGTCGCTGATCAGCAAAGAATCCCCCGCCGGATACAAAGGTACGGCGATGGGCATTTATTCCACCAGCCAGTTCCTTGGCGTGGCGATAGGCGGCTCGCTCGGCGGTTGGGTAGACGGATTATTTGATTCGCAGACCGTGTTTCTCGCAGGCGCGCTGTTGGCAATGCTCTGGCTGCTGGTCGCCAGCACCATGAAAGAGCCGCGCTATGTCAGCAGCCTGCGGGTTGAAATCCCAGACGATGTTGAGATCAGCGACACGCTGAAACAGCGACTGGAAGCCACAGAAGGGATAAGTGAAGTGTTTATCGTCCCGGAAGAGCGCAGCGCTTACGTCAAAATTGACAGTAAAGTGACGAATCGCTTCGAAGTGGAACAGGCCATCAAAGCCTGAAAAAATGCCCGGCTTGCCGGGCATTTTCGTTTTAATCGCGGAAGTTCTTAAACTGGAACGGCTGACCCAGGTCGCCACCGCGCACCAGCGCCATGACTGCCTGCAGATCGTCGCGCGCTTTGCCAGTCACACGAATCTCTTCACCCTGAATTTGCGCCTGCACTTTTAGCTTGCTGTCTTTAATAAGCTTAACGATTTTCTTCTGCATCGCGCTTTCAATGCCCTGTTTAAGCTTAGCTTCAACAAACCAGGTTTTGCCGCTGTGCACGAACTCTTCCGGCACATCGAGAGACGTTCCTTCAATGCCGCGCTTTAACAGCTTGGCGCGCAGAATATCAAGCAGCTGGTTGACCTGGAAATCAGACTCGCTCAGCACCTTAATGGTCTTATTCGCGTCGTTCAGCTCAAAACTCGCCTCTACACCACGAAAATCGAAACGTGATTCAACTTCGCGGCTAGCGTTATCCACGCCGTTACGGACTTCCTGGATATCAACTTCTGAAACAATATCGAAAGATGGCATCTTTTCTTCTCCCTTTACTTTTGTTGCGTTGCATAATACCCGCAACGAGGCATAACTCAACAGAAGCTTAGCTGACGGCGCTATACTTAACCGACACGCCTGGCGCAGTTGCAGGTGAGGAGGAACAATGAAAATTACCGTGCTCGGATGCGGAGCCCTGGGCCAGCTTTGGCTCACCGCATTGTGCAAACATGGACACGAGGTACAAGGCTGGCTACGCGTCCCCCAGCCGTATTGCAGTGTAAACCTGATCGATGAAGATGGTAGTATCTTTAACGAATCGCTCACCGCCAACGATCCCGATTTCCTGGCGCAAAGCGACCTGCTGCTGGTCACGCTCAAGGCCTGGCAGGTCTCGGACGCCGTCAAAGCGCTGGCCGCCACCCTACCCCGTACCACACCGATTGTGCTGGTGCATAACGGCATGGGTACCATTGATGAACTCAAAAGCATCCATCAGCCGCTGCTGATGGCAATCACCACCCATGCGGCCCGTCGTGACGGGAACATCATCGTCCACGTAGCGAGCGGCGTGACGCATATGGGCCCGGCACGCGAGCAGGACGGCGATTACAGCTATCTCGCCGATGTGCTGCAACACGTGCTGCCCGACGTCGCCTGGCACAATAACATTCGCCCGCAGCTATGGCGTAAACTGGCGGTTAACTGCGTGATCAATCCGCTGACAGCGCTTCTGGACTGCCCGAACGGTGAACTCAAAAACCACCCGCTGGAAGTGGCCGCGCTGTGTGCTGAAGTGGCGGCGGTGATAGAGCGCGAAGGCATCCACACCTCTGCAGATGATATCCGTTATTACGTCGAACAGATTATCGATAGCACGGCAGAAAACATCTCATCGATGTTGCAGGACGTGCGCGCGCAGCGGCACACTGAAATCGACTACATTACCGGCTACCTGCTCAAACGCGCCCGCGCGCATGGCATCAACGTGCCGGAAAATGTTCAACTGTATGACAGGGTAAAACGTAAGGAGAGTGAGTATGAGCGCGTCGGCACTGATATGCCTCGCCCCTGGTAGCGAAGAAACGGAAGCGGTCACCACCATTGATTTGCTGGTGCGCGGCGGGATCAGCGTAACAACTGCCAGCGTCGCCAGCGATGGCAATCTGGCGATTGTTTGCTCGCGCGGCGTCAAACTGCTGGCTGATGCGCCGCTGGTTGAAGTGGCTGACGGCGATTACGACATCATTATTCTACCTGGTGGTCTGAAAGGCGCAGAGTGTTTTCGCGACAGTCCCCTGTTGGTCGAAACCGTCCGCCAGTTTCACCTTTCCGGGCGCATAGTCGCCGCCATCTGCGCAGCAGCAGGCACCGTATTGGTTCCGCACAATCTCTTCCCACTCGGCAATATGACCGGTTTCCCTACCCTGAAAGACCGTATCCCGGAAGGGCAATGGGTTGATAAACGGGTAGTGTGGGACCCGCGCGTTAATCTGTTGACCAGCCAGGGACCGGGAACATCGATTGATTTTGCGCTCAAAATTATCGACCTGCTGGTAGGGCGTGAAAAAGCCTACGAAGTAGCGTCATCGCTGGTGATACCCGCTGGGATTTATAACTACTACGAGTCCTGATCCTCCCTCAGGCTGGCTCAATGCCAGCCTTCCTCTCTTTGCACATAATTGCGGCAGTTATCACACTTCCCATCTTTCTTTCTAAGATGGCTTCTCATCGCGTCCAATCCGTGAAAAACTCACTCCAACTGGTATATACCAGTTAAGAACTTCGCCTCACACTCGATAAGGAAATGAATAATGGCGAAGAACAGAAATCTCTTCTGGAGTAAGCAATGTGATTACATTTCTTGAGAACAGAGTCATTCCTGTCCTGATTCGCGTCGGTGAAAACAAAATACTGGTGGCGGTGCGCAACGGTATCGCCCTGACGCTCCCTTTCACTATCACCGGCAGCCTGTTTCTGATCCTGGCGAATTTACCAATTCCCGGCTGGACCGACTGGCTGGGCCCCTACGCCGAGAAACTGAGCGCGCCAGTTGCGGTGACTTTCGGGGCAATCGGGCTCATCTCGGCTATTGGCATCAGCTATAACCTGGCGAAAGAGTACAGTCTCAACGCCTTAACCTGCGCCATTGTCACGATGGTGGTGTTTCTGCTGGCGCAGCTCAACGATAAGTACCAGCTCAACGTTGATAATCTCGGTGCCGCCGGGCTTTTCTCAGCGATTATATTGTCGATTCTGACGGTGCAAATTGTCCGCTTCTTTATCCATCATAACGTGGTGATCAAACTCCCCGACGGCGTTCCCCCTGCGGTGGCGCAATCTTTCGCGAGCCTGATTCCGGCGGCTGTCGCGATTACACTTATCTGGTTCGTTAGGGTCATTCTTAACTTCGATATTAATCAGTTTTTTACCCTTATTCTCAGCCCACTGGTCACCGGCTTAGGTTCGCTGCCCGGAATGCTGGTCTTAATCTTTTTAATTTCGCTGCTGTGGTGCTGCGGGATTCACGGGGATAACGTTCTTTCGGGGATCACCGCGCCGATTTTCCTGAAATATATCGCTGAAAATACGCAGGCCTATTTGCACCACCAGCCGATTCCTCATATCACCGCCGACGGGTTCTATATCGTCTTTATGTGTCTCGGCGGCACCGGCGCAACGCTCGGGTTAGTGATGGCGATGATGCGCTCGCGCAGCAAGCTGTATAAATCGGTCGGCAAACTCTCTTTGCCCTCCGCGATATTTTGCATCAACGAGCCGGTGATATTTGGCTGCCCGATTGTCTTCAACCCGTTGCTAATGATCCCTTTCACCCTCACCCCGATGATTCTGTGCATTTCGACCTATGCCCTGATGTATTTCGACATCATTGGCCGCCCGGTGCTGCAAATTCCGTGGACCATGCCGCCCATTTTCGCCGCGTGGTTCGTCACTGGGGGCAATATCCCTGCCGTAATTTGGTCGGTGTGCACCATTGCCATTTCAGCCCTCGTCTGGCTACCGTTTTTCAAACTCGCTGAACGCAAACAGTTAGAAACCGAAGCGGCGGAAGAACATTCGCGCCGTGAAGCAGAAAAACTTCCCGATCCCATCTTGTAAAAAGGATTCACGATGAAAAAGCTCAAAATTGTCACGATTGGTGGTGGCTCAAGCTATACGCCGGAATTGATCGATGGATTTATCAAACGCTATGACGAACTCCCGGTCACTGATTTCTACCTGCTGGATATCGAGGAAGGGAAAGAGAAACTGGAAATTGTCGGCAAACTCGCCCAGCGCATGGTGAAAGACGCAGGCATTCCGATGAATATTCACCTGACGCTGGACCGTGAGGCGGCGCTGAAAGACGCCGATTTCGTCACCACCCAGCTGCGGGTCGGCTTCCTGGATGCGCGTATCAATGATGAGAAAATCCCGCTGAAATACGGCGTGCTCGGCCAGGAAACCACCGGTCCCGGTGGATTTATGAAAGCTCAGCGTACCATTCCCGTGCTGCTGGATATCTGCAAAGCGATGGAAAAATGGTGTCCGAATGCGTGGCTGATTAACTTCACCAACCCGGCGGGCATCGTCACCGAAGCCATCACCCGTCACTCGGCGATCAAAACCATCGGGATTTGCAGCGGCGCGAACAGCATGATGATGGATATCGCCAAAGCCTATGACGTCAAAAAAGCGGATATTTACGCGCGCATTATCGGTCTGAACCACCTGATTTTTGCCGATAAAATTTACGTGAAAGGTGACGATCTCACCGACGATTTTATCGAGAAACTGGCCGTCGGCAGCGCCAATAACTCGCTGAAAAACATCCCGGATATCGGCTTTACCGCACGCTTTGCCCGCGCGCTGCACATGTACCCGATCTCCTATCTGAAGTACTACTTCCTGACCCGCGAAATGACGGAAACCGCGATCCACGATTCAGAGAAAAAAGGCACGCGCGGCGAGCAAACACGTGAGATTGAGAGAAAACTGTTTGAGCTGTATCAGGACCCGAACCTGAACCACAAGCCGAAAGAGCTCGAGCAGCGCGGCGGCGCGTGGTACTCCGACACAGCCTGCTCGATCATTAGCTCTATTTTCAACGACAAAAAAGAAGTCCACGTGGTGAACACCGTCAATAACGGCGCAACGCCGGATCTGCCGGATCACGTCACCCTGGAAACCAATGCCGTCATCGATAAAAACGGCGCTCATCCGCTGGCCTACGGAAGATTGCCGGTGAAAATTCGCGGGTTGATCCAGAGCGTCAAAGCCTACGAAGAGCTCACCGTCGAAGCCGCCGTCACCGGGGATTACGCCACCGCCCTGCTGGCGCTGAGCATCAACCCTATTGTGCCTTCCGCCGCCATTGCCGAGCAGATCCTCGACGAGTATCTGGAAGTGAACCACGCTTATTTACCTCAGTACAAACGCTAAGGAACTGCGATGAACATTGAAATTGTTGAAGATTACCCGGCGCTCAGCGCCACCGTGGCCCAGCGCGTGATCGACACCCTCACGCGTAAACCCAATGCATTGATCTGTATTGCCGGAGGCGATACGCCGCTCGGCGTGTTTGATGCCCTTGTACGTGCCAGCGAAGAAGGGAAAGTCGATTTTTCCCATGCCGCTTTTGTCGGCCTGGACGAGTGGTTAGGGTTGGGCAAAGCAGACAAAGGAAGCTGTCGGGAAATGGTCTGGGGGCATTTCTTCAGCCGCCTGACGCTTCGCGATGAACAAATCTGCTTCTTTGACGGCTTAACCACCGACCCGGCGCAGGAGTGCCGCCGCGTGGATCGCTTCATCAGCGAACACGGTGGAATTGATACGATTGTGCTGGGGATCGGTATGAATGGGCATATCGGTTTCAATGAGCCAGGCGCGGCCATTGATACGGAGTGTCACGTGGTCGATCTCGATGAAGTCACTCAGACCGTCTCCGTGAAATATTTCGGACAGGCGCGCGACGTGAAACAAGGGATTTCCCTGGGGATGAAAACAATTCTGGCGGCGAAGTCAGTGATTGTGATGGCCAGCGGGGAGAAAAAAGCCGCTATTGTGGCGCAAACGCTGCGCTCAGATATCGACGCTAATATTCCGGCAACGCTGCTAAAAAACCATTCGCAGGTGCAAATGCTGGTCGATAAGGCCGCTGCGTCTCAGCTTTAAAGAGCCCGACAGGCGCGCCCGCGCCTGTCATCTTTCAATGCGCATATTTTTGACTCGGAACAGATCCGCCCGGTTGTAGCTAATCGAATAGTTAAAGGCTTTTTTATCACTGAGGCGGGTGACTTCGGTAATTTTCAGCATCGCCTGTCCGGGCGTAATATCCAGCAGTTTTGCTAATTCGCGGTCGAAAAGCGCCGCTTCAATCAGGGAATCTGCGTCGCTGATTTTTTTACCGGTGTACTCTTCGATATAACCATACAGGGACCCCTTTTCAAGAACGGACTGGGGAATATCAGCAATAGTTTGCAGAGGAATATTAGTGTCTTCGACCAGAACAGGCTGACCATCGAGGAGGCGAACGCGGCGGATAAAATAGACATCGTCGCCAGGCTTAATCTCAAGATGTTGTGCCAGCGCGGTATCGGCGTGAATAGTCGTAAAGGTGATTAAGCGACTGGTGACATTCACGCGTCCCTGAAATTCACGAGAAAAACCCAGGATGCTGTCGCTCTTTTCATTGTTGAGGATATAGATATTGCTGTCGGTGTTTTTCAGCACAAACATGCCTTTGCCATGAATGCGCTCGATATACCCTTCCTGAACCAGATTCGCCATCGCTTTTTGCACCGTCACCCGCGTCACGTTATAGACGCTTGCGAGGTCACGCTCGGATGGAATGCTTTCCCCGATTTTATATTTCTGGTCGAGAATATCCTTTTTTATCTTCTCTTTTATTTCCAGGTATTTATGCATGATTCCCTCACGACGTCCTGACGGATCGTTACTTTACCATGTGTGCATAATTTAGAAATAAAAAAGCCGGGTGGCGGCTACGCCTTACCCGGCCTACGATGCATTTTTGTAGGTCCGGTAAGCGCAGCGCCACCGGGCATTTTACTACGGGCGATACACCTTCACATTGGTGAAGCCTTGCTCGCGCAGATAAAGCGCCTGCAGACGGCTCATTACACCGCGCTCACACCACAACAGATAGGTTTTGTCTTTCTCCAAATCGCCAAACTTGGTGCTCAGCTTATAGAAAGGCAGAGAGACAATTTCAACGCCCTCGACTTTCAGCGGGCTGGCGTCCTGTTCGTCGCTGGAGCGAATATCGACAATCACGTCGTTCGCGCCAAAACCGGTGACCGTTTCGACTTCAACGACGTCCTGATCGGTCTGCTGCGCGATTTCACGGATATCGACGTTGGTCGCTTCCGCTACCACTCTGTCGAGGATCTCGAAATCGAAGTTCTGCTCTTCCGCTTCGATCTTCGCCTTCACCGCTTTCACGGTTGGGCTTTTCGAAATCACACCGCAGTATTCCGGCATCGTACGGGCAAAATCTTCGGTACCGATTTTACGCGCCAGGTCGATGATGTGCTCTTTGTCGTGGGAGATAAGCGGACGCAGGATCAAGGTATCGGAAACATTATCGATCAAACGCAGGTTGGTCAGCGTCTGGCTGGAGACCTGGCCCAGCGCTTCGCCGGTGACCAGTGCCTGCACGCCGTAGCGCTCAGCCACTTTAGACGCCGCGCGCACCATCATACGCTTCAGCACCACGCCCATCTGGCCGTCATCCACTTTTTCGAGGATTTCGCCAACCACTGGCTCGAAGTTGATCGCGACAAAACGCACGCGGTGGGAGCTGCCAAAACGGTTCCACAGGTAATGCGCCACCTGACGCACGCCAATTTCATGCGCCGCGCCGCCGAGGTTAAAGAAGCAGTAATGCACGCGACAGCCGCGACGCATCAGCATGTAACTAGAGACACCGGAGTCAAAACCACCGGAGATCAGCGACAGCACATCTTCCTGCGTGCCGATCGGATAACCGCCGATACCTTCGTAACGGCCTTTGACCAGCAGCAGGCGATCGTTTTCAATCTCCAGATTGACAGTCACTTCCGGGTTGGTCAGTTTTACGCGCGCGGTTTCAACGTGCTGGTTCAGACCGCCGCCGACATAACGCTCGGCTTCGATCGAGCTGAATTCATGTTTGCCGCGACGCTTCACGCGCACGCAGAAGGTTTTGCCTTCGATCTGATCGCGGTACTGAGCCAGCGCCAGTTCAAAAATATTGTGCAGCGAGGTGAAAGGAACATCTTCCACATCCAGAATATGGTGAATACCGGGAATGCGGGTCAACGCATCGCGAATATCCAGACGCTTATTTTCGTCTTTCGCGCGGACTTCAACGTGATCCCAGTGACGAACCACGGCAAGCGTTTCGTCATAATCTTTTAAAACGTTACGAATGTTTCCGGTCAGGATTTTAATAAAGCGCAAACGCACAGATTGGCTTTTGATGGTGATTTCCGGGAACAATTTAATGATAAACTTCATGGCGGCAATGTTTCTTAGGCAAGCCAGTAAAGGCTTGTGATGGAAAGAGTACAGCAGCCCACATTGGTGGCTGCATCCAGGCGCAGAAGTATACCACCATCGTGTGCCTCCTGTGCACATTGCGCGTTATTTGCTTATCTGCCCGAGTCCGTTACCATGACGGAGCTGAAAACATGAGAGTTAACATTCACTATGCCGAAGAAAAATGACGCACCAGCCAGCTTCGAAACTGCGCTGAGTGAACTGGAGCAAATTGTCACCCGTCTGGAAAGTGGCGATTTGCCACTGGAAGACGCGCTCAATGAATTTGAACGCGGCGTGCAGCTTGCGCGCCAGGGGCAGGTCAAATTGCAGCAGGCGGAACAACGCGTGCAGATCCTGCTTTCCGATAGCGAAGATGTCGCCACAACCCCTTTTACACCGGACGCTGAGTAAATGGATTTCTCCAGAGAGCTTCAGGTTTGCGTGGAGCGTGCCAACGATGCGTTGCGTCGTTTTATCGAACCACAGCCTTTTCAGAACACTCCACTGGTTGAAGCCATGCACTATGGCGCACTCTTAGGTGGAAAACGCCTGCGCCCGTTCCTGGTGTACGCCACGGGTAATATGTTTGGCATCAGCGATAACACGCTCGATGCGCCAGCGGCCGCCGTTGAATGCATCCACGCCTATTCGCTGATCCACGATGATTTACCGGCAATGGACGACGACGATTTACGTCGCGGCCAGCCAACCTGCCACATTAAATTCGGCGAAGCCAATGCCATTCTGGCGGGTGATGCGTTGCAGACCCTGGCGTTCTCGATTCTGAGCGATGCGCCGATGGCAGAAGTGTCCGACCGCGATCGTCTGGCGATGGTCTCCGAACTGGCGATGGCCAGCGGGATCGCCGGAATGTGCGGCGGCCAGGCGTTAGATCTGGAGGCGGAAGGTCGTCAGGTTAATCTGGAACAGCTGGAACGCATTCACCGTCATAAAACCGGGGCGTTGATACGCGCAGCCGTTCGCCTGGGCGCACTGAGCGCGGGTGAACAAGGGCGTAAAGCGCTGCCCGTTCTGGACAGATACGCTGAAAGTATCGGCCTGGCTTTCCAGGTTCAGGATGACATTCTGGATGTGGTGGGCGATACTGCAACATTGGGAAAACGTCAGGGCGCAGACCAGCAACTTGGCAAAAGTACCTACCCCGCCCTGCTGGGACTTGAGCAAGCCCAACGTAAAGCCCGGGACCTGATCGATGATGCCCGCCAGTCGCTGAATCAGCTGGCAGCACAATCACTGGATCCCTCGGCACTGGAAGCGCTAGCGGACTATATAATCCAGCGTGATAAATAAACTATAAATCTCGATGAGCCTTTGATGAGTTTTGATATTGCCAAATACCCGACACTGGCGTTGGTTGACTCCACCCAGGAGTTACGTCTGTTGCCGAAAGATAGCCTGCCGAAGCTGAGCGACGAATTACGTCGTTATCTCCTCGACAGCGTGAGCCGTTCCAGCGGACATTTCGCCTCCGGGCTTGGCACGGTGGAGCTGACCGTTGCGCTGCACTACGTCTATAACACGCCGTTTGACCAGTTGATCTGGGATGTCGGCCATCAGGCTTATCCACACAAAATTCTCACCGGTCGTCGCGATAAGATTGGCACAATTCGTCAGAAAGGCGGTCTGCACCCGTTCCCGTGGCGCGGTGAGAGCGAGTTCGACGTGTTAAGCGTTGGCCACTCTTCAACGTCGATCTCTGCGGGTATCGGTATTGCCGTCGCGGCAGAAAAAGAGAACAAACAGCGTCGCACCGTCTGCGTGATTGGCGATGGCGCGATCACGGCGGGTATGGCGTTTGAGGCGATGAACCACGCGGGCGATATCAAGCCCGATATGCTGGTTATCCTCAACGACAACGAAATGTCGATCTCGGAAAACGTCGGCGCGCTCAATAACCACCTGGCGCAACTGCTCTCCGGGAAGCTCTATTCCAGCCTGCGCGAAGGCGGCAAAAAAGTATTCTCTGGCGTTCCGCCAATCAAAGAACTGCTGAAACGCACCGAAGAACATATCAAAGGCATGGTGGTGCCTGGCACCCTGTTTGAAGAGCTGGGCTTTAACTATATCGGTCCGGTCGATGGACACGACGTGCTGGGCCTGGTCACCACGCTCAAAAACATGCGCGACCTGAAAGGCCCGCAGTTCCTGCACATCATGACCAAGAAAGGGCGTGGCTACGAGCCCGCGGAAAAAGATCCGATTACCTTCCACGCCGTTCCGAAATTCGATCCGACCAGCGGCTGTCTGCCAAAAAGCAGCGGCGGGATGCCGAGCTATTCGAAAATCTTCGGCGACTGGCTGTGCGAAACAGCGGCCAAAGACAATAAGCTGATGGCCGTGACTCCCGCCATGCGCGAAGGCTCCGGCATGGTTGAGTTCTCCAAAAAATACCCTGATCAGTATTTTGACGTGGCTATTGCTGAACAACACGCAGTCACTTTCGCCGCCGGTCTGGCGATTGGTGGTTATAAGCCGATTGTGGCGATCTACTCCACCTTCCTGCAGCGCGCCTACGATCAGGTGATTCACGACGTCGCGATCCAGAAGCTGCCGGTGCTCTTTGCTATCGACCGCGCTGGCATCGTCGGCGCAGACGGACAAACGCACCAGGGCGCATTTGACCTCTCCTTCCTGCGCTGCATCCCGGACATGGTGGTGATGACGCCGAGCGACGAGAACGAATGCCGCCAAATGCTGTTTACCGGCTATCACTACCAGGATGGTCCGAGCGCGGTGCGCTATCCGCGTGGCAATGCGGTTGGCGTTGAGCTGGAACCGCTGGCGAAACTGCCGATCGGCAAAGGCCTGGTGAAGCGTCGCGGTGAAAAACTGGCGATCCTCAACTTCGGCACACTGATGCCAGAAGCGGCTAAAGTCGCAGAATCCCTCAATGCGACGCTGGTGGACATGCGTTTTGTGAAACCACTGGATGAGGCGTTAATTCTGGAGATGGCGGCGAGCCATGATTCGCTGGTAACGCTGGAAGAGAATGCCATTATGGGCGGCGCGGGCAGCGGCGTGAACGAAGTGCTGATGGCCCATCGCAAGGTGGTTCCGGTGCTGAATCTCGGTCTGCCAGACCACTTTATTCCACAAGGCACTCAGGACGAAGCCCGCGCGGCGATTGGCCTGGATGCCGCCGGTATCGAAGCCAAAATCCTCAGCTGGCTGGCGTAATATCCCTCCTCTTTTCCCTCCTGCTATGCTTAAAGGATGTGTTTTAAGCAATCAGCAGGAGTGGAAGCATGCAATACAATGCATTAGGAAAAACAGATCTTAAGGTTTCCCGTCTTTGTCTGGGCTGTATGACCTTTGGTGAACCCGCACGGGGAAATCACGCCTGGACGCTCCCGGAAGAGAGCAGCCGTCTCATTATCAAACACGCCATTGACGGCGGCATTAATTTCTTCGATACCGCGAACAGCTATTCCGACGGCAGCAGCGAAGAGATTGTCGGCCGCGCGCTGCGTGATTTTGCTCGCCGCGACGAGGTAGTTGTGGCCACCAAAGTTTATTATCCATCCGGCGATTTGGCTGAAGGGCTTTCCCGCGCGCAAATCCTGCGATCCATTGATGACAGCCTGCGACGCCTGAACATGGAGTATGTCGATCTGCTGCAAATCCATCGCTGGGATTACAACACGCCGATTGAAGAGACGCTCGAAGCCCTGAACGACGTGGTGAAAGCGGGTAAAGCGCGTTACATCGGCGCGTCGTCAATGCACGCCTCGCAGTTTGCCCAGGCACTGGATTTGCAGGCGCAGCACGGCTGGGCGCGCTTTGTGACCATGCAGGATCATTACAATCTTATTTATCGCGAAGAAGAGCGCGAGATGCTGCCGCTTTGCTATCAGGAGGGCGTGGCGGTGATCCCCTGGAGCCCACTGGCACGCGGGCGTTTGACCCGTCCGTGGGGTGAAACCACCGCGCGCTCGGTTTCCGATGAAGTAGGGAAGAATCTGTATAACGACACCGAAGCCAGTGATGCGCTGATCGCCGAACGTCTGGCGGGCATAGCCGAGGAGACGGGCGCTACGCGCGCGCAGGTGGCGCTGGCGTGGTTACTGAGCAAACGCGGGGTTGCGGCACCGATTATCGGTACATCGCGCGAGGAGCAACTGGACGAGCTGTTGAATGCGGTGGATTTGACGCTTACGCCAGAACAGATTGCCGAGCTGGAAACGCCATATCAGCAGCATCCGGTGGTGGGGTTTAAATAATCAGGGTTGTGCGGCCTGATGCCCTCACCCCAACCCTCTCCCACAGGGAGAGGGAGAAAACATTAAAAACGGCAACGATGTTGCCGTTTTGCTTTTACCTCGCGCCACCGGGCAACAGGCCGCACAAACTCACGCGAAGTGATCGTAACCTTTCCAGTCGAGCGCCACAGGCGTGCCGTTTTGCACAAACTGCATCCCTTCACTCTCCGGCAGAATTTGTCCGATACAGGTAAACGCCGCGCCGAGATTGCCCAGCGCCACATCCAGCGTACCGCGATTTAGCTCTGGAACCGTAAAGCACAGCTCGTAATCTTCGCCGCCTGATAGCGCCCATCGCAGCGCCTGCTCAGGTTCGACGTGTTTACGGATTTGCTCCGAGAGCGGGAAAGCATCAAGATCGACACGCGCACCCACGCCGCTGGCTTTCAGAATATGGCCGAGATCGGAAATCAAACCATCGGACAAATCGATCGCCGAACTGGCGCGTTCACGCAGCGCCTGACCGTGCAAAATCCGCGGCGTCGGGCGCAAATGGCGCTTCACCAGATACGCCGCATCGTCTGCGTCGTTAACAGTAAGGCGGTCCTGCAAAATCGCCAGCCCCGCGGCGCTGTCGCCCGGCGTACCGGTGACATAAATCCAGTCGCCCGGCTTCGCGCCCGAGCGTTTCAATGCGCGACCTATCGGCACATAGCCGTGGATCGCCAGCGTCATCGACAGCGGACCAGCCGTAGTATCACCGCCAATCAGCTGCATATCGTAATAGTTGAGTTGTTCAAACAGCGCGTCGCTGAAGGCTTCAAGCCAGGCTTCATCGACGTTCGGCAACGTCAGGGCCAGCGTCAGCCATGCCGGATCGGCACCCATCGCCGCCAGATCGCTCACGTTGACCGCCAGCGCTTTGTACGCCAGATCGGCAGGATCGATATCCGCGAGGAAATGACGTCCGCACACTAAAGTGTCGGTACTGATCGCCAGGGTCTGTTTTTCGGGAATATTAAGAAGTGCGCAGTCGTCGCCAATGCCCGTTTCAACATCAAGACGGGAGGTACGAACACGGTCAAAATAACGGGCAATCAGGGAGAATTCGCCGCATGCCATACGTTATGCCTCAGCAAATAAAATAAAAAACCGGAGCCGCACAGCCAGGCGGCGGTGCGAAACTCCGGTTTGCGGATCACTTTTTGTGGGGACGGATCGCAGGTGCGGCTTTATCCAGCACGCCATTCACAAATTTGTGGCTGTCTTCAGCACCGAAGGTTTTCGCCAGTTCGATAGCTTCGTTGATGGCCACTTTATATGGCACATCCTGACGTTTAGACAGCTCAAACAGCGCGATGCGCAGCACTGCTTTCTCAACCTGACCCAACTCTTCGAGCAGACGGGACAGGTACGGCTTCATCAGACCGTCGAGATACGCGCTATTAGTCGCCACTCCCGACAGCAGTTCACGGAAGTACAGGACGTCAACGTCTTTGACGTCTTGTTCCGCCAGGAACTGGTATTCAACATCAGAGATGTCGTTCTGGGACAACTGCCAGGAGTAAAGCGCCTGGACGGCACACTCACGGGCGCGGCGACGAGCAGCAGGTTTCACGGAATTCCCCTTACAAAAAAATCAGGCCTTAATGGCTTTCAATACGTTGATCATTTCCAGCGCGGTCAGTGCAGCTTCTGCACCTTTGTTACCGGCTTTGGTGCCAGCGCGTTCGATGGCTTGTTCAATACTTTCGGTAGTCAGCACGCCGAATGCGACAGGGATTTCAGAATCCTGTGCCACGTGCGCCAGACCATTGCTTGCACCACCCGCAACGTATTCGAAGTGAGCAGTGCCGCCACGAATTACCGTACCCAGCGCAATCACCGCGTCATATTTACCGGTTTTCGCCAAAGCACCCGCTGCCAACGGCAGTTCGTAGGCACCTGGAACCCAAACAACGGTAATATTGTCATCTTTGACCTGGCCAATACGTTTCAGGGCGTCAATCGCACCATCCAGCAGGCTGTCGTTAATGAAGTTGTTGAAACGCGCAATAGTGATGGCGACGCGAGCGTCCGGGGTAGCAACAGCAGCTTCAATAATGTTCATACTCTTCCTTTACGGGTTCATTTGGCCCCGCAGGGGGGCGGATTTTATCATAATACTTCACGCACTGCTTCTCTATTTCAGAAAGCCTCACGCAGGGGTTAAATGCAGGCACACGTCCGGGCCAACCTGCCGAATTTCACCAAATTTGAGTTGAGGTGCATCGGCCAGTTTTTCAAGGCCGGGCAGCACAAACAAGCCGCGCGCATCACTACCCAACAGTTTAGGTGCAACGTACACAATCAGTTCATCCACCAGACCGGCCTGCAATAATGCCCCCGCAAGCGTCGGGCCAGCTTCGACCCAGATGCTATTCACCTGCTGTTTGCCCAGCAGCATCATCATCACCACTAAATCGATGTGGCCGTTATGTTCCGGCACCATAAAATGGCGTACCGCGTCCGGCCATTCGCGGCTGTCTTCCTGCGTGCGCGCAATCCAGGTTTCTCCAGGCTGCTGCACGATGCGGTGCGCGGGCGTCACACGATTCTGACGATCCAGCACAATGCGCAGCGGCTGGCGCAGATTCTCCTGCGGATAGAGCGCTTGCGTATCAGCATTGAGTTCTTCCCAACGCACGGTCATGGCCGGATCGTCCGCCAGCACCGTTTCACTGCTGGTGAGAATAGCATGGCTTTGCGCGCGCAGACGTTGCACATCGCGCCTTGACTGTGGAGAGGTTACCCACTGACTTTCACCGCTGGCCATCGCCGTACGCCCGTCAACGGATGCGCCGAGTTTTAGCTGAATGTACGGAAAGCCGGTACGCATCCGCTTGAGAAAACCTTTATTCAACGCCTCGGCATCGTTCATCATCAACCCGTGGCTGACATCGATGCCCTCTTGTTGCAGGCGATATAATCCGCGCCCTGCTACCTGCGGATTCGGGTCCTGCATGGAGGTGACGACGCGCGCAATACCCGCTGCAATAAGTGCTTCGCAGCACGGCGGCGTGCGCCCGTGATGGCTGCATGGCTCCAGCGTTACATAGGCCGTTGCACCACGCGCTTTCTCGCCCGCCATGCGCAAGGCATGGACTTCGGCGTGCGGCTCACCGGCGCGATAATGAAAACCTTCGCCGACAATCTCGCCGTCTTTAACAATCACGCAGCCGACATTGGGGTTGGGATGAGTGGTGAATCGTCCGCGCTGCGCCAGCTTCATCGCTCGCGCCATGTAAATCTCATCTTGCATGCGCTTAATCCTGTAGGCGGGCGATCTCTTCGCCGAATTCTTTGATGTCTTCGAAGCTGCGATAGACAGACGCGAAGCGGATGTAGGCCACTTTATCGAGCTTTTTAAGCTGCTCCATCACCAGGTTGCCGATCATCTTGCTCGGCACTTCACGTTCGCCAGTGCCGCGCAGATGCGATTTGATGTGGTTCAGCGCCATTTCGACGTCATCTGCGCTGACTGGCCGTTTTTCCAGTGCTTTTAGCATCCCTCTGCGCAGTTTCTCTTCGTTGAACGGCTCGCGTACATCGTTGCTTTTCACCACACGCGGCATGACCAGCTCAGCCACTTCGAAGGTGGTGAAACGTTCGTTGCACACCAGACACTGCCGACGACGGCGGACCGAGGAGCCTTCACCTACAAGACGAGAGTCGATTACTTTGGTATCCACAGCGGAACAGAATGGGCAATGCATACGGTGTCCTGGCTATCTGGTTAACTGAACTCTATTTTACCCTGAACTGGGCCGACAACAAAGGAAGAGCGTTTTTGAGACAAAGGATCTATACCTGACGGCAGGTTACTGACTACCATTAGGACAATCCGTTATTTCAGGGAATTAAACGCAATGACAAGACGTTACCTAAGAATTCTCGTGGTGGGAAGCCTCTTCACCCTCAGTGCCTGCGCCCAGCAAAGCGAAGTTCGCCAGATGAAACAGAGCGTCAACACGCTCAATACGGCAATGACCAAGCTGAATCAGGAAACGGTTAAGATCACCCAGCAAAATGCACTGAATGCCAAATCCAGCAGCGGTGTTTACCTCCTGCCGGGCGCAAACACGCCTGCACTGCTGAAAAGCCAAATCGGCACGCTGCGGATGTCGCTGGTCAACGTCGCGCCAAACGCCGACGGTACGCGTGCGACTCTGCGTATTCAGGGCCAGTCCAACGATCCACTGCCGGCGTTTAGCGGCACTGTCGAGTGGGGCCAATTGCAGGGCACGACCGAGAGCTACCAGGAAGTGAACGTGCAAAATCAGCTGGTGACAGCTCCGGCCAGCGTACTGGCACCCAGCGATGTCGATATCCCGCTACAGTTGAACGGCACAACGCCGGAACAGTTAGGTTTCATTCGTATCCACGACATTCAACCCGCCGTTCAGTAACACTTCCCAGCGGAACGCTTACCGCGTTCCGCCCTCCCTTACATTTCGCAAATATTGGCAACATGAATGATTGCCGCTACAATCCCCGCCGTTTAAAGTACGCATACGTGAACGCAATCGATTACGCACATGAGAGATATGTGAAACAACACATATTTTTGTGAGCAGGGATTCCTATAATAGGCTCCGCAGAAACACGAAATATTTAGAAACGCAATTCGCGCATCTTTCACATCCCGGAAGGGATTTTCAATCAGTGGCATGATTATGAAAAAAACATTATTAGCGGCCGGTGCAGTTCTGGCACTTTCTTCCTCTTTCGCTGTTAACGCAGCTGAAAATTCAAAACCTGAATATGTTTCCGACTGGTGGCACCAGAGCGTTAACGTGGTGGGCAGCTATCACACCCGCTTCGGACCACAACTCCGCAACGATACCTACCTGGAATACGAAGCTTTCGCCAAAAAAGACTGGTTTGATTTCTATGGCTACATGGATGCACCGGTCTTCTTCGGCGGTAACACCGATGCGAAAGGTATCTGGAACCACGGTTCTCCGCTGTTCATGGAAATTGAACCGCGCTTCTCTATCGACAAGCTGACCGGCGCAGACCTGAGCTTCGGTCCGTTCAAAGAGTGGTATTTCGCGAACAACTACATCTACGACATGGGCCGCAACGCATCTGGTCGTCAGAGCACCTGGTACATGGGTCTGGGCACGGACATCGACACCGGTCTGCCAATGAGCCTGTCCATGAACGTGTATGCTAAATACCAGTGGCAGAACTACCTGGCCGAGAACGAAAACGAGTGGGATGGCTACCGTTTCAAAGTTAAATACTTCGTCCCGATCACCCAGCTGTGGGGCGGTAACCTGAGCTATATCGGCTTTACGAACTTCGACTGGGGTTCAGAGTTGGGCGATAAGAGCCAGTATGCTGAGAATGGTATTAAACAACGTACCAATGATTCCATTGCCTCCAGCCACATTCTGGCACTGAACTACGATCACTGGCATTACTCTGTGGTTGCCCGTTACTGGCATAACGGTGGTCAGTGGAACGACGATGCCGACCTGGCATGGATGAAAGAGAACGTCCGTTCAACCGGTTGGGGTGGTTACCTGGTTGTAGGTTACAACTTCTAATTACAACCGCACGAACCGTAGGCCGGATAAGCAAAGCGCCATCCGGCATCAAAAGCCAGCTCAATGCTGGCTTTTTGCTATTTGCAGACCAGCGCCTTGCCCTGCTCCAACAGCCACGGACGCAAATAGCCCACGGTGTTAGACATCGGCAGCACCTCTTCCGGCAGCCTGATGCCGATATGCTCCCCAATGTACTTACGGCGCGCCACCACCCGCTCCCAAAGCGAAGGATACTCACTCGCAAGCTTCTGACGCAGCGGCTCATCCGCCAGCGCTACCGTATCTTCAATACTTGCCCCTGCATACCCCGCTCGGGAAGGAATAATGTCGATCTGTAGCATCATCCCGCTTCGCAAGAGAGCGTCTGATTTCGGGCCAATCGGCGAGCAGAGCCACTCTTCATCCGCCACCAGATGCCCTGGATTCAGGTGCCAGTGATACTCCGCTTTTGGCAAAACCCGTTCGATCAGGTCATACATCTCACCCCCGCGCATCCCGATATGCAGATGTTCAAGCCAGGCGACCACCGCACTAAAATAGGGTTTTGCCACCACATCGAGGTAGTCAGAGACCGCGGGCGCAAGCTCCGATGCATCCGCCACGACGTAAGCCGCCCGGCTACTTAACCCGCCTTTGTAGCTGGTGGTGAGCGAGAATTTGTCCCCGCGTTGAATGACCTTGTCGCTGGGGTAGAGAGTGGCGTGGGCGAAGCGATCCCCCGTCGCCGCGATCGTCACCACAGTGTTCGGCTGACCTTCTGCCGCCAGCAGAGAAGCGATCTCTTTTTCGGTTTTACCGGGTGCGATGGCGTTTAACGCTGTGAGGATCGCCGTGGAAGCCAGGTTCGCGCCATATTCGTAGTGCGCGATTTCATTGGCAGAGTTGGTTGTGCGGGCTCCGCCTTCAGGGTCGATAAAAATACCGGTAGCATTGCGCAGTGTTGCCGTTCCTTCACCCGCCTGACGAATCCCGTCGACAATGAAGGCCGGTAAATCAAACATCTGGTTCACATCATCGCCCACGCCCGTAAATAGCTTCCAGCCCGCCAGTCCCAGCGTTTTACCCGCCGTCACGCCCGCTTCTGTCAGCAATTGCGGCAGCGATTGTTGATTATCCATCGGCTGATTAGGCAGTGAGAACCACGGCGCATGAACAACGCGATTTTCGAGTCGCGCGTGGGCCGCGAGCTTCAGGTTTTCATTCCCCAGCACCAGAACAGCTTCGCCCGT
The DNA here is from genome assembly GCA_002271215.1 of Lelliottia jeotgali. Classification (NCBI taxonomy): domain Bacteria; kingdom Pseudomonadati; phylum Pseudomonadota; class Gammaproteobacteria; order Enterobacterales; family Enterobacteriaceae; genus Lelliottia; species Lelliottia jeotgali. The sequence continues at coordinate 1,034,309 of CP018628.1, read as the reverse complement.
CGAATGCAGCACCAGCAGCGCTTCTTCAAAGCGGGGGATAAAACCCGTGAGATACTCAAAGTTGCCGCCGTGCTCTTTGTCAGCGTAGACAATCAGCGTATCAAGCCCAAGCTGGCGCATATTGCTCAGCACTTTTGCTTTACGTTGAAGCAGGGTTTCGTCACTCAGAATTACAGAAGGAACGCCGTGCCAGACGGCAGGCTGGGGAACAGAAGAGAGGGTGACCATCGGCAATACTCCATGTCGTTTGACGTCTACAAGGAGAGTAACCAAATTGGCCGGAGGTGTAATAAAAAAATCCCGGCCTTGCGACCGGGATTCCGTAATCAGAATGCTGTTGCCGTTACGGCAGGATGGACGGCTGATCCGCCCCTTCCTTTTCAACTTTCTGCTGCAGCAGATGCTCACGCTTCATGCCCAGTTTCAACGCCAGCGCGGACGCGACGTAGATAGAAGACGCTGTACCGATGGACACACCGATCAGCATGGTCAGCGAGAAGCCTTCCAGAACCGGGCCGCCAAACAGGAACAGCATCAGGATAACCATTAAGGTTGTCCCGGAGGTGATCAACGTACGGTGCAACGTTTGGGTCAACGACACGTTAAAGATTTCGTACGGCGTACCGCGACGGATCTTACGGAAGTTTTCACGAATACGGTCAGAGACCACGATGCTGTCGTTCAGTGAGTAACCGATAACCGACATCAACGATGCCACGATAGTCAGGTCAACCTCAATGTGGAACAGCGACAGTACGCCCATCGTAATGACCACGTCGTGCGCCAGGGCGATAACCACACCCGCCGCCAGACGCCATTCGAAGCGGAAACCAACGTATACCAGGATTGAGATCAACGCCGCCAGCAGTGCCATCGCACCGTTTTGAGCCAGATCCGCACCTACGCTTGGGCCAACGAATTCAATACGCTTAACCGTCGCTTCCTGGCTGGTGGTGTCGTTAATGACCTTAACAACTTTGCTGCCCAGCTCCTGGCTGCCATTGGCATCGTGAACCGGAGGCATACGCACCATGATGTCGCGGCTGCTGCCGAAGTTCTGCAGCAGCGGCTCTTCGAAGCCCGCTTTCTGCAGGGATTCGCGCATATGGTCCATATCAATCGGTTTTTCCAGAGAGATTTCAATCACCGTACCACCGGTGAAATCCAGACCCCAGTTAAACCCACGGACACCGATAATGACAATCGACAGGATCAGGAGGAAACCTGAAATGCCGAAGGCCCAGTAGTCCCAGCGCATAAAGTCCCAGACTTTACGGCCGTGGTTCAATTGTTCAACAGTATATTCCTGTGCCACAACGCACTCCTCAGATAGACAGCTTTTTGACGCGCTTGCCGCCATACAGCAGGTTCACGATGGCACGGGTGCCGACAATAGCGGTAAACATCGACGTTGCCACACCGATACCGGTAGTGATAGCAAAGCCTTTGATCGCGCCGGTACCCACTGCGTACAGGATCAGAACCTTAATCAGTGTTGTTACGTTCGCATCGAAGATGGAGCTGAAAGCGCCTTTATAGCCTTCATCAATCGCCTGTTGTACGGAGCGACCATTGCTCAGTTCTTCTTTGATACGTTCGTTTATCAATACGTTGGCGTCGACCGCCACCGCAAGGGTTAGAACGATACCCGCAATACCCGGCATAGTCAGCGTCGCCCCTGGCAGCAGAGACATAATCCCGATGATCAACACCAGGTTTGCCAGCAGCGCGGAGGTCGCAATCAGGCCAAACTTCTTATAGAAGAACAGCATGAAGATGATGGATACCGCCAGACCAGCCAGACACGCTTCCAGGCCCTGAGTGATGTTTTGCATACCCAGAGTAGGACCAATGGTGCGTTCTTCAACAATCTGAATTGGCGCAATCAGCGCACCGGCACGCAGCAGCAGAGAGAGCTGACGCGCTTCGTTCGGGTTGTTGATACCGGTAATACGGAAGCTGTTACCCAGGCGAGACTGGATGTTGGCGATGTTAATCACCTCTTCCTCTTTCACCAGAATCGCACGACCGTTGGCATCTTTTTTACCGCTGTCTTTGTACTCCACGAACAGGGTCGCCATCGGTTTACCGATGTTATCCTTCGTGAAGTTGGACATGATGTTACCACCTGCGCTATCAAGCGAGATGTTAACCTGCGGCTGATTGTATTCATCCTGGTTGGAAGTGGAGTCGGTGATATGGTCACCGGTCAGAATCACGCGTTTGTACAGCACAACTGGCTGGCCTTCACGGGTCTGTTTCACTTCGGAATCACCCGGTACACGCCCGGACGCCGCTGCGGATTGATCCACATTGGTGTTCACCAGACGGAATTCCAGCGTTGCCGTCGCACCCAAAATCTCTTTGGCACGCGCGGTATCCTGAATACCCGGCAGTTCAACCACGATACGGTCAGCACCCTGACGCTGCACCAGTGGCTCAGCAACACCCAGTTGGTTCACACGGTTACGCAGGATGTTGATGTTCTGCTGAACCGCATATTCACGCGCTTCGCTCAGACGTTGATCGGTCATGACCGCACGCAGCTGATTGCTACCCTGGCGAGAAATCACCAGATCGCGGTGACGAGCAGTCAGATAATCCACTGCCTGATCGCGCGCCGTGGCGTCACGGAACGTAATGCTCAGACCGTAGTTATCTTCCTTACGCACGGTGGTGTAAGGAATGCTTTTTTCACGCAGATCGCTGCGCAGGCTATCAATGTTCTGTTCCTGCAGCTTGCCGAGCGCGGTATCCATATCCACTTCCATCAGGAAGTGAACGCCGCCACGCAGATCAAGACCGAGTTTCATCGGCTCTGCATTGATGGAGGCTAACCAACGCGGGGTTGCAGGAGCAAGGTTTAACGCCACGACATATTTGTCACCCAGCACGCCCATCAGCGCTTCACGTGCGCGGAGCTGCGTGTCGGTGGTGTCGAAGCGAGCAAGAATTGCGCCCTCTTCCAGTGCCACAGACTTAGCGGTAATTTTTTCTTCTTGTAACGTTTTCTGGACCTGGATCAGCGTTTGCTCACTGGCGGCGACACCGCGCGCGCCAGTGATTTGAACGGCCGGATCCTCACCATACAGGTTGGGAAGTGCGTACAGCAGGCCGACGATAATCACGACGACCAGCATGATGTACTTCCACAAAGGATAACGGTTTAACACGGCAGTTCCCTATGGGAAAAGTTAGATTACAGCGCCTTCATCGTGCCTTTCGGCAGTACGGCAGCAACGAAGTCACGTTTGATAACCACTTCAGTGGTATCGTTCAGCGCGATAGAGATGTAGCCGGTTTCAGCCACTTTCGTCACGCGACCCACCAGACCGCCACTCGTCAGCACTTCATCGCCTTTCGCGATGGAGCTCATCAGGTTTTTGTGTTCTTTGGTGCGTTTCTGCTGTGGACGCAGGATCATGAAATAGAAGATCAGACCAAACACCACCAGCATCAGAATCAGAGACATCGGGCTGCCCTGCGACGGTGCGCCAGTTGCTGCTACCGCATCAGAAATAAAAAAGCTCATTCAAATTCCCTCATTATTAAATTAGTCAACGTTCAAAGGTGGAACATCACGACCCTGACGTTGGTAAAAATCAGTCACGAAGCTCTCTAATTTACCCTCTTCGATAGCCTTACGTAAACCAGCCATTAAACGCTGATAATAACGAAGGTTATGAATGGTATTGAGACGCGCGCCTAAAATCTCATTGCAACGATCAAGATGATACAGATACGCGCGAGAATAATGACGACAGGTATAGCAATCACACTCGGCATCAAGCGTGCTGGTGTCATTTTTATGCTTCGCGTTACGGATTTTCACCACACCATCGGTCACAAACAGGTGGCCGTTACGCGCGTTGCGGGTCGGCATGACGCAGTCGAACATATCGATGCCACGACGCACGCCTTCTACCAGATCCTCTGGTTTACCCACACCCATCAGGTATCGTGGTTTATCCTCTGGGATTTGCGGGCAAACATGCTCCAGAATACGGTGCATGTCTTCCTTCGGCTCACCCACAGCCAAACCGCCGACAGCGTAGCCATCAAAACCTATCTCTACCAGACCTTTAACAGAGATATCACGTAAATCTTCGTAAACGCTGCCCTGAATAATACCGAACAGTGCATTTTTGTTTTCAAGGCCGTCAAAACGGTCACGGCTACGTTTCGCCCAACGCAATGACATCTCCATCGAACGTTTCGCGTAATCCCAGTCCGCAGGATATGGCGTACATTCGTCGAAGATCATCACGATGTCTGAGCCGAGATCGTACTGAATTTCCATGGATTTTTCGGGATCGAGGAAGATCGGGTCGCCGTTAATCGGGTTACGGAAGTGCACGCCCTGTTCGGTGATCTTACGAATATCACCGAGGCTGAACACCTGGAAGCCGCCGGAATCGGTGAGGATCGGACCTTTCCACTGCATGAAATCATGCAGATCGCCGTGCAGTTTCATCACTTCCTGGCCTGGGCGCAGCCACAGGTGGAAGGTGTTACCGAGGATAATCTGTGCGCCAGTGGCTTCAACTTCTTCCGGCGTCATCCCTTTTACGGTGCCGTAGGTGCCGACAGGCATAAATGCTGGCGTTTCTACCACGCCGCGATCAAACACCAGGCGGCCACGGCGAGCGCGTCCGTCGGTGGTATCGAGTTCAAATTTCATTTTTTCTCCCGCGTCAGAAAAACAGTCCGACGTGTAAACCAAGCGTAGCGGAAGTTATTCCCCAACGCGTTCCTGAATAGCGGACGGATTGTACGTGATAAACATCGCGTCACCGTAACTAAAAAAGCGATAATTTTGTTCTACCGCAGCCTTATAGGCATTCATGGTGTTCTGATAACCGGCAAATGCCGACACCAGCATAATCAAAGTCGATTCAGGCAGATGGAAGTTGGTCACCAGCGCATCAATCACTTTGTATTGATAACCTGGATAGATGAAGATCTGCGTATCACCGAAGAAGGGCTCGATCAGGTCAGTTTTTGCCGCCTGCGCTGCGCTCTCAAGCGATCGAACGGACGTGGTGCCGACGGCAATCACACGGCTGTTGCGCGCTTTCGCCGCCAGTACTGCGTCAACCACCTCTTGCGGCACTTCGGCATATTCGGAGTGCATGATGTGATCTTCGATAGAGTCTACGCGCACCGGCTGGAAGGTCCCCGCGCCGACGTGCAGCGTCACAAACGCCATCTCGATGCCTTTCTCACGCAGTTTTGCCAGCAGCGGTTCATCAAAGTGCAGACCGGCGGTCGGTGCCGCGACAGCGCCTGGTTTTTCGCTGTAGACCGTCTGATACAGCTCGCGGTCAGCATCTTCATCCGGGCGGTCGATATACGGCGGCAGCGGCATGTGGCCGATAGCATTCAGAATATCCAGCACCGGGCGTTCATCATTAAACTCGACTTCAAACAGCGCGCCGTGGCGGGCCGTCATCGTCGCGTTGATGCTTTCATCATCGCCCAGCAGCAGTTCCGCACCCGGCTTTGGCGCTTTGGAGGCGCGAATATGTGCCAAAATACGTTTGTCATCGAGCATGCGCTCAACCAGCACTTCAATCTTGCCGCCGCTGGCTTTACGGCCAAACAGGCGCGCCGGGATCACGCGGGTATTGTTAAAGACCAGCAGATCGCCAGGGTTGAGCTTGTCGAGCAAATCGGTGAAAGTACCGTGCGTCAGCGCGCCCGTTGGCCCGTCCAGTGACAGCAAGCGGCAACCACTGCGCTCCGGCTGCGGATAGTGGGCAATCAGGGATTCAGGTAATTCAAAGGAGAAATCGGCGACGCGCATGACATATACTCGTGACTTAAAAACAGGCGGCTTAGTCTAGTGCTCACACCTCTTTGCTGCAACAACTAGCCGTATCCGGATACCAAAACGCATGAATTTTCTCGCTCACTTGCACCTCGCCCACCTCGCTGACAGCTCACTTTCCGGTAATTTGCTGGCCGATTTTGTTCGCGGCAACCCGGCAGACGACTATTCTGCCGAGGTGGTGGACGGTATTTTCATGCATCGTCGCATTGATGTATTGACCGATAACCTACCGGAAGTGAAAGAAGCCAAAGCGTGGTTTCGTCCCGAAACCCGGCGCGTCGCACCCATTACGCTGGATGTGATGTGGGATCACTTTCTGTCACGCCATTGGGCGCAACTGTCGCCAGACATGCCACTACCTGAATTTGTCCGCTATGCCCATTCGCAGGTAGCGTTAATTTTGCCGGAGTCGCCTCCGCGCTTTGTTAATCTGAATGATTATCTGTGGTCTGAACGCTGGCTAGAGCGCTATCGCGATATGGAGTTTATCCAGCGGGTGCTGAACGGCATGGCCAGTCGTCGTCCGCGACTCGATGCCCTGCGCGACTCCTGGCAGGATCTGGATACCCATTATGATGCACTGGAAGCTCGCTTCTGGCAGTTCTATCCGCGTATGATGGCGCAGGCGAAAAACAAACAACTTTAATAGAAGTGTGATTGATAGGTAAAAACTGGCTGAACGATTGCCCGTGCCTCTTTGTCTTAACCCTGAACACTCTCTATACTGGCCCGCGTTGCGTTCCAAATAACCTCAGTAACTACAGGAGAATCACATGGTTCTGGTCACTCGTCCGGCTCCGGATTTTACAGCTGCTGCCGTTCTCGGTAACGGTGAAATCGTTGAGAACTTCAACTTCAAACAGCACACCAACGGTAAAGCTACCGTTCTGTTCTTCTGGCCAATGGACTTCACCTTCGTTTGCCCATCAGAACTGATCGCATTCGACAAACGTTACGAAGAATTCCAGAAACGTGGCGTTGAAGTTGTCGGTGTTTCCTTCGACTCCGAATTTGTACACAACGCATGGCGTAACACCCCTGTCGACAAAGGCGGCATCGGTGCAGTGAAATACGCAATGGTTGCGGACATCAAACGTGAAATCCAGCAGGCATACGGTATCGAACACCCGGACGCTGGCGTGGCACTGCGCGGCTCCTTCCTGATCGACGCGAACGGCATCGTGCGTCACCAGGTAGTAAACGATCTGCCACTGGGCCGTAACGTTGACGAAATGCTGCGCATGGTTGACGCGCTGCAATTCCACGAAGAGCACGGCGAAGTGTGCCCGGCTCAGTGGGAAAAAGGGAAAGAAGGCATGAACGCGTCTCCGGACGGCGTGGCTAAATACCTGTCTGAGAACGTATCCAGCCTGTAATCGGCAACGGATGATAAAAGGCTCGCAAATGCGAGCCTTTTTTGTTTCTCCCTCTCCCCGTGGGAGAGGGTTGGGGTGAGGGCACCAGGCCGCACCAATCCCGCCCTTGCGCCGGGTGGCGGCTTCGCCTTATCCGGCCTACAAAACCGTAAATTGTCACACTAAAACGCGAAACACGAACACCCCAACACGCCCCAGAACGCCTGGTCGTCCGACACCGGAACGCCAGACTGGCGAGTAATGCCGTGCTGATGCCCATGCACACCGCAGCTACCGATGCACTGATGCATCTGCACTACAGCACCGACATTTGAGGCAACCGGCGGCGCAGAGCGATAATGCCCCGGCACCTTCACCACCGGAGACCACTCGGGCAGAACAGGGATCGGCGGCGGCGACAGCGGGCTAAACTGCCCGGCGGCGTACACCACTTTCCCGTCCACCACCGTCAGCACCGACTCGATGCCTTTGATCTCCTCTTCCGCCACACTGAAGTAATCTTTCGACAACACCACCAGATCCGCGAGCTGCCCTTCGACGATGCGCCCTTTCTTGCCCTGCTCGCTGGAGAACCACGCGCTGCCCGCCGTCCACAGTTCCAGTGCGATATCACGTGGCAGGCGGTTGCTGTCGTCATACATCGACAGCCCGCCAACAGTGCGACCGGAAACCAGCCAGTACAGCGCGGTCCACGGATTGTAGCTCGCCACACGAGTGGCATCGGTGCCTAAACCTACCGGCACATCCAGCTCCAGCATTTTCGCCACCGGCGGCGTGTGTTTCACCGCCTCTTTACCGTAACGATCGACAAAATACTCGCCCTGGAACGCCATACGGTGCTGCACCGCGATGCCACCACCCAGCGCTTTGACGCGTTCGATATTGCGCTCAGTGATGGTTTCAGCGTGATCGAAGAACCAGTGTAGGCCGTTAAATGGAATATCGCGGTTCACTTTCTCGAACACGTCCAGCATCCGGCTGATGGACTCGTCGTAAGTGGCGTGAAGACGGAACGGCCATCGCTGTTCCACCAGATGACGCACCACGCGCTCTAGCTCGTCTTCCATCCCTTCCGGCAGATCCGGGCGCGGCTGGAGGAAGTCTTCAAAATCCGCCGCCGAGAAGACCAGCATTTCACCCGCCCCGTTGGCGCGATAGAAGTCAGTCCCCTGCCCCGGTTTGAGCATATCGGTCCAGCGCTCGAAATCTTCCAGCTCCTGCTTCGGACGCTGGGTAAAGAGGTTATAGGCGATGCGGATCGTCATCTGCTCTTTGGCATGCAGCTCTTCGATGATTTCGTAATCTTCCGGGTAATTCTGGAAACCGCCGCCCGCATCAATCGCACTGGTTAATCCTAAACGATTGAGTTCACGCATAAACTGGCGAGTCGAGTTTACCTGTTGTTCCAGCGGCAGTTTCGGCCCTTTCGCCAGCGTCGAATAGAGGATCATCGCGTTCGGTTTGGCGATCAGCATCCCGGTCGGGTTGCCGTTGTTGTCCCGCACGATCTCGCCGCCCGGCGGGTTCGGCGTCTCTTTGGTGTAACCGACGGCTTTCAGCGCCGCGCGGTTGAGCAGCGCGCGATCGTAGAGATGCAGCACAAACACCGGCGTGTCTGGCGCGGCGTCGTTCAGCTCCTGAATCGTAGGCATCCGCCGTTCGGCAAACTGAAATTCACTCCAGCCGCCGACCACGCGTACCCACTGCGGTGTCGGGGTGCGATCGGCCTGCTCTTTGAGCATCCGCAATGCATCGGCCAGAGATGGCACGCCTTCCCAGCGTAGTTCGAGGTTGTAATTCAGCCCACCACGAATCAGGTGCAGGTGCGAATCGTTGAGTCCAGGAATCACCGTACTCCCTTTCAGATCGACAATTTGCGTGCCTTCGGTGGCATAACTCATCACCCGATCGTGATTGCCGGTGGCGAGGATCTTGCCGTTGGCGATTGCCACCGCCTCGGTGAGCGGATTTTCACGATCCAGGGTGTGGATCTGACCTTTGGTTAAGATCAGTGTGGCAGTTTGAGACATAACGTACTCCTTTGAGCCGGTCAGGCTTTTTTCAGCCACCCGGCGAACAGGCGGGTCACGATGGGCATCCACAGCCAGACCACCAGCGCGACCACACAAGCATCGTTAATCAAATGCAGGAAAAGAGACCCTTTCAGGCCTGGAAGTAACGCCCCGGTGAGTTGCGGCACCACCAGCGTGCTGGGGAAAATAACCATCAGCGTGACCAGAAACTGTTTCCACTGCTTGGGTTTACGCACGTGCGTTTCCGGCGGCGTAAACCAGAACGCGGCCTCGGTGCGCACTTCCGTTTTATCCCCTTCGGCTAGCAGCGGTTCAATTTCCTTCACCAGCACCGAACGCGTGTCGGACTGCGTCCAGGCGTATAAATGTTCGATGGTGTCGAAGCGAATGATGACCGTCCACAGATTCTGTCCTTCTGTCGAGCGAATGACATTCGCACCAAGATGTCCGGGGAATTCCGCGGCAACGGGCATGATTTTGCCGAGCCACTGTTCGTAGCGCGCCGCCTGTCCTGCCAGCAAGGTATGCGTGATCACCAGCGTCACATGTGAATTTTGCGCCATGAGGATGTCCAGGTCTGATGAAAATGGCGGGTCAAATCGACCCGCCGGGAGGGTTAGGCTTTACGCTCAGGCGCGCCGTGAACCAGGGTATAGGCATAATCGACGCCCATCCCGTAAGCGCCGCTGTGCTCACGCACCAGATCCATCACCGCGTCGTAAGTCTCTTTGCGAGACCAGTCGCGCTGGTACTCCAGCAGCACCTGCTGCCAGGTCACCGGAACCGCACCAGCCTGCACCATGCGGTCGATGGAGCGTTCGTGGGCATCCACAGAAGTGCCGCCGGAGGTGTCGGTCACCACGTAGACTTCGAACCCTTCGTCCAACGCCATCAGCGCCGGGAAGGTCAGGCACACTTCGGTCCACAGGGCCGAGATGATGAGTTTTTTGCGGCCCGTTGCTTTAACCGCCGCAACAAACGCATCATCTTCCCAGGAGTTCATCGATGTGCGTTCAATCGGCTTCACATCCGGGTGAACCGCCAGTAATTCCGGCCAGATATAACCGCTAAAACTTTTTGTTTCGACCGAGGTATAGATAACCGGCACATCAAATATTTTGCCCGCTTTCGCCAACGCAACCGTATTATTCTTAAGGAGTTGGCGGTCAATATTCGCCACGCCAAAAGACATTTGCGGCTGGTGGTCTATAAAAATAAGCGTCGAGTTTGATGGGTCAATCAGTTCGCGGATAGACATAAATGTACCTTTTAATCAATATGTTAAAAGAAAACTAAATGTGTGCTATATGAGGTCGGGCCCTGACTGATAAAGCAAATTGAGTATAGCGAGTATTGATTGAGGGGATATTAAAGATATTTGTCCGCTCTGTTTAATTAAACAGAACAACATGCGGGAATATTCTGCAACGAGCGGCAGATGCTCGTTGCAGAAAAGCGTTAATTACCGAACCAGATGGAGGCGGAAATCGCAGGCAGCGACAGCACGCCTTCCTGTATATCGCCTTTACCCTCTTTCAACTGCCAGGTCTGGAGATTGAGCAGTGGGGAATCATCGAGCACCACTTCACAGGCTTCGCCACGGTTGATCGCCACCAGCACGCGCTGCTGGTTATAGACGCGGGCAAACACCACCACATGATTGTGCGCATAGACCACCTGACAACCACCGTAGCGCAGCGCCTGATTATGCTTACGCAATTTCGCCAGACGTTGATACAGCGCCAGCAGGTTTTTGTCCTGCTTCTCGCTCTCCCACGGGAAAGTCTTGCGGCAGAACGGATCGTTGTTGCCTTCCAGCCCCACTTCGTCGCCGTAATAAATGCACGGCACGCCCGGCCAGGTAAAGAGCCAGGTGACGGCTAACGGCAAGCGCGCCACGTCTTTGCCCAACAGGGATTTAAAGCGCGCGGTATCGTGGCTGTCGAGCTGGTTAAACATCCGCAGCTGCTGCTGATGCGACAGGCTGGCGCGATAGTTGTCCATCCACGCCATGCAGGTTTCCGCATCGATGTGCTGCGGATCGTAAGAGATATCAGTATTCGCGAGGAAACCCCACACTGGGAAGGTAAACCCACGATAGTTCATCGAGGCATCTTCTGCATCGGCCTGAAGCCATTGACGCGCATCGCCAAAATGCTCGCCGAACACAAAGGCGTCGGGCTTTGCAGCTTTTGCTGCCTGAGTGATGCCAGTCACGTGCTGAAGATTATTTCGCGCCCCGCCCGCTTCACCGAGCATATGCACCACGTCTAGCCGCCAGCCGTCCATGTTCCACGGCGCTTTCAGCCAGTGGCGAACGATGCTGTCTTCCCCGCCGTAAATCTCCTCCACCAGCGTCGGAGACTGAAAATCGAGTTTCGGCAGGCTGGGATAACCGAGCCAGTCGAGCGCCCGGCCCTCTTCGTTAAAACTGTACCAGTCGCGCTGGGCGGATTCAGGATTGTGACAGGCCCCACCGGTGGCGCGGTTATGCCGGTCAAACCAGGCGTGAGAATCCCCGCTGTGGTTAAACACGCCGTCGAGAATCAGGCGCATCCCCTCGCGAAGGGTGTTTTCCCGCAGACGCAGCAAGGCCTCATCGCCGCCAAACTGCTCGTCGACATGGCGATAATCTTCGGTATCGTATTTGTGTACGCTCGGGGCCTTAAACACCGGATTCAGGTACAGCGCCGTCACACCCAGCTTTTTCAGGTACGGCAGTTTTTCGCTGATCCCATCGAGATCGCCGCCGTAAAAGGTCGAACCGCCCGCCTGCGCCGTCAGAGGTTCATCCCACGCTTTACGAATAATGTCGTGACCTGCCGCGTGATGGTAATAGACCTGATCCTGCTGTGCCGTGCGCTGCTGGCTTCGGGCAAAGCGATCGGGGAAGATCTGATAGAAGACCTGATCGTTGACCCACTGCGGGCCGTGGTCCGGATAATCGACGGCAAACTGCTCCAGCCGCGCGGGTGGAAAACGGCTAAAGCCCTGCGGGGTAAACCACAGCTGGCGGTTATTCCACAGCAGCTTAAAGCTGTAGCGACGGCGCGCCTGCCCCTGAGACAGATCGATAGTCGCCCGCCAGGCGGTGACGCCAGGCTGCGGCTGACTGCGCAGTTTGTGCATCGTCAGCGCCGTCTCTTCGTTATCGACTTCGGCGCGCAGCATGACGCGCTCCGGCTGATTTTCTCCTGTCAGCCAGAGCGTAATCACTAAATTGTCTTTGTTTTGCTTAACAAATGGGGCAACCGGAAGGTGCCAGGCGTTCAACATCACGAATCCCCTTTGATGAAATTGAGGCCACCTTGCCACAGCGTAGTGGAGGATAACTCATCATGAAAAGGTTTATTGGGGGATGAGGTGGAGGGAGGAGGGATCGGTGCAGCCCGATGCCCTCACCCTCTCCCACAGGGAGAGGGAAAAGAAGGGATTACTGCGCTTCAGCCAGCCGACGCTCGCGGCGGCGCTTAAACGCCCAGCCAATCAGCAACAGGACGATCCACGCAAAGCCCACGTACAGGGAGATGCGCGTGTCTGGATGATAGCCAATCAGACCGATAATAAAGACCAGGAAGATCAGGCCGACGACCGTGGTCGGGACACCGCCCGGCACTTTAAACTTCAGCGCTTTCACCTCTTCCGGCGGCAAACGACGACGGAACGCAATCTGCGACACCAGAATCATGATCCACACCCAGACGGTCGCAAAAGTCGCCAGTGACGCAATCACCAGGAAGACGTTTTCCGGCATGATGTAGTTCAGATACACCGAGAGCAGCAGCGCGACAGTCATCACCATCACCGTCACCCACGGCGTGCCGCGACGCGAGGTTTTGGCGAACACTTTCGGCGCGTTGCCCTGCTCTACCATGCCGTGCAGCATACGGCCCACGCCGAACACATCGCTGTTAATGGCGGAGAACGAGGCGGTCAACACCACAAAGTTGAGGATACTGGCAGCAAAGGCAATGCCCAGATGCTGGAAAGTCAGCACGAACGGGCTGCCGCTGGTCCCCACCTGGTTCCACGGATAGATGGACATAATCACAAACAGGGTGCCCACATAGAACACCAGAATACGCATCGGTACGGAGTTGATGGCGCGCGGAATGGATTTCTCCGGGTCTTTCGCTTCACCCGCCGTGATGCCGATGATTTCGATTCCGCCGTAGGCAAACATTACCATCTGCAGCGACATTACCATCCCGAGCCAGCCATTACTGAAGAACCCACCGTTGCTCCACAGGTTATGGATCCCGGTCGGTTGCCCGCCGTTGCCAATCCCCCAGATGATGATGCCAAAACCGGCCACAATCATGATGATGATGGTTGCGACTTTGAAGAAGGAGAACCAGAACTCCAGTTCACCGAACACCTTGACGCTCATCAGGTTGACGGCGCAGATGATCAGCACCACGCTCAGCACCCATATCCAGTGCGGCACCAGCGGGAACCAGACGCCCATGTAGATGCCAAACGCCGTCACGTCGGCTATCGCCACGATCAGGATTTCAAAGCAGTAGGTCCAGCCAGTGATGTAGCCCGCCAGCGGGCCAAGGTTTTCCTGAGCATAGCGCGAGAAAGAGCTGGCTGACGGATTGTGTACCGACATTTCGCCCAGCGCGCGCATGATGATATAGGCCGCGACGCCGCCGATGATGTAGGCCAGCAGGACGCTGGGTCCGGCCATTTTAATGGCATCTGCCGAGCCATAAAAAAGGCCTGTCCCGATTGCCGAGCCAAGCGCCATAAAGCGAATGTGGCGGGTGCTTAGCCCACGTTTCAGTTTGTTCGTGCTTTCCATTTAAATCTTGCCATTCAACTCGAAAAAAACAAAAAACCACGGGGCCATAAGCCCCGTGGTTAAACAATTTGTCGTTGATTAATGCGCGCTGGAAGTGACCTGACGCCCTGCTGCACGGTCCCAGATAATCGCCAGAACCATCGCAACAACGGTTGGCATTAACCAGGCCAGGCCTTGCTCTGACAGCGGCAGACGCTGTGTCCAGTCAGGCAGGATCCCACTGAAGGCGGATGCTTTAATCCCGTCAAGGATACCAAAAAGCAGGCTGATAAACATCGTTGGGGCAATAATTCGCGAGGAATTATTCCACCACGGACGGGTAAAGCTCAGCACCACCAGCACAATACACGGCGGATAAATCGCGGTCAGCACCGGGATAGAGACCTGAATCAGGTGGCTCAGACCGAGGTTAGAGACCGCCATCGAGAAGCCGCCGAGGATGAACACCAGCGTGCGGTAGGACAGCGGAACATACTGAGCGAAGAACTCAGCACAGGCGCAGGTCAGGCCAACCGCGGTCACCAGACAGGCCAGGAAAATCAGTACCGCCAGCAGGAAGCTACCCGCACCGCCGAAGGTGTGCTGAACGTAAGCATGCAGAATGGCCGCACCGTTCGCGTTTTGGTCGACCAGCGTCGCGCTATCAGAACCCAGGCGGAACAGCGCCAGATACAGCAGCGTCAGTCCGACACCGGCCATCAGGCCAGCCCAGATGGTGTAGCGGGTCAGCAGGCGCGCTTCGGTCACACCGCGAGAACGCGCGGCGTTAACGATGACGATACCAAAGACCATCGCGCCCATAGTGTCCATAGTCAGATAGCCATTCACGAAACCGTTGGAGAATGCCGCCGTTTTGTAGGCGTCCAGCGATTCGCTGATAGGACCCGCCGGCCACATGATGGCCGCCACGGCCAGCACGATCAGCGCCAGAATTTTCATCGGTGCCAGGAAGTTGCCCACGGTATCCAGCAGTTTGCCCGGATAGAGGGAGACCAGAATCACCAGCGCGAAATAAACCAGGCTATAAATCAGCAGCGGCAGCGCGCCGTCGCCGGTCAGCGGAGCAATCCCGACTTCAAAAGAGACGGTTGCAGTACGCGGGGTCGCAAACAGCGGGCCGACCGCCAGATAGCAGACCGTCGCCAGCAGAATACCCGCCACTTTACCGATCGGGGTGCTGAGACTATCGACGCCGCCACCGACTTTCGCCAGCGCCACGACGGTCAGAACCGGTAGACCGACCGCAGTAATCAGGAAGCCAATAGCTGCCGTCCAGACGTGTTCACCCGCCTGTAAGCCAACCATAGGAGGAAAAATGATGTTACCTGCGCCGACGAACAGCGCAAAAGTCATAAAGCCCAGCGCGATGATGTCACGCGATTTTAAATGATGGGTCATAGAACCTTACTGCCTGTGGATGTGGTGTTGAAAACGTTGAGATTTTCGCCATCCCAAATGGGATGATACAGCGGAAAATTGACTCAATTTCAGCGGGATATGCTCCCGTCATGCCGTGGCGAAGAATAGTTTTTCGATTTACCACGCAAATACAGTCGGTATGACAGTATATGGGGCGCAATTTAAACGCTTATAACGTTTAAAGGCAAGGAGGGATCTGAAAACCAGAACAATATGCCAGCATGAAAATACAGACCAGAATAATCCGCTAAGGTTAAGAAAAACTCATGGCTAATCATGCGAACAAAAAAGCAACAACCGTATAATATTCATTCGCGTTTCGCTTGACTGCAAAGCAAACAGGCCAGCAAACGCTGGCCTGTGGAAAGGAAGGCTGACACACGCGCAATCAGGCAGTTTTTTTGGCAATCAAACGTTCCGGGATAACAAAACTAAACCGCGTGCCTTTGCCCGGCGTGCTCTGAATATCGAGGCGGCTGTCGTGATGATTCACCGCATGTTTCACAATCGCCAGCCCAAGACCGCTGCCACCCGTTTGCCGCGAGCGTGCTTTATCCACGCGATAAAACCGCTCGGTCAAACGCGGAATATGCTCCGGACCAATCCCCGGCCCATCATCTTCCACGCTGAACTCCGCGCCCGTCGGGACATGCTGCCAGCGCACCACAATATGTGTGCCCTCCGGTGTATGGTTCACCGCGTTATACACCAGGTTTGATATCGCACTGCGCAGCTGGTCTTCACTGCCGAGCACCTTCAGACTGTTATCCAGTTCAAAGGTAAACTGATGTTTTTTATGGCTCAGCGTCTGCGCTTCACGTTCCACCACTCGCAGCATCATCGGCACGTCGATCGTTTCATTCAACGCCAGCGTCGGCGCAGCTTCAATTTTCGACAGCGTTAGCAGCTGTTTCACCAGCCCTTCCATACGATGGGTCTGTTCGCGCATGGTGTGCAGCGCTTTCTCGCGCGGCGCACCCTCGAGCGTCTGCTCCTGCATCATCTCGAGATAGCCTTGCAGCACCGTCAGCGGCGTGCGCAGCTCATGGCTGACGTTGGCGAAGAAGTTCCGCCGCGCGCCTTCAAGCTGGTGCATCTGGGTCACATCGCGCGCCACCATCAACCACTGCTGATCGCTATAGGGCATCACGCGGATCTCAAGATGTCGGCCATTGTTCAGCACCAGATTGTGCGGGCGCGTAAAGTCGCGTTTTTTCAGGTAATGGGTGAATTCGGGGTAACGCAGGAGGTTCAGGATGTTTTGGCCGTTATCGTCCGGCCAGCGCAGTCCGAGCAGCTGTTGCGCCAGGCCGTTACACCAAAAAATGGTCCCTTCTTCGGTGGTCAGAATGACGGCATCTGGCAGCGACTCCGCCCCGCTGCGAAAGCGTTTGATCAGGCTTCCCAGCTCGCGACGGCGCTTTTTATTACGCATTTGCATCTGGTGCAGGCCGTACAACAGCGGTTCCCAGCTGCCGCTTCCCGGCGGTGGCGTCATGCTGCGATCGACCCACAGCCACCAGGAAAGACGCAGTAAATTCCAAAAATGCCAGACCAATAGCCCGGTCACTGCCGCCAGTAAAAACCACGGCAGATGACCAAAAATCGCCCCCAAAATGGCGGCGGGGATACAGCATAAGATCAGTTCAAAAACGAGCCTTTTCCATGACAGACGTTCCAGCACGCGTCACACTCCTGTCATTGTTCAGAAACGGGTCGAAAAACGATAACCCGTACCGCGGACCGTCTGCACCATACGATCGTGGCCGCTGTGTTCCAGCGCTTTACGCAAGCGGCGAATATGCACATCTACCGTTCTGTCTTCGACATAGACGTTAGTCCCCCAGACGTTATTCAGCAACTGTTCGCGGCTGTAAACGCGTTCCGGATGAGTCATGAAGAAGTGCAAAAGTTTGAATTCTGTCGGGCCCATGTCCAGCGGGTTTTCGCCGGTCATGACACGATGTGAGGTTGGGTCGAGGCTCAAGCCCTGCATTTCGATCACCTCTTCCACCGCCATCGGTGAAATACGGCGCATCACGGCTTTAATACGTGCCACCAGCTCTTTCGGTGAGAACGGCTTGGTGATGTAATCATCCGCGCCAGTTTCCAGACCGCGCACGCGATCCTCTTCTTCACCGCGCGCTGTCAGCATGACCACCGGGATATCGCGGGTCATCGCTTCGCGTTTAATGTGCTTGATAAATTGCAGGCCAGAACCGCCGGGCAACATCCAGTCAAGCAGAATCAAATCGGGCCAGGGTTCGTTCAGTTGATTCACCGCGCTGTCATAATCTTCCGCCTCAACCGGCTGGAAGCCATTTTGTTCGAGCACGAAGCACACCATTTCGCGAATCGGAGCTTCATCTTCTACGACCAGAATACGTCTCGCCATACTTTGCCCTGTCTTATTAATGTATTAGTTTGGAATGCGGCGCCATTATGCGTCAGATTTGTGACAGATTTATGAAAAACATTTCCACTATGAATGGCAAACCGTTGTTTTATTACAGCGGTTATTTTCCAGCCACAGGAACCTTAGATACACAAAATCATTCAAGTTGCATCAAGGTGAGCAGATGTAGCCAACGCAGAGGCAGCCTGAAGGATGAAGTGTATAATCCCGTTCACTCTTTTTTGCCACGGAACTGTTATGCGCATACTTCACACCTCGGACTGGCATCTGGGTCAAAATTTTTACAGTAAAAGTCGTGCCGCCGAACATGAGGCTTTCCTGAACTGGCTGCTGGAGACAGCGCAGTCGCAGGAGGTGGACGCCATCATCGTCGCCGGAGACATTTTTGACACCGGGCAGCCGCCGAGCTATGCGCGAGAACTCTACAACCGCTTCGTGGTGAATTTGCAGCAGACGGGCTGCCATCTGGTGATCGTCGCGGGCAACCACGATTCCGTCGCCACGCTCAACGAATCCCGCGACATTCTCGCGTTTCTGAATACCACTGTAGTGGCTAACGCAGGACATGCCCCACAAATCCTGAAAAAACGCGATGGCACCCCGGGCGCCGTGCTTTGCCCTATTCCTTTTTTGCGCCCGCGCGATATTGTCCAGAGCCAGGCCGGGCTGTCCGGCGGCGAAAAACAGCAGCATCTGTTACAGGCGATCACCGATTATTATCAGCAACAATACGTGGATGCCTGCGCGCTGCGCGGCGACGCGGCGCTGCCCGTCATCGCTACCGGGCATCTGACCACCGTCGGCGCCAGCAAAAGTGACGCGGTGCGCGAGATTTACATCGGTACGCTGGACGCCTTCCCGGCGCAAAATTTCCCCCCTGCCGATTACATCGCTCTTGGACATATTCACCGCGCACAGGTGATTGGCGGCTGCGAGCACATTCGCTACTGCGGCTCGCCGATCTCCCTCAGCTTTGATGAAACCGGAAAAGGCAAAAGCGTCCATCTGGTGAGCTTTAGCGACGGCAAACTGAGCGCCGTCGAGACTCTGGTCGTTCCAGTCACGCAACCGCTGGCGATGCTTAAGGGCGATTTGAACGCCATCGCCGCGCAGCTTGAGCAGTGGCGCGGCGTAGAGCAGTCCCCGCCCGTGTGGCTGGATATCGAAATCAGCACCGATGAATATCTGCATGACATGCAGCGCAAAATCCAGACACTGACCGAAGACCTGCCCGTAGAAGTGTTGCTGGTGCGCCGCAGCCGCGAACAGCGCGAGAAAATTCTGTTAAGCGCCCAGCGCGAAACACTCAGCGAGTTAAAAGTCGAGGAGGTGTTCGAACGTCGCCTGGCACAGGAAGATATTGATGATGCGCAGCGCAAACGCCTCAATGAACTGTTCACCCATACCCTGCACGCGCTGCATGACGAGGAAAATAACGCATGAAAATTCTCAGCCTGCGTCTGAAAAACCTCAACTCCCTCAAGGGTGAATGGAAAATCGACTTCACCGCCGAGCCGTTTGCCAGCAACGGGCTGTTCGCCATTACCGGTGCGACCGGTGCGGGAAAAACCACCCTGCTCGATGCCATCTGCCTGGCGCTTTATCACGAGACGCCGCGCCTGAACACGGTCTCGCAGTCGCAAAACGATCTGATGACCCGCGACACGGCGGAGTGTCTCGCCGAAGTGGAGTTCGAAGTGAAAGGCGTGGCCTATCGCGCATTCTGGAGCCAGAATCGCGCCCGCAACCAGCCGGACGGGAACTTACAGGCACCGCGTGTGGAACTGGCCCAGTGCAAAGACGGCAAAATTCTCGCCGATAAGGTAAAAGATAAACTCGATCTCACCGCCTCGCTGACCGGGCTGGACTATGGGCGGTTTACCCGTTCGATGCTGCTGTCGCAAGGGCAGTTCGCGGCGTTTCTGAACGCGAAACCCAAAGAGCGTGCAGAGCTTTTAGAAGAGCTGACTGGCACGGAGATCTACGGCCAAATCTCCGCAATGGTGTTTGAAAAGCACAAAACGGCGCGAACCGAGCTGGAAATGCGTGAAGCGCAGGCGGCAGGCGTCGTACTTCTAAGCGAAGAGCAGCAACAGCAGCTGCAACAGGGTTTGCAGGTACTTACTGACGAAGAGAAAACCCTTCTCAGCGAACAGCAATACCGTTCGCAGGATTTTCAGTGGCTGACGCGCCATGACGAACTGCTCCGCGAGCAGCAGCGTGCAACCGCAGCCCTGGAGCAGGCACATACGGCGCTGAACCAGGCCGCGCCAGAGCTGGCAAAGTTACAGCTGGCACAACCTGCCGCGCTACTCCGCCCCCTCTGGGAACGCCAGCAGGAGCAGACCACGCGTCTGGCGCAGACCAGGCAGCAAATTACAGAAGTAAACACTCGCTTACTCACCCGAATCGCGTTGCGCTCACGCATTCGTCATACCGCACTACACACTCGCGAGCAGCTACAGGCTGAACATCACGCCCTGATGCAATGGCTGGCAGAACACGATCGTTTTCGCCAGTGGGGCCAGGAGATCGCCGGCTGGCGTGCGCACTTTGCTCAGTTGAATCGTGATAAAAACCAGCGCGCTGCGCTCGCTGTTCGTATCGCGGAATTACGTCAAAAGCAGGCAAGCTTGCCGGAGAGCTCGCTGACGCTGACGGCGGAAGATGTCGGCGCAGCGATGGAGAAACAATCGCAGACTCGTGCCACACGCCAGCGTCTCACTGCGCTGCAAGCCCGCTATCAGCCGCTACAAAAGCGACTTAAACAGAACAGCGAAAGCGTATTAAAAGCGCAGGCCGATCAGGCCGCACTCAATACCACGCTGGAGCAGCGTCGCCAGCAATACAAAGAAAAAAAGCAGCACTACCAGGACATTGAAACGCTCTGCAAGCAGGAAGAGAAAATCAAAAGTCTGGAAGCGGAGCGCGCGCTGCTGCAGGCCGGGCTGCCTTGTCCACTGTGTGGTTCTGTCACCCATCCGGCGGTCACGGATTATCAGGCGCTGGAGCTGAGCGCCAACCAGCAGCGTCGCGATCGGCTGGCAAAAGAGGTCGCCGATCTGAAAGACGAGGGTCTGCTCATTGTGGGCCAGGTCAATGCCCTGACTCAGCAGATCCAGAGAGAAAATGCAGAGAGCCAGTCGCTGTCTCAGGAAGAGCAAGCGCTCACTAAAGAGTGGCAGGAGGTGTGTGCGGCCCTGAATATCACCCTGAATATTCAGGAAGATATTGCCCCTTGGTTGAGCGAACAGGAACATTATGAGCGCCAGCTGTATCAGTTGAGCCAGCGCCTGGCGCTGCAAAGCCAGCTTAACGAACAAGAAGAGCAGGATCGCCAGTATCAGCAACAGCAGGCGGCAGCCCGAACGGCGCTGGAAAAGGCTCTGCTGGCGCTGTCTCTGACGGTTCCTGAGGAAGGCGCAGAAGCGGCATGGCTGGCCGCACGTGAAACCGAATCCGCCCAGTGGCAGGAAAAACAGACACAAAGTCAGGCTATTCAGGAACGAATAAACGCCCTGACGCCGCTGCTCGACACCCTTCCTGCAGCTGACACGGCAGAAATGGAACCGGCTATTCCTGATAACTGGCGCGAAATCCACGACCAGTGTGTTTCTCTGCAAAGCCAGCTCGCCACTTTACAGCAGCAGGAAGGGCTGGAAAGCGAACGGTTGCTGGAGTCGCAAAAGCAGTTTTCCGCCGCACTGACAGCCAGCATCTTCGTCGACAGAGAGGCTTTCCTCGCCGCCCTGCTGGATAACGACACGCTCCAGCATCTGGAAAAACTGAAACAAACGCTGGAAAGTCAGATCCAGCAGGCAACAGCGCTCTCCACAGAGGCCAGCCAAAGAATGCAAACTCACCAGGCACTACGCCCGGAAGGACTGGAAAGCGATGCGCAGACGCTACAGGCACAGCTGCAAAATCTGGCCCAACAGCTACGCGAAAACACCACCCGACAGGGCGAAATCCGCCAGCAGCTCAAGCAGGACAGCGATAACCGTCTTCATCAGCAAGGATTGATGCAGCAGATTGAAGAAGCCGCGCGTCTGGCGGATGACTGGGGATATCTGAATTCGCTCATCGGCTCCAGTACCGGCGATCGTTTCCGTAAATTTGCCCAGGGGCTGACGCTCGACAATCTGGTGTGGCTGGCAAATCAGCAGCTCAACCGCCTGCACGGACGCTATCTGTTGCAACGCAAGGCCAGCGATGCGCTGGAGCTGGAAGTGGTCGATACCTGGCAGGCCGATGCGGTGCGTGATACACGCACGCTCTCCGGTGGTGAAAGCTTCCTGGTGAGTCTTGCGCTGGCGCTGGCGCTGTCTGACCTGGTAAGCCATAAAACGCGTATCGATTCGCTATTCCTCGATGAAGGGTTTGGCACACTCGACAGCGAAACGCTTGATACGGCGCTGGACGCGCTGGATGCCCTTAACGCGACGGGAAAAACCATTGGCGTCATCAGCCACGTCGAAGCAATGAAAGAGCGCATTCCGGTACAAATTAAAGTGAAGAAAATTAACGGGCTGGGGTATAGCAAGCTAGACCGGGAGTTTGCGGTGGAGTGAGGTTAAAGATTGGGGCTGCATCCCAGCCCCAGATTTATGTCTGATTATTACAAATCGCAAAAAATGTGACGACGATCAAAAAGCCGTTTTTAATATTATTTAACCTATGGCGACTTAATTCGCTCCTGTAAGACATTCCTTGCTCGCATATTACCCACCGTTCCTTCGTGGTTGATTTCTTGTTTCTTATTGTCTGGCTTTCACAGGCCTCTGGATATTATTCCACTTATTGTGAGCAACCATTATTGAGGATCGTATGCGCTATTTACTTCCTGTTCTATTACCGATTGCTCTGGCTGGATGTGCAACGGTATCCACCACTAAAACTATTCAGGTGACGCCACAGCCTGGTGCTGACCATATCGTCGTGGATACAAATGCGACCGCACGCTGCAAAGATATTTTCTTTATCATTACATGCAAAGTGAATCTTGAGATGACGCCGGTTGGCGGGATGGAAAATACGCCTGCAACGGCATCATTGGTCACGCCTGCCCCGACACCCGTTGTTAGCGCAACTGTGACGAGCCGACTGGAAGAACTGGATAAGTTAAAATCTCAAAAACTTATTAACGCCAAAGAATATCAGACAAAACGTACCGAGATTTTGAGAGGCTTATAATGAAAAAAATATGTTATATTTCTTTAGCAATTGCGGCCTTATTATTACAAGGCTGTGTCAATATTGGCACCTCAAAGTCCGTATCTATTCCGGTTAATCCGTCGCAAAAAAGTGTAATGGTGACCAGTACGGCGACGGTTCACTGCAAAGACTATCTCATCGTGTTTAAATGCAATATAGATGTTAACACGCAGTCAATGTAAACATATTACTGTCCGGAGCGATTGCTTTGCCAAATAAAAAGCCTGAAGTTTTCCTTCAGGCTTGTCATATTAATTAGGCCATAACCACGCCGCACCGCGCACGCCGCTGGAATCACCGTGCACCGCTTTACGGATCGGGGTTTCGCATTCTCCGCCGAACACCCACTGTTTCACCAGATTCGGAACCGTAGTGTAAATCCGGTCGACGTTGCTCATTCCGCCGCCCAGCACAATCACATCCGGGTCGAGAATGTTGACTACATGCGCCAGGGATTTCGCCAGGCGCATTTCATAGCGGCTTAACGCCAGTTCGGCAACGGCGTCGTGTTCTTCAACCAGGCGCATAATCTCGTTGCCTTTCAGCGGCTGACCGCTCAGGCGACGATAATCGGTAGCAAAACCGGTCCCGGAAATAAATGTCTCGATGCAGCCCTGTTTGCCGCAGTAGCACGGCACTTCAGCACGGTATTTGAGCTCATCTTCGTCCATCCACGGCAAGGGGTTATGCCCCCACTCGCCCGCCGTGCCGTTGCCGCCGATGTGCGCACGACCGTTGAATGCCACGCCCGCACCGCAGCCGGTGCCAATAATCACGGCAAAAACGGTCTGGGCCCCGGCCGCCGCGCCGTCAATGGCCTCCGACACTGCCAGACAGTTAGCGTCATTCGCCAGCCGCACTTCGCGGTTCAGGCGTGCACTCAAATCTTTATCAAACGGCTGCCCGTTAAGCCAGGTGGAGTTCGCGTTTTTCACCACGCCCGTGTAAGGCGAGATAGAGCCAGGGATCCCCATTCCCACCGTGCCGGTCTGACCGGTGGCGGTTTCCGCCATCCCGACCAGAGTCGCGATCGTTTCAATGGTTTGCTGGTAGTCGTCACGCGGCGTTGGCAGTCGATGGCGAAATAATTGCTCGCCGCTATCGCTCAGCGCAATGACTTCTGTTTTAGTGCCGCCCAAATCAATCCCAATACGCACAGAACTCTCCTCATTATTTTGATTATCAACAGAGTAGAAGCCGGCTACCCGATTAGCAATGCAAGCACTGCGACAATTCGTTATCATGCCCGCTGATTTAACGACAAGGCCGTGGAAATTATCATGCTGTGGTTCAAAAATTTGATGGTTTACCGTCTCAGCCGCGACGTTTCGCTGCGTGCGGAAGAGATGGAAAAACAGTTAGCCGCTTACACCTTTACCCCATGCGGTAGCCAGGATATGGCAAAAACCGGCTGGGTTTCCCCGATGGGTTCCCAAAGCGATGCTCTGACTCACTCCTCGACTAATGGGCAAATCATTCTTTGCGCGCGCCAGGAACAAAAAATCCTGCCGTCGCCCGTCGTGAAGCAGGCGCTGGAAGCGAAAATTTTCAAGCTCGAGGCCGAACAAGGCCGCAAGCTGAAAAAAACTGAAAAAGATTCCCTGAAGGATGAAGTGCTGCACTCTCTGCTGCCACGCGCCTTTAGCCGCTTCAGCCAGACCATGATGTGGATCGACACCGTAAACGATTTGATCATGGTGGACTGCGCCAGCGCCAAGAAAGCGGAAGATACGCTGGCTCTGCTGCGCAAAAGCCTGGGGTCGCTCCCAGTGGTTCCACTGGCGATGGAAAATCCCATCGAACTGACGCTGACCGAATGGGTTCGCAGCGGCAGCCCGGCGCAAGGTTTCCAACTGCTGGATGAAGCCGAATTAAAAGCGATCCTCGAAGATGGCGGCGTGATCCGCGCGAAAAAACAGGACCTGGTCTGCGACGAAATCGCGGTCCATATCGAAGCGGGCAAACTGGTGACCAAGCTGGCGCTCGACTGGCAGCAGCGTATTCAGTTTGTGATGTGCGATGACGGTTCGATTAAGCGTTTGAAGTTCTGCGATGAACTGCGCGATCAGAACGAAGATATCGATCGTGAAGATTATGCCCAGCGTTTTGATGCGGACTTTATTCTGATGACGGGTGAGTTAGCCGCGTTGATTAAAGATCTGGTCGAAGGTTTAGGCGGCGAAGCGCAGCGCTAAACCTTGCAAAAACGGGCCGGGTCAGCGTAAGCGCTACCCGGCTTTTTTATTACAGATAACGGCACAGATAAGACGTTGGCTCTGCTACCTGCAGATTAAACTCGCTGTGGCCAGGGACATTGAAAACTTGTCCGGCGGTGTACGCCTTCCATTCTGTCTCACCTGGCAGCAACACGTTCAGCGCGCCACTGATCACCGTCATCTCTTCAGGCTCTGCGGTACCAAAAGTGTATTCCCCTTCAGCCATGACGCCGACACTGGCACGGCCAGTACTGCTGCTGGTAAAACCAATGGATTTCACTTTACCGGAAAAGTATTCGTTACTCGAAAGCATGAACTGGCCCTTATGTCTTTAGATAAAAATCCACTATAGGGGCCATCCTCCGTGCCTGTCACGCAAAATCTCAGGCCAGCAATTCAGAGGCCAGGCGAGTGACCAGCACGTTCGAGAGCAGTACAGGGACATCAAGCGCTTTTTGCAGTAAATCGCGATGATGCTGGTGAAAACCGAGGCAATCCAGCATCAATACATCCGCACCCTGCTCCAGTAATTCGCGCCCCGCCGAAATCAATTTGGCCTCGGTATCCCAGATAGGGTTGGCCAGGGCAAAGAGCGGTGATTTTTGCAGGACTTTCCATTTATGGATCTGATTTTCAAGAAGCTCCTCAATCGGCACAATGACCCCCACCTGATGGCCATCAACAATCGAGGCCACCAGCGGCGGGATAATGCGCATTGGTTCAAGGAGGATAGAATTTCTCGCCGTGAGACCCGATATCGGTGCGGTGCTCATCAGCAGGATGACGTCATATCCCTGATTGTCGAGGACTTCAATTACGCCCTGTAATGCACGCTCAATTTTCTGATGCGATACGTGTGCTAGTTTACCGTCGCTTAACAATGTCGGCAGTGAATCTTCGTTGATCCCAATCGCGTAGTCATCCATGACCTCTTCCCGACTCATCTTGCCCAGCAGGCTAAGATGCGTGATTTGTTGTTCAGAGACGTGCTCGGTTAAGAGCGGTAACACTTCGCTTACAGGGACCACTCCAATGGTGAGGATCGCCAATGTTGCCTTCATCGTTTTCGCCTTTCTTCACTACCACTGCGATAATACAGGCACAAGCTCAATACGCTGCGCGGTTCTTGTTTTAGCTTAAACAGGTCAAAAGCGTAGCAGCATATCTGTACATCGAAATGTAAAGATAGAACGCCCGTTCTGAATCTCACTGTAATAACTAAATATTAACCCCCACTTAACATTCGCGTTGAGTTAAAAGTGTGATTCAGACACGGTTATGGCGGATTTCAGATTTGTATCAGGACTTTTCGGGGTCTTCGTAGCGGCGTTTGGCATCCAGCGCTTCCTGTTCGCTCTCATGTTCGCTAATCAGGGAATTTGGCTTGGGATGATCTGCACGCAATTGATACCAGGTCACGGTATGGGCGCCGGTGCCTTTTTCAATAGTCACAATGCGTGCTTCGCGTGGGTATGGCGGTTTAGTTGGCATAGTTCATCCTTTGTATGAGGGCTAAACTATGAGTATAGACGTCTGCTAGCTGGCGCAAGCCAGACGCAGGGCGGTAACAATCTGATTTACGACCTCTTCCGGCGACAGCGAGGCGTCAATCACATGATGTGCCGCTTCACGATACAGCGCGTCGCGCTCGGCGAGGATTTCGCTGACTTCTTCACTGATAGGCTTGCCGGTCAGCGTCGGACGTTGCCCCTCTTCCGGAAAAGCTTCCAGACGCTCAACCAACGTAGAAACCGGGGCGCAGAGATAAATCACGATACCTTTCTCACGCATAAACTGGCGATTACGTTCCGCCAGGATAATCCCTCCGCCGGTCGCAACAATCGTCGAAGGAGCGGTCACCGCTTCCAGGGTTTCGCTTTCACGCGTACGGAAACTCTCCCAGCCTTCTTTTTCGACGATCTCGGCGATGCTCTGACCCGCATGTGTTTGCAGCCAGTGATCGGTATCGACAAACTGGCTTTCACAGACGCGAGCCAGTTCGAGGCCGACGGTCGTTTTGCCGCAGCCACGGGGGCCAACTAAAAAGATGGGTTGGGTCATAGCCAGGTGTTCCCCTTGGTATCGCGAGGTTGCAGTGTGAGAAGTCGAAAAACGAACAATAATACCATTAAACTAGTACATAAGGTAAAGGCAAGTTGGCCCACTGTATCACAATTTAGCAATGCTTATCATTACGCTGTACGACGCTTCACTTCCAGCAGCCATTTATCCAGCTCGGCGGCGAACTGCTGACGGTCGCGCTGTGATAGCGAATCTGGCCCGCCGGTTTGTACACCGCTGGCGCGGAGCGTATCCATAAAATCACGCATGGTGAGTTTTTGTCGGATCGTTGAAGGTGAATAGCGTTCACCGCGCGGATTCAGCGCCGCAGCACCTTTCTCCAGCACTTCTGCCGCCAGGGGAATATCGGCGGTGATCACCAAATCTTCCGGGCTACACAGACGCACAATTTCGTTATCGGTCACGTCGAAACCTGCCGGAACACGCATGGAACGGATAAATTTCGACGGTGGAATACGCAAATTCTGGTTTGCCACCAGCGTTAACGGCATCTGCACACGCTCTGCCGCACGGAATAAAATCTCTTTAATGACATTCGGACACGCATCCGCATCCACCCAAATCGCCATAGTTTCTCCCCGGCTTCATATTGATAGCTATTGTCGCCTGCTTTTCGTTGTTAAGCTATAAAACCGTCATACTTCAAGTTGCAGGTGTGTTGGCCGCGTTCATTCACCCCAGTCGCTTACTTCAGTAAGCTCCAGGGGATTCATTCACTTGCCGCCTTCCTGTAACTCGAATTATTTAGGTTTAAAACAGAACTCACAACGCATAATAACGGAGAGACGTGATGGACAAAAAAATCGGTTTTATCGGCTGCGGCAATATGGGAAAAGCCATTCTCGGTGGTTTGATCGCCAGTGGCCAGGTCTTGCCGGGGCAGATTTGGGTCTACACCCCGTCACCGGACAAAGTTGCCGCGCTGCGTGATCAATACGGTATTAACGCCGCCGAAAGCGCGCAGGAAGTCGCTCAGATTGCTGACATCGTCTTTGGCGCCGTCAAACCCAACATCATGATTAAAGTCCTCAGCGACATTACCTCCAGCCTGAATAAAGAGACGCTGGTCGTCTCGATTGCAGCAGGTGTTACGCTCGATCAGCTCGCCCGCGCACTCGGCCATGACCGTAAGATTGTCCGCGCAATGCCAAACACGCCGTCGCTGGTGAATGCGGGGATGACTTCCGTAACACCGAACGCGCTGGTAACGCCAGAAGACGTGGCGGACGTGCTGAATATTTTCCGCTGCTTTGGCGAAGCCGAAGTGATTGCCGAAGCGATGATCCATCCGGTTGTCGGCGTCAGCGGTTCCGCTCCAGCGTATGTTTTCATGTTTATCGAAGCGATGGCCGACGCTGCCGTGCTCGGTGGCATGCCGCGTGCGCAGGCCTATAAATTTGCTGCTCAGGCGGTGATGGGTTCCGCCAAAATGGTGCTGGAAACGGGCAAACATCCGGGCGAACTGAAAGATATGGTCTGTTCACCGGGTGGCACTACCATCGAAGCCGTGCGCGTTCTGGAAGAGCGTGGATTCCGTTCGGCGGTGATTGAAGCGATGAATAAGTGCATGGAAAAATCAGAGAAACTGAGTAAATCCTAAGCCTTATTGCCGGACGTCAGGCGGCCACTTCGGTGCGGTTACGTCCGGCATTTTTCGCTTTGTACAGCGCCACATCCGCCGCTTTTAGCCATTCCCGATAATGGCAAAACTCTGCCGTCAGAGGGGCGACCCCGACACTGATCCGCAGCCGCACCTGCGGCGCACAGGGTAGCGTTAAGACCGCCAGCCGCTCATGCACACGAGACATCGCCGCGATGGCACTTTCCGCTGGCGTGCCGCTCATGATCACCGCAAATTCATCGCCACCGAAGCGCCCAATCATATCCCCGGCCCGCAGCGTTAATTGTAACTGCCGCGTAACGGCGATAATTGCCTCATCGCCCACATCGTGACCCCAGGTGTCGTTAATACTCTTGAAATGGTCGATATCGATAATCAGGATCGCCGCTTCGCGATGAGCGCGCCGACAGGTGTCGTACTCATTGCGTAACAGGATCTCCCAGTGGCGGCGGTTGAACACACCGGTCATGCCATCGCGGGTGCTCATCAATTCCAGACGGCGCTTGTGCTCCGCCAGCCGAATGGCGGTCTGATAGCTTACCCAGGCAAAAAACAGCGGATAGAGAACTATCACCGGCAGCGCCAGCCAGAGTTCCAGCGGGGTAAGCGTAAAGGTGGGAGAGACCCCAGTGAGCTGCAACGTGACCAGGGCCGCGATGGTGGTCATGATTGCACCAGCACTGAACAATCTGATCCCTCCCGCCCCCATCATATTCATGCCGATCAGAATGATAAGTGCGGCGGTAGGGAGCACATTCACCCCTGTCAGCCCCATCCAGACGCCTGCCACGATGGCGTCGGCCTTCAGATTGTTCATTTCACTGACACGCGGATCGGAAGCGCGATAAGCCAGCTGCCAGGCCAGGTGCGGCCAGACGAACGCCCATCCGACCAGCAGTAACCACCAGCCTCCAGGCGGAGCTTGTGCCACCAGCGCCCCGGCAATCGGGAAAAACATTGCCGCCAGCCCGAAGATACGCGGCAATCGAACACGCCGTGCGAAACGGATACCGGAACGGTGATGGTCATCCTGAGAAAGGTTTGGCTGCCACTCTTCTCGCGAGACGTCTTTATTGTAAAAGTTTTCGTCATTCATAATTTTTGGGAACATTCTGAAACATTTCCCAAATTATAGAGAGGGGTGTTGCGGGGAAAGTATGAAATTTCGGGTGAGTCGTTGTCACCGCTCACCCGTTAGGACTACGCCGCTTTTTTCAGGCAAGCGCTCATAAACTTGCTTCGGTCGTCGCCTTTGAGTGATTGTTGCGTGGCCAGGCCGTTACATTCGCGCATTTTTTGCTGCTGAGGCGTCAGGCTCTTTTCCCCCGGTTTTGAGGCGCTGTTTTTCAGGCAATCGCTCATGTAGGTTTTACGCGCATCGCCTTTCAGCGTCTGGGCTGTAGCCTGTTGATTACAGCTGGTCATTCGTTGCTGCTGAGGGGTGAGCGTTTTCTCCGCAGCAGAAGCCGTGGACACCAGGAACAAGGTAGAAAGCAGGGTTACAACGAGGGTTAGTTTCATAGCACCATCCTTTTGTGAAGGTTCACACTAAGTCTGGTTCGTGGCGGGAAAAATACCACCCGGCGGAATAGGTTTCCGCCGGGTGGTGGTGTTATTTCAGTCCAAGAGCGTCTTTCATGGTGTAGAACAGATCCGTTTGATCCGTCAGGCCGACCACGTTTGCGGCATGCGGGCCATACGCAGCAATGCGCAGCTGTGTTCCGGTATGTTCCATAGAATCGCCTTCCGAGTTGCCGTAGCTCATCACCATCACCGCACCGTCTTTGGTATTGAGAGCCTGAGTCAGGCCAGGCGCTTTGGTATCCGGAGCCACAATCTGGCTGGCGTGGGCGTGGTCAGCGGTCACCACCACGAGAGTGTTACCGTCTTTCTTCGCGAACTCCAGCGCCTTCTGCACCGCTTCGTCAAGATCGACGGTTTCGCCAATCTGTCCGCACGGATTGGCCGCGTGATCTTGTTTATCGATCGACGCCCCTTCCACCTGCAGGAAGAAACCTTTCTCGCCTTTGCTTAATAAAGAAATGGCTTTATCGGTCATCTGCGCCAGCGTTGGGACGCTGTCGTCACGTTTCGGATTTGGGGTACAGGTTACGGCAGGTTTGTCGATATTGCCGTGGTAAGAGGCTTTTGGCCCTTCCCAGCGCACCGGCATGTTGCCATCGGAGAACAGACCGAGCAGAGGTTTATCCTGACCTGCGTCAGTAATAGCCGCCAGAGAAGCAGCATCGCTCACCAGTTGATAGCCGCGTGCCTGCGCTTGTTCACGCAGGGTTTTGCCCTGCCATTCGCCTGCCGTTGCGGTTTCAGCGAAGGTTTTTGCACCGCCGCCTAACGTGACATCTGCACGCGCATTCAGCAGCTGTTCGGTAATCGATCCTTTACCGCCCTTTTCCAGTGCATTAGTTGGACATTTTTCGCTGGTGACGGACGGACCGTAACATTTACGCGAGGTAACATGTGAAACCAGTGCGGCTGGCGTGGCATCTTGCAGTTCAGCAGTGGACACGTTACCCGTTGCCAGCCCGGCGGCTTTTGCCATCTCCAGAATGGTCTGGTGATCTTTTTCGTGAATATCGACGCCCAGTGCGCCGTTATAGGTTTTGACACCGGTGGTCCAGGCCGTGGCGGAGGCTGCCGAATCGGTCACGTAATCGGGTTTTCCGGTTTTTTTATCCAGCGCGTAATGGGTATATTGCCCGGTCAATGGCAGCGCATCGATGCCTTTGAAGAAGCCACCTGCACCTTCGGCATAATTTCGCGCGGCGGTGATTTCGGAATCACCCATACCGTCGCCAATCAGCAGAATAATATTTTTAGCGGGTTTCTCATTCAGCGACGCACGCAGCGCTTC
Source organism: Lelliottia jeotgali (assembly GCA_002271215.1). NCBI lineage: Bacteria > Pseudomonadati > Pseudomonadota > Gammaproteobacteria > Enterobacterales > Enterobacteriaceae > Lelliottia > Lelliottia jeotgali. The sequence goes on along the minus strand of CP018628.1, from coordinate 1,002,420 downwards.
GGTTTGATCTCCAGTCAGACGGCGTGCGCCACCCGGCTGCGTGATATCGCCCTGTGCAACACGATTATCCAGCACGCTGGTATTCGCGGTGTCCGCATGAATGACAGGGGTAAATAATAAGGGCATTAATGCGATGAAAAGTGCGCTCTGTTTCACTTTATTCTCTCCATGTAAAAATACATAAAAAATAAACAGAGCGACTATAAGAACTTCAGATGACAAATCTATGACAGGTTTTTAGATAGTGCGGCGGATTAACTGCGAGGATGCCGCAGCAACTTTTTTACGTATTGCTGTAGCATTTCGCTATCCTGAACCGGCACTTGAGAGTCGGGCCTGGCATCTTCCAGTGCGCCCTCGATACTTCGGATCAGCGCCTGCTGATCGGTCTGCGCCATCTGCCGTAGCAGCGCGGTGACCACTATTTCTAATGCTTCAACCTGGGCGACCAGTTCTTTTGACTCTTCTTCCTTTTGGGCAAGCTTAACCAGCAACTCTGCAATGAGATTTTTCATCGAGCTATTTCCTTATCAGGTTTTTGCTGACGGTATCATTACGGTCGATTAATGCAAAGAGGCGAAAAGTATTATCTTTATGAAAAAACACGCTATGTCGCAAATAACGATGATTTAGCCTCAGCGAAACGTTTTGCTATTATAAAAACTGATTTTTGGCAGCTAAATATTAGAAAGCAAGCGTCATTATTTTTGATAACAACTTAACGCTTGCTTAATACATAATATATCTTCGCTAAATAATGCTCAGATGCTGATATTGTCTTCTTTTTGACGACGGCGGCGCAATGCAATTGCGAGTTGGATAACGTTGATTAGCACCACGACAGCCGTTGCCGCAAACACCCAGCGGAATCCCGCCATCGCAGAGACGGTTGCGCCCATCAGCGGACCGGCGACATTGCCAAGATACATAAACGACTGGTTATAGCCAAAGATGCGCCCGGTGACCTGATCGCTCGAGTATTTTACCAGCAGAGTTTGCACCGCAGGCAGCATCGCGCCATCGGCAAACCCCAGCATAAAGCGCAGCACGCCAAGCTGGAAAGGCGAGGTGACAAAAGACATCGCAAAAAACAGCACCACCGCGAAGATAAGCGTCGCCATTAATATTCGCGCTGTACCAATCCTGTCCCCGAGCTTGCCTAAACGGGGGGCCGAGATCAATGCTGACACGCCGGGCACGGCGGCAATCATGCCGCTGAGAAACGCGATATTATTGCTGTCCGGTGCCATCGATTTAATAAACAGCGCCAGAATCGGTCCAATTGACCCATTACACAGTTGAATCACCATCGTCGTCACAAACAGGCTGATCATCAGGCCGGGATACGGCAACGTGGCAAACACCGCTTTGCCGCTCAGACGATCGGCTTTGCTGACGGTCGGGCGCACGCCCTCTTTTATCAGGAAAAAGGTCACCAGAAAACTCACCACCAACAGCATCGCGGTGATGAAAAATACCGCCCGCAACCCGACGTGGTCAGCCAGGAAACCGCCCATCAGCGGGCCGCCAATCACACCGCTGATTTGCGCCGTGGAAAGCGTGCTTATCGCCCACCCGCTGCGCTCGCGCGGAACCTGGGAAGCCACCAACGCCATCGCGTTGGGAATATAGCCAGAGGTCAGGCCCATCAGGCCACGCAGTAAAAAGAGCTGCCAGACATTCGTCGCGTACGCCTGGAGCAATATCGCAATCGCCATCCCGAGCGACGCGCGCAGCAACATCAGTTTGCGCCCTTTTCGGTCTGCAAGGCTGCCCCACATGGGCGACACAATCGCGGAAACCAGGAAAGTAATACTGAAGGTCAAACCGGACCACATCGACAGCGCTTCGTGCGACGTCACGCCGAGCTGGGAAACATACAGCGGCAGGAAGGGCAAAATCTGGCTGATGGCGAGGCCGGTGAAAAAACAGCCAAACCAGACCGAGATGAGATTTACTTTCCAGGATTCCATAAGCGACACAATCTTCATTTTTAGGCGAATTCGCCGACAGATTAGCAAGTTACGTCAGATGACGTGGAACCAGAGATGCGGAGGCGAACATTTTGGTATTTTATCTCCCCAGTCATCCTATTTGTGAAACAAGTCACAAACTATCTTCTTTCAGCTGGTGAAAAATGCTTTAACGACAGAGGCCAAAACCGCGCATGCCAAGATGAAAATGGTTGGCGTGCGCGGCGTTATATTCCGGACCTAACCCATTGCCATAATAGTCGCAGCTGGCACTGAGCAGCGCCCGCAACCACGGCTGCGTTTTCTCGTTACGCCAGCCTGCCAGAACCGTTACCTTCTGGCCGTCCGCCAGCTGAAACCCGCTGATATCCAGCGCATCGGCGGTGGCATGTTCGCTACGCCGCGCATCGGGTCGGTGATAGATATTACGACAGGCAAAACTCCCGAGATGTTCAACGCGCACCAGTTCGCTGCCCATCATCGTCTTAGTGAGAGGCCTCGCCTGCTGCTGGATAAACAGCGCGGAACTCAAGGCCAGCGGACAGCTGGCGATAAAACTGCTGCTGAGCGTCACGGGGCCAAAGTTGCGCACCCGCACCACATCGCTCAGAGGACAATCCCCTGCGCTGTTAGCCATCGGCTGCGTCTGGATCAGCCGTTTCTGGTTCGCCTCTGACAGCAAACGGGTGCATGCCTCCGGCGTCAGGCGACGCAGTTTAAACTGGGTAATTTTACCCGACGGATCGTCGAGATTTAGCGGCACAAAAGGATTGTAATACGACGGCAGCCAGCGATATCCCATCACCGCCGCTCCCGCAATTATCGCCCAGACAAGCAGACTTTTCCCTCGCATACGCCCTCCTCTTTTCTACCTCAAAACATTATGGCAGAAGGCGGGGAAACCCACCGGGCATCGTGGTATGTTATGGGCTTTGATGAGTCAGACTGGAAGAAAGTGAAGATGGCGAAGCAGCGGGTAGGAATTGTTTTTGGGGGAAAATCGGCAGAACACGAAGTGTCACTGCAATCGGCCAAAAATATCGTTGATGCGATTGATAAGAGCCGTTTTGATGTCGTTTTGCTGGGCATTGATAAGCAGGGACAATGGCACGTGAACGATGCCAGTCAATACCTGTTGAACGCAGACGATCCGGCGCATATCGCGCTCAATCCATCGGACATCAGTGTCGCCACCGTACCGGGCGTGGAGCAGGGCCAGCTGATTAACGCGGGCAATGCGCAAGCACTGACCCAGATTGACGTCGTGTTCCCGATTGTTCATGGCACACTGGGCGAAGATGGTTCCCTGCAAGGGATGCTGCGCATGGCGAATCTGCCGTTTGTCGGCTCTGACGTTCTCGGCTCCGCCGCCTGCATGGACAAAGACGTGACCAAACGCCTGCTGCGCGACGCCGGGCTGAATATCGCTCCGTTTGTGACGCTGACCCGCGCCAATCGCCAACATCACAGCTTCGCTCAAATCACCGCCCAGCTTGGGCTGCCACTATTCGTTAAACCGGCAAACCAGGGCTCTTCCGTTGGCGTCAGCAAAGTGACCAGCGAAGCGCAGTTTACCGAAGCCGTGCGTCTGGCATTTGAATTTGATCACAAAGTGGTGGTTGAACAAGGGATTAAAGGTCGCGAAATCGAATGCGCCGTACTGGGCAACGAATTCCCACAGGCCAGTACCTGTGGCGAAGTGGTGCTGAACAGTGATTTCTACTCGTATGACACCAAATACATTGATGATAAAGGCGCGCAGGTTGTCGTTCCGGCGGTTCTCGATCCTGAAATCAATGACAAGATCCGCGCGATCGCCATTGAAGCCTATCAGGCGCTCGGCTGCGGTGGAATGGCGCGTGTCGACGTGTTCCTGACAGCCGAAAATGATGTGATCATTAACGAAATCAACACACTGCCCGGCTTCACCAATATCAGCATGTACCCAAAACTGTGGCAGGCCAGCGGTATCAGCTACCCGGATTTAATCACCCGTCTGATCGAACTGGCGCTGGAGCGTCACGCTGCTGACAGCGCCCTGAAAAGCTCGGTAAACGGTTAATCCGCTTTATCAGCGCTCTCCACATTTTCCGTCGTTGGCTCTTGCGGTCGACGGCGGATGATGAACCCCGCCAGCCAGAAACTGATTACCCACGTCACCAGCCCTACCGCATAGGTTTGCCAGCCTTTCGCTTCAAATCCGAGCAGCCCAACAACACCGTTAAGAATAAAAATCAGGCCAATCGCAAAGGCGTAATAATGCCAGTCACGGCGTAGTTTGGCAGACAGGTTCATGGCAACTCCGACAGAATAAAAAGCCATCCTCTCACAGTTTTCTTATTCGGTCTGTGGCGAATACGGAAATTCTTAAATGCGAATCAATTTAACTTAAGTCAGAAAACTGTGACGCAGGACAGAAATCGTTAAACCAGGAGAATTCCCTGGGCCAAATTACCACGATTCTGATATTGACAAATGCTATGACCTGTCAGACTCAGCTTGTACGACTGGCATATGGCCAGAGTGAAATAGCGGGAGGTCTTTATGGCAGACTTTACACTGACGAAGCCGATTTTTGGCGGCAAACATCCCAGATCTTCAACGTCGGGTAATATCGCCTACGCGCTGTTTGTGCTGTTCTGTTTCTGGGCAGGTTCACAATTACTGAACATTCTGGTGCATGCACCAGGCGTTTATGAACACCTGATGCAGGTTCAGGACACAGGCCGACCGCGCGTTGACATCGGATTTGGTGTGAGCACTATCTTCGGGCTCATTCCCTTCCTGGCAGGATGCGCTATCCTCGGCGCCATCGCCCTTGTGCTGCGCTGGCGTCGTTATCACTGATTTTTAGTTCAGTGACATGCAGCGCGCCCGGCGATCGTCCACACGTTTTGCGAACCACGCCGTGGTGAGATTACGCGTGATCTTCGGGCTTTCGAGCTGAATGCCCGGCAGAACCTCCCTTGGTAAAGCTTTGCCACTTTTCTGTTCCGCCAGCGTGTACACCTGCTGATAAAGTTCCGTTTTCTCGAACGCCAGACTATCCCCTTTTTCAAGCTGATGGCGGATTTCGCTGTTACTCATATCCAGCTTAATCGCCAGCTTGCGCACCGCCTGTTCGGTCGTGCCCGCTTCACTGCTCCCATACGCAATGAGATCGCCATCTAAGGCGAGCTTCGAGCCCGTCGCGCGGTTCACGGCATTCTGGAAGGCGGCATTACGACTGGCGTACCACCCGGCGTTGAAATCGGCGAAGCGATACAGCGGGGCGCTGTAGTTGGCTGGATAATTCAGCAAATGATACGTTCCAAACCACAACCCGCCGCGAAGCGAGAACACTTCCTGACGCACGGTTCCGTCGATTTTCCACGGATACCCGCTTTTATGCTTCTCGGCAAAATCGATGCTGACCTGCATCGGCCCGCCGGTATGTACCGGGTTCAGCGAACCAAACAGCTTCTGCCCCATCGGCACCATATCGATAAAATCATCGAAAATGGCGCTCAGTTGTTTCTCGGTTTTGACTGTATCCAACCGTTCGCTGTAGCTTTTACCGTTAGGCGATGTGATTTTGAGGGCCGTATGCACCAGGAAGATCGGGATGTGCATTTTTTCCGCACGTCGGTCGATCTCTTTCCAGGCAATTTTGTTGAGTCCTGGCACCGCCGGATCGGATTGGTACATAGATTCTTGCTGTGCCACCGCCAGCACCGAGCAGATGTTCTCCTCAGTCGGGGCGATTTTCTGGCTCTCGAACGTCTTCGCCAGCACAATCGCCCAGTCATCGCGATCCTTCACGCTGGCGGGCATTTTCTGGCGAACCACGCTTGCCACATCGACGGGCTTTTCGCCCTTTTTCAGCGGCGCAGCCCCTTTGTCGGCGCATCCGGCCAGCACAAAGGCGGCCAGCAGTGATAACGGTAACCCGCGTGGTACGGCAAATGGCATAGCAACTCCCTGTTTTACCCTAATGTATTGGTCACTTCCTGAAGGTTCTGATCGTCCAGCTCGCGCTCAAAACTGCGCAGACGTTTGTAGATCGACATCAGCTCAACCAGCGTCGTCCATGAGGCAATCAGATACTGGAACGAACCGCGAACCTGACCAAAAACGTTAGTTATCTGCGTCATCAGACCGAGCGTAATCGTACCTGCAACAATCGACGGGAACAGCAGGAACAAACCGAAAACGTTATCGACCTGCAAATATAATATGCGGGCGATATTGAAATACATGTAGTGGAAATAAAGTCGGAAATAGTTACGACGCACCGCGCCAAACAACTCACGTACCGTCGGAGGCGAGGCGCGATTCGCGTCATCTTCACCGTAGACCAGTTCTTTACGATAAGCCGCTTCCACGCGCTGATTTTTAAACTCCAGCCCCGGTAGTTTGATCCCGACAGCCGCCAGCAGCCCTGTACCCATTAGCGACCAGACGATGGCCGCAATCACCAGACCGTACGGCAGGTGGCCAACAATAGGCAGCTCAGGGACATGCGCCGAGAGGGTGACCAGCACCGGAAGGAAGGCAATTAACGTCATGATGGCGTTGATAAAACTCACACCCATATCTTCAAGCGTCGAAGCAAAACGCATTGTATCTTCCTGCACACGCTGCGCGGCACCTTCGATATGACGCAGCTGCTGCCAGTGCGCCATATAGTGTTCGTTCATTGCGGTACGCCAGCGGAAAACATAGTGGCTGACGAAGAAATTATTCATTACACCGATAATCACAGCAATCAACGCGATGCCGAGGAAGATGCCCACTTCATGATAAAACTGATTGATGGTGACCTTATGCGGCGAACTGAGTGCAGTCTGAATCAGATCGTAGAAAGGTGCATACCATGCGTTGACCGCGACACCCACTTCGACCAAAAACCAGGTGACGAAGATGATGAGTGATGTCCCGAGAATCGACCAGTATTGCCAGCGGTGCGGCGAATACGTAAACCAGAACAAGGCAAATATCCCTACGCATACTGCATAGTAGGCGTAAAACAGCAAATAGCTGAGCGACCAGAAACGCGCGGCACTGATAGGAACATCACCCGTTGCACCGGTCAGGCGCTCAATCCACGCTCCACCACCCGCCTGCCAGAAAATGACGGCGATTAATGCCCAAATAAACGCCGAGAGGAAAAATGGCCCCGGCTTTGGGAAAAAAGACTTAAACATTGTGCTTCCTTCTTGTTGTTATGGCGTTGCTGTATTCAACAAAATACCACACGGAAAACCTGCTACGCGCCGCTCACCGGCGCGTGCGAAAAAATAGACCCGTGGTTTATAGGTTAGTTCGCCTGCCACTCTGCGAGAATTGTTTCGGTGAGTTTCACACGCGGAGGGTTGTCCGGCGCGGTGAGGGTTCGCCAGACATCGTTATAGTGGTTAATCAGCACCTGAGCCTCTGCCGCCGGGCGATCCGCGGTGGTGTGCGCATCTTCCGCGACGGTGATGTGATATCCCCGACTGACGCCATTTTTAAGAGTGGTATCGACGCAGTAATCGGTCGCACAGCCACAGATAACAAACTGCTGAGTATTCAATTGCGTTAATAACGCGTTGAGCGAGGTGTGATAGAACGCATCGCAGGCGGTTTTTGTGACATAAAACGCCCCCGCAGGCTGATGCAGTTCGGGCAGTAATGTAAAGCCATCACTCCCCTCTTCCAGTCCACCCGCCTCGGTATGCTGAATGAAAATGACTGTGTCAGCGCCGCGCGTGAGCTGATTGATTCGTGAAACGCATTTCTCGCGCTGAATACGCGGCGTGGCGAATACCCCCTGCTGCATATCGACCACCATAACCACTCTTTTACCCGACATCACCGCCTCCGAAAAATTGATTCGCAAGTCCTATCATAAGCCCGATGTCACAAAACAGGAGACAGATTGCAACGAAATTGTTCTTATTTACCCGTGGTTACGTTTTTCCCGCTATCGTTATGCAATTCGGCCCATTGCACCGCGTCGTTTAGTAGTATAAATACGCATTACTTCCTCATTCACTTCATGGATGCTTTTCGTTGAAACGTTGTCTGCTTTCTTTCGCCGCGCTGTGTGCGGTGAGCATATCCACTGTTCAGGCTGCCCAGCCGCTGACAGCACCCGCTTTCGCTTCCGATATTGCCGATCGCTACGCCAATCTTATTTACTACGGCAGCGGCGCTACGGGGATGGCGCTGGTTGTTATTGATGGTAATCAGCGCGTATTTCGCAGTTTTGGTGAAACGCGTCCAGGCAGCAATGTCCACCCACAGCTAGATTCGGTTATCCGTATTGCGTCTTTGACCAAACTGATGACCAGCGAAATGCTGGTGAAGCTGCTCGATCAAGGTGTGGTGAAACTCAACGATCCATTAAGCAAATACGCACCACCGGGTTCACGGGTTCCGTCTTATCAGGGGACACCCATTAGTCTGGTGAATCTGGCAACACATACCAGTGCCCTGCCGCGTGAGCAGCCGGGAGGAGCGGCGCATCGTCCTGTTTTCGTCTGGCCGACGCGTGAGCAGCGCTGGAATTACCTAACAACTGCGACGCTGAAAACGGCGCCAGGTGCTCAGGCTGCCTATTCCAACCTTGCGTTTGATCTGCTGGCCGATGCGCTGGCGACAGCCTCAGGAAAACCGTACACCCAGCTGTTTGAAGAGCAAATTACGCGGCCACTGGGAATGAAAGACACCACCTTTACGCCATCACCCGATCAGTGCAAACGATTGATGGTCGCGGAGAAAGGGGCCAGTCCGTGCAATAACACGCTCGCGGCTATTGGCAGCGGAGGCGTCTACTCCACGCCTGGCGACATGATGCGCTGGATGCAGCAGTTCCTCTCGTCAGATTTCTATGCGCGTAGCAATCAGGCTGATCGTATGCAGACCCTGATTTATAAACGCAATCAACTTCATCGCGTCATTGGAATGGATGTTCCTGGGAAAGCTGATGCACTCGGCATGGGCTGGGTCTATATGGCTCCCAAAGATGGACGACCGGGTATCATTCAGAAAACAGGCGGTGGTGGGGGATTCATCACCTATATGGCGATGATCCCGCAATCGAATGTGGGGGCCTTTGTGGTCGTGACCCGTTCGCCAAACACCCGTTTTATCAATATGAGTGATGGGATCAATAATTTGGTCACCGAATTGAGCGGAAATAAAGCTCAGGTTGTTCCCGCGTCCTGACCGATTTAGTATTCAGCGGGCAAACGGTTGATACTGACCAGTTTGCCCCTGTTCATATTAATATAATTTCCCTGACGTAATGCAGACAGAACTTCCGCGACAACAGAACGTGAAATACGTGTACTTCGCTGAATATGATTCATGACGCCAATTTTTGAGCGCAGTGTTTCATCCCATTCAGCCATATCCATTAGCATTGCGCGAATCTGGCTGTATGAATTATTGCCTACTAATTGCATATCGCGTCGGGCTAATATTCTGTTGATCCAGGAAAGCCAACAAAATGCGTCCTGCCAAAGATAAGAGTTTTGAATAAGCTGACGCGCAGTGGCAGCCGGAAGATAAAAACCGGTGCTGTTTGCTTGCGCTACCATCGTATATTTCTGCTGATTTTCCATCATCCCTGCCGTCAGACCTAAGATGAAAGGCGTTGTGACGATGCCAATAAGCAGGTCATCTGACTGACGGTGAATTTCAACTATTCCTGTTTGTATTACAAAGGTGTGATGCTCTTTCTCAAAACATTCGTGGTAAATAATTTGCTGTGCAGAGGCTTTAAAAGGTGTACTTTCGGCTTTCAGGCATTGTTCGAGCCGTTTAAATTCACAAAGGGGTTTCGCATCCGGATTCATTCAGACCTCAAGCTATCCGTACTTATCGGTTCTGTTTCATTTTTATCGTTATAGTTTTAAAAAGCGGGGAGAACACTCTCCCCGCAATTCAGGCATTACCAGGTATATTTCACGCCCAGATTTGCTCCCCAGTTTTGGTCAACATCACCGCCACCGAGATAGTTAGCTTCCGTATAAGTGCTGAAGTTTTTGGTGAAGCTGAACTGAGTGCCAAGGCCTACGCGAACAGCAGAACCTTTCACACCATTGTCGATGCTGTCACCGTTGACATCTGCATCGTTGCTGGAGTCGTCATAAACATATGCCAGCGTGAAGTGCGGAGTCAGGGCCTGATCGCCACCGTAGTTGAAGGTGTAACCTGCATCAATACCCGTTTCATAACGCATGCTGTCGTATGACTGACCGTCCATGCGCATGTCGTTGCTGAGCTGGTAATCGTCGCCAGACTGGAACAGACCTGATACAGCAGCGTACGGTGTGACGTAGGCAGAGGTATTTGGTTTCCAGTCATAACCCAGTTTCAGACCAAAGCCCCAGGCGTCAGACGTGGTGTTACCGTCTACATACTGGCCATTGCTCATGGTGGCGGACAGATCGTTGTTAAAGCGGGTGTAGCTCAGGGAACCATCGACAAAGACATCGTTAGCAAAGTACGCGGATGAGTAGATCATCGCTGTCTGGCTATCCTGATCAACCTGACCAGAGTGATCGCTCACGTCGCCTTTTGCGAAACCTGCCGCACCACCGAGGATCCATTTAGCGTTGTTACCGTCAATCTGCGTATCCAGACCGACCATCACGCCGTTAACATCCTGATCGTAATTGATTTCGCCGTTATCACCGTCGAAGTTGCCACCGAAGTAGCTCACCCAGGCGCCACCTTTATCTGCCAGGCCATGACGACCGTTGGTCAGACGGGTGCCAACGGCATCCTGCTCCAGGTTCCAGATATTGGTGTTGGCAGACGGAATGCTCAACGCCATATTGGCGTAGTCAGTCAGCTCTTCCTGATGCAGAACCACGGTGTCGCCCTGCTGCTGCGCTTTATAGGTATAAGCGCCCAGATCGGCTTTGTTGGCTGCGGTGAAAGTAGCCTGTGTGCCTGCATCGTTGTCATAAACGCGAATGACTTCGTTGCCTTTATAATCAGCAACCTTACCTGCGCCTGTCGCATTATCGATACGCACTTTGTAGTTGCCAGCCACTTCGCCGTTCACCGCCAGGTGACCGTCGGAGTTCAGCGCAACCACGCCGTAGTCGTATTCAGCTTTGCTCTTATCGTTGGTGGTCTCACGTGCGTTGTTCAGATCGGAGTTCAACACGTAATCACGGCTGGCGACATTCAGCACACCGCCATCTATCAACACCATGCTGTGCGTATCAACCTGGCCCAGACCCAATGCCAGCTCAGCACCGTTATCCACGGTAATGGTGTTGGCATAGAGTTCAGCTGTCTCTTCGGTCAGCCCAGCGCGGCTGTAGCTGTCCAGGTAGAGGCTGTCTGTTGCTACGCCACCACTGTCACCGATGTTCAGCGAAGAACCATTAGTCAGCGTGATGCTATCAGCAAGAAGACCTGAGTTTTCAACGTTAACCTGCGACTGGTTATTTACCGCCAGCGTGTCAATATTAGAAACTTTACGCGTATCCCACTCAGAAGCATTATCCAGGGTCACATTGAACAGGCCGCTCTGATAAACGGCTTCGCCAGCGACATGGGCATTGGCATCGAAGGTCGAATCCGGCCAGATACTGTTCGGGGAGAGAGTGGTCCAGTCTACGTCGGTATAACCCTGGCCGTACATTTGTGCGGTGCCGATAGCCTCAACGCTTGACTGTGCTGCCCCCACCCACTTGCTGCCGTTGGTTAAGGTGACATCCAGTTTATCGGTACCATCCCAACCGTTGGTAGTTGGGTTTGAAGTGGCACACTGAATTTGGCCACCTGAACAGAGGTGATATGCTCACCTCAGAACAACACAGGTGCTCCAATGAAAAAAAGAAATTTCAGCGCAGAGTTTAAACGCGAATCCGCTCAACTGGTTGTTGACCAGAACTACACGGTGGCAGATGCCGCCAAAGCTATGGATGTTGGCCTTTCCACAATGACAAGATGGGTCAAACAACTGCGTGATGAGCGTCAGGGCAAAACACCAAAAGCCTCTCCGATAACACCAGAACAAATCGAAATACGTGAGCTGAGGAAAAAGCTACAACGCATTGAAATGGAGAATGAAATATTAAAAAAGGCTACCGCGCTCTTGATGTCAGACTCCCTGAACAGTTCTCGATAATCGGGAAACTCAGAGCGCATTATCCTGTGGTCACACTCTGCCATGTGTTCGGGGTTCATCGCAGCAGCTACAGATACTGGAAAAACCGTCCTGAAAAACCAGACGGCAGACGGGCTGTATTACGCAGTCAGGTACTTGAGCTACATGGCATCAGCCACGGTTCGGCCGGAGCAAGAAGCATCGCCACAATGGCAACCCGGAGAGGCTACCAGATGGGACGCTGGCTTGCTGGCAGGCTCATGAAAGAGCTGGGGCTGGTCAGCTGTCAGCAGCCGACTCACCGGTATAAACGTGGTGGTCATGAACATGTTGCTATCCCTAACTACCTTGAACGGCAGTTCGCCGTGACCGAGCCAAATCAGGTGTGGTGCGGTGATGTGACCTATATCTGGACGGGTAAGCGCTGGGCGTACCTCGCCGTTGTTCTCGACCTGTTCGCAAGAAAACCAGTGGGCTGGGCCATGTCGTTCTCGCCGGACAGCAGGCTCACCATGAAAGCGCTGGAAATGGCATGGGAAACCCGTGGTAAGCCCGGCGGGGTGATGTTCCACAGCGATCAGGGCAGTCATTATACGAGCAGGCAGTTCCGGCAGTTATTGTGGCGATACCAGATCAGGCAGAGTATGAGCCGGCGCGGAAATTGCTGGGATAACAGCCCAATGGAACGCTTCTTCAGAAGTCTGAAGAACGAATGGATACCGGTGGTGGGTTACGTAAGCTTCAGCGAGGCAGCTCACGCCATAACGGATTATATCGTTGGATATTACAGCGCACTAAGACCGCACGAATATAACGGTGGGTTACCCCCAAACGAATCGGAAAATCGATACTGGAAAAACTCTAACTCGGTGGCCAGTTTTTGTTGACCACTTCAGTTATAGATGCCGTCGTCAGTGGTATCAGTTTGCGGATCGCCGTTTTCGTAGAAGTTATTATCGAAAGTACTCTTGAACAGAATATCGCCGGTGACGGTTGAATGATCAAACGTCGCAGTGGTCTGCATCGCGTTGTCAAAGCGGTTTGATGGTTCTGCGAAAGTGCCTGATACAATAGTATCGGAGAGAGTGCCTGATGTAACAATTAACGCCGCATCATCCTCCTCAGTGGCGTTAGTTTCGCCGTAGTCACTCGGCTTCGCACTTTGACCGTAAAAACCGTTGGTTCCCAGATCGCTGTATGCACCAGAAGTCAGCACTGAATCTTTCACCACCAGCGTGTCAGTAAAGACGTGGCTGTTATTGGCAACACCTTCGGTGCCATCATACGGCGTATTATCAACCTGCTGATAACCCTGCGTCAGCGTAATACCGGCGACGTGGGAGTTATTCTGGATAACGATGTCGGATTCTTCATCCAGTGTGATCGCGTTACCCAGTCCATAGGTGTCCAGGTAATGCGTTTCTGTTTTATCGCCATCAACCACGTCATAAGCATAATGCTCATAAGTATCATTGATAGTAGAATTATCTACCGTCAGGCTGAATCGGTCGTATTGCGAATGCACCGTACCATCTTCATCCGTGCCATCGGCGCATTCCGTGGTCATGCACTTCGGGGTAATCATTCCATTGATGGTGCTATTAGAAATGCTTAAAGCATTCGCACGACCATTGATACCATCATCAAGATAGTAAGTGGAAATAACACCATTAACTGTTGATTTATTGATGACGGGATAAATGTCGCCATCATGCGTGGCATCCGAAGTGCCCCAGTCTGCATAGCCATAATACCAGGGTGTGGTGGCCGTATTATCATAACCAAAAGTATTATATGTCGTACCGGATACATCTTTAGCATTAGCCTGAGAAGCGATAGCCAGTGTGCACGCTAATGCAATTTGAGATACAGCGAGTTTCTTTTTCCATGTTTGCATTGAGTCATCCCTCCTCAGGGACGTAAACAAGTTTGTCCGTAAAACGCAAGTGCAACAAAATTTATTGCGGAGCGAATTATGCAGTGTCACTTCCAAAAGGTTCAATGAATGATTCGATTAAGTCCGTATCCAGACAATTAACAAAAAAACGCCATGCAAAAATAAACCTAAAATGGCAACGCATTATAAATACAGCGAATTAATTAAGGTAAATAATATCTTAAATGACAAATTAATGACTAATGCAATACGTCAGAAAAATGCCATCAAAGGAAATAAGAAGCACCATGAATAAATTAACCACAAAGAAACAATTCGCCAGAAAATAAACATCCCGCCTTTTATATGACTTAACTGGCAACACTCTACGGCACATTAATCACAACGTCCGGTAACAAAACGACCACTTTGGTAAAACAGCCAGCGGTCATTTCAGGTACACTACTCTGCATTGTTCTCCAGACATCAGGCATCCCATGACCGATTTAATTGCACGTCCCCGTCGCCTGCGCAAATCCCCTGCGCTACGCGCTATGTTTGAAGAGACAACACTCAGCTTAAACGATCTGGTGTTGCCGATTTTCGTTGAAGAAGAGATCGATGACTACAAAGCCATCGACGCCATGCCGGGCGTGATGCGCATTCCGGAAAAGCATCTGGCGCGTGAGATTGAACGCATCGCCAACGCCGGTATCCGCTCAGTGATGACCTTCGGGATCTCGCACCATACGGATGCCACCGGCAGCGACGCTCTGAAAGAAAACGGTCTTGTGGCGCGAATGTCCCGCATCTGCAAAGAGACCGTGCCGGAAATGATCGTCATGTCCGACACCTGTTTCTGCGAATACACTTCTCACGGCCATTGCGGCGTGCTGTGCGACCACGGTGTCGATAACGACGCCACCCTGATCAACCTCGGCAAACAGGCAGTGGTTGCCGCCGCAGCCGGAGCTGATTTCATTGCGCCATCGGCAGCGATGGACGGACAAGTGCAGGCGATACGCCAGGCGCTGGACGCGGCAGGTTTCAGCGACACCGCCATCATGTCCTACTCCACCAAATTTGCCTCTTCGTTCTACGGCCCGTTCCGTGAAGCCGCCGGAACCGCGCTGAAAGGCGATCGTAAAACCTATCAGATGAATCCGCTTAATCGCCGCGAAGCGATCCGTGAATCTCTGCTGGATGAAGCCCAGGGCGCAGATTGCCTGATGGTGAAACCTGCCGGGGCGTATCTCGATATCCTGCGCGACATCCGCGAACGTACCGAGCTGCCGCTGGGTGCCTACCAGGTGAGCGGTGAATACGCGATGATCAAATTCGCCGCCCAGGCAGGTGCAATTGATGAAGAAAAAGTGATCCTCGAAAGCCTGGGCGCAATCAAACGCGCCGGTGCGGATCTGATCTTCAGCTACTTCGCGCTGGATCTGGCCGAGAAGAAAATCCTGCGTTAATTCGCCGTTGTGCCGGGTGGCGGCTTCGCCTTACCCGGCCTACGTTCCCGCCTCATTAAACTTCACCAAACTGCAATACAAACGACATCTGGCACTTCTACTGTCTGGGCAAGACGACAGGAGAAAACAGCATGTTCAGTCTCGATAGCGTTCTTGACGATCTTTGGCCTCAGGCGAGGCCCGCGCCCTGGCAAAAAAGCCTGTTAAAAAGGCTGTTTTACGAACAAGAGTTCCAGCAGTTCGCAGCAAAACACCGCCACCTGAAAGGAATTGATATGGTGGAGCAGGTTCTGGAACATTTGGATATTCTCTGCACGACCTCCGCGCACGACCTCGAACAAATCCCCGAACACGGCCCGCTGATCATTATCGCTAATCACCCCACCGGCACACTTGATGGCCTGGCGTTGCTGTATGCCATCTCCCGCGTTCGTCGCGATGTGAAAGTGGTCACCAACCGGATGCTGACGCACCTCGAACCACTCAGCTCGCTGTTTATTCCGGTAGATAATATGGGCGGCAAAACGGCGAAATCGTCGTTGGTGATGATGGAAAACCAACTGCAAAATGCGGGTGTGCTGATCTTCTTCCCGGCGGGCGAAGTCTCACGTCCGACGCGCAAAGGGATTCGCGATAAAAAGTGGCACTCAGGTTTTATCAAATTAGCCAGCAAGCTGCGCGTGCCGCTGCTGCCGGTCCATATTCAGGCGCATAACAGCCTGCTGTTTTACGCCAGCACGCTGGTATCACCGACGCTCTCAATGCTGCTGTTAATGCAACAGATGTTCCGTCGTCGCCACAGCACCTTGCCGATCAAAATCGGCCAGCAGATTGCCTGGAGTCAGTGGTTTAGCGCCCCCCTTTCGTCGCGTGACATGGCCGAGCAGTGTCGCCAGCACGTGATGCGTCTTGGTAAGGGATTACCTGGCATGTTCAAAACACAGTGCGCGATTGCCCGCCCGGAAGACAGGGCCACGCTGAAACGTGAACTGTCGCAGGCCGAATGTCTCGGCAAGACCGCCGATGGTAAAGGGATTTATCTGTGGCAGCGCAACGGGCAAGAAGACGCACCATTGCTGCGCGAACTCGGACGCTTACGTGAAATCGCCTTTCGCGCGGTGGACGAGGGAAGCGGCAAACGCCGCGACACCGATGGTTATGACGATGACTATCTGCATCTGATTCTGTGGGACGAAGAGGATCTCGAGATCGTCGGCGCATACCGCTTTATGCCGACCGCCCGGCAGATAGAACAGCGCGGACTGGACGGTTTGTACAGCTATAGCCTGTTCCATTACGACGACAACATGCAGGACGTGCTGGAGCATGGCATCGAACTGGGCCGCAGCTTTATTCAGCCGCGCTACTGGGGCCGTCGGGGTCTGGATTATCTATGGTCCGGGATTGGGGCCTATCTGGCGCGGTATCCGCAATATCGCTATCTGTTTGGCCCGGTCTCGATTTCCGGCGGGCTGCCTCCCGACGCGCGGGATCTGCTGGTGGCCTTTTACCGCCTGTGGTTCCCCGCCAGTCATCCTCTGGCCGCCTCGCGTCAGCCGTATCCGGCATCGTTGCCCGATGTCCTGGCACAGTTTGGCGGCGTGGATTACGTCGAAGATCTGACAAAATTGAAATCGCTGCTCGGCAATTTGGGCTGCGGCATTCCTCCGCTCTATAAACAGTATTCCGAACTGTGTGAACCGGGCGGCGTACAATTTATCGATTTCGGCAGCGACCCGGCGTTCAACAACTGCGTGGATGGGCTGGTGCTGGTGGATTTATGCTATCTCAAAGCGAACCGGTATCAGCGGTATATAGAGGTGCATTTGCGGTGATTTTTCGCCCGGTGGCGGAGGTAAAAGCAAAACGGGCATCTCTGATGACCGTTTTTTGTGTTTTCTCCCTCTCCCTGTGGGAGAGGGCCGGGGTGAGGGCATCAGGCCGCACGATAAAACGGCTTATCCCCCAGTATTGTCGCCCGCTGCATAATCCGGCGCTGCGGCAGATAATCCGCATTAGCGTAATGCTGCGTCACGCGGTTATCCCAGATCGCCAGATCGTTTTGCTGCCAGCGCCAGCGCACCTGGAACTCCGGTTTCGTCACATGAGCAAACAAGAATCCTAACAGCGCCTCGCTCTCTTTCTCCGTCAGATCCACAATGCGCGTGGTAAACCCTTCGTTCACAAACAACGCCTGCTTGCCCGTCACCGGATGGGTGCGCACCACCGGATGCAGCAGCGGCGGGTGTTTCGCCACCGCCTCCTGCCAGCGCCGATGCTCTTCTTCGCTTTTGCGGTACTTATATTCCTGGAACGATTTCTTGAAATCGTGCTCCGCTTGCAAACCGCTCAGCAACTGCTTAAGCGGGGCCGACAGCGCTTCGTACGCGGCAATCCCACTGGTCCACAAGGTATCGCCCCCAGTTTCCGGCAGCAGTTTAGCCGCCAGAATTGCGCCTGCGGGCGGTGTATCGATAAAGGTCACGTCGGTGTGCCAGTTATCGTTATCCGGCGGATTATCGTTATGGGTATCCAGCACGATAATCTCCTCCACCCCTTCGGCATGCGGATAGACCGGGTGAATATGTAAGTCGCCAAAACGCAGCGCCAGAGCGCGTTGCTGCTGCGGCGTCACCGCCTGCTCGCGTAAAAACACCACCTGATGGCGCAGCACCGCATGATACAGCTGCTCGAACTGGTTATCACTCAGCGGACGCGTCACGTCGAGGCCAGAAATCTGCGCGCCAATGTACGGTCCCAGCGGGGTAATGGTCAGACGTTCACTCATTGTATTTCTCCATGCCAGGGCGTCAGGCGGCGCTGTAACGCACGCAGCCCCAGTTCTAAACTAAAGGCAATCACGGCGATGACCGCGATCCCTGCCAGCACCACATCTGTCGCCAGAAACTCGCCTGCCGACTGCACCATAAAGCCAAGCCCGCGCGTGGCGGCAATCAGCTCTGCCGCCACCAGCGTTGACCAGCCCACGCCTAAACCAATGCGCAAACCGGTTAAAATCTCCGGCAGCGCGCCGGGTAAAATCACAAACCAAAGCACCTGCGCGCGGCTGGCTCCCAGCGACTGCGCCGCGCGGATCCGTACCTGCTGCGCGCTCTTCACCCCTGCCAGCGCCGACATAGCAACTGGGGCAAAAATCGCCAGATAGATCAGCAGGATCTTCGAGGTCTCCCCGATACCAAACCAGATAACCATCAGCGGCAGATAGGCCAGCGGCGGTACTGGTCGATACAGCTCAATCAGCGGATCGAGGATCCCACGCACCGTCGGGCTGAGTCCCATCGCAATCCCTACCGGGATGCCGATAATCACCGCCGCCAGCAGCGCCACCAGAATGCGTCCCAGGCTCGCCGCAAGATGCTGCCATAAAGTCGCATCCATAAAGCCCTGCGGCCCGGCGATGGAGATCAGTTTCGTCAGCACCAGCCCAGGACCTGGCAGAAACAGCGGGCTGACCCACTGCTGCGCCGCGACGACCCACCAGATCGCCAGCAGCACCAACAGCGTGCCTGCGCTCAGGGTGATCTGACGGGAAAATGGCCAGCGGAAGGTGAAGCGTTTTCCGGCCCGTTTTTCGCTAAAGACGATGCTCATGAGAACGCCTCCCGCTGCTCAAACACACGGCTCAGCACGTATTCGCGTTGAGCGATAAACTGCGGATCGGATTTGATGCTGCGCACCGGCTCTCCCGCGACAAAGCGACGGGCAAAGTCCAGCGGCAGACGTTCCAGCACCCGGCCCGGTCCCGGCGACAGCAGCACCAGTTCGGTCGCCATAAACACCGCTTCTTCGATGTCATGGGTAATCAGCAGCACCTGCTTGCCGGTCTCGTGCCACAGGCGCAGCAACAGGGTTTGCATTTGTTCGCGGGTGAAGGCGTCCAGCGCGCCAAAAGGTTCATCCAGCAGCAACAGCTGCGGATTCGCCGCCAGCGCGCGGGCAATACCCACTCGCTGACGCTGACCGCCGGAAAGCTGCCAGATGAAGCGCTTTTCCGCCCCTTCAAGCCCGACTTTTTTCAACATCTGGCGTGCCGTTTCCAGGCGCTGCGCGCGCTCAATACCCGCCAGTTGCAGACCGAAAGCCACGTTCTCCTGCACGTTGCGCCAGGGCAGTAATCCTTCGCTCTGGAAGACCACGCCGCGCTCAGCGCCGGGGCCTTCCACTCGTTTTCCTTCCAGGTGAATGGTGCCGTGCTGATACGGAACAAACCCGGCGATCAGATTAAGCAGCGTGGTTTTTCCGCAGCCCGATGGCCCAAGCACCACCAGCAGCTCACCGCTATCCAGCGTCAGATTGATATCATCCAGCGCGGGCTTCCCGCCGTAGCTGGCGGACAGGTTTGTAATTTGCAGCATCACGGCCTCCGGTTACTTCACAAAACGATCGGTCACGAACTGGCTGTAATCCGCCGCCACCGCAGGCACTTTGCCCTGCTCTTTCAGGAACCCGGCGGTATCGACAATCGCTTTATTTACCGGGCCGGACAGCTGCTGCACCTGTTGCGCAGGGGTCAGGTAGGTATTGCCTTTCACCAGCCCCGGAACATCTGATTCAGGGACCCCACTCAGGCGCGAGAGTTTTTCCAGATTCGCGGGCTGTTTCAGCCACTCATCCGGGTTTTCAATGTACGGCTGCTGGGCGTCGATGGCGCTTTTAGCGAAGGCTTTCACCACCTCAGGATGCTTCTCGGCGAAGTCCTTGCGAACCACCCACACATCCAGCGTCGGCGCACCCCACTGACCCACTTTTTCCGAGTCGGTCAGCACGGTGCCATCTTTTTCCAGTTCGTTCACTGCCGGCGCCCAGACATAGGCTCCATCAATATCGCCACGCTGCCAGGCGGCGATAATCGCCGGTGGCTGCAGGTTCAGAATCTGCACCTGACCGGGTTTGATGCCCCAGTGTTTCAGGGCCGCCAGCAGGCTGTAGTGGGTGGTTGAGATAAACGGCACCGCGATGCGCTTGCCGATCAGATCTTCAGGTTTGGTGATGTTTTTCTTCACCACCAGCGCTTCGGAGTTCCCGAGCTGTGAGGCGAGAAGGAACACTTCGATTGGCACCTGCTGGCTGGCGGCAACGGCCAGCGGGCTTGAGCCGAGATTGCCGATTTGCACGTCGCCAGACGCTAACGCCCGCACGATGCTCGCGCCGCTGTCGAACTTACGCCAGTCAACTTTTGCCCCGCTCTCTTTGGCAAAGGTGTTGTCCGCCTGAGCGACTTTCGCCGGTTCAGCGGAGGTTTGATACGCGACGGTCACATCGACCGCCTGCGCCTGAAATGCCCACAGCGCCAGAGCGCCGAGTAAGGTAATACGCGATGAAATTGCCATAGTGTCTGCTCCCCTCTCATTGTTATGGGAGCAGTATTTCTGGCGCCGGAATTTTGATAAAGGAATAAAAAAGAATCTGTCATTCCAAACAGTTTTTAGATAAAGAAATGCAAAGCAAAGTGAAAAAACAGATAACCCGATTCATCCGCGCAGCCAGGTGACAGGCAGAAGGTATTGCCGGTTAAGCAGATCGTGGCGAAACACATACAGGCAAACCGTATAGAAATTTTTGGCATTTAATCTCTGGCACATTTTATCGCGTAATTTATAGACCTGTTTATAGGAGCAACACAACCGTTTGGCGATCTCCTCAACGTCTATATCCGCCAGTAAGCTCCTGATTAACGTCGTCTCTCGCTCATTGATTTCAACATAAATTTTTCGCTGCCATTTATCGGCAGAAAACGTATCAAGCTCGCTCAGAATGTCGCAGGCAATCTGTTCGCCGGGGGATTTCATGTCAACAGCGTTATGTCGTCTTTGCATCGGTGATGCCTGACACGTTTCGCTCTCCATTTTCAGGACCAGCGCTTTGGTTTTATCGAACAGAGCGGATAACCATGAATAGACATCTTCGAGATAACGTAGAGAAACCCGGCTATCTATTAACACCAAACATTCGCTGGAATGCTCTTTTGAATAAATAATCTCCTGCAAATGACGAACCGGCAGGAATTGCTTTATTCCATCGTACAAATAGTTATCTTTTGTTATTAAAACCATTGAAGACATTCGATTACACCATCAAGCTTAAATCATTCAGAAAAAGGCACAGGAGAACGCTGGCCCTTGATATTCACAGGGCCAGGACAGGCAATTATCAATGAAAACTAAGAGACACTGCGTTATTCAGTTTTAGCGCATACCAATACGGTTCGCCGTAAATCGCTAATACTCCAGATTTCGTTGTGTAATTCCCTAACTTTAAAGAAAAACACTTTTTGTGCCGAGGTCAGTTTTTGTGACAGGAATTCAGGCAAAGTTTCGCCACTGTTTTTATCAATCCCCTCGCGCTGGAATTCAACAAAGGAGTGATTACTATCATCGGAATAACGTAGCCGCACATAGCGATCGACGATATAGCGTTTATCACCGTAATTCACCACTCCATACTCGGTAATATAGCTCCGGGCATCCGGGACAAAATGAACCACGAGATGAATTCTGGCATCCAGTTTTTCCTCGTTACTGTCCATCGTAAGATGGATATCGGCGGTACAATCGAGATCGCTTTTGCTCTTCGGTACATAGAGCAGCGCTGCCACAAACAAAATAATTAGCGCCGCAACAAGACTAATCACCTTTAGTCGTGATGTAGTTTTTACATTCACCCAGAGCCCCTTTCACATCCAGCGTGCATTTTGCGACAATGATTTCAAGAAGGTCCGTTTTTTCATGGAGCTTACTATCATCGTAATAAATGTTATGTGGCGTAGCGCATTTCTGTAATAACCTTGCGCCTTTACCGTCCGCGAAATAGCGTTCGACACGATTCACATTGACGTTATTGAAATAGTATATTTTGCAGGCATTCACTTGTTTATAAAAAATGACCTCTTCGCGCTTGGAAAAAAAATTGAGATACAGCGCGACCACGACGGCAATAATCATCATCAGGGTTGCGCCAGCGCCTATCAGCCAGCTCTTATTGACACCCGGCTCCTTATCTGGCTGAGAAATGGCTTGCATCACCATATAGTCTCTGGATTTCTCATTAAATTGCAGATCGTCAAGCATCAATACAAATCCCTGCTTGGGGATAGTTTTCAGCACATCGTGGATGTCGAACTCTGAAAAAATCTTACGCAGTATGCTGACATTATTGTTCAGGCTATTGCTCGAGGGCGTCAATCCAAAATCTCCCCACACCTTCTGCAAGAGATCCTCTCGCGTCATGAGCTTATTATTATTCTCCAGAAGGACCAGTAAAAGCCGACACGCCGGATTGGAAAGCAAATGCTGATCTTTATCATCCGAAATCGTCCTCTCCGCCACTTTGAAAGAGACCTTTTTGTTTATTATAAAATGCATAGCACTGTCACCAGCTCCAATATTAATCCACACTTTTTATGGCGATAATGCCAATGACCATTTTAGCGTATATGAATAAGGGTGACAAAACGCCAGGAAATTAACCAAACTAATAAACCACATTCTTCCGATGGTAATATTCAATTCAGGCCGCAAGGTATTGTTGTAATTGCGTTTTACTTAGTGCATTTGAAAATAGATAACCCTGTTGGATCTGAATTCCCATTTCACAAAGTGCCTGAGACTGGCACGCTGTTTCAACGCCTTCAGCGATGACATCCATTTTTTGCGATTGGGCCAGCCCGGCAATCAGAGAAATAATCGACGCGGAACGCGCGCCTGATGATAATCCCTCGACAAATAAACGGTCGATTTTTAATCCATCGACATTAAATTGCTCAATGCAATTCAGGTTTGCACAGCCGGTGCCAAAATCATCAAAATAGACAGCAACATCCGCCAGCTGTAATTTCAGAATCGTTCCTGCCACTTCCGGTGTATTCGCCAGGGGCTGCGATTCGGTCACTTCCACCACCAGGCGATATTTTTCCAGCGGCAGAGCGGCAAGAAACGAGAGCGTATCGAAAACAAAACCGGGCTTTTCAATTTGTGACGGGCTGGCGTTAAAAGAGAGATGCAATCCGTCCGGCAGCAGCGCATCCAGTTCATTAATATCTTCGGCCACCTGGCGCAGCAGATGCTGGGTCATTTCTGGCATCAGCCCCTGCTCTTCGAACGCGGCAATCAGATCTACGGGGGTTGAATTCACATCAGCCAGCGCCCAGCGCATCAGCACTTCCAGCCCGAAGAGCGATTGCGTTCCGGCGTCAATCACCGGTTGATAATAGGGAACGATCTCTCCCATCATCAGGGCACAGTAGAGATCGACACAGCTTAAAGACGATTCAGGATTTTTCATTATTCCACCGTGATCAGCATAATCGTTGAGCCCGAAAACTCACCCGCTTCCGGCGTGCCATTGGTGCGCAGTACCGACTTCACAACCACGTTATCCTGGGCTTCAACATCCAGGGTAAAGCCCGACGTCCCTAGCACATTGCCGTTCATATAGAGTTCAGAATAGAGACTGCCGTCGTCGCGCAGTTCCACTTTGTCGGCGGAGTAGATGTAGAGTTTCAGCGTTTGCGAAGTCGTGCAGCTGATGCTCACATTTTCGCTGGCTTCATGCCCTTCCAGCTCCTTGCGACTCAGCGTGCCGTGATCGAGGGTCAGCACGTCCTGGTCGAAATCACAGGAGCCGCTCGGCGCAGGGGCTGCACCGCAAATACTGCCGGGCATTAACGGGTAACCTTCAAATGTCGTCGAGTTCACCTCCGAGGAGTTACTGCCGAGGTTTTTTCCGGCGGCATAAAAGAACCCGACGCACTCTTCGGTGGCGACCGTACTTCCGCTGTGGCGCGTGGTGGAGGAATAAGGCATCGGGAAGATGGCTTTCATCTCTTTGCCGAGGTCTCCCAGCGTCTCCGCCGTCAATAAAAATGGATAGACACCCGCCCCCCATGAACGGTGCGTACGCGGGCCAGACGTCCCGGCGGCGTTGTGCCGGTGACCGACAAAAATCGTGCATGCCGTTAAGCCGTAGCAGGGGTTGGGGGTGGAATCTTCCTCATCCCAGTCGGCAAGGGTAAAGCTGTAGTCGTAGCAATAGGTCGCGGTGCTTGAGCAGGTCGCAAGACTGTCAATCCAGGTCCAGATCGACGCGGACGCAGCCTGGCTAAAGGCCAGCCCTCCCAGCAACATAATGGCGTACAGCAATCGTTTCATCAGAATGTGTCCCTTACTGGTACTGAATTTTCAGCGTCGCGGAGGCGGTAAAGACCCCGGTTTCCACCTCGGTCGCGTCATCTTTCATGGGGGCGGCCTGCAGCACCGGCACTTCCGGCCAGGTGAACGGCATCCAGGTGTTGAGCGGCATCGACTCCCCGTTCATGTACAGCTTGATGCCCAGCCCTTCCCGGTCGGTGGCGAGATAATCATCGCTGAACGAGGTGGCGGTGCCTTCAAACTGCATCTCGAGATCGTTGGAGGTCAGATCCTCGCAGGCCAGCGAATAGTCGATGTTCTGCATAAAATGCTCGCCGTCGATCTGCTTCGACTGCAGGTTATTGCCGAAATCCACGTGAATGGTCTCGCCGTTGTTGATCTCGCAGACCCCTTCCACGATCACCCCCGTCACGTTCACCGTCAGGGCGGCAAAACAGACGGGTGTCAGCAAGAGCGCAGATGCGCCTGAAAGCAGGCGAAGAAAAAAACTAGTCATAGTTAAGCCTGAAGTGGATCAGCGCATGCCACGCGCCGGCCACCAGCGGGGCAGCGGTACGTTCCGGCGCGATATAGTAGAAAAGTGTGTTGCCGCCCGGCTCGAGCAGCAGCGGCTGCCCTTCGCTTCCCAGACGCACATCACGGTGATAGCGATCGGTCAGGCGCAGCGCCACGCCACTCGTCCCGGACACTTTTACCAGACCCGGATTCAACACCTCACCCGGTGCCACAAAGCTGACGGTGACGGAGGGCTGATCGCGGCTCCAGAGCAGATCGCCGCTCCAGGCATCGCTAATCGTCGCGGGCGACGGAAGGCAATCTTCCAGGCGGATCGCGACGCGTACCGGCGTGCCCTGGTCGCCCGGTTTTTTCAGCTCACCGGTGGCGGTGGTGCCCATGTCGATCTCCTGCCACGCCGAGTCCATCGCCAGCCGACAGGCGCTCTCGGTCAATGCGCCGTAAACCTGCAGCAGGCCGTATTCGCCGTCTACCAGCGCTCCGTCATCGGCGGCGGCAGAACCTGCGGCGAGCAGCAGCGCCAGCGCGCCTCCGTTTTTCCAGTCTCTGAATTTCATTCAGCCCTCCCGAAATCGCTTACTTTTTCTTTTCCTGCGGGACGGCTTTACACGCGTTGCCGCCGCAGCTAAAGACCAGCTTCGCTCGTCCACCAAAGTCGTTCACATAGGTCAGGACCGGCGCGCCGCCCAGTGCCGATGCGGCAGGCGCGAGAACCAGCTGCCCTTTTGGTTCAACCATCACCGGCTTAAATCCGGCCGCGGCTTTGCCGGTCAGCGTCGACGACGCATTCACCAGCGAGATGTAATATGGCGTCGGATTGGTGATGCGGTACGTGTCCCCTTCGCGCGTCAGGGTCAGCTGTTCCTGGAACGGCGTGGCGTAATCCGTGCGCTTCACTTCGAGGGCCGACGGGCGATAAAACAGCTTGATGCGCGTCTGGAGCGCCAGCTGCAGGGTGTTTGGTTTGGTGCTTTTCGGCGGGATCTCGCGCAGGTTGAAGTAGAATAGCGACTCCCGATCCTGAGGCAGACGCTGGATCGCGGCGGTGGATTGCACCTTGATCTGGCTCTGCTCGCCCGGCTCGATGCGCTGAACCGGCGGGAGCAACACCAGCGGATCGGTGATCTTTTTGCCCTGAGGATCTTCCACCCAGCCCTGCGCCAGATAGGGCAGGGTTTTGTTTTCGTTGGTGATCCGCAGACTGACGGATTTCGCCGCGCCGTCGAAAATCACCCGGGTACGGTCCAGCGCCACGGCGGCGTTGGCCTGGTGCGCCACAGCGCTAAACGCCAGCGCGATGCCCGCCAGGGCATGCAATCGTACAATCATCATCTCAAAGCTCATCTCTTATTCGGGCCGGTTCATTCCGGCGCACAGGTTAAAAGCAGGTTATCCAGTACCTGCGGAAGGACAGGTGGCAGGTTCACCACGCAGCGGGCTTTGCCGTCCCATTTCACGGTCATTGTTCCATTGGCCTGGATGCCGCTCAGCCAGACGCTCCCTTCGTCGTTCACGACGCCGGTTTCCTGATTTTTGTCATTCACGACGGAGGCGCCAAACGGCGGGAAACTGCCGTCGGCTTTACGGATAAAGGCCATCGCTTTGCCCCCGGCAATCACATCAAACTGGCGGTAGCCGATGGCCCCTTCGGTGAGTGTGGCCTGGGAAACGGAGCGGGTGACGTCGGCGTTCTCGTCCAGTTTGTCGACGTCGATGCGGATCGGGTTGCGGTAGTAGCTGTTCACATCGGCAATCACCGCCTTGCCGAAGCGGTTGGTTTTGACCGATGCGCCAAAACCTTTCACCGGCACGCCGCTGACGCCTGCGGTATCGACCAGCACCCGGCTCCCGCCGCGCGCATTGGAGCGATGCGCCGCCCCACCCTCCGTGGTCATGGTCAGGCCGCCGTTGAGGGTCATCCCCAGGGCGCTGTAGCTCCCCGCCTGATAGCTGGCGTTGGCCTGCACCTGGGTACTGTCGCCCTGCCAGGTGTAGTAGCCGTAGCCCGTTGGCCCGCTGCGCGACAGTCCGCTGCTCACCTGGAAGCTGTTGTGCTCATCCAGACGACCGTAATAGCTGACGCGATGGGTGTTATCCGTGCGGTTGATGGTCGCGCCGTAGCTCAGGGAGGTGCCGTTGCCAATCGGCAGTGAAATCGACACATACGCCCCGTCGTCCTTCAGGGAGTAGTACTCGCTGCGATACACCGACAGGGAGAGGCTCATGTTTTTGAACGGCCCGACATCGAGGTAACGCGACATCGAAAGCGTCAGGCGATCGTTGTCGGCGCTGTTCCAGTAGGTCTGATGGCTGTAGTTCAGATAGGTGCTCAGCCCCAGCTCGCGAAAGCGCTTGTTGAAAGAGAGCGTGTATTTCTCTTTCGGGCTGTGGGACGCCCCGCTGCCGTAGCGCGCGTCGAGATATTCCGACATGCTCATAAAGTCGCGCTCGGAGAAGCGGTACCCCGCGAAGGTCACCTGGCTGTCGTATTCGTCGAAAGTTTTGGAGTAGCTGACCCGATAAGAGGTGCCGGAGAGCGTGCCGTCAGACGGGAGCGAGGCGCGCGACTGGGTGATATCCGCCGCCACGGCGCCCAGCAGATAGAGGTCACGCCCAATCCCCATCGACAGGGCGTTGTAGTCCCCGCCGATAACCGTGCCGCCGTACAGCGTCCAGCCGTTGGCGATCCCCCAGGAGGCTTCTCCGGAGGTAAACAGCGGCCCGGTCATGCTGTGCTCCCACTCGGAGGGTTTACCCGCCGCAAGCTTGTAGCGCACCGCACCGGGACGCGTCAGATAAGGCACCGACGCCGTCGTCACCTGAAAGGTCTGCACGCTGCCATCCAGCTCATCCACGCGCACGTCCAGGGTGCCGGAGACCGCGTCATTCAGCTCCTGAATGCGAAACGGCCCCGCCGCCACCTGGGTTTCGTACAGCACGCGCCCCTGCTGGCTGATGGTCACTTTCCCGCCGGAGCGGGCGATGCCCGTCACTTCCGGGGCATAGCCGCGCAGGCTCGGCGGAAGCATGCTGAGATCCGAGTTCAGACTGACGCCGCTAAAGCGGAAAGTGTCGAATATGTCCGAGCTCAGATAATCCTCGCCCACGGTCAGTTTGGCTTTCAGCGACGGGATGGCGCGATAGAGGTAGTAGCGGCTAAAGCTGAAATCTTTGTCGGTATTGCCGTTGCGTTTGTCCCAGTTGGTCTGCCAGTCGGCGCGAGCGCGCCACGGCCCCAGATTCGCTCCGAACACGCCGGTTCCGCTCAGGCTCTGGCTGTCGGACGAATTGACCGCGTGCTGGGTCTGCACGTTGAGGTTGTAGTCGGCAATCACCCCAGGAATCCCCTCATCCCAGCGCGACGGCGGGTCCCAGTTCGGGGCGGTAAATTCAAGGTAAGCCTGCGGGATCGCCAGATAGAGGGTATCTTTTGCCAGATCGACGCGCATCTCCAGCCCGTCGAGACTGGCTTTATCCAGACACTGACCGTCACGAAGCCAACGTAAATCCCGCATAGTGCTGGCTTTCAGCGTCAGGCGTGAAACCAGTTCAGGAGAGAGGCAGATCAGGCTGTCCTGGCCATTTTCACCGACCGGATAAACGACGATTTGCTCTTCTTTCAGGCTTTCCTTGTTCACCATAATGGTGAAGGTGTAGTCACCTGGCATCACGTAGCCGCGACGCGAAAAATGGCTGAGGTCGATGTTGTCCTTATCCTGAGTATCCAACACATCGGTGTTGAACTGGATCTCGTCATCGGCCCAGGACGCTGAAACCGGCAGTAGCATTCCCAGAATGAGCAAACTGAGGGTCGAGCGTCTGAATCGTGGCGGAGTCTTTTTATTCATCTCAGTAATAATCCATTCTGAAGCGAATCAGCGACTGATACGTCCCTGATTTCAGCGGCTGGCCGTCGCTTACCATCTGCAGCGCATAGTGAAGATCGATATTTCCCCGGGTGACCTCTTTCGCCGGAAGCGCCACGCCGGGCACCGCGAGATTGCCGTCGGTATCGCGAATGGTGAGTTCAATGCCCTCGGCTTCACCGCGAATGGCAAAACGTTCCGTTCCGGTCATGGGATCAAAGGTGATTTGGTAATACTCAGAGTCGAACTGGCTGTTCCCTGGTGAGGGCAGCATCAGGCAATTGATTAAACGAACGGTAAAATGACGCGTTGGGCCATAGCCTTTGGTGGCTATTTCGGCGACGGGGGTTTCTCCCATATCAATCGTCTGATCTCGGCTATCAAGATCAATGGCGCAGGGGGTATAAAGCACCTCCCCTTTAATGAATATTGCGCCGTCCCCCTGGTTTGCCGCCAGTAATGGCAGGCAATAACCAGACAGGAGAAAAAGGAAGATTTTCACGATCGGCGGTGTCGATGTAGATAATAAAAAATGCATCGCAATCCCTTTTCTCTTATTCGGTCAGAGTGGAATATCAGACGGCCCAAACAGGCCGCCTGAATAACATCGTGGAATAAGGTGAAACCTTATTCGTATGCCAGAGTCCAGTTCGTCACACCGGTGAAATCACCTTCAGTTGGCGCTTCGCCACCGATGATGTAGGCGGAGTACGCCAGGGTGTTGTCGCCGTTCTGAATGGTCTGGCCTACGGTCGCTTCGCCCAGGGTGATCGCATTGCTGTCGCCGTCGGTCATCACGATGCCCACGTCGGTTGCAGAGCCGGTCACGCCCAGTACCGCGCCGTCAACGCTGGAATCCGCGCCGGCAAAGGTGGTGGAGACGGTGCTGGCCGTATCAACAGAGCAGTTTTCCAGGTGGATGTAGAAAGGAACCGGCGTAGAGGTGCCGCCGTTTGCCACTGCGGAGCTGGAAACCTGGCCCAGGTCGATGGTCTGATCGTCATCGCCCGCCGCAACGGAGCATGGCGCGTCAATCACCGAGCCGGTGAAGGTCACCACGCCGCTACCTTGATCGGCCTGAGCGCCAAATGCAGTTAAACCTGAAGCCAATACCAGAGCAGAAAAAACGTTATTCAGTTTCATAAAAGTGGTCCTGTAATTTAAGGAAATGACACACAAATAAGATTTTTGATTAATGAATCTTGAGCAAAACTCTCCCGAGCCAGATAAATGCTCCGGCTTAATTTCCTCATCAATCAAAAAACCTCTAAACATATTCACCAGCAAGTTCAAACCTGATTGTGTATTTCGGATTGCGCCTCGCTGATGCAATAAATAGTAACCCGTAATGACCGAAAAAAAAGGCGAAATAGCCCTTCCAGTCAATAACAAACAACTCCAACAAATAAGAGATTAAATTAGAATAATAAATACAGCAGAACCTAGAATTAGATTTTAATACTAACCAAACATGAAATAATAGGTTATTGAACCACAAGATAATGAATCCGCCGCGTCAGGCAGAGGTAAAATCACTATTCGCAGCAGCAATGCGTTACATCTCCTTCACCTGTTTTCACACCATGGCAATAAACAGACAAATTGATTCATATATTAACGTGCCTCGGTTTCCGCTCTCTGAAAAAGACAATACCCACGCCCTGCCCTGATACCGGAAGGGATATTGGCAAAGGTTTTTAATTTATTGCATTTTTGTTACGCAGGTTACATAACCGCGTTCAGCTTATTGCCACGCCCGGCGCAACAGGCATCATGGATATCAACTTCGGTAAGAGAAATAAGCAATGATCAAAGTGGTGCTGGTGGATGACCATGTGGTGGTGCGGTCTGGTTTTGCGCAGCTTTTAAATCTGGAGGACGACCTGGTGGTCGAAGGCCAGTACAGCAGCGCCGCCGATGCGTGGCCTGCATTAACACACAGCGATATTGACGTCGCGGTGCTGGATGTCGCCATGCCGGATGAAAACGGACTCAGCCTGCTCAAGCGCCTGCGCCAGCAGCGCCCGACGTTCCGCGCCATCATTCTGAGCATTTATGACACGCCCGCCTTTGTGCAAAGCGCCCTCGACGCCGGGGCCAGCGGGTACCTCACCAAACGCTGCGGCCCGGAAGAGCTGGTGCAGGCGGTGCGTTCCGTCGGCATGGGCGGCCATTATCTGTGCGCCGATGCGGTCAAAGCTTTGCGCGGCGGCCAGCCGGTGTCGAAAGTGCTCAATGTCCTCACCCCGCGCGAACGGGAAGTGTTCGACCTCTTAGTCAAAGGCGAAAGCGTCAAAGCCATCGCCTTTACCCTCGAACTGAGCCATAAAACCGTTCACGTCCATCGCGCCAACGTGCTGGGGAAATTACAGTGCAGCAGCACCATTGAGCTGGTGCATTTCGCGCTCGACAACCAGCTGCTGACGGGCCACTGATGCGGCGTTCCCTGCGGCACATTGTGCTGTCTCTGTTCATTATGCTGGCCTGGGGAACCGGCTGGCTGATGCTGTGGACGCTCAGTTTTTACCTCACCCACAACGGCCAGCAGGCGGTGCTTTTTCTGCCGCAGGGCGTTTATCTGGCGTTACTCATTCTTCTGTCACGCCGCTTCTGGCCCGCGGTGGTGTTGCCTACGCTGGCCGCGATTCTGTGGCTGCACAGCGAACAACTGCTGACCAGCTATCTGATGCTAGCAGCGCCGCCGCTCGGGCTGATCTCCGCTTACGCCGTACAACGTTACTGGCACCGTTTCCCGCTTTACTGGCAGCGCCTGTCCCTGCTGATTGCGGCGGTGAGCGTCAACGCCCTGCTGCAAACGCTGGTCCTCGCGCCATTTCTGCAAAGCCCGGCCACGCTGCTCGGGCTGGCTTCGTTTACCGGCGGGGTCCTGCTAACGCCGTTTGTCTATCTGGTGTTTGAATTTTTACGCCAGCAGCACCGGTATCATCTGCTCGGGCTGGACACCACCAACCCGCCCTTGCGCACCTCGCTGATTATCTGGTGCAGCCTGTTTTTCATCATCGGTATCGGCACGCAAATGGTGCTCTCCCCCGCGCTGGAGCGGCTGCTGCTGATAGTGGTGTTCCTGCCAAACGTGGTGATGGCGTGGAAATTTGGCTGGCAGGGCGGCGTGCTCTCCGGGCTACTCGGCAGCATGATGATCACTATTGCCCGTCAGGTGGGCGTCGGGTTTTCCGATCTGCTGGAGCTGGAGATTTTCCTCGCCACCCAGTCGCTGCTGGGCATCGGGCTGGGGATTGCCATCAGCCGCCAGCAGCAATTAGCCCTGAATCTCGACCACTATCGCCGCAGGCTCGAAACAGAGCTACAGGCGCGGCGGGAGCTCACTGAAAAGCTGATCCACACCGAAGAGGACACCCGCAAACACCTGGCCCGCGAGCTGCACGACGAAATCGGTCAGAACATTACGGCGATTCAAATCCAGTCTCAGCTGGTGAAACGCGCGGGAGACACGGCGCTGGCAGTCGAAGCCGCCGGGCAGATCAACGAGCTGGCGCGGCGCATTCACCACTCCACTCGCCAGCTGTTGCGCCAGCTCCGCCCGCCGGTGCTGGATGAACTGTCGCTGAAAGAAGCATTGCACCATCTGGTGAATGAATTTGCCTTCCCCGAACGCGGCATCACCTGCCGTTTTGACTGGCAGCTGGACGCGCCGCCGCAAAACGAAACCCTGGTCTTTACCCTCTATCGCCTGGTGCAGGAGCTGCTGAATAACGTCAGTAAACACGCGGATGCCAGCGAAGTACGGATCGTGCTGCGCCAGCAGAATCATCGTCTGATCCTCGACGTGTCGGACAACGGCAGCGGGATTCAGCCCGATAACACGCCCGGCTATGGCATTCAGGGTATGCGCGAGCGCGTCCACGCGCTTGGCGGCGAATTCACGCTGGAATCGCAGAGCGGCACCCGCGTAATTGTTAACCTGCCCACAATTTTGCAACAAACACCGCACTAACCAGGAAAAAGTCTTAGCCACTCCAGACTTTCTCTCATCCCTTTTGCCTTGCACTTTCTTACAGTCAGCTCAAACGGAGAACGCCATGCACGCACTGTCTGCTGAACAGATTTCTCAACGCTATCAGGCTTTGCGCCCACGCCTGTTGCTGTGCATGGCCGTCGGCTACGCGGCGTTTTACCTGACGCGAAAAAGCGTCAATTACATTCTGCCCGCGCTGCAAATGGATTTAGGGCTGAGCAAAAGTGACATCGGGCTTATCGGGTCGCTGTTTTATCTGAGCTACGGACTGTCGAAATTTGCCGCCGGACTGTGGCACGACCGCCACGGACAGCGGGCGTTTATGGGGATCGGCCTGCTGGCCACCGGCGTGCTGAACGTACTGTTCACCTTCAGCGATTCGTTTGGCCTGCTGCTGTTCATCTGGACGCTGAACGGATTCTTTCAGGGATGGGGCTGGCCGCCGTGCGCGCGCCTGCTCACCCACTGGTATTCGCGCAACGAGCGCGGCTTCTGGTGGGGATGCTGGAATACCTCCATCAACATCGGTGGGGCGATTATTCCGCTGATATGTGCGCTTGCCGCCCATCTTTGGGGCTGGCAGGCCGCGATGCTGACACCGGGGATTATCAGCATTGTGCTCGGCATTTGGCTGACCACACAACTGCGGGGGACACCGCAGGAAGAGGGTCTGCCAACGGTCGGGGAGTGGCGCAACGATCCGCTGGAGTTGCGCCAGGAGCAGCAAAGTCCGCCGATGGGTTTGTGGCAGATGTTACGCACCACCATGCTGCAAAACCCGATGATCTGGCTGCTCGGCGCGTCGTACGTGCTGGTGTATCTGATCCGCATCGCGCTGAACGACTGGGGCAACATCTGGCTGTCGGAAAGCCACGGCGTCAATCTGCTCAGCGCCAACGCGACGGTGATGCTGTTTGAGGTCGGCGGTTTGCTCGGCGCGCTGTTCGCCGGATGGGGTTCAGATTTGCTGTTCAGCGGGCAACGTGCGCCGATGATTTTGCTGTTCACGCTGGGCCTGATGGTCTCTGTCGCTGCCCTGTGGCTGGCGCCGGTTCACCACTACGCCCTGCTGGCGATGTGCTTTTTTGCGGTCGGATTTTTTGTCTTCGGCCCGCAAATGCTGATCGGTCTTGCCGCCGTCGAATGCGGACACAAGCAGGCGGCAGGTTCGATCACCGGTTTTCTCGGCGTCTTTGCCTATCTCGGGGCGTCGCTGGCCGGATGGCCGCTGTCACTGGTTATTGAACGTTACGGCTGGTCGGGGATGTTCAGTTTGCTCTCCATCGCCGCCGTACTGATGGGTTTATTACTGATGCCGCTGCTGATGTCGGGCATCACCGCTTCTCGCAGTCACATAACGTCTTAAAAGGGCTGAATAATGAAAACAACGCTTCTCTCTACCCTCATTGCTTCCGGGATCGCGCTCGCCACCCTAACCGGGGCCGCGCAGGCGAAAGGCCGTCTGGTGGTCTATTGCAGCGCCACCAACGAAATGTGCGAAGCCGAAACCAAAGCGTTCGGCGATAAGTACGATGTCAAAACCTCATTCATCCGCAACGGCTCCGGCAGCACGCTGGCGAAAGTCGATGCCGAGAAGAAAAACCCGCAGGCGGATGTCTGGTACGGCGGCACGCTCGATCCGCAGTCGCAGGCCGGTGAAATGGGGCTGTTGCAGCCGTACAAATCGAAAAACCTTGAGCAGATCATGGAGAAATTCCGCGATCCGGCGAAGGTGAAAGGCAATCTCTCCTCCGCCGTGTACGTCGGCATTCTCGGTTTTGGCGTCAACACCCAGCGCCTGAAAGAGAAAAATCTGCCGGTGCCGAAGTGCTGGAAAGATCTGACCAAACCGGAATACAAAGGCGAGATCCAGATTGCCGATCCGCAAAGCTCCGGCACCGCCTATACCGCACTGGCGACTTTCGTGCAGTTATGGGGTGAAGATCAGGCGTTCGACTACCTGAAACAGCTTAACGGTAACGTCTCTCAGTACACCAAATCCGGCATCGCCCCGGCACGTAACGCCGCGCGCGGTGAAACCGCCATTGGCATTGGCTTCCTGCACGACTACTCGCTGGAAAAAGAACAAGGCGCACCGCTGGAGTTGATCTCGCCGTGCGAAGGCACCGGGTATGAAATCGGCGGCGTCAGCATCCTGAAAGGCGCGCGCAACGAAGAGAACGCGAAGCTGTTCGTGGACTGGGTGCTGTCAAAAGAGGCTCAGGAACTGGCATGGAAGAAAGGCAAATCCTACCAAATCCTGACCAACACCACCGCCGAGACTTCGCCGAACTCCCTCAAACTCGACGATCTGAAGCTGATCAGCTACGACATGGACAAGTACGGCTCAACGGATGTGCGCAAGGCGCTTATCAACAAATGGGTCAGCGACGTGAAGATGGGTAAATAAGCCTGCGATAAGTGGTCAATGCCGGGTGGCGGCTGCGCCTTACCCGGCCTACATTTTCCTCAACACCCGGAAAACTTATGTCACACACACTCGCTCTTCATCCCGTCAAAAAACGGGATGCGGTATTCCTTTGGGTTTTACTTGGCTGGGTGGCGTTTGCGCTGCTGCCGAGCTGGAGCCTGGATTACGGCCTGCTGGAGTCGACGCGCGAGGAAATTCTCGACGCCTACAGCTGGTCCCATTTCAATATCAGCTGGCTGTGGTATCTGTTGCCGAGCCTGCTGCTGGTGCGGCCGTTCAACGAAGCGAAGCGCGAACAGCGCAGCCGTCACTACCTCGACGCGGGCTGGGCGCTGCTGTGCATGGCCTTTATCGTCATCAGCGCGACGGTGGAAGGACGCGGTTTAGGTTTTGCCACTATCGTGCTGTTCGTTGCCCTCGGCGCGATCATGACTCTGGCGCTGACGCGTCTGGAGTGGCTGGGCGGCGACCGCTTTGTGATTGGCTCGCTGATTACCATCGTGGTGCTGATCGGCATCTTTATCGTCTGGCCGAGTATCGCCATTTTCATTCCGATGTTCACCAACGACGCCGGCGAGTTCGCCCCGCTGGCCTTTATGACCGTGCTGTCACAGGCGCATATCGTGCAGGTGATCATCAACTCGGTCCTGCTGTCGATTGCCGTCGGTATCGGCTGTACCTTCTTCGGGCTGGTGCTGGCGATTTACACCACACGCATCGCCAAACGCAGCGCCATCATCGGGCGCATCTTCTCGATCCTGCCAATCGTCACCCCGCCGTTTGTGGTGGGGTTGGGCGTGACGCTGATGATGGGCCGCTCCGGGTATGTCACCGAGCTGATGGTCGACTGGTTCGGCCTGACCAACACCAACTGGCTGTACGGTTTTACCGGCATCTGGCTGGCGCAGGTGCTGGCGTTCACGCCGATGGCGTTTATGATCCTCGACGGGGCGATCAAAACCATTCACCCCTCGCTGGAAGAGGCGTCATACACCCTGCGCGCCAGCCGCTGGCAGACCTTTAAAGGCGTCTTCGTCCCGCTGCTGAAACCGGCGCTGGCGAACGCGTTCCTGATCGTGATCGTCCAGTCGCTGGCCGACTTCAGTAACCCGCTGGTGCTTGGCGGTAACTTCGACGTTTTAGCGACACAAATCTACTTCTACATCACCGGCTCTCAGCTCGATTATCAGGCCGCCAGTACCCTCGGCGCGTTCCTGCTGGTCTTCTCGCTGCTGGTGTTCTGCATCCAGTACATGTGGATCGGTAAGCGATCGTACGTCACCGTCTCCGGTAAATCCTACCGCGGCGACGTGCAGCCGCTGCCGGTAACGCTGGTGTGGAGTGTGGTCGCTCTGCTGGCGGTGTGGGTAGCCTTTAACGCCCTGCTCTACGGCAGCATTTTCTACGGCAGCTTTACGGTCAACTGGGGCGTGGATTACACCCTGACGCTGGATAACTTTATCAAGCTGTTCGGCCAGGGCATGAGCGACGGCGCATGGCCTTCTCTGCTCGACACCCTGCTTTACGCCGGGATCGCTGCGCCAATCACCGCCGGTTTTGGCCTGCTGATCGCCTGGGTGGTGGTGCGCCAGCAGTTCAAAGGCAAAAAGACCATCGAGTTCACCACCATGCTGTGCTTCGCCGTACCGGGCACGGTAGCGGGTGTCT
Source organism: Lelliottia jeotgali (assembly GCA_002271215.1). Lineage (NCBI taxonomy): Bacteria > Pseudomonadati > Pseudomonadota > Gammaproteobacteria > Enterobacterales > Enterobacteriaceae > Lelliottia > Lelliottia jeotgali. Next base: position 965,358 of record CP018628.1, on the reverse strand, counting down.
CTTATATCCTGGCCTTTAACAGCGCGCCGGTTTACCTCACCGGCACCGCGGCGATTGTGATTATCTCGATGGTGATGCGTAACGTGCCGGTCGGCATTCGCGCCGGGATTGCGGGCTTAGGGCAGATCGATAAGTCGCTGGACGAGGCGTCCCTCAGCCTGCGTGCCGGGAGCTTGCGCACCATTACCCACATTCTGCTGCCGCTGCTGCGCCCGGCGATCCTGTCGGCGCTGATCTACAGCTTCGTGCGCGCCATTACCACCGTCAGCGCCATTGTGTTCCTCGTCACGCCGGATACCCGCGTGGCGACAGCCTACATCCTGAACCGCGTGGAAGACGGCGAATACGGCGTGGCGATTGCCTACGGCTCGATCCTGATTGTGGTCATGCTGGCGATCATTTTCCTCTTTGACTGGCTGATCGGTGAGTCTCGAACCTCCCGCTCTAAAGCCAAAAACCAGGCGTAACACTATGACTCAGAAACATTTCGTTGAACTGCGCAATGTCACCAAGCGCTTCGGGACTAATACCGTTATCGAGAACATTAACCTGGCGATCCCGCAGGGACAGATGGTGACACTGCTCGGCCCGTCCGGCTGCGGCAAAACTACCGTGCTGCGCCTGGTCGCTGGGCTGGAAAAACCGACTGAAGGACAGATTCTGATTGATGGCGAGGATGTGACGCACCGTTCCATCCAGCAGCGTGATATCTGCATGGTGTTCCAGTCTTACGCTCTGTTCCCGCACATGTCGCTGGGCGAGAACGTCGGCTACGGGCTGAAAATGCTCGGCGTGTCACGCGCGGAAACCAAAGCGCGGGTGAAGGAGGCGCTGGCGATGGTCGATCTGGAGGGGTTTGAAGATCGCTACGTCGATCAGATCTCCGGCGGCCAGCAGCAGCGAGTGGCTCTGGCGCGCGCCCTGATCCTAAAACCAAAAGTGCTGCTGTTTGATGAGCCGCTGAGTAACCTCGACGCCAACCTGCGCCGCAGCATGCGCGACAAGATCCGTGAGCTGCAAAAGCAGTTCAACATCACCTCGCTGTACGTGACCCACGATCAGAGCGAGGCGTTTGCGGTGTCGGATACGGTGCTGGTGATGAACAAAGGCAACATTATGCAGATTGGTTCGCCGCAGGATCTGTATCGTCAGCCCGCGTCGCGTTTTATGGCGAGTTTTATGGGCGACGCCAACCTGTTTCCGGCACGCTTTAGCGAGGATTTCGTCGAGATCTACGGCTATCGTCTGCCGCGTCCAATACACTTTGCGCATGACGGTGAAGGCTCGGTCGGCGTACGCCCGGAGGCGATCACTCTGAGCGAGCGCGGGGAAGAGAGCCAGCGCTGCACTATTCGGCACGTCGCCTATATGGGACCGCAGTACGAGGTGATTGTGGAGTGGCACGGGCAGGAGATTTTGCTGCAGGTCAACGCCACGCGTTTGCAGCCGAACGAAGGGGAAAATTATTACCTGGAGATCCACCCGTACGGGATGTTTGTTTTAGCGGATGCAGCGTAATAAAAGCAAAAGGCAACCGCAAGGTTGCCTTTTTAGTGTTTGCTCCCTCCCTGTGGGAGAGGGCCGGGGTGAGGGCACCAGCGCGCACTTTCCCCCTCACCCTCACCCTCTCCCTCAAGGAGAGGGGACTGTTTGGTGCGGCCTTCTTACTTGTAGGCCGGGTAAGGCGCAGCCGCCACCCGGCGATGTTCAGAAGTTCAGCGCAAAGCTTTAAGCTCGGCTATATCCTTCGGCGTCGTACGACAGCACCCGCCAATCAGCTTCGCCCCTGCTGCAACCCACTGCGGCAAATACCCCGCCAGCGTCTCGCAGGCTTCACCGTGATGGTGCCAGGTTTTGCTCACCGCATCGTAATGTTCACCGGAATTCGGATACACCACCAACGGCAGCGCGGTCAGCGTGTGCAGATGCTCCAGCGCTGCCGTGGTGTTTTCTAGCGCGATGCAGTTGATCCCCAGCGCCACAATCTGCGGATTATTCGCAAGCGTTGCCACCACTTCACGCAGCGGCGTGCCATCACTCAGATGTTCGCTGTCGCGCAGGGTGAACGAGAACCACGCCTTCGCGCGAGGATAGTTTGTCAGCAACTCCGCCAAAGCTTTGATCTCCGCAAACGACGGCAGCGTTTCGCAGGCCAGCAGATCGGCTCCCGCGTCCAGCAGGGCTTCCACCCGCGAACGATGAAACTCGCTAAACTCCGCCGCACTGCGCACGTAATCCCCGCGATACTCCGAACCGTCCGCCAGATACGCGCCGTACGGCCCAACCGATCCGGCCACCAGCAGCGTGCCCGCCTGCGGATTTTCCGCCAGATATGCTTCCCGCGCCTTGCGCGCCAACTCCACGCTTTTGCCGATCAGCGCACGTGATTGCGCCTCGTCATAGCCACGTGCGGCAAAACCCGCCGCCGTCGCCTGATAGCTGGCGGTGATCGCCACCTGCGCGCCAGCGCGGAAATAATCGAGATGCACTTCGCGGATCAGCTCCGGGTTTTCGACCAGCACCTTGGCGGACCACAGGCTATCGGCAAGATAACACCCGCGCGCTTCCAGCTCCGTCGCCATCGCGCCGTCCAGCACAATAAAAGGCTGTGCTTCAAGGAGGCCGATAAGCGGATTATTCTGCGACATGTTCAGGCTCCTGGGTTTTCGGGGTTTGAGTCAGGTAATAGGCACCATAACACAGGGCGACGAACGGCAGCCCGCAGTACAGGGCAATACGCTGAGTCGGGTCAAACGCCAGCCCAACGCACGCCACCACACACAGCACAAAGCCCAGCACCGGAACCAGAGGATACCAGGGCGCGCGATACTGCAAATCTGCCAGTGGTTTTCCGGCCTGAAGGTGACGACGGCGGAACATAAAGTGCGACGCGCAGATGCTTATCCACACCGCCACCACCGCAAAACCGGAAATAGCGGAGAGCGCGACAAACACCGTGTCTGGCGCGATGACGCTGGAGAATAGCGCCAGTACGCCGCCGAGCATACTCACGGAGATCGCCATCAGCGGGACGCCATTTTTATTGACCTTCGCAAAGCAGCGCGGCAGCGTTTTCTCATTGGAAAGCGACCACAGCATGCGCCCGGATGCATACAAACCCGAGTTGGCCGCCGAGAGGATCGCCGTCAGGATCACGAAGTTAAAAATATCAGCCGCATAGGGAATGCCGACTTTTTCGAACACCAGCACGAACGGGCTTTTTTCGACGCCCGCCTGCTGCATCGGGATCAGCGCCGCCAGCACAAACACGGTGCCGATAAAGAAAATAATCAGACGGGCAATGGTGGTGCGGATCGCCACCGGAATCACCTTGTGCGGATTCTGCGTTTCACCCGCCGCGATGCCGATAAGCTCGGTCCCGGAGAAGGCAAAATTGACGGCCACCATCGTCATCAGGATCGGCAAACCGCCGTGCGGGAACCAACCTTCAGCGGTGATATTCGCCAGCCCCGGCGCGGGTGAGCCATCCTGCATCGGGATAAAACCAAAGATCGCCGCCCCGCCGAGGATGATAAAGGCGATGATGGTGATGACTTTCACCAGCGAGAACCAGAATTCCCCTTCGGCGAAGAAGCGCGTGGAGATAACGTTGAGAGCAAAAATGACGGCGCAGAACACCACGCACCAGACCCATACCGGAACCTGCGGGAACCAGTACTGCATACAGAATCCGGCAGCGGTAAAGCTTGAGCCAAGCGCGACCGTCCAGGTGAGCCAGTACAACCACGCGACCGTATATCCGGTCGCCGGACCGAGATAGCGTGCGGCATAGACGTGAAACGCCCCGGTCTCCGGCATCGCCACGGAGAGTTCACCCAGGCACTGCATCACCAGCCACACCACCAGCGCACCGATGAGATACGCCAGCAGCGTCCCGGCGGCACCGGTGGTGGAAATGATATAACCGGTATTGAAAAACAACCCTGTCCCAATCACGCCACCCAGCGAAAGCATAATCAGGTGACGAGTTTTCATGGTGCGCTTTAGCTGCCCATTTTCTTGTTCTGTTTGCATATTACCTTCTAAACGTATGGACATCTAAACATCCAAAGAAGGTTCGTTATACCGTGATTGTTAACAAAAAGCTAGCCGTGAACCAGCCGCAGCCGGGCGCGGCGTGCGCTGAGACGAGGGTGATGTGTGAGAATGACGTAGAGAATCGGTCGCCAGGCCATAAGCACCTCCACAAGCAGATACTTACAGCATGGCGCGAGGTACTGACCTCTTCGGTCAGTCGAAAGTGGTATCTGCTTATGATGAACTCATGCGCGCGTTGCCGGGCCTGCGGGTTGACCGGGTTTGGTAGGCCGGGTAAGGCGCAGCCGCCACCCGGCTTCTTTCACGGCAGCAATGTGATCCACCCAACAAAATTGGTAAATCTGCCAAAGGGTTCTATAGTCGACTCTGTTTCTTAGCCACCAGGACTCGCTAATGCGCTTTAACGGACTGACTAAAGGTTTCTTCATTCTTATTCTCGCCATTGTCTCAGTGGCTTTCTTTGACATCCTCGCGCCCTACTTCTCCGCCGTGCTATGGGCGTCAATCCTGGCCGTGATTTTCCATCCGGTGAAAAACAAACTGCGCGGCTGGGTCGGGGAACGCAACGGCGTCGCATCGCTGCTGACGCTGCTGATTATCTGCCTGATCGTGTTTACGCCCCTGATCGTGATCCTCTCGTCGCTCGCCATCGAGCTGAACGTGGTTTACACCAAGCTCCAGCACACTAATCCGCAGTTCCCGGAAGTGGTCGCTAGCCTGTTTGCGCATTTACCGGACTGGGCGCGGAATTTCCTCGTCGAGCACAACTGGGATAACGCAGCCCAGATCCAGCAAAAACTGTCTGACGTCGCCCTGAAAGGCGGACAATACCTGGCGGGTAGCGCTTTCTTGATTGGCAAAGGGACGTTTGGTTTTGCGGTCAGCTTTGGCGTGATGATCTATCTGCTGTTTTTCCTGCTCAAAGACGGGCCGTATCTGGTGCGCCAGATCCTCGATTCGCTGCCGCTGTCGGACTTTGTTAAGCAGCACCTGTTCGCTAAATTTGCCGCCGTCTCGCGCGCCACGGTCAAAGGTACTGCGGTGGTCGCCGTCGTCCAGGGACTGCTGGGCGGGATCGCCTTTTACATTGCGGGCATCGATGGCAGCGTTCTTTGGGGCGCACTGATGGCATTTCTGTCGCTCATCCCCGCCGTCGGCTCGGCCATTATCTGGGTGCCTGCCGCCATCTTCCTGTTTGCCACGCAGCAGCTGTGGCAAGGGTTCTTTATCGTCGGCTTCTTCGTGATTATTGTTGGGCTGGTGGATAACATCCTGCGTCCGCTGCTGGTTGGGAAAGACACCAAAATGCCGGATTACCTGATTTTGATCTCCACGCTGGGCGGTATGGAAATTTATGGCATCAACGGATTTGTCATTGGGCCACTGGTCGCCGCGCTGTTCATCGCCTGCTGGAATTTGCTCTCCGGTCGCGATCACGCGGGGAATGTAGACGAAATCGACGAGGCTTTCATCGAAGAGGGGAAAAATCCTTCCGATTTGTGATTCTCTGACCACAAACCACAAACAGGCGGCCCTTGGCCGCCATTTTTTTGTCACGCCAAATCATGCGTTTCCTATAATTTCAAAAGTGCTATCCCACACATGGCTGAAAAGGATCCAACAGGTGCGAATTGCCACCATAACGAACTGGGCCTACGGTGCCACGGTGTGCCTGACTCTCGCGTCCGGCGTAGTCATGCTGTTGGCATCGAATGCCGATAATGCCGAGCGTCAGGCGGTTGAACAGCGCCAGGTTTTTGATCAACTGACCGAGGAAGTTGAAACCGATGCATGGTCGCTTTCGGATTTGGCGCGTCTGTACGTCGTCAATAAAGACCCCGACGCGCTGAAGGAATATCGTCAAAAAGAACAGGTGATGCAGAGCATTGAACATCGTCTAAACAGGTTAAAGGATTCAGGTGCGACAGACGACGAGCTGGCGCTGTTGCATGAGGGATTAAAGATTGTTGATGAGCTGCAGGACGAGCAACAAACCGCATTAGCCAGCCTGGCGCGCGGCGAAACAGCACCAGCAATCGCACTGCTTTATGGCAAACCGTACGAACAGGAACTGGACCGCGCACAGGATCAGATAGACCATTTCCATCTGATGCTGGACAGACGCGCCAATAATGCGATTGAGCAAGCGACCAAGGCGTCGCGAACATTGCGCACGCTGTCGGAAGTAATGGTCGGGCTGACCGCCCTGCTGTTTTTGTTCGTGATGGGCTTTATTTTAAAACGCCGCGTGCTGCGCCCGGTAGTGCGTCTCAGCGATGTCGTGCATCGACTGGCATCGCAGGATTACGCGGTGGAAACACCCAACTTTAACCAGATCGATGAGATCGGCGATATGGCGCAGGCGATCCGCATTTTCCGCGAGAACGGCCTGGTGCGACAGCAACTGGAGAAAGAGCGCGACGCCGACTGGGCGATCCGCGAGTTGCTGGCGCGCATGACCCAACGTCTGCAGGGCTGTGAGAATTTCGCCGATGTGATTAACGTCGCCCAGCTTTTTGCCCCCAATATCGCGCCGGGCATTGGCGGACAGCTGTATATTCTCGATCGCGATCCGTGGCAGATGCGCTGCGTCGCTCAGTGGCTAACGCCAGATACAAAACAAGCCCCGTTCCATCCGGATGAATGCTGGGCGGTGCGTCGCGGTCAGAGCCATCCGCCGGTCAACGGTGAACCGGATATCGCCTGCTATCACCTGCCGGAATCTGCGGCGAATCAGTCGCTTTGCGTGCCGCTGATCGCACAGGGGGAAGCCATCGGTTTGCTCTCTTTCCAGAACATCACCCCGGAAACGGCGCCGTCTCGCGCCTATCTGGAACTGATGGCTGAAGCACTGGGTCTGGCGCTGGCTAACCAACGCCTGCGCGACGCCCTGCTGGAAAAAGCGTTGTACGATCCGTTAACCGGCCTGCGCAATCGCCATCATCTGGAAGATAAAATGCAAACCCTGATGAGCCAGGCGTTGCGCAATGATGAGCCGGTAAGCTGCCTGATGATCGATATCGACCACTTCAAGAGCATTAACGACCGATTTGGTCACGAAGCGGGCGATCAGGTGATTAAAAGCGTGGCGGCCATCGTTCAGCGTGCCGTTCACGACAACGGCATCGCTTTCCGCTACGGCGGCGAAGAGTTTCTTGCACTGCTGACGGACATCGATGAAGAAGGCGCTCATGCCTGCGCCACCGAGATTTATGAGGGTGTACGCGCCTTATCCCTGCGCTACGGGCTGGCGGAGATTGGCCCGGTCGATGTGTCGATCGGCATCGCCAGCTATCCGCAGCACGCCCAGAGCGATAACCTGCTGCGCGCGGCAGACGTGGCGCTGTATCGCGCCAAAGAGCTGGGACGCTCGCGGATTGTGAGTTTCGGGATGCTGGAGGCGGGGTAACGACACGCCCGAATAAACATGATTCGGGCGTGAGAAGGGTATTCAGTCTTTTTGCAACGGCACCAGAATCTCATCGAAAAGCGGCACGGCTTCTTTCAATTTGGCTAACACCTCCTTTAGCGGATCGAACAACGTGTGCTCGGGAGGAAACTTGCCATACTCTAGCCAGCACTCTGAGAGTTGCCCACCATCCAGATATAACGGGATAAAGAAATTACCTTTCCCATGATCTTCAAATCCCATTGCGGCTAACTTTTCAAGCACTGGACGTGTTTTTTCATTCACATAGTGCTTCAAATTGCGCACGCCGCCGTAAATACTGTTATCCAGGGCCAGACGAAAACCAAAAGCAGTTTTTTCGGTCGCATTATGCGTCAATACCGCCAGAAAATAGTCCTCAACCCGGCTGTCAGTCTGATAATTTTCAAACCAACATTTGCATTTGTCTTCAGATACATACCAGCTTGATGGCGAAATCCAGAGATAATCTTTATCTTCAATATTGGAATTCCCATGCCAGTCATTCGCCAGAACACACTGTTTTACGCATTGATCAAAAGCTTTTATGAAGGCAGGTTCAATCTGATTTTCAAAAACAACGGCCGCCTGGTTAAACATCTTCAGTTGCGAAAGAAGCAGCGCACCCGCCTGCCGTTCCTCATCATTGTAATAGGTCATTTTTTTCCTTATTTATAACTTACGCATGTGATCGATAAAACTGATTGCCGAACAGGCCGCCATCAGACGTGCGTTTGAAATGGGCTTTGATGATGTGATTTCCTGATAGGTATATGCAACGGCATTATCAAATGCCAGAGCAAGCTGTCGCCACGAAATCGCCGGGATATGTTCAGGTAAAACTTTGGGTCCAGCCGTTTGCGACGCCCCTCCATGAGTGGTTAAAAACACCACAGCCCAGGGACGAATACCGGCCCTGGCGACAGCTTCATCACAATAGCGTTGCATTTGATTTTCCTGTTCCCCGGCCCTTATTTTGACCTCGATTAACAAGAAAAACGTATCGCTATCCATTTCTATATCGACACGATTGCGACTATCGCCAGTAGGGTTTGTCTCAACCTGAACCCGGCAATAACGCTTGAATTCTGCGGGGAATTTACCTTCACTTCGTTTGTGAAGTATTTTCAATAACGCGTTAAGTGGGCCTGGACCAAAGCCATGACTCCCCGCCGGGTCCAGTAGCCATGCCAGCAGCGTCGAGTTACGTACTTCATTGTGGCCTATCCCCCCAGCGTGCCACGGATCAAAGCGAATCGAATCATGACGAATAGCGAGAAGGGGTTTGTTCAGCGCGGTGAAAAAATGTTGCAAAGCATCAGGCTCTGGAAATAAGACGGGATTTGAGCGGTCATCTGAAATATTCAGACCCTTTGGCCATTGCTGGAAAAATAACGCTAATTTTTCCGCTAATCCAGATTGGGTTTGTTCCATTTAATATATCATCCGTAACAATGGGTATATATTGTTGTATCGGCAATATGTCTTCAAAACTTAATTAAATTTCGTTTTGCTCTCGCCATTGTTTTACCATTTCATCCGTTACCTCATTCTTATAACAGACTGGAGCATACCCACCGGCCTTGCTCCATGCACTGCGTCGGCCACATGAGCTACCATTTCTTGCTCGATTAAAAGGGCACGCGCAGACGCTGGGATAAGAGGCAATAGATTCTGCAATAACATTTTCTTTAACCTTCGCATCCGACACACCATTGTTTTTTGCCATCGCGCTGCTCGTCATAAAAACGCAGCACGCAGCCAAAATCGCCATCAAATATGGTCTAATTTTCATTTAAATTTCTCATTAAAAGGAAGAAAGCAAGTACACATTAGGACGAGAATAAATGAAAAGTTATGATGTAAAACAATAAAACATATTTGCTGATGAATCTCAGGCTCGTTGGCACAGCCAGACCGAATGACCGCCGCACTCTGGATCTTCAAACATCACGTCGATGACCGCGAAGCCAATTTCCGCCAGCCGTTGCCGGTACTCATCGGGTGACAGGCTGGCGTGATACAGCGGCTCGCCCTCAAATTCCCCCATCGCGATACCGTTGTCCGTCCCGCTGGTGAACATCAATACGCTGCCAGGATGGCTGTGACGCGCAAAAATCGGGAACATCTGGCGCTGATCGTCTTGTGTCAGGTGGAAAAAACTGTCCCAGGCGATCAGCCCGTCGAAGGTTTCTTCCAGCGCCATCTGGCGCATATCCAGATTCACCCAACGCTGTTCTGGAAACGCCTGAAGCGCCCTTTCCAGCATCGCAGACGCACCATCGACGCCCGTCAGCTGATAGCCGTGGCGGATAAAATGTTCCGCGATAGGTACTCCGTTACCGCAGCCGATATCCAGAATCGAGCCGTTTGATCCGATCAGCCGGGTAAATTTGTCCAGCCAGCCTTTTTCCATCAAATGACGGGCGCGCAGCCGCGCAAAGGCGCAGGCATGAGTCTCGTAGATATTCAGGATATTTTTCGCGGCGGCATCAGACATGTCTAGCCTCGTTTGGATGGGGTTTGTGCAACGTTTATACCTTACACGACCGGCTGAAAACAAAAAAAACCGGCGCAGGTGCGCCGGTTTGTGTGTGCGAATAGCGTGCTTATCAGGCGTTAGTCACCGGTTTCGACTCAGTTTTAGTCTGAGCGTTTTCCAGCATCCGACGTACCGGAACGATCAGCACTGCCAGCACAGCGGCACAAATCAGCAGTGCAATTGAGCAACGCGCGAAGAGATCCGGCAGCATATCCAGTTGGTCAGCTTTCACGTGACCACCGATCAGGCCCGCCGCCAGGTTACCCAGCGCGCTGGCGCAGAACCACAGCCCCATCATCTGGCCGCGCATTCTCTCTGGTGCCAGCAGGGTCATGGTCGCCAGACCGATCGGGCTAAGACACAGCTCACCCAGCGTCAGCATCAGAATACTGCCCACCAGCCACATCGGGGAAACGCCTGCTCCGCCGCTGCTCAGGACATTTTGCGCCGCCAGCATCATCAGGCCAAAGCCCGCCGCCGCGCACAGAATGCCGATAACAAACTTGGTCATGCTGCTCGGACGCAGGCCTTTTTGCGCCATCATCGGCCATGCCCAGCTAAACACCGGTGCCAGCAGAATGATGAACAGCGCATTGATTGACTGGAACCACACGGCTGGAATTTCAAAATCACCGATCATGCGGTTGGTGTAGTCGTTCGCAAACAGGTTAAACGAGGTTGGTTTCTGCTCAAACGCAGACCAGAAGAAGGCGGCAGACACCAGCAAGATAAAGCACACCAGCAGTCGCGCGCGCTCTTTGCGATTCAGACCGGCAAAGACAAACAGGTAAATGAAGTACAGTGCCACCGAGATTGCAATTACGTAGACCAGCATACTGGCCACCGCGACGGGGTTGATAACAATGATGCCCTGCGCAATCAAGGTAATGACCACCGCCACACCGACGGCCAACGCCAGCAGCCAGCCGCCGACGCCATTTTTCTTCGCCACCGGGCTGTTCCAGGTGGAATCCAGACCGACTTCGCTGTCGTAGCGTTTCATCGACGGGACGGCAAACAGGCGGAAGATAACCAGCGCGACCAACATCCCGATACCACCGATGCCAAAGCCCCAGTGCCAGCCGTGAGTTTTAATCAGCCAGCCGGAGATCAGCGGCGCGATAAACGACCCCATGTTGATGCCCATGTAGAACAGGGAGAAGCCGCCGTCACGACGCGCATCGCCTTTCTTGTAGAGCGTGCCGACCATCACCGAGATACAGGTTTTGAACAAACCGGAACCGAGAACGATAAACATCAGGCCGATAAAGAACAGGTTGTTACCCATAAAGGCCGAGAGCGCGATCGACAGATGGCCGAGCGCAATCAGAATCGAGCCGTACCACACCGCGCGCTGCTGGCCGAGCCAGTTATCCGCCAGCCAGCCGCCCGGCAGTGCCGCCAGGTACATGCTGCCCGCAAAAATACCGACGATAGCCGATGCGTTCTCGCGTGCCAGCCCCATGCCGCCGTCATAAACGGTCGCAGCCATAAACAGAATCAGTAACGGACGAATACCGTAGAACGAGAAGCGCTCCCACATTTCCGTAAAGAACAGCGAGCCAAGAGGATAAGGATGACCGAAGAAAGTTCGACTTTCTTTTTGATTAACAGAGGATTGCATAATTCTCCCGAAGAGGTGTGTCGTGTTGCAAATCACCACCAGATTGTTTGCCAGCCCAAGATGTGCAAGGCCAGTCTTTTACATCCAGCGAAATATTATTTAACCATTTGATAACCGGACGGTGGTTTTGTCTAGTGCCCGGAGTAGGACTTTAAGATGAAAATTCGATAGATGTCTAGTTTTGTAGATTTTTTGTTTGATAAAAGCCGGTAATTATTGACATCAATGCCAAGACCACAGCCCCTTCTGAGAACGAAATAGCGACGCAAAAACGCCTCTGCTTTACTTCACTGTTGAATTATTTTTTTCAATATTATGAACATTCAAATAACTGCTTAATGGGTCTACGATTAGACCCACAAAAAACTTGAGTGTAAGACACTCAATATATAAGAATGCAAAATAAGAACCCACCCTGAAGCAAGGAGAGCTTTAAGACAGCACCAGGGAAATTAATTCTCCTTAAACCAGGAAAATGACAATAGAGGAATCAACGCGGGGCGGTATTACGCCAACCTGCGGGACGGATTTCACCAAAAAACTCTGGGGGTAAAAGTTTGTATCTTTTATCAAAAATAATGAAAGCGCTGATCGTGATTGTTCTTGTGAGTTCTTTTATTTGGGCATTATTACCTGAATCAGAAGCTTCTCTTCATTATTCTCATCGTGGTCGCGCATGCACTTCAGGTGCGTTGTGTTTATTATAATGGGGGTGTTATTGCTGTCCCCTCAATCTGGTTTATGATGATAAAAATAATTATTGATGAATGCGACAGTTTTTACCGACACGGCATGAATGCGTTGCTTGGTAAGGTATTTCTGGAACAATTTGATGAATGTATTTCAGTCACCAGCGAAATGGCACCACACAGCATCGCGATGGCGGATGTGATTGTCCTCGGGCTTTCGCCCGGAGAAATCAGTATCTGCCACCCTTTCTTACATGCACGTAAGAAAAACAGCCTGATCCTCGGGATTTACGAAGGCAACCACAAACCGCAGTTTGATGATCTTCCACTGTGTTTTAAAAATATTATTTTTATCAATCGCACTGAACCTGTAAGCAGAATTAAAAAGAAAATATTCCACGGCTGGGAAAGCTGTCGCACGCAGTCAATCTTGCCTCATCACTGGAAGTGTCATGACTGCAAACATAAAACGCTTTCGCCACAGCAGATAAATGTCGCAACGCATTATTACCGGGGTGACAGAGCAGAGCAAATTGCCGGAATTATGCACATTAGTGTGAAAACTGTTTTTACGCATAAAAGAATGATCATGGGTAAGTTTGACGTTCATTCAGATTACGAGTTATTCACTTTACTAAAAGTCATGAAGGCGCTGAATCACAACACCCCTGACTTTCTCGAAACAGAAAGAGAGTTGAAGCGGGCATAAACCACAAAGGATGTGTATGAAATTGTCGCCACCATTACTCTGGCTCTTCATTGGAATAATCCTGATATGTGCTCCGCTGTATATTCAAGCTGCTGGGCTTGTCTCTGCCGATAATATACTTCGAAGCGATCTGACATGGCTTAATAACCGTAATATTATCAATATCAATCTGTCCACCTGGCCGCTTAGCCAGGAAGAAATTGAGCATGCGCTTCACACCGCTAAAAGCCAGGATAATCCAGCAGCCCAACGGGTGATCATCAGGGTACTTTCTCGTCTGGGTGACATTAAAGCGCCTCTCAGACTTAACACCTGGACGCAATCAGCAAAGCCGACATTACCGACAGGTTTTAACGCTTCAGAAACCAGTGCCAACGGTGTCCGAGCGGCGCTAAAGTTCAGCGGAGAATCCTGGGATATCAATTTACAGGGACAACGCGAGCATGATCGGTATATCGATGATATGACACGTGGAAATTTGAACGGGGCCTTTGCCGGGATAAACGTTTTCAACCAGTGGATCGCCTTCGGGGAAATACCGCAATGGTGGGGGCCGGGCAATGACGGAAGCCTTATTCGCTCTGATGCCGCGCGTCCGGTCGTTGGGTTTATGATGCAGCGCGCTGAACAGTCACCGTTTGAATCCCCGTGGCTTTCCTGGGCCGGACGCTGGCAATATCAGCTTTCCGCAGGGCAAATACGTCAGTATCACAGTCCTGAAGAACCGAAGCTGATCGGCGGGCGACTCACCTTTACTCCCGTAGATTCTCTGGAAACTGGCTTTTCCAGAATTATGATGTGGGGAGGCAAAGGTCGTCCAAATGATATGGCCTCGTTTCGCGATGCTTTCCTGGGGCGAGATAATACGGGAAGTCAGGCTCGTGACCCCGGCAATCAAATGGCGGGGGCGGATATTAACTGGAAGCTATTCACTCTCACCGGGCTTCCGCTCTCAGTGTATGGGCAGGTCATCGGAGACGATCAGGCCGGTGTTTTACCCTCACATAATACGTTCTTAGCCGGTCTGCAGGGGAATTATCTTTGGGGCAACCGGCAGGTAAACGGGTATCTCGAAGGTGCGGATACGCGTTCAGGAATGAAAAAAACCGGCAATATTTATTATCACTATTGTTACCACGAGGGCTATTACCAGCAAGGCGCTTCGCTGGGAGAGGCGATGGGCGGCGACGGGACGCGTTTTTCCGCAAAGGTTGAGCTGGTACTGGAAAATGAACAGCGTTTTAGCACCCGGCTAGTGTGGGCAAGAGTCAACCGCGAATCGCAGGCGATCAATAGCAGGTATCCTTACGCAGATACGTTAAAAGGTGCAGAGCTGGGCTGGTCGGCGCCGGTCTCGAAAAGGGTAACGCTCGCGCTGGGAGCCTGGTATGTGGACAGCAGCACTCAGCAAAATGATGTGGGAATAGCCGCGAAGCTGGATTTTTTCTGGGCTGATGGCGTTTAAATGGTCAGAACAAAATAATTCACTCATCTTAAGTCTTTTTTAATCTTTCCTTTGGTCGCACTTATCAAACTGGTGTTTTATGCCAGAAAAAGTGCGATCACCCCGATTTCACTGCCTTCTACACAAGTGATAATAACTTTCATTATCATCCTTTAATAATTGTGCTGTAATCCGCCTCGTTATGCTTTCTGGTGCTAATGACTCACTTTTATGAAGGATTAACTTATGAAATTTGGCGTATCGTCTTTATGCTCCCTCGCGATGATGACTTCCTCGATGCTGCTTGCGCCGCAGGCAATGGCAGCCGACAACAACGAAGGCATCGTGGTGTATAACGCCCAGCATGAGAACCTGGTTCAGGCATGGGTGGATGGCTTCACCAAAGAAACCGGCATCAAAGTGACGCTGCGTAACGGCGGCGACAGCGAGTTGGGTAACCAGCTGGTGCAGGAAGGCAGCGCATCCCCTGCCGACGTGTTCCTGACCGAAAACTCTCCGGCGATGGTGCTGGTTGATAACGCCAAATTATTTGCACCGCTGGATGCCGCGACGCTGGCTCAGGTGGCCCCAGCTTACCGTCCAGAGCATGGCCGCTGGACAGGCATTGCAGCCCGCAGCACAGTGTTCGTTTACAACCCGGCGAAACTGACCGAAGCACAGCTGCCGCACTCGCTGATGGATCTCGCAAAACCTGAGTGGAAAGGCCGTTGGGCGGCGTCTCCATCAGGGGCGGATTTCCAGGCTATCGTCAGTGCCGTCTTGGCCCTGAAAGGTGAAAAAGCGACGCTTGAGTGGCTGAAAGCGATGAAAACCAACTTTGTGGCTTACAAAGGCAACAGCACGGTGATGAAAGCCGTGAATGCCGGTCAGATTGATGGTGGCATCATCTATCACTACTACCGCTTTGTAGACCAGGCGAAGACCGGCGAAAACAGCAAAAACACCCAGCTCCACTACTTTAAACATCAGGACCCAGGCGCGTTCGTCAGCATCTCCGGCGGCGGTGTGCTGGCTTCCAGTAAGCACCCGCAGCAGGCTCAGGCCTTTATGAAGTGGGTCACTGGCAAAGCGGGCCAAGAATCTCTGCGCACCAACGACGCGTTTGAATATGCGGTGGGTGTGAACGCGGCATCCAACCCGAAACTGGTTCCGCTCAAAGATCTGGATGCACCAAAAGTTGAAGCGTCATCGCTTAACAGCAAAAAAGTTATCGACCTGATGACTCAGGCTGGCCTGCTTTAATCGTAACAAACGTGGTGAGTGCTGAATGTCCGTAGTGAATGTTACTGATAAATCCATCGCGGCGCGTCCGGTGTCACAGCACCGCCCCGCGCCCGTGATGGTGATAATGGCGGTGGTGTTTTCGCTGCTGTCGCTGATCCCGCCGACCTTTATTGTGTACATCGGTTTTGATACCGGCTGGGATACCGTTAAAGCACTCATCTTTCGCCCGCGTGTTGCTGAGTTGCTCAGCAACACGCTGTTATTAGTCCTGGTGACCGTGCCACTGTGCGTGTTTGTGGGGGTGCTGCTCGCCTGGCTGACAGAACGAACCACCCTCGCGGGCCGCAGGATTTGGTCGATGCTGGCGGTTGCCCCACTCGCCATTCCGGCGTTCGTACAAAGCTATGCCTGGGTGAGCGCCGTGCCCTCAATTCACGGTTTGAGCGCGGGCGTTTTCCTGTCTGTGCTTGCCTATTATCCCTTTATTTATCTGCCCGTCGCCGCCGTGCTGCGCCGTCTGGACCCGACGCTCGAAGATGTGGCGGCCTCGTTAGGCACGCCGCCGCTGCGCGTCTTTTTCCGTATTGTCCTGCCGCAGCTGCGCCTGCCAGTATGGGGCGGTGCATTGCTGGTCGCACTGCACCTTCTGGCGGAGTACGGCCTGTATGCCATGATTCGCTTCGACACCTTCACTACCGCCATTTACGATCAGTTCCAGTCGACGTTCAGCGGTCCGGCGGCCAATATGCTGGCGGGCGTGCTGGCGCTGTGCTGTCTGGCTATTTTGACGCTGGAAGGTGCGACGCGCGGTAAAGCACGCTACGCGCGAGTCGGGGCCGGAGCGCCTCGCGAACAAAAACGCGGGCAACTTCATTACGCCTCTCAGTGTCTCGGGCAAGTTTTCGCCTTCGCGGTGATCCTGCTGGCCTTTGTGGTGCCCCTCGCGGTGCTCTGTCGCTGGCTGTGGCTGGGCGGTTTAGAGAACTGGAACCAGGCCAATCTGTGGCTATCGCTCCAGCAAACCCTGGTGCTCGCCGCCAGCGGTGCAATACTCACGCTGCTTGCCGGTGTGCCGATTGCGTGGCTCTCGGTGCGTCATCCTCGCCCGCTGTTCCGCGTGCTGGAGGGCTGTAATTATTTCACCAGCTCGCTGCCCGGCATTGTGGTGGCGCTGGCGCTGGTCACCGTGACCATTCACTACGCGCGCCCCATTTACCAGACCGAAATCACGCTGTTCCTGGCGTACCTGTTGATGTTCGCTCCACGCGCACTGATCAACCTGCGCGCGGGCATCGCTCAGGCACCCGTAGAGCTTGAAAACGTGGCCAGAAGCTTAGGTAAAACGCCCGCCACCGCGTTGTGGAGCGTTACGCTGCGCCTTGCCGCACCCGGTGCCGCCGCTGGAGGCGCGTTGGTTTTCCTTGGCATCTGTAATGAGTTAACCGCCACGCTGCTGCTTTCACCGCTCGGCACCCGCACGCTGTCGACCGGGTTCTGGGCGTTGACCAGTGAAATTGATTATGTCGCCGCAGCGCCTTATGCCCTGCTGATGATCCTTATCTCGCTGCCGCTCACCGGCATTCTCTACGTGCAGTCACAAAAACTCGCAGGGTTGTAAGATGATTGAGTTATCGAACATTTCGAAGAAATTCGGCCAGATCACCGTGCTGGACGACCTGAACCTGAAAGTCGAAGCCGGAAGCAGAACGGCGATTGTTGGGCCGTCCGGCTCCGGTAAAACCACCCTGCTGCGCATTCTTGCCGGATTTGAAACCCCGGATGCCGGGCAGATCACTCTGAGCAATCAGGTGCTATTCGACCAGCACACCTTTGTCCCCGCCCATGAGCGAGGCATTGGTTTTGTGCCGCAGGAAGGTGCGCTGTTTCCGCACATGAAAGTCGGCGACAACATCGCTTACGGTCTGAAAGGCTCGAAAGAAGAAAATCGCCTGCGCGTGGCGGAATTGATGGAACTGGTGTCTCTCGATAATCGTCTTGCCTCACACTGGCCGCATGAAATTTCCGGCGGTCAGCAGCAGCGTGTGGCACTGGCCCGCGCGCTGGCGCAAAAACCGGCGTTGATGCTGCTGGATGAACCCTTCTCGGCGCTGGATACCGGCCTGCGTGCCGCCACGCGCAAAGCCACGGCGGATTTACTGGAACAGGCCGGTGTCGCCACGATTCTGGTGACGCACGATCAGCAAGAAGCGCTGTCGTTTGCCAGCCAGATTGCGGTCATCCGTACCGGGCGTTTTACCCAGGTCGGCACGCCAGTGGAGGTTTACTCCCGGCCTGTAGATGAAGAGACCGCGCTGTTTCTCGGTGACGCATTGATTTTCGCGGCGCAAGTGCAGGATGGCATGGCGCGGTGTTGTCTGGGCGATGTCCCCGTCGGCAATCCGCACCTCACGGGCGACAGACGCATTATGCTGCGCCCGGAACAACTGAGGATTATGGCTGACCATCCGCAGCCAACAGCGATAGTCAGCGAGGTGGATTTCACCGGCCATCTTTCGACGCTGACCTTAACGTCCCCGGACTGGTCAATGGCGTTGCAGGTCAAAACCTTGAGCCAGCAGCACTGGCAGAAAGGTGCGGCAGTCAAGGTAACGATCAACGGCCAGGCCTGCGTGTTAGCCGCCTGATACATTTGTTACAGCCGCCCGCTTTTCGGCATGCAGGGCGGCTGTTACTCTTGAATCCCGGAGCGTCGTGCTCGTCAGCAAAATGTGAGGCAACTCAAATGAAAACTATCACTCTCAGTGACATGCGTCAGCAGAGCGACGCGGCAGCCAGTGCCCCACGTTTACGCGCTCATCGTAATCTTCACCCTGAATTAAGCGACCCGGTACAACGCCTGGCCATTGCGATGGAACCGGGCACCTATGTCCGACCTCACCGCCATCCGCACACCTTTGAACTGCTGTTTGCGCTGAGTGGCCGTTTCCTGGTACTCAACTTTGATGACGAGGGCAATGTCACGCATCGCGTGGTGCTGGGCGAAGAGTGCAAGGTCGTTGAAATGGCGGCGGGCACCTGGCACTCGGTGCTGTCGTTAGATCACGGCGGCGTGATTTTTGAAGTCAAACACGGCGGCTATCAGCCGGTAGCGGAGGACGATTTTGCCCGCTGGTCCCCGGCAGAGGGGGAACCGGCCACCGCCGAACTGCTGCGCTGGTCAGCGGAGGCGCAAATCGGCGACACCGGTTTTAAAGCCTAATCATCGCGCTGCGCGAAGCTCCTGCCCCGCTTCGCGCGCCTTTCCCCATCGGAAGTCTTAGCCAGGTTCACAACTCTGCAACATCCTGATTCCGGCACTTCTACCCGCATGCTAGGCTGCGATCATGTCCATCAGCCCCCTTCGTTGCAGGCCACATGAAACCCAGATTCCCTTTTCAGGTGAAGCTTTTTCTGTCGCTGGTGCTCTTTTCCTGCCTGCTGCTGGCGATTTTGGGCGGGATTTTGTATCACGTCATCGACAAACAGTTGCATCATGATTTAGGCCAGCGCGCACGGGTGCAGGCCAGTGAAATTGCCCTGATGCCGGGGCTGGCAGAGAAAGTCGAAGCCCGGGATATCGACGGCATTGCTCGCATAATCCAGCCGCTACGCGATCAAAGCGATGCCAGCTACTTCGTGATCGGCGATGTAAACGAGCAGCATCTGTATCACTCCGAATCGCCGGAGCGCCTGAACCTGCCGATGATTGGCGGTGATAATGCCGAGGTGCTGCGCGGCAAAACCATTATCTCGATGCGCCAGGGCGGCATTGGCGTATCGCTGCGCAGCAAAGCGCCCATTTTCGATGCGCGTCATCAGGTGATTGGCATTGTTTCCGTCGGCTATCTCACTTCTTACATCGCCAATATCAACGCGCGTCTGCTGTGGCAGGCGGCATTGTATGGCGTTGCCCTGCTGTTGCTGTTGTTTCTCTTTTCGTGGATTTTCACCCGCAACGTTAAAAAACAGATGTTCTGGCTGGAGCCAAAAGACATTGCCCTGCTGGTACGGCAACAAAAAGCGCTGCTGGAAGCGATGTATGAAGGCGTGTTTGCTGTGAACGGCGAGCGACAGCTGATTCTGATTAACCGGGCCGCGCGGGAGCTGCTCGATTTGACGCAGACGGAAGAGAAGCTGATTGGCAAACCGCTGGACCAGGTGGTGCATCTTCCTCCGGCCTTTTTCGCCGACAGCGGTGTGGCACAACACGACCAGATTACGGTGCTCAATCAGAAGCAGATGATCGTTAACCGCGTGGCGATTACGCTGGACCCAGGCGAAGCCAACGGCTGGGTGTTTAGCTTCCGCGATAAAAATGACATCAACACCCTGAGTAGCCAGTTAAGCCAGGTCCGGCGCTACGCCGACAACCTGCGCATCATGCGCCACGAACAGCTGAACTGGACCGCCACACTGGTCGGCCTGCTGCAAATGCAGCGCTATGACGATGCGATTCACTACATTCAGGTCCAGTCGGAGGGCGCGCAAAAGGTGCTGGATTTTGTCTCCTCGCGCTTTACCTCACCGGCGCTGTGCGGGCTACTGCTGGGGAAATATGTCAGCGCGCGGGAAAAAGGGATCGAGCTGCAGTTTGATCCCGTCTGCCAGCTGATGCGCATTCCTCCGGGGATCACCGAAACAGCGCTGATGTCAGTGCTAGGTAATCTGCTGGATAACGCCGTCGACGCCACGCTGAAAACGCCGCTGCCCCGCGCACCGGTTGAACTCTATATTTCCGACCGCAATCGGGATCTGCTGATTGAAGTCGCCGATCAGGGCAGCGGCGTGGACGATGCGCTGAAACCCCATCTTTTTGAACAGGGCGTGACCAGCAAACCGCAGGGCGATGAACCGGCGGGGGCCGAGCACGGAATTGGTCTCTATCTGGTGGCAGGCTATGTGCAAGGGGCCGGTGGCAACATTGAAGTGACGGATAACACGCCGCAGGGCACGCTGTTTTCGGTGTTCATTCCTTTTGAAACAGGAGGAGTCCATGACGCACAGCCAGCCGCTTGATGTGGTCATTGTGGAAGATGAGCCGCATCTTGCTGAACTGCATCGCGAGTATATCGAACAGAATTTCCACCTGCGCGTCGTCGGGATCGCCAGCACGCTTGAGCAGGCTCGCGCCCTGTTGCAACGCCACCAGCCGCGGCTGATCCTGCTCGATAATTTTCTCCCGGACGGTCAGGGCGTGGACCTGATTGACAGCCCGTTACTAAAAAGCTTCGAATGTTCGGTGATCTTTATCACTGCCGCTAGCGATATGCAGACCTGCAGCCACGCCATGCGCAGCGGCGCGTTTGACTACCTCATCAAACCGGTCTTTTTCCAGCGCCTGCGGGCGTCGCTGGAACGTTTTATGCTGCTGGTCCACACCCTGCGTCAGCAAAAAGTGGTCGATCAGCACGCGCTGGATAAGCTGTTTAATCTGCCCGCCGCCGACACCTCCGCCGTGCCGTCGACCAAAGGCATCGAACCCAATACCCTTGAGCGGGTGAAGCAGGTTTTCAGCGACGATCCTGACACAAACTGGTCCGTGGAACAGGTGGTGGAAAAAACCGGCATCAGCAAAACCACCTGCCGTCGTTATCTGGAATACTGCGTGGAAGCAAAGTTGATAAGCGCGGAACTGCAGTATGGCAGCATCGGGCATCCGCGAAGGTTGTACCGAAAAGTCCCGTAACAACCGCCCGGTGGCGCTGCGCTTACCGGGCCTACAGGGTCATCACGCTTTTGTCGGCCGGGAGGTTTTGGGATGGGCAGTTTATAACACCCGCCCGGTGGCGCTGCGCTTACCGGGCCTACAGGGTCATCACGCTTTTGTCGGCCGGGAGGTTTTGGGATGGGCGGTTTAAAACACCCGCCCGGCGGCGCTTCGCTTGCAGGGGTCTACAGGGTCATCACGCTTTTGTAGGCTGGGTAAGGCGCAGCCGCCACCCGGCAATTCGCGGGCACCGTTCAGCCATTCCTGCAATCGTTACATTCCCCTGCACTTTTCGCTGAAGCGCCGCCGCATTTAATAACTTTGCCCGTAATCACATCGCCTGTATTTATATCCAGCAAGGTAGAATAGGCACGCGCGCAATCAATACGGTTTGAACAAAGGAATTAAAAGAAAGGTAATTAAGAAGACGCAGCGCAAAGGTGCTAGAACACCTTCACGCCGCTAACCACAAACAACTGACTAAGGAGTTATTTATGGCTGAGCAGAAGTGTATGCCAGATCCTATCGTGGCCCAAACAGATCTTCCGGGATCAGCGGCGAATGATCGTTTTCCCGAGGTGACTCGCAAAACCAGCGCCCGCCGTCTGCACGGAAAAGCGCCCGATGCCGCCGCGATCCACCCCAGAGCAGACACCCCGGAAACCTGCGCCGCCTGCTGCGAGCTGCATTCGCGGATCCGCCAGAGCTATATTCCCCTTCAGGGCGAGTGGCTGAAGAGAGCCGGGTTTTTCGACGGAATGCCGGTCAAAATCCGCGTCATGCCGGACTGCATCGTCATCACCCCGCAAAACACCCGCGAGCTGTGGGGCTGCCTGGAAGGCCTGAGCATCATCGATATTAACCAGCGCAAAGTCGCCACCTGGCTCAAAACCTTCCCCTATCCCCTGAACGATACCGGCAATATCCCGGCGATCCGCCGTAAACCGGAGGATGGTTTGATTCGCGGGGGAAGTTGACTGGATAGCTCCCGGCCTGAGGGCCGGGAGAATTTGGTATGGGGGGAATGGCTGTTTTGAGCGAGAAGCGGACATTGCAGACTGCCCAGTAGAAAAAGTGCTATCAGAATTATCTAAAGGAAGATCGTATTTACCATGTCTCATTCTAACTGTTTAATAAATTACAAAAATTAAAATTTCCATTTAATATCATCGCGTTAAGCAAGAGAATTAAACCTCTCATTTAATTTATGATTCTTATTTAATTCATGAGTTGGTGTAAAAATAGGTTGCCGCACTATAGAAAGACACATATTTAAACCCAGCAGGAAATCATATTTGAAAGTAATGTGTTTAAGGGGCTGCGTAACAAGAACAGCAAGTAAACACATAGTAATAACAGTTACCATTCCCATTTCGCAAGTGGCCATATCAGAGGTGAACTAATGCCTGCTGCAATTTTAAGAATTAAGGTTATCCTAATAATTCTTTTGTATGATTAAGATCATCGATAAATTTACTAAGGACTCATTAATGAAATTGCGACTCTGGAATCTATTACCCCATGATTACGCTCCTTTTTTTCGTATTCTTCACATCATTGTGGCATTTCTAATATTATCACAAATTATTAACTCTAATCTGACAGAGACCGAAGCAATTGGTGAACATAGTCTTGAAGGAGTTATAACCTGGATGCACATTATTTCAGGGTTAGGACTGATTATTTGTGGTTTTATTATGTTAAGTTGGATGCTTACTCAAAGAGGTTTTACTTATTATTTTTCATGGGTAGGGCTTGACTTTAGTGGTATTAAGCAAGATATAAAAACGTTGACTAGTTTCCGACTGCCCGATGCACATTCGGGAGGTATTGCCAGTACAATCCAAGGATTTGGAGTTCTAGCATTGCTAATTGTAGCACTTTCAGGTGGCCTATGGTTCTTGTTGAATACCATGCAGTCAAATCTGGCTGAAACAGTAATCCACTGGCATAAGTTCTTTACTACTTTCATTGAGGTCTATTTTTATGCACATGGTGCAATGGGAGTTTTGCATATTTTAATTGAAAAATATAAAAGCCGCTCAGTTAACCTAAGTGACTAATCTGTTGTGAGATAATATTACTTCAAGTTGAAGAAAACCCTAAAAATAAAATTTAGTTTACTAGAAGATGAAACAGCACTTGCAGAGACTTTTTAATTAAATTTAATAAAAACGAAAAAATATTCATGGCGAAATGATTGTTTAATTATCTATCATGGATAGAAATGTGAGTTAGTCGTCCTATTTTAGGAAGTTAATAATGACTAAAACAAAAGGGTTACCTCGTCCGCTGACGCACTACGCTTGGCTTTCCATTGCCACGGCTATTGCCACTATCGGACTCAAAGGTGTGGCGTGGAAAATGACCGGTTCGGTCGGTCTGCTATCTGATGCCATCGAATCCGTAGTTAACCTCGCAGGAGCCCTAATGGCGCTCTGGATGCTGACCTTGGCTGCGCTTCCGGCCGATGAGAACCATGCATATGGGCACGGCAAAGCCGAATATTTCTCGAGTGCTTTCGAAGGATTTCTGATCCTATTGGCGGCAGCCAGTATCGCCTATACCGCAGTTGAGCGGATGTTAACTCCACAGCCGCTTGAGGAGATTGGTCTCGGATTACTGGTTTCAACAGTCGCATCAATCCTTAATTTTGTGACGGCTCGCATTTTGTTAAGGGCTGGCAGGCAGCACAACTCTATCACTCTTGAGGCAGATGCTCATCACCTGCTGACCGATGTCTGGACGTCGGTCGGTGTCATTTTTGGTGTCGGACTGGTTTATCTGACCGGCTGGTTTTGGGTCGATCCGATCGTTGCATTGCTGGTCGCAGCCAACATCGTTTGGACTGGTTATCAGCTTATGAGTCGTTCAGCTGCAGGTCTGATGGACGTATCGCTACCCACGGAAGAACTCAAAAAAATCGAGTCACTGCTGGCAGGATATCGTGAACAGGGGCTTGATTTCCATGCACTACGTACACGCCAGGCTGGCGGGCGGGCGTTTATGACAATGCACATCCTAGTTCCTGGGCGATGGACTGTTCAATATGGGCACGACTGGGCCGAGCGTATAGAGAATGATATCCGCACCGCACTGCCTTTTATCCATATCACCACTCATGTGGAACCGTTGGAAGATCCCGCGTCAATGAACGACCAAACGCTCGACATTTCTGATCACTAAACTAACCACATGTCGCTGGTCGGGCAGGGTAACAAACCTCGCTCTACAAAAATTTCAGGTATTCTCTATAATTCTGAGGGTACTTGATGTGACCTGCGCCCAATTGTTGGGCACGCAATATTTTTAAAAAGTCCGCTTCTGGCACAGGGCTGCTGTTGCAGCCCTGATAACCTTAGACTTCAATCGATTCAGAAATCTCTAACGCATCATCGACTTCAATGCCCAGATAACGGACTGTGCTTTCCAGTTTCTTATGACCCAACAGAAGTTGGATCACCCGGAGATTCTTGGTTTTCTTGTAGATCAGGTAAGGTTTTGTTCTTCTCATGGAATGTGTGCTGTAAAGCGTCTCTTCGAGACCAAGCTTTTCTACCCACCCATGAAAGATTCGGTTGTATTGCCGGGTTGAAATATGCTGGTTAGTTCCGATCCGAGACCGAAACAAGAAGTCTTTACTGTGCAAATTGCCAAGCTTTATCAATGCAGCAACAGCTTCTCTTGTCCCTTTGGTTATCTCAAATTGCACAGGGCTACCGGTTTTCTGTTGCAATACCGTTGCTCTGCTCGAAACAGAGCTACCATATGCAACATCAGATACTTTGAGTTTGACCAGATCACAGCCTCGAAGCTTACTGTCCAGTGCCATATTGAACAGAGCTAAATCGCGCGTTTTACCTTCCAGTTCAAGTCGGATTCGGATACCCCAGATATGAGATATCTGAAGTGGCCTTTTTTGGCCTATGATACGGTCTTTGTTCCACGGTGACGTGTTCATACTCAAATCTCCTGCAATGTGGGAGATTTGAGTATGGTTGTCCCTTATGAGCGAAGAGCGGACATTGCTAACAGCATCCTATGTGAATCATTACGATCAAATCAATGACTAGATAAGCACAAACCTGAAAAGAGGCCTACTGACGAAGTAGGCCTGAGTTCCTTATATATTTCACAAAATTCAGAGAGTTTCTAAGATGGATAAAAGTGTTGGAAGTTGACTCTCTCTCACACGGAATCTACCCGTCCTAGATAATTCCGTTTCAATTCCGTTAACGAAGAAATGTACGGAATCAAAAACGGCCGAGCTATTCATATATTTATTCTGATAAATTTCTTGGAGATTCTTTGAGCTTACTATTTTTGTCTTTGCTAAAGTAAAAGGATCAACAGAGATATTAGATAGAGACATGGATTTTATCTTGAGGTCAAAGCCCTCAGAAAGACCATTTACAACTTTCCTCAGATCAAATTCTACTGGTCTCAATCCACTATCTTCACCAAATAGTTTTTGCACCATAGTATAAGGCATTTTCATACTTAATGGAGGGTTAGTGGCATATAGTATAATTTTTTTCCCTTGTCTGACGCCAAAGTCCACATTTAAGTAAGTTGCTATTTCAACCTCTGAATGCTCGCCATTAGCATATTCTAAGCTTTGCTTACTAATGCTTCTCATGGTAAATCTTAGTTCAAGCACTTCAGAGTTA
This sequence comes from Lelliottia jeotgali, assembly GCA_002271215.1. Taxonomy (NCBI): domain Bacteria; kingdom Pseudomonadati; phylum Pseudomonadota; class Gammaproteobacteria; order Enterobacterales; family Enterobacteriaceae; genus Lelliottia; species Lelliottia jeotgali. The sequence continues at coordinate 939,242 of CP018628.1, read as the reverse complement.
TTAATGATTTGAAAACCATATCCTTTATCTTCATCATAGAGGTTGTCATTTACTTTGTGTAATAACTCACTTTTAGTTATATCTTTTTCTGCTTTATAAATTTTTACCTTTATCATCATCCAGCCTCCTGATTCAAAGTCTCGCAAGACATAGCTTTCGTTACTGGGTATCGCTTGGTATGCTCTTCGATAATAAAGTCATTAATCAAAAATATTTTTTCTTCTAATTGTTTCATGACTTGATCAAAGTCTGCGTCACTGAGTTTTTCTCTCTCTGCGGATGCAGAGTTGCTTTCTTTGTATAACGCTCTGAATTTTATATTTTTTCCAAGATATTTATCATCAAAACTAAGTTCAAAAGTTATAGTATGGTTCTTAACAACTGAGGAAAATGACTTCCATCGAATTAAGCTTCTATAAAACCCATCACTGCACAGCTCCTTAATTTGAGGAGCGTTCACTAATGATAGGCCATCATACGCGGCATTATTAATGTTAAAAGTTAGGTTTTCATCATCGTCAGATGCCATTTCCTGATTATTAATGTCATCATCATTTTCGTTATCTGTAGAAGGTGAAATCTTGTTTAATAATTCTTGTGTTTCTTCGTTAGCATTTCCTTCAAGATTATCTCCATTAATATCCAGAGATGTTTTTATTCTGCTTACTCTAACCTTTTCAAGACCAGCATATTCAAGTCCTGTTTTTTTATAATTTCCATCAAAATCATAAAGATGAACAGCGAAAATGTTCCTAAGATCAGTATCAACGATGCTTGATAAATCTATTTCGTTGACAATTATGTTGTTACAAACCGTTGATGAATATGTATCAATTATTTGCTTGAGAATTTCTGAAATGCGTGGTGTATAGTTATATCTCACTGAAACATATCCTTTTTTTACTATGAAAATTATACTCCCACTGTACAATTTTTTCTGCTGAAATTTACCCCTTCTAAAATCAAATTCAGTGTAATCAATAGATATATGGTAGGTTTGCAACCCTGAGTAATGATCAATTTTCTCATGCCCTAGCAACTTGGGTCTATTTTCTTTCACTTTGTTTACAACGTCATAGAGTTTCTCTATATCAAATTCTTCATATATACGTTTTACTGAGAAGACGTCTTGGCTGGGTTTGGTTGCCAGTTTATCTTGTACTTCTCTGATGTGATTATATGAAAATGGCAGGTCTGATATTTTTTCTATCAATACCTCTTTTGATAAGTCAGATGGGAAAATTATCCCTCGATTGAAGGCGATCTTCCTTAATGTAACATCTGTGATTTTTGCACTGTTAGAGTGGAGGGCAGTATAAATGTCACTTTCGTTTGAAAACAACGTGGCTTGATATTTATTCATGTCATACTCCTTATGAAAAGTGACATTTTCTATTCACCTGCTTGCTGGCAACTTGGTACTCAAATATAGATAGCTTTTGATTAACAAAAGGAATGGATACTATTTTTTCCCTTAACGTTTCGATATGAGATTGAGTGAAAGAATATATGCCTATGTAATCATTAATGGCGGATTGCAAATGAACGCTTGAGTGTGATGAGAACGGAGTTATAACAAATATTTTGTCAAATTGATTGAGTAATTGATAGTTAAATATATACTCTAAAAGAAATATAAAGTGATTACTGGAATCAACCTTTTCTTTCCAGAAAATATTCAATATTTTATTTCTTATTCTATCGCCATCATCATTTCTAATATATTCGTGTTCATATGAGTAAAAAATCATGCCAGATGTTATCATTTCAATTGTGGCTGGAAGGATTTTCCCTTTCGTTGCTATTTTATTATGCTTGTCAGGGTAAAAATATGTGCAGTTCTCTATCTCAGGAATTTTTTGCCATAACATATTTGTTTCTTGTGTTACTTTGTCAGTAATCCCCCTTCTAGTCTCAATGTGTTCTGTAACATCTAGTAAAAATCTGATCATAGTTGGGTCAAAAACTGCAATCAAAGAGTTCTCTGGAAAATCATAACTTGCTGTGGCGGCTCCATTTAATTTCTCAATTAAATCAGAGTCATATTTATTGTCATGATTATATATAAAAAGTAGGCCGTTAACTTGATATTTCTCATTTGTACTGTCAACAAATAGACGCCGCCACTCAGGACTTCTTGGCGCGCAAGCTACCTGTTGTGATAAACTTCGTAGAGCGCTCAATATTGATTTTGTACCGTCAAGCGTGCTGGCACAATAAGATTTTAAATCTGTTTGTATATACTGAGTTATATCTGAATAAGGATCTCTATATTTGAAGACTACATCCGTAGGGTGAGTTTTTTTTGGATTTTCAGATAAAAGTTGTTTAGCGTTTAGATGAGATCTCAAACAACAGTCCCAACTTATATCCGTTGTTTTTTGGGTTTTCCAGCCTAATTCATCAAAAATTCTACTGGAAATGATACCTGCAATCTCATCAATATTCTTAGTTTCGCCGCCCACGCTTCCTCCATAGTTCGTTGTTTTATATAGTGAAGATCTGATTCATGGTTTTCCAAGCTCATGCGAAAACGATCAATAAAATAGGAATAATCTCAATCAATTTAATCTTTTTTATTTGAATCATCAAGAGCCCCATTACTGATAGGCATCAGTAAGTGGCATCGCTGCTCAAGCTTCAGTAAAAATCCGGTTAGCAACTTCCGCTGTTGGCACAAAGCCGACAAACACACGCTCCCCAAGGATAGAGAAGATAACTCCCCCTCTCCACTGAACCAGAACATCCGCCATTCCCCTTAAGGCATCCGCTGCACTGTGTAAAACACTCGCCCGGTGGCGCTAAGCTTACCGGGCCTACAGGGTCTTCACGCTTTTGTAGGCCGGGTAAGGCGCAGCCGCCACCCGGCAATAAAACCTTTCCCGTGGTTTCTATGGTGTTAATTGCTTAAAAAAGGCCAGCAATCACAATTCGGAAACAGAGCCTGTTGCCCCCTATTGTCTGAAAATCGCCATCGGCTATGTTGAGTTTTGACTACTAAAATGTAACTGAAAGGTTAATTACAATGTCGAACACAACACTCCGTATTTCTCTGCTTACCGCTACTGTGTTTTTCTCCGTTTCTGCAATGTCTGCTCTGCCGCAAGGCTATCCGGCGGACTACCAAAAGGTCGTCGACGCCGCGACCAAAGAAGGCAAAGTGGTTATCTACTCCACCACTGACACCAAAGCTGCCGGGCCGCTGATTCAGGGCTTTGAGGCGGCGTATCCGGGCATCAAAGTTGAATACAACGACATGAACAGTACCGAACTGTACAACCGTTTTATCAGCGAACAGGCTGCTGGCGGCGGTAGCGGCGACGTGGTGTGGAGTTCTTCAATGGACACCGGTCTGAAGCTCGCCACCGACTATGCCCTGGAGTACAAATCCCCGGAACAAGGCCAGCTGCCAAAATGGGCGGTGTGGAGCGATAAAGCCTACGGCACCACTTACGAGCCGGTGGTGTTTATCTATAACAAGCGCATGATCCCGGCGAACGAAGTGCCGGATTCTCATGCCGCGTTAGCAAAACTGATCGCCAGCCAGGCCGATAAATTCAAAAGCAAAGTCACCACCTACGATATCGAGAAATCGGGCCTCGGCTTTATGCTCTCGGTGCAGGATTCCAAAGCCGATCCGAACTATTTTAAAACCCTGGCTGACGTCGCCAAAGGCGGTTTAGCCGTGCAATCTTCCACCGGCACGATGATGGAACGCGTCTCCTCCGGCGAAAACTTGATTGGCTTTAACATCCTCGGTTCTTACGCCGAAGCGCGTGCCAAAACGGACCCATCGCTCGGCATCTCCTATCCGAAGGATTACACCCTGGTGTTGTCTCGCGTGTCGTTCATCAGCCAGCAGGCGCAAAACAGCAACGCCGCGAAGCTGTGGCTGGACTACGTGCTGTCTGAAAAAGGCCAGAGCATTCTGGCGAACCAGGCCGACATCCCGTCCATCCGTAACGATATCGAAGGCAAAAACGACATTGACGGCATGACCAAAATGCTCGGCAACGCGCTGAAGCCGATTCCGGTGGATGAAAGCCTGCTGGAATACCTGCAGCCGAAAAAACGCCTCGATTACATCAAACAGTGGCGCGAAGCTGCCGGCAAATAACCTCAGGGCAGCCGCTCTGCGTCTGATTGCCCGGTGACGGCTCACGCCTTACCGGGCCTACAAAAAGTACGCCGGATAAGCGCAGCACATCCGGCAACCAATGCCGTTCCTCAGGGTCAACAGCCAGGGAAACCCTATGCAAGCCTTACAAAGAAAATGGCAAAGCCTGCCCCGCGGCGTGGTGGTGTTGATCACCGCGCTGGTGATTTACGTTCCTTTGTCGTTCATCGTGATACAAAGCTTCTTATCCGCACCGTTCTTTTCCCCGTCGAAAGAGTGGAGTCTGGAGTCATTTGGCTTTATTTTCACCGACCCTGATTTTTATAAGGCGCTGAAAAGTGGCTTTATCCTCGCCTTCGGCCTGGTGGCGATCGCCATTCCGCTCGGGGGCGTACTGGCCTTTCTGATGGTGCGCACCGACCTGCCTGGCCGTCGCCTGATCGAACCGCTGATCCTCGTGCCGATCTTTGTTTCGCCGATGGTACTCGGCTTTGGCTACGTGGTGGCCGCGGGTCCGGTGGGGTTCTTCTCCCTGTGGGCGCAGTCGATTATCGGCTTCGTGCCGTGGAACATCTACGACATGTCGAGCATCGTGGTGATTGCCGGGCTGACGCACGTTCCACACGCCTATCTGTATATCTCCTCGGCGCTGCGCAGCGTCGGGTCTGATGTGGAAGAAGCCGCGCGTATCGCCGGTGCGTCGCCGTTGCAGGTGATGACCGCCGTCAGCCTGCCGATGGTGCGCCCTTCTATTCTTTACGCCGTCGTGCTGCTGTTTTTCCTCGGGCTGGAAGTGTTCGGCCTGATGCTGGTGCTCGGCGATCCGGAAGGCAACATGGTGCTGGCGACTTACCTGTACCAGCTAACCAATAAACTCGGCACGCCGTCTTACCATCTGATGGCCGCCGTCGCCGTGGTGCTGATCTGTATCACCATTCCGCTGGTGATGCTCCAGCGCCGTCTGATGCGCACCGCCAACCGTTTTGTCACCATGAAAGGCAAGGCCTCTCAGGCACGTGCGTTGCCGCTGGGCAAGTGGCGCTGGGTCGCCGGTGCCGTCGTCGCCTTCTGGCTGACGGTCACGATTGGCGTTCCGCTGCTGGGCGTGGTGCTGCGCGCATTTATCTCCAACTGGGGCGTGGGCGTGTCTGTCTGGGATGAGCTGTCGCTCAACACTTTCCGCACCATCTGGCAGCAGCCAAACCTGCTGCGCGCGATCGTCAACTCGATGGCGATTGGCGTGTTCGGCGGCGCGCTGGCGGTGGTTTGCTATCTGTTTATCGGCATCGCCATGCACCGTAAACCGGACAACACCACGCGCTTTCTCGATTACAGCGTGCTGGTACCACGCGCGGTGCCGGGCCTGCTCGCCGGTCTGGCGTTCCTGTGGGTATTCCTGTTCCTGCCAATGTGGCTGGATAACGCCCTGAAATCTGGCTGGCTTTCGGGTATGCCGTGGTCGCAGTGGCTGCGCGATAACCTGATTGTCTGGCTGCGATCGCTTCGCAGCACCATCTTCAGCGTCTGGCTGGCCTACACCGTGGTGTGGATGGCGTACGGCCTGCGGCTGATCTCTTCCACGCTGTTACAGGTGGCACCGGAACTGGAAGAAGCGGCGCGCAGCACCGGAGCAACACGCGGGCAGATCACCCGCCACGTAACGATTCCTCTGTCTCGTTACGGTTTGATTGGTTCCTGGTTGTTGATGTTCCTGATTTTCGAGCGTGAATATTCTACCGGCGTGTACCTGCTTTCGCCGGGCACGGAGACCATCGGGTCGATGCTGGTTTCCCTGTGGGCTGCAGGCGCGATCGATATCGTGGCCGCGCTCTCCTTTATCAACATCCTGCTGGTGGTCGTCGGCCTGGGGATTGCCCTTCGTTTTGGAGTCAAATTACATGATTGAGTTAACGGTCGAGAATCTGCATTTAACCTACGGCGACAATCCGGTGTTGAAGGGCGTGTCGATGAACCTGAAGCGCGGCGAAGTGGTGTCACTGTTGGGGCCCTCGGGCAGCGGCAAAACCACGCTGCTGCGCGCCGTCGCCGGGCTGGAAAAACCGACTCAGGGCGCAATCGTCATCGGCAACAACAAAGTGTATGACGGAACGCCGCGCAGCGAAGTCCCTGCCGAAGAGCGTAATCTCGGGCTGGTGTTTCAGTCCTACGCCCTGTGGCCGCATAAAACCGTGTTTGAGAACGTGGCCTATCCGCTGAAACTGCGCAAAGTGCCTGCCAAAGAGATCACCCAGCGGGTGCAGGATGTGCTGGATCAGCTCGGGCTGGGGCATCTGGGCAAGCGTCATCCGCATCAGCTTTCCGGTGGTCAGCAACAGCGCGTGGCGATTGGTCGTGCGCTGGTGTATAACCCGCCGGTTATCCTGCTGGATGAGCCGCTGTCGAACCTCGACGCCAAGCTGCGTGAAGAAGCCCGCGTGTTTCTGCGTGAGCTGATCATCAAACTGGGGCTGTCGGCGCTGATGGTGACGCACGATCAGAATGAGGCGATGGCGATTTCTGACCGCATCCTGCTGCTCAATAACGGCAAAATTGAGCAACAGGGCACGCCGCAGGAAATGTACGGTTCGCCGAAGACGCTGTTCACCGCAGAATTTATGGGGAGCAACAACCGTCTGCACGGCAAAATCACCGAAGTCCGCGACGGCAAAGCGCGCATCGAAGGCAGCGGCTGGTCGCTGTGGGGCAAAGCCGCAGAAGGCGTGCAAAGCGGTCAGGAAGGCACGGCGGTGATCCGCGTCGAACGCGTGGCGTTAGTCGAAGGACCAGGGGAAAACCAGTTCGAACTGCCGCTACTGACCAGCATGTATCTCGGCGATCGCTGGGAATACCTGTTCAGGACAATCGGCGATGATTTCGTGATCCGCGCTTATGGCACTGAGGTGCGTGACCCGCAGCATTGCCACCTGGCATTACCGGAAAATCACGTCTGGATTTTCCCGAAAGGGTGATGGCGAAAGGGAGCGATTATGTCGCTCCCTTTTTACAGAAATTTGATTTTGGGTTGTAGTGGTCATCGGGTTTGTTTCAGATAAACCATGTCACGCAGCTGTATATCCCCCTCAAAGATAGGATGGTCGTAATTATCGACAAAAAAATCCTTCACCCTATGGGAGTCAACAAACCCACAGCGCTTATAGAAATCAAGGGTAAAAGGCACATCACCCGTGCCGACATACAGAGTGTTAAAAGACGTTAGGTAGGTTTTTTTGAGGAATGCGATCATGGCCTTACCATATCCCTTTCTTTGGGATGCAGGATCGGTGGCGATATTTTTCAGTTCACACTCGTGGCAATTTAACGTCACAACAACCGCTATGCATTTCACGCCATTATCATCCAGCTTGAACATTCGCCCTGCGTCGAGATAGCGATCAATCATATCCTCTTGCTCATCACCCAGAAGAAGGAGTTCAAGGAAGTCTTTTTTGTTATGCAACACTTCTGTGATGATCATGGTGGTTTCCTTGTTAGCTTTATCCTCGAAGGAATTATTGCATTATCCAGTGGGGTTAAAGAGATTTTCGTTCTGGAAATGGGAGGTAGGGGCTGGATGAAGCGGGTGTTTGTGGGAGTTGAGTTGGTTTTGGGAAGAATTTGAAATGGTGCCGATAAGAGGAGTCGAACCTCCGACCTTCGCATTACGAATGCGCTGCTCTACCAACTGAGCTATATCGGCCCTGAAAGGCCGGTTACGAGCGTAACCACGGGGCAAAATGTTAAAACTAACAGGGTGATGCGTCAATGGCCTTGCGAATCAAATGCCTATTTTTGCATCACCCTCGTTTATTTACGCACGAATCGTATCATCGCCGAAGCCGATCCACTTGTAGGTGGTCAGCGCTTCCAGCCCCATCGGGCCACGGGCGTGTAACTTTTGCGTGCTGACAGCGACTTCTGCACCCAGTCCGAACTGGCCGCCGTCGGTGAAGCGCGTTGAAGCGTTCACATACACTGCGGAAGAATCCACTTCATTGATGAAGCGATCGGCGTTGCGCAGAGTGCGGGTCAGGATCGCATCGGAGTGCTGCGTGCCGTGGGCGCGAATGTGGGCAATCGCAGCGTCCAGATCAGCGACCACTTTCACATTCAGATCCAGCGACAGATACTCATCGTCATACTGCTGCGCTTTTACCGCTTCCACTTTCGCAGGGCCATCTTTCAGCAGTGCCAAAGCCTTGTCATCCGCATGCAGCGTCACGCCGCTCTCGGCCATCTGTTTGCTCAGAGCAGGTAAGAACGTCTCGGCAATGCCCTGATGTACCAGCAGCGTTTCAACGGTGTTACAGGTGCTTGGACGCTGAGTTTTGGCATTGACGATAATCTTCAGCGCAGGCGCGATTTCAGCGCTGTCATCCACGACGATATGACACACGCCAATCCCGCCGGTGATCACCGGAATGGTCGATTGCTCGCGACACAGCTTGTGCAGACCCGCGCCACCGCGTGGGATCAGCATGTCGATGTATTTATCCATACGCAGCATTTCGTTGACCAGCGCACGATCCGGGCTTTCGATAGCCTGAACCGCACCCGCTGGCAGGCCGCACTCTTCCAGCGCCTGCTGAATGACTTTCACCGTCGCCGCGTTGGTACGCCACGTCTCTTTACCACCGCGCAATATGGCTGCGTTACCGGTTTTCAGGCACAGAGAGGCAACGTCAACAGTCACGTTCGGGCGCGCTTCATAAATCACGCCGATAACACCAAGAGGGACCCGGCGACGTTCGATACGCAGGCCGCTGTCGAGCAGGCCGCCGTCAATCACCTGTCCGACCGGATCGGCAAGATTACAGACCTGACGCACATCGTCGGCGATGCTTTTCAGGCGCGCAGGGTTCAGCGCCAGGCGATCGAGCATCGCCTCGCTCAAACCATTTTGACGCGCGTCAGCTAAATCCTGTTCGTTAGCGAGCAAGATTTGCTGTGATTGCGCTTCCAGATAGTCAGCGATTTTTTCCAGAACGCGGTTTTTTTCACGACTGGAAAGGAGCGCCAGTTTGTAAGAGGCGGCTTTGGCAGCAGCACCCATTTGTTCCAGCATGATTGGCTCCTTAGCGAATGATCATATCGTCACGATGCACAGCAACCGGGCCATATTCATAGCCCAGAATAGCGTCGATTTGCTGTGAGTGATGCCCGGCAATGCGTCTAAGCGCGTCGCTGTTGTAGCGGCTGACGCCGTGGGCAATATCGCGACCTTCAAGATTACAGATACGAATCACTTCACCACGGGAGAAGTTACCTGTCACGCTTTTAATTCCTTTCGGAAGTAATGAACTTCCTCTTTCCAGAATCGCCGACGTCGCACCTTCATCAACGGTGATTTCACCCGCTGGCGGAGCGCCGAAAATCCAGCGTTTACGGTTTTCTAGCGGAGAGGCTTCAGCATGGAAACGCGTGCCGACGGAAATGCCTTCCATGACATCACCAATCACACCGGGACGGCTACCAGCAGCAATAATGGTATCGATACCCGCACGACACGCCACATCAGCAGCCTGCAGTTTGGTGCCCATCCCACCGGTTCCCAGCCCGGAAACGCTGTCTCCAGCAATCGCGCGCAGGTCGTCGTCAATGCCGTAGACATCTTTAATCAGCTGCGCCTGCGGGTTATTGCGCGGGTCGGCGGTAAACAGCCCTTGCTGATCGGTGAGCAGCAGCAGTTTATCCGCACCGGCCAGAATCGCGGCCAGCGCGGAGAGATTATCGTTGTCGCCAACTTTGATTTCAGCCGTCGCCACCGCATCGTTCTCGTTAATGACCGGAACGATGTTGTTATCCAGCAGCGCACGCAGAGTGTCGCGCGCATTCAGGAAGCGTTCCCTGTCTTCCATGTCCGCGCGGGTCAGCAGCATCTGGCCCACGTGTATACCGTAGATAGAGAACAGCTGTTCCCACAGTTGAATCAGTCGACTTTGCCCTACCGCCGCCAGCAGCTGTTTAGAAGCGATGGTCGCGGGGAGTTCGGGATAGCCCAGATGTTCGCGCCCGGCAGCAATGGCGCCAGACGTGACAATCACAATACGGTGACCTGCGGCATGAAGTTGTGCGCACTGGCGGACAAGTTCAACAATGTGGGCGCGATTAAGGCGGCGCGATCCGCCTGTTAAAACACTGGTACCGAGTTTTACCACCAGCGTCTGGCTGTCACTCATGATTCTCTGCCATTCAACAATAAGGGAAAATGATGTCAATCAGACGTTTTAACAGGACTCAGCGCCGTTGCCAACTGCTGGCGCATAAAGCACGCCACTTTGTTGCGCGGGATCAGGAAGCGTAGCGGCAGATTTTTACAGATTTATGACTGAAAAAATAAAACATACTTTTTTAGACATATTCTTACTTTGTCATAAAACGTTCACCCGCAGACGATAAAACCCTTCCTGTTTTTCACGGGGTAATAAGTCGAGTCTTATTGCTCAGCGAATATTAGCGCGTTTTATAAAACATCAGGATTGAAAATGAAAAAGAGCACTCTGGCATTAGTGGTAATGAGCGTTGTGGCCTCCGCATCTGTACATGCAGCAGAAGTTTATAATAAAGACGGAAATAAACTCGACGTGTACGGCAAAGTAAAAGCAATGCACTACCTGAGTGATGACGATACCAAAGATGGCGACCAGACTTATGTTCGTTTCGGCTTCAAAGGCGAAACGCAAATTAACGATCAGTTGACCGGCTTTGGTCGCTGGGAAGCTGAATTCTCCGGTAACAAAGCTGAGAGCGATTCCACGCAGAAAACCCGTCTGGCCTTTGCCGGCTTGAAACTAAAAAATATTGGCTCCTTCGACTACGGCCGTAACCTCGGTGCGCTGTATGACGTGGAAGCGTGGACCGATATGTTCCCGGAATTTGGCGGCGACTCTTCCGCTCAGACCGATAACTTCATGACCAAACGCTCAAGCGGCCTCGCCACTTACCGCAACACTGACTTCTTCGGCGCGGTTGATGGCCTGGACATGACGTTGCAGTATCAGGGTAAAAACGAAGGTCGTGATGCCAAGAAACAGAACGGTGACGGCTTTGGTACATCTTTGACCTATGATTTCGGTGGCAGCGATTTCGCCGTCAGTGGCGCATACACCAACTCTGATCGTACCAACGCGCAGAACCTGCTGGCTCGCGGTGAAGGTGATAAAGCTGAAGCCTGGGCAACCGGCCTGAAATACGACGCTAATGATGTATACCTGGCGGCGATGTATTCTGAAACGCGCAATATGACACCAATTTCGGGTGGCTTTGCGAATAAAGCACAGAACTTCGAAGTGGTCGCGCAATATCAGTTCGATTTCGGTTTACGTCCATCCCTGGGTTATGTCCAGTCTAAAGGCAAGGATATTGAAGGGATCGGCGATGAAGACCTGGTGAAATATATTGACGTGGGCGCAACCTACTATTTCAACAAAAACATGTCTGCGTTTGTTGATTATAAAATCAACCAGATTGATGACGACAATAAACTGGGTGTGAGCAGCGACGATATCGTTGCCGTGGGTATGACCTACCAGTTCTAATAGCGATGCATTAAAAAAACCCGGCACGAAAGTGACCGGGTTTTTTATTGTCTGCTGCTTTGGCGGGAAAAGCGTTATGCGGAGAGCTTAACCTGCTGGTTGGTGAAATCATCGGCAGGCTCAAGCTTTAAATTCAAGGTCGCCAGCAGTTCACGCGCCCTGTCGTGAAAACCGCGCAGCGTGAGCTCGAGGCGATCGATAACTTCCTGATCTTTGATAGTCGTCGCTTCCCAGTGCCCGTCTTTGTTAAACAGGCCAAAGTGATAGCTATAGGTAAAACGCTTCTCTTCAGCGTCCATTTCCATCCACCAGCCCCAGAACTCCCGTTTTTCGGGTGCAGGCTTCACGTTGACGCAAACAGCCAGGCAGTCGAAAAAAAAGCGATTCTCTTCACACTGCTCTTCTCGAATATACGGGCCAAGAGCCATGAACTTCTTAATCAGTCTACTTTTCGGGTGTCCACTCGGTAACGTCATTGCGATCTCCTTTTGTGAAGCCACTGTTTTACCAAACCATCAAAATTTAGCAATCTCTTAACACAATCTCTGGGTGATCCAGCGCGTAATCTCGTTGAGTGCTTTGTCAAAATTCTGATACACCGGGCTAAAGGGTATCTCAAGCAGTTTGCCATCCACAGATGACGATGTGATTAAACGTGACTCTTCTTCCGGGCTGAACGGATCGTTTTTCCAGAATCCGGAAAGCATCGGTGTCGGACAACGACGTCCTAGCAGGCCCTGGGTTTTTAACGAATAGCGATTCAACTCCACACGCAGCGCTTCGTCTGATGCATCATGCATGCCAAGACGGCTCGCCAGGACGTCGAGATACATCTCTGGCACGCTTGCTTGTCGGGTTGGGTCACTTAATAACGCGTGGACAACCGGCCCGAGACACGCCACCGCTTTCAGGCGCGACGATTCAAGATAAGCCAGGCGTACCGCGACATTCGCGCCAAAGCGGAAGCCAAAGGCAGCGACTTTGGTGTGATCAACCCAGGGAATATTCTCCAGCGCTTTTAACGCATGCTGGTGCAATAAGCTGGAATCCTGCGTCAGTTTCCACTTTGAGGAAAAACCAATAGACGGCATATCCAGCGTCAGCATCGCGACCCCTTTTGGTGCGAAGTAGCGCTCAAACAGGCTGAAATAATCAATTTGCAGGGAATCCAGGCCGCCGCACATCATCACCGTCGGGAACGGGCCTTCGCCTGGCGGCATGTGCAGAAATCCCGTGACCGGCGCCCCGCCGGGAATGGTGAACTCAATTTCGCGCACATTGCACGGCAAACGCTGAGCGGCTTCTTCGTAAGCGCGGTTCGCCAGCGCCTGCGCCTGTTCTGCCAGGTCGTCGCCTTTCAAATGCGGGTAAGCAGCGATGCTGTATAGATTAGCTGCATGAAGCCAGTGCTTCCCGCTGAGGGTTTGATCTTGCTCCTGAGAGGCTTTTTGCTGCCAGAGCATCGCCTGGGAGGCCCACTCGTAAATCCAGTTGCCGCCGCGATAACCGACCACCGTGTCGTACAGATCGCTGTCGGTACGATCGGCCTCACTCATGACGATACGCGCCTGCACGTCGAGGATTTCGCGGGCGTCAATGCCGCGCCAAATCCACATCAGACGGTTAATCATGCGATACCAATGCGGTACGTTTTTGCCGTCCAGGGCGGACTGCACAGAAGGCTGAGTGCCAGGGTTGAAGCGACGAACAAGGGTCGACGTTTCCGGGTGTTTGAAACGAGGTTTGAACAGGGTTTCGCTAAGATTCGCCTGGGTCATTGCGCGCTGCCTCCATGATTACGTCACATTAAACCCATTGTAACGCGCTGGAGGCTAAAAAAAACAACGCCCGGCATCACCGGGCGTTAAAAATAATTTCGGACTGTAATTATCGGCTGGAGATTGGCGGGATAAATGCCACGCCCATATCCCACGGCTGTTCAATCCAGGTATCCTGCGGGATGTCGATCACGTAGTCGTTCACCAGTGGACGGCCAGCCGGTTTAGCGAAGATAGTCACGAAATGCGCTTTTGGGTACATTTCGCGGATCGCAACAGCAGTGCCGCCGGTATCGACCAGATCGTCAATCACGATAAAGCCTTCGCCGTCGCCTTCAGCGCGTTTCAGCACGGTCAGCTCACGCTGGTTATCGTGGTCATAGCTGGAGATGCAGACGGTATCGACATGGCGAATACCCAGTTCACGCGCCAGCAGTGCGCCCGGAACCAGACCGCCACGGCTCACGGCAATAATGCCTTTCCACTGTTCAGAAGGCATCAGGCGTGCAGCCAGTTTACGTGCATGAATCTGCAACATGTCCCAGGTGACGACGTATTTTTCGCTCATGTGAAGTGTCCCAGCCTGTTTATATACGGCTTAAAAAGTGTTCGAGGGGGAAATAGGTTGCGCGAGATTATAGAGATCTGACGCACTAAAAACCAGTGTTTAGCGGCGCGGGGCGGAGTTTTTACTTGCTTTATGCTAGCAGCAGACGGAGAAAGTGGTATTCTCAACCTCATCTCGCAAGCCCGACTTGTGCTGACTATCACTCTGCTAACCCTGTGACCTGCAAGCTTGTTTGCAGCGCCACGACAAGGAGACTTATCGTGTCTGAACTGTCTCAATTATCGCCACAGCCACTGTGGGATATTTTTGCCAAAATCTGTTCCATTCCTCACCCTTCCTATCACGAAGAACAGCTTGCCGAACATATTATGGGCTGGGCGAAGGAAAAAGGCCTGCACGCGGAGCGTGACCAGGTAGGCAATATTCTGATTCGTAAAGCGGCCACCGCCGGTATGGAAAACCGCAAACCGGTTGTGCTTCAGGCGCATCTGGACATGGTGCCGCAGAAAAATAACGACACCGAACACGACTTCACCAAAGATCCTATTCAGCCCTACATTGATGGCGAGTGGATCAAAGCACGCGGCACCACGCTGGGTGCAGATAACGGTATTGGTATGGCGTCTGCGCTGGCTGTGCTGGCTGACGACAGCGTTGAGCATGGTCCACTGGAAGTGTTGCTGACCATGACCGAAGAAGCCGGTATGGACGGTGCGTTTGGTCTGCAGGCTAACTGGCTGCAGGCGGATATCCTAATCAACACCGACTCTGAAGAAGAGGGTGAGATCTACATGGGTTGCGCCGGTGGTATTGATTTCATCTCTACCCTGCCGCTGACCCGTGAAGCAATTCCTGCTGGCTTCCAGACCTTCAAGCTGACGCTGAAAGGTCTGAAAGGCGGTCACTCCGGTGGTGATATTCACTTAGGTCTGGGCAACGCCAACAAACTGCTGGCACGCTTCCTGGCGGGACACGCCGCTGAGCTGGATCTGCGCCTGGTTGATTTCAACGGCGGTACGCTGCGCAACGCGATCCCGCGTGAAGCCTTCGCGACCGTAGCTGTTGCGGCGAATAAAGCCGACGAGCTGAAAAACCTGGCGAATGTCTACCTGGATATCCTGAAAAACGAACTGTCGGCGAAAGAGAAAAATCTGACCGTGGTTCTGGAATCCGTCTCCACTGATAAAGCCGCGCTGACCGCGCAGTCTCGTGACAGCTTTGTGCAGTTGCTGAACGCCACGCCAAACGGCGTGATCCGCAACTCTGACGTGGCGAAAGGCGTGGTAGAAACCTCCCTGAACGTCGGCGTCGTGACCATGACTGATGACAGCGCAGAAATCATCTGCCTGATTCGCTCGCTTATCGACAGCGGTAAAGAGTACGTGGTGAGCATGCTGGAATCTCTGGGCAAACTGTCTGGCGCGAAAACCTCTGCCAAAGGCAGCTACCCAGGCTGGCAGCCAGATGCGACCTCTCCAGTGATGGCGCTGGTGCGTGAAACCTATCAGCGTCTGTTCAACAGCACGCCGAACATTCAGGTGATTCACGCAGGTCTGGAGTGCGGTCTGTTCAAGAAACCGTACCCAGATATGGACATGGTTTCCATCGGGCCGACCATTACTGGCCCGCATTCTCCGGACGAGCAGGTGCACATCGAAAGCGTGGGCCACTACTGGACGCTGCTGACTGAACTGCTGAAATCGATTCCGGCTAAGTAAGTTGCTGTATGTGCCCGGCGGCACTGCGTTTGCCGGGCCTACAGGGGAAGTGTGCGGGCTGTTGCCCTCACCTCGGCCCTCTCCCACGGGAGAGGGTGCAAACACTAAAAACGGCAACCTGGTTGCCGTTTTGCATTTACCTTCTGGCCACCGGGCTTTTTTATAGCCCCAGCACCAGCTGCCGTTCCAGCTGCGGGTCCAACAGCGTAACGTGCAGCCCCACCAGCCTCACTCCCCTTCCCCCTCGACGCTCCTGCCAGGCTTTTTTCGCCGTTTCAATCAGATCGTCTTTGTTCAGGCGCGGCCAGACGTGTTCCTGAGTCGTCTGCTGGAAATCGTTGAACTTGAGTTTCACGCCCTGGCGGGCAATCAGCAGATCGGGTTTGACCTTCGCCAGCCGTCGTTCCAGCTCGGGATAGAGCTGCTCGACAATAATGGTTTCGCAGTCGCTCCAGTCGTGGATATCTTCTGCAAGAGTGCGCTCAACGCCCACAGATTTACGCAGGCGCTCGCTGTTGATACTGCGCTCATCAATCCCCTGGCTACGCTCCCACAGGACCCTGCCAAACTTGCCAAAGCGCTTGAGCAGCATCGCCAGATCGCTGTTCTGTACGTCTTCGCAGGTTCGCAGGCCGAGCGTCTCCAGTTTAGCGGCAGAGACTTTGCCAACGCCGGGGATTTTACCCAGCGGCAGCGTTTTCAAAAAAGCCGGAACGTCATCAGGTGTAATGACGTACTGCCCGTCGGGCTTATTCAAATCAGAGGCAATTTTGGCGAGGAACTTCACCGGTGCAATTCCTGCGGAAGCCGTCAGATTCAGCTCGTTAAAAATGGTCTGGCGGATTTCCTGCGCCATCAGGGTAGCAGAGCCGTGACAATGCAGGCTGTCCGTGACGTCGAGATAAGCTTCGTCGAGGGAAAGCGGTTCAATCAACGAGGTATAGCGGGAAAAAATTTCCCGAATGCGAACCGAGGCTTCTTTATAGGCATCAAAACGCCCCGGCAACAGAATGAGATGAGGGCAAAGCTTAAGCGCCATCGCCGTGGGCATGGCGCTACGCACGCCAAATTTGCGCGCCGGATAGTTGGCGGTGCTGATTACCCCGCGCTGAACGCGGCTGCCGCCGATGGCAATCGGGACATCCCGCAGCGCCGGATTATCACGCATCTCCACGGCAGCAAAAAAGCAGTCCATATCGACATGGATTATTTTGCGCATACTCAGCCCTCACATTTACTGGATAAGTATACAGTTAAAATATCAAAATTGAAAAGCGCCGTGATGACCTGGCGTTCACCCCTTTTCGCACATTTCCTGGTTTAAAAGAGAGCCTGATAAGTTATAAATACAAACTAATTTGTAAACTCAAAGCTTGATGCTTGCGAAAAAATGCAGCGATGCTAATGTGAGCGCTCCTAATCCAGATAATTCTGATTTCGGGTCTCTTTTGCCGTCCTGGCAAGTTGGTTTGGCTTTATCAAGGAACTTGTAGTATGCGTAAAATCGCATTGTTCATTGCGATGCTTCTGATCCCGTGTGTCTCGTTTGCTGGTCTGCTTAGCAGCGACAGTTCGACCACCCCGATCAGCAAAGAATATAAACAGCAGTTAATGGGATCACCGGTTTATATTCAGATCTTCAAGGAAGAACGCACGCTCGATCTATTTGTCAAAATGGGCGAGACATATCAGCTGCTTGATAGCTACAAAATTTGTAACTATTCCGGCGGGTTAGGCCCGAAACAACGTCAAGGTGATTTCAAAAGTCCTGAAGGGTTCTATACCATTCAGCGTAATCAGCTTAAACCCGACAGCCGCTTCTATAAAGCCATCAACATCGGTTTTCCGAATGCCTACGATCGCGCGCATGGTTACGAAGGTAAATACCTGATGATTCACGGTGCCTGCGTGTCCATTGGCTGTTACGCCATGACGGACAGCGGTATTGATGAGATTTTCCAGTTTGTGACGGGCGCATTAGTGTTCGGGCAGGCCGGTGTGCAGGTGAACATTTATCCGTTCCGCATGACCGATGCCAATATGCAGCGCCATAAGTATTCGACCTACGCGGATTTCTGGAAACAGCTGAAACCGGGTTACGACTACTTCCAGCAAACGCATAAGCCACCGACCGTGTCGGTCGCGGATGGTCGCTACATCGTCAGCAAACCGCTAAGTCATGAAGTCGTCCACCCGCAACTGGCGTCAAACTACGCGGTTCCCGAGGCAAAATAACGCCCACTCGCCTGGCATAATCTTTTGCCAGGTTTCATTGCCCGTCAGCGGCTGAGTGGCGATAACCGTGACCACATCATCAGGTGTGGTTTCGGTTTGAAAATCAATTTCCACATCCTGATCGAGCAGCTTGGCCACACCAAACGGCGCGCGGCGCGTGATCCAGAAAAGGTTTGTCGAGCAGAACGCCATCACGTAACGCCCATCCGACAGCAGCATATTAAACACGCCCTTCTCACGCAGCTCACAGGCCAGTGTGCCGATGTATTTAAACACCGCTTCCATATTTCCTGGCGTGCGCGGATAACGCTCTGTCAGCTTGTGCAGTAACCAACAAAACGCTTTCTCACTGTCAGTTTCACCTACTGGCCGAAAATTTCCCGTTTCCAGTGATTTATAGCCTGTCAGCTGTCCGTTATGGGCGTAGGTCCAGTTGCGGCCCCACAGCTCACGGGTAAACGGATGGGTATTTTCCAGCGCCACTTCCCCTCGGTTTGCCTGACGAATATGGGCAATGACCGAGCGGGATTTAATCGGGTAATCCTGTACTAACCTGGCGATAGGAGAGTTGAAGCTGGGTTGCGGATCTTTGAACGTGCGACAGCCTTTTCCTTCGTAGAAGGTAATGCCCCAGCCGTCTTTATGCGGCCCGGTTCCTCCACCGCGCTGTACCAGCCCGGTGAAACTAAAGCAGATATCGGTTGGCACATTGGCGCTCATCCCGAGCAATTCGCACATACATCACCTCCACAACAGCGGGGGCATGAGTGCCCCCAGCGAAGACTTACTTGACCATCTCTTTTTCGATCAGCTGGATCAGGATATGAATCACTTTGATGTGAATTTCCTGGATTCGATCAGCATAACCGAAATGTGGCACACGGATTTCGATATCCGCCGTACCCGCCATTTTACCGCCATCTTTACCGGTCAGGGTGATGACTTTCATCCCTTTCTCGCGCGCAGCTTCAATGGCTTTAATCACGTTACCGGAATTACCTGAGGTGGAAATACCCAGCAGGACATCACCTTCACGGCCTACCGCTTCAACGTAGCGCGAGAAAATATGATCGTAACCGAAGTCGTTACCCACGCAGGAGATGTGGCTAACGTCAGAAATCGCAATTGCCGGGTAGCCCGGACGGTTTTCACGGTAGCGACCGGTCAGCTCTTCCGCGAAGTGCATGGCGTCGCAATGGGAGCCGCCGTTACCGCAGGAAAGCACTTTACCGCCGGCTTTGAAACTGTCTGCCAGCAGGACCGCCGCACGCTGGATCGCGTGAATATTGGCTTCATCTTTCAGAAAGTTGGCCAGCGTCTCCGCGGCTTCGTTCAGTTCGTTACGAATAAGATCCTGGTACATGAGGATAATCCTTCAGTATTGATGAATAACAAACGGAGTGTACCGGATAGCGTTGAGAGCGAGAAGCTAAAGCCATGCAAATCCTCCGGCGTTTTGATTATTCGTGCCTGCGAAAACCTGAACAATGTGAACCAGGTTGTAATTATTTTGTGAATGCATTGCTAAAAGAAATAACATCCACTACAACCATATCATCACAAGTGGTCAGACCTCCTACAAGCAAGGGAGCTTTTCGTTATGATGATTTTGAGCATTATCGCAACCGTTGTTCTGCTCGGTGTGTTGTTCTATCACCGCGTCAGTTTAGTTCTGAGTAGCCTGATTTTACTGGCCTGGACTGCCGCGCTTGGCCTGGCGGGTCTGTGGAATATCTGGCTTGTCCTGCCGCTGGCCATCATCCTGCTGCCGTTCAACGTTCCGGCGATGCGTAAGGCTATGATTTCTGCCCCGGTATTTCGCGGTTTCCGCAAAGTAATGCCGCCGATGTCACGCACGGAAAAAGAAGCAATCGACGCGGGCACTACCTGGTGGGAAGGCGATCTGTTCCAGGGCAACCCGGACTGGAAAAAACTGCACAACTACCCGCAGCCGCGCCTCACTGCTGAAGAACAAGCCTTTATTGATGGTCCGGTAGAAGAAGCGTGCCGCATGGCGAACGACTTCGAGATCACCCATGAAATGGCCGATCTGCCGCCAGAACTGTGGGCGTACCTGAAAGAGCATCGCTTCTTCGCGATGATCATCAAAAAAGAGTACGGCGGCCTGGAGTTCTCCGCTTACGCTCAGGCTCGCGTGCTGCAAAAACTGGCCGGTGTCTCTGGTATTCTGGCGATCACCGTCGGCGTGCCAAACTCATTAGGCCCTGGCGAATTGCTGCAACATTACGGCACTGAAGAGCAAAAAGATCACTATCTGCCGCGCCTGGCGCGTGGTCAGGAAATCCCGTGCTTCGCGCTAACCAGCCCGGAAGCGGGTTCTGACGCCGGAGCAATCCCGGATACTGGCGTCGTGTGCATGGGCGAGTGGCAGGGCCAGCAGGTGCTGGGTATGCGCCTCACCTGGAACAAGCGCTACATTACGCTGGCGCCAATCGCCACCGTGCTGGGTCTGGCGTTCAAACTCTCTGACCCGGATAAACTGCTGGGCGACGAGGAAGATCTGGGCATCACCTGTGCGCTGATCCCAACCTCTACCCCTGGCGTTGAAATTGGTCGTCGTCACTTCCCGCTGAACGTGCCATTCCAGAACGGTCCGACCCGTGGCCAGGATATCTTTGTGCCGATTGATTACATCATCGGCGGCCCGAAAATGGCCGGTCAGGGCTGGCGTATGCTGGTGGAATGTCTGTCGGTCGGTCGCGGCATTACCCTGCCGTCTAACTCTACCGGTGGCCTGAAATCTGTCGCGATGGGGATTGGCGCTTACGCCCATATCCGCCGTCAGTTCAAAATCTCCATCGGTAAGATGGAAGGGATCGAAGAGCCACTGGCGCGTATCGCAGGCAACGCCTATGTGATGGACGCTGCGGCCTCTCTGATCACTTACGGCATCATGCTCGGTGAAAAACCAGCCGTGCTGTCGGCTATCGTGAAGTATCACTGTACCCACCGCGCACAGCAGTCAATTATTGATGCGATGGATATTGCTGGCGGTAAAGGCATTATGCTCGGCGAAGGCAACTTCCTGGCGCGCGGCTATCAGGGCGCACCGATTGCCATCACCGTGGAAGGCGCAAACATTCTGACCCGTAGCATGATGATCTTCGGTCAGGGCGCAATTCGCTGCCATCCGTATGTGCTGGAAGAGATGGCTGCGGCACAAAACAACGATGTGGATGCGTTCGATAAACTGCTGTTCAAACATATCGGCCACGTCGGCAGCAACAAAATGCGCAGCTTCTGGCTGGGCCTGACGCGCGGTCTTACCAGCTCCACGCCGACGGGTGATGCAACTAAACGTTATTACCAGCATCTGAACCGCCTGAGTGCAAACCTGGCGCTGCTGTCAGATGTGTCGATGGCCGTTCTGGGCGGCAGCCTGAAGCGTCGCGAGCGTATCTCCGCGCGTCTGGGTGATGTCCTGAGCCAGGTGTTCCTCGCCTCTGCGGTTCTTAAGCGTTACGACGACGAAGGCCGTCATGAAGCGGATCTGCCGCTGGTCCACTGGGGCGTGCAGGATGCTCTGTACCAGGCAGAACAGGCGATTGACGATCTGCTGGCGAACTTCCCGAACCGCTTTGTCGCTGGTGCGCTGCGCGTGGTTATCTTCCCGACCGGTCGTCATCATCTGGCCCCGTCTGACATCCTCGACCACAAAGTGGCGAAGATCCTGCAGGTGCCAAGTGCGACCCGCTCGCGTATCGGTCGTGGTCAGTACCTGAAACCAACTGCGCATAACCCGGTCGGTCTGCTGGAAGAGGCGCTGCTGGACGTGATGGCCGCCGATCCGATTCACCAGAAAATCTGTAAACAGCTGGGCAAAAACCTGCCGTTTACCCGCCTGGATGAACTGGCAAAACAAGCGCTGGCCGGTGGCATCATCGATCAGAACGAAGCCGCAGTGCTGGTGAAAGCTGAAGAGAGCCGTCTGCGCAGTATCAACGTGGATGATTTCGAGCACGATGAACTTGCGACCAAGCCGGTAAAGCTGCCGGAGAAGGTCCGCAAACCTGAAGCGGCGTAAACGAAACGCTTCCACAAACCCCGCCGCGAGCGGGGTTTTTTATTGCCACATTTTCTCTTTTTCCCGTGCTACAGTGTCAAAAAGCTGTCTTTCGAGGAGTCATGATTGTGCCTGGTTTGAAGATTACCCTT
Source organism: Lelliottia jeotgali (assembly GCA_002271215.1). NCBI lineage: Bacteria > Pseudomonadati > Pseudomonadota > Gammaproteobacteria > Enterobacterales > Enterobacteriaceae > Lelliottia > Lelliottia jeotgali. The sequence continues at coordinate 917,115 of CP018628.1, read as the reverse complement.
TTGCAACAGCCGCTGGTGTGGATGGACGGTCCCGCCAATCTGCGCCACTTTGATCGCCAGCTCGAAGAGATCGCCGGGCGCGATGTGATTGTCCTGCCGGAAATGTTCACTACCGGTTTCGCGATGGAGGCGGCAAAGCAGTCATTAGCGCAGGATGAGGTGGTCGCCTGGATGCACAGCAAGGCGCAGCAAACCAACGCCCTCGTCGCCGGTAGCGCCGCATTGCAAACTGAACGCGGGCCGGTGAACCGCTTCCTGCTCGTTGAGCCGGACGGTACGCTGCACTTCTACGACAAACGTCACTTGTTCCGCATGGCTGATGAGCATCATCACTACGAAGCCGGGAACGAGCGCGTGGTGTTCGAGTGGCGCGGCTGGCGCATTCTGCCGCTGGTCTGTTACGACCTGCGCTTCCCGGTGTGGTCACGCAACCGCAACGATTATGATCTGGCGCTGTACGTCGCCAACTGGCCTGCCCCGCGCTCGCTGCACTGGCAGGCGCTGCTGGTGGCCCGCGCCATTGAGAACCAGGCGTATGTGGTCGGCTGTAACCGGGTGGGAACGGATGGCAACGGGCATCACTATCGCGGCGACAGCCGGGTGGTGAATCCGCAGGGCGAAATCATTGCGACGGCGGAGCCACATCAGGCGACGCGCATTGATGCAGAGCTGTCACTGACGGCGCTGAAAGAGTACCGCGAGAAGTTTCCGGCGTGGCAGGATGCGGATCCGTTTAGCATTGGATGAAAAAAAGCCGGGTGGCGGCTACGCCTTACCCGGCCTACATCTGTTTTCGCATGTGTTTTCGTAGGCCCGGTAAGCGCAGCGCCACCGGGCTCCAGACCGCACGGTTTAACTCACTAACGCCTGTCCATCTTTGCGGCTTTCGGTCGCGGCAACGTAATGCCCTTCCGGCATACGATAGATCACCTGTGCACCGCCAAAGTTGTAATCCTGCAACGGATCTTCCACCACAATCTGATGTCCACGCTCGCGCAGAGCCGCAATCGTATTGCGATCAAACGTCGATTCGACGATCACTTCCCGGCTCTGCACCACACGCCAGCGCGGCGCATCTATCGCCGCCTGCGGGTTTTGCCCGTGCAGCATAATGCGCAGCGCCATTTGCATGTGCCCCTGCGCCTGCATTGGCCCGCCCATCACGCCGAACGACATCAGCGGTTTGCCCTGCCCGTCCATCGCAAAACCTGGAATAATGGTGTGGAACGGACGTTTACTGCCCGCCAGCGCGTTCGGATGTTTCGGGTCAAGTACAAAACCGCAGCCACGGTTTTGCAGGCTGATCCCGGTATCCGGGACCACCACGCCTGAACCAAAGCCCATAAAGTTGGACTGAATAAACGAGATCATCATTCCACTGGAATCAGCGGCAGAGAGGTAAACCGTGCCGCTTTGCGTTGGGGCGCCGTAGGTGAAATCAGAGGCGTTATCCTGGTCGATCAGCGCCGCTCGCGATTTGAGGTAGTGATCGCTGAGCAACTCTTTCGCCGCGAACTCCATGTGCTCTTCATCGGCGACATAGCGATCGAGATCCGCCAGCGCCAGCTTCATCGCCTCAATTGACAGATGCAGAGACTGCACGGAATCCGGATGATGCTTTTCGATCCCACACTGTTCCAGAATGCCAAGTGCGATGAGCGTGGCAATACCCTGCCCGTTTGGCGGCAATTCCTGCACCGAACCACCCGCAAAATCACGCGATAACAACTCCACCCAATCCACGCGATGGTTCGCCAGATCCTCTGCCGTCAGATGCGCGCCGTGCTCTTTGGCAAAGGCGGCAATTTTCTGCGCAAGTTCACCGCGATAGAAGGCTTCGCCGTTGGTTTTGGCGATCAGCTCCAGCGAATTAGCCTGCGCCGGGTTACGGAAGATTTCCCCGATGCGCGGTGCACGTCCTTCTGGCGCAAAGCAGGCGCTAAAGCCCGGCTGATCTTTCAGTTTGTTATATCCGCGCTGCCACAAATGGCCGATCAGCGGCGATACCGGGAAACCGTTGCGCGCATATTCAATTGCCGGTTGTGCGAGAGTCGTCAGCGGCAGCGTGCCGAAGCGCTCGGCCAGTGCCACCCAGCCGGAGACAGCCCCCGGTACGGTGACCGCGTCCCAGCCCAGCTCAGGTACGGCGGTTTTACCTGCATAAAGATCCGCATGCCAGCTGGCAGGCGAACGGCCTGACGCATTCAGACCGTGCAACTTTTCACCGTCCCAAATAATCGCGAAGGCGTCACTACCAATGCCACAGCCCGTCGGCTCGACCACCGTCAGGGCCATCGCCGTGGCGATCGCGGCATCAACAGCGTTGCCGCCCTGTTGCAACATCCGCATCCCAGCCTGCGCCGCCAGCGGCTGCGAGGTGGCGACCGCGTTATGCCCCATCATTGGCGGGCGTCGTGAATCGTAACCGGTCGTAAAATCAAGCGCTTTGGTCATCATGACTCCTTAGTCGTGGCGCGGATCGAGCGCATCGCGCAGCCCGTCACCGAGTAAATTAAAGCCCTGTACCGCGAGGAAAATAGCGACACCGGGGAAAACAGACATCCAGGGCGCCTGTTCCAGAAAACCTTTTGCCGTGTTAAGCATCGAGCCCCAGGAAGGGTTCGGCGGCTGCTGGCCAAGACCGAGAAACGACAGGCTGGCCTCGGCGATAATGGCGGAGGCAATCGCCAGTGTGGCTTGTACCAGAATCGGTGACATCACGTTAGGCAGAACATACTTCACGATGATCCAGCGATCCGGCAGACCAATCGCCTTCGCCCCGTCGATGTACTCTTCGTTGCGAATGGCGATCACCTGCCCGCGCGTCAGGCGTGCGAAGATCGGCATCGCCGACAGCCCGATGGCGATCATCGCGTTGGTCAGGCTTGGGCCTAAAAACGCCCCCAGCGCGATCGCCATGATCAGGAACGGGCAGGCCAGCAGCGCCTCAATAAAGCGCGAGATCACCCCATCCCAGATCCCCTGGAAGTAACCGGCCACCAGCCCGAGCGGGACACCGATAACGACGGCGATCACCACCGACATACACCCGGCCATCAGGGAGGTTCGTGCTCCCCAGACGATACGCGAGAGAATGTCGCGCCCCAGTTCGTCGGTGCCAAACCAGTAGAGTTCCGACGGCGGTTTTCGCACCGCCAGGAAGTTGGCTTTCACCGGGTCAAAGGGAGCCAGCCACGGCGCAATAAGGGCGATCAGCACAAAGATGCCGACAATCACCGCGCCAATGACTGCGCTTTTATTGGCGAGAAATTTCTTCAGGACCCGGTTTTGCGCGCGCGGCAGCGCCGGTACCACGGTTTGCGTCGTCAGTTCAGCCATGATTAACCTCGCATTTTCGGGTTGATGAGGACGTAGAGCACGTCCGCCAGCAGGTTCAACATCAGGAAACCAATCGCCACGATCAACACCACGCCCTGCACCACTGCGTAATCACGGTTAAAGACGGAATCGACGATCATTTTGCCAAAGCCTGGAATAGTGAAGACCTGTTCAGTCAGCACCGCGCCGCCCAGTAGTTCACCAAACAGCAACGTCGTGAGCGTAATCACCGGCACCAGCGCGTTGCGAAACGCGTGCTTAAGGATCACCGCTTTTGGCAGCAGCCCTTTTGCCCGCGCGGTGCGGATGTAATCGGCTTTCAGCACCGCGATCATCGAGGCGCGCGTGTGGCGCATCAGCGTTGCCGCCAGCCCGGTGCCGAGCACCGACGCAGGCAGCAGCAGCGTACGCAGGTTTTGCAGCGGATCTTCGCTGAACGGCACGTAGCCCGAGGCGGGCAGCCACTGTAAATTCACCGAGAAGACCAGAATCAACAGGATCCCCAGCCAGAAGTGCGGTATCGAGATCCCGGAGATCGCCACAAAGTTAGCGCTGTGATCCACCCAGCTGTTTTTATTCACCGCCGCGAGGATCCCCATGCTGATGCCAAACACCAGCGCGATGATCATCGCCAGCAGCGACAGCTCCATCGTCACCGGCAGTTTGCTGGCGATAAGCGACGTGACGGGCTCATGAGTACGTAAAGAGACACCCAGATCGCCCTGCAGCGCGCGCGTCAGCCAGTCAAAATATTGCACCGGCAGCGGCGCATCGAGGTTCAGTTCTGCGCGCAGTTGAGCAATCACCGCCGGATCGCGCTCTTCCCCCGCCATCGCAATCAGCGGGTCGCCGGGCAGCAGTTTTTGCAGCCCGAAGACCATCATGCTCACCAGCAGTAAGGTCGGGATTGCCAGCAGCAGGCGTTTGCAAATCAGTTCCAGCATGGTTTCTCCTCACGCCCTCAGTTACTTAGCAAGCGACAAGCCCGCCAGACGCACGATGCCGTCCGGATACGGTTTGAAGCCCTGCACGCTTTTGTTCAGGCCAAAAATACGTGGCTCGAAATAGAGGTAAGCAATCGGCATATCGGTTTGCAGCTGCTTCACAACTTTGTCGTACAGCGGCTGGCGTGCGGCGGGATCGGTGCTCAGACGCGCCTGGGTCAGCCACTCGTCGACCTGCGCATTGCTGTAACGACCATCGTTGAGGTTGCCTTTACTGTTGATGAAACCAAAGATGCTGCCATCCGGATCCGGACGACCGGACCAGCCGGAGAAACTCAGCTGATAATCACCGCTCTGCTGGCGATCGAGCAGCGTGGCAAATTCGGTCATTTGCAGATTAAGGTTAATGCCTGCTTCTGCGGTCATTGCCTGCAGAACCTGGCCCACCTGCTGTGAAGTTGGGTTATTTGGCACCAACAGATTGACGTTCAGCGGCCCGTTAATGCCCGCTTCTTTCAATAACGCTTTGGCTTTTTCTACGTCGCGAGCCGGAACCGGCACGTTAACGTGGTATGGACTGACAGGGGAAAACGCCTGGTTTGCCGGAGTGTACAAGCCTTCGAACACCACCTGATTCAGCGCATCGCGGTCGATGGCCAAGGAGAACGCTTCACGCACGCGCGCATCTTTGAACGGATCGTTAGCCGGGACTTTACCGTTATTGATATTAAAGGTGATGCCCTGATAACCGAGGCCGGTGACTTTCGCCAGCGCCAGTTTGCTGTCCGCTTCGACGGTTTTCACGTCGCTGGCAGCGATGCCTTCCGTCAGATCCAGGTCACCCGCGCGTAGGTTAGCCAGGCGCACCGAGGCATCCGGGATTGGCAGGTAAATGATTTTGTCGAAGTGGTAGGCGTCTTTGTTCCAGTAGTTGTCGAAACGGCTTAGAACGATGCGGTCCTGCGAGACGCGACTGTCAAATTTGTACGGGCCAGAGCAGACCGGATGAGCGGCGAAATCCGGTTTTTTGGCCGCTTCCGGGGCCATCATCGCCCCCGCGCGGTCGGTCAGTTGCATCAGCAGCGCCGCGTCCGGGGTTTTCAGGTGGATGGCGATTTGCGTCGGGCTTTTAACCTCCACCGATTCGACGGATGAGATTTCACTTTTACGCAGCGAGCCTTTCAGCGTCAGGGCGCGTTCGAGGTTGTATTTCGCCGCTTCGGCATCAAATTTTTCGCCATCGTGGAAGGTGACACCTTCACGCAGATTCATGGTCAGGGTTTTGTTGTCTTCGCTCCATGACCAGTCTTTTGCCAGACCCGGCACCACCTTCAGATTTTCATCCACGTCCACCAGCCTGTCACACAGGGAGGCAAAAACGAAGCGGCCATAGTAGGTACGCGCCAGATGAGGGTCGAGCATATCCGGGTCTGCACCCAGACCGATTCGCAGAACGCTTTCCGAGTGTGCGGGTAGCGCAGCGCCCAACAACATAACACTTCCCAGTACGGTCAAAAGAGAATTACGCATTGTCATTATCATGAGTTCCTTGCTGGAAGAGACGAGAGTGATGCCGCATGTTCAAACAGCGCGCGGCGGCGCAAAAAGGCGGCGGATGGCGGTGCTATCTGGATAACACTGCGATCGCGGTTAATGTCCTGCCAGCGATGGCAAGAGACCTGGCGTCCACCGTCCAGAACCTGAGTAATAGGTTCGACCTGGCGGCATTCATCGGTGACGTACGGACAGCGGGTGTGGAAACGACACCCGGACGGCGGATTCGCCGGATTCGGTAAATCGCCCTGCAACAGCGGTGTTTCGCGCTGCATGCCCGGCTGCATTTGCGGCGCAGAGGCAATCAACGCCTGAGTATACGGGTGCAGCGGTGCGTCAAAAATTTCATCGACGGTCGCCAGCTCGACAATCTGGCCGAGATACATCACCGCTACGCGGTCGCTCATGTGACGAATCACCGCCAGACCGTGAGCGACGATCACCATTGTCAGTCCGAGCTGGTGCTTCAGACTTTCGAGTAAATTCACCACCTGCGCCTGGACGGACACGTCCAGCGCGGAAACAGGTTCATCGCCCAGAAGCAGTTTTGGCCCAGAGGCTAACGCACGCGCAATACCGATACGCTGACGCTGTCCGCCGGAAAATTCGTGCGGATAGCGCCCGGCCCAGGCCGCAGGCAGCCCGACGGTTTTCAGCAGTTCCGCTACGCGATACTGCCGATCTGGCTTTTTCATATTCTGGTGAAGCCACAAAGGCTCACCGACGATCTGTTCTACCGTCATGCGCGGATTGAGCGAAGCAAACGGGTCCTGGAAGATGATTTGCAGCTCGCGGCGAAGCTGGTTAAGGCGCGAACCGGACGCATGGGTGATCTCTTCCCCCTGATAAAAAACGCGCCCTTCGCTGGCCGCCAGCAGGCGGAGCAGTAAACGCCCAAGGGTGGATTTACCAGAGCCGGACTCGCCGACAATCGCCAGCGTTTCGCCAGGCATTACGGCGAGTGACACCCGGTCTACCGCTGTCACAAAACGCGCCGGGGTAAACAGCTTTTTCGGGCCGGGAAAAAGTTTGCTCAAATCACGGGCTTCAAGAATCGGGGTGGTCATGCGATTTCTCCCAACGCAATGTGTTGCTCAAGTGGCACGCGGAAACAAGCCACCTGATGGGCGGTTCCCAGCGTATTGAGCGGTGGTTTTTCGTCGTGACAACGGGTCTGGGCAAACGGGCAGCGGGTGGCAAAACGACAGCCCTTCGGCATGGATTCAGGCAGCGGCACGCTACCAGGAATCGTGGAAAGCTGGCCTTTTCGTGCGCCGAGTGACGGGATAGACCCCATCAGGCCGATGGTGTAGGGATGCTGCGGATCGGCAAAGATACTCTCGACGCTGCCCTGCTCCACCACCTGTCCGGCGTACATCACCGCCACCTGCTGCGCGACTTCGGCAACCACGCCCAGATCGTGAGTGATCATCAGCACGGCGGTGCCGGTTTCGGCTTTTAAGGTATTCAGCAGCGTCAGAATTTGCGCCTGAATGGTGACATCCAGCGCCGTTGTCGGTTCATCGGCAATCAGAAGACGCGGGTGGTTGATCAGCGCCATCGCAATCATCACACGCTGACGCATCCCGCCGGAAAGCTGGTGCGGATAGGCTTTAAGACGCATTTCCGGGGCCGGGATCTGGACTTTTTCCAGAATTTGCAGCGCCACCTTCATCGCTTCAGTTTTGGACATTTTCTGGTGGCGAATCACCGCTTCGCTAAGCTGATCGCCCAGCGTGAAAGCCGGGTTAAGGGACGTCATCGGCTCCTGAAAAATCATCGCCAGTTCGCTACCGCGAAGATCGGCGTATTCACGCGGGGAGAGCTTGCGCAGATCGTGGCGGCGGAAGTGCATCTCCCCACTGACAATTTGCGCACTGGCGGGCAGTAGCCCCATCAGCGCCAGCGAAGTGATACTTTTTCCGCAACCAGATTCACCCACCAGCGCCAGCGTTTCACCGGATTTGACGGTGAGTGAAATACCGTCGAGCACGCTTACTGGCGACCCGGCGAATTTCACATTGAGATTGTGCAGGCGAAGGACTGGCGCTGCCTCCTTAAAAGGGATCGTCGTCATAACAGGGAATCATCCTCAAGGTTGATGGCCTGGATCAGGGCAGTTTGCAGGGTTTGCAGGTGTTCGCGCATGGCGGCGGCTGCTTCATTAGGCTGGCGATGGATAATCGCGGTCATGATTTTGTGGTGATGATCGTTGTAGCTGTCGACACGCTCCGGCGTTCGCGCCAGCTCACGCAGATGCTGCCAGCCAGGCTCGCGCCGGACGGCATCAATGGCATCAAACAAGCCCAGCATCAGGCGGTTGCCCGCGGCTTCGGCAATAGCGCGATGAAAGGCACTGTCCCACAGTTCATTCAGATCGCGGTCATCCGGGCTGACCTTATCGATGCGTTCCAGCATGCGCTGCATCAGCGCGAGGTTTTCCCTGGTGGCACGCAGTGCCGCAAGACGGGCTAAGCCGGGTTCGAGCTGCAGACGCGCTTCCATCACTTCCAGCAGATTGGTTTGCTGTACCAGCCCCTGAAGCGCCAGAGGTTCAACCGGCGCGGCAGGGCCAATAAAAGTGCCTTTGCCCTGCTTGCGCCAGATGCGTCCCTCTTCTTCCAGCACGTCCAGCGCACGGCGAACTTCGCGTCGCCCTACGCCGAGTGTTTCCGACAGCTCACGTTCAGTGGGCAGCGGAATGCCTGGTGTTGACTCGTGCTGGTTGATTAGACCGCGCAACTGCTCAAGCGCGGTGCTGGAATTAGCCAGAAACCGTGACGGTTTTTCCATATTGGTTCGCCTGCTCTCATCATTGCTTTATTTTTATTAACAATAAGTTATTGATATAGATAAATACTTATTGCCCTAATGATTAAGCAATTTGCGAACCAATAAATGATTGGTTCAGGAACTTTCTGGAAAATCGTAAGTAAGCTAATGATTATCTGGAGATTATTTTTACAAGATTGTTACAAGAAGAAATGTTTATAGCGGAGTGAAAAGCAGGATTTGCACATTATAAGTGCAATATTCGCACCAAAATCGAACAATTGTTAATTAATTGCACTGTGATTATTAACTTTTTGTTAACTAACTTTGAGATGAGATAAGAAAAGGAAAGCGCTGAAATGACGAAAGCCTGAATCATTTCTGATTCAGGCTTTCTAATGTGGCGGAACGGACGGGACTCGAACCCGCGACCCCCTGCGTGACAGGCAGGTATTCTAACCGACTGAACTACCGCTCCGCATTGTTCCCTTGGGAACGAGGCGAATATTACGGTTTGGTTCTGATCCCGTCAACGCTTTTTCTCAACTTTTGAATCGGTTGCTGCAAAATTCGCCCACACGGTGATTTTAACAGCATTACTGTGTCCGTTACGCTCGCCAGAGGCAGCTGCCGCCTTTCTTTTGCACGAGATCGAGACGTGATTCATGGGCCGCGACCTCTTCATCACTGGCTAAAATCACCCGCAGGCGACTCGCCTGGCGCACCACGCGCTGAATTCCAGTATCGCCCGCCTGACGTGAATCGTTTTCGTTGCTAAAGGCCATCGATGTTTGCCCACCCGTCATGGTCAGATAAACATCCGCCAGAATCTGGGCATCGAGCAATGCGCCATGCAGCGTACGCTTGGTGTTGTCTATTTCATAGCGCGAGCACAATGCATCGAGGCTGTTGCGCTTGCCGGGGAACATTTTCCTCGCCAGCGCCAGACTGTCGGTGACTTTGCAGAAGGTATTGGTTTTTGGAATACCGCGATTCAGCTTGCTGAATTCATAGTCCATAAAGCCGATATCGAACGATGCGTTGTGGATGACCAGCTCCGCCCCGCTGATGTATTCGATAAACTCATCAGCGACATCTGCGAACGTCGGTTTATCCAGTAGGAACTCATCGGCAATTCCGTGAACGCCAAACGCTTCCGGGTCCACCAGCCGATCGGGTTTCAGGTAAACGTGGAAATTGTTGCCGGTGAGACGACGGTTGATCACTTCGACTGCGCCGATCTCAATGATCTTGTGCCCTTCGTAGTGCGCGCCAATCTGGTTCATACCGGTGGTTTCGGTATCGAGGACGATCTGTCGTGTAATTGCAGTGCTCATATCGGTCATTTATGTCAGACTCGTCGTTTTACTGATCGTTTCAAATACAGGAAGTCTACCAGAGATGACTAAGCAGGTAGAAATTTTCACCGATGGATCTTGCCTCGGAAATCCAGGGCCGGGCGGCTATGGCGCCATTTTGCGTTACCGTCAGCACGAGAAAACCTTTAATGAAGGCTATCGTCTGACCACCAACAACCGCATGGAGCTGATGGCTGCCATCGTTGCGCTGGAAGCATTAAAAGAAGATTGCGATATCGTGATCAGCACCGACAGCCAGTATGTGCGTCAGGGGATTACTCAGTGGATCCACAACTGGAAAAAGCGTGGCTGGAAAACCGCGGATAAGAAACCGGTTAAGAATGTCGATCTCTGGAAACGTCTGGACGCCGCACTGAGTCATCACACAATCAAGTGGGAATGGGTGAAAGGCCATGCCGGGCATCCGGAAAACGAACGTTGCGACGAGCTTGCGCGTGAAGCAGCGATGAATCCTATTCATGACGACGTGGGTTATCAGCCGGAATCCTGATCAGGGTTTTCGGTACTGCCGCGTTGCTCCGACGGTCTGACGGATTTGTGCTTTTGATTTGCTCTGCTTCATCGGATTCAGCGTAAGAGGAACCGTTCGCTTACGCGCCACGATGAGCTGCATACATCCCAGTGCTGGCAGATGCGTTGTCAGCATTTTTCCGCCCTTCCCCGCCCAGGGTAACACCTGGAAGCCACTGTAATACATCACTTCAAAATTCAGCAATGACAGCCAGTCGAGCTGACGGGTGAAGGTAAACATGCGGCTATTATAAGGTGACGTGCGGCGTAAAACCGGCACCAGCTTGCGCAGCCCCATCAGGCTCATCGGATTGAAACCGCTCAGCACCAGCCAGCCATCATCAATCAGCACCCGATCGGCTTCACGCAGCAAACGGTGCGGATCCGTACACCAGGGCAAGGTGTGGGCCATCAAACAGGCGTCGACAGATTTCTCAGCGAATGGCAAATGGAGCGGATCGGCTTTAACCTGAAGAGGATGACCGTTAAGTGACACATTTACCTGATGGGAGATGGCACAGCTTTCAGAGTTGATTTCCGCGCTCAGATTGCCAATCTTAAGCAGATGAAAACCATACATTTTGGCAAACCAGGGATTGAGCTGACGCTCCAGCGCTTCGCGATAGTGTTCACCCCATCGCAACTGAGACCAGTGTTCTGGCGCTGAGACAATCTGAGGTATCCTTGCCGGCTTCATCAACACACCCGTTACGTTATGAGAGGTAATTTATGAATCTTATCAGTATTCCCGCGTTTCAGGACAACTACATCTGGGTTTTAGTCGACGACGAGCGGCACTGCATTATTGTCGACCCAGGTGACGCGGCACCGGTATTGAAAGCGATTGAGGAAAACGGCTGGCAGCCAGAAGCCATTTTACTGACTCACCATCATAACGATCACGTTGGTGGCGTTCCTGCCCTGCGGGCTAAATTTCCGCATCTGGTGGTATACGGACCGCAGGAGACACACGATAAAGGTACGACACGCGTAGTCAAAGATGGCGAAAAAGTCATCATACGGGGATGCGAATTGTCTGTATTTGCCACACCAGGTCACACTTCCGGACACATTTCTTTCTTCAGTTTTCCTTATCTTTTTTGCGGAGATACGATGTTCTCTGGTGGCTGTGGAAGATTGTTTGAAGGCACACCAACGCAGATGTATCAATCATTCCAGAAGATTAACGCCCTTCCTGACGAAACCCTCATTTGTTGCGCACATGAGTATACATTAGCAAATATGAAGTTTTCATTGAGTATCCTTCCTGAGGATCCTGCGATTCAGGATTATTACCACAAAGTGAATGAGTTACGGGTAAAAAAACAAAATACACTGCCCGTAATTCTGAAAAATGAGCGCAAAATAAATTTATTTCTAAGAATCGATGATATTGATTTAATTAATAAAATTAACCAAGAAACAAATTTGCAACAACCTGAAGAGCGTTTTGCATGGTTACGGTCAAAGAAAGATAACTTCTGAGAATTGCGGGTTGCCTTTTCAAAATTTCGCCGTTATTATCGCTCGTCTTTTAAGCAACTATTGACACACACATGAAGGCAAAAGCGATACTACTCGCCTCTGTCCTGCTTGTTGGGTGCCAGTCTTCTCAGAATACTGGTAACGTTCAGCAGCACGCACAGAGCCTTTCTGCAGCTGGTCAAGGGGAAGCAGGGAAGTTTACAAGTCAGGCGCGATGGATGGACGATGGGACGTCATTCGCGCAGGATCAGGACTTGTGGGCCTCTATTAGCGACGAGCTGAAGATGGGAATTCCGGAAAACAACCGGATTCGCGACCAAAAACAGAAGTATTTAAGTAATAAGAGCTATCTCCACGATGTAACTTTACGGGCAGAGCCGTATATGTACTGGATAGCAGGGCAAGTTAAGAAACGTAACATGCCTATGGAACTGGTACTACTACCCATAGTGGAGAGCGCTTTTGACCCGCACGCGACGTCTGGCGCCAATGCCGCAGGCATTTGGCAGATCATTCCGAGCACAGGGCGCAATTATGGTTTGAAACAGACACGCGGCTACGATGCGCGTCGTGATGTAGTCGCTTCAACGACTGCCGCTCTCGACATGATGCAACGTCTGAATAAGATGTTTGACGGCGACTGGTTGTTAACGGTTGCAGCGTATAACAGCGGTGAAGGTCGTGTCCTGAAGGCAATGAAAGCGAACAAATCTCGTGGCAAACCCACCGATTTTTGGTCACTCTCACTACCACAGGAAACTAAGCTTTACGTACCGAAGATGTTGGCTTTGAGCGATATACTCAAAAACAGCAAACGTTATGGCGTCAAACTGCCTTCGTCCGACGAAAGTCGCGCACTGGCACGAGTCAGCCTCAGCAGCCCGGTTGAAATGAAACAGGTCGCTGATATGACGGGTATGTCGGTACAAAAGCTGAAGACCTTTAATGCTGGCGTGAAGGGTTCTACGCTGGGCGCGAATGGGCCACAGTATGTTCTCGTTCCGCAGAAACACGCAGCACAGCTTCGTGATTCTCTGGCATCAGGTGAAATTGCGGCTGTTCAGTCAACGCTGATTGCAGACGCGTCATCCGTTACCAGCCGTAGCTACAAGGTTCGTTCAGGTGATACGATTTCAGGCATTGCATCACGTCTCGGCGTGAGCACTAAAGATCTGCAGCAGTGGAATAATCTGCGCGGTTCAAATCTGAAAGTTGGCCAGAACCTGACGGTTGGCGCAGGCAGCAGTGCGCAGCGTCTCGCCCGTAACAGCGATAGCATTACTTATCGTGTACGTAAGGGTGATTCGTTGTCCAGTATCGCGAAAACGCACGGCGTGAACATCAAAGATGTGATGCGCTGGAACGATGATACAGGCAATCTGCAGCCAGGCGATCAGCTGACGTTGTTTGTGAAAAACAACGCGACGCCAGATTCCTGACAGCCAGTCTCATAAAGAAAGGCACCGATTCCCCCGGTGCCTTTTTTATTGCCGTTTATCCGGCTTTTTGCGCTTCGGCCAGGATTGTATCGCTGGTAAACGATCCCTCTTCCTGCAGTTCAAAGTACGCCTTCACTTCTGCCGAGGCACTCTCCTGATACAAGCGAATTGCCTGACTTAATGCCTCTGGTGTGCGCATACGCGAAATCCATGAGGAGAACTCCAGCGGCAATCGATCTGTCACCAGGGAACGGGAAATTAACCCCGCCTCAGTAATCATCGCGAACCATTCACCGCTGGAATAATTTCGTACATGTGAAGTATCCCGCAGAGCTTCAACAGTCTGCAGCCAAATATCGCGAACCGGGTTTCCCGGCGACATGATATCCATGATGATAAAAATCCCGCCCGGCTTCAGCACGCGTTTGATTTCGCGTAATGCCTGACCCACGTCGTGCCAATGGTGTGCTGAGTAACGACTGATCACAACCTCAAAAGATTCATCGTCAAACGGCAAGGACTCAGCGTAGCCTTGCCGGGTCGTAATATTATTCAGCCCTTTATCTTGCGCGGCGTGGGTAACAACATCCAGCATCTGACGAGATAAGTCATAAGCCGTCACCTGCGCGACCTGCTGTGCGGCAACAAAGCTGGCATGCCCTGCTCCGCAACCTAAATCGAGAACGTGCGCATGCGGGAAGGCTGCCAGTCGCTCGCCAAGACGCACCAGATCGCGGCCAGAAGCGTGTACCGCGCTGGTCAGATAGGCGTTTGCCTGAGAGCCGAACTGTTTTTCTACGTTGTCATGATGGGATTGTGTTGTCATTGTACTGTCCTTTCGTTATGAGAAAAATAAAGGGCAGTACCTGCGCAGGCCTGCCCGACGGCAGACCTGACGCACCATTACTTATCAGGTTTGCCGGGACTGAATTCGACTAGTAGTGGATTGTGATCGGAGGCGCGCGTCACCAGCACGGAGGCTTCATGCACGTTCAAACCACGATAGAAGACAAAATCAAGCGGGCGACCGAACGCTTTACGCCGCTGGTCATCGGTAAAACGCACTTCGCGCAGGGACATTTCACGCGCAAAACGATACAGGGCATTCATACGCGGACGACTCCAGGCATTGAAATCCCCCGCCATGATAATCGGCCCACTGTGATGCGCTATCTGATCGCCAATAGGAAGTAACTGCTTACTGTACACATCCACACCGAGGCTGAAATTCACGGCGTGAATGTTCACCACCATCAGCAAACGGGTATCCGGCAGAGGATAGACCGTCACCAGCGCTGATTTTGCCAGACGCAAGATGGGCTCGCGTTCGCGAAGCGGGCAACAGTAAACCGGGTGTGCAGCGGAGAGCGTCATGACACCCGATGGGTGTTGAGGTAATACAAAGGCCGGAACCTGGTCGGCGGCCAAATAGTTTGTGGTCGCAAACCGGACTAATTCAGGTGTGGTTTGCGCCTCCTGTAATAAGACCAGATGTGCATCTTTACCAAAATTCTTCAGGACGGATAACCATTCGGCACGCTGCTGCTTGAAGATGTTCCACACCAGCACGCGAATTTTTTCATCACTGCTTAACGGTGCGCCAGCGGGCAATGCCTGGCCAAGACTCGCAAACGACCCCGGAGGCAATATTCTCTCCGCAGGTTGTCCGGCAGTATAGCGCATGGCATAGGTATTTTTTCGCACTTTTGGAAACGACCTCTATAGCATTAAACCAGCCCGGAAAACGGACTGGTTCTACTGTTATAGGGATTTTAGGCCACACTTTCAACGCAATTACTCATAAACCTCTGTCTGGTTTTGTAAGCAAGCGCTTACTGATACTTATCCCAGTGCGACGCGAGCAGGTTTATCCAGGCGTCCGCTGACGCCAATCAGCAGGAAGGCAGCCATTACGATTACGGCGCCAATCCACGGTGTCTGCGCCAAACCAAAATGTTCAACCGTTTGGCCACCGATAATTGAGCCAAGCGCGATGCCAATATTAAACGCAGCAATGTTTAAACCAGACGCAACATCAACGGCATTCGGCGTGTACTGCTCGGCTTTCTGAACCACGTAGACCTGCAGGCCGGGTACATTACCAAAAGCAAAGATCCCCATCACCAGAATAGTGCCCAGCGCTGCATACTGAATGGAGGCTGTAAACTGGAACACCATCAGGAGCACAACCAGAGCCGCGAAAATGAATTTCAGAGCAGGCACAGCGCCGTGCTTATCGGCGAGTTTTCCGCCCCAGATATTACCGATCGCCACAGAAACGCCGTATCCCAATAAGATCCAGCTCACCGCGCTCGGCGAGAAGCCCGCCAGGTCCTGCATCATCGGGGCCAGGAAAGTAAATGCTGTAAAGACTCCCCCATAGCCTAACGCCGTGATGGCATAGATGATCAACAGACGAGGATGTGTCAGCACTTTAATCTGATCGCGAAGGCTGGCACTCGCACGGCTGGGAATATTCGAAGGCACCAGGATCGCGCTGGCAATCAGGGCGATCACACCCAACAGAGAAACTGCCAGGAAGGTTTCACGCCAGCCAAAATGCTGACCAATAAACGTACCCAGCGGAACGCCGGTCACCAGTGCAACTGTCAAACCGCCGAACATAATGGCTATGGCAGATGCCGCTTTCTCTTTTGGCACCAGGCTGGTCGCAATGGTTGAGCCGATAGAGAAAAACACACCATGAGCGAGGCCGGTCAGCAGTCGGGCAATCACCAGAGTAGTGTAGTCCGGGGCCTGCCAGGCAAGAATATTACCGGCTGTGAACAGCACCATTAGCGCCATCAACAGCTGTTTGCGTGGGAAACGCCCGGTCAGCGCCGTCAAAACCGGTGCGCCAATCGCCACACCCAGCGCGTAAATAGAGACCAGCAATCCCGCAGAAGGCAGGGTAATTGATAGTTGATCGGCAATCGTAGGAACGAGGCCCACAATAACAAACTCAGTCGTGCCAATTGCGAAGGCACTGATCGTCAGGGCAAGAAGCGCCAGTGGCATAAAATACTCCGTGTCATCAGGATTAAGATGACACGAAGTATGCGCCAGTGTTTAAATAACAAAAATGGTCAAAATATCAATAGAATTTTGCGGGTGGTGCAACAATGAAAGCAACGTCAGAAGAGCTGGCAATCTTCGTGGCCGTCGTAGAAAGCGGAAGTTTTAGCCGGGCCGCAGAGCAGCTAGGACAGGCCAATTCTGCGATCAGCCGTTCCGTTAAAAAGCTGGAAATGAAGCTTGGGGTGAGTTTGCTAAACCGGACAACGCGCCAGCTGAGCCTGACAGAAGAAGGTGAACGCTATTTTCGTCGCGTGCAGTCGATTTTGCAGGAGATGGCCGCAGCAGAAACAGAGATCATGGAAACACGGAGCACACCGCGCGGACTTTTACGCATCGATGCCGCCACTCCGGTCGTGTTACATTTTCTGATGCCATTGGTGAAGCCCTTCCGTGAGCGCTACCCGGAGATGACTCTGTCGCTTGTCTCATCAGAGACGTTCATCAATCTGATCGAGCGGAAAGTGGATGTAGCTATCCGTGCTGGAACACTGACAGACTCTAGCCTTCGCGCTCGTCCACTGTTTACCAGCTACCGTAAAATTATCGCCTCACCCGACTATATCGCCCAGCATGGCAAACCCGAAACGGTAGAAGAGTTAAAAAACCATCTTTGCCTGGGATTCACCGAGCCGTTATCGCTTAACACCTGGCCGATTGCCTGCAGCGATGGCCAGCTTCATGAAGTGACAAGCGGACTGTCTTCTAACAGTGGGGAGACATTAAAACAGCTTTGCCTGAGTGGGAACGGTATTGCTTGCTTGTCTGACTATATGATTAATAAGGAGATTGCGCGGGGTGAACTGGTGGAGTTGATGGAAGATAAACGACTGCCGGTCGAAATGCCGTTCAGTGCAGTGTACTACAGCGATCGCGCAGTCAGTACCCGTATTCGTGCTTTTATCGACTTTCTGAGCGACCATATAAAACAGCTCCCGAAGGAGCTGTAAGAGGGTTTTGAGGCTACAGAGGGTGGAATAAATTAATCCCAGTCTGGCGCTAAACCTTCCGGGCTCACCAGGCGGTCATTGCAATCGAGTGCAGCGATCGCTTTTTTATCTTCGTCATCCAGCTGGAGATCCAGTGCCAACAGATTGCTCGCCAGGTTCTCACGTTTCGTCGAAGATGGGATCACGGCATAACCTTCACCCATCGCCCACGCCAGAATGACCTGCGCAGCCGTTGCATTGTGCTTGTCAGCAATACCCGCAATAACCTCATCTTTCAGCGCCTTGCCGTAAGCCAGCGTCATGTAAGACGTGATGTGGATACCGTGATCTTTTGCCCAATCAACCACTTTACGGTTTTGCAGATAAGGAGAAAGCTCAATCTGATTGGTCGCGATATTTTCTGCGCCGACTGCTGAAATTGCTTTTTCCATCAGTGGGATAGTGAAGTTTGAGATCCCGATTTCACGCGTCAAACCTTGCTCTTTTGCTTCCAGAAGCGCCTGCATGAATTCTTCTACAGACACCGCATCACCCGGAGAAGGCCAGTGGATCAAAGTCAGATCGACATAATCAGTACGCAGATTTTCAAGGCTCTCTTTCAGGCTTGAGACCAATCTGTCTTTACTGAGGTTTTCAGTCCAGATTTTCGTAGTGATGAATAATTCTTCGCGTGGTACGCCGCTTTCCGCAATCGCCTGACCTACGGCGGCTTCGTTGCCATAGATTTGTGCCGTATCAACAGTACGGTAGCCTAATTCCAGAGCGGTTTTGACAGATGCGATGACAACGTCGTCTTTCAGGCGGAAAGTGCCGAGACCAAATGCAGGGATAGCCATGTAAATCCTCTTTAATCATAGTGTTCGTAAACTGAGGATGATTATCACGTGTTAAGGGTATGTTGAAAAAGGGCGAAAAATGCAGAGGATTTTTGCTGTTACAGCAATAATAAAATTGCAGACAAGAAAAAGCCCTGAGCGTTAACTCAGGGCTTTCTTAATAAGTGGCGGAACGGACGGGACTCGAACCCGCGACCCCCTGCGTGACAGGCAGGTATTCTAACCGACTGAACTACCGCTCCACCGAAGACTTCTGTAACCACCGGATTCATGCACCGGTTTACTACTTAATTTGATGCCTGGCAGTTCCCTACTCTCACATGGGGAGACCCCACACTACCATCGGCGCTACGGCGTTTCACTTCTGAGTTCGGCATGGGGTCAGGTGGGACCACCGCGCTAAAGCCGCCAGGCAAATTCTGTTTATCAACCCACATCGCTGCAGGTCAATTAATCTGTTATCAAGCTGAAACTGATGTCTCTCTTCCGCCAAAACATCTTCGGCGTTGTAAGGTTAAGCCTCACGGTTCATTAGTACTGGTTAGCTCAATGCATCGCTGCACTTACACACCCAGCCTATCAACGTCGTAGTCTTCAACGTTCCTTCAGGACCCTTAAAGGGTCAGGGAGAACTCATCTCGGGGCAAGTTTCGTGCTTAGATGCTTTCAGCACTTATCTTTTCCGCATTTAGCTACCGGGCAATGCCATTGGCATGACAACCCGAACACCAGTGATGCGTCCACTCCGGTCCTCTCGTACTAGGAGCAGCCCCCCTCAATTCTCCAGCGCCCACGGCAGATAGGGACCGAACTGTCTCACGACGTTCTAAACCCAGCTCGCGTACCACTTTAAACGGCGAACAGCCGTACCCTTGGGACCTACTTCAGCCCCAGGATGTGATGAGCCGACATCGAGGTGCCAAACACCGCCGTCGATATGAACTCTTGGGCGGTATCAGCCTGTTATCCCCGGAGTACCTTTTATCCGTTGAGCGATGGCCCTTCCATTCAGAACCACCGGATCACTATGACCTGCTTTCGCACCTGCTCGAGCCGTCACTCTCGCAGTCAAGCTAGCTTATGCCATTGCACTAACCTCCTGATGTCCGACCAGGATTAGCTAACCTTCGTGCTCCTCCGTTACTCTTTAGGAGGAGACCGCCCCAGTCAAACTACCCACCAGACACTGTCCGCAACCCGGATTACGGGTCTACGTTAGAACACCAGCCATTAAAGGGTGGTATTTCAAGGTTGGCTCCACGCAGACTGGCGTCCACGCTTCAAAGCCTCCCACCTATCCTACACATCAAGGACCAGTGTTCAGTGTCAAGCTATAGTAAAGGTTCACGGGGTCTTTCCGTCTTGCCGCGGGTACACTGCATCTTCACAGCGAGTTCAATTTCACTGAGTCTCGGGTGGAGACAGCCTGGCCATCATTACGCCATTCGTGCAGGTCGGAACTTACCCGACAAGGAATTTCGCTACCTTAGGACCGTTATAGTTACGGCCGCCGTTTACCGGGGCTTCGATCAAGAGCTTCGCGTTACCGCTAACCCCATCAATTAACCTTCCGGCACCGGGCAGGCGTCACACCGTATACGTCCACTTTCGTGTTTGCACAGTGCTGTGTTTTTAATAAACAGTTGCAGCCAGCTGGTATCTTCGACTGGTTTCAGCTCCGTCCGCAGGGACTTCACCTACACACCAGCGTGCCTTCTCCCGAAGTTACGGCACCATTTTGCCTAGTTCCTTCACCCGAGTTCTCTCAAGCGCCTTGGTATTCTCTACCTGACCACCTGTGTCGGTTTGGGGTACGATTTGATGTTACCTGATGCTTAGAGGCTTTTCCTGGAAGCAGGGCATTTGTTACTTCAGCACCGTAGTGCCTCGTCATCACACCTCAGCGTTAACAAGCGTCCGGATTTACCTAAACGCTCCGCCTACATGCTTAAACCGGGACAACCGTCGCCCGGCTAACATAGCCTTCTCCGTCCCCCCTTCGCAGTAACACCGAGTACAGGAATATTAACCTGTTTCCCATCGACTACGCCTTTCGGCCTCGCCTTAGGGGTCGACTCACCCTGCCCCGATTAACGTTGGACAGGAACCCTTGGTCTTCCGGCGAGCGGGTTTTTCACCCGCTTTATCGTTACTTATGTCAGCATTCGCACTTCTGATACCTCCAGCACCCCTCACAGGACACCTTCAACGGCTTACAGAACGCTCCCCTACCCAACAACACCTAAGTGTCGCTGCCGCAGCTTCGGTGCATGGTTTAGCCCCGTTACATCTTCCGCGCAGGCCGACTCGACCAGTGAGCTATTACGCTTTCTTTAAATGATGGCTGCTTCTAAGCCAACATCCTGGCTGTCTGTGCCTTCCCACATCGTTTCCCACTTAACCATGACTTTGGGACCTTAGCTGGCGGTCTGGGTTGTTTCCCTCTTCACGACGGACGTTAGCACCCGCCGTGTGTCTCCCGTGATAACATTCTTCGGTATTCGTAGTTTGCATCGGGTTGGTAAGCCGGGATGGCCCCCTAGCCGAAACAGTGCTCTACCCCCGAAGATGAATTCACGAGGCGCTACCTAAATAGCTTTCGGGGAGAACCAGCTATCTCCCGGTTTGATTGGCCTTTCACCCCCAGCCACAAGTCATCCGCTAATTTTTCAACATTAGTCGGTTCGGTCCTCCAGTTAGTGTTACCCAACCTTCAACCTGCCCATGGCTAGATCACCGGGTTTCGGGTCTATACCCTGCAACTTAACGCCCAGTTAAGACTCGGTTTCCCTTCGGCTCCCCTATACGGTTAACCTTGCTACAGAATATAAGTCGCTGACCCATTATACAAAAGGTACGCAGTCACCTAACAAGTAGGCTCCCACTGCTTGTACGTACACGGTTTCAGGTTCTTTTTCACTCCCCTCGCCGGGGTTCTTTTCGCCTTTCCCTCACGGTACTGGTTCACTATCGGTCAGTCAGGAGTATTTAGCCTTGGAGGATGGTCCCCCCATATTCAGACAGGATACCACGTGTCCCGCCCTACTCTTCGAGTTCACAACGTGTGCATTTTTGTGTACGGGACTATCACCCTGTACCGTCGGACTTTCCAGACCGTTCCACTAACACACGCGCTGATTCAGACTCTGGGCTCCTCCCCGTTCGCTCGCCGCTACTGGGGGAATCTCGGTTGATTTCTTTTCCTCGGGGTACTTAGATGTTTCAGTTCCCCCGGTTCGCCTCATGCCACTATGTATTCATGACATGATAGTGTGTCGAAACACACTGGGTTTCCCCATTCGGGTATCGCCGGGTCAAAGGTTCATATCACCTCGCCGACGCTTATCGCAGATTAGCACGCCCTTCATCGCCTCTGACTGCCAGGGCATCCACCGTGTACGCTTAGTCGCTTAACCTCACAACCCGAAGATGTTTCGTAAAACATCACCGTGTTGCGAAAATTTGAGAGACTCGAACACACCGTCACTCTGTTCTTATTACGGAGAACAGACGCAGCGTGTCGTTTCAATTTTCAGCTTGATCCAGATTTTTAAAGAGCAAAACTTCGCAGTGCACCTTTTCAGGAACACTCTGAAGTTTTCTTAATTTTCGCAGTAAAAAGGATGGTGGAGCTATGCGGGATCGAACCGCAGACCTCCTGCGTGCAAGGCAGGCGCTCTCCCAGCTGAGCTATAACCCCATCACAAATGCTAAATCTCATTACCGGTAATTTAAACTGAGACAAGGCGTGGAAGGGCGAAGCATACTGAAGTATGCGAGTCGTTTCACAACGCAGTATCAGGATAAATTTGGTAGGCCTGAGTGGACTTGAACCACCGACCTCACCCTTATCAGGGGTGCGCTCTAACCACCTGAGCTACAAGCCTGCAGAGATTTTTTACTGCTTATTTTTCATCAGACAATCTGTGTGGACACTACAAAGGCAGGTTCTTTAGGTAAGGAGGTGATCCAACCGCAGGTTCCCCTACGGTTACCTTGTTACGACTTCACCCCAGTCATGAATCACAAAGTGGTAAGCGCCCTCCCGAAGGTTAAGCTACCTACTTCTTTTGCAACCCACTCCCATGGTGTGACGGGCGGTGTGTACAAGGCCCGGGAACGTATTCACCGTAGCATTCTGATCTACGATTACTAGCGATTCCGACTTCATGGAGTCGAGTTGCAGACTCCAATCCGGACTACGACGTACTTTATGAGGTCCGCTTGCTCTCGCGAGGTCGCTTCTCTTTGTATACGCCATTGTAGCACGTGTGTAGCCCTACTCGTAAGGGCCATGATGACTTGACGTCATCCCCACCTTCCTCCAGTTTATCACTGGCAGTCTCCTTTGAGTTCCCGGCCGAACCGCTGGCAACAAAGGATAAGGGTTGCGCTCGTTGCGGGACTTAACCCAACATTTCACAACACGAGCTGACGACAGCCATGCAGCACCTGTCTCAGAGTTCCCGAAGGCACTAAAGCATCTCTGCTAAATTCTCTGGATGTCAAGAGTAGGTAAGGTTCTTCGCGTTGCATCGAATTAAACCACATGCTCCACCGCTTGTGCGGGCCCCCGTCAATTCATTTGAGTTTTAACCTTGCGGCCGTACTCCCCAGGCGGTCGACTTAACGCGTTAGCTCCGGAAGCCACTCCTCAAGGGAACAACCTCCAAGTCGACATCGTTTACGGCGTGGACTACCAGGGTATCTAATCCTGTTTGCTCCCCACGCTTTCGCACCTGAGCGTCAGTCTTTGTCCAGGGGGCCGCCTTCGCCACCGGTATTCCTCCAGATCTCTACGCATTTCACCGCTACACCTGGAATTCTACCCCCCTCTACAAGACTCTAGCCTGCCAGTTTCGAATGCAGTTCCCAGGTTGAGCCCGGGGATTTCACATCCGACTTGACAGACCGCCTGCGTGCGCTTTACGCCCAGTAATTCCGATTAACGCTTGCACCCTCCGTATTACCGCGGCTGCTGGCACGGAGTTAGCCGGTGCTTCTTCTGCGAGTAACGTCAATCACTGAGGTTATTAACCTCAATGCCTTCCTCCTCGCTGAAAGTACTTTACAACCCGAAGGCCTTCTTCATACACGCGGCATGGCTGCATCAGGCTTGCGCCCATTGTGCAATATTCCCCACTGCTGCCTCCCGTAGGAGTCTGGACCGTGTCTCAGTTCCAGTGTGGCTGGTCATCCTCTCAGACCAGCTAGGGATCGTCGCCTAGGTGAGCCATTACCCCACCTACTAGCTAATCCCATCTGGGCACATCTGATGGCAAGAGGCCCGAAGGTCCCCCTCTTTGGTCTTGCGACGTTATGCGGTATTAGCTACCGTTTCCAGTAGTTATCCCCCTCCATCAGGCAGTTTCCCAGACATTACTCACCCGTCCGCCGCTCGTCACCCGAGAGCAAGCTCTCTGTGCTACCGCTCGACTTGCATGTGTTAGGCCTGCCGCCAGCGTTCAATCTGAGCCATGATCAAACTCTTCAATTTAAGTTTGATGCTCGTGAATTAAACTTCGTAATGAATTACGTATGTTCACTCAGAGACTTTGGTATTCATTTAGCGTCTTTCGACGTTTAGAATCCATGTCACTTTGAGTGCCCACACAGATTGTCTGATAAATTGTTAAAGAGCAGTGCAACGCGGCTTTCGCTCACCGTTGCGAGGTGGCGTATATTACGCTTTCCTCTTTCAGAGTCAACCCTGAATTTCAGGATTTTTTCTCTTCAACCGGCCCGGCTGTTTGTGTGAAGTGATTCACATCTGCCGTGTCGATGGAGGCGCATTATAGGGAGCTTCCGAGGAATGACAAGCGGAAAAATACAATTTTATTTCAACCGCTCACATTTTCAACACAACGCCTATTTTTGCTGCGCTTTGAGCGCTTTTGGCAACTCAGCGAGGCTGTTCAGCACCATATCCGCTGCGCTTTCAGCTTCTGGTGTGACAGGCTTGCCAGTGCGAACTAACACTTTGGTCCCCACACCCGCAGCGGTTGCCGCCTGCATATCTTCCAGTTTGTCGCCCACCATATAAGAAGACGCCATATCAATGTGTAGGAATTCCTGCGCGGAGATAAACATCCCCGGATGTGGTTTGCGGCAATCACACGTCTGGCGATATTCTTCCACCGATCCCTGTGGGTGATGCGGGCAGTAATAGATACCATCCAGCTCGACGTCGCGATCGGCCAATGACCAGTCCATCCATTCGGTCAGCGTTTCGAATTGCGCTTCGGTAAATTTACCCCGGGCGATCCCGGACTGATTGGTCACCACCACCAGCGCATAGCCCATCGCTTTGAGTTCGCGCATGGCATCAATAACGCCGTCGATAAATTCGAACGCATCAATCTCGTGCACGTAACCATGATCGACATTAATAGTGCCGTCACGATCGAGAAAAATTGCGGGTACTGATTTTGCCACGGGTTTACTCCTGAAAAAGGCATGTCCCGCTATTATCTCACGTTTCACCACGCAAGAAAGTGCTCATCGCGCACAGTGACATTGATTTAGACGTCTGGATGCCTTAACATCCATTTTGTTTACGGCTGAACCCCGTATCTGGCAGAAGAAAATGCCACGGCTAACTTACATACGATAAAAATAATCTAATGATTAAACTTTCCAATATCACCAAAGTGTTCCAGCAAGGAACCCGAACGATTCAGGCGCTGAACAACGTCAGCCTGCACGTTCCGGCTGGACAGATTTATGGCGTCATTGGCGCTTCGGGTGCCGGTAAAAGTACGCTCATCCGCTGCGTTAACCTGCTCGAGCGTCCGACCGAAGGCAGCGTCCAGGTTGGCGGCCAGGAGTTAACCAAACTTTCTGAAAAAGAATTAACTCAAGCCCGTCGTCAGATTGGCATGATCTTCCAGCACTTTAACCTGCTGGCCTCGCGCACCGTTTTTGGTAACGTCGCGCTGCCACTGGAGCTGGACAACACCCCTAAGGAAGAAGTGAAACGCCGGGTGACCGAGCTGCTGGATTTGGTCGGACTGTCTGATAAGCACGACAGCTACCCAGCCAATCTGTCCGGTGGACAGAAACAGCGCGTGGCGATTGCACGTGCGCTGGCAAGCAATCCGAAAGTGCTGCTCTGCGACGAAGCCACCAGCGCGCTGGATCCTGCCACCACCCGTTCTATCCTCGAATTATTGAAAGACATTAACCGCCGCCTCGGGCTGACCATTCTCCTTATTACTCATGAGATGGACGTCGTGAAGCGCATCTGCGACTGTGTCGCGGTAATCAGCAACGGTGAATTGATTGAACAGGACACGGTGAGCGAAGTGTTCTCGCACCCGAAAACACCACTGGCACAGCAGTTCATTCAGTCCACGCTGCACCTGGATATCCCGGAAGATTATCTGGCGCGTTTAAAAACAGAATCTGGTCCAGACAGCGTTCCAATGCTGCGCATGGAATTTACCGGTCAGTCCGTTGACGCCCCGCTGCTTTCCGAAACTGCGCGCCGCTTCAATGTGAACAACAACATTATTAGTGCGCAGATGGATTACGCCGGTGGCGTGAAGTTCGGCATCATGCTGACGGAAATGCACGGAACACAAGAAGAGACGCAAGCCGCGATCGCCTGGCTGCAGGAACACCATGTAAAAGTAGAGGTACTGGGTTATGTCTGAGCCGATGATGTGGCTGCTGGTTCGCGGCGTTTGGGAGACGCTGGCAATGACCTTCGTATCTGGATTCTTTGGTTTCGTGATTGGCTTGCCGGTTGGCGTGCTGTTGTACGTCACGCGTCCTGGGCAGATTATCGAAAACGCGAAGCTTTACCGCACGCTCTCTGCGCTGGTGAATATCTTCCGCTCGATTCCTTTTATTATCCTGCTGGTGTGGATGATTCCATTTACCCGAGTCATCGTGGGAACATCTATTGGTTTGCAGGCGGCTATCGTTCCGCTGACCGTAGGCGCCGCACCATTCATCGCGCGTATGGTTGAAAACGCCCTGCTGGAAATTCCAACCGGTCTGATTGAAGCCTCTCGTGCTATGGGCGCGACGCCGATGCAGATCGTACGCAAAGTTCTGTTACCTGAAGCGCTGCCGGGCCTGGTGAATGCGGCAACCATTACGCTGATCACCCTCGTAGGTTATTCCGCCATGGGCGGCGCCGTTGGGGCTGGCGGCCTGGGGCAGATCGGCTATCAATACGGTTATATTGGTTATAACGCTACCGTAATGAACACGGTTCTGGTATTGCTGGTTGTGCTGGTTTATCTCATTCAATTCTCTGGCGATCGCATCGTCCGGGCTGTTACTCATAAATAACGTTACACAACGCAAACTCGACGAATTAAGGATATGACATGACGTTTAAATTGAAGACCTTTGCCGCAGTAGGCGCGCTGATTGGCTCTCTGGCTCTGGTGGGTTGCGGTCAGGACGAAAAAGATCCAAACCACATTAAAGTCGGTGTCATTGTTGGCGCTGAGCAGCAGGTTGCTGAAGTTGCACAGAAAGTGGCAAAAGAGAAATACGGTCTGGACGTTGAGCTGGTTACCTTTAACGATTACGTTCTGCCTAACGAAGCGCTGAGCAAAGGCGACATCGACGCTAACGCTTTCCAGCACAAACCGTATCTGGATCAGCAGATCAAAGACCGTGGCTACAAACTGGTTGCCGTCGCGAATACCTTCGTTTACCCAATCGCGGGCTACTCCAAAAAAATCAAATCTCTGGAAGAGCTGCAGCCGGGTTCTCAGGTCGCGATTCCTAACGATCCAACCAACCTGGGCCGCTCCCTGTTGCTGCTGCAGAAAGTGGGTCTGATCAAACTGAAAGACGGCGTGGGCTTGCTGCCAACCGTACTGGATGTAACTGAAAACCCGAAAAACCTGAAGCTGGTTGAGCTGGAAGCACCGCAGCTGCCACGTTCTCTGGACGACGCGCAGATTGCACTGGCCGTGATCAACACCACTTACGCCAGCCAGATTGGCCTGACACCAGCGAAAGACGGTATCTTCGTTGAAGACAAAGACTCCCCATACGTGAACCTGATCGTGAGCCGCGAAGACAACAAAGACGCGGAAAACGTGAAAAAATTCGTACAGGCATACCAGTCTGACGAAGTTTACCAGGAAGCCAACAAAGTGTTTAACGGCGGCGCTGTTAAAGGCTGGTAATCTGACCTTTCTGTAATATCATTCATGACGGGCGAAAGCCCGTCTTGTCATTTATGCGGGCAACTGATTCAATAACTGACGATTTGATTATTCATTGAGGAAATATTATGCGTGCTTTACCGATCTGTCTTTTAGCACTCATGCTGAGCGGCTGTTCAATGCTAAGCAGATCTCCTGTTGAACCTGTTAAAAGCACTGCAACCCCACCGAAGGTGGAGCCAGCCAAGCCGAAGGCACCGCGCCCTGCACCGGTAAGAATCTACACCAAAGCTGAAGACTTAATTGGCAAACCATTCCGCGATCTGGGTGAAGTCACCGGCGAATCCTGCCAGGCAAGCAATCAGGACTCTCCGCCAAACATCCCGACGGCGCGTAAACGTCTGCAGATTAACGCCGCCAAAATGAAAGCTAACGCCGTCCTGCTGCACAGCTGTGAAGTCACCAGCGGCACGCCAGGCTGCTATCGCCAGGCGGTGTGTATGGGTAACGCCCTTAACGTCACGGCGAAATGAGTGCATTTCAGTTTGAGCAGATAGGTGTTATCCGCTCGCCTTATAAAGAGAAGTTTGCCGTACCGCGCCAGCCGGGTCTGGTTAAAAGCGGCGGCGGTGAACTTCACTTAATTCCTCCTTATAATCAGGCCGACGCCGTGCGTGGGCTTGAGGCATTTAGCCATCTGTGGGTGCTGTTCATCTTTCATCAAACGATGGAAGGCGGCTGGCGTCCGACGGTGCGCCCTCCCCGCCTGGGTGGGAATGCCAGAATGGGGGTGTTTGCCACGCGTTCGACCTTCCGCCCGAACCCTGTCGGGATGTCGTTGGTTGAGCTAAAAGATATTCGCTGTCAAAAGGATCAGGTGATCCTGCAGTTAGGCAGTCTGGATTTGGTCGACGGTACGCCGGTGGTGGATATCAAACCCTACCTGCCCTTTGCCGAAGCGCTGCCAGATGCGCGCGCGAGCTACGCTCAGCAGGCACCGGTCGCCGATATGCCCGTCGGTTTTACGCCCGATGTTGACGCGCAACTTCTGCTCCTGGAAAAGCGCTACCCTCGCCTGAAGGCCTTTATTGTTGAAGTCCTGGCGCAAGATCCACGACCCGCGTATAAAAAAGAGGAAGAAGCTGGCAAAACTTACGCCGTCCTGTTGCTCGATTTTAATGTGCGCTGGCGCGTCACCGAGTCAGGTTTTGAAGTGTTTGCGCTGGAAGTGCGCTAATTTTATTTTCCTCTCTTTTGGCATCTTTGCCACACTGGTAAACTAAACCACTTTTTTTGTGTCAGTCTGACGTTTCAGCCTGGTCCAATCGTCGAAATGGAACCGTAACAACATGCGTACTAGCCAATATCTGCTCTCCACACTGAAGGAGACACCTGCCGACGCCGAAGTCATCAGCCATCAGCTGATGCTGCGCGCCGGGATGATCCGCAAGCTGGCCTCTGGGTTGTATACCTGGTTGCCGACCGGCCTGCGCGTCCTGAAAAAAGTCGAAAACATCGTGCGTGAAGAGATGAACAACGCCGGTGCTATCGAGGTGTCCATGCCTGTGGTTCAGCCTGCTGACCTGTGGATGGAAAGTGGTCGCTGGGAGCAGTACGGCCCAGAGCTGCTGCGCTTTGTTGATCGTGGCGAGCGCCCGTTTGTACTCGGCCCAACGCATGAAGAAGTGATCACTGACCTGATTCGTAACGAGCTGAACTCGTACAAACAGCTGCCGCTGAACTTCTTCCAGATCCAGACCAAGTTCCGTGACGAAGTTCGTCCGCGTTTCGGCGTGATGCGTTCCCGCGAATTCCTGATGAAAGATGCCTACTCTTTCCATACTTCTCAGGAATCCCTGCAGGAAACCTACGACGTGATGTACGGCGCCTACAGCAAGATCTTCTCCCGCATGGGTCTGGATTTCCGCGCTGTGCAAGCTGACACCGGTTCTATCGGCGGTAGCGCCTCTCACGAATTCCAGGTGCTGGCGCAGAGCGGTGAAGATGATGTGATCTTCTCCGACACCTCTGACTACGCGGCAAATATCGAATTTGCAGAAGCTCTGGCCCCTGCGACCCCACGTGCGGCAGCGACAGAAGAGATGAAGCTGGTCGATACCCCGAACGCCAAAACCATCGCCGAGCTGGTTGAGCAGTTCAATCTGCCGATCGAGAAAACGGTAAAAACTCTGCTGGTGAAATCCGTTGAAGGAAGCGCGTATCCGCTGGTTGCGCTGCTGGTTCGTGGCGATCACGAGCTGAACGAAGTCAAAGCAGAAAAACTGCCGCAGGTCGCAAGCCCGCTGACTTTCGCTACCGAAGCTGAAATCCGCGCGGTGGTTAACGCAGGTCCTGGTTCACTGGGCCCGGTTAATCTGCCGATTCCGGTCGTGATTGACCGTACCGTTGCCGCCATGAGCGATTTCTCTGCTGGCGCGAACATCGACGGTAAGCACTACTTCGGCATCAACTGGGATCGCGACACCGCGACGCCAGAAGTAGCAGATATCCGTAACGTGGTTGCCGGCGATCCAAGCCCGGACGGCCAGGGTACGCTGATGATCAAACGTGGTATCGAAGTGGGCCACATCTTCCAGTTGGGTACGAAGTACTCTCAGGCGCTAAATGCATCCGTTCAGGGTGAAGATGGCCGTAACCAGACGCTGACCATGGGTTGCTACGGTATCGGGGTAACTCGCGTGGTTGCAGCAGCCATTGAGCAGAACCACGACGAACGCGGCATCGTCTGGCCAGACAATATTGCCCCGTTCCAGGTCGCGATTTTGCCGATGAACATGCACAAGTCTTACCGTGTTCAGGAACTGGCTGAGAAGCTTTACAGCGAACTGCGTGCGCAGGGTATCGAAGTGCTGATGGATGACCGTAAAGAGCGTCCGGGCGTGATGTTTGCGGATATGGAACTGATCGGCATTCCGCACACTGTCGTTATCGGCGACCGTAACCTCGACAGCGACGAGATTGAATACAAATACCGTCGCAGCGGCGAGAAGCAGATGATCAAGACCGGCGATGTCCTTGATTACCTGGTGAAAGCCATCAAAGGTTAAGCCACAAAAAACCCCGCGATTGCGGGGTTTTTCTTTTCAGTCTTATTTGCTGTCGCAGTCTTTACCCGCCGCAAACTTCGCGCTCTTATCCGTTACCAGCGTTTTCACCATCTCGCCGCTATCCGGGTTCGGCTCCAGCGTGAAGTGACCGTCTACTGTCAACAACACTGGCTTGCTGTCATTCCCGCGCGCCACGGCATAATCACGTTCCAGCTGCGCATTGTTTGCCACACTGACTTTCTTGCCCGTTGCACAATCGGTGAAGACTGCTGCATCTGCCATGTAGAAATACATGCCGCGCATCGCCATCGGCGTGGAGGGCAGAGCCGCTTTGACTGGCGCTAACGTGTAGTTAAACTGAGATTCGATCGGATTACCTTCACGATCGAGCATCTCCATGCCCTCACCTTTGGCGCGGAAATAGGTTTTCTCGCCTTCGGAATCCGTCAAAATCAGTTTCTCAGCGGTGCGCGCCCACTTGCCATAAGTGGCAAAGGATGACGGTTCTTTCGCCCCCTGATAGCGCTGGTTCATTACCCATGAACCATCCTTTTCCAGGTACAATGTCGTTTCAATGCCTTCGCAATCGGCGCAAGGAAGAACACCGCGCCAGCTCTGCTGCATCGGTTTTAACTCTTCCGACTGTGTCGGTTGTAAAGTCTGCATCTCAGCACGATTATTACACCCAATGAGGGCAAAAAGCGTTGATGCGGCAATAACTGACCATATCGCTGTTTTCACGATGAATTCCTTATAAAAATGGTATCCGGTTTATCAATCCTGAGACCGACGAACTTTTCCACGCAGTGATTTTACCGTGGATTTTTGCGCTTTCGAAGACAACCGACGCTCTTTTGAGGCTCGCGTCGGCCGCGTGGCGCGGCGACTTTTCTGAACTGTAGTCAGCTCCTGTATGACCGCCACCAGCCGGGAAAGTGCGGCTTCTCGATTCAATTCCTGACTGCGATACTCTTGCGCCTTAATAATGATAACGCCATCGCTGGTAATGAGGTGATGGCTGGCAGCGAGCAAGGCTTCTTTATAGGACTCTGGCAGGCTGGAGGCCCGAATGTCAAAGCGCAGATGAATCGCCGTTGAGGCTTTATTCACATGCTGTCCACCCGCGCCCTGAGCCCGGATCGCCGTTATCTCAAACTCATTGTCGGGGATAGTGACGGTTCGGGACACCACAATCATGACGGTGACTGCCACGCAGTAAGATGAATTTCCAGATTATTCTGAGAATCAGACAGCCAGATAGCGCCATCCTGGATCGTCGCCTGCAGCGCCATAGTACGAGCGGCAAACTCAGTCAATTTCGCCAGTTGTTCATCGTCCAGATACCACACTGAAAGGTGTGAATACTGGGCGCATTTGCGCTGGTTTTGCTGCCACCAGATTTCCGCAGCACGCTGATTATAGGCAAAAATCGCCACTTCTGCGGACTGCGTGCAGGCCTTTTTGATTCGACGTTCGTCCGGCAAGCCGAGCTCAATCCACAAATCAATGCCCATATGATCGTTGCGCAGCCAGGCTTCTGGCTCTTCTTCGGCGCTCAGTCCACGCGTAAATTGCAGCCGTTCATTGGCGTATTTGATCCACGCCAGCAGGCGCAGCATCATGCGTTCCTGCGTTTCTGACGGGTGACGAGCCAGCGTTAACGACGCATCGAGAAACTGGTTGCGGTCAAGGTCAGCAACGTTGACTACCGCTTTATAAATTGTCGCTTTCAGCGCCATGAGAGAACTCCATTCGAATCAGGCGCACATTGTAGCGAAATTCCAGCCAAAAGGCTGTTACCTCGCGGTGAATCGCAGCAATATCAAGGCGCTGATATTGCTTGAATGAGTATGGTATAGTCACCTTGCTAAACCGAGTTTATCTTCGTAGGCTTAAGTGTATCTCACAGTAACGTCAGTGCGCTGGCAGGAGGGGATGTGGAAAATTATTGTGAGTTAATTCGCAAAAGGTATGCGGAAATTGCCAGCGGAGATCTGGGGTATATCCCCGATGCGTTGGGCTGTGTATTGAAAGTGCTGAATGAAGTGGCGTCGGACGCCAGCCTTTCAGAATCGGTCAGGGAAAAAGCGGCGTATGCTGCTGCGAATTTACTGGTGAGCGATTATGTCAATGAATGATACCTATCAACCCATCAACTGCGATGACTACGACAACCTCGAGCTCGCCTGTCAGAATCACCTGGTTCTGGCGCTGGCGTTAAAAGACGGCGAGGAGTTGAAAGCAAAAGCGAGTGACCTGGTCTCACGCAAGAACGTTGAATATCTGGTCGTCGAAGATGCCGGGAAAACGCGTGAACTTCGCCTCGATAAAATCGCCAGCTTCAGTCATCCAGATATCGGCACCGTCGTGGTGAGCGAAGAGTAATTTTCTGTAACGGGCAGTTCGCTGCCCGTTACGCCTTCCGCTCGAATCTCAACCCCTCTTCCGCCCAGCCATCCTGCGTGACAAAGACTCCCGCCGCCGCAATCAGCGTTTCACCATAAAATAATAAAGGCGTGGTGTCGCGAAGCCAGGGCGGGACGTTGCACTCCTGCCAGATTTTTTTCAGCTTGCGGCCACCGTTGCGGCCCACAATATGTAAATTCCCGCTGGCTTTAAAGCGGATCGTCACCTGCTCTCCCACTGCTGGCAAACGCACATTACCGGGCGCATTAAGAGCAACCAGACCCGCCCTGTGCGGTAGATTCAGCGGTTCGTGAATATCAGGCCAGGAGATGATGTTATCTGTCAGCGACGGCTGATGCTTAACCCACCAGAGCTGCGCTTTGAAGCGTCTGATTTCAAACCCATTAAGATGCAGACACGGGTTGGCATCTTCGCGCGCCTGAGCCACTTCATACCAGATTCGCTTGAGCATGTCGCGCGAGGGCATTTGCGCCTGATGGCTCGCTAGCCAGCGACGAACTAACGCCCCACGGCGCACCACGCTCATCGATTCCAGCGGAGAAATACTCAGCGCCCCCTCTTCCGACACCAGGTTCGCCAGCTCCTCGCTCAGCAGTTCGTCCAACAAGCTTTCCTGTTCTGCACATAATTGCGCACTTCTTGCCGTCGCCTCGGCAAAATGCGGCCAACGCTGAGAAAGTTCGGGCAAAATACGCAGACGTAAGAAGTTACGATCGTAGCCATCGTCCTGATTACTTTCATCTTCTATCCAGCGCAGATTGTGCACACGCGCCCAATGTTCCAGCGATGAACGGGTTTCGTTCAGCAAAGGACGCAGCAGGTATGTCCCGGCAAATTTGCTGCGCTCAGCCATCGCCGATAATCCCGCCGGGCCGCTGCCTCGCTTAAGCGCCAGTAAAAACGTCTCACACTGATCGTCGAGATGCTGCGCCGTCACGATGGCTTCACCGGGCCGAAGCGCGTGCTCAAAGGCGACATACCGTGCCTTACGTGCCTGCGCCTCCGTCCCAAGTCCTTCGTCCTTAAGCGTCACGCGTTCAACGATCAGTGGGATATTCCACGTCTGGCAAAGCGTCTCGCAGTGGGCCACCCATTCATTGGCATTCGCACTAAGCCCATGATGAATATGAATGGCGCGGATCTGGACATCGGGCTGTTGTTCACGCCACAGCATCAGGCGATGTAACAGGACGGTAGAGTCCAGGCCACCGCTAAACCCCACCAGCAACTGACGGAACGGAGAAACAGACTGAGCGATTGCAAGTAACGTCACTGCTGATAAAGCTCCAGCGGCAGGCCATCAGGATCGTTGAAAAAGGTAAAACGCTTATTGGTAAACGGATCGATGCGAATGGCTTCGCACTTCACGCCATGCCCTTCAAGATGCTTCACCGCCTGCTCAATATTATCGACGCTGAAGGCGAGATGGCGAAGCCCACAGGCTTCTGGTCGCGACGGGCGCGCAGGCGGGAAAGGAAAGGAGAAAAGCTCAATCACATACTGCCCGTTCAACGCCAGGTCACCTTTCCACGAATCGCGTTCAGCGCGATAAGCTTCGCTCATCAGCGTGAATCCGAGAATGTCGCAATAGAACGCCTTACTGTGAGCGTAATCGGTCGCAATAATCGCAATATGGTGAACCTGTTTTAAACCCAGCATAGCCTCTCCTTTTGATAAGGCCCAAACGTTACAACCGAAAACCCTGAGCACGCAAGCGCTTAGCTATTTTTTAAGACTCGCACCCAATAAGTGCCGTTTTCGTCGCGCTTCGCACCGTGAATATCTGTCTCAAAACCGGGATAATGACGACCGACGGAACACAACATGAGCAGGAAATCGAGCACCGCCCGGCTTTGCTCGGTGATCATCTCGCCCGGCATCAATAGCGGAACGCCAGGCGGATAAGGCAGGATCATATTGGCCGATATGCGTCCCACCAGATTTTCCAGCTCGATAGTTTCCACTTCGCCTTTTACCTGACGTTGCCAGGCTTTGTGCGGGGTCAGTTTCATTTCGGGCAAAACGTCAAACGCCTGAAGCATAAGACGCGGCAGATCGTGCTGGCGGATCAGCTTATGGATCCCCTGAGCCAGATCCTGGATCCGCATGTTGCGATAAAAATCAGGATCTTCAGCGTACAGATCCGGGAGCATGTTTTTCACCCGCAGATTCAGGTCGTAGGCGCGTTTGAACTCCATTAGTCCCCGCAGCAGCCCCATCGCACGGGTTTTATCGATCCCGATGCTGAACAAGAAGAGCAGATTGTATGGGCCCGTTTTTTCCACCACTACGCCGCGTTCATCAAGAAATTTCGCCACCAGCGCAGCGGGGATCCCTTCGTCGCTCATCGTTCCTTGCTCGTCCATCCCCGGCGTCAGAATGGTGACTTTCACCGGATCGAGGAACATATGATCCGCATCCGCATCGCGGAATCCATGCCAGCTTTCGTCAGGTGCAACGGACCAGCATTCGGCTTCATCAATCTCTTCCGGTTGCCAGATATCAAAGAACCAGCCGTCGGCCTCATCTTTAAGTCGCTGTACTTCTTTACGGAAATGCAGCGCACGTTCCACTGAACGGTTAATCAAGCGTTTACCCGGATTGCCGCGCAA
The DNA here is from genome assembly GCA_002271215.1 of Lelliottia jeotgali. Taxonomy (NCBI): domain Bacteria; kingdom Pseudomonadati; phylum Pseudomonadota; class Gammaproteobacteria; order Enterobacterales; family Enterobacteriaceae; genus Lelliottia; species Lelliottia jeotgali. The sequence continues at coordinate 881,591 of CP018628.1, read as the reverse complement.
CATCGCTGCCGCCGTTTCTATCGAGGCCACCAGTGGATAGCTTGGCGAAGTGGTAGTGTGCATCATGAAAGCTTCGTTGAAAGTGTCTTCGTCGTATTCGCCCTTGATGTGAATAAGCGAAGCCTGCGAGAACGCCGCCAGCATTTTATGTGTCGACTGAGTTTCGAAGAATACTTTGCCCGGTATCCGTTCGCCGCTCATCCCGCTTTTTCCCGCATAAATCGGGTGGAAATTGGTATAGGGAACCCAGGCCGAATCAAAGTGAATCGATGATACGTCAAGCGTCTGCTTGATCCAGTTGGTGTTGTAGAGCAGCCCGTCATAGGTCGAGTTGGTAATCACCGCATGAATAGGCCAACTTGCGCCCGCAACCGATGCGACTTTCTGTTCAATCGCCGCGTGGGAAAACTCACGGCGCGGAATGCCGCCCAAAATCCCCAGCGCGTTTCGCGTTGGCGACAGCCAGAGCGGAACGACATCGCTCATCATCAGCAGATGCGCCAGCGATTTGTGGCAGTTGCGATCAATCAGCAGCGTGCTTCCGGCAGGTGCGGCGTACATGCCAACAATCTTATTAGACGTCGACGTGCCGTTGGTCACCATATAACTTTGTTCGGCGCCGAAGGTGCGGGCGATGTACTCTTCCGCCTCCAGATGCGGGCCGGTGTGGTCCAGGAGCGAGCCGAGTTCCGTCACCGAGATCGAAACATCCGCTTTCAGCGTGTTACCGCCAAAGAAATCATAGAACAGACAACCAACCGGGCTTTTCTGGTATGCCGTTCCCGCCATATGACCTGGCGTGCAGAAGGTGTATTTGCCTTCTTTCACATAGTTGAACAGTGCGCGGGTAAAAGGAGGCGTGATGTTATCGAGGTATTCACGGGTATATTGCTCGATGCGCGTCGCAATATCCTCGGCTGCTCCGAGTGCGTATTCAAAAAACCACAGCGCCATGCGCATATCGTGAGCGCTGACGTCCATCGTCGAATGAGTATTGATGAACGCATACAGCGGCAGATATTCATTGAGCTGATTGATATCGCTGCACAATTCCAGGTCGTACTCATCCCAGTCAAAGACGACTCCACAGATACGTGGGTTATGCTCGATAACCTTAAGCAGATCGGCACTGTTATGCGGCCAGATAAGCTGGAATCCGCGAGACTGTAATGATTTTTCCAGCTCCTTGATCGGCTCATCTTTATAAAAGACGCCATGCGGACCCATGATGGCAATAATATTCATGGTCTACCTCCTTGAAAAATATTAGATAAGCATAGCCGAGGTAAACGGCAGGTAAAAAAAAAGCCGCAACAGTGTGCGGCTTTTAAGATTATTGTGCAGATTACGCGTAACCGTAGTTCATCAGGCGCTGATAACGACGGTTGAGCAGGTCTTCTTTGCTCAGCACATCGAGATCGGCCAAATCGGCCAGCAACTGCGCTTTAAGGGAAGCCGCCATCACTTCTGGCTTACGATGCGCGCCACCCAGCGGTTCTGGGATCACGGTATCGATAAGCTTCAGCTCTTTCAGACGTGGCGCGATAATACCCATCGCTTCCGCCGCCAGCGGCGCTTTGTCTGCGCTCTTCCACAGAATGGACGCGCAGCCTTCCGGAGAGATAACGGAATAGGTGCTGTACTGCAGCATATTCACTTTATCGCCCACACCGATAGCCAGTGCGCCGCCGGAACCGCCTTCACCGATCACGGTACAGATCACCGGGACCGACAGACGAGACATTTCACGCAGGTTGCGCGCGATGGCTTCTGACTGACCGCGCTCTTCTGCACCGACACCTGGGTATGCACCAGGAGTGTCGATAAAGGTCACGATCGGCATGTTAAAGCGTTCGGCCATTTCCATCAGGCGCAGTGCCTTACGGTAACCTTCCGGTGCTGGCATACCAAAGTTACGACGAATCTTCTCTTTGGTTTCACGGCCTTTCTGATGACCAATGATCATCACCGGGCGACCATCCAGACGTGCGATACCGCCGACAATGGCTTTGTCGTCAGCATAAGCGCGATCGCCTGCCAGTTCGTCAAATTCATCAAACGCCAGGCGGACATAATCCAGGGTGTACGGGCGCTGTGGATGACGAGCCAGCTGGGCAATCTGCCATGCGCCGAGATCGGCAAAGATTTTGCGCGTCAGTTCTACGCTTTTTTCACGCAGACGATGCACTTCTTCGTCGATGTTAATATCCAGTTTTTCATCCTGACGGCTTACCGCTGTCAAAGAATCGATTTTCGCTTCCAGCTCTGCAATCGGCTGTTCGAAATCAAGGAAATTCAGACTCATAGTATTCCTGTATTAGTCAAACTCCAGTTCCACCTGCTCCGAACCAATGAGGCCACGGAGATCGTTGAGTAAACGATCGCTCGGAGAGACACGCCACGTTGCACCAAAGCGCAATCGCGCACGTGCATCCGCCCTCTGATAGTAGAGATGTACTGGAATGGTCCCCGATCGATGGGGTTCCAGAGACTGACGGAGTCGGTTTAAAAGCTGGTCATCAATTTGCCTGTCCGTCAGCGAGATAGCAAGCCCGCGAGCATATTTTTCCCGGGCTTCGTCAATATCCATCACTTCACGGGCCATCATTTTAAGCCCGCCGCTGAAGTCATCAAAGCTGACCTGTCCGCTGACGATAAGTATGCGGTCGTTTTCCAGCAAATGCTGGTATTTTTCCAGCGCTTCGGTGAATAACATCACCTCCAGCCGCCCGGAACGGTCATCCAGAGTACAGATGCCGATGCGATTACCGCGCTTGGTGACCATAACCCGCGCCGCAATGACGAGCCCCGCCGCCGTGGTCATTTTACCACGTTCCGTCGGATGCATGTCTTTTAGCCTGTAGCCTCCGACATAGCGCTCAATTTCTTTCAGATACTGGTTGATCGGATGCCCCGTCAGGTACAAGCCTAACGTTTCACGCTCTCCTTCCAGCACTGTATGTTCTGGCCACGGCTGACAGTTGGCATAAGACTGCTCAATCTGCTCAGGCTCTTCCGCCAGCACACCAAACATATCTGCCTGACCAATCGCTTCCGCTTTCGCGTGCTGGTCAGCCGCTTTCAGCGCGTCACCGAGGGAGTTCATCAGCGCCGCGCGATGCGGGCCGAGGCGGTCAAACGCCCCGGACATAATCAGTTTTTCCAGTACTCGACGGTTCAGTTTTTTGGTGTCAGTCCGGGCGCAAAGATCAAACAGTTCGCGGAAATAACCGCCATTGTTACGCGCTTCGATGATCGCTTCGATTGGGCCTTCGCCCACGCCTTTGATAGCACCGATACCGTAAACTATTTCACCGTCGTCGTTGACGTGGAAATGGTACATCCCGGCGTTAATATCCGGCGGCAAGATTTTCAGCCCCATACGCCAGCATTCATCGACCAGGCCAACCACTTTCTCGGTGTTATCCATATCAGCGGTCATTACCGCCGCCATAAATTCTGCCGGATAGTGCGCTTTCAGCCACAGGGTTTGATACGAAACCAACGCATAAGCAGCGGAGTGCGATTTGTTAAATCCATAACCGGCGAATTTCTCCACCAGGTCGAAGATTTTCATCGCCAGCTCACCGTCTACGCCACGGCTTTTCGCGCCCTCTTCAAAGGTGCCGCGCTGCTTGGCCATCTCTTCCGGCTTTTTCTTACCCATCGCACGACGCAGCATATCCGCGCCGCCAAGGGTATAGCCGGAAAGCTCCTGGGCAATCTGCATGACCTGTTCCTGGTACAGGATAATACCGTACGTTGGCTCCAGAACAGGTTTCAGGCACTCATGCTGCCACTGAACGTCAGGGTAGGAAATTTCTTCGCGACCGTGCTTACGGTCGATAAAGTTATCAACCATCCCTGACTGTAACGGGCCCGGACGGAACAGAGCCACCAGTGCGATCATATCTTCGAAGCAGTCGGGCTGCAGACGCTTAATCAGATCTTTCATGCCGCGCGATTCGAGCTGGAACACCGCAGTGGTTTCCGAGCGTTGCAGCATGTCGAAGCTTTTCTTGTCATCGAGCGGAATGGCGGCGATATCAATCGGCTCCAGGCCCTGTTTGGCCCGGCGCGGGTTGATCATCTTCAACGCCCAGTCGATGATAGTGAGCGTTCGCAAACCCAGGAAGTCGAATTTCACCAGGCCGGCGTACTCAACGTCATTTTTATCGAACTGGGTGACCGGATGCTGGCCCGATTCGTCGCAATACAGCGGCGCAAAATCGGTAATTTTCGTCGGCGCGATAACCACACCACCGGCGTGCTTACCGGCGTTACGCGTGACACCTTCCAGCTTGCGCGCCATATCAATCAGCGCTTTGACCTCTTCGTCAGCTTCGTAGATTTCCGGCAGCTGCGGTTCCGCTTCGAAGGCCTTCGCCAGCGTCATGCCCGGATCGGGTGGCACCAGTTTAGAGATGCGATCGACGAAACCATACGGATGGCCCAGCACGCGACCCACGTCACGGATAACGGCTTTCGCCGCCATCGTACCGAAGGTAATAATTTGTGATACCGCATCACGGCCATACATATCCGCGACGTGCTCAATGACCTGATCGCGTTTCTCCATGCAGAAGTCGACGTCAAAGTCGGGCATTGAGACACGTTCGGGGTTAAGGAAACGTTCGAACAGCAGGTCAAATTCAAGCGGATCGAGGTCAGTAATTTTTAGCGCGTAGGCCACAAGCGAACCCGCACCGGAACCACGGCCAGGGCCAACCGGCACGCCGTTATCCTTCGACCACTGGATAAATTCCATTACGATAAGGAAGTAGCCAGGGAATCCCATCTGGTTAATCACCTGGAGTTCGATATCCAGACGTTCGTCATATGGTGGACGTTTTTCTGCGCGGATTACAGGATCCGGGAACAGGAATTCCAGACGGTCTTCCAGGCCCTCTTTCGATTTCACAACCAGGAAATCTTCCGTGGTCATATCACCGGTCGGGAACTGAGGCAGGAAGTACTCGCCCAAACGAACGGTGACGTTACAGCGACGGGCAATTTCTACGCTATTTTCCAGCGCTTCCGGGATGTCTGCGAACAGCTCACACATCTCATCTTCGTTACGCATGTACTGCTGCGAAGAGTAATTGCGCGGGCGTTTGGGATCGTCGAGCGTAAAACCATCGTGAATCGCCACGCGGATTTCATGCGCATCAAAATCACCCGGTTCAAGGAAACGCACGTCGTTAGTCGCAACCACCGGTAAACCGCGCTCTTCCGCAAGGGCCACCGCCGCATGCAGGTAGCTTTCCTCATCAGGACGACCGGTACGGATCAGTTCCAGATAGAAACGATCCGGGAAGTGTTCTTCGTAAAATGCGACGCACTGATCAACCAGCACGCTATTGCCACGGATCAGGCTTTTGCCGACATCACCCATGCGGCCACCAGAGATGAGCAATAAGCCTTCATTCAGCTCTGCCAGCCACTCGCGGTCGATCCACGGGCCTGCTGCACCGTAGCCGCGCTGGTAGGCGCGGGAGATCAGCAGCGTCAGGTTTTGGTAACCCGTGTTATTCATGGCAAGCACAGAAATTTGCGTCAGCTCATCGCCGATCAGATCGCTCTGCACGTGAAAATCTGCACCAACAATAGGCTTCAGACCTGAGCCATGCGCCGTTCCGTAGAACTTCACCAGACCGCAAAGGTTAGTGAAATCGGTGATCGCCAGCGCAGGCATGCCAAGCGAGGCCGCCTTTTTTACCAGCGGCCCGGTCTTCGCCAGCCCATCAATCATGGAGTAGTCGCTATGCACCCGCAGGTGTACGAAACGTGGTTCAGCCATCTTCAGATTCCGCGTTACTTAATTGCTTGCGTATTGATTCAGGACACCAGTCCCAGTGCGCGTTTCACCGGACCAAAACTGCGTCGATGATGTTCAGTTGCGCCGTGTTCAGCCAGTCTTTCCAGATGGAAAGCGGTCGGATACCCCTTGTGCTGGGCAAAGCCATACTGGGGAAAAGTGACGTCCAGCGCGGCCATTTCAGCATCGCGCGTGACTTTAGCAATAATAGATGCCGCGCTGATTTCAGGCACGCGGCTATCGCCCTTCACCACCGCCAGTGAAGGCATAGGTAGCGCAGGACAACGGTTTCCGTCAATCAGTACATATTCTGGAGTAATTTTTAGTCCAGCAACAGCACGCTGCATCGCCAGCATGGTGGCATGTAAAATATTTAGCGTGTCGATCTCTTCAGGCTCAGCGCGGCCTAAGCTCCAGGCTAATGCTTTTTCTTTGATCTCATCAAACAGCGCCAGACGGCGCTTTTCGGAAAGCTTTTTCGAGTCATTAAGCCCGATAATCGGACGATGAGGGTCGAGGATGACGGCAGCAGTCACCACCGCGCCGACCAGCGGACCGCGCCCGACTTCGTCCACACCCGCCACCAGATGCGTGTGCGGATAAATAAATTCCATCATTTTGCTAACTCCAGCACCGCATCAGCCGCTTGCTCATCGGCATTACAGCGAATCTGCTGGTGCAATTCGCGGAAAGTATCATGCATCTGGTGACTGGTTTTGCCATCTGCCAGTAATGGCTGCAGCGCATCGGCTAAGGCCTGCGGCTGACACTCATCCTGCAATAACTCTTTCACCAGCTCGCGCCCGGCCAGCAGGTTAGGCAACGACACATAATCCGTTTTCACCAGGCGTTTCGCCAGCCAGAAGGTAAACGGCTTCATGCGATAACCCACCACCATCGGACATTTGGCGAGCATACACTCCAGCGCCGCCGTGCCCGAAGCAAGCAGCGCAGCATCGCTGGCGACCATTGCCTCACGGCCTTTGCCATCCAGCAGGTGGATGTGCAGGTCTGGCGCCACTTCGGCTTTGATGCGCTCGAACTGCTCGCGGCGTTTCGCATTCACCAGCGGCACAACCACTTCCAGATCGGGATAAGTCTTCCGGAGGATTTGCGCCGTTTTCAGGAAATCGGCGCTAAGCATTTCCACTTCTGCACCGCGACTTCCTGGCAGCAGGGCCAGACAGTGGGCATCATGCGGGATGCCAAGAACATCGCGCGCCGCATTTTTATCGGGATCAAGCGGCATGGCGTCTGCCATAGTGTGACCGATAAAGCGGCACGGAACATTGAATCTATCGTAAAACGCTTTTTCGAAAGGCAGGAATGCCAGCACCAGATCGGTCGATCTGCCTATTTTGAAAACGCGTTTCTGTCGCCACGCCCACACGGACGGACTGACGTAGTGGATCGTTTTGATACCCTGCTTTTTCAGGTTCCCTTCAAGGGTGATATTGAAATCAGGGGCATCGATGCCGACAAACACATCGGGTTTGAGGTCGGTAAAACGACGGGTAAGATCGGCGCGAATGTGCAGTAAACGGCGCAAACGGCCCAGCACTTCCACAATGCCCATCACCGCCAGCTCTTCCATTTCGTACCAGGCTTCGCAGCCTTCGGCCTGCATCAGCGGACCGGCAACGCCGACAAAGCGAGCGTTAGGTACGCGAGCCTTGAGTGCGCGGATTAGACCTGCACCAAGAATATCGCCGGAGGTTTCTCCGGCGACCAGGGCTATCGTTAATGGACGATTGTCGACCATTAACGAATCAGACCGCGAGTTGAGCGTTCAAAGAATTCGGTGAACGCTTTCACTTCAGGGTGCTGTTCTGCCAGCTCTGCAACTTCTGGCTTGGCCTCTTCCAGCGTTTTGCCGCTACGGTACAGAAGTTTGTACGCGTTGCGGATCGCGGTGATAGCTTCGCGGCTGAAGCCACGACGCTTGAGACCTTCAATGTTGACGCCAAACGGCGTCGCATGGTTGCCCTGCGCAATCACATACGGTGGGACATCTTGTGCCACACCGGAGCAACCGCCGACCATCACGTGTGCACCAATGATGCAGAACTGATGGACTGCGGTCATGCCGCCAATGATTGCGAAATCATCAACCGATACGTGTCCCGCCAGCGTTGCGTTGTTGGCGAGGATACAGCGGCTACCCACAGTACAGTCATGAGCAATGTGCGCATTCACCATAAAGAGGTTGTCACTGCCCACCTTCGTCAATCCACCACCCTGTAATGTGCCACGATGAATGGTGACGCTTTCGCGAATGCGATTACGATCGCCTATTTCCACACGGGTCGGTTCGCCAGCATATTTAAGATCCTGGTTAACTTCGCCAATGGAGGCAAACTGATAGATCTCATTATCGCGGCCAATGGTCGTATGACCATTTACCACAACATGAGACTTCAGTACGGTACCCTCGCCAATAATGACATGGGGCCCAACAATACAAAAAGGACCAATGTGAGCGTTGGCACCAATTACGGCACCCTCTTCCACAATGGCGGTAGGATGAATAAAGGCAGATTTATCAATCACGTATCAGGCCTCCCGGCTACGCGCGCACATCATGGTAGCTTCGCAAACAACTTTGCCGTCAACCAGCGCAACGCCTTTGAAGCGCGTCAGACCACGGCGCGTTTTCTCAAAAGTCACTTCCATGATCATCTGATCACCAGGTACGACTGGACGCTTAAAGCGCGCTTCATCAATACCCGCGAAGTAATACAGTTCACCCGGCTCCAGTTTCCCGACGCTTTTAAACGCCAAAATACCGGTCGCCTGTGCCATCGCTTCCAGGATCAAAACACCCGGGAAGATAGGTTTACCAGGGAAATGTCCCTGGAAGAATGGCTCATTTACTGAGACATTTTTCACTGCGCGCAGAAAACGACCTTCTTCAAAATCCAACACACGATCTACCAGCAAGAACGGGTAGCGGTGCGGCAGAAGCTCTAAAATCTCTTCAATATGCAGAGTATGAGTGTCGGTAGTCAAAATACTCTTCCTGTCAAAATTTACTGAATAGCAATAATAACACGGCCTGCCGGTTTATAAGAAAGCCGACAGGCCGGGAAATTTAGCGTTATAGGGATGAACCTTTAGTCTTGTTGATCGATTTTGCGCTCAATAGCTTTGAGGCGCTTACTCATATCATCAATGTTCATCACCAGGGCTGCGGTTTTACGCCACACTTTGTTCGGTTGCAGCGGAATGCCGGAGGAGTAGACACCCGGTTCAGTGATAGGACGCATCACCATACCCATGCCTGTCACCGTGACTTTGTCGCATATTTCCATATGCCCATTAATCACGCTGGCACCACCGATCATGCAGTAACGGCCAATTTTCAAGCTGCCTGCCATGATTACGCCACCCGCAACTGCCGTATTGTCGCCAATCACAACGTTATGCGCAATCTGACATTGGTTATCAATGATAACACCATTGCCAATAATGGTGTCGTCGAGCGCACCGCGGTCAATGGTAGTGCAGGCACCGATCTCAACGCGATCGCCGATAATCACGCGGCCGAGCTGAGGGATCTTAATCCAGTTACCCCGATCGTTAGCATAGCCAAAGCCGTCTGAACCGATTACGGTACTTGACTGGATCAGGCAATTCTCGCCGATTTCGATCTCATGATAAACGGATACATTGGCCCATAAGCGGGTACCTGCGCCAATTTTTGTGTGTTTACCAACGAAGCAACCTGCACCAATCACCACATTATCACCGAGAACAACATCGGATTCGATAACGGCATTTGGGCCAATTGAGACGTTGTTACCCAGCTTAGCCGAAGGATCAATCACTGCACTGGCAGCAATGTTCTGCGCCGGCTGCGGCGTGGTATCAAGAATTTGAGCCATACGTGCGTAGGTCAGGTAGGGATTTTTCACTACCAGTGCACTTGAGGTGGCAAACGGAAGGTCGTCCTGCGTCAGAACGACAGCAGACGCCTGGCATTGAGCCAGGTGCTCACGGTACTTAGGGCTTACCATGAACGTAATTGTGCCTGCTTTAGCAGATTGCATGGACGCAACAGCGGTGATGACGATATCGCCATCACCGTGTAATTCTGCATCCAACTGCTGAGCGAGATCAGCCAGTCGAATTGAAGGCATTACTTATTTAACCTGTTTCAGAACATCAGCAGTGATGTCTTTCACATCGCTACCATTGAAAGCAACGGCGTTTGCATCAACAACCAGATCGATGTTCTGATCGGCTGCAACCGCTTTCACAGCGCTCTGGATACGAGTAACCAGTTTGCCGCGTTCTTCGTTAGAACGACGCTGACGATCCTGTTCGAAAGCCTGCGCTTTCTGAGAGAAAGTCTGACGCTGTGCCATTACGTCTTTTTCCAGCTTGCTACGATCGGCAGCTTTCATGGTAGAACCATCACGCTGCAAACGCTGCATTTTGGACTGAAGGTCGTTTTCCATACCCTGCAGTTCGCCAGCACGGCCTTTGAATTCGTTTTCCAGAGTCGCAGAAACACCCGTTTTCTGTGCAACCTGCTGGAAAAGATTACCCATGTTCACGATTGCAATTTTGTCCGCTGCCTGAGCAGAAGTTACCATCGCCAAACCCAGACCTGCAGCTAATAACCACTTTTTCACAATAAACTCCTTACCATCCCATTGGTACCCGAAGGTACCGTTCTTTGCGTGGCAAGGCGATCGTCTGTGCGATCGCCGGTTGTCAGCGCTACACTGCCAACGCATTCCATTGCAACGGATTATTACCAGGTTTTACCAATGTTAAACTGGAACTGCTCCGCTTTGTCTCCATCGTATTTCTTAAACGGCTGGGCGTAGGAGAAGACCAACGGCCCCAACGGTGACATCCATTGTAATGCGATACCTGCAGACATGCGAATATTGCTCGGATCGCTATAATCCGGCACGCCCGCCGCTTTCATCTGAGCCGTGTTCTGCCAGTTGGTATCCCACACGGTACCTGCATCCCAGAAGAACGAAGTACGTACTGAGTTCGCATACTTATCGCTGATAAACGGAGTTGGTGTAATGAACTCAAGGCTCGCAACACCCATGGCGTTACCGCCCACCGCATCATCAGAACTACAGACTTCTGAAGACGATTTTTTATCGCAGTTATCAGTGTCGTTACCGCCGTAGTAAACCGCTTTCGGACCAATGTTATTGGACTGGAAGCCACGTACGGTGCTGGAACCACCTGCATAGAAGTTCTCATAGAATGGCAATTCTTTGCCACCTAAACCATCACCGTAACCCCAACGGGTACGACCCAGAACAACCCACTTGTGGTCGTCATCAATCGGGAAGTAAGACGCGGTATCCAGCGTGAGTTTGTAGAACTCGTTATCAGAACCCGGAACCGTCACTTTACCGTTGAGGTTAACGCGAGAACCTTCAGTCGGGAAGAAGCCACGGTCAAGACGGTTATAGGTCCAGCCGTAGTTAAAGGTGAAGTCATCAGCAGCGAAACCGTTGTTGTCGCTAGAGGTGCTTGCCTTCTGCCCGATTGAATCGAGATAACGCCACATGGCCACCTGTGGTTGCATATTGGACAGGTCGTTATGCACGTAACCTAAACCAGCACGCAGGGTGTTGTATTCATTTATCGGGAAACCGAGGGTGCCATCAAGACCATAACTTTTGTTGGTGTATGAGGACAGATCCGCGTCATCTGCTTTAAAGTCGTTATAGAAAATACGACCACCCAGACTGACACCGTCAACGGTGAAGTACGGGTTAGTAACAGAGAACTCGGAATAGGTCTGGTAGTCGTTCTTGGTACCATTGATACCAACGGAATACCCTGTACCTAACCAGTTATCCTGCTGCACACCGACCTGGAAGCTCACGCCACTTTCTGTGCCGTAGCCCACACCGAAGTTAAAGCTACCGGTGTTACGTTCTTTCACCTTGTAGACGACGTCTACCTGGTCCGGGCTGCCTGATACACGCTGTGTATCCGTATCAACCGTTTCGAAGTAACCCAGACGGTTCAGACGCTCTTTACCCTGGTCAACGAGATCGCTGCCCAGCCATGCGCCTTCCATCTGGCGCATTTCACGACGCAGTACGGAATCTTTGGAGGTATCGTTACCTTCAAAGCGAATCTTACGCACATAGAAGCGGTTGCCCGCATCAACGTTGACGTGGAGCTTAACGGTTTTATCCGTATCGTTGATTTCAGGCTGAGTTTGTACACGCGGATAGGCGTAACCATAACGGCCGAGCAGCTTTTTAATGCCGTCTTCCATTTTGGTCACTTTCGCGCCGCTATACAGCTCGCCCGGCTGGAGCTTAGTCAGACTCTCGATCTCAGCAGAGTGACCCGCCAGGTTTCCACTGACTTCAACACCTGAAAGCTTGTACTGCTCGCCTTCAGTAATGTTAACCGTAATGTAGATCCCTTTCTTGTCCGGAGTCAGACTGACCTGAGTAGAGTCGATGTTGAAACGAGCGTATCCGCGATCCAGATAATAGCTACGCAGGGTTTCAAGATCGCCCGCCAGCTTCTGTTTCTGGTATTTACGATCGCCGACCACGTTCCACCACGGCACTTCATCGCGCAGCTGGAAGGTGGAGATCAGCTCGTCCGTACTGAACGCGTGGTTGCCCACGATGTTGATCTGCTGGATCTTCGCAGAGACGCCTTCCTGGAAGACGAGCTTCAGATCGACGCGGTTACGCGGCAGTGGGGTGACAACAGCTTTGACGCTTGCGCTGTATTTACCGACGCTGTAGTAGAAGTCTTCCAGTCCTTTTTCGATATCAGACAGGGTTGTGCGGTCCAGAGATTCACCCACACGAACACCCGATGCTTCAAGGTTTTGCTTGAGCATATCGTCTTTCACCGATTTGTTACCGGAGAAAGTGATACTGGCAATCGTTGGGCGTTCTTTCACCTGAACCAGCAGCGTATCACCATCACGCAGGACGCGGACGTCCTCAAAGTTGCCAGTGGCAAACAATGCGCGAATGGTATTACTGATATCTTCATCATTAACCGTGTCGCCCTGGCGAACTGGCATACTGAGGAGGGCCGCACCGACGGCGACACGCTGAAGGCCTTCGAAATGAATATCCTTCACTACGAACCCTTCAGCACCGTATACGGTTGCGCTGCTAAACAGCAGCGACGCTATGAGCAACTTTTTCATCGCCATCGTTATTATGCATTCTTCCTAACTATCTCTCTTACAACCGAGAGAAATCATTGAAAAGCGCAAGCCCCATTAACAGCACCAGCAGTATCGAGCCAATGCGATAACTAAAGTCTTGAACTCGCTCGGATACCGGCCCACCTTTTAGCTTTTCAATCGCTAAAAACAGCAGATGCCCACCGTCTAAAACGGGAAGCGGGAACAGGTTGATTATCCCGAGGTTCACGCTAATGAGCGCGAGAAACATGAGATAGTAAATCACCCCGTATTCTGCTGACATCCCAGCCCCTTGAGCGATAGAAATCGGCCCACTGAGGTTGTTCAGTTTTACGTCACCGGTTATCAATTTCCCCAACATGTTGACCGTAAGCTTCATCAGTTGCCATGTTTTATCCGTGGCTTCAAGGATGGCGCTAAACGGTCCATACTGGCGTATTGTTTTGTACTCATCTGGCAGCGGGATCACTTTTGGCACTACGCCAGCAAATCCTTCTGCCTTACCACCACCCGGCTTGGTGTCCGGGATGAGCGTCAAAGAGAGCGGACTCCCCTGCCGTTCAATTTCGACTGCCAGCGGTGTGCCAGGATTATCGCGCACCAGAATAACAAAGGTCATCCATTGTGTTAACGGCTGACCATCGACTTTAACGATCCTATCGCCCGCTTGCAAACCTGCTTTACTTGCAGCCGAATCAGCCTGCACTTCAGCTAACACAGGTTCAATCTGTGCACCGCGAGGGCGAATCCCTAATGCAGCAACAGGATCTTCTTTGTCAGGCTCAAAAGTCCAGTGACGTAAATCGAGGACTTTGTCCTGACGCTGATTGGCCCCAAACGGTGAAACACTGATAGTGGTCTGGTCATCGCCGATTTTCGAAACCAATTGCAGCCTTACGGCATCCCAATCAGGGGTTTCGATACCATCGATTGCTTTAAGTTCCATACCTGGCGCAATTTGCGCTGTTGCTGCGACGGAGTTGGCGGTTATTTCGCCAACAACCGGACGAACACCAGGGACACCGATGATAAACACCAGCCAATAGGCGAAAACGGCGAAGATGAAGTTGGCTACCGGTCCGGCAGCAATGATAGCGGCGCGTTGGCCTACCGTTTTGTTATTGAACGCGTAATGTCGCATTTCGGGGGCGACTGGCTCTACACGCTCATCAAGCATTTTGACGTAGCCGCCGAGTGGGATAAGCGCAATAACAAACTCGGTTCCCTGTCGGTCAGTACGACGCCACAGTGATTTACCGAAGCCAATAGAAAAACGCTCGACCCGCACTCCGCAACGCCGGGCAACCCAGAAATGGCCAAACTCGTGCACGGTGATCAGTACACCAAGTGCAACAATGAACGCCGCCAAATTCCAAAGGATGCTCAGCATAAAACCTTCCGTTAAATCGTGCCAAATACCAGCAACAACAGGCATGCAAACACCGGTACCGCAGCCGTGAGGCTATCAATACGGTCCAGTATTCCACCATGTCCTGGAATGAGGTGGCCGCTGTCTTTGATCCCTGCTTCGCGCTTAAACATACTCTCGGTCAAATCACCCAATACTGATGCCAGTGCAGCGAAAATGGAACAAATCAGGAGCGTACCTGGAGCGACTTCAAGATTTGCCCACACGCTATAACCCCAGGAGATTAATGCGGCCGTAAACAGCCCACCGATGAACCCCTGCCAGGTTTTGCCAGGCGACACTTTCGGCGCCAGTTTATGTTTGCCAAACAGTTTGCCAAACATATAGGCACCGGAGTCAGCGCCCCAGACGAGAATCATCACATAAAGAAGCCACAGTGAGCCGCTGTAGTGGTTATCGTCATAGTGCCAGACGCGCAGCACAAGCATACCCCAGAAAAAAGGAATAATTGTGAGCAGGCCAAAAATCAGACGCAGCGTTTTAGAATTGCGCCAGAACGTTGCAGAACCGGGATAAAAAAGCACCAGCAGTAATGCGGCAACCCACCAGCCCAGCGAGGCCCATAGGGAACCTACGATCAATGGCTGATGAATATCGTGATGATATTCAGGCAACATAAACAGCATTAGCGCCAGTAACAGGCCACAGAGTACTGCCAGCCATACCCGCTGAGTGCGCGAAGTAAAGCCGCTAAGCTGCCCCCATTCCCACGCCGCGAGCATACACACCACTAGCGTGACAATGGCAAATCCCACCGGCGGCAGCAAAAACAGCGCCGCGATAACGATGGGTATTAATACAAAAGCGGAAATCAGGCGATACTTCAGCAAAAGCTACCCCCATCAGACTTTTTCGGTGCCAGGCTCAGTACCGCCGAAGCGACGCTCACGATTGGCAAAGGCATTCAACGCACCTTCAAAGTCTTGTTCATCAAAATCGGGCCAAAGAACATCCGTAAAGTAAAGTTCGGCGTAGGCAATTTGCCAAAGCAAAAAGTTACTAATTCGATGTTCTCCCCCTGTCCTAATAACCAAATCCACGGGTGCCAGTTCGTTCATGCAGATTTGCTGACCCAGCGCCTCTTCATCAATCTGGTCGGGTCTTAACAGCCCTTCCTGAACTTGCTCAGCCAAATGCCGAACCCCCTGGATAATGTCCCAACGTCCACCGTAATTCGCCGCGATATTCAGCGTCAGACCGGTATTATTTTCGGTCACCGCTTCCGCTTTACGAATGCGTTCCTGCAGACGTGAGTTAAAACGACTGGTATCGCCGATAATGCGCAAGCGTACGTTGTGGCGGTGCAGGCTTTTTACTTCGCTGTCGAGCGCCCACACAAACAATTCCATCAACGCAGTCACTTCCTGCGGCGGTCGATTCCAGTTTTCACTGCTGAAAGCATAGAGCGTTAACGCATCAATGCCGTTATTGGCGGCAAAAGAAACGGCGCGGCGAACAGATTTCGCCCCAGCTTTATGCCCAAAGGCTCGTATCTTCCCTTGTCTTTTCGCCCAGCGGCCGTTGCCATCCATGATGATTGCTACATGGCGACAGCCATGAGCTGGCAAGTTTTCGCTTATTGGTTGATTCGCAGACAACATAACGCGTTTTTAGTCCCTGAAAGGATTTAACGGTACTCAGGAATACTGAAGCCTTTCCACAAAAAAGCCGTGTAAACCACGGCTTGCCTGACCACTCAAAGTCAAATGCCTGCAATCAGGTGGCGCAGACTATATCACTGAAGCCCAACGCTAACAAATAGCACGACCACTAGTGGGTGGATTATCACGAGCTTGCGAGACGTGTCACTTGTTCGTGCGCAACAACGCGCGCTGCAGCATCGACTGCCAGCACTTCTTCCACACTCTGTGGTTCACGCAGATCTATCGCTTCAAGAACCGACAGATTGAGTGTCGCAATATCTGTAAAGCGGATTCGCTGTTGCAGAAATGCTTCGACGGTAATTTCATTGGCCGCGTTGAGTGCCGTCGTCGCCGCTTGCCCCTGATCGAAGGCGTTCATCGCCAGCTTCAGACAAGGGTAGCGATCGTAGTCAGGTTCGCTGAAGGTCAATGCGCTGATTTTGCAAAAATCGAGCGGTTTTGCCCCAGAGATAACACGGTTTGGCCACGCCATGGAGTGAGCAATTGGCGTGCGCATATCCGGTTCACCCAATTGCGCAAGCACGCTGCCGTCCTGATAACGCACCATAGAATGAATCACAGACTGTGGGTGGATGAGCACTTCCATCTGTTTCGCCGACGCATTAAACAGCCAGCGGGCTTCAATGTATTCCAGACCTTTGTTCATCATAGTGGCGGAATCGACGGAAATTTTACGTCCCATCGACCAGTTCGGATGCCGACAGGCCTGATCGGGCGTCATTGAAGCCAGATCAGACATCGGCGTTTCCCGGAACGGGCCACCAGACCCGGTAAGCAGAATCGACACAACGCCATTCTGCTCAAGGGAAGCGTAACCCAGGTTTTCCTGAAACGGTTGCGGCAAACTCTGAAAAATGGCGTTATGTTCGCTATCTACCGGTAAAAGTCGCGCACCGCGCGCCTTTACTGCGTCCATAAACAGGCGACCACAGGTGACCAGTGACTCTTTATTTGCCAGCAGTACCGTTTTACCGGCATCAATAGCAGCAAGCGTTGGCAGCAGTCCGGCAGCTCCCACAATTGCCGCCATCACCAGGTCCACCTCGTTCAGCGCTGCCATTTCACACGCCGCCTGTTGGCCACTCAGAACTTTCGTACGACTGCCATTCTCCGCCAGCAGCGTTTTGACCTGGCGAGCACTTTCCTCGTCATCCATCACCGCATAGCGGGGAGTAAACTCCAGACATTGCTCAACCATACGCTGCACGTTCTTTCCGGCCACAAGAGCGGCCACCGTGTAGTGTTCAGGGTTATGACGAACAACGTCGAGAGTGCTGCAACCGATTGAGCCGGTCGAGCCGAGGAGAGTTAAATGCTTCATGAGATGCCCGGAAAAAAGTTAGACCATATAAAAGCAAAACGCCGCCAGCAAAGTCACAGGACTTTCTGTACGGCGTTTTATCAGATGACGTCAGAAATCAGAACTGCATCAGTTCCGCTTCTTTATCTGCCAGCGCCGCGTCAACTTTCTTGATCGCTGCATCGGTCATTTTCTGCACGTCGTCCTGGGAGCGACGATCGTCATCTTCGCTGATTTCTTTTTCTTTCAGCAGCGCTTTCACTTTATCGTTAGCATCACGACGTACGTTACGTACGGCAACGCGAGCGCCTTCAGCTTCGCCACGAACCACTTTAATCAGCTCTTTACGACGTTCTTCTGTCAGCGGAGGCAGTGGAACACGGATATCAGTACCCGCAGAGCTTGGGTTCAGACCCAAATCGGAAGCCATGATCGCTTTCTCAACAGCCGGGCCCAGAGAACGATCGAAAACGTTGATTTTCAGGGTACGGGTGTCTTCAACTGTGACGCTTGCCAGCTGACGCAGCGGAGTTGGAGTACCGTAGTATTCAACCACAATGCCATCGAGCAGGCTTGGAGAAGCGCGACCAGTACGCACTTTGCTGATTTGGTTTTTGAACGCTTCTACGCACTTTTCCATGCGTGTTTCAGCATCTTTTCTGATGTCGTTAATCACGTTACGAATCCTTGAAAACTAGTCTCAGGCAGACTATCCGCCAGCACAGCCGCTATGGGTGTGCTAAGTATAGTCGCGTTTAATTCATGACAACGCCAAAGGCGCGTCCAGGTAACAAACCCACTACAAAGTAATGCGGAATCTTACCTTGATTTGTCGTCAACGGATATTACTCCGTGATCAAAGTGCCTTCTTTTTCGCCCATCACTACGCGACGCAGTGCACCAGGCTTATTCATGTTGAAAACACGAATCGGTAATTTGTGGTCACGAGCCAGCGTGAAGGCGGCAAGATCCATCACTTTCAGCTCTTTATCCAGCACTTCGTTGTAGCTCAGCTGTTCGTACATGGTCGCAGTCGGATCAGTTGCCGGATCGGCAGTAAACACGCCATCCACTTTGGTCGCTTTCAGCACAACGTCTGCTTCGATCTCGATCCCGCGAAGGCACGCAGCGGAGTCAGTCGTAAAGAATGGGTTACCAGTACCGGCGGAGAGGATCACCACGCGGTTATTGCGCAGCAGGCTGATCGCCTCTGCCCAGCTGTAATTGTCACACACGCCATTCAGCGGAATAGCGGACATCAGGCGGGCGTTCACATAAGCACGATGAAGCGCATCACGCATTGCCAGGCCATTCATCACGGTTGCCAGCATACCCATGTGGTCGCCCACAACACGATTCATACCCGCTTTCGCCAGACCAGCGCCACGGAAAAGGTTGCCACCGCCAATCACCACGCCAACCTGGATACCCAGTTCAACCAGTTCTTTGATTTCCTGTGCCATGCGGTCGAGAATGCTTGCGTCAATACCGAAGCCTTCTGTTCCCTGCAGTGCTTCGCCACTCAGCTTAAGCAGAATGCGTTTGTACACGGGTTTTGCATTGGTAGCCATGTTTCTTTCCTGAGACTGTCAACGATTAAGATGGGGTTAATTCTGGCGACATTGTATGTCGCATATCAGCACAGAAACTAGCGGGCTCTGTCTGATTTACACACGAGGGGCAAAAAGAAGCCGCCCTCAGGCGGCTCCTTCGCAATCATTAAGACTGCTTGGACATTGCAGCAACTTCTGCTGCGAAGTCAGTTTCAACTTTCTCGATGCCTTCGCCCACTTCGAAGCGGATGAAGCCAGTCACATCAGCGTTGTGCTCTTTCAGCAGCTGAGCAACAGACTTGCTTGGATCCATTACGAAAGGCTGGCCAGTCAGAGAAACTTCGCCGGTGAATTTCTTCATGCGGCCTTCAACCATTTTCTCTGCGATTTCTTTTGGCTTGCCAGACTGCATGGCGATGTCCAGCTGAACCTGGTACTCTTTTTCTACTACTTCAGCAGACACGTCTTCTGGTTTAACGAATTCTGGTTTGCTTGCAGCGATGTGCATAGCCAGCTGTTTAACCAGCTCTTCGTCAGCGCCTTTAGCCGCTACCAGTACACCGATACGTGCGCCGTGCTGGTATGAACCCAGTACTTCGCCTTCCAGTGCAGCAACGCGACGGATGTTGATGTTCTCACCGATTTTAGCAACCAGGGCAACACGTTCTTCTTCGAACTGTGCTTTCAGAACGTCAACGTCAGTGATTTTGCCTGCAACAGCTGCGTCCAGAACTTTGTTAGCAAATGCCTGGAAGCCACCGTCTTTAGCAACGAAGTCAGTCTGGCAGTTAACTTCCAGAATGATGCTGTAGTTGCCGTTGATCTTAGTGATGATCACGCCATCAGCTGCAACGTTACCAGCTTTTTTCGCCGCTTTGATTGCGCCGGATTTACGCATGTTTTCGATTGCCAGCTCGATGTCGCCGTTCGCTTCAGTCAGCGCTTTTTTGCAATCCATCATGCCTGCGCCAGTACGCTCGCGCAGCTCTTTTACCAGGGATGCGGTAATTTCAGCCATTCTTTAATCCTCGGGAGAGATGTCCTGCCCGGTTAAAAAACCAGACAGTCTTAAAAGTGAAAAAGGGGCCAGAAAGAGGCCCCTATTTATACACGGTACTAAATAAGGGAGGACCTTATTATTCAGCTTCTACGAAGCTTTCTTCCGCCTGAGAAGCCAGATCCTGGGAACGGCCTTCACGAACGGTAGCTGCAACAGCGCTCAGGTACAGTGTAACTGCACGGATTGCATCGTCGTTACCCGGGATAACGAAGTCAACGCCGTCCGGATCGGAGTTGGTATCAACGATAGAGAACACTGGGATACCCAGGTTGTTCGCTTCTTTGATTGCGATGTGCTCGTGGTCAGCATCGATAACGAACAGAGCGTCTGGCAGACCGCCCATGTCTTTGATACCGCCCAGGCTGTTTTCCAGCTTGTCCAGCTCACGAGTACGCATCAGCGCTTCTTTCTTGGTCAGCTTATCGAAAGTACCGTCCTGAGACTGGATTTCCAGATCTTTCAGGCGCTTGATGGACTGACGAACAGTTTTCCAGTTGGTCAGCATGCCGCCCAACCAGCGATGGTTCACGAAGAACTGATCGCAGCTGTTTGCAGCTTCTTTCACAGCTTCGCTTGCAGCGCGTTTAGTACCAACAAACAGAATCTTACCTTTACGGGAAGAGATCTTGCTCAGCTCAGCCAGGGCTTCGTTGAACATTGGTACAGTTTTCTCAAGGTTGATGATGTGAACTTTGTTACGCGCGCCGAAGATGAAAGGCTTCATTTTCGGGTTCCAGTAACGGGTCTGGTGACCGAAGTGAACACCAGCCTTGAGCATGTCGCGCATGGAAACAGTTGCCATGTTTAAAACCTCTATTTAAAAGTTGGGGTTATGCCTCCACGTATCCCATATTACCGACCCCAAAGGGCACCCCGGAATATGTGCCGATACGTGTGTGTTATTTACACAAAGTGAGATTGTCGCTTCTGGTCCATCTTGTGTAGATGAAATGGATCGGAAGTCCGGCGCGCTTTATACCACAAAACACTACCAGACACCAACTGTTGTTGACGGAGTGTGCTGTTAATGATTCTCAATTTGGCAGGCGGCGCTCCAGACTGGTACCATTGACAACACTTAGACTAGTATTGTCGAAAAAATCGACACCGATGGACAGATTACATGGCTATCTCTATTAAGACCCCTGAAGAAATTGAAAAGATGCGCGTCGCCGGTCGTCTGGCCGCTGAAGTGCTGGAAATGATCGAGCCCTACATCAAACCGGGCGTCAGCACCGGCGAGCTGGATCGCATTTGTAACGACTATATTGTCAACGAGCAGCACGCGGTTTCCGCTTGCCTCGGCTATCACGGCTTCCCGAAATCCGTTTGCATCTCTATTAATGAAGTAGTGTGCCACGGTATTCCGGATGACGAGAAACTGCTGAAAGATGGCGATATCGTTAACATTGACGTGACCGTTATCAAAGATGAGTATCACGGCGATACCTCCAAAATGTTTATCGTCGGCAAACCGACCATTCTCGGCGAGCGTCTGTGCCGCATCACCCAGGAAAGCCTCTACCTGGCGCTGAAAATGGTGAAGCCGGGTATCCGCCTGCGTACCCTCGGTGCTGCCATTCAGAAATTCGTCGAAGCGGAAGGTTTCTCCGTGGTGCGCGAATACTGCGGGCACGGCATTGGCCGTGTCTTCCATGAAGAACCTCAGGTTCTGCACTACGATGCGGATGACGGCGGCGTGGTTCTGCAAAAAGGCATGACCTTCACCATCGAACCGATGGTGAACTCCGGCGACTACCGCATCCGCACCATGAAAGATGGCTGGACGGTAAAAACCAAAGACAGAAGCTTGTCTGCGCAGTACGAGCATACTATTGTGGTAACAGACAACGGCTGCGAAATTATGACGTTGCGAAAGGATGACACCATCCCGGCGATACTCTCGCACAACGAATAATAAGAAGCCGGCAAATGCCGGCTTTTTTAATGGCTATAGCTTTTACTTATGGGTGACGCACGAGATGAGTAACCTTTTACCCGAACAGTATCCGAACACAGCTCTGCCCACCCTGCCCGACCAGCCGGACAACCCCGGCGTCTGGCCACAGCGCGAGCTCACGGTGGCGGATATCAAAGCGCATATCGACGTTTTTCAGCGCTGGCTGGGGAAAGCTTTTGACGAGGGGATTTCGGCGGAAGAGCTCATCGAAGCGCGCACCGAATTTATCGATCAGCTGTTGCAGCGTCTGTGGATCGACTACGGTTTTGGTCAAATCAGTGACGTCGCGCTGGTCGCCGTCGGCGGATATGGGCGCGGTGAACTGCACCCGCTTTCCGATATCGACCTGCTGGTGCTGAGCCGCAAAAAGCTGCCCGACGAGCACGCGCAAAAAATTGGTGAACTCCTGACGCTGCTGTGGGACGTGAAGCTGGAAGTCGGCCACAGCGTGCGCACCCTCGAAGAGTGTCTGCTGGAAGGGTTATCGGACCTCACTGTCGCCACTAACCTGATCGAAACGCGCCTGCTGATCGGCGACGTCGCCCTGTTCCTGGAATTGCAAAAACACATCTTCAGCGACGGCTTCTGGCCTTCGGAGCGTTTCTTCGCCGCCAAGGTTGAAGAGCAAAACATCCGCCATCAGCGCTATCACGGCACCAGCTACAACCTCGAACCCGATATCAAAAGCAGCCCCGGCGGCCTGCGGGATATCCATACTTTGCAGTGGGTCGCGCGCCGCCACTTTGGTGCCACCTCGCTGGACGAAATGGTCGGTTTTGGCTTTTTGACAGAGGCTGAGCGCAACGAGCTCAACGAATGCCTGCATCTGCTGTGGCGCATCCGCTTCGCCCTGCACCTGGAAGTGACCCGTTACGACAACCGTCTGCTGTTCGACCGTCAGCTCAGCGTCGCCCAGCGCCTCAACTACAGCGGCGAAGGCAACGAGCCGGTTGAGCAGATGATGAAGGATTTCTTCCGCGTCACCCGTCGCGTCTCCGAGCTCAACCAGATGCTGTTGCAGCTGTTCGACGAAGCGATCCTGGCACTGACTACCGATGAAAAACCGCGCCCGATTGATGACGAATTTCAGCTGCGCGGTACGCTTATCGATCTGCGTGATGAAACGCTGTTTATCCGCGAGCCGGAAGCAATCCTGCGGATGTTCTACACCATGGTGCGCAACAGCACGATCACCGGAATCTACTCCACTACGTTGCGCCATCTGCGCCATGCCCGTCGGCATCTGACTCAGCCTCTGTGTTATATCCCGGAGGCGCGTTCGTTATTCCTGAGCATGTTGCGCCACCCCGGCGCGGTCAGCCGTGGGCTGCTGCCGATGCACCGCCACAGCGTGCTCTGGGCCTACATGCCGCAGTGGTCGCACATCGTCGGCCAGATGCAGTTTGACCTGTTCCATGCTTACACGGTAGATGAACACACCATTCGCGTCATGCTGAAACTGGAAAGTTTCGCCAAAGAAGAGACGCGCGCAAAACATCCGCTGTGCGTTGAGCTGTGGCCGCGCCTCAGCCACCCAGAGTTGATTCTGATTGCCGCCCTGTTCCACGATATCGCCAAAGGTCGCGGGGGCGATCATTCGGTGCTCGGCGCACAGGACGTGCTGAAATTTGCCGAACTACACGGGCTTAACTCCCGCGAAACGCAACTGGTCGCCTGGCTGGTACGCCATCACCTGTTGATGTCCGTCACCGCGCAGCGTCGCGATATCCAGGACCCGGAAGTGATCAAGCAGTTCGCCGAAATCGTGCAAACGGAAAACCGCCTGCGTTTCCTGGTCTGCCTGACTGTTGCGGATATCTGCGCTACCAACGAAACCCTGTGGAACAGCTGGAAGCAGAGCCTGTTGCGTGAGCTCTATTTCGCCACCGAAAAACAGCTGCGCCGCGGGATGCAAAACACCCCGGATATGCGCGAGCGCGTGCGCCATCATCAGCTTCAGGCGCTGGCGTTGCTGCGAATGGATAACATTGATGAAGAAGCGCTGCACCAGATCTGGTCGCGCTGTCGGGCCAACTATTTTGTGCGTCACAGCCCACATCAGCTCGCCTGGCACGCGCGACATCTGTTGAAGCACGACCTGAAAAAACCGCTGATCCTGCTGAGCCCGCAGGCCACGCGCGGCGGCACGGAGATCTTTATCTGGAGTCCGGACAGGGCTTATCTGTTTGCCGCCGTTTGCGCCGAACTCGACCGGCGCAATCTGAGCGTTCATGACGCGCAGATCTTTACCACCCGCGACGGCATGGCGATGGATACGTTTATCGTGCTGGAGCCGGACGGCAGCCCGCTCTCTTCCGATCGTCACGAAGGCATTCGCTTCGGTCTGGAACAGGCGATTACCCAGCACAGCTGGCAGCCGCCGCAACCCCGTCGTCAGCCGGCCAAATTGCGTCATTTCACGGTTGATACAGAGGTCAATTTCCTGCCAACACACACAGACCGGAAATCGTTCCTCGAGCTGATCGCACTCGACCAGCCGGGCCTGCTGGCGCGGGTTGGTCAGGTTTTTGCGGATCTGGGAATTTCGCTGCATGGCGCCCGAATTACAACCATTGGTGAGCGAGTAGAAGATTTATTCATAATCGCCACCGCCGACCGGCGTGCCCTTAATAATCAGCTGCAACTTGAGGTACAACAACGGTTGACAGCAGCCCTCAATCCAAACGATAAAGGGTGACGTGTTTTTTAGTGAAATGGAAAGAGTAAAAACAATGCAGCAGTTACAGAACGTTATTGAGTCCGCCTTTGAGCGTCGCGCCGAAATTACCCCGGCAAATGTGGATACCGTCACCCGCGAAGCGGTGAATCAGGTGATTTCTCTGCTTGATTCCGGCGCGCTGCGTGTCGCGGAAAAAATTAACGGCCAGTGGGTAACTCATCAGTGGCTGAAGATGGCCGTGCTGCTCTCTTTCCGCATTAACGATAACCAGGTTATCGACGGAGCAGAAAGCCGCTACTTCGATAAAGTGCCGATGAAATTCGCTGATTACGACGAAGCGCGTTTCCAGAAAGAAGGTTTCCGCGTGGTTCCGCCTGCGGCCGTTCGCCAGGGCGCATACATCGCACGCAACACCGTATTGATGCCGTCTTACGTCAACATCGGTGCGTATGTTGATGAAGGCTCGATGGTGGATACATGGGCAACCGTCGGTTCTTGCGCGCAGATCGGTAAAAACGTTCACCTGTCCGGCGGCGTCGGCATCGGTGGTGTTCTTGAGCCACTGCAGGCCAACCCAACCATCATCGAAGATAACTGCTTCATCGGTGCGCGTTCCGAAGTGGTTGAAGGCGTTATCGTGGAAGAAGGCTCAGTTATCTCGATGGGCGTTTACATTGGTCAGAGCACCCGCATTTACGATCGTGAAACCGGTGAAGTGCATTACGGTCGCGTACCGGCCGGTTCTGTTGTCGTCTCCGGCAACCTGCCGTCGAAAGATGGCAAATACAGCCTGTACTGTGCGGTTATCGTGAAAAAAGTCGATGCGAAAACGCGCGGCAAAGTCGGCATCAACGAACTGCTGCGTACCATCGATTAATCGGGTATAACAAAAAGCGGGGGCCACCCCGCTTTTTTTACATCTGATGGTGGCGAAGATAGATTTTTTCGTTAATTATTCATAGGTTATGTTGAGATCAAGGGTACCGCTATGTACGATAATCTGAAAAGTCTGGGCATTACCAATCCTGATGAAATTGATCGTTACAGCCTCCGCCAGGAAGCGAACAACGATATTCTGAAAATCTATTTTCACAAGGACAAAGGAGAGTTTTTCGCAAAGAGCGTGAAGTTCAAATACCCGCGTCAACGTAAAACCGTCGTCGCCGATGGCATTGGTCAGGGGTATAAAGAGGTTCAGGAAATCAGCCCGAACCTGCGCTATGTTATTGATGAACTCGATCAGATCTGCCAGCGCGATCGCACCGAAGTCGACCTTAAACGTAAGATCCTCGACGATCTGCGTCATCTGGAAAGTGTTGTGACTAACAAGATCAGCGAAATCGAATCTGATCTTGAGAAGTTAACGCGCGGGAAGTAAATGCTGTGGTGCGGTCTCCCTGTAGGCCGGGTAAGGCGAAGCCGCCACCCGGCACAAAGGCGAGATTCGTGCGGTTAAACGCCCGGTGGCGTTGCGCTTACCGGGCCTACGTTCCAACAACATCACCTTTGTTCATCCAGCTGCAACGCCACATACAGCAGCAGTCTGTCGTCGAAATTCCCCAAATCTAAGCCCGTCAGTTCTGATATACGATTCAACCGGTATTCCAGCGTATTGCGGTGAATAAACAGCGCTTTCGAGGTCGCCAGCGGTTGCACGTTATGGCGAAACCAGGCCTGCAACGTACGGCGCAGAAGCCCGTTATTATCCATTGCTTTCAGACGCACCAGCGGTCGCGCCAGTTCATTGGCCTGCCAGCCACCGCGTAAACTGTCGAGCAGCACCGGTAACATCAAATCCTGATAGAAATAGCCCCGGCTTTCGGGCATTCGCTGCTTGCCTACCATCATGGTGGTACGCGCCGTTCGCCACGACCGCGCGATGCTGCCCGGCCCGGTGAAATAGTTGCCGAGCGCGACGCGAAAACGCAGCTGACCGTTCTCTTTCATCCGCGCGATAAGTTGATCCACTCGACGACGGTGATCTTCTGCGTCCCAGCGGCCAAACTGATTGAGCGCCGGTTTCAGAACCACCATCTCCGTCAGTGACACAATCGCCACGAGGTTATTGCGCTCCGGAGTAGCCAGCGCGTTTTGCAGCTGCTGCAACTCCGCCATCGCGCTGTCCACGCCGAGCTGACCGCTGTCCACTTCAATGACCGCCACCACACGCGGCTGATTCAGGTCGATACCCAAACGCTGCGCCCATTCCGTCAGTGCAGGCGTGTGCTCTTCAGCCTGAATCAGGTTCATCACCAATTCTTCGCGCAGGCGGCTGTCCTGAGCCAGAAGATGCATCAGACGCGACTGTTCCAGCATCATCTCGGCGGTCATACACACCAGCTCACCGTATTTGCGCAGGGATTCCGGTTCGCCAGTCAGACCGATAACGCCGACGATTTCCCCTTCCAGTCGCAGAGGCAGATTGATCCCCTGACGCACACCGTGCAGATGCCGCGCAACCGCATCGTCGATATCCACCACTCGTCCCTGAGAGAGCACCAGAAGCGCACCTTCGTGCAATTCCCCAATGCGTTCGCGATCGCCGCTGCCGATAATTCGCCCACGGGCATCCATTACGTTGATATTGGTATCAATGATGCGCATGGTTCGTGCCACGATTTCCTGCGCCATTTTGGTATCAAGATGCCAGCCAGCCATGTAACCCTCCTGTGAGCAGAGCTCAAGCATAGGGGAGTTCAAAGGGCGTCGCATTGTGCGAATGCACAAAGTCAGGGAGAGAAGTATGGACTTGTGGAAAGGGTCACAGAAAAGGAAAAGCCCCTGCCTGAGTGCAGGCAGGGGCTGAGGGGATTACTGCATCAACAGGTACAGAGTGGTGTCACCACGCTGGATATTCAGCGCCAGCACCGTTGGTTTGCTGTCGAGAATTTTGCGCAGTTCCGCAATGTTTTTCACCGGCTGCTGGTTCGCACCGATAATCACATCGCCTTTTTTCAGGCCAATACGCGCCGCCGGGGTGTTGGCTTTCACGTCGCTCACCACCACGCCTTTATCCGCGCCTTTGTTGCTCATATCCGCACCTTCAATACCGCTGAAGATGGTGCTGGAATCAACCTGATTCTGGCTGCTCTGCTGCAGTTCCAGGCTCACGTTGACCGGTTTGCCATCGCGCAGCAGGCCGAGAGACACTTTGCTGCCGACCGGCATAGAGCCGACTTCAGCACGCAGCGCCGCGAAGCTGCTGATTGGCTTGCCATTCAGCGTGGTAATAACATCACCTGCCTTGATACCGGCCTTCGCCGCAGAAGAGTTCGGCATGACCTGGCTGACGAATGCGCCGCGCTGAGCGTCCACTTTCATCGCTTTCGCCAGTTCTGAGTTCAGTTCGGTACCCAGAATACCCAGCTCACCACGTTTCACCTGGCCAAACTCAACCATCTGACCGGTCAGGTTTTTCACCATGTTGCTCGGGATCGCAAAGCCGATACCGATGTTACCGCCGTCCGGTGCCAGGATCGCGGTGTTAATCCCGATCAATTCACCGTTCAGGTTAACCAACGCACCGCCGGAGTTACCACGGTTAATTGCTGCATCGGTCTGGATAAAGTTTTCATAGTTTTCCGCGTTCAGGCCGCTACGGCCCAGCGCAGAAACGATACCAGAGGTCACGGTTTCACCCAGACCAAACGGGTTGCCGATGGCCACGGTGTAATCACCCACGCGCAGAGCGTCGGAATCGGCCAGTTTAATCGCCGTCAGGTTTTTCGGATCCTGAATCTGAATCAGGGCGATGTCTGAGCGTGGGTCTTTACCCACCACTTTGGCATCAAACTTACGGCCATCGCTCAGCTGGACTTTGATGGTGCTGGCATTGTCGACAACGTGGTTATTGGTGACGACATAGCCTTTGGCTGCGTCAATGATGACACCTGAGCCGAGCGCCATGAATTTCTGCTGCTGCCCGCCGCCGTTACCGCCGCCTGGGGTATCATCACCCGCGCCGCCACCCTGACAGAACGGTGAACTCTGGAACGGGGAACCGTCCTGGCAGAACGGTGAGTTATCACCGAAGAACTGCTGGAAGTTGCGCGGCATGCGCGGTGTATTAACGGTTGTGCTCCCCTCAACGTTAATACTCACCACCGATGGCATCACTTTTTCGAGCATCGGGGCAAGGCTTGGCATCTGCTGCGCGGTTGCTGCCGAAGACGCGGTCTCGGCTGCGGTGGCAGTCAGAGGGGATAACGCTAAACCTAAACTCAGAGCCAGTGCACTCATTGCTAATGTGGTTTTTTTCATATTCTCAATCTCGATTTACAGATAACGCAAAATTGCTGTGTACATCAGATTCGTTTTATAGCCTGAAGTTCCAGGATTAAGTTTCTGGAAAAAGTAAAAATTTATTGGTCGTCTTTACAAAACTCATTCCTTATTCCACTGCCATCAGACGGCGGTATTCATCCCATGCATACAAATCGGTCATTCCGCTGATATAGTCCTGAATAAGTCGACAGCGATAATAATATTCCATAACGGGCCACTGCACGGAATCACGATCGATTTTACTCACTGCTTCGACGTAGGCAAGACGATGACGGGTCGAGAGTTTATGCAGCAGACGGGTTTCAATCGGCAGGCGCTTAACGCGATCTTTTTCCACCAGCTCGGTAAATTCATCGACGGATAATTGCAGCAGCGGACGATAAATTTCCAGCAGGCCGCTAATCACCCGATAGCCCTGTAATTCCAGCTGTTCAACATCCGGGTGACTGAAAACATGGCGCATCGCAACGTGCTTATACAACTCAAGCAGTTGGCTAAAATCGCTGTCGTCTTCCAGCAGCGCATGATTAAACTCGCCGCTAAAAATGTCCGGTAAATTATCGATAAAACGCGCCGCCGCGTAGGGCACCAGTTTATTTAACGTGTTGACCCGCAAATACATAAAGAACTGATCTTCGGTACTGCGACTCAATGAATTGGAGCGCGATTTTTCCCACGCGTTTTCGACGACCTGAGAAAACAGTGAGCCTTTCTCGTGCTTGCCCCAGGCCTCATAAAGGTGCTGATAAAGTTCTTCAACGCTAAATATTCTTTTTTCGACGGCATCTTCCAGATCGGCCACGCAATAGGATATATCGTCTGCGGCTTCCATAATCCACGTCAATGGAAAGCGGCCATGTGGGGTCAACGAAAGTTCTTTACGCAGCCTTTCAATATAGCGTTCTTCAGATAAATAATAGCCGGGCTTTTTCATTAAATAGCTGTGCGTCGCGGGCGGTTCGCCCATCCACCACGCCGGGCGGGTATATTTAAGAATACAGCCGACCTGCGCCCACGTCAGGTTCATTCGCATCAGAGAATGCACCAGCCGAATCCCCTGCGCATTCCCTTCAAACTGACAAAGATCCTGACGCACCTTGCGCCGCAGGTCGTTTAAGGTCTCTTCGCCTTCGCGCAGTTTTAGGGCTCTGACGATACAGCGATCGTCGCTGAGGGGCTGGCTTGCTGCATCAGAGGGAAACAGTTTTTGTTTAAACCAGTCGTTAATCGCCGCTTCACCGAAATGACCAAACGGCGGATTGCCGATGTCGTGCATCAGGCAGGCCATCTCAACGATGCTTTCGAACGGCCCGGTCAGCTCATCCAGACCGTAGGTTTCGAGCAAACGCTGCTCTTTCAGACGGCTTAAAATCTCTTTGGCAATGTAGCGCCCGACCTGCTGTACTTCCATAGAATGGGTCAGACGCGTGCGGACGGCGGCGTTGCGCTCCAGTGGAAACACCTGAGTTTTTTGCTGCAAGCGGCGGATCGCCGGCGAATTGACTATGCGCCCGCGATCGCTTTCAAAAATACGCAGGATCTCGTGTTCACTCTTTTCTCCCTGCGGAGAACGGAAACGACGATGCCAGTTAATTTTATTGCGAAAATCGATTGGTGCCATGAGCTCCCCCGCCTGAAAATGCGTTTCCCCTGATGCGCATGATAGACTATGCATCTTAACAAGGCACATCGCGAGTAAATCTATGAAAATCGGCATTATTGGTGCAATGGAAGAAGAAGTTACGCTGCTGCGTGACAAAATTGAGAACTGTCAGACCCTCACTCTGGGTGGCTGTGAAATCTACACTGGCCAGCTGAACGGAACTGACGTCGCTCTGCTGAAATCAGGCATCGGTAAAGTAGCGGCAGCACTGGGCGCGACCCTGCTGCTTGAGCGCTGCAAACCGGACGTGATCATCAATACCGGTTCTGCGGGCGGTCTGGCTCCTACCCTGAAAGTGGGCGATATCGTGGTCTCCGATGAAGCGCGTTATCACGATGCCGATGTCACAGCATTCGGTTACGAGTACGGCCAGCTGCCTGGTTGTCCGGCAGGTTTTAAAGCCGACGATAAGCTGGTAGCTGCCGCAGAAAGCTGCATTGCCGAGCTGAACCTCAACGCCGTACGCGGCCTGATCGTCAGCGGCGACGCCTTCATCAATGGTTCCGTAGGTCTGGCGAAAATCCGCCACAACTTCCCGCAGGCGATTGCCGTTGAAATGGAAGCGACCGCGATTGCGCACGTCTGTCATAACTTCAGCGTACCGTTCGTAGTGGTTCGCGCCATCTCCGACGTGGCCGATCAGCAATCCCACCTGAGCTTCGACGAGTTCCTGGCGGTTGCTGCTAAACAGTCCACCATCATGGTCGAAACCCTGGTGCAGAAACTGGCGCGTGGCTAAGTGTGTAAGGGCGCTGGTCGCCCTCTTTCTGCTGGCACCGGCGTGGCTCGCTGCCGCGCCTCGCGTCATTACCCTCTCCCCCGCCAATACGGAACTGGCTTTCGCCGCTGGGATCACGCCAGTGGGCGTCAGCAGCTTTTCAGACTATCCCCCGGAAGCGAAAAAGATTGAAGAGGTCTCGACCTGGCAAGGGATGAACCTTGAACGCATTGTGGCGCTCAAGCCGGATCTGGTGCTGGCCTGGCGCGGCGGAAACGCCGAGCGGCAGGTCAATCAGCTCTCAGCGCTTGGGATAAAAGTGCTGTGGGTCGATGCCATCAGCATTGAGCAAGTGGCGCAGGCGCTGCGTGATTTAGCACCCTGGAGCCCAACGCCGAAAAAAGCCCAGCAGGCCGCGCAGCAGTTGCTTAACGACTATGCTGCACTGAAGGCAAAATATGACACGCCAGCGAAAAAGCGCGTTTTCCTGCAATTTGGCAGCCAGCCGCTGTTTACCACCGGTAAAGGGTCGATTCAGAATCAGGTTCTGGAAGTGTGCGGCGGTGAAAATATCTTCGCAGCCAGCCGCGTTCCGTGGCCGCAGGTCAGCCGCGAACAGGTGATTGCGCGTCAGCCACAGGCGATTGTGGTGATTGGGAATGCGAGCGAGATTCCGAAAATAGAACAATTCTGGCAAAGCCAGCTAAAAATTCCGGTTATCGCCCTGCACAGTGACTGGTTTGAACGCGCAAGCCCGCGTATTATCCTCGCCGCAAAACAACTCTGCTCTGCCCTCGCGCAGAGCCAGTAATTAACCCTCATCGTCTGAGGATTGAAAAATGCTCGTTTATTGGCTGGATATCCTTGGCACAGCCGTTTTTGCTATCTCCGGCGTTTTGCTGGCGGGCAAATTACGCATGGATCCGTTTGGCGTATTGGTGCTTGGCGTGGTAACGGCAGTCGGCGGGGGAACGATCCGCGATATGGCCCTCGATCACGGTCCGGTATTTTGGGTGAGAGATCCGACCGATCTGGTCGTCGCGATGGTGACCTGTATGCTGACGATCGTGCTGGTGCGCCAGCCGCGTCGCTTACCGAAATGGATTCTGCCGGTACTGGATGCGGTGGGTCTGGCGGTGTTTGTCGGCATCGGCGTCAATAAAGCTTTTATGGCGGGTACAGGACCACTGGTGGCGATTTGCATGGGCGTGCTGACCGGCGTCGGCGGAGGGATTATCCGCGATATTCTGGCCCGTGAAGTCCCGATGATTCTGCGCACTGAAATCTATGCCACCGCCTGTATTATCGGCGGGATTGTCCACGCGACGGCGTTTTACACCTTTGGCGTTGAGTTGGAAACGGCGGCGATGATCGGCATGGTGGTGACGCTGGTGATTCGACTGGCGGCTATTCGCTGGCACCTGAAGCTACCGACGTTTGCATTGGATGAGAACGGAAGGTAAAAGCAAAAGGCAACCACGAGGTTGCCTTTTTAGTGTTTTCTCCCTCTCTCCGTGGGAGAGGGCCGGGGTGAGGGCATCAAACCGCACCATCCCCGCGCATCATTAAATGCTGAACGAAGAACCACACCCGCAGGTGCTTTTCGCGTTCGGGTTGGTCACCACAAAGCGCGATCCTTCCAGGCCTTCGGTGTAATCCACCGCGCCGCCGACCAGATATTGCAGGCTCATCGGGTCAACGACCAGCGCGACGCCCTGCTTCTCA
The DNA here is from genome assembly GCA_002271215.1 of Lelliottia jeotgali. Taxonomy (NCBI): domain Bacteria; kingdom Pseudomonadati; phylum Pseudomonadota; class Gammaproteobacteria; order Enterobacterales; family Enterobacteriaceae; genus Lelliottia; species Lelliottia jeotgali. Next base: position 848,566 of record CP018628.1, on the reverse strand, counting down.
ATTGTCATATCACCGTCGTTCACCTGATCGTCAAAGGTGAAACCATACTGGAAGCCGCTGCAACCGCCGCCGGTAATATACACACGCAGTTTCAGCTCCGGATTATCTTCATCCGCAATCAGGCTTTTCACTTTAATGGCTGCTGCTTCGGTAAACTGCAACGGCAGCGCTACGTCATCACTCATTTTTTGCTCCCATGAATACTGCTACTGAATCGGATTAAAAAACATCCAATTCTTTTTTTCATTATCTAATACCCTGGTAATTCATTCAAGTATTCTGCTTCTCAGCCAGTGCCGCCTCTTGTTTCGCCAGAGTACGAGCAAGAATGGTGGAGTATAGCGGCTTTCCGCCCAGGAATTGGGCTAATAGTGTCGCCCCGAGGCAGGTAATGATCATTGGCAAAATGAGCTGATAATTATCCGTCATCTCCAGAACCAGCACGATAGCGGTCAGCGGCGCACGCAAAGAGGCTGCCAGCAGCGCCCCCATTCCGGCAATCGCAAAAGTGCCAGGCATCAGCTCATACGCAGGAAACCCTGCGGCAGCGGCCATGCCGAACGCGGTGCCAAGCAGCATTCCCAGCGCCAGCATCGGGGCAAAAATCCCGCCCGGCGCACCGGAAGAGAAGCACAGCAGCGTCGTCACCACGCGGGAGATAAACAGGAACAGCAGCATGCCGAGACTAAAATTCCCCGCCATAGCGATAGGGATCAGACTAAACCCGCCGCCCGCCGAACCCGGCTGGATCACGCCCAGCACGCCGCACAGGCCGCCAAGTAAACCGCCGATTAACACCCACTTGGTGATATTCCCGCCGTGAATACGCTGGAACATATCCTGGGTTTTAAGCACCAGGAAATTAAACAGCGGCCCCAGCACGCCGAAAATCATCCCCAGGATCAAATATAGCCACAGCGTATTCACCGGCGCATTAGTGAGTTTACCCACTTCAATCACCGCCGATTCGCCGTTAAAAATGCGGAACACAATGCTCGACATGATCACGCCAGTGAAGACGGCTTTTATCGAGATAAGGTTGTAGCGAAACTGCGGGCGCATCTCTTCGATGATAAACAAGATCCCAGCCAGCGGCGCGTTAAACGCCGCCGACAGCCCTGCCGCCGCACCGGTTGCCAGCAGCGTATGCCGCGCCTCGCCGCTGCGCATGCGGAAAATATCCCCCACCATGCGCCCGATATTCCCGCCAAGCTGCACCGTTGGCCCTTCACGCCCCAGCACCATCCCCGCCCCGAGCGTGCCCATCCCGCCGATAAATTTAACCGGAATGACGCGCCACCAGCGCACCGGACGTAACTCTTCCAGCGCGCCTTCGATTTCTGGAATGCCTGACCCGCCTGCCTCCGGGGCAAATTTGCGCACCAGGAAATAGCCGACCATTGCCAGAATTGCCGACAGCCCAAACGCCAGCGACCACAATAGCCACGGGGTATCTGCCACGCCGCCCAGCGTGCCGATGCGCCAGTTCTGCACGCCATTGACGGCTTTCTCAAACGCCACACCGACCAGCCCGGCCAGCGTGCCGACAACCGCCGCCATCACCAGAATCATCAGCGGGGTTTTATCGCGATTCAGTAAACGTCGAACGCTGGCCCGGCGGCGCAGGCGCGCAAATTGCTGTTCTTCAAACGAGGAGTTTTGTGCTGTCATCACGGGTTCTTTTATTGGTAATACAAATCACGCAGGGATTTTAATGTCCCTGGCGCAGCCCGTCGCCTGAAAAATCCTTAACAATTGTTTAGGATCATAAGGGCAAAAATTTTATAAGCATCGGCGAATCCCTTAGAATAGCTAGCTTAACCCTTTTCTACGAACCAGGAACGACGCTATGAGTAAGTCTGAAAACCTCTACAGTGCTGCACGCGAGCTAATCCCAGGCGGGGTCAACTCTCCCGTTCGCGCCTTTACCGGCGTCGGCGGCACGCCGCTGTTTATCGAACGTGCGGACGGCGCGTATCTGTACGATGTGGATGGCAAAGCCTATATCGATTATGTCGGCTCCTGGGGTCCGATGGTGCTGGGTCATAACCACCCAACCATTCGCAATGCGGTGATTGAAGCGGCGCAGCGCGGTCTGAGTTTCGGCGCACCGACCGAGATGGAAGTCAAAATGGCGGAGCTGGTGACCGAACTGGTCCCGACTATGGACATGGTACGCATGGTGAACTCCGGTACGGAAGCGACCATGAGCGCGATTCGTCTGGCGCGTGGCTTTACCGGCCGCGACAAAATCATCAAATTCGAAGGCTGCTACCACGGTCACGCCGATTGCCTGCTGGTGAAAGCCGGTTCCGGCGCGCTGACCCTCGGCCAGCCGAACTCTCCGGGCGTTCCGGCAGATTTCGCCAAACACACTCTGACCTGCACCTATAACGATCTGGACACGGTTCGTGCCGCCTTCGAGCAGTACCCGCAGGAAGTGGCCTGCATCATCGTGGAACCGGTCGCGGGTAACATGAACTGCATCCCGCCGCAGCCAGAATTCCTGCCGGGCCTGCGCGCCCTGTGCGACGAATTCGGCGCACTGCTGATCATCGACGAAGTGATGACTGGCTTCCGCGTGGCGCTGGCGGGCGCACAATCTTATTACGACGTGGAACCAGACCTGACGTGTCTGGGCAAAATCATCGGCGGCGGTATGCCGGTGGGCGCGTTTGGCGGACGTAAAGACGTGATGGAAGCTCTGGCGCCGACCGGCCCGGTTTATCAGGCGGGAACGCTGTCCGGCAACCCGATTGCGATGGCCGCCGGTTTCGCCTGTCTGACCGAAGTGGCGCAGCCAGGAATTCACGAAACCCTGACCGAACGGACCACGCAGCTGGCTAACGGTCTGCTGGAAGCCGCAGAAGAGAAAGGCATTCCGTTGGTGGTGAACCATGTCGGCGGTATGTTCGGGATTTTCTTCACCGATGCGGAAACCGTGACGAGTTATCAGGACGTGGTGAAGTGCGACGTTGAGCGCTTTAAGCGTTTCTTCCATCTGATGCTGGAAGAAGGTGTGTATCTGGCACCGTCGGCGTTCGAAGCAGGCTTTATGTCAGTCGCGCACAGCGAAGAAGATATCAACAACACCATCGACGCGGCGCGTAAGGTGTTTGCGAAGCTTTGATGGTTTTGTTTGCCGGGTGGCGCTAACGCTTACCCGGCCTACAAAACCATGCCTTTCCTGTAGGCCGGGTAAGCGTTAGCGCCACCCGGCTTTTTATTATCTGCTCTGCTTCCTGAGCAAATAAATAAAGTACGGCGCCCCAATGAAGGTCGATAGTAGCCCTGCCGGAATCTGATACGGGAACAGCACCATCCTGCCCAGCCAGTCGGCAATCACCAGCATCATCCCACCGACCAGCGCCGACATGACGATATGCGGCATCGTGCGACGGAAGCCCATCATGCGCGCGATGTGTGGCGCCATCAGACCGACAAAGCTCAGCGGGCCAATGGTCATGGTGGCGACGGCGGTCAGACAGGCGGCCAGTAGCAACAATCCCACCCGCGACGGCGTCAGCGCAACCCCAACCGCCCGCGCGGTTTCACCGCCCAGTGGCAAAATGGTCATCCAGCGACGTAATAGCGGAGTAATCGCCAGCAACACCACCATGGCGATCCCGGAATGGAACACCTGCGCGCCTGTCGCTTTGTAGGTCGACCCGGAAATCCAGGTCAGGATCTGCGCCATTCGCGGATCGCCGCTGGCCTGGAGCATCATCAGCAACATGGTAAACGCAGTGCTCAACGCCATACCGGCGAGCAGCATCCGGTGCGGAGAAAATCCCCCACGCCCGGCGGCAATCATAATGATCATCAGCGTCGCGGCGGCACCGATACTGCCCGCGGGCATCAGCCAGCCAAAGGCGTCGCCCGGCACGAAGAACAGCATCATCACCACGCCAAACGCTGCGCCGGAGCTGATCCCTAACACTTCCGGGCTGGCCATCGGGTTGCCGGTCAGACGCTGAATAATGCACCCTGCCACCGCCAGCATCACGCCTGCGATCAGCGCGGAGAAAATACGCGGCCAGCGCCACTGCATAAGTTCATCCAGCATCGGGCCGGTCGCCCAGTGCCAGCCGCTGGCGTCACGCCCCAGAGAGAGCGCAATGTACGCGACGATCAGCAGCACAATCAGGCCCGTCAGAACGAACCACTGAATATGCTGACGCTCGGCGTAAACTTTATCGCCAGCGTCCATCGCCGGAGCGTTCATACTGCGCAAGCGCGGCAGCAGCCACAGCAGCAGCGGCGCACCAATCAGGGCAGTCACGGAGCCGGTCGAGACTTCCATCCACACGCGGGCCAGCCAGAGAATAATTTGATCGGAAAGCCAGAGGATCAGCGCCCCGATCAGCGGGGCCAGCATCAGGCGCGACAGCAGACGACGTGCGCCGAGCATCTTCGCCAGCAGCGGTGCAAACAGCCCAATAAAGCCGATGATCCCGACCGCATTCACCAGCAGGGCGCTGAGCACAATCGCCAGCGTCAGTGCCGCGAGGCGCGCCAGCGAAAGGGCCAGTCCCAGATTACGCGCCACGCCGTCGTCCAGCCCCATCAGGGTCAGCGGGCGCAGCAGCAGCAAGGTCAGTAATACGCCGCCGATCAGCTGCGGCCACAGACGCTGCACGATACTCCAGTCGGTCTGCGTCAGCGTCCCGGTACTCCACAGGAACATGCTTTGCAGCTGGTCGTGATGGAACAGCACCAGCAGCTGGTTGATCGCTCCGCAGTAGAGACTCACCACCAGACCGGCCAGAATCAGTGTCACCGGAGAAAGTCGTTTCCCCCACGCCACGCCAAACACCAGCGCGCCCACCACGCAGGCCCCCGCCAGCGCAGCAAACTGGCTGGTGAGTGCGCCGGGCAGCGCCCAGAGCGTGGTAATCGTAATTCCGAGCTGTGCGCCAGTGGCGACGCCGAGCGTCGTCGGTTCCGCCAGTGGGTTACGCAACACCTGCTGGAACAGCACGCCGGCCAGCCCCAGCCCCGCGCCCACCAGTAAGGAAATGGCCAGACGCGGCAACAGGCTGTAGTGGAACAGCATCTGCTGGATGTTATCGATATCCGGTACGGAGAACGCCTGGCCCCACTGCCCGCGCGGCAGCGCAATCGACAGATTTGACCAGGTTAAGATCAGTGCGGCGACGAAAACGACGCTCAATAACAGCGCCGGGAATGGTGCGATCCGTGACTTCATACCTTGCCTCCCAGCGCGCCGTCAAGCACGCGGGCAAAGTGCATTGCTGACAGCGTCGCTCCGTAGAACCACACCGCAGGCACGCGCTGGAAACGCTGCTCGCGCACGAACGGCATCGCCTGCCACAGCGGCGTCGCCATCAGGCTTTGCATCTCGCGGTCATTGCCATGATCGAAACAGAGCACATCCACATCGCGGAACTGCGCCAGACGATCGATGCCTACGGTGGTGCTGCCCCAGAAGGTCATCTCCCCTTCCCAGGCATTCGGAATATTGAAACGATCGAGCACTTCCTGGAACAGGCAGTTTTTGCCAAACACCAGCACATGACGCGCATCGAGCAGCGTGACCATTAGCAACGGACGGTCGCCACGCGCGGCAAAACGTGGTTTGAGCGCGTCGATAAAACGGTCGAAATGGTCGAGGTGCTCTTTTGCCGCCGCTTCGCGGTCCAGAAGCTGGGCCATTTCGTTGATCGAGTGACGCGCCATGGTCAGCGGTTTTTTACCGTCGCTGAAAGTAAAACCTCGGCCCGGCGCAATACGCGCCAGCGTTTCTGGTGAAGGACCGTAGCCCGCAGACCAGACCAGATAAGAGGGTTTCATCTGCGTCAGCAGCTCGAGATTCGGCTCGGTGCGCAGACCGATGTCGATGGTCGAGGCCGGGATTTTCGGCTCGTTGACCCACATGTTGTAGTTAGGAATATCCGCCACACCGTAGGGCGCGATGCCCAGGGCCAGCATCAGCTCAACCGGGAGCCATTCCAGCGCCACGATGCGGTGCGGATCGATGGCTGCCGCGCGCGCGGTATTCATTTTTAACAGCAGTGGCGAAAGCGCCAGCGCCGTCAGTAATCGACGGCGACTTATCAAAGTTGGATCCAGCATCAATACACAAAGCTCACCGGTGCAGCCCCTGCCGGATGCGGCAGGATACCCATTGGAATACCGTAGATCAGTTCCAGCGTCTCGCCGCGCATCAGCTCAGCAGGCGTGCCCTGGGCAATCATCTCGCCGCCGCGCAGGGCCACCAGATAATCGCAGTAGCGCGCGGCCATGTTGATATCGTGCAGAACGGCAATCACCGTCAGCCCTTTCTGCTGGCTGAGGCGATGAATCAAGGCCAGAACATCCACCTGATGAGCGATGTCCAGCGCCGAGGTTGGTTCGTCGAGCAGCAGGCAGTTGCTGTCCTGCGCCACCAGCATCGCAATCCACGCGCGCTGGCGCTCGCCGCCCGAAAGGCTATCCACCAGACGGTGCGCCAGTGGTTTTAATCCCACCAGTGCGATCGCCTCTTCCACTTTCTCTCTGTCAGCCACCCCAAAACGTCCGAGCGCGCCGTGCCACGGATAACGTCCAATCGCCACCAGCTCGCGCACGGTCATCCCTTCAGCCTGCGGCAGTTGCTGCGGCAGATAGGCGACCTTGCGGGCAAACGCTTTGCTTTTCCAGCTGTCGAGCGGCTGTCCGTCGAGCAGGATCTCCCCTTCGGAAGGCGGCTGATGGCGACCCAACATTTTGAGCAATGTGGATTTACCAGAACCGTTGTGACCAATAAGGCCTGTGACTTTACCGACAGGGAATGTCAAAGAGAGCGGATGCAGCAGTGTGCGTCCAGGGACGCGAAAGGAGGTGTTATCAAGCGCAAACGTGGTATCGGAGTGCGTTTTATTTTCCTGCATAGTGGCCAACTTGTTAAAGGGCACGGCGAACCGTGCCCGAAAAGAGATTAGAAGCGGAAGGTCGCCGTGGCGACAACCTGGCGTTCAGCACCCCAGAAGCAGCCGTAGGTGTTGAAGCAGCTCGCGACGTATTCACGATCCAACAGGTTGTTGACGTGAACCGCGACGTTAGAGCCCGCCATGCCGAAGCGCGCCAGATCGTAGCGTACCAGGGCATCGACAACGGTGTAACTGCCCACTTTGAAGGAGTTCGCCGGGTCGCCGTAGCTGGAACCGGTCAGACGTCCGCCGGTACCGACGGTCAGGCCAGACAGCGCGCCATCAAAGAAGGTGTAGTCGCCCCACAGGGAAGCCATGTGTTTTGGCACCTGCGCTGGGGTGTTGCCTTTGTAGTTGGTGTCAGTGGTGTACTCAGCATCGGTATAGGTGTAAGAGCCGACCACGTTAACACTTGCAGACAGCGCCGCTTTGGCTTCGATTTCCACGCCGCGTGAACGGATTTCGCCGCCTTCAACGGAGAAGAATGAGCCCGCAGGATCAGCCATCAGATTGTTGGTTTTGGTCAGCTGGTAAATAGCACCGGTCAACACGATTGGACGATCGCTCGGCACGTATTTCACGCCCGCTTCGTACTGCTTACCTTTAGAAGGTGAGAACAGTTTACCCTGCGCATCGGTCTGAGAAGCCGGTTCGAAGGATTCGCTGTAGCTAAAGTACGGGGTTACGCCGTTATCAAACAGGTAGTTAACGCCGCCACGCCAGGTAAACTGAGTATCGTCACGCTTGGATGTGGTGTTGTAAACACGGTTGTAGGATTCCTGATCGGCCCAGTCATAACGACCGCCCAGAGTGACCAGCACTTTATCCCACTGCGCCTGATCCTGTACGTACAGACCCGTTTGCTTCTGGCGATTCAGGATCTGATACGGACCTGATGTCGCCGGATCTTTCGAATTGAAATCGAAATCGGTATACACCGGGTTGTAGAGATCCAGCAACGGCACGGAGTCGTCGTAACCGAACCAGGCGTTGATGTCGTTACGCATACGCATAAAGTCAACGCCGGTCAGCAGGGTGTGGTCCCACGCGCCGGTGGCAAATTTGCTTTGCAACTGGGTATCGACGGTGAAGTTTTGCAGCTTCTCGTCATCCTTCACGTACTTACGTGCCAGGTAATGACCTTTGTCCGCTGGCGCTAATGCCGCGCACTGCTTGCTGCCTGCGTTCGCCGGATCGGAGCAAACGCCGTAACCGTAGACGCTGTTTTGCGAGGTTTTGTTCTCGGCAAAGCGCAGGTTCTGACGCACAGTGAAGGTATCGTTGAATTCGTGGTCGAAGCTGTACCCCACCATTTTCTGGTTACGGGAGTAGGTATTGTTCTTCGCACCTTCGTTGAAATCGGTTGGCAGACGGCTACCGTTCGGTAGCGGATCAACCGTCCCTTCTTTTGGCAACCAGCCGTAATAACCGGTTTCCGGTTCGTTCTGGAAATAAGAGAGGAAGGTGAAGTTGGTTTTGTCATCCGGGCGCCAGGAGAACGATGGCGCGATGGCATAACGCTGCTCTTCTGCACGCTCCTGCTGGGCATTATTCGAACGCGCGATACCGGTCAGGCGGTAGGAATACACGCCGTCATCATCAATCGCATCGCTGAAGTCAAACCCAGTCTGGAACAGGCTGTCGGTGCCGACTTTGAACTGGATCTCTTTCAGCGGTTCCGTCATCGGACGCTTACTCACCATATTCAACAAACCGCCTGGGCTGCTTTTTCCGTACAGAACGGAAACCGGACCGCGCATGATTTCAGCGCGCTCCAGCATATAAGGGTCGATTACCGCGTCGTTATAGAAGTTGCCCTGCATCTTCATACCGTCGAGGTAGTTGTTCTGGCTCTGACCATCAGCGGCAAAACCGCGAATTACCAGATAGTCATAAGTGTTGGACGCACCGCGCGTACCAACCGCAACACCAGGGGTGTAGCTCAACGCCTCTTTCACCGAGCGCGGCTGGTGCAGTGCCATCTCTTCGGCGGTCACCACAGAAATAGACTGTGGAACTTTCTGAATCGGAGTATCGGTTTTGGTGCCGGTCGCAGACTGACGTGCCGCGATCGTTGCCGCCGGGCCCCATGCACTTTCTGTCGCAGCAGGAGCCGCCGTTACAGTAATCGTTTCTTCTTTTTTCGTGGTTTCAGCCGCATGTGCAAAAGCAGACATGCCACCCACCGCTGTGGCTACAACGACTGCGATTTTACGCAGTGAAGGACTCATTGGCTGAGCAGTTTTGGACGCCATTGGTATATCTCTGATGAAAGAGTGAATGATAACGTAAACGAGAATTATTATTATGACCGCAGAATAATATGCGAAACGCTGGCGGCATAGCAAGCGATATGCGGCCCTACAAGAATTGAGGGTATAAGAAATAACCAGAGGGAAAATGAGGGGTTAAAACAGGATTAAATAAGGGTTAGGAATATGTTTTGTATGCGTGAATAAATCCCCTCTCCCGCAGGAGAGGGGATTCACAGACTTAGTTACTGCCGAACATGTCTTTGATCCAGCCCGCTACGCCGTCGCTGTCTTTCTTCTCATTCTGCGGCTGCTGCTGTTGCTGCGGCTGCTGCTGTTGAGGCTGAGACTGCTCAAACGGATTGCCCGTCGGCTGTTCAGGCTGGCTTTGCTGGCACAGGGATTCCGGTTTGTCCGTCCACACCGGAAGCGTTCGCATCCCGCCGCCGCAGACGAAGTTCCCCGATTCATCCACGCCCATATCGACGATATCTTCCGGCGGTGTCAGGTTCAGCGGCACCGGCGACTGGTTGGTCAGGTAGCGCTGGTAAATCGACATCGCCCCGCTCGCACCGTACAGCTTGGTCGGCTGGTTGTTGTCGCGTCCCACCCAGGTAATCACCACTTCACGGCCATCAATACCGGCGAACCAGGTATCGACGTTGTTGTTGGTGGTGCCGGTTTTACCCGCCAGATGCAGGCCCGGATATTTCGCGCCAAGCTGACGACCCGTACCGCGCTGCACCACCTGCTGCATGGTCCACAGCGTCATGTACGCCGCCTGCGCCGGAACCACGCGTTCCGCCTGAGGGAAGCTCTGATACAGCACCGTGCCGTCTTCGGCAATCACCGAGCGCACCGCAGAAAGCTGCGCGCGGTTACCGCCGCTGGCAATGGTCTGGAACGCCTGCGCCACTTCGATTGGCGTCAGGTTCAGCGCCCCCAGAATCATTGCCGGAACCGCATGAAGCTGATCTTTCGGCACGCCCAGTTTTTCCCAGGTGTCGGTAATGGCTGGCAGACCCAGCGCCATACCGAGGTTCACCGTCGGGACGTTCATGGAACGCGTTAACGCATCCACCAGCATCACCTGTCCGCTGAACTGTTTATCGTCGTTCTGCGGAGACCACACCTGGCCGTTCGGCTGACGCAGCGCAATCGGTGCATCGGCAATCCAGGTGTTCAGTCGGTACTGATTCGGCTGGCTGAGCGCGGTGAGATACGTCGCCGGTTTGGCCAGGGAACCAATCGAACGACGCGCCTGCATCGCACGGTTGTAGCCCGCAAACTGCGGCTCTGCCCCGCCAACCATCGCACGCACTTCGCCGCTGTAGCGATCGACCACCACCATCGCGGTTTCCAGATCGCTCAACTTCCGCTGTTTTTTCAGCGCCGGAATACCGTCAACGGCGGCTTTCTCGGCGGCGTCCTGCGCCACGGAATCAAAGGTGGTAAAGATCTTCACGCCGGAGAGATCTTTCACTTTGTCGCCGAGCTTAGTTTGCAGCTCCTGACGCACCATCTGCATAAACGCAGGCTGAGGTGAAATCACGCCGCCGCGCGGCTGAACGCCCAGCGGACGGGCACTCAGCATGTCGTACAGCTCCTGATCGATAACCTGCTGCTGTTGCAGCAAGCGCAGAACCAGGTTACGACGCTCCAGCGCCAGTTTCGGGTTGCGCCACGGATTGTAGATCGACGCACCCTTCACCATGCCCACCAGCAGTGCCTGCTGGTCGAGGCTCAGCTCTTCCACCGGACGACCAAAGTAGTACAGGCTCGCCAGCGGGAAGCCGCGAATCTCGTTATCGCCACTCTGACCGAGGTACACCTCGTTCATATACAGCTCAAGAATGCGATCTTTGCTGTAGCGGGCGTCCATCAGCACAGCCATGTACGCTTCGTTGGCCTTACGCCAGTAGGAGCGTTCGCTGGAGAGGAACAGGTTTTTCACCAGCTGCTGGGTCAGGGTACTCGCCCCCTGCACCGTACGGCCAGCCGTCAGGTTCGCCAGTACCGCACGACCAATCGAGTACAGGCTCACGCCGTCGTGCTCGTAGAAGTGACGGTCTTCGGTCGCCAGCAGAGTATCCACCAGCAAGTCCGGGAAGCCATTACGCGCCACGAACAGACGCTGCTCGCCGTTTGGCGAGGAGAGCATGGTGATCAGGCGCGGATCGAGACGGAAGAAACCGAACTGACGGTTGCTGTCCAGGTTTTCGATAGTTTCCAGATGATCGCCGTCAAAGGTCAGACGCGCGCGCACCTGCCCCTCTTTACTGTCCGGGAAATCAAACGGACGACGGATCATCTCAATGCTGCCCGCCTGCACAGTAAATTCGCCGGGACGGGTCATCTTCGTCACCTGGCGGTACTGTGTGGCTTCCAGCAGTTTGACCATTTCGTTCTTGCTGATGGACATGTCTGGCTCAAGGTTGACCATGCGGCCATAGACCGCCGCAGGCAACTGCCAGACTTTACCGTCGATACGGCTGCGGATCTTCTGATCCAGATACACGCCATAAATTGCCATCAGAACGACAAATACAATAAACAGCTTCAGCAGCAGCCAGAACCAGCCGCGTCTGCCGCGAGGTTTGCCCCCTTTGCCTTTACCCTTGCGTGGCATCGGCTCATCCTCATCATCGTCTTCATAGTCATCGTCATAATCCTCATCTCTGAGGCGACGACGGCTGATTTTTTCCTTCGCCGGACGCGCAGGTTTACCCTTACGTCCTATTGGCTCGCGGTCATTCCCCGCCATGCTTTCTCTCCGCAACATTCAGGCGCAATGGCCCGATTCTCTTTTCTTCCACCCAGCGGTGAAAGAAGAAATCTCTCAAAAACATTAACTCCCCTCACCCTCAAGAGAGAGAGGACTGACCGGTGCCGTCTCTTACTCCCTCTCCCTGTGGGAGAGGGCTGGGGTGAGGGCATCAGCGCGCACATTTCCCCCTCACCTAACCCTCTCCCTCAAGGGAGAGGGGATCAAACCGCACACACCTATGAATACTTCTTCGTGCGCCGCGTCGGCGCGGTATTCGCCGGATCGTCCGGCCAGACGTGTTTCGGGTAGCGCCCTTTCATCTCTTTCTGCACTTCGCGATAACTTCCGGCCCAGAACGCGCCCAGGTCGCGGGTGATTTGCAGCGGACGATGGGCGGGCGACAACAGCTCCAGCACCAGCGAAACGCGCCCTTCGGCAATCGACGGCGTAGTCGCTTCGCCAAACATCTCCTGCATCCGCACCGCCAGAGCCGGGGGATTATCCTCATGATATCGAATGGCAATCCGGCTTCCGGTCGGCACAGTGTAATGCCCAGGCAACTCACTATCCAGACGTTGACGTAATGACCAGTCGAGTAAATTCTCAAGCGCCCGCTTCACATCCAGCGATTTCAGGGCTCTCAGAGAATGCACGCCGCTCATTTGCGGCAATAACCACGATTCCAGCGAGGCCAACAGTGACGCGTCATCAACCGCCGGCCACGCGTATTGCGGCAACCAGCGCGCGGCACAGTGCAACCGCAGGCGATATTGTTCGGCCTCCGGCGTCCAGTTGAGCACGTTCAGCCCTTTATCGCGAATGCCATTGAGCATCGCCTGATGCAGTTCCTCTTCGGAGGGTTTTGCCAGCGGTTTTACGCTGACAGTCAACCTGCCAATCTGGTTGCGGCGAAACGCTTTCAGCGTGCCCTGCGCATCGTCCCACTCGATAGTGTCCGATTGCTGCAACAGCTGCGGGCAGGTGCGAGTCAGAGCCTCAATGTCCACGGCGATAGCCTGCAAAATACGCGCATCCGGGGATGAACTCCCCTGCAACAGCAGCGGGGCGATCAGCCACTCGTGGCGGGTCAGCGCGTCGTCGCTGTCGAGCATGGCGCCCATGCCGTTCGCCAGCTGATAACGACCGTCCAGCCCGCGACGGCGCGCAATCCGGTCGGGGAAAGCCTGCGCCAGCAGACCGGCGATAAGATCGCTGTCCAGCGCACCACCGCGACTGTTCAGGCGCTGGCTAAGCCGCTGCGCGCGCTGCTGCCAGTTAGGCTGATTGCGCGAAAATGCCGAGGCCAGATCGCTGCTTCCGCCACGCGGAGGCTCTTCCAGAATCGCCGTAAGTTTCGCGGCGGTTGCCACTTCGTCATCATTTTTTGCCGCCACCAGCATCGCCGCCAGACGCGGTTCGTTGCCAAGCGTCGCCATTTTCTGCCCGCGGGACGACAGGCGTTCATTCTCCAGTGCGCCGAGCTGCGTGAGCAATCGACGTGCCGCCGCCAGATTCACTGCTGGGGGCTGGTCGAGCCAGGTCAGTTGGCTCGGGTCCAGGCAACCCCATTGCAGTAATTCCAACAGTAGCCCAGAAAGATCGCTTTGCAGGATTTCCGGCGAGCCCTGCACTGTCGCGCGTTCTGCCTGTTCCGCGCCGATGAGATGCAGGCAAATCCCCGGCTCCAGTCGCCCGGCGCGGCCCGCACGCTGAATCATCGACGCCTGGCTGATGCGCTGTGTCAGAAGGCGCGTCAGGCCAGTGCGCGGATCGAAACTCGCTACCCGCTCCTGCGCGGTATCGACCACCAGACGAATACCTTCAATGGTTAAACTGGTCTCGGCAATATTAGTCGCCAACACCACTTTGCGCTGCCCGGCGGGTGCAGGAAGGATCGCTTTGCGCTGTTCGTTCAGCGAAAGTGCGCCGTATAGCGGGCAGAGCATGACATCGCTGCCGACGCGGGAAGCGAGCTTTTCCTGGACGCGCTGAATTTCACCGACGCCGGGTAAAAACAGCAGCAGCGAGCCGGGCTCCTGACGCAATAACTCTGCGGCAGCAATAGCAACGGCTTCATCAAAACGCTGATGAGCGGGTAACGATTGATAGCGACGATCGACGGGAAACGCCCGCCCTTCTGATGAAATCACGGGGGCATCGGGCAGGATCTGCTGCAGACGCAGATTATCGAGCGTCGCGGACATGATCAGCAATTTGAGATCGTCGCGCAGCCCAAGCTGTACGTCGAGCAGCAAAGCGAGAGCCAGGTCGGCCTGCAGGCTGCGCTCGTGAAATTCATCGAGGATCACCAGCCCTACGCCGCTCAGCTCCGGATCGTTTTGCAGCATCCGGGTAAGAATGCCCTCTGTGACCACTTCGAGGCGTGTCGCGGCGCTGACGCAGGTTTCGGCGCGCATACGATACCCGACTGTTTCGCCCGGCTTTTCGCCCAGCAGTTCAGCGAGCCGTTGCGCCACGTTGCGGGCCGCCAGCCTGCGCGGCTCCAGCAGAATAATTTTTCCGGGAATATTCCCCTCTTTGAGGATTTGCAGCGGCAACCAGGTCGATTTACCCGCGCCCGTTGGCGCATTCAGCAGGATCTGAGGGGCATGTCGTAAGGCGGCAAGTAGCTCAGGCAGTACGGCGGCGACCGGCAATAAGGACACGAACAGCTCCAGAGGGTTAACATTAGGCGGCGGACATTGTAGCATCGCCGCATATCATTACCGAGCCCCCCTTATGTCTGAGCCGAAACGCCTGTTTTTCGCCATCGAGCCACCTGCAAAAATTCAGCGACAGATTGTCCGCTGGCGCGCCGCGAATTTCCCGGCAGAAGCGGGCCGCCCGGTGGCGGCCGCCAATTTACATCTGACGCTGGCGTTTCTCGGTGAGGTGAGCGCGGAGAAGCAGCAGGCGCTGTCGGCGATGGCCGGGCGCATCCGCCAGCCGGGCTTTACCCTCAATCTGGACGATGCCGGACAGTGGCTGCGCTCGCGCGTGGTATGGCTCGGCACGCGTCAGCCGCCGCGCGGTTTGTTGCAGCTGGCGAATCTGCTGCGCGCTCAGGCCGCACGCAGCGGCTGCTATCAAAGTCCTCAGCCGTTTCACCCGCATCTCACCCTGCTGCGCAACACCAACCATGCCGTCGCTATTCCCGCGCCCGGCTTTAGCTGGAGTTTTCCGGTGACGGAGTTTGTGCTTTACGAATCGGTATTCCACCAGGGACGCACCCGCTATACGCCACTCACGCGCTGGCCGTTGAGCGACTAATCAAGGATTCACGATGAAGTTTACCCCTGCTTTACAGCAAGCCACCCTGATCCAGCGCTATAAGCGTTTTCTGGCCGATGTCATCACCCCAACCGGTGAGCACCTGACGCTGCACTGCCCAAATACCGGGGCGATGACCGGCTGCGCTACGCCGGGTGATACGGTCTGGTACTCTACGTCCGATAATCCTAAACGCAAATATGCGCACACCTGGGAAATTACCGAGACTCAGGACGGTGCATTTATATGCGTGAATACCCAGCGTGCGAATCCTCTGGTAAAAGAGGCCATCGACGCCGGGCTGATTCCTGAGCTTACGGGATACAGCCAGATTAAAGGCGAAGTGAAATATGGCGAGGAAGGCAGCAGAATTGACTTTATGCTCCAGGCGAATGACCGCCCGGAGTGCTATATTGAAGTCAAATCAGTGACGTTAGCAGACAGGGATAACGGTTACTTTCCGGATGCGGTGACGCTACGCGGCCAAAAGCATCTGCGAGAGTTGATGAGTGTTGCGGCGGCGGGCAAGCGCGCCGTATTGTTGTTTGCCGTCTTGCATTCAGCAATTGAACGATTCTCTCCGGCCCGCCACATTGACCCGAAGTACGCACAATTGTTGAATGAGGCACAAAAGCAGGGGGTAGAAGTTTTCGCTTATAAAGCGGAACTTTCTGCCGATAATATGACTCTGAAGTCGACGCTCCCCGTTGTGTTATAAGGGGTTAGAAGATGACTATTTGGTGTTCTGGCCGCGTGCGCAAATACGCTTTTCCTCACAGGCTTGTCAAGTGTTACGTTTAGATAATTGCCTTACGGAAAAGCATCTGCTATTTATAGCGACCTGATTTTTCCCCCACACGGGGATCGATAGTGCGTGTTAAGGAGAAGCAACATGCAAGAAGGGCAAAACCGTAAAACATCGTCCCTGAGTATTCTCGCCATCGCTGGGGTGGAGCCATACCAGGAGAAGCCGGGCGAAGAGTATATGAACGAAGCCCAGCTGTCTCACTTCAGGCGTATTCTTGAAGCATGGCGTAATCAGCTTCGGGATGAAGTCGATCGCACCGTTACACATATGCAAGACGAAGCAGCCAACTTCCCGGATCCGGTAGACCGTGCCGCTCAGGAAGAAGAGTTCAGCCTCGAACTGCGTAACCGTGACCGCGAGCGCAAACTCATCAAAAAGATTGAGAAAACGCTGAAGAAGGTCGAGGACGAAGATTTTGGCTACTGCGAATCATGCGGTGTAGAAATTGGCATTCGTCGCCTGGAAGCGCGTCCAACTGCCGATCTGTGCATCGACTGCAAAACGCTGGCTGAAATCCGCGAAAAACAGATGGCGGGTTAATCCCGACCCTGTCGTAACGATCATAAAGGCGGGAGTTAATCCCGCCTTGTGGCTTTTTGTCTGTCGTGAATATGCCTCAATCTGACTATATCGGGCGCTTTGCGCCATCTCCCTCCGGTGAGCTGCATTTTGGTTCGCTCATTGCCGCTCTCGGCAGCTACCTGCAAGCACGTTCTCAGCACGGTATCTGGCGCGTGCGTATTGAAGATATTGATCCCCCTCGTGAAGTTCCCGGTGCAGCAGAAACCATCCTGCGTCAGCTGGAACATTACGGCCTGAACTGGGACGGCGACGTACTGTGGCAATCGCAACGTCACGACGCCTACCGCGAACGCCTGAAGTGGCTCTATGAACAAGGGCTTTCTTATTATTGCACCTGCACCCGCGCGCGAATTCAGAGCGCTGGCGGTGTGTACGACGGTTATTGCCGTACTCTGAACAATGGGCCAGAAAATGCAGCAGTCCGTTTGTTGCAACATCATCCCGTGACCCGATTTCAAGATGTACTGCTCGGTGAAATTAACGCCGATGAGCGTCTGGCGCGGGAAGATTTTATTATTCATCGTCGCGATGGCTTATTTGCTTATAATCTTGCTGTGGTCGTCGACGATCATTTTCAGGGCGTGACCGAAATTGTGCGCGGTGCAGATTTGATTGAACCCACAGTGCGGCAAATTTCTTTGTATCAGCAGTTTGGCTGGCAGACGCCGGATTATATTCATCTGCCGCTGGCCGTGAATGAACAGGGCAATAAACTTTCAAAGCAGAATCACGCGCCAGCGTTACCCGATGGCGATCCGCGCCCTGTTTTGATCGACGCTTTACGATTTCTAAACCAGAATGTAACCCAGGAATGGCAGGATCTATCCGTTGAAGAATTGCTGAAAAAAGCTGTCGATAGCTGGTCGCTGTCTGCGGTGCCTAAAATCCAGCATTCTCAAATGCGTCTCGCTGAGCTATGATTAGCCGCTATTTTTTTTCGGATCAATGAAAACACACTACCGAGGTGTACTATTTTTACTCGAGTCGCTAATTTTTGCCGTAAGGTGCTAAGCCGCGATGAGAGCGTAGCAAATGACGCTATCGCTCAATCACATATGTCGGTTATTCCGCGTGAGCAGCACACTATTTCCCGCAAAGATATCAGTGAAAATGCCCTCAAGGTGCTCTATCGTCTGAATAAAGCAGGATACGAGGCCTATCTCGTGGGCGGCGGGGTCCGCGATTTACTGCTTGGCAAAAAACCAAAAGATTTTGACGTGACGACCAGCGCCACGCCGGAGCAGGTGCGTAAATTATTCCGCAACTGCCGTCTGGTAGGCCGTCGTTTCCGTCTTGCTCACGTGATGTTTGGCCCGGAAATTATCGAAGTGGCCACCTTCCGTGGTCACCACGAAGCGGGCGGAACACCGGATCGCACCACGTCTCAGCGCGGCCAGAACGGCATGCTGCTGCGTGACAACATCTTTGGTTCTATCGAAGAAGATGCCCAGCGTCGCGATTTCACCATCAACAGCCTTTATTACAGCGTGGCCGATTTCACGGTGCGTGATTTCGTCGGCGGCGTGCAGGATCTGAAAGACGGCGTGATTCGCCTGATCGGCAATCCAGAAACGCGCTATCGCGAAGATCCGGTGCGTATGCTTCGCGCCGTGCGCTTTGCCGCCAAGCTGAATATGCAAATCAGTGCGGAAACCGCCGAGCCGATCCCACGTCTGGCGACGCTTATCAACGACGTGCCACCGGCGCGCCTGTTCGAAGAAGCGCTAAAAATGCTGCAGGCGGGTTATGGGTACGAAACCTATAAACTGCTGCGTGAAAACAGCCTGTTCCAGCCGCTGTTCCCGACCATTGTGCGCTACTTCACCGAAAACGGTGACAGCCCGATGGAACGCATTATCGCGCAGGTGCTGAAGAACACCGACACCCGCATTCATAACGATATGCGCGTGAATCCGGCGTTCCTGTTTGCGGCGATGTTCTGGTATCCGCTGCTGGAAACTGCGCAGAAAATTGCTCAGGAAAGCGGTCTGGCCTATTACGATGCGTTTGCGCTCGCCGCTAACGACGTGCTGGATGAAGCCTGCCGTACGCTGGCGATTCCAAAGCGCATCACCACGCTGGTTCGCGATATCTGGCAGCTGCAGTTACGCATGTCTCGCCGTCAGGGCAAGCGCGCGTGGAAGCTGATGGAGCATCCAAAATTCCGTGCGGCTTACGATCTGCTGGCGCTGCGCGCTGAGATCGAGAACAACAAAGAGCTGCAAAGTCTGGTTCAGTGGTGGGGTGAGTTCCAGGTTTCCGCACCGCCGGAACAAAAAGGGATGCTGACCAATCTCGACGAAGAGCCTGAGCCGCGTCGCCGTCATCGCCGCCCGCGTAAACGCGCACCGCGCCGCGAAGGCAGTGCATGACGCTTGCTTATATCGCCATCGGCAGCAATCTGGCCTCTCCTCTGGAGCAGGTTAACGCTGCCGTTCAGGCGTTAAGCGAAATCCCACAGAGCCGCCTGGTGGCGGTTTCTGCGTTTTACCGCACTCCGCCGCTTGGGCCGCAGGATCAGCCTGATTACCTGAATGCCGCCGTGGTGCTTGAAACCTCCCTCGATGCCGAAACGCTGCTGGATAATACCCAGCGTATTGAGCTCACGCAGGGCCGTCAGCGCAAAGCAGAACGCTGGGGACCGCGTACGTTGGATCTCGATATCATGCTGTTTGGCGATGAAGTGATTCATACAGAACGCCTGACGGTGCCGCATTACGACATGAAAAATCGCGGTTTTATGCTCTGGCCGCTGTTCGAAGTCGCCCCGCAACTCACCTTCCCGACCGGCGAATCGCTCCAGGCGATTTTGCAGCAACTCAACGCCGACAAACCCGCCCTCTGGTAAACCGTTTTTTTTGCTGATTACCCACAAAACATTTGCTGTTAATCGGTTGCCTAAAATCATTGTTCCCCTGAATGTTACTGATAGAATGCGCAAAGATTCGTTTTGGGCTATCAGGACACATTATGAAACCAACCACCATCGCCTTATTGCAGAAATGCAAACAGGAAAAAAGACGCTTCGCCACGATTACTGCTTATGACTACAGCTTTGCCAAACTGTTTGCTGATGAAGGCATTAACGTCATGCTGGTCGGCGACTCGTTAGGGATGACGGTACAAGGACATGATTCCACCCTGCCAGTGACGGTAGAAGAGATTGCTTATCACACCCGCGCCGTACGCCGCGGTGCACCAAATTGCCTGTTACTTTCTGACCTTCCTTTCATGGCTTATGCCACACCTGAACAAGCCTTTGAAAACGCCGCCGCGGTAATGCGCGCGGGTGCCAATATGGTGAAAATCGAAGGCGGTGCCTGGCTGGTTGAGACCGTTAAAAAGCTGACCGAGCGCGCGGTACCGGTGTGCGGTCATCTCGGATTAACGCCGCAGTCGGTGAATATCTTCGGCGGGTATAAAGTTCAGGGTCGCGGCGACGCCGGGCAAATTCTGTTGGACGATGCCCTGGCGCTGGAAACTGCCGGTGCGCAGCTGCTGGTGCTGGAGTGCGTGCCTGTTGAACTGGCTAAACGCGTCACCGAAGCGCTCTCCATTCCGGTAATCGGCATTGGCGCAGGCAACGTGACTGACGGGCAGATCCTGGTGATGCACGACGCCTTCGGCATCACCGGCGGCCACATTCCTAAATTTGCGAAGAATTTTCTGAGCACCGCGGGCGACATGCGCGCTGCGGTCAGGCAGTATATTGCCGACGTCGAATCCGGTGTTTACCCGGGTGAAGAACACAGTTTCCATTAAGGAGTCTCGTTGTGCTAATCATTGAAACCCTGCCGCTGCTGCGCCAGCACATTCGCCGCCTGCGTCAGGAAGGTAAACGTATCGCTCTGGTCCCGACTATGGGGAATCTGCATGACGGCCACATGAAACTGGTCGAAGAGGCCAAAGCCCGCGCCGATGTGGTGGTGGTCTCTATCTTCGTGAACCCGATGCAGTTTGACCGTGCCGACGATCTGGCGCGTTACCCGCGTACGCTGCAGGAAGATTGCGAGAAGCTCAAAAAACACCACGTCGACTTCGTCTTCTCGCCTGCGCCTGGCGATATCTATCCGCAAGGTACCGAAGGGGCGACTTTCGTTGACGTGCCTGGCATTTCAACGATGCTCGAAGGGGCCAGCCGTCCGGGGCATTTCCGTGGCGTTTCGACGATCGTCAGCAAACTCTTTAATCTGGTACAGCCGGATATCGCCTGCTTCGGCGAGAAAGATTTCCAGCAGTTGGCGCTGATCCGCAAAATGGTCGCGGACATGGGCTACGACATCGAGATCGTCGGCGTGCCGATTGTGCGCGCGAAAGACGGTCTGGCTCTCAGCTCCCGCAACGGTTATCTGACCGCTGACCAGCGAAAAATCGCGCCGGGACTCAGCAAAGTCATGAATGCAATGGCGGAAAAACTCAGCGCAAACGAGCTGACGGCGGAAGAGATTATCGCCATTGCGGAACAAGAATTGAACGAAAAAGGGCTGCGTGCTGACGACGTGCAAATCCGCGATGCCGACACTCTGCTGGAGCTTTCAGAGACCAGCAAACGCGCCGTGATTTTGGTAGCCGCGTGGCTGGGCCAGGCACGTCTGATCGACAATAAAGTGGTTGAACTGACGCAGTAGACAGCGACTAAAAATCGGGCAATACTGCGCTGATATTTGCCTGGGGAATGTTTCCCCTCACCCTGCCCTCTCCAGCCGGAGAGGGACTGCATGAAGAGTAAAGGTAACGTTATGATTCGCACAATGCTGCAAGGTAAGCTTCACCGCGTCAAAGTGACGCAGGCAGACCTGCATTACGAAGGTTCCTGCGCGATTGACCAGGATTTCCTTGAGGCGGCGGGTATTCTTGAATACGAAGCCATTGATATTTACAACGTCACCAACGGCAAACGCTTCTCGACCTATGCGATTGCCGGTGAACGCGGCTCGAAAATCATCTCCGTGAACGGCGCGGCGGCACACTGTGCGGACGTGGGTGATATCCTGATTATCGCCACCTACGTCACCATGCCGGACGAGCAGGCGCGCAGCTGGCAGCCGAAAGTGGCCTATTTTGACGGCGACAACGAGATGAAACGCACCGCGAAAGCGGTCCCGGTTCAGGTTGCCTGATTTACCCCTGCGGCTGGTTGCTTACCAGCCGCGACATCGTCTCCAGCGAATCCGTTCTTAAGATGTACAGGCGTTTGAGTAAGAACGGATTATCCCCCGGCTTCACCTTCCCTTTCACCGTCGTCACCGCCAGATGAAAACCGGCCTCGTTCGCCGCTTTCACCGCTTTGTCATCGTACCCACCGAACGGATACGAGAGATAGAGCACGCGCGGATTGAACTGCGCCAGCGCGCGGCGCGAGCGTTCAAAATCAAACAAGATCACATGCGCGCTGCGGCTCAGCAAAATCGGATGTTTGTTGGCGTCGACGCGATGCAGGAAGTGGGTATGCGACTGGATATCAAACACATCCTGGATCTCTTTCAGCTCCGACACGCTCATAAACTGCAGTGATTTAGGATCCCACTTCTGCGGGTGGCCTTTGATTCGCGACGAGATAATAAACGCCGTCGCTTTAAAACCGTACTGCTTCAGAATCGGCCAGGCGTAACGGTTGACCGACTTCAGACCGTCATCAAAGGTGATCACCACCGCCCGCGCGGGCAGGTTCATCTTATTGCGCACATAGCCTTCCAGCTGATACATCGTCAGGGTGGTATAGCCCTGATCGCGCAGCCAGGTCATCTGGTTATTGAACGCGCGCACGCTGGTGGTCGTGGAGGTATGGCGGAAACGGGTATTCTCTTCGTCGCGCAGGATATGATGATAGGTAATCACCGGAATGCCGTTGTCTTCCTGGGCATCCAGGCTGCTTACCCACGCAAGCCGGTTGCCCATGCGAATCTGGAACCACGTCTGGTTAAGCCTGTCTTTCAGCTTACTGAGAATGGGATAGCGCAGGTTTGAACTGAGCGTACCAAACGGAGCGCTGCCGCTGTTGGGGGCGTTGTAAACCGGAGTGTCTTTCCAGGTGATGAGATTCTGATTGCTGAGCGGCTTGTTGAGATCGCCCAGGCTGTCCTGAACGCGCTGTTTCCCCTGCACCTTTTCGAGGTGCCCTTTGTCGATAAAACCGGTGCCAAAGCCGAAGCGAAATTCGTAATAGTCCGCTGCTGTCGGGACCACCGCGAGAATTTGCCCCGCGCGGACATTGCCAACGTTCACGACCTCGTTGCCCACCTGCGCCCAGATCGCCGCATCTTCGGTGGTTTGCATATATTGAGCGGGTAAGCCTTGCTGGCTTAATAAACTGGCCGACGCACCGCCGGAAACCAGCAGCATCAGAAGGAAAAAAACGCGCATAAACATGGGATTATTATCGACACAAAAAATCAGTCGCCATTGTAGCAAAAGCGACATCAATACCAATGTTTAATTCTTATACAAATCGTGGAGCAGGACGAAGGGCGGGTTTTTCTGCTGCTGATGCCAGAGACTGCTGACGCCGGGGATCTCCTGCCCGACCAGCGTGTCGCGGAACTCCGCGCTGCTGAGCGTCTGACGCAGCGGGTACATCATCTCCAGCAACGGGTAGTTAATACCGGAAATCACTTCGCAGTTTTCATGTTTGTGGCTTAACAATGCGGCAGCACGATAAGGTGCAGCACCGGATTTATCGGTCAGAAAGATCACCCCTTCGCCGGTGTCCGTCTGATGCAGAGCATCGCACATCATGCGGCTCAGCATATTGGTGCTCAGTCCACGCCAGTAATTGACCACCCAACACTGCGGCAGCGGGCCAAACTTCTTTTCCAGGCGATCGATCATTGCCTGGGCATCGTCATCGTGACAGGTAATTACCCAACCCAGCATAGCGTCTCTCCTTAACGGGGAAAGTAGTTTAGCGGAGTGAAGGTTGATTTAGGGTGATAACTATCAAGAAAATGACCCGGCAGGTTGTGCGCTGCCGGGTAGGATATTTAGGTGCGCAGTCCGCGCCCGCGCTGGATCAGATACCAGCACAGAATATAGAAAGCAATGATGAAGACGGCCAGCACGATGACGGTGGTAAACAGCGGTACGTCGGTAATACCGAGGAACCCAAAGCGGAACCCGCTGATCATGTAGACAATCGGGTTGAGGTGCGACAGCGCCTGCCAGAACGGCGGCAGCAGCGTCAGGGAGTAAAACACCCCACCGAGATAGGTCAGCGGCGTCAGGACGAAGGTTGGGATCAGGCTGATGTCATCGAACGTGGTGGCGAACACCGCATTCAGCAGGCCAGCCAGCGAGAACAGGATCGCTGTCATCAGCAAGGTCAGCGCCACGAACATCCATGAATGCACCTGGAACGGGACGAAGAACAGCGAAATGGCCGTGACCAAAATCCCGACCGCTAGCCCGCGCGCCACGCCACCGCCGACATAACCGGCGATAATCACGTGCGTCGGCACCGGGGCCACCAGCAGTTCTTCAATATTGCGCTGGAACTTAGCGCTGAAGAACGACGAGGCCACGTTGGCGTAAGCGTTGGTGATCACTGCCATCATGATCAGGCCCGGAACGATAAACTGCATGTAGGTAAAACCGTGCATTTCACCAATGCGGGAACCAATCAGATTACCGAAGATGATGAAATAGAGCGTCATGGTGATCACCGGCGGCACCAGGGTCTGCACCCAGATGCGCATAAAGCGGTTGATCTCTTTGGCCCAGATACTCTTGAGCGCCACCCAGTAAAGATGTGTCATGCCTGCTCTCCTTGTTTATCGTTAACCAGAGAGACAAACAGTTCTTCCAGTCGGTTGGCTTTGTTACGCATACTCAAAACCTGAACGCCCTGTGCGCTCAGCTGCGCGAAGACGCTGTTGATGCCCTGCTCACGCAGCACTTCGACTTCCAGGGTTGAAGTATCTACCAGTCGATACTGATAGCCCTCCAGCTTCGGCAACGGGCTTTTCGCCGCCAGATCGAGAATGAAAGTTTCAGATTTCAGTTTCGACAGCAGGTTTTTCATCGAGGTGTTTTCCACCAGCTCGCCGCGCTGAATGATACCGATATTGCGGCACAGCATTTCAGCTTCTTCGAGGTAGTGAGTGGTCAGAATGATGGTGGTGCCTTTGTCATTCAGATCCTTCAGGAAGCCCCACATCGAGCGGCGCAATTCGATATCAACGCCCGCCGTTGGCTCATCGAGGATCAACAGCTTTGGTTCGTGCATCAGCGCACGGGCGATCATCAGACGGCGCTTCATACCGCCGGAGAGCATCCGCGCACGTTCGCCGCGCTTTTCCCACAGATCGAGCTGTTTGAGGTACTTTTCGCTGCGCTCGATGGCGTCCTGACGCTCAACACCGTAATAACCGGCCTGGTTAACGACGATTTGCTGCACGGTTTCAAACGGATTGAAGTTGAACTCCTGCGGCACCAGTCCCAGCTGACGCTTGGCGTTCACCACGTCTTTATCGAGGTCATAACCAAATACCGCGACGCTGCCGGAAGATTTATTCACCAGTGAACTGATGATGCCGATGGTGGTGGATTTTCCTGCGCCATTCGGCCCCAGCAGCGCGTAGAAATCCCCCGCTTCGACCTGCAGATCGATTCCACGCAGCGCCTGAACGCCGCCAGAATAGACTTTTTTAAGCTGCTTTAGCTCAAGTGCAATTGTCATGAATTAAACTTACCTATAGTTCTGACACACGTTGTGTGGTTTCAATAAAAGTCGAGTTACCCTATATTAGCGCAACGCTATTACTCGGTTACAGGTCGTTAACCTCTATGAATGACATAGATACACTCATCAGCAACAATGCACTATGGTCAAAAATGCTGGTAGAAGAGGATCCGGGATTTTTTGAGAAGCTGGCGAAAGCGCAGAATCCACGCTTTTTGTGGATTGGCTGCTCTGACAGCCGCGTCCCGGCAGAACGCCTGACAGGCCTTGATTCGGGTGAACTTTTTGTTCACCGTAACGTTGCCAACCTGGTCATTCACACCGATCTCAATTGTCTTTCCGTCGTACAGTACGCAGTCGACGTGCTGGAAGTGGAGCACATCATTATTTGCGGCCACTACGGCTGCGGTGGCGTGCAGGCGGCGGTCGAAAACCCGGAGCTGGGGCTAATCGATAACTGGCTGCTGCACATTCGCGATATCTGGTTCAAACATAGCTCACTGCTGGGCGAAATGCCGCAGGAGCGCCGCCTCGATACCCTCTGCGAGCTGAACGTGATGGAGCAGGTTTATAACCTGGGTCATTCCACGATTATGCAGTCGGCATGGAAGCGCGGGCAGAAAGTCTCGGTTCACGGCTGGGCGTACGGTATTCATGACGGATTACTGCGTAACCTGGAAGTGACCGCTACCAACCGCGAAACCCTGGAACAACGCTATCGTTCCGGCATTGCCAACCTGAAGCTCAAGCACGTTAACCACAAATAACCTGTAAAAAAGCCGGGTGGCGGCTTCGCCTTACCCGGCCTACGATTCAACGTTCACGCTTTTGTAGTCCCGGTAAGCGCAGCGCCACCGGGCGAAATTCCGCAGAAACATCAACATTGTACCGGGGAGTGGCTTCGCCTTACCCGGCCTTGTTCTCCCTGTGGGAGAGGGTTGGGGTGAGGGCATCAGACCGCACCCACATCAGTCTTACTCGTCCAGCAGAACCACTTTTCCAACATACGGCAGATGGCGATAGCGCTGTGCGTAATCAATGCCGTAACCCACCACGAACTCATCCGGGATCGAGAAACCGACAAATTCAACCGGGACGTCCACTTCACGACGCGTCGGTTTATCCAGCAGGGTGCAAATCGCGAGAGATTTTGGTCCACGCAGGCTCAGGATCTCGCGCACTTTAGAAAGGGTGTTACCGGAATCGATAATGTCTTCTACGATTAACACGTCTTTGCCGCGAATGTCTTCGTCCAGGTCTTTCAGGATCTTGACATCACGGGTGGTCGACATCCCGCTGCCGTAGCTGGAGGCGGTCATGAAATCCACTTCATGGGACACCTGAACTTCACGGCACAGGTCTGCCATGAACATGAAAGAGCCGCGCAGCAGGCCTACCAGCACCATATCGCTGCCGCTGTCCTGATAACGTTCGGTGATTTGACGACCCAGTTCGGCGATACGCGCTTTGATCTCGGCTTCCGGGATCATCACTTCAACAGTATGTTTCATTTTACTAACCGTATGATTTAAAACCAATCTATCACTGCGGATGTAGATACGTCCGGCAATGATTCACAAGTTCAGCAGTATACCAGCAAATGGATTCGCCTGGCGCATGAGTTACAAAAAGCTCATTTTGTGATTCCGATCACACTTGTTAATACCTATAATTAATTGCTATCAAATAATTAACAAACTACAGAGTACTTTTCTATGGCTGAAACAAAATCTCCACAGCCGCGTCTACTGGTAACGTTAACAGCCGCATTTGCCGCTTTCTGCGCGCTGTATCTGTTAGCCGGTGGCGTATGGCTGGTCGCGTTAGGCGGCTCCTGGTACTACCCGATTGCGGGCCTGGTCATGATAGGTGTGACCGTCCTGCTTTTGCGTCGTAAACGTTCCGCGCTGTGGCTTTACGCAGCATTACTGCTCGCAACGATGGTCTGGGGTGTCTGGGAGGTCGGCTTCGACTTCTGGGCGCTCACGCCGCGTAGCGACATCCTCGTCTTCTTCGGTATCTGGTTGATTCTGCCGTTCGTCTGGCGTCGCCTGCTGGTTCCGTCCAGCGGTGCCGTGAGCGCACTGGTCGTTGCCCTGCTCATCACGGGTGGCATTCTGACCTGGGCCGGGTTTAACGATCCGCAGGAAGTGAAAGGCACCCTCAGCGCTGATTCCACTCCTGCTGCCGCCATTTCTCAGGTGGCAGACGGTGACTGGCCGGCGTATGGCCGCAATCAGGAAGGACAACGCTACTCGCCGCTGAAGCAAATCAACGCCGATAACGTGAAAAACCTGAAAGAAGCCTGGACCTTCCGCACCGGCGATCTGAAGCAGCCGAACGATCCGGGTGAACTGACCAACGAAGTCACGCCGATCAAAGTGGGCGACATGCTTTACCTGTGTACTGCTCACCAGCGTCTGTTCGCGCTGGATGCGGCGACGGGTAAGGAGAAGTGGCACTTTGACCCGCAGCTGAACACCAATACCTCGTTCCAGCACGTGACCTGTCGCGGTGTCTCTTACCACGAAGCGCGCGCGGAAACGGCCTCCCCGGAAGTTGTGGCTGATTGTCCTCGCCGTATCATGCTGCCGGTGAACGATGGCCGTCTGTTTGCCATCAATGCCGAAACCGGCAAACTGTGCGAAACCTTTGCCAACAAAGGTATCCTCAATCTGCAGACCAACATGCCGGATACCACGCCGGGCCTGTATGAGCCGACGTCTCCGCCGATCATCACCGATAAAACCATCGTCATTGCCGGCTCAGTCACGGATAACTTCTCTACCCGTGAAACCTCTGGCGTGATTCGCGGTTTCGACGTGAATACCGGGAAACTGCTGTGGGCCTTCGATCCGGGCGCGAAAGATCCCAATGCGATCCCGTCGGATCAACATACCTTTACCTTTAACTCTCCTAACTCCTGGGCACCGGCGGCGTATGACGCGAAGCTGGATCTGGTCTATCTGCCGATGGGCGTGACCACGCCAGATATCTGGGGCGGAAACCGTACGCCAGAGCAGGAACGTTACGCCAGCGCGATTGTGGCGCTGAACGCCACGACCGGGAAACTGGCCTGGAGCTATCAAACTGTTCACCACGATCTGTGGGATATGGATATGCCGTCCCAGCCGACGCTGGCCGACATTACCGTCGACGGTAAAACGGTTCCGGTGATTTACGCTCCGGCGAAAACCGGCAACATCTTCGTACTGGACAGGACCAACGGTAAACTGGTGGTTCCGGCTCCGGAAAAACCAGTACCGCAGGGTGCGGCGAAAGGCGACTACGTTTCAAAAACGCAGCCATTCTCTGACCTGAGCTTCCGTCCGAAGAAAGATCTGACCGGCGCGGACATGTGGGGCGCCACGATGTTCGACCAGCTGGTGTGCCGCGTGATGTTCCATCAGCTGCGCTATGAAGGCATCTTCACCCCGCCGTCTGAGCAAGGCACGTTGGTCTTCCCGGGGAACCTGGGGATGTTTGAGTGGGGCGGTATCTCAGTTGATCCAAACCGTCAGGTAGCGATTGCTAACCCGATGGCATTGCCGTTTGTCTCGAAGCTGATCCCACGCGGTCCTGGTAACCCGATGGAGCAGCCGAAAGATGCGAAAGGCAGCGGTACCGAAGCCGGTATTCAGCCGCAGTACGGCGTGCCGTTTGGCGTGACGCTGAACCCGTTCCTTTCTCCGTTTGGCCTGCCGTGTAAACAGCCTGCCTGGGGTTATATCTCCGCGCTGGATCTGAAAACCAATCAGGTCGTATGGAAAAAACGTATTGGCACACCGCAGGACAGCATGCCGTTCCCGATGCCGGTTCCGGTGCCGTTCAATATGGGGATGCCGATGCTCGGCGGCCCGATCTCTACCGCTGGTAACGTCCTGTTCATCGCCGCAACCGCAGATAACTATCTGCGTGCGTATAACATGACCAACGGTGAGAAACTGTGGCAAGGCCGTCTGCCAGCAGGCGGACAGGCCACACCGATGACCTACGAAGTGAATGGCAAGCAGTACGTTGTCATTTCAGCGGGTGGTCACGGATCGTTTGGCACCAAGATGGGCGACTATATTGTCGCGTACGCGTTGCCGGATGATGTGAAGTAATACTCCCCCTCACCCTAGCCCTCTCCCTCAAGGGAGAGGAGACTGTCCGGTTTTCCCCCTCTCCCTGTGGGAGAGGGTCGGGGTGAGGGCATCAAACCGCACGAATTTACACCGTAAAGCCGAGCATCATCCCCGTATCTTCATGCTCCAGCAGATGACAGTGCGCCATATAGGCAAACTCATTCGGCGCATCATGCTCGAACTTCACCAGCACTTCGCTAACTCCACCTTCCACTCGCACCGTATCTTTCCAGCCCTTACGATGGGCCGCTGGCGCTTTACCGTTCTCGGACAAAATGCGGAACTGTGTGCCGTGAATGTGGAACGGATGCAGCATCATGTCGCCCTCGCCTGAAATCACCCAGCGCTCGTACTGCCCTTTTTGGGCCGCAAACATCGGCGTGTTCATATCGAAGGCCTGACCGTTGATACGGTTGGCGTTGTGGAAATCAAACCCTTTCCCGCCGCCATGATTCATATGGCCCATGTTGCCCATCTTGCCATGATCCATATTCATATGACCCATCGACTGATCGTGGTGCATCCCGGCCATCGCCTGGTCGCCATATTTAGTCATCAGCGCCTGCATCCCCATCATGTCGAGCATCGGGTCCATCGACAGCTGGAGTTTGCGCTGGGTTAAGCCGTCGAGTGACGGCAGCGCTGGCACGGCGGCAAGCGCGTCTGGCAATATGCCAGAGGCCGTGACCAGCAAAGGCTGAATGCGCAGCACCGGATGTGGCTTATCGAACGGGGCTACAGCCATCCCCATCTGACTCACCGGCAGTGTGACGAGATCAAACGGCTTGCCGTCGCTGATATCCACCAGCACTTCAAAACGCTCGCCCATCAGCATTGGCAATTCGCTTACTTTTACTGGCTCGGCTAACAGCCCGCCGTCGCTCGCCACCACGTACAGTGGACGCTGGTCGCTGGTTGCAAAATTCAGGGAGCGGGCGTTACAGCCGTTGAGCAGACGCAGACGCAGCCAGCCTTTCGGTGCCGCGTGCTGGGGGTAAATCGCACCGTTGGTCAGGAGCGTATCGCCAAACCAACCGACGGCTGCGCTCATCACGTCCAGCTGATAGTCGATCTGCCCGTCGGCGGTAAACTTTTTATCCTGCACAATCACCGGCACATCGTCGATGCCCCACTGTTTCGGCAGGCGCAGCAATCGACTTTCGTCATCTTCGATAAGCACTAATCCCGCCAGCCCCATCGCCACCTGATGCCCGGTTTTGCCATGCTGATGCGGGTGGAACCAGCAGGTCGCGGCGTGCTGGTCTGGGGTAAAGGTCACGGTACGCTCACCGCCCGCTTTAATCACGCCCTGCGGGCCGCCGTCCACTTCACCGGGGATCTCCAGGCCGTGCCAGTGCAACGTCGTCTCTTCCGCCAGCGTATTGTGAATATTCACCGTTACCTCTTTTCCCCTGCGCAGCTGAAGCGCCGGGCCGAGCAAGTTACCGTTATATCCCCATGTCGTGGCTTGATGTGGTCCAAAGGTGGATTTTCCTGACTGAACGATCAGCTGGATACGGCTACGTGCGTCTGCGGTCAGTAAATCGGGGATCGGGAGCGCCGGTCTGTCGGCGGCAAACACCGCGCGACTCCATAAAGGTAATGCGCTGGCAGCCCCTATTACGGCTGAATATTTCAAAAAATCACGACGTTGCATGTTCATTCCTTTTTTCCGTGCAGGCGATATTTTGAGCTTAAACCCTCCCCTAAGCGGAAGGTCAAGTAAAGTGGCAATAATAAAGATCGTCGGGCTGGTATCAAGTATGCTAACGTTTAATTTCCGTGATGCAGTGGTAGAAGCAATGAAGACGTTTTTCAGGACAATTTTGTTCGCCTGCCTGGTGGCGACAAGTGCGAACAGTTATGCGCTGAGTGAAAACGAAGCAGAAGATATGGCCGATTTAACGGCAGTTTTTGT
The DNA here is from genome assembly GCA_002271215.1 of Lelliottia jeotgali. Taxonomy (NCBI): domain Bacteria; kingdom Pseudomonadati; phylum Pseudomonadota; class Gammaproteobacteria; order Enterobacterales; family Enterobacteriaceae; genus Lelliottia; species Lelliottia jeotgali. The sequence goes on along the minus strand of CP018628.1, from coordinate 817,233 downwards.
TTTCCTGAAAAACGATTGTGGATACCAGAATTTACCCAACGGGCAAATTCGTCGCGCACTGGTCTTTTTTGCCCAGCAAAACCAATGGGATCTCAGCAACTACGATAGCTTTGACATGAAGGCACTCGGCGAAGACAGCTACCGCGATTTAAGCGGCATCGGCATCCCGGTCGCGAAAAAATGCAAAGCGCTGGCCCGCGATTCGCTGAGCCTGCTCGCCTACGTGAAGTAACCTTCCCGACGCCCCTTTGTTAAACATGATGGCCGTGCATGCGCGGTCATTGTTGGCTATGATGTTGCGCCCATTTTGCGTGGGTGTAATGGATGTTAACAAAGGAGGTATCAGCCTGTGACCGAGAAAACCCTGTGGCACGAAACGCTGCATGACCAGTTTGGTCAGTACTTTGCCGTTGATAACGTGCTTTATCATGAGAAAACCGATCATCAGGATCTGGTCATCTTCGAGAACGCCGCATTTGGGCGCGTGATGGCGCTGGACGGGGTGGTGCAAACCACCGAGCGCGACGAATTTATCTATCACGAAATGATGACCCACGTGCCGCTGCTGGCGCACGGCCACGCAAAACACGTGCTGATTATTGGCGGTGGCGATGGCGCAATGCTGCGCGAAGTGTCCCGTCATAAGACCGTCGAGACGATTACGATGGTCGAAATCGACGCCGGTGTCGTCTCCTTCTGCCGCCAGTATCTGCCGAACCACAATGCGGGCAGCTACGACGATCCGCGCTTTTCGCTGGTGATTGACGATGGCGTCAACTTTGTGAATCAGACCAGCCAGACTTTCGATGTGATCATCTCCGACTGCACCGATCCTATTGGGCCGGGCGCGACGCTCTTCACGTCATCCTTCTACGAAGGCTGCAAACGTTGCCTTAACCCTGGCGGTGTTTTCGTCGCCCAGAACGGTGTGTGTTTCCTGCAGCAGGACGAAGCCATCGACAGTCATCGCAAGCTCAGCAATTACTTCGGTGATGTAAGCTTTTATCAGGCGGCGATCCCAACCTATTACGGTGGCATCATGACCTTTGCCTGGGCGACGGATAACGAGGCGCTACGCCATCTCTCAACGGAGATCATTCAGGCCCGATTCCATCAGGCACACCTCAAATGTCGTTACTATAATCCGGCAGTCCACACCGCCGCTTTTGCCTTGCCGCAGTATCTGCACGACGCGCTGTCTTCTAAGGGGGTGAACTAAATTGAAAAAGCTGAAACTGCATGGCTTTAACAACCTGACCAAAAGCCTGAGTTTTTGTATTTACGATATCTGCTACGTCAAAACAGCGGAGGAGCGCGATGGTTATATCGCCTATATCGATGAACTCTACAACGCCAACCGACTGACCGAGATCCTGTCAGAAACCTGCTCCATCATCGGGGCTAATATCCTGAACATTGCCCGTCAGGACTATGAACCGCAGGGCGCGAGCGTCACTATCCTGGTGAGCGAAGAGCCGATTGATCCCAAGCTTATCGACCCAACAGAGCATCCTGGCCCGTTGCCAGAGGCGGTAGTCGCCCATCTCGATAAGAGCCACATCTGCGTCCATACCTACCCGGAGAGCCATCCTGAAGGCGGGCTGTGCACCTTCCGCGCCGACATCGAGGTGTCGACCTGCGGCGTGATTTCACCGCTTAATGCGTTGAATTATCTTATCCACCAGCTGGAATCTGATATCGTCACCGTCGATTATCGTGTGCGCGGTTTCACCCGTGATATCAACGGGATGAAACATTTTATCGACCATGAAATTAACTCGATTCAGAACTTTATGTCAGACGACATGAAGGCGCTGTACGACATGATGGACGTGAACGTGTACCAGGAAAACATCTTCCACACCAAGATGTTACTGAAGGAGTTCGACCTGAAGCACTACATGTTCCACACGAAGCCAGAAGATTTAAGCGAAGAAGAGCGGAAGGTGATCACCGATTTGCTCTGGAAAGAGATGCGCGAAATCTACTACGGCCGCAATATTCCGGCCGTGTAAAACGCACGGGGAGCAAGGATGCTCCGTTGGTTTACTTCTGTTTCATGAAATCGCGGTACGCCGCGACAACCTGCAAAAAGTCTTCGACGCCGCAGAGCGACAGGCTCTCTTCGTCGTAGTAGCTCATCCCCTCTTCGATCTCATCGCCTGAAAACTCAAGCTGATTGGCGCGAACCATGACCTCTTCACCGTCCATCCACAGAGTATATTCATGTCCGACGCGCTGCCATGAGCGCTCGCTCCCTTTCACCGTGCCCGCCGCCTGTTCCACTTCATCAAGCAGGGCAAGGTTCTCTTTCACTTCTTCGTTAAACCAGTGCCCGACCACTTCGTGGCCCATCGACATACGCACTTTCACCACTCCGGTGATATCGCGCAGAAATTCGTAATCCATGGTGTTTTCCTCTGCAAAGCCATTGCCTAATTATCGCAGATAGAGAGGAGATAAAAAGCGGGACGGGTGTCAGGAGTGGAAAATAAAAACCCCGCGTGAAAAACGCGGGGTTTTTTGGGGGGGGGATTGTGCGGGCTGATGCCCTCACCCCGGCCCTCTCCCACGGGAGAGGGAGAAAACAGTTATACAGCAGTCTGGAAGATCACGCCGTCCGCTTTCTCGGTGTACTGAGAAAGTTTATCGAAGTTCAGATAGCGATAGGTATCTACCGCTGTCTTATCAACCTGAGCCACATAGGTCTGATACTCTTCCGGCGTCGGCAGTTTGCCGATCAGCGCCGCAACAGCCGCCAGTTCCGCAGACGCCAGATAGACGTTCGCGCCGGTCCCTAAACGGTTCGGGAAGTTACGGGTCGAGGTGGAAACCACCGTTGAACCGTCTGCCACACGCGCCTGGTTACCCATACACAGAGAACAGCCAGGGATTTCGATACGCGCACCGCTCTTACCAAACACGCTGTAGTAGCCTTCTTCCGTCAGCTGTGCCGCATCCATACGCGTTGGCGGAGCGACCCAAAGACGAGTTGGCAGCTGGCCTTTATGCGCATCCAGCAGCTTACCTGCCGCGCGGAAGTGACCGATGTTGGTCATACAGGAGCCGATGAACACTTCGTCAATCTTATCGCCCTGCACATCAGAAAGCAGACGTGCATCGTCAGGATCGTTCGGCGCACACAGGATTGGCTCTTTGATATCCGCCAGATCGATGTCGATCACTGCCGCATATTCTGCGTCAGCATCTGCTTCGAGCAGATTAGGTTCCGCCAGCCATTTTTCCATCCCCTGAACACGACGCTCCAGCGTACGACGATCGCCGTAACCTTCTGCGATCATCCACTTCAGCAGCACGATGTTAGAGCTGAGATACTCAACGATCGGCTCCTGATTGAGCTTAATGGTACAGCCCGCAGCAGAACGCTCAGCGGAGGCATCGGTCAGCTCAAACGCCTGCTCGACTTTCAGATCCGGCAGACCTTCGATCTCCAGAATACGGCCAGAGAAGATGTTGATCTTCCCTTTCTTCTCAACGGTCAGCAGACCCTGCTTGATCGCGTACAGCGGGATCGCGTGCACCAGATCGCGCAGCGTAATGCCCGGCTGCATTTTGCCTTTGAAGCGCACCAGAACGGATTCCGGCATGTCCAGCGGCATGACGCCTGTCGCAGCGGCAAACGCCACCAGGCCAGAACCCGCCGGGAAGGAGATACCGATCGGGAAACGGGTATGGGAGTCACCACCGGTACCGACGGTATCCGGCAGCAGCATACGGTTCAGCCAGGAGTGGATAACGCCATCGCCCGGACGCAGGGACACGCCGCCACGGTTCATGATGAAGTCTGGCAGGGTGTGGTGAGTGGTCACGTCAACTGGCTTCGGATAGGCCGCCGTGTGGCAGAAGGACTGCATCACCAGGTCAGACGAGAAGCCGAGACACGCCAGATCTTTCAGCTCATCACGGGTCATTGGACCGGTGGTGTCCTGAGAACCGACGGAGGTCATTTTTGGTTCGCAGTACGCACCCGGACGCACACCGGCTACGCCGCAAGCGCGACCTACCATTTTCTGTGCCAGGGAGAAGCCGCGATTGCTCTCGGCAACATCTTTCGCCTGACGGAACACATCGCTGTGCGGCAGACCCAGCGCTTCACGCGCTTTGGTTGTCAGACCACGACCGATGATCAGTGGAATACGGCCACCGGCACGCACTTCATCGATCAACACATCAGTTTTCAGTTCGAAGCTGGCCAGCAGTTCGTTGGTTTCGTGGTTGCGCACTTCACCTTTGAACGGGTAAACATCAATCACGTCGCCCATGTTCAGGTCATTCACATCGACTTCGATCGGCAGCGCGCCGGCGTCTTCCATAGTGTTGAAGAAGATAGGTGCGATTTTACCGCCAAGACACAGGCCACCGCCGCGCTTGTTCGGCACATGAGGGATATCATCGCCCATGAACCACAGCACGGAGTTGGTTGCGGATTTGCGCGAAGAACCGGTACCGACAACATCACCGACGTAAGCCAGCGGGAAACCTTTCTTATTTAATTCTTCGATCTGTTTGATTGGGCCTACAACACCCGGCTGATCTGGATTAATGCCTTCGCGGGCGTTTTTCAGCATCGCCAAAGCGTGCAGTGGGATATCCGGGCGAGACCAGGCATCCGGGGCCGGAGACAGGTCATCGGTGTTGGTTTCACCGGTCACTTTAAAGACGGTGACAGTGATTTTTTCGGCCAGTGCCGGGCGGTTCAGGAACCATTCGGCATCCGCCCAGGATTGCATCACCTGCTTCGCATGAGGGTTGCCCGCTTTTGCTTTCTCTTCCACATCGTAGAAGTTATCAAACATCAGCAGCGTCTGAGACAGGGCTTTAGCGGCAATCGGTGCCAGCTTTTCGCTTTCCAGGGCATCAATTAGCGGGTGGATATTGTAGCCGCCCTGCATCGTGCCGAGCAGTTCAATCGCTTTTTCAGGAGTGACCAGTGGGGAGGTGGCTTCGCCTTTGGCAACGGCAGCAAGGAATCCGGCTTTTACATACGCGGCTTCATCAACGCCAGGCGGAACGCGGTTGATCAACAGATCTAACAGGAATTCTTCTTCGCCCGCAGGCGGATTCTTCAGCAGCTCGACGAGGCCGGCCATCTGGGTTGCATCTAAGGGTTTCGGTACAATTCCCTCGGCGGCACGTTCTGCTACGTGCTTACGGTATTCTTCTAGCACGACGGTTCTCCTCGCTCTCATTGTCATAGTGCGGCATACACTTCATCCTTCAATTTGCCTCTGCGTTGGCTACGCTCGCTCACCCCGGTCACATACTCATGTAAGCTCCCGGAGATTCACTCCCTTGCCGCCTTGATGCAACTTGAAAGCTTTCGTGTACTGGGCGTTCTCTTCACGCTCCTGTGAGACAGCAGTTTGTAGGGTAAATGCCCGATACCGCGTCGGGCAGCATAGCAGGATTTCTGCACAGTGTTAATCCGTTTACAAAAAAGCAACATTGAATAATTTGCTGAATCGTTAAGGATGGTGTAGCGAGAAGAAAGTGTCATTTTTCGGGTACAAAAAAACCGCCTTTCAGCGGTTTAGTTGTTGCCTTGCGGTGGTAGCACACCGGGCTGGCAGGTTGTGCGGCAATCATCAACACAGCGAATTTTGCTCTTTCATTCGGTGCGGTGCAAGTTCTGTTTTTCTTTTTGCGTAGCCTCTTCCGCTTTCAGTTGAAAATCAAAGTAATGCCATTTCACAGCTTCTTTCACAATAATTAATACGCTAATGTCCACTCAGGCCTGCTTCGCTGGTGTAGCAACCAGTCACCGGGCCCGGGAGCAGTTCCGTAACCTACGTGGCAATCATCAACTTGCCTGGTTCTGCCTTTCCCGGTGAAGAAGGAATCCGCGTAGCCCTGCAAAGGAACGCACGCAATGGAGAGGCGATATGTTTATGCGCTGATCGTTGTGACCGGTTTACTGCTGACGGCGCTGCATGGTGGCTGGAATATTTCTGACATCACGGTGCTGTTGGTGGTCAATCTCGGCAACTAGCTACTGGCCGCTCACAAGGGCGGCCTTCTGAATCTCCGACGTCTTTTCCTCCATCGGATATAATTTGTGTCATAAATGCTCACACTCTTTATCCGGACACTTCCGCCGTTTCCCAAGAAACGTCAAAACGGCAAACCACGGGTGAATATACTCGCGGCAACAAGAATGCCCATCGACACTGCTTACGCTGGAGTCACACTATGAAGTTGCCCTTTAAGCCACACCTTCTGGTCCTGCTGTGCAGTGCCGGGCTGTTAGCCGCATCCGGTGTTATGTATGTGAAGAGTCGAGCGCCTGAAACGGTTTCAACACCTTCGGTAACGGCAACTCCCGCCGCTCCTCAGGCCGTAAGCCCTCCCCCCGCACCGGTTGTCGCACCGACCTATACCGCCGCGCAAATCGATCAGTTGACGGCGCCTGTTGCGCTCTATCCTGATGCCCTACTGTCGCAAATCCTGATGGCCTCGACCTATCCGGCCAACGTTATTCAGGCGGCGCAGTGGTCGAAAGATAACCCCAAAATGCAGGGCGATGCGGCGATTCAGGCGGTGAGTAATCAGCCGTGGGACCCTAGCGTAAAATCGCTGGTCGCTTTCCCTCAACTGATGTCGCTGATGGGTGAAAACCCGCCGTGGATACAAAGTCTCGGCGATGCCTTCCTCGCACAACCGAAAGATGTGATGGATTCCGTCCAGCGTTTGCGCCTGCTTGCCCAACAAACGGGCGCACTGCAATCGACACCGCAGCAAACGGTGACGAGTGTGAAGAAAGCGGCTCCCGCAAACAGCACCACATCGGGCTCAACGACTGTCACAACGACAACCAGCCCAACGGTAATCAAGATAGAATCCGCCGATCCGCAGGTGGTTTACGTCCCAACGTACAACCCCAACACGGTTTACGGCACCTGGCCAAGTACCAGCTATCCGCCGGTTTATCTGCCCCCTTCTCCGGGCGAGCAATTTACCGATAGCCTGGTAAAAGGCCTGGGCTTTAGCCTCGGCGTCGCAACGACCTACGCCATTTTCAGTAATATCGACTGGGACGATGACGACGATTATCATCACCATGACCACGATGATTACGACCACCACAACGGCGGCTATAACCGTAACGGCGATAACAACATCAATATCAACGTGGATAATTTCAATAAAATCAGCGGGCAGCGGCTGAACGAAAATAACCGTACCTGGCAGCATAATCCTGCTTACCGCGAAGGCGTTCCTTACCCGACTCATCAGTTGAACAATCGTTTCCATTCGACAAACAGCGCAACGGGACTGAGTACGACTCAACAAAAACCGGTTAACCGCGACAGTCAGCGCCAGGCGGCACTGGCTCAGGTTCAGCAATCCACCGGGAAAAACCTTTCGCAAACCCAGCGTCCGGCAACGAAAGACGCTCAGCGTCAGGCGGCCAACAATCAGCTGAAGCAGATTTCCCAGCGCAATAATTACCGTGGTTACGACAACAGCAAACCGCAGACCGCGCAAAGGGCGAATAACAAAGCGCAGCGCGAAAATCGCCAAACGCAGACGCAACGACAAAACAGGCCGGCTGCGCAAACCAGCCAGCAGCGAAATACGCAACCCCGAGCCAATGCCTTGAGCGGGAACGATAGCCGGTCAGCAAACTGGCAGGCACAGCAGCAGCGTGGCAATCAGAGTCGCCAGCTCGCATCGCACAACCAGAACCGTCAGCAGCCACGGCAAATGCCTGCGGGCCGTAGTGAACATCGTGAATTCCGTCATCGCTAAGGACAACAACATGAAAAAGAAATTACTCAGTGGGATGATGCTGTTGATGGTCTCGACGTTCACTCTCGCACAGCAGAGCTTCACTAACCCAGATGAGGCAACCAGCGCACTGGCCAAGGCGATCAACGCGCAAAACGAAGGCGAGATGAAAAATCTGCTCGGTGATGACTGGCGTGATTTTCTGCCACCAGAAGGTGTCGATCCCGATGCCGTTGACCGTTTCCTGCGAGACTGGAAAGTGAGCCATCGTACGGTGGTCGAAGGTGATATTGCGCATCTGAACGTGGGCGACAGCGACTGGCAACTGCCCATTCCGGCGATGAAACGCGCCTCCGGCTGGCAGTTTGATATGCAAAAAGCTTCAGAGGAAATCCTGACGCGTGAAATCGGTCGCAACGAACTCGCCGCCATTGAAGCCCTTCACGCCTATGTCGATGCTCAGGAAAGCTATTTCGCGCTCAATCATCAGTACGCGAAAAAAGTGATCAGCTCAGAAGGGAAAAAAGATGGCTTGTACTGGCCTGCAGTACCCGGTGAAGCACCGAGTCCACTTGGTCCGGCATTCAGCCCGCAGGTGCCAGGAACCGGATATCACGGCTATCAATTCCGTATTCTTCCGGACAGCAATAATGGCTTTGCGATGATCGCCTGGCCCGTCAGCTATGGCCAGACCGGAGTGATGAGTTTTATGGTGAACGGTGAAGATCAGGTGTATCAGACGGATCTGGGCAGCGAGTCGCAGAAGAAAGCGCAGGAGATAAAGACTTATCATCCGGATAAAGGGTGGCAGGCCGTAGCGCCATAAAAAAAGCCGCTCAGTTGAGCGGCTTTTTCACATTCAGAAGATTACTTCTTCTTGGCTTTCGCGTTCGGCAGGTCGGTGATGCTACCTTCGAAGATCTCTGCCGCCAGGCCCACTGACTCATGCAGAGTCGGGTGCGCGTGGATGGTCAGCGCGATGTCTTCAGCGTCGCAGCCCATTTCGATAGCCAGACCGATCTCACCCAGCAGCTCGCCGCCGTTGGTGCCGACAATCGCACCACCGATGACACGGTGAGTTTCTTTGTCGAAGATCAGTTTAGTCACGCCATCGGCGCAATCGGAAGCGATCGCACGGCCAGAAGCAGCCCACGGGAAGGTGGCGGTTTCGTAGCTGATGCCTTTTTCTTTCGCTTCTTTCTCGGTCAGACCCACCCAGGCAACTTCTGGCTCGGTGTAGGCGATCGATGGGATCACTTTCGGGTCGAAGTAGTGCTTCATGCCCGCGATGACTTCAGCGGCAACGTGGCCTTCGTGAACACCTTTGTGCGCCAGCATTGGCTGACCGACGATATCGCCGATAGCAAAGATGTGCGGCACGTTGGTGCGCAGCTGTTTGTCGACACGGATAAAGCCACGGTCGTCAACTTCAACGCCAGCCGCGCCTGCATCCAGGTTTTTGCCGTTCGGTACACGACCGATAGCCACCAGCACTGCGTCGTAACGCTGCGCTTCAGCAGGGGCTTTTTTGCCTTCCATGGAAACGTAGATACCGTCTTCTTTCGCTTCAACGGCAGTCACTTTGGTTTCCAGCATCAGGTTGAATTTCTTGCTGATGCGTTTGGTGAAGACTTTAACGATGTCTTTATCGGCAGCCGGGATAACCTGGTCGAACATTTCAACCACGTCAATCTCTGAACCCAGCGCGTGGTATACGGTACCCATTTCCAGACCGATGATACCGCCACCCATAACCAGCAGGCGTTTTGGAACGGTTTTCAGTTCCAGAGCGTCGGTGGAATCCCATACGCGTGGATCTTCATGCGGAATGAACGGCAGTTCGATCGGACGGGAGCCCGCCGCGATGATCGCATTGTCGAAGTTGATCACGGTTTTGCCGTTTTCGCCTTCCACTTCCAGGGTGTTTGCCCCGGTGAATTTACCCAGACCGTTGACCACTTTCACTTTACGGCCTTTGGCCATGCCAGCCAGACCGCCGGTCAGCTGAGTGATCACTTTTTCTTTCCAGGTACGAATCTTGTCGATATCGGTTTTCGGCTCGCCGAAGACGATACCGTGGTCAGCCAGTGCTTTGGCTTCTTCGATAACTTTTGCTACGTGCAGCAGTGCTTTAGAAGGGATACAGCCGACGTTCAGACAAACACCACCGAGGGTGCTGTAACGTTCTACGATAACGGTTTCCAGACCTAAATCAGCGCAACGGAAGGCAGCAGAGTAACCTGCAGGACCTGCCCCAAGTACCACGACCTGAGTTTTGATTTCAGTACTCATCATGACCTCTTATTGATTTCCGGCGGTCCAGGTACTTGTCGCCCTTCATCCACCGGGACGTTCTATCCGCCCGTATTTTACAAAATTGTTAACAATTTTGAAACAACAAACGGCTCATGAATTCTTGTCTTTACCCATAACCTCACAATTATCATGAGATTACAAGACAAAAAGCCGGCCGACTGGCCGGCTTTTGCGATTACATCACCAGGCGGCGAATATCGCTCAGGGTGTTGTTGATGATGGTAATGAAGCGAGCACCATCAGCACCGTCGATCACGCGGTGGTCGAAGGAGAGAGAGATTGGCATCATCAGACGCGGCACAAACTCTTTACCATTCCACACCGGTTCCATCGCGGACTTAGACACACCGAGGATCGCCACTTCCGGCGCGTTAACAATCGGTGCGAAGTGGGTGGTACCCAGGCCGCCGATGCTGGAGATAGTGAAGCAACCGCCCTGCATTTCGCCGGCTGTCAGCTTACCATCACGCGCTTTCTTGGAGATCACTGTCAGTTCACGGGACAGCTCAGTAATGCTCTTCTTGTTCACGTCTTTGAAGACCGGAACAACCAGACCATTTGGCGTATCAACCGCAACACCGATGTTGATGTATTTTTTCAGCGTCAGACGTTGTGCATCTTCAGACAGAGAGCTGTTGAAACGTGGCATCTGCTCAAGCGCTGCCGCAACGGCTTTCATGATGAAGACCACTGGGGTGAATTTCACGTCCAGTTTACGTTTTTCAGCTTCGGCGTTCTGCTGTTTACGGAACGCTTCCAGATCGGTGATATCGGTTTTGTCGAAGTGCGTAACGTGCGGGATCATCACCCAGTTACGGCTCAGGTTAGCACCAGAGATTTTCTGGATACGACCCAGTTCCACTTCTTCGATTTCACCAAACTTGCTGAAGTCCACTTTCGGCCAAGGCAGCATGCCCGGAATACCGCCGCCGGTGGCAGCAGCAGGTGCCGCTTCAGCGCGTTTCACCGCTTCTTTCACGTAAGTCTGAACGTCTTCGCGCAGGATACGACCTTTACGGCCAGTCCCTTTCACTTTCGCCAGATTCACACCGAATTCGCGCGCCAGGCGACGAATCAGCGGAGTGGCGTGAACGTACGCGTCGTTTTCAGCAAACTCAGATTTGCCTTCGGATTTCGCCGCCGGTGCCGCTGCTTTTGCAGCAGGAGCCGGAGCGGCAGCAGCAGGTGCTGGCGCAGCAGCCGGAGCCGCGGCAGGCGCAGCGCCTTCCACTTCGAAGACCATGATCAGAGAACCGGTAGACACTTTGTCGCCGGTGCTGATTTTGATTTCTTTCACGGTACCTGCGAACGGAGCCGGGACTTCCATAGAGGCTTTGTCGCCTTCTACAGTGATCAGTGACTGCTCAGCGGCAACTTTGTCGCCCACTTTCACCATCACTTCAGTCACTTCAACTTCGTCACCGCCGATATCCGGAACGTTAACGTCTTTCGCGCCAGACGCTGCTGGTGCCGCCGCTGCTGCCGGAGCAGCTGCCTGTGCTGGAGCCGCAGCAGGTGCTGCGCCCGCTACTTCGAAGACCATAATCAGGGAGCCGGTAGACACTTTGTCACCGGTGTTGATTTTGATCTCTTTAACGACGCCCGCGAACGGAGCCGGGACTTCCATAGAGGCTTTGTCGCCTTCTACGGTGAGCAGGGATTGTTCAGCGGCAACGGTGTCGCCCACTTTCACCATGATCTCAGTCACTTCGACTTCGTCACCGCCGATGTCCGGCACGTTAACGTCTTTTGCAGCCGCAGCCGCAGGTGCAGCCGCCGGAGCCGCTGCTTCTTTCTTCTCTTCCTGCGCAGGTGCAGCAGTTGCTGCACCGTCGGCGGAATCGAAAATCATGATCAGTTTGCCGGTCTCGGTTTTGTCGCCAACAGAGACTTTGATCTCTTTAACGATGCCAGCCTGAGGAGACGGGACTTCCATAGAGGCTTTATCGCCTTCTACAGTGATCAGCGACTGTTCAGCTTCAACTTTGTCGCCTACTTTGACCAGGATCTCGGTGATTTCAACTTCATCAGCCCCGATGTCCGGTACATTGATTTCGATAGCCATTATTCTTTTACCTCTTACGCCAGACGCGGGTTAACTTTATCTGCATCGATGTTGAATTTGGTAATTGCTTCTGCAACCACTTTCTTATCGATTTCGCCACGTTTAGCCAGTTCGCCCAGCGCTGCTACAACCACGTAAGAAGAGTCAACTTCGAAGTGGTGACGCAGGTTTTCGCGGCTGTCAGAGCGACCGAAGCCGTCGGTACCCAGTACGCGGTAATCGTCAGCCGGTACATAAGTACGAACCTGCTCGGCGAACAGTTTCATATAGTCAGTAGATGCCACTGCCGGTGCGTCGTTCATTACCTGAGCGATGTACGGTACACGTGGAGTTTCCATCGGGTGCAGCATGTTCCAGCGCTCACAATCCTGGCCATCACGCGCCAGTTCAGTGAAGGAGGTCACGCTGTACACGTCGGAGCCAACGCCGTAGTCGTTCGCCAGGATCTGCGCTGCTTCACGTACGTGACGCAGGATAGAACCGGAGCCCAGCAGCTGAACTTTACCTTTGCTACCCGCGATGGTTTCGAGTTTGTAGATACCTTTACGGATACCTTCCTCGGCACCTGCTGGCATAGCCGGCATGTGGTAGTTTTCGTTCAGAGTGGTGATGTAGTAATAAACGTTCTCTTGCGCTTCACCGTACATACGAACCAGGCCGTCATGCATGATGACTGCTACTTCGTACGCGTAAGACGGGTCATAAGAGATACAGTTCGGGATAGTCAGAGACTGAATATGGCTGTGACCATCTTCGTGCTGCAGACCTTCACCGTTCAGCGTTGTACGACCGGAAGTACCACCGACCAGGAAGCCGCGAGCCTGTTGGTCGCCAGCCTGCCAGCACAGGTCACCGATACGCTGGAAACCGAACATTGAATAGTAAATGTAGAACGGAATCATCGGCAGGTTGTTGGTGCTGTAAGAGGTCGCAGCAGCCAGCCAGGATGCGCCTGCACCCAGCTCGTTGATCCCTTCCTGCAGAATCTGGCCTTTCTCGTCTTCTTTGTAGTATGCAACCTGCTCACGGTCCTGCGGGGTGTACTGCTGGCCGTTCGGGCTGTAAATACCGATCTGACGGAACAGACCTTCCATACCGAAAGTACGCGCTTCATCGGCGATGATTGGCACCAGGCGATCTTTGATCGACTTGTTCTTCAGCATCACGTTCAGGGCACGAACGAAAGCGATAGTGGTAGAGATCTCTTTGTTCTGCTCTTCCAGCAGCTGGGAGAAGTCTTCCAGAACCGGCAGTTCCAGTTTCTCAGTGAAGTTCACCTGACGGGACGGCAGGTAGCCGTTCAGTTTCTGACGCTGTGCGTGCAGGTAGGTGTGTTCTTCAGAACCTTCCGGGAAGGTGATGTAAGACAGGTTTTCAACCTGCTCGTCGGTGACAGGAACGTTGAAACGGTCGCGGATATAACGCACGCCGTCCATGTTCATTTTCTTCACCTGGTGAGCAATGTTTTTACCTTCAGCGGTGTCACCCATGCCATAACCTTTGATGGTATGTGCCAGGATAACTGTTGCTTTGCCTTTGGTGTCTTGAGCGTTTTTCAGTGCTGCGTAGACTTTCTTCGGATCGTGGCCGCCGCGGTTCAGAGCCCAGATCTGATCGTCAGACCAGTCTGCAACCAGCGCTGCGGTTTCAGGGTATTTACCGAAGAAGTGTTCACGAACGTAAGCACCGTTTTTGGATTTGAAGGTCTGATAGTCGCCGTCAACGGTTTCGTTCATCAGCTGGATCAGTTTACCGCTGGTGTCTTTACGCAGCAGCTCATCCCAACGACCGCCCCACATCACTTTAACCACGTTCCAGCCAGCACCGCTGAAGATGCCTTCCAGTTCGTTGATGATCTTGCCGTTGCCGGTTACCGGACCATCCAGACGCTGCAGGTTACAGTTGATGATGAAGCACAGGTTGTCCAGTTTCTCACGGGTGGCGATGGTGATCGCACCTTTAGATTCTGGCTCATCCATTTCGCCGTCGCCCAGGAAGGCGTAAACGGTCTGCTGAGAAGTGTCTTTCAGGCCACGGTGTTCCAGATATTTCAGGAATTTAGCCTGGTAGATTGCACCGATTGGACCCAGACCCATAGAAACGGTCGGGAACTGCCAGAATTCAGGCATCAGTTTAGGGTGCGGGTAAGAGGACAGACCTTTACCGTGAACTTCCTGACGGAAGTTGTTCATCTGCTCTTCAGTCAGACGACCTTCCAGGAACGCACGTGCGTAAACGCCCGGAGAGATGTGGCCCTGGAAGTACACCAGGTCGCCGCCGTCTTTCTCGGTGCGCGCGCGGAAGAAGTGGTTGAAGCACACTTCGTATACGGTCGCAGAAGACTGGAAGGAAGCCATGTGGCCGCCCAGTTCCAGGTCTTTCTTGGATGCGCGCAGAACGGTCATGATCGCGTTCCAGCGGATGGCAGAACGAATACGACGTTCCAGATCCAGATTGCCCGGGTATTCCGGTTCGTCTTCGACGGCAATCGTGTTTACGTAGTTGCTAGCCCCTGCACCTGAAGCTACTTTCACGCCACCTTTACGGGCTTCTGAAAGCAGCTGATCAATCAGATACTGAGCGCGCTCAACACCTTCTTCACGGATGACCGATTCGATCGCTTGTAGCCAGTCGCGAGTTTCGATCGGATCCACGTCATTTTGGAGACGTTCTGACATGGGGGTATTCCTTATCTATCTAATACGTTGATTTGTCTGGAACCTGTCCCATTGTGCTCTTTTTCTTCCTATTTCAGGCTGTCTCTTTGTTGGCTGCGCTTCCTCACCCTGGTCACATAGTTAACTATGCTCCCAGGATTCGCGCGCTTGCCGCCGCGATACAACCCGAACTATTTCGAAAACTAAAAGCACAATAAGACAGGTTCTGCGTTTAGTTGCCGCGCTCTAAAAATGCCTGGCGCTTAATCCTTTCGTTGCTGTATGCGGCGAAGTGAACGTTCTCGACGACTCTGTTCACGGCTGCGGTCCAGCAAGATTTCCTCAATGAAAGCCAGGTGACGGTGCGACGCTTCACGCGCCTGCTCCGGTTCCCCGGCCATTATCGCCTCGAATACTCGGGTGCGATGGTTGCTGACCAACGGGAGCATCTCCCGGCGGGCGTACAACAATTCAAAATTTTGTCGAACATTCTGGGCCAGCATCGGCTCCATGCAGCGAAGCAGATGGAGCAGCACCACATTGTGCGCCGCTTCGGTGACGGCAATTTGATACTGGACGACGGCATCGGACTCGGCGTCGAGATCGCCTGACTGCTGGGCCCGTTCAATGGCCTGATGAAGCTCGCAAATACGTTCACGATCTTCATCATTGCTGCGCAGGGCCGCGTAATATGCAGCGATGCCCTCAAGCGCGTGACGGGTTTCAAGCAGGTCAAACTGGGATTCTGGGTGGTCAGATAGAAGCTCTACCAGCGGATCGCTGAAGCTCTGCCACAGGCTGTTTTGCACAAAAGTTCCACCGCCCTGACGACGAAGCAGCAAGCCCTTCGCTTCGAGACGTTGAATTGCCTCGCGCAGAGAGGGACGAGAAACGTCGAACTGTTTTGCCAGTTCGCGTTCAGGCGGGAGTTTTTCACCGGGGCGCAGAGTCCCTTCGAGGATTAAAAACTCCAGCTGCTGCTCTATCACATCCGATAGTTTTGGTTGGCGAATTTTGCTGTAGGCCATATTCCCTGTCTTACGCCTTTTTGCCCGGAGTAAATTGGTCTTACCAATTTCATGTTCGTATCGCTAAAGTAACAAAGTATTCACCTTCTGTCCATCTTGGTTTTGATTGAAATCAGTAAACCCTGCACATTTTAACAACCTTACAGAAATAACGTTTCAGAAATGTAACTTTGCACAAATGAACTGGTTACTACTAAAGAGGGTGTTTTAACCATATTGAAACGAGGGAATTTGCAATCTGAAGCGATTCAACAAGGTAAATAATGAAAATTAGCCCACTTATGGAGCATTTTTATTCTATAGGTTGGGTACGGGAGTGAATCGGCACTATTTACAAATGCTTTCTTTTTATTCAAGCGATCCACATCCCTTCATAAAGCAGGTGCATTCGCGGGCGCTTACCACTATTCTGGCGTCAACGGAAGCCATCTCCGATTTTTTCGGTTAACTTAACCGTAAAGAAATAAATACAGAAAATGGACTTTCATAATTACACACGCCAGAGCGTGAACATAACAACCACACACGAGGTTTCAAATGGAAGCTCAACAGCATGGCGATCAGCTAAAGCGCGGCCTTAAAAACCGCCATATACAGCTCATCGCGTTGGGTGGCGCTATCGGTACCGGCCTGTTTCTGGGCAGCGCATCCGTCATTCAGTCGGCAGGTCCGGGCATTATTCTGGGTTACGCCATCGCAGGCTTTATTGCCTTCCTTATTATGCGCCAGCTGGGCGAAATGGTCGTTGAAGAGCCGGTAGCAGGCTCCTTTAGCCACTTTGCCTACAAATACTGGGGCAGCTTTGCCGGTTTCGCATCGGGCTGGAACTACTGGGTCCTGTACGTTCTGGTTGCCATGGCGGAACTGACTGCCGTCGGTAAGTACATTCAGTTCTGGTATCCGGAGATCCCTACCTGGGCTTCAGCGGCGGCCTTCTTCGTGATCATCAACGCCATCAACCTGACCAACGTTAAAGTGTTTGGTGAGATGGAGTTCTGGTTTGCCATTATCAAAGTCATCGCCGTGGTCGCGATGATCATCTTCGGCGGCTGGCTGCTGTTCAGCGGCAACGGCGGCCCGCAGGCCACTGTGCGTAACCTGTGGGAGCAAGGCGGGTTCCTGCCTCACGGCATGACCGGTCTGGTGATGATGATGGCGATCATTATGTTCTCGTTCGGTGGGCTGGAGTTGGTGGGTATTACCGCAGCTGAAGCCGATAATCCTGAGCAGAGCATCCCGAAAGCCACCAACCAGGTTATCTACCGTATTCTGATTTTCTATGTGGGCTCCCTGGCGGTTCTGCTTTCCCTGCTGCCGTGGACGCGCGTGACCGCAGACACCAGTCCGTTCGTATTGATCTTCCATGAACTGGGCGACACTTTTGTGGCGAACGCGCTGAACATCGTGGTGCTGACCGCTGCGCTATCCGTCTATAACAGTTGCGTATACTGCAACAGCCGTATGCTGTTCGGCCTGGCTCAGCAGGGCAACGCGCCAAAAGCGCTGCTTAACGTGGATAAACGTGGCGTACCGGTGAACTCCATTATGGTTTCCGCGCTGGTCACCGCACTGTGCGTACTGATTAACTACCTGGCACCGGAATCTGCCTTTGGTTTGCTGATGGCACTTGTGGTCTCCGCACTGGTGATCAACTGGGCGATGATCAGCCTGGCGCACATTAAATTCCGTCGCGCCAAGCAGAAACAAGGTGTGAAAACCCGCTTCCCGGCCCTGCTTTATCCACTCGGCAACTGGGTCTGCCTGGTCTTTATGGCGGCGGTACTGGTCATCATGCTGATCACCCCAGGCATGGCCATCTCCGTGTATCTGATCCCGGTGTGGATTGCGATACTGGGTGTGGGCTACATGTTTAAACAGAAAAATGCCAAAACCGTAAAAGCGCATTAATCGTGTCTCGCTCTGTGCCCGATTGCGGCACAGAGCGTGTTACCTGCCTCACAAATTCTCACCAACAGCCATTTCATCCATATCACCGCCCTTATCCTGCAACGCATATATTCCTTCGCCAGCGAATAATTCTCTCCATACCGAAACTCGGAGATCTGTCGATGGATAACAATAAGCTGTCAGTAAAAGAAAAGATCGGCTATGGGATGGGCGACGCGGGATGCAATATCATCTTTGGCGCCATCATGTTGTTTGTTAACTATTTTTATACGGATATCTTTGGGCTGGCACCGGCACTGGTCGGCGTACTGCTGCTGTCAGTGCGGGTCATCGATGCCATCACCGACCCGATAATGGGCGCGATTGCCGATCGCACCCGCAGTAAATATGGTCGATTTCGTCCATGGCTGCTGTGGATTGCCTTCCCCTATGCTCTGTTCAGCATCCTGATGTTCACCACCCCAGAGTGGACTTACAACAGCAAAGTTATCTATGCGTTTGTCACTTACTTCCTGCTGTCTCTCACCTACACGGCAATTAACATCCCATACTGCTCGCTGGGCGGAGTGATCACCAACGACCCTAAAGAGCGCGTGGCCTGTCAGTCGTACCGCTTTGTAATGGTCGGGATTGCCACGCTGCTGCTCTCGTTAACGCTGCTGCCAATGGTGGAGTATTTTGGCGGCGACGACAAAGCCAAAGGTTATCAAATGGCGATGACCGTGCTGGCGCTGATTGGTACTTGCATGTTCCTGTTCAGTTTCTCGACCGTGCGGGAACGTATTCGCCCTGCGGTGCAAACCAATGATGAGCTGAAAAACGATCTGAAAGATGTGTGGAAGAACGATCAGTGGGTGCGCATCCTGCTGCTGACCCTGTGCAACGTCTGTCCGGGCTTTATCCGCATGGCGGCGACTATGTATTACGTCACCTGGGTAATGGGACAAAGCACCCATTTCGCCACCCTGTTTATCAGCCTCGGCGTGGTGGGCATGATGCTCGGCAGTATTTTCGCGAAAACCCTGACCGACCGCTGGTGTAAGCTGAAAGTGTTCTTCTGGACCAATATCGCACTGGCGATTTTCTCCTGCGCGTTCTACTTCTTCGACCCGAAAGCCACGACCACCATCGTCGTACTCTATTTCCTGCTCAATATTCTGCATCAGATCCCTTCCCCGCTGCACTGGTCGCTGATGGCGGATGTGGACGACTACGGTGAGTGGAAAACCGGGAAACGCATCACCGGGATCAGTTTTTCCGGCAATATCTTCTTCCTCAAACTCGGGCTGGCGATTGCCGGTGCAATGGTTGGATTCCTGCTCTCCTGGTACGGTTATGATTCCGGAGCAAAAGCACAAAGCGCCGATGCCACTAACGGGATTGTCCTGCTGTTTACCATCATTCCGGGCGTGGGTTATTTGATTACTGCTGGCGTGGTTCGCCTGCTGAAAGTTGACCGCGAAATGATGAAGCAGATCCAGGAGGACCTGGAAAAGCGCCGTAATAACTATCGCGAGCTGAATGATTACCAGGAACTCAAAGCTGTAGAGACTAAATAAGGAAAGCCCTATGCGTCACTGGCCAAACCCGTTTATCGAACAACGTGCCGACCCGTATATTCTGCATCACGACGGGCTTTATTATTTCATCGCCTCAGTACCAGAGTACGACCGGCTGGAGATCCGTCGCGCCGACTCGCTGGAAGGGTTACGTAGCGCAGAAGAAGTGGTGGTCTGGCGTAAACCGGATACCGGCCCGATGAGTGAGCTGATCTGGGCGCCGGAACTGCATTACATTGACGGCAAGTGGTACATCTACTTTGCCGCCGCGCGCACCCAAGCTCTCGACCAACTGAATATGTTCCAGCACCGGATGTTCGCGCTGGAATGCGCAGACAGCGACCCGCTGAGTGGGAAGTGGGTCGAAAAAGGACAAATCGTCACGCCGTTTGATACGTTTGCGCTCGATGCCACCACCTTCGTGCATCAGGGCAAACGTTGGTATCTGTGGGCGCAAAAAGCACCCCATATTTCCGGTAACTCCAATCTCTATCTGTGCGAAATGGAAAACCCGTGGACGCTTAAAGGTGAGCCCATCATGCTCAGCAAACCGGAATACGACTGGGAATGTCGGGGGTTTTGGGTCAACGAAGGCCCGGCGGTGCTGGAGCATAGCAATACGCTATTTATCAGCTACTCTGCCAGCGCGACGGATGAGAACTACTGCATGGGGCTATTGTGGATTGATAAAAGCGCCGATCCGCGCAATCCAGCCAACTGGCACAAAGCACCGCGACCGGTGTTTACCACCAGCTACGAAAATCGCCAGTACGGGCCAGGGCACAACAGCTTTACGCAAACGCCGGACGGCGAAGATGTGCTGGTGTATCACGCACGAAACTACACAGAAATTGAAGGCGATCCGCTTTACGATCCGAATCGTCATACCCGCCTGAAGTTAGTTCGCTGGGACAAAAACGGGATGCCTGATTTTGGCATCCCGCCTGCGGATACGTATTGAGGAATGCGGTGCGCTGGCTTACACCAGCGTGCCGTAAATGGTCAGTAACGCCACCAGCACCACAATCACAAACGAAGTTTTCTTCGCCATCGACACCGCCGCTTTCGGGGTTTCGACTTTATCCGTGTGTGGTTCACGCGCCAGTGAGAACTGAGCCAGGCGCGTCAGCACCTGATACTGAGAAGTATGACGATCGGCCAGGGAGGCAAACCACGCCGGAAGTGCTTTTTCGCCGTGACCGATTAAGGCATAGACCACACCGACCAGACGAACCGGCAGCCAGTCCAGCACGTGTAAAATCGCGTCGATGCCCGACAGCAGACGCTCGTGCGGTGTCAGATAGCGCGCCAGCCAGGTCTGCCAGGCGCGTAAGAAAGCGTATCCCATCAGGAACACCGGGCCCCACGGGCCGCCCACGACAAACCAGAACAGCGGCGCGAGATAATAGCGGAAGTTGATCCAAAGCAGCGCATTTTGTAGCTCGCGCAGATAATCGCGCTCATTGCAGTCCGGCGGCACGCCGTGAATAAGCGTCAGTTCGCTCGCCATCGCGCCACGCGCGTGGCTATCGTCACGCGATGCGGCTTTCAGATAGGCATGATAGTGCAACCGCACTTTTCCGGCACCGATACACAGTACGCCAAGCAAGATCCACACTACCAGCAGCGGCACGTTGAAAAAGAGGCCATGCAGCGCACGCAGCAACAGAAATACCACGCCCATCACCACAGCGGTCATCAGGAGGGTGCGCAGCATCGAAAAATGTTTAATCCGGCGGAAGAATACTTCCATCCGGTGATCCAAATGCCAGTGCTCGCCCAGTTTAAATAACCGTTCAGCGATCATCACCAGTAGCATGGTAAACAACGTCATGTCATCTCCTTATCTGACGAAGCGGTAAGCATGGCGCGAAACCGGGACCAGTCAAACGCCGGGCCGGGATCGGTTTTTCTCACGGGTGCAATATCGCTATGCCCGGTGATATTTTCAGCAATTTTTGGGTATAGCGCGGACAAAGCACGCGTCACCGCAGCCAAAGCCAGATACTGCGCATTGGTGTAAGGCGTAGTATCTGTGCCTTCCAGCTCAATACCAATCGAAAAATCGTTACAGCGTTCACGCCCTTGATACACAGAGACACCGGCGTGCCACGCACGTTTATCGAAAGGAACATACTGGACGATTTCACCGTCGCGTCGAATCAGACAATGTGCCGAAACGCGCAGATGGGCAATTTCAGCAAAAAAAGGATGGGCATTGGGATCGATTGTTCCGGTGAATAATGCGTCGATCCACGGACCGCCAAATTCACCCGGTGGTAGGCTAATATTGTGGACCACCAGCAGTGAGGGCGTTTCATCCTCCGGGCGGCCATCATGGTGCGGCGACGGTACGTGCCGCGCATCCACCAGCCATCCGTCTTGTAACTGCATGCTGGCTCTCCTTATATATGGTGCAGATTCTCGGTTCAGAGTAGCATGTTTCAATCTTATGATTCGTTACCAATTTGGAGTTTTATCATGCCGCCTCGCCGCTACAACCCCGACCACCGACGTGACGCGCTTCTGGAACGTATTAACCTCGATATCCCGGCAAGCGTCGCCCATGCGCTGCGCGAAGATCTGGGCGGAGAGGTGAATGCCGATAACGATATTACCGCACAATTGCTACCAAAAGAGACGCTTTCCCACGCAGTGATTATCACTCGCGAAGACGGCGTATTCTGCGGCAAGCGCTGGGTAGAAGAGGTCTTTACCCAGCTCGCTGGCGACGACGTACAGATAACCTGGCACGTTCAGGATGGCGACAGCATCAGCGCCAATCAACCTCTTTTTGAACTCAATGGCCCGTCCCGCGTGCTGTTGACAGGTGAACGTACCGCTCTGAACTTCGTCCAGACATTGTCTGGCGTGGCGAGCGCCGTTCGTCGCTACGTTGAGCTTCTGGCTGGCACTAAAACTCAGTTGCTCGATACTCGTAAAACGCTTCCCGGCCTGCGTACGGCGCTAAAATATGCGGTTCTGTGTGGCGGTGGCGCAAACCATCGTCTGGGATTATCCGATGCCTTCCTGATCAAAGAGAACCACATTATCGCGTCTGGTTCGGTACGCCAGGCGGTCGAAAAGGCCTTCTGGCTGCATCCTGACGTGCCTGTCGAAGTCGAAGTTGAAAACATGGATGAATTAGACGCCGCACTCAAAGCCGGGGCGGACATCATCATGCTCGACAACTTCGAAACCGAACAAATGCGCGAAGCCGTCAAACGTACCAATGGTCAGGCGCAGCTGGAAGTCTCCGGCAACGTTACGCATGAAACCCTGCGTGAATTCGCTGAAACGGGCGTGGACTTTATTTCTGTTGGCGCGCTCACCAAACACGTACAAGCACTCGACCTCTCTATGCGCTTCAAATAATACGTGATTCTTCGCTCTCTTCTACCGGGAGAGCGAAGTTAATCCACCGTTTACGGCGCTTCTCGCAAAATTTTTATGCCTTCATGCAACTGCTTTAAAATCCTCTGAACCTCCCTTCACAATCTCCTTATTGCTCCTCGTTTTTACTTTCGCGCACTGCCACAGTTGCGCCACGAAACCCAAGGAGCAGACATGAACAGACAACAAGGATTTACCCTCATTGAGCTAATGGTGGTCATTGGCATTATCGCGATTCTCAGCGCCATCGGCGTGCCCGCAT
Organism: Lelliottia jeotgali; assembly: GCA_002271215.1. Taxonomy (NCBI): domain Bacteria; kingdom Pseudomonadati; phylum Pseudomonadota; class Gammaproteobacteria; order Enterobacterales; family Enterobacteriaceae; genus Lelliottia; species Lelliottia jeotgali. The sequence goes on along the minus strand of CP018628.1, from coordinate 794,296 downwards.
ACCAGAACTATCTTCGCAAAGCCGCACTGACGGATATGTTGCAAACCTTTATGCCCTATCGCACAGCTATAGAACTTTGCGCGCTCGATCATGGCGGTGTCGATAGCTGCGATGGTGGAACCAACGGGATTTCCTCACCGACAACAACGCGTTACACCTCAGCGATGAGCGTCGCCAAAGGCTCAGTAGCTCTGACAGGTCAGGAGAGTCTGAACGGTCTGGAAGTGGTTTTAGCCCCAATCTGGAACGACGGAAACGGGATAACCGGCTGGACTCGAGACTGCAATATCGCTAATGACAGCGCCCTGAAACAAGCGTGTGAAGATGTTTTTCGCTTCGACAATAAATAAAAGGGGCGGACGATGAATTCAGAACAACTGATGCTGCTGTGCCAGCGCCATCATGCATTGCTATTAAGCAATAACGATGAAATGGTCAGTATTGCCGTGCTGGACACTCCAGCATCACAGATGATGGAGGCTCTGCGCTTCGCCACGCAAAAGCGGATTGATATTGAATGCTGGACGAAAGAGCGGATGGAGAAATATCAGCAGACATCATCCCAGGCACATTTACCGATAACCACTCCCGTCAGCTCCGCTGTCGATATTCTTAACCGCACGCTTAAGCAGGCGCTGAGTCAGCGCGCGTCCGATATCCATATCGAGCCTGCCGGGGAGAGTTGGCAAATCCGCTTACGTATTGATGGCGTGCTGTATCCACAACCCCCGTTAACAGCAGCGTTAGCGACGACGCTCATTGCTCGGCTGAAGGTACTGGGTGAACTGGATATTGCAGAACGCCGCCTGCCGCAGGATGGTCAATTTACCGTTGAGTTGACGGGCAGTGCAGTCTCTTTTCGTATCGCCACGCTCCCTTGTCGCGGGGGCGAAAAAATCGTTTTGCGTTTACTTCATCAAGTGCAACAGGCACTGGAACTTGGCGCATTAGGCATGACTGATTCCCAACGGATGCTTTTTGCAGAAGCACTTTATCAGCCGCAAGGACTTTTATTGGTGACCGGCCCGACCGGGAGTGGAAAAACCGTCACGCTCTACAGTGCACTGCAAGCCCTAAACGCTCAGGACGTGAATATTTGTAGTGTAGAAGATCCGGTAGAGATCCCTCTCGCAGGGTTGAACCAAACACAAATCAATCCACGAGCAGGGCTGACGTTTCAAAGCGTGCTTCGAGCACTGCTACGCCAGGACCCGGACATCATCATGGTGGGCGAAATACGCGATGGTGAAACGGCTGAAATCGCCATCAATGCCGCCCAGACGGGGCATTTGGTGCTCTCAACATTGCACACCAACTCCACCACCGAGACATTGATACGATTGCAGCAGATGGGTGTTGCCCGCTGGATGGTGTCATCTGCCCTGACGCTGGTGGTAGCGCAAAGGCTGGTACGCCGCCTGTGCATTCATTGTCGAAAAGAGGGTGAGATGAAAGCAAAATTGCCTAAGACCGTCTGGCCACGTGAACTTCCTCACTGGCAACCGGTAGGCTGCGATCGCTGTTATCACGGCTTTTATGGTCGCGTCGCTCTGTTTGAAGTGCTCTCGGTCAACAGTGATATTCGTCAGGCGATAGCTAGCGGTACGTCGATTGAAGAGATAGACCTCACAGCAAGGGGGACAGGCATGACCACGCTCTTCGAACATGGCTGCATGGCAGTGGAACAAGGACATACCACTCTGAAAGAGATAGTCCGCGTTTTGGGGTTGCCCGATGGCTGCTAATCATCTCTGGCGCTGGCGCGCCCTCACCTTACAGGGGGAACTTCAGCAAGGCACCCTTTGGGCGGTGAATCGAGAAGCAGCCTTTAGTCAGTTGTCATATGAGGCACTTTGCCCGCTGTCACTGTCTCGCACGCTTATGCTGAAGAAATGGCAGCCTCAACATTGCTATGAGATTTTCCGCCAACTTGCCGCGCTGCTTCAGGCCGGGCTTACACTCGCCTACAGCCTGCAAATGCTGGCTGATCAACATCCGATGAAACAATGGCAGGCGCTTTTAGCCAGACTTGCGAACGATCTCAGCGCAGGCTGCGCATTCTCTGAAGCCCTGAAAAAATGGCCTGAGGTATTTCCTCCGCTTTATATCTCAATGATGAAAACCGGAGAACTGACCGGAAAACTGGAAGAGTGCTGTAGTCAGTTGGCTCAGCAGCAAAAATCACAGCAATTGCTCAGTATGAAAGTCAAAAAGGCCCTGCGTTATCCGCTGATCATTCTGGCCCTCGCGGTGGTTGTGGTGCTGGCGATGGTGACATTAGTGTTACCCGAATTCGCCGCCATCTATCAAACGTTCAATACGCCCCTCCCTTTGCTAACACAATTGGTAATGGGGTTTGCTGACTTCGTCCATCAGCACATCATTGCTCTATTCTTCGTGATGCTGTTTCCGGCATTCATGATGCGTGGCTTACGATACCACCCACGCTGGCAGCGTTTTAGTCAGCGTCTGGTTTTGCGTCTACCTGTTATGGGAGTGTTGGTACGCGGACAAAAACTAAGCCAAATATTTACCGTGTTATCGCTAACCCAACAGGCTGGGATCGCCTTCTTACAGGGGCTGGAAAGTGCAGAAGAATCGGTTGCGGGCATATTCTGGCAAGAAGCACTGCGGGGTGCCAGGGAGCGGGTGGCGCAAGGAGCACCAATTGGGTCCTCACTCAGTGAAGCGCGAATTTTCACCCCTCTCTGCATTCAGCTTGTGCGAACAGGTGAGGTTTCTGGCTCACTGGATACGATGCTGGCAAATCTAGCTCATCATCATAATGAACAAACATTCCAGCATGCAGATAATCTCGCGTCGCTGTTAGAACCACTGCTGTTAATTGTGACAGGCATCATTATCGGAACACTGGTGGTGGCAATGTATCTGCCAATTTTCCATTTAGGCGATGCGATGAGTGCGGGATAACGCTGGTGCACAGGTGCGCACCAGCGGAACAGCGATTACAGGCTGTTGAAAACGCGGTTTTCTTGTTCCTGAACGCGGATAAACGTCGTGCGTTTGGTCAACTCTTTCAAACGAGATGCACCGACGTAGGTACAGGCAGAACGCAGGCCACCGAGAACATCACGAGCGGTATTCTCAACCGGACCGCGCAGGGACAGTTTCACGGTTTTGCCTTCTGCTGCACGGTACTGCGCAACGCCGCCGACGTGGCGATTCATAGCGGATTCAGAACTCATTCCGTAGAACAGCATGAATTTTTCACCGTTTTCTTCAACTACGGTACCACCGCTCTCTTCATGACCGGCCAACATACCGCCCAGCATCACGAAATCTGCGCCACCACCGAAGGCTTTTGCAACATCGCCCGGCATGGTGCAGCCGCCGTCGCTGATGATCTGACCGCCCAGGCCGTGGGCCGCATCGGCACACTCAATCACAGCGGACAGCTGCGGATAGCCGACACCTGTTTTGACACGCGTGGTGCAGACAGAGCCAGGGCCGATCCCCACTTTCACGATATCCGCGCCGGACAGAATCAGCTCTTCACACATCTCGCCGGTCACAACGTTACCCGCGATGATGGTTTTGGTTGGCCAGGCCGCGCGTGCTTTGCTGACAAACTGAACGAAATGTTCGGAATAGCCATTCGCCACGTCGATACAAACGAAATTAAACTCTGGATTATCCACCAGAATTTGTTTGGTTTTCTCGAAATCAGCGTCAGATGTACCCGTGGACACCATCACGTGTTTCTTAACATCATCAGAAGCGGAAGCCGCAAATGCGTTCCACTCTTCGTTGCTGTAGTGTTTGTGCACTGCAGTCAGAATATCGAAACTCGCCAGCGCCGTAGCCATCGCAAAGGTACCCACGGTATCCATATTGGCAGCAATAACAGGCACGCCAGACCAGGTCTGACCGGAGTGTTTAAAGGTGAATTGACGTTCGAGTTCAACGTCTGAGCGGCTTTTCAGCGTAGAGCGTTTAGGGCGGATAAGAACGTCTTTGAAACCTAACTTCAGATCTTCTTCGATACGCATGTGCGGGTTCCTGGGGTTAGAGGCAAATATAGTCAAAGCACAACTCCAGTGACGTTATCATACGCACTAATACGTGCTCCGCAAGACTGCGAATTTCTCTTTTTTTACGCTACAATCCTATAAATTTACCTGGTCAAAAGCAGGTAAACAGAGTTAACCATCCGCTCCGGTAAGTTTAATTTCTAAGCAGCTGATTTAAAAAATGAATAATTCCCAGGATTTGATTTAATGGGGTACGTTGTTGCGTTAACAGGCGGTATCGGTAGTGGCAAAAGCACCGTTGCTGACGCTTTTTCACGCTTGGGTATTGCGATTATTGATGCCGATATCATTGCCCGTCAGGTGGTAGAGCCTCATTCACCTGGGCTTAATGCTATCGCTGCACATTTCGGGCCCAACATCATGAATGCCGACGGCACGCTGAACAGACGCCTGCTGCGCGAGAGTATCTTTTCGCAACCCGCAGAAAAAACCTGGCTCAACGCCCTCCTGCACCCCATGATTCACCAGGAAACTCAGCGCCAGATCGCTGAAGCCACGTCGCCTTATGTACTCTGGGTTGTTCCCTTGCTCGTTGAAAATCAGCTTCAGCATAAGGCCGATCGTATTCTGGTGATCGATGTGTCGCCTGAGACACAGCTTAAGCGAACCATGCTGCGCGATAATGTCTCTCGCCAACATGCTGAACAAATTCTTGCTGCGCAGGCAACACGCGAAGAGCGCCTTGCCGTCGCAGATGATGTTATTGATAATGATGGCGCACCCGATTCCATTGCGTCGGATGTCGCCCGCCTGCACGCCCAATATCTGACCTACGCCGCGCAGGCCGTAGCACAGGAAAAACCATAATGAATACGCACATCCTTTTTGAGCACCCACTCAATGAAAAAATGCGCACCTGGTTGCGCATCGAATTTCTGATTCAGCAGATGTCACACCATCGCCCTATTGCCGATCATGCTGCGGCACTGCATTTTTTTCGCAACGTTGGCGATCTGCTGGATGTCATTGAACGCGGTGATGTTCGTACAGAGTTACTGAAAGAACTTGAGCGCCAACAGCGTAAATTACAGGGGTGGGCTGAAGTCCCGGGCGTCGATCAGAGCCGAATTGATTCCCTGCGACTGCAGTTGAAACAAAGCAGCACAGTTCTGATGGCAGCGCCTCGCGTGGGGCAGTTCCTGCGTGAAGACCGCCTGATTGCCCTGGTACGCCAGCGCCTGAGTATTCCAGGCGGATGCTGTAGCTTTGATCTGCCGACGCTGCACATGTGGCTGCATATGCAGCAGGAACAGCGTGATGTGCAGGTGAAGAGCTGGATGGATAGTCTGGAACCAATGAACCAGGCGTTGACACTAATCCTCGATCTCGTACGCCACTCTGCACCGTTTCGCAAGCAGACGAGCCTCAATGGTTTTTACCAGGATAATGGTGACGACGCCGATCTGCTGCGACTGAATCTGTCGCTCAGCGAACAACTCTACCCGCAGATTTCCGGGCATAAAAGTCGCTTCGCGATTCGCTTTATGCCGCTGGATAGCGAAAATGGCACAGTGCCAGAACGTCTCGATTTTGAACTGGCTTGCTGCTAAGGAATATTGATGTCTGAAATTATCACCGTAAGCTGCCCGACCTGTGGGAAAGCTGTTATTTGGGGCGAGATTAGCCCGTTTCGCCCGTTCTGCTGCAAACGCTGCCAGTTAATCGATCTGGGTGAATGGGCCGCAGAAGAGAAACGCATCCCGAGCGAGGGCGATTTATCAGATAGCGACGACTGGAGCGAAGAGCAACAGTAACGTCTTCTTTGTTGTGCCTGCTGGCAAGGTGGTTAGCAGGCCTTCAGTTCCTGAGTCAGTCTGGCGATTACTGGTTCATTAGCGGGCGGGAATTTCTCGGCGTCCAGCGCCTCCAACGCCAACCAACTGCCAGGCTGCCCTTCTTTACCCCACGGCTCGCCTTCCCAGCGTTCAACCATCCAGAACCACAACGTAATGTGCCTGTCCGGGAATTGATATTCGAGCTTATCGAACAACGTTGGTTCCAGCGCAGTAATTCCCACCTCTTCCTGAAGCTCTCGCACCAGCGCCTGTTCCGGCGTTTCACCTGATTCGATTTTACCGCCCGGAAATTCCCACTTGTTGGCCATATGGGCATCAGCGGCACGCTGAGTAATGAAGATCTGGTTTTGCGGGTTACGAATAATCCCGACAGCGATTTGCAGTACTTTCATATGTGTGACTTCCATAAAAAAGGCGCAGATCTCTGCGCCTTTTCGATTGGTGATGTGCGTTTAGCTCAGACGGCCATGACACGCTTTATATTTTTTACCGGAACCACATGGGCATGGATCGTTACGACCCACTTTGCGATCGCCCGTCTGGGCAGCAATCGCCGCTGCGGCTTCATCTTCGTCAGTCTGGTGGCTCAGCTGTTGCATCTGTGCCAGGCGCTCAGCTTCTTCACGACGCTGCTGTTCCATTGCTTCTACTTCTTCCGGCATACGCACCTGAACTTTACTCAGGGTACTAATCACTTCGTACTTCAGTGACTCCAGCATTGAAGCGAACATCGCGAAGGATTCACGCTTGTACTCCTGCTTAGGATCTTTCTGCGCATAGCCACGCAAATGGATACCTTGACGCAGATAGTCCATCGCTGCCAGATGCTCTTTCCACAGGGAATCCAGCGTCTGCAGCATGACGCCTTTCTCGAAGTGACGCATCATCTCAATGCCAACGACTTCTTCCTTCTGCTTGTAAACAGTAATCGCTGTTTCCAGAATACGTTCGCGCAGCGTCTCTTCGTGCAGCTCAGGCTCTTTGTCCAGCCACTCTTTGATTGGCAGTTCGAGGTCGAAGTCGTTTTTCAGGCGTTCCTGCAGGCCTTCGATGTCCCACATTTCTTCCAGAGACTGTGGCGGAATGTACGCATCGATAGTCGCTTTAAAGACATCTTCGCGGATGCTGTTGATGGTTTCGCTCACATCAGACACGTCCAGCAGTTCGTTACGCTGGGAGTAGATCGCACGGCGCTGATCGTTCGCAACGTCATCATATTCCAGCAGTTGCTTACGAATATCGAAGTTGCGACTTTCCACTTTACGCTGGGCGTTAGCAATTGCTTTGGTCACCCACGGGTGTTCGATTGCTTCACCTGGTTTCATGCCCAGTTTGCGCATCATGCCAGACACGCGGTCAGAGGCGAAAATACGCATCAGCGCATCTTCCATTGACAGGTAGAAGCGGGAAGAACCAGCATCACCCTGACGACCCGCACGACCACGCAGCTGGTTGTCGATACGACGAGATTCGTGACGCTCGGTGCCGATAATGTGCAGACCACCAGATGCCAGTACCGCATCGTGACGCACCTGCCAGTCAGCTTTGATCAGCGCAATTTGTTCTGGAGTTGGGTTTTCCAGCTCGGCCAATTCGGCCTGCCAGCTACCACCCAGCATAATATCGGTACCACGACCTGCCATGTTGGTGGCGATGGTAACCGCCGCCGGATAACCGGCCTGAGCAACGATATCTGCTTCTTTGGCGTGGAATTTAGCGTTCAGTACGTTGTGCTTGATACCCGCTTTATCGAGTTCATGAGAAACCACTTCGGATTTCTCGATCGAGATGGTACCCACCAGTACCGGTTGACCTGCAGCGGTACGCTCGCGGATATCTTCGATGATCGCCTGAATTTTTTCCGCTTCGGTCATGTACACCAGATCCGGCATATCTTTACGGATCATTGGGCGGTTAGTCGGGACGACAACGGTATCCAGTTTGTAGATGGAGCTGAATTCGAACGCTTCGGTATCTGCAGTACCGGTCATGCCCGCCAGTTTTTCGTACAGACGGAAGTAGTTCTGGAAGGTGATAGAAGCCAGCGTCTGGTTTTCGTTCTGAATATCCACGCCTTCTTTGGCTTCCACAGCCTGGTGCAGACCATCAGACCAGCGACGGCCTTGCATGGTACGACCGGTATGTTCATCAACGATGATCACTTCGCCGTCTTTCACGATGTAATCCACATCGCGGGTGAACAGCACGTGAGCGCGCAGTGCGGCAGTCACATGGTGCATCAGCATAATGTTGGTCGGAGAGTAAAGTGACTCGCCTTCATCCATAATGCCCTGCTCAACCAGCAGCTCTTCAATCTGAACCAGACCGCGTTCGGTCAGGTTCACCTGACGCGCTTTTTCGTCAACGGAGAAGTGGCCTTCGCCCTGGAACGTATCAGAATCTTCTTTCTCCTGACGAATCAGGTGCGGAATGATTTTGTCGACTTTGCGGTACATCTCAGAGCTGTCTTCAGCCGGGCCAGAGATGATCAGCGGAGTACGAGCTTCATCGATCAGGATTGAGTCGACCTCATCCACCAGCGCGTAGTGCAGTTTGCGCTGTACGCGCTCTTCCGGGCTGAACGCCATGTTGTCGCGCAGGTAGTCAAAACCGTATTCGTTGTTGGTGCCGTAGGTAATGTCCGCGCCATAAGCTTCGCGCTTCGCCGGAGCAGGCAGGCCAGACATGTTGATACCCACGGACATGCCAAGGAATTCGAACAGTGGACGGTTGTTTTCGGCGTCACGCTGCGCCAGGTAGTCGTTGACGGTGACGACGTGAACGCCTTTACCGGTCAGTGCGTTCAGGTATGCAGGCAGCGTTGCGGTCAGGGTTTTACCTTCACCGGTACGCATTTCTGCGATGCAGCGTTCGTTCAGAACCATACCGCCGAGCAGCTGTACGTCAAAGTGACGCATGCCGAACACGCGTTTACTCGCTTCACGAACCACGGCGAAAGCTTCCGGAATCAGGCTTTCCAGGGTTGCGCCTTTTGCCAGGCGCTCACGGAATTCACCGGTTTTCGCTTTCAGTTCGTCATCGGAGAGTTTTTCCATCTCCGGTTCCATACCATTAATGACGGTGACCGCTTTGCGCATACGGCGCAGGGTACGATCGTTACGGCTACCGAAAACTTTGGTTAATAATTTGATTAGCATAATAAATTCTCACACGCCCCATCATGGGCAGATAAATTAAGGTATTGAAAAACAGTTAATTTAGCTGAGGCGTTGTGGCCCGGCGCGGATGCCCTGCACCTGGCTAATCCAGGCCGACACCGAAAAGGCAGCGTGTGGAATAAAAGCGGTATTCGTCATCTGACGAACGATCACTGGCGGTTTGCTTTCTTGCGTCAACAGCGCATTGAGCGTATCCAGCAGAGCAAGATGTTGTGCCTGAACGGGCAGTGATTCTTCTACGACAGGCACAGCCTGCGGTGCCATCGCAAATGAAAGATGGCGAATGACGGTCCGGATAGCATGTTGATGCCAGTAATCGACCGTAAAGTTAGGACGGCGATTGGCTTCAAGCAGCGCGAGGTTAGTGAAATTAACCCGCGTGGAGAGATCGTGTTTAGTTGTGGTGGTGTTTGCAGGCGTAGCCGCTTCTGCGCTGTGGCTGAGCACAGGCAAGCCGAAGCTCGCCGCGACCATCCCTAATAAGAGATGCGGCCAGAAGTAACGTCTGCCAAATTGTCGCCAGCGCGTTAGTATTCCGCTCACCTAATCCACCATCGTATACAGGCCAGTACAGGCATGCGTTCAGATATTATTTAGCGCACAGATATTATCACTAAAGCGATAATACAGCAGCAGGAATGACGTAATGCCTCAGGGAAATTCGGTCAAGAATGCAGCGAACGCGCGCACATTCTGTGCTTAGTGGGCAAATTTCATGCGGGGAAGAAAATCAGAGGTCTAGAAACAAAAACGACTGGTCTTCCTGGTCGGAGAGAGTACCAGGTCAACCAGTCGATTTTACGATACGGAATTAACCGTTACGCCAGGACCGTGCTCGGAGCTTTGAATGCCAGAGGCAGTTCAGCTTCATCTTCGAAGGTCACAAATTCCCAGGCTTCCTGTTTTGCAAGGACTGCCTGCAACAATTTGTTGTTCAATGCATGACCGGATTTAAACGCGGTGAATGCACCAATGATATTGTGACCACACATGAACAGGTCGCCGATCGCATCCAGCATTTTGTGACGAACGAATTCATCTTCAAAACGCAGGCCGTCTTCGTTCAGTACGCGATAATCGTCAACAACGATGGCACAATCGAAGCTGCCGCCCAGGCATAGACCACGGGACTGCAGATATTCGATATCACGCATGAAACCGAAAGTACGTGCACGGCTAATCTGACGCATAAACGCATCAGCAGAGAAGTTCATCGCATAGCGCTGGTTGCTGCCATCAATCGCTGGATGGTTAAAATCGATGGTAAAGTCCAACGAGAAACCATTAAACGGTTTGAATTCAGCCCATTTGTCGCCATCTTGAACGCGAACAGTCTCTTTAATGCGTACAAATTTCTTCGCGCAGTTCAGTTCATCGATGCCGGCATCCAGCAGCAGATAAACGAACGGAGCAGCACTACCGTCCATAATTGGGATTTCTGGTGCATCGACTTCAATAACAATGTTGTCGATACCCAGACCCGCCAGGGCGGCGTTCAGGTGCTCTACGGTAGAAATCCGCACGTCATGCTCATTCACCAGGCAAGTACAGAGCATAGTATCACGCACAGATTTGGCATCAGCCGGAAAATCTACCGGTGGATTCAAGTCGGTGCGACGATAGATGACCCCGGTATTGGCCGACGCAGGGCGTAACGTCAGTGTGACTTTTTTGCCGGTATGTAAACCGACGCCAGTCGCCTGAACGATACGTTTAAGAGTCCTTTGTTTGATCATCGTATAATCTCGCCAAATTACTTATCCAACCGAGAGTGTATATCACTAACGGTGGGCCAGTTTAGCACAAAGAGCGAAAATCCCCAAATTCCAGCCAATTCTTAGTCAGCTTGCTTACGCAGGAACGCTGGGATATCCAGATAATCCGGTTCTTTCGCAGTTTGCGGCGTATTGTCGTTAACCACTTTCGCGGCCGGTTTTTGCTCCTGCGTCAGCGGCGCCATGCCGTGCTGCTGGTAGCGATCCATCACCGGCTGCTGAGTCTGTTTGTTGGTGACCAGGGTGATCTCAGGACGTTTGTCCATACCGATACCGGTCGCAACGACAGTCACACGCAGTTCATCATTCATTTCCGGATCAAGGGAAGTACCGATAACCACAGTAGCATTATCAGAAGCGAATGCGCGAATGGTGTTACCTACTGTTTCAAATTCGTCCAGACGCAGATCGAAGCCAGCGGTAATGTTGACCAGCACGCCGCGCGCACCAGACAAGTCGATATCTTCCAGCAGTGGAGAAGAGATTGCCATTTCAGCCGCTTCTTCTGCACGGTCTTCACCGCTCGCTACGCCAGAGCCCATCATCGCATAGCCCATTTCGGACATCACGGTGCGCACGTCAGCGAAGTCGACGTTCATCAGACCCGGACGAGTAATCAGCTCAGCGATACCCTGAACCGCGCCTTTCAGCACGTCGTTCGCAGCGCCAAACGCGTCCAGCAGGGAGATACCGCGACCCAGCACTTTCAGCAGTTTGTCGTTCGGAATAGTGATCAGAGAGTCCACGTGTTTGGACAGCTCAGTGATACCCTGCTCCGCGAATGCCATACGCTTCTTGCCTTCAAAGTTGAAAGGCTTAGTCACGACAGCAACGGTCAGAATACCTAAATCTTTGGCCACTTCAGCCACCACTGGCGCAGCACCTGTACCGGTACCACCGCCCATGCCCGCTGCGATAAACACCATATCGGCGCCATCAAGTGCAGCACGCAGTGCTTCGCGGTCTTCTTCAGCCGCATTACGGCCTACTTCTGGGTTAGCCCCTGCGCCCAGACCTTTGGTGATACCACCACCGATCTGAATAGTCTGGCCTACGGCCGTCTTTCGCAGTGCCTGAGCGTCGGTGTTCACAGCAAAGAACTCAACACCTTCGATGCGCTCGCGCACCATATGCTCGACAGCGTTACCGCCGCCGCCACCGACGCCGATGACTTTAATCACCGCGTCGTTGGTTAATTCCATTGGTTCAAACATGGTTTCTCTCCGTTTTTACACTTCACCATTCTGCCTGCCTGGGCGTATTGAATGCTTCCGCGTATGTGCCTGTCGCCTGAGACCGCTAATTCTCTCCGGTCTCTTTAAAATTAAAATTCTTTTCTCAGCCAGGAGTTGAGTCGCTTGACCCAAGAACCGACCGACGTGCGTTTTTCGACTTCTGCTTCACCACTTAAATGGGACTCTTTCCCGTAGTGCAGCAGGCCCACCGCCGTTGAGTAATACGGCTCCTGAGCGTAATCCGTTAAACCGGTAATATTCAACGGCGCACCAATACGGACTTGCGTATGGAACACGCGCTGGGCACAGGCAGCGAGACCTTCAATTTGCGCTGCACCACCGGTTAAGACAATCCCCGCCGCAAGATGGTGTTTCACACCCTGCTGACGAAGCTGTTCCTGTAACTGTAAAATCTCTTCGTTGACCAGATTGAGCAGCTCGGTATAACGCGGCTCTATCACTTCGGCCAGAGTCTGCCGTTGCAGACTACGCGGCGGACGACCGCCCACGCTTGGCACTTCAACACTCTCATCTTTGCCAACGATAGAACCTAACGCACAACCGTGGCGCACTTTGATTGCCTCTGCATCGCTCGGTGGCGTACCAAAGGCGTAGGCGATATCACTGGTCACTACATTCCCGGCGTAAGGGATAACTTTGGTGTGACGCAATGCACCGCCGGTATACACGGCCATATCCATTGTACCACCACCGATATCAACCACACAGACGCCCAGTTCACGTTCGTCTTCTGTCAGCACCGAATAGCTTGCTGCCAGCCCTGCAAAGATAAGTTGGTCAACTTTCAGGCCACAACGTTCCACGGCTTTAACAATGTTCTTCGCCATATCGTTGTGACATGTGATCAAGTGCACTTTTGCCTGCATACGCACACCGGAAAGGCCGACTGGGTTTTTGATACCCTCTTGATAGTCGATCGCATATTCCTGTGGGATGACATGCAGCACACGATGTTCATCGCGCACGCGCACGGATTTAGCCGTATGCACCACGTTTTCAACGTCTTCCTGCGTCACTTCCTCTTCGGAAATCGGCACCATCCCGATTTCGTTCTGGCAGCTTATATGCTTACCAGAGAGGGCCAGATAGACGGAGGAAATCTGGCAATCTGCCATTAATTCTGCCTGATCGATGGCGCGCTGTACGCATTTCACCACCGACTCGAGGTCGTTTACCCCACCTTTATCCATACCACGGGACGGGCAACTGCCCACGCCAATGATATTGACCATACCGTCGGGCAGAACTTCCCCTACTAAAGCGGCAACCTTAGCGGTGCCAATCTCCAGTCCAACTACCAGTTTTCTGTCCGTCGCCTTGATCATTGTTGTTCTGCCTGTACTTGTGCCTGATTCTGTTGCTGATTAGGTTCCTCAACCGGAGCCGGTACCCAGCCGACTGCTGCGCCTGAGTCATAGCGCAAATCAACGTAGCTTATCCGTTTGCCGTCGGTCTGCGCCTGCTGCTGTAAAACCGGGTACAGTTCTACAAAACGCGCCAAACGCTTCATCGTGTCGCCGCGACCAAGATTGAGCTTAATCCCATTCGTTAACGTCAGTTGCCATGAACGGCGCGCCGTCATTGCTGCATCTTTTAACGCAAATCTGTCCTTAGCCAGCACCTGCCCCATCTCGCGAAAACCTTGTAACACTTCGTTCTCACTGCCTTCCGGGCCAGACAACATCGGTAAACTTTGCTTGCTGACACGATCTGCCGGGACGCTAAACGAATTTCCGTCTACGTCGACCATATGCTGATCATTCCAACGCGCAATGGGCACATATTCAACCAGATGAATCTTCAATTCATCAGGCCATTGCTTTCTTACGCTCGCCTGTTTTATCCACGGCAGCCTTTCAATCTGGCTTTGGATAATGTTGACGTCCTGCGTCATAAACGTTCCGGGCGAGCCCAGGGCCAGGATCGACTGGCGAATATCATCGTTACGCGTGTAATGACGCTCGCCGGTGACCACCAGTTTTGATAGCGGCAACCGTTGTGCATCTTCCATCCAGCCCAACACCATCCAGCCGCTGATAAACACGGTACACAGCACACCCAGCAGGAATAAAATCCCTGCAAGACGCGTTCCATTACTCCGACCAGATGAAGAATATTCTTCTTCCTCTTCACGGTTGCGCGTGTTCAGTGCGGCCTGAGACATATCAGCCCGCCTGGTCCAGAATACGGACGACTAACTGCGAGAAGCTCATGCCCGCCTGACGTGCCGCCATTGGCACCAGGCTGTGGCTGGTCATACCCGGTGAGGTATTGGCTTCCAGCAAATAAAATTCCCCGTCGCTGTCCTGCATCACGTCGATACGACCCCAACCACGGCAACCTAAAACAGTCCAGGCTTTGAGCACCAGGCTCTGCAATTCAGCCTCACGTTCTGCTTCCAGACCACTTGGGCAGAAATATTGCGTCTCATCAGAGAGATACTTCGCTTCATAATCATAGAAGGTTCCAGCGGGTTGGATACGAATTGACGGCAAAATTTCTTCACCGAGCATCGCCACGGTAAATTCCGGCCCGCTGAGCCATTTTTCGATCAGAACTTCTTCATCATGTTGAAAAGCCAACGCTAACGCAGAGGTTAAATCGCCCGCTTTCTCGACTTTTGACATTCCGACGCTAGAGCCTTCACGGCTGGGTTTTACAATAACCGGTAACCCCAGCTGCGCAATGCGCGCATTAACGCTATCTTCAAGTCCCATTTCAAACTCACGGCGCGTCAATGCCACCCACGGCGCAACCGGCAAACCCGCGCCCTGCCACAGCAATTTGCTGCGCAGTTTGTCCATTGAAATCGCGGAGGCCATTACACCACTTCCGGTGTACGGCAAACCGATCAAATCCAATAGCCCTTGCAGGGTTCCATCTTCACCACCGCGCCCATGCAAAGCGATGAAAACTTTATCAAAGCCCATTTCTTTCAGGCGGGTGACGTCGGTCTCTTTCGGATCAACCGGATGAGCATTCACGCCACCTTCACGCAACCCCGCCAGCACAGCCGCGCCAGAGTTCAGGGAAACGTCACGCTCCGCAGAGGTGCCACCAAACAGGACCGCAATCTTATCAGCCATTGCGTTCATCCTCAGAGGTTTGCGGCGTCAGTTTGATTTGCGCTAAGTTACGGGCGATTTTGCCGATATTTCCCGCACCCTGAATCAGAATCAAATCGTTACCGGTCAGTACAGGAGCCAGAATTTCAGCCACTTGCGCCGGATCGGAGACCAGAATCGGGTCTACCTTACCGCGTCCACGGATAGTACGACATAAGGAACGACTGTCTGCGCCCGGAATCGGAGTTTCACCCGCTGAATAAACGTCCAGCATCAGCAGCGTATCCACCTGAGACAGCACGTTAGCGAAGTCGTCATACAGGTCGCGCGTACGCGTGAAACGGTGCGGCTGGAATACCATCACCAGATTTCTGTCCGGCCAACCTGCTCGCGCGGCTTTAATCGTTGCATCCACTTCAGTCGGGTGATGACCGTAGTCATCCACCAGCATCGCCGTGCCCGTTTTGCCGTTTACCGGTTCCAGCGGGAATTCGCCGAGGAAATCGAAGCGCCGTCCTGTACCCTGGAAACTCTCCAGCGCACGTAAAATGTCTTCGTCTTCAATGCCTTCTTCAGTGGCAACCGCCACCGCTGCAGCAGAGTTGAGCGCATTGTGGCGGCCCGGCGCGTTCAGCGTCACGCGCAGCGGGGCTTTATCCTGACGCACCAGGGTGAAATGTCCCTGGGCGCCCCGTTGCGTGTAATCTTCTACGCGCACGTCTGCATCGTCACTGAAACCGTAAGTCGTAATATGACGACCCACACGTGGCAGTAATTCACGAATGACCGGATCGTCCACACACATCACTGCACGACCATAAAACGGCAAATTGTGCAGGAAATTAATAAACGTCTGCTTTAAATTTTCGAAGTCACCCTGGTAAGTATCCATGTGGTCAGCTTCGATATTGGTGACAATCGCTACCATCGGCTGCAGATGCAGGAACGACGCGTCGCTCTCATCAGCTTCCGCAATCAGATAACGACTGTGGCCGAGGCGCGCATGAACGCCCGCCGCTTTAACCAGACCGCCATTAACAAATGTCGGATCGAGACCGGCTTCCGCATAAATGCTGGAGACCATCGCCGTGGTCGTGGTTTTGCCGTGCGTACCGGCAACCGCGATGCCATGACGAAAACGCATCAGCTCAGCCAGCATTTCTGCACGACGAATAACCGGGATGCGCGCTTCATGCGCGGCGACAATTTCCGGGTTATCGGCAGAGATCGCGCTGGAGACCACAACAACACTCGCATCGAGCACGTTTTCAGGGCGATGATTGAAATAGATAGTCGCCCCAAGCGACGCCAACTGCTGCGTAACAGGATTCGGCGCCAGATCGGAACCGCTGATCTGGTAACCTTCGTTTGCTAAAACTTCGGCAATACCGCCCATACCTGCGCCGCCGATGCCAACGAAGTGAATGTGCCGGACGCGACGCATCTCGGGCACGATTGAACGCAGTTTCGCCAGTTGTTGTGTATTCATTCTCTAACCGCCATCGATACTTCTAAAAATTCGTGCAACGCAAAACGCGCTACAAGGGTTAAGCCTTTGCTGCCAGGCTCACTTCATTTGCCACCCGCTCGGTCGCATCCGGGATCGCCGTCGCGCGCGCGCGTTCGGCCATTTCCAGCAGCGTCGCACGATTCCAGCCCGCAAGGGTGGTAGCGACTGCGTCAGCGGTAAACTGTGGCTGTTCAAAAATTTTGGCGGCACCGGCTTTCTCAAGCGGCAACGCGTTCCAGTACTGCTGCCGGTCTTTGTGCTGGAAAGGCACAAACACCGCTGGTAAACCCGCGGCGGCAATTTCACTCACCGTCAGCGCACCGGAACGACACACCACGACATCGGCCCAGGCATACGCCGCTGCCATGTCGTCAATAAATTCAGTGACTTTATGCTGTGGCTGGCCCGCCTCGGCATAAGCCTGTTCAACCGTTTGCTGCCCGCCCTTCCCGCTCTGATGCCAGATGGTCACGCTGTCGCCCAGTTTTGCCGCAACCTGCGGAAGCGTCTGGTTCAGAATACGTGCGCCCTGCGAGCCGCCGACGACTAACACCCGCACCGGGCCTTCGCGCCCGATCAGGCGCTCCTGCGGTAGCGGTAACGCCAGCACATCAACGCGCACCGGATTGCCCACCACGTCCGCTTTCGGAAACGCGCCAGGGAAAGCCTGCATCACTTTGGTGGCAATTTTTGCCAGCCATTTATTGGTCAACCCGGCAATACCGTTCTGCTCATGAAGCACAACCGGAATGCCCAGCGACCAGGCAGCCAATCCGCCCGGACCGGAAACGTACCCGCCCATACCCAGCACCGCATCAGGTTTAAAGCGCTTCATGATTGCGCGCGCCTGACGCCAGGCATTGAAGATGCGCACCGGAGCTAGCAGCTGAGCTTTGATACCTTTGCCACGTAAGCCTGAAATCCGAATAAAGTCGATCTCGATACCGTGCTTTGGCACCAGATCGGCTTCCATGCGATCGGCGGTTCCGAGCCAGCGAACTTGCCAGCCTTGATCCATTAAATGGTGCGCAACCGCGAGCCCAGGGAAAACATGTCCGCCGGTGCCGCCCGCCATCACCATTAACCGCTTCGGTTGATTCATCGTGAACCTCGTGTAAACGCCTGGGCTTTTTCCAGACGCGTCTCATAATCTATACGTAACAAGAACATAATCGCTGTCGACATGATCAACAGACTCGAACCACCGTAACTGATCAACGGCAACGTCAGGCCCTTTGTCGGCAGCATACCGGCTGCCGCGCCAACGTTGACCAATGCCTGGAAGCTAAACCAGATACCAATTGAGCAGGCCAGGAAACCTGAGAAGCGGTGATCGATTTCCAGCGCTTTTCGGCCAATCGACATGGCGCGGAAAGCGACGAAGAATACCATTAAAAGTGCCAGTACCACACCGATATAACCCAGTTCTTCCCCAATAATGGAGAAGATGAAGTCGGTATGTGCCTCGGGTAAATACTCCAGTTTTTGCACTGAATTGCCCAGCCCCTGGCCCCAAACCTCGCCTCGCCCAAACGCCATCAGAGACTGAGTCAGCTGATAACCGCTGCCAAATGGATCTTCCCAAGGGTTCCAGAAAGAGGTCACGCGGCGAATACGATACGGCTCGGCGAGGATCAGCAGGACCACTGCCGAAATCCCCATCCCGATGATGGCGATGAACTGCCACAGTTTCGCGCCCGCCAGGAACAGCATTGCCAGCGTGGTCACGAACAGTACGACTACCGTACCGAGGTCAGGCTGCGCCAGCAAAAGAACTGCCAGCACCAGAATCACACCCATCGGTTTTAAGAAGCCGCGCAGGTTATTTCGCACTTCATCGACCTTGCGCACCAGGTAGTTGGCGAGATAGCAAAACAGCGACAACTTGGTAAATTCCGCTGGCTGGATACGCAGCGGGCCGAAGGCAATCCAGCGCGATGCACCGTTAACCGAGCTCCCCACCACCAATACGATCAGCAGCATGATGATGGAAGCAATCAGCATCGCGGTACTGTGGCGCTGCCAGAACTCCATCGGCAAACGCAAGGTAATCATCGCCAGACAGAATGCGAGGATGATGTACAAACCGTCACGTTTGGCGAACAGGAAAGGATCGTTCGCCAGACGCTGCCCGACAGGCATCGAAGCCGAAGTCACCATGATGAAACCGACCGCCGCCAGGCCCAACGTGAACCACAGCAGCGCACGGTCATACATCACCAGGCTATCGGAATCTTTATCCCGCGAGCCCATCACCCAGCCTTTCAGCGCCGCAAACAGCCAGCCAAAGATACGCGATCCCGGCATACGCGGCATTCTCAGGCGAGGGAGAGATAAACGCATCAGCCTAACTCCCTCGCGAGGCGGGTAAAGAGATCACCACGCTGTTCGAAATTCTTAAACTGGTCGAGGCTGGCGCACGCTGGCGACAGCAGCACCATATCGCCCGCTTTGACCTGAGGCGCAATCAGGCGGATCGCCTGTTCCATTGTTTCGGTTTGCACCGCAATCTCTGGACGTAGGTCCGCCAGCTCAGCGCCATCGCGACCAAAGCAGTACAAACGAATGTTATCGCCCTTCAGATAGTGCTTCAGGGAGGAGAAATCCGCTGATTTACCGTCGCCGCCGAGCAGGAGGTAGAGCGTGCCATCGACGCGCAATCCGTTTAGTGCGGCTTCGGTACTGCCCACGTTGGTGGCTTTAGAATCGTTAATCCAGCGCACGCCGTTGTGTTCCAGCGCCAGCTGGAAGCGATGCGCCAGGCCGGTAAAGGTGGTCAGGGCCTTCAGGCTGGAAGCACGCGGTAAACCTGCGGCATCCGCCAGCGCCAGTGCCGCCAGGGCATTGGTGTAGTTGTGTTGTCCGGAAAGCTTCATCTCTTTCACGTTCAGCACTTTTTCGCCTTTAACGCGCAGCCAGGTTTCGCCCTGCTGGTGATTCAGGTGATAGTCACCCATATTCACGCCAAAACTGATGCAGCGCTCATCGGCGCCGCGCACCGGCATGGTTAACGCATCGTCCGCATTCACCACGCAGACTTTTGCATTTTCATAGACGCGCAGTTTGGCCGCGCGATACTGCTGCAACCCAAACGGATAGCGATCCATATGATCTTCCGTTACGTTCAGGATCGTCGCCGCCACGGCCTGCAGACTGGAAGTGGTCTCCAGTTGGAAGCTGGAGAGTTCAAGCACATACAACTCGCGCGCCGGATCGAGCAGCATCAGCGCTGGCAGGCCGATATTGCCGCCGACACCGACGTTCACGCCCGCCGCTTTTGCCATATCGCCGACCAGCGTCGTGACCGTGCTTTTCCCGTTAGAGCCGGTAATCGCCACAATCGGCGCCTGGGCTTCACGGCAAAACAGTTCGATATCGCCGACAATCTCAACGCCTGCATCCGCCGCCGCGCTTAAGGACGGATGCGCCAGCGCCATACCAGGGCTGGCAACAATCAGATCGGCGTCAAGCAGCCAAGTATCATTCAGACCACCAAGGTGGCGTTCAACCTGTTCTGGCAACTTGTCCAGACCAGGCGGAGAAACACGCGTATCCATCACACGCGGCGTGACGCCGCGCCCGAGGAAAAAGTCCACGCAGGAAAGCCCCGTAAGGCCTAACCCGATGATAACGACTTTTTTACCCTGGTAATCTGCCATGATTAACGTACCTTCAGCGTGGCCAGGCCAATCAGGACCAGCATCAGCGAAATAATCCAGAAGCGCACAATGACGCGCGGTTCTGGCCAGCCTTTCAGCTCATAGTGATGGTGAATCGGCGCCATACGGAAGATGCGCTGACCGCGCAGCTTGAAGGAGCCGACCTGCAAAATCACCGAAAGAGTTTCAACCACAAACACGCCGCCCATGATCACCAGCAGGAACTCCTGACGCAGCAGTACAGCGATGATGCCGAGCGCCCCGCCCAGTGCCAGCGAACCGACGTCGCCCATAAAGACCTGCGCCGGATAGGTGTTGAACCATAAGAAGCCGAGGCCAGCACCAACAATCGCCGTGCAGACGATCACCAGTTCACCGGCGTGACGCAAATACGGAATGTGCAGGTAACTGGCAAAGTTCATGTTACCGCTCGCCCACGCCACCAGCGCAAAACCACCGGCCACAAAGACGGTGGGCATAATCGCCAGGCCATCCAGGCCATCGGTCAGGTTCACGGCGTTGCCGGTACCGACAATCACGAAGTAGGCCAGCAGGATGTAGAACAGACCCAGCTGTGGCATCACGTCTTTAAAGAACGGCACCACCAGCTCAGTGGCCGGAGTGTCTTTCCCTGCCAGGTAAAGCGCGAAGGCTACACCCAGCGCAATGACCGACATCCAGAAGTATTTCCAGCGCGCAATCAGACCCTTAGTGTCTTTGCGCACCACTTTGCGATAGTCATCAACAAAACCGATAATTCCGTAGCCGATGAGAACGGTCAGAACACACCAGACGTACGGGTTTGACGGATAAGCCCACAGCAGAACGGAGACAACAATGGCGGTCAGGATCATGATCCCGCCCATCGTTGGCGTACCGCGTTTGCTGAAGTGCGATTCTGGGCCGTCGTTACGCACAACCTGGCCAAAAGAGAGTTTTTGCAGACGGGCGATCATGCGCGGGCCCATCCACAAAGAGATGAACAGCGCGGTCAGCAGGCTGACGATGGCGCGAAACGTCAGATAGGAAAAGACGTTAAAGCCTGAATAATATTTGACCAAATGTTCGGCCAGCCAAACTAACATGTTCCGTTCTCCTGTAATGCGTGCACAACCTCTTCCATGGCGGCACTACGTGAACCTTTCACTAAAACCGTCACAATTTGGTGTTCTTCTACCAGTGTTTTAAGGCGCGTAATCAGCGCCGATTTATCAGCGAAATGTTCACCGACGCCACTCGCCTGGCTAATCGCCTGGCTCAAGGTTCCGGCGCTCAATACACGATCAATTCCTGAAGCTTTCGCCGCTTCGCCGACCTGGATATGACAGGCTTCGCTCTCGACACCCAGTTCTGCCATATCGCCCACGACCATCACGCGATAGCCCGGCATTTCTGATAGCACTTGCACTGCGGCGGTCATGGAACCGACGTTGGCATTGTAGGAGTCATCCAGTAGCAGCTTGTTTTCCGCCAGTTGGACCGGGAACAGACGTCCTGGTACTGCTTGCAGATTTGCCAGACCCGTTTTGATCGCCTCGTGCGTGGCGCCGACCGCCATCGACAACGCGGCAGCGGCCAGGGCGTTAGCGATATTGTGGCGGCCCGGCAGCGGGAGTAAAACATCAACGCCACCCGTGGGGGTTTGCAACGTAAATTCGGTGCCGTGCGAGGTCACATGGATATTGGTCGCCGTAAAGTCGCTGTTGGCGGCATTTGGCGAAAAACGCCAGGTTTTGCGCGAGCCAATCACCTCTTTCCAGTTCAGCCAGTCGTTGTTATCGGCATTCATGATGGCGATACCGTCTGTCGGCAGACCGGTGTAAATCTCACCTTTGGCTTTCGCCACGCCTTCCAGCGAACCAAAACCTTCAAGATGTGCTGCAGCCAGATTGTTGACTAACGCCGCTTCCGGACGCGTCAGACCGACGGTCCAGGCGATTTCGCCCTGGTGGTTGGCGCCTAATTCAATCACGGCGTAGTCATATTCTTTGGTCAGACGCAGCAGCGTCATTGGCACACCAATGTCGTTATTCAGGTTGCCTGCGGTGTACAGCGTGTTGCCACACTGGCTCAGGATAGCCGCCGTCATCTCTTTTACGGAGGTCTTGCCAGAAGAACCGGTCAGCGCGACTACGCGTGCCGGAACGTGCTGACGAACCCACGCCGCCAGCTCACCAAACGCCAGACGGGTGTCTTTCACCACAATCTGCGGCAGGTCGATATCCAGCTTGCGGCTGACAAGCAGTGCGCCCGCGCCGTTTTCTTTCGCCTGGTCGGCAAAATCGTGCGCATCAAAGCGCTCGCCTTTCAGCGCCACAAACAGACAGCCCGCGGTGATTTTGCGGGTGTCGGTCGTGACGGCATCAATAGTCAGATCCTGACCCTGCAGCTCGCCCTTGAGCACAGAAGCAGCCTGGCTTAGCGTTAAGCTAATCATGCTACCACTCCCAGCAGACGGGCCGCGGTAACGCGGTCGGAATAGTCGAGACGACGTGCGCCGACAATCTGGTAATCTTCGTGGCCTTTACCGGCCAACAGCACCACGTCGTTCTCTTTGGCCTGCATGATGGTATTCGTGACTGCTTCTGCGCGGCCTTCCATCACACGTGCGCGGCCAGCATCAATCATGCCGGCGAGAATATCGTTGATGATCGCGCGCGGCTCTTCGGTACGCGGGTTGTCGTCGGTCACAACAGGAATATCCGCGAACTCTTCGGCAATCGCCCCCATCAGTGGGCGTTTACCTTTGTCGCGATCGCCGCCGCAGCCGAAGACACACCACAGTTTACCCGTGCAGTGCAGACGCGCCGCTTGCAGCGCTTTTTCCAGCGCGTCCGGGGTGTGGGCATAATCAACCACTACCGTCGGTTTGCCCGGCGCGGTAAACACTTCCATACGCCCACAAACAGGTTGCAGACGCGCGGCGGTTTTCAGCAGATCCGCCAGCGGGTACTCCAGCGCCAGCAGCGTTGCCAGTGCCAGCAGTAAATTGCTGACGTTAAATGCGCCCATCAGGCGGCTTTCAATTTCGCCTTCGCCCCAGCTGGAGTCGAAGCGGATCGTCGCGCCGCTGTCGTGGTACTTCACGTCCGTAGCTTTCAGCCAACGGCCATGACAGTTCGGATTAATATGGTCTTCCATCGACACCGCAACCGCATCCGGCAGCTTAGCCAGCCAGCGACGACCCACTTCGTCATCAGCGTTAACAATCGCCTGGCCGCAGTGGTGCGTGGAGTACAGCAGCCATTTCGCCGCTTCGTAGCTTTCCATATCGCCGTGATAATCGAGGTGATCGCGGCTCAGGTTGGTGAATACCGACGCCGCAAATTTCAGCGCGGCGACACGATGCTGGACCAACCCGTGAGAAGAGACTTCCATCGCGGCAAAGGTCGCGCCCTGCCCTGCCAGACCCGCCAGCACGTGCTGCACGTCGACCGCAGAACCGGTGGTATTTTCCGTCGGATTCACTTTGCCCAACAGACCGTTACCGACGGTACCCATCACCGCGCTGGTTTCGCCCAGCAGTTCGGCCCACTGCGCCATCAGCTGCGTGGTGGTGGTTTTACCGTTGGTGCCCGTCACGCCAACCAGACGCAGCTGGTCAGAGGGTTCATCATAAAAACGTCCCGCCAGGGCGGAAAGACGCTCATTTAACTGGCTGAGATAGATGACCGGAACACCGTGCATTTCACGGACTTCACCATCGGTTGCTTCATCTTTTGCCTCAGCAATAATGGCAGCTACACCTTGCGCTATCGCCTGCGGGATATAACGACGCCCGTCCGCCTGATGACCGACTACTGCTACAAAAAGATCGCCCGATGCAGCCACACGGCTGTCGAGTACCATCTCTCGCAGTGCCCGCGCAGGTAGCGATTGCACCCACGGAGCAAGAAGGTCGCGCAAATTACGATCTGCCACCTGTTCCCTCGCCTTGATTAGTTACGAATTCATTTTTATCGCCCGTGGCCAGCGCATCAGGTTCGATGTTCATGGTACGTAACACACCGCCCATGATGGCACCGAACACTGGCGCGGAAACGGCGCCGCCGTAGTATTTACCCGCCTGTGGATCGTTAATGACGACCACCAGCGCAAAACGCGGATTACTGGCAGGCGCAACGCCTGCGGTATAAGCAATGTATTTGTTGATGTAGCGGCCATCCGGCCCCACTTTTTTCGCGGTACCGGTTTTAATCGCGATGCGATAGCCTTTGATGGCGGCCTTCACGCCACCGCCGCCCGGCAGGGCGACGCTTTCCATCATATGAACGACGGTACGCACCGTCGCTTCCGGGAAGATTCGCTCCCCCGGAACCGGTGGATCAACTTTGGTAATCGACAGCGGGCGATAAACGCCATAGCTGCCAATCGTTGCATAGACTCGCGCTAACTGTAACGGCGTTACCATTAGCCCATAGCCGAAAGAGAAGGTGGCCCTCTCTATGTCAGACCACCGTTGTTTTTGAGGATATAAGCCACTGCGTTCTCCGACCAACCCCAAATTGGTCGCCTTTCCTAGCCCAAAACGTGAGTAAGTATCTACCAACGCTGAGGACGGCATCGCTAACGCCAGCTTAGAAACACCGACGTTACTCGACTTCTGCAAAACCCCCGTCAGGGTCAATTCGCTATAACGCGCCACGTCTTTGATTTCATGGCCGTTGATTCGGTAAGGTATGGTATTCAGAACGGTACTTTCATTGACGATACCGCGCTGAAGTGCGGTCATCACCACCATCGGTTTAACGGTAGAACCAGGCTCAAAGACGTCAGTAATGGTGCGGTTACGCATGACATCTTTCTGCGTGCCGGTCAGGTTGTTCGGGTTATAGGACGGGCTGTTGGCCATCGCCAGCACTTCGCCGGTGCTGACATCCACCAGCACGGCGCTGCCGGATTCGGCTTTGTTGAAAGCCACGGCGTTGTTCAGTTCACGGTAGACCAGCGCCTGCAGGCGCTCGTCGATGCTCAGCGCGAGGTTGTGCGCGGCCTGGCTGTCGGTTGAGGAGATATCCTCGATAACACGACCGTAGCGGTCTTTACGCACCACGCGTTCACCCGGCTGGCCGGTCAGCCATTTATCAAAGCTTTTTTCGACCCCTTCAATCCCCTGGCTATCCACGTTTGTAAAACCAATGAGGTGAGCGGTCACTTCTCCCGACGGGTAATAACGGCGTGATTCTTCGCGCAGATGAATGCCCGGCAGTTTCAATTTTTTGATGTAGTCGGCCATGTCAGGGTTCACCTGACGCGCCAGATAGATAAAGCGTCCTTTCGGGTTAGCGTTCACGCGAGCCGCCATCTGATCGAGCGGCATTTTTAGCGCATCGGCCAGCGCTTTCCAGCGGTTATCGAGCGTCACGCCACCCGCATCATGCAGCTCTTTCGGGTCGGCCCAGATCGCTTTCACCGGCACACTCACCGCCAGTGGACGACCGGAACGATCGGTTATCAAACCGCGTGATGTCGCCACTTCCTGGACGCGCAGGGAGCGCATGTCCCCCTGACGCACCAGCATGTCAGGGGCGATAATCTGCAACCACGCCGCACGACCCAGCAGGAAAACCAGCGCCAGTAAAATACAGCCACAAAGCAACGCAAAACGCCAACTCACAAAGTTGGCTTGTTCTTCCTGACGTTTCGGTTTTTGCGTTTTCGCCGCTGCTCTCATGCGTCGCGTGTTCCCTTATTTTTGTACTACGATATTTTCCTGAGAAGGATCAACATGCTGCAATTGCAGCTTTTCCGTTGCGATCCGTTCAACCCGGCTATGATCGCCGAGCGCGTTTTCTTCAAGAATCAAATTTCGCCATTCGATATCCAGCGCATCACGTTCCAGAACCATCTGTTCGCGCTGCGCGGTTAATAAACGGGTATGGTGTGCGGTGGTCACCACCGTCACAGCCGTCACAATAATGCAAATGAACAGGCAGAGTGGCAGCTTCCCAAACCGCAAGAGATCGTCGCCGATCACGCCAGGCAAGGCATGGCGCTCGTTGCTTCCTAACGATCCTTTAACCTTGCTTAAGGTCTCTGCTACTCTGCCGATCATGCGTTCGTCCTTTCTGCAATACGCAGCACTGAACTACGGGCACGTGGATTCTCTGCCACCTCTTCTTCGCCCGGCATCATCTTGCCTAATGCTCGCAGCTGACGACCGCCCAGTTTCCTGAGTTGTTCTTCCGTCATCGGCAGCCCAGCTGGCACTTGAGGACCGCGGCTTTGCTCACGCATAAAGCGCTTCACAATACGGTCTTCCAGCGAGTGGAAGCTGATGATGGATAAACGCCCACCGGGGGCCAGTACGCCGAGCGAGCTTTTTAGCGCCTGCTCTATCTCCTCCAGTTCACTGTTTACCCAGATGCGCACCGCCTGGAAGGTACGGGTCGCAGGATGTTTGAATTTGTCTTTGACCGGCGTGGCCGCCGTAACAACTTCTGCCAGCTCTTTAGTGCGCGTCATCGGTTCGATGCGGTTACGCTCAACGATGCCGCGCGCAATGCGTTTGCCGAAACGCTCTTCGCCGAAGGTTTTAATTACCCACGCAATATCCGCTTCGTCAGCCGTTTGCAGCCACTCGGCAGCAGACTGGCCGCGCGTCGGGTCCATACGCATATCCAGCGGCCCGTCACGCATAAAGGAAAAACCGCGTTCTGCATCATCAAGCTGTGGAGAAGAGACGCCAAGATCGAGAAGGATTCCGTCGATCTTGCCCGTCAGGCCGCGCTCAGCGACATAATCAGCCAGCGCAGAGAAAGGTCCGTGGACGATGGAAAAGCGTGGATCATCGATAGTCTTCGCCACGGCAATAGCCTGCGGATCGCGATCGATTGCCAGTAAGCGACCTTCCGCTCCCAGTTGGGAGAGGATCAGACGCGAGTGACCACCGCGACCAAATGTTCCATCGATATAGATGCCATCAGGACGAATATTCAGGCCGTTGACGGCCTCATCCAGTAGCACCGAAGTATGTTTAAAATTTTCCATCATATTTATAGAGACAAGTCCTGCAATCGATCCGACAACACTGCGGATTCTGACTGCTCAGCGTCGATATCTTCCTTGACCTGTTGATACCAGGTCGTTTCATCCCACAGTTCAAACTTATTGAACTGCCCGACCAGCATCACTTCTTTCGTCAGACCGGCATGTTGCCGCAACACAGGCGCTATCAATAATCGCCCTGCATTGTCCATCTGACATTCACTGGCATGTCCCAATAACAACCGCTGCACGCGGCGTTCCTGCGGGTTCATGCTCGACAGTCGCGACAGCTTTTGCTCAATAATTTCCCATTCGGGCAAGGTGTAAAGCAGCAGGCAGGGGTGGTTGATGTCAATGGTGCAAACCATTTGACCAGAAGCGTTTTCGATCAGCAGATCGCGATATCGGGTTGGTACCGATAAACGTCCTTTGCTGTCGAGATTAACTAACGCCGCCCCACGGAACATGCCAGCTTCACCCCTTATCACCACTTTAACCCACAAATTCCCACATAAAGGAGTTTACGGAGCGAAGGAAAAGCTTGTCAAGCCAGGACTGCCGCGATATGGGTCTGGAAGACCCCTATTTACAGACATAACCCAACTTGATTAATAACTGCACAACTGGCGAGGCAAAATTAACGTCATGAATATTTGTAAGAAAAAAAACAAACAGGCATACGGGCGTTAAATTTCACTTCATATCATCAGAGGCAAATATAAAGTGTCAGTTTGCGACGCGGACGGCATTTTAAGACATTACGCACAGGGATGACAGCGCCAGATGCAGCCCAGAAGCGTGAAGGCACAAGACCTGGCGCGCAGGCTGGAGTCAATGAGGAAAAAACGGCTGATATTTCAGCGAGAGAATGGCCTTTGTAACAAAACAATACAAAAAATAGTGATGACTGTTGCCGAAATAACCTTAAAAAGACCGCGAAGAACGCAAAATGAAATAAGAAGAATAGCAGGCTATGATTCTTAAAGAATTATCCTAATTTTGGTCAGGTTATTATTTAGCGTGATAATGAGAAACAATCAGGGCAGTCAACTGCCCTGATAATTCAATTAATGACGGCTCAGCACACCACGGCGGTACAGATTACGTTTGATACGCGTCAGCCCAGGTTTTGGCCTGCGCGGCTCATCAAGGCTCGCCAGCACAATTTCCAGTACACGCTCCGCGACGTCACGATGACGCTGAGCAACGGCCAGAACCGGACATTGCAAGAAATCGAGTAATTCGTTATCGCCAAAAGTGGCAATAGCCAGCTCGGAAGGCAGTTTCCCTTCACGACGCAGCGTAACGTCCATCACCCCCTGAAGGAGAGCAAAAGAAGTGGTGAACAACGCCTGCGGCATCGGATGAGTCTCAAGCCATTTCTCAAACAGCTGTGCAGCGGCTTCACGCTCGTAGCTATTGGCATACAGATAATGCACTTCGCGCGGATCGTCTTTCCAGGCGGTACGGAACCCCTGCTCGCGCAAGAAGCTAACGGACAACTCCGGCAACGCGCCGAGATAAAGCACGGTTTCCGCCGGGAAAGTGCGCAGCTCGGCGGCCAGCATCTCAGCATCGTCCTGATCCGCACCCACTACGCTTGTGAAATGCTCGCGATCCAGTGCACGATCCAGTGCGACGATCGGGAACGAGCCATTCGCCCAGCGCTGATAGAAAGGATGCTCTGGCGGCAGAGAGGTGGAAACAATAATCGCATCAACCTGGCGTTGCAGGAGATGTTCAATGCAACGCATCTCGTTATCCGGCTGATCTTCCGAGCAGGCGATCAACAGCTGATAGCCACGCTGGCGCGCCTGACGTTCGAGATAATTCGCAATGCGGGTATAGCTGGTGTTCTCAAGATCCGGAATCACCAGACCAATAGAGCGAGTGCGCCCGGCACGTAATCCAGCCGCGACGGCGTTCGGATGGTAGTTATGCTCACGAACCACCGCCATGACTTTTTCAACGGTTTTGTCGCTAACACGGTACTGCTTTGCTTTACCGTTAATCACATAGCTCGCCGTAGTTCGTGACACGCCGGCTAGCCGGGCGATTTCATCCAGTTTCACAATTGCCCCTTAAACGAAATAAAAGAGTCCATGGCCTTGTCAGGTTTATGGTTATATCTTTTAACATCTAAACGCAGAATAGTCCTTGCGGCAACCGCTTTTCTCTCAGTTAGGCTGCGTTTAGGCAAAAAAAAGCCCGGCTTTGCAGACCGGGCTGAAAGAGGCGAACCTTTTTGGTCGTTAACGCATGATTTTATCACCGCGGGACAAGCCCACGATGCCTGAGCGCGCGACCTCAACAATTTTTGCTACATCGCGAACAGAAGCCAGAAACGCATCAAGCTTATCGCTGGTTCCGGCAAGCTGAACGGTATAGATAGACGGCGTGACGTCAATGATCTGCCCACGGAAGATATCCGTATTGCGCTTCACCTCTTCGCGTCCGTATCCGCTGGCCTGAATTTTGACCAGCATGACTTCTCGCTCGACGTACGCCCCCTGCCCTAATTCACTCACTCGCAGCACATCGACTAATTTATGCAGCTGCTTTTCAATTTGCTCAAGCACTTTTGCATCGCCGACGGTCTGGATGGTCATTCGCGACAACGTCGGATCGTCGGTCGGTGCCACGGTCAGGCTTTCAATGTTGTAGCCGCGCTGCGCAAAGAGCCCAATGACGCGCGATAACGCACCAGATTCGTTTTCCAGGAGTACAGATAATATCCTGCGCATCAGGTTCTCTCCGTTTTGCTTAACCACATTTCATCCATACCGCCGCCGCGAATATGCATCGGATAGACGTGCTCCGTTCCATCGACGATCACATCCACAAAGACCAGGCGGTTGTTCCTGACGTGCTCCAGCGCTTCGCCGAGTTTTGCCTCCAGCTCATTTGGATCGCTAACGCGAATCCCCACGTGGCCGTAGGCTTCTGCCAGACGCACAAAGTCCGGCAAGGATTTCATATAGGATTGCGAATGGCGGCCAGAGTAGATCATATCCTGCCACTGCTTCACCATCCCCAGATAGCCGTTGTTGAGGTTCAGCACCAGCACCGGAAGATCGTATTGCAACGCGGTGGAAAGTTCCTGAATGTTCATCTGGATACTGCCATCCCCGGTCACGCACACCACGGTTTGATCCGGCAATGCCAGCTTAACGCCCAGTGCCGCAGGCAGACCGAATCCCATGGTTCCCAGGCCACCGGAGTTAATCCAGCGACGCGGTTTATCGAATGGATAATAAAGGGCAGCAAACATCTGGTGCTGGCCCACATCGGAGGTGACGTAAGCCTCTCCTTTGGTCAACCGCCAGATCGTTTCGATCACCGCCTGCGGTTTAATGTGTTCACTCTGGGTGTCGTACTTCAGACACTGACGGGCGCGCCACTGCTCAATCAGCTGCCACCAGTCGCGAATATCATCCAGCGGCTGTGCAGGAACGTCCTGCGCCAGCAGCTCCAGCATCTGTTCCAGAACCTGAAGGGCATCGCCCACAATCGGCACATCGGCGGGAACCGTTTTGGAAATGGAAGTCGGGTCGATATCGATATGCAGCACTGTCGCATTCGGGCAGTACTTCGCCAGATTGTTGGTGGTGCGATCGTCAAAACGTACGCCGACGGCGAAAATCACATCGGAGTTGTGCATCGTCATGTTGGCTTCATAAGTGCCATGCATGCCTAACATACCCAATGCCTGGCGATGGGTAGCCGGAAACGCACCCAGCCCCATTAACGATGAGGCCACGGGTAAGTTTAATTTTTCGATAAGTTCGCGTAGCTGCGCGTGACAATGTGCATTTACCGCCCCACCGCCGACGTAAACCACCGGTTTTTTGGCGGCGATCAGCGTGTGCAGCGCACGTTTGATTTGACCTTTATGTCCCTGAGTCGTCGGGTTATAGGAACGCATGCTCACGGAATCCGGCCAGACGTACGGCAGCTTATTGGCCGGATTAAGAATATCTTTCGGTAAATCGACCACCACCGGGCCTGGACGACCGCTGGCCGCCAGCCAGAACGCTTTTTTCAGTACGCCCGGAATGTCTTCCGTTTGCTTGACCAGGAAGCTGTGTTTTACCACCGGGCGGGAGATCCCCACCATGTCGCACTCCTGAAAGGCATCGTAGCCAATCAGGGAAGTCGCAACCTGTCCGGATAAAATGACCAGCGGGATGGAATCCATATAGGCAGTCGCAATGCCCGTAATGGCGTTGGTGGCTCCAGGGCCGGAGGTGACCAGCACCACGCCCACTTCTCCGGTTGCACGCGCCAGGCCATCGGCCATATGTACGGCAGCTTGCTCATGGCGAACCAGTACATGATCGATACCGCCCACGGTATGCAGGGCATCGTAAATATCGAGGACCGCGCCTCCGGGATAGCCGAATACTTGCTTGACGCCCTGATCGATAAGCGACCGGACGACCATTTCGGCGCCAGACAACATCTCCATGGTTTGCCTCCAGGCTTCTTGTTGTTATAGACGAACCGAGAAATTCATTTCCTCGCCGTCTTACTTTCCAGGGTTTCCCCTGTCTGTCATTTTTGCAGAGTGACCTTCACCTTAACCGCTCCCTATGAGGCAGGCAATCAGCAAACGGAGGCGTGAAAATGAGGGTAAAAGCAGAATACACAGGCATTATGACAAGATATGGTGAATTCCACTGGAATAGACTTTTGTGATGATGATTCGTCGCTTAAAAAGGCATTGAATCAGTAATTCATCTATTTTTGCGTGGTAAAAAGCGAAAGGAAAAATTCAGAACAGCATAAAATACTGGTCGATAAAATAAATGCAGGATAAAGCGGATGAGTTACACCGATTTATCCTGATGGTGATTAACGCCGACAAACGCTTACCAATAGCTCTTCCATCCACTGATGGCCTTTATCTCGCCCTGCTGCTTCATGCCAGGAAAGATAACAAGTGCGGCTATTGAGTTTTAGCGGCAGCGATAATATTTGCAAATTCAATTGGGATGAGAACTCTTCCGCCAGCCAGCGAGGGGCAATAGCCACCAGATGCGTCTGCGAAACGATATTCAACACACTCACCATAGCCATTCCCTGATATGCCACGCTGGCCTGTTTATCCGGGGTGTCATACCACGGCTGGCTAAATGAAGCGTACCTGTCAAGGGCAACAACCGCGTGCTGCTCATTATACACGTCACTTTCGAGCAACGGCCCATTTATGCGCGGATGGGTTTTGCTGGCGACTAATACCATTTCATCTTTGAATAGCGGCACGCAGGAAAACTCTGGACGCCGAAACTCTTCATAACCCAGTACAAATTCCGTTTCCTGATAACGTAGCTGGTGCTCTGTATTCTGATTTAAGCAGGACTTAAATATCAAATTAATATTCGGCGCAATGGCTTCAACTTTATTATAAATAATAGAGGTCAGGTAATTATCCAGTGGGCTGCATACACAAAGATGGAAAATACGCTCGCTGCTTAAAGGTTCGAAACCGGACCCAGGGAGCTCATTTTGCACCAGTTGTAATGCTTGTCGTACAGAAGCAAAAAGCTGATAAGCTCTGGCGGTCGGCTGGATACCCCGGCCATAACGCACGAACAGCTCGTCATTAAACATCAGTTTAAGCCTTGCTACAGCATTACTCACAGCAGGCTGGGACATCCCCAGAGACTGTGCCGCTCGAGTGATATTCTGTTCCTGCATGACTGCATCAAAAACGGTTAATAAGTTAAGATCAACGGTGCGTAATTGTGGCCTACTCCCTTCACTGGCGTGAGGCCGTTCATTTCTTTTTTCTAACATACCTAACTCCACTGTCACGCTACACTCCCTTTGCTTTAGTGCAGTAATAACTTTTAAAAATATTATTTATCATGCAGATAAAACCAGAAAATGAGAAAAGATTAAAAATCGGAATATTCAAAGGACTCACACTAAATAGCACATACAGGAACATACGCGATCACGCGATGAGAAATAAAAGTAATAAGTAAAACATTAGGATTCGAATGAAACCATAAATCCAATGAATAAACAATAAGCCTACTGATAAACAAATATTTAAGTTTTATTAAACTATTCAACACGACTAACGACCACCGGTTAACATTTCATTATCATGGTTCCATATTCATTCACTCTTCACACCCCATGAAAACCTACAACCCTATGAATTTAATGAAATTAGAAATTATCTATCGTTCGAACAGCCTCAACGATAATTGAAACGAAATATATTAATTTCATTCCAAACATTTAATCAAAGTCCAAAATTAGACAATTTAAATAGCCGCAGAGGCATAACCCAGCACAATACGCTAAAGCGTTCCGCTTATTGCTTTCAATGATTGTTGCTGTTTTTCACCTCAAGGGTTGACTTGAATCCGCATATCCAGTACCACTAAAAGCATAACGCATTCATCTGGAGCCTGATTCATGATTCGTACCATTCGCTTCCTCAGCCTACTACTACTAAACGCATCCACTTTGCGCGGTAGGCTGGCGGGCGAAATTCAACGTTGAATCGTCTCCAGTAAACAAAAAAACCCGCGCCACTGCGCGGGTTTTTTTATGCTCGTAGCAAGGCGCCCCAGGACAGACAAGGACCAAACCCATGAGCCAGCAAGTCGTAATTTTCGATACAACCTTACGTGACGGTGAACAGGCGTTACAGGCAAGCCTGAGCGTGAAAGAGAAACTGCAGATTGCGCTGGCCCTGGAACGCATGGGTGTAGATGTAATGGAGGTGGGTTTCCCGGTCTCTTCACCGGGTGACTTCGAGTCCGTGCAGACCATCGCCCGCACCATCAAAAATAGCCGCGTATGTGCTCTGGCTCGCTGCGTAGAAAAAGATATCGACGTGGCAGCAGAATCGTTGAAAGTGGCCGAAGCATTCCGAATCCATACTTTTATCGCCACCTCCCCGATGCATATCGCCACAAAATTGCGTAGCACGCTGGATGAAGTTATTGAGCGTTCGATTTACATGATCAAACGGGCTCGCAACTACACCGACGACGTTGAATTCTCCTGTGAAGATGCCGGTCGTACGCCAATCGCCGATCTGGCACGCGTGGTTGAAGCCGCGATTAACGCCGGTGCCACCACCATCAATATCCCGGACACCGTCGGCTACACCATGCCGTTCGAGTTCTCCAACATCATTACCGGCCTGTACGAACGCGTACCGAATATCGATAAAGCGATTATTTCCGTCCACACTCACGACGATTTGGGCTTGGCCGTTGGCAATGCAATTGCAGCCGTCCATGCTGGCGCACGTCAGGTAGAAGGGGCAATGAACGGCATCGGTGAGCGCGCCGGTAACTGTTCGCTGGAAGAAGTGATCATGGCGATCAAAGTGCGTAAAGACATCATGAATGTGCAGACCCGCATCAATCACAACGAAATCTGGCGCACCAGCCAGACCGTCAGCCAGATCTGCAACATGCCGATCCCGGCAAACAAAGCGATTGTCGGTACCGGCGCATTCGCCCACTCCTCCGGCATCCACCAGGACGGCGTGCTGAAGAACCGCGAAAACTACGAAATCATGACCCCGGAATCCATCGGTCTGAACCAGGTACAGTTGAACCTGACCTCCCGTTCTGGCCGCGCGGCGGTAAAACACCGTATGGAAGAGATGGGGTACAAGGAAAGCGACTACAACATGGATCACCTGTACGACGCGTTCCTGAAACTGGCCGATAAAAAAGGTCAGGTGTTCGATTACGACCTGGAAGCGTTGGCGTTCATCAACAAACAGCAGGAAGAACCAGAGCACTTCCGCCTGGACTACTTCAGCGTCCAGTCCGGCTCCAGCGACATCGCCACCGCCTCTGTAAAACTGGCCTGCGGCGACGACATCAAAGCGGAGGCCGCCAACGGTAATGGCCCGGTCGACGCGATTTACCAGGCCATCAACCGCATCACCGCCTATGACATCGAGCTGGTCAAATACGATCTCAGCGCCAAAGGCCACGGCAAAGACGCACTCGGTCAGGTCGATATCGTCGTCACCTACAATGGCCGCCGTTTCCACGGCGTCGGTCTGGCGACGGATATCGTTGAATCCTCCGCCAAAGCGATGGTTCACGTTCTGAACAACATTTGGCGCGCCGCCGAAGTCGAAAAAGAATTGCAACGCAAAGCTCAGAATAAAGAGAACAATAAGGAAACCGTGTAATGTCGAAGAATTACCATATTGCTGTGTTGCCGGGGGATGGAATTGGCCCGGAAGTGATGACACAAGCCCTGAAAGTCCTGGAAGCCATTCGCGCACGTTTCGCGATGAAAATCACCACCAGCCACTATGATGTGGGTGGCATTGCGATTGATAACCACGGCACTCCACTGCCGAAAGCCACCGTTGAAGGCTGTGAAAACGCTGATGCGGTCTTGTTCGGCTCCGTCGGCGGCCCAAAATGGGAACACCTGCCGCCAGCAGAGCAACCAGAGCGTGGCGCGCTGCTCCCGCTGCGTAAGCACTTCAAATTGTTCAGCAACCTGCGTCCGGCGAAGCTGTATCAGGGGCTGGAAGAGTTTTGCCCGCTGCGTGCCGATATTGCCGCCAACGGCTTCGACATTCTGTGCGTGCGTGAATTAACCGGTGGCATCTATTTCGGCCAGCCAAAAGGTCGCGAAGGCAGCGGTCAGCACGAGAAAGCGTTTGATACCGAGGTGTATCATCGTTTTGAAATCGAACGCATTGCCCGCATCGCCTTTGAGTCTGCGCGTAAACGCCGTCACAAAGTGACCTCCATTGATAAAGCTAACGTTCTGCAATCTTCGATTTTGTGGCGCGAAATCGTCAACGAAATCGCCAAAGAGTATCCGGACGTTGAGCTGGCACACATGTACATCGACAACGCCACCATGCAGTTGATCAAAGACCCGTCACAGTTTGACGTGCTGCTGTGCTCCAACCTGTTCGGCGATATTCTGTCTGACGAGTGCGCGATGATCACCGGCTCGATGGGCATGCTGCCGTCCGCCAGCCTGAACGAAGAAGGGTTTGGTCTGTACGAGCCAGCGGGCGGTTCTGCTCCGGATATCGCGGGTAAAAACATCGCCAACCCGATTGCACAGATCCTGTCGCTGGCCCTGCTGTTGCGCTATAGCCTGAATGCGAACGACGCGGCTGACGCTATTGAAAGCGCCATCAACCGCGCATTAGAAGAAGGCATCCGCACCGGCGATTTAGCGCGCGGCGCGGCGGCGGTCAGTACTGATGAAATGGGCGATATCATTGCCCGCTATGTCGCTGAAGGGGTGTAATCATGGCGAAGACGTTATACGAAAAATTGTTTGATGCTCACGTGGTTTTTGAGGCACAAAACGAAACCCCGCTGCTGTACATCGACCGTCATCTGGTTCACGAAGTGACGTCCCCGCAGGCATTCGATGGCCTGCGCGCGCACAACCGTCCGGTTCGCCAGCCGGGTAAAACTTTCGCCACGATGGATCACAACGTTTCGACCCAGACCAAAGATATCAACGCGTCCGGCGAAATGGCGCGTATCCAGATGCAGGAGCTGATCAAGAACTGCAACGCGTTCGGCGTTGAGCTGTACGACCTGAATCATCCGTATCAGGGCATCGTCCACGTGATGGGGCCTGAGCAGGGCATCACCCTGCCGGGCATGACCATCGTCTGCGGCGACTCCCACACCGCTACCCACGGCGCGTTCGGTGCACTGGCGTTTGGTATCGGCACCTCCGAAGTGGAGCACGTTCTGGCGACGCAAACCCTGAAACAGGGCCGCGCGAAAACCATGAAAATCGAAGTCAATGGCAAAGCGGCACCGGGTATTACCGCCAAAGATATCGTGCTGGCGATTATCGGTAAAACCGGTAGCGCAGGCGGTACCGGCCACGTCGTGGAATTCTGCGGTGATGCTATCCGTGCACTGAGCATGGAAGGCCGCATGACGCTGTGTAACATGGCAATTGAGATGGGCGCCAAAGCCGGTCTGGTTGCGCCAGACGACATCACGTTTAACTATGTGAAAGGCCGTCTGCACGCGCCGAAAGGCAAAGATTACGACGATGCGGTGCAATACTGGAAAACCCTGCAAACTGACGACGGCGCGACCTTCGACACCGTGGTGACGCTGCAGGCCGAAGAGATCGCCCCGCAGGTCACCTGGGGCACCAACCCAGGCCAGGTGATTTCCGTCAACGACAACATCCCCGATCCGGCCTCGTTTGCCGATCCGGTTGAACGCGCGAGCGCCGAAAAAGCGCTGGCCTATATGGGCCTGAAACCGGGCGTGCCGCTGACAGACGTGGCGATCGACAAAGTGTTTATCGGCTCCTGTACCAACTCCCGTATCGAAGATTTGCGCGCAGCGGCGGAAATTGCCAAAGGCCGCAAAGTCGCCCCTGGCGTACAGGCGCTGGTGGTACCAGGCTCCGGCCCGGTAAAAGCGCAGGCGGAAGCCGAAGGTCTGGATAAGATCTTTATCGAAGCCGGTTTTGAGTGGCGCTTACCGGGTTGCTCTATGTGCCTGGCGATGAACAACGACCGCCTGAACCCAGGTGAGCGCTGCGCATCTACCAGCAACCGTAACTTTGAAGGCCGCCAGGGTCGTGGTGGACGCACCCATCTGGTCAGCCCGGCGATGGCGGCAGCGGCAGCTGTCACCGGTCATTTTGCCGATATTCGTGGTTTGAAATAAGGAGACAATCATGGCAGAGAAATTTACCCAACATACGGGCCGGGTTGTCCCGCTGGATGCGGCGAACGTGGATACAGACGCCATTATTCCGAAGCAGTTTTTGCAGAAAGTCACTCGCACCGGATTTGGTGCCCACCTGTTCAATGACTGGCGTTTTCTCGACGATGAAGGTCAGAAGCCGAATCCTGAGTTCGTCCTGAACTTCCCGGAATTTAAAGGCGCATCGATTCTGTTAGCGCGCGAAAACTTCGGCTGTGGTTCTTCCCGTGAACACGCGCCGTGGGCACTGACCGACTACGGTTTTAAAGTGGTGATCGCCCCGAGCTTTGCCGACATCTTCTACGGCAACAGCTTCAACAATCAGCTGCTGCCGGTGACCCTGAGCGATGAGCAGGTCGATGAGCTGTTCGCGCTGGTGAAAGCCAATCCGGGCATTTCGTTTGAAGTGGATCTGGAAGCGCAGGTGGTGAAAGCGGGTGAAAAAACCTACAGCTTTAAAATCGATGATTTCCGCCGCCATTGCATGATCAACGGTCTGGACAGCATCGGTTTGACCCTTCAACACGAAGAGTCGATTGCGACCTACGAAAACAAACAACCGGCGTTTATGCGTTAACGAAAATGGCCCACGAAAGCGGGCCATTTTGTTTGGTTTGTAGCTTTGTAGGCCGGATAAGCGCAGCGCCATCCGGCAAACTTATACATCTCGGACACGAAGCGTCAGCCCCAGCGTCACCAGCGAAATCCCCGCAATCACCCAGTACACCGCGAAGTGCCCGTAGCTTTGCGCCAGCGCTCCCTGAATCACCCCCGCCAGAATCACACCGGTCGAAATACTGTTGGTAAACAGCGTTGTCGCAGACCCCGCCCGCCCGGGCATCAAATCCTGGAACCACAGCATGCCAATCCCGGCGACGATACCGATAAAGATGGCGTTAAACAGCTGAAGCGCCAGCAGCGCCTCGCGGGAATGGAACAGAA
Source organism: Lelliottia jeotgali (assembly GCA_002271215.1). Classification (NCBI taxonomy): domain Bacteria; kingdom Pseudomonadati; phylum Pseudomonadota; class Gammaproteobacteria; order Enterobacterales; family Enterobacteriaceae; genus Lelliottia; species Lelliottia jeotgali. The sequence continues at coordinate 755,360 of CP018628.1, read as the reverse complement.
TCAATCCGAGATAAAACAGCACGCCAGCCGCCACTGCGATCACCATCATCCGGCGCTTGCCAAAGCGTTTCACGTAATAGCCCGCGAGGATCATCGCTGGGATCTCCAGCCCGGCGGCGGTGCCCATCAAAATCCCGGCGAGTTTATCCGGCAGCCCCAGATCGCTACTGATCCACAGCGGCATATCGATGATGTACATAGTGTTGCAGGTCCACATCAGCGTCGAAGCGATAAACAGCATACGGACGTTTTTGTTACTCCAGCCGCTCACCTGGGTGACGGGCGTATCTGCAGCCTGTTCGACCCTGGCGACGGACGGCAATACGCACGCGATGAGCACCAGGCTGATGGCAAAAATCCCCGCCGCGATCGAGAACATCATCGTAAAGCCGTAATTCAGCGCCAGCATAAAGGCCAGCGGCGGGCCAATGACCCACGCCAGTGAAAGCTGGGCACGCATCACCGAGCTGAACATCACCACTTCTCGCGCCGAGTTATCCGCATACTCACGCGCCAGCGCAAAGAGCTGCGGCATGGCGGTATTGGCGAGCGACGCCAGCAGCACACCGCAGGTGAGCAGCGTCAGATAATGGCGGTTGAAAGCGAACAGCAGCGCGTTGCCGATGGCCATCGCGCAGCAAAAGAGGATTAGTTTGCGGCGATCGCCCTTGCTGTCAGAGCGTTTCGCCAGCGCAAGGCTAACCAAAATCCCGGCGATGGCGTTGACCGTATAAAACAGGCCCACCCAAAAAGGCTGTGCGCCCACCTCGCGACTCAGGAACAGGCTCAGGGTCGGCGCTTGCAGCGCACCCGCGACGCCCATCATAAAGGCCACCAGCATAAAAGCGGCATACACGCCGTTAAGGCGGCGGCCCATCGTCATCAACCAGAGCATGCGCAGTTCCTTGTCAAAGAGGAGCGAAATCAGGAGGCAGTGTAAACGAAAAAAGCCAGCAAAAACATTTTGCTGGCGGGTGATAAGCACCAATACTCAGTCACACATGATCGAGGCAAGTCAGCGGGAAGAGGTCGGATTCGTAACATCCCACTGCATCAGATCTTCGAGCATTTTCAGGCGCTGTTCTGCACACTGGCGGGCCAGCCAGGACACTCCTTTTGTCGCTGAAAAGTACTGCTGATAAAACTGACGTGCGGTAGACCTCTTCATATTCACCTCCTCACTTCATCGAAATCAATTATTGGCTTATTATGAGGAATAATAAATTGCTGATTTTTTGTCAGGAGTTCCCCTTTTATGCCGTCTGGTCGTCTGCAACAACAATTCATCCGCCTCTGGCAATGCTGCGAAGGCCAGCCGAAAGAGACCACGTTGAGCGAACTGGCAGAACTGCTGAACTGCTCGCGCCGCCATATGCGAACGCTGCTCAACACCATGCAGCAGCAGGGATGGCTCAGCTGGGAGGCGGAGGCCGGACGCGGAAAGCGCTCGCGCTTAACCTTCCTTTATACCGGGCTGGCACTCCAGCAACAGCGCGCCGAAGACCTGCTGGAGCAGGACCGCATCGATCAGCTGGTGCAACTGGTGGGCGACAAAGCCGCCGTGCGCCAGATGCTGGTCTCTCATCTGGGCCGCAGCTTCCGCCAGGGCAAGCACATCCTGCGCGTGCTTTACTATCGTCCGATGAAAAACCTGCTGCCCGGCAGCGCCTTACGTCGTTCCGAAACGCACATGGCGAGACAAATATTTAGCGGCCTGACGCGTATAAATGAGGAAAATGGGGAACTGGAAGCCGATATCGCCCATCACTGGCAGCAATTATCCCCGTTACACTGGCGCTTTTTTTTACGCCCCGGTATTCATTTTCATCATGGCCGCGAGCTGGAGATGGACGACGTTATTGCCTCTCTGCAACGCGCCCGCGAGCTGCCGCTCTACTCCCACATTACGCACATTCACTCCCCTACCGCCTGGACGCTGGATATTGAGCTTTCCGAGCCAGACCAGTGGTTGCCGTGGCTGATGGGCCATATTCCGTCGATGATTTTGCCGCACGAGTGGGGTTCAATGGCGAATTTCGCCAGTCAGCCGGTAGGAACCGGCCCTTACGCGGTGACGCGCAATAATAACAATCAGCTGAAAATTCGTGCCTTCGATGACTATTTTGGCTATCGCGCATTGATTGATGAAGTGAATGTCTGGGTGCTGCCGGAGATCAGCGAAGAGTTCAGCCCCGGCCTGACGCTGGAAGGCCCGACCGACGGCGAAAAAGCGGTCGAAAGCCGTCTGGAAGAGGGCTGCTACTATCTATTGTTCGATGCTCGCACCCACCGGGGCGCGAGCCCCGAAGTGCGCCAGTGGGTCAGCCAAATCCTCGCACCTGCCAATCTTATCTATCAGGCGGAAGATCAGCATCAGACCTACTGGTTCCCGGCCTACGGGCTGCTGCCGCGCTGGCACCACGCCCGTCCGGGGCGGTGCGAAAAACCCGCTGGGCTGGAATCCATTACCCTGACCTATTATCGCGAACACGTTGAGCACCGGTTTATCGCCCGCATCATGAGCAAACTGCTGGCCACGGAAGGGGTGATGCTAGACATTCAGGAAGTGGAATACGACGAATGGCATCGCGGCGAAGCGGTGAGCGATATCTGGCTCAACAGCGCGAACTTCACCCTGCCGCTCGATTTCTCGTTATTCTCGCATCTGTATGAAACGCCGCTGATCCAGCACTGCATCGCCCGCGACTGGCAGCAAGACGCCGCCCAGTGGCGAGCGGGCGATATGAATCTGGCGGTCTGGTGCCAGCAACTGCTGGCCCAGCAGGCGATGGTGCCGCTGATCCACCACTGGCTAATGATTCAGGGACAGCGCAGTATGCGCGGCCTGCGCATGAACACCCTCGGCTGGTTTGACTTTAAATCAGCCTGGTTTGCGCCGCCGGAACCATAACACTTTCGTAATATTCACCAAATCATTACAATACCGCCGTTCTCAACGGGGTGCTGCATCAACGATGTGCGCTGAGATAATACCCGTCGAACCTGATCCGGATAACGCCGGCGAAGGGATTTGAGGCTGTCGCTCAAAATCCTTTGCCACTCAACTTTGAGGTGCAAAGTGTTAAAAAAAGTTCTCCCCCTGCTGGCGCTGTTCGCGCTGCCTGCTTTTGCCAAACCCGTTTTGACGGTCTACAGCTACGACTCCTTTGCCGCCGACTGGGGCCCCGGCCCGGTGGTCAAAAAAGCCTTTGAAGCCGATTGCAACTGCGAACTGAAATTCGTGGCGCTGGAAGATGGCGTCTCCCTGCTGAACCGTCTGCGGATGGAAGGCAAAAACAGCAAAGCCGACGTGGTGCTGGGTCTCGACAACAATCTATTGGAAGCAGCATCGCAAACCAATCTGTTCGCCAAAAGTGGGATCGCCACCGATGCGGTGAGCGTTCCGGGCGTCTGGAAAAATGACACCTTCGTGCCCTTCGATTACGGCTACTTCGCTTTCGTCTATGACAAAAACAAGCTCAAGAACCCGCCGAAAAGCCTGAAAGAACTGGTTGAGAGCGACCAGAAATGGCGCGTAATTTATCAGGATCCGCGCACCAGCACGCCAGGCCTGGGCTTGCTGCTGTGGATGCAAAAAGTGTACGGCGATAAAGCCCCTGAAGCCTGGCAAAAACTGGCGGCCAAAACCGTCACCGTCACCAAAGGCTGGAGTGAGGCCTACGGCCTGTTCCTGAAAGGTGAAAGCGATTTGGTTCTGAGCTACACCACCTCTCCAGCCTATCACATCATCGAAGAGAAAAAAGACAACTACGCCGCCGCAAACTTTGCCGAAGGCCACTATCTGCAGGTGGAAGTCGCCGCGCGTACCGCCGCCAGCAAACAGCCAGAACTGGCAGAAAAATTCCTGAAATTTATGGTCTCACCTGCGTTCCAGAATGCGATCCCGACCGGCAACTGGATGTACCCGGTGACGGACGTGACGCTGCCCGCCGGCTTTGATCAGCTGAGCAAACCGCAAACCACGCTGGAATTTACTCCACAGCAGGTTTCCACTCAGCGCGCCGCCTGGATCAGTGAATGGCAACGCGCCGTCAGCCGTTAATCCCCGGCTGGCTGATCCCTGGGCTGACCGCTGCCACGCTGATGGTGGTGGTGAGCCTGGGGGCATTTCTTGCCCTGTGGCTGAACGCACCGGAAAGCGATATTGCCGCGCTGTGGCACGATAGCTATCTCTGGCACGTGGTGCGCTTCTCCTTCTGGCAGGCGTTTCTCTCGGCATTGCTTTCTGTCGTCCCGGCGATTTTTTTGGCGCGGGCCCTGTACCGTCGGCGTTTCCCTGGCCGACAGGCGTTGTTGCGCCTGTGCGCAATGACCTTAATTCTGCCCGTGCTGGTCGCCGTGTTTGGCATTTTGAGCGTGTACGGACGACAGGGGTGGATCGCCACGCTGTTGAATGCGCTTGGCATCGAATGGAGTTTCTCCCCTTACGGCCTGCAGGGCATTTTACTCGCTCACGTATTCTTTAATATGCCGATGGCGACGCGACTGTTCCTGCAAGCGCTGGAAAATATTCCCGGCGAGCAGCGCCAGTTGGCGGCGCAGCTCGGGATGCGCGGTTTCGCCTTTTTCCACTTTGTCGAGTGGCCGTGGCTGCGTCGACAGATCCCGCCCGTTGCGGCACTGATTTTTATGCTCTGCTTCGCCAGCTTTGCCACCGTGCTGTCGCTTGGTGGCGGGCCGCAGGCGACCACTATTGAACTGGCGATCTATCAGGCGCTGAGCTTTGACTACGATCCGGGCCGCGCGGCAGTGCTGGCGATGATCCAGATGTTCTGCTGTCTGGGGCTGGTGCTGCTGAGCCAGCGCCTGAGCAAGGCGATTGCCGTCGGCAGTCATCAGGTGAACGGCTGGCGCGACCCGCAGGACAGCCTGCGCAGCCGTCTGAGCGATCTCGTGCTGATCGCCCTCGCGCTCTTATTACTCCTCCCGCCGCTGCTGGCGGTGGTGGTAGACGGTCTGAATCTGAATCTGTTATCCGTGCTACAACAGCCGGTGCTGTGGCAGGCGCTGTGGACGTCACTGCGTATCGCTCTGGGGGCCGGGTTGCTGTGCGTTGTGCTGACCATGATGCTGCTGTGGAGCAGTCGCGAACTGTACGCCCGCCAGTCCCGCATCTTCGGACAGGCACTTGAGCTGAGTGGAATGCTGATTCTGGCGATGCCAGGCATTGTGCTGGCGACAGGATTCTTTTTACTGTTCAACAGTACCCTCGGATTACCTGACCATGCCGACGGGATCGTTATCTTCACCAACGCGCTGATGGCTATCCCCTACGCGCTGAAAGTGCTGGAAAATCCGATGCGCGATCTGAGCGCCCGTTACACGCTGCTCTGTCAGTCACTGGATATGCGCGGCTGGCAGCGGTTGAAGGTGGTGGAACTCCGCGCTCTGAAGCGCCCACTGGCACAGGCGCTGGCGTTTGCCAGCGTGCTGTCGATTGGCGATTTCGGCGTAGTGGCGCTGTTTGGCAACGACGATTTCCGCACCCTGCCGTTCTGGCTGTATCAGCAGATCGGCTCGTATCGCAGTCAGGATGGCGCGGTCACCGCCCTGCTCCTGCTGCTGCTGTGCTTTACCCTCTTTACCGTTATCGAAAAACTTCCGGGGCGCGATGCTAAAACTGACTGATGTAACCTGGCTTTATCAGCATCTGCCGATGCGCTTTACGCTCTCCGTCGAGCGCGGGGAGATGATTGCGATCCTCGGCCCGAGCGGTGCAGGGAAAAGCACGCTACTGAATCTGATTGCAGGTTTCTTGCCTCCGGCACGCGGGGAGATGGTGATTGACGGGCAGAACCACACCCACACGCCGCCTTCCCAGCGCCCGGTGTCGATGCTGTTCCAGGAAAACAACCTGTTTACCCATCTGACGGTGCGCCAGAATATCGGCTTAGGGATGAATCCCGGCCTCAAGCTGACCGCGGCTCAGCGTGAGAAACTGGACACTATCGCGCAGCAAATGGGACTGAATGAATTTCTCGACCGACTGCCGGGTGAGCTTTCCGGCGGCCAGCGTCAGCGCGTCGCGCTAGCCCGCTGTCTGGTTCGCGAACAGCCGATTTTACTCCTCGACGAACCTTTCTCCGCCCTCGACCCGGCGCTACGCCAGGAGATGCTGTTGCTGGTGAAGGAGGTGTGCCAGCAGAAGAACCTGACCATGCTGATGGTGTCGCACAGCGTAGAAGACGCCGCGCGGATCGCGGCGCGCTCTGTGGTGATCGCCGACGGACGCATTGCGTGGGACGGGGAAACGCAAGAGCTGGTAAGTGGGAAGGCGAGTGCCTCAGCGTTGTTGGGAATCGTGCCGCAGTAAAAACGCCGGATGGCGGCTACGCCTTATCCGGCCTACGGTTCGAGCCCTTGTAGGAACGGTAAACGAAGCGCCACCGGGCAATATCAGACCGCACCATGTTTAGTCATTCGAGCCCTTGTAGGCCCGATAAGCGTAGCGCCATCGGGCAATATCAGGCCGCACCGCCGTTCGGGCCGCTGTAGGCCTGCGCCACCGGGCGATAAACTACCGGCTCACCACCTTCAACAAAATCTCGCCATACACCGGCATCAATGGATGACGAATCAACGCCACCAGCGCCACCACGGCGATCCCGAGCGTCAGGGGAGCAAGCATCATCAGGCGGCCACGCGGCAGATAGTGGGTCAGACGATCGGTCCCCGCTTTCGCACTGCGCCACAATCTCCAGCACAACCACACCGCCACCCACAGTAATAGCGCGGTGGCGAGCAACAGCCATTTAAAATGACCGCTTTGCGCATCGGCAGGAATATCAATCGCCGCACCGGCAAGAATGCCCGGCAGGAAATAGAGCGGCGGCCACAGGATACAGCCGATGATGTTCGGCAGAAGAAACTTTGCGACAGGCAGGTCCAGCATCCCGGCAACCATCGGCACAATCGGCCGCGTTGGCCCAATAAACCGTCCGATCAGGATCGTAAACATGCTGTGCTGATGCAGGGCATGTTCGGTTTTATCGAGCAGCGCTTTGTTCTTTTTCATGAACGACCAGCGATGCAGCGGCTTTTTGAAGCGCCAGCCTAACCAGAAAGAGATCCAGTCGCCCAGCAAACAGCCGATAATACCGGCCATCCACGCCTGCCAGAAGTTAACCTCGCCGCTGCCGATCAGCGCTCCGAGGCCTGCCATCATTACCGTACCGGGTAAAATCAGCCCGACCAGCGCCAGCGATTCAAGGAAAGCCACTAGCGCGACGGCAAGCAGCGAGTAGGCGACGGACTGCGTAATAAAATGTTCCAGCAATGCCTGCATAACGATTCCGGTCAGATAACGAAGCACGGATTCTGCGAAGTGCATCCTGCCGCGTCAAGACAACAATTGTCTGAATAGTTTACCGGGTGCCGCCAGACTTCACCTGTTTGTTTAGTTTTATTTACGTTTTATTCACACCCGGCGCGGAATTCACTCGGGCTGGCGCCGGTGCATTTCTTAAAGACGCGCGAAAAATAGAGCTGATCTTCAAAGCCAACGTTACGCCCGACGGTGGCGATCGGCATCCGCGTGGTGCTGAGCAACAGTTTGGCCTGGCTGATGCGTTGATCCTCGCGCCAGCTCAGGACGCTCACGCCGAGCTGCTGGCGGAACAGGTGCGACAGGCGCGACGGCGACAAACAGACGTGCTGCGCCACGCCCGCAATATCAAACTGGCTGTCCGACAGATGATCGCTAATGTACTGACAGGCATCGCGCACGCGGTTATCCAACGGCGGATTGAGCGATTCGTTAATCGCCTCCATGCGACGCAAAAGCAGCTGTTCCAGCAGATTTATCGCCAGCAGTTCGGCATAGCGCCCGCCCGCCTGGGCCTCGATAATCTGCGCAAACAGCTCGCGGAACTGCGCCTGGTGCGCTTCGTCGGGGCGATAAAAACCGGTATGGGCAAAAATCGCCGGCCACGCAAGCCACTCCTGCCAATAGGCTCGCGGGCGGAAATAGACCCACTGGTGATACCACTCTTTCGCATCGGGATGGCGGCCATAGTGGTGAATCTCCCCCGGGGGAAACAGCAATATATCGCCTGGGCGACAGATAAACTGCCGATCGTTATTTTCAATCACCCCTTCGCCGCGCACGGTAATATTCAGAATGTAGCCTTTCATACCCAGCGGGCGATCGACAAAAAAGTCGAGGTAGCCGTCGGCTTCGATGGGGGTCAAACCCGCCACCAGATGGGCGTTGAAGGAGTAACCCGGCAACAGGGGATCGTTTTGTATTTCAGCCATAAACAGGTGACTCCCGACGGTCAATAAGGAAACAAATTGTCCATATCGATAAAAACTGCCTAAAAACGAGTCGTTAAAAGATCCCAATCGTATGTACGCTCTTTTAACTCCGCTTTTCCTCAGCCTTTACCCCAGATTTATCCGCGACATCGTGCACATCAGCAGTAACAAAAGTGTCTATAACTGCGGCAGAAATGTCCACATTGAATATTTGCACGGCGTCACACTTTCCACCTCAACAGCAATTTAATCCATAAGATTAGCGAATCCTGCCTGACGATTTTCGCCCCCAATCTCTAATGTTGATCCATACCCGTTTTTTGATGGAGCAACATAAATGGCAATTGCGATTGGCCTCGATTTTGGCAGTGACTCGGTACGCGCCCTGGCGGTGGAGTGTGGTACGGGCCAAGAAATAGCGACCAGCGTTGAGTGGTATCCGCGCTGGCAAGAGGGGCGTTACTGCGATGCGCCAAATAATCAGTTCCGCCATCATCCGCGCGATTACATCGAATCGATGGAAGCGGCGATCAAAACCGTCCTCGCCGAACTGAGCGAATCGCAACGTGCGGAGATCGTCGGGATTGGCGTCGACAGCACCGGCTCTACACCTGCTCCGGTAGATGCCGAAGGCCGCGTGCTAGCGCTACGCCCTGAGTTTGCCGACAACCCGAACGCCATGTTCGTACTGTGGAAAGACCATACTGCGGTTGAAGAGGCCGAAGCCATCACCCGTTTGTGCCATCAATCCGGCAAGGTGGACTACTCCCGCTACATTGGCGGAATTTATTCCAGCGAGTGGTTCTGGGCAAAAATTTTACATGTCACCCGCGCCGACCGCGACGTGGCACAGGCCGCGGTGTCGTGGATTGAGCTATGTGACTGGGTGCCTGCGCTGCTGTCAGGCACCACCCGTCCGCAGGATATTCGCCGTGGACGCTGCAGCGCCGGGCATAAATCACTGTGGCATGAAAGCTGGGGCGGACTGCCTCCGGCGGCATTCTTTGATGAACTCGACCCGCTCATCAATCAAAGCCTGAAATACCCGCTGTTTACCGACACTTATACCGCCGATATTCCGGTCGGCACGCTCAGCGAAGAGTGGGCGCAGCGTCTGGGCTTGCCGCAAAACGTCGCCATTTCCGGCGGCGCGTTCGACTGCCATATGGGTGCCGTTGGCGCAGGCGCACAGCCGAACACGCTGGTGAAAGTGATTGGCACGTCGACTTGCGACATCCTCACCGCCGATAAAGCCACCGTCGGCGACCGCGCGGTGAAAGGCATTTGTGGACAGGTTGACGGCAGCGTAGTGCCTGATTTTATCGGTCTGGAAGCGGGGCAATCGGCCTTCGGTGATATCTACGCCTGGTTTGGCCGCGTACTCGGCTGGCCGCTGGATCAGCTGGCGGAAACCCATCCAGAGCTGAAAGCTCAGATCGCTGCCAGCAAAAAACAGCTTCTCCCGCAACTCACCGAAGCCTGGGCCAAAAACCCGTCGCTGGATCATCTCCCGGTGGTGCTCGACTGGTTTAACGGCCGCCGTACGCCGTTTGCTAACCAGCGTCTCAAAGGCGTGATTACCGACCTCAACCTGGCAACCGACGCGCCCGCGCTGTTTGGCGGCCTGATTGCAGCCACCGCCTTTGGCGCACGCGCCATCATGGAGTGCTTCACCGAGCAGGGCATCGCGGTCAACGAGGTGATGGCGCTCGGCGGCATTGCGCGTAAAAACCCGGTCATCATGCAGGCCTGCTGCGACGTGCTGAACCGTCCGCTGCAAATCGTCGCCTCCGATCAGTGCTGTGCCCTCGGTGCTGCCATTTTCGCCGCCGTGGCGGCAGGCGTTCACGCGGATATCCCGACCGCGCAGCAACATATGGCGAGTGCCGTAGAAAGCACGCTCCAGCCTCGCACCGCACAGGCTCAACGCTTCGAACAGCTTTATCAGCGCTACCTGCAATGGTCGAAAAGCGCCGAACAACACTATCTCCCTGTCGCCGCCCCGGCCAAAAACACCGCGGAAAAACCGGCAACCCTGACACATTAAGGACACGATAATGAGCATTTTTAACAATTATGAAGTGTGGTTTGTCATTGGCAGCCAGCATTTATACGGACCGGCAGCGCTGCAACAGGTGACGAAACACGCGGAACACGTGGTTAATGCCCTGAACGCCGAGGCTAAGCTGCCGTGCAAACTGGTGCTGAAACCGCTCGGCACCACGCCGGATGAGATCACTAACATCTGCCGCGACGCCAACTACGACGATAAATGCGCCGGGATGGTAGTGTGGCTGCACACCTTCTCTCCGGCCAAAATGTGGATCAACGGTCTGACGATCCTTAACAAACCGCTTCTCCAGTTCCATACCCAGTTCAACGCCTCCCTGCCGTGGGACAGCATCGACATGGACTTTATGAACCTGAACCAGACCGCGCACGGCGGCCGCGAGTTCGGCTTCATCGGCGCGCGTATGCGCCAGCAGCACGGCGTAGTGACTGGCCACTGGCAGGATCAACACGCCCAGCAGCGCATCGGCTCCTGGATGCGCCAGGCGGTATCGAAACAGGATACCCGCCATCTGAAAGTGGTGCGTTTTGGCGACAACATGCGCGAAGTGGCGGTGACGGACGGCGATAAAGTCGCCGCGCAGATTAAGTTCGGTTTCTCGGTTAACACCTGGGCCGTGGGCGACCTGGTGCAGGTAGTGAATGAAATTAGCGAGGGCGACATCAGCGCGCTGGTCGATGAATACGAAAGCAGCTATCGCCTGACCGCAGCGGCGCAGATCAACGGCGACAAACGTCAGAACGTCATCGATGCGGCGCGCATTGAGTTAGGCATGAAACGCTTCCTCGAACAGGGCGGTTTCCACGCTTTTACCACCACTTTTGAAGACCTCCACGGCCTGAAACAACTGCCCGGCCTGGCGGTACAACGTCTGATGCAGCAAGGCTACGGCTTTGCGGGCGAAGGCGACTGGAAAACCGCCGCCCTGCTTCGCATCATGAAGGTGATGTCGACCGGTCTACAGGGCGGCACCTCCTTTATGGAGGATTACACCTACCACTTTGAGAACGGCAACGATCTGGTGCTGGGCTCGCACATGCTGGAAGTGTGTCCTTCCATCGCCGTCGAAGAGAAACCGATCCTCGATGTGCAGTACCTGGGCATCGGCGGCAAAGCCGATCCGGCCCGTCTGATCTTCAACACCCGCACCGGCCCGGCGATTAACGCCAGCCTGATTGATCTGGGCGATCGCTTCCGCCTGCTGGTGAACTGCGTGGATGCCGTCGAAACCCCGCATTCCCTGCCGAAACTGCCGGTGGCGAACGCCCTGTGGAAAGCACAGCCGGATCTGCCGACCGCATCCGAAGCCTGGATCGTCGCCGGTGGCGCACACCATACGGTCTTCAGCCATTCGCTGGATCTGAACGATATGCGTCAGTTCGCGGAACTGCATGACATCGAGCTGACCGTCATCGACAACGACACCCGTCTGCCAGCGTTTAAAGATGCGCTGCGCTGGAACGAAGTCTATTACGGTTCAAAACGTTAAGCACGCTGCCGGATTGCCCGGTGGCGCTTCGCTTACCGGGCCTACGGGAGGGCACAAATACTGTAGGCCGGGATCGCGGCGCGTCACCCGGCATGGAGACAACAATGTTAGAAGATCTCAAACGTCAGGTGCTGGAAGCCAATCTGGCCCTGCCGAAACACAACCTCGTCACCCTCACCTGGGGTAACGTCAGCGCCGTCGATCGTGAGCAAGGCGTGTTTGTGATCAAACCCTCTGGCGTGGATTACAGCGTGATGACCGCCGAGGACATGGTCGTGGTGAGCATCGCCACCGGCGAAGTCGTCGAAGGGACTAAAAAGCCCTCTTCCGATACGCCAACCCATCGCCTGCTGTATCAGTCATTCCCGTCTATTGGCGGCATCGTCCACACCCACTCGCGCCACGCCACCATCTGGGCGCAGGCCGGGCAGTCGATTCCGGCGACGGGCACGACGCACGCCGACTATTTCTACGGCTCTATCCCCTGCACGCGCAAAATGACCGACGCCGAAATCAACGGCGAATATGAGTGGGAAACGGGCAACGTGATTGTCGAAACCTTTGAAAAACAGGGGATCGACGCGGCACAAATGCCTGGCGTGCTGGTTCACTCCCACGGCCCGTTCGCATGGGGGAAAAACGCCGTAGATGCGGTGCATAACGCCATCGTGCTCGAAGAGGTCGCCTACATGGGGATCTTCTGCCGCCAGTTGTCACCGCAGCTCCCGGACATGCAGCAAACGCTGCTGGATAAACACTATCTGCGCAAGCATGGGGCGAAGGCGTATTACGGGCAGTGATCGGTTAGGGTTTTGTAGGCCGGATAAGCGCAGCGTCATCCGGCAACAAACACACCTGTATATAAACCCAGCAAACACCTCTCAACCAGGCTATACTCACGCCTGGTTTTGTTTTATGGGATAACGGCGTGGCGCAGGCGCGAGAAGGCTTTTTACTGACCCGACACTGGCGGGACACTCCTCAGGGAACCGAGGTGGAATTCTGGCTGGCAACGGACGACGGCCCGCTGAACGTCACACTTGCGCCGCAGGAGTCCGTGGCCTTTATCCCGGAACAGCATGTTGAAAAAACGCGCGAGGTATTGCGCGGGGAAAACGGCTGGCGCATCACGCCGCTGGAACTGAAAGATTTCCACCGCCAGCCGGTGTACGGGCTGTATTGCCGCGCGCATCGCCAGCTGATGCGCTATGAAAAGCTGCTGCGTGAAGCGGGCGTGACACTCTACGAAGCCGACATTCGTCCGCCTGAGCGTTTCCTGATGGAGCGCTTTATCACCGCCCCCGTCTGGGTCGATGGCACACCGCAAGGTGACAGGTTGATCAACGCCCGTCTGAAACCCAATCCCCACTACCGCCCGCCGCTGAAATGGGTGTCGCTGGATATCGAAACCACGCGCCACGGCGAGCTCTACTGCATCGGGCTGGAAGGCTGCGGCCAGCGGATTGTTTATATGCTGGGGCCAGAAAATGGCGATGCCTCAGCTCTCGATTTCGAACTGGAGTACGTCAACAGCCGCCCGCAGTTGATCGAAAAACTCAACCAGTGGTTTGCCACCCACGACCCTGATGTACTGATTGGCTGGAACGTAGTGCAGTTTGACCTGCGCGTTTTGCAAAAACATGCCGAACGGTATCGCATCCCACTGATGCTCGGGCGCGGCAACAGCGAACTGGAGTGGCGCGAGCACGGTTTCAAGAACGGCGTGTTCTTCGCTCAGGCCAATGGCCGGGTGATTATCGACGGCATCGACGCCCTCAAATCCGCTTTCTGGAGTTTCTCCTCTTTCTCACTGGAAGCGGTGTCGCAGGAGCTGCTCGGCGAAGGGAAATCCATCGACAATCCCTGGGATCGCATGGACGAAATCGACCGACGCTTCAACGAAGACAAACCGGCGCTGGCGACCTACAACCTGAAAGACTGTGAGCTGGTGACGCGGATTTTCCATAAGACGGAAATCATGCCATTCCTGCTGGAGCGCGCCACCGTAAACGGCCTTGCGATCGATCGTCACGGCGGATCTGTCGCTGCATTTGGGCATCTGTATATACCGCGTATGCACCGCGCGGGCTATGTCGCGCCAAATCTCGGCGAAGTGCCTCCGCAGGCCAGCCCCGGCGGGTATGTGATGGACTCGCGGCCTGGACTGTATGATTCGGTGCTGGTGCTGGATTATAAAAGCCTGTACCCGTCGATCATTCGTACCTTCTTGATCGACCCCGTCGGGCTGGTTGAGGGCATGGCGCAGCCCGATGACGCGCACAGTACGGAAGGTTTTCTCGGCGCGCGTTTCTCGCGGGAAAAGCACTGCCTGCCGGAGATCGTCAGCCAGATCTGGCACGGGCGCGACGAGGCCAAGCGCCAGCACAACAAACCCCTTTCTCAGGCGCTGAAAATCATCATGAACGCTTTCTATGGCGTACTCGGGACCAGCGCCTGTCGGTTTTTCAATCCGCGTCTCGCATCCTCGATCACCATGCGCGGGCATGAGATCATGCGCCAGACCAAAGCGCTGGTGGAATCCCAGGGCTATGACGTGATCTACGGCGACACGGACTCGACGTTCGTCTGGCTGAAAGGCGCGCACAGCGAAGAGGCCGCCGCAAAAATCGGCAACGATCTGGTGGCTTTCATTAATGACTGGTGGCAAAACCATTTGCAAAAAGAGCGGTTAACCAGTGCGCTAGAGATTGAATTTGAAACCCACTTCAGCCGCTTTTTGATGCCGACGATTCGCGGCACCGAGCAGGGCAGCAAGAAGCGTTACGCCGGGTTGATTCAGGAAGGCGATACGCAGCGCATGGTGTTTAAAGGGCTGGAAACGGTTCGCACCGACTGGACCCCGCTGGCGCAACAGTTCCAGCAAACGCTCTATTTGCGCGTATTCCGCAACGAGCCGTATCAGGATTATGTCCGCGAGGCCATCGCCAGCCTGCTGGCCGGAGAGCTGGACAGTCAGCTGGTGTATCGCAAGCGCCTGCGCCGCCCGCTGGCGGAGTATCAGCGCAACATTCCGCCGCACGTTCGCGCCGCACGGCTGGCCGATGAGGAAAATGTGCGCCTCGGGCGTGCGCCACAATATCAAAACCGGGGAACCATCAAATACGTCTGGACCACCAGCGGCCCGGAGCCGGTGGATTATCAGCACTCGCCGCTGGATTACGATCACTATCTGACGCGTCAGCTCATGCCTGTCGCCGATGGAATATTACCCTTTGTCGACGATGATTTTGCTACACTCATGACAGGGCAACTGGGGCTATTTTGACGCGTGACGAAAACGCCGCCATCCAGTACCATAGCGCCCTTTCCATTCCCGGACCCATTTTTCGATGGCCGTCACTTTTCGACGGTGGTCGAACTATTGCCTGCAAATTAAAAGATTAGAGCCGAACAACTATGCCTTTTACACTTGGTCAACGCTGGATCAGCGATACAGAAAGCGAGCTTGGATTAGGAACTGTGGTAGCGCTGGATGCGCGTATGGTCACCATCCTGTTCCCGGCCACCGGTGAAAACCGTCTGTATGCACGCAATGATTCCCCTGTTACCCGCGTCATGTTTAATCCGGGCGACACCGTTACCAGCCATGAAGGCTGGCAGCTGAAGATTGAAGACGTAAAAGAAGAGAATGGGATCCTCGCCTACATCGGTACGCGAGTGGATACTGAAGAAACGAATGTCATCCTGCGCGAAGTCTTACTCGACAGCCGCCTGGTGTTTAGCAAGCCGCAGGACCGTCTGTTCGCCGGTCAGATTGACCGCATGGACCGTTTTGCCCTGCGCTATCGCGCGCGTAAGTTCCAGAGCGAGCAGTACCGTATGCCGTGGAGCGGCCTGCGCGGTCAGCGCACCAGCCTGATCCCGCACCAGTTGAACATCGCCCACGACGTCGGTCGTCGTCATGCACCACGCGTGCTGCTGGCTGATGAGGTGGGCTTAGGTAAAACCATCGAAGCGGGCATGATCCTGCATCAACAGCTGCTTTCTGGCGCTGCTGAGCGCGTGCTGATTGTGGTGCCTGAAACCCTGCAACACCAGTGGCTGGTCGAGATGCTGCGCCGCTTCAACCTGCGCTTCTCGTTGTTTGACGATGAACGCTACGCCGAAGCTCAGCACGATGCGGATAACCCGTTCGAAACGGAACAGCTGGTGATTTGCTCCCTCGATTTCGTGCGCCGCAGCAAGCAGCGCCTTGAGCATCTGTGCGACGCCGAATGGGATATCATGGTTGTCGACGAAGCGCACCATCTGGTGTGGAGCGAAGACGCGCCTAGCCGTGAATATATGGCTATCGAACAGCTGGCGGAACGCGTGCCGGGTATTCTGCTGCTGACCGCCACGCCGGAACAGCTGGGTCTGGAAAGCCACTTTGCCCGTCTGCGTCTGCTCGATCCAAACCGTTTCCACGATTTCTCGGTGTTTGTCGAAGAACAGCAAAACTACCGTCCGGTTGCCGATGCTGTCGCTCTTCTGCTGGCCGGAAAACACCTCTCCAACGATGAACTCAACACCCTGAGCGAGCTGATTGGCGAGCAGGACATTGAGCCGCTGCTGCACGCCGCCAACAGCGACCGCGACGACGCCGAAACTGCGCGTCAGGAGCTGGTTTCGATGCTGATGGACCGCCACGGCACCAGCCGCGTGTTGTTCCGTAACACCCGTAACGGCGTGAAAGGCTTCCCGAAACGCGAGCTGCACACCATCAAGTTGCCGCTGCCAACCCAGTATCAGACGGCGATTAAAGTCTCCGGCATCATGGGGGCGCGTAAAAGTGCGGAAGAGCGCGCACGCGACATGCTCTATCCGGAACAAATTTACCAGGAATTCGAAGGCGATACTGGAACCTGGTGGAACTTCGATCCACGCGTTGAGTGGCTGATGGGTTATCTCACGGCTCACCGCTCGCAGAAAGTGCTGGTGATTTGCGCCAAAGCGGCCACCGCGCTGCAGCTGGAGCAGGTCCTGCGCGAGCGAGAAGGGATTCGCGCTGCCGTGTTCCACGAAGGGATGTCGATCATCGAACGTGACCGCGCGGCGGCCTGGTTCGGCGAAGAGGACAGCGGCGCGCAGGTTCTGCTCTGTTCCGAAATTGGCTCCGAAGGCCGTAACTTCCAGTTTGCCAGCCATCTGGTGATGTTCGATCTGCCGTTTAACCCGGATCTGCTGGAACAGCGTATCGGTCGTCTGGACCGTATCGGTCAGGCGCATGATATTCAAATCCACGTCCCGTTCCTGGAAAAAACCGCTCAGTCCGTACTGGTGCGTTGGTTCCACGAAGGGCTGGACGCGTTTGAACATACTTGCCCGACCGGACGCACTATTTACGACCAGGTACATAGCGATCTGATCGGTTATCTGGCGGCTCCCGAAGAGACCGAGGGCTTCGACGACCTGATCAAATCCTGTCGCGAGAAGCACGATGCGCTGAAATTGCAGCTGGAGCAAGGGCGCGACCGTCTGCTGGAAATCCATTCCAACGGCGGCGAAAAAGCGCAGGCCCTGGCCGAAAGCATCGAAGAGCAGGACGACGACACCAGCCTGATCAGCTTTGCAATGAACCTGTTTGATATCGTGGGTATCAACCAGGACGATCGCGGCGAAAACATGATCGTCCTGACCCCGTCCGATCACATGCTGGTCCCGGACTTCCCTGGCCTGCCGGAAGATGGTTGCACCATCACCTTCGAACGCGATGTGGCCCTTTCCCGCGAAGATGCGCAGTTCATCACCTGGGAACACCCGCTGATTCGCAACGGTCTGGATTTGATTCTGTCCGGCGATACCGGCAGCAGCACCATCTCCCTGCTGAAAAACAAAGCGCTGCCTGTCGGGACGCTGCTGCTTGAGCTCATTTACGTGGTTGAGGCGCAGGCGCCAAAACAGCTGCAGCTCAACCGCTTCCTGCCTGCAACGCCGGTGCGTTTGATGCTCGACAAAAACGGTACCAACCTCGCCGCACAGGTGGAGTTTGAGAGCTTTAACCGTCAGTTGAGCGCGGTGAACCGTCACACAGGCAGCAAGCTGGTGAACGCCGTTCAGCAGGATGTTCATGCCATCCTGCAGCAGGGCGAAGCGCAGATTGAGAAAGCCGCGCGCGCGCTGATTGACGCCGCTCGCAGCGAAGCGGACGATAAACTCTCGGCCGAGCTGTCGCGTCTGGAAGCGTTAAAAGCGGTGAACCCAAACATCCGTGACGACGAGCTGGCTGCGATCGAAAGCAACCGTGAGCAGGTCATGGAAAGCCTGGATCAGGCGAGCTGGCGACTGGACGCGCTGCGTCTGATCGTTGTGACGCATCAGTAACCGGAGCGCGACATGATCATGGAGACCTACAATCCGCCAATGGACCCGTGGCTGGTCATTCTGTATCAGGATAACCACATTATGGTGGTCAACAAGCCCAGCGGCCTGTTGTCCGTGCCGGGACGTCTGGAGGAGCACAAAGACAGCGTGATGACGCGCGTACAGCGCGATTATCCGCAGGCCGAATCCGTGCATCGCCTGGATATGGCAACCAGCGGCGTGATTGTGGTGGCTCTGACCAAAGCGGCTGAGCGCGAGTTAAAGCGCCAGTTCCGCGATCGTGAACCGAAGAAACAGTACGTCGCGCGCATCTGGGGGCACCCGGAAAAGGCAGAAGGTCTGGTGGATTTACCGCTGATTTGCGACTGGCCGAACCGGCCTAAGCAAAAAGTCTGTTTTGAAACCGGCAAGGCGGCGCAGACGGAATATGAAGTGCTGGACTACGCGGCGGATAACACCGCGCGTATTCTGCTTAAACCGATTACCGGCCGCTCGCACCAGCTGCGCGTGCATATGCTGGCGTTAGGTCATCCGATTCTGGGGGATCGTTTTTACGCCACGCCAGAAGCGCTGGCGATGGCGCCGCGCCTGCAATTGCATGCTCAGATGCTGACAATAACGCATCCGGAGTTTGGCAATCTTATGACGTTTAAAGCCCCTGCTGACTTTTGATGTATAGCATAACCGTTTGCCCGGCGCTCGCCGGGCAAACGTATGTTACTTGAAGCCTTTCTGCTCTTTAATGAGTTCGTACGCTTTCTGAATTTCCTGCGCTTTCTGCTTCGCCATCTCCATCATCTCTGGCGGTAAACCTTTCGCCACCAGTTTATCCGGGTGATGTTCGCTCATCAGCTTGCGATAGGCGCGTTTGATGGTCGTCGCATCGTCGGTCGCTTTGACGCCCAGCACATTACACGCATCTTCCAGCGTCGGACCACGCTGCGTCTGCTGCCAGCCGCCGCCCGCAGACTGCTGCTGATAACCGCCACCAAACTGGGCTCCGCCCTGCATCATGCGCAGGAACTGGTCGAACTGCATGCGGGAAATGCCCAGCTCTTCGGCAATCACATACAACACGTCGCGTTCGTTTGGATGTAGCGAACCGTCGGCAAACGCCGCCTGGATCTGGATTTCGAGAAACATCCGAATTAAATCGAAACGGCCAAAACAGATGCTGCGGAACTGGCGCATTTTCTCGCGCAGCGGGTAGTTATCCGCCTTGCCGATACGAAACGCGTTTTGCGCCGCAACGCGGGATTCCCCGTGCAGGCTCATACGATCCATAAACACGCTGGCGATTTGAATGTCTGCTTCGGTGACGCGACCTTTTGATTTGGTGAGATGCCCCATCACTTCAAAGGTCGTTGCGAAAAACAGCGCCTGACGCTCGCGCTGATTGGCAAACCAGGCCATCTTGCGGCTACGCGCTTTATCAAACATATGCCCGATAATCAGGCCCAGAACGATGCCCCAGAACCCTGCGCCCATCAATAAAGCGAACGCGACGCCAATTATTTTACCCCAATACTGCATATACTCCCCGTATAGTCATGTTCCAGGTATCGACGCAACTCTATCATCTCAGTGGTCGAGCCACGGTCAATTGAGGGACATCGCCTATAATTTGCATTATCATACTCGTCATTCGATAGCGAGCCTAACACTCTGACTCGTAACCGGGCAGGATTAACGCTGGCACTGCGCAGATGAGTAAGATAGTCTCTGAGCGTTTGTAAGCCGTAGCCACTGATGACGGAACACTAAATATAACGTATGAAAAAACGTATCCCCACCCTCCTGGCCACCATGATCGCCGCCGCTCTGTACAGCCAACAGGGCATGGCCGCCGATCTTGCCTCGCAGTGTATGCTGGGCATTCCAAGTTATGATCGCCCACTGGTGCAGGGTGATACCAATAACTTACCTGTCACGATTAATGCCGACCACGCGAAAGGGAATTACCCTGATAACGCGACCTTTACCGGTAATGTCGATATTAATCAGGGTAACAGCCGTCTACAGGCGGACGAAGTTCAGCTGCATCAGAAGCAACCCGAGGGCGCGGCAGAGCCAGTCCGTACCGTGGATGCTCTGGGCAATGTGCACTATGACGACAATCAGGTCATCCTGAAAGGTCCGAAAGGCTGGGCAAACCTGAATACAAAAGATACCAATGTCTGGGAAGGTGATTACCAGATGGTGGGTCGCCAGGGACGCGGTAAAGCGGACCTGATGAAACAGCGCGGTGAAAACCGTTACACCATTCTGGACAACGGCTCCTTTACCTCCTGCCTGCCGGGTTCCAATACCTGGAGCGTCGTCGGTAGCGAAGTCATCCACGACCGCGAAGAGCAGGTTGCAGAGATCTGGAATGCGCGCTTTAAACTCGGCCCCGTGCCCGTATTCTACAGTCCCTATCTCCAGTTGCCCATTGGCGATAAGCGTCGTTCAGGTTTCCTGATCCCGAACGCCAAATACAGCACTACGAACTATTTTGAGTTCTACCTGCCGTATTACTGGAACATCGCGCCGAACATGGACGCCACGATTACGCCGCACTATATCCACAAGCGCGGCAATATTCAGTGGCAGAACGAGTTCCGCTATTTGACCAAGGCCGGCACCGGTTTGATGGAACTGGATTATTTACCATCAGACAAAGTCTTCCCTGAAGAGCACCCGACTGAGGGCGATCGTCACCGCTGGTTGTACTACTGGCAACATTCGGGCGTGATGGATCAGGTGTGGCGCTTTAACGTCAACTACACCAAAGTCAGCGACCCATATTACTTTAACGATTTCGATACCAAATACGGTTCAAGTACCGATGGCTACGCAACGCAAAAATTCAGCGTCGGTTACGCCATTCAGAACTTCAACGCCACTGTTTCCACCAAACAGTTCCAGGTGTTTAGTACCCAGACACGTAGCACTTACGGCGCAGAGCCGCAGTTGGACGTTAACTGGTACCAGAACGACGTCGGTCCATTTGATACCCGCGTTTATGGTCAGGCTGTCCACTTCGTCAACACCAACTCCGACATGCCGGAAGCGACGCGTGTTCACCTTGAGCCGACTATCAACCTGCCGCTGTCTAACGACTGGGCAAGTCTGAATACCGAAGCCAAGATGATGGCCACCCATTATCAGCAGAAAAATCTGGACTGGTATAACACCCGTTACGGCACCGATCTCGAAGAGTCCGTCAACCGCGTGCTGCCGCAGTTCAAAATGGACGGCAAGCTGATTTTCGAACGCGATATGAACCTGGCGAGCGGATATACCCAGACGCTGGAGCCGCGCATGCAGTATCTGTATGTGCCGTATCGCGATCAGAGCAAAATCCAGAACTACGACTCCTCTTTCCTTCAGTCAGACTATAGCGGCCTGTTCCGCGACCGTACCTATGGCGGTCTCGACCGTATTGCGTCCGCGAACCAGGTCACGACCGGTGTGACGACGCGCGTATATGATGACGCAGCAGTTGAACGTTTTAACGTTTCTGTGGGTCAAATCTACTACTTCACCGAAGCACGAACCGGTGATGACGACATCAACTGGGAAAAAGACAACAAAACGGGTGCTCTTGTATGGGCGGGTGATACCTACTGGCGTATGACCGATCGCTGGGGTCTGCGCGGTGGTCTGCAATATGACACGCGACTGGATAACGTTGCGACCAGCAGCGCGAGCGTTGAATATCGCCGTGATGAAGACCGGATGGTGCAGCTGACCTATCGTTACGCCAGCCCGGAGTATATTCAGGCAACGCTGCCAAACTACGCCACAGCCGAGCAATACAAGGACGGTATTTCGCAGGTCGGTGGCGCAGCAAGCTGGCCAATCGCCGATCGCTGGTCAATTGTGGGCGCTTATTACTTTGACACCAATACCAGCAAGCCAGCGGATCAGATGGTTGGCTTGCAATATAACTCCTGCTGTTACGCGCTTCGCGTCGGTTACGAACGTAAGCTTAACGGCTGGGATACCACTAATAATCAGAGCAAATACGATAACGTCATTGGCTTCAATGTCGAATTGCGCGGCCTGAGTTCCAATTACGGCCTGGGCACGCAGCAGATGCTGCGCTCGAACATTCTGCCATATCGTAGTTCCTTGTAATGTGCTTGATTTACAACGCCATCCGCTTTGCGGTTAATTGAAATGGAAAAAGTATGAAGAACTGGAAAACGCTGCTGCTCGGTATCGCTATGGTTGCGAACACCAGCTTTGCCGCGCCACAGGTTGTTGATAAAGTCGCCGCCGTTGTTAACAACGGTGTAGTACTTGAAAGCGACGTAGATGGTTTAATGCAATCTGTGAAGCTCAATTCGGGCGAAGCAGGTCAGCAACTTCCAGATGACGCCACGCTGCGTCATCAGATCCTCGAGCGTTTGATCATGGATCAGATAGTGCTGCAGATGGGTCAGAAAATGGGTGTAAAAGTGACCGATCAGCAGCTCGATGAAGCGATCGCGAACATTTCTAAGCAGAACAACATGACGATCGACCAGATGCGCAGCCGTCTGGCCTATGACGGCATCAGCTACGCGACTTACCGTAATCAGATCCGCAAAGAGATGCTGATCTCTGAAGTGCGTAACAACGAAGTGCGTCGTCGCGTCACGATCCTGCCACAGGAAGTGGATCAGCTGGCGAAGCAGGTGGGCAATCAGAACGATGCCAGTACCGAACTGAACCTGAGCCACATTCTGGTGCCACTGTCGGAAAACCCAACCTCAGATCAGGCCGCTGAAGCCGAAAGCCAGGCGCGTTCTATCGTTGAACAGGCGCGTAACGGCGGTGATTTCGGCAAGCTTGCCATCACCTATTCTGCTGACCAGCAGGCGCTGAAAGGCGGCCAGATGGGCTGGGGCCGTATTCAGGAACTGCCGTCTATCTTCGCTCAGGCACTGAGCACGGCGAAGAAAGGCGATATCATCGGTCCAATCCGTTCCGGTGTTGGTTTCCACATCCTGAAAGTGAACGATATGCGCGGCCAGAGCCAGAGCATTTCCGTCACCGAAGTCCACGCTCGCCACATTCTGCTTAAGCCGTCACCGATCATGACTGACGATCAGGCTCGCGTGAAACTGGAACAGATTGCGGCAGATATCAAGAGCGGGAAAACCTCCTTTGCGAATGCCGCAAAAGAGTTCTCTCAGGACCCAGGTTCTGCCAACCAGGGTGGCGATCTTGGCTGGGCGGCTGCAGATATCTACGATCCTGCCTTCCGCGATGCACTGATGAAGCTGAACAAAGGCCAGATGAGCGCACCTGTACACTCTTCCTTCGGCTGGCACTTGATCCAGCTGATGGATACCCGCAACGTGGATAAAACCGACGCGGCGCAGAAAGACAGAGCCTACCGTATGCTGTTCAACCGTAAGTTCTCTGAAGAAGCAGCGACCTGGATGCAGGAACAACGCGCCAGCGCTTACGTGAAAATCCTGAGCAACTAATGAATCAACATCGTGTTGTCATCACTCCCGGCGAACCCGCCGGGATTGGTCCTGACCTCGTCGTCCAGCTCGCACAGCGAAGCTGGCCGGTGGAACTGGTTGTCTGCACTGATGCAACACTGTTAAAAGACCGGGCTGAATGGCTCGGTCTGCCTTTAACGCTTCTGCCTTACGACGCCAGCCAACGCCCTGTTCCGCAACAGGCAGGCTCATTAACGATTCTTCCCGTCCCGCTTCGCGCCCCCGTCACCCCTGGTCAGCTCAGCACCGATAACGGTCTTTACGTTGTCGATACGCTGGCGCGTGCCTGTGATGGCTGCCTGAACGGTGAATTTGCCGCGTTGATTACTGGCCCGGTGCACAAGGGCGTGATCAACGACGCGGGCGTTCCCTTTACCGGGCACACTGAGTTCTTCGAAGAGCGTTCGCACAGCAACAACGTAGTGATGATGCTTGCGACAGAAGAGCTGCGCGTTGCGCTGGTGACAACACATTTGCCGCTCAAAGCGATATCGGATGCGATCACCCCCGAGTTACTGCGTGAAATCATCACTATTTTGCATCACGACCTGCAAACCAAATTTGGCATCAAAGCGCCTCACGTGCTGGTCTGCGGGCTGAACCCGCATGCAGGCGAAGGCGGGCATATGGGCACGGAAGAGATCGACACCATCATTCCGGTCCTGGAAGAAATGCGCGCCAAAGGGATGAATCTCAGCGGACCGCTGCCCGCCGATACTCTTTTCCAGGCTAAATATCTCGATAACGCCGATGCGGTGCTCGCGATGTACCACGATCAGGGCCTGCCCGTGCTAAAATACCAGGGATTTGGCCGCGCCGTGAATATCACGCTCGGTTTACCCTTTATTCGAACGTCCGTTGACCACGGTACTGCGCTGGATCTGGCAGGAAAAGGCAAGGCGGATGTCGGCAGTTTTATTACGGCGCTTAATCTCGCCATCAAAATGATTGTTAATACTCAATGAATACTAGAGTCCATCAGGGCCACTTAGCCCGCAAACGCTTCGGGCAAAACTTCCTTAACGATCAGTTCGTTATCGAAAGCATCGTGTCTGCTATCAATCCACAAAAAGGCCAGGCGATGGTCGAAATCGGTCCGGGCCTTGCAGCACTGACTGAGCCAGTGGGTGAGCGCCTCGACGAAATGACGGTTATCGAGCTGGACCGCGACCTGGCTGCGCGTCTGCAAACGCACCCGTTCCTGGGGCCAAAGCTGACAATTTATCAGCAGGACGCCATGACCATGAACTTCGCTGAGCTGTCCGAGAAACTGGGCCAGCCGCTGCGCGTGTTCGGCAACCTGCCGTATAACATCTCCACGCCGCTGATGTTCCATCTGTTTAGCTATACTGATGCCATTGCCGACATGCACTTCATGCTGCAAAAAGAGGTCGTCAACCGACTGGTTGCGGGACCGAACAGTAAAGCGTATGGTCGATTGAGCGTCATGGCGCAATATTACTGCCAGATTATTCCGGTGCTTGAAGTTCCGCCAACGGCGTTTACGCCAGCGCCAAAAGTGGAATCTGCGGTCGTTCGCCTGGTGCCGCACGCGGTGATGCCGCATCCGGTTAAAGAGCTGCGCGTACTGAGCCGCATCACCACCGAGGCCTTTAACCAGCGCCGTAAAACGATTCGTAACAGCCTGGGTAATTCATTTACCGTTGAAGTGCTGACCGAATTAGGTATCGACCCGGCGATGCGTGCGGAGAATATTTCCGTTGAGCAGTACTGTAAGTTGGCAAACTACATTAGCGATAACGCCCCGCCAAAGGAGAGCTAAGCCATGATTGATTCGCCCCGCGTATGTGTTCAGGTGCAAAGCGTCTATATCGAATCTCAGTCCACACCGGACGACGAGCGTTTTGTTTTTGCTTACACCGTAACCATTCGCAATCTGGGGCGGATGCCTGTGCAACTGCTCGGGCGCTACTGGCTTATCACCAACGGCAATGGCCGCGAAATCGAAGTCCAGGGTGAAGGTGTGGTGGGCGAACAACCCCACATCGCCCCTGGCGAAGAGTATCAATACACCAGCGGTGCCGTAATTGAGACACCGATGGGCACCATGCAGGGCCATTATGAAATGGTCGATCCAGACGGCAATACCTTCCGTGTTGCTGTTCCTGTTTTCCGTCTCGCCGTTCCTACATTCATTCATTAAATCTATGTCTACATATCTCATTGGCGACGTTCACGGTTGCTACGATGAACTGATCGCGTTGTTAAAACAGGTGGATTTTACACCCGGACAAGACACCCTCTGGCTGACGGGCGATTTAGTGGCGCGCGGGCCTGGCTCACTGGATGTCCTGCGATTCGTCAAATCGCTGGGCGACAGCGTGCGCCTGGTGTTGGGCAATCACGATCTGCATCTGCTGGCAGTGTTTGCCGGGATCAGTCGCAATAAGCCGAAGGACCGGATCACGCCACTGCTGGAAGCGGCTGACGCCGACGAGCTGCTGAACTGGCTACGCCGTCAACCGCTGTTGCAGGTCGACGAAGAGAAGAAGCTGGTGATGGCCCACGCCGGAATAACGCCGCAGTGGGATCTGCAAACGGCCAAAGAGTGCGCGCGCGACGTCGAAGCGGTGCTGGCGAGCGACTCCTATCCGTTCTTCCTTGATGCGATGTATGGCGACATGCCAAACAACTGGAGCCCGGAATTAAGCGGTCTGGCACGCCTGCGTTTCGTGACCAATGCTTTCACGCGTATGCGCTACTGCTTCCCGAACGGCCAGTTGGATATGTACTGCAAAGACACGCCGGAAAACGCGCCGTCGCCGCTCAAACCGTGGTTTGCGATTCCTGGCCCGGTGACGGACGAGTACAGCGTGGTGTTTGGCCACTGGGCGTCGCTGGAAGGCAAAGGCACGCCAGAGAATATTTACGGGCTGGATACGGGATGCTGCTGGGGCGGGGATTTAACCTGCCTGCGCTGGGAAGATAAGCAGTATTTTGTACAGCCGTCGAACCGGCATCTTGAGCTAGGAGATGGCGAGGCGGTTGCCTCCTGATGCTATTGCCGGATGGCGGCTCCGCCTTATCCGGCCTACGTTCAGGTTTTGTAGCCCCGGTAAGCTAAGCGCCACCGGGGACTAAAACTTAACGACGTTCTAACACTTCGAAGCAGTAGCTGTGGGAGTTCTGCGCATCAGCGTCGTGGAATTCGCTGAACACAGATTCCCATTCGTCAGGATCGTAGTCCGGGAAATGCGTATCCCCTTCCACTTCTGCGTCAATGTGGGTCAAATAGAGCTTCTGTGCTTTCGGCAGGAACTGCTCGTAAACACGACCCCCACCAATCACCATAATCTCTTCCGCGTCACCGCAGGCGGCAATCGCGTCGTCGATGGATTTAACCCACTCAACGCGATCGTCGGTACCCGGCTGGCTACTGATAACGATGTTTTTACGACCCGGCAGCGGACGACCGATTGACTCCCAGGTCAGGCGGCCCATCACTACCGGCTTGTTTAAGGTGGTGCGTTTAAACCATGCGAGATCGGCAGGCAGGTTCCACGGCATGGCGTTTTCCATGCCGATAACGCGGTCTACCGCCAGCGCTGCAATCAGACTGATCATTGAAAATTTCCCGGATGCAAAAAATTGCCGCCACTATACGTAAAGCTTAATCTTTCGTCGACTCCAGCCCGAGTAAAGAAAGGGAAATATTTCAATATTGCTGGCAACTCCACTTCACGCGACAGGTTTACTCTCGGGTTCATCTTTCGGATCGCCGGTATGTTTCCCCTCTTCCGTCCCCTGCCAGCCGTGACGCTGGGTCAATGACAGATGATTACGATCCTCATTAATGATCTCCGTCAGCATCGCGCTGGTGCGTTTCACCACCGCTGCGCGAGACGATGCATCCTCTTCTGCCATCTCCACCATCTCTTCAACCATATCGGTGTTAAAACGGCGGAACAGGTCGGCGCGTTCTCGTGCTTCATAAGCCCCCAGCCCTAACCCTTCCAGCGCCATGCGCCCGGACTTGAGCGCCCCTTCGAAGGTTTCACGCTCTGGTGCTTCAATCCCTGCCTGACGCAGTTTGATGTAATGGTCAACATCACGCGCGCGGGAGATGATTTTCAGGTTCGGGAAATGCTCCAGCGCCAGCTCTGCCAGGTGAAGACTGGCCTGCGGATCGTCAATCGCGTTGATCAGCACTTCGGCTTTTGCCGCTCCGGCGGACTCCAGCAGATCGACGCGCGTCGCATCGCCGTAAAACACTTTCATACCAAATTTACGCAGGGTTTCGATGTGGTCAGGATCGTGATCCAGAATCACCATTTTCACTCCGCTGGAGAGCAGCAAACGGCCTGTGATCTGCCCGAAGCGGCCAAACCCGGCGATAATCACTCGTGGCTGTTCTTCATCAATTTCATCGGCTTCCCGATCCTGACTGCTGTTAGACTGCTCAAGACGAGTCAACAACACCAGAAGTATTGGCGTAGCAGCCATCGACAGTGCCACCGCCAGCGTCAGTGCCTTTGCCCATTCTGCGTCGAGCACGTTCGCCATCTGCGCGGCACCAAACACCACGAAAGCAAACTCACTCCCCTGTCCAAGCAAGACGGCAAACCAACGGCGCTGTTTATTCGGCACGTTGAGCGGACGCGCGATCAGCCATAACATCCCCATCTTGATGACCAGGAACCCGACCAGCAGAGTCAGAATACGCAGCGGGTGCGTCACCAGCGTACCAAAGTCGATCGACATCCCGACGCCGATAAAGAACAGCCCCAGCAGCAAACCTTTGAAGGGTTCGATATCGCTTTCCAGCGCATGACGGTATTCGGAGCTGGCCAGCAGCACGCCCGCCAGGAATGCGCCCATCGCCATCGACAGACCGGCCTCTTCGAGCAGCAAACCAAAGCCGAAGACCAGGAACAGTGCCACGGCGCTGAAGACTTCACGCAGCCCTGAGCGGGCCACAAAACGCAGCAGCGGACGCGTCACATAACGTCCTAAAAGAATCACTAAGGCTAGCGCGCCCGCCACTTTCAGCGCCGACAGGGCGAAGGCCCCCAGCGTGGTGGACGACCCGCTTGCCGCCAGCAGCGGGATCATCGCCACCAGCGGAATGGCGGCGATATCCTGGAACAGCAGGACAGAAAACGTGCTGCGCCCCATCTGAGAAACGGTCAGGTTGCGCTCATTCATCGCCTGCATGGCAATCGCCGTCGAGGAGAGCGCCAGCGTCATGCCTATCAGCTCGGCGACCTTCCAGTCCATCCCGAGCAGAATACAAAAGCCGCCGAGCAGCGCGCCGCACGCCACCATTTGCAATGCCCCGCCGCCAAACACCGAGGCGCGCAGTTTCCACAGGCGCTGCGGGTCCAGCTCCAGACCAATGACAAACAGCATCAGCACCACGCCGATTTCGGCGAAATGCAAAATAGACTCAGCGTCCGTAACCAGCCCCAGCCCCCACGGGCCGATAGCGCAACCGGCAATCAAATACCCCAGCACCGAGCCCAGGCCCAGACGCACCGCAACCGGCACAATCAGCGCCGCCGCCCCCAGATAAATCAGCGCCTGTATGAGCGTATGGCTATCCATGATGGTGCTCCTGCCAGTCGAGTAAGCGTTGTTTGTAGTGGCGGGCCTGCGCCTGCAGCGTTTCGTCGTCACAGACGAACGTGCAGTGCATGGCGAAAGGGGGTAACCAGGTAAGCCCACAGTAAACCGCCGTTGCCTGTAGCGGCTGTGACAAGACGTCAAACCCCGGATGGGAGCCGATATCAAAGTGGCTTTCACCACCGCCGGTAGTGACGGCCCACAGCAGGCTTTTGCCCTTCAGCGCGTGACCGTTGTGGCCGTAGGCCCAGCCGTGGGAGAACACTTTGTCGATCCACAGTTTGAGCAGTGGCGGTGTGCTGTACCACTGCATCGGATGTTGCCAGACGATAAGATCTGCGCGGGATATCGCCTCCTGTTCGGCGGCGATATCGATGTTGAAGTCAGGATAAAGTTGATAGAGGGAGCGTATCTCTACGCCGTCGATTTCCCTTGCTTGCTCAAGCATCCGCTTATTCGCATGAGAGTGCTGCGGATAAGGATGCGCATAAATTATCAGAATCATTGTATTGCCTGTTTTAACGCTTGTTGTAATCAGCAAGAGTGTAGACAGTTAATCGAACCGCTTACAATGATAACTGTTATTTATGTATTCACGGTGATGTGTGTCCAGGCTGTTCGCTCACCTTCACGTCCGGCTCGCTGACCACCAGGTCGCATTTCTTCGGCAGCAGGAAAGTCATCGTCCCGGCGATAATCAGCGATCCCGCCAGGGCGCACACTGCAACGTTCTGCCCATAGAGATAAATCATCACGCCCACCAGATACGGGCCGCAGAATCCCCCAAGATTCCCCAGTCCGTTAATCACGCCACGCGCACTTCCGGCTACTTCCGGAGCCGCAATCCGCCCAGGCATCGACCAGAATGGACTGGTTGCAGACTTGAGGAAGAACCCGCAAATCACCAGCGCAATATAGGCTGCGACCACATGTTCACGCAGGATAACCGAGGCCACCAACGCCGTAGCAAAGCTATAGAGGGAGAACCGTACCCACAGGCGACGTTTGCCACTGCGATCGCTGAACAGTGAAATGACGTAAATCCCCGCCAGCGTGGCAACAAACGGCAGCACCGCAAGAAAACCCACGCTCGTCATACTCCCCCCCGTCAGCCCTTTCAGTATGGTGGGTAGCCACAGGGTGTAGCCATAATCACCGGTCTGGTAGAAGAAGTTAAGGATCACCAGTTTCATCAGCCCTGAATTGCGAAAGACATCTTTCACCGGCGCGTTGCTGACCGGCGCTTCGGCAAGCTTTGCGGCGCGCTCGGCGGCTAAGGTTGTCACCAGATAATCGCGTTCACGGTCCGACAACCAGCGTGCCTCTTCGGGCCTGTCGCTGATCATGAACCACCAGACGGCCAGCACTACCAGCGACAGCAACCCTTCGATGATAAACAGCCATCGCCAGTCAAACGCCGAGATAATGGCGCCGGAAACGGGCGCGGTCAGCAT
This sequence comes from Lelliottia jeotgali, assembly GCA_002271215.1. Taxonomy (NCBI): domain Bacteria; kingdom Pseudomonadati; phylum Pseudomonadota; class Gammaproteobacteria; order Enterobacterales; family Enterobacteriaceae; genus Lelliottia; species Lelliottia jeotgali. Next base: position 724,679 of record CP018628.1, on the reverse strand, counting down.
CCCACCCAGCGGAGCAAACATCATCACAAATGCGTTCGCGCGACCCACCTCTTTTTCGGGGAACCAGTTGCTGACCATTGTTAAAACGACCGGCAGCATCCCGCCCTCGGAAACGCCCAGAATAAAGCGCAGGACCAGCAATTGATATTCATGAGTCACAAAACCGGTCGCAACAGAAACGATCGCCCAGGCTACCAACGACCAGGCAATAAAACGTTTTCCACTGCCATTAACAGCAATCTTCCCGCCCGGTATTTGTAAAAAAAGATAGCCAATAAAAAATATTCCGCTGGCGACACCGGCCATTTGACTGGTAATACCTAAATCTGCTTCCATCCCACCGGGTAGCGCAAAACTAATATTAACCCGGTCCATAAACGAAATAATGCACGCAATTAATACCGGCGCAATGATACGCAGCCAGCGAGTGCTGGGAATGTTATCGTTCATATTTCTCACTCTCTATGCAGAGGTTATTGTTGTCATTTCATGAAAACAGGGGCAGAAATAAGACTCTTAAATTAATTAATCGCATTCGGTAAAGTAGTCCCGGAAAAATAAGCAGCGACGTTAGCAAAAACCACGTCACTCATTTTTTGCCGCGTCTCATGCGTGGCGCTGGCGACGTGCGGTTGGAGAACCACATTATCGAGGGCCATCAGTTCCGCCGGCACATTGGGCTCATCGTCAAAAACGTCCAGCCCGGCTCCAGCAATAACACCCTTCTGTAACGCCTGAATCAGCGCCTTTTCATCCACCAGCGAGCCGCGAGCAATATTAATCAGCCACGCGTGTTTCGGCATGACGTTAAAAACTGAAGCGTCGATCAAACCGCGATTCGCTTCCCCGCCTGAGGCCGCAATCACCAGAAAATCACTCTCGTGAGCCAGCGTATGTATATCTGCGCACCACTGATAATCCAGATCAGCCAACTTTTTGCGATCGGTATAGAGCACTTCCATATCAAAACCGCGGGCACGACGGGCAATAGCCTGGCCAATGTTCCCCATTCCCAGCAGCCCAATGCGTTTGCCGCTGACCTGAGTTCCCAGCGCAAGACCGCCGTTCGCCCAGCGGCCTTCACGCACAAAGCGGTCGCCCTGGCACAGCTGGCGTGCGCCGGATAGCAGTAGCCCCATCGCCAGATCGGCCACGTCGTTGGTCAATACGCCGGAGGTGATGGTGACGGATATCTGGCGAGTGCGGAGATAATCCAGATCGACCGCATCAGTTCCCACACCGAAAATCGCCACCAGCCCTACGTGTGGCAGCATCTCAAGAACGTTGTTTTGTACACCAACATCGCCGCGCGTCACCACCACGGCGATGTTCTCGCCCTGCTCGCGTAAAAAGGTGATGGGATCGTCCTGTTCATAGAGACGATACAGCGGGAACTGGCTGGCGAGCTGCTGTTGCAGGCTCTCGACAACGGGAGCGATTAAAAGGACGGCGCGGTTATTTGCAATATTCATCAGATCACCTGTTTGATGTGTCGTGAAAATGGATGCCACTATCAAACGGGTTTTTTGTAGGGTTTTTTGCGATCTGCGTCACGCTGAATCGTGTTAACAAACGCTGTTACAGCGTCCGTGATCTGTATGACAAATCAGATGGTTTCACCCATCGACAGCCGATAATGAAGATCGACTTTTTCGATGGTGGGCAGCCCTTTGATTTTCTTAATCAGGATCTCGGTCGCCACTTTGCCCATTTCGCTGCGCGGCGTCAGGACGCTCGCCAGGCGCGGTGAAACGATCTGGCCAATCTCCAGACCGTGGAAACCGGCAATGGCCATCTCCTGCGGAATCGCGATTCCACTGGCAATGCACTCCTGCAATACACCCACAGCCAGATCGTCGTTGGTACAGAGAATAGCGTCCATACTGGCGTACATCTGCCGCGCCAGCGTCATCATCCCGGTGCCAATCGACACTGACGAGACTTTATTTGGCGCGATGCGCCCCACGGCCAGCCCGGCATTGCTCATCGCTTCGCAGTAACCCGCGTAACGCTGCTCGTCGCGCACATCGGACATCGAGCCAAAGTAAATAACATGCTGCTTACCGCTCGCCAGCAGCATATTGGTCATATCAAAACCGGCTTTGAAGTTATCAAACCCGACGTTGATGCGCCCAGGGTTGTCCGATAAGCCCATCACTTCAGCGACAGGAATTTTCGCGGCGTTGAGATACTTCTCCGCTCTGAGCGTGTGCACCGACTCCGTCAACAGCAACCCTTTGACGTTAAAGGCCAGTACGGCGGCAATTTGCTCTTCTTCGCGCTGGCGGTCGTAGTCGTAGTTCACGACCAGCGTTTGATAGCCGTGAGCCGCCGTCACCGACTCAATCCCGGCTAACAGATCGGCAAAAATTTGATTATGAAAAGAAGGGATCAGCACGCCGATGCGGGGAACAGAGACGCTGCTCATCGCCGGATTATCCGGGTCTGGCTCGAAACCCACTTCCGCAATAACACTGGCAATACGCTCTGCCGTTTCAGGTTTCACTTTATCCGGTGTACGTAAATAACGGCTGACGGTCATTTTCGTTACGCCAGCAAGCTCAGCGATATCATTGAGCGTAATGCGTTGTGCTTTCATTCATTTGTCCGTCAAATACTTCCACGACTTCAGGCCATTATGCCTGCCAGAGGGGGAAAAGAGAATCGCCCTTCCCCCGTGAATCCCCTGTATGACGCGCCGATTCCCGCCCCGCATCACGTTTAACGTAACCCCTTTTCGTAACACGGTGTTGAGTGATCTTTATCACAGTTTGAAGCGACGAAAATCCGTGAGATAGAACACACGACTTCATTGATATTCAGCCGTTAATCAGGATAGCGAAATGAACGATCTTTTTAGCTTACAAGGCAAACGCATTTTAATTACCGGTGCCGGACAAGGTATTGGTTTTGTTATGGCGCAAGGGCTGGCGAAATACGGAGCAGAGATAATCATCAACGATATTTCTGCGCCACGGGCAAATGATGCAGTAATGAAATTACGCGATGAAGGCGCAATTGCGCATTCCGCAGTCTTTAATGTGACGGATGCAGAATCCGTTGAAAATGCAGTCGCTAAAATCGAAGCGGAAATAGGCGTAATTGACGTGCTATTTAATAATGCGGGCATTCAGCGTCGTCACCCATTTACAGAATTCCCGGTACAGGAATGGAATGACGTTATTTCGGTAAATCAGACGGCGGTGTTCCTGGTATCTCAGGCCGTCGCAAAACGGATGGTCATCCGCAATCAGGGAAAAATCGTCAATATTTGTTCGATGCAGAGCGAGTTAGGCCGGGACACTATCACTCCTTACGCCGCCGCCAAAGGTGCAGTGAAAATGCTGACCCGTGGCATGTGCGTTGAGCTGGCTCGCTACAACATTCAGGTGAATGGAATCGCGCCGGGCTACTTCAAAACGGCGATGACCCAAACTCTGGTCGATGACCAGGCGTTCACCGACTGGCTGTGCAAACGCACTCCCGCTGCGCGATGGGGCGATCCACAAGAGCTGATCGGTGCGGCGGTATTCCTGTCGTCGAAGGCGTCCAATTTCGTCAACGGTCACCTGCTATTCGTTGATGGCGGCATGCTGGTCGCCGTCTGATCATGGGGGAAATTATGGCAGGACAATGCATCATTTTGATGGGTGTTTCTGGCACGGGAAAAACGACGGTCGGCCAGGCGCTGGCCGGCGTACTCGGTGCAAAATTTATCGACGGTGACGATCTGCATCCGCGAAACAATATCGTGAAAATGGCCGCCAGCCAGCCGCTTGACGACGATGACCGTCAGCCCTGGCTGGAACGCATCGCCGACGTGATTTTTAGCCTTGAGCAAAAAAATGAGTCAGGTGTACTGGTCTGTTCCGCGCTGAAAAAGCGCTACCGGGATCGTCTGCGCGAGGGGAGCCGCAATCTGCGCTTTCTCTGGCTCACCGGAGATTACACCTGCATTCTGCATCGTATGCAGCAGCGCAAAGGCCATTTCATGCCTGAAGCGCTCTTGCAGAGTCAGTTTGCCGCACTGGAAATCCCGGACGACAGCGAGCCGGATATTATCGCGGTGGATATCGCCCCCGACGTCAGTCTTATCGTGGAGCAATCATTAGCGTTGCTCGACAAAACGCCTTCTGTAAGGGTACCCGCATGATTATTGATACGTTAACCGCCGCCGCCAAAAATGCTTTTTATCCGCCTGTCATCCGCAAAGCGCTACAGGCAGTGATTGGGCAAGAGCCACATTCACTGCCGCCCGGCAAATATACCATCGACGGGGATAATCTTTTCTTCACGGTAGTCGAGGGCGAAACGCGCCCGCTTGCAGAGCAGCGCCCGGAATATCATCGTCAGTACCTCGACATACACATTGTGCTGGCGGGTGAAGAGGTCATTGGGGCGGGAAATAAAGGGCTGGAGATTATCGAAGATGGCCCGTTTAATCAGGCTCATGATATCGGTTTTTGTACGCAAATCAGCAGTGAAACCCTGATTCACCTGCATCCGTTTGAGCTGGCCATTCTTTTTCCGGGTGAGCTTCATCGTCCGATGGGTGCAATTGGTGCGGGCGCACCGCTGCGTAAAATCATTGTCAAAATCGACAATGCTCTGCTCTGAGCATCACGCGATGGCCCCGCCGCTCGGCAGGGCCTGCCAGACAGTTAGTTATCCAGTTCGCTCATGTTCTTAACCTGGTCACGGTTAATCTGCTCAGTTTTACCGGTCTCTGCGTTTTTATAAGACACCAGTCCGGTGTCGTCATCCACCTGTGGTTTGCCGTCAGTGACGATCGTTCTGCCATCGGTGGTTTTTACCGCCTGGTTGGATGAACAACCGGCAACGGTGAAGAGGGCTGCTGCAGCAAAAATTGAGGTAGCCAGAAGTTTATTTCGCATGGTGTTCTCCCTGCTTTTCAGTTGAATTTAATTATCGACCTAACCATTTTAGGCTAACTGACTGACGGGAGATGGAAAACCAGAACACTCTGAAGAGGTACAAAGAGATGTGTTGCCGGGTGGCGGCTACGCCTTACCCGGCCTACGAGTGGAGTATTTGGGTTTTGTAGGGCGGGTAAGCGCAGCGCCACCCGCCTGATGACCGCACGGACAAAAATTGCCGGGTGACGGCTTCGCCTTACCCGGCCTACAGGTGGAGAATTTGAGTTTTTAGGGCGGGTAAGCGAAGCGCCACCCGCCTGATGACCGCACGGACAAAAATTGCCGGGTGGCGGCTGCGCCTTCCCCCAGCCTACGAGTGGTGTATTTGGGTTTTGTAGGGCGGGTAAGCGCAGCGCCACCCGCCAGATACACGCGGTGCGGCTTACTTATTAATCTGCGCGTGCATTTCCTGCACCGAAATCACCTTCTCGGTGGCATCGGCGTTCAGCGCCATCGCTGTCGCGAAACCTCCGTTCAGGGTGGTGTCGTAATGCACTTTGTACTGCAACGCGCTACGGCGAATCAGCTTAGAGTCTTCAATCGCCTGACGACCCGCAGTGGTGTTGATGATGTAGGTGTACTCGCCATTCTTGATACGGTCCTGAATGTGCGGACGACCTTCATGCACCTTGTTGACCAGACGCGGGTTGATACCGGCTTCACCCAGCACAATAGCCGTGCCGTGGGTCGCATCCAGTTCAAAGCCCTGTTTCAGCAGTTTCGCCGCCAGGTCTACCACACGCTCTTTGTCGCCTTCGCGCACGGAGAGCAGCGCACGGCCCTGCTTTCTCATGGTTGAGCTGCTGCCGAGCTGTGCTTTGGCGAACGCTTCTGCGAAGGTGCGGCCAACGCCCATGACTTCACCGGTGGAGCGCATTTCTGGCCCTAACAGCGGGTCAACGCCCGGGAATTTGTTGAACGGCAGGACCACTTCTTTCACCGAGTAGTACGGTGGAATAATTTCTTTGGTCACGCCCTGCTGGGTCAGCGTCTGGCCCGCCATCACACGCGCCGCCACTTTCGCCAGCGGAACGCCGGTCGCTTTGGAGACGAACGGTACGGTACGCGCCGCACGCGGGTTAACTTCAATGAGGTAGACTTCGTTATCTTTCACCGCGAACTGGACGTTCATCAGGCCGCGAACCTGCAGCTCGAAGGCCAGTTTCTGCACCTGCTGGCGCATCACATCCTGAATTTCCTGGCTCAGGGTGTAGGCTGGCAGAGAACACGCGGAGTCACCGGAGTGCACGCCCGCCTGCTCGATGTGCTCCATGATGCCGCCAATCAGCACCATTTCGCCGTCGCAGATGGCGTCCACATCCACTTCCACCGCATCGTCGAGGAAGCGGTCGAGCAACACTGGCGCATCGTTAGAGACGCTTACCGCGGTCTGGAAGTAGCGGCGCAGGTCTGCTTCGTCGTAGACGATTTCCATCGCACGGCCGCCCAGCACGTAGGACGGGCGCACCACCAGCGGGTAGCCAATCTCTTTCGCCTTCTCAACCGCCATTTCAATCGCGGTTACAGTGGCGTTGGCCGGTTGTTTCAGCTTCAGACGGTCAACCGCCTGCTGGAAACGCTCGCGGTCTTCCGCGCGGTCAATCGCATCCGGGCTGGTGCCGATAACCGGCACACCTGCTGCTTCCAGCGCGCGAGCCAGCTTCAGCGGAGTCTGGCCGCCGTACTGCACGATAACGCCTTTTGGCTTCTCGATACGCACGATTTCCAGCACGTCTTCCAGCGTTACCGGCTCGAAGTAGAGGCGGTCAGAGGTGTCGTAGTCGGTTGATACGGTTTCCGGGTTACAGTTGACCATAATGGTCTCGTAACCGTCTTCGCGCAGCGCCAGCGAGGCGTGTACGCAGCAGTAGTCAAACTCGATGCCCTGGCCGATACGGTTCGGGCCGCCGCCGAGGACCATGATTTTATCGCGGTCGTTGGACGGATTCGCTTCGCACTCGTCTTCGTACGTGGAGTACATGTAGGCGGTGTCGGTGGCAAATTCTGCGGCGCAGGTGTCCACACGTTTGTAGACCGGGTGCAGGTTGTACTGGTCGCGCAGCTTGCGGATTTCAGATTCGCGCACGCCCGCCAGTTTAGCCAGACGCGCGTCGGCGAAGCCTTTACGCTTCAGCATACGCAGGAAGTCAGCGTCGAGACCGGTGATGCCCATCTCTGCCACTTTCTCTTCCAGGCGCACCAGCTCTTCGATTTGCACCAGGAACCAGCGGTCGATGTTGGTCAGGTTGAAGACGCCGTCGACAGACAGACCTGCGCGGAAGGCATCGGCGATATACCAGATACGCTCAGCACCCGCGTCTTTCAGCTCGCGGCGGATTTTGGTCAGCGCTTCCGGGTCATCCAGGCTCACTTTCGGGTCGAAGCCCATCGCGCCCACTTCGAGACCGCGCAGGGCTTTCTGCAGGGATTCCTGCTGAGTGCGGCCAATCGCCATCACTTCGCCGACGGATTTCATCTGAGTGGTCAGACGGTCGTTCGCGCCCGCGAATTTCTCGAAGTTGAAGCGAGGAATTTTGGTGACAACGTAGTCGATGGACGGTTCGAACGAGGCCGGTGTGCGACCGCCGGTGATGTCGTTCATCAGCTCGTCGAGGGTGTAACCCACCGCCAGTTTCGCCGCCACTTTGGCAATCGGGAAGCCGGTGGCTTTGGAGGCCAGCGCCGAGGAGCGTGATACGCGCGGGTTCATTTCGATAACAATCAGGCGACCGTTTTTCGGGTTCACGGAGAACTGCACGTTTGACCCGCCGGTTTCGACGCCGATTTCACGCAGTACCGCCATCGAGGCGTTACGCATGATTTGATACTCTTTGTCTGTCAGGGTCTGAGCCGGTGCGACGGTGATGGAGTCGCCGGTGTGGATACCCATCGCATCGAAGTTTTCGATAGAGCAGACGATGATGCAGTTGTCGTTTTTATCACGCACCACTTCCATCTCGTACTCTTTCCAGCCAATCAGCGACTCGTCAATCAGCAGCTCTTTGGTGGGGGAAAGATCCAGACCGCGTTCGCAAATCTCTTCAAACTCTTCGCGGTTGTAGGCGATACCGCCACCGGTGCCGCCCATAGTGAACGAAGGACGGATGATGCACGGATAACCCACGTCAGCGGCAACCGCCAGCGCTTCTTCCATAGTGTGCGCGATGCCGGAGCGCGCGGTATCGAGGCCGATTTTCTTCATCGCCACGTCGAAACGGCGGCGGTCTTCGGCTTTATCAATCGCATCGGCGGTGGCACCAATCATGGTCACGCCGAACTCGGCCAGCACGCCCTGGCGTTCCAGTTCCAGCGCGCAGTTCAGCGCGGTCTGGCCGCCCATCGTTGGCAGCACGGCGTCCGGACGCTCTTTTTCGATGATTTTGCGTACCACTTCCCAGTGAATTGGCTCGATGTAGGTCGCATCAGCCATTTCCGGGTCGGTCATGATGGTGGCCGGGTTAGAGTTCACCAGAATGACGCGGTAACCCTCTTCGCGCAGGGCTTTACACGCCTGTGCGCCGGAGTAGTCGAATTCGCAGGCCTGGCCGATTACGATCGGGCCAGCGCCAAGGATCAGGATGCTTTTTATATCTGTACGTTTTGGCATGTTGTTCTCGGCTCCTGATTATTTAGCGGTCTGACGGTATTGCTCGATAAGTTCGATGAAGTGATCGAACAGCGGCGCGGCATCGTGCGGGCCTGGGCTGGCTTCCGGGTGACCCTGGAAGCTGAACGCCGGTTTGTCGGTGCGATGGATACCCTGCAGGGTGTGGTCGAACAGCGACTTGTGGGTGACGCGCAGATTGGCAGGCATTGACGCCTCGTCCACCGCGAAACCGTGGTTCTGCGCGGTAATCATCACCGTGTTGTTGTCGATATCTTTCACCGGGTGGTTACCACCGTGGTGACCGAACTTCATCTTGACGGTTTTCGCACCGCTCGCCAGCGCCAGCAGCTGATGGCCGAGGCAGATGCCAAATACCGGAATGTCGGTTTCAAGGAAGCTTTTAATCGCTTCAATCGCGTAATCGCACGGCGCCGGGTCACCAGGACCGTTGGAGAGGAAGATCCCGTCCGGGTTCATCTTCAGTACTTCGTCCGCAGGCGTTTTCGCCGGAACCACCGTCAGGCGGCAGCCACGGTCCACCAGCATGCGCAGGATGTTGCGCTTCGCGCCGTAGTCGTAGGCGACCACGTGGAACGGCAGCTCTTCTTCTTTCTTCGCTTCTGGCAGTTCACCCGCCAGCGTCCAGCTCCCCTGCGTCCAGCTGTAAGCTTCCGCGGTGGTCACTTCTTTCGCCAGATCCATCCCGTTCAGGCCAGGGAAGGCTTTCGCTTTTTCCTGCGCCAGTGCCGCATCCAGGTTATCACCCGCGATGATGCAGCCGTTTTGTGCGCCCTTCTCGCGCAGCAGGCGGGTCAGCTTACGGGTATCGATATCGGCAATCGCCACGATGTTGTGACGTTTCAGGTAGGAAGAGAGGTCTTCAGTGTTGCGGTAGTTGCTGGCAATCAGCGGCAGGTCGCGAATAATCAGACCTTGTGCGTGAACCTGGGAGGATTCGGCATCGGCTTCGTTGGTGCCGACATTACCAATATGAGGATAAGTAAGGGTGACGATTTGGCGGGAATAGGAAGGATCAGTGAGGATTTCTTGATAACCGGTCATTGAAGTATTGAAAACGACTTCCCCAACCGCCGAACCTGTTGCCCCTATGGCCCGACCGATAAACTGGGTTCCGTCTTCCAGAACCAATAGCGCTGACTTAATCAAAACACCCTCCAGAGAATATTAACTCACTTTATCTGCATATTAATTCACAACGGCGCTATGAATCAATGCAAATTTGCTGCCAGTGGATTTTCGGCAAACGGCGGCATTCTGGGGATTTGGTGGGGTAAAGTCAACTCAAAACGGCTTTTTTGTGTATTATTTTGCAAGGCTTTGGCGTTTGGCGGCGTTTAAGCCATAAAAAGATCAACAAAATCACGTTAGAAAACGTTTGTATGCTGAGTTTAGTGGGATCTGAGTGCGAGAGGCAATAAAAACCAGACCAAATGGTCAAAATTTACAGTGCGATAACACAAAATTGAGAGAAGATGATATCTTTAATGGTGTTAGTTAATGAAATCACGCCAAAATGACAAAATAAAAGGGCAATAAAATATTGCCCTGTGCAATCAATCAATTAAGACTGCAATAACCACATCACGATGGGTAATAACACTTATAAATCGTTAAGATTAAGCACATCTCGCATATCAAAAAGACCATTATCCAGATTTTTAAGCCACAATGCGGAGCGCACTGCACCGTTAGCAAAGGTCATGCGGCTCGATGCTTTATGGGTAATCTCCACGCGCTCACCGATATCGGCGAAGATAGCCGTGTGTTCGCCGACGATATCGCCCGCACGCACTGTTGCAAACCCAATAGTGCCCGGAACACGCTCGCCGGTATGCCCTTCGCGAGAGTAGACCGCGCAGTCCTTTAAATCCTTATCAAGTGCATAAGCAATCGCTTCGCCCATCGCCAGCGCTGTACCGGACGGGGCATCCACTTTATGACGGTGGTGCGCTTCGATAATCTCGATGTCCGTGTAGTCACCCATCACTTTGGCCGCTTTCTCTAGCAGCTTGAGCATCACGTTCACGCCGACGCTGAAGTTAGCCGCAAAGACAATGGCGATGTCCTGAGACGCCTCTTTGATGGCCTGCTTGCCCGCGTCGTCAAAACCGGTGGTGCCGATGACCATGCCCTTACCGTGCTGACGGCAAAAGGCCAGATGGTGCAGCGTCCCTTCCGGGCGGGTGAAATCGATGAATACATCAAAATCGTCTTTCACCGCCTCCAGGCTGCTTTGCACAGTGACGCCCGTCTTACCCACACCTGCCAGTTCGCCCGCATCGGTTCCCAGTAATGAGGAGCCGTCGCGCTCCAGCGCCGCGCCAAGCGCAACGCCGTCTAACTGCAGCGCTGCCTGAATTAACTGACGGCCCATACGGCCACCCGCGCCCGCTATCGCGACACGCACCTGTGCATCATGCATAGTTATTCTCTTACGTTAAAAGTATGTAAATCGTTTTCAGATTAACCAGCCTGTGAAGAACCCGCTATCTTAAAACGCCGATAATTAGAATTTTATGATAAACAGGGAGCAGTATCAGTAAAAGACATGAGGATCAGCGAAAACCGCATGATTCACGCACCACCAGCGCAGGCGGTAAAATGATCCTTTTCGCTGGCTCATCGTTCCCCTGAATCCGGCTGAATAACAGCTCCCCCGCTTTACGACCAATCTCTTTGGCCGCGACCGATACCGTGGTCAGGGCGGGCTGCACCAACGCCGCTTCGGTGATGTCATCGAAGCCGACCAGCGCAAAATCCCGCCCCGGTTCGCGGCCCAGTTTGCGTAAACTCTGCATAACGCCGAGCGCCACAATATCCTGATAGCAAATGGCCGCCGTGATCTGCGGGTTCTCTTTCAGCAGCGTTTCCGCCACGCGCGCGCCGTCGCTCTGGCTGGCCTGGGAGGTGATGATCCAGTCGGGATTCGGCGCGACGCCGTACTCCAGCAGTTGGCTGGTAAAGCCGCCGATACGCTGCGCCCGCGAGCCGGAATTCTGGCTGCCGCCAATAAACGCAATCTGCCGATGCCCCATCCGCAGCAGATGTTCCGTCGCCATTTGCGTGCCGAGGAAGTTATCCGTCCCGACAAAATCGAAATCCGGGTCGTTGAGCGGACGCACCACCATGATCGCCGGAATATTGCGTCGCTTCAGACCGTCGAAAAACGCCTGCGGTGTTTCACGGGCGGCGCACAGCACCATCCCGCCGACGTTATTGCGCATCAGGGAATCGACAAACTTCTGCTGGCGCTGAGACGACTCTTCACTGTTCGCCAGAAACAGCATCAGATCGTGACGCTCCATTTCGTGGCTTAATCCCGCCGTCATCTCCCCGTAAAAGGGGTTAGTGATATCGTGCAGCAGCAGTCCCACCTGATTACTGCTGCGATTGCGTAGATTGGCCGCCGTCTGGTTATAGACGTAGCCCGATTCATCCAGCGCTTTCAGCACCCGCTCGCGTGTCGCCTGCGAAATGCGCCCTTTGTTGCACAACACCATCGAGACCGTCGCCGTTGAGACTCCGGCCCGCTTCGCGACATCGGCCAGCGTGATTCCTGTCATAGTGACTCCTTTAAGACTTCATTCCAGATTAATCGAATAACCTATTTTTTGCATTTTTCCCTGTGAGCCTCTTCACATTCCGCCCGCTTTTTCCCCTTTCATTGCCTGGAATGGCGGGTTAATCGCGTTAACCACCCTTCTCAAACTCGGTTAATCGAATAACCTTAAGCAACGATTACGGAGGATAAAATGAGCTGCTACGAGAAATATCCCACGCTCCAGATTGAAGGTTATGACGACAGCGCCTGGCAGGGCTGGGAAGCGATAACGGCCCGGCTTGGTGCCAGAACAGGCCAGCGTACAGTTCTGGTGATTGACTGCTATCCGGGCGTTCGCCTGGCCGAGCTGGAAGAAAATCTGCTGTCCGCACTGAATCCGGTCCTTGCGATTAACGCCGAACAGGCGCGGCTCGATGAGTCGGCCCTGCATCAGCTTCTGGCGCGCAATCTCACCGATGACCGCGTCTTTGGCGTGCTCTCCTGCCACCAGCTCAGCGAGTTTATCGACCCGCAAAAGCTGGCTGCGCTGAAAGAGCAGGTGAACAACGTGACTGAAGGGCTGGTTGTGGTTTACGGTCCCGGCGCGGCGCTGGTGCATCCGGGTGATGTGCTGGTGTATGCGGATCTGCCGCGCTGGGAAATTCAGCAACGGATGCGCAGCGGCGAGCTGGATAACTGGGGCGCAGAGAACCAGAGCGAAGATATGCTCAGGCGCTACAAGCGGGCGTTCTTCGTCGAGTGGCGCGTGTTCGACCGCCATAAAACCCCGCTTCTCAAACGCGCCGATTTCCTGCTGGATACCACCCTTGCTGACGGCCCGGCGATGGTCACCGGCGACGCGCTGCGTGCCGGACTCAAACAGACCACGCAGCAGCCGTTTCGCGTCGTCCCCTTCTTCGATCCCGGCGTCTGGGGCGGCCAGTGGATGAAGCAAAAATTCGATCTCGATCCCTCCGCACCCAATTACGCATGGTGTTTTGACTGTGTGCCCGAGGAGAACAGCCTGTTACTGCGTTTTGGCGCGGTGCGGATCGAGATCCCCTCTCAGGATTTGGTACTGCTTGAGCCTCGCGCGCTGTTGGGTGAAAAAGTCCACGCCCGCTTTGGCGCCGAGTTCCCGATTCGCTTCGATTTCCTCGATACCATCGGCGGGCAGAACCTCAGTTTCCAGGTACATCCGCTCACGGAGTACATCCAGCAGCAGTTTGGCATGCACTATACCCAGGATGAGAGCTACTACATTCTGGAAGCGGAGCCAGGCGCTATGGTCTATCTCGGGACCAAAACCGGCACTGAGCCGCAGGCGATGCTCGACAACCTCAGAAGCGCCGGTCGCGGTGAACAGCCGTTTGATGATGCGCGCTTTGTGAATCAGATCCCGGCGAAGAAGCATGATCATTTCCTGATCCCCGCGGGAACTGTTCACTGTTCCGGTGCCGGGACGATGGTGCTGGAGATCAGCGCCACGCCGTATATCTTCACCTTCAAGCTGTGGGACTGGGGCCGCCTGGGCATGGACGGCCTGCCGCGCCCGGTGCATCTCGATCACGGCGAGAAGGTCATCGACTGGCAGCGCGATACCCAGTGGGTGCATCAGCATCTGGTGAATCAGGTGGAGCCGATTACCGAGGGTGAAGGCTGGCGGGAGGAACGCACCGGGTTACACGAACGCGAATTTATCGAAACGCGCCGTCACTGGTTTAGCGCCCCGGTCATTCATCACACCCACGGCGGCGTCAACGTGCTCAATCTGGTGGAAGGCACAGAAGCTGTCGTCGACAGCCCGAGCGGTGCTTTTGCTCCCTTCACCGTGCGTTACGCCGAGACCTTTATCATCCCGGCGGATGTGGGCGAATACCGCATCTCACCTTCCGAAGCCAATCCCGGCAAGCCGCTGGCCACCATTAAAGCCTGGGTAAGGGGGTAAACATGATTCGATTTATCGTCGCCACCCACGGTCCGCTTGCCGACGCGCTGCTGCAAAGTGGGCGGATGGTCTATGGCGAGCTTCCTCACGTTCAGGCGGTATGCCTGACCGAACAGGCCGGTATCGAAGGTTTTCGTCGCGATTTTGCTGCGGTGCTGGAAGCCGCCAGCGCGCAGGCAGACGGCGTACTGGTGCTGTGCGATATGCAGAGCGGTACGCCGTGGAACGTGGCCTGCGAAGCGGCATTTAATCCACACACTCAGCCGCCCATCGCGGTGGTTGCTGGGGTGAATTTCCCGATGCTGCTGCAAACCGACGATGTGGCGCACCTGCCCGACGTCAATATCGCGGCGGCCCGACTGATTGAACTGACCCATCCTACGTTGATTCAGGCAAAACCTGTCGTGTCAGCGCAATCAGATGACTTTTAAGGAGAATGCCATGAGTATTTCGTTTGTTCGCATTGATGACCGGGTGATCCACGGGCAGCTCATCACACGCTGGGCCAAAGAGCTGCCCTGTGACGGTATCGTCGCCATTGACGACGCCGTCGCGGCCGATCCGCTGCTCTCTTCAGTCATGAAAGGTGCCGTATCCGACACCAAAGTGTGGCTGTTCGACACTGCAACGGCCATCGAAAAACTGCCCAAAGTGATCGCCAGCGATAAGCGCTATTTCGTGATTGGCAAATCGCCCGTCACCCTGCAACGGCTTGAGCAGGCAGGCATCAGCTTAAAAAACAGCAATGGCAAAATTAACGTCGGGCCCATGAGCGCACGCGCTAACACCACCACCATCGGCCCAAATCAGTCCGTCACTACTGACGAAGCCGCCGCGTTTGAGTGGCTGACTGCTCAGGGGCATACCGTTGAGTTTCGCCTCGTGCCGGATGCCAGCTTTTACACCTGGCAGGACGCACGGCAAAAGCTGAAATAAGGAGCGCAGAATGATTATCGAAGCTTCACTCATTGGCCTGCTGTGCTATCTCGGTGCCCTCAGCAGCCCGTGGCTGTTGGGCCTGACCGGCGGCTGGTATCTTATTTCCCGTCCGCTGGTCTCCGGCATGCTGGTCGGTCTGATTCTGGGCGATGTCAAAACCGGGATCATGATCGGCGTGGCGGTGCAGGCGGTCTATATCGCAATGGTCACGCCGGGCGGTTCGATGCCTGCGGATCTTAACTTCGTCGCTTACCCCGCCATTGCGCTGGGGATTCTCTCCGGAAAAGGTCCGGAAGTGGCCGTCGCGCTGGCGGCGACCATCGGCATCGCCGGGACGATTTTGTTCAACGCGATGATGGTGCTGAACTCGTACTGGAACCACCGCGCCGATGTGGCGCTGGAGAATGGCGATGAGCGCGGAATCTACTTCAACAGCGCTATCGGCCCGCAGGCGATGAACTTTGTCCTGCGCTTTGTGCCGACCTTTATCGCGGTCTATTTCGGCGCGCAGTACATCAGCGGCTTTATGGACAGCCTGCCAAAAATCGTGCTTTCCACCATGAACGTGCTGGGCGGGATTTTGCCTGCTGTGGGGATCGCCATTCTGCTGAAACAGATCATCAAAAATTACACCATGCTGATCTACTTCCTCGTCGGCTTTATCTGCATCGTTTTCCTGAAGCTGAACATGGTGGCGCTGGTGATCGTCGGCAGTCTGCTGGCGTTGATCCACTACAACTACAAACCGGAAGCCCCGCAGGCGGTGGCGGCACGCCGGGTTGACGACGATGAGGATGAATTCTGATGGAAGAGCGTAAATTAACCCGCAAAGATCTGCGCCGCTGCTGGCGCGCGTGGATGATGCACAACCTGTCGTCGATGAGCTTTGAGCGTCTGGAATCGTTCGGCTTCTGTCTGAGCATGCTCCCGGTGGCGAAAAAACTCTATCCGGATGCCACTCAGCGCAAGGAGATGCTTAAGCGCCATGCGTCGTTCTACAACACCGAGCCGCAAATCGGCGCGATCGTCAACGGAATGGCGCTGGGCCTGGAAGAGAAAAAAGCCAACGGCGAACCGATCGACGGCGAAACCATTAACACCCTGAAAGTCGGGCTGATGGGGCCGATCGCCGGGATCGGGGATTCGATGATCCCCGGCATGCTGATCCCGATCTTGCTGAGTATCGGGATGGCGCTGGCGGCGGGCGGCAATATTCTCGGCCCGCTGTTTTATACCGTCGCGTGGCTGGCGATCATCCTTCCGGGCTCCTGGTATCTGTTTCTCAAAGGGTATCAGATGGGATCGGGATCGGTGGAGATGCTGGTCAGCAGCAAATCGACTCGCCTGCGTGAAGCCCTGTCGCTGCTGGGTGTGTTCGTCATGGGCGGCGTGGCGGCGAGCTATGTGAAGCTCGGCACCGGGCTGGAGTTCATCACCAAAGACGGCGTGAACATTCATCTACAGCAGATGCTCGACGGGATTTTCCCGCAGCTGTTGCCGCTGATTGTGGTGCTGGGGACCTGGTATCTGATGGCGAAACGCGGCGTGTCGCCGGTGAAAGCGATGGTGTTACTGCTGATTCTGGCGGCGGCGGGCGTGGCGAGCGGATTGTTTGCCTAAGGATGTTGCATCGGGTTAAAAAATGTCGGGTGGCGCTGCGCTTACCCGACCTATAACAGCTCGAACCGTAGGCCGGGTAAGGCGTAGCCGCCACCCGGAAAAAAGTAAGGTGCATGCAGTTTAACGCCCGGTGGCGCTTCGCTTACCGGGCCTACGTTTACACTGTTTATGGATGGAAATTCTGCCACAACTCAGCCGCTCGGTCCGGGCGGGAGATAAACTGAAAACGCGCCGGATCATCAATAAACTGCTGATAGATTGGCTCGTCGGTAATCCCAAATTCGCTATATCGACGCGGCGTAATAGTGTGTAATCGCCCCGGCTGATAGTGATGATTGTGCTGCCAGATAATATGATTTCCCTGCACCAGCGGATACCATGCCAGCCCTTTGCGCGCACGGACGGCTTCATATTCAAACCCGTATTCCCGGTCGCACCACGCGCCAAAGGTCAGTGGTTCATCGGGCGAGGCGGAGATCGTCGCGTGTCCCCATCCCGGCGGGACCAGCACTTTATCACCTGGTCCGGCGAGCACCGCGAAACAGCGCCCCGGATCGTCCTCGACCCTTTCCTGCATGTAGATAATCGCTTTCCCTTGCCAGATCTCGTACAGCTCCGGCGGTGACCAGCCGCTGTGCTGGCTTTTGCGGTGCACATGTCCCTGACTACGCACTGGCTCATCGCCCAGCGTCCCGGCAGCATAGGTCACCACCCCGAACAGCAGCATCCGTTTTTCCAGCTCCTGACGATCCGCCATCCGCGCCACGTCCATCGCGATGGCATAGACCTGCTCGGGCCCGGCGCAGTCAGGGTTGCGCAGCGACAGGCGGATCTGATCCAGGGTGCGGATCTCCGGCATCGGCCCGGTGACATCATCACCGTAGCTAAACCCAAGCGGCTGATGAGTGATGGTCATGTCCAGCCCAAACTTATTCATGGCGAGCCTCCCAGCCTTCAGAGTGGTGAGCAGAGGAGAACACGCGAAGCGCAAACCCCTCTGCCAGCGCGGCGTAATCATGCCCCGCGACACTCGGCCAGACGGCGAGAGAAGAGAGGGTTGCAGGTCCTGTGTTGATCAAACGGTGCGCGGTGAAGGGAGGAATAATATGCACTGAGCCTGGCGCGACGCGCTCCAGCCGTGCATTCCCCTGCTCCGTCTGGAGCAACAGCAAACCTTCGCCACAGAGACCAAAGTAGACTTCACCCTGCTCTCTCTGCTTATGAAAATGCCCGCGCGTCATAAAAAATTCGTCGCCGATTTTCCCGGCATTGAGGTGGGTAACGCCGACATACAGCGCCCCTGCGTCTGCCGGGGAGTCGAGCATTTCAACGTGATAAACGACGTCAAGCGGATCGCGTTTCTGATAAGCGAGCACGTCGCTGAACACGCCATAAAGATCGCCCACGCGCGTGGCTTTATGAATAACAGAACCATTGGCGAACGCGCCGCTGGCCCATGCCACATGCGGTGGCAGGATAAGATCAGGAATCATAGTTGGTCTCCGGCCCAAGGAGAACTGCATCACCAGCCTATCAGATTAAACGATTAACCTAATGTCAGGAGGGAGGAACTGTCGGGTTAATCACAGGTAATCAGACAAAAAAATGCCGGTCGCTTGCGGGACCGGCATTTTCAAAACAGAGGGGATTATTCGACTTCTTTGGCGTCGATGCGCAGCTCTTTCGGCACTTCGAAGACGATATTCTCTTCGCGACCTTCCAGCGGCACGGCCTCGCCACCGCCGAGTTCCTGCAAACGCTTTATCACGTTTTGCACCAGAATGTCCGGCGCAGAGGCTCCGGCAGTCACACCGACACAGGTCGCATCTTTCACCCAGGCTTCCTGGATATCGGTGGAGTCGTCGATCAGAAACGCCGCTTTCCCCATGCGCTGCGCCAGTTCGGCCAGACGGTTAGAGTTGGAGGAGTTTTTGGAACCGACCACCAACACTACATCAGCCTGCTCCGCCAGCGCGCGAACCGCTTCCTGGCGGTTGGTAGTGGCGTAGCAGATGTCGTCTTTACGCGGCCCGACGATTTTCGGGAATCGGCTGCGCAGAGCATCGATCACATCTGACGTATCATCCACCGAGAGCGTGGTCTGAGTCATAAACGACAGGCGCGCTTCGTTTTTCACGTTCAGCGTCAGCACATCGTCTGGCGATTCAACCAGATACATGCCCCCTGCCGGGTTGCTGTACTGCCCCATCGTGCCTTCGACCTCCGGGTGACCGGCGTGGCCAATTAGAATCGACTCTTCACCGCGACGGCTGGCGCGAGCCACTTCCATATGGACTTTGGTCACTAATGGGCAGGTGGCATCGAACACGGTCAGGTCACGGCTTTTCGCTTCGTTACGCACCGCCTGAGAGACGCCGTGCGCCGAGAAGATCAGGATCGCACCGTCCGGCACTTCGCTGATCTGCTCGATAAAGATTGCGCCGCGCTCGCGCAGGCTGTCCACCACATAGCGGTTGTGCACCACTTCATGACGGACATAAATCGGCGCGCCGTAAATTTCCAGCGCGTTTTCAACAATGCTGATAGCGCGGTCTACTCCGGCACAAAAACCGCGCGGGTTAGCCAACAGGATCTGCATTCACTTCCTCCAGCGCCGGATCAATCTCCAGCACTTCAACATCAAAATGGACGGTACGCCCGGCAAGAGGATGGTTGAAATCAACGGTGATGGAGTCGCCATTAATTTCACGAATCACGCCAGGCATTTCGCTGCCATCCATTGCGGTAAAGAGCATAATCGCGCCGATTTCTGGCTCGCCTGCGTCCATAAACTCACGACGCGAGAAATACTGGATAAGATCCGGGGTCGGCACGCCAAACGCCGCATCAGGCTCCAGAGAGAAGGCTTTTTTCTCGCCCTCTTTCAAGCCTAGCAGCTGCTGCTCCAGGCCTTCCGAAAGAGAGGTATCGCCCAGGCGAAACAGCGCAGGTTTGCCATTATTGCGGGTCGATTCCGCAGTGGAACCATCGTCCAGTTTCAGCGTGAAATGGACTAACACCGCGCTATTGCTCTGTATGGATTTTGACATGCCAGTTGCTCGCTTGTTTTGCCTCATCGGTTTGCCCGGTGGCACTTCGCTTACCGGGCCTACGGGAGGCGACAAATTCTGTAGGCCGGGTAAGCGAAGCGCCACCCGGCATTGACCTTACGCCTGTTTCTTCGCGGCTGCGTTCGGTAAAAAGCCTTCCAGCACAATCAGCGCCGCACCGATGCAAATCGCACTATCGGCCAGGTTGAAGGTGGCGAAGTGCCAGTCACCGACATAGAAGTCGATCATATCGACGACAAAGCCGTGCCACAGACGGTCGAACAGATTGCCCAGCGCACCGCCAATGATCAGCGCGTAGGCGATATTGTTCAGCTTCTGCGTCGCTTTCGAGCGATACATCATGACCGCCAGAATTACGCAGATACCGAGTGCGATGCCTGCGAAGAACCAGCGTTGCCAGCCGCCGCTGTCGGCGAGGAAGCTAAACGCTGCGCCATAGTTGCGCGCGTAATGCAGATTAAGTGACGGGAACAGCGGGACCGTATCCCCCAGAGCAAAATTCTGGAGGATCAGGAACTTGCTGCCCAGATCAATAATCAGTACGACGACGACCAGCCACAGCCAGCGCAGTCCACTTTTACAGATTGATTGACTCATCAGGCAAACTTACGTTTTTCGCCATCACCGGCGATATTGCTGACACAGCGTCCACAGATATCTGCGTGTTCCGCCACCTGGCCGACGTCAGTGGTGTAATGCCAACAGCGCGGGCATTTCTCACCTTCGGCTTTCACCAGCGCCACTTTCAGCCCTTTGAGCAGTTCGCTCTGCTGGGCGTCGGCGCTCGCCTGTGCATAATCGGCAACAGCTGCACCGGAGGTCAACAGGACAAATCGTAATTCGTCGCCGAGAGCCGTCAGTTTCGCCGCCAGCTCTGGCTCAGCGTACAGGGTCACTGCCGCTTCCAGAGAACCGCCGACTTTCTTGTCAGCACGCGCCTGTTCGATCACCTTGTTCACTTCGCCGCGCACTTTCAGCAGCTCGTCCCAGAAGCCATCGTTCATCGCTTCGGTATCGGCCAGACCAAACAGACCTTCGTACCACTCGCCGGTGAAGACGTATTTCTCGCGCTCGCCTGGCAGGTAAGCCCAGATTTCGTCGGCGGTGAAGGACATGATCGGTGCCATCCAGCGCACCAGCGCTTCTGCGATGTGGAATAGCGCAGTCTGGCAGCTACGACGCGCCACGCTGTCCGCTTTCGCGGTGTACTGGCGGTCTTTGATGATGTCGAGGTAGAACGAGCCCATTTCGATGGAGCAGAAACGCATCAGACGCTGCACCACTTCGTGGAAGTCGTAAGACTCGTAGGCTTTCAGGATATCTTCCTGCGCCGCTTGCGCACAGCCTACGGCCCAGCGATCCAGCACCACCATCTCTTCCGGTTTCACCATGTCTTTAACCGGATCGAAACCGTTCAGGTTAGCGAGCAGGAAGCGCGCGGTGTTACGGATACGACGATAGCTGTCGGCAGCACGTTTGAGGATCTCATCGGAAACCGCCATTTCGCCGGTATAGTCCGTTGAGGCCACCCACAGACGCAGAATGTCCGCGCCCAGTTTGTTCATCACGTCCTGCGGAGAAACGGTGTTACCGATGGATTTGGACATCTTGCGTCCCTGACCATCTACGGTAAAGCCGTGGGTCAGAACCTGACGGTACGGTGCTTTGCCTTTCATCGCAGTGGAGATCATCAGAGATGACATAAACCAGCCGCGGTGTTGGTCAGAGCCTTCCAGATACATATCGGCCGCGTGACCATAGAACTCAGGGCGCACATCCACAACAGATGAGTGGGTAGATCCGGAGTCGAACCACACGTCGAGGGTATCTGGCACTTTCTCGTAGTTAGCTGCGTCGTCGCCCAGGATCTCTTTAGAGTCCAGATCCCACCACGCCTGGATGCCATCCACTTCAACGCGTTTAGCAACTTCTTCCATCAGCTCCAGCGAGCGAGGGTGCAGTTCTTGCGTCTCTTTATGAACGAACAGGGACATCGGCACGCCCCAGGTACGCTGACGGGAGATACACCAGTCAGGGCGGTTAGCGACCATAGATTCGATACGCGCCTGGCCCCAATCTGGGATCCACTGGACGCCTTTGATCTCTTTCAGAGACTGCTCACGCAGGCCCTTCTGATCCATGCTAATGAACCACTGCGGGGTCGCACGGAAGATGATTGGCGACTTGTGACGCCAGCAGCACGGATAGCTGTGCTGCATCTTCTCAACGTGCAGCAGCGCGCCGCTGGTGCGCAGCATGTCGACGATAATGTCGTTAGCTTTGAAGACGTTGATACCGTCCAGCGCCGGGTAAGTGCCAGGCAGGTAAGAACCGTCCGGACCGACCGGGTTAGCGATTTCCAGACCGTATTTCAGGCTGATGTTGTAGTCGTCCGGGCCGTGGCCACCGGCGGTATGTACCGCACCGGTACCCGCTTCCAGCGTGACGTGATCGCCCAGGATTGCCGGGACGTCGAAATCAAGGAACGGATGTTTGAAGCGCAGCAGTTCCAGCTCAGCGCCGTTCACGGTACCCAGCACGGTGTATTCGCTGATATGAGCACGTTTCAGGACGCTCTCAACCAAGTCTTTCGCCAGGATCACCGCCTGACCTTCAACCTGCACCAGCGCATAGTCGAAATCAGCGGACAGAGAGATCGCGCGGTTTGCAGGCAGGGTCCACGGGGTGGTGGTCCAGATCACCAGAGAAATTGGGCCGTTGACGGAGGTCACGCCGAATTTGGCTTTCACCGCATCCTGATCAACCGCGTGGAAAGCCACGTCGATGGATGGAGAGGTTTTGTCGTAATATTCCACTTCCGCTTCTGCCAGTGCAGAGCGGCAGTCAACGCACCAGTGCACCGGCTTCGCGCCTTTATGCAGATGGCCGTTGCCGATGATTTTGCCCAGCGCGCGGATGATGTTGGCTTCAGTTTTGAAGTCCATCGTCAGGTATGGACGAGACCAGTCGCCCAGCACGCCGAGGCGGATAAAATCTTTACGCTGACCGTCAACCTGCGCAGCGGCGTATTCGCGGCATTTTGCGCGGAACTCGGCGGCGGTGAATTTCTCACCCGGCTTACCGTATTCCTGCTCCACTTTCAGCTCGATCGGCAGACCGTGGCAATCCCAGCCCGGAACGTAAGGCGAGTCAAAACCGGTGAGTCCTTTGGACTTCACGATAATGTCTTTCAGAATCTTGTTTACAGAGTGACCAATATGAATGCTGCCATTCGCATATGGAGGGCCATCGTGCAGAATGAAGGTTTTTTTACCTTTCTTGGCTGCACGGATGATGCCGTACAGGTCATCATCGGTCCAACGCGCCAGCATTCCCGGTTCACGCTTGGCGAGATCGCCGCGCATCGGGAACCCTGTTTCCGGCAAATTCAGGGTTGATTTATAGTCACTCATCAGATTCTCGGTTCCGTATTTAAAACTCGTTCAGGCATTAAGCCGGGTTCGATAGCCCAAAAAATTCGCGGGCCGTTAACTCATCACGCGCGATTTGTGCTTTCAGCTCATCGAGCGATGCAAATCGCTGCTCATTGCGTATTTTTTTACGCAGGATAACTTCTATATGGCGGCCATAGAGGTCCATTACAACATCCAGCAGATGCACTTCGAGCTGCTGACGTACGCCTGCCACCGTGGGACGGGTGCCAATATTGGCAACACCGGGCAACGGTTTATCACCCAGTCCGGTGACTTCTACCGCATACACCCCTTTTACCGGGGACACCTGACGGCGCAGCGGGACGTTCGCCGTCGGGAAACCTATTGTGCGACCTAACTCATCGCCATGCACGACACGACCTGAGATAGAGAACGGATGCCCTAACAGGTTCTCCGCCACATCCAGCTGATCGTCAGCCAGTGCCTGTCGCACCGCCGTGCTGCTCACGCGCACGCCGCCTTCGCAGAAGGTCATGGTGCTGGTGACATCAAAGCCATACTCCAGACCAGCCTTCTGTAATAACAAGAAATCGCCCTGACGACCAGCGCCGAAGCGGAAATCATCGCCCACGGCGAGAAATTGCACGCCCAGGCGTTTGACCAGCAGCTCACCGACAAAATTTTGCGCCGTCAGTGCCGCAAAACGCCGGTCGAAGCGCACGCACAGGACGTAGTCCACGCCGCACTCCGCCAGATAGCGCAATTTCTCGCGCAGGCGAGTTAAGCGCGCGGGCGCTTTATCACCTGCAAACAGTTCCAGCGGTTGCGGTTCGAAAATCATCACCACGACCGGCAGCCCACGGGCCTGGCCCTCTTTACGCAATCCCTGCAACAGCGCCTGATGCCCACGATGCACGCCGTCGAAATTACCAATGGTCAGTACGCACCCGTGCGGCGCGTGACTGAGATTATGTATGCCGCGTATCAGCTTCATGACAGGCTCAAAACAGTGAAAAACGCCCGAGTATACCTTGTACAGCGATTAAGGTTAACCGGCGATTGTTGCCTCAAATCATAAAGCAGTAATGATTTCATGATGCTTACCATTAGGAGGCAAAAAAACTGCCAGCAAACTGCGTTTTTTACACCGAAAGACTGTATTCAGGTGAGACAAGCTGGTAGAATCCTGCGCCATCACTACGTAACGTAGCGTCGCCATTCAACGGCGCTTATTTGCACAAATCCATTGACAAAAGAAGGTATAGAGGGCATATTCCTCGGCCTTTGAATTGTCCACATAGATCATATTTGGGAGTTGGACTTGGCTAATATCAAATCAGCTAAGAAACGTGCCGTTCAGTCTGAAAAGGCTCGTAAGCACAATGCAAGCCGTCGCTCTATGATGCGTACTTTCATCAAGAAAGTATACGCAGCAATCGAAGCTGGCGACAAAGCTGCAGCGCAGAACGCATTTAACGAAATGCAACCAATTGTGGATCGTCAGGCTGCTAAAGGTCTGATCCACAAAAACAAAGCAGCGCGTCATAAAGCAAACCTGACCGCGCAGATCAACAAACTGGCTTAATCGCCACTTGTTGTTGCTTGTTGTAAAGAACCCGCTTAATGCGGGTTTTTTTATTGGCTCATTTTGGCGCTGGCGGCGTAAACAGCGTCGAGTAGTCGCCGTTACAAATCCTCTGTACCGCCGGATGCTGAATCATTCTCTCGGCAAAAATCGCGTGGTACTCTTCCATTACGTTATCCACCCGGCCAATCTCCGTGACCCTGTTGTCGGTATAAAGATCGTGCGCATACAGCGTCGGGGCAACGAAAATCGCGTTATGTGCTTCGCCAAAGGCTTTCATCAGCGCCGCATCATCAAACTCCCCCAGAATCTCAACCTTCAATCCCTGTGAGTTAAACCAGTTCAGCAATTTGCGGCCTAACATCGAACGTCGCCCTGGTATGAGCAAACGTCGCTCCTCAAGGCAGGCAGGAAACGGTTTTTCTGGCGGCGGGTTGATGCACCAAAAACTCACACCACATTCGCCAATCTTCACTGAAAACAGCCCTTCCTGCTGGGTGGAGTCAATCGGGCAGTCCGAGATGATGATATCCAGCTTGTGCTGGCTCAGTTGCTCCAGCAGCATCTCATGAGTGGATTCAAAGCAGCGCAGATGGATTTGTTCATCGGCCACCACTGCCGCATCCAGCACGCCGCTCACCAGACGTTTAGATAGCGCATCCGCAACACCGACATCAAACAGCAGGTTGGACTCTTTGCGATAATTCACAATATCGAGCATTTCCTGGCTCAGGGTGAACATCTTGTCCGCGTAACGAAAAACCAGCTCACCCAACTCGCTCGGCTCAATCCCACGGCCTTTGCGTTTAAACAGTTTTCCTTGCAGGCGTTCTTCGAGCGCTTTTATCTGGCCGGTAATCGTCTGGGGCGTCAAATACAGAGCTTCCGCCGCGCCCACGACCGAGCCTTCTTTGTAGACATGCCAGAAATAGTACAGATGGTTGTAATTGATGTGAGACATTACGTAATCGCTCCCTGAGAGTGTTGTCAGGAGAGGGCCTCTGCCCTCCCCCTTAGTCTGTTACGCCGGCTGCACCTGTCCTGACAGCTTCACCTTCAGTAAGGTGTAGCCGCTAAATGCCGCGAGCAACGAACCGGTTAAGATCCCAAGCTTAGCCCACACAATGAGCTGCGGATCGAGCGAATCAAACGCCAGTGTCGAGATGAAAATCGACATCGTAAAACCGATTCCGCACAGTACGCCGACCGCCATAATCTGCCGGAAAGTGGTTCCATTCGGCAGCGATGCCAGCTTCAGCTTCAGGGCCAGCCAGCAGAACAAGCTGATGCCCAGCGGCTTGCCAATAAACAGCCCGGCGATAATACCCATCGGCAGCATGGACGTCAGGCCACTCAGGGTCACGCCTTGCAGCGACACGCCCGCGTTGGCAAAAGCGAACAGCGGCAAGATCATAAACGCGACCCACGGATGCAGCACATGCTCCAGCGTTTTAGCCGGAGAGTTACCGTCCTGCTCTTTCAGCGGGACGAAGAAGCCGATAATGACGCCCGCCAGCGTCGCATGAACACCCGATTTCAGCACCGCCGTCCACAGCACAACGCCCACCAACACGTAAAGGCCAATTCGGCGCACGTTAAAGATATTGAGCAACGCCAGCACCGCAATGGCGCCCGCCGCCACACTCAGCGACAAAATCGACAGCTCGCTGGTATAGAACAGGGCAATAATCACGATCGCGCCCAGGTCATCGATAATCGCCAGCGCCATCAGGAAAATCTTGAGCGCCACCGGCACACGACTGCCGAGCAGCGCCAACACGCCGAGCGCGAAGGCAATATCCGTGGCCGCCGGAATAGCCCAACCGTGACGCGCTACCGGGTCGTGGTAGTTAAACGCCAGATAGAGCAGCGCCGGTACCACCATACCGCCAAGCGCAGCGATAACCGGGAACGCAGCCCGTTGACGGCTGTTAAGAGAGCCCAGCACCAGCTCGCGCTTCACCTCCAGACCGACCAGCAGGAAGAACACGGCCATCAGCGCATCGTTGATCCACAGCAGCATGTTCTTGTTAATTTCCAGCGCACCCACGCGTAGCTCAACGGGTGTGTCCAGAAACGCATGATACGCGCCCTGGGTCGCCCCCAAGTTTGCCAGCACCATCGCAGCGACAGCGGCGATAATCAAAATGACGCCACCGGATGCCTCATTGCTGAAGAATCGTTGTAAAAGTTTCACTTTAGTTCTCTCTTTAAGACCATACCTCGATAAAACCATAATACCAAGGTAAACAGATCGAAAAAATCAGATTAATATTGAGCATAAGCTCGGCTTTACCGATCTATACCGCGCAAAAAGAAAAAGCCCGGAATGGCTTCCGGGCTTTAAAAAATTCACACTCGCTAAGGTCTTAGCGGGTCAAATCATCGAAGAATTTTTTCACGCCATCGAAGAAGCTTTTAGAGCGCGGGCTGTTTTTCTCACCCGTTGGGCCGCCGAAGCTTTCCTGCAATTCTTTCAACAGCTGTTTCTGTTTGTCATTCAGGCTGACCGGTGTTTCAACAACCACGCGACACAGCAGGTCGCCCTGCGCTCCGCCACGAACGGACTTCACGCCTCTTCCACGCATGCGGAACAGCTTGCCGGTTTGTGTTTCACCCGGAACTTTCAGGTTCACACGGCCATCCAGGGTAGGCACTTCGATTTCACCGCCCAGCGCTGCCATCGCAAAGTTGATCGGCACTTCACAGTACAGATTATTGCCTTCACGCTCGAAAATCGCGTGCTGCTTAACCTGGACCTGAACATACAAATCGCCTGCCGGTGCGCCATGCTCGCCTGCTTCACCTTCGCCTGAAAGACGAATGCGATCGCCGGTATCCACACCTGCCGGAATTTTAACGGACAGGGTTTTGGTCTTCTCAATGCGGCCATGACCGTGACATTTGTTGCACGGATCTTTAATCAGCGTACCGCGACCATGACAGTGCGGACAAGCCTGTTGAACCGCGAAGAAGCCCTGACGAATCTGCACCTGGCCGGAACCGTGACAGGTCGGACAGGTTTGCGGTTTAGTGCCCGCTTTCGCGCCGCTGCCGTGGCAGATATCACACTCTTCCAGCGTCGGAATACGGATCTCTTTGGTCACGCCGCGTACGGCTTCTTCCAGCGTCAGATCCATGTTGTAGCGCAGGTCCGCGCCGCGTGCCGCGCGCTGACGACCACGGCCACCGCCGAAGATATCACCGAAAACATCGCCAAAGATGTCGCCGAAATCAGCGCCACCGCCACCAAAGCCACCGCCGTATCCGCCGCCGCCCATGCCGCCCTGTTCAAACGCCGCATGACCGTACTGATCGTAGGCTGCACGTTTCTGAGCGTCGGTCAGGATCTCATACGCTTCTTTGATCTCTTTAAATTTGGCTTCGGCCTCTTTGTCACCCTGGTTACGGTCCGGGTGAAATTTCATGGCCAGGCGCTTGTACGCCTTTTTGATTTCACGCTCTTCCGCTGTTTTCGGAACGCCTAAAATCTCGTAATAGTCTTGCTTTGCCATTGGTTTTTTCAGCCCCTTAACATGCGAGCACGGGCGGAGAGGAAACCTCTTCGCCCGTGCTGATTAATTACCCTGCATCAGGGCGATTATTTTTTGTCTTTGACTTCTTCGAACTCAGCGTCGACAACGTCGTCGTCTTTCGCGTTGTTCGCGGAAGCACCCGCTTCAGCGCCAGCCTGCTGCTGTGCGTGCTGTTGCTGAGCGATTTCCATCAGCTTCTGGGACGCCTGCGCCAGTTCCTGCATCTTCGCTTCGATGTCCGCTTTGTCTTCGCCTTTCAGGGAAGTTTCCAGCGCGCTCAGTGCAGTCTCGATAGCGGTTTTGTCGTCAGCTGGCAGTTGTTCGCCTGCTTCTTCAACCTGCTTGCGAGTGCTGTGCAGCAGATGGTCACCCTGGTTACGGGTCTGAACCAGCTCTTCAAATTTACGGTCAGATTCAGCGTTTGCTTCCGCTTCACGAACCATTTTTTGAATCTCTTCTTCGTTCAGACCAGAAGAAGCCTTGATGGTGATCTTCTGCTCTTTACCGCTGTTTTTGTCTTTCGCGGAAACGTGCAGGATGCCGTCAGCATCGATGTCAAAGGTGACTTCGATCTGTGGCATACCGCGCGGTGCCGGGCTGATACCGTCGAGGTTAAACTGGCCCAGATCTTTGTTATCCGCAGCACGTTTACGCTCACCCTGCAGCACATGGATGGTTACCGCAGACTGGTTGTCTTCAGCGGTAGAGAACACCTGGCTGTGCTTGGTCGGGATTGTGGTGTTTTTGGTGATCAGCGCAGTCATCACGCCGCCCATGGTTTCGATACCCAGCGACAGCGGGGTAACGTCCAGCAGCAGTACGTCTTTCACTTCACCGGTCAATACACCACCCTGAACCGCTGCACCGATTGCCACAGCTTCGTCCGGGTTAACGTCTTTACGCGGCTCTTTACCAAAGAATTCAGCCACTTTCTTCTGAACCATTGGCATACGCGTCTGACCACCGACCAGGATAACGTCCTGGATGTCAGAGACAGACAGGCCAGCGTCCTGCAGAGCAACTTTCAGCGGCTCGATAGAACGGTTCACCAGGTCTTCGACCAGGCTTTCCAGTTTTGCACGAGTCACTTTGATGTTCATGTGTTTTGGACCAGACGCATCTGCAGTGATGTACGGCAGGTTCACGTCGGTCTGCTGCGCAGAGGACAGCTCAATTTTGGCTTTTTCTGCGGCTTCTTTCAGGCGCTGCATGGCCAGCGGATCGTTACGCAGGTCAATGCCCTGATCTTTCTTAAATTCATCAACGAGGTAGTTGATCATACGGCTGTCGAAGTCTTCACCACCCAGGTGGGTATCACCGTTGGTTGCCAGAACTTCGAAGGTTTTTTCGCCGTCAACTTCGTCGATTTCGATAATAGAGATATCGAAAGTACCACCACCCAGGTCGTAAACCGCGATAGTACGGTTGCCAACTTCTTTATCCAGACCGTAAGCCAGTGCGGCTGCGGTAGGTTCGTTGATGATACGTTTGACTTCCAGACCCGCGATACGACCGGCATCTTTGGTAGCCTGACGCTGAGCATCGTTGAAGTATGCAGGTACAGTGATAACCGCTTCAGTTACCGGTTCGCCCAGGTAATCTTCAGCCGTTTTCTTCATTTTTTTCAGCACTTCAGCAGAGATCTGCGGAGGTGCCATTTTCTGACCCTTCACGTCGATCCATGCATCACCGTTGTCAGCACCGATGATTTTGTACGGCATGATAGCTTCATCACGCTGCACTTCTTCGTCCTGGAAGCGACGGCCAATCAGGCGTTTAATCGCAAACAGAGTGTTTTGCGGGTTAGTCACGGCCTGACGTTTAGCCGGCTGGCCAACCAGAGTTTCACCATCCTGGGTATAAGCAATGATAGAAGGCGTGGTGCGATCGCCCTCGGCGTTCTCCAGCACACGTGCAGTAGTGCCGTCCATAATCGCTACACAAGAGTTGGTAGTACCCAGGTCGATACCAATAATTTTACCCATCTAAACGTCTCCACTAAAAATTTGTTCATCATGTGGTTGTGAATCTGTAATAAGGGCGAAACGTGCGGTTTCAACTGCCCCAATTTGATTTTTTTCAGCTTCACTCACTGCGGTTGACTACAAGATGGGGTCGTAACGGCATCCATCAAGGGGGAAGGATAAAAAATTTTTTAATTTCACCCTGCTCAGATCATAGACGGCGAGGGTCGCGCTGATTATTATGCCGCGCCACGCCTGGGAGAGTAGGCGTGGATTTATCTATTTCACCATACTAATGATGATTTTTTGAGGACTTATGGGCAACACTAAGTTGGCTAATCCGGCTCCGCTGGGCCTGATGGGTTTCGGCATGACCACCATTCTGCTGAACCTGCATAACATCGGCTTATTCCCGATGGACAATGTTATCCTGGCGATGGGCATTTTTTACGGCGGTATCGCGCAAATCTTCGCGGGCCTGCTGGAATATAAAAAAGGCAACACCTTCGGTTTAACCGCATTCACCTCTTACGGCTCTTTCTGGCTGACTCTGGTCGCCATTCTGGTGATGCCAAATATGGGCTTTGCTCCAGCAAACGGACATTTCCTCGGCGTTTATCTGGGCCTGTGGGGCGTCTTCACCCTGTTCATGTTCTTCGGTACTCTGGTCGCCAACCGCGCCCTGCAGTTCGTGTTCCTGAGCCTGACCGTACTGTTCGCCCTGCTGGCGATTGGCCACCTGGCGGATAACGAAAGCATCGTTCACGTTGCTGGCTGGATTGGCCTGGTGTGTGGCGCAAGCGCTATCTACCTGGCAATGGGCGAAGTGCTGAACGAACAGTTTGGCCGCACCGTTCTGCCGATTGGTGAAAAACACTAATCTCCCTTCGTGCCCGTTTCGCGGGCACGAATCTCCCGCTTTAATTCTTCTGATTGATTCCGCGTTTTGCCGCTTTGTGGGACACTGTTTCTCCCTCTTTTTATTAAGACATTCCGTATGATGGCTCATGATCCGTCTCGCGCCTTTTGGCTGCATCGCTGGACTGCTTTACTGCTCACCGGGATTCTGGCGGGGCTGGGCGGTATGCTGCTCGCTATGTTACTGCATGAGATTCAACATCTGGTGTACGGATACAGCCAAACGCTCCTGATCAGTCCGCAGTCCTTTTTAGAGGGCGTGACGGATGCCAGCGCCCAGCGTCGTTTTCTCGCTCTCACTTCCGCAGGGCTGGTGGCGGGAATCGGCTGGTGGTTACTCGCTCGCTTTGCAAAGCAACGTGTCAGCATCGGTGAAGCAATAAAAAACCCTGATAAACCAATGCCCGCCGTCACCACACTCATTAACGCACTGCTGCAAATTGTCACCGTCGCGATGGGCTCGCCGTTGGGCCGTGAAGTCGCTCCCCGCGAAGTCGGCGCACTGTTTGCTGGTGGCGTCGCCCGTCGATTGCACCTGAGCGCCGCCGATATCCAGTTGATGATCGCCTGCGGCGCGGGTGCCGGGCTGGCGGCGGTTTATAACGTTCCGCTGGCCGGAGCCATTTTTACTCTTGAGGTTTTACTCGTCAGTTTTAGCTGGGAGAAAGCCGTCGCAGCACTGGTAACGTCCGCGCTGGCGGCGTGGATCGCTACTCTGGGCCTGGGTGACGAACATCAGTACCACTTCACCACCGAAATCGCCGCCACCTCGCTGGTATTTTGGGGAGCGCTATCCGGCCCGCTGTTCGGCGGCGCAGCGTTTCTGTTTCGTCGCGTTACCCAGCGCGCACGCAGCAAAGTGCGTAGCAACTGGCAAATGCCGCTTTTCAGTCTGATCGCGTTTACCGCGCTGGGCGCATTATCCGTCTGGTTCCCGCAGTTGCCCGGCAACGGTAAAGGCCCGACACAGCTCGCCCTTAGCGGCGATGTGACACTCCAGCTCGCCATCGCGATCCTCATTCTTAAAGTGGTGGTGATCTGGGCGGTACTGCGCGCCGGTGCTCAGGGCGGTTTGCTGACGCCAGGCCTCGCCGTGGGCGGCCTGCTCGGCTCGGTACTGTTTATTCTGCTGGGGAAAGCCTTCCCCGGAACCGATATGGCGAGTTTTGCATTAACAGGTGCGGCGGGTTTTCTCGCCGCCTCCCTGCAAATGCCGATCACCGCCGTTGTGCTGGTCATGGAATCCACCCGGATGGACCACAGTTTTCTGGTGCCGATGGCTCTGTGCGTGACGGGAGCCTATATGACCTGCCGACACCTGGAAGGCTGATTTTTGCACAAAACAGCAACCGCAGCTAAACGAGCTGCGCTCTTCTCATGATTTTAATTGATAAGCATTATCATCCCGAATATTGTCGCCGGGAGCATCCCCGGATATTGGATATCAGGCAGCAACTGGACAGGAACGTTTCGGGATAAACTACGATTCTGCTTTTGTTGCATAAGGTAAGCCAATGAGTTCCCCTCTTGTCGCCAGCGTGAAACCTGACGGATCGGCGGTGGCGTCACAGTACCGTAAAGTCGTGATGAAACGCTTTATCGTCGCAGGCGCGATCCTGCTGATGATCATCTTCTCGCTGCTGCTGGATTTTACCCTCGGGCCTTCCGGAATTTCCGTCACCACCCTGTGGCACACGCTGTTTGATGCCGCCTCCGCAGACGCGGGCACGCGGGTGATTGTCTGGGATTTACGCCTGCCCTTTGCCCTGATGGCCGTGGTCGTGGGAATGGCACTGGGCCTGGCGGGCGCTGAGATGCAAACCATTCTGAATAACCCGCTCGCCAGCCCGTTTACGCTGGGCGTCTCCTCTGCTGCCTCCTTTGGCGCCGCGCTGGCGATTATTCTTGGGCTGGGAATCCCCGGTATTCCCGATCAATGGTTTATCTCCGCCAATGCCTTTGTCTTTGCGCTAATGGCGTGTTTCGTGCTCGACGGCATCAGCCGCTGGACGCGCGTCGCCACCTCCGGCGTGGTGCTGTTTGGTATCGCCCTGGTCTTCACCTTTAACGCGCTGATCTCCATTCTGCAGTTTGTCGCCAGCGAGGATACCTTGCAGGGGCTGGTGTTCTGGACGATGGGCAGCCTGGCTCGCGCGTCGTGGGATAAGCTCGCGATTCTGCTGGTGGTGTTAGTTATCGTCGTCCCGCTGTCGCTGAAAAACGCGTGGAAGCTCACCGCCCTGCGCCTTGGCGAAGACAGGGCCGTGAGTTTTGGCATCAACGTGCGCAAACTACGACTGGCGACGCTGCTACGCATCAGCATTATCTCGGCGCTGACGGTGGCGTTTGTCGGCCCGGTCGGGTTTATAGGTCTGGTCGCCCCGCATATTTCACGCATGATGTTTGGCGAAGACCATCGCTTTTACCTGCCTGGCAGCATGCTGATCGGCGCGCTGGTGCTCTCGCTGGCCTCGGTTCTGTCCAAAAATATCGTTCCCGGCGTCATCATTCCGGTTGGAATCGTCACCTCACTGGTCGGCGTGCCGTTCTTCCTGAGCATCATTATTCGTCACCGGGGGACGCTGTAATGGATGGATTGATCGTCACCAACCTGCACACCGGCTATCGCAAAAAGAAAATCATCGACGGGCTGACTACGCCCCTGCTGCCGCGCGGAAAAATCACCGCGTTATTAGGGCCAAACGGTTCGGGGAAATCGACGCTGCTGCGCGCGATGGCCGATCTGAATCCTGCCCAGGGCAAGCTTGAACTGAACGGCGAAGATTTGATGACGTTGCCCTCCGCGCAGCGGGCGCAAAAAGTGGTGTATTTGCCGCAGTCGCTCCCGGCAGGCGTGCATCTGCATGCCCTGGAGTCGGTGATTGTCGCGAGACGCGCCAGCGGCTCTCCCGTTGACAGCAACGCCGGGGAGGAAGCTTTTGCGATCCTGGAAAAACTCGGCGTCGCCCATCTGGCAATGAGTTATCTCGACCAGCTTTCCGGCGGACAAAAACAGCTGATTGGCCTGGCCCAGTCGCTGATCCGCCAGCCCGATCTTCTGCTTCTGGATGAACCGCTCAGCGCCCTCGATCTCAACTATCAGTTTCACGTCATGGACATCGTTGCCCGCGAAACGCGACTGCGCAATATCGTGACGGTGGTGGTGATCCACGACATCAATATCGCGCTACGCCACGCCGAATATGCGGTGATGCTCAAAGAAGGCGCGCTGGTTGCGAGCGGCATTCCACGCGAGGTGGTCACGCCTGCAAATCTGGCGACGGTCTACGGCGTAAAAGGCCGGGTGGAACAATGTTCACAAGGGCTGCCGCATGTGGTGGTCGATGGGTTAACAACATAACAATAAACGTGAGACGGGGAAGTATGAACATTAAGAAGACAATCTTCGGCGCAGCACTGCTGCTCTCGCCGCTGCTGGCGATGGCGCAAAACTGGCCTGTGACCGTGAAGGATATGGATAACCGCACGGTGACGATCCCTCAGGAGCCGCAACGCATTATCTTGCAGGATGGCCGCGATATTCTGACGCTGGCGATGCTGGAGCGCGACGATCCTTTCGCCAAAGTGGTGGCGTGGAACAACCTGCCGAAGAAACAGGACACCGAAACCTGGAACGTGCTGAAGCGCAAATGGCCAGAAGCCGAGAAGATCCTCGATATGCAGTTCTCGGATCAGGGGAATGTCGATCTTGAAACGGTGATCTCGCGCCATCCGGATCTGATGATTGCCCAGCTGCGCGCTAAACCGTCATTGACGCAAAGCGGTGTGTTAACCCAGCTTGAGGCCCTGCACATCCCGGTAGTCTTCGTCGATTACGAGCTGCATCCGGTGGAAAACACCCTGCCGAGCATTGATCTGCTGGGCAAGGTGTTAGGCCAGACGGATCGTGCGCAGGCCTATGTCGATTTCTATCAGCAGCGTCTGGACCGGATTCATCAGCGCCTGACGGAAGCAGAGAAAAAACCACTGGTGTTTATCGAGCCGATCGCTGGCGTGGCCGGACTGGATAACGGCTGCTGTTTCACCCACGCACACAACGGCTGGGGCGGACTGGTGGAAGCCGCAGGCGGCGTGAATATTGGCTCGCAACTGCTGCCGGGCGCAACCGGGAATATCTCGGTGGAGAAAATTATTTCCCTGAATCCAGATTACTACCTGATGACCGGTTCAAAACGCTCAGGCAAAGGCACCGCGATTATTCCGTTTGGCTACAACGTGGCGGAAAGTGATGTCGCTAGCGCCTTTAATGCGCTGGTTGCGCGTCAGGGCGTGAGCAGCATCCCTGCGGTTGCACAAGGGCATACCGGCGCGTTGTACCATCATTTTTACAACAATCCGTACAACATCATTGCTATTGAAGCGTTGAGTAAAATCTTCTACCCAACGCTTTTTAAAGATGTTGATCCACAGGCGGACTATCACGAGCTGATCAAAAGCTTTACGCATATCCCGGATGACAACATCATCCTGAGCTTTACCCCTCATTAGCCTGCGCGTGCGCCATCAACTGATGGCGCTCACCGCGAAGCCAGATCCCAAGCCCTAACCCCATCAGCGAAAGTGCCAGCACGTACCAGGCCGGCGCCATCGGCGACGCGCCCATCAGTAGCGTGACGGCAATCGGCGTTAAGCCGCCAAAAATGGCGTACGAGACGTTGTAGGAAAATGATATCCCTGTGAAGCGCACTTCCGCCGGGAAAGCACGAACCATGACGTAAGGCACTGCCCCGACAACGCCGACGCACAGCCCCACCACGCCGTAGAGCAGGAACAGCTGTTCCGGGTGTGCGCCCGCCAGGTGATAGAACGCCCAGCTCGATGCGGCCAGTAGAAGGCTGCCGACGATAAACGTGCGGCTGGCACCGAAGCGATCCGCCGCCAGGCCGGCAATCAGACAGCCAAAGCACAGCATAATGGTGGCAATGCTGTTGGCCTGCAGCGTCACCGCGGGAGCAAAGCCGTACTGTTTTTGCAGCCAGACCGGCGACATCAAAATCACCACCACAATTCCTGCGGACAGCAGCCAGGTGAGCAGCATGGAAATAACCACCGCTTTCTGATGGCGCACCACCACGGCTTTCACCGGCAATTCTTGCGCCAGCGCTTTACGCTGCTGCATCTCGAGGAAAATTGGCGTCTCCTGTAACCAGCGGCGCAGATACATCGCCACCAGGCCAAACGCCCCTCCAAGCAGGAACGGAATACGCCAGCCCCACTCATGCACGGCCTGTGGGGTCATGCTGGTATTGACGAGCGTCGCAACGACCGAGCCGAGCAAAATCCCGACGGTCAGCCCGGCGGTCAATGTCCCGCAGGCAATCCCGATGCGACGCGCCGGAACGTGTTCAGCGACAAACACCCATGCGCCCGGCACTTCACCGCCAATCGCCGCGCCCTGCAAAATGCGCATCAATAGCAGCAATACCGGCGCAACAATGCCCATCGAGGCATACGTCGGCAGCAGACCGATCAGCAGCGTCGGCACCGCCATCAGCAAAATACTGAGGGTGAACATTTTTTTGCGCCCGACCAAATCGCCAAAGTGCGCCATGATTATGCCGCCCAACGGACGCGCCAGATAGCCCGCAGCAAATATGCCGAAGGTCTGAACCTGACGCAGCCATTCAGGGATATCCGCCGGGAAGAAGAGTTCCCCCACCACGGCGGCAAAGAAGACGAAAATGATGAAATCGTAAAACTCCAGCGCGCCGCCGAGAGCCGCGAGCGTGAGCGTTTTGTAGTCCTGACGATTCAGAGGCCGGGTGTAATGTGACATAGCGAACCTTTTACCAGCGGTGTTGATTTAGTTTTACAGTAATCGTAAAGAAAAAATGACTATACCGTAAATAAATTAACACGCCATTGAGGCTGTAGCTTATGTCACAAACGCACTCATTTCAGGATAATGTTTCGCGACGTGCGCTTTTCGGGCGAAAAGCTGCTACCACTTGCGGATCGGTCTCGACGTAAGGGCCGTCAAGCAGCTGTATACAATACGGTACACTGGCAAAAATCCCCACCACCACCACTTTGCCATCTTCGGCTTTTACACCTTCCAGCGTCTCTTTGATCGACTTCGGCTGGCCCGGCAGATTGAGGATCAGCGCCTGTTTGCGGATAACCCCCACCTGGCGCGACAGGATCGCCGTCGGCACAAAGTGCAGGCTTATCTGACGCATCTGCTCGCCGAAACCAGGCATTTCGCGATCGGCTACCGCCATTGTCGCATCAGGCGTGACATCACGACGCGCCGGGCCTGTTCCGCCGGTGGTCAGCACCAGATGGCAGCTCATTTCGTCCACCAGCTCGCACAGGGTTTGCTCGATTATCGGCTGTTCATCCGGGATCAGACGGGTTTGCAGTTCAAAAGGTGTGGTGAGCGCGGCTGCCAGCCACTCTTCCAGAGCCGGGATGCCTTTATCGGCATAAACGCCGCTGGACGCGCGGTCAGAAATCGACACTAAGCCAATGCGTAAGGTATTCATATCTATTCCCTTCATAACAATACTGATTAAGAGGAATGATACACGCAGAGGGGGAAATCAGACAGGGGACGAACGAAGTAACATGGCCGGACAAGCGCCCGGCCATGAAGAATGATTACAGCAGATCGCCGATCATTTTTTCCAGTTTTTCCTGGTCAACGGCAAACTTACGGATACCGTCCGCCAGTTTGTCTACCGCCATTGGATCCTGGTTGTGCTGCCACAGGAACTGGGATTCAGTGATGCGTTCTGGACGCGCTTTCACTTCGCCGGTGTAGCTCAGTTTACGCTCCAGTGCGCCTTCGCTCTCTGCCAGCTCTTTCAGCAGCGCAGGGGCGATGGTCAGACGGTCACAGCCAGCCAGCTCGATGATTTCACCGACGTTACGGAAGCTTGCGCCCATGACGACAGTCTCATAACCGTGCTGTTTGTAGTATTCGTAGATTTCAGTCACAGAAACCACGCCTGGATCTTCTGATGCTGCGTACTCTTTCTTGTCGGTGTTGGCTTTGTACCAGTCCAGAATACGGCCCACAAACGGAGAAATCAGGTACACGCCTGCTTCTGCACACGCACGCGCCTGAGCGAAGGAGAACAGCAGAGTCAGGTTACAGTTGATGCCTTCTTTTTCCAGCTGTTCTGCAGCGCGGATGCCCTGCCAGGTGGAAGCCAGCTTGATCAGAATACGATCGTTGCTGATGCCCGCATCGTTATACAGTTTGATCAGGTGCTTGGCTTTAGCGATAGACGCTTCGGTGTCGTAAGACAGACGCGCGTCAACTTCGGTAGAAATACGACCCGGAACCAGTTTCAGGATTTCCAGACCGATATTCACAGCCAGTTTGTCAGTTGCATCCACAACCTGCTGCGCACGATCGTTGCTCTGGCTTTTCGCCCAGGTCACAGCTTCGTCGATCAGTTTGCGGTACTCAGGGATCTGCGCGGCGTTAAGAATCAGAGAAGGGTTAGTTGTGGCATCCTGCGGCTGGTACAACTTCATTGCCGCGATATCTCCGGTGTCAGCTACGACAGTGGTGAACTGACGAAGGGAGGTCAATTTATCCGTCATGATAGTGTTTCTCTTTTAACGTGCCCTGGATAATTCACGCTACCGACAGCCTGCCAGCAGCGGAAAAATGACAGGTTTACTTGTTAGGGGGATGTAACCGGTCTGCCCTGATGATAACACGACGGAATGACAGCGCAACCGCAGACAGTGCGCTTACTGATAGTATGGTAAACTCGAAATATTAACAGCCTGCTAATTAACAGCGTGCTCATTCAGCGTTACCGCGTATCTATTCAGTGGCATCAACAAGAGGGACGTTAATGCCTGATTTCTTCGCTTTTATTAATGAAGTCCTGTGGGGCTCAGTAATGATCTATTTATTACTGGGGGCCGGAATTTGGTTTACCGTCCGCAGCGGTTTTATTCAATTTCGCTATATTCGCCAGTTTGGCAAAAGTCTTAAAAACAGCGTCAGCCCACAGCCCGGTGGATTAACCTCCTTTCAGGCGCTTTGCACCAGCCTTGCCGCGCGCGTCGGCAGTGGGAATTTAGCCGGTGTCGCGCTTGCCATCAGCGCGGGCGGTCCTGGCGCGGTGTTCTGGATGTGGGTTACGGCCATGATTGGTATGGCGACCTCCTTTGCTGAGTGCTCATTGGCACAACTCTACAAAGAGCGCGATAAAAACGGTCAGTTTCGCGGCGGCCCGGCCTGGTATATGTCCCGAGGCCTTGGAATGCGCTGGATGGGCGTCCTGTTTTCAATCTTCCTTCTCGCGGCTTATGGCCTCATTTTTAACACCGTGCAAGCCAACTCAGTGGCCCACGCGCTGCGCTATGCGTTCGACTTCCCTGAATGGATAACAGGCGTTTCCCTTGCCGTACTCACACTCTTAGTCATCGTGACCGGAATCAGAGGCGTTGCACGCCTGATGCAGTGGATGGTTCCGGTGATGGCGCTGCTGTGGGTGATCGCCAGCCTCGTGGTGACGGCCATGCATATCGAACAGGTTCCGGCGGTGATTGCCGCAATATTTAAAGCCGCATTTGGCTGGCAAGAGGCCGCAGCAGGCGCGCTGGGATACACCGTCAGCCAGGCGCTGACGGCGGGCTTTCAGCGCGGCATGTTCTCGAATGAAGCAGGAATGGGTTCCACGCCGAATGCCGCAGCTGCAGCTGCATCATGGCCCCCGCATCCGGCAGCGCAGGGGATCGTGCAGATGATCGGGGTGTTTACCGATACCATCATCATCTGTTCGGCCAGCGCAATGATTGTTCTGTTGGCAGGGCCTGTCGCTCATACGTCGAGCACCGCTGGCATCCAGCTTGTTCAGCAGGCGCTGGTCAATTTGTCCGGCACCTGGGGCGCGGGATTTGTCTCGCTGATTGTCATGCTGTTTGCCTTCAGCTCTATCGTCGCCAATTACATTTATGCCGAAAACAATCTGATATTCCTGCGTCTCGATTCGCGTAAAACGCTGTGGTTTTTGCGCATTGGTATCGCGGGAATGGTGCTGATCGGCTCGGTGATGAGCCTGCCATTGGTCTGGCAACTGGCGGATGTGATTATGGCGCTGATGGCCATTACCAACCTGACGGCAATTTTGCTGCTGTCGCCGGTGGTGACGCTCATCGCCCGCGACTATTTGCGCCAGCGCAAGCTCGGGGTTCAGCCAGTGTTTGACGCTACCCGTTATCCGGAAATTGAGTCACAAATTGCGCCGGGAAGTTGGGATGATTTGCCACGTCAATAACAGCCATCGATCTCATTAGGCCATTTTTTTGCTAAAGTCGCACTAAATTTCCTGCAAGGACTGGATATGCTGATTCTGATTTCACCTGCAAAAACGCTCGATTTCCAGAGCCCGCTCGCCACCGAGCGCTATACCCAGCCCGAACTGCTGGACCATTCACAGCAGCTGATCCGTGAGGCGCGTAAACTTTCAGCCCCGCAGATCGGCAAGCTGATGAGCATCAGCGACAAACTGGCCGATCTCAACGCCACCCGCTTCCACGACTGGCACCCGGACTTCACGCCGAAAAATGCCCGTCAGGCGATCCTCGCGTTTAAAGGCGATGTTTACACCGGATTACAGGCCGAAGAGTTCAGCGAAGCCGATTTCGATTTTGCCCAGCAGCATTTGCGCATGCTTTCAGGTTTATACGGCGTGCTGCGCCCGCTGGATCTGATGCAACCGTATCGCCTGGAGATGGGTATCCGTCTGGAAAACGCCAAAGGCAAAGATCTTTACCACTTCTGGGGCGATATCATCACCGATAAGTTGAACGACGCGCTGAAAGCGCAGGGCGATAACATCGTCATCAACCTGGCTTCCGACGAATACTACAAATCCGTGAAGCCGAAAAAGCTCAACGCGGAAATCATCAAGCCGGTATTTTTGGATGAGAAGAACGGCAAGTTTAAAGTGATCAGCTTCTACGCCAAAAAAGCGCGTGGGCTGATGAGCCGCTACATCATTGAGAACCGCCTGACTAAGCCAGAGCAGTTGACCCAATTTAACACTGACGGATATGTCTTTGACGGCGAAGCGTCAGGGAAAGGCGAGCTGGTGTTTAAGCGGCACGAGCAGTAATTTCCCCGGTGGCGCTACGCTTACCGGGGCTACTCGTAGGCCTGATAAGCGCAGCGCCATCAGGCGTAGTTAATGATGCTTCCAGTCCGGTCCATGACCATGATCGTCATGTTTATCGCCGTGACGATTGTCATGGTGGTCGCGATGATCGTCATGCTGGTGCCAGCGGTTGTCGCGCCACTCGTAATGCGATTTCCACCAGTCATGATCGCGCCAGCGACCGCCATCCCAGTAGTGTCCACTTCTGTCCTGATCGCCAATCTGTAATTTTACCGCCGGAATCAGGGTGATTTCTCCGGCGTGTACCAGCGTGGGAGCGACCAGCATCAGTGAAAGCACGAGCAGTGCAGGTTTCAATTTAGACATAGGTGACTCCTTTTCATTCTTGCCCAACGTGGGCCGATGGAAGGAGATTACGTGAGGGAAGTCGGGGATGTTATTCTCTGCAATCCTAATCTGTAAGTGACCGCATTTATTGGGAATTTCTACTTATTCCCTGCGTTTTTCCTCCATAATTTCTTCACAAAAAAGCCGGGTGGCGGCTTCGCCTTACCCGGCCTACAGTGTGAATTTTGTAGGTCGGGTAAGGCGAAGCCGCCACCCGACACAATAATTAACCGCGCGTCATCATCAACTGACGCAACGCCGCAAAATCTGCCGGCAGGTTGTGGGACAGCAGCGGCAGGTCAGCGCGATCGGCCAGCTCTTTTGGCAGCGGCAGCGATTCACCCAGAATCTCATCCACACTCTCTTTGAACTTCGCCGGATGTGCCGTACCAAGGAACAGCCCGTACTCGCCCGGATTAAGCTGGTCACGCAGCGCACGATAGGCAATCGCGGCATGCGGCTCAGAGGTATACCCCACCGCTTTCAGCTCGCGCATCGTCTCTTTGGTGGTGTCATCACTCACTGCCGCATAGCCCAGATCGCCCAGACGCCAGATCTTACGGCGGAACAGTTCTTCCACGCGCGGCCAGTTGTTCGGCTGGCTAACGTCCATCGCGTTTGACAGCGTCGCCTGGGTCGCGTTTGGCGTCCATTTCCCGTCTTTCAGGAAACGCGGAACCGTGTCGTTGGCGTTAGTCGCAGCGATAAAACGTTTCACCGGCAGGCCGAGAGATTTCGCCAGCAGACCCGCGGTCAAATCACCGAAGTTACCGCTTGGCACTGAGACAACCAGTTGATTACGCGCTTCCTGCGGCAGTTGTGCCACCGCTTCGAAGTAGTAGCAAATCTGTGCCAGCAGACGGCTGATGTTAATCGAGTTTGCCGAGTTCAGCCCCAGCGCTACTTTCAGTTCTTCGTCGTCGAAAGCCTTTTTCACCAGCGCCTGGCAGGCATCAAAGTCGCCGTCGATGGCGACGGTTTCAATATTGCCACCCAGCGTGCAGAACAGTTTTTCCTGCAGCGGGCTGATTTTCCCCTGCGGATAAAGAATGATTACGCGGACGTTTTTCAGCCCGTAAAACGCATGAGCTACCGCCGCGCCGGTATCACCCGACGTGGCAGTCAGAATCGTAACCGGTTTGTCGCCGCTGATGTGGGTCAGCATCTGCGCCATAAAGCGCCCGCCGAAATCTTTAAACGCCAAAGTTGGACCGTGGAACAGCTCCAGACAGCCGATATCCGGCTCAACGGATTTCACCGGTGCCGGGAAGGCAAAGGCGCTACGCACGCGTTCTTCCAGCAGCTCGTGTGGAATTTCATCGCCAATGAAGGCAGACAGGATTTTCGCACTGCGGCTGACAAAATCCTGCTTCAGCATTTCGTCTATTTCAGTGAGGCTAAATTCGGGCAAATCGTGCGGAAAAAACAGCCCCTGATTTTTACCCAGCCCCTGAGTCACGGCCTGCGCGAAGCTCACCTGCTCGTTATGATCTTTAAGATTGTAGAGTTTCATCGTTTATCCCAGTACTCGTGCGCCGGCCGTGTCCAGACGGCAAATATGAACAAAGCCTTCCTGATTTTGCAGGTAGTTTTTCGACAACCAGTCCGCTACGCGCTGCGCGGTATCTGGCTTATCGCATAATGCGAACAGCGTCGGACCGGAGCCCGAAATGCCGCACGCCTGCGCGCCGATATCCATCGACGCCTGACGCGCTTCATTGAAGCCCGGCAGCAGTTTGGTGCGGTAAGGTTCGGCAATCACATCTTTCATCAGCTTCGCGGCAAGCGCTGGCTGACGGGTGTAGCAGGCGTGAATAAAGCCCGCCAGATGGCGACCATGCGCGATACAGTCCTGACGGCGATACTGCGCAGGCAGGATCGCGCGCGCTTCGGCAGTCGAGACTTTAATCCCCGGATACGCCAGCACCCACAACCACTCATCAAAGCCTGGCACCTGCTGGCTGATAATGCCGTTCTCTTCGATCATCAGCTGCATGCCGCCGAGGAAGCACGGCGCGACGTTATCGTAGTGAATGCTGCCAGAGATGCGCCCTTCCAGCTCGCCCATCAGCGACAACAGGCGGGTATTATTCAGCGGTTTACCACAGTGTTCGTTCATCGCCACCAGCGCGGCGACGACGGAACAGGCGCTAGAGCCAAGGCCCGAGCCAATCGGCATACTTTTTTCGAGGGTCATGGCAACCGGCACGTTTTTGCCGATCTCCTGACAGAAGCGCTC
This sequence comes from Lelliottia jeotgali, assembly GCA_002271215.1. Lineage (NCBI taxonomy): Bacteria > Pseudomonadati > Pseudomonadota > Gammaproteobacteria > Enterobacterales > Enterobacteriaceae > Lelliottia > Lelliottia jeotgali. Next base: position 680,865 of record CP018628.1, on the reverse strand, counting down.
CCAGCACTGATAAACAATATTTTCGCGCGGTTCTGGCGGCAACTTACTGGCAAAGCGGCCAATATTATTGAGGCTGAAACTGTCCGCCGCTTCGACGGTGACGGTATCACCCAGCAAAGAACCGTCGAGAGGCGTAACCGCCGCACCCAGCACATCAAATCCGACGCTCATATTGGCGCTGGAAGCCGGGGCATAAACTTTCACCATGTTAAACTCCTAACTTCCATGACAGGGTACGCAGCAGATCGGCAAACACGCCAGCCGCTGTCACATCATTCCCTGCGCCGTAACCGCGTAACACCAACGGCAATGGCTGATAATAATGGCTGTAAAACGCCAGAGCGTTTTCGCCGTTTTTCACTTTAAAGAGCGGATCGTTCCCGTCCACTTCGGCAATCTTCACGCGGCACACGCCGTCGTCTTCAATGTTGCCAACATAGCGCAATACTTTGCCTTCATCACGGGCTTTCGCCACGCGCGCCGCAAAGTCATCGTCAAGATGCGGCAAGCGTTCCATAAACGTGGCGACATCACCGCTGTCATCAAAACTCGCAGGCAACACTGGCTCGATAACAATATCGGACAGCTCCAGCTCGCGGCCAGTTTCACGGGCGAGGATCAATAGCTTGCGCGCCACGTCCATCCCTGAGAGATCGTCACGTGGGTCCGGCTCGGTATAGCCCAGCTGTCGCGCCGCGCGGGTGGCTTCAGAAAGACTCATCCCTTCATCCAGCTTGCCGAAAATGAACGACAGCGATCCGGAAAGAATGCCGGAGAATTTCTGCAGTTCGTCACCCGCATTGAGCAGGTTTTGCAGGTTCTCAATCACCGGCAGGCCTGCACCGACGTTAGTGTCGTACAGAAACTTGCGACGTGACTTGCTGGCGGCGGTACGCAGCTGATGGTAGTAATCCATCGACGAGGTATTGGCTTTTTTGTTCGGCGTTACCACGTGGAAGCCTTCGCGCAGGAAGTCAGCATACTGGTCTGCTACGGCCTGGTTTGAGGTGCAGTCCACAATCACCGGATTCAGCAGGTGATACTCCTTAGCCAGGCGAATCAGTCGGCCAAGATTAAACGGCTCTTTGGCCTGCGCCAGCTCGTCCTGCCAGCTTTCCAGATTAAGGCCATGCACGTTGGTCAGCAGTGCTTTAGAGTTCGCCACGCCGCACACGCGCAAATCGATATGTTTGTTCTTCAACCAGCCTTGCTGACGCTTCACCTGCTCCAGCAACGCCCCGCCGACACCGCCGACGCCAATCACAAACACTTCGATCACCTGATCGGTGTTGAACAGCATCTGGTGCGTTACGCGCACACCGGTTGTTGCATCGTCATTGCTCACGACAACGGAAATGGAGCGCTCGGAAGAACCCTGAGCAATGGCCACGATATTGATGTTGGCGCGCGCCAGGGCAGCAAAGAATTTGGCAGAGATCCCGCGCAAAGTGCGCATTCCATCGCCGACGACCGAGATAACCGCCAGACGCTCCTGGATAGACAGCGGTTCCAGCAGCTCTTCTTTCAGCTCCAGATAGAACTCTTCTTCCAGAGCACGACGCGCACGGGCGCAATCGGCCTGCGGCACGCAGAAGCTGATGCTGTATTCCGAGGAGGACTGAGTGATAAGTACCACGGAAATGCCGTTGCGGGACATGGCAGCAAAGACGCGCGCGGCCATGCCGACCATGCCTTTCATGCCCGGTCCGGAGACGCTGAACATCGCCATGTTGTTCAGATTAGAGATACCTTTTACCGGCAAATCGTCTTCGTCATGACTGGCGCCAATCAGAGTGCCCGGTGCCTGCGGATTACCGGTGTTTTTGATAAGACAGGGGATCTGGAACTGAGCAATTGGAGAGATGGTGCGCGGGTGGAGAACTTTCGCGCCGAAATACGACAGCTCCATCGCCTCCTGATAAGACATCGATTTCAACAGCCTTGCGTCCGGTACCTGGCGCGGATCGCAGGTATACACGCCGTCAACGTCGGTCCAGATTTCGCAACAATCAGCGCGTAAACAGGCAGCCAGCACGGCGGCGGAGTAGTCAGAACCGTTACGGCCCAGCACCACGAGTTCGCCTTTTTCATTCCCGGCGGTAAAGCCCGCCATCAAAATCATATTTTCAGACGGGATTTTACTGGCCGCGATGCGGCGCGTGGATTCAGCGATATCGACGGTAGATTCGAGGTAATGCCCAACGGCCAATAGCTTTTCGACCGGGTCGATCACCGAGACAGCGTGACCGCGCGCTTCCAGCAGCCCCGCCATGATGGCGATGGACAGTTTTTCACCGCGGCAAATCAGCGCCGCGTTGATGCTGTCCGGGCATTGGCCCAGCAGGCTGATGCCGTGCAGAACGTGTTTGATCTGGGCGAACTCTTGCTCAACAAAGGCCTTGAGCTGAGCGTGCGGGAAACCCGGCTGGATATCGGCCAGTCCCTGAAGCAGTTCTGCAAAAATACGCTCGGCATCGCTGATGTTCACAACGGCATCCTGACCACCGATGGTTTTCTCAATCATCGCTACCAGGTGGTTAGTAATTTTCGCCGGAGCAGAAAGCACGGTAGCCACCTGCCCCTGCCTGGCGTTGCTTTCCAGGATATCGGCAACGCGCAGAAAACGTTCTGCGTTTGCTACTGATGTACCGCCGAACTTCAAGACTCGCATGGTTTACCTCGTGATCTTTGGTCGAAAAAAAAGCCCGCACTGTTCAGGTGCGGGCTTTTTTCTGTTTTTCCTGTTACGCGTCAGCCCGCATCGTTACCTGTGGTAATGATGATGGTTGTTGTAATGGTGGTGGTGCTAACGCGATTCATGGATGTTGTGTGCTCTGTGTTGTTTTCTGTCTGTCCTGTATCCTTTTAGGGTTAAAGTATCCGGCACCTTAAGTCAATGAATTTTTACTTTGATCACAATTTGTAACCCTTTCACGACCCGCTGCTTGCGGTTTTATTTTTAACCGCATACCACCAGTTGCAACCCTTATACACAGACAGTTAATCCATACGAAAAACAAATGTCAGATTTTTATTCTGCCAATTTTTTTTCAATATCATGCAGCAATCGGTGCAACATTGCGGTGTCGCGCTGTTCAAGCAGCCCGAGGCGCTGGTGTAGCCAGTCGACCATTTTCCGATCGTCATCCACGCCCAGCTGTGCCAAAAGCGATTGTGTCCGTTCACGTAACGCGCGCAGCTGGTTTTCATCTACGCTGTCTGCGGAAGGTGTGGGAATTTGTATTAAGGATGCTAATTGATAGCAATAGACCATCACCGCCTGGCCCAAATTGAGCGACGGGTAATCCGCGACCATCGGTACGCCCGTTAGCACGTCTGCCAGCTCCAGCTCTTCATTGGTCAGACCCGAATCTTCACGACCAAACACCAGCGCGGTCTTCGTCGCCCACGTACTTTTTTCTTCGAGAATAGGCACCAGTTCTGTCGGTGTCGCGTAGTAATGGAACTTCGCCCGGCTGCGTGCCGTGGTCGCAACGGTGAACGAAATATCGTGCAGCGCGTCGGCAAGCGTCGCGTAAGTGGTTATGTTGTCGAGAATTTCCCCCGATCCATGCGCCACCCAGCGAGTGGCGGGTTCGAGGTGCGCCTCACTGGCCACGATACGCAAATCGGTGAATCCCATCGTCTTCATCGCGCGCGCAGCGGCGCCAATATTTTCTGCTCTTGCTGGCGATACCAGCACTATCGATAAGTGCATTTATGCTCTCTTTTTAATCAGTTAGCGCGCTAAAGTGTGATGCAGCTCAACATATTACGCAGCGCGAATTTACAAAATTGCAACACAAATCACCGAAATAGCGTTTCACCACAAATTAAAAGCGCTAAACTGTTCCGTGACTGAACTATTGATTCAAATGTTAACAGACAGTCGTTATCCATATGTTTATTAATGATAATACTCGTAATGATTGGTTTTTCGAATTGGATTCGCGTTGTTTATTAATCAATAGCTGCAACTAGTTGGTTTATTGAAAATTTGTGACAAAGGCTAGCAATCCGATACGATGATTTCATCAAACTGTTAACGTGCTACAATTGAACTTGATATATGTCAACGAAGCGTAGTTTTATTGGGTGTCTGGTGTCACTTAGCCTGTTATGTTGCTGTTAAAATGGTTAGGATGACAGCCGTTTTTGACACTGTCGGGTCCTGAGGGAAAGTGCCCACGACCAAGCTAATGATGTTGTTGACGTTGATGGAAAGTGCATCAAGAACGCAATTACGTACTTTAGTCACGTTAGGCCGATCATGTTAATTTGCGACATGCATCAGGCAGGTCAGGGACTTTTGTACTTCCTGTTTCGATTTAGTTGGCAATTTAGGTAGCAAACATGCAGACCCCGCACATTCTTATCGTTGAAGACGAGTTGGTAACACGCAACACGTTAAAGAGCATTTTCGAAGCAGAAGGCTACGATGTCTTTGAAGCGACCGATGGCGCAGAGATGCATCAGATCCTTTCTGAAAATGATATCAATCTGGTCATCATGGACATCAATCTGCCAGGAAAAAACGGCCTTCTTCTGGCACGCGAACTGCGTGAACAGGCGAACGTCGCATTAATGTTCCTGACAGGCCGTGATAACGAAGTGGATAAAATTCTTGGCCTGGAAATCGGCGCTGATGATTACATCACCAAGCCGTTTAATCCTCGCGAGTTAACCATTCGTGCACGCAATCTGCTGTCCCGTACCATGAATCTGGGCACGGTGAGCGAAGAGCGTCGTAGCGTCGACAGCTACAAATTCAACGGCTGGGAACTTGATATCAATAGCCGCTCGCTGGTGAGCCCGAACGGCGAACAGTACAAGCTGCCGCGCAGTGAATTCCGCGCCATGCTGCACTTCTGCGAAAATCCGGGCAAAATTCAGTCCCGTGCAGAGCTGCTGAAGAAAATGACCGGTCGCGAGCTGAAGCCGCACGACCGTACTGTTGACGTGACGATCCGTCGCATTCGTAAACACTTCGAATCTACGCCGGATACGCCAGAAATCATCGCCACTATCCACGGCGAAGGTTATCGTTTCTGCGGCGACCTGCAGGAGTAATCCCGCATGCCACGCAGTAAAAACGGCGCTTTACGCGCCGTTTTTTTATTTCCAAATCCGTAATGAATCGTCGTCCCCTTCCCCTTTCTGCACACTTTGCTTAACCTGTGAAAGCGAGTACCAGTCAAAGTGGCGCGTCAGATACATCACCGCAAACAGCGCTATCGCCAGCACGCCGGACCCCAGCAGCAACGCGCTATCCTCAGATCGCAGCAAGCACCACATCACGCCATCCAGCCCCAGCAACGCCACCACAAACACCGCACTGCGCTTCCAGCCCTTAAGCACCGCATGAAGATAAACACCGTTCATCATCGCCCCGACCAGGCTTGCGATAATCCATGCAGCCGTAAAGCCCACGTGCTCAGAGAGCGCCAGCAGTACCAGGTAAAAGAGCACCAGTGACAACCCCACCAGCAGATACTGCATCGGGTGCAGGCGAAGGTGAGTGATAGTTTCGTAGACAAAGAAAGCCATAAACGTCAGAGCAATCAGCAAAATGGCATATTTAATCGCCCGGTCAGTTAGCTGATACTGATCGGCTGGCGTCGCCACGGTGACGCTAAATGCGGGAACGGTACGAAACTCTGGCGGTTCGATAGCGCTAAACTGGCTTTCAAGATTGTTGGCAAACCAGCTGCTCTGCCAGTGCGCTTCAAAGCCTGACGCGCTGATTTCACGTTTAGACGGCAAGTAATCGCCCATAAAACCCGGATGCGGCCAGTTGCTGCGCAGGGTTAACTCACTATTTCGCCCCACTGGCACGACGGAGAAACTGCCCGTTCCGTTGAGATTCAACGACATCTCAAGGTCCACACTTTTCGCATTGAGCATCTCCCACGTCAGAGGAATGTGGACTCCAGCCTGTTGGCCTGAAATACCTGAACCCGGTTCGACCGTCAGCGTTTCATCGTTAACGTTAGACACCTTCACTGCGCCAATCCCACGCGCATCGCCCACGCCGACAGCGATAAACGGCTGCCCCAGAGAGATCGTTTCGCCTTTTAGCGCGTCCAGCTTGTCGGTATTGAATTGCGCCTTCAGTTTGAGATCGGTGCTCCAGATTTGCCCGTCGTAGATCCCGATGCTTCGGGACTCTACCCGTTGATTACCGTCGATCACCAGCGATTCAGGCAGCAAAAAGTGCAGGAAACTGCGCTTATGCTCAACCCTCACGTTATCTTCGAACTTGTAATAAATTTCCGAGACCGGAATGGCGATTAGCGGGCCGGTGAGCTGCTGCGGCCCACTGGTGCTTTGACGCAGCGTATCCTCAACGTCATCGCGATAGCTGGCGCGCTCAGAAATCAGGTTACTCACCATAAACAGGGGAACTAACAGCAGCAGGATGCACCCCATCAGGGTGCTTACTTTCCAGAACAGTGGGGATTTTTTCATTGCCTTCTCCTTATTTGATGGAGAGAGCGTAACGCGGCTATGTGCGCTGAATTTGAAGTGATGTGAAGGGACGGTGAAGTCTCAGAATCGCTTCAACACCGCCCTCTTCGCGGTTTTGAAGCTGGATTTCACCATGATGCAAACGCGCTACCTCCTGCACAAACGCTAGCCCGAGGCCGCTGCTTTTCAGGCCCGTCTCGCGGGGAAGTGAATAAAAGCGCTCAAAGATGCGTGATTGCGCGTAATCAGGAATCCCGCTGCCGTTGTCCGTCACCTTTAACAAGGTCTGTTTCTGCGTCTCTTCAGCGCTGAGAACAATGCTCCCGCCTGTGGGGGTGAAATCGATGGCGTTATCGAGCAAATTGCCGAGCGCCTGCTCCAGCAGATCCGCATCGCCATTAACCGTTAACGCTGCGCCATTGCCTGTCAGCGTGATGTTCTTCACCGCCAGCTGCATAGAACGGGCATCACTGATGCGCGTGAACAGCGCATCAATACTCACGGGAGTCGGTATAATCTCCACGCGGTTTTCCAGCTTAGCCTGCTCAAGCAGTTTTTCGACCAGTGACTGCATCCGCGCATTCTGCACCAGAATATTATCAACAAACCGCGCAGCCACCTGCGGCGGCGGCTGTTCGGCTAAGATCTCCGCCGCTCCGCGAATCGCCGCCAGCGGGCTTTTCAGCTCATGCGTCAGGGCGTGAACGTAGTGCTCTATGTAATTTTTGCCTTCAAGGCGAATACGCATGTTTTCCAGCGCCTGAGCCAGCTTGCGCAATTCGCTGCTGCCGGGATCGGGCAACGGCAGCGGCGTATCCTGGGTCACCGAATCGGCATAGCGTGATAAAGAGCTGATTGAGCGGTTAATCCACCAGACCACAACCAGCCCGATCAACAGGGCAATACCCAGCAACGCTCCCCCCGCCCAGAGAATGCGTCGTTCGCTACGGTGGATGACCGGGGCCATCGCGCTATTCGGTTTTCCTACCGACAGGACGCCAATTATTTTTCCCTGATCAACAATCGGGGCCGCCACGTACATCACGGTACTTTCTGGATCGCTGGGATCGTCCTGGGTGCTGCGCGCGCCGTACTGCCCGCGAAGAGTCAGCCAGACATCGTTCCAGCGCGAGTAATCTTCGCCCAGGCCTTTCCCGGTCGAATCAAAAACCACGCGGCCCTGCGCGTCAGTCATGTAAACATGATATTCGTTGCGAACCTTGTGTATACCGCCAATGTTGGCACGGAACGGGCGCTGATGCAGTTGCGAAAAAGCCTGCGCCAGCCGACCGTTTTGCGCAGCACCGGTGAGGAGATCGTCGCGTCCCACTTCCGCCAACAAGGTGGCGGTATCGATAAGCGTCCCTTCGGTGGCCCGGCGCACGCCGGGTTTGACCTCCTGCACAAAGATCGACAGGACGAACCACGCAGCGATGGCCACAATCAGAAAATAACCCAGCAGCAGACGCATTCCGATGCGCATTACACCAGCCCCAGGCTGTAGCCCAAACCGCGATGGGTGCTGATCGGCGAAAGATCCGCATTTACCGCGCGCAGTTTGGCGCGCAGGGTTTTGATATGGGTATCGACGGTTCGGTCAAAGCTGTCGCCGTCCTCGCCCCAGACTTTGTCCATCAACTGCTGGCGCGAGAAAACGCGGCCCGGTGCGTGCAACAGGGTTTTGAGCAACAAAAATTCGTAGCGCGTCAGAATGAGCGGCTCGCCACACCAGTTGATCTGCGCCGCTGGCTCATTGAGTTCAAAATGTCCAATGCGCACGATTGCTGAAGGCAGCGTGGATTTCTGCATCCGCCGCAAAATGGTCCGTACGCGGGCGCAGACTTCGCGGGGTGAAAACGGCTTAGCAACATAATCATCCGCTCCCATTTCCAGGCCCAACAGCTTATCCACTTCATCGCTGCGGGCCGTGAGAAACAGCACCGGCAGCGAGGGATGTTGCGTCAGCAGCTGGCGGCACAACTCAAACCCGCTGATATCAGGCAAACCGACATCAAGGATCGCCAGCGCCGGGGCCTGGCGACGCGCCTCTTCGAGCGCAGGCAGCCCGCGCTCGAAGGCTTTCACCGCAAACCCTTCCTGCGACAGCATATAGATCAGCGTCTCAGCGATACTGATTTCGTCTTCCACCAGCCAAATCAACGGTTGCTGCATTGTCTGTCCCTGAATTAGCGCCACGGCATAATAGGCACCGCGCTCAGTGCGTTTTTCGGCGATCCTTCGACCACTTTATCGGAGTAGGCGAGGTACGCTAAGGTGTTGCGTTTCGCATCATAAAAACGCACGACCTGCAGTTTCTTGAACACCAGCGATGTCCGTTTCTGGAACACCACATCGCCCTGCGCCTTGCCGTTTTTGATTTTGTCGCTCAGTTCAACCGGCCCGACCTGCTGGCAGGAAATCGCCGCATCGGCCGTATCTTCTGCCAGCCCCAACCCACCTTTAATCCCACCCGTTTTCGCGCGGCTGATATAGCAGGTCACGTTCTTCACATCCGGATCGTCAAAGGCTTCGACCACAATTTTATGGTCCGGGCCAAACATCTTAAACACGGTATCGACGGAGCCAACTTGTTCAGCAAACGCCGTCCGGCCAACCAACAGCATCAGAGCAGTGAAGATCAATGTCTTGTATTTCATATTGTTACCATTCTTTAAAATTACGTTGGGCAATTATTCAACAAAAAGAATAAAAATGTAGCAAGATCACAGGATTAGCAATTTGATGCCCATAATGTGCGGCAAAAAGCATTTATGCGCAAAAAAAACACTGAATGCTAAAACATCAAAAAATGCTATTATCCGCTACCCTGTTATCAGGCACCTGCTGTTTTAAGGATGAGGATAGTATATGGATCAGGCTGGAATTATTCGCGATCTGCTTACCTGGCTGGAAGGTCATCTTGACCAGCCTTTGTCACTGGATAATGTGGCGGCAAAAGCAGGCTATTCCAAGTGGCATTTGCAAAGGATGTTCAAGGATGTCACCGGTCATGCCATCGGTGCCTATATTCGCGCTCGTCGCCTGTCAAAATCGGCTGTGGCACTGCGCCTGACCGCGCGCCCGATTCTGGATATTGCCCTGCAATACCGTTTTGATTCTCAGCAGACGTTCACCCGCGCCTTCAAAAAACAGTTCTCTCTGACACCTGCGCTCTATCGCCGTTCTCCCGACTGGAGCTCATTCGGCATGCGTCCACCGCTGCGACTGGGCGAATTCGCGATGCCAAAATACGAATTCCTCGACCTGCCAGAAACGCACCTGATCGGCACCACGCAAAGCTATACGTGTTCACTGGAACAGATTTCAGAATTCCGCCATCAGATGCGAACCCAGTTCTGGCGCGATTTCCTCAGCCACGCCCCGGCGCTTCCGCCGCTGCTATATGGTTTGAACGAGACGCACCCAAGCCAGGAAAAAGACGACGAGCAGGAAGTGTTTTATACCACCGCGCTCACGCCAGAGATGGCCAACGGCTATATTCAGGGCTCGAAACCGGTGGTGCTGGAAGGCGGCGAATACGTCATGTTCAACTATGAAGGGCTGGGCACTGGCGTGCAGGAATTCATCCTGACCGTTTACGGAACCTGTATGCCGATGCTGAATCTGAACCGCCGCAAAGGTCAGGACATTGAGCGCTACTATCCGGCCAGCGATGCAAAACCGGAAGTAGGCCCAATCAATCTGCGGATGGAATACTTGATTCCTGTGCGCCGCTAGCGCTGCAGCTCATCCAGCGCAGGGGCATCCAGATGCGATATGTCCCCTGCCATTTCCACCACCCAACCGGACGCCAGCCACGGGCTTTCCTGATAATCGATGCGGGAAATAGAGCAGTTGCGCAGACGCAAACGGCGTTCCGCATAGGCCGGTAATCCGAGAATAGTGCTCACCAGACAACCCAGCGCAATACCGTGGCTAACAAGCAGCGGGCGGCTGCCGGCCGGCAATTTGAGGCAATCCGCCAGCGCCGCCTGAACGCGCACGCTCAGTTCCTGCATGGATTCGCCTTCAGGAATACGGCCATCTTCCGTACCGTTGACCAGCGTGCGGCGCCAGCCCTCTTCCTGTTCTGTCAGTGTATCCACATGACGTTTTTCCAGCACGCCCATATCCAGTTCGCGCAGGCGAGGATCGAGGATAATGTCGCACCCGCAGGCCTCGGCGATAATGCGTGCCGTTTGCTGCGTGCGACCCAGGTCGCTGGAGATAATGTGCGTGATGCCTAACGTTCTGGCACGTTCCGCTACCTGCCACGCTTGTTGCTCACCCTTCGCGGTGAGAGGGCTGTCGGACTGGCCTTGAATACGTCGCTCGGCGTTCCACTGCGTTTCACCGTGGCGAACAAGGTAAACCTGTAACATGTTTTTTTCCGTTATAATGCGATGAGTTTTTTTTGAATCGAGCTTAATTATGCACCAGGTTGTCTCTGCTACCACTAATCCTGCCAAAATTCAGGCAATTCTAAGGGCATTTGAAGAGATCTTCGGCGAAGGATCCTGCCATATTGACGCCGTCGGCGTCGAGAGCGGTGTTCCTGAACAGCCGTTTGGGAGCGAGGAAACGCGCGCTGGCGCACGAAATCGCGTCGTGAATGCGAAGGCCGCACACCCTGAGGCAGATTTTTGGGTGGCTATTGAAGCAGGGATTGACGAGGGTGCCACCTTTAGCTGGGTGGTTATCGAAAGCCGCGAACAGCGTGGGGAATCGCGCTCAGCGACGCTGCCTTTACCGGCCATCATTCTGGATAAAGTGCGTGCTGGAGAAGCGCTCGGGCCGGTGATGTCTCAGTACACCGGCATTGATGAAATTGGCCGCAAAGAAGGGGCTATTGGCGTGTTTACCGCCGGAGCTTTGACGCGTTCGAGCGTATATCATCAGGCGGTAGTGTTGGCATTAAGCCCGTTTCATAACGCGGTGTACGACTGATTCCGCCGTTGTAGACCTGATAAGCGCAGTGCCATCAGGCAACCGGCCACGCCATTGCCGGGTGGCGGCTTCGCCTTACCCGGCCTACAAAACCCAATCCATGAACCGTAGGCCTGATAAGCGCAGCGCCATCAGGCATTTTTCAGCAGCACGTCCTCAAGCCAGTGGCGCAATTCCACCGGGGCCGATTTCAGACTGTTCGAACCACGGGTAATCGTCGCAATGCCTGCGCCCAGCTCACTTTTCAGCTCACGCTGGCTCATCTCACCACGCAGCAACTCTTCGATGATACGCACACGCGTGCCCAACGCTTCACGCTCGTCGGGTGTCAGCATCAATTGCATTAGCGGTAAGTGCAAATCTTGTTCGTAGGACTGGCGAAGCAGCTCCACAAAACGAAGCCACTCCTGATTGCGCTGTTCGGCCATTGCCGATGAATAAGGGGAATGCTGGGTCATGTTATGCCGCCGTTTGTACTCTTAGACGAGTACAAGCATAACATACACTTCATCATTCCATCTGCATCTTTGTTGGCTCCGCCTGCTCACCCCGGTCACTTACTAATGTAAGCTCCCGGGGATTCACAGGCTTGCCGCCGCGATGCAACTTGAATGATTTTGTGTACGTAATTAATACTTTCTCTGCCACTCGGCGTCGCTCATCAGGGTATCTTTCTGCCCCATGAAGTAGCGATAGTAAGCGTCATACGCCAGCACATTCTTCACATAACCGCGTGTTTCAGAGAACGGAATGCTCTCGACAAACGCCACAGCGTCGATGCGCCCGGCGCTGTTGCCAAGCCAGGTACGCACGCGTCCAGGCCCTGCGTTGTAGGCCGCAGACGAGAAGATGCGGTTATTGCCGAACTGGGAATAGACATACTGCAAATAGCTGGTGCCGATATTGATGTTGGTATCCGGGTCCAACAGCTGCGACGGGCTGCTGTAGCCTGGAATATTAAACATCTTCACCGTATGCGTGGCGGTGCCAGGCATGATTTGCATCAGGCCGCTGGCCCCCACCGGTGAGCGCACTTTAGGGTTCCATGCACTTTCCTGACGAGCAATTGCCATCGCATAACTCTGCGGAATGTCTTTTCCGCTGGTGTAGCGATCGAACAGATCTTTATAGGCCAGCGGGAAACGCTCTTCCAGATGATCCCACAATTTACCGGCGATCGTTGCCTGAACGCTCAGATCCCACCAGCGATTATCAAAGGCATAACGCGCCAGCTGCGCTTTTTCATCGGTAGTACGGCTGGTCACCAGATTGGCCCACTCGCTGCGCGCCGTGTTGTCCATTCCCCAGTACATCAGCTCGCGTACGCGCGCCATTTCTGCCCCCTGAACCAGAGCTGAGTTGAGGTTGGTCGGAGCTTTGTCGATTTTGAGCGTGTACTCCTCGCCCAGACGCTGCGCCGCCGCCATCGGGTAGAACCCACGCTGCTGCATCAGAGAATGGAGGATCTCTTTCGCTTCGTCATCACGCCCGCGCTCCATCAGCAAATCGGCCTGCCAGTAGCGCCATTCATCTTTTTCTTTGGCATCCATCGGCAAGCGGGAAAGCCAGGTATTAAGACCACGGCGATCGCCAGCGCCCAGCGCCATGCGCACCCGACGTTCGACAAGCGAGGTCGAATTTGAGCGCATGATCGCGTCGTCACGCCAGCGCGCCTGTTCGTCGGTCACATCGGTGCCCATCAAACGCCATGCGACGATATCGCGCAAATCCTGAGTTTGATCATCGTTAAGCTGCTGCGCCTGAACCAGTTGCGGAATCATCAGCCGCGCATTTTCAACGTCGTCACGCGCCACGCTGGTAAAGGCCACCGCCGCCATCTGACGAGTGAAATCGGTCGCGCCCGTTGAGCGAGCAAAAGTCAGAACAGAATTCGGATCGTTGGCAAGCTGAATAACCGCCGTGGAAATGGTCTGATAATCGGAAGGCATTTGCCCTGCGAGCGTAGTCACGAGGCGCGTATTACCCGCTTTCATCGCCAGGCGAATACGTTCGAGGTACGCCAGCGGGTCTTGCTGGCCCGACGCACGCCAAGCCCCGAACAGGGAATCACAGGCGTTAGGCTGATTTTTGCCGGTGAGCCACAGCTCTTTCGCACCGTCCCAGGCTTCCTGCTGCTGGCCTGTCGCCCATTTGGCGTAATAGAAATTACACTGCGCTTCGGTGGTACCTGGTTTTTGCGGGCTGAACGCCAGCAGGCCGCGCCAGTCTTCACGTCGCGCCAGTTCGTTCACAAAGCGTGACTGTAGAGTTCGAGCAGGCGGCAACGTCGGGTTGGCCTGGATAAAATTGGCAACGGTGAGCGTCGGCTGGTTCATGAGATCGTCGGTAATCTGGCGGTATTCCAGATACGGGTACAGCGGATATTCTTTCAGCGTCGGCATCAGTGCCTGCACGGTATCCATCTGCTTGCTGTCCCACGCCTGCTTGATCTGCGCATAGCGGTTACGCTGTTCATCCAGTGAATCGGCATGCGCTGCGTGGCTTATCGTCATCACGCATACGCTGGCAGCCAGCAGACGCCAGACCACCTGTTTGGCTTTTTCCACAAGCTCTTCCTCAATGTGTTAAATACAGTTGCAGCGTCGTGCCACGTAAAAATGTAATGGATCTATGCTAACCAGGCATAAGGCAACGCGCCACGTCATGGACACTTTTTTACCTTTCTTGCGTGCTTTAACACTCCCGACGTTCGTGTCTGGGATTAGGCACTGAAAAAGGCTACACTTCGCAGTTGAATTCTATTTTCTTCACGATAAAAGAGGCGAAGTCCACGTGGCTCAATTCGTTTATACCATGCATCGTGTCGGCAAAGTCGTTCCGCCGAAACGCCATATTCTGAAAAATATCTCGCTGAGCTTCTTCCCGGGCGCAAAAATCGGTGTCCTGGGTCTCAACGGTGCCGGTAAGTCCACCCTGCTGCGCATCATGGCGGGCATCGATACAGACATCGAAGGTGAAGCTCGTCCACAGCCGGGCCTTAAAATCGGCTATCTGCCGCAGGAACCGAAGCTAAACCCGGAACACACCGTTCGCGAATCCGTCGAAGAAGCCGTTGCCGAAGTCGTTAACGCGCTGAAAGGTCTGGATGAGGTGTACGCGAAGTACGCTGAACCGGATGCTGACTTCGACAAACTGGCGGCGCAACAGGGTAAATTCGAAGAAATTATCCAGGCGCACGACGGTCACAACCTGAACGTCCAGCTGGAGCGTGCGGCCGATGCCCTGCGCCTGCCAGACTGGGACGCGAAAATTGAAAAACTGTCCGGTGGTGAACGCCGCCGCGTCGCGCTGTGCCGTCTGTTGCTGGAAAAGCCAGACATGCTGCTGCTCGACGAACCGACGAACCACCTGGATGCCGAATCCGTCGCCTGGCTGGAACGCTTCCTGCACGACTTCGAAGGGACCGTTGTGGCGATTACCCACGACCGTTACTTCCTCGATAATGTGGCGGGCTGGATCCTGGAGCTGGACCGTGGTGAAGGTATTCCGTGGGAAGGCAACTACTCCTCCTGGCTGGAGCAGAAAGATCAGCGTCTGGCGCAGGAAGCCTCTCAGGAAGCCGCTCGTCGTAAATCGATTGAGAAAGAGCTTGAGTGGGTTCGTCAGGGCGCGAAAGGCCGTCAGTCTAAGGGCAAAGCCCGTCTGGCACGCTTTGAAGAGCTGAACAATTCCGAATACCAGAAACGTAACGAAACCAACGAACTGTTTATTCCACCTGGAGCACGTCTGGGCGATAAAGTCGTTGAAGTGAGCAATCTGCGTAAGTCCTACGGCGACCGTGTGCTGATCGACGACCTGAGCTTCTCCGTGCCGAAAGGGGCGATTGTCGGGATCATCGGTCCTAACGGCGCGGGTAAATCGACGCTGTTCCGCATGATGTCCGGTCAGGAACAACCTGACAGCGGCACCATTACGCTGGGCGATACCGTGAAACTGGCCTCCGTTGACCAGTTCCGTGACGCGATGGATAACAGCAAAACCGTGTGGGAAGAAGTCTCCGGCGGGCAGGATATTATGCGTATCGGCAACACCGAGATGCCAAGCCGTGCCTACGTTGGCCGCTTCAACTTCAAAGGTGTCGATCAGGGTAAACGCGTCGGCGAACTGTCCGGTGGTGAGCGCGGTCGTCTGCATCTGGCGAAACTGCTGCAGGTTGGCGGTAACGTGCTGCTGCTCGATGAACCAACCAACGACCTGGACATCGAAACCCTGCGCGCGCTGGAAAACGCCATGCTGGAGTTCCCAGGCTGTGCAATGGTTATCTCGCACGACCGTTGGTTCCTTGACCGTATCGCGACCCACATTCTGGATTACCAGGACGAGGGTAAAGTGGAGTTCTTCGAAGGTAACTTCACCGAATACGAAGAGTACAAGAAACGTACCCTCGGCGCGGATGCGCTGGAGCCAAAACGTATCAAGTACAAGCGTATTTCGAAATAAAAGCAAAACGGCAACTTCGGTTGCCGTTTTTTATGTTTTCTCCCTCTCCCGTGGGAGAGGGCCGGGGTGAGGGCACCAGGCCGCACTATTCCCCCGGCAATCACACCCCAACGTAAAACCGCTTCACCTCATCAAACTGCATCGCAAACTGGATATAGCTCATCAGCGCAGGTGAATTCAGTTTCCTGCTCGGATAGACCAGCCACAGCTCGTTTCCTTCCACGCTCCATTCCGGCAAAACCTGCACCAGCGCGCCCTTCTCGATTTTATCTTCCAGCAAAAATGCGGGCAGCAGCGTGATTCCCGCGCGTGCGATGGCACTTTCGCGGGCGTAGACCAGGTTATCCGTCACGTGGGCATTGTTCGGCAGATGACGAAAATCCTCGTCGTTATGGCGTAAAAGCCACTCCGGCCAGGCCTTGTGCGTAATACACCGGTGTTCGACCAACTGGCGCGGATGCTCCAGCGGGGCAAAACGTGCCAGATACTCGGGTGAGGCCAGCATGTAGCGCGGGCAATTGCCAATCTTGCGGCCAATCAGAGAAGAATCCTGCGGTTTACCGGTGCGCAGCGCCA
Source organism: Lelliottia jeotgali (assembly GCA_002271215.1). NCBI lineage: Bacteria > Pseudomonadati > Pseudomonadota > Gammaproteobacteria > Enterobacterales > Enterobacteriaceae > Lelliottia > Lelliottia jeotgali. The sequence goes on along the minus strand of CP018628.1, from coordinate 664,413 downwards.
CGTCATAGCCCGACTGCACCAGATCCTGCACATCATCGGAAATACAGACATCGAGAGAAACGTCCGGGTATCGGCGCTGAAATTCCGCATTCAGATGCGCCAGCAGCGTCGCGCCAATTCCCGCCGGGGAAGTGACGCGCAGCCGTCCACCGGGATTATCGCGCAGGCGCTGAATGGCGTATTCCGCCCGCTCGCTGGCCGCCAGCATCTCGCGGCAATGCACCAGATAGTGCTCGCCCGCAAAAGTTAAATTGAGTTTGCGGGTGGTGCGGTTCAGCAGCCGGATGCCTACCTGCTGCTCAAGCTGACTAACGCGCTGGCTGACGCTCGATTTCGGCAGCCCCGCTTTTTGCGCCGCCGCGGTAAAACTGCCCATCTCCGCCACCAGCGCAAACAGGGCCATATCCTGAAGCTGCTTAAACATAATTGTTCATCTCATGCGAACACTTTGTTATTGATTGTCCATCTTATCACGCAAGTGGTGACTTAATAGACTAGCCTCAACACACGTATTCCATGAGGAGTTCACCATGTCCGTTAAAGCTATCGCCGTTAATCCAGACCAGCCGTCTGTTTTTATTGAAATTACCCAGCCGATGCCGCAACCCGGCGAGCACGATCTGCTGGTCGAAGTGAAAGCCGTTTCCGTGAACCCGGTCGATACCAAAGTCCATGCGGGCTTGAGTAAGAACGGCCTGCAAGCACCGCGCATTCTCGGCTGGGACGCGAGCGGCATTGTGAAAGTGGTCGGCGCGAGTGTCACGCAGTTCAAAGCCGGTGACGAAGTGTGGTACGCCGGTGACATCACCCGTCCGGGCAGCAACACCACCCACCAGCTGATTGACGCGCGCATCGTCGGCCACAAACCGCAAAGCCTCGACTGGGCCGCCGCCGCGGCACTGCCTTTAACCGCACTGACGGCATGGGAAGGACTGTTTGAACGCCTGCATATTCAGGACGCTGGATCGGACAAAACGCTGCTGATCATCGGCGGTGCGGGTGGCGTCGGATCGCTGGCGATCCCCTTCGCCAAACACAACAGCAAGATCAAGGTGATCGCCACCGCCTCTCGCGAGGACTCAGCCCAATGGTGCCGGGATCGCGGCGCCGATCTGGTGGTGAATTATCGTGACCTGAAGGGCGAGCTGGCGAAGCACGACATCAAATTCGTCGACTACATTTTCATCCTCAATGACACCGACGGACACTGGGACGCAGTCAGCGAACTGATTGCGCCGCAGGGGCATATTTGCACCATCGTGGAGAACGACCATCCGCTGGATCAGAGTAAGCTGAAGTCAAAATCTGCTGCACTGCACTGGGAGTTTATGTACACCCGCAGCATGTACCAGACCGCAGACATGGCGCGTCAGGGCGAGATCCTGAATGAGGTGGCGAAGCTGGTTGATGCTGGCGTGGTGGAAAGTTCGCTGAGCGAAACCCTGCACGGTTTAAGCGTGGAGAGCATCACCGAGGCACACCGCAAAGTGCTGGACGGGCATATGCGCGGAAAAGTGGTGGTGGCGTTCTGAGGTCATTGCCCCCTCACCCTAACCCTCTCCCAAAGGGAGAGGGGATCGATCGGAGCAGTCTTTACTCCCGCTCCCCCATCAACTCCTTCACCAGCTCCACACAGCGCAGGAAGCGGCCATCGTAGTCCGACTCTTCGACGTGAACAAACTCGACGTTATTCTCGCGCAGCATATCCACCAGCATGGTCTGGAACTCTTTACGATCAACGGAGCTGCCGAGGCTGCGCATCCCGTCTGCGACCCACGGCGTGTTGTTTTCCAGCAGGATCACCAGATCAAAACGATATTCATCAATCAGCGCCTGAACAAACGGGTGCTCACGCCCTTCGTACTTTTTACAGAACGCCTGGGTGGTGACAAAATCCGTATCGACAAACGCGACCTTGTTGGCGTATTTCACCGCGAAATCAATGTACTGAGCGTGGCCGAGCGCGATTTTGTCGTAGTCGGAATACTGGAGCGCCATCTCATCGCCGCCCAGATGCGAGAAGACATAATCGCGTCCGTATTCCCACGCGCTGCTGGTGTTGAAGATGTTTGCCAGCTTGTTGACCAGCGTGGATTTACCGCTTGATTCACCGCCCAGAATCGCCACGGTGCGCACAAAGAACGGTTTTACTTCAGTCGGGATGTAATCCCAGTAGCGGAACGGGTTTTCGCGGATCTGCCCGCCACTGATGTTCATGAAGGTACGTTTCGGGTCGATCAGCACCGTTTCGGTGCCAAGGTGCTCGCGGAACTGCGGCGCATCGGACTCTTCAGAGGTGTAGATCCAGTTAGGGGCGATACCCTTCTCTTCCATAAAGGCTTTGATGCCGTTACTCCACACATCCCAACCGTGTGGATACGGCTCCATGCCCTCTTCGTTAAAGGCATGAATGCGAATATTTTTTTGGTATTTAAAGGTCTGGAGCAGCCAACGCAGGCGGTCTGAGACGGTGGGCTGCTGGGACATGGCGCTGTCTTCGAAAAGCGCACGGTCACGCGTGTCGTCGTAACCCATGATGATATGCAGCTCATCAACCTGGCTACAGGCGCGCTGAATCAGATAGATATGGCCGGTGTGCAGCGGATAGAATTTGCCGAACACCACGCCGATGTTCTTTTGCATGCGCGGAAATTCGAGGCCCAGAAAGCGGTGCAACGCTTCCAGCTTTTGCGCGCTCGGGCTTTTGATTTTGGCATTCAGAAGCTGGCTTAAATAGCCCTTGGTCATCCCGCTGGCTTCCGCCACCTGCTGCAAGGTGCAGCCCTTCTGGCGGATTGCGGTTTTAAGATAGTCAAATGTTGACACAAGAGCCTCCTGCTAAGTGAGGCGGGTCAGCAAGACGCCCCCGCCAATAAGATACGAACTTAAATATTATAAGTCGTCAAAGACGCTTAACGCATCAGACAGTTTCTTCACCGGGAAAATCTTCATCCCTTCCGGCACTTTTTTCGGTACGTTGGCAATCGGGACAATCGCACGGCGGAAACCGTGTTTTGCCGCTTCGGAAATACGTTCCTGACCGCTCGGGACCGGGCGAATTTCCCCCGCCAGCCCGACTTCGCCGAAGACCACCAGGTCCTGTGGCAATGGGCGGTTGCGCAGGCTGGAAACCATCGCCAGGAGCAGCGCCAGATCGGCGCTGGTTTCGGTCACTTTCACGCCGCCAACCACGTTGACGAACACGTCCTGATCCGCCATTTGCAGGCCGCCGTGGCGGTGCAGTACCGCCAGCAGAATCGCTAAACGGTTTTGCTCAAGACCGACCGCGACGCGACGCGGGTTGCCCATCATCGATTGATCCACCAGCGCCTGAATCTCAACCAGCAGCGGGCGCGTTCCTTCCCAGAGCACCATCACCGAACTGCCTGGCGTCTCTTCTTCGCCGCGGCTGAGGAAAATCGCCGACGGGTTACTGACTTCACGCAGCCCCTGTTCGGTCATGGCGAAAACGCCCAACTCATTCACGGCACCAAAACGGTTTTTGTGGCTGCGCAGGGTGCGGAAGCGGGAATCAGCGTCGCCGTCGAGCATCACCGAGCAGTCGATGCAGTGCTCCAGCACTTTCGGACCGGCCAGCGAGCCGTCTTTGGTGACGTGACCAACCATCACGATCGCCACGCCGCGCGTTTTGGCGAAGCGCGTCAGATAAGCCGCGGTTTCGCGCACCTGCGCCACGCTACCCGGCGAGGACTGAATGTCCGCCATGTGCATCACCTGGATGGAGTCGATGACCATCAGCTTCGGCTGCTCTTCATCGGCAATCATGCAAATCTGTTCAATGCTGGTTTCCGACAGCATGTTGAGATTACCGGTCGGCAGGCCGAGACGGTGTGCGCGCATTGCCACCTGTTGCAGGGATTCTTCACCGGTGACATACAGGGTTTTCATCTGCTCAGAGAGCTTACACAGAGTTTGCAGCAGCAGCGTCGATTTACCCGCCCCTGGATTACCGCCGATCAGGATCGCACTGCCCGGCACCACTCCGCCGCCTAATACGCGGTCGAACTCTTTAAATCCGGTGGAGAAGCGCGGGACTTCATCGAGGCTGATCTCAGATAGTTTTTGCACTTTCGAGACGCCCGCGTTGCCTGCATAGCCCGTCAGACGCTCATTGCGGGCCACGGTTGGCGAAGCGGCCACGCGCACTTCGGTGATGGTGTTCCAGGCATGACAGGCGCTGCACTGCCCCTGCCAGCGCGGATAATCCGCACCACATTCATTACAGACAAATGCGCGTTTTGGAGCTTTCGCCACGGTTTACCTCTAATTATTTCTGATTCACACTGCCGGACAGGATGCAGAACACGCCCATCAGATCAGCATGACGGATGGTGACTTCTGTCTTTTCGTTCACTTTTGGCTTGGCATGATAGGCGATGCCCAGACCTGCCACTTTGATCATCGGCAGATCGTTCGCGCCATCGCCGATGGCAACGGTCTGCGTCACCGGGATTTCATATTTTTCCGCCAGACGCGTGAGCGTGTTGGCTTTGTACTGCGCATCCACGATATCGCCGATCACTTCCCCGGTCAGCTTGCCGTCGCGGATCTCCAGCTCGTTCGCCACTACGGTCGTCAGATGCAGTTTGTCGCGCAGGTAGTCTGCGAAGAAGGTGAACCCGCCGGAGGCAATCGCCACTTTCCAGCCGAGGGTTTCGAGCTTCAGCACCAGTTGGGTGAGCCCCGGCATCAGCGGCAGCGTGTCGCGCACCTGGCGCAGAATATTGGCATCGGCCCCTTTCAGGGTGGCGACGCGCTGCTTCAGGCTGGCGGCAAAATCGAGTTCACCGCGCATCGCGCGTTCGGTTACTTCCGCCACCATCTCACCGCTGCCGGCCAGTTTAGCGAGTTCATCGATGCACTCGATCTGGATGGCGGTCGAATCCATGTCCATCACCAGCAGCCCAGGGGTTTTCAGATGTGGGATTTTCCCCAGCGGCGCCACATCCAGCCCGGCGTCATGCGCCAGACGAGTGGCGCGCGGCGTCAATGAACCGGCCAGACGCAGCACCTGATAATCGTCCACGCACCAGGCCGCCACGATGACCATCGCCGCACCAAGCTTGGTTTGGTATTGGGTCAGGCGTTGCTTATTCAGGCCACGGCCATACAGCAGCCAGCCGCTACGCCCTGCATGGTAGTCCAGAGGCATAACCTCGTCGCCACTTAATGAGAGCGGCAATCCTGGCCATAAAGAGACGTCATCGGTCAGGTCGCACCAGGTAATGTTCGGCATTGAAGCTCCTGTAAATTGGTTCGCGCCGGAAGGTTCCAGGGGGAAAATAACGCATGAGGCTACCCTGTAACCATCACTTCTGGCAACATTAAGCCGTAAATTTTCAGCAGGTGGAATATGGCTCGCGCAAAACTGAAATTCCGGCTTCATCGTGCAGTGATTGTCCTGTCCTGCCTCGCGCTTCTGGTGGCGCTGATGCAAGGGGCGTCCTGGTTTAGCCAGAATCATCAACGGCAACGTAATCCACAGCTCGAAGAGCTGGCACGCACGCTTGCGCGTCAAGTCACGCTGAGCGTTGCGCCCGCGATGCGCACCGAGACGCCAGACGATAAACGTATCGCGCAGATACTGCGCCAGATTACGGAAAACAGCCGCATTCTGGATGCGGGCGTGTACGATGAACAGGGCGATTTAATTGCCCGCGCCGGTGAGCACGTCGACGTCCGCGACCGACTGGCGCTGGACGGCAAAAAAGCCGGCGGCTATTTCAATCAGCAGATCGTCGAGCCGATTCAGGGCAAAAATGGTCCGCTCGGTTATCTGCGTCTCACGCTCGACACCCATACCCTGCCGACCGAAGCCAAACAGGTGGATAACACCACCAACATTCTGCGCCTGATGTTACTCCTTTCGCTGGCGATTGGCGTGGTGTTAACGCGTACCCTGTTGCAGGGCAAACGCACACGCTGGCAGCAGTCGCCATTCCTGCTGACGGCCAGCAAATCAGTGCCGGAAGAGGAAGAGAGCGAGAAGAAAGAATAGTGGTAAAATGGGCGTCCGATTCGGAAAAGGAAATCTGCCATGACGACGCTCCGCCTGCTTATCTCTGACTCTTACGATCCCTGGTTCAACCTCGCGGTGGAAGAGTGCATCTTCCGCCAGATGCCCGCCACGCAGCGCGTCCTGTTCCTCTGGCGTAACGCCGATACGGTGGTCATTGGCCGCGCGCAGAACCCGTGGAAAGAGTGCAACACGCGGCGCATGGAAGAGGACAACGTGCGTCTGGCCCGTCGCAGCAGCGGTGGCGGCGCGGTGTTCCACGACCTCGGTAATACCTGCTTTACCTTTATGGCCGGGAAACCGGAGTACGATAAAACCATCTCCACCGCGATTGTGCTCAACGCGTTGAACTCCCTCGGCGTGACGGCGGAAGCGTCCGGGCGTAACGATCTGGTGGTCAAAACCCCCGAAGGCGACCGTAAAGTTTCCGGCTCGGCCTATCGCGAAACCAAAGATCGCGGTTTCCACCACGGCACCTTGTTGCTCAACGCCGATTTAAGCCGTCTGGCGAACTACCTTAATCCTGATAAGAAAAAGCTTCAGGCCAAAGGGATTACCTCGGTACGCGGCCGTGTGGCGAATTTGGTTGAACTGCTGCCCGGCGTGACTCACGAGCAGATTTGCGCGGCGATCCGCGAGGCGTTCTTCGACCATTATGGCGAGCGCGTCGAGGCGGAAGTGATTTCCCCCGATAAAACCCCGGACCTGCCAAATTTTGCCGAGACCTTTGCGCGCCAGAGCAGTTGGGAGTGGAACTTTGGTCAGGCACCGGCATTCTCCCATCTGCTGGATGAGCGCTTTACCTGGGGCGGCGTGGAGCTTCACTTCGACGTCGAGCGCGGCGTTATCACGCGCGCACAGGTGTTTACCGACAGCCTGAATCCGGCCCCGCTGGAAGCACTGGCGGCCCGCTTGCAAGGGTGTTTGTATCGCGCGGAGTGTTTGCAGCAGGCGTGTGACGCACTGGTAGCGGATTTCCCGGAGCAGGAGAAGGAATTGCGGGAATTGTCGGCGTGGGTGGCGAAAGCGGTGCGGTGATATGAGTGCGGTCTGGTGCCCTCACCCCCGCCCTCTCCCACAGGGAGAGGGAGAAAACATAAAAAACGGCAACCGTGGGTTGCCGTTTTGCGTTGACCTTGTAGGCCGGGTAAGGCGAAGCCGCCACCCGGCACAAAACAAACTTACTCTTTATCGCCCAGCAGAACAGATTCCAGCGCGATTTTGATCATGTCGTTGAAGGTGGTCTGACGCTCAGCGGCAGTGGTCTGCTCGTGAGTACGGATGTGGTCAGACACGGTGCAGATGGTCAGCGCTTTCGCACCGAACTCAGCCGCGACGCCGTAGATACCTGCCGCTTCCATTTCCACGCCCAGGATGCCGTATTTTTCCATCACGTCGAACATTTCGCCGCCGTCCGGAGAGTAGAACAGGTCAGCAGAGAAGATGTTACCGACGCGCGCGTCAACGCCCAGCGCTTTCGCTGCATCAACCGCGTTACGCACCATGCCGAAGTCAGCAATCGCTGCGAAGTCGTGATCTTTGAAACGCATACGGTTCACTTTGGAATCGGTACAAGCACCCATGCCGATGACTACGTCACGCAGTTTCACGTCCATACGCACGGCACCGCAAGAGCCCACGCGGATGATTTTCTTCACGCCGAAATCGGTGATCAGCTCTTTGGTGTAGATGGAGCAGGACGGGATACCCATACCGTGACCCATTACGGAGATTTTGCGGCCTTTATAGGTACCGGTGAAGCCCAGCATGCCGCGCACGTTGTTCACTTCACGCACGTCTTCGAGGAAGGTTTCAGCAATGTGCTTCGCGCGCAGCGGGTCGCCCGGCATCAAAACTACGTCCGCGAAATCGCCCATTTCTGCATTAATGTGTGGGGTAGCCATCTTCAGTTCCCTTATAAGTTTTTTTGCCGGGTGGCGCTTCGCTTACCCGGCCTACGATTCAGTAGACCCGGCAAGCGCAATGCCGCCGGGCAACAGGTTTAAAGCATGTTTTTGCCGTAGTCCATTGGAGAGGTACCGAAGTAGCTCGCAATGGTCTGGCCGATATCCGCGAAGGTTTCGCGGTGGCCGAGCGATCCTGGTTTCACTTTCGGGCCGTACACCAGCACAGGAATGTGCTCACGGGTGTGGTCGGTACCGGTCCAGGTTGGGTCGCAGCCGTGGTCAGCGGTCAGGATGATGATGTCATCTTCCCCAACCAGTTCCAGCAGCTCCGGCAGACGGCGGTCGAACAGTTCCAGACCGGCAGCATAACCGGCGACGTCGCGACGATGGCCCCAGGAGGAGTCGAAGTCCACGAAGTTAGTGAAGACAATGGTCTTGTCACCCGCTTCTTTCATCTCTTTGATGGTCGCGTCAAACAGCGCGTCCAGACCGGTGGCTTTCACTTTTTTGGTGATGCCGCAGTTAGCGTAGATATCCGCGATTTTACCGACGGAAACCACTTCGCCCGCTTTCTCATCAACCAGTTTCTGCAGCACGGTCGGCGCTGGCGGTTCAACGGCCAGATCGTGACGGTTGCCGGTACGCTGGAAGTTGCCCGGTTTGTCGCCGATAAACGGACGAGCGATGACACGGCCAATGTTGTAGCCGCCTTCAGTCAGCTCTTCACGCGCGATTTCGCACAGCTCGTAAAGACGGTCCAGACCGAATGTTTCTTCGTGGCAGGCAATCTGGAACACGGAGTCAGCGGAGGTATAGAAAATCGGTTTGCCGGTTTTCATGTGCTCTTCGCCGAGCTGGTCCAGAATCACGGTACCGGAAGAGTGACAGTTACCGAGGTAACCCGGCAGATTGCCGCGCTCAACCAGCTTATCCAGCAGCTTCTGCGGGAAGCTGTTTTCGTGATCGGAGAAGTAGCCCCAGTCGAACAGAACCGGCACACCGGCGATTTCCCAGTGACCCGACGGGGTGTCTTTACCGGAAGAGAGCTCGTGCGCCCAGGCGTATGCGCCGATCACTTCTGCGTTGCCGTCCATACCGGCAGCGACTTTACCTGTCGAACCTTCATGCGCTTTCACCAGGCCCAGACGGGTCAGGTTTGGCAGGTTCAGTGGGCCCTGACGGCCAATGTTCGCTTCGCCTTTGGCACAGGCTTCTGCGATATGGCCCATAGTGTCGGAACCGACATCACCAAAGCGGTCTGCATCTTCTGTAGCGCCGATGCCGAATGAGTCCAGCACCATAATAAATGCACGTTTCATATGTTCTCCGTACTTATGTGCTTCAAAAATTCATAAAAAACCGATCAGATCAGTATACCGCTATTCGGTGATACGACGATAGACGGTTGGTGTGGTTTCGGGAGCTGTGTCGTCAAGTTTAATGGCCGCTTTGACCGCTTTCGCCGCTTCCTGCCAGCTGGCTTCATCTTTGGCGTGGATAACCGCCAGCGGGCGCTGTCCGTCGACGCTGTCGCCCAGACGCGCCATATCGGTAAAGCCGACGCTGTAATCAATGGTGTCCGATGCCTGACGGCGTCCGCCGCCCATCGAGACCACGGCCATGCCCAGCGCGCGAGTGTCCATCGCGGAAACAAACCCTTCCGCATCGGCGTACACCGCTTTGCTGAGCGTCGCGGTCGGCAGATATTTCGCATAGTTTTCGACGAAATCGGTCGGGCCTTTTTGCGCCGCAACCATACGACCGAAGATCTCAGCCGCTTTGCCGTTATCCAGCACTGCCTGCAGTTTCGCACGTGCTTCAGCGTCGTCTTTGGCAAGCTTACCGGAAATCAGCATCTCCACGCACAGGGCCGTGGTGACGTCGAGCAGACGCGGATTGCGGTATTCGCCGGTCAGGAACTGCACGGCTTCGCGGACTTCGACCGCGTTACCGGCGCTGGACGCCAGCACCTGATTCATGTCGGTGAGCAGCGCGGTGGTGCGCACGCCTGCGCCGTTGGAGACGCCAACGATCGCTTCGGCCAGTGCCGCAGAGAGTTCAAAGGTCGGCATAAACGCACCGCTACCTACTTTCACGTCCATCACCAGCGCATCCAGACCTTCGGCAAGCTTTTTAGCGAGGATCGAAGCGGTGATCAGCGGAATGGAATCGACGGTCGCGGTGATGTCGCGGGTGGCGTAAAAACGTTTATCCGCCGGAGCAAGAGAGCTGGTCTGGCCGATAATCGCCACACCAACGTCTTTAATAATTTCGCGGAAGCGCTGGTCATCCGGGAAGATATCGAAGCCCGGAATGGCTTCCAGTTTGTCGAGCGTACCGCCCGTGTGGCCCAAACCGCGACCAGAGATCATTGGGATGTAACCGCCGCAGGCTGCGACCATTGGGCCGAGCATCAGTGAGGTGACATCGCCCACACCGCCGGTGGAGTGTTTATCCACAATCGGGCCGTTGAGGTTAAGGCTTTTCCAATCCAGGACGGTCCCTGAATCTCGCATCGCCATGGTCAGCGAGACGCGTTCCGGCATCGCCATATCGTGGAAGAAAATGGTCATCGCCAGGGCGGCAATCTGCCCTTCAGAGATGGTGTTATCACGAATACCGTTGATAAAGAAGCGAATCTCTTCGTCGCTTAATGCATGACCATCACGTTTTTTACGAATAATTTCTTGTGCGAGAAACACGGTAACCCCCAGGGGAAAAGAGTAGAAGGCCGTTGTAGGCCGGGTAAGCAACGCGCCACCCGGCAGTCGTATTCATGCCGGATGGCGGCTGCGCCTTATCCGGCCTACGTCACTACACATCCGGCAATATAAGGCTTAGTAGCTACTTGCGCTCTTGCCGTCGCCGTGACCCAGCGCTTTCAGCAGGCTTGCCAGCAGGCTGGATGCGCCGAAGCGGTAGTGGCGGGAATCCGCCCAGTCAGCACCAAACAGATCGTCAGCGATAGCCAGGAATTGCTGCGCATCTTCTGCGGTACGTACGCCACCTGCAGGTTTAAAACCAACGGTTTTAGAGACGCCCATGTCGCGGATCACTTCCATCATGATGCGCGCGCTTTCTGGCGTCGCATTGACCGGCACTTTACCGGTAGAGGTTTTGATGAAATCCGCACCGGCTTTGATAGAGATTTCAGACGCTTTACGAATCAGCGCTTCTTCTTTCAGCTCGCCGGTTTCGATGATCACTTTCAGCAGCACGTTAGCCGCCGCACACGCGTCTTTACAGGCTTTCACCAGGTCAAAACCAACCTGCTCGTTACCGGCGATCAGTGCGCGGTACGGGAAGACCACGTCCACTTCGTCTGCACCGTAGGCAATCGCCGCGCGGGTTTCGGCCAGCGCGATATCGATGTCGTCGTTACCGTGTGGGAAGTTGGTGACCGTGGCGATACGCACGTCAGGGGTACCCTGGGCATTCAGCGTTTTACGGGCAATCGGGATGAAACGCGGATAGATACAGATAGCAGCGGTATTGCCTACCGGCGTTTTCGCCTGATGGCACAATGCGATCACTTTTTCATTGGTGTCGTCATCGTTCAGGGTGGTCAGGTCCATCAGTTTCAACGCGCGCAGGCTGCTTGCGGTTAAATCAGTCATAACATTCTCCAACGGCTTTGCCGTATAAATTTTCACCGTGCGGGTCTGTGAGTATTCTAACATTCACCCGCATTCACACTTCGACATTCATCACAGTTAATGAAAACTGCATACAAATTTGCATTACTGTAATGAGATCAACTTCAAACTTTAAACTTCATACTGCTGGCTAAAACAGCAATCACCCGCGTCGGATCAAAGGCCTTTGCGCGATGAGTTCCTACAATCTGCCCATCATCCGCAGAATAAAAGGAAGCGAACATGTCCACCTCCGGCCTCGATGCGATGCAACAACGTTGCCAGCAAATTGTGACAAGCCCGGTACTGACGCCTGAGCAGAAACGCCATTTTCTGGCGCTGGAAGCGGAAAACAATCTGCCCTACCCCACGCTTTCAGACACGGCGCGCGCCGCGCTGGACGAGGGTTTTATCTGCGACATGTTTGAAGGCCATGCGCCCTACAAACCGCGCTACGTTCTGCCGGACTATGCCAAATTCCTGGCGAACGGCTCAGAGTGGTTAGAGCTGGAAGGGGCGAAAGATCTCGATGACGCCCTGTCGTTACTCACTATCCTCTACCACCATGTTCCATCCGTTACATCAATGCCGGTGTTTCTCGGCCATCTCGACGCACTGCTGCAACCATATGTTAGAATTCTAACACAAGACGAAATAGATAGCCGAATAAAACGTTTCTGGCGTTATCTCGACCGCACCCTGCCCGACGCCTTTATGCACGCCAATATCGGCCCTGCCGATACCCCTGTCGCGCGCGCCATTTTACGCGCCGACGCAGAACTGAAGCAGGTTGCACCGAATCTGACCTTTATCTACGATCCAGAAATCACGCCGGACGATTTGCTGTTAAGCGTCGCCAAAAATATTTGTGAGTGCAGTAAACCGCATATTTCAAACGGTCCGGTGAATGATAAAATTTTCACAAAAGGCGGTTATGGTGTGGTGAGTTGTTACAACTCTCTGCCTCTGGCGGGCGGTGGCAGTACCTTGGTTCGCCTCAATCTCAAGGCTATCGCACAGAATAGCGAATCAGCGGAAGATTTCTTTACCCGCACGCTACCGCACTACTGTCAGCAGCAGATCGCCATCATTGATGCCCGCTGTGATTTCCTTTATCAGGAATCCGGCTTCTTTGAGAATAGCTTCCTGGTGAAAGAGGGGCTGATTGATGCGGATCGTTTTGTGCCGATGTTTGGTATGTACGGCCTGGCAGAAGCAGTGAATATCCTGTGTGAGAAAGCCGGGCTGGACGGGCGTTACGGCAAAGATGAGCAGGCCAATGCGCTGGGGTATCGCATCAGTGAACAGCTCGCGGAATTTGTCGAAAACACGCCGGTGAAACACGGCTGGAAACAGCGCGCGATGCTGCATGCGCAGTCCGGTATCAGCTCTGATTCCGGCACCACGCCGGGAGCGCGTCTGCCGTACGGCGACGAGCCAGACCCGATCAGCCATCTGCTGGCCGTCGCACCGCATCACAAACATTATCATTCCGGTATCAGCGATATTCTGACCCTGGACGAAACCATCAAACGTAACCCGCAGGCGGTGGTTCAGCTTTGTCTCGGCGCCTTTAAAGCTGGAATGCGTGAGTTCACTGCTAACGTGGCCGGGAACGATCTGGTGCGCGTCACCGGGTATATGGTGCGCTTATCGGATCTGGAGAAATACCGCGCAGAAGGGTCTCGCACTAACACCACCTGGCTTGGCGAAGAGGCTGCCCGCAATACCCGTATTCTTGAACGTCAGCCGCGCGTGATGAGCCATGAACAGCAGATGCGCTTTAGTTAGTCAGGTTATCCCTTTCTCCTGCGTGGACGGACCGGGCAGTCGCCTGGCGCTGTTCCTGCAGGGGTGCAATCTGCGCTGCAAAACCTGCCACAATCCGTGGACCATCGGTCGCTGCAATGACTGCGGCGACTGTGTGGTGCATTGCCCGCACGATGCCCTGACCCTTCAGGCCGGGCGGGTCTGGTGGCAGGAAAGCGACTGCCAGAAGTGCGATACCTGCCTGCACGTCTGTTCGCAGCAGTCCACGCCGATGGCCCACCGTTTTAGCGTGGAGGAGATACTCGCTCAGATCCGCAAAGTCGCGCCATTTATCGAAGGGATCACCGTCAGCGGCGGCGAAGCCACTACCCAACTGCCGTTTTTAGTGGCGCTGTTTCACGCCGTCAAAGCCGACGAATCACTGAAGCATTTGACCTGTCTGGTGGACAGCAACGGTTTACTGAGTGAAACCGGCTGGCAAAAACTGCTGCCGGTGTTTGATGGCGCGATGCTGGATCTAAAAGCGTGGAATAACGAACATCATCGTTTCCTGACCGGACGCGAAAATCCGCAGATCAAACACAGCATTCGCTGGCTGGCCCAGCATAAACGCCTGACGGAACTGCGCCTGCTGGTGATCCCCGATCATTGTGATTACTTCGAACATCTGGGGCCGTTGAGCGCCTTTATTCACGCTCTGGGCGACGTACCGGTGCGGATCAACGCCTTTCACGCTCACGGCGTTTATGGTGAAGCGGCCCGCTGGCGCAGCGCCACGGCGGACGATGTTGAACCGCTGGCCGTTGCACTGGAAAAACGCCGGATCACCGTGATCCGCCCGGCGCTCTATTTATAGAGTGATGCCAAACAGATCGCCGGTGTTGCGCAGCAGCGCATCGGCAATCGCCTCTGCAGGTTCCTCGCGCAATTCACATAAAGTCGTAAACACACGCGCCGCCTGCTCCGGTCGATTAGGCTGGCCCTGAAAACCGTTCAGCGGCATGTCCGGTGCGTCGGTTTCCAGCAGCAGGGATGAAAGGGGTAATTGCGCCATCACGTCGCGGGTTTTACTGGCGCGTGGATAGGTGATCGTCCCGCCAACGCCGATTTTGTAGCCCAGCTCAATGAAACGCTGCGCCTGCTGCAGGCTACCGGAAAAACCGTGCACCACACCGGTTCGCGGTAGATCGTGGCGTTTAAGGTGCATCGCCAGTTTATCGTGGGTGCGTCGGGAATGGAGGATCACTGGCAAATCGTGGCGTTTTGCGAGCTTTAGCTGCGCGTCCAGAAGCGCCTGCTGGCGATCAAAGTGTGGATCGTCGCGATAGAGATCGAGGCCGATCTCGCCTATCGCCACCAGCTTTTCTCCGGCGCTGAGAATACACGCTTCCAGCTGTTCCAGATGCGCATCCTGATGCTTTTCTATAACAATTGGATGCAGGCCCAGCGCGGCGTAGAGCGCGGTGTGCGTTCTGGCCAGATCGACTACCCGACTAAAATTTGCCGCTTCGATGGCGGGCACAACAATCGCCTGTACACCCGCGCTTGCCGCCTGAACAATGCTTTGCGCTTCATTGCCGGTAAAGGGCGGAAAATCAAAGTGGCAATGGGTGTCGACAAAGCGGAAAGTCACGCCAGATCCTCATTATCAAAGGTCGTATCGTTAGCCTGCGGGACATTCACCAGTGGCATCGTCAGGGCATCGTTCGCCACAATCGCAGGTGGCAGGATAATGCGTTTATGTCGATGAATAGGCGGACGTTCGGCCAGCAGTTTGCCTACCGTTGCGAGGAAATAGCGCGCGCACAGACGCCCTGTTTTGTAATCATCCCGTAGGGCAGGTATACGACTGCCCAGCGCCATGCTGTTGAGGGGTTTTGGCGGATAAATTTCAAAGATTTTCAGCTTGCCCGGCGGCTTTTCGATAAAGCGCTGCATTGCGCTGTAGCTGGTTTCATGCAAATTGGCGATATTCACCAGCGGTTGCAGGCTGCTGTCTCCCAGCCATTTTTCCATCCGCTTAAACCACTGTGGGGTGTAATACATCTGCGACGGCACGGTGCGGATCACCACAATAGTTTGCGCCCCGCGCCGCGCGGCTTCCTGAACGGGTACCGCATCGCTGATCCCGCCATCCAGATAGTTGATTCCATCAAGGGCCGCGGCGGTTCGGTAGAAACCAGGGATCGCGCTGGAGGCGCGAAGGATATCCAGCCAGTTCTCTTTCTGCGGCGAGAAGTAGCCCGGCGAGTAGTCGTCGCCCCGACTGGCGCACATCCAGAACTCTTTTCCGCTATCGAACAGGCGGGACGCGGTGTCCATCGCCAGCGGCATCTGGCTGGCGGTGGAATCGAGCAGCCAGTCGAGATCGATAAGATTCCCGCCGCGCACAAAGCGCAGCGGATTGAAGAAATCGCGTGAAGTGGTGTAGCGCATGATGACTTTGCGCGCATAGCCAGGCTGGTTGCAGACATAAGCCGAGAGGTTTTGCGCCCCGGCGGAGGTGCCGAAAAACAGGTCAAAGGGGTTAAATTGCGCGCGCATGAACTCATCCAGTACCCCGGCTGTGAAGATGCCTCTTTGCCCACCGCCTTCGCATACCAGTGCGAGTCGTCCGACGCGAAAGGGTTTTAACGCCAACGGCGCAATATTGCCGAGCGTAACGGGAATTCTCTGGCCCACTGCTGCACCTGTTTTTCGTTTTTATGTCATTACACAGTAGCGCAAACTGGCCCTATGACTCAAACATGAAAAGCCCGTCACAGGGACGGGCTTTGAGAAGATTGTCGATTAACGACAGGCTAATTACGCTTTGCTAGGGACGACGGCGTCCGGTAAACAGGCTGACCAGGAACAGGATAATACCGACGACGAAGACAATTTTCGCCGCGCCGGCCGCTGTACCCGCCAGACCACCAAAGCCCAGAGCGGCGGCAATTAACGCGATAACCAGAAATATAATGCCCCAACGAAACATAGAACTCTCCTTTACCATAGTTAATATCAGCCGCTATACGTGAGCGCTCAGGTGCTCACAAGCGTTGTGTCCAAAAGTCGTTCTTATTTCGCTTTCAGATCGTTTTTGACGCTTTTCACGCCATCTACGGCTTTAGCGATAGTTTCAGCACGTTCAACCTGCGCTGAGGAATCCACCGTACCGGAGAGCTGAACCACACCATCAGTGGTTTCGACCTTCACTTTACGTGACGGCACAATGTCATCTGCTAATAGTTTAGCTTTGATTTCACTGGTGGTTGCTGTGTCACCCGCATAACCTTTTACAGACTGGTCTTTGCCATCACGCACATGCAGTTTGTCGCTGACGGAAGTAACGCCTTCAACGCCTTTCGCTACGGTGACGGCCTGCTCAGCCTGCGCCTGGCTTTCAACAAAGCCGCTCAGAGTGACTACTTTTTTATCCGTTTTCACGGAAATGTCGGTGCTCTTGATGTTTTCATCGTCCACCAGAGCCGCTTTCACTTTTGCTGTGATAGAGCTGTCATCCATGAAATTACCGACTTTATTCATAGAGCTATCGATTTTTTGCCCTGCGCTATCCGCGGTGGATTGCACGCTGTTTTCAGCAAGTGCGGAACCACTGACCAGAAGGCCACTAAGCGTGACGGCTAACAGAGTTTTAGAAATCTTCAGGCTTGTCATATTCATCGATTTATTCCTGTAGTTTGCCCATCAGTTGAGCGTCGAACATCCCTTCATACTAGTTTTTAATTTTGCGAATAAACACAGGGTCGGGATGAGAGACTCATGAACACGCATTGAACAGAACTATCATCCGCGCCCGGTGTTAAACACTGAGTTAAATATAGATCACATTGACAAAGCCGCTTTCAGAATCGGGCAAAAAACGAGCAATAACGCCAAAAACGCGTTGAATTAAGAACATTCCGCAAGGGATTAATAAGGCTGAAGTTTAAGAAGAGCACGGCGGGCGCCGTGCTCTGAGAGGGGATTAGTGCTCGCGGGTTTTACGGAACTGCACGTCAGGATAACGTTCCTGCGTCAGGTTCAGGTTTACCATTGTTGGGGCGATATAGGTCAGGTTATCACCGCCATCCAGCGCCAGCTGGATTTCGTTCTTACGTTTGAATTCTTCGAATTTCTTCACGTCAGAACACTCGACCCAGCGCGCGGTTGCCACGTTGACGGATTCGTAAATCGCTTCAACGTTGTATTCGCTCTTCAGACGCGCAACCACCACGTCAAACTGCAGCACACCGACCGCGCCAACGATCAAATCGTTGTTGGCGATTGGGCGGAAGACCTGCACCGCGCCCTCTTCGGAGAGCTGGACCAGACCTTTCAGCAGCTGTTTCTGCTTGAGCGGATCTTTCAGGCGGATACGACGGAACAGTTCCGGCGCGAAGTTCGGGATACCGGTGAACTTCATCATTTCACCCTGGGTGAAGGTGTCACCGATCTGGATGGTGCCGTGGTTGTGCAGACCGATGATGTCGCCCGGATAAGCCTCTTCAACGTGCGAACGGTCGCCCGCCATGAAGGTCAGCGCGTCGGAAATAACCACGTCTTTACCGATACGCACCTGGCGCAGCTTCATGCCTTTCTCGTACTTACCGGAAACCACACGCAGGAAGGCCACGCGGTCGCGGTGTTTCGGGTCCATGTTGGCCTGAATCTTAAACACGAAACCGGTGAACTTCTCTTCGGCGGCTTCCACCAGACGGGAGTCAGTTTTGCGCGGCATTGGCTGCGGTGCCCACTCAATCAGACCGTCGAGCATGTGGTCCACACCGAAGTTACCCAGTGCAGTACCGAAGAACACTGGCGTGATTTCACCGGCCAGGAACAGCTCATGGTCAAATTCGTGAGACGCGCCTTTAACCAGCTCCAGCTCATCGCGCAGCTGGTTGGCCAGCTCTTCGCCAACGGCCACATCCAGATCCGGGTTGTCCAGACCTTTAACGATGCGCACTTCCTGGATGGTGTGACCTTTACCGGTCTGGTACAGGTACACTTCATCTTTATAGAGGTGGTAGACGCCCTTGAACAGCTTACCGCAGCCGATCGGCCAGGTGATTGGGGCACAGGCAATTTTCAGCTCGCGCTCCACTTCGTCCATCACTTCCATTGGGTCACGGATGTCACGGTCGAGTTTGTTCATGAAGGTCAGGATCGGCGTATCGCGCAGACGGGTCACTTCCATCAGCTTACGGGTACGGTCTTCTACACCTTTCGCGGCGTCGATCACCATCAGACAGCAGTCAACGGCCGTCAGCGTACGGTAGGTATCTTCGGAGAAGTCTTCGTGACCCGGGGTGTCAAGCAGGTTCACCAGGCAGTCGTGATACGGGAACTGCATTACGGAAGTGGTAATCGAAATACCACGCTGCTTTTCCATCTCCATCCAGTCGGATTTCGCGTGCTGGCTAGAACCACGGCCTTTTACCGTACCGGCGGTCTGAATTGCCTGTCCGAATAACAACACCTTTTCGGTGATGGTCGTTTTACCGGCATCCGGGTGAGAAATAATGGCAAAAGTACGGCGCTTCGCCACCTCTTGCAGATAAGGAGACAACGTCATAATCAAATCTTCTTATATAAGCGCGGCAGCAGGCCACGCATCATGGAATACGAAATTGCGGCTATTTTACCCATCAATGGGGGGCAGGCAATCATTGTTTACACAGGAGCTGCTCCAGTTCGTTCAATGATGATACGGTCCAGGTCGGTTCGATGCCTTCCGGCAGTGCACGACCGTGCGCGTTCAGCCAGCAGGTCGCCAGCCCAGACTTCATTCCGCCCAGAATATCCGACTCTGCGGTGTCTCCGACCATCAGCACGCGCTCGCGAGCGGGATGACCGGCTTTTTCCAGCGCATAGTCAAAAATACGCGGATCGGGCTTTGGCACGCCAACTTGTTCGGAAATCACCAGCGCGTCGAAATGGTCGCGCAGGCCCGTGCGTTCAAGGCGGATTTGCTGCAGGGCGGTAAAGCCGTTGGTGATGATGCCAAGCTTCACGTTGCCTTTGAGCGCGTTCAGCAGGGAGATCGCCCCCGGCAGCGGGGCACAAATCTCCGCCATCGCATTGAGGAAAGCCTCGTTCAGTGCACCGGGCGTCACGTTAAGACGCTCCGACCAGCCCTGAAAACGCTGATGCTGAAGCTGTAACGCCGAGATGGCACCGTTCTGGTAGTCCACCCAAAGCGGTTTATTTACCGCCTGATAGTCCTGAAAATCTTCGGCGGTAAAGGTGACGCTGTAGTCCAAAAACATCCGCTGTAGGCCGCCAAACGAATCGAACGTAAACAGCGTTTCGTCGGCATCAAAGAAAATCCAGTCCCATTTCATCGTTACAACCTTATTCGTTATCCAAGCGGTAGCGCCATGATGATGGCGTCTTCGCGGCCCTCGGCAGTCGGGTAATAGTTACGGCGAATCGTCGCTTCGTTAAAGCCTAAGCTCTCATAAAGTGCGATGGCAGCAGAGTTGGAGGCGCGAACCTCCAGCCACAGCGTGAAGACGTCACGCGTCTCCAGTTCGCGAATCAAAAATTCCAGCAGTTCTCTGCCTAATCCCCGGCGTTGATACGCGGGATCGACGGCGATGTTAAACAGCGTCGCTTCGTCCAGCACGACCTGGGTAATGGCAAACGCGGCCATTTCGCCATCAACATCCAGGCGGAAATTTAGGTAGCGCTCACCCTGATTGCTGGCAAATGTTTTTTCGCTCCACGGAAAAGCGTGGGCGCGGGTTTCGATCGCGAACGCTGATGCAAGATCAGTCGTCGTGAGGGAAGAAATCGTGTTCATATTCGCAGATTTGTTGCCATAGCGCGCTTCGCGCCTTTGGGTTTGCTTTCAATTCTTCCAGTGTGGCCGTGCGAAGTTGACCGCCTTCAAGCGGGGTCTCATCCGCAACACCCAGCCGCCAGCTATTACAGCGGCTCTCCGGTGGCAGCATCGCCACGCGATCGGGCGTCAGCTGTAACACCTGATCCGCGCTCAGTTTTAGCGCGCGCAGCACATCGCCAATCAGCGTTTCAGTGAGCGCAGGCAGCTTTTCGGCCACCATCACCAGACGAACGTGTGCCGGAATGGAAATAGCGATTTCACCCTGCAACGCCGTCGGGCGACGCAGAGCCCACTGGGTGATGCCCAGCTGCTGTAACTGCCAGTCACGTCGGGATGTCATAGGGAAAACTCCTGTCTCTCAGGCGCGCAAATATAGCAAATTCGTCGTATATCCGCCAACAAACTACTATAATCCCCGGCTGAGTTTATTGAGGAACAATTCATGTCTGCATTTACCCCGGCAAGTGAAGTCTTGCTGCGTCACAGTGATGATTTCGAACAAAGCCGTATTCTGTTTGCCGGAGATATGCAGGACGATCTGCCTGCCCGTTTCGAATGCGCCGAAAGCCGCGCGCATACCCAGCAGTTCCACCACTGGCAGGTATTGAGCCGTCAGATGGAAGACCGCGTGCGCTTTAGTCTGGTGGCTGAACAAAGTGACGTCGCCGGCTGCGATACGCTGGTGTATTACTGGCCGAAGAACAAGCCGGAAGCACAGTTCCAGCTGATGAATCTGCTCTCCATGATGCCTGTTGGCTGCGATGTGTTTGTCGTCGGTGAAAACCGCAGCGGCGTGCGCAGCGCCGAGCAGATGCTGGCGGAATACGCAACGCTGAATAAAATCGACAGCGCCCGTCGCTGCGGTTTGTACCACGGCCGTCTGGAAAAACAGCCAGAATTTGATGCAGAGAAAGCCTGGGGCGAATATCAGCTCGAAGGGTTAACTATCAAAACGTTGCCTGGCGTCTTTAGCCGAGACGGATTGGACGTGGGTAGCCAACTCCTGCTGTCCACCTTCACTCCACATACGAAAGGCAAAGTGCTGGATGTCGGTTGTGGCGCGGGCGTGCTGTCTGCCGTGCTCGCCAGCCATTCACCAAAAGTACGTCTGACACTGTGCGACGTAAGCGCTCCGGCTGTTGAAGCGAGTCGCGCTACGCTTGCGGCAAATGAAATCGAAGGCGAAGTCTTTGCCAGCAACGTGTTCTCCGAAGTGACGGGCCGTTTCGATATGATTATCTCCAACCCGCCATTCCATGACGGTATGGAAACCAGCCTAGAAGCAGCACAAACGTTGATCCGTGGCGCGGTGCGTCATCTTAACAGCGGTGGCGAACTGCGTATCGTGGCGAACGCCTTCCTTCCTTATCCAAAACTGCTGGATGAGATTTTTGGCTTCCACGAAGTGCTGGCCCAGACCGGGCGTTTCAAAGTGTACCGCACGGTGATGACCCGTCAGGCGAAGAAGTAATTCCCTTGCGCCCGGCAGCGTTTTGCGCTCCGGGCGATTCAAGTGCCCATTTTTGCAGCAATTAAAACGCCCCGGCTAATTATCTGTTGACGAAAAGCTGAAAACATCTAGAATGCGCCTCCGTGGTTGCAATACTTTTGAAGTATTATGGTATGCGACGGTGGCGGAATTGGTAGACGCGCTAGCTTCAGGTGTTAGTGTCTTTACGGACGTGGGGGTTCAAGTCCCCCCCCTCGCACCACAAACCATGTTTGATATTGTTCTCACCGGGCGACGGTGGCGGAATTGGTAGACGCGCTAGCTTCAGGTGTTAGTGTCTTAACGGACGTGGGGGTTCAAGTCCCCCCCCTCGCACCAACGAGGCAATATCAAAAAGAATAAGATAACAGTGCGAAGGTGGCGGAATTGGTAGACGCGCTAGCTTCAGGTGTTAGTGTTCTTACGGACGTGGGGGTTCAAGTCCCCCTCTTCGCACCACTTATCTTATCTCCTCCCTGATTTATCTCTGCTTTATTCCCTATTTCAAACTCATCATAATCACCAGCATTCCACCGATCAGCGCTACGCATGACGGCAGCAGGACAAAATGGCGTAATTGTTTGTGCCAGATCATTCCTGAGGTGACCAGTAAGCCCGACACAATAATCGCTTTCCAGACGTCTAATGAGAGATCGGCAAACGTTAGCCCGACGATGACAATGCCCGGCAGCAGTACACCCCATCCACTTCCCAGCGCCTTGCTCAACATGGTTTTCTCTCTCAATGCGATAATGATAACCAATATCATATGATAGGTTTTCTCATTTGTCAGCATCAGCCGCGACAATCTCGTCACCTTTACCTTTCGCGTAATGACAGGAAATGAGTAAGGTGATAAATTGCACACCTGTTAACTACACATTACTAATTCCTGATACTTTAG
This sequence comes from Lelliottia jeotgali, assembly GCA_002271215.1. Taxonomy (NCBI): domain Bacteria; kingdom Pseudomonadati; phylum Pseudomonadota; class Gammaproteobacteria; order Enterobacterales; family Enterobacteriaceae; genus Lelliottia; species Lelliottia jeotgali. The sequence continues at coordinate 641,839 of CP018628.1, read as the reverse complement.
TCCCTGATAATTTCATAGTTTTTCATTCGCACTGGCCGCCATTAGTTTGATTTAATTAAGTATTAATAAAAACATACCGACATGACAGCACAATCCTGGCGTTCATTACGTCACAAGAAATATCAGTTATCTTTACGTTTATTTTTGTTTCTGAACACCGTGTCAGCGCTTTTCAGTGTGTTGAATCCCCTGTACACCGTGCATACGCTCACTCTTCCCGTCGCGCTCATTTTCACGCTCAGCCTGTCGCTGCTTATCTGGCACTGGAAGCATAAAACCCGCCAGATCCATATTCCGCTGATTTCATTTATCTTTGGGGCATTATGGGCCTGGCATATCGCCTATAAATATACGTTGGTGACACAAGACCCCATCACCTTCCTGCTGCTGGCGCTGTTAAGCGTGTTGTTCATCGGCTCGCTGGCATTTGCCAGTGATATCAAGGCGTTTACCATCCATTCATTGCCAACGTTTATCGTTTGCCTCTGGTTTAGTCCTTACGAGCATTGGCTGCGGATTGTCTACTCCCTCGCACTGCCGATGATTGGAATCGCTATTCATCACGTGATTCAAAAACGTAACGATCGCTTCGCGCAAGATTTGCTCTACCGCCTGCTTGAGGAGCGAGAAACGCTCAATGACCTGAGCATGATGGACCCTCTTACTGGCTTGTATAATCGCCGTGGCCTGCAGAATCGGCTGGAGAATCTCCCGACGCTGGAGCACGGGGAGCATTTCGTTCTGCTGCTGGATATCGACCATTTCAAAGCCTATAACGATCACTACGGCCACATGATGGGCGATCAGGCGTTGATTCGGGTATCCGCCGCGATCCGCGATGCGGTACGTTCCCGGGATATCGTTGCCCGCTTTGGCGGCGAAGAGTTCATGGTACTGCTGACCAGCGTCACCATCGATCAGGCACGTCAGACGGCGGAACGCATCCGCCAGAAAGTCTACGACCTGAAGATCCCACATATGTTTAACGAGAGCGTGGCGACAAATGTCACCATCAGTATCGGCATTGCCATTTTCGAGTCAGAAGATATCGAAAGCGCCCTCGAAAAAGCCGATAAAGCCCTGTACGAAGCCAAGCATATGGGTCGCAACAATATCCTTTTAAGCCCTGAGCTACACACCGGATAAGCCCCAGCTCTCGCTTTCCCGACAAAAGGCTTGCGATCGGTTTACTCTATGGCTAGGATTGGCAATCATTATCATTTAGATTCTTATCCTAATCCTTTATGGCTACACGTTCCGCACAAATCGTTGATCCTATCCTCTGGCGAGTTCCTCTCTCCGCCGGGAGTACAACGCTTGCGGACTCCATTCGGGAAACCATCGCCGAGCATCGCGCTTACCTGCTAGATTTCACCAAGCTGGATGAAGCACATCCTCATCAGGCCATGACGCTTGAGCAGTGGTGTCGTCCGGCAGAGATGCAGTCCCTGTTCGCCGCCTACTCTGATCATATCTACCGTAATCAGCCAAACCTCGCGCGGGAAAACAAACCGCTACTGTCCCTGTGGGCGCAGTGGTATTTCGGGCTGATGGTGCCACCGCTGATGATTGCCCTGCTCACTCAGGATATGGCGCTGGATCTTTCTCCGGAGCACTTTTACGTCGAGTTCCATGAGACTGGCCGTGCGGCCTGTTTCTGGATTGACGTGCATGAAGACAGGAATGCTACGCTGCTCTCAGCGACCGAGCGCATGGAAACGCTGGTGAAGCAGGCGCTTATTCCTGTGGTGAAGGCGCTTGAGGAGACGGGTGATATCAATGGGAAGCTTATCTGGAGCAATACCGGGTATCTCATTCACTGGTATCTGACAGAAATGAAACCAGTGCTGGGTGACGAGACCGTCGAGGCACTGCGTCAGTCCTGCTTCTTTGCTAAACAGCTTGCGGATGGTCAGGACAACCCGCTTTTCCGCACCGTGGTCCCACGCGACGGGTTGCTGGTGCGTCGTACCTGCTGTCAGCGCTATCGCTTGCCAGATGTTCAACAGTGCGGCGATTGTACGTTGAAATGATTTGATGACGGGTAACAGCGCGCTGGTGCCCTCACCCCGCCCTCTCCCACAGGGAGAGGGCGCAAATACTAAAAACGGCAACTTGCGTTGCCGTTTTGCATTTTGTTTAAGCCACCTGCTGACTATCTTCGTCAGTGCGCTGTGCTTCTTCGGCTTCCTGCTCCAGAAGTTGCTTCTCATACACTTTGAAGAACGGGTAGTAGATGATTGCCGAGACCAGCGCCAGCAGAATCACCAGCACTGCCGCACGGAAGTCCCAGCCTAGCGCCCACGCCGCGCCTACCGGTGCAGGGGCGGTCCACGGCACCACTGAAATCACACGCCCAATCAGATCCAGCTTCATCGCAGCCCATGCCAGTACCGCGTTGACCATTGGAGCCAGCAGGAACGGAATAAAGAACACCGGGTTCATCACGATCGGCGTACCGAAAATAACCGGTTCGTTTATGTTGAAGAAGCTCGGCACGACGCTCAGACGGCCAATGGAACGCAGGTGCGCGGAACGGCTACGCAGATAACAAATAACCAGCCCCATCGTGGCACCGGAGCCACCGATAACGATAAAGAAGGTCCAGAACGCTTCCATAAAGATATGTGGCAATGGCGCGCCCTGCGCCAGCGCAGTCTGGTTCATCCCCAGGTTGGTCAGCCAGAACATTTGCAGCATCCCGGAAACAATCGCAGCACCGTGGATACCTGCAAACCACAGCAAATGACCAATCAGCACCGCGAGCAGAATCGCAGGCAGGGAATCCGCCGCAGACACCAGCGGTTTGAAGATAGACATGATCGCTTGCGGGATGAGCATGTCGAACTGAGACTGGATAAACAGGCTCAGCGGATAGAGCGTCAGCACCACTACCAGCACCGGAATCAGCAGATCAAACGAGTTTTTGATCATCGGTGGAACCTGGTCCGGCAGACGAATACCAATGTTATGCGCTTTCAGGAAACGCATCATCTCCACGCAGTAGACCGCCACCAGAATCGCGGTAAAGATCCCCGTTCCGCCCAGGCTATCAACCGGCATCGCCCCTTTGGTTTTCGGCGCAGCAACCAGTAAAAATGCCATCAGCGACAGCATCGCACACATGAACGGGTCAAGCTGATGCGACTTAACGTAGTGTTTGCCCAGGTTGTAGGCGATTGCCGCACAAATGTAGATCGACATGATGCCCATAGTCATATCGAACGGCGTCAGGATTTGTCCTTCGAACTGCTTCGCCATGTCCAGCCACGCGCGGGCAAAGCCCCAGGTGGTGTCCGGCGAGAACGGTGGGTAAGCGAACACAAGCAAGAATGAACCGACAATCATAAATGGCATCGCGGAGATAAACCCGTCACGAATCGCCATTACATGACGCTGGGAAGAGATACGCCCGGCGACGGGACTGACATAGTTTTCAACAAACCGAAAAATGAGATTAAACGCAGCATGGTTGGCAGACATAATGGCTCTCCTGTCAGACGTTCAGTTTGGACGCAAACGCGCCACATGGTGTTCCATACATCATTGTCACCACCTTGCTGGTTCGTTCACCAGCGGTACAGCTCGAACGGAATGGTTTCATAATCGACTCTAATTATTGGATACAGGGGAAGTTACATCGTCAGTATTAATCTCTCCTTCACACTCTGCAACCGGTTACTGTAACCGGTTTCCGTGAATGTGAAGGCGATCCAGAAATCAGGTGCACTGGATAATTGTTACCGAAGAGATATTTACAGAGCATAATTTCTTATGACAGATTACGCAGGATATTTGTCAGGAGATAACAATGAGTTTGCAGTCTGTACGACAATTTTTTGCTGACAATGCCCCGGACATTGATGTCATCGAGCTAAGCCAAAGCACCGCAACGGTTGCGCTGGCCGCTGAGGCCCATCACGTTGAGCCGGGACAGATAGCAAAAACCTTATCGCTAAAAATAAAAAACGAAGTGATTCTGGTCGTCGCAAAAGGTGATGCACGACTGGATAACAAAAAACTGAAGAACGTTTTTGGTGCGAAAGCACGAATGCTATGCAGTGATGAAGTGGTGACACTCACCGGGCATCCGGTCGGTGGCGTCTGCCCTTTCGGCCTGGAAAATCCGTTGGCCGTATACTGCGACATTTCGCTGAAACAGTATCAGGAAGTGCTGCCCGCAGCGGGCTCAATCCATAGCGCCGTGCGTATCGCGCCAGAAAGAATGGCAGAGCTCACGTCGGCTAAATGGATTGATGTCTGCATCTAATGGTTGCGCCAGGTTTTGTGGCCCACAGGCAAATCAGGGGTAAACGGCGCAGCCAGCAACGGCTCGCGGGCGGGAAGGTGCCCCAAAATGTCCGCAGCATGTAGAAGGCCCACATCAGAATTCACGCCAAGTTTGACCATCGCATTGTATTTGTGAGCACGGACGGTCTTGATATTGCGCTCAAGCTGTCCCGCTATTTCGGGGATAGAGAGACCCGCCGAAAGAAACCGGAGTACTGTCCGCTCCGAAGGGCTCAACATTCTGTGATTGTTGCCTTGGGAGTGACTCGCTGGGTTACTGTTAATTTGGTCAGTTTCACTCAACAGGGCGATGAGCTGTGTTTGCAGATCGGCAAGCTTTGCAGATTTGCTGATCACTCCGTGCAGTCGTGAAGGCGAAAGTTGACCAATCAGCCTGGCTTCAGCAACATCCGCTGCGAGGATAATGCGCTGTATATGCGTATGCATATAGGCTAGCTCACGCAGGTAGCAGAGACAGTTTCTTCGTTCCTCTCGTAGATCTGAAAGCGAATAGATCACAGAGAAAAAAGGAATATGTGATAGCACCGCGGTAAAACTACTGAAGTCTTTAAACAGATGAAGATGATATTGGCTGAATGGCGCAGCAGTAAATAGATGTTCAAGCCCTGCGGCACTCATTGTACATTGGTCTACGACAGCAATATGTCTTCCTGTGGCATTTGTTTCCATTCTTTTTGTTCTCCATAGGCTGAAATTAAGTTCAGCTCTCTCATTCCCTGTGTGCTGTTGATCCATGCGTACATTTCAGCATTACCGTGCAGAGATAACCGGCGCATCGCACTATTCTTTTGTGCGCTGACGGTTTTATTGCTTTTCTTAAGCAACATCGCTATTTGATTAATTCCCCAACCTTTGCCCAGCAGACGGAGCACTTTGCGTTCGGAAAGCGTTAGCATCACCGCCACTTTAGGCTCGGTGTCACCGCTTCGTGGTTCGGGAGATAACAACGTCTGGCTAATCCTTTCTGAATATTCACTGCCGGCACGGATAGCGTTGACGACCCCTTCGATCGGCTCCATATCCGCAAGTAGTGTGCTTTCTGGGCGGACAAGGAGTTCGACGGCAAGAGGATAAAGGGCTCGTGAGACTAAAAATATCCAGTGAATATGCCGGTATTGGCTCAGGAGCAGATAATACTGTCCAAGCGCCTCACGGGGGTTCACGTACTCACCCGAAAGGTCGGCAATCACCACCGACGCCCGGTTCAATTGAGTTAATGCCAGCTCCCCCTGAGAACGGCAATGTAGAATTTCATACTCAGGAAAATGAATGGTCATCACCTCACCCAAGCCGATTCGCATCACCGGAACTTTACTAATAACAATGCCAAACTTTCCTTTCGCTGCTGACATAGGTTCTCCGAATCCTTTCTTCGATTAATTAATAAATTTGAAGCGTGGCTCTGACATGAGCTTTATCCGGGTACTAACATTATTAGTACAGGTTATATTTACATGAACAATTATAATCTATAACGCATTAAACCTGGAATGTAATATAGTACAAAAACGCAGGCAATATAATAGCCCGCTGATAAAATAGTAAACACCGAAAACTAAATTAATAATTTATATATTTAATAGAATAATATTCATGAAATATATAAAAAGAACGCGTGCTGCTCATAGCCTCTGGCAACTGATTGCACAATTGTTGATCTGACCCAGAGCCAGACGTGCTGTGCTTTGTGCTAAAAGTATACATTCCAGACAATCTGGCAGTTCTCATTTTCAGGGCAACAAATGCAGGCAGATCAGTCGTCACAACGCGCTACAACTAGGCTATGTATCCAGTGCGGTCTTTTTTTATTGCAGCACGGCGCTGAGAGCGCTTTAGTTGAAGAGTTGTCCACACGCCTTGGACTTGCGCTAGGCATGGATAGCGTTGAAAGTTCGATTTCGTCGAACGCTATCGTTCTCACCACCATTAAAGACGGTCAATGCCTTACGTCAACCCGTAAGAACCAGGATCGCGGCATCAATATGCACATGGTGACAGAAGTTCAGCACATCGTCATCATGGCCGAACATAAGCTTCTGGACTTGCCCGGCGTTGAAAAACGCTTTAATCAAATCAAGCCGCTGCGCTATCCCCGCTGGCTGGTCGTACTCATGGTTGGGCTCTCCTGCGCCTGTTTTTGCAAACTGAATAACGGCGGTTGGGATGGGGCGGTGGTAACATTTTTTGCCAGCGCGATCGCCATGTATGTGCGCCAGGTCTTAACTCAGCGCCATATGCACCCACAGATTAATTTCTGCATCACCGCGTTTGTGGCCACCACCGTCTCCGGCTTACTGCTGCGCCTGCCCGTTTTTGTCAATACACCAACCGTTGCTATGGCGGCAAGCGTGCTGCTTCTGGTTCCGGGTTTCCCGCTGATTAACGCCGTTGCCGATATGTTCAAAGGGCACATTAACACTGGCCTCGCACGCTGGGCGATTGCCAGTTTATTAACCCTTGCGACCTGTATCGGTGTGGTGATGGCGATGACACTTTGGGGGCTGCGCGGATGGGCATAATCGAGTTTTTACTGGCTCTGGCGCAAGACATGGCGCTGGCTGCCATTCCCGCCGTGGGCTTTGCGATGGTCTTTAACGTCCCGCAGCGCGCCCTGCGCTGGTGTGCTTTGCTGGGGGCTATCGGTCATGGTTCGCGGATGGTGATGATGACCGCTGGATTTAACATCGAATGGTCAACGTTTATGGCGTCGATGCTGGTCGGTTGTATTGGCATTCAGTGGTCACGCTGGTATCTGGCTCATCCGAAAGTCTTTACCGTGGCGGCCGTCATTCCGATGTTCCCAGGAATATCAGCCTATACGGCGATGATCTCAGCGGTGAAAATCAGCCACTTCGGCTACAGCGAGCCGCAAATGATCCTGCTTCTGAGTAATTTCCTCAAAGCATCGTCCATCGTTGGCGCACTCTCTATCGGCCTGTCGATCCCCGGTTTATGGCTCTACAGAAAACGCCCGCGCGTTTGAATTTGTGTTATCCCGCTGCCGTGGCGATAATCCCTGCATTCTGTTTGGCGAGATAAGGAATGGAAGTGGCTAACCCCGGCAGTGAATTCCCCGACCACCTTGATGATTCCAGCCTGAAGGACAAAATTTTTCAGAGCGCGATTACCCTGTTTGCTGAATACGGTCTGAACGGCGCGCGTATGGAGCAGATTGCCGAAAAGGCAGGTACCACCAAACGCATGGTGGTCTATCACTATAAGAACAAAGAGAACCTCTATCTTCAGGCGCTGGAGTACGTCTACACCCAGATCCGCGCCAGCGAAAAGCAGCTTAGCCTGGCAGGGCTTCCGCCCATTGAAGCGCTGGTTCATCTGGTGGAAGCGACTTTCGATTACCACGCCGATCACCCGGATTACATTCGCATCATCTGCATGGAGAACATGCAGCGTGGCCGGTTTATGCAGCAATCCAGCTACCTGCGTCAGGTCAACCGCAGCGCGCTCGAACTGCTGGAAGCGATCCTCCAGCGCGGCAAAGAGAAGCAACTGTTTAACCAGACCGTTGATGCGCGCGATCTGCACCGCCTGATCAGTAGCTTTAGCTTCCATTATGTCGCTAACAGCTATACCTTCACCCTGCTGTTTGAAGACGGTGCCGATGAGCAGGCCCAGCGCCAGCACTATCGCAAAATGGCGGTGCAGGTAGCCCTTCGCTATACCTGCCCATAAAATCGCTTGCAATTAAATCGCGCACTACTTATATTTATTTCATGAACGCAAAAACAAACGACACCACCGCTGCGCTGATGCTGGATAACCAGCTCTGTTTTGCCCTCTACTCGGCAAACCTGGCGCTGAATAAGCTGTACCGGCAACTGCTGGCGCCGCTTAACCTGACCTATCCACAGTATCTGGTAATGCTGATTCTGTGGGAGCAGGATGACATCACGGTGTCGGAGATTGGCGAGCGTCTGTTCCTGGATTCCGCCACGCTCACCCCACTGCTGAAACGCATGGAAAGCGCCGGTCTACTTGTCCGTCAGCGCTCGCGCCAGGACGAACGTCAGGTCGCCGTGACGCTGAGTAAAGAAGGTCGTGCGCTTCAGCAGCAGGCAAAAAGTATCCCTGAGGCCGTTGGCTGTGCCGCGCAGTGCGATGCGGATTCGATGCTCGCGCTCAAGCAGCAGCTTGAACAACTGCGCCAGCAACTCCATCGCGCCTGAGGCTATAGTTATTAAGTTTCTATTTACCCATTTATATCGCACGCTATTTAATAGCGCACATAACCGTAAGATGAGGAACCTGCCATGTCTTTAGAAAAAGTTGTTTATACCGCAAAAGCCAAAGCTACCGGAGGCCGTGACGGCCGTGCGACCTCTTCCGATGGCGTCCTGGACGTCAAACTGGGCGTACCAAAAGAGATGGGCGGTATGGGCGGTGAAGTCACCAACCCAGAGCAGCTGTTCGCAGCGGGTTACTCTGCCTGCTTCCTGGGTGCGATGAAATTCGTCTCTGCCCGTGACAAAATCGCCCTGCCAAAAGATGCCTTTATCGAAGGCGAAGTGGGTATCGGTCCATTACCGACCGGTTTTGGTATCGAAGCCAAACTCAACATCCACGTGCCAGGCATGGATCAAGCGGAAGCTAAAAAACTGGTCGACGCTGCCCATATCGTTTGCCCGTACTCTAATGCGACGCGCGGCAATATTGACGTGACGCTGAATATCATCGCCTGATAATTGCCTGATGGCGCTGCGCTTATCCGGCCTACTCAGGTAGCCCCGGTCAGCGCAGCGCCACCGGGGAAATCCCCCTCCGCCCCCCCTTCTCTCTGTGCTACTATGACCCCATATCACGACGTCGTATCCCAGTAGAGAAAGTTGTTATGTCATCCAGACTCCTGACCACCAGCGTCGCCGGTATCGATGCCTTCGTGCGCGATCCTCGTGGCGTCTTAGCCAAAGCCGATGGCGGCACCCTTGCCGTGTTTGCCGACAACGCGCCAGCGTTTTACGCGATCACGCCTGAACGCCTGGCCCAGCTTCTGGATATTGAAGCGCGTCTGTCGCGCCCGGCCAGTGACGTCACCTTAGATACGCAATTCTTTGAAGAACCGACCAGCGCACCGATTGCCGTCCCGATGGGCAAATTTGCCATGTACGCTGGCTGGCAGCCGGACCCGGATTTCCAGCGTCAGGCCGCGCTGTGGGGCATTGCCCTAACGCAGCCCGCCACGCCGGAAGAGCTGGCGGCGTTTATCACTTACTGGCAGGCCGAAGGCAAAGTGTTCCATCACGTGCAGTGGCAACAGAAACTCGCCCGCAGCATGCAGATCAACCGCGCCAGCAACGGCGGCCAGCCAAAGCGGGATATCAACACCATTTCCGAACCCGATAATCAGATCCCACCAGGATTCAGAGGATGATATGAAAAACGTCGGCGACCTGATGAAACGTCTGCAAAAAATGATGCCTGCCAACGTGAAGCCCGCCTTCACCTCGGGCGAAGAGCTGCTGGCCTGGCAAAAAGAGCAGGGAAAAATGCGCTCCGAAGCCCTGACGCGTGAAAACCGGGCCATGAAAATGCAGCGCACCTTTAACCGCTCGGGCATTCGTCCGCTGCACCAGAACTGTTCCTTCGATAATTATCGCGTGGAAAACGACGGTCAGATGATGGCTTTGGGCAAAGCGCGCCAGTACGTCGAAGAGTTCGACGGCAGCATTGCCAGCTTTATCTTCAGCGGCAAACCGGGCACCGGCAAAAACCATCTGGCAGCGGCTATCTGCAATGAGCTGCTGCTGCGCGGAAAATCGGTTCTGATCATCACCGTTGCAGACATCATGTCAGCGATGAAAGACACCTTCAGCAATCGCGAAACCACCGAAGAACAGCTGCTGAACGATTTGAGTAATGTCGATTTGCTGGTGATTGACGAAATCGGCGTGCAGACCGAATCCCGCTACGAGAAAGTGATCATCAACCAGATTGTTGACCGTCGTTCCTCGTCGAAACGCCCGACCGGTATGCTGACCAACCATAAAGCGGAAGAGATGACCAAGCTGCTGGGTGAGCGCGTAATGGATCGTATGCGCCTCGGCAATAGTTTGTGGGTGAATTTCACCTGGGATAGCTATCGCGATCGCGTTACGGGCAAAGAGTATTAGGATATTTCCAGGAATGGCGCGCCTTGCGCAGGTATATACTGAAGCCACTTCCAGCCCGATAAACGGGTCATTTTTCGAGTTAATTTTATGAAAAAGCACATTCTTCTCAGCACCGCATTCAGCGTCGTTCTGCTTACCGGCGCTGCTCACGCAGCATCATGGCAGGACTCTTTGTCCAGCGCGGCGAACGAGCTGAGCAAAAGCAGCGGCAGTTCCCAGAACGGCGGCCTGTCCGCATCGTCCCTGACCAGCCTGCTGGGCGGCAGCAATCAGAGCCTGAGCGCTGGCACCATGAACAACGCAGCCGGTATTCTGGGCTACTGCGCCAAACAAAAACTGGCGTCGGTGACGGATACGCAGAACATCAAAAATCAGGTTCTCGATAAGCTGGGCCTGGATACCCAGGAGCAAAAACAAGACACCAACTACATGGACGGAATTCAGGGCCTGCTGAATGCCAAAGATGGCCAGCAGCTGAACCTGAGCACCCTGGGCGACTCCGCGCTGGCGAAGCAGGTGAAAACCAAAGCCTGCGATCTGGTGTTGAAACAAGGCGTTAATTTCCTCTCCTGATTCATCCCATTTTCTGCCACAACACGCCGCGTTTGTTGCGTTAACTTAGCAACGCGGCGTCAGACTCGTTTTTTGCTCATCTTCTTACGTCTCAGCACCCGTATAACGCGATGCGACGGCGATCAAAATTTCTACTTTCTAAACCAAATCCTAACAACAGCACATTTTAGTGACACTAGAATTGCAGCTATGTGACTTCGCCATTAAATTGTATTAACCAAAAAATAATCAGTTTGCCAGCTAAGTAACTGGCGCTATTGAGGATAAGCTGTTGTCAGAGTTTATTTCCCTTGCCCTGTTCCTGGCTTCCATTGGCATTTATGCCTGGAAGGCGGGCCGCAACACCTGGTGGTTTATTGCCACCTTGCTGGTGTTGGGCATTTTTATTGTGTTGAACATTACCCTGTACGCCAGTGATTACTTTACCGGTGACGGCATCAATGACGCCGTGCTTTATACGCTCACCAACAGCCTGACGGGCGCTGGTGTTAGTAAGTACATACTTCCAGGTACCGGTCTAGTACTGGCGCTGGTCGCGGTGTTTGGCACTCTCGGCTGGGTGCTGCGCCGTCGTCGTCATCTTCCGCATCATATGGGCTACAGCCTGCTGGCCCTGGCGCTGGCGCTCGGTTCGGTAGATGCCAGCCCGGCGTTCCATCAGATCACCGAGCTGGTGAAATCCCAGTCCCGCGACGGCGATCCGGATTTCACGGCATATTACAAAGAACCGTCGAAAACCATCGCTAACCCGAAACTGAACCTGGTTTATATCTACGGCGAAAGTCTGGAGCGCACCTATTTCGATAACGATGCCTTCCCGAATCTGACGCCGGATCTCGGCCCGCTGAAAGACGAAGGTCTGGATTTTAGCCACACGTCACAGCTGCCCGGCACCGATTACACCATCGCCGGGATGGTCGCCTCCCAGTGCGGCATTCCGCTGTTTGCACCGTTCGAAGGCAATGCTTCGGCGTCGATGTCGAGTTTCTTCCCGCAAAATATCTGCCTCGGCGACATCCTGAAAAACTCCGGCTACGAAAACTACTTTATGCAGGGCGCTAACCTGCGTTTTGCCGGGAAAGACGTGTTCCTGAAATCCCACGGCTTCGATCATCTCTACGGCGCAGAAGAGCTTAAAACCACCGTCGCCGACCCGTCGTATCGCAACGACTGGGGCTTCTACGACGACACGGTGCTGGATGAAACCTGGAAGAAATTCGAGGAGCTGTCCAAATCTGGCAAGCGTTTCTCGCTGTTTGCGCTCACCGTCGATACGCACCACCCGGACGGTTTTATCTCGCGCACCTGCGAGCGCAAAAAGTACGAGATCAACGGCAAAATCAATCAGTCGTTCAGCGCCGTGACCTGTAGCCAGGAACATATCGCCGCATTTATCAATAAAATCAAAGCCTCGCCGTATTTCAAAAACACGGTGATTGTCGTCTCTTCCGACCATCTGGCAATGAAAAACACCGCCTGGGACGAGCTGAACAAACAGGATCGCAGCAACCTGTTCTTTGTAATGCGCGGCGACCAGCCTCAGCAAGAGGTCATCGCCACCAAACGTAACACGATGGATAACGGCGCGACGGTGCTGGATATTCTGGGTGGGGACAATTTTATCGGGCTGGGGCGCAGCACGCTCTCCGGTCAGTCACTCTCCGAAGTGTTCCTCAACATGAAAGAGAAGATTCTGGCGTGGAAACCGGACGTGATCCGACTGTGGAATTTCCCGAAAGAGATGAAGGATTTCACCATCGACCAGCAGAAAAACATGATTGCCTTCTCGGGCAGCCATTTCCGCCTGCCGCTGCTCCTGCGCGTCTCGGATAACCGCGTCGAACCATTGCCAGAGAGTGAATACTCCGCGCCGTTGCGCTTCCAGCTGGCCGACTTTGCCCCACGCGACAACTTCGTCTGGATCGATCGCTGCTACAAGATGGGCCAGCTGTGGTCGCAGCCGCTGTCGCTCTCGACGGACTGGTGCGTCTCACAGGGTCAGCTTGGCGGCGAGCAAAGCGTGCAGCGCGTCGATAAAGATCAGTGGAAAAGCAAAACCGCGTTCAAAGATACGGTGATCAATACCGACCGCTATCAGCGCAACGTGGATATGCTCAAAGTGGTGGATAACGATATTCGCTACAAGGCAGACAGTTTCGTGTTCAACGTGGCGGGCGCGCCGGAAGAGGTGAAGCAGTTTAGCGGTATTTCACGTCCAGAATCCTGGGGGCGTTGGTCCAACGCACAGCTCGGCAACGAAGTGAAAATCGAATACGCCCAGCCACTGCCGGAGAAATTCGATCTGGTGATCACCGCCAAAGCCTTCGGCCCGAACGCCAACAAACCGATCCCGGTGCGCATCGGCGACAAAGAGCAGACCATCACCCTCGGCAACGATGTCACCACAACGACGCTGCATTTCGAGAACCCGTCGCGCAGCAATACGGTGGTGATTGTTCCGCCGGACCCGCAATCGACGAACGAAGGCAATATCCTTGGGCATTCACCGCGAAAACTGGGGATTGGGATGGTTGAAATGAAGGTGGTGCACACCGGCGCATAAACTTGTTGGCCGACGACCGTACGGCCTAAAATGCCCGGTGGCACTGCGCTTACCGGGCCTACAAAAGACTGTGCGGCCTAAAAACGCCCGGTGGCGCTGCGCTTACCGGGCCTACAAAAGACTGTGCGGCCTAAAAAAGCCCTGTGGCGCTGCGCTTACCGGGCCTACAACAGACTGTTCGGCCTAAAAACGCCCGGAGGCACTGCGCTTACCGGGCCTACAAAAGACTGTGCGGCCTAAAAACGCCCGGTGGCGCTGCGCTTACCGGGCCAACAAAACCGTAGGCCGGGTAAGGCAAAGCCGCCACCCGGCAACAAAGCAGACATCCAAAGCGCCCTTCCTGAACAGGGCGCTTTTTTTACATCAGAAGGTTTCCCAGTTTTCACTGGACGCGGTTGTTGCGGCAGCGGCTTTACGCCCCTTCACCGCCATCAACGGTGTTTTCAGACCACCGTTGTCGCGTGATTTCTGCTGCTCCTGCTGAATGCGGAACACGGCCACGGCCTGCGTCAGACGGCTCGCCTGCTCTTCCAGTGCTGCGGCTGCCGCAGCGGACTCTTCCACCAGCGAGGCGTTCTGCTGCGTCACGCGATCCATCTCAGCGACTGCCAGACCGACCTGGTCGATACCACGGCTCTGCTCGTCAGACGCAGACGCGATTTCGCCCATAATATCGGTCACGCGCGTTACCGCATTCACGATTTCACCCATCGTTTCACCGGCGCTTTCGACCAGGGTTGAACCCAGCTCAACGCGGCCAACAGAGTCTTCAATCAGGCTCTTAATTTCGCGTGCCGCCTGAGCGCTACGCTGTGCCAGGTTACGGACTTCACCTGCCACCACCGCAAAACCACGGCCCTGCTCGCCCGCACGCGCCGCTTCTACAGCGGCATTCAGCGCCAGGATGTTGGTCTGGAAAGCAATACCGTCGATCACGCTGATGATGTCAGCGATTTTCTGCGAACTGCCGGCGATGTCACGCATGGTTTGCACCACGTTATCCACCACTTTTCCGCCTTTCTGCGCGGTCTCGGACGCGCTCAGCGCCAGATTGCTCGCCTGACGGGCGTTTTCGGCGTTCTGCTTCACGGTCGCGGTCAGCTGTTCCATGCTGGCAGCCGTCTCTTCCAGCGATGCAGCCTGCTGCTCGGTACGGGAAGAAAGGTCGTTGTTGCCAACAGAGATTTCGCTCGCGCCGCTGTAAATCGCATTCGCGCCGTTACGCACGTCACCCACGGTATTGACCAGCTCGCTCTGCATATGACGCAGGGTATCGGCCAGCTGTCCCATTTCGTTGGTGCCTTCAACGTCGATACGCTTCACCAGATCGCCGCTGGCGATATGACGAATGCTGTCGATCAGACGATTCAGAGGAGAAATCAGCGACTGTTTAATACCCAGCCAAACGCCGACGATCACCACCAGCACTGCGATCAACACGCTGATCAGCACCCAGATCGCCTGAGTGTAAGAGCTGTTGCTGTCATCCACGGCAGTCTGATACAGATGATCGTTCTGCTGCAGGTAGTTCACGTACTGTTTCTCAAAACCATCCTGATAGCTCTGGGTCGGCTGATCGAAGAAGTCGTTGATCTTACCTGCGCCCAGCAATTGGATCAGCTCGGCCAGCGCACCGTGATAGATATCGTAGTTACGCTTAATTTCCATCGCGGCCGCGTCACTCTGGCGCGCATCGCGCGGCAGTGCTTCGTAGTCAGCCCAGTTTTTTTCCGCCTGCTTCAGGGAAGCGGACGCAATCTGCATCAGATCCGCAACGGTCGCGCCGCTGCCGATGTTGCTCTGATCCATCATGTAGCGAATACCCGCGCGGTTAAGGGTATTACGGGTTTGCAGCAATGCGACCCAGCTGCCGTTAAGCGTGGATTGTTGCTGGCGAATAGTTTGCAGGACGGTGAAGTTTTCTTTGTCATGCTTCAGGGCATTAAAGAAAAGACCACCGGATGTCAGCTGTAACAGGCCAAAAATAGCCAAAACCAGCAACAAGCTGGTGACAATCTTGATACGATTTAACATGTTTTCTCTTTCCATCAGACAGATAACAGAATTTTCGGCCTGGATAGGGAAAACTTTACGAAAATCGTGTTGATGATTTGAACATTTACGGACGATTTCACAAAAAAACTATTAATGTTTATCCTAAATCGCGCCGTTATATATCCATAAGATAAATTTTATCTCTGTCGCACTGACATATTCTGTCAGTGGCATACATATCATTCAGGGATTTTCACCGCCATTAACGGGAATATAATATGACATCTCCAGCCCGCAGCCGCTCGGCTGAACGACTCGTCGATATTCTGATGGAGCTGCATTTAAACGGTGTGGTTAACCGCAGCGACTTAATGAATAAATTTAAAATTACCGAACGCACAGTATATCGCGACCTAAATGCCCTTTCACCTATTGTTCAGCATACGGGGAACGGCCAGTATCGCCTGATTCACGCGGCCCAAAATGCCAGCGGACAAGGCCTGCATAACGCGGTAGCTAACCTGCTGAATGCCGACAATTATTTCCCGGACAGAGGCACCGCATTCTGGCAGAGCCTTGAGGCGCGTGTTGAAGAGAATCATATTCTGATTCTTAGCAATGACGCCGAACACACCGTCCAAAATGATATTCGTCGCCATCTGTCGGCTATCGAAAAATCGATAAAAGAACGTCACGTTTGCCAGTTAGTTTATAAAGGCAAAACACGACTTGTTAAGCCGTACAAATTAATTAACAAAAAAAATATATGGTATTTACAAGCTACGGAAAATGACAGGCTCAAATCCTTTTCATTGAGCCAGATAAGTTGGCTCGATATTCAAAAAGAGACATTTGCGCCGGATGCCGATACCGCAGAATTACTTGAGAAGAATCTTGATCCGTGGGTCAGCGAAGATACTTTCGAAGTGAAAATATTCACCAATAAAATAATCTCTCATTACTTCACTCGCCGCGACCTGCTGCCGGAGCAGGAACTGGTCACGGAAAACGACGACGGCGTGACGATCCGCTGCCAGGCGTCGCATGAGAATCAAATTCTGCCGCTGATCTTCTACTGGCTGCCGAACATTCAGGTGCTGGAGCCTGCGTGGCTACGTGACAAACTCTTTGAAACGCTCGAAGGCTACATGGCAACAGCAACAGCAGACGTGCTCGAATAATCAATGTGATCTCAATCACATAAACCACGCCACTGGCGGCGAGCCTGAACCACTCGCCCCACTCTTTGACCGCTTAACCATCACAAACAACCGCTCATTCATTTACCGTCCTTTACACGCGCGACGATCTGGCAAGATCGCCTCAGCATTAATCAATACCTCCTCAAAACGAATTCAGGCCCCTTTTTCCAGTTAAAAAAACCAGGTCTAACTATGGATACGAAAAAACTACTTAAGCACGTGCCCTGGGCGCTCCTCGGGATCCTCGGCGCTTTCTGTCTGGCGGTTGTCGCATTACGCCGGGGCGAACACGTTAGCGCCCTGTGGATCGTGGTCGCGTCGGTTTCCGTCTATCTGGTAGCGTACCGCTACTACAGTCTTTACATCGCGCAGAAGGTCATGAAACTCGACCCGACGCGTTCCACTCCGGCGGTCATTAACAATGACGGCCTGAACTACGTGCCCACCAACCGCTACGTACTGTTTGGTCACCACTTTGCCGCGATTGCCGGTGCTGGTCCGCTGGTCGGCCCGGTGCTTGCCGCACAGATGGGTTATCTGCCTGGTACCCTGTGGCTGCTCGCGGGCGTAGTGCTGGCGGGTGCGGTGCAGGACTTCATGGTTCTGTTCATCTCGACCCGCCGTAACGGTGCCTCTCTGGGTGAAATGATCAAAGAAGAGATGGGCCGCGTGCCGGGTACTATTGCCCTGTTCGGCTGCTTCCTGATCATGATAATCATCCTTGCGGTGCTGGCGCTGATCGTGGTGAAAGCTCTGGCCGAAAGCCCGTGGGGTGTGTTCACCGTCTGCTCGACCGTACCGATTGCGCTGTTCATGGGTATCTACATGCGCTTTATCCGTCCGGGCCGCGTCGGTGAAGTATCGGTGATTGGTATCGTGCTATTGGTCGCTTCCATTTACTTCGGCGGCATCATTGCGCACGACCCGTACTGGGGCCCGGCGCTGACCTTCAAAGACACCACCATTACCTTCGCGTTGATTGGCTATGCGTTTATCTCCGCGCTGCTGCCGGTATGGCTGATTCTGGCCCCGCGTGACTATCTGGCGACGTTCCTGAAAATCGGTGTGATCGTCGGTCTGGCGATCGGTATCGTGATCATCAACCCGGAACTGAAAATGCCTGCCGTGACCCAGTACATTGACGGTACCGGTCCACTGTGGAAAGGCGCGCTGTTCCCGTTCCTGTTTATCACCATCGCCTGTGGCGCCGTCTCTGGCTTCCACGCCCTGATCGCTTCCGGCACCACGCCGAAGCTGATGGCGAACGAAACCGACGCCCGCTTTATCGGTTACGGCGCAATGCTGATGGAATCCTTCGTCGCCATCATGGCGCTGGTGGCAGCGTCTATCATCGAACCGGGTCTGTACTTCGCGATGAACACCCCGCCAGCGGGCCTTGGCATCACCATGCCAAACCTGCATGAGATGGGTGGCGACAACGCGGCGCTGATCATGGCGCAGCTGAAAGATGCCAGCGCTCACGCGGCGGCAACCGTCAGCTCCTGGGGCTTTGTGATTTCGCCTGAGCAGATCATGCAGACCGCGAAAGACATCGGCGAGCCGTCGATTCTGAACCGTGCGGGTGGCGCACCAACCCTGGCCGTCGGTATCGCACACGTGTTCCACAAAGTGCTGCCGTGGGCGGACATGGGCTTCTGGTACCACTTCGGTATTCTGTTCGAAGCCCTGTTCATCCTCACCGCGCTGGATGCCGGTACCCGTGCGGGCCGTTTCATGCTGCAAGATTTGCTCGGTAACTTCGTGCCGTTCCTGAAGAAAACCGACTCTCTGGTGGCAGGCGTGCTGGGCACCGCAGGCTGTGTCGGTCTGTGGGGCTACCTGCTGTATCAGGGCGTTGTTGACCCACTAGGCGGCGTGAAGAGCCTGTGGCCGCTGTTCGGTATCTCTAACCAGATGCTGGCAGCCGTGGCGCTGGTTCTGGGTACCGTGGTACTGGTGAAAATGAAACGCACCAAGTACATCTGGGTGACGGTAGTTCCTGCGCTGTGGCTGCTGCTGTGCACCACCTGGGCGCTGGGCCTGAAACTGTTCAGCACCAACCCGCAGCTGGAAGGCTTCCTGTTTATGGCTAACCAGTACAAGGCGAAAATCGCCGCGGGCGGCGGCGACCTGACCGCGCAGCAGATTGCCAACATGAACCATATCGTGGTGAACAACTACACCAACGCCGGTTTGAGTATTCTGTTCCTGGTCGTGGTGTACAGCATCATCTTCTACGGCATCAAAACCTGGATGAATGTGCGTAACGCCGAAGGCCGTACCGATAAAGAAACCCCGTACGTTCCGGTCCCGGAAGGCGGCGTGAAGACCTCTTCACATCACTAAAACCCTGGCGGGTGGCGCTGCGCTAACCCGCCCTACACAGAACCTGTAGGCCCGGTAAGCGTAGCGCCACCGGGCTTTTTCTGTCTGGATGGCACAATGTTTGGTAACTTAGGCGAAGCAAAAAAATACCTCGGTCAGGCGGCGAAAATGCTGATTGGTATTCCGGACTATGACAACTACGTTGAACATATGCAGACCAACCATCCTGATAAACCGTACATGACCTACAAAGAATTCTTCCGCGAGCGCCAGCAAGCGCGCTACGGCGGCGATGGCAAAAACGGCGTACGCTGTTGCTAAAGGAGAGAACATGACCCCTATTGCAGTCACCCTGTTAACCGGCTTTCTCGGTGCAGGCAAAACCACCCTGCTACGCCACATCCTCAACGAACAGCACGGTTTCAAAATCGCCGTCATTGAAAACGAATTCGGTGAAGTTTCCGTCGACGATCAGCTGATTGGCGATCGCGCCACCCAGATCAAAACCCTGACCAACGGCTGCATCTGCTGCACCCGCTCCAGCGAGCTGGAAGATGCCCTGCTGGATCTGCTCGACAGCCGCGATCGCGGCGACATCGAATTTGACCGTCTGGTGATCGAATGCACCGGAATGGCCGATCCCGGCCCGATTATTCAGACCTTTTTCTCCCATGACATTCTCTGCCAGCGCTACCTGCTGGACGGCGTGATTGCCCTGGTCGATGCGGTCCACGCCGACGAACAGATGAACCAGTTCACCATCGCCCAGTCGCAGATTGGCTACGCGGATCGCATTCTGCTGACCAAAACCGACGTGGCGGGCGAGAGCGAAAAACTGCGTGAACGCCTGACGCGCATCAACGCCCGCGCGCCTATGTATACGGTGATTCACGGCGATATCGATCTCGCGCAGCTGTTCAACACCAACGGCTTTATGCTCGAAGAGAACATCACCGCTACACCGCGCTTCCACTTCATCGGCGATAAGCAAAACGACGTTACCTCGATCGTGGTCGAGCTGGATTACCCTGTGGACATCAGCGACGTCTCCCGCGTGATGGAAAACCTGCTGCTGTCGTTTGCCGACAAACTGCTGCGCTACAAAGGGATGCTGTGGATCGACGGTGAACCGAACCGCCTGCTGTTCCAGGGCGTGCAGCGCCTGTACAGCGCCGACTGGGACCGACCGTGGGGTGATGAAACGCCGCACAGCACGATGGTATTTATCGGAATACAACTTCCGGAAGAGGAAATCCGCGCAGCGTTTGCCGCACTCAAGGCCTAATGACCCAAAACCGCCCTTTTATACGGGGCGGTTCAGTAATTTCAATTCGAGAAATGTAATGTTTCGTTATTTTCAGAACTTATTTGAAATAATGAAAATCCTCATTAATTCATTTCTCATCATTATTTCCGCCATATTCAACCTTTGTTTAGCGACGAAATTGAACGAAGTCTAAACACGAAAAAAATACGCATTGACGCCGTGACAAATCAACTTTCCCTTAACGTAAAAATCATCTATTCATAACAAAACCAGTGTAAAACTTCGAGTTACGTCACATTTGCAGTCGTAAACATCGCTTGTTAAGGTGTCCTCAGATTAATTTGATGACGAGGAAATACACCATGAAAAAGATTAACTTCATTCTGCTTTCTGTTCTGACCGTGACTTCTGGCTCCGCACTGGCAATGGGCGCTTCTATTGAGCAGGGTAAGAACTTCACCAATTTAAATATCGAAATGGGTAAATCCACCTCCGGTGTTTATGCCGAAAGCAACTGGCTTAAAAATACCGACGACGGCACCCAGACCGGTGGTGTTGGCGCAGGTTATAACCTGGAAGTTGGCCCAGCAATGCTAAATGCCGGTGCGAAAGCTATCTACCTCGGGCCGAAAAAAGGCGATAACGGCGTCGCATTCCCGGTCGGCGGCGGTGTAAGCGTTGCTCTGACCGACAGCATTAATGTGTTCGGTGAAGGTTACGTCGCACCTAACGGCCTGAACAACAGCGTGAAAAACTACGTTGAAGCCAACGGCGGCGTAAGCTGGACTCCGATTAAACCCGTCACGCTGAAAGTGGGCTACCGCCACGTGAGCGTTGATGGCAAAGACGGTCGTCCAAACCACACTCTGATTGACGGTGCCTACGTGGGCGGCGGCGTGAGCTTCTAAGGTTATCTATTGCCGGGTGGCACTACGCTTACCCGGCCTACAATATCCAGACATATCAATGGTTTTGTAGACCTGTGCAAACGAAGTGCCGCCAGGCGATTTTCTCAGGCGGCACTTCGTCTCTACTTAGCGCCGAACCTGCAAAATCTCCTGCGATTCCTGATTCGCACTCACCTCCTGCGGCGTTAACCACAGCGGCTTGCGGCCAAAGGTTTCGTACATTTTCAGCTGATCGTCATAGTGCTTATCCGGCGTTCCGTCCGGTGCCACAAACCCGCTTTGACCGGGTGCGACCACATCCCAGGCCAGCACCGGGCTTTTACCGGATGTCGGCGAGAAGACGATCATGTCATTTTCCGTACCGCGGTTCTGATACTCGGCCTGATGCCGCGCCTCTTTGGCTGCCGCCTGCGGGACACCGAAGAAGTTATTTGCGCGGAACGTCAGCGCCATCGCAGGTGTATTCCAGGCATTGATATCCGCGCCGTAGCGCGTCGAGAGCGTCTGCCAGGCGTCCTGCAACGCATCCAGCACCACCGCCTGCGGCGACTGTCCGGCAAACAGATCGACTTCCTGCGGGATCGCCGATTTCTCCCCCTCCAGCGCTTCGAACAGAATCTTGGCCCCGACGCTGATATTCAGCGAGCCGGTCGGCCCGTCCTGCGTCGTTTCATACCCGCTGGCGCTGTACCAGGTGTTAAACGGTGCCGGAACGGCAGCGACCACCGTGCGTTTCAACATACTGGTCAGCCAGGCGTTCAGAATGGCGGAACCCGGTTGCTGATAGGTTTTCCCGTCGTCACTCATCACGTTTTGGCCGTCCCAGCTCGCCAGTGTTTTCACCAGTTGCTGCCGAGGATCGTTCTCTGACAAGCTCGCCGTCGCTTTTTGCAGGGTCGGCAGGAACAGACGCAAATTCAGATCCTGACGGCTGGTTTTTTGGATCAATTCCCAGGCCTGCTCGTGGGTCAGCGTCGGCTGTTTATCAATAAGCTGCGTGATCTCCGTGACGCGATCCGCCCCGCCCCATAAGAAGGCGAACAGATCCGACGCCGGATAATCTTTCTGCGGCGAGTTGTTCCAGTTGGCGATATAGCCCGACTGCGGGTTATAGACTTTCGGATTCAGATCAAACGACAGCAGCCCCTGCCAGTCCCATTTTCCGGTGCCCGGCACCGGTAGACGCGGATCGTGCCCCGGCTGGCGTTTCGGATACGCACCCCCGTGAACGTAGCCGATGTTGCCGTCGACATCCGCGTAATACCAGTTGATTGTCAGCGCCTGCTTTGCTGCCTGATCCGTCCAGGTCGACCAGTCTTTGGCTTTCATCTGATGCGTCCACGCCAGCAGAGACGCGACTTCCTTCCCATCCCAGGCGCGCGCTTTGGCATAGGCGGTGTGGGTCGTCGGATCGGTTTTGATCACGTTCCCGTGCACAGTTCGCCAGACGGTAAACGTCTCCGGCTGGCCGTCTTTCACGGCAATCGTCTCTTCGCGACTGAGCATTTTGACCCACTGGCCGTTATGCAGATATTCGCCTGGTTTTTTATCCGAGATTTGTTCTGCAAAGATATCCACATCGTCGCCGAACCCCGCCGTCGCGCCCCATGAGATATGCCCGTTGTGGCCAAACACCAGCCCCGGATAGGCGAACGGTGTATTACCGGTGACGTCATAGCCCGCGCCGTGCAGCCCGATGCCGTAGGTATACGCCGGGGCATACCAGCCAAACTGCGGGCCGTTGACCATGATGGCTTTCGCGTCCTGCGCCTTTTTCTTGCCAATCACCCACATGTTGCTGGTCGTCGGGTACCCGGCCAGACCGTTGGCACCGCTGCGGGCAAACTGTTCAGCGATCGCTTCGCGGTTTTGCCCGGCGGTGAGCGCCAGCAGCGCGCCGTCATTGCCTTTGGCCGGGCGATCGAGCATCGGTGCGGGGAGATCGTAGCGCGGGAGCAGCGCGGCTGTTTGGGTGTTTTTGAGATCAAAGGTCAGCGGATAATGACTCTCCTGCGCAGCGATTGTCGTCGGTGCTGCCGGATTCACCAGCCATTTCAGCTGGTTAAATACCCCCATCCCTTTTTGCGCGCCGTATTTATCTTTCAGCGCCGTCAGTAGCGCCAGGTTGTCGATTTCGCTGGTGCTGTCGGAAAAACGGTTCGCCATAGTGCCAACAAAAACCATTGCCACATCAAAGGGCTGCCAATGTCCAGGCTTAAAACCAAACTCGGCAAACTGCGCGGGCAGGAGCTTGCCGGGCTCGGCATTTACTTTATCGATCCAGGCATTCATCCCGTCGGCGTAGCCCTGCAGGATCGCTTTATCATCTGCGGGCAGCGCCGCGATTTGGGCATGAATCGACTCTGGCCAATAGTTCTGGCGGATATCTTTATCAAAACTCACAAAGGATTTTCCCAGCACTTCGGACACCGTACCCTGGGTACTGCGCCGCGCCATCTCCATCTGAAACAAACGATCCTGCGCCACCACATAGCCGTAGCCGTAAAAAAGACGGTACGTATCGTCGGCGTAAATATGCGGCATGCCGTAGTTATCGCGAACGATCTTGACCTCTGTCGGGGCGGTATTTGCCAGAGCAGCGATGCTCCAGCTCAGCGTCAGGGAAGCCACAACACAGTTCACGATCATACGATTTGTATTTTTCATTGTATCCTCTTGCAGGTGTATGATTTTCGATTTGATACTAGCAAGAGGCTAAATCTTATCCAGAACAGCCAGTTTGTTTCACTGCGAACTGTGAGTCTGTTAACTAATTCATGATACAAATATATCTGTTATGTGACACCAGGCGAATCACAAGACCTAGTCGATTGCAAAAAAAAGGGCGGCTCGAAAGCCACCCTGTTGACTGCTGTTAAACCGCTTACCGGCGAACCACCACCAGCTTCTGGTTAACGAACTCTTTAATGCCGAGATCCGACAGCTCGCGACCATAGCCGGAACGCTTCACGCCACCGAACGGCAGTTCTGCCGCGGTGTCGGTCAGCCAGTTGATATAGACCATCCCGGTTTCGATACGTGACGCCATTTTCTTCGCACGATCAATATCCTGGCTGAATACCGCCCCGCCGAGGCCGTAGTTCGAGTCATTCGCCAGGCCCACCGCTTCGTCGTCGCTTTTCACCACATAGAACTGCGCCACCGGCCCGAAGAACTCTTCGAAATAGGCCGGATTTTCGCGTGATATATGGGTCAGGATCGTCGGCTCGAAGAAGTTACCTTCGCGCTCAACCGGCTTGCCGCCGAAATGCAGCTTCGCCCCGTTTTTCACCGCCTCGTTGACCTGTTTGGTTAGCGTCTCAAGCGCATCCTTCGATGACAGCGGCCCCAGCGTGGTTTTCTCATCCAACGGATCGCCGATCTTCACCTCGCGGAACGCCTCGGTAAACGCGGTCAGGAACTGGTCCGCGACTTTCTCATGAACGATAAATCGCTTCGCGGCGGTACACACCTGCCCGGCGTTGTTGAGTCGGGCGTTAACACCGATCTTCACTGCCTTTTTAAGATCCGCATCGTCGAGAACGATAAACACGTCGTTACCACCCAGTTCGAGAGTCGATTTTTTAATGTGCTTCGCCGCCTGCGCCGCCACCACGCTCCCGGCCTTTTCAGACCCGGTCAGTGCAGCGCCCTGCACGCGCGGATCGGCAATGATCTTCGCGACCTGATCCGAAGAGATAAAGAGATTGGTCCAGGCCCCGTCCGGCGCACCGGCCTCTCGCACCAGATGGGCGAACGCCTCCGCACAGTGCGGCACGATGCTGGCGTGTTTCGCCACCACCGGATTCCCCGCCGCCAGGTTCGGTGCCAGAACGCGCATCAATTGATAGAACGGGAAATTCCACGGCTCCACGGCCATCACCACGCCTATCGGATGGTGCTCCACCCAGGCGTCACCCAGCTCCGATTTGTACTTCACAGGCGCCAGAAATTGCTTCGCATTATCCGCGTAATAGCGGGCGATCTGCGCGCAGAGCTTCACCTCCCCGCGGCTTTGCTCGATGAGTTTCCCCATCTCCTGACTGGCGATTTTCGCCAGCTCTTCGCTGCGGCTGTCGATCAGATCCGCCAGCTTGTGCAGCACCGGCAGACGCTGTTCGATAGCCCCTTTCGCCCACTCGGAATGGTAAAGCGCATCCGCCGTTTTCAGCGCTGCCTCGACGTCCGCATCGGTATGAGGTTTGTACTCTTTGATGAGTTTGTTGTTAGCAGGATTCACTGTCTGGTAAGCCATATAGGTCTCCTTAATTACCGCTTAGGGTATTAAGGGTAGTCAAGATGACTGAGGACGGGGGTAAAGTTGGGTATATGCGGATGTTTCTTAGGACATACTTTGCAAAAACCGCACATCCCTCGGTGGCGCTGCGGGCCGTGCAATGATAAGACTTTGGAGGCCGGCCAAACGCAGTGCCGCCCGGCAATACGCCGAGGCTGCAAAACTCAAACCCCATCACACTTCCCTCATGTCATTCCAGACACAAACCACCAGGCATTATTCCTAACTCCTTGAATATCCATACACCTACATCTAATCAATTCACTAAAATCTATCAATACACCCATTTATCCAATTGGATTTGCAATCATTCCCTCCACAGAATGCCTGTATACCCAAAAAGCATTCAGGAGTTCTCATGTCTCATTCCATCATTAACGACACCCCGTACGAAGCCGTTGAAATCCTGCGTCAGGCCAAGCCCGGCTTTACCCCGCGCATCGCATTTATTCTCGGCTCCGGCCTCGGTGTGCTGGCGGATAAACTCGAAAACAAAACCGTCATCTCTTACGAAAAACTGCCGGGATTCCCGGTCAGTACCGTGATTGGTCATGCGGGTGAAGTGGTGATGGGCTCACTGCACGGCGTGGATCTCATCTGCATGAAGGGGCGCGGGCATTTCTACGAGGGTGTCGGGATGGGCATTATGACCCACGCGGTACGCACCTTTAAGCTGCTCGGCTGCGAATTTATGTTCTGCACCAACGCCGCCGGTTCGCTTAATCCGAACATCCCGGCAGGCAGCCTGGTGGCGCTTAACGATCACATCAACACCATGCCGTCCACGCCGCTGGTTGGGCCGAATGACGATCGTTTTGGTCCACGCTTCTTCAGCCTGGCAAATGCCTACGACAAAGATCTGCGCGAAAAACTGCACCACACGGCAGGCGATCTCGGCCTGACGCTGCACGAAGGCGTGTTCGTCTCCTACCCTGGGCCAAACTTCGAAACCGCTGCGGAAATCCGCATGATGCAGAACATGGGCGGCGATGTGGTCGGCATGTCGGTGGTGCCAGAAGTGATCGTCGCGCGCCACTGCGGCCTGAAAGTGCTCGCCGTATCAGCCATCACCAATATGGCGGAAGGCCTGAGCGATGTGGAGCTCTCACACGAACAAACCCTGAAATGCGCGGCGATGGTCACCGACGATTTCGTGCGCCTGATCAGCCAGTTCGTGAAGAACTGCCGCTAACTTCCCGTCCAGCGGCGGGCCACGCGCCCGCCAGGAGAAATGCAGATGTCAGAAAATTACTCTCGCGGCAGTCTGAATGCGATTTCCTATCTGAGCTATTACTTTGTCGGTGCGCTGGTCTCGACGCTGGGGATTGTTCTCGGCCCGCTGTGCGCCGCGTTCAATAAAGATCCGAGCTTTATCGGCCAGGTGTTTACGCTGATGAACATCGGGATGTTCGTGCCAATCATGCTCGGCGGCATTTTGATGAAAAAATGGGGTCTGCAAAAGCCGCTGGTGATTGCCGCCGCGCTGACGATCCTCATTAGCGCCCTGCTGTTTGCTACCCCGACGCTCACCATGTTCAGCGTGGCGGTCGCCATTATCGGCGCCTGCGGCGGGATTTTTATGACCATCGGCAGCTACCTGGTGGTGCGCATTAATCCGGACGAAAAGAGCCGCTCGTCGAGCCTGATTTTCACCGACTTCTTCTTCAGCCTGGCGGGCGCGACGCTCTCCTTCCTGCTGGCGTGGCTGTTCAAAATGGGCGCGAGCTGGATTGCCATGTACGGCATCATGGGCGGACTGGGCGTGCTGATGCTGATCCTGACACTGCGCAGCCGTTACCCGTCAACCGTAGCGGCGGAACCTGAGCATCAGGAAGCGTCCACCAGCAACGAGCCGTGGGGCCGTTCCGTGTGGCTGCTGTGCGGCGCGCTATTCCTGTTCCTGCTGGCGGAGCCGATCTTCACCATGTGGACACCGGGCTATCTGCTGTGGCGTTTCCATATGCTGCCAGAACAAGCCGCGCTGTTTACTACCGTTTACTGGGTGGCGAAAGCGACGGGTTTGTTCCTCAATCAGTTCACCGTTAAATGGATGAAATTGCGCACCTTCCTGCTGATTTGTACCGCCGTCGGGCTGGTGTCTATCGCGCTTATCAGCAACAGCGCCAATACTACCGTTATCCTGATTGCCTGCGGCGCGTTCGGCTTCTTTAACTCCGGTCTGTTCTCCGGCCTGATGAGCTACGGCTCGCTGCAGGTCAGCTGCAGTTCGCCGACGCTGATCTCCGCCCTGCTCACCTGCGGCACCGTCGGCACGCTGCTGTTCGCTACCGTCTCCTCTCTGGTCAACAGCCGTTTCGGCCTGCACGGTGCGGTCAATGCTTCCACCTGCGCCTACGCGCTGCTGATGGTCACCCTGCTCGCCGGAATTGCCTGCAGCAAAGCAGAACGCCTACATCAGGGCGAGGCGGTCGCGGTTTGACAGGCTTGAAGGAGGGTTGCATGATATCGCCACCCTCCTTTTTCTCGGTGCCCGGTATGCTCGATCCACAGGCCAACAGCCGCGTTCGCTTCCGGATGCTGCGCTATTTTCAAGTCCTCGCCGATGAACTGCATTTTGGTCGCGCCGCCCTACTCCTGAACATCTCTCAGCCGCCGCTCAGCATGCAAATTAAAGAGCTGGAGGAGATCCTCGGCGTTGCGTTATTTGAACGTTCGAGTCGAAAAGTGGCACTGACTCACGCCGGAAAAGTGCTGAAGGCGGAGGTCGACAGACTGCTCAGCGCCACCGAACAATCCCTGAACTACGTGCGCCAGATTGGCCGTAGCGAAAAACAACACATCAATATCGGCGTGATCGGCAGCGCGATGTGGGGCCCGCTGCTGACGCGCATGAAAGCCTTCCGCGAGGCAAACCCGGACGTCAACTGGACGCTGCACGAGCTGGGACAGCAGGAACAAACAGAAGCCCTGCGCGCCCGCACTATCGATATCGCCATCAATCGCAACGTCATTCCGCACGTCGAAGCCAAAATTCGCTGCCAGCTGATTGCCCGTGAAGCGGTGTGCGTCGCGGTGCACGAGAGCGATCCGCTTTGTCGGCGTACTTCCGTTTCGCTCAAAGATCTGGCCGAACGTGCTTTTATCTCACTCTCCTTTACTCACAGCGATTTTGCCCGTCAGGTTTACGACAATTGCCTTTCGCTGGGCATTTCTCCGCTGGTCACGCATCAGGTGTTCGAGCCACAAACCGCGCTGGCGCTGGTCAGTACCGGCAATGGCGTGTCGCTGTTGCCTGAATCCTGCGCGTTAATTCACTGGCCGGGCGTGGTGTTCCTGAAACTTGCCGAAACCATCCCCGCCGATCTCTACGCGCTGTGGTACGACGAACCGCTCCCGGATCTGTTCACCCGTTTTCTGCACGCGCTGCGCGACTGATCGCTCTTTTTTGCACTCCTCCCGCGTTCCGCTCTATCCTTAACCCTATGGAAAAATTAGCTGAACTCAAACGCGCCAAGCTCCTGGCGCTGTCGCTGCTGCTGATTGCCGCAGCAATCTTCGCGACCACTCTGTTCCTGCCGCAGACCTTCTGGGTGCGCGGTGTGAAGGCCATTGCCGAGGCGGCGATGGTCGGCGCGCTGGCGGACTGGTTCGCCGTCGTCGCCCTGTTCCGTCGGGTGCCTATTCCCTTTATCTCGCGCCATACGGCGATCATTCCGCGCAACAAAGACCGGATCGCCGATAATCTCGGCCTGTTCGTGCAGGAGAAATTTCTTGATACCCAGTCGTTAGTGGCGCTGATTCGCCGCTACGAACCGGCACAGATGATTGGCACCTGGTTTAGCCAGCCGGATAACGCTCAGCGCGTCGGGCAGCATCTGATTCAGGTGATGAGTGGGTTCCTGGAACTGACGGACGACGGACGCATTCAGCGCTTACTGAAACGCGCCGTGCATAAGGCCATTGATAAGGTCGATTTCACCGAAACCAGCGCCGCGATGCTGGAGAGTATGACCAAAAATAATCGCCATCAGGTGCTGCTCGACGCGATAATTCGCCGCCTGATCGATCTAATTCAGCGCGACAGCACGCGGGAATTGATCGCCACGCAGATCGTCCACTGGCTTAAGACCGAGCATCCCCGCAAGGCGATGGTGTTGCCCACCGAATGGCTGGGCGATCAAAGCGCTGAACTGGTGTCTGATGCGGTGAATGCGATCCTCGACGATATCAGCCACGACCGCACACACCAGATCCGCCAGGCGTTCGATCGCGCCACGCTAAAACTTATCGACAACCTGAAGAACGATCCGGAAATGGCGGCGAAAGCCGAGAACATCAAACACTACCTGAAGAACGACGAGGCGTTTAACCGCTATCTCGGTGAGATGTGGGCCGACCTGCGCGCGTGGCTGAAAGCGGATATGCAGAGCGATGACTCGCGGGTGAAGCAGCGCATCGCCAGGGCCGGGCAGTGGTTTGGTGAAACGCTGGTGGCCGACGCCAGTCTGCGCGCCTCATTGAACGAGCATCTGGAGCAGGCAGCGCATCGCGTCGCGCCAGACTTCGCGGCGTTCCTCACGCGCCACATTAGTGACACGGTGAAAGGCTGGGATGCGAAAGATATGTCGCACCAGATCGAGCTGAATATCGGCAAAGACCTGCAGTTTATCCGCGTCAATGGCACGCTGGTCGGCGGGACGATTGGGTTGATTTTGTTTTTGCTGTCGCAGATACCTGTGCTGCTGCCGTAGTCGCTTTTTTGCCGGGTGGCGGCTGCGCCTTACCCGGCCTACGGGTTTGGTGCGGTCTTTTTGCCGGGTGGCGGCTACGCCTTACCCGGCCTACGGGTTTGGTGCGGTCTTTTTGCCGGGTGGCGGCTGCGCCTTACCCGGCCTACGGGTTGGTGCGGTCTTTTTGCCGGGTGGCGGCTACGCCTTACCCGGCCTACGGGTTTGGTGTGGTCTTTTTGCCGGTGGCGGCTGCGCCTTACCCGGCCTACGGGTTTGGTACGGTCTTTTTGCCGGGTGGCGGCTGCGCCTTACCCGGCCTACGGGTTTGGTACGGTCTTTTTGCCGGGTGGCGGCTGCGCCTTACCCGGCCTACGGGTTTGGTGCGGCCTTTATGCCGGGTGGCTGCTGCGCCTTACCCGGCCTACGGGTTTGGTGCGGTCTTTTTGCCGGGTGGCGGCTGCGCCTTACCCGGCCTACGGGTTTGGTGCGGTCTTTTTGCCGGGTGGCGGCTGCGCCTTACCCGGCCTACAAAACTCATCTGGCCTACGGTTTTGGTAGGCCCGTGCAAGCGCAGCGCCGCCGGGCGATTACGCCTGCCAGCTCCCCTGTTCGACCTCCAGCAACAACAACATCGTCAGCGCCTGGGCGTAAGGCACCGGGGCCATCGCGATATCACAGTAATACTGAATGTCCCAGCCCAGCATGGTGCCGCGCGAAGCTTCAAGCACAATGCCGCCCTCGTCAATCCGTGCCATCACCGCGTCAAATGCCCGCATGGCGTGATTGACTACGGAATCATCGAGAATCCCCATCCGCACGCCGCGCAGCATGCCGTAAGCGATCCCCGCCGTAGCGGACGACTCCTGCGGCGAGAGCGGATCGTCGAGCACCGTATGCCACATACCGTTGTCGGCCTGCAATTCACATAACGTTCTCACCTGACGCGCCACCACCTGTGACAAATACCGGCGCACGCCGGTGTCGAGATGTTCTCCCATCAGCTCAATAAATTCCGGAATGGCGACGGTGATCCACGCGTTGCCGCGCGCCCAAAACGCCCCGGCAAAATGGTGTTTATCGACGAACGTCCAGCCGTGATACCACAGCCCGCTGACCGGATCGCTGAGATAACGCGTGTGCAGGAGAAACTGATAACTCGCTTCGTCGATCAGATCGCGGCGCTTGAGCACGATCCCCGCCACGCCGAGGAACAGGCAGGTCATAAACAGCGTATCGTCCCACAGCTGACCGGTGTTGGGCTGCTCCTTCACCACGTGCTGGAATCCGCCCTCTTCGGTTTTCGGCAGATCGCGCAGCAGCGCATCAGCCCAGTCGTTCACCGTCGCCAACAGATCTTCACGCTGATGCTCCCCGGCCACCAGCGCCAGCACGATCATCGGCGCGGTGGTGTTGATCTGCATCTCCGGCAGGCCTTTAGCGATCTGCTGTTCGTACCATGCGAGGATCGACTGTTGCAGCGCCGCATCTTGCTGATGCGCGGCATAGCGCCAGAAGCCGTACAGCCCGACGCCAATCTCCCATTCCCACTCTTCGAAGTGGATCGCAAAACCCTCTTCCACGCCCACTTCATCGAGATTTTTTAAGCGGCAAAAACCCTGCACCACGCGGTTCAGCGTTGCCATCCTTTCGGCCTGGTTCATGATTTGGCTCCTTTCATTCGTCCTTCCGCCAGCGCTTTTTGTTGATGTCCGACGCGTGAAGAGGCGATAAACAGCTCGTCGGGGAACAGTTGTCCCGCAAGAGATTGAGCGCAACGAAAGGCGCTGGCGTGATTGGAGAAATCCATCACGTCGCAGCCGCGTTCATCGTGCCCGTAGCGATACCCCAGAATGGACGATTTAACCCTGCGCCACAGCGGTGGCGGGAAGTCCGTGTTGCGATAATCCTGCCAGAGTTGCAGCAGCGCGAGCAGGCAATAGACCGACCCCTCTTCGCGCGCACTCACCCGTTTGAGCAGATGCGCGAGCAGCGCATCCGCCTCCGGGCCATACTCCTTCTGCGCCATTAACATCAGCAGATGTTCGGGATCGGACGCTGACGGCACGGGGATGCGTTGCTGTTGAAGCCCTTCGCAGGCAACCGTCCCCAGTGGCGTCTCGTCGAGGTACACCATTTTCAGGCCGCATAACGTGTCGCGCTCAAACAGCTCGTCAAGGTGGATCAGGACGCGGTTTTTCCCCTGACACAGGCTGAGCCTGACGTCCTGAAACTGCATCACGTTGCGGGTAAACGGCGTAAAGCAGGCCATCAGTCTGCCGGAAGACCACACCCGTACGCCGCCGCAGGTGCCCAGACGAAACGCATATTCGCCCTCGCGTGGCGCAATAAGATCAACCGACAGCCAGCGCTGAACGTGAAATGGCAATGGGCTGAAAGCGGAAAAATCGAACCAGCCATTTTCATCAGCAACCGCGACTTCCTCGCAGGTTGGTGCCTGCGCCGGATCGACCGCTCGCTCTGCGTGGCTGCGGCGAAAAACCTGGCGGAAAAAAGAGTCGTGGCTCGCGGGGTCGGCCCCTTCGCCGGTGTAGAACTCCGCAAAACGCTCCGCTTTGGCCGCTGAAACCTGAAAACGCCCCAGCGCCTCGCCCTGCGTTAATGGTCGTGACATATCGCCCCTCATTTCTTCTGTATTCGTGGCGAATATTTTCGGGGGGAGCAGGGATTTCAACGAGGAACGGATCGGGCGGATTTATGGGATATGCCTGGCCCCTCACAAAGCGGACCAGAGGGAGAAGAGCGACGTGATGACGATCACGCCTTACGCCAAAGTAAGAAACTGAAGGTGATGGCGATCACAGGAACACGCCCCGACAGCGCCTGAAGGCGTGACCTGCGTCACCCTTTCAGCGCTTTCAGCTCATCCCCCAGACTGTCCGCCAGCGCCCGCACGCGCGAGGCATCAAACAGGACGTGCAATCCCGGCGAGGCATCGGCGTGTTTTGTGCAATAGTCTTCCATCTCGGACGCGCTGCGATACAGCTCCTGAATGTTAATCTGGCAGATCTCGCGCATGCTCCAGCTGTTTTCCACCTCTCGGGCAAAGCGCAGGGTGAAGAAGGCCTTTTGCGCATGCAGGAACAGATGGCAGTAAAGAGCAAAACCTTGCCACTCCTCCAGCCAGCGTTTTTTCAGCGCATACGGGAACGCTGCGGTTTCAGCAAAACGCAGCGCCTGTTCACGCAAGTTCACAGAGGCGTCGCGGGCGTCGTCTTTCTCTTTGGCGATGCGCGACAGGCAGGCGGCGGAGGTTTCCACGTCGCTGGCGTTAAAGGAGATATCGCGCTCCGAGCCCGGCAGCCAGTGGTTGCGGTTGAGCTGGCCGTACAAACTCCACACCGCCTGGCCGTAGCTTTCCGGAACCTGGCTGTGGCGATGAAACACGTGGTCGCGGACGTAAATCGCGCTGTACAGCACCTGCCCGGCCTGCTCCAGCATAGCGGTGAATTCTTCGAACACCGGCGGTTCGGGCCGCCAGCCGTAGCTTTCGTCGAGCCAGTAGGTCAGGAGCTGATCGCGCGACAGATGCGCGCCATCGTTCGCCAGCATCCGGCTGCACGCCACCAGGTTGCACTCGCTCAAGGTGCCCATGATCCAGTGGTTATCGACCCCTTCCCAGCTGGTTTTGCACACCGCGCCGCGGATCGCCGGATTGCTGCGACACCACAGCAGGCGGCCCTGCAGCTCGTCGATGCGCGGGAACGGGAAAATGCCCCAGCCCACCTCTTCGCCCACCAGATCGATATCTGCCCATACTTCACGCTCGCGCACCGCCAGCAGAGCCGGGTTGTTAGGGAATGAGGGCCAGAAGCGCTCGGGCGTTAGCTTGATGGAGACGCTGACGCTCTCGGGCAGCGGGCGGATCGCCTCCAGCACGTTACCAAGATCGTGATTGCCCGCCGGAAACACGCGCAGCACCAGATGTTTGTTCTCTTTCTGCATCGCGCGGGAAAGGGTGTTAAAGCAGCGGCTGTAGAGGGCAAAACTGCGCTCGTCGCGCTCAGGGATCCGGGCGTTGTCGTCCGCCTGCAGCTCCCAGTTCGGGCGCGAGATGGGCAGCAGGCCGTCGGTATTGGAAATCGCGATAAGCAGGCCGCTCAGCGCCGGAATGCGCTGGCAGATTAACGACACTTTCTCGCTCAGATACGCGCACCAGAAATCGACGTCAAAGCGCACGCCGTGGCCCGGTTCAAACAGATGCGGATGCGCCAGCAGCAGGTCCGTCGGGAAGTTGAATTCTTTGGCCTGGAGATAAAAACGCAGCCCTTTTTGCTGGCACAGTTTACCGAGGCGATTGAGATAGACGCAGCGGGCGCGCTGCTGGCTGGAGAGACGATCGTTGTACTGATGCGGCGTATAACCCTTTGGCGAAACCAGCATGTCGAACAGATCCACCTGCCCGACAATCAGAGTATTAAAATCATGCGCGACGGCGTAATCCACCAGCTCGCAGGCTTTCTCCCAGTTCCAGTACGCCTGATTATTCAGCTCCAGCGCCCTCGTCTCCCACATCTCTCTGCTCCTTTTATCGCTCCATTGACTGGCCGACAGTGATAGCACAGAACGCAGAAAAAGGGTGTGTCACGGTTCGCGAATGACGTAGCGGGTAGGTTCAAAAAGGTTCAGGAACAGATGCACCAGGAACACCAGCGTCAGCGTAGCAACAAGCGCCACCGTCACGGAAACGATGCGATACAGGTCACTGAACACCAGGTCGCCGTCGGGGTGCATGTTCTGGCCAAACATGATGCCGATAGTGGTGATGCTGGCAAAACCCACGCCCGCACCGACCTTTTCCATCACGTGCAGACGCGCGCCGAACGCCAGCCCAAGACCAATGAGCGGCATCATCAGAATCATGTGGCTGCTGTGATCGTAGAGTACCAGCTGCATCACCAGAATATACAGGCAGCCGAGGACCACTCCGACCACGCGCCACAAGGAGCTCATCACTGCGCCGCGATAGTGCATCGGGAAGAGGATCAGCACGCCCGCCATCAGCGCCGACAGCGAATCGCTGAGATCGCTTATCTGGAAGACGACAAAAATCAGCGTCGCCACGGTGCCGGAGAGCAGGGATTCGTGGCGAACGCGGGCGGCGTTTTTCTCGATCAGCGGTGGCGGCTTGCGCGGTTCGACGTCCGGCAGCAGGTAGTTCATCAGCGCGCTTAAACAGACCGCCATGATGCTGGCCTCGACGTTCGAGAACAGCAGCGTGTGCCAGTTGGTCGTCGGGTAGCTCATAAAGTTGAGCATCACGCTCTGGCACACCACGCCCATCGAACCAAACAGGAACAGCGGCCCCTGGCTCATAAAGCGAAAACGCATCACGTAGAGGGCAAATACCACCAGCGTCATGATCAGCGGCCATTGCGAGAGATAGCCGATGATAATCACCATTTCGATGCAGTTCAGCGACGCACTGAACACAAACTGTTTCGCCACGTGGCGGTTAAAAACCGGCACCAGCGACAGGAGCATGATCGGATAGACCACGTAAAACACGCCGTAGCTGGTGTTGTAAAACGTTGAAATACTCAGAGCAATCATCCCGGCAAAGACGATGCGCAGGGTCTGGCGAAAATCGTTGGCCGTGTAGACGATGTTGCCGTGCGGGGTAAACACCCGCGCGAGCGTATTAATAGACATAATGCAGCAGGCTCACGAGATGGATTTGCAGCCCGGAGAAGAAGCGCGCGAACGGCCCTTCGCTGTTATACAGCTGCACCGTGGCGCGGGCACCGGTCGGTAAATGTTTCGGCAGATCTTCGTCCAGCGCGATGTGAATGCGCATGCGCTGTGCGTCGCGCACCCAGCGGTTTGACGTTTCAGGCGCAGAGAGCTCGCCGTTAACCGCTTCCTGCCCCGCCAAAATACCCGCATCGCTGCTGGTCACATGGGCGCGGAAAACGCGGCCCGGGAATGCGTCAAACACCACCGCAGCATCGGTGCCCTGATGGGTATGGCGCAGGCTTTTCTCCCGGAAATCGGCGACGATGTCGGTCTGGTTATTCACCAGCGCCAGCGCGGCAGAACCGGACGAGGCGTAAAAACCGGGGCTGAGCTGAACGTTACTCACGGTGCCGTCGGCCAGCGCATAGACTTTGGTCCAGCTCAGATTCAGCTCCGCCTCTTCCAGTGCATTGCGGTATTTTTGCAGCGTCACGTTATGCTGTTCATCCCGCTCGCCGCGCTGAATGCGCAGGTTATGGATGCTGGCGTTCAGGTTCGCCACCGACTGCTCGCTGCTCTGCCAGGTGGTGCGCACTTTATCCAGATCCGCCTGCGAGACGTTTTGCAGGGTG
Organism: Lelliottia jeotgali; assembly: GCA_002271215.1. Taxonomy (NCBI): domain Bacteria; kingdom Pseudomonadati; phylum Pseudomonadota; class Gammaproteobacteria; order Enterobacterales; family Enterobacteriaceae; genus Lelliottia; species Lelliottia jeotgali. Next base: position 605,256 of record CP018628.1, on the reverse strand, counting down.
CTCAGGCGCTGATAACGGTCAAAGGTGACTTTATCGTTACGGGCCGTCAGCTGCGCGGTTTTCAAATTGGCCTGTGCGGCAACGATCTGTGCGTCCAGCTGTTGGTTAGAGAGCCGGGCCTGTTCCAGCTCGATCTGGGCAGCGTCGACTTTATTGCGAAACGGCGTCGCATCGAGTTCAAACAGCACATCGCCCTTCTTTACCTGGCTGTTGTTGTGGACGTACACCGCCGCGACATTACCGGAGACACGCGCCGAGACCGGCGTCACCACGCGCATCACGGTGGAGTCCGGCGTCAGCGGGATCCAGATATCCGCGACGATAAAATAGACAAACATCAGCAGGAAAGAGGCAATACTCACCCTTACCCAGCGGGCAAACTTTTGTTCAGGAGTCATTATTTTTGGGTCTTGTTGTCTTCTTCGCGGATTGACCGCAAATTGCAGGCGATTTGATTTAATGTTGCGCTGAAAATCTCCAGATGTTCCGGCGCGATATTGTGCGACACGCGTTCCTGAAAATTCTCAATCACGCGGGTGAGTGTTTCCAGGACAGCGTTGCCTTCAGGCGTGAGCGTGAGCAGGCGAATGCGCTTGTCATACGGCGATACCGCGCGCAGCAGATAGCCCTGCTTTTCGAGCTGAGCCAGAGTGCGCATCAGCGGCGGCAGTTCGATTCCCTGCACTTCCGCCAGTTCGCTGACCGAGACGTTATCGCCCAGCGATTTGAGCTGCATCATCACCGTCCAGCTCGACTGGGTCAGGCCGGTGTCGAGAATGGCGTCATCAATCACCGCGCGCCATTGACGCACGATCATTGCCATCCGCATCCCCATCGGCCTGCGGCAAAACAGATCTTCTTCGCTCACGGGAAATCCTCTCATCACACGCAAGCAAGATAATAGTTATCAGGGTAAGTATCAAGAAACGAGAGGAGAAAGAGCAGGAATTGCGAATTTGTTTTCGGTGCGCGCTGTTGCCCTCACCCCAACCCTCTCCCGCAGGGAGAGGGAGAAAAACCGCCCTGTAGGCCCGGTAAGCGCAGCGCCACCGGGCGTTTAGCGGCTGAAATGCTGACGAATAGCGCTTTTCCCGGCAGACGTCACTACCACCTCCCGATACCCCGCCACCCGCTGAATCCACCCTTTGGTTTCCAGAAAAATCAGCAGCGCAGCGCCCGCTTCACCGCCCAGGTGAAATCGTCGCTCGCTCCAGTCCAGACAGGCGCAGCATGCTTTGCGCCGGGAGTGAGTATTCACTGGAATACCGAGTTTCAGGAACTGCTCGCGCCCGTGAACGGTCAGCGCCGAACCGTCCGGCTCCAGCCAGTTTTCCGTCTGCATAAAATCGTAAATCTGCACCGCGATCGTGCCCGCCAGATGGTCGTAGCAGGTACGCGCCTCGCGCATGGATTTCGGTGCCGTGGTTTCCGGCGGCATGATGCGGCTCCACGAAATCCCCATGATCTGCTCCACCAGCTCGGCGACATCATGCCCGGCAAGCCGGTAATAACGATGACGCCCCTGAGACAGACAGACGATCAGTTTTCCCTCCACCAGCCGCGCCAGATGCCCGCTGGCCGTGGACGGTGCCACATCCGCCGCCGCGCTCAGTTCTGTTGCGGTCCAGGCGCGACCATCCATCAGAGCAGAGAGCATTTTAACCCGTGACAGATCGGCCATCGCCGCCGCAATCGCCGCAACGGCACACTCCAGCGCGTCGCTATTCTCAGTCGGTAAACTTTTCTTCTGCACAGGCTGCCCACGTATGATTGACCGTTGCCACCAGCTTAGCATGAGCCCTGCTCCGGCTTGTCACCCGAACCATATTCTCTGACCAGCTGCACTACGCGAATGCGGTAATACGCGAAAATCGACTCCCGCCCCTCGGATTGCGCCGCCTTGTGGAAAACGTTCTGCTTCCAGGCGCGGATAGCCTCTTCATCCCGCCACCACGAAAGTGACAGAATTTTGCCTTCGGTGGTCAGGCTCTGAAAACGCTCGATATCGATAAATCCGTCGATATCCGCCAGCAGCGGTTTTAGCTCCGCCGCCAGTTCCAGATAGCGCGCCTGATGCGCCGGTGCGGACTGTGCTTCAAAAAGGACTGCGATCATAAGTGTCTCTCCGCTGTGATATTGCGAAGAGCATGCAGGGGAATCAGGAGGGATGCTTCGTTGAGGAGCGAAATATCGGTATTGCCGGATGGCGCAATGCTTATCCGGCCTACCTTTCGGGTTTTGTAGGCCCGGTAAGCGCAGCGCCACCGGGCAGGGTGTTAGCCAATAATCGTCTTCGGCTCCATAAACGCGCCAATCCCCCACGCGCCCATTTCGCGGCCTACGCCGGAATGTTTGAATCCGCCGAATGGCGCTTTCGGTTCGTGGGCGAGGGTGTTCACCAGCACACGGCCAGATTCGATTTGCTGCGCGACGACAGCCGCACGCTCACCGCCAAGGACCAGCGCGCTCAGGCCGTAATCCGTGTCGTTGGCAATGGCGATCGCTTCGTCCTCATCACGATAGGTGAGGATCGACAGAACCGGGCCAAAAATCTCGTCGCGTGCGATAGTCATCTGGTTTTCCACGTCGGTAAACAGCGTCGGGCGAACAAACCAGCCAGCCTGTGTTCCGTCCGGTCGTCCTTCTCCACCCGCCAGCAGCCGTGCGCCCTCTTGAGTGCCTTTGCGGATATAGCCCTGCACGCGAAGCCACTGCTTTTCGCTGACCATCGGCCCCACTTCCGTTGCCGGGTCGCGCGGGTCGCCCGATTTCACCGCCGCCATCGCCTCGGCGAGCGCCGTTTCGCATTCGGCTTTACGCGATTGCGGCACCAGAATACGCGTTCCGGCGACGCACGCCTGCCCGCTGTTCATTAGCCCGGCCTGAATCGCCAGCGGAACCGCCTCGGCTAAATCGGCGTCTTCCAAAACGATCGTCGGCGATTTCCCACCTAATTCTAGCGTGACGCGTTTAAAACTCTCCGCCGCATTACGCAGGATCGCTTTGCCCGTGTTCGTTGAACCGGTGAACGAGATTTTTGCCACGTCCGGATGACGACTGATCGTCTCCCCGACCGTTTCACCGCGCCCGGTGACGATGTTAAACACGCCTGCGGGCAGCCCGGCTTCGTTCAGGGCTTCGGTGATAATCTGTGTTTGCCACGCGCTCATTTCGCTCGGTTTGATCACCGCCGTACAGCCGGCAGCCAGCGCCGCCGCCAGTTTGCCGCAGATAAACCCGGCATCGCTGTTCCACGGTGTTATCAGACCCGCCACGCCGAGCGGCGTCATCTGCACAGTCGCAGCGCCAGTCTGAGTGGTGAACTCAAAGCTTTCCAGCGCATCGATGGCCTGGGCAATCACGTCTGCCGGATAGCTCGCCATCCACGCCGAGCGCGACGCGGGCGCACCGTACTCTTCGATTATGGCTTCCAGTAATTCATCATGACGCGCCGTGACCGCCGCATGCATCCGCTTCAGGGCGGCAATCCGCTCCTCACGGGTGGTTTTGGCCCATCCCGGAAACGCTGCTTTTGCCGCCGCAATCGCGCGTTCGGCATCGTGATCATCCGCAAGACGGACCTGACCGAAGACCTGCGCGGTGGCTGGATTGTAGAGATCAAAACGCTCTGTGCCGTGCGGCGTGACAAATTCGCCGTTAATAAAAATCTGTTCGATATGACGCATAACACCTCCTCAGGCTGATTGACCTCAGTCTGGCACGCCTTTAACGTTTCGATAATCCACGCTATCCTGCAAAGGTTATTTCGATTTTCAGGATAATCTATGCATCGTTCAGGACTCACAGAGCTGGAAGTGGTGATGGCGGTAGTGCGTCGCGGCAGTTTTCGCGGTGCGGCGCAGGAGCTGAGCATGTCAGCGACTGCGGTGAGCAACGCCATCGCCGGGCTGGAAAGCCGCCTGCAAACGCGTCTGTTTAACCGCACTACGCGTAGCGTCGCGCTGACGGATGCCGGGCAGCGGTACGTGGCGCGGATCGGCCCCGCTTTGCAGGAGATCCGCCAGGCCAGCGAAGAGATCCACAGCGAGACAAACGAACCTGCCGGAACCCTGCGCCTGAACGTACCGAACAATATCGGCCCACTGTTTCTCGATGACCTGCTGATCGACTACATGATCCGCTACCCGAAAATGCGCGTGGAAACGGCGAGCGAAGCGCGTCTGATCGACATTGTCGCCGAGGGTTTTGATGCGGGGATCCGTCTGGAAGAGTCCGTCCCGCAGGACATGATCGCCATCCCACTTACCGCCGATATCCGCCAGCTCGTCACCGCCACGCCGGATTATTTGGCTCGCCACGGCATCCCACAAACGCCGGACGAGCTGCTGCACCATCAGGGAATTGGTATGCGAATGGCGCACGGGGGGATTTATCGCTGGGAACTGGAACGACGCGGCGAACGTTACGAGCTAGCGGTTCCGCCGCGCTTTGCGACATCGGATCTGTTTGCCTCAATACGGGCGGTCAAAGCGGGTCTGGGGATAGGGTTTTTACCGGAACTTTATATCCAGCAAGAGCTGGCATCGGGTGAACTGGTGAGCGTACTTAATGACTGGACGCAGCCCTTTGCCGGGCTGCGTCTCTATTATCCCGGCCACCGGCACGTTCCGCCGGGTTTGCGGGCGCTGGTGGCACTGGTTCGCGAACGCGGGATTATTCCAGGTTAGCTTTATTCAAACCATAAGCCACGTCCATCGCACCAGGCTCCATGCGTGAGGTGATCCCCAGACGGTTCCAGGCGTTGATCGCCACAATGGCAAAGTTCAGCTCGGAAATTTCGGTGTCGGAGAAGTGCTCTGACACGCTGCGGTACAGCTCGTCGCTAATCCCTTCCACGCTGATTTGGGTCAGGGCTTCGGTGAAGGCAAGCGCCGCTTTTTCGCGGGCGCTGAACAGCGGCGATTCGCGCCAGACCGTCAGGTGATACAGGCGCAGCTCGCGCTCCCCGGCAATTTTCGCCTCTTTCGAGTGCATATCCAGACAGAAGGTACAGCCATTCAGCTGGGAAACGCGGATATCGATCAGGTGCTTAAGGGCCGGTTCAATGGAAGTTTTACCGACAGCCATGCTCAGGTCGGACAGGGCTTTGGCCAGTGCAGGTGTGGCTTTGTGGTGGTTAACGCGAGTGCTCATTGTCTTTCCTCTTTTTATGCGGCATATCAAATGCGATGGGGCAAATCTACGCCGATCATGACATAGTAAAAAGACACAAAACCGGTGAAACGAGGTAGGACATGAAATCGGGCTATCACGACATTTACACCCGCTATCGCGACAACATTACGCGCGGCGTGCTGAAGCCCGGCGACAAAGTGCCTGCCATTCGCGTGCTGGCCGAAGAGCTGAAGGTGGCGCGCAAAACCGTCGAAACCGCCTATGCGATTCTGATCGGTGAAGGTTATCTGGTCAGTCAGGGCGCGCGCGGGACGCGGGTAAATCCTGATTTGAATCTCCCGGTAAAACAATCCGCGCCCTTAGAACAAGCCACCGGCACACTGCCAGAATCGCTGATCACCCAACGTGAACGCGCCGGTTTTTTACGTGCGGGTATTCCGGCGCTGGACAGTTTTCCCTATAAAAAGTGGCTGCTATTAGCAGGCCAGGCGACGCGCTCGATGCGTCAGGACGAGATGCTGAACCCGCCGGTGATGGGTTGGGCTCCCCTGCGCCAGGCGATTGCCCGCTATCTGAACATTTCGCGTGGGCTGTCCTGCACGGCGGAGCAGGTGCTGATCACCAGCGGCTACAGCGGCAGCCTGCGTTTGATCCTCGATACGCTGGCGAGTCGCAGTGACAAAGTGGTGTTTGAAGATCCGGGCTATTTTATGGGCCAGCAGCTGTTGAAACGGATCGTGCCGCGCCTGCACACCGTCCCCGTGGATCGTTCCGGTATGGATACGGACTATCTTCTGCGCCATCACCGCGACGCCCGCTTTGCTATCGTCACCCCGTCACATCAAAGCCCGCTGGCAGTGACGCTGTCGCTGCCGCGCAAACAGCAGTTGCTCGACTGGGCAACACAAAACGACGCGTGGATCATCGAGGACGACTATGACGGCGAATTTCACTACACCCGCAAAGTGCTTCCGTCGCTGAAAAGCCTCGATCGTCACGATCGGGTGATTTTTATGGGCACCTTCAGCAAAACCGTAATGCCGTCCCTGCGCATGGGCTATCTGGTGATGCCCGCCAGCACCGTCGAGGCCTTTACCGACTGCGCGGATATTGTCGCCAGCGGCCAGCCGGTGCTGACGCAAAAAATCCTCACCGCCTTTCTTAATGAAGGCCATTTTTTCCGCCATCTTAAGAAGATGCGCACGCTGTATCAGCAGCGCCGAGACTGGATGATTGCCGCGCTTCAGGAAGTCTACGGCGAGCGCTTTTTCACCGAGCAAAACGACGGCGGGATGCACATTGTCGCGTTTCTGACCAAAGGCAGTTGCGACCGCGAAATCGCCCGCTGCTGGCAGGCGCAGCAATTGCAGGTCAATGCACTTTCTGAGTGGTATCGCGGGTCTGGCAAACGCTACGGGCTGGTGATGGGCTACAACAACGTGCGGAGCTTCGAAGAGGCGCTGGAACTGCTGCGACGCCCGCTGGCCGAGACGCTACGCCTGCTGGAATAACCCGATCCGGACCCGGTAAATTTCGTAGGTGTACGGGACAGAATAACTCTGGTTATACTCCGCGAGCTTATTTCGTCGGGTTCCGACATTTTTCTAAGGACAAGAAAATGAAGTCAATTTTAGGATTTGATTATCTGTTAACGCCGCGCGTGCTGGTCTTTTTCTACTGGATCGCCATGCTGCTTATTCTGATCGGTGGCGTGTACTCCATGTTCACCGAGCATCTTTTTACCGGCTTTATCGGCATGATCTTCAGCCTGATCGGCTGTCGCGTGATGTTCGAGCTGATCATGGTGGCGTTTAAAAATAACGAATATCTGCGCCGCATTGCGGAAAACACCAGCAAAACAACCGCAGAGTAAACCTCAGGCATTTATCTGCGCCCCCTTGCAGATAAATGCCCTGCCCTTCAGAAATTGCCTGCATCATTGCGCGTTAACCCGACATCCCGCAGCTGTTCGTCGCTCATGCCCTGCAAAAGCCGCCGAGTCTGCTCGCGACGACGCCATTTCACAAACGCCTGCCAGACTAAAACGAAGCCGATAAAAGGGCGAAACGGGCGGTTTTCGTTGAATTCCATGATCTTCTCCTCACTCTGTTTGAGGCTCTATCATCGTCGGAAAGGCACTTTACAATACAGATTCAAAAACAACTTTTCTTTAACATACAGATCCGCTAAAAATGAATCTGCATGGCGATTTTCGCCGCTATCTGTACTGGTTTCCGAATCTGTATGGGGATAATCGAGGATACAGCATGACCCGTTACCAACATCTGGCCAATCTGCTGGCGCAGCGCATTGAACAAGGGCTGTATCGTAGCGGCGAGCGCTTGCCATCGGTGCGCACACTGAGCCAGGAGCATGGCGTCAGCATCAGTACCATTCAGCAGGCCTATCAGATCCTCGAAAATCTACAGCTGATCACCCCCCAGCCGCGCTCCGGCTATTTTGTTTCCCAGAAGAAAGCCCTGCCGCCCGTCCCGGCGATGACACGCCCGGTACAGCGCCCGGTTGACGTGACTCAGTGGGATGACGTGATGATGCTGCTTGATGCACGCGGCGATCGCGAGATGATCTCCTTTGGCGGCGGTTCGCCGTGTCTGACCCAGCCGAGCCTGAAACCCCTGTGGCGCGAAATGAGCCGCATTGCACAGCACAATCCGGCAGAGATGCTGAGCTACGATGTGCTGGAAGGTCGCAAAGAGCTGCGCGAGCAAATCGCGCGCCTGATGCTCGACGGCGGTTCGACCGTCGCGGCAGAAGAGATTGTGATCACCAACGGCTGTCACGGCGCGCTGTCTCTGGCTTTGCTGTCGGTGTGCAAACCGGGGGATATTGTGGCGGTGGAGTCGCCGTCGTTTCACGGCACCATGCAGATGTTGCGCGGGTTTGATATCAAAGCGATCGAGATCCCAACCGATCCTGAAACCGGGATCAGCATTGAGGCTCTGGAACTGGCGCTGGAACAGTGGCCGATCAAAGCCGTGATCCTGGTGCCCAACTGCAATAATCCGCTTGGGTTTATCATGCCGGAAGCGCGCAAACGGCAGGTTCTGGCTCTGGCGCAGCGGCACGATATTGTGATCGTCGAAGATGATATCTATGGCGAGCTGGCGGCAGAATACCCGCGCCCGCGCACCATTCACTCTTTCGATATCGACGGTCGCGTGCTGCTGTGCAGTTCGTTTACTAAAACCGTCGCGCCCGGACTGCGCGTGGGCTGGATTGTCCCTGGCCGCTATTACGACCGGGTGATGCACATGAAATATGCGGCGGGCGGGTTCAACGTCCCGGCCACGCAGATGGCGGTCGCGGCGTTTATTCGTGACGGACATTATCACCGCCACGTGCGCCGTATGCGTCAGATTTATCAGCACAATATGGAACGCTATACTTGCTGGGTGCGGCAATATTTTCCGTGTGAGATTTGTGTCACGCGACCAAAAGGAAGTTTTTTGCTGTGGGTCGAGTTACCGGAACAGGTGGACATGGTGTGCGTCAGTAAGCAGCTGTGTGCGCTGAAAATTCAGGCTGCGCCGGGATCGCTGTTTTCGGCCTCCGGGAAGTATCGCAACTGCCTGCGGATTAACGTCGCCCTGCCGCCTACCGAAAAAAATCGAGGCGTTAAAGAAAATGGGTGAGGCGATTTACATCGCGATGGAAGAGTAGTTTTGCCGGGTGGCGGCTGCGCCTTACCCGGCCTACAAGGTCAATGCAAAACGGCGACCACAGGTTGCCGTTTTTGGTGTTTGCTCCCTCTCCCGTGGGAGAGGGTTGGGGTGAGGGCATCAGCCCGCACATCACGTAGGCCCGGTAAGCGCAGCGCCACCGGGCACCAGGCCGCACCGACTTACATCAGAACTTCCAGGAAACGCTGCCCACAATGCTGCGCTCGGCACCAAAGTAGCAATATGACAGCGAGTTACAGGCCGCTACGTAGCTTTCATCGGTCAGGTTATTGACGTTAAGCTGCGCGCTCAACCCCTTCACACCCAGTTTCGACAGGTCGTATCCCACCGCCAAATCCACCAGCGTGTAAGACGGCAGCGTGTGCGTGTTCTGACGATCGCTGGTCACGCCGTTCACGTAACGCACGCCGGAACCGAGCGTCAGGCCGTCCAGCGGACCGGTTTTAACATCGTAACTCAGCCAGGTGCTGGCCATATTACGCGGGGCGTAAACTGCACGTTTGCCCTCTTCTTCCGGACTGCTCTTCTTATAGCGAATATCGGTATAGGTATACGCCGCCTGCACGCGCAGGCTGTCGGTCAACTGGCCGATCGCTTCCAGCTCGACGCCTTCAGATTCGATCTCACCGATGGAACGGTACGGATCGGTCGGCTCCTCTTTGGTGGCGATGTTTTTCTGGTTAATACGGAACACCGACGCGCTGAACTGGCTGTTCATGCCTTCTGGCTCAACCTTCACGCCCGCTTCCCACTGCTTGCCTTTCATTGGATCGAGAATCTGGCCATTTTCATCGGCAAAACTGGTCGGCGTGAACGCGGTGGAGTAGCTGATGTACGGCGCGATACCGTTGTCGAACAGATACAGTAACGCCGCACGGCTGCTGAAGTTGTTTTTATCCAGATCGCTACGGCTGTTGTTGAGCTTGTCGATATTGGAAACGCTCACCTGATCGTACCGCCCGCCCAGCGTCAGACGCCAGCGGTCGATCGACATCTGATCCTGTAAGTAATAGCCGGTCTGGCGCAGCTTGTGCTTCTCTTTGCTGTACATGGTGATGTAATCCGGCTTCGCGCCGTACACCGGATGGAAAGCGTTAATCGGCGGGAAGCCGCCATAGTAGCCGGTGGTATTGTTGCTGCGATCCTGATAATCCAGGCCAATCAGCACGCGATGGTTCACCGCCCAGGTATCGAAGCTGCCGTCGACCTGGTTGTCCAGGGTGATAGCGTTCATCTTCTCGTCGGAACCGGAATAACCGCGATTCAGATCGGTTTCGTTCAGCCAGCCTGCGGCATACACCTGATTCAGCTCGACTTTGGTGTGCAGGTAGCGCAGTTTCTGGCGCACCGACCAGCCGCTATCAAACATGTGCTCGATGTTGTAGCCGACCATGTTCTCGCGGCGGTCGTATTTGTCGTAATCGTCCTCGCCTTCAAAGAAGGTATTGGAAATTTTCTTGCCATCGTGCGGAACCACGGTTCCCTCGTATGGCAGGCCAGAGTGGCTACCGCCTTCCGGATCGCGGTGCAGATAGGCCATCAGATCGAGACGCGTGTTGTCGGTGATGCGCCAGGTCAGGCTCGGCATCAGCGCGTAGCGTTCTTCTTTCAGCGGGCCGAACTGCGAATCGGCGTAGCGGGTCATCCCGCTCAGACGCGCCGCTACACGGTCGTTGTCGTCCAGCGGGCCGGTGACATCGAACATTGCCCCGCGCTGATCGTTATTCCCGGCGAAGAGTTTGATTTCACCGCCCGCATCAAATGACGGTTTGCGCGAAGTGAGTGCCACAATCCCGCCCGGAGATGAACGCCCGTACAGCACGGATGCCGGACCACGAACGACTTCAATATTTTCCAGGAACCACGGATCGACCACCAGCGAACTGTGGGAGTTGGTGTCCCCCATCATCTTCAGGCCGTCGAGGTAGATGTTATCCAGGCTACCGTCGGAGAAACCACGCATCACAATGTAATCAAAGCGGTTCGATGCACCGATCTGGTTGCTGTATACGCCCGGCGTATAACTCACGGCCTGACGCACGCTGGTCGCTCCCTGCTCTTCAAACTGCTCGCGGGTCACGATCGACACCGACTGCGGGGTTTCGATATCCGGCGTTTCGAGTTTGGTCGCGCCACTTTGCATTTGCGAGGTGACCACAACGGTTTCGGTTTTCGGCGTATCCTGCGCCAGCAAAGGGAATGCAACGCTGCCGGTAACGCATCCCACCAGCAGTGCCAGCCGTGATTGAGCGAACATGAAATTCTCCAAAGGTATTTCTAATTGTTAATAAGAATTATTACCTTTTTGAGAATGCAAACAGCTATCCGTGACGCCAGGTTACGTATGCGCAATGACAAACCGTATGCGAGATATTCGCGCGATGGGGAAAAGTAGGTTAGCCGTGTCGGCGTACGTCGCTCGGAGAGATGCCGTAGCGACGGCGAAACGCGGTGGAAAAGTTGGTCGCGTGCTGATAGCCGGACATCCACGCGGCCTGCTGCACGCTATGTCCTTCCAGTAAATAGCAGCGCGCCAGTTCAAGGCGGCAGTCGCGCAGGTAATCGAACACCGTTTTTCCGTAGGCCTGACGGAATTTAGTCCGCAGGCTGCCGGAACTCATCGCCGCCTGTGCCGCCAGCTGTGCCAGCGTGTATTCCTGTTCCGGCGACTGTTCAAGCATACGACGGATATGTTCCAGACGCGCATGTTCACCACACTGCGGCAACGCACCGCGAGTCGTCTGCGGCTGGCACTGATTCAGACCGTGACCGAGCAACTGATACATCAGTCCTTCCAGCAGCAGCTTGCGTGACACGGCGCTCAGGCCCTTCTGCTGCGCATGCTGAATGCCGATCAGCACAAACCCAGGCACCGGCCAGACGAACGTCGGCGCTTGCAGGCGCTGCCATTCCTGGAGCAGTGTTTCCAGTAAACTCTCGCGATCGGCATTGTTTGGGTAAACGCCAAAAGAGAGGGTTTTCAGGGTACTGTTCGCATCGTGACGGGCACTCATCGCCTGCTGTTCGCTCAGCTGTGAACTAAACGCCATGCCCGGCAGCACCTGATATTCCTGGCCATTGAGCGTCAGCGTGACACACCCTTCCAGCACCACCAGCATATACAGCGGGCTACTGTGGCGAGAGGTGGTTTCGTAGGGCTGAAGCACGCGCACGTCGGAATGCGTGAGCGAAATGCCGGAGGAGAGCGTCATCTCTTCGACATCGCCGTGGAGAACGGGACTGTTGCGGCTGGCGTTATCGGCCAGATGCGGGAAGCGGTAATCAATGCCGTAGCGCTCGCCAAAGCCGATGAAATCCTCAACGCAGAACAGGCGTTTGGTTGACGAATAAGGCAGTGCGGCAGAGTTCATGGTGGCGTTTGTGTGAGCGGGTGGCGCAGGAACCATAACATTGCGACGGCGCAAAGGCTACGCTGACATACCCTGACACTGCCAGGGGTTACAATCCCCCAGAATTAGGTGGGAATTGGACTTAAGTTTCCCAGAGAATTGCCGTTAATTACTTGATTAAGCACAGCGAATAAATTTTAAGGACAAAGAATGCACGAGAATAACATTGCTCTGTTATGTAGCGAGGCAGAAAGGTTACTTCAGCTTAATATCAACTTGCTGGAAAAAATGGTTGATGAGCCAAATGTCCTCGTCGAGAGCAAGCAAAGCCACACTGAGCAGCTTTTTAACACTGACAAAGCCAAAAAAAGAATTGAAGAGTTAAAAGGCGAGCAAACCAAAATAACACGCAAGGAGATGGTGCTTGCTGTTGTGGGTACGATGAAAGCCGGCAAATCCACCTCTATAAACGCGATTGTGGGTAAAGAGATCCTTCCCAATCGTAACCGCCCCATGACTTCGATTCCTACGCTTATTCGTCACGTTCAGGGAAAAACCACACCGGATTTACATCTAAACAATATTGAACCTATTCACTCTCTGCTGAAGACCTTAAACAAAGCCATCACCACTGAAGAGGGTAAGAAAAAGGTCCTTGAGCTGAATAAAGACCAGGAAAAACGCAAGTTGTTGAGTATTGCCGCAGATGACAGCTGGCTTAAAAATGACTATTGCGGTGAAGCAGAAATTTTCAAATGTCTGGCCTCGCTAAACGATCTGGTTCGCCTTGCAACAGCACTGGGCGTTGAATTCCCGTTTGAATCCTATGAAGAGGTTCACGAACTTCCGGTCATCGAAGTTGAATTCAGCCATCTGAACGGATTGGACGATAGCCAGGGCACGCTGACACTGCTCGACACCCCAGGACCAAATGAAGCGGGCCAACCCAAATTACAAGCGATGATGCGCGATCAGCTACAAAAAGCGTCCGCTGTGCTTGCCGTGATGGATTACACACAATTAAATTCCGAGGCAGATCAGCAAGTTCGTCAGGAACTGAATGACATTGCCGAAGTTGCCGCAGGCCGACTGTTTATACTCGTTAATAAATTTGATCAGAAAGATCGCAATAGCGATACCGCCGAGACAGTGAAGCAGACGGTCCCTGCCATGCTTAAAAATGGCGCGCTAAGCAGCGATCGTGTTTACCCAGGTTCCTCTCGTCATGCGTTTTTAGCTAACCGGGCGCGTAGTGTGATCAGCCAGAACGGCGAACTCTCAGTAAATGAAGAGTGGGTGGAAGATTTCGCGCAATTAGCATTTGGCTATGCGTGGGAAGAGTCAGTACTCGCCGATAAAGAGCGTGTTATTGCGAGCGCCGGCAGCATATGGCGTCGTTCGTTATTTGATAAATTAATTACCGAAGTTATTCAGGCCGCGCATGCCAAAGCCGCCGCTCTTGCCGTCGATTCCGCCGCCGCCAAATTGGTGCAAAATGCTGAAAATGCCAACGAGTATCTTTCAATCCGCCACCAGGGGCTGAAGACCAGCATTCAGGCATTACAAATGCAGATCACCGGGCTACTCAGTGATATCGATAGCATCAGTACCTGCCAGAAAGATGTGGATGCGGAAGTTAAGCGCGCGATGAAGGGGATTACTCATGAAACAGATGCGCTACTCCGCCAGGCTGAAATAAAACTGAACAGCGATCTTGATGAATATTTCAAGAATGGGAAGCGTAAAGAAAAAGAAGAACTCGCCCTCCAGAATACCCGGGTGCCATTAAATGTCAGCCTAATCGGTTCAATTGTTCGGGGTCTGAAGGGTAATACCACAACCCGGGAGCAGGATTTCGACCCGAATAACCCAGAGGTCAAATTCACCAGCCAAAGTGATGCCGTTAAGTTTATCGAGCAAATTGAAACATCGGTGACAGATTTACTTGCAGAAACAGAACATAAAATTAAGCCAACGCTCAGTCAAATAGTGAATGGTATCGCAGACAGTTTCCAGGGGAATGCCATTCAGGCTGTCGACCGCATTGCGCATCAGATTAATACTCGTCTTGAGGACGATGGTTTTACCGTAAGCATTAACTTCCCAAAAGTTCAGGAGCTGCAAACCAACCTTTCGATCACCACGCGCATGACCAATTTGCTGGAAGAGAAAACCTACAGCGAAACGCGTAGCCGTCGTTCAAAAGGCGCCTGGGGAACAGTCTGTCGATGGTTTAATACCGATGACTGGGGCTGGGAAGATTACAGCGTGAATGTGACCCGAAGCGTCGTAGATATTCATAAAATCAGAGATGCGGTGATGAAACAGACTTTACAGCATTTTAAAGAGATGAATCTGGCGATAGATAGCCATATCAACAAGCCAATCCTCAAAGAGATTGAGATCTTCTTCACTGCTTTCAAAAGCAAAGTAGAGCAGCTGCGTAATACATTAATACAAAGCACAGAAGATCATAAAAATAATCAATTCGAACAAGAACAACTTACCGAGCGCTTGCAGGAACTGAAGCAGCTCACACCCGAGATGATCCGTGATAGTAAAGCCCTGAAAGAAGAACTGGAGCCTTTACTGTAATGGCCACGTTTCAGGAAGTCTTTCCACAACACGAGGCATGCCAGATTCTGGCATGCCTGCCGGAAAAATTTATCGTTGATTTCGCAAATGGAATCGATGTTGTAAAAGATCATCTGCGTCAGCAAAAAGATCGCCGCTTTTTCTTAAGGCTAAAAGAAGGAATAAACGGTCATGCGTCTGCTCGTCAGCATTCGATCAATGCTTCCCTCGCGGACGGTGTTGAAGCCTCACTGACCTGGCTTACAGAGCTGACTTCATCGCTTGCGACAACCAACTATGCCCTCGCTCAAGTGAACGATCGCGTCACATCGCTGATTGATGATACCGCCGCTATCGCTCATTTTTCCGCAGATACACGCGAGCAGTTAACGACCCTGGCACAACAGGTGAACAATAAACTCAGCAGCCTTGAGCAACAACTCAACCGGGTGGATATGCTTCAGCGTAGCCAGTTGCACCTCGACCAGGTCTTTTCGGGTTGGAGTGCTGGCCGTTTCGCCTCTCTACCGCTGGCGGCGCGTTGTTACGTCGCCCTGGAAGAGCTGCGTTGGGGGGCATTTGGCGATGTCATTCGTCATGGCGAAACGCATCAAGTCAATCAGATGCTCACCATCCTCAAGAATAAGGCATTAACGCAATTAGCCCTGGACCACAATAGCAGTGCATTGGTTCGACACGATACCCAAAGCTGGCTGGCCTGGAAATCGGGGCAGATTCAACACAATGACTGGCCAGAAACCATCAACTGGATGGCCGACTGGTGTGATGAAGATGCTCACCCTGTTGTTTGGTCAACGACTCAACAGTACGACGTATTACCTCTGCGGATGCCGCGTTTAAGTTCTGCTGAACGCATTGCTGACAGCATGGTGGATGAACTCTTCTATAAGGAGATAGCATGACTCAACCCATGAAAGTCGGCCTGGCGCTTTCTGGCGGCGGAGCCATTGGCGCGTATGAGGTCGGCGTTGTTAAAGCACTGGCAGAATCAGGAACCGATGTGCATGTCGTCTCCGGCGCGAGCATTGGCGCACTGAATGGTGCCATCGTGGCCTCCTCTTCGGACCTGCTGCAGGCATCAGAAAGAATGGCAGAGATTTGGACGCATCTCGGGAATGGCAATGTTCTTTCCGTGAATAACTCCGTTTATATTTCTCTGCTGGCGCAGTTTGGCATCGGGATGGGCCTGTCGCCGATTTTGAGTAAGGCCGGCGGCCTGCTCAGCTCTCTTCTTCACCAGGCTGGCGTGATGACCGGTATCACAGGCCTGCAAAACGAACCTTTGCTCTCCGATCAGCCGCTTATTGACTTGATGAACCGCTATCTGGACGTTCATTCGTTATCCTCCGGTTTGCCGCTTTACGTTTCTTTGTATCCGACGGAAGGCGGCGTGCAGGATATTGTGAACTGCATTGCTGCTGAATTTGGCCTTGGCTCAACCCGGGATTCTGAGTTTCATCATGTCCAAAGTCTGCCGATAGACCAGCAAAAAGAAGCATTGCTGGCGTCTGCCGCGCTCCCTCTATTGTTTAAACCTCGTCATATCAATGGTACTCAATATAGCGACGGGGGCATGGGAGGCTGGGCGAGCATGCAGGGTAATACGCCGGTGACGCCTTTAGTTGAGGCTGGCTGTGACATGGTTATCGTGACACATCTTAGTGATGCTTCTCTGTGGGATCGTCATCAATTCCCTGAAACTATCGTAATGGAAATACGCCCGCAAAATACGTTACGTCGTCATGACGGAATGTTGGGTGGGGCAAAGGATCTGCTGGGCTTTAAAGCAATGCACATCGAGTCCTGGATTGATCAAGGTTATCAGGATACGTTGGCGGCGATTGAACGCATTCGGAAGCCTCTGCAAGCCCGTCAGACACACCATCATTCAGAAGCGGCGCTTGCCACCAGCTTAAAGAGAAATGATGCGGCGAATGCAACGCTCAGTCGTGCTATGGAACGTTTAAAGTAATCCAGTAACAGGAGTAAAAAAATGGAGAACCTGTCCACTTCTGAATGGCTTATAGAGCGGGAACTCCCGCTCGAAAAATTGCTGTCCTGTGCATCAATAGCCGATCTGAATGCGCTGGCAGATATTATTACTGATGAAGGGCGTGGCCGTGTATCGCTGACAGAATCAGCGAAGAAAATGCTCATGCAATACAAACGCCAAAATAACAGGCAAAAGATGGCGTTGGCGTTAGCCAGCGAGATCTGCATGTTTGGGGGGAATACGGTGGCAAATGCCTTTCGTAAAAGAACGAATATTCCCTATGATGTTGTCGCTAAAGATGTCGCTAAAAAACTGGGTGCAAAAGTCAGTAAAAAAATGACGTTGCTGGAGATTGAGCGAGCCATTATCGAGAACATATTGAGCAAGTCGCTGAAGGAAGGTCAACAAGAAGAACTGATCAGATTATTTTCCAGCAATCAGCTTAATGTCAGTCGCGAGCAAATTGAGCATCTCCTGAAGCAAGACAAAACATCTGAGCTGGTCTCTTTACTTATTTCTTCGTGTGGTCCCTACGCCATATCCAGGATGGTCAATTCCGCGATGGTTCCCGCGATAAAGTTGGCCGCAAAGGCCGGATTACCCGCCCTGGGTAAAGTTATCGCTGGCAGAGCACCTGCAATGCTTAACCCCATTGCCGCAGTCGTCTCTGCCGCCTGGCTGACTTACGATCTGACCGGTCCCGCCTATCGTGTCACCATACCTGCCGTCATTCGTATCGCATGCATTCGTCTGGAAAATATTCAGCAGCAAACAGACCAATTTTGTTCGGAGATGAGACAATGTCTGTAGAAGCAGAAATGTTGTATCGCACCATTAAGCAGTCTCCCGAGATCCTTGAAGGGATACAAAATGGGCTTTATAAAATTTATGGCGGTGTCGTTCGCATTGCGAAAGGCCACGATAACGCGGGAAGCATCGTCGCCCATCTTATTTTCCCCAATAATGCAGAGAAGGCGCAGGAAGGAATTGAAAACCTGAAAAAGGTTCTCTCATCGAAATTAGATAATCTACAAAATGGGATTGAATCCATCCAGGGTTCACTGGGAACACTTCAAACGTTGCAAAGTGCCAACCTCGCCCTTTCGGGTTTAAACCTGGCCGTTTCTGCGGCGGGATTCGTGATTGTATGCCGTAAGCTCAATCATATTGATTCAGTTCTTCAGGGTCACACCCAGCAACTTGATGCGTTACTTTCGCTGGCGCTTGATGCCCGGCAACGAGAAGCTTTTCGTGATATTGCCAGCTTCAATGCCGTCATCAGTACTGCAAAGCAATTTGTAGAAATGGGCGAAATAACTCAGCTGCAATCGCTCATTCATCCGTTAAACCAACAATACGAATTTACCCGGCTGATGTTAAAAAACACCGCCAAAGCCGCCAACGAGCCAGCCTTTTATCATTCGTTACATGAATTGAGCATCCTTCAGGAACGCTTCATGCACCTCGGTCTGTTCCGTAGTTATATTCAGCATAAAATTGGGGCAGCGAAGTTTGCGGTACAGTCTTTAGAAACCTTGCAGAACGACTGGCTGGAAATCAACCAATCCATCGTAGACGACCTGAGCCAGTCGCCTGCAACTCTGCATCAGTTAACGCGTGGTGACGGCGGGAAATTGATCGATTTTCTTAACTTCCGCAAAGCCCATGTTGAAGCTCTCGCTTACCAGACTGAATTATTACGTCTTGCTGAGTCGAAACCAGAAGTTCTGCAATTACTTAACGCTGAAAATGATGAGGTTCTATTCATCGCCGCGTAAGTCATGCCGAAGCGGGACAGGCTTAATCAGCCTGTCCCGCTTCCTGCAAATTACTCTTCGAAGAACCAGTAACCCTGGTTAATCAAATCCGTCAGCTCCGCGACAAACGCCGGATTTTGCAACGCGTCGCCCAGTTCGTCCTGGCCAAATTCGGTGTAACGGCACAGCACGTCAGCGGCTTTCGCATCCACCGTTTCCAGCTGTTCGCTGTTGATAAAGAAGCTGCCGCTCACGTTCAATACGCGCAGGCCGCTCAGACGAGACAGCGTTTCACCGCCCAGCAGCGCATCCAGCACTTCTTCCGGTTCATAGGCCGGTTCTGCTGCTGCGATATCCAGTTCATGACGCGGAGTGCTGACAAAGCTGCCGAACCATTTTTTGAAATCTTCCGGCTGGCTGATCATCTCGATCATCATGCTGCGCAGGCGATCGAGCTCGTACTGTTCCACGCGACCAGGGTGTTCGCGACAGGTCAGATCCGGATCGCTGTAGTGCTCGCCGCCCAGATCGTTTTCCAGCGCGTAATCTGCAAAACTGCTGATGAGGTCACGACCGTTTGGCCCACGGAAACCGACGGAGTAGTTCAGCGCGGTTTCATGGGTAAAACCATCGTGCGGGAATCCTGGCGGAATATAGAGGATATCGCCCGGTTCCAGATCTTCGTCGATAATTGGCGTAAACGGATCGACGTGCAGCAGCGCCGGATGCGGACAGAACTGACGCATCGGCAGTTTATCGCCCACGCGCCAGCGGCGGCTCCCCATGCCCTGAATGATAAAGACATCGTACTGATCGATATGCGGGCCAACGCCGCCACCCGGAACGGAATAGGAGATCATCAGATCGTCCAGACGCCAGTCCGGCAGCACGCGGAACGGACGCACCAGCTCAGCGGACGGCATGTGCCAGTGATTCACCGCCTGCGCCAGCAGCGACCAGCCAGTTTCGCCCAGACCGTCAAAATGTTCGAATGGACCGTTGCTCGCCTGCCACTCACCGTTGAAATGGCTGACCAGACGGCTGTCGACTTCCGGCTCCATCGCCAGGCCCGCCAGCTCATCAGGCGTGATCGGATCGACAAAATTCGGGAAGGCATTTTTCAGCACAACGGGTTGTTTTTGCCAGTATTTTTCGAGAAATTCCGGCCAGTTGAGATTCAGTTGATACGCCATGGGAAAGCACCAGTGAGAAGGGAAACAGGTGCGATTATGAGAGACGGGCCGGGCGGCTGCTTTGTCGTGGGTCAATTGCCCGCCAAATCCCTCGTCCTTCAGCCGTTCGCATGACACACCGTGACAGTTTCAGCCTTTATGGTTATCGCCCGTTCGTTAGCGACTTATATCGTTAACGTAATAGCGCGCTGTCATGAGGCCTGATATGAGCAATTTCACCGAACTCGCCGTTACTGGAAACGTTAAAACTACGATGGGAGTGTTCACGCGCAAGGATAATCCGTCAGTATTCTCGCCCGTCGCACATGAGTTGCCAGCCGGGAGCCGCGTGACCATTCACGGTGCGGTAGTGGGTGATGCGGTGGAAGGTAATGCGCACTGGTATCGGGTAGGAGAGGATACGTATATTTGGGCGGGAGCCTGTACGCGGCTGGAGCCGTATCCGGAATTTCCGGAAATGATCAGACCCAACTGGATTGCGATTATCTTACATGAACGTTAGCGCCCGAAATCGGGCGCTAACAGGAACACTTAATCCAGTTTCAGCTCGTCATACTGGGTGATGATCTTGCCGACAATGCCGTAATCCAGCGCTTCGGCAGGAGACATCCAGAAGTTACGGTCGGTGTCTTTTTTCACTTTTTCGAGCGGCTGACCGGTCGCATCAGCAATCAGTTTGTTCACGCGATCCAGCATGCGGATGATCTCGCGCGCTTCGATCTCGATATCCGTGGCCTGACCACGCACGCCGCCCAGCGGCTGATGGATCATGAAGCGGGTGTTTGGCAGCGCGTAACGGTGCTCTTTTTTCGCCGCCAGGAAAATCGTGATCCCGGCGCTCGCCACCCAACCGGTGCCGATCACGTGCACGTCCGGGCGGATGAACTTGATAAAGTCATGGATGGTATCACCCGCTTCCACGTGACCGCCCTGGCTGTTGATGTACAGCTTGATCGGATCGTTGCTCACGCTTTGCAGCAGGATCAATTGAGTGATCACTTTTTCCGCCAGCGCCTGGTCGATTTCGCCGGAAATAATAATCGAGCGGGACTCGAGTAATTTCTGCTGCAGTGCGCCCGCGCCGTTTTTCCCTTCTGATTTTTCTGTGTTATCGCGATCTTTCTGTGTGAAGTGCATTGTTGTTATCCTCGGCTTTTAGCGCTCAAAGTCAGAGTGTAGCCTGTTTTGCCAGGCAAAGTCGTCAGGCGCACACAATGCGAACATCCTGAGTGGCAAATGCATCAAGAACCTCTTTGTTCATGCTCGCTTCAACCACCAGCAGGTCAATATCACCGGTTTTTGCGACCACGAAGCGCGCCACGCCGGGGATCTTATCGGTGGTCAGCGCCACGATCGTCTGGTTGCTCTGGGCGATCACCGTTTTCTTGAACTCGCAGTCGGCAAAATCAAAGCCGGTCAGCCCCATCTCTGGGTCCATCGCGCAGCCGCCGATAAAGGCTTGATCAAAGATAATCCCCTGGATCTGACGGGCTGCCGTCGCCCCGACCGCGCCGCCGGAGGCGCGCTGGATCTGCCCGCCAGTCATGATCACTTCGCACAGAGGGTGGCGAAGCAGCTCCGCCGCGATCGCCGGGGAGTTGGTCACAATGGTCACTTTCAAATCCGCAGGTAGCGCCTTCGCCAGCGCCAGATTGGTAGTGCCCGTATCAATAAAGATGCAGCCGCCCGGTTTAATAAAGGTTGCTGCTTTCTGCGCGATCATGTCTTTTTTTGCGTGGTTTTTTGGCTCGCGACTGAGGAAGTTCCCTGCGTCAGGCAGCTGGAGCACCGCGCCACCGTACACCTTTTTGCACAGCCCTTCTTTGCTAAGCTCATGTAAATCACGGCGAATTGTGTGCTCTGAGACTTTCATCTGGGTGGCTAATTCTGTGCAAACCACTCTCCCACTCTCCTGAAGGATCTTACGGATCAGGTCTTGTCGTTGTTCCGGAAAAGCAGCATAATCGAGCATAAAGAGTCCTGTTAAAATCCAAATCGAGCATCAATGCGCATAATGTTGCATGACGCTCAACCTGTCAATCTGTACGCTGTGAAGGAGCGTGATGATGAATCGCAACAAGCCGTCGACCCCGTTGGCTGCCAGTCACCCGTATGATGGATTCTGGTTTCAACCCGTCATTCACGCGGAACGCTCGCAGCAAAAAGTACCGCGGGAGGAACTTCCCGCCCAGTTTCAGGAACATCATTCAATAACACCCAGCAAACAACGAGGCTTACTATGAACATTGCACACGTCGCACTCTGGACCCGTAACCTGCCCGCGCAGGTTCTGTTTTGGGAAACGATCTTCGGAGGCCGCAGCAACGAGAAATACATCAGCAAAAATCGCCCTGGATTTGAGTCGCATTTTATTACGCTCACCGATGGACCAACGATTGAGCTGATGACGGTACCGGAACTGGCCGACGCGCCCGCGCATCCAGAATTTGTTGGCTGGGCGCATATCGCTCTCAACGTTGGCAGCAAAGCCAACGTGGATCGCATGGCGGAACAAGCACAGCAGAACGGCACGCTGCTCAGCGCACCGCGCATGACGGGAGATGGATTTTACGAAGCGGTGATCGCCGATCCAGACGGAAACCGGATTGAGCTGGTGGGCGAGTAATCCGCTACACTGGTGGCCTGGAACCCTTACATTGAGTCCACCATGAAACTGACCGCAGTCAGCGCCCTTCATTTCAGCTTTACGGAACTAACTGACATTCTGGGGCGCTGCTTTCAGAACTATTTCGTTCCTTTCTCGCTCACACCGGAAGCTTTTGCCCTGCGTTTCGGCTCCGAAGGGATGAGTGTTGAGGACTCCTGCGTCTGGCTGCAGAACGGTGAGCCGGTGGCCATCGCCATTATTGCCCGACGCGATTCTCTTGCTCGTCTGGCGGCGTTTGCCATTATTCCCGACCTTCGCGGGAAAGGGCTGGCGCGCGCGATGCTTGCGCCGTTGTTCGCAGCTCTGAAAACCAAAGGGGTGACACGTTTTTACCTGGAGGTGATCGCCGAAAACCACGCAGGGATTGCGCTGTACACATCGCTGGGTTTTCGCGATTCGCAGGCGCTGCACGGGTTTAAAGGCTCCTCGCCGGAAACCGCCCTGGGCGCGAAACTGCACACTGCCTCGCCAGATGCTCTCAACCGCGCCGTTTATACTGCACCATCGCAGGCCACTCCCTGGCAGCTGGACCCGCTGGCGCTGCGATCCTTGCCTTGCACGGTGCTAAACACAGATCAGGCCGCATGGGCGGCCATCACCACTCACGGCCCGGCGCCGCAGCTGCGCTATCTGTTTGTGGAACCGGCATCGCGCGGCAAGGGAGAGGCTCAGCGAATGTTGCAGATCCTGTGCGAGCAGTATCCTGGCATCAGCACCCCGGTCTCGGTGCCGGAGCGGTTGACGCCGCTGTTTTTGGCGGCAGGTTACGCGCAAATGGAGATTACGCAGCGCGAGATGATTAGCGACTAATCCTGCGAATAAAACCGCATCCCCGCATAGGGTTTTTCCCGACACGCCGCCAGTCGCGCGGCGATATCGCCCACGTGCAGCTCCAGCTTATGTCCGTCCGGGTCGAGAAAATAGAACGACGCCCCTTCGCTTTTATTGTTTTTCCAGACGGTGACACCCGCCTGCTCCAGCTTGTGCGAGAAGGTGTCGAAATCGGCGGGTGCGACGCTGAACGCGTAGTGGGTATAGTCGCTCACATCAGGCGGAACGTAGTCGCGGGTTTCGTCGAACGATAGACACAGCCAGAGATCGCCGCAGGTAAGATATGCGCCCGTGTCCCACTGCGCATGAAGCGACAATCCCAGTAGATCGCGCCAGAAATTCACGCTAGTTTGCAGGTTGCTGACGGCCAACGTGAGGTGATTCAGTGATTGCAGCATGTGATCCCCTGTTGTGTTTCGCTCAGAACATGATACGGTAATTCAATGAACAGAAAACACCTCCCCGCTTTCCATCACACCCAGTGGTGGCTGCCTTCTTAAAGGCGGCCCGGAATTGTTTTCCCTCTTTTCAGATAGCCGCCGAAAGGCGGCTATTGCATTTCTAAGACGTCTTTCGGCTTTTAAAACCTTAAGGAGTCTTTCATGAACACCAAAACTATTATTTTGACCGGCGACCGTCCGACTGGCCCTCTGCATCTTGGCCACTATGTCGGATCGCTGCGCCAGCGCGTAGCGCTCCAGCAAGATTATCAGCAGTTTGTACTGGTCGCTGACCTGCAAGGTCTGACCGATAACGGCAGCAACCCGCAAAAAATCCGCGATAACATCCCCGAAGTGCTGGCCGACTACCTCGCCGCAGGCATCGACCCCGATCTCACGACGATCTGCCTGCAATCCGCCCTGCCCGCGCTGGCCGAACTGACGATGCTGTACATGAACATCGTCACCGTGGCGCGCGTGGAGCGTAATCCGACGGTGAAAAATGAGATCGCGCAAAAAGGTTTTGCCCGCTCGCTGCCCGCCGGTTTCCTCGTGTATCCCATCAGTCAGGCGGCGGATATCACCGCCTTTAAAGCAGAAGTGGTGCCCGTTGGCGATGACCAGTTGCCGATGATCGAGCAGACCAACGAAATCGTCCACAAGATGAATAGCCTGCTGCCCGCCCCGGTGCTGCGCCACTGCAAGGCGATGCTGAGCGACACCAGCCGACTGCCGGGCGTCGATGGCAACGCCAAGATGTCGAAATCCCTCGGCAACACGCTGCACCTTTCGGCAAGCGAAGAGACCATCCACCGCGCCGTGAGCGCCATGTATACCGACCCGAATCACCTGAAAGTGAGCGATCCCGGGCAGGTCGAGGGCAACGTGGTGTTTACGTATCTGGATGCGTTCCACGCCGATAAAGCGAAAGTCGCGGCGATGAAAGCCCACTATAAGCAGGGCGGACTGGGCGACAGAACCTGTAAAAACGAACTGGAAGTGTGCCTGCAGGAGCTAATCGCGCCGATGCGTGAACGTCGGGCGACCTACATTCAGGACAAAAGCCAACTGATGGCGATGCTGAAAAACGGCAGCGAACGGGCGCACGAGCTCACGCAGGCGACGCTCAAAGAGGTGAAACAGGGGCTGGGCGTGCCGGTATTCTGAGGGACAAGTGGACGCCTGCCGGGCAGGCGTCCACAAAAGTTAATTTACCGAGACCGGACGATCCAGCCGCTCGTCGCCTTCCACATCCTGCGCGGAAGCATGACGCCGCTCCGCCAGCAGACGGCAAATCTCCGCATGTTTCTCTTCGGTAAAGGTAAAGCGCGACATGCAGCCGAGGCGGATCAGCGAGCCAATCGCCGGAAGCAGACAAATGCCGAAGAACAGCCCGGTCAGCACGCCATCGCTCTGGGTTGGCGCCTGCGGCACGTAGCCGATCATCGTCAGGAACACGCCGATCAAGCCCCCGCCCACCGCCACCGACATCTTGCCGGTGAAGGTCTGCCCGGAGAAGGTGATCGCCGCGCAGCGTTTATGGGTGTGATACTCGGCGTATTCGATGGTGTCGGCGATCATCGACGAGGTGAGGATGTTGGTCATCATCACGAACAACGTACTGAGGCCAAGCAGGAGGAACAGCAGCGCCGTGTGCTGATACCCGGCGAACCACATCACCGCGCGCACCGCGATATCCAGCCCGCAGAGGATCATAAACAGTTTTCGCTTCTGCATCCTGCGCGTCAGCATTGGTGCTATCAGGCACACCACCGCCGACACGATCCCCATAATCCCAATCGCCATCTGCAGGCTGCCGTCGCCGAGGTTGTAGATGAAGAAGTAGATGTAAATCCCGTTGGCGACGTTGTGGAACACGCAGAAAAAGAACGACAGCAGGATGACGAACAGCGGTTTGTTCTGACGCAGATTGTGGAAGGTGTCTCGCATCGTCACCTTCTCCGCGCTCGGCGGGACGCGCTCTTTAATCTGCATAAAGCCGTTTAGCATCAGCGGCAGGCCGAAGAGCATCATCACCAGCGCGGCCATGAAATAGCCTTTGTCGTTGCTGTACTGGGCAAAAAACGCCGCCAGTTTCGGGAAGAAGATATTCGCGCAGGCAATCCCGGCGTTGACGCCGAGCATCGCCGCCGTCACCGCGCGGGTGCGCTGGCCGGAGTCGTTGGTCATCACCGATGACATCGACCAGAACGGGATATCGGAGATTGCGTACAGCGTCCCCCACAGAATGTAAGTCACCCCGGCGTAGAGGATTTTGGTGGTCATATCCGCTTCGATTTTATAGAACGACAGCAGCGTGACGCCGGTGATCAGCAGCGGAGCGATAAGCAAAAAATGCCGGAACTTGCCGAATCGACTGTTAATGGTGTCCATAATACTGGCGAACAGCGGATCGTGAACCGCATCCCAGACGCGAGCTATCAGGAAGATCGAGCTTGCCGCCAGGGCCGAGATCCCCAGCACGTCGGTGTAAAAATAGTTAATAAATGAACCCACTAAACCAAAACTAAAACACTGACCTAAACCATAGCCAAAATAGGACCACAACTCGCGAGACGGTATTTTCATTGTCGTTGCCATAGTGCGTACCTTGCTGTCCGGCGGCGTACCGCCGGATCGTTATTGTTATGCCTGCGGCTGCGGGGCGATTTTGCGCAGCTTGCGCATCAGGGCGATTTCGCTGCGCGAGAACGGGATGCCGTTCTCTTCGAAGACATCGTGGAACCACAGGCGGCAGTAGTCGGTCGAGCCGGTCATGATCACCGGCCACGGCAGCCAGGTCTGGGTTTTGCCACGCACCAGGCCCCACTGATAGGGCGCGACCTTCGCGGTGTACATCAACGGGAGCTGCTCTTCGATGGTGCTCCCGACATGACGCGCCAGCCATTCAGTGCAGAACATCGGGCGGCCAAGCTGCTGTAACTGCTGGATAATCGCGGTCATGCGCCCGGTGTTGAGGTAAGCGTGATAGCTCACCACGTCCGACAGTTCCAGCGCGCTTTGATCGAGCGGATGCTGAAAGAACGTCTCCCCCTCCACTTCCACATCTGGCGACACGCGCCACGCGCAGACCGTCAGCGGCTGCTCCGGATCTTCTTCCCGCGCCCACTCGAATGCCCGTTTCATCAGCTCATGCGCGTAGCTTTCCAGTTTTTCGTCGTACTGCACTTCCACGGTGCCGGTCGCAAAAATCCCGCGGTTGCCCGGCTCGTTATAGAGATCCCACACCAGGACGCGCTTATCGTCCCGGAACTGGCGGATAACGTCGCGGATATAACGCTCAATCTGCGGCCAGCAGTCGCGATCGCACACTTTGTCGCGCCCTGGGCTCGCCGCCGCCTGGCTGTTGTGCTTGCCCGGGATCGGCGGCTTCTGCGGGCCGAGATACGGCTCGTCGCCCGAGAAACCGCAGTCGTCCATCAGCGTCAGCATGGTGCTGAATCCGTGGCGATCAGCAAGCGTCAGAAAGTGGTCAATACGCGCCAGTAATCCGTCGCGATCGTGCTCCCAGACGATAAACGGCAGGTTGATGCGCAGGGTGTTGTAGCCCGCGTCCGCCGCCCAGCCGAGTTCGCGGTCGATGGTTTCAGGATCGAAGGTCTCCTGCTGCCAGATATCCGTCCAGTTCACCGCCGTCGACGGCAGATAGTTAAACCCGCACAGCCACCCTTTCTGCTGATACCACGCCTGCGCCTGTTCCTTACTCCACTGCTGTTTCATCGTCGCCTCACTTGCTGATAATATTTAGCTAATAAATATTAGTTGAACTATAAATGAGCAAACTGGCGCGTTCAGAAAAGCGACAGCAATCACAAAGTTCAGGCTTGAGCGCATAAGAAACGTGATCGACCGCGCTTTGGAAGACGGTTAAGGTATGATGCTGTTTCTCAAGGGGGAGCGAGCGGATGAAGCGGAAAAACAAAATCACGATGAACGATATTGCGCGTGCAGCGGGAGTGTCGCAGGCGACGGTTTCGCTGGTGCTCAATCAGTCCCGCAACATCAAGCTCAGCGACGAGACGCGCCAGCGGGTGATCGGCGTGGCCGCCGAGCTGGGCTACGACCGCCTGCCCGCCATCCACGCGCCGCGCAACCAGGAAGAGGTGGCGCTGCTGGTCAGCTCCCTGCAAAGTTACGACCCCTTTATCGACGCCATCAGCCAGGCGCGGGATGCGGCCTGGCGCAACGAGACGCTGCTGACCGTGTACGACTACGGCGACGACGTGGAGCTGGCCCTGAACATCATCCGCCAGCTGGAGAAGCGCAACTGCGTGGGGATTATCCTCGCCTCCCCCGTCACCACCCTGGTGGACATGACCGATTTCCAGGACTGTACGCAGCTCCCGTTGGTGCTGCTCAACCAGCGCGACCCCGGCTCGCCGCTGCTGCCGTCGTTCATTCCCGACGACTTCGCCAACGCCTTCCAGGTGACGCGCCATCTGATTGCTCAGGGGGCCACGCGCATCGCACACATCACCGGTGAGAGTTGGATGGAAGCCACCCGCCAGCGTAAGGCGGGCTACCAGGCCGCGCTGGAACAGGCCGGACTGGCGTTCGACGAGAGCCTGGTGCGCCCGACCAACTGGCAGTTCAGCGAGTCCTTCACCGCGACCGAGTCCCTGCTGGCTTTGCCGGAACGCCCGGACGCGATCTTCTGCGCCAGCGACTGGCTGGCGATCGGCTGCTATCAGGCACTGGCGGTGAACAACGTGCAGATCCCGCAGGACATGCTGCTGGCGGGGTATGACGATCAGAAGATTTCCGAACAGCTGACCCCGGCGCTGACCAGTATTCAGCTGCCTTATAGCGAGCTGGGGCGGTTGGCCGTTGAGTATCTGTGCAATCAGGAAGATGCGGCGACGCATGTGACGCTGGCGGGGCGGTTGAGGGTGAGGAGATCGAGCGAGAGGGAATGATGGGGGATATTGAGGTGTAAATGCATCTTCCCCCTCAAATCACATCATGCTGTCTGCCGTTCATTCCATGCATCATGCGCTAACAGATTACCGTCCTTATACAGATGCGTAATTTTCTCGTAATTCAACGCAACATCTTCCATATGACCCGTACCTGGACAGCCTCGCGTATCATGCATGATAGGGCTGACAGAGATCACTTTCACACCCTCCAGGGTAATCCGGTAGTACTCCACCTCCTGGCCCGCATCGTTGATGTGGTAGAACCTGAATTCAGCCGATTTGAGCGTCTGGCCGGTTGCCGCTGCTTTGAAGAGATACGGAGAAGCACTATCGAGCTCTTTAGTGAACTGAAAGGGTGAGTGTTGGCGAGTTCCCGTTACCTTTCCCGTTGATGAATCGGTTGGAATACTTAAATTATGATGTAATCCTCTTAGTTCTATACTGCCCTCCCGGTCCCTGACATCGGAAGAACCTCTAATTACCGCACCGCCGTCATCGGTTAAAAATAAGTGAACAGGTATAGCCATTTTATGCTCCTTGCGTGAGATTAGTCATATAACCATTTGCCAGCTTTTGCTGATTCAATCAGCATTCCAATTGTGAAATCTGGGACGGGTATTGGGGGAAATTTTTTAAAAGGATTCCAGGAGAAAGATTCATCTGGGTAGTATGTTTTAATATTGAAATTACCTTTATCCACCTGAAAATCTCTAAAAAACTCATCCATAAGATCTTCTACCTCTCCAACATCAAGATGCATATCAGTATCAAGGTCCGTGTCTGCATTTAACAGTTGCTGTTTTTTTTCATTATTAAAAAGCCATACACCATTATAGCGTCTGACTAATGCATAAATGCGCTGTTCAATGTCATTCACCATAATTTATCATTACCTCTCGCGATCCGATTATAGTCCCGTACGGAACAATATGTGATTTGTACGACATCATGTGCTAAGATCACATAGCCGACAAGAGGAATGGTTCGACCGACAAAAGTGCCTATTTTCGCTACCATTCTGCGCTCTGCCGTCCAGGGCGTATACCCACCTACCCATGTAGGTAATTTTATACCTAAAGGAAACTTATCCGTTTTAAAAAATCGTCTCATTGCTTTAGAAGCTCTTGACGTACCTTCTTTCGCTCCCTTTGGTTTTTGTCTGGTTTTCTGATTATTAAATCCAGTATAGAAAGCGACTATCGCGCCAACATCTTCAATACCAAAATGATCAGCGGTAGTCTCACAAAAAATCATAAAAAGTGTTCACTTGCCGTTAGATTGGATCTCCCTGCATAAAAATAAGTTCCATTTAGTTCTTCAACTGTATCCATTGCAAGTCCATTTTTTATTTAATATCAAAAAATCATAAAACGGAATTCAAATGCATTCTGAGAGCCACCCCATAATTTGTAAAACACTCAGCGAACGATTTTTAAAAGAAAAACCATAAGTTAAATAGCAATATACAGAATCATACATTCACCATATATATATTCGAAAGAGTCCGAAACACGCTTATTATGTTTTATATTCATGTGGACTTTATTCTATTTACTGATTAAATTTACAGGTGTATTTAACGCGATGCGGACATGCGCCAACACGTCCGCACCGCTCATCACAAGCACTATTTACGGAGAATAGTAACCATGACTAACGTCGATTGTATTGCAGATTCATTTGAACCAGAAGTGTTCCCCGCCGATAACCGCACCTTCACCGTGAGTTATGCGAGCCGTTTTCACGATCACGCCCGTATGCCAGCCTTTATCATGAAGGGCTACTGGCTGGACGAAGCCGGATTCAGCACCGGCACCAAAGTGGACGTGAAGGTGATGAAAGGCTGCATGATCCTGACCGCACGAGAGCCAGAACCGGAAGAGACGGAGATGGAGAAGCTGGTGCGCGAGGTGAGTAAGCTCTCAGCGCGCAAGCAAAAGCAGGTGGTGGATTTTGTTGGGGTGATATCGGCGAAGAGTTCGAAAGGCTGAAAAATCAATTGAGTGGGGAAGGCGCCGATGGGCGCCTTTTTTGTTGGTTGTGAGATGTGGGTGGTTGATTGGGAGGGGTTTTGCGAGCATCATCGCCATTATTTAGCTTATTTCGTAACGCGATGACTTCCAGTAAAACCCTCGAACAGGCAATTGCCGACATTAATATCTGGCGCAAAGGTGGTGAACGTGCGCCGCATAAACCGCTATTGCTCTTATATGTGCTGGCAAACTATCAGCGCGGCCATGGTCGTATGTTCGACTATGGTTCGGAAGTGCGCGAGCAGCTCCACAGTCTTCTGGAACGTTTTGGTCCACAACGCGCTCAGTACCGCCCCGACATGCCTTTCTGGCGTCTCAAAGGCGACGGCTTTTGGGAGCTGCAAAATGATGAGCATTGCTCGACGACCGGCAGCAAACAGCCACCCGCCGGGGAACTGGTCAAGTACAACGTCGCTGGCGGTTTCGATGAAGAACACTATTCACGCCTGACGAAAAACATAAACCTTATTGGCTCTCTGGCGCAACAAATCCTGGAAGCCCACTTCCCCGAAAGCATCCAGGAAGAAATTGCCGACGAGATGGGCTTTGATATCCAGCAGATCCGCAAGGTCCGCGATCCCCTCTTCCGCCAGCAGGTGCTCCGCGCTTATAACTACGAATGCGCAATCTGCGGATTCAATATGCGCCATGACAATGCCTCCGTCGGCCTCGAAGCCGCACATATCAAATGGAAACAACATGGCGGACCTTGTGAAATCCCGAACGGGCTAGCGCTGTGCGCGATTCACCATAAGGCGTTTGATAAGGGATCGATTGGGCTGGATGAGAATATGCAGGTACTGGTGTCTGAGGCGGTGAATGGAAGCGGGATTGTGGGACGGTTGTTCTGGGATTTTGCCGGGAAGCAGATTGCGCTGCCGATGGTGAAGGGGAATTACCCGCGGGAAGGGTTTGTTGAGTGGCATCGGAAGGAGGTGTTTAGGGGGTGAGGGCGAAGGCCGGACTCGCACATAACAATTAACTCCTTGAATTAAAACCAATAAAAACAAACTAATTTTATGTGTACCAACGCAGATACCAACACATTAATTCATTGGATTCGGGACTCGAATCAGGGCAAAGCCAAGTGAACAAAATCCCACTATGAGTAGATGATACAGATAAAGATGAGGAGCTGGCTTTAGCCTTGGCGACCCCCTCATCATCTGGTTACTGTTAGCTTTCCCTACATTGGACAGCATTGTATCAATGTTGTCGATATCAACATTAATTGACTTTCCATTGCTTATAGCTCCTGATGTTGACCTGCCGTTACCCTGGTAACAGTTTTGTGACTGTTGCGTTTCATCAGACCGGAGGCTTTCCGGGCACGTAGAATATCGATACTGGTGATAAACGGTGACTTCTCCATGACAGAGCAACCATCGCGGTCAATTCTTACCAGTTCATATTTTTCGACAAGAAAGTTCACCGCATCGCTAAGCGATATTCCTGCATCAATATGTTCCTGGATGGTGGCTTCATCACTGAATGGTGTGTCATTCAGCGTCAGGCCATAGTGCAGCGATAACAGATGAGTCAGCAGCAACTGCCAGATTTCAACGGGTGACAGGCAGGACTGAGCCGCCCGTGTCGGGTGTGATGATATGGTTTGCATGGTGTTTACTCTGCGTTGTTAAGGGAATAAGCAGGGGGTTACTGCGGCTCAGCCTGCTCAGGATAGATAGCAATGTAGACATAGCCACAGGAGCCGAGTGTGTCGGCTTCGCAGGTGAGGCCGTTGTGGTATAGCGTAACGCAGTGCTGGTGGCGAGGGTTAAGCTCTCCACTAGTCAGCATCAGCTCAAGTTGTTTCATTATGAGCGGAAATGCCTGGTCAAGGCGCATTGCAACATCATCGGTGAACGCCCCGCTAAATTCTGCTCGGTCAGCCAGATAGCGCAGACGGTTGCCCTCCTGAACCAGACGTGCGCCAAAACACGGTGTTACATCGCGCTTCAGTCCCCACTGCTGGATGGCGGGATTCTCCGGCCTGGTGCCGGATTCTGAGTGATTGTTCATTATTGTTCCTGATTAAAGGGAAGGATTAATTGAGAGTGACACTTCGAAGAATGACATAGGGGCCATTGCGGTCCTGACGACGTTCAGCAAACACGGCCAGAACGCCGCGTGTGTCCTGAACTTCCCGGCCAGCATAATGGCAGACACTGCCTGACCATTTATATTTGCCCGTACTGAAGCGAAACAGTCGGGAGCCAGGATGTTGCCGGTACAGGGTCATTGCCTGGCGTTTGCTGATGATTTTCATATCCAGCCTCGCTCAGCAAACGACACAATGCCATCTGATCCGATAACCAGATGATCGAGCGTGTTCACATCAACCAGCGCCAGGGCCTGCTGCAGTCTGGTCGTTATCTGCCGGTCTGCCAGGCTGGGCTCTGCCTGACCGCTGGGATGGTTGTGGGCCAGCACCACGGCGGCAGCATTGTGCCTGAGCGCAGATTTCACCACCTCACGGGGATGGACCTGGACATGATTAACTGAACCTGCAAACAGTGTTTCGCTTTTCAGTAAACAGTGTAGGTTATCGAGATAGAGCACCATAAACACTTCCCGTTCTTGTCCTGCCAGCTGTAGCCGAAGCCAGTCACGGGCAGCAGTGCTTGAAGTAAAGGGTATGCCGGGTTGGCGCAGATATTTATCCAGAAGGTTGATAGCGCGGCGGATGGTCCGTTGGGCATAGGGTGTTAATCCGGATGTCGCAGGAAGCAGGCAACCCTTCCGAGGCATAACCGTCAGCGGAAAGAGTTCACGCTGTGATACGGTATTCATATCAGGTATTCCTCAGTCGATTAGATACATAATGGCACTGCACTCTGGATGGTTTAGCGCGAAGTCTCGTAAGCGATAATAGTGCTCTGTCATCGCGTCACATTCGGTACGGCAGGCATGATGGCTGTATACCATCAGACAGGCGACTATCCCTGCAGCTTCAGCAGTAAGTTCCGCGCCGTTGCCATTCATACTGTTGAACAATGTCCACTTCTCATCCTGCTCTGACTCAGGGGCCATAAAAGCGCCGCCGTTGCTGAGCGTCGAAAAGCGCCAGATACCGCCGTGATAATCGGTACACAGGCGGTCCATCCAGGCAAAAATTCTGGGCTCAAGGGTTATCCATTGCGGGATGGAGCCAAAGTGCTGTGGCCAGAAGCAGATGCGTAACTCGTCAGGTACCACTGAGGCAGTAATTACTGTCTGCTCAGCGAACTGAAGGTTTTGTGTATCCATTAAACTATCTCCTTATGCTGATACCGTTGTTTAACGCCCGAAAAACTCGAGCATATTCTCTGCCATTACCCACAGGGCACGATTGAGCTTCACGTCACCATCAATACCGGTAACGGCACGGGTGCGACTGCTTTTCCCCTGTGCGGTTCGTCCTGACAATCCCCCTTTCATCAGGTTCTCCTGCACGCGCTGGTATACGGTCCACAGGTCATCTCTGTAGTCCTCCCGGCGACGTGGGGTCAGCAGTTGCGATACCGTGACCGGCTGGTGTTCCTCACCAAATCGATACTTCAGTGCGGCATTTGCCAGTGCGTGACGGGCCGGTGCTGGCAGCGCCAGCGACTGCATTGCATCACGTTTCTCATCCACCCGGTCAAATACCCCGAGCACTTCGTAAGCCCCTTCTATTACCTTCTCAACGACATTACCTTTATGTGGCACCCGCACTTCTCCGAATGACTGACCGCAGACCAGACCGTTAGTACAGACACCACGAAACAGCCCCGGCAGCATCTGGTAGCTTGATGAGCCGTCATGGCTATTAAGCAGAATGATTTCCGGCACCTGGTGACCGGTCAGTTGACCGGCACGACGCAGGCGAAGCATGTGTTTAGTGTGCTCCCGCTTGCTCTGGTCCCGAACTTTTGTCTGGCAGGCAAAGAACGGCTCAAATCCCTCGCGCAGCAGGCTTTCGAGGATGGTGATGGTCGGAATGTAGGTGTAACGGTCTGAACGCGATTCATGTTTGTCACTCCCGAATACGCTGGGAACATGACTCATCAGCTCTTCATGGGTCAGAGGACGATCACGGCGTATCTGGTTTATACGGCCAAAGCGGCTGGCTAATCTCATGAGTAATTCCTTTAAAAGAGGCAAAAGAAAACGCCCTGCTCGTTTGAGCAGGGCGTTCAGATAGAAAAGAAAGATGGAAAAGCGCGCGGTGTCAACTGTCAAAATCAAACTGCCATGCGCCTTCGCTTGTCTGGACAACCACTTCCAGTACATTACAGGGAACCATCAGCCCCTTGCCGGTAAATTCATGGGATACAGCACCGCCAAATCCCAGACATACCGGTTTCCAGGGGCTGGCGAATTCTGCATCCTGGCAGTTTCCCCGGTTGACAATGAGTTGTTTAATCACAATCGAATCGACTTTT
The DNA here is from genome assembly GCA_002271215.1 of Lelliottia jeotgali. Lineage (NCBI taxonomy): Bacteria > Pseudomonadati > Pseudomonadota > Gammaproteobacteria > Enterobacterales > Enterobacteriaceae > Lelliottia > Lelliottia jeotgali. Next base: position 570,213 of record CP018628.1, on the reverse strand, counting down.
GATGTAATCCTAATCGATGAGTAGTGGCTGTAGCTTCCGGGACTAACACTGACGCTGACCGGTGAAGAAGCGGCCAGCGAAGAAAATGACAGCAGACAAAGTGCTGCGACTGTGATGATTTTCTTCATTAAATTTCCTTTAACCTGTAAGAGTGAGGCAGAACTACAGTGCAAATCCGGGCACACAGCCGTTGTCACCGAACGCAGGAAGAACTGCAGCAGCCCCCGCTAAAGTGAAAGTGAAAGTGAAAGTGACAGGTTTTACCCCGCTACCTGAAACCACAACACGTTTGCCGGTGCGTAATTTGTTCCATGCCCACATCACATTGTCAGATCCCACATGAAACTCGCTTTCGCTGATATTCACTTCTTCAGCGTTATCAATTCTCATGGCAAGTGTCTGACCGCTGTTCATCCTGACCTGATGGCCGTTCACGTCAGTGAAGATAATGGTCGCTGGCTGTGAGCCGGAACTATCGCAGGCCAGATAAAGTTGTGAGTGCCCTTTACCGAGGATGATGTATTCAGACGTTCCCTGCGCATAGCCACTTACCCAGCTATCACGGTTGCCAAACGCATGCGAGACAGACGGCGTCAGCACTGAAGCCAGTAAAAATGAAATAATCAGTTTATTTTTCATTGAAGTGCCCTGTCAGAAGCAAGCCATATTGCCGAGAGAGGTGATAATGAACAGCAGGCAGGCCATAAAGATAATGAGGGTGATGTACCAGCGGGTGAACTTACCGAACAGACGCAGAAATGTTTTCATGTGCGGTCCTTTGCAATAAGCCAGTAAAGCAGCCCCGCCAGTATCGGGTCGATTATCAGACCGAGAATGAACCAGCCCCAGAACGAGCGTCCGTTAGCGGAAGCCACGATACCCAGCAACAGGGCCAGACCGCCCCATAACAGAATTAACGGCATATACTTTCCTTAATGCGTGACAATCCCTGCGATGCATCGCATTGATTTTGATGGTTAAAATTAACAAATCACATAATGCCCTGTGGATTATGTGGCCACCGGATTAATCATGTACAACGATGAATATCGATCGGCTCGATCGACAAAATCGATCGTGATGAAACAAGAAAACTTATCGAAAACGGCAAGGCCGCTCATCAAAAGCGAAGTGACTAACCGAAAAAAAATCCCCACAGGGAGCGTGCCGCGCGGGCGACAGTGTGTGATGCAGCCTGCAGTGCACTGCGAGCCACCTGGGGTAGCGGGGCCAGGTCAATAATCTTATCAATCACTTCCACCACTGCATCGCCAAAGCTGCTGCTGGCGGTGCTGATGACGCTGGTGGTGCGATACCCGTTCTGCAGGTGGGGAACCAGCGGGCTGCGGGCCTGCTTTGGGAGCCGGATAATCACGGTCTCCACCAGACGCGACAGACGATAGCGCCCCCGGACCGAAACGGGAAGAATGTCCTGCTCAGCAATTCCCAACTGACGGGCTACCGCCTGCTGCTTCTGCGCAATTCGTTCCGCCTGTAATGCCGAGGGCTGAGCGGACGGCCAGCGCCACTGTTCGGCAGGTTCAGTTTTGTCCACCTGGTTGAGTACCCACAGCACCGGTGGCAACAGCCCGCTGTACCGCGCGAATACGTCCTGATAAAACTGCTCTTCCACCGCATAAGCCCGGTCATCGGCCTTGAGCACCCACAGCACCATATCCAGCTGTGGCATCAGTTCGCGGTACAGCTCACGGTATTCGCCGTCGCGAGTAACACTTTCTCCCACACCCGGTAAATCTACCAGCGTCAGATAATGGTTCCCAAAGCGCAGGCGAACACGCTGCGGCTCACGGGTACAAGCTTCCACCGCATTAACGGCGCAGACTTCGCTGCGGAACAGTGCATTACACAAACTGCTCTTCCCGACGCCGGTTTTCCCCATAATGCCAATCACGGGTTCATAGGTGACCAGGCGGTTAAGTTCTAGCAGCAAATGCTGGCGCAGCGCGTGTGGATAACGTCGAAGATGGCGACGGATGAGGGCATATCCTGAGGGATGTTTCATATTGGCCTCTGAATGAAAAAAGGCCATCCGGTGGGGATGGCCTTTTTAAGTTAAAGGGAAGGGAATTCAGTAAGGTGATGTATAACTGAGAATTATTTAATTAAGCTTTTTTAGTTGACTGAGATGCTCTTCCATATTTGATGGAAGTGTATTGTGAAACAAGTCATCGGTACTAACCTCCGTTATGGCTGAAGTCACCTTCATCGACGGCTCGCGGGTCTGGCTGGGTTGAACCTGGACTCGAGATTTCCCTGAATCTTTTTTGGACTTTCTTTTTTTCCGTTCCGCTGCATTAAGATAGGTAAAATCACTGGAGTTTGACAAACTGCGAACACCCGGAATTGTGTTGTATATCTGAGCCTGAAGGCGAAGGAGTGCGAGATATCCCTTGCGGTTATTTTCATCCGGGAAATCGGGAGAGGTATTTATTAAAAAAGAATTTACAACTCTGTCATTTACTTTCCATGCTCCCGGCATTGCCTGCGATGACAAAACGAATAATCTGTCATCACTTTCACGCAAGGGACGGGATGCATTTTTAAAAATATAATAACAAACTCTCTCATGATATCGGTGTGCCTTTTCCCCTGTACTTATCCATTTGTCGTAAATATCCAGAGGGATATTACCGTCAATGATGCTTTGTTTCTTTTTACTAAAGAAAAAATTTACCACATAAAAAGGTTCAGATTGCTCATTAATTAAAATGAGCCTTGAATAGCCACAGGATGCTGTATAGAGACGATCTGAAATTATTTTTTTCTTTAATGATGTAAAGCGTTTTTTCAGTTCATTCAGAGCTGGTATAAAGTATTCATATTTTTTTGCATTCCGCTGCATTTTTTCCTCCTGATGCCAGTTATCAGGAAGATGGAAAGCGAACGTGATCATTTCAATTGGGCGAGACTTTTTATCCATCTTACTGTAATGGGTCGTCAGATAGGTCAGAGCCTGCTCTTTATCACTAATAGCCTCAATAAGCGCCTTTTTCATTTTGCGGGATATCAGGTCGCTTTCTATCGTTGTTTCTGCGCGAAAACGAGAGTGGTGTCTAACGAAATCCTTGTTCCCACTGGTTGCCTGCTCTTTGTACATCTCGTTGAGCAGGTCAAGTAGTTCGCAGGGGAGTTTTTTACCAGAAAAGTGTGTAAATCTGTACTGATCGAAAATTTCTCCCCATTTTTTCAATGGTTTTTTGTAGGCCCGATCTTCGCGATGTAAGTCAAATGCCAGAAAGTCATCCCAAATGCTCATTTCGACAAGCTCCTCATTGGTGAATGTTTTGCCGTCAGAGAGTGAATATGTACTCACCTATCAATAATAGACGTCTGGATGTCTGTTGATGGGTGCATCACTAACAAGCTTTTTATCTCTCCCTGCATGTTTTTTATCATATCAGTCATTTTTTTTATTTCTATGTAATGGTTTTTTATTTTCATTTAATGCCTGCATACATAGCAGTTACAGGGTTTTTGTGGTGAATGCATGGGAGGAAAGGTGATGTTTTTCAGGGCGTGCTGCAGTAAATGCCATGATCACACCTATAGGGGGCTTACAGTCAAAGGCATATTTACTCATAGCGGATGCCAAAAACCTCCTGCAGAGTGCTACTGGCGACCTGGTGACGACAGTGCAGAAACAGAGTAAACGTCAGTTATTACTGAGCACGCAGTCTGAATGTCACGAACAGGAATTGCCTGTGGTCCATGAGTGTGGCTTCTGGCTCCACAAGGAACATCCTCTTCACTCTGTTCGCGTAGTTTCATCCAGGATGCTTTCTTTTTTCACGCCACCCTGTAATTATACGAAACGTTACCCTTACAGGTTCCGGCACCGGCGTAGCCGTTGTGCCAATATTAGTGACCAGAGGTGGAACACCCATCACTCTGCTGTCAGAGTGATGAATATAAAATACTCTGAGGTGTAGAGGAGTGAACGCAGTGAACGACATCCTCAGAGAGTATTAACGTAAGTGGCGGGAAGGTGTGCGTAGCATAACACCTGTACGGCAGCTTACGGGAATTCGCGGTGATGTTAATCTGGTGAAGCCGGATAAACTCAACATGCCGGTAAAGCGTCGCGTATCTGCAGGAATACATCACGACAGAAGACGAGTCACTGGAGACTAACTAAACCTCAAAATAAATTCATTTAGGTTATTAGTGTTATTTTATAAAGAAGCTTACGCTCCCCCACCAGGCATCACCACTCCACGAGATATCCATCCGCAGAATTCAGCCCTGTACACTCAGCGTGATTAATCTCATCTCACGTTAACCACTGATGCACTCATGCTAGCCGGTGGTCCCGGATATTACCCGGAGGATGACATAAAAACATCTCCTCATGCTGGTAATCGACTGCTGATGGTATTGGTAAGCCTGTTAAGCATGAATAGCCTGCACATTCGTAACCGATAACAAACTTTATCCGGGTAATTCATGGCAGGCGTCGATTTCCGGTTAAGGTTGAATATTCTCATGCCTGAGGACAAGGTCATCCATCTGGCTTAGATAAATACCACCCGGATTGCATGAGCGCTTTACGAGGCTGGAATCATTCAATTAAGGAATTAACTGATATTTTATTAGAGAAGCGCCGATACCTCTCAATATACCCGATTAACCTGATGTTTCATGGTGAGATGACTTACCTGTCACGTTGATTAGGGTTTAGCGATGGGGCGCTCACGCATCTTACGGTTTATAGAGCATAACGCGTGAAAAGTGATCCACTACCGCCATCATCTGCACCGGTGATAGCAAGCACGTTTTCGCTCTTCACCTTCTCGATACCCAGGGCAGGTGTCTGTCCGATTCCACACCGATACCGATCATCGTTTCAAAACTAACGCCAGTATCCATTCCCATGACAATCACTCACATGGGGAATCATCAGACATGGGCTATCACGACATTACCGATATCAATCTCAGCTACGTTCAGCACCGTACCCTGCAACGTAAGCTACGCCATCACCAGGACCAGTTATTTGAGCGTTATTCCAAGCTCCTGATGCTGCGGGTGGACTTCTCGTACCTTCAGAACAGCGATTCGCATGGGGAGGCAGATATTCACTCGACAGTAGCCGATATCACGTTACTGATCCAACGCAGCGGGAATATCAACGGGCTGGTGGGTTACGCATGGGTACTGGAGCATACCGGGCGCCATGGTCATCACGTTCATGCAGCCTTTTACCTCAATGGTCAAAAACATCGCCGGGCGTGGACTGTCTTTGAAGCACTCAGGGACTCTTGGAAGGACGTGACATGGGGAGAGGGGCATGCGCACAGGTGTGAACCCAAGGAGCACTACCGCGTGCGAGGAGAATGGGTGACCTCTTATGACGATGCCAGGGGCCGCAAAGGTATGCAGTACATCCTGAGCTACCTCAGCAAGCAGGCACAGAAAAGCCTGGGGGTTATCTGCCAGTTGAGTGATATTCCTGCCCCACGGACAACAGGCAGACGACGGAAAGCCAGTTAAAAATTACGCCGTTGCCACATCGTTTGAAGAAGTCCGCCCCATTCGAATCCCTGACTTCTTCTCCCTTACCACCAACGGAGAAAAACGATGACCATCCCAACCAGCCTTCTTAACGACAAGTTTGTCGATATGGCGTTTATCACAAAACTGACCGGCTTAACCGACAAATGGTTCTACAAACTGATTTCATTGGGTGAGTTCCCTAAACCCATCAAACTCGGACGCAGCTCACGCTGGCTTGAAAGCGAAGTGGAAGCCTGGCTACAGCAACGCATCGCGCAGTCCCGTCAGTAGTCTATCGAACGCAATCACATCTCCCACCTGATTTAAAGCCACCAGTCGTATGACCTGCACTGATGCCCTCCCCGGGACGGTTCACTGCTGCCTGTCGTATGGCAAAGGACCCATTACTATGACGATTTACGCCAAATCTTTTATTGCGCTTGACGGTAATAAGCGTCTCACGGGAGCAACCACTGGACAGCTTCACCCTTACGACCGCTACACCTGCCACCTCTGTGGCAGCGCTCTGGTATTCCACCCTGAATGGGGTACTAACCTCCCATGGTTTGAGCACACATGGGAAGACCTGACGGAGAACGGACGCCACCATTGTCCCTATGTACGCCCTGAGCCTAAGGAAGCCAGGCGGGTGCGCATGCTGCGTCGCTATGTGCCGGATGTCTTACCGCTGGTGCGCAAGGCCGAATGGCACTGTTCTGGCTGCGACAGCGATTATCACGGTGAGCGCTATTGCCTGACCTGCCGTACCGGTGACCACAGTACCGAACGTTGCGCAGAATGAGCCTGCGTTATCTGCCACTTGCTACCAGGATCCCATGACAGGATTTACACCATGCAATTTCGAACCATTCGTACCGCCCTTGACCACGAGGGCGAAGTCACTTACATCCGGGACCTGACTCCGCGTTCAAGGGGGCTCTGGTTCTGCCGTTCCTGCAACAATCCCCTGCGTCTGCACTGGACGCATGACAGCGGCGGTTATTTCGAACATGACCTGGAAGACGCTGACGAACGCCGATTAACGCATTGTGCGTACCGGATCATTGCCAGGGATAGACCGGTATCCGCTTTTGACCAGGCCGTGAATGCACTGATGGAACGTGATGATGTGTCCGTCACAGTACCTTCAGACAGAGATTACTTCTGCGTACTCTGCCAGCGTGAATATTATGGTATCCGCTGCTGCCCGGCGTGCGGGCAGCATATCTACAGCACGGAAATGAAAGACCTAGATACCCTGACGATACCGGTTAAATTTGCGAATTAAGGGGGGATTCTCGTCGTAGGTTATGCAGAGAGAAAGCCTGACATACGGGCATTCCTACAACAGGCGATGGCGCATTATTCACGACTGACAGAACTCAGCTTTACAGTACAGTAAACGCACAGTGTCGCATAACCACACCTCTTATCGATCGGCACCAACGATCAATATCTGAAAACTGATCTATCAAAACGATTATCTTTCATGCCCCCTGCCTAGTTATCCTTGTCTTACATTGCACGCAGAAAAGCCTTTTATTACGGTTAGTTATCTAGCCGAGGCTTGCTGCGTCCATTTTCCTGGTAACCCAAATCATGAGGTCACAAAGGCGCGGAAAGATGAAGAAATGTGCACGTTGCAACAAAAAAAGAAGCGTCCTTGAGCGGTGGCTCTCACTCGATAAAGAATTCTGCGACGAGTGCTTATTTGATATCGACCAGGAAATCAGGGAAAGACGGATTATCCCAATCAGACGCCTCAAAGATGACAACGAAGGAAAATCATAGCTCAATATGAAAAATAGAATCGATGTAAGCGTCATTATCCCTGCTTACAACGCCGCTGAGACCATTGTAAGTCTGGTTAATAAAATCCTCAGTGAAACCCGCGTGGCTATTGAGCTTATCGTTGTGGATGACGGTTCTACCGATGGTACCGCGAACGTTATACGCCAAATCAAAGATGAGCGGCTCGCTCTTATTGAGCAGGCCAATCAGGGGGTCTACGCCGCCCGTAATGCTGCGCTAGCCTTGCATCGCGGGGAGTGGATTGTTTTCCTCGATGCTGACGATGATATTACCGACGGGTTTATTGAAAAACGATGGCAAGCAGCTATTGAGTCGCAAGCCGACGTCGTGATCTTTAATGGCTGGCATTCCGGTGCTGACCAACATCGAAGAGCGATTCACAGAAAGCAACCCTATGGGGTGACTCTGTCAGGCCATGAGTGGATCAGACACTGTGTTACACACCGCGAATGGCCGCATTACCTGTGGCTGCAAATGGTCAGATCATCCTATATTAAACAGCATTCACTATGTTTCCAACACGGTAAAAGCCATAAAGATATTCTCTGGACAGTTCATCTTGCGGTGGGCAATGGCCGTCTCTGCGTATTGGATGTTAAGGACTATATCTATAACAGCAATAGGACCTCTATCACGCACCGACCGGATTACTACGATGTTCGTGCAATAAGCTATGTTGAAGTGATCGCCGAAATCATCCAGCTAGCGGGACAGGAACAAAACAAAAAAATAAAGGTATTTTTTTACAGACATGCGCTGGTGGAGGCTCGTCATTTTCTGGGGCTGTACCGGAATCAAGTTTGGGATAAATCAGGAGTGAAAACCTGCTTCAAAACAAGCATTTCGTTCGCTAGTTTATTCAGAGGCATCAGCAGCTTTAGCGATGTATTTTTCTTTATCAAACTCGTGGCTAAACTCAAATAATACCGACCCGTTACAATACCATATAAAATCACCTAGACACGCGCACCTTGATTAATCCAAAAAACATTTTGAATCGCCACGGGTTTAACAGACATCTCTAAGTCCAGTCCAAACTATAGGGCAGGATCGTGTCCACTTCCTCCCAGAGATATATGCTCAAAGCACACGTTCTACTCCTGAGTTTGTCCCCTTTGAACCTAGTGTGTAGATCCGGACGCTTGGGTGCATTGCAATAGTAAGTCTGAATCGTGAATGAGATTTATTGAGGGGGCAAGATCTCAAGGTATGCCATTTCCCCCCTCTATGTATTAATGCGGATAAGATGAATCAACTGCTCGACAATGGCGGCTTCATCTGGAATCAGATCAACACTAGCCACCTGTAATTGTTCTTCGCCTGCAAGAATCCTATAGCTTACATTCAGAGGTTGCGTTCCCAGACCTACATGATGTGGATAGAGAAGCATAACTTGTGGGCAGTGATAAATCCGGGCGTAAGCCATCATCTGGTAGACATCTGTCTGCGATATGCCATGCCTGGTATCTTCGGGATGACGCCCAATACGCTTCCATTTAGTGTCTATGATCATAACAATCTGATGGTCCCGCTCGATAAGCAGATCCGGCCGGGTCTGGAAGCGTGGTTTGCCTTCTTTTACGTCCTCGATCAGACAGTATAATCTGCCTGCCTGTGCACGAACCGTCCATTCCGTACCGCGTACAGCACGCTTCGCCAGCGCCGCTATATATGCCTCGAACAGGTCGTTCATTGGGAAAAGCAGTGTAATCCCGTTCTGCGCTCGTTTATCGTGGTGAGTAGCTTGCCAGTCGCGTCGCAGGAGAAGACGTGCCAGATTGTAGAGTGCTTCCCAGCGATGATTGGTTCGGTCGATCCGAACCTGTGACCAAGGCAGGTGACTCAAGGGGGGGGCGCTAACACCCGCCAGCAGGATGCGCAATTCATTCAGACGACGGAGCGTATCAGCAGCGCGGGCATAATGGTGAAGCAGAACTACACACGCCTTCATAATTCGAAGTAGGGCGGTATCAGCCGACAGTTCGTCGTAACGACAGGCGAGACGGTCGGGGCGGACGGCAAGCGTAGTGAATTGTCGTTTGATATTGAGCCTTCCGCGCAATGAGGGCAAATCGTCTTCCTGTGCCAAATAGGTGCGCGGTAATCCCCGATGTACTTCAGATAAGAGTCGCTCGGCGAACAAGCGGATGAGTATCTCTAGCAAGCTTTCAGCTTGTCTCGCCATTGTTGCAGCCTGTCCATTGCCGAGTTTAAGGCCGAGGGCGACATCAAGCATACGTATCAGGCGATTGCGTATTGTGGCGTCCGGTTCTATCGTCTCGTCGTCGAATTTGGGCAGGATCTCAAGGCTACATCCCGGAGCGGCAATGACCCCAACCATTTGCCCGGCAATAATTTTGTTATGGCGATCGATTAAGATATTGGTACCGTGCTGATTTGCCAGCGGATGCTCGCGCGCCGCCGTAAGCAGCGCGTCAGCCTGAGGGCGGGTAAAAGCATGAGGAGCGTTTATGCTGCTTTCAGTGTTCACACAAACACCACCCCATTCGCGAACCGTGAGGTGAGTCATTCTTTCGATTCACCAGCCACCTCAAGATCGGTGACATTTAACTTTCTGGCTTTGCCTATCAGCCGATCAAAGGCGTCATTTCTGAACGGAGCACGTACCGACCAGCTTGATAATGGTTCCCCCTCTATTCCTGGTGGCGGAAAAATCTGCGCTTCCTGCATAAAACCATCGCCCAGCACTGCCGCGATTCGGCTCCAGTCCTCGAAGAAATACTCTTGTAACAGTGGTATGACCTTATTGCGCACTGCATCTTCAACTTGTGTCCTGGATTCACAATTGATAAAGAAGGCGTGTCCAATGCGATATTCCCGGCCTATAAGATATTCAATACGCTGGTTGATGGTGGTAAGAACGGCTTTGAGATCGATCCCCTCTACTTCACTTAGCAGGGTCGCGTCGGGAGCCATTTCCCGGAAGTTGAATCGCCGCCTTAATGCTGTGTCGAGCAATGCGATGGATCGATCGGCGGTATTCATGGTGCCTATGATATGAAGGTTGGCGGGGATGCCAAAATCTTTCTTTTTCGAATAAGGCAAAGTTACGGTGAGTGCATCAGGCATTCCCAGACGTTTATCCGGCTCAATTAACGTAATCAGTTCGCCGAACACTTTCGAGATATTTGCCCGGTTGATCTCATCAATGATGAGGACGAATTGTTCTGGTTGTCCTTTAACATCGGAACTATTATCCAAGTTCTCTGTACTCGAGAGCAGTCTGCCAAGCGCCGGGATATTCACACGACTGGTGGCAATGGAATAAAGCGTCCGCATGGTGAAGTTACCATCGATAATGGTATCGAGTGGCAGTGGTTCATCAAGGGTCAATAGCCAGCGAACTGGGCGGCGGTGGGCATAGTAACCTTCGGCTTCAGGAACGAAATAGTAATCACCAGTGATTTCAGCGATAGCGCGAAACGCAGTGTTCCCGTAAGGGACAATCACGATATCACCAGGCTTCATTTCGCAACGGAAGGGGTAGGTTTGCGTCCAGTTACTAGGCGTCAGATTCCCTGGATTTTGCTTGATCCATTCATCATGAATCGCGTTGAACGATGAAAATCTATCCGCGCTCCAGTCTATCGTCCCACCCCAACCCAGAGCGATATACCCATTGTCGCGGGCATCTTCATACACATCGTCTTCGGTGCCAATTGTCCCTTGCCCCATTTTCCAGAAGCGTTTTTGGGATAGTTGCAGTGCCGAGGCATCTGTCTGTGCACGGGGTTGTGTTCTGGCCTGATCGGCAAGGGCACAAATTTCTCTGAAGAGACCCGGCGTAGGCATGAGTCTAAATCCAGCAGACGAAGACTCATCTTCACCGATTTCGGGACGAAGGCCCTCAACGAAGGTTTCGTAGTCATAGCTCTGGTGGAATGTGACGAAAGAGATCCTCTTTTCTGCCATCAGTTCGTTATAGCGCACCATCAGGGCCGCCCGCCCATCTTTTGAGTTCGGATAGGCATCTTTGCCATCGCAGAGCGCTACGGCTTCCCTCGCCGTGTTATAGGTCTTTCCGGTACCTGGAGGACCGTAAAAAATAAGGTTAGTCGGAGTTGGTTTATTCTGGGCCACTAGTTCGCTTCCTTCCGTAAGGATGAACGTATATTTCCGGGTTGTGCTCTTTTTAGGCCCTTCCGTCACCGGAGGGGGAACATCCGCTAGTTCCTGAAATTTTTGACCATCAAGAGCCTGACAGATGTTCGGCCATCCCTTGTCGAGACCCATTTCAGTATTCAGAGGGCCAACTACTAGGGTGACACTTGCGTCACCTCGCTCTCTGGCTGGGGTGATGTAGTTTTCAAGGACATAATCCCGAATTTCGTCGGCCTGAGAGTCATCACAGCTCAGGAAGCGTCCATATTGTCCGAGCCAGCTATTCCAGTTGGACAATCGGTTAAGCGGTTGCTCTGATTCAGGCATTAGTAACCGATAGTCATTGCCGTAGTCTTTGGCATCACGGCGAATCTCTTTGATCCGCTGTCTCAATTGCGCAAATCCATCCGCATTGTAGGCTGCATCCAGATCTGCATGAGGAGAACCAAGTGCTGCGAGATTTTTTTCTATAGTTTTGACAGCATAAATACGGGAGTTGAGGCCTGCTTGCGTTTTGGCTCCTTTGCTTTTCAACCATTCCTGAAATTCAACTTCGAGCATTCCCTATGTCCTCTCTTCAACGCTAACTAGCTGATAGCTATCATCGTGGATGACGGTAGAGTCGGCAAGGATATTGTGTAATTCGAGAGATAGTGAATTGCCACAGGTTTTACAGAGATTTAAATAAGCTGGCTTGGCTGCCCTCACACTGGTATTGCATCCAGTTATTTTCTTGTTTTTTAACCTCATATGAGGTATAAAAAACAGAAAAACCATAAGAGGCACTGCCAATGTACTCCCATAATCTCGCAAAAACTGTCGTGCTGGCTGACCCAGATGATGTTGAGTCCTATCTGCAGCCTATGAATCTTAGCCAAAGTGATCTTGGCCGTATCCTCGAACGAGGGTTATCAGGTCGTTACTCAACGACTCAGAACCACCCTGCAATTTCACGTGGGCAGTATTTTTATGGTGAGGGAGTTAGCGGCGCTCGTGAGATTCTTGCGCCAAGAGGGTATAAACGGCTATCTATTCGAAATGTTGAATTAACCGTTAGCGATAATGTTGCAATTTACCTATGCCGTGGCTGCGATCAAACTGGGCTTCTTCATGGATACCCCGAATCTCGCCTGAAGAAAGGTGACTTTACTTGCGATCTGATGGGGTTGATTCACAACAATACCCCAGGACAAGGAGACCTCAAGTTCGACGATACCCAACTTAAGTTGGACCTTGATCTACCCGAAGGTGATGTTGTACCTCTCCTGCCGAATAAAATCGGAATGGACTTATGGTTTTTACTCTACGATTTTTATGAAATCGATGACTTTCACCGTGTAGGTATCCGTGCGGAGCTTTCTCGACCGATCTCGTACAACGATAAAAATGTAGTCAATAGCTTTTCTACGCGTTTGATACTTGATATTCACGGACCTGAGCCGATTATCCAGAGTAATGATGCACCACTATTTACGCCAGATATCGACCTCGACATTTTAAAAGTAGGCTAAGTATGTACCATGTTTAATTCAGAGCGTTTACGTATAGCAAGAGAACGAAGAGGTCTGACACAAAGAGCTTTAGCCGAAGCAGCTGAATTGACCAGCAGAACGATTTCTAACTATGAGAAGGCTGGTATCTTTGATGCTGTAGCCAGTGACAGTATGGATAAAATCTCTGCTGTTCTTGGTTACCCTGTTGAATTTTTCCTCGACAGAGACGTCCCTTCTCTTGCTCCTGAATCGGTTAGTTTTCGTGCAATGACTAAGCTAAGTGCACAGAAGAGAGATTCCGCGCTTGGAGCAGGCAAACTTGCCCAAGAGTTATCAATCTGGATTGAAGAACAATTCAAACTACCGAAACCCAATGTTCCTGATTGTAGCTTCGATGGTTATTCGGAACCTGATCGTGCCGCCCGAGCAGTGAGAGAACACTGGGGAGTCGGTGAACTATCGATTTCTAACTTAATTCACCTTCTGGAGGCTAATGGGGTACGTGTATTCTCGCTCGCTGAAAATTGCGTTGAAGTTGATGCTTTTTCGTTTTGGATTGACGAAAAACCATTTGTTCTTCTGAACACAATGAAAACACCGGAGCGTAGCCGCTTCGATGCAGCTCATGAATTAGGTCATTTAGTTCTTCACAAACATTCAAGCAATAATGGCAGACAAGCTGAACTAGATGCCGACCGCTTTGCATCAGCTTTTCTGATGCCTGAACGTAGTGTTTTGGCTACGGTCCCAAGAATGCCATCGCTGGATCTACTTATCTCATTGAAAAAAAATTGGAAAGTGTCACTTGCAGCTTTGGTCCGTCGCACATTCGATGTGGGTTTATCTACCGAATGGCATTATCGACAGTTATCAATTGAGTTAGCTCGACGGGGGTATCGAACCAGCGAACCACAAGGTATGGACGAGCGTGAGAGATCACTTGTATTAGAAAAGGTGTTTTCAGCACTGCGTTCAAATGGGATCAAACGTAGTACGATCCTCGAACAACTACGGTTCCCTGCGGATGAAGTAAGTGCCCTTACGTTTAGTAATAGCTTCTTTATGGGCTCCATCACTGGGGAAGGCTTGACTGAGCAAAAATCAGGTAAACGTCCTCCACATTTAAGTTTGGTTAAATAGATCTAAAAACATGGTAACTATTTACCATGTTCTTAACAGCTGCCGACCTTGTAAAGAATTAGATATCATGTTCATTTCTATCCAAAAAATCATTATATCAATGTACAACTCCTTGCAAATAATAAAATTGGGCGGCAGTGTTATTAATATTTACTGTACGTGCTAAAAACAATGTCATTTGGACATTTTTCTGGCATCTCTTCAAGCGGAAGATTAATATAACCATCCAATTAACTCAAGGATAATGCGCATAAGTCCAATAGCATTTATTAACTAAATTCATGTGCCATATCAGCATCATTTGATTGTCTTTGTTTCCACTCAACCATTAACCATACATCACGCAAATAGAGTTGATTTTGGTTTCCTAAGAATTCATAAACTTTCTGCCACCAAAATCTCCATTCTGACTGTTTATAATCTGGTGGAGTATTTCTTGTACGTCTTTGTAATTGTTGACAGAAGTCATCAAAATTTGTTGGCTGAAGATCAGATGCTATGCGTGTGAAAAAATTAGCCTTAAGATGTTGCTCAACTCTTTCAGGTACTTCATAAATCTCTTTCCAAACTTCTATCTTGTTCAATACTTCTGCCGGAGCATTTACATATGAAATTGAAACTGATGTTAAAGGCGTTTCCCAAGAGTCAGTAACTAAATCGCTACGACTACTTAGCTGAGTTGTCACTGATATATATGGTTCACATGATTCTTGTGCTGGCGGAAGTGGATAAAATGCTGTTCTCCGTTGGCCGCTTTGAGCTCTCAGTACATCCTTAGCCCCTTTTGCCTTGCTATTACAAATGTGGCAGGTAGGAATAAAATTGCCTGGATGGACACTGTAAACTGGATATTTATCTTTGCAAAGCACATGGTCATAATCTGAACGCCACTGATCTTCATCCGCTACACTTACCCTATTTTGAGAAAGAAGTGCCGTACCACAAATAATGCAAAGATGACTATTATTATTTCCTCTAACAAAATTCTGATAGTGTATTTCAATAGAGTTATTGGATTGTGACTTTGCTTGAACCAAGTCTTTGGTACGCGTAAACAGATGAGTTGTTAATGCCTTACATGCTTCGAACAAAATAGCTGGCTCTAATTCTGGCAACACTGTTTGTGTATTGTTAAAGAATACAATAATATCCTGGGCCTGACTTATTTGATCCGACAACCTCCGACGTTCAGCAATAGCTGTAGGTAGTGCTTCCCATAAGCTATGAAATTTCTCTCTTGTGGGTTTATTATTCCAACATACGCTAGGAACTTCTACTACTTTATCTTCTATCATCTCAGGAAATGTTCTAAATAATGCCTCTGAGAAAACATTTGCATTAACACTGGAGTCCAGAAAATGAAGAAACTCAGCGTTAAGCAACGCAAATACAGAGCATTGTGGAGTCTGTAGGTTGAGTGAGAATAACATTAGCTCTCTAATTTCCTTAGCAGATAAGCCTTTTCCATTGAATCTCCCAAATTTTCCTCAATCCAGCGTCGCGCAACTATAACTGCTTCAGGATCATTATCTTCTGGTAATCGATTTTTAACATCCTCTACCACTGTCTGTGAAATAAGGGATCGTAAACCGTAGTGGTTCTTAACCAAGATATCAAATGAAGTGCCGTAAGTCTGGCTGGATACCGGTTCCATACTGATATAACCCATTTCATTACGCTCGAAGAAAAATACATTCTCGCGTTTGAGCGAGGAAATCATGAATGGTGAGTGAGTAGATAAAAAGAACTGTGATTGCCCTTTACTTTCATTTTCCGGTGTAAAAGCTTCGGTCAAACGCTGGTGAAAATAGGTTCGCCAAGAAGGATTAAGGTGTGTTTCAGGCTCATCAAAAAGAAATATAGCCTGAGCCTGACTGAATATCCGCGTAGCCGCGATAACCTGAATCAATTGAGCTTCACCGTCAGATAAATCATCAAACTTAACGGTATCACCCTGTTCATTAGCCATTAATAATTCAACAACAGATAAAGGTAATCTTGACTGGAGTGGTTTTTTTACCGTACCTATAAAATCATCTTTCATCAATTTCAAACGAGATGTACGATCCCAGTTCTTTATGCCAAGCTGTTGAATATTGTTAAGCCTTTTAAATAATGCGAAAGAATCATAGTAGTTATCTTCACGAAGTCTGTTTAAGACAGTCTCATCACTTAATTCGAGAGTGATTTCTCCAGACAGATATTCTAACTCATAAAGCTCATACTGGTTATCTGTCGTTCGGCCTCCTGTTGGCTTTACTTGATCGGAGCCTGCTATACGGATCAACATTTTCACATCACGAATGGCATCATCTTCTATGATACCGGAACGAAAGTCGTAATGAAGTACGGCTTTGACGGGATGCTTATATGTTATTTCATCCAACAGTTGAAATACTGTCTCTGTCGGAAGAATCGATAGTGATAAAATTAAGAGCCCAACATTATCGTAATCAAGGTAGTTGAAATTGCTAGAGGCAGGGTTTACTTCTCTCAAATTCAGGTGATAATTTGGAACAAAATCACCTTCTGATAAAGGATCAAATATGTGTGGGTATTTTTTAAGATACTTTTTATTGATTTCAGCCAACTGTTCATCATTGATTTCTCGTGATAGCATTTTTAGACGCTGGCTACTAATTCGACGAACTTCAAAATATTGCACAGCATTTTTCATAAAACTTCGCTGTAAATTTTCGTTTAGCCCCGAAGCATAACCAACCACGAGAGGGATGGGAAAATGGCGCTCACCAAGCTGTATTACATGCCACTCATCAGCACCACGAACATTTAAAACCACAGCTCCGTCAAGCTCAATAGTTACCTTTAGCTCAATACTCTCACCATGATTCATGAGCTCGTCTGGGTAAGACATAACAGCACTATCATTTCTAAGATCCCATTGATAGTGTACCGCAACGCTAAAACCTAACGATGTTTTATTTTTGAACTCTGCACGTTGCCATCGCTCTAGATAAGCAAAAGTTTCCCCGATTAACTCAAGCAATTGAGATTTACCAGAACCATTAAGGCCAATCAATGCAAATATATTATCTTGGGCATAACTAAAATCAAAGAACTGATCTTTCAAGCCTTTGTAGCCGCCACTCAAGTTTAAAGATATCAGTCTCATTAACTTTTACCTTTTCTTTGCTTGATGTTTTTTATACTTTTACGCTGCTGTTGAATTCTTACCAGCAATGATTGTGCGCTATTTTCACCGCTGATTAATTCGGGATTTTCTGCCCGCCATTGTGCCGTGAGTTCCCCACGAAATGCTTTAGCCAAGATCGAATGTGTGAGGTTGTTGACGCGCTCAAGGGCGTTTTGTACCTGCTTTTCGATGCCGTCAGCACAGGCGAAGAGTTGTTCTATGCGGCGGACAATTTCGTTTTGTTCTTTGATTGGTGGTACTTCTAAAGGGTACGCCGCCAGTTTTTGAGCATTAATATTTGATTGACTAACGCCATCAGATTTAACTTCATAACAGTATTGCTTCGCTATATGGCTATTAAGATGATAATTGAGATATTCAGGATTTAGTTCCTCTAAACACTGGATTTTAATCAAATACCCAGCATAAATTGCTTGTTTTTCCCCTCTATAAATAGAGGTCTTACCTACTAACTCGGGGCTGTTTGTTCGATTAAATAATATATCGCCAGCTATTAGGTTATATTTTTCAATTTCATTTTCATCTGATGTATAAACTAAATCAGACCAATTCAATTCACCATTTTGAAGGTTCCCCATTCTTAGCACAGGGATTAACCCTTCTTTTTGAGACTTTGCAGAAGTACCGTAAGACGGTTTCTTTATGAAATTCTTAAGTACCCCGCTTTTCCAGTTATTTAGGATAGCTGTACCACGCCACTCCTCCGTCAATTTCCCACTCACCGCTGCCGCCAACACCGCCTGACGAAAATGCTTTAGGATTTGTGGTATTTTCTCAAGGCGTACTTTGGTGCTATCGACCTGTGCCAGCAGAATGTCGAGTTTATCGGCGATGATTTTTTGTTCTGCAAGAGGGGGAAGCATCAAAGGAAAACTTTCAACGAAAGCCCTTGGAACACGGCGC
Source organism: Lelliottia jeotgali (assembly GCA_002271215.1). Classification (NCBI taxonomy): domain Bacteria; kingdom Pseudomonadati; phylum Pseudomonadota; class Gammaproteobacteria; order Enterobacterales; family Enterobacteriaceae; genus Lelliottia; species Lelliottia jeotgali. Next base: position 552,054 of record CP018628.1, on the reverse strand, counting down.
AGACCAACAGCACCTGTCATATTTTCTGCACCTTCCTGCATAAATTTTCTGGTCTTAATAATCCCAAGTAAATAACTGGCTGGTATCTCTTGATTACGAGCGCGTAGAACATAAAATTCAGAGCTGCCTGCTCCGATATTATTTGGCATGTCTTTTACAATTGCTGCTTTACCATTTTCAAAACAGGGCGTTACTTTTGCAAAAATCACATCATCATTTTTAAAGTTAGTGTAAGACTTGCCAATCTCACCCCACGTTTTTTCTTCAAACTCTAATTTCCCATTATAGTTTGTTGGGGCATGGGACATAGGAACAAAGCCTGCATTTATGTCTTGTTCAGCCTCTATTTTTTTAGGGTTAACTTCAGCAATATCTGCAAGAGTACAATTGGACCACCCTTCAGGTAGAATAATCTCACTCATCAGCGAGTTGCTCCTAATACAGTCAATAAAGCATCCAGCTCTGCTAAAGCAGTGGTTAATTCTTCCTTTGCTTCAATCGCTAATACGCTAGGTTCAGGCAGGTTAGCAGCATCAACGCTGCTGTTATCTTTCAGCCATGAGATATCTAATGAATCACCTTTAACATCGCGGATCCATTCGCGGCTGAATGTGCGCCAGCGGCTGGTCGCCATGCGGTCATCAACGTGCTGATTTTCGGCGTTATCGGGCGCGTCGAGCTTGTCGGAGCTAAAGCTCCATTCCCCTTCGCTACGCGGGCTTTGGCCGTTGGAATCATCACCATAAACCGCTTCAAAGGGTTTTAAATGTTGCTCACCAAACGGGGTGCGTTTGCCAAAGCTTGGCATGTTGCTGCGCAGGTCATAAACCCAGACGTTTTCGGTACAGTTTTCATCCTGATGTTTGTTGTTGGCGCTGCCTTTGGTGAAGAACAAAACGTTGGTTTTCACCCCTTGGGCATAAAAAATCCCGGTGGGTAAACGCAAAATGGTGTGTAGGTTGCATTTGTTCATCAGGTCGCGACGAATTTCGGTGCCGACCCCCGTTTCAAATAGGACGTTATCGGGCAGCACCACTGCGGCACGTCCACCCGGTTTTAAGTTATTATAGATGTGCTGCAAAAATGCCAGCTGTTTGTTACCGGTTGGGTGTGTAAAATCTCGGGTAATGCTGGCTTCGCCTCCCTTCGCCGTACCAAATGGCGGGTTAGCAAGAATGATATCAGCTTTAGGCAAACTAGCCCCCGCCATACCCAGCGCGTTCCCCTGATGCACGACGCCTTCGTCATCCCCTTCCATGCCGTGCAGCAGGCAGTTCATCAGTGCCAAGCGGCGCGTAGACGGAACCAGTTCCACACCAACAAAGGCTTTATTTTTTTGAAAGGTTCTCGCTTTGGCCGTCAGGTCGTAGAGGTTGTCGGTTTGTTGCTTGATGTATTGATCGGCGGCAATCAAAAATCCTGCGGTCCCCGCAGCGGGATCTTGGATCACTTCTCCAGCCTGTGGCTTAATGCAGCGTACCATGCTGTTAATTAAGGCTCGCGGCGTAAAATATTGTCCTGCGCCAGATTTTGTCTCTCCGGCGTTTTTCTCCAGCAGACCTTCATAAAGATCACCGAGACCGTCTTTTTTAGCACTAAACCAGTCAATTTGGTCGAGGGTGCGGATCATCTGTTCGAGATGACGAGGCTCACGCAGGCGAGTCTGCGCATCGTCATAAATGGCGCTAATCAGCGGGTCGGCATGAACCGAATTACCTTCAGCGTCTTTGCCGCTGGAGAGCTTCAACAGCATTTGTTTGTAATGGTTAAGCAGGTTGAGGCCCGATAAACTGTTGAGATCGCCCCAGCGGCAGCCCTGCGGTAAAGTGTGCTGATCTAATATTTCTGCTTCGGTATTTTCATGCACCATTTTGATAAACAGTAGTAGCACTAGTTCGGTGACGTAATCGCTGTAGTTGATGCCGTCATCACGCAGTACATCACACAGGTTCCACAGTTTTTGTACGATATCGTTATTATTACTCATTATTTTTCCTGCATTCGCTCGCGAAATATGCCGCAAGCGCGATTAAAAAGGCGAGTTTCGCTAGCGAATTTTACCAGAATCAGGCGCTTTGTTGTGGCCATATCGCACCGTTAAGTTCATCCAGCACGCTGTCCAATTGGTCTACCAATATCTTATTGAGCTGTTTTACGCCGCCATCGTCAGCAAAACTACTGTTAATAAATTGGTGATCAATGATCACTTCATGAACCAGCTGTTTTGCCAGACGATCCAGCCATTTTCGTTGCTGGGTTGTCCATGCGCGGCTGTTATAAATGTTGATCATTGCCTGTGATACGCGCTGTGCAAAAGGCACAAGAGGCTCCCCTAGTGCAGCACGGCGAATATGGCCGACAATGCTTGCAGCGATATCCTGATTGGTTTGATTACGCACGGCAGTTTGTAGTTTAGCTTCGGAATAACCCGCACCGTCTAATAATAAGCGGATCTCTTTAAGCTGTTCACGAGTGAGGTCGCGGGGTTTGTTGACAACCACGGCCAGCGCAGTGGATTGGTTAAGCTGCTGCTGAATAAAATCCGCAAAGCTTTCCAAGTAATCTTCTGGCCGCTGATGGCTACCGTAGCTCTGATTACGTTCCTGTAGTTGGTCATGATGCTCAGAAATAATCGGCCGGTATTCACTTCCGAGTAATGTAGTTATCTCGTTGAGCTGGCTAATTAGCCCTTGCTGTTGTTGGATGAAAGCTGCCGCCTGACGCGGCCCTAAGTGATGCAGATGTTGATGCAGCTGTTTTGGCTCAACGCCCCACAGTTGATGGAGGTCAGCCAATTTTTGTTTCACCGCTGGGCGATTTTCTGACCGTTTTTCCGCTTTACGCAGGATGCGCATCACCTTTTGGCTTAACTGACTGAGCACCACATCAGCCTGAGTTTCACCTGTCTGTTCGCCGGGGCTGTTGAGCGCTTTTTCAAGCTGTTCAGTATCGGTTAACTCGCTGACCAATTGCTCAAGCGTGATATTGGGGTCTTTGACCAACGGTTTCATAGTGTTGACGTCGCTGAGGGCCTCATAAATATCCACTGGATCGTAAATACGGAAGACCGTTTTGCCAATGTCATCACAGCGGCGCGTTGCGCGGCCTATCATCTGTTCAAATAAAATACGTGACTTCACCCGACGCAAGAAAACCAGATTACAAATCTTCGGCACATCAATGCCGGTACTAAGCAAATCAACGGTGACTGCAATATTCGGATAGCGCTCATTTTTATAACGTTTGATCAGCTGATTGACTTTGTCACTTCCACCAGTGATTTTTTCTACGGCCGCTTGATTATAGTTTTCATATTCGGCAGAGAACGCTTCATCCAGCAGGCGTTTGACCATGTCGGCATGTTTGTCTGTAACGCAGAAAACCAACGTTTTCTCTTCGCCAAAGGGGTCGAGCTCTTTCACGAGTTGTTGGCAAATAACCCGATTAAAGTTTTCACTGATGACGCCACGGTTAAATGCATCGACGTTGAAATCCAGCTCGTCTTCTAGCTGGTCAATCTCAACCTCTCCGGTGTGGATATTAATGGCATGTACCTGACTCCCTTTGTCAAAGTGGATGCCATTTTGCGTCAGCAGCGTTTCATAACGGATTGGAGGTTCATGATCGATAAGCCAATCATCAGCCACGGCTTCTCGGTAGGAGTAGATGTAAATCGGTTTGCCGAAGATATCGCTGGTGTGTTTCGCCGGGGTGGCGGTAAGGCCGATTTTTACCGCGTCGAAATAATCGAGCACCCGACGGTAGCTAGAGAGGTATTGGCTGGCGTCACGGGTCGAGAGCTCCCCTTCCGTCATTTCTTGATCTAAGGTGTAGCCTCGGTGGGCTTCATCAACGATGATGCAGTCGAACTCATCCACCGGCGGGGGTGTGTCCGAGGCAAAAATGCGGCTAACCATGGCCTGTACCGTCGCGACCTGTACTCGAGTTTCTGCCTGTGTCGCCATATCGCCGAGCTCAGCGATATTGTAAATCTGAGACAGCGTCTGGTTTTGCTCCAGCGGCGCTTCTTTGAAGGTGTCCGTGGCTTGGTCGCCCAAAGCCGTGCGGTCAACCAGAAACAGGATGCGCTTGAAGCGTTCAGTTTTCAGAAAACGGTACATCAAGCCAACAATGGTGCGTGTTTTCCCGGTGCCGGTCGCCATCGCCAGCAGGGCATTGCGGATGTTTTGCGCCAATGTGCTTTCAACGGCGAGAATGGCCTTTTGCTGATAATCACGTAACCGGAGGTAAGCGAAGCCTTCTTGCTTTAGCTTCTGTTCGGCGCTGTCTTTGCTGCGTTCGAGCTTATCCAGCAAACCCTGTGGGGTATGAAACTTTTGCAGCGCACGGCGGATGTTGGACGGTTCTCGCACATCCCTGAACCAAGTTCCTGATGACTCGGCCAACTGTGGCACGTAGGGGCGACCGTTGCAGGAGTATACAAACGGGATAATGTAATGCCCGTCAGTTTCATCCGCCCATGCAATGGTTCTGCCTTCCCGCTCCCATGCACCGATCATGGGGAAAGTGATTTTGAAGCCTTTACTGTAGCGCTCTGCCTGCGGAATTTTTCCCGCAACATCGGTGTTTTCTTTTTTGGCTTCGACCGTGGCCAGCGGAGTTAAACCGCAAAAAAGAACGTAATCAGCGCGGCCTTTTTTACCCTGATGCTCCGTAGGCCATTCGGCAATGGCTTTGTTGATCCCCTTTTCAGGGCGAGTTCCGTTAGCCCAGGTCAGTTCCTGACTGTCAGCAAGCCAGCCCGCATCATTTAAGTTTTGGTCAATTAGTATACGGGTGAGTTCTTCATTTAACGCGATATGTTGGCTGGCACGGCGGCTCTTCTGGGTAAACTCTTGCCGTCTTGTTCGGGCCTGCTTTTCATCTTTTTCGGTCAGCTGTGCTTGTAGGTTTTTTAGTTTTTCTTCGTATTGCTGTCGAAGCTTTTCGAGTTCAATTTCCTGTTCTTTCGCCTGCGATGCTAACACCTTGGTTTCATCATCCATGGCTAGCGCCAGCGTTTCATATTCACTCTTTTCCTGCACCAGTAACTTTTGCAGCTGTTGGCTGGAATCTAGCTGTATGTTGGCGTTAGTGAGCTCACTTTTGAGGCGATCGATTTCCGTTTGGAGTTGCCTGAGCTGATTGCTCGGGTCTGGGGGAGCAATAAAAGCGCCGGGTTTAAAGGCCGCGCCCTGCTTTCCGAAAGATTGGTGGAACCAGATAGCTAGCGCTCGCGCCACTTTTAAGCCATCCAGCGCCTCTTTGTGCTTGGTTTTGAACTGGTGAGTGGCCTTGTTGCCCTCTATCCGCAATAGATGAAATAGCTCGCGTACCATGGGTTCAAATTTTAGCTCGCGATTGAGGCGGTAGAGTAAATCAGCCTGAGTGGGCGGTTCATCAAACGTGAGCCCGACCAGCGCAGCAATATGTTGTGCTAAGGCTTCACCTAGTTGGCGCAATTTAATCAAGGTGGTGTTGGGATCGCCTGAGAAGGCATTTTCTGCAGCAGCGGCGATTTGTAGAAACAGCGGGTCATGTTCAGCGAGAAAACTGAAATTTGTCGATGTTGTAGCCCTTAAAGCATCCATTCAATCGCCTCTCGATTATAAAGCGCCTGTGCTTAGAATTAGTTAAATACTGGTAGCATTGTATCGAAAAAAACCGGTCCGAACAGGTAAGTAAACACTCCCCCACTTAAATCAATACCTTCTTTCGATTCTTCATTGCGGCAGACTGGCCCTATCGATATTTAACACAGGGTTACTATCGAGAGACATAACGCATATTGCAAAATAGACAAAAAATTAGCAGCGTCATTAACTAGCAGCACCAGCATCACTGCTGGCACTGTTGGTCTCCTTTGGATAGACTGCTTTAACTTATGCAAAATCCCCACTCCGCATTTTGTGGGAGAAACCGCGGCTAATCACAGCCCAAGCTTGGCAAAGTCAAACGGACTCACCGCCTTATCCCTATTCGCATCCAGAAAATCAGCCCACCATTGCAGCATCAGTTTGCGCTCATCAAGATGCTCAGCTTTGTGAATGTAAGCCGCTCGCACAGAGTTACGCTCCATATGGCTCATCTGCCGTTCCACTGCATCTCTCGACCACAACCCTGACTCAATCAACGAACTACACGCCATTGTCCTGAAACCGTGACCGCAGACTTCAACCTGCGTGTCATATCCCATCACTCGCAAAGATTTGTTCACCGTGTTTTCACTCATCGGTTTGCGATGATCGTGATCGCCAATGAAAACAAAATCGCGATCGCCACTAAGTTTGTGTACTTGTTTAAGGATTGCTAACGCCTGATGAGATAACGGCACCAAATGAGGCGTACGCATTTTTGAGCCACGCTGGGAGTGCTTTACCCCTTCAATAGCTTCGCGCTCTGCAGGGATAGTCCACATTGATGTTTCAAAATCGATCTCAGACCAACGAGCAAAACGCAATTCGCTGGAGCGGATGAAGACAAGAAGAGTTAGCTCAACGGCAAGACGGGTCAAAGGCCTGCCGGTATAGCTATCAATGCGCTGAAGCAGTTCGGGAGTACGTCGCAACTCTAACGCAGGCCTATGCTGCCGGTTACTTGAAGCAACGGCCCCGGCCATCTCCTGTGCCGGATTATAATCAAGCAAACCACTCTGTACCGCATAGCGCATAATTGCGGTGGTGCGCTGCTGTAGACGGGAAGCCACCTCAAGACGCCCAGACAACTCAACAGCTTTGATAGGCGCTAAAAGGTCGCGCGTTTTTAATTCGACAATATTACGCTTACCTATGGCTGGAAAGAGGTTGTCCTCCAGGCTTTTAAGCACGCGTCTGCTATGTTCTTCCGACCACTTTTTATTTGTGGCATGCCACTCAATAGCAAGTTGTTCGAAAGTACGTGTTTCTTCCTGCTCAACCTTATCATTTTTCTTTTTATCTCCCGGATCGATGCTGTTTGCCAAAAGTTTACGAGCTTCATCACGGCGAGCCCTGGCATCAGCGAGTGACACATCAGGGTAAACACCCAGAGCCAGCATCTTTTGCTTTCCGCCAAATCGGTACTGCAAACGCCAGTACTTAGAACCATTAGGGTGCACAAGAAGATGCATACCACTGCCATCAGTCAGCTTGTATTGCTTATCCGTTGGCTTGGCTGTTCTGACCTTGATATCTGTTAGAGCCATGCTTATCCCCTCCCTGTTGGTACAAGCATTATCGAACCGGAAATACCATCATCTGTACCAACATGTGTTGGTAGATATACGTCGAAGTCGGTTGACCTTGAGAGAGCTAATATAGCGAGAAAGGTAGGTAAATGCTGGATTTTAGACATAAAAAAAGACCTCAGTTGAGGTCTATTTACATACTGTTGGTGCCGAAGGCCGGACTCGAACCGGCACGTATCTCTACGGTTGATTTTGAATCAACTGCGTCTACCGATTTCGCCACTTCGGCACTGAAGGGGTATGCGGAAACGTTGTGGATTATACCTGTCACGCGCTGCCTTGCAAGCGGCAGCGCGTTGATCCTGCGCTAAGTGTTGAAAAAAACAGCGTAACGCCCTACTCCAGCTCGGAAACCGCCAGACGGATCACACCGGCGGCATGGCTTTCAGGCAGTTGCAGCACTTTGGCCCACATCTCCTGCACCATATCGCACGACAGCTTCTCTTTGCCCACCGCCTTGTCCGGAGCCTGTAACAGCTGGATATCCTCGCCGTACTTCGCGGCCAGCTCCTTCATGATCGGGCGCACGTCGGCGACGGCGGTGTCGCGTTCCTGCGCCGTCACGGTGTGGCGGTCTTTGCCGTAGGCGGCGCGCATCATGTCAGCGTCGGCCTGCATGCGGCGCTGCATCATCGGTTTATCCAGCACCCGCAGCGGGTTGATGCCGCCCTTCACGTCCGGGTAGAGGAAACGAAAACAGGCGTCGTCGCTCACCTTCTGGATAGCGGCGGTTTGTTCCATGTTGGCCTTCATATAATCCACCACGCTCGCGTCCGGCGCGGTCTGCAGGCGCGACATCTGCAGGTGCAGGATCTGCGGTTGAATCACATCGATTATTTGCTGCTCGGAATCGCCCTCTTTCTGCATCGCGAGGATCTGGCTGCGGATGCGTTGCTGGAATGCGGGGTCTTGCTCCTTCAGCACCTGCCAGGCAGGCATGCTGTTGAGCGTGGTGTCGAGTTGCTGTTCGGGGGTGTGTTGCAGGCGTTGCTTATCGTAGTACACCCAGCACGCCACGGCGGCGGCTAGTACGGCAACAATCACAATCGGTTTCCAGGCTCTCTTCATCGTCTCGCATCCTTTTGATCTGTCGGATTACACCGGCACGCCGCTGTGAAAACGGAACTCACTGTCCGGTGTCGAGATAAGTGTGGCTTCAATTTCGCCAAATTGCTGTACGCGAGAAGAGATATCGTTATCGCTGACCTGTTGAGCCAGCGCCAAATAGTCCTGATAGTGGCGCGCTTCCGAGCGCAGCAGCGAGAGATAGAACTTTTGCAGGTCGTCGTCGAGGAACGGGGCCAGCGCGGCGAAACGCTCGCAGGAGCGCGCTTCGATGTACGCCCCGCAGATCAATTTATCGATAAGCGTCAGCGGTTCGTGCGTGCGCACTTCCTTCAGCATCCCTTTGGCATAACGGCTGGCGGTGATTTTGACGTACGGAATGTTGCGCGCCAGCATCGCCTCGCGCACCTGCCAGAAGTGGTGCAGTTCCTCTTTAATCAACAGTACCATGCTGTCGATCAACGCCTGGCCCCACGGGTCGTCGGTTTTGGGCATCACGCTTTTGCCGATCTGCTTGTGCAGGGCGATAAAATCCGGTTCCGGGCCGTCGCGGAAGGTGAAGGCTTCATAGGGTTTGAGCCACTCGAGCAGCGCGTCGGCCCCGCTTTTGTCGGCGACATATTTACGCACTAGCAGCAGCGCGGTCTGCGCGGCCTTGAGTTCGCACACCATATGGTCGGTGAGCAGCAGCGGCAGGTTCGCCGGGTCGCGGGCTTTATCAATCCAGGCTTGCGGGGTCGGGCAGTGGAGGAAGTTAAGAACGGGGCTGAGAATCTGCGGATAGTCCATTATGAAACCTTGCAAAGCGGCAGCCGAAGCTGCCGCAGATAACACTTAGTGGCGCACGCCGTCGTCATCTTCGTCGACGAAATCTTCATCGTCTTCGTCATCGCCGTCTTCGCCGTTTGGATCTTCGTAGTAGGTTCCCCAGCCGTCGTACTCCACTTCAAACTTCTCAGCCAGATCCATCAGCTGCTCAACCTGCTTGTCGATAAGCTCCGCGTTCAGCGCGCCTTCGCTCAGGATATCGCAGCAGATGACGGTTTCGCCCTCTTCCACTTCCAGCTCTTCCGGCTCGGTCACTTCGTAACCCATTTTGAACGCTTCTACCGCCAGTTTCTCCAGCGACGCAAAGTCATCTGCAGAGAAATGGTGCTCGATGGTGTACAGCGCGTCCGGATCGCTGCCGTCTTCCAGCAGCTCTTCAATGATCAGGCGCGTCTCTTCGCGTTGCTCTTCCAGCAGTTCTGGGTTTGCCATGGCTCGTTCCTCTTTAAGTTCGGCAGATACTTCTATTTTCACACACGGACGTGTTTGCCTCCACCTAATGTAAGAAAGATTTGTGAAACAGGGTTGCAAATGAATATTCATACATATAAAGTGAATTTTAATTCAATAAGTGGCCTTTGCCATGTGAGGATAAAATGTCTGAACTGTATAAAAAGCACTTCCTGAAATTGCTCGATTTTACCCCTGCACAACTGCGTTTTCTGCTGTCGCTTGCCGCGCAGCTGAAAGCTGATAAAAAAAATAACAAAGAAGTACAAAAGCTTACTGGCAAAAACATCGCGCTCATCTTCGAAAAAGACTCAACTCGTACACGATGCTCTTTCGAAGTTGCCGCATTTGACCAGGGCGCACGCGTCACTTATCTCGGGCCAAGCGGCAGTCAGATTGGGCATAAAGAATCAATTAAGGATACCGCCCGCGTGCTCGGGCGGATGTACGACGGTATTCAGTATCGCGGCCACGGTCAGGAAGTGGTAGAAACCCTGGCGGAATATGCGGGCGTGCCGGTGTGGAACGGGCTGACCAACGAATTCCACCCGACCCAGCTGCTGGCAGATCTTCTGACCATGCAGGAGCATCTGCCGGGGAAAGTCTTTAACCAGATGACGCTGGTGTATGCGGGCGATGCGCGCAACAACATGGGTAACTCGATGCTCGAAGCGGCGGCGCTGGTCGGCCTGGATTTGCGTCTGGTCGCGCCAAAAGCCTGCTGGCCGGAAGAGAGCCTGGTCGCAGAGTGCAGCGCGCTGGCGTTGCAGAATGGCGGTAAGATTACCCTGACGGAAGACGTGATCGCCGGTGTGAAAGGCGCGGACTTCATCTATACCGACGTCTGGGTGTCGATGGGCGAGCCGAAAGAGAAGTGGGCCGAGCGGATTGAGCTGCTGCGCAGCTATCAGGTGAATTGTGAAATGATGGCGCAGACCGGCAACCCGAACGTGAAGTTCCTGCATTGTCTGCCCGCGTTCCACGACGATCACACCACGCTCGGCAAGCAGATGGCGAAAGAATTTGATTTGCACGGCGGGATGGAAGTGACTGACAAAGTGTTCGAGTCAGACGCGAGCATCGTGTTTGACCAGGCGGAAAACCGGATGCATACGATTAAGGCGGTGATGGTGGCAACGCTGGGGCAGCCTTAGTCCTCTGCGGTCTGGTGCCCTCACCCTGACCCTCTCCCACGGGGAGAGGGAACAAACATCAAAAACGACAACTCTGGTTATCGTTTTGCTTTTACCTCGACCTCACCCTGACCCTCTCCCACGGGAGAGGGAACAAATATCAAAAACGACAACTCTGGTTATCGTTTTGCTTTTACCTCGACCTCACCCTGAACCTCTCCCACCGGGAGAGGGAATAAACATCAAAAACGACAACTCTGGTTGTCGTTTTGCTTTAACCTCCATTCGATTGATTTTTCAGCGAAAAAAAGGTACTTTTTCACCTGAACCCCAGCGTGGACGGTCCTTAATTATGCCTATTATTCAGTCTGTTGAACGTGCCCTGCATATCCTCGATCTGTTTAACGAACAGGCGACGGAGCTGAAGATCACTGACATCAGTAAACAGATGGGTCTGAGCAAAAGCACGCTCCACTCGCTGCTCAAAACGCTCCAGCTCCACGGTTATATCGATCAGAACCCGGAAAACGGTAAATATCGCCTCGGCATGAAGCTCGTCGAGCGCGGCCATTTTGTGGTGAGCTCGATGGATATTCGCCAGAAGGCGAAGGGCTGGCTGACGGATCTGTCGCAGCGCACCGGGCAGACCACGCATCTGGGTATTCTCGATGGGAGCGAAGGCGTGTATATCGAGAAGATTGAAGGCAAGCTGGCAGCGATTGCCTATTCACGGATTGGCCGTCGGTTGCCCGTCCATGCGACCGCGATCGGCAAAGTGTTGATCGCCTGGCTTAGCGATGCTGACCTCAACGCTCTGCTTGAAGATTATCAGTACACCTCTTTCACGCCCGCAACGATAACCTCACGCGAGGCGCTGCTGGCCGCGCTGGCGCAAACGCGTGCGCAGGGTTACGCCCTGGACAGCGAAGAGAACGAACAGGGCGTGCGTTGCGTATCGGTCCCGGTGTGGAATCACGAATCCCGTGTGATTGCGGCCCTCAGCCTGTCGACCTTAACCTCACGCGTGGACGACGACGAGTTCGCCCGTTTCCGGGGGATGCTGGAAGAAGCCGGGCTGCAGCTCTCAAGAGCGCTGGGCTACCCGGCCTGAGGGGTTACGCCGTGGCGGGCGTATAGCTGAAGTAGTCAAAATCGGCGTAGCAGCCGTCGCCACTGATGTCTTCGCAGTGCAGCCCGACAAATGCCCCCGTAAAGAACCCGCGACCGCCGATATAATCATCCGACAGTTTCCACGCCTCATAGGTGACAGGCACGGTGTGCCACTGCTCGCCGTCAAACGAATAGCTGTAGCGATACACTAAATGCTCGACGTCAACGCGTAGCCACACGCTCTGCGCATCGTCCGGCACCGGGATCGGCTGCTCGTGCAACGGCCACGACGGGACGTTGTGATCAAGCTGCAACACTTTGATCGTTCTGCCCTTTCCTTCCTCGTAATCAACAAAAACGTAGCTCCAGTTTTTGCTGTTGTAGTAGCAGGTCAGGCCCGCGCTCTGCTGGAAATGTCGCGGGGCAAACTCCATACGCGTCTCGGCGCGAAATGCAAAGTGCTGCCAGCGCCGTGCCACAGTGGACTGGGTAAAGGTCGAGTTTAAGGAATCATTGCCGTACAGACGTAAAAAGCCCGTACGTGCGGTTAGCGATCCGAGAGAATCATCAAACGGAATGCGCAGAGTTTGCAGTTCCGGGTTAAGCGTTGGAGTATCAAAATCATCGCGCCAGTTTGCAGCCTGCACGGTCTGGCTCTCAGTCATCTGTGGTCCAGGTACGCTAACCTGCGCGTGTTTGCCGCCTTCCACATACGGCCACCCGTCGCGCCACGTAATACGCGCAATCCCCGTTTCACGTCCCAGCGAGCAATAGCCGCGCCCGCCGGACGCCAGCAGCGGCACGCCCGGCAAACGCTGCGGTCGGCTGGTAAGATACGCCATATACCATTCGCCGGTGTGTGTCTCCAGCAGCGAGCCGTGCCCGCTCTTTTGCAGCGGGTTTTCCGGCAGATGCCAGCTGGTCATCATCGTCACGTCAGGGTGCAGCTCGTACGGGCCGTCGAGCGTTTTCGCCCGAAGTACCACCACCGCATGCTCATAGCTGGTGCCCCCCTCCGCCACCATCAGGTAATACCAGCCGTCTTTGCGATAAATGTGCGCGCCTTCCGTGTAACACAGCGGCGTACCGGTAAAGAGGGTTTTGCGCTCTGGCGATAATTGCTGCGTCTGCGGGAAATACTCCTGCATCACGATGGTATTGTGCGGATTGCTGTGGTGGCGCGGGCCCCACGGACGATAAATGAAGTATTTGCGGCCATCGTCATCGTGGAACATCGACGGATCAAACCCACCGTTGCCCATCGGGATCGGCTCGCTCCACGGCCCTTCGATGGAGGGCGCAGTCACCAGGAAATTCTTACCATTTTTCCAAGGCGAATCGACGATTTTCACGTCCGTGTACAGCAGCCAGAACTGCCCGTCGGCGTAGCTCAGACACGGCGCCCAGATGCCGCCGGAATCAGGGTTACCTTTCATATCCAGCATCGACACGCGATCCAGCGGCGTGCTGACCAGCGACCAGTTTTTCAAATCGCGGGAGTGATAAATCCGCACGCCGGGGAACCACTCAAAGGTAGACGTTGCGATGTAGTAATCCTCGCCCTGACGACACAGGGACGGGTCCGGGTTGAATCCGCTCAGAATCGGGTTAGTGATGGTGTACATGATGCCTCCTTCTTATTGGGATGCCGCCGTCGCCGCCGCGGGAAGATCCTCGCCCTGCGCCGCACGGTGTTTCAGCAGTTGCTGGCTGATGGCCTGAACGCGGTCATCGCTGAGTTTGTAAAGCGAGAGCATGGTGAACATGCCGATGTAGAGCACCACCGGCACCACGCAGAACAGGATTTTGATGGTGGTCAGCACTTCGATCGGCTGCACGCTGCTGCTGGCGGAGTAATTCACATACGCAAGGATCCAGCCGACCACCGCGCCGCCAATGGCCAGACCGATCTTCAGGCTGAACAGATAGGTTGAGAACACCAGCCCGTCCAGACGGCGGCCGCTGCGGCTTTCTTCGTAATCGACAACGTCAGACGCCATCAGCCATTGCAGCGGCGTGGTGGTGTTAAAGACAAACAGGAACAGGATATTCAGGGCGAAGAGCAGGCCGATATACGCCACCGGAGTGATGAAAATCAGCAGGCTGATCAGGGAGTACGCCACGATAATCCACTTGAACGACTTCACGCGGTCAAAGCGGCCCAACAGTCTGGACGAACAGAGCGAACCAAACATAGTGGCGATGCTGCCGTAGAGTAAGAACTGCGTCGCCATCTCCGGATGGTCCATAACGTATTTCACAAAATAGAGCGTTGCCCCGCCGCGCACCACGTTGGAACAGGTCGCCATCATTTTGAATGCACATATGATCCGCCACTGGCTGTTACCCCACAGCAGCTTCAGATCTTTCGATACTGATGAACCCGGCTGCACCTCAAAGGTGTAGCGTTCTTTGGTGGTAAAGAAGCAAACATACAGCAGCACCACGCCGCTCAGCCCCAGCACGCACATCGCGCCAAAATAGCCCAGCTGCTCATTCCCTTTGCCGATGATCCCCACCAGCGGCAGGGCAATCCCACTGATTGCCAGCGATCCCGCGGCAGCCAGGAAAAAGCGCCACGACTGGAGCGCATGACGCTCTTTCGGATCGGCGGTGATGACGCCAGGCATCGCGCAATAAGGCACATTGACGAAGGTGTAGACCAGCGTCAGCAAAATGTAAGTCACGCAGGCGTAGATGATTTTACCGTTGGCGGAAAAATCTGGCGTGTAGAACGTCAGCATGCAGACGATACCAAACGGGATCGCGCCCCACAGCAGGAACGGGCGGAACTGACCGTGGCGGGTACGGGTGCGGTCGACCAGCAGCCCCATCAGCGGATCGGTTACGGCATCGAGGATGCGCGACACTAAAAACAGCGTCCCCATAATGCCCGCCGATAAGCCAAACACATCGGTATAAAAATAGGCCAGCAGGAACATGGTGGCCTGCCAGACGAAGCCGCAGGCGGTATCACCCAGCCCGTAGCCAATTTTATCTTTCATGGTTAATTGCATTATTACCCCCAACGCAGAAGTGAAAAAGTGCAAACGTCAGGGTCCTGTACCAGGCAAAAGCAATACCTGGTGCATCGTCAGGAATACACCCTTTTTTCGTGTGCTGATTTGACTATTTCGTGTTAATAGAGTGTAAGGAAACGATCGAATAACCGGCAATGGTCATATCTTATTTGTGAATTATGATATTTCGCTTTTGTGATAAGCATCGTTATATATTAGGATTTTGAAAAATAGTTTTGGCTTTTATTTTTAATGAGTTACGAAATTATCACTATTAATATAACAAGCACAACAACACTGCCCACGAAATAATATCGCAGACAGTGTTGTTTATTATTTATTTAAATACCGAGCGCTTTTTTACCGGCGTTAATAACCTCAATAATTTTATCGGTATCATAAATACAGCCTTTCCAGGTACCGCCGCTAACAGACTGTAAAGCGGCCCACAGCCGTGTATCGTCCGGCAGGAAATCATGCGCATGCAGTTCCGGGTGTGGTGAACGGCGTGCCAGTTCCACAGCGCCTTCTTCCGGCGTGAGCGGCTGATGCGCGGTGCCGATGAAATTCACCCTGCCCGTTAAGGAAAGCCGGTCCACCTCGATCTCGATAATGTCGTTATCGCGCAGTTTGCCAATCGGCCCACCGGCCAGTGCTTCCGGCGCCACGTGACCAAAACAGGCTCCGGTCGACACGCCGGAAAAACGCGCGTCGGTGATGAGTGACACCGTCTTTCCCCAGGAGACATGCTTTAACGCCGAAGTCAGCTGATAGGTCTCTTCCATTCCAGTGCCAGACGGGCCACCGCCGATGACCACCATAATATCGCCGCGTTCAATTTCGCCGTTTTTGATGGCTTTGATCGCCCGCGCTTCGGAGACAAACGCGCGCGCCCGGCCCGTGTGCCGATACACACCGTCCTCGCCCACCACCGACGGATCGATAGCCGTCGCTTTGATAACCGATCCTTCCGGCGCAATATTTCCCACCGGGAACGCCACCGTTGAGGTCAGCCCACGGGCTTTGGCACGTTCTGGCGGGAGGATCACGTCATCAGGATCGACGCCATCCTGCTCGCGCAAACACTGGCGGAACCGTTCTCGCCGCTCGGACGCCTGCCACCAGTCGAGGTTTTCCCCCACCGTCTGGCCCGTCACCGTCATGGCATCCAGATGCAACAGGCCAAGATCGCGTAAATGGAGCATCACTTCCGGCACGCCTCCCGCGAGGAACGCGCGCACCGTCGGATGATAATCCGGCCCGTTCGGCAATACGCTCACCAGTCGCGGGACTTTGCGGTTGATACGCGTCCAGTGATCGACATCCGGAATAGTACAACCTGCCGCATGGGCGATAGCGGGAATGTGCAGCAACAAATTCGTTGAGCCACCAAACGCTGCGTGGATAACCATTGCGTTTTCAATGGCTTTGTCAGTCAGAATATCGCGCGTGGTAATACCGCGATCGTCCAGCTGTGCGACCGCACGCGCCGACTGGCGGGAAATCTCCAGCCATACATCTTGTCCGGAAGGTGCCAGCGCCGAATGCGGCAGCGCCATTCCGAGTGCTTCGGCCACCACCTGAGAGGTTCCGGCGGTGCCTAAAAATTGACAGCCGCCGCCCGGCGAAGCACAGGCGCGACACCCCAGTTCAGCAGCTTCCTGCAGTGAAAGTTCATGGTTGGCGTAACGCGCGCCAATGGTTTGTACCTTGCCGGCATCTTCGCCAAAGGTTGGCGGCAATGTCGCGCCGCCAGGCACCAGAATGGTCGGCAGATGGTGCATGGCAGCCAGCGCAATCATGGTCGCAGGCAACCCTTTGTCACAGGTGGCGACGCCAATTACCGCGCGCCGCGTGGGCAGCGAACGGATAAGCCGACGGAAGACAATGGCGGCATCGTTGCGATACGGCAAAGAATCGAACATCCCGTGCGTGCCCTGTGAGCGGCCGTCACAAGGATCGCTGACAAACGCCGCGAACGGAATGCCGCCGTTGCGGGTGATCTCTTTTGCCGCCGCCTGCATTTGCAGGCCGATTTCCCAGTGTCCGGTGTGATATCCCAGCGCAATCGGGCGACCATCGCCCGCGCGGATTCCCCCCTGCGTACCAATAATCAGCACCTCTTTGCCGGTGAGTTTATTGGCGTCCCAGCCCATACCGGCGTTCTGCGTCATGCCGAACAGGTTGCCGCTCGGCGACTCCATCAGCATTTGCGGTGTCAGCGGCAGCGCGCCCTGCGGCCCGGCGGCGTGGGTAATGACCGAATAAAACGCGTCATCTTGCGGGGTAAAAATCGTCTCTATCGCCATCTTATCCGTCCGGTTCAGCAGAGCTTAAGCTGTTGTAGCAGTGATTTTAGCTGCGCCTTTCGCGCATCATCCAGTGGGCTTGCTGGCGGCAGCACATGGGTCGAAACTGGCCGTCCACAAAATACAATCGCCTCTTTAATCACGTTCACAAACGGCGTATCGAGCTGATACATCTGCGGGATTTGCAACATCGTCTGGTGATAGTTGGCGGCCTGCGCCAGATCGCCATCGCGGAAAGCCTGCAACAGCTTCACCGAAACTTGCGGCGCAAAGTTGCCGCTGGCGGAGATCGCCCCGTCCCCGCCCAGCAGCAGCGTATTGAACAGGTGATCGTCATACCCACACAGCACGGTAAAGTGCGGATGCGCCGCTTTCACGGTCAGGATCATGCTGCGCAGATGGGCAACGGAGTCGATCGTGTCTTTGATACCCACGATATTGCCGCGAGAATCGGCCAGCGTTTTGACCAGTGCGGGCGTCAAATCCTGGCCGGTCAGCGCCGGGAAGTTATAGAGGATCACCGGGAGCGTGACGCTGTCCGCCACCTGCTGGAAATAGCGGATCAGGTTTTGCTCAGACACTTTCCAGTAATAAGGGTTAATGACGACGATGCCATCGGCACCGGCGTGCTGTGCGTGCTGGCTTAGATCAATGGTTTCCCTGGCGTTAGTACCGCCGGTGCCAATCAAAACCGGCACCCGACGATCCACATGATCAATAGCAAATTCGGCGATCGCTTTGCGCTCTTCGGCGCTGAGCTGGGAGAACTCGCCTCCGCTGCCTAAAAAGAAAAGTCCGTCGACGCCCGCGTTAATCATGTCGTCGATAAGCGCAGCGGTACCCTGTTTATCAAGTTGTCCGTCGGCGGTGAAAATAGTTGAGACAGGCGGAATAATCCCCGAGAACTGCACGGTCTGCTGCATGAGATCTCCTTACTGATACACTTTGTTCTACATTATAGAACAGCGTTCATTAATTTAACTCTCATACTATGCCGCGACGCGCGGGGAGGTAAACCGGGAAAAATCAGTAAGGGGTGATTTTTTAGACTGGATCACGAAATGATGAAACGAAGCAGAAAAGTTGTAGCCCGGTACGCGAGGCGTTACCGGGCGAGAGACATTAGCCCACCAGCATCTTCACAACCACTTTACGCACCTGCGCCGGGCTGCCCACCGCACACAACGGTTTATGCACTTCGCCAGGATAGAACACCACAAAATCCCCTTCACTTAACACCACGGTTTTTTCCTGCTCGCCTTCTGGCAGGAACGCGATGTCTTTATCCGCGAGCCAGTCGGTGTCCGGCGTGCCGTGCGGCAGGGTGCTGAATGTCATCCCTTCCTGGCCTTTCATCACGATCTGGATGTCCAGATAGCGGGCGTGATACTCCGCGCGGCGCTCAGCGAATGGCTGGGTCATGTCTTCTGAGACCAGAAAAAACAGGTTGTTACCGTCGATATCATGCTTGCCGAGCGGAGTTGCGTCGGTAACGTGCGCTTTGACGTGTTCGATAGCCAGGCGCAGATCTTCCGGCAGCCAGGACTGTAAGTGATGAATGTTGCCAACGATCATGAGTAAACCCTCAATATAAAACAATGTTTCAATTTCAACTTTTATACGAGAATTTTCACTGCCATACCAGACCTTTCTACACCCTCTTTGCTCCAGCGCATGTTTATCGGAAAATGTGTTAATCGCCTGTTAAGTCATGCCAGGCAACTATGCAGTGATTATGCATAACATCGGTCAGTTCATGATTTCCAAAGAAGATAACCTTCTGAATACCCTGACGTAAGTAAAAAACGCCTTGCCGGGTCACACTTTATCAATCCGTTTAATTTCAAATTTTCTGGATAGTTATTTATTAATTTACCTTATGGAGAAAATAGTTAACGCAGATTTATGCATATTCATTCCAGATAAAAATATTTATATCTATAAATCATATAGTTAGTTATTTATGTCTAATTGTGAAAATCTACAAAACAATAACAACCCCAAATAACCTCAGTAATAAATGCTTAGCCATTCATTACTCAATAATGACTAAATAAGGTTTATCTGATGCGAGTCATGCAATAGAAAACAAACCTGATAATATCCAATCCCGCGTGAGCAATATCACAAAATACAATTTCCAACCGCCTACTATTGGCCGTGAAATCAATTGAGCTTAAAGGGCTATGAATTAATAACTATTCATAGCACAGCCCTCTTTATTCTGAAAAAACAGTTAAAGGAATAATTATGGAAAAGCATTACGTCGGTTCTGAAATTGGTCAATTGCGTAGCGTTATGCTGCATCGCCCGAATTTAAGTCTGAAACGTTTAACGCCGTCTAACTGCCAGGAGCTGTTATTCGATGACGTGTTATCGGTTGAGCGGGCAGGTGAAGAGCATGACATCTTCGCAAACACGCTGCGTGAGCAGGGTGTGGAAGTCCTGCTGTTAACCGATTTGATTACCCAAACGCTTGATATTGCAGACGCTAAAGCCTGGCTTCTGGAAACACAAATCTCTGATTATCGCCTCGGCCCAACCTTTGCCAACGACGTACGCGGCTGGCTGGCGGATATGCCGCACCGCGAACTGGCACGCCGTCTGAGCGGCGGTTTGACCTACGGGGAAATTCCCGCATTTATTAAAAATATGGTGGTCGATACCCATACGGCGAATGATTTTATTATGAAGCCGCTGCCAAACCATTTATTTACCCGCGACACGTCATGCTGGATCTATAACGGCGTATCCATTAACCCGATGGCGAAACCAGCGCGTCAGCGCGAAACCAATAATCTGCGGGCAATATATCGCTGGCATCCCGCCTTTGCCGACGGCGATTTTATTAAATACTTCGGCGACGAGAATATTAATTACGACCACGCCACCTTAGAAGGCGGTGATGTATTAGTCATTGGTCGCGGCGCGGTATTAATTGGCATGTCCGAACGCACCACGCCGCAGGGCGTTGAATTCCTCGCGCAAAGCCTGTTCCAGCATCGCCAGGCTGAACGCGTGATCGCCGTTGAACTGCCGAAACACCGCTCCTGTATGCACCTCGATACCGTCATGACCCACATCGACGTCGACACCTTCTCCGTCTACCCGGAAGTGGTGCGTAAAGACGCCCAGTGCTGGACGCTCACCCCGGACGGACGCGGCGGTCTGCTGCGCACCCAGGAAACCGATCTGCTCCATGCGATTGAAAAAGCGTTGGGCATTAATCAGGTACGGCTGATCACCACCGGCGGTGACGCCTTCGAAGCCGAGCGCGAACAGTGGAATGACGCCAACAACGTGCTGACTATCCGCCCCGGCGTGGTCATCGGCTACGAGCGCAACATCTGGACCAACGAGAAATACGACAAGGCCGGGATCACCGTGCTGCCGATTCCGGGCGATGAGCTGGGACGCGGTCGCGGCGGCGCACGCTGCATGAGCTGCCCGCTGGAACGAGACGGAATTTAAAGGAGCCATCATGGAAAGAAAACCCACTCTGGTCGTGGCGCTGGGCGGCAATGCGCTGCTCAAACGTGGCGAGCCGCTGGAAGCGGATATTCAGCGGCAGAACATTGAGCTGGCCGCCCGCACGATCGCCGGACTCACCGCCCAGTGGCGCGTGGTGCTGGTCCACGGCAACGGCCCGCAGGTCGGGCTACTGGCGTTGCAAAACAGTGCCTACGACAAAGTCACGCCCTACCCGCTGGACATCCTCGGCGCGGAAAGCCAGGGGATGATCGGCTACATGCTCCAGCAAGCGCTGAAAAACAACTTGCCGCAGCGCGAGGTGAGCGTCCTGTTGACCCAGGTCGAAGTGGACGCCGCTGACCCCGCGTTTCGCAACCCGACCAAATACATCGGCCCGGTTTATAGCGAGGAACAAGCCAAAACCCTGCAGACGGAAAAAGGCTGGGTGTTTAAAGCCGACGGCAGCTACTTCCGCCGCGTGGTGCCTTCGCCACAGCCGAAACGCATCGTCGAGAGCGACGCCATCACCGCCCTTATCGCCCGCGATCATCTGGTGATTTGCAACGGCGGCGGCGGTGTCCCGGTGGTGGAAAACGCCAGTGGCTACCACGGCATTGAAGCGGTGATCGACAAAGATCTCTCCGCCGCCCTGCTGGCCCGCCAAATTGAAGCCGATGCGCTGCTGATCCTCACGGACGCTGACGCAGTGTATCTCGACTGGGGCACGCCGACCCAACGCCCGCTGGCGCAAGTTTCGCCGGATGTGCTCAAAACCATGCACTTTGACGCCGGTTCGATGGGCCCGAAAGTGAGCGCCTGCCGTGAATTTGTCGAGGCGTGCAACGGCATCGCCGGGATTGGCGCACTGGCCGACGGTGCCGCGATTCTGGCCGGGGATAAAGGGACGTTGATTCGCAATTGATTCGTATTTTTCCCCACACCCTAACCCTCTCCCAAGGGGAGAGGGAACTCATACCCCCTCTCCCTGTGGGAGAGGGACGGGGTGAGGGCACCAGACAGCTCAAATTTAAAAAGGATCACCACATGACCATCAACCTGAAAAACCGCAACTTCCTCAAACTGCTGGACTACACCCCGGCAGAGATCCAGTACCTGATCGATCTCGCCATCGACCTGAAAGCAGCCAAAAAAGCCGGGCGCGAAAAACAAACTTTAGTCGGCAAAAATATCGCCCTGATCTTCGAAAAAACCTCCACCCGCACGCGCTGCGCTTTTGAAGTAGGCGCGTTCGACCAGGGCGCGCAGGTGACGTACCTCGGCCCAAGCGGATCGCAGATTGGCCATAAAGAGTCAATGAAAGACACCGCCCGCGTGCTGGGCCGCATGTACGACGGCATCGAGTATCGCGGTTACGGCCAGGAGATCGTCGAAGAGCTGGGTGAGTATGCGGGCGTGCCGGTCTGGAACGGCCTGACCAACGAATTCCATCCAACGCAAATCCTCGCCGACCTGATGACCATGCTCGAACACGCGCCGGGCAAAACCCTGCCGGAGCTGAGCTTCGCCTATCTGGGCGATGCGCGAAACAACATGGGCAACTCGCTGATGGTCGGCGCGGCGAAAATGGGCATGGATATCCGCCTAGTGGCCCCGAAATCCTTCTGGCCAGAAGCCGGACTGGTCGAGCAGTGCCGAGCCATCGCCAAAGAGACCGGGGCGCGCATCACTCTAACTGACGACGTGAATGAAGGCGTCCACGGCACTGATTTCCTCTACACCGACGTATGGGTGTCGATGGGCGAACCGAAAGAAGCCTGGGCCGAGCGCGTCAGCCTGATGAAACCGTACCAAATCAACTGCGACGTCATGAAAGCCACCGGCAATCCGAACGTGAAATTCATGCACTGCCTGCCGGCGTTCCACAACGAACACACCAAAGTGGGCCGCGAAATCGAAATGGCATACGGCCTGAAAGGGCTGGAAGTGACGGAAGAGGTCTTCGAATCCCCGAACTCTATCGTCTTCGACGAAGCAGAAAACCGCATGCACACCATTAAAGCGGTCATGGTGGCGACACTCGGCGACTAATCACCGCCCGGCGCGGCCACAGGCTGCGCCGGGGCATGGAGAACATCATGGGCAAGTTCAAATTTCCTTCCGCTTACACCATTCTCTTTTTCCTGATCGCCGTGGTCGCCGCCCTGAGCTGGATTGTTCCAGCCGGGCAATACCAGATGGCGATGAACGCCACGCTCGGCAAAGAAGTGCCCATTGCCGGAACTTACGCACACGTCGCCGCGCATCCGCAGGGGATCGTCTCGGTGCTGATGGCCCCTATTGCCGGGCTGTACGATCCGGAATCGGGCCAGGCGGGCGCGATCGACGTGGCGCTGTTTATTCTGATCATCGGTGGCTTTCTGGGGATCGTCACCAAAACCGGGGCGATTGACGCCGGGATCGAACGCGTCACCACCCGCCTGCGGGGCCGCGAAGAGTGGATGATCCCGATCCTGATGGCGCTGTTCGCCGCAGGCGGGACCATCTACGGTATGGCCGAAGAGTCGCTGCCGTTCTACACGCTACTCGTCCCGGTGATGCTGGCCGCTCGTTTTGATCCGGTGGTGGCAGCATCGACCGTTTTACTCGGCGCGGGGATCGGCACGCTCGGCTCCACCATTAACCCGTTCGCCACGGTGATCGCCGCCAACGCCGCCGGGATCCCGTTCACCAACGGAATCATGCTCCGCGTGGCGCTGCTGGCGATCGGCTGGGTGATCTGCGTGTGGTGGGTCATGCGCTACGCCCGCAAGGTGCGCCAGGATCCGTCTCTGTCGATCGTCGCCGACAAAGAGGCAGAGAAC
The DNA here is from genome assembly GCA_002271215.1 of Lelliottia jeotgali. NCBI lineage: Bacteria > Pseudomonadati > Pseudomonadota > Gammaproteobacteria > Enterobacterales > Enterobacteriaceae > Lelliottia > Lelliottia jeotgali. The sequence continues at coordinate 528,621 of CP018628.1, read as the reverse complement.
CGCGCGCATTTCCTCGGTGATAAGGGCGAACAGTCGCTGGAATTTACCCCGGTGCGCAAAGTGATTCTGGTGATTTTCGCCCTCGCCTTCGCGGTGATGATCTACGGCGTGGCAGTGCTCGGCTGGTGGATGGCGGAGATTTCTGCGGTGTTTCTCGCCAGCGCGATAATCGTCGGGCTGATTGCCCGCATGAGCGAAGAAGAGCTGACCTCAACATTTATCAACGGGGCGCGGGATTTGCTGGGCGTCGCGCTGATTATTGGGATTGCGCGCGGTATCGTAGTCATCATGGATAAGGGCATGATTACGCACACGATTTTGCACAGTGCGGAAGACATGGTCACAGGATTGTCGACGGTGGCGTTCATTAACGTGATGTACTGGCTCGAAGTGGTGCTGTCATTTCTGGTGCCTTCTTCCTCCGGGCTTGCCGTTCTGACGATGCCGATCATGGCACCGCTCGCCGATTTCGCTAACGTCAATCGCGACCTGGTCGTGACGGCGTACCAGTCAGCTTCCGGGATTGTCAATCTAGTCACACCGACGTCCGCCGTGGTGATGGGGGGACTGGCGATCGCGCGCGTGCCGTACGTGCGTTATCTCAAGTGGGTCGCCCCGCTGCTGGGGATTTTGACGGTGCTGATTATGGCGACGTTAAGCCTAGGTGCGCTTATCTGATTTGCCGGATGGCGCTGCGCTTATCCGGCCTACGGTAATCTTTTTGTAGGCCCGGTAAGCGCAGCGCCACCGGGCATTTTTTGTTGGCAACAGAGATGGGAACCAGATGATGGAATATGGAGAATACTCCCCAAAAGAACAACTTCAGCTCGCGGTATGCCAGAGCCTGATTAGCGAAAATAGCTACCTTTCCCAGGAAGAAATCCGCCGAGACCTGCAGGAACGCGGGTTTGACAGCATCAGCCAGTCAAGCGTCTCCCGGCTGCTGAAATTGCTGGGTGTCATAAAAATTCGAAATGCCAAAGGACAAAAGATTTATTCGATGAATCCGCAGTTACGCCCCGCCCCCGACGCGGCCCGTTCGATCTCCGAAATGGTGGTCAGCGTGGAGCACAACAGCGAATTTATCCTTATCCATACCGTCGCCGGATATGGCCGCGCCGTGGCGCGAATTCTGGATTATCACCAGTTACCGGAAATTTTAGGTGTGGTGGCCGGAAGCAGTATTGTCTGGGTCGCGCCCCGTGTGGTGAAGCGCACGGCGCTGGTTCACAAGCAAATTAATTATTTACTCAGAACGCATTAATATTCAAATAGAACCGTTTGCACTGAGTAAAGTGTGCATTAATCGCTTGATCAGAACATCGAGCTGAGTATAATGCCCGACAATTTGCCGGGAGGAAGTCATGGTCAAGCGTGTACGACATACAGTCATACCGCGTCTGAAAACAGACGCTGGCCTGCCGTTTTTCTTCCCGTTGATAACCCTATTCCCAGAGCCCCTCATTTGAGGGGCTTTTTTTTGCCCGGCGTCAGGAGATAAACATGAATCCGCTTTATCAAAAACACATCATTTCCATCAATGACCTCAGCCGCGAAGAGCTGGAACTGGTTCTCGATACCGCGGCAAAACTGAAGGCCAACCCACAGCCCGAGCTGCTCAAGCACAAAGTGATTGCGAGCTGCTTCTTTGAAGCCTCCACCCGCACCCGTCTGTCGTTCGAGACCTCGATGCACCGCCTCGGCGCGAGCGTGGTCGGTTTCTCCGACGGCAGCAACACATCGCTCGGCAAAAAAGGCGAGACGCTGGCGGACACTATCTCCGTCATCAGCACCTACGTGGACGCGATTGTGATGCGCCACCCACAGGAAGGCGCCGCGCGTCTGGCGACCGAGTTCTCCGGCGGCATTCCAGTGCTGAACGCCGGTGACGGTGCGAACCAGCATCCGACACAGACCCTGCTGGATCTGTTCACCATCCAGGAGACTCAGGGTCGCCTGGAAAACCTGCACATCGCGATGGTCGGGGACCTGAAATATGGCCGCACCGTCCACTCTCTGGCCCAGGCGCTGGCGAAATTTAACGGCAACCGATTCTACTTTATCGCCCCGGCCGCGCTGGCGATGCCGCAGTACATTCTCGATATGCTCGACGAAAAAGGCATCCAGTGGAGCCAGCACGCCAGCATCGAAGAGGTGATGGGTGAAGTGGATATTCTGTACATGACCCGCGTGCAGAAAGAGCGTCTGGACCCGTCCGAGTACGCCAACGTCAAAGCCCAGTTCATCCTGCGCGCCAGTGACCTTGAAGGTGCGCGTACGAACATGAAAGTGCTGCACCCGCTGCCGCGCATCGACGAAATCGCCACCGACGTCGACAAAACGCCGCACGCCTGGTACTTCCAGCAGGCCGGGAACGGCATCTTCGCTCGCCAGGCGTTACTGGCACTGGTTCTGAATCGCGAATTCGCTCTGTAAGGGGAAATGACAATGACACATGATAATAAACTCCAGGTTGAAGCCATCAAACGTGGCACCGTGATTGACCATATCCCGGCGATGGTGGGCTTTAAGCTGCTGACGCTGTTCAAGCTGACCGAAACCGACCAGCGCATCACTATCGGCCTGAACCTGCCGTCCGGCGAGATGGGCCGCAAAGACCTGATCAAAATCGAGAACACCTTCCTGACCGACGAGCAGGTGAACCAGCTGTCCCTGTACGCGCCGGACGCGACGGTGAATCGCATCGACGATTACGAAGTGGTGGGCAAATCGCGCCCGAACTTACCGGAACGCATTGAGCACGTACTGGTCTGCCCGAACAGCAACTGCATCAGTCATGCTGAGCCGGTTTCGTCCAGTTTTGCAGTGAAAAAACGGGCGAATGACATCGCACTCAAATGCAAATACTGCGAAAAAGAGTTTTCTCATTATGTGGTGCTGGCCAACTAATTGAGGTTGGTAATGGGATCCCGGGCTCCGGTTACACGAAATCATTCGCGTCGCATCGAGGCGGCAAGTCCGAATATCCCCGGGAGCATAGGAAACTATGTGACCGGGGTATGAGGACGCAGCCAACGAAGAGGCGGCGTGAAGGATGATGTGTATAATGGCCGGGAACTTTTTAACGCTGTTATCCTGGAGAAAACATGAGCAAAGTACTTGCGACGGAAAATGCACCAGCGGCTATCGGTCCTTACGTTCAGGGCGTTGACCTGGGCAGCATGATTATCACTTCCGGCCAGATCCCGGTGAACCCGAAAACCGGCGAAGTGCCAAACGATGTGGCGGCGCAGGCGCGTCAGTCACTGGAAAACGTGAAAGCGATCGTTGAATCTGCGGGCCTGAAAGTGGGCGATATCGTGAAAACGACCGTGTTCGTGAAAGATCTGAATGATTTCGCGACCGTTAACGCCACTTACGAAGCGTTCTTCAACGAGCACGAAGCGACCTTCCCGGCGCGTTCTTGTGTGGAAGTAGCGCGTCTGCCGAAAGACGTGAAGATTGAGATTGAGGCGATTGCGGTTCGTCGCTAATCTGTTTGCCCTCTCCGCTGCGGAGGGGGCTGTTTCTGGTGTTTCCCGCCAGTAAATAGGTCAGGCACAGCAGCGATTATTCCATGAATCGCGATAGATAATATTCCCTTCAGTGTACTTCCAGGTGATCGCTTCATAGCGTAATTCCAGCGTTTCCAGATGCGTACTACTCATGCCGTTAGGCGCCAGGTACGGCGATAAAGTGATGATTTTGACGTTATCCAGAATGATATTGAAATACTCGGACTCAATACCTGATTCCAGGATGCGATACATCCTGATCGTAGCTTTCTTCATTGTTCGTCCTTCGCACAAAGCCCGATACAAAAGAGGTGTAGTCTGGTCGAATTCCTTTACCAGCGTGATCGGACGGTGTACACGCGTGCCAGTGAGTTTACCCCAACTCGGATCGACCGGAATATTGACACCATGGGAAAAGGACTTTAATTCGATTGAGCCTAAACGTGTCGGCATTAAGCAACTGCCAACAACCGGAGAGCCATTTTCATCATCAAGCCATAAATAAGCTGGAGTAGACATATCTTTTCCTTATAAGTGAATTATTAATGGCGGTGGTGTTTTGATATCACCATTTCAAGTAACGACCAAAAACAAATAACATTACAATGAAGAACAAGGGTGTGAGCAAAATTGGGCTATCAGGGAACAATAAACCCTGCGCTAATGCAAATATGATTGTTAACACAGTGGGACCGTAGTAAGAAACTAACGATCTGAATATTCGTCTCAACACTCTTTTAAACATGTTCATCATGGTTATCGAATCATTCTGGTTATAATCTCAGCGATACTTTCGTCTGATATTGATTTTTTAAACGCATCAGCTCGCTCAAATAAGGGTTCCACCAGAAAATACATCATCTCCAGCTCTTTGGCGTACAGCGCAGAGTAATAGACCGGATAGACATAATGCAGACGACGCGCGCTTTCCGCAGCATTCTGAACAACGCCATAAACGCCGATCCCTGCTAAAGCTGCCCCAGATCTACCTCCTACTAAAGCACTCATATCGATGCTTAGATTCAAACCCATGCCGACGGCAGAGGCAACCGCTAACGCAAATCCTGCACTTGTCAGTGAGCTTGCGGCAATATGCACATTAACTGCCATTAACATTTGTTTGATGTGCTCTATTTGATCAGATGTTTTGTATTTGAAGATTTCTTCGAAATAAATATGCAGCATGTCATACACTACATCACCATGCTGAATAAGATGGATGACGCCATTCTTGAATCGTATATCTTCCATCTTTTGTTTCTGACAGACATCCTGATATTCATCCGTAAAGCAGGAGGTGTAATACAACGCTCGTTTCGCACCAGCACTGTCACTTCAATCTGATTTGATACAACCTTTCCAACACCAGATACAGCATGATCTAACTTCAATGCGAGAATTTTATTGGTCTGCAAATAACTAATGACTTCATTGTTCCTGTACATAGCAACTCCTTGCTAATTTGCGTTAAGTCCTGGAGAAGTGTAAACCTTATATACAATCGTGAAATGAGCGATGGGTTGCGTATTTTGAAATTTGTTCACAATTTCGGAAAAAATTAACGGCGCGCAGATGGCATAACGGCCAATATTTCCCGGCAATGTTGCAACGTTTCATTTCTTTCTCTTTTTGTCTGAAGCGGCTTCGCATTTCGCAAATTTGCTCGGTTTTCTAAGCACTGTTTTTTATCCACAAGAGTATGATTTGCCGTACGCAATGAGGGGTTTTCTTCAGAGCGGGAAAGTCAGAAGCGCGATGCAAAGGTGGTAGGACACCTTCACACCGCTAACCACAAAAAACTATCAAGGAGTTAATTGTGGCTGCCAACGAGTTTATGCCAGATTGCATCATCATCACCCCGCAAAACACCCGCGAGCTGTGGGGCTGCCTGGAAGGCATGAGCGTGGCGGGAATCAATCAACAGCGCGTGGCGGAGTGGTTGAAGACGTTTCCAGGGGCGTTGAATGATACGGGGAATATTCCAACGACCTGGAGGCAGTCGAAGGATTGGGTTCGTCCCGCTTAATCTCCTGCCCGTTGCCTGAATATGGCACCGGTGTTGGTCCCTGCAGAAATCGGCGAACCGGAGGCCGGATGACAAGGTCTGGGCGCCAGAGATGGCGACCAGAGGCGAAATGAGACAGGACAAAATTGCCGGGAGCAATTTTGAACAGCGCTTGCGCTGGTCCCGAAGGGGCGAGTCCCATGTATGGGACGAGTAATCAGGAATCGAGCCGGCCTCAGGCAGCAGGCCGGGAGGTGAGCGCAGTGCGAAGCACCGATTTCATGGCGGGGCGCGGGGATTGGCAAGGGGGCCGCGCAGCCCCCTTGTCACGTTCACAGGTGATACAGGTTTTATATTCTGCTGAACATAAGGTGAACGAAACCACCTCCCATGCCCATCGAATCCCCAGCAAACCTTATTGATTCCGCGTCGCCCTAAGCAACTTCTCCAGTGGATAAACCGCCGCAATCACCACCTCATCCTGAATCTTCGCTGCGTTATCCAGCTCGTTCTGAATCGAGGCGATCTCCTTATCATCCAGCGTCCCCTGACGCGCCACCAGATCCGTCAGACGCAAGCCAATCGACGCCAGTTTGTCCACCTCCTGAATCACCGGTTTGATGGCTTTCAACTGATAGTTGCTTTCACTCAGCGCCAGCGCGTCGCTGGTGTTATTCTGCCAGCGGGTGAAGACGTGGCGCAGGGCTTCCGCGCTTTCCGTATCTTCTGCGTCGCTTACCAGCCGCTCGACCCACTTATCCATCTGACGGACCGTGGCGCTCTCGGCGGTCAGTGCGTCGGCGTAGCGGTTTAGCGGCTCAAACTGATGATAATTCCCGGCCTGGAATTTCAGGTGCTGACGGGTGTAATACTGCGCGGGCTCCACGGCCTGAGCGAGGATCTGCAGCGGCACCGTATCGGCGTTATTCGCCAGACGGGTGAACTGCGCCTGCTGCTGGCTGTGCTGTTGAAGCCCGACCGACACCGTCGTCCAGCTGTCCATCGCCTGCAAACGGGTGTACATGGTGTCGATATCGTTCACATCCTGCGCCGACCACAGACGCTCCGCCACCGCAAACGCACGCGGCCAGAGTTTGATATCCAGAACCGGGGCAATCACGTTTTCCGCCCACAGCGCCGCTTCGCCGCCGAGCAGATTAGCCTGCTGATCGGCATCCGGCACCGTCGGCTGTATACCTTCCGGCACCTCATTGAGACGCGCGCCAGTAATCGGGTAGCGGGCGTTGCCCACCAGGAAATAGCCGGTGAGTTTGTCGTCCGACACATTCACCACCGGGCGCGTTTCGCCCATCCAGGTGTCGACGGTGAAGCTCACCTGGTTGTCGTCACGCCATTCGATGTTGTCCACCGCGCGACGGGATTTGCCGCTGAAATCGATAAATCCACGCCAGCCGGAAACCCCTTTCACCAGGGTGAAACTGCCCTCCACCGGTTTGCCTTTCAGGCGCGGCATGGTGAAAGTCCAGCTCTGGGCGCTGTCAGAATCGGCAATGATGTCCATGCCGTTTAAACCCTGAGGCACGATCTCGTTGCGGTAGTGATAGGCCGTGGACTGCGGCTGATCGAGGTAAAAACCGGTAGAGAGAATGCCTTTATACCCGTGTTTTGCCACCTCGCCGAGGGCGTCCTGACCCTGCCAGGACTGAATCAGAATGCTTTTCGGCAGGTCCGGATGATAGATCTCGTCCCAGCCGACCATCTGCCGGTGGTGTTTCTCAAGAATGGTTTCCAGTTTGCGGTTGAAATACGCCTGCAGCGCGTGGCTGTCGGCGAGTTTGTTGTCGCGCATAAACTGCTGGATGGCGGAGTTGCTTTTCCACTGGGTATCGTCAACTTCATCCCCGCCGATGTGCAGGTACGGATCGGGGAAGATCGCCGCCAGTTCGCTGACCATCGCGTCGGCGAAGGTGTAAGTCGCCTCTTTGGTCGGATCAAGAACCGGTTTTAGCACGCCCCAGTGGCGCTCCATCTCATACGGCCCCGGCGCGCTCATCAGTTCCGGATAGGCCACGGCAATCGCCGACGCGTGACCCGGCATGTCGATTTCCGGCACCACGCGAATACCACGCGCGGTGGCGTAGCGCACCACGTCGCGCATTTGTTCTGGGGTGTAGAACAGCCCGTCGCTGGCGAGCTGCGTCAGTTTAGGGTAGCGCTTCGAGGTAAACCGCCAGCCCTGATCGTCCGTCAGATGCCAGTGCAGGACGTTGAGCTTCGCCGCCGCCATGCCATCGATCTGGCGTTTGATGTCCTCCAGCGGGACGAAATGGCGCGCCGAATCGAGCAGTAGCCCGCGCCACGGGAAGCGCGGGGAGTCGTCAATCGACACCCACGGAATTGAGGTGTTTTCGGCACCGTTTTGAATCAGCTGGAGCAGGGTTTCCATCCCGCGCAGCGCACCGAAGCGCGTGTTGGCGGTGATGTTCACGCCGTTGGCATCCACGGTGAGTGTGTAGCTTTCATCGCTGTCCGGCAACGGCTGCGGCTTCACTTTTTTGGCGATAGAAATCGTAATGGTCGGCTTTTCGGGTTTGTCGGCCTGGGGTTGTAACGTCCAGCCGGTTTGCAGCGCGATTCGCTGGCGCAAACGGTTTGCGGCATCACCCAGATCGTCACCGCTAACGCTGACGGAGATGTTATCGCTGAGGATCAGCGCGCCCTGCTTCGCAGGACGTTCAACGTGAGCGGGCCAGGGCATTAACGGCAGATCGCCTGCCGGAGCCGCCAGTGCAGAAGTACCGAGCAACAATCCGGCGGTGATGAGGCTAAGACGTAACATAATGTTCCTTATCAGGATTTGACGGGCCAAAAACAGACAAAACATTTTGTTAACATGCGTACAAATTGTCGTCAAGCACAGCGCATGACGGGGATCACAGGTTGGGGAATTTGGGAGGAAGGCTATTTTGTTGGTGGGCGGTTTAGGGTTGTGCGGCCTGATGCCCTCACCCCGACCCTCTCCCACGGGAGAGGGAGAAAAACGGCTCCGAGCGATCCCCTCTCCCTTTGGGAGAGGGTTAGGGTGAGGGGAAAGTCTCTTACTGCCAACCGTACCGACGGCTGTAGAACCCTTTCACCATTTGGGTCAGAACCATATAGCCCGCCAGAATCGCCACCAGCCAAGGGAAGTAGCTCAGCGGCAGCGCCTGCAGGCTGAGATAGCTCGCCAGCGGTGAGAACGGCAGCGCGATACCCAGTACCATGACGACGCCGGTCATAATAATCAGCGGCCAGGCGGCGCGGCTCTGGATGAACGGAATGCGGCGCGTACGGATCATATGCACAATCAGCGTTTGCGACAGCAGCCCGACCACGAACCAGCCGGACTGGAACAGGGTTTGATGTTCTGGCGTGTTAGCGTGGAACACGAACCACATCAGGCAGAAGGTAAGAATGTCGAAGATAGAGCTGATTGGGCCAAAGAACAGCATGAAGCGACCGAGATCCGACGGGTTCCAGCGCTGCGGTTTTTGGATCTGCTCGTCATCAACGTTATCAAACGGGATCGCCACCTGAGAGACATCGTACATCAGGTTCTGAATCAGCAGGTGCAGCGGCAGCATCGGCAGGAACGGCAGGAAGGCGCTCGCCACCAGTACGCTGAAGACGTTACCGAAGTTAGAGCTGGCGGTCATTTTGATGTATTTCAGCATGTTGGCGAAGGTGCGACGTCCTTCGATCACGCCCTGCTCCAGCACCATCAGGCTCTTTTCCAGCAGGATGATATCGGCCGCTTCACGGGCAATATCGACCGCCCCGTCAACGGAAATCCCGATATCCGCCGCGCGCAGCGCAGGTGCATCGTTGATACCATCGCCCATAAAGCCGACCACGTGCCCTTCGCGGCGCAGCAGGGTGACGATGCGTTCTTTATGCATTGGCGTCAGGCGTGCGAACAGGGTAGTAGTTTTGGCAAGCGCAGCCAGTTCGTCGTCGGAAAGCGTTTCGATATCGCTGCCCGTTACCACCTCACCCGCATCCAGCCCCACTTCGTGACACACTTTCGCTGCTACCAGCTCGCTGTCGCCGGTAAGGATTTTAACGGTGATACCGGAGGCTTTCAGCGCCTTCAGCGCCGGTGCTGTGGTCTCTTTCGGTGGATCGAGGAAGGCGATGTAACCTTCGAGGATCAGATCCGACTCATCGACACGATGATAATCCCCTTCGCGGCCCGGCAAGAATTTGCTGGCGACCGCCACCACGCGCAGCCCCTGACGGTTCAGGCTGTCGGTCACGCGTTTAATGCGACGCAGCATGGTGTCATCGAGCGGCACGATTTCACCGTTATGACGCACCTGGGTAGAGACATTGAGGATCTCCTGCAGCGCCCCTTTGCAGATCAGCTGATGGACATCCGCTTGCTCGCTGACCACCACCGACATGCGGCGACGCTCGAAGTCGAACGGGATCTCATCCACTTTTTGCCAGCGCGTTGAGAGCGTGCGCGCAGAATCTTCGTCTACCCCTTCCAGCACTGCGACGTCCAGCAGGTTTTTCAGCCCGGTCTGGTAGTGGCTGTTCAGCCACGCGGTTTGCAGCACGCGTTCGCTGACTTTGCCAGAGACATCCGTATGATTCTCCAGCACAATTTTATCCTGCGTCAGGGTGCCGGTTTTATCGGTGCAAAGAATATCCATCGCGCCAAAGTTCTGAATGGCGTCGAGGTGTTTCACAATCACTTTCTGTTTAGAAAGCTTCACCGCCCCGCGAGCCAGCGTGGAGGTGACAATCATCGGCAGCATTTCCGGCGTTAAACCGACCGCCACGGAGAGGGCAAACAGCGCCGCTTCCCACCAGTCGCCTTTGGTGTAGCCGTTGATGAGCAGCACGATAGGCGTCATCACCATCATGAAGCGGATCAGCAACATGCTGACGCGACCGATGCCTTTCTGGAACGCATTCGGCTCGCTTTCCTGCTCGCTGACGCGCCCGGCCAGCTGTCCAAACCAGGTGTTGCCGCCGGTGGCAATGACGATCGCCTGCGCGGTGCCGCTCACCACGGTAGTGCCCATGAAGCACAGAGTATCGCTTTCGAGCGGGTTGGTTTGCTGCGGGTTGCGGCTACGCGCCACTTTCTCGACCGGCAGGGATTCACCGGTCAGGGACGCCTGGGCGACGAACAGATCGCGGGCCTGCACCACACGCAGGTCCGCCGGGATCATGTCCCCCGCCGCCAGCTTGATAATGTCGCCCACCACCAGCTGATCGATCGGCAGTTCCAGCCAGGCGCTTTCGCCCTTCTCATTGATCACGCGCTGGACGGTGGCAGTATTGCTGACCATCGCTTTCAGGGCGTCCGCCGCACGGGTGGAACGCGCTTCCTGAATGAAGTTGAGCATGGTGGAGATCGCTACCATCAGGGCTATTACGCCTGCGGCAAACAGATCTTCGGTGGCGTAGGAAATAATCGCCAGAACGGTCAACAGCAGGTTGAACGGGTTGCGATAGCAGAGCCAGAGATGGACAAACCACGGAGCCGGTTTTTGCGCCGGGATTTGGTTATCGCCGTGCTCGGCGCGTGTTTTTTCCACTTCCGCCGCGTTCAACCCTTCCGGGTGACCGCCGAAGGCGCGCCAGACTTCGTTTTCGTCCATCGCGGCGGCTTTGAGGCAATGTTCCGTCAGCGTGGGCGGAATAGCGGCCCCAGCCAGATTTTTGGCGTTCGGCAGCGGATCGCGCTGGACAAGACGGCGCGGCAGGTGGCGGTTCAGCTGAGCGAGCAGCTGCTGGGTGATATTTTTCAGCATAAAAAGTCCCCCACATCCGCAAAGGCGGACGCAGTGTTACCTTCAGGCGCAACAAGGCGGTACCTGAATGGCACTTAAATTTTTATAGCAGGAACATTGAGATGTCACTGCCTCACATCACCGGCGAGACAGTTAGAAGACGACTGGCTTACCGGAAAGTACTTAAACTCCATTGCTGGAGAGGTGTGGGATCGGGATCCATACGGCCTCCGATAAGTGAAAAAAAGGGTTAATCGCAGCGCAGTATCGTGTTTTAACCATACCTTTAGTAGCGATTCGGGCGGTATGATACGCCCGCAGATTTAAACCGTACATATACCAGACTTTGCTCATTGCTAATTAAATCGTAAGCATTAGTCTCAATTGACGACTTGCCGCCGTTACAGGGAATAAAGGATGCATAACCGCCTGACCATTAAAGACATCGCCCGTTTAAGCGGCGTAGGGAAATCCACCGTGTCGCGCGTACTGAACAACGAGAGTGGCGTCAGCGAACGCACGCGCGAACGCGTCGAGGCGGTCATGAATCAGCACGGTTTTTCCCCTTCCCGCTCCGCGCGTGCCATGCGCGGGCAGAGCGACAAAGTGGTCGCTATCATTGTCTCGCGTCTCGATTCCCTGTCGGAAAATCTGGCGGTGCAAACCATGTTGCCTGCGTTTTACGAACAGGGCTACGATCCGATCATGATGGAGAGCCAGTTCTCGCCTCTGCTGGTGGAAGAGCATCTTGGGATGCTGCAACGACGCAATATCGACGGCGTGGTGCTGTTTGGTTTTACCGGCATTAAGGATGAAACGCTGAAACCCTGGCAGTCCTCGCTAGTGCTGCTGGCGCGCGACGCCAGCGGGTTTGCCTCTGTTTGTTATGACGACGAAGGCGCGATCCTCACCCTGATGCAGCGTCTGTACGAGCAGGGCCATCGCCATATCAGCTTCCTCGGCGTGCCGCACAGTGACGTCACCACCGGTAAGCGTCGCCACGAAGCCTATCTCGCATTTTGCAAACAGCACAATCTTCCAGCGGTTGCCTCGCTGCCCGGTCTGGCAATGAAACAGGGCTACGATCAGGTGGCAAGCGTGTTGACCCCGCAAACCACCGCGCTGATTTGCGCGACCGATACCCTCGCGCTGGGAGCCAGCAAATATTTGCAGGAGCAGCGCATCGACACCGTCCAGCTCGCCAGCGTGGGCAGCACACCGCTGATGAAGTTCCTCCATCCTGAGATTGTCACCGTCGATCCGGGCTACGCTGAAGCGGGCCGCCAGGCGGCTGTGCAGCTTATTGAGCAGATAAACGGGCGCAGCGAACCCCGTCAGATCGTCATTCCAGCCCACCTCTCTTAACCCTCTTAAAACGGATTATTGTGATCCTCGCCCGATTTCGGGAACGTTCCCATTTTCACCGTGTCGCTCAAAGAGTAGGCTTGCGTCCAGGTCATTACCCTCCACATCTGTCATGAGGCTTCATGATGAGCAAAGTTAAACAAACTGATATCGACCAGCTGATCGTTCTGGTTGGGGGCCGCGAAAATATCGCCACCGTCAGCCACTGCATTACCCGTCTGCGTTTTGTGCTGAACGATCCGGCCAAAGCCAATCCGAAGGCCATCGAGGAACTGTCGATGGTCAAAGGTTGCTTCACCAACGCCGGGCAGTTCCAGGTGGTGATTGGTACCGAAGTGGGCGATTACTATCAGGCCCTGCTGGCGACAACCGGGCATTCGACGGCGGACAAAGAGCAGGCCAAGAAAGCGGCGCGCCAGAATATGAAATGGCACGAGCAGCTGATCTCCCACTTCGCGGAGATCTTCTTCCCGCTGCTGCCGGCGCTGATAAGCGGAGGCTTAATCCTCGGCTTCCGCAACGTGATCGGCGACGTGCCGATGAGCGATGGCAAGACTCTGGCGCAGATGTATCCGGCGCTGCAAAGCATCTATGACTTCCTGTGGCTGATTGGCGAGGCGATCTTCTTCTATCTGCCGGTCGGGATCTGCTGGTCGGCGGTGCGCAAAATGGGCGGGACGCCGATTCTGGGTATCGTGCTCGGCGTGACGCTGGTCTCTCCGCAGTTAATGAACGCTTACTTACTTGGGCAGCAGGTGCCAGAAGTGTGGAACTTCGGCCTGTTTACTATCGCTAAAGTGGGTTATCAGGCGCAGGTTATCCCCGCTCTGCTGGCCGGTCTGGCGCTGGGCTTTATTGAGACCCGCCTGAAACGTATCGTGCCGGATTACCTCTATCTGGTGGTGGTTCCGGTCTGTTCGTTGATTCTGGCTGTGTTCCTCGCCCACGCCTTTATCGGCCCGTTTGGCCGCATGATTGGCGACGGCGTGGCCTTCGCGGTCCGTCACCTGATGACCGGCAGCTTCGCTCCGATTGGCGCCGCGCTGTTTGGCTTCCTCTATGCGCCGCTGGTGATTACCGGCGTGCATCAGACCACGCTGGCCATCGACATGCAGATGATTCAGAGCCTCGGCGGCACGCCGGTCTGGCCGATTATCGCCCTGTCGAACATTGCGCAGGCCTCTGCTGTCACCGGCATTATCCTGGTCAGCCGCAAACACAACGAGCGTGAAATTTCCGTTCCGGCGGCGATCTCCGCCTACCTCGGCGTCACCGAACCGGCGATGTACGGCATCAACCTGAAATACCGCTTCCCGATGCTGTGCGCGATGATCGGTTCGGGGCTGGCAGGGCTGCTGTGTGGTCTGAACGGCGTGATGGCGAACGGCATCGGCGTGGGTGGCCTGCCGGGCATCCTCTCGATTCAGCCGACCTACTGGCAGGTGTTTGCTCTGGCGATGGCGGTGGCGATTATCGTCCCGATGGCGCTGACGACCGTTATCTATCAGCGCAAGTTCCGTCAGGGCACGCTGCAGATTGTTTAACTTCTTCTTTCGGGGCGCAATTGCGCCCCTTCGCATTTGCAGGAACGCATTATGAATCCCCTTCCGCACTGGTGGCAAAACGGCGTCATCTATCAGATTTACCCAAAGAGTTTTCAGGACACGACCGGTCGTGGCACCGGTGATTTACGCGGTGTAACGCAGCGTCTGGACTACCTAAAAACCCTTGGCGTGGACGCCATCTGGCTGACCCCTTTCTACATTTCCCCGCAGGTGGACAACGGCTACGATGTGGCGAACTATACCGCCATCGATCCGGCCTACGGCACGCTGGATGATTTTGATGAGCTGGTGGCGCAGGCCCACGCGCGCGGCATCCGTCTGGTGCTCGACATGGTGCTCAACCACACCTCCACGCAGCACGCGTGGTTCCGCGAATCGCTGAATAAAGAAAGTCCGTACCGTGAGTTCTATATCTGGCGCGATGGCACGCCGGACCAGCTTCCGAACAACTGGCGCTCCAAATTTGGCGGCAACGCCTGGCGCTGGCATGCTGAGAGCGAGCAGTATTATCTGCACCTGTTCGCCCCGGAGCAGGCGGATCTGAACTGGGAAAACCCGGACGTGCGCAGCGAGCTGAAAAAAGTGTGCGAGTTCTGGGCCGATCGCGGCGTGGACGGCCTGCGTCTCGACGTAATTAACCTGATCTCCAAGGACCAGGATTTCCCGAACGATCCGCTGGGCGATGGCCGCCGTTTCTACACCGACGGCCCGCGCGCCCATGAATATCTCCAGGAGATGAGCCGGGACGTCTTCACCCCGCGCAACCTGATGACCGTGGGCGAGATGTCCTCAACGTCGCTGGAAAACTGCCAGCAATACGCCGCTCTCGACGGGCGCGAACTGTCGATGACCTTTAACTTCCACCACCTGAAAGTCGATTATCCGAACGGCGAAAAATGGACGCTCGCGAAGCCCGATTACGTGGCGCTGAAAACGCTGTTCAGCCACTGGCAGCAGGGGATGCATGGTGTTGCCTGGAACGCTCTGTTCTGGTGTAACCACGATCAGCCGCGCATCGTTTCACGTTTTGGCGACGAGGGCGAGTACCGCGCCACCTCCGCCAAAATGCTGGCGATGGTGCTGCACGGGATGCAGGGCACGCCGTACATCTATCAGGGCGAAGAGATCGGCATGACCAACCCGCATTTCGCGCGCATCACCGATTACCGCGATGTGGAAAGCCACAACATGTTCGCTGAACTGCTGGCAACAGGCCGCGATGCGGACGAACTTCTGGCAATTCTGGCGAGTAAATCCCGCGACAACGGCCGCACACCGATGCAGTGGGATGCCACGCCGAACGGCGGATTTACCACCGGTGAGCCGTGGATCGATCTGTGCGATAACGTCGAAACCATCAATGTGGACGCGGCGCTCAACGATCCCGATTCGGTGTTTTATACCTACCAGTCGCTGATCGCCCTGCGTAAATCACTCCCGCTGCTGACCTGGGGCGACTATCAGGATCTGCTGCCGATGCACCCTTCCCTGTGGTGCTATCGCCGCCAGTGGCAAGGGCAGACGCTGATGGTGGTCGCGAACCTGAGTCGCGAATGCCAGGAATGGCAGCCGGATGCTGTGAGTGGCGACTGGCGCGTGGTCATCAGCAACTACGCCGAAGTGGCCGCGAAACCGACGGCGATGACGCTGCGCCCGTTTGAATCCGTGTGGTGGTTGCAGGAGTAGATGAACGTGTTTGCCGGGTGGCGCTTCGCTTACCCGGCCTACAAACCCAGAATATTCGACCCCGGCCTACAAAGTGCCGCCGGAGAAAGGCGTCTGGGCAGCGCTACATTTTCACGGCAATACCTTACTGTTTTTGTTGAATAATTAATCAGAATTTTCCTGCCTGGCCTTTACAAACGCTACAGTGCCCGCCATTTGTACTCTCGTCTTTTTACTTTGTTCTGAATCAAAAAAATCGCAAACATGTTTGATGCAAATCACTACATATAGAACTTAAAATGCACGCCGACCCAACATATTGTATTTATCGTCTACTATTCCAACAAGACAACGGCGTCAACGCTGGCCGGAATTGTGGATAACAAGCGTCGGGAACGAGGGAAGTGACTGAGACATCGGGACTTGCGTCCAGAGCATACTTCCCCACCTCTGTGGATAACCTGTTTTTAATGGAGTGATCATGACACCGCATGTGATGAAACGTGATGGCTGTAAAGTGCCGTTTAAGTCAGAGCGCATCAAAGAAGCCATTCTGCGTGCAGCTAAAGCAGCGGGAGTCGATGACGCAGATTACTGCGCCACCGTCGCAGAAATTGTCTGTAGCCAGATGAATGAACGCAGTCAGGTGGATATCAATGAGATCCAGACTGCGGTAGAAAACCAGCTGATGTCCGGCCCGTACAAGCAGCTGGCGCGCGCCTACATTGAGTATCGTCACGACCGTGACATCCAGCGTGAAAAGCGCGGTCGCCTGAATCAGGAGATTCGCGGCCTGGTCGAGCAGACCAACTCGGCGCTGCTCAATGAAAACGCCAATAAAGACAGCAAGGTGATCCCGACCCAGCGCGACCTGCTGGCCGGTATCGTCGCCAAGCACTATGCCCGTCAGCACCTGCTGCCGCGCGACGTGGTGCAGGCGCATGAGCGCGGTGAGATCCACTACCACGATCTCGACTACTCGCCGTTTTTCCCGATGTTCAACTGTATGTTGATCGACCTGAAAGGCATGCTGACCCACGGCTTTAAAATGGGTAACGCCGAGATTGAACCGCCAAAATCCATCTCCACCGCCACGGCGGTGACGGCGCAGATCATCGCCCAGGTTGCCAGCCATATTTATGGCGGCACCACTATTAACCGTATCGACGAAGTACTGGCCCCATTTGTCACCGAGAGCTTCAACAAGCATCGTAAAGTAGCGCAGGAGTGGAATATTCCTGATGCCGACGGCTATGCACACTCCCGCACCGAAAAAGAGTGCTACGACGCGTTCCAGTCCCTCGAATATGAAGTGAACACGCTGCACACCGCCAATGGCCAGACGCCGTTTGTGACCTTCGGTTTTGGCCTGGGCACCAGCTGGGAATCGCGTCTGATTCAGCAGTCGATTCTGCGCAACCGCATTTCGGGCCTCGGCAAAAACCGCAAAACCGCGGTGTTCCCGAAACTGGTCTTCGCCATTCGCGATGGCCTGAACCATAAGTTTGGCGATGCGAACTACGACATCAAACAGCTGGCGCTGGAATGCGCGAGCAAACGCATGTATCCGGATATTCTGAACTACGACCAGGTGGTGAAAGTCACCGGTTCGTTCAAAACCCCGATGGGCTGCCGCAGCTTCCTCGGCGTGTATGAAAATGAACACGGCGAGCAAATCCATGAAGGCCGTAACAATATCGGCGTAATCAGCCTTAACCTGCCGCGCATCGCGCTGGAAGCGAAAGGTGATGAAGCCGCATTCTGGACGCTGCTCGACGAACGTCTGCAGTTGGCGCGTAAAGCCCTGATGACCCGCATCGCCCGTCTGGAAGGGGTCAAAGCCCGCGTAGCACCGATTCTGTATATGGAAGGGGCCTGCGGCGTGCGCCTGAAAGCGGACGACGACGTGTCTGAAATCTTCAAGAACGGCCGCGCGTCGATATCCCTCGGCTATATCGGCATTCACGAAACCATCAACGCCCTGTTTGGCAATCAGCATATGTATGACAGCGAGGCCCTGCGTGAGAAAGGCGTGGCTATCGTCCAGCGTCTGCGCGATGCGGTGGATCTGTGGAAAGACGAAACTGGCTACGGCTTTAGCCTCTACAGCACGCCGAGTGAGAACCTCTGCGACCGCTTCTGCCGTCTGGATACCGCAGAGTTTGGCGTAGTGAACGGCGTGACCGACAAAGGCTACTACACCAACAGCTTCCACCTCGACGTCGAGAAAAAGGTCAATCCGTACGACAAGATCGACTTTGAAGCGGCCTATCCGCCGGTCGCCAACGGCGGTTTCATCTGTTACGGCGAGTACCCGAACATTCAGCACAACCTGAAAGCGCTGGAAGACGTGTGGGATTACAGCTATCAGCACGTGCCGTATTACGGGACCAACACGCCGATCGACGAGTGCTACGAGTGTGGCTTTACCGGTGAGTTTGAATGTACCAGCAAGGGCTTTACCTGCCCGAAATGCGGTAACCACGATGCGGCCCGTGTCTCCGTGACCCGCCGCGTGTGCGGATATCTCGGCAGCCCGGACGCGCGTCCGTTCAACGCCGGTAAGCAGGAAGAAGTGAAACGCCGCGTGAAGCATTTGGGGAATGGGCAGATCGGGTAATCCGTCGCGGAATTTTCCCCCTCACCCTAGCCCTCTCCCTCAAGGGAGAGGGGACCGCCCGGCGCAGTTTTCTCCCCGACCAGCGCGATTTTCTCCCTCTCCCTGTGGGAGAGGGCCGGGGTGAGGGCATCAGCGTGCTCATTGGGAAACAGAAATGAGATACCATCAGTATTACCCCGTCGACATCGTCAACGGCCCCGGCACCCGCTGCACCCTGTTTGTTTCAGGGTGCGTTCATGAATGCCCCGGCTGCTACAACAAAAGCACCTGGCGGCTGAACTCGGGCCTGCCGTTTGACGACGAAATGGAAAACCGGATCATCAGCGATCTGAACGACACGCGCATTCCACGCCAGGGGATTTCCCTCTCCGGTGGCGACCCGCTTCACCCGCAGAACGTGCCGCACATTCTGAAACTGGTGAAGCGCATTCACAAAGAGTGCGCGGGGAAAGATATCTGGGTGTGGACCGGCTACAAGCTGGATGAGCTGAACGATGCGCAAATGGAAATCGTCGACCTGATTAACGTCCTGGTCGACGGCAAGTTTGTGCAGGATTTGAAAGACCCGGCGCTTATCTGGCGCGGTAGCAGCAACCAGGTTGTGCATCATTTACGTTAATCGATGGGCGGATACCTTCTCCGCCCATCGTCTTAAAATCGACTCAAACTCTCCATCGCCACTGTTTTGAACTCCGCAAAATCGCGGCAGCCGCACAGGCGCGTCATGGCCCGTTCACGCAGGAAGGTGACGAAAATATCGTAGATCGCCATCGCCTCTTCGTACTCGCTTTTGCTGATCGCCAGCAGGAAAATCACGTGCGCCGTTTCGTCGCCCCATTTGATGCCCTGGGGTGCCAGCACAGTGTAGACCACGGTTTTTTGCGCCAGCAGACCTAGGGAGTGCGGGAGCGCGATGCCGTCACCGAGCATGGTGCTGACGATGGCTTCACGTTCCACCACCGAATCAAGAAACTCCGCGTCGACAAACCCTTCCTGACGCAATTGCCCGCACAGTTCCTGGAACAGAGTTTGCTGATCGATACTTGAATCAATCACCCGGAAATGCTCGGCGTCGAAGTATTTTTCCAGCATCCACGGACGGGTGCGGTCCACCAGCACCAGCTTGCCGATCTGCTCCAGCTGATAGTCGGTCGGGAACGGGGCGATTTGTACCACCGGTTTGGCTTTTTCGCTGATACGCGCAGTGGAGATAACGAAATCCTCGCTAATACTTTCCGCCAGTTCGTACTCACGCAGCGTGACGGTGCGCGTCACTTCTACCTGTGGGTATTTACGTTGCAGCACCGCCTCAATCATGCGCGCCATCGCGTTTCCGGCGTCGCACACCAGCAGGACGCGCGGCTGGCGCTGATACCCGACGTTGTAGTGTCGCTCCAGCCCGACGCCGATGTGCAGCACCAGAAAACCAATTTCGTTTTCGCTGATCACATACGGGGTGTATTTCCCCCAGCCGGAGACCGCCGCCAGGGTCATGTCCCACGCCATCGGGTAGTGCTGCTTGATGTTATCCAGCAGCGGGTTGGGGATCATGATTTGGTAGCGCACGCGGGTGATCATGGTTTTGATATGCGTCAGCAAATCCGCATGCAGCTGGGCGTCGTTCAGCAGGTTGTAGTTATAGTGGCTGTTGATGTAGTGCAGAATGTAATTCACCAACGCTTCGTCGTCGTCGGCGTTAATCGCACTCGGGGCGATCTCCTGAATTTGACGCGCGGCGATGTGGACGCAGAGCCAGTTTTCCTCCGACGGGGCGAGTACTTTGTCGGCAAGGTGCGCAATGGCGACGGCGATATCCCGCGCGGCATTGCGTACATTCTCTTCCACATCTTCGGCGTGGAATTCCGGCAGCGGATAGCCTTCGCTGATACGCCGCACCGACACGGCGCAATACAGACGGACAAACAGCTCGCCTTCATCCGTGAGACGAATGTGATGGCGCGTAAGGGTGTCGTGCAGCACCACCACCAGTTGCTCCGGCACGCCCGCATTGAGGGCGATTTCCGTCACCAACGGATTGAGGCTGTCCTGCTGCGCCAGTTCCCACAGCAAATCCGTCAGGCAGGCGCGAATCGACATCTCACTGCCGAACAGTTTCATGCCGTGGCGCGGGCGCGTTTCCAGGGTCAAAGAATAACGCTGGAACCACTCTCGCACTTCTGCCATGTCACTTTGTAACGTGGCGCGGCTGACAAACCATTCATCAGCCAAATCTTCCAGCTTTAAGGAAAAGGCGGAGGTGAGAAAACGCACCACCAGATAATGCACACGCTCCTGACCGGTGCGCGGAATACGCAGCGCACGCGGACGGGAATCCTGCAACGACTGATAGCGCGAGGCATCGTCAATTTTAAGCTGATAGCCGTTGCCGCGGCTGAGAATAAACTGCGCGCCGTGGCCAGCCAGCAGCGCGTTGAGGGCGGTGATATCCGCCCGTACGGTACGCGTGGATACCGACAACCGCTGCGCCAGTTCATCCTGCGGCAGCGTCTCGTTTTGCAACAGATCAAACAGTTGCGCTAAACGTTGGTTCGGAAATCGCACGTCTTTGTCCTCTTACGGCTCATGGCCCGGTTGAAATGACCATCTGTGATGGACTGCCGACCGGCGTGTAGTCCGGTTCAAAGCTTAGTGTGCCATCGGGCGCAACGCGAAAACGGGTGATGTTATCGCTGCGTTGATTCATAACGTACAGCCAGCGACCCTGCTGATCCAGGGTCAGCGAGCGCGGATAATCCCCGCGCGTCCAGACATCATCCTGATGCACCAGCGTGCCGTCCGCCGTTACCCTAAAGTGCGCGATGCTGTTATGCAAACGGTTCGCGACGTAAAGCTGCTGGCCGTCGGCGCTCAACGCCAGCCCGGCGGCAAAACTGGTGCCTTTGTACTCCTTCGGCAGTGACGAAATCGTTTTGCCTGCTTTCAGAGTGCCGGAAGTCTTATCCAGTGCATACCAGGTCAGGGTTGAGGACTCTTCGTTGATCAGCCACAGGCCGTCACCGTTCGGGGTAAAGACGAAATGCCGGGGCCCCGCGCCTTTCGACGAGGCGCTGATAAATGGCGGATCGTTCGGGGTGAGTTTTCCGCTTTGACCGTCAATGCGGTACTGATAAATGCGATCCAGGCCGAGATCCGTCGAAAAGACAAATTTCCCGCTCGGATCGGCGGCGATCATATGAGCGTGTGGGCCGTTATGATCGCTGGCGGCGAAACTCCCTTCCACTGCTGCTTCCGGTTTCGCTGCGCCGGGTTCGCCCTGATCCTGATGTGTGTCCGTTGCCTCAGCCAGACTGCCGTCCGCTTTCACCGGCAGCACCGCAATCGAGCCGCTGACGTAGTTCGCCACCAGCAGATGTCGCCCTTCCGGCGTAAGCGAAACATACACTGGCCCCGCTCCACCGGACGCCACCTGATTGAGCTCGGTCAGTTCACCCTCTGCACCGATGCGCAGCGCCTGAATCATCCCTTTCTCGGCTTCGCTCGCCAGATAGAGGGTTTTGCCATCGTGCGAGACGGTGAGCTGCGCGGCGTTGGGCAGTTGGCTGACCAATTTTTTATTACCGAGCGCGCCGGTTTGCGGATCGAGGGTAAAACGGTACAGCCCCTCGCCGTTCGGGTTGTAGGTGCCGACCCAGGCGTACTGGGGCTGGGCGATGGCGGCGGTGGCGAGCATAGAGAGTGAAGCAACGAGCAGGTGATGGGTGTGCATGGTGGCTCCTGGCTTTGTGCGGTTTGATGCCCTCACCCCGGCCCTCTCCCACAGGGAGAGGGGGATAAGCGTTCCCTTTCCCACAGGAAGAAGGAGGTTTAGTCCCCTCTCCCTTTGGGAGAGGGTTAGGGTGAGGGGTCAGGCTGAAACTACTTAACCAACTTCTTCGTCATCTCCAGCAGCGTGCGCACGTCCTCAGGACGGGTGTCACCGCTGGCTTTGTCGATGACTGAACTGTAGATATGCGGAATGATTTTGCTCACGCCTGCATCCAGAGCGATCTGCAGGATCTCCTCGAAGTTATCCAGATCAATACCGCCGGTCGGCTCCAGCCAGAAATCGTGACGGGCGCAGGCTTCGGCGACGGCTTTGTATTCTTCACGGCATTCAAGGCCGCCCATCGGGAAGTATTTGATCGAGCTGCCGCCGAAATCTTTCAGCAGGGCAATCGCCGTTTCCACCGGGACGATACCGTCCGGCGCTTTGCTGCTCAGCGGGCCGGTGGAGATTTTGACCATCCCAACGGTACCCGTTGGTGACACCAGACCGTTGACCACGGACTCGTTCTGCCCGAGCAGCGCGCGGCTGGTCGCCACGCCAGTAAACACCTGGTTGATGTGCTGCGGCTGCACCTGGCGAGAAATCTCGCTCACCATCGCCGACTGGTTCGGGTCGCCCGCGCCCAGCCCAACGGAAAGTGCGTTGTCGATAAGCGCAGCGTATTCACGCATATCCGCAACGGCGCTAGCCACATCTGGATAGTTTTTGGAGAGCACGCCCACCAGGACATGACCTTCTGCGGCTTCATAGATCGCACTGGCGTTGGCTTTGGAACCGGCCAGCACGTTCAGGCACACGCGGTCACGGTAAAAATTGGGGGTCAGTTTCATGCTTGTTTCTCCTGGCTTAAGACTTCGCGGATGCGGCGATAAACAATGTTCAGCTGATCGGCGCTGACGCTGCGCACGTCCGCTTCGATAATCCCTTCGTTGGCCTTGTAGCCACGGAAATAGATCGCGTATTCACCCTGTTTAAGCTGCGATACCAGATCGCCGGTGCCGACGCCGGTGGTGGCTTCGTCGAATTTGATTTCAGTGCGCGCAATATCGCGACCGGCGCTGTCCCACACCACACGGGCCGTGACGCCGTTGAGGGTATTCAGGGAATCGATAAATGGCGTCATTTTCGCGACCATTTCCGCCCCGCTCTCTTTGGTTGCCGTCAGATAATGTTCGATGGCGCAGGTCAGGCCGAGAATCCCCTCTTTGCCCACTTTCATTGCGCGACCAATGCCCGCCGTCTGGCGTTTCACCCACTCGACGTACTGCGTTTTGCCGATCACCAGCCCGCTGGTTGGCCCTTCAATCGCCTTCGCGCCGCTGTAGATCACCAGATCCGCGCCGGAGCGATAATAGGTATGAAGATCTTCTTCGGCGGCCGCATCGACAATCAGCGGCAGATCGTGTTTACGCGCCACCACTGCCGCCTGCTCGACGCTGAGCATACTTTTCTGCACGCAGTGGTGCGATTTGATGTAGAGGATCGCCGCCGTGCGTGGGGTGATCGCCGCTGCCAGCTGATCGGCAGAGCATTCGTTGGCGTACCCGGCTTCCACCAGTTTACCGCCGCCGAGCGCCACCATCGTACCCACCGGTGCACCAAAGTTAACGTTGTGGCCTTTCGGCAGCACAATTTCGTTGTTCTCGATCGGCGTGACGTGCAGGTTTTCCAGCAGCCAGCCGCTGTCTTTCACCAGCACCGCTGCGACGGACTGGGCAATCCCCGCC
Organism: Lelliottia jeotgali; assembly: GCA_002271215.1. Lineage (NCBI taxonomy): Bacteria > Pseudomonadati > Pseudomonadota > Gammaproteobacteria > Enterobacterales > Enterobacteriaceae > Lelliottia > Lelliottia jeotgali. Next base: position 504,625 of record CP018628.1, on the reverse strand, counting down.
GACGCGCAGGAGACGACCGTCGCCCCTTCCACGTCCAGCAGCTTCGCGATGTATTCCCCGGTTTTATTCACCAGATCTTTCATCTCGAAATACTGGTTCATGCCGTCCATCGCCGCCTGTACCACTTCCGGGCGCGGCGTGGATACGCCCAGCGCGGTCATGCGGCCAGACGTGTTGATCACCTGTTTTAAACCGTATTTCTCATAAATCGAAGGCATTTTCCGTACTCCCTTGTTCGGTCATATAGCCCTTGCCCGCGCGGATCGCGGCAAGCGGCACCAGAATATGTTCAGCCTGCAGGCTGTCGTTTTCCGCATCCACCAGCAGCGTTGGCTGGCGTTTGACGGTGAACAGCGTCAGGTCGGCGTCCAGACCCGGCTGAAGGCGGCCTTTATGGGCCAGACGCAGGCCATCGGCGGCGTTGGCGGTGACACACTCGATCACCTGCGGGAGCGACATGCCAATGGCGAGGAATTTCGACATCACGTTGGCCAGACTGCCCACCGGACCGTTGATGCGGTTGCGGCAGTAGATGTCCGAGCTGATGGTGTGCGGCAGAATGCCCATCGCGATGGCGCGTTTCGCCACTTCAAAGCTAAAGCTCGCGGTACCGTGGCCGACGTCCAGACGCACGCCGCGCTTCAGCGCACGGGTGACGGAAGCGCGCAGCTCGCCTTCTGGCGTCAGAATACGGTTCGGTTTGCCGTTGTAGCAGTGGGTGATGATGTCGCCGGAGCTGAGCAAATCAGCGATCTCATCGAGATTCGGCGGGTTATTGCCGATGTGGACCATCAGCGGCAGATCGCCGTTCTCTTTCTGAATCGCTTTCGCACGTTCCAGCGGCGTGATGCCGTTTTCGCCGACCACGCTGCTGCTCATGCGCGCTTTCAGGCCAACGATGAAATCCGGGTGGCGTGCAACGGCCTGTTTCACCGCATCAGCGTCGATATTAGCCATGTTCGCCAGTTCGTTCTGGGCGATCAGCCCGACGCGGGAGATGTTCAGCAGGGCAAAAACGTCCGTAGACGCTTTGCGGGTGATGTCGTAGAAGTCGTCCACGTCATCCGCACCGGTGCTGCCTGCATCCACCACCGAGGTCACGCCCGTGGCGATGCCGACGCTGTCGGGCTCATCGTGGTAGATCGGGGAATTCGGGTAGCAATGAACGTGGGAATCAATCCAGCCGGCGCTGACAAACACTTCGCCGTTCAGCTCGATGGTTTTGTGTGCGGGAGTGGAAATCTCGCCCAGCGCTGCGATTTTACCGTCCTGGATGGCGATATCGGTCAGGGTATCGTCGGTGAGGCGCGCACGGCGCAGGAGTAAATCAAACATGCGTATCTCCTGAAAGGACGGGCGCCTGAAGCGCCCGTGGGTGTTAAAGGGCTACCGGGAACAGCGAGCCTAAAATCATGGCGCCGAGGATCGCGCCGCCGGTAATCGGCTTCTGCCAGAGGTAGAACAGCAGCGCGCCGACCAGGGAGCCGATACCAATCGGAATGGAGGCGGTCATGGCGCTGAGGATAATCAACGGCCCGAGGAAGCGGCCCGAGGCGTTACCCGCGCCCATCATCACGTCAGCCCCGTAGGTGGAGTTGCTCTGATTGATGGTGAATTTACGCGCCAGAATGATGACGTAACCAATCGCCAGACCAATCACCAGGCCGGTCGCCAGCGAGGCGATGAAGTTGGTCACCGGGAACATGATCCCCGCGCCCAGCAGCAGCGCCGGAACGCCGAGGCCGACGCCGGTCTGAATCGCGCCGCCGATATCCAGAATCCCCACCAGGGAACCTTCGATGATACGGGCGAACAGGAAGCTTGCGCCGAACGCCGCCACCGCGCCGTACACGCCGGTGTCGATGCCTGCTTTCAACATCGCCACGAAGGCCACTTCGTTAAACGCGCCGATGCCGTACAGGTAGTACATGTGCGTCCCGGCGAAGACGCCGGAGGAGAGCAGGCCAACGAAGATCGGGAACGACCAGTCGGCATACCAAAAACCTTTATTCTGTTCCATTTAGAGGCTCCTGTTATTTGCCGCTGAGCGAGCTGTGGATCAGATCGAGCCAGTTCGGCACGGTCAGATGGAAGGATTCGATCATCTTCATGTCGAAGCCACGGAAGAATCCGCTCAGGACGAACAGCAGAACGATAGCCACCATCATCACTTTGGTGACGTGGTTCCAGCCGCTCTCTTCGACGCCTTTACCGATCAGAATACCCAGCACCAGACCCGGTACGGCGTTACCCATGATCAGCTGCGCTGCGCCGCCAAACACGGTTGCCCAGAAGCCCGATTTTTTGCCCGCATCAATGGCCGCCAGCCAGAAAATTACCGGCATTACGGTATTGACCAGCAGGTTGGCTGCCGGAACCAGCACCTTCACAGCAGTAACCTGAAGGGCTGCCGGAACGGACGAGGCGGTGAGGTTAAGGAAGGTGACCACGAACATGCCGATGATGCCGCAGGCAATCGCCATTTTGCGCGGGTCGTGCAGGGTTTCACCGACGTTGCGGTTTTTCAGCATCAGCGCCGCCGCCCCCCAGTTAGGGATGATGCGATGGTCAACGTCCTGAGTGAATGCCCCCGCAGCCACTGACGATGCCCAGGCGTTAAAGAAGAACCCCAGACCAAAGGAGAAGTGAGACGCCGGGTCCCCTTCACAGGAGTTCAGTTCCCCCAACGTACGAAACGCGCCCATACCTTGTGTGGTAGGCGCATGAAACATGCGTGCCGCTCCGGCGCCCACGCCGACGCCAACCAGGCCGCCGATGATGAGCGATTTTATTAAAATTATCAGGAACATTAGTCTGCCCTATTAGTAAGAATCAGCGTTGCGTGACAAAGTCCACCTTGTCGAGATTGATGGCAGTCACGTTGACGGTCACATCCAGCTCCACGCTGTAAGTGCGTCTTTCCCGGCGCAAAAAGAAGTACAGAAAAGCTTCCTTACGCACCGCTTCTTGCGCCTGAACAACCTGCACATCCTGTGGCTCAATACGCAGTAAGATATGCGGCGAGGCTTTCATCACCGTCGCCTGTACATGGTTTAGTGCGTCGGCAAAGGCGCGGGATTTCATCTCGCCTTTGCCTTTCACTCTCACCGTGGTGGTGAATTGTTCTTTCATGCTTATGCGCCGTGCTTCTTCTGCCACGCCTGCACCAGACGTTCGCCCAGCTCTTCTTTATCCATAAAGCCAAAGCCCAGCACGTTGCAGCCTTCGTTGATGGCGGTAACACCCTCTTCCACTGAACGCATGCCGTATTTGGCTTTGTAGCCATATTTGGTCTGCGCGGTGATAGCGCCAGCGCCGCCACTGCCGCAGAAAGAGATGCCGAAAGTAGCGTTTTCCGCTTTCATCACATCGCCCAGTTTCATATCCGCCGCGACACCCGGCACGACAACCGCACGACCGCCCGCTTTTTCAACGCCGAGGGCCACTTTCTGGCCTTTGCCCAGACGATCGCCGATGACTACAGTAATTTGTTCCATGGTATTGCTCCTTAAAGGTTGTCTTTCGCGACTTCGAAGTGAACGGAGAGCAGCCAGGCTTCTTCATCAGGAAGATTGCCGAACTGCGCCACCACTTCGCGGGCAAGTCGCATTGAATCTGCAGAAATTTCGTCAAACAGGTCGGCTTCCACCTCCGGCAGCGGCTCGCCGGTCACAGACCGGTGCGCCATCGCACGAACGTGTGAAGTCAGCATTTGCACCTGGACGTCATTGGGAATGATGTTGTTATGGGCAAGCAGGGTGAAAACCTGCTCCAGCATGGTGTCGGCGAGCTTTTGCGTTTGCGCTGCCTGTTCCCCAACGTCGTTCATTACCGCTCCGTTAATCACTCGTCTTACCCCGTTAATGGCTCTGGGTTCAAACTAACGCTGGCTGTGAAATGTTTGTAGCGAGTTGTTTTCCACTTCGAAGTGGAAAGGAAAGCGGCACCAGTGATCTGTGCCACATAATTGCGGCAAATATGAATTATCAGCTGGATTCACGTGATGAATATCACGCTATTCGAGGGTCAAACGGCGGGAACGAGAACGAAAAAGTTTACGAGTGGGCTCGTAGAAATGTGACGTGGATAAGGTTTTCTTATGGGGATTCGATAGAGTGCGCGTGGGTGCTTGAGACTAACTGTCTCATGCATGGGACGGAAAGTGGAAAGCCCCTACCTGAATTTAAATCAGGGTCGGGGCTGAAACAACACGTCTAGACACGTGAAGTAATGCCTTACCCGCTGCCAAGGAGGCATCCATGAAGCAGCAGAAACCGATTATCAGGGCTCTGATGATTATTGCTTTGACACTAATCATCTTATCTCTGGTAAACCGCAAAACGCTTTGCGAGCTCCGTTTTCGTCAGGGTTCGCTGGAGTTAGTTGCGCGGATGGACTGCCGCTCCGGGAAGTAAGGAGCTAACACGCGGAGGCAGGGAGTATGCCTCCGCATCACGAGACCAGGCGTACAGCTCAGGCACCCATTTAACGATACTTTTTGTGGTACTCGTTGCGCGTGGTGACGAAGCCGTCAGCAGCGGCCTGCGCTTCTTTGACCTTGCCTTCGTTGGCGAGCTTCAGCGCACCGTCGATCTGCCCGACCAGCACGTCAAAACCGTGACGGAAATCTTTCATCTCCGCGCTGTCTGGCGCCGCGTTTTCCAGCTTCGGCGGCGTCGCTTTTTGCGCATCGAGCGCGGCGGCACGCATTTTGGTTAATGCGTCTTTCATTTCCGTCGCATTATCGGTTTTTTGCACCACTTTCAGATTGGCGCTGAGGGTATCCATATTGTCTTCAAGATCGGCGGAAAACGCAGCCGAACTCATGACCAGGGTTGAAGCGACGACGACGGCTAACAGGCTTTTATACATTGCTCACTTCCTTTTTTATTATGAAAAGAATACCCAAATAATTCGAGTTGCAGGACAAAACGCACAGCGTTTTGAACAGCGCATGCGCTGGCCCCGAAGGGGCGAGGCCACTGGCCGAGTCACGCGGCAAGTGCGCGAGTCCCCAGGAGCTTACTAAAGTAAGTGATTGGGTGAGCACGCGCAGCCAACGCACCTGCAGCTCGAAGTATGACGGGTATTACTGGCCGGCGATTTTCATCTCCGGTAACAGCACTGAACCACACTGTATATTGCTGCGCGTTTCAATATCGTTACCGACCGTAACAATATTGCGCCACATATCTTTTAAGTTACCGGCGATGGTAATTTCGCTCACCGGGTACTGAATTTCACCATTTTCGACCCAGAAGCCCGCCGCACCGCGCGAGTAATCGCCGGTGATGCCGCTCACGCCCTGGCCCATCAGCTCGGTGACCACCAGGCCGGTACCCATCTGCTTGAGCATCTGTTCAAAGTTCAGGCCCTGGCCTTCGATGCGCCAGTTGTGGATGCCGCCCGCGTGACCGGTACTTTTCAGCCCCAGTTTGCGCGCAGAATAGTTGGTCAGCAGCCACTGGGTCAGCACGCCGTCTTTGATAATGTCACGACGTTCGGTGCGCACGCCTTCGCTGTCGAACGGCGTGGACGCCAGCCCTTTCAGCAGGTGCGGATGTTCTTCGATGGTCAGCCATTCTGGCAGAATTTGGGTGCCCAGCGCGTCGAGCAGGAAGGTGGATTTACGATACACCGCCCCACCCGCAATCGCGCCGACCAGATGGCCAAACAGACCGGTTGCCACTTCATTGGCAAAAATAACTGGCGCTTTCATGGTCGACAGTTTGCGCGGAGACAGACGCGAAAGAGTGCGTCTTGCACAATCTTCACCGACCCACTCAGGAGACTGCAAATCGCCCATCGCACGGCCAATGGTGTAGGCGTAATCACGTTCCATATCGCCGTTTTCTTCGGCGATAACGCAGCTGGAGAGAGAGTGACGTGTTGAGCAGTAGCCCTGCAACATGCCGTGGCTGTTGCCGAATACCTTGATTCCGTAGTGGCTGTTGAAGCTGCCGCCCTCGGTATTGGTGATGCGTTTATCGGCTTTAAGCGACGCCTGTTCTGCGCGCGCCGCCAGCTCGATGGCTTCGTCCGGGGTGACTTCAGCCGGGTGGAACAGGTCCAGATCCGGGGCGTCAAACGCCAGCAGCTCTTTGTCTGCCACGCCCGCGTACGGGTCTGGCGAGGTGTAGCGCGCAATATCCAGCGCGGCCTGCACGGTACGGGCAATGGCATCCGGGCTGAGATCGGTCGAAGAGGCGCTGCCTTTGCGATTCTGGTGATAAACCGTAATCCCCAGCGCGCCGTCACTGTTAAATTCAACGTTTTCCACTTCGCCAAAGCGGGTGCTGACGCTAATGCCCGTGGTCTTACTGACCGCCACTTCTGCGCCGTCGGATTGGCCTGAGGCCAGCATCAGTGCTGTGGATACCGCTTCTTCAAGAATCTTACGCTGCGCTTCAACTTGTGAGGTTACTTTCATCGCAAATGCCATACTGTAAGAGGGAGTTATCTGAAGTCTAACAGAGAACCGTTTTTCAGTGCGCGTCTTAACTGGTAACATTAGCCTCTTTTTTAAGGAGCCTGACATGACTAAGCAGCCCGAAGACTGGCTCGACGACGTTCCCGGTGATGACATCGAAGACGAAGATGATGAAATCATCTGGGTCAGTAAAAGTGAAATTAAACGCGACGCCGAAGAGTTAAAACAACTTGGTGCGGAAATGGTAGAACTGGGTAAAAACGCGCTGGATAAACTCCCGCTCGACCCGGATCTGCGCGGTGCCATTGAACTGGCCCAACGAATCAAAAAAGAAGGCCGTCGCCGTCAGCTTCAGCTGATTGGTAAAATGCTGCGCCAGCGTGACGTAGAACCGATCCGCCAGGCGCTGGATAAGCTGAAGAACCGTCACAACCAGCAGGTTGCGCTGTTCCATAAGCTTGAGCAGATCCGCGACCGTCTGGTCGATAACGGTGACGATGCCGTCGCAGAAGTATTGAACCTGTGGCCGGACGCTGACCGCCAGCAGTTACGTTCGCTTATCCGTAACGCGAAGAAAGAGAAAGAAGGGAATAAGCCGCCGAAATCTGCGCGCCTGATTTTCCAGTATCTGCGCGAGCTGGCTGAGAACGAAGGTTAAGTTTTTTGCCGGATGGCGCTGCGCTTATCCGGCCTACGATGTTGTCGGCCCGGATGGTTATCCGCCCAACGATTCTGTAGGCCCGGTAAGCAAAGCGCCACCGGGCACAACAGCTACTCTACCGCTTGTGCTTTCTTCGCCAGACCGTCCAGCAGTTTCTGATGAATCCCACCAAAACCACCGTTACTCATCACCAGAATGTGATCGCCCGGCTGCGCCGTTTTGACGATCATATCCGCTAATGTGTCTACGTCCGCATGCCAGTGCGCAGGCTGAATGCACGCTTCCGCCACTTCCGCTACCTGCCACGGGATATGCTGCGGTTGCAGGAGGAAGACTTCATCCGCACGGCCTAACGACGGTGCGAGATCGTCCTTACTGAGCCCCATTTTCATGGTATTCGAGCGCGGTTCCAGCACTGCCAGAATCCGCGCCGTGCCGCCCACTTTGCCACGCAGGGCAGCCAGCGTCGCGAGGATCGCCGTTGGGTGATGGGCGAAATCGTCGTACACGGTCACGCCGTTGGCTTCACCGCGCAGTTCGAGACGACGACGGGCGTTGATGAACGTGTTAAGCGCATTCGCCGCATCGGCAGGCAGGACGCCCACGTGACGCGCGGCAGCAATCGCCATCAGACCGTTATGCATGTTGTGTTCGCCGACCAGCGCCCACTTCACTTCGCCGACTTTCTCACCGTCCAGCCACACTTCCCATTCGGAGGCGTCGGTGGTCAGTTTCTTCGCCTGCCAGTGGCCCTGCTCGCCTACCAGCTCCTGTTCGCTCCAGCAGCCCATCGCCATCGTCTGTTTCAGATTGATGTCGTTTTCCGGGTAGATAATGCGCCCCTGGCCCGGCACGATGCGCACCAGGTGGTGGAACTGTTTCTGAATCGCTTTCAGATCGTCAAAAATGTCTGCGTGATCAAACTCAAGGTTATTGAGGATCAGCGTGCGCGGGCAGTAATGCACGAATTTGGAACGCTTGTCGAAGAACGCGCAGTCATATTCATCCGCTTCAATCACGAAGAACGGGCTGTCGCCCAAACGCGCGGAAACGTCAAAATTCCCCGGTACGCCGCCGATCACAAAGCCCGGCTTGTAGCCGCAAGCCTCTAAAATCCAGGTCGCCATTCCGGCGGTGGTGGTTTTGCCGTGCGTACCGGCCACGGCCAGCACCCAGCGATCGCGCAGCACGAAATCATGCAGCCACTGTGGGCCAGACATGAACGGAATGTTGCGTTCCAGCACCGCTTCCACACACGGATTACCACGGGTCATGGCGTTGCCGATAATCACTAAATCAGGCTCATCGTCCAGTTGGCTGGCGTCATATCCCGAAATCAGATCGATGCCCTGTTTCTCGAGCAATGTGCTCATTGGCGGATACACATTGGCGTCCGAACCCGTCACCTCATGGCCTAAAGAGCGCGCCAGCATCGCCAGTCCGCCCATGAAAGTGCCACAAATCCCCAATATATGAATGCGCATACGTCACTATCCCTCTTCTGTGTGGCGCACATTTTACTCACATGTCAGCGTCAGAGAAACGCATTTCAGGTAAATCCGTATTTTGCTGGCGCGATTCACCTCTGCGCTAATATTTGAATGTTTGTTAAGATTGTTGGGCTTCAGGCTTTATACGCAACATACGATCGCTTTACTCACATACGATGCAGGGAAAGTGTTATGAAAACGTTAGGTGAATTTATTGTCGAAAAGCAGCACGAGTTCTCTCATGCTACTGGTGAGCTCACTGCTTTGCTGTCGGCAATAAAGCTCGGCGCGAAGATCATCCACCGCGATATCAACAAGGCCGGTTTGGTCGATATCCTGGGTGCCAGCGGTGCCGAAAACGTGCAGGGCGAGGTGCAGCAAAAACTCGATCTGTTCGCCAATGAGAAATTGAAAGCCGCACTGCGCGCACGCGATATCGTCGCGGGAATTGCGTCCGAAGAAGAAGATGAAATCGTTGTTTTCGAAGGCTGCGAGCACGCCAAATACGTCGTTCTGATGGACCCGCTGGACGGTTCCTCCAATATCGACGTGAACGTTTCTGTCGGCACGATTTTCTCCATTTATCGCCGCGTTACGCCTGTCGGTACCCCGGTCACTGAAGAAGACTTCCTGCAGCCGGGCAGCAAGCAAGTGGCTGCCGGATATGTGGTTTACGGGTCATCCACCATGCTGGTGTACACCACCGGCTGCGGCGTTCATGCTTTTACCTACGATCCTTCGCTGGGCGTATTCTGCCTGAGCCAGGAGCGCATGCGCTTCCCGGAAAAAGGCACCACTTACTCCATCAACGAAGGCAACTACATCAAATTCCCGAACGGCGTGAAGAAATACATCAAATTCTGCCAGGAAGAAGATAAGTTGACCCAGCGCCCTTATACCTCGCGCTACATCGGTTCTCTGGTCGCGGATTTCCACCGTAACCTTCTGAAAGGCGGCATTTATCTTTATCCAAGCACCGCCAGCCACCCGGAAGGGAAACTGCGCCTGCTGTATGAATGCAACCCGATGGCGTTCCTGGCTGAACAGGCTGGCGGCAAGGCCAGCGATGGTAAAGAGCGGATTCTGGATATTATCCCGAACAGCCTGCACCAGCGCCGTTCGTTCTTTGTTGGCAACAATCACATGGTCGAAGACGTTGAACGTTTGATCCGCGAATACCCGGACGCGTAACGCTTTTACTCTGAGGGAGCATCGCTCCCTCTTTTCATTTATATATTTTACCGTATAAATGAATATAAAAATGGCGCTTTAATCTTCCCGGCCACTCACGCATTATTCTGAACAGTTAAATTTTATTCAGAGGAGTGACCGTCACGATGCAAAATTATTCTCGTGCAAACACCGGTATCGATTTAAATCTTATTCCTGTTTTTATTGAGATTGTCCGCTGCGGCAGCATGGCGAAAGCCTCCGTGCGTCTGGACATGTCGCGCCCGGCGGTGAGCCTGGCGTTAAAACGTTTTAATCAACTTTTTGATGAGCCGTTATTTATTCGTAAAGGTTTATATCTTGAGCCCACGCAAAAAGCATTACAGCTGACAAATTCGCTGGAAAATTTAATGGCGGATATTCATCAAAATATTGGTGCGGTGAATACTGCGGAAGTATAAACCCCGACGCATTATGCGTCAGGGCTTATTTTAGTTAGGCCGTTTGGGCCGATAATTTAAACGACGACATGGCTTCAATCAGCTCGCGCGATTGCTCTTCCAGAGAGCGGGTCGCAGCGGAAGATTGTTGTACCAGCGCAGCATTTTGCTGCGCGGTTTCGTCCATCTGATTGACCGCGATATTCACCTGCTCAATACCACGGCTCTGCTCCAGAGACGCGTTGGCGATCTCACGCATCAGTTTGGTCATGCGCAGCACTTCGGTGGCGATTTCATCCATCGTTTCGCCAGCCTGCTGCGCCAGCTCGCTGCCTTCGTTGACGTGAGTCTGGGAATCACTGATTAGCGTACGAATCTCTTTCGCCGCATCGGCGCTGCGACTGGCGAGGTTACGCACTTCTCCGGCGACCACCGCAAACCCACGCCCCTGCTCTCCCGCGCGCGCTGCTTCGACCGAAGCATTGAGCGCCAGAATGTTCGTCTGGAAAGCAATGCCGTCAATCACGCTCAGGATGTCTGCGATGCGCGCCGAGCTGCCTGAGATATCGCGCATTTTTTCAATTACGTAGCACACCATTTCGCTGCCGTGATCGGCGGTATCCGAGACGCTTTTCGCCATCTGGTGCGCCTGTTCGGCGTTATCGGCGTTCTGCTTCACGGTGGCGGTGATCTCTTCCATACTCGCTGCCGTCTGCTCAAGGGAGGTCGCCGTGGATTCCGTGCGCTGGGCCAGATTCATGTTTCCGGCGGTCAACTCGCGGCTGCCTGTATCAATTTGCGAGCTGGCATCGCGCACGCGCATGACCGAGCCCATCAGCGACTGGCGCATCTCTTCGATCGCCGCATTCAGGCGGTTAAATTCCTGGCTGGTCGGTTCGTTCAGGCTGTGTGTCAGATCGCCTGCCGCCACGTGTTCCAGCTGAGCAATCGACGCCAGAAGCGGTTTAAGCAGCATATTGCGCAGAGAAAGCCAGGCCAGAACGATGATCCCGGCGGTGAGCAGGGCGGCGATCACGATCAGCATCATCACCCGGTTTTTGCTCGACTGCACCGCTTTCACTTCCGATTTCCCGCGCTTTTCGCTCCACGACTGGAACGCTTGCATGTCGTTATCAAACTGACGCGCGACCGGGATCAGCTTATTCTCCAGCAGATCGTAATAGGTATCGGCGCTCTGTTGGTTCAGCGCGGCCACCATCGGAGTGATCCCTTCGGCGTTATAGGTGGCAAAACTTGCCGCCACTTTGTCCAGCAGTTGCTGCCCTTTCGGGTTCTCAATGCCGCCGTCGATCACGCCTTTCAGCGTTTTTTGCGCCTGAGCGACTTCGCGATTGATGTTCTGCACGGATTTGGCGGCATCGTCTAGCATACCGATTTCCATGAGTCGAACGGCCTGACCCGCTTCGTTACGGGCGCGCAAAATCAGGGTGTAACCCGCGTTGAGCTGCACCATCTGCTCACCCTGAAGGTGATTAATGCGCTGTAAAGAAGAGGAACTCTGTGTGAGGGCATAAATGCCAATGCCGCTGACAATCAGCAGCAGAAGGGTCATAACGGCCAGTAACGAAAGCAAGCCGGTACGAATCGATAGCGTTTTCAGCATGATGTTATTTCCGGTAGCGAGATATTTCTGGACAGAAATAAAGGTTATCGACCGCTACCGGAAAAAGTTTACACTTTAAGCAAATTCAGGACGTTATCTGTTGAGCGTTGTGGTGCTCACCCGCGTCACCGGCGAGCTGAGGCGATTTTCCCACAGTACCGTCAGACCACGCTGGAGCGCGATAAAGATGAACAGCAAAACGCCAATCGCGATTTTGGTCCACCAGGAGCTGAGCGTCCCGTCGAAGTTAATGTAGGTCTGAATCAGCCCCTGGATCGCCACACCAAACAGCGTGCCGAGTACCGTTCCAACGCCGCCGCTCAAGAGCGTGCCGCCAATCACCACCGAGGCAATCGCGTCCAGTTCAACGCCCACGCCCGCCAGCGCGTAGCCCGCCTGGGTATAGATCGAGAAGACAATTCCCGCCAGGGTCGCCAGCCCCGTTGATAGCATGTAAATGCGGATCGTGGTGCTGCGGGTGGAGATCCCCATCAGATTTGCCGATGTCGCGCTGCCGCCGATAGCGTAGACCTGGTTGCCAAAACGGGTACGGTGCGCAAGGAACATGCCGATCACCACCACGCCGAGCATCAGCAGGCCCATCGCGCTCAGACGACCGCCACCGGGGATTTTCCACGCCAGGCTGGAGAGAGTGTCGTAGATCGGATGGTTGATTGGGATCGACTCTTCCGATACCAGATAACTCACACCACGCAGGAAAAACATCCCGGCGAGGGTAATGATAAACGCGGGGATTTTCAGAGCATCAATCAGCAGGCCCATAAACGCACCAAACGCGCAGCCCATCACCAGCACCAGCGGGAAAGCCAGCAGCGGCGAGATCCCCCAGAACCCAATCGCTTTGGCGAGGAACACGCCGGTAAAGGCAATCACCGACCCGACGGAGAGATCGATCCCGCCGGAAAGGATCACGAAGGTCATGCCGACAGCGATAATCCCCAGAAAGGCGTTATCAGTCAGAATGTTGCAAATCACACGCGTCGAGGCGAAACCGGGGAATTGCGTCAGGCAATAGAGATAGCCCAGCACAAAGACGCCCAGGGTGATCATGAGCGGTAAGTTACGTTTTATCATGGCCGCGTATCCCCTTGATGATGCTAATAAAGCGCGACGACTGGACAATCAGTACGCAGAGCACAACCACCGCTTTGACCACCTGATTCAGCTCCGGCTGGAAGCCAGAGAGCAAAATACCGGTGTTCATCCCCTGGATAATCAGCGCGCCAATCACCGACAGCAGCAGGTTAAAGCGCCCGCCCATCAGCGATCCGCCGCCAATCACCACCGCCAGAATCGCGTCCAGCTCCAGCCACAATCCGGCATTATTGGCATCGGCACCGCGAATATCAGCGGCGACAATAATCCCGGCAATGGCCGCGCAGACCCCGCTCAGGACGTAGGTCAGCATCACCACCATCCGGGTGCTGACCCCCGCATTTTTCGCGGCGCGAATGTTGATCCCCACGGCTTCGATAAACATCCCCAGCGCCGTTTTACGGGTGAACAGCCAGAACACGACAAGCGTCACCAGGGCAATGATCACCGGCGTCGGAAACAGCAGCAGCCTGCCGCTGCCGAACCACGCCAGCTGCGGAGAGTCGAAGGTGACGATCTGCCCGGAGGTAATCAACTGCGCCACGCCGCGTCCGGCCACCATCAGAATTAAGGTGGCGACGAACGGCTGGATCTTCAGAAGCGAGACCAGAATTCCATTCCACAGGCCCGCCAGTACGCCGGTCCCTAGTGCCGCTAAAATCACAACCGGCAGACTGTGTCCGGCAACCGTCATCGAGGCGGCTGTCGCGCCCGCGATGGCCATCGTCGCGCCGACGGACAAATCGATCCCGCCAGTAGCAATCACCAGCGTCATGCCAATTGCCAACAGCGCCACCGGTGCGGCGCGGTTTAGAATATCGATGGGGCTACCGAAAAGCCGTCCATCCTGCAAAATAATCTGGAAGAAATGCGGCGCAACGAGGCTATCCACCACCAGCACCAGCAGCAGTGCCACGATCTGCGGCGTGCCGGTGGGCCAGTTAACGCGGCGCCTGGATTCGCCTGGCTGGGGAAGAGAACGGGGCATCACGATTGACTCCTTATGCCGCGATGGCATTCATGATCGCCGGAACCGAGAGTTCATCCAGCGGGATCTCTGCCACCTGCTTACGATCGCGCATGATTATCACGCGATCGGCGTATCCCACCAGCTCTTCAAGCTCGGAGGAGATGACCAGCAGCGCCAGACCGTCAGCGCACAGCGTTTCGATCAGGCGAATAATTTCGGCGTGCGCGCCGACGTCGATGCCGCGTGTCGGCTCATCGAGGATCAGGAACTGCGGTTTGGTTAGCAGCCAGCGGGAGAGCAGCACTTTTTGCTGGTTGCCACCGGAGAGGAACTCAATCGGCTGCTCGGTGCTGGGGGTGCGAATGCCGAGCTGGCGAATAAAACGCTCGGCAATGGCGACCTGCTCGCGCTTAGGGATTGGCCGCAGCCAGCCGCGCTGGGCCTGTAACGCCAGCACGATATTTTCGCGCACCGAGGCGGCGGCAATGATGCCGTCGGTTTTGCGGTCTTCCGGACAAAAACCAATTCCCAGACAGGAGGCCCGATGCGGCGAACTCAACGTTTGCGGTTTGCCTTTAATCGTCGCACTGCCGCTGTCGGCTGGTTTGATGCCAAAGATCACCTCGGCGGTTTCAGTACGTCCCGATCCTAACAGACCCGCCAGACCGACGATTTCGCCTGGGCGCACCTCCAGGTTGAACGGGGTGATGATGCCTTTTTTGCCAAAATCTTTGAACGCGGCGACGGGTTTGTCGCTCAACAGAGTCCGGCCCGCCCGCTGGAGCGCATGGGTGTCCAGCTCGCGGCCCAGCATCATTTTGACCAGCTCGATCTGCGGCAGCTCGCGGGTTTCGCGACAGCCGACAAAACTGCCGTTGCGCAGAACCGTAATGCGATCGCTGACCTGATAAACCTGATCGAGGAAGTGGGTGACGAAAATCAGACTAACGCCCTGATCGCGCAACTGGCGCATCAGGGTAAACAGCATTTCCACTTCCTGGGTATCGAGGCTGGCGGTGGGTTCGTCGAGGATCAGCACTTTGGCAGAGAGATCGATCGCCCGGCAAATGGCGACAATCTGCTGCATCGCCACCGAAAAGCGGTTCAGCGGCTCGCGCACGTCGAGGGAAAAACCGTAGGATTCCATCAGTTTGGTGGCGCGCGCCTCCATCTCTTTTCGGCGCAGCAGGCCGAAGCGACGCGGCTCACGACCAATAAACAGATTATCCGCCACCGACATGTTTGGCAGCAGGTTTACTTCCTGGTAAACCGTCCCGATGCCCAGTTGCTGAGCGTGCGCGGTATTTTTCGGGGAGATGGCGTTGCCTTCAAGAAAAATGGTGCCGCGATCGGCGTGGTACACGCCGGTTAACGCTTTGATCAGCGTCGATTTCCCGGCGCCATTTTCACCGAGCAGCGCCATAATTTCACCGCGACGCAGGCTGAAATCAACGTTATCCAGCGCTTTCACGCCGGGGAAGAATTTGCTTAATCCTTCGGTTCGGAGGATTTCCTGGTGTTGTTCTTGAGTCATGATTCCCCCTGCATCACGCCGGATGGCGCTACGCTTATCCGGCCTACAAAAATGCGTAATGTAGGCCGGGTAAGCGCAGCGCCACCCGGCATTTTTCCTGGCTGAGAGGCCTTAGTAGCCCATGTTTTTCTTCTTCTCTAACTCTTCTTTCGCCGTGTCTGGCAGGTAGAGGGTAGATTTAGTGATGGTCAGCTGTTCAGGTTTGGTGCCGTCTTTCTTGAATTTCTCAAGAGCATCAAACGCCGGACCGGCCATGTTTGGCGTTAGCTCGACGCTGGCGTTCGCTTCGCCGTCGATCATCGCTTTATAGATATCCGGCACGCCGTCGATAGAGCCGGTGAGGATATCTTTGCCCGGTTTCAGGCCCGCTTCTTTGATCGCCTGAATCGCACCGATCACCATGTCGTCGTTATGGGCGTAAACCATGCAGATATTTTTGCCGTTGTTCTCAGCCTTGATGAAGCTCTCCATAACCTCTTTACCTTTGCTGCGGGTAAAGTCACCGGACTGAGAACGGATGATTTTGATGTTTGGCGCTTTGGCGATGGCTTCCGCAAAGCCTTTCTTACGGTCGATTGCCACGCTCGCGCCGACGGTGCCCTGCAGCTCCACAACGTTACACGGCTTGCCATCGACCTGCTTAATCAGCCAGTCACCGATCAGCTGCCCTTCGAGCACGTTGTTAGCGGTGACGGTGGTCATATAGAGAGATTTGTCTTTTACATCAATGGAACGGTCGAGCAGGAACACCGGAATTTCAGCGTCTTTGGCTTCTTTCAGCACCGGTTCCCAGCCTGTCGCCACCACCGGCGCGATGAAAATGGCGTCAACGCCCTGGGCGATAAACGAACGCACCGCTTTGATCTGGTTTTCCTGTTTTTGCTGGCCATCGGCGATTTTCAGCGTGATACCGCGCTTTTGGGCCTCGCTTTTCGCGACGTTGGTTTCAGCCGCTCGCCAGCCAGATTCCGATCCGACCTGTGAAAAACCGACGGTTAATGGTGCGGCCATCGCCATAGACGACATGGCTGCCGAAACTGCTGTGACAAGAAGTAAGCGCTTCCACATAATGATGCCCTCGTAGCCCAGGTTATTGTTGGTCAAAAGATGTTCTGCGAAAAAACTATAGCCAATGGAATATGTAACGGATTGCGTTACATCACACTTCGGAAAAGTGAATAAAACGTTAATCACAAGTTTGTAATCGCTTTCATTCGCCCATTAAATATGCGGCTGAGTTTATGGATTTTCCTGTCATGGAAAGGTTCTGAAAATGGCGCGGGGATGCGGATGAGAATGAAAACAGGCGGAGACTTTCAGCGCGAGTTGGCTATAATACTCGCCACTTGTTTAGCATACACATAGGACACTCACATGAGCTTACTCAACGTCCCTGCGGGTAAAGAACTGCCGGAAGACATCTACGTTGTTATCGAAATCCCGGCCAACGCAGATCCTATCAAATACGAAATCGACAAAGACACCGGTGCGCTGTTCGTTGACCGTTTCATGTCCACCGCGATGTTCTATCCGTGCAACTACGGTTACATCAACCACACCCTGTCTCTGGACGGTGACCCGGTAGACGTTCTGGTCCCAACTCCGTACCCACTGGCCCCAGGTTCTGTGGTTCGCTGCCGTCCGGTTGGCGTACTGAAAATGACCGACGAAGCCGGTGAAGATGCGAAACTGGTTGCCGTTCCGCACACTAAACTGAGCAAAGAGTACGATCACATCAAAGATGTGAACGACCTGCCAGAACTGCTGAAAGCGCAGATCACTCACTTCTTCGAGCACTATAAAGATCTCGAAAAAGGCAAATGGGTTAAAGTTGACGGCTGGGACAACGCTGAAGCAGCGAAAGCTGAAATCGTTGCGTCCTTCGAGCGCGCCGCTAAGAAGTAATTCTTACGCCCTATGCTAAGCCCCGCGAGTCGGGGCTTTTTTGTGTCTGTCATTCTGTATCCCCTTAATATCTGACCGGTTATTGACCTACCAGAAAAGGTAGTCGCAGTTCACATTACTCATTTGATAATGAGAGTAGATATCATTATCATTTGCACTTCGTAAATAACTGTGAATAAACGTCAATGACCCTACACAATGTGAAGACCCTTAAAGCCTCCCTCGCACTCGCCGTTGCTGCGGCTTTCATGCTGACCAGCGTGTCTGGTTACGCGACCCCGCTGCCGGAGAAAGACTTTGTCACCCAGCCCGTGGGCCACGGTGTTTATGAACTGGCCTACGACGGACAGGCGAAAGTGCTGTTCGCCGCCAGCGCCCCTTCGTTTGATAAAGACAAAACCACAGGCAAAATTTACAAGCTGGACCTGGAAGATCTGACGGGAACGGGCGTGATTGAAACCACACGCCGCGCGTTCGCCACCGCGCTTGACGAAGAAAATCACCTTCTTTACGTGGGCAACACGCTGGAAGGCTCCGTCACCGTCATCGATACCCAGACCGGCAAAGAGCTGGCGGTTATCCAGCTCGCCGACACCAGCAACCCGAAAGATATCGCCCACACCCGCGAAATGGTGCTCGATAAACAGCATCACCGCCTGTACGTCACCGCCGTGGTGGAGAAAGGCATTGTCTGGGTGATCGACACCGAAAAGCGCCAGCGGGTTAACACCCTGACTGACATGGGCGAATACCCGACCGGGCTGGCGGTAGACGCTGAGAAAAATCGTCTGTATGTGGTTAACGGCAAAAATGGGCTGATTGTCGTGGATACCCAAACCGACAAAATCGTCAGCCGCTTCAATGTCGAACCAGAGAAAAAACACTTCTTCCTGAACATCGCGCTGGACAGCAAAAATAACCGCGCTTTCCTGACTGATCCAGATTTACCGAACGTTCTCGTGGTGGATATCACGACCGGCAAAGTGCTTGATCATATCGACGTCACCAATTCTCTGGCGGTGCTTTACAACGAAAAGCGTAACGAGATTTACGTCACGCACCGCAACGGAAAACTCATCAGCATTATCGACAGCAAAACGTATCAGGTGAAAAACAGCATCGCGACCCGCGCAATGCCGAACAGCCTCGCCCTCTCTACCGACGGTAACGTGCTGTACGCCAGCGTTAAACAAGACGAGAAAGAGGCCAAAGAGAAGCCGGATTACGTCATCAGAATCGCCCTCGATAAGCTCTGATTCCATCACCAACCACACCCTGCGGCGTAAGACCGTCGGGTGTTTTTTATTTTTCCTTTTGGGTTTATGGCTATGAAAACGCGTCAATTAATTACGTTCACAGGCATGGTGGCGTTAACCGGCACACTGGTTTTACCCGCACAGGCGGATGATGAAATGGTGGTCACCGCGACCGGCTTTGCACAGCAGAAAAAAGAAGCCCCCGCCACGATTTCCAGCATCGATCGCAAAACACTGGATATTCAGCCCGACCAGACCATCGGCGATGCGATTAAAAATATCCCCGGCGTATCGGTCTCTAACGGCGGCAGCGATATGGCCAACGGCAGCATTATGATGCGCGGGATGGACTCAAGCTATACCGCGTTTATGGTCAACAGCGTAAAACAAAACACCAGCGAATCGCGGCCTTACGGCCAGGATATCGGTGCAGAAGCGGGCTTTTTACCGCCGATGGAAGCCATCGAGCGCATCGAAGTGATTCGCGGCCCAATGTCCTCCCTGTACGGCTCTGATGCCATCGGCGGGGTGGTCAACGTGATCACCAAAAAACCCTACGGCGTAGCAGACTGGACCGGCGCTATCGCCGCCAACACCTGGCTGCAGGAACATAAAGATCTCGGCAACACCAGCCAGCTGAACCTGTTTGCGATGGGGCCACTCATTCAGGACAAACTGGGTTTAAGCATTGCCGCTGACGGATTGGATCGCCGCGACGACGAGCGCCAGAATTACTTCGGCAAACATAACCGTAAATCGGTAGATGCCACCCTGGGCCTGAAGGCCAGCGAAAATAACCTCTTCGATCTGAATGTGGTTGTGGGCGAGCAGGAAAAAAATCGCACCAAAAAACGCGGTACGCCGTGGATGTGGAAATTCGATCGCGACGCGGTGACCCTCACGCATACCGGCTGGTATGCAGATGACACCATTGCGACAACCAACTACATCAACTACGAAAAAGGGCGTTCGAAGTATCTGCTGGACAACACCTCGCCTGAGTACGTGCAGACGGAAAACACCGTTGCCAACTCGCAAACTACGTTCACGTTGGATAACCATAAGCTCACCGTCGGGGCCAACTTTACGCGCGAAGAGTTGAACGACCATTTCTACGAGTCGGGCAAAACCCTGCCGGGCGTGGAACCGGTGACCAAAGTGACGCGTAACGGCTGGGCGCTATTTGCAGAAGATGCCTGGACGATCAACGATTTTACCCTGACCACCTCCGCGCGCGGCGATTACGATAGCTACTTCGGCGCGCACGTAACGCCAAAACTGTACGGTAACTGGGCAATCACCGATGCCTGGGCGCTGAAAGGCGGACTCTCGGCGGGCTATAAAAAACCGGAGCTGCGCGCAACCTCGGATCAATTCGTCACCCCGCACGGGTCAACGCCGCCGTATCCGTTCCTGACCGTGGGTAACGACGATCTGAAACCTGAGAAAAGCATCAACGCTGAAACGGGCCTGTACTGGACCGGAGAATCCGTGTCGCTGGACGGCACCGTCTTCTATACCCAGTTCAAGGACAAAATCTCCGAGCAGACCATCTGCGAAACCACGTCCACTCACCAGTGCGAAGTGAACGGCTACAAAGCGGATTCCGTGGATAAATATTTTAACGTCAGCAAAGCCGACGTTTACGGTATCGAGCTGAATGGCGACTGGCAGATTACCGCCGACCTGAAAGCGAACGCGAACTACACCTATAACCACAGCGAGCAGAAATCCGGCGTGGATAAGGGTTACGCGCTGAATGATTTCCCACGTCACATGGCGAACGTGTCACTGACCTGGGCAACCACGCAGTCTCTGGACCTGTGGAGTAACGCGAACTACCGCAGCAGCAACCGTGACAGCAACAGCGGCACGGAATATGAGGCTTACACGCTGGTCGATATCGGCGCGCGCTATAAGCTGAATAAAAACACCCAACTGTTGGCGGGAATTTATAACCTGTTTGATGCGGACCCGAAACGCACCACCTCGTGGGGCGATTACGGGCAGCTCGAAGGACGTCGATACAATCTTGGGGCAAGGATTGAGTTTTAATACTGCGCTCAGCCAGGCCGCTGGAGAAACCTGAGCCGTTTATTGCCGGGTGGCGCTGCGCTTACCCGGCCTACATGGCGGTATCGCAGCTTTTGTAGGCCGGGTAAGCGTAGGCGCCACCCGGCAGCATTAGCCTCAGTCGATAAGCGTTTGCAAACGCAGCAGCACATCTTCAACAACTTCATCTGCGGCCACACCCAGCCGTTTAGCCTGCCGGGCACTGAGATCCAGCATCCTGATTTGATTGACCAGAACCACGCCCTGAATGTCACCTTCTTCACAGCTCAGCGGCACGCTGAAACCCGCATAACGAGCGAAGTTGCCACCTTGAGTGACAGGGGCAATTAACGTCATTCCTAACTGATTAAAATCACCGACTGATAGGACAAGTGCAGGCCGACTCTCCCCTTGCTGCTCATGACCTCTTATGGGATCAAGCCCGACGAGCACAATATCCCCGCGCTCAAAAATCGGGCGCTTTACCATATTTCATCCCCCACAGGGCCGGACGCCCCCCAGAGTTCCTGTCCACTTATTTCTGGAGCTGTCGTATCGCACTGCGCCAGCAGTTCTTCTAGCGTGTAACGCTTAGCTACTGGCGTTAGCACTAACTGATTATTCATTACCTGAGCTTCCATACTCTGACCCGGTTGTAAACCGAGCTCTTTCATTACTGTGCCTGGAATAACCATACCTGCACTGTTTCCCCACTTTTTAATAGTTATACGCATCATTACCTCCAAGGTTATACAAAGTATAACTCATGAAGATGCGAGAACTGTTTTACGCCTGCACATGTGTGAGTGCCAGCAAAAAAATGGGGCAATTATTCGTTTCGGAAAAAGCATCGGAGAAAAAAGTGATGTGCTGGAAAATTGCAGAACAGAATGCGTAGCATCTCGCAAAAAACAACGCCACCCGAAGGTGGCGTTGTTCATATCAGTACTGGTCTCTGTCTAACCAGTTACCGCTTTCAATCAGTTTCAATCCATCGACCGGACGCTGGTACACGTACATCCATGCACTGCCATACGGGGTCTGGATCAACTGGCGTGCATATTCCCCGCCCCTGGTGCGCAAGGCATCAAGTTCGGCAAGCGTCGCGTTATCAATACGATAAACTTCACCCTGTACCGTTCCGTTCCCCGGAACCGCGCCTGGATAGTGGCCCAGACTGTACAACTGGTAGTTCTCGATATTGTAATTTCCCAGTAACTGGGCATTGGTCATCCAGTGACTGTTGCCCTGCCTGGTTCGTAAACTGCCGTATACAAATATTCGCATTGCTAAAACTCAAACTGATAGAGCAGATCGAGCGCCTGGTCTACGCCAGACACCGCTTCCAGATATAGCTTAGGCATCAGCCGATAGCGTAACGTGAGAGTTGCCAGTGAGTCAAAGATCCCCACGCCGTATTTCACCTGTAGACCTGGCAGTACATAGCCGCTGACCACCACTTGCGAAGAGTCACCGACTCCCTGGGTGTCCAGCGCCAGATTGCTTACGCCAAACGTCTCGCCGATTTTACCCACAACCTGCCCACTTTGTGCAACCCCCAGGCCAACTAACATTGACGTCATCGCCGCACTATCGCTCTGCTGGCTGTCCAGACCCTGCCCGCGCAGCAGATAAGAAAGCGCTTCCTGCTGCGACATCGCCGGATCGGAGAAGATTTCCGCTTTCGGCTCGTCGGCTGTTCCGGTGACGCGTACCCCGGCAATCACGTCGTTTTCAGTCGATTCAGGGTTACGAATCGCTTCGATATTCAACAGCGGCTGATCCGGCGGGCCGGAGAACAGCAACTCGCCTTTACGCACAATCAGATCCTGCCCGTAAGCGTGGAAGCGCCCTTCCGGAATATTGATCTGTCCGTTCAGGCCAAGGCCTTGGCTGTCCTGCGCCACTTTCAGGTCGCCGGTCAGTCGCGCTTTCAGACCAAACGCGTCAAGCCGCACGTTGTTGCCGACGTGAATAGTCAGATTACTGTTAATCGGAATCCCAGCGCTTTTAGTCTCGACCGGCTTCAGATCATTATTAAGCATCACCTCATCGCTGGAGACACCAACGGCGCTTTCCGGCACGTCATGAACCACGATGCGCGCCCACGGCACATCGACGCGGCCATCGAGGGTAAACAGGCTTGGTGTCGCTTCGAAGACCACATCCGGGGAAACGTCGAGGCGCACCATCGGCGGCACGGTGATGCGCACCCGGCTACCTTTCGCCGCCACGCGCGCGCGCCAGTTATCAATCTGACTCCAGTCTGCGTCGCCGCTCAGGTTGATCTGCCCCTGCTGGGTACGCACCACGCCCGCGAGCGTCGAACTCATGCCGTTGAAGTTCATAGAAATCTGGCTCGGCTGCATATCAAACGGCATAAAGTTGCCGTCGATATCCACGCCGTTGAGCTGCATCTGACCAAACAGCTGCGGGCTTTGGGCATTGCCACCCAGACGCAGATTAGCGCTGAGCATCCCGGCTGCCTTTTCGCCGCGCGAGAAGATTGGGTTGACCATCGCCAGGTTCATATTGCGGATATTGACGTTGCCGCCCAGATTACGTCGCCCTTGCGGATCGGTAACCTGCACCTGGCCGTCGAACTGACCGTTGTTGGCCAGACGAATCAGCCAGCCTAGCTCTGCCCGGTTGTTATGCAGATCCGCCGTCAGATTCAGGGTCTCGAACGCTACCGGCAGCGGCGCGTCGTTCACCGTCTGGGTCACTTTTACGTTACGTCCGGAGAGCGTGACGTTGCCCTGCGGAAGCCCTTCTTTGGTGGTGTCCCACGATACATCGGCTTTACCGCTGAAGACGCCACTGGCTTCGGTGGTCTCCGGCATAAACGGTTTCAGCATCGCCAGATCGAAGCGATTGAGATTCACCACCGCGCGCCCTTCCGCGCCCGCATCAATAGTCTGCGGCACGCATAATTCGGCGTTCGGATTGGTCCAGCAGTGTGGCCCGATGCTGATTTTCTGCTCGGCGTTGCGGTAATCCAGCGCGATGGAACGGGAGAGCGTAAGCGGCCCCACCGGCGTGGTGAAGCGGGTATTATCCAGAACCCCTTTCCAGCGCTCCTCCTTGCGGTCGAAACTGCCCGTCAGATGCAGCTGACCAGAAACCGGCTCGCCCTGCACGCGCAGCTGGAGGTCGTGCTGCTTCTCGCTGCCTTTTGCGTCCAGCGTCACCAGGCTGATATTCACGTCCGGCTGGGAAATACGCTCAACGCGCAGATTCAGGTTGCCCGCGATTTGGTCGGTGGATTTGACGTCACCTTTCACCAGTACGCGTGCGACGGACAGCTCCTGCCAGCGCAGATTGTTGGCGGTGATATCCGCCAGCAACTGCGGTGCGTCAACGGTTCCGCGCACTTTCACTAAGCCTTTCGCCGTTCCGCCAAGACCCGGCAGGGCGTTGTCGAGATTCGGCGCGTCGATGGTGGCATCCAGATTGAGATCCTTCACCCCCAGCTCACCTTTGATATCCGCCGTGTTGCGCCCCAGGGCCACGTGCAGATGCGGGATGATCCACTGTAAATAACTGTTCCCGCGCAGGGAGCCTTCGACATTGACTTTGTTCTGCTTCACGTTGCCGGTGAGTTTGATCTCCGGCACCTCCATCTGCCAGCTTTCGCCGTACAGACTGCCGCGCGTTTTGATGGTTCCGTCGAGCTTCGACGGCCAGTCAGGCACCTCTTTCGCCGTGTTGATCCCTTTCAGGTTCAGCTCGCCGCGCCAGCTGATCGCTTTCTGCCAGTCGAGCAGCGCGGTCAGTTCAGTTTTACCTTCCAGCGCCGCCACGGTGAGTTTATCGAGGTTAATCTGCTGCTCGTTACCCTTCGCATCGAGGGTAATATCCGCAGGCGGCAACCCTTCGCCCTTCACCGAGGTGCGGAACGACAGGGTGTAATCGGTCATTTTGCCGCTCAGCTTGAGCTTCAGCTTATCGGCCTGGAACTGTTTTTCGCCGGTAAACGGCCAGTAAAGCTGTTCGCTCACTAGCTCCAGATTCAGCGGTAAACCCGCTTCCGCTAACTTTGTCTGCCCGCGCAGCACCATATCCACCGGGCCGGAGAGATTGACGCCGAACTCCAGTTGCTCGCGCAGCGCGCCGCCCACTTTGACCTTCACTTTCTCGCCTTTCAGCGGGTCGATGTTGAGGGCGCTGTTGAGGGTAATATCCACCGGCCAGTTATCGCGCAGCAGCGCCTGCCCGGTCGCGTTAACGCTCCCCTGGTTGGTATCAATATCCAGCGCGTCGAGCTTCATGGTGCCGTCGATACTGCTCACTTTCAGCAGCATGTTGAACACGGTCAAATCTGTGTCGCCCGTCAGGCGCAGCTGTTCGCCTTTGAACTCTTCGATGTTGAGGTTAAGCGGCAGATGAACGTCGGTCATCTCCGGCAGCACCGGCTTCGAGAACAAGTCTTTCAGCGTCTCGCCGAGCGGTTTTTCTTCCGGCTGTGGGTTCTGAATTTTCGGTTCGACGATCTCTTCCTGCGCCACTTTGGCGACTTTCGGCAGGGCAATCAGCAGCCCCTGCAGGGAAGTTGGCGTCAGGGTCAGGTTTTTCTCCTGCCAGCGCAGGCCAGAGGTGAAATCCATCACCGAAACGGTGGTGTCGTCGATTTTGATATTGACGTTGTTGAGCGCCACGCGATACAGCGCGATCGGATAAGGCGTAGAGAGATTGAGCGGACCGCTCTCCTCTTCCTCCACCGGCGCAGATTTCGGCATTTTCTTCGAATCAATCGCCACGTTCACGTCGGTTAACGACAGATCGTTGACGCACAGGCTACTGTCGCGCAGGCAGCCGAGCTTCACCGCCAGGTGGAACTCGCCCGCGTTCACCGCCACGCCAGGCTGTTGATAGCGGATATTCTTGAGGCGCAAATCGCGCCAGCCGCCCGTCACCTGGCCGATCTCAAGCCCTGGCACCCAGCGGTTCGCCGCGTTAAACAGCAGATGCAGACCTGTGGTGGTCCCCACCAGGAACGCCACCGTGCCGAGCAGCAGCACGATAAAAATCAACACGCCGAGGCTTATCTTCTTCCATAAACTCATAATTCAGGCCCCAGACCGATGTAAAACTGTAAACCGTGTTCGTCTTTGTCGCCTACAGGAACGGCGAAGTCGAGCTTGATCGGCCCGACCGGTGACTGCCAGCGCACGCCGACGCCTGCGCCAGTTTTGAAATCACTTTTGCGGATATCACTCACCGCTTCGCCGCCGTCCACGAACACCGCGCCCCACCATTTTCCGCTGACGTTGTACTGGTACTCCAGCGATCCGGTCGCCAGTTTAGAGGCCCCCATCAGCTGGCCTTTGTCATTTTTCGGGGAGATCGATTTGTACTTATAGCCGCGAATACTGCGATCGCCGCCCGCGAAGAAACGCAGGTCCGGCGGCACGCGTTCAAAGTCGCCGGTTTCAATCCAGCCAAGGTTGCCGCGCGTCACGAAGCGGTGTTTGTCGTAAAGGGTACGGATCCAGACGTTTTGCGCTTGAACGACCGAGAAATCGACGTCCGAGCCCCAGGCGGTGTTGGAGTAATCAATGGAATAGCGCTGGGAATCGCCCCAGGTTGGCATCAGGCCGCCGCGCGAGCGGGTGCGGCTGATCATCACGCCCGGATAGAGCAGCATGGTGGTGTTGGTAACGTTAGCCTGGGTAAAGTGGTCGAGGCTCCAGCGCAGATTAATCGCCCGCTGCCAGCCGCTGGAAAGGTCCCAGAAGCGCGACAGGGCAAGCGTGGTGGAGTCGGATTCCGTATCGTTCAAGTCGGTGCGCTTAAAGCCGCCCTGCACCAGGTAATACTGCTCCAGCGGGTTCTTCAGCAACGGCATTTTGTAGCTGAAATCGAGCTGCTGTTCCGGCGCGGAGATACTGGCGCTGGTGGTGAGACTGTGGCCGTAGGAGTTCATCCACGGCTTTTTCCACGTTGCTTTCACGCGCGGACCGACGTCCGTTGAGTAACCCACACCGGTTTCGATGGTGTTTTCGGTGCGCGGCGAAACGACGCCGTGCAGCGGTAAGACTTTGGTTTTGCGCGCCTTGTCGAATTCGGGTGCCACGACGACGGAGTTAAACCAGCCGGTTGCCGACAGACGACGGTTCAACTCGGCCAGATCTTTTGACTGGTAATAGTCGCCCTCTTTGAAGGGGATCAGGTTTTGCAGATACTCGTCGCGGATTTGCGAGCCTTCGAAGGTGACATCACCAAAACGATAGCGCTCGCCGCTGTCGTAATCGATATCCCAGAACGCCTGACGGCGGTCGAGGGCAATCCCGAGCTGGCTTTTGTTGAACTGGCTGTCGAAATAGCCCTTACGCAGCGCAACGCTGGTGAGCTCTTTTTTGAAGTGGTCGTAGTCACCGTGATTCAGCACAGTGCCGACCTTTGGGCGCGTGCCCAGCAGATCCAGATAATCGCGGTCAGTACGCGCACCGCCGCGCAGCACCACGTTGGTGCCGCCGATCAGCACTGGCTCGCCCTTGGATACACGAGCAATCAGCACCTGACGACCTTTGGCCGGAGGCGGACGTAAATCGAAATCAATGGTAGGTTCGTAATAACCGAGCGCTTTCAGCCCTTCGCGGATCGCATCATCCACGCGTGCGCGAAAGCGCCGGTCCGGCGTCACTTCATCACTCTCAATCGTTGAAAGCTGTGCACGCACGTTTTTTTCCAGCGTCCCGGATAACCCCTCAACCTGCAAACGGACATTCGCCGCGCTGGCGACTCCGCTTGTCAGCAATAAACTGACCAAACATAACTGGCGGATCTTTGGCACGTTCTCTCCTGAATATCCTTGTTTCCACCCCTGGAAGCAATTGAAGTGCCGCTCCGCGGCGTTTCACGGCATAAAAGCCCAAAACCCATTCACTGGGTTGAAAAATGGCCGACAGGCCTAATATTTCTTATGTTTAAATCTAGACTCATTCAGCGTATTTATTGTGTTCAATTAAACGCTCCATGACAACCTTAACTGAAACATCGCTGCCCCGGAGGCCCAACCGTGAGTTTATTCGACAAAAAGCATCTTGTTTCTCAAGCAGATGCACTGCCGGGACGTAATACGCCAATGCCGGTCGCCACTTTACACGCCGTTAACGATCATTCGATGACCAATGTCCCGGACGGGATGGAGATCGCCCTGTTCGCGATGGGATGCTTCTGGGGCGTCGAACGCCTCTTCTGGCAATTACCGGGCGTCTACAGCACGGCTGCGGGTTATACCGGCGGTTACACGCCTAACCCAACCTATCGCGAAGTGTGCTCGGGTGACACTGGTCATGCGGAAGCCGTGCGCGTCGTCTACGATCCGGCGGTCATCAGCTACGAACAATTATTGCAGGTTTTCTGGGAAAACCACGACCCGGCCCAGGGCATGCAGCAGGGTAACGATCACGGAACTCAGTATCGTTCCGCCATTTATCCGCTGACGCCAGAGCAGGACGCCGCCGCGCGCGCCAGCCTGACCCGCTTCCAGGAGGCGATGCAGGCCGCGGGCGATACACGCCAGGTCACCACCGAAATCGCCACCGCGACACCGTTCTACTATGCGGAAGACGACCACCAGCAGTATCTGCACAAAAACCCGTACGGCTATTGCGGTATCGGCGGAATCGGCGTTTGCCTGCCGCCACAGCTGGCCTGATTATCTCTCCCGCGCCACGCGAGCCGCGTGGCGCGCCTCTGCCCGCCCTTTTTTTAGTAAAAATGTGACCTCTGGCGGATTTACACTCGTTTACGCTATACTACCCGCTGAAATAATCGGCTCAACGCTACGAGCCGATGTTCAATGTGTCTTCACACGAATGAAATCAACTCCCTTCCGAGGATCTGGCGTTAGGCCGGATAAACTATGTTAAACAGTATTTTAGTAATACTTTGCCTTATTGCTGTCAGTGCATTTTTCTCGATATCAGAGATTTCGCTGGCCGCCTCCCGCAAGATCAAACTTAAACTGCTTGCCGACGATGGCAACCTCAACGCCCAACGCATCCTGAAAATGCAGGAAAATCCCGGTATGTTCTTTACCGTGGTGCAAATCGGTCTTAACGCGGTCGCCATTCTCGGCGGTATCGTGGGCGACGCGGCCTTTTCTCCGGCCTTTTACAGCCTGTTTTCAAAGTACTTCGCGCCTGAACTGTCCGAGCAGCTGAGCTTTATTCTCTCCTTCTCGCTGGTCACGGGTCTATTCATTCTGTTCGCAGATTTAACCCCGAAACGCATCGGTATGATTGCGCCAGAAGCTGTGGCTTTGCGCATCATCAACCCGATGCGCTTCTGTCTGTACGTGTTCCGCCCGCTGGTCTGGTTCTTTAACGGCCTGGCGAATACCATTTTCCGTCTGTTCAAACTGCCGATGGTGCGTAAAGACGACATCACTTCCGATGATATTTACGCCGTGTTTGAGGCCGGTGCTCTGGCGGGTGTGCTGCGTAAGCAGGAACATGAACTGATCGAGAACGTGTTTGAACTCGAATCCCGTACCGTGCCGTCCTCCATGACCGGACGTGAAAACGTGATTTGGTTCGACCTGCACGAAGACGAGCAGAGTCTGAAAAACAAAGTGGCCGAGCATCCGCACTCCAAGTTCCTGGTGTGTAACGAAGATATCGACCACATCATCGGTTACGTCGATTCTAAAGACCTGCTGAACCGCGTGCTGGCAAACCAAAGCCTGGCGCTGAATAGCGGCGTGCAGATCCGCAATACGCTGATTGTGCCGGACACCCTAACGCTCTCTGAAGCGCTGGAAAGTTTCAAAACCGCCGGTGAAGACTTCGCGGTGATCATGAATGAATACGCGCTGGTGGTAGGCATCATCACACTGAACGACGTGATGACCACCCTGATGGGCGATCTGGTCGGTCAGGGTCTGGAAGAGCAGATTGTGGCGCGCGATGAGAACTCATGGCTGGTGGACGGCGGCACGCCGATTGAAGACGTGATGCGCGTGCTGGATATCGATGAATTCCCGCAGTCAGGCAACTACGAGACCATTGGCGGCTTCATGATGTTTATGCTGCGTAAAATCCCGAAACGGACCGACTCGGTGAAGTTCTCCGGCTACAAGTTTGAAGTCGTAGATATCGATAACTACCGCATCGACCAGCTGCTGGTGACACGCATTGATAACAAACCGACAGTGCTGGTGCCAAAACTGCCAGACGCGGAAGAAAAAGTGTCAGCGTAAGCGCTGCACAAACATCAACGGCTCCCTTGGGAGCCGTTTTTTTATACTGCTTTAATTACTGCATAGCACGCAGTTAAGCCATCTCAGTTTGCAGACGCATAACCTGTCGGTTGACTTCGGACATCACAGAATAGTGCTGTTTGTCCTTTACTTTCGGGATAAGAATTTTGCCCTTATCAAATTCGAAAGCGCCAACGTCCTTGATGTACAACCGTCCTCGGAACAGGATCTTCACGTACTTCGCCACCTGAAGCGGGTTGTAGCGTTGGAAAATTTTCATTCTTGTATCTCCTGCGAATCATACGCTCTTGCGGCGCCACAATCGGGCCGACTGTCCTGAGCGCAAATTTATTGCTCAATGACTATAGACCAGAAAAACGTTGATACCCAGTATGCATAAGTTTATTTACCGTTTGATTACAATTATTCAGAACATTCTTTGCATAGCGTTTCTGAAAACAGTATAAGCCTTCGTTTTTTTACGGATATGTGCGTTCGCCCGCAAACTGGCATTCGGATTGCGGGAAAAGCCTGACGATCGCACTTATGCTTAAACCGTAAGACCAAGTGGTCGGATCACCTGCAACGATAATGATAAGGAAACACCATGACCCTTCGTAACATCCTGGCCGTAGCCTGCCTGTTACTGCCGATGATGGCCAGCGCACATAACATTGAAAATGGACAGCGTGTGCCACCGATCGGTATTGCCGATCGGGGAGAATTGATTCTCGACAATGATAAGTTTAGCTATAAACCCTGGAATAGCGCGCAGCTCGCGGGCAAAGTGCGAGTGGTGCAACATATTGCTGGTCGTACCTCGGCAAAAGAGAAAAATGCCACGTTGGTTGAAGCGATCAAGTCCGCAAAATTCCCTCATGACCGCTACCAGACCACCACCATTGTGAACACCGACGATGCGATTCCAGGCTCCGGCATGTTTGTGCGCTCAAGCCTTGAGAGCAACAAAAAACTCTATCCGTGGTCGCAGTTTATTGTCGATAGCGACGGCGTGACGCGCAAAGCCTGGGGGCTGGAAGAGGAGAGTTCCGCGATTGTGGTGCTGGATAAAGAGGGCCGCGTGCAATGGGCGAAAGACGGTGCATTGACGCAGGAAGAGGTGCAGCAGGTGGTCGCCCTGCTGCATAAATTACTCGGTCAGTAAATCGAGACCCGAAAGCCCGGATTTAAGAACGACTCACGCGGGGTATAGTCCAGCGGCTTACCCTGCCAGTCGTGAACGTGTGCGCCCGCCGCTGATGCCACCGCATGGCCTGCCGCCGTATCCCAGACGTTGGTCGGCCCAAAGCGCGGATACAGCTGCGCCTGTCCTTCTGCCACCAGACAGAATTTCAACGACGATCCAATCGACGTCGTCTGGTGTTCACCCAGCTGTTGCAGATATTCCTGCAATTCGGCGTCACTGTGCGAGCGGCTGATCACCACCAGCGGTGGCCGCGCGTCGCGCACCAGAATTTGCTTCCGCGTCCCGCACTCTTCTTTCCAGGCTTTGCCTTCCGCCGCGCTGTACATCACTTTCAGCACCGGGGCATAGACCACGCCCAGCACTGCTTTGCCTTTCTCAATCAGCGCGATATTGACGGTGAACTCACCGTTACGCTTGATGAACTCTTTGGTGCCGTCCAGCGGATCTACCAGCCAGTAGCGCTGCCAGTGTTGGCGCACATCCCAGCTCTGCGGGTCCTCTTCAGACAGCACCGGAATCTCCGGCGTCAGGGCCTGCAACCCTTTGAGGATCACCTCGTGGGCCGCGAGATCGGCCGCGGTTACCGGGGAGTCGTCAGCTTTACTGACAACATCCATCGGCTTCGCGCCATCGTACACCTGCATAATGGCATCACCCGCATCCCGTGCGAGCTGACAAATTTTATCTAACATTCTCCACCTCTTTGTTAACGCAGTGGGCATAAGTATTTGTTTTAGTTATATCGTATTGTAAACAATTCCGCTATCTGTGAGGCAATTCTGGTTTCACGACACTTTTTTCTGGCAGGATTCACACTTCTGTAAGCAACAAAATATACATACATATTCTTTTGTGGCTTGGATCGTAAAAAGGACTCCTCTGATGATTAAGTTTAGCGCAACGCTTCTGGCGACGCTGATTGCCGCGAGCGTTCAGGCAGCAACGGTCGATCTCCGTATTCTGGAAACGACTGACCTGCACAGCAATATGATGGATTTCGATTACTACAAAGATACCCCAACCGAAAAATTCGGGCTGGTGCGCACCGCCAGTTTGATTAATGCCGCGCGTGGCGAAGTGAAAAATAGCGTGCTGGTCGATAACGGCGACTTAATTCAGGGTAGTCCGCTCGGCGACTACATGGCGGCGAAAGGGCTGAAAAAGGGTGATATCCACCCGGTCTACAAGGCGTTGAATACCCTGGATTACGCCGTCGGCAACCTTGGAAATCATGAATTTAACTACGGCCTGGATTATCTCCACATGGCCCTTTCCGGGGCAAAATTCCCGTACGTTAACGCCAATATCATCGACGTTAAGACGCAAAAGCCGCTGTTTACGCCATATCTGATTAAAGAGACTGAGGTGGTCGATAAGGACGGTAAAAAGCAGACGCTTAAAATCGGCTATATCGGTTTTGTGCCGCCGCAGATCATGACCTGGGACAAAGCGAATCTCTCCGGCAAAGTGACCGTCAATGACATCACCGAAACGGCGCGCAAATACGTGCCGGAAATGCGTGAGAAAGGCGCCGATCTGGTGGTGGTGGTCGCACACTCCGGTCTGTCTGCCGATCCGTATCAGGCGATGGCCGAGAACTCCGTTTACTATCTCAGTGAAGTGCCGGGCGTCGACGCCATTCTGTTTGGCCACGCGCACGCGGTGTTCCCAGGCAAAGATTTCGCCAGCATCAAGGGCGCGGATATCGAGAAAGGCACGCTTAACGGCGTACCGTCGGTGATGCCGGGCATGTGGGGCGATCATCTGGGCGTGGTGGATTTGGTGCTGAACAACGACGGCGGGAAATGGCAGGTCACGCAGTCGAAAGCCGAAGCGCGTCCGATTTACGACGCGGCAGCCAAAAAATCGCTGGCAGCAGAAGATAAAAACATTCTGAACGTACTGAAACACGATCACGACGCGACCCGCGAATTTGTCAGCAAGCCGGTCGGGAAATCCTCCGACAATATGTACAGCTTCCTGGCGTTGGTGCAGGACGATCCGACGGTGCAGATCGTCAACATGGCGCAGAAAGCCTACGTCGAGCGCTTTATTCAGGGCGATCCAGACCTCGCAAAACTGCCGGTCCTGTCTGCTGCGGCCCCGTTCAAAGTGGGTGGACGCAAGAACGACCCGGCAAGCTATGTCGAAGTGGAAAAAGGCCAGCTCACCTTCCGCAACGCGGCGGATCTTTATCTCTACCCGAACACGCTGGTGGTGGTGAAAGCGACGGGCAAAGAGGTGAAAGAGTGGCTGGAGTGTTCTGCCGGTCAGTTTAACCAAATCGACGTTCACAGCAGTAAACCGCAGTCGCTGATTAACTGGGACGGTTTCCGCACCTATAACTTCGACGTGATCGACGGCGTGGATTATCAAATTGATGTGTCGCAGCCCGCGAAATATGACGGCGAATGCCAGACGGTAAATCCGCAGGCTGAACGCATTAAAAACCTGACGTTTAACGGTAAGCCGATCGATCCGAACGCGGTGTTCCTGGTGGCAACCAATAACTATCGCGCCTACGGCGGTAAATTTGCCGGAACTGGCGATAGCCATATCGCGTTTGCATCACCGGACGAGAACCGCTCGGTGCTGGCGGCGTGGATTGGTGAGCAGTCTAAAAAGGCTGGAGCAGTGCATCCGGCGGCAGACAATAACTGGCGTCTGGCCCCAATTCAGAGCGACACCAAACTGGATATTCGCTTTGAAACGTCACCGTCTGCAAAAGCGGCGGCGTTTATCAAAGACAAAGCGCAGTATCCGATGAAAAACGTCGGAAGTGATGACATTGGGTTCGCGATTTATCAGGTGGATTTGAGTAAGTAGCGTTGTTTACCCGGCCCACGCGTTTGTAGGCCGGGTAAGCGTCAGCGCCACCCGGCAAATCATCACGCCGCACGGTCGTCCCGATGGGCCAACACCTGCGGCGTATTCACCTCAATCCAGTCCGCCAGATCGGCCACCTTCTCGCTCACCTGAACGCCCAGCGGCGTTAAGCTGTACTCCACGTGCGGTGGTACCACCGGATATGAAACGCGATCGACAAAGCCGTCCTGCTCCAGCGCCTGCAACGACTGAGCCAGCATTTTCTCGCTGACGCCCCCCATTTTGCGGCGCAGGTCGCTAAAACGATGTGTCCCCTGACGCAGCGCCACCAGAATCAGCACGCCCCAGCGGCTGGTCACGTGCTTGAGCACGTCTCTGGACGGACACTGTTCGGCAAACAGATTGCCGTCGCGCATTTGCTCACTGAGCGTCGGAATTGACGTTTTCATACTCACCTTTCTGACGGTACTTACTAAAAGTTAGCTCCAGTGTGCCACATCACACCCCCGCCCACCAGAGCCGCAGCTTCATGCCCCAGCCGCTGGTGTAACCCGTGGTGATGGATTTCACTTCTCCCTGCGACACAATCATTACCGTCGGCGTGACCTGCACTTGCCAGCTCCTCGCGAGCAGGCCCTGAGGATCATTGACCGTCGGCATCGCATAACCTTTTTTCGCCAGCCACTGACTTAGAGCAGGGTCTTCGCCGGATCGCAGCGCAACGGTGATGACGTTTTTCCCCTCCTCCGCCATTTCTGCCACCGAGGGAGTGGTGTACCGGCACACGCCGCACCAGGTTGCCCAGACGTAAACCAGCAGCGGTCGTTCGTGGCTCTTCTGCGCCAGATCAACCGATTCGCCGTCCAGCGTCTGCAACGGCGTGCTGATAAATGTCGCCGGGAGCGCCGGTTTGCGAAACTGATCCACAACCAGCACAGTGGCTGTCGCAATCAGCAGCCAGACGATACCTTCGCGCAGCCAGCGCATGTATTTACTGCGCATCAGGATTCGCCAGCTCTTGCTTTACCAGCGCCTCCAGTTCGTCGTAAGGAATGGCGCCCGCCACCATTGTTTTGCCAACAAGCGTCGCCGGAGTACCTTGCACACCCAACACCTGCGAGAGAATCAAATTCATCTGCAGCGTTTCGCCGCTTTTCTCGTCCGCTTTGATGGCCGCAGTACCCGTTTTCTGCTGCGCGGCCAGGATAGAGGCATCGTCATGATAGCCCTTCTTCGACATCAGCCGATGGTGCAAATCCCAGAACTGCTGAGGCTGCTGTCGCCACGCGGTCATCGCGATACGCGCTGAATGGGCAGAGCTTTCACTGCGAAACGGCAGGAGTTTCACCACCAGTTTGACGTCCGGATACTTTTGCACGATTTTTTCCAGCTCCGGGTCGAATTGTTTGCAGTACGGGCAGTTGTAATCAGTAAATGACACCAGCGTCAGGCGCGGTTTTTCTGCCCCCATCGCCGGGGTATTTGGATCGTTCCACAGTAAATTTTCCAGATCGGGTTCAGCGGCGAAGCTCATGGCTGAAAAGCACATCAGCATAATGAAAGTCATAATACGCATCGTTATTTTCCTTTGGCGTCGGTCAGGGTCTGAAGGAGAGAGTCTCTTTCCAGCAACGGCGGCAATACGCGGCCTTGCTCAAGCCCTGGGCCATAAATTTGATTGAAGGGGACGGCGGCGCTCTGGCGAGCGTGGAGGAACTGGCTAATCGTCGTGGACGGACGGCTCCAGTCGCCGCGCAGTGCTACCACGTCCGGCGCACTCAGGGCGTCTTGCACCTCATCGCGGAGCAGCACGTTGTATTTGTTCGCTTTACAGGTCACGCACCAGTCGGCGGTGACATCCACAAATACCCGCTTATTCTCAGCAAGGGCAGCGGTGATGGCCTCTTCGCTGAGCGGTTGCCAGGCAACGCGATCTTCCACCAGCGCAGCGCTGCCGGGACGTAAGAGCGAAAAGAGAATGGCAAGCGCCACTGTCGCAGCCACTGCCCAGGATAAAGCTGTCCGCCAGCCCCAGCGCCATAACGTCGCAAGCAATAGCCCAATGATGATGAACGCGGTCAACGTCAGCGTTGGGATTGGCCCGATATGCACCGCGAGCAGGCTACTCAGCCACAGCGCCGAAGCGAGCATCATCAGCCCCAGAATCACCCGCACTACGTTCATCCAGCGCCCTGGACGCGGCATGTGCAATGCCAGTCCCGGCCAGGCGGCGATCAACAGCCACGGCAAACTCATGCCAACCCCCATCACCAGGAAGATCCCCCACAGCAGCGGCAAGGGCGCGACCAGTGCGACAGAAACCGCCGTGCCAAGAAACGGCGCGGTACAGGGTGTCGCCAGCAGCGTTGCAAAAGCGCCCTGACAAAAATGCCCGAGCAGTCCATTGCCACCCCGCGTGGCGAGAAACGTCGACAGCCCCGAGGAGAGCCGGATTTCAAACAGACCCAGCAGACTGGCGCTGAATATCACCATCACCAGCGCCATCGCGGCGATAAACCACGGGTTCTGGAACTGAATGCCCCAGCCGAGTGCCTGATTGCCGAGGCGCAGTACGGTCATCATCAGGGCCAGGGCGAGGAAGGAGGTTACGATCCCGGCGGCCGAGGCCATAAATTGCTGGCGAACGCTACGGCGGTTGACCGAAGAGGTCTGTACGATGCTGCCCAGTTTCATCGCCAGCACCGGGAGCACGCACGGCATGACGTTGAGGATCAGCCCTCCGACCAGTGCCATCAGTATGATCCAGCCAAGCGAGAGCGGCGCGTCGCTGGATTGAGTTTCCCCCACTATCACCCGGCTTTCCTGCGCCTGCCCCTTATCTGCCAGCACCAGCGACAGGGTTTTGCCCCGCAGATCCGGAGCCGCTTCTCCCCAGCCGTCGCTGACAGGCACGCTGGCGGTCAGGGTTTGGCCGTCAACCTGGTAAACCGGTTTGCCAAAATCTGTGTCTGCCAAAGTGTCGATAAACAGCTCGGGGTTTTGCCAGCCCGCCTCGCGGGTGGCGGTGACAGTTAGCTTTTCTGCGCCGAAACCGGCTGTGATCTGGGAAGTCAGCCCTTCAGAAAGCGGCAGTGTGCCCAGCGCGCGGCTGAAGTCGTAGTTGAACTGCGGATCGGCGGGCGCACTGAGATCCAGCGCAAAGGGATAGTCCGTCAGGATGCAGACGTTGCTGCAGGTGGAGAGCGTCAGCACCCCCGCCAGTTTACCCGGCAACTGGCCGCGTAGGGTTATCGGGAACGACACCTTGCCGTCATAACCCTGCGTGGTGATGCCTGCTACTTCGAAACGCTGCGGCACCGGCCAGCGCCAGTCCATCTCCAGCGGGGTTTGCCATTTGATGGCGGGCGCAATACCGCCTTCTCCCGGCGATCGCCAGTAGGTTTTCCAGCCTTTCTCCAGCGTAACGTCCAGCAGCAGGCGCGTATCACCCTTTTCCTGAGCGTCTGCCCGCAGGCGAACGCTGGCGTGATTGTTATCGGCGGCGCGGAGCCAGCCGCTGTCGGCGGCCTGACTGACGGGCAGCCATAGCCAAAACAGGCAGAGCACAAGCTGCCTTAAAAATGCATGCATTTATTTTCTCCATAAATAATTGATTAACCTAGATTCCCAGGCAATCAATCATTCACGGAAGACGCAGAGTCGCAGATGCACCCGCAATCGGGGCGGAGAGATAACGCGAGGCGGCCAACGGCGCACCGGACGAGGCGGCACAACGGCCAGCACAGCCAGTATCAGCGTGATGGCAAATAGCGCGCCTTCAAACATGATCGGCGGTGTCGCCAGCAGTGATTTGGCGCTCAGCTCGCAGGGTGTGACCGGAGCGTCGGCTTCACCGCTTTGCTGTACCGTTTGCTGAGCAACAGGCGAGACGTTCATCAGCAGCGCGTGCAGCCCCGCCATGCGCTGCGTGGTGCAAACAAGCACTACCAGACATGCCAGAGCGACAAGAAGAAAAGCTTTCCGCTGACGGGGGATCATAAACGCCTCGATAAAGTTCAGGAGGTTATCTTAGCGGCAAAAATCTCGGCGTGCTGTAAAGAAACGTCGAGAGACAAGCAGCAGAAAAATCCTCGTCCAATAATCTGCACTTTAACAATCTGTACAATACCTTATTGAGTTAGCAGCCAACTTTACACTACTTAACTCCGCGTAGTCTAAGATGCGCCTCTGTTATCCAGTCACTCAACGATGATGACAAATGGAAAAGAAACTACTGGCAGGTCAGATTGAACACATCTCATGGAATTCTATTGTCCTGAAACGAGGTGACACGAAAGACACTATTGCGATCCCTGCACGGGTTCTGTCTCAACTGGAAACAGGGCAGCACCTGCACCTGCTTTTCAGGAAAAATTGCCTGGTGCGGATATTTAACCGCTCCACGCAAACGGTCTTTGAAACTGATTTTTTTGCGCATCATCCCGGTTTACGTAAATACCAGACGTTAATTTTCCTGGTTGCCGCCATGATTTGCGCCCTTCCGGTTATCGGTGCCGCGATCGGCATGATTTTAATCGCGGTACTCATCGGCACATCCCTCAAACGTAATGAAGAAATTGCCATTAAAGTCGCGCTCGTCAGCGCCGTGACGGCGGTGTCGTATGTCGCTGTGGCCAGTCTGCTACTGTTGAACGGTCATTTCTGGTGGGGGTTTATCGCCTGCGCCCTGCTGGTGTTTATAGCTTTTAAATCGGCAGCCACGATTTCGGCACAAGAAGCCCGGTTGTTGAGTCAGGAAGTGAGCCGGAATGAATGATTTAATACTTACCTTTTTGTACGTACTTACTAAAAGTAAGCTTAGGTGTTAGTGTTTTACAACACCAGACAAACACGAAGGAGTTCCCTGATGATCGCAATTACCGGCGCTACCGGCCAGCTTGGCCAACACGTTATCGAAAATCTGCTGAAAACCGTTCCTGCCAGCCAGATCGTGGCAATTGTGCGCAATCCGGCGAAAGCCGACGCCCTGAGCCAGCAAGGTATTGTTGTGCGTCAGGCCGATTACACCGATCGGGCGGCGTTCACCGCTGCCTTAAGCGGCGTGAATAAACTGCTGCTGATCTCCTCCAGCGAAGTCGGCCAACGTGCCACTCAACATCAAAACGTCATTGACGCGGCCAAAGCGGCAGGCGTGAAATTCATTGCATACACCAGCCTGCTACATGCGGATAAATCCCCGCTTGGCCTGCACGTTGAACACGTTCAGACTGAAAAAGCGCTGGCCGATTCTGGCATTCCTTACGCCCTGCTGCGTAACGGCTGGTACACGGAAAACTATCTCGCCAGTGCACCACCTGCAATTGAGCACGGCGTGTTTATCGGCGCGGCGGGTGAAGGCAAAATCGCCTCGGCCACGCGCGAAGATTACGCGGCGGCAGCGGCTATCGTTGTCGCCGGAGAAGGCCACGAGGGCAAAGTGTACGAACTGGCGGGCGACAACGCCTGGACGCTGAGCGAGCTGGCCGCCGAGCTGAGCAAACAGAGCGGAAAACCGGTGACGTACCAGAATCTGAGCGAAGCCGATTTCGCCGCCGCACTGAAAGGCGTGGGCTTACCGGCCGGGCTGGCAGACATGCTGGCTGACTCCGATACGGGCGCCTCTAAAGGCGGTTTGTTCGACGACAGCCATACCTTAAGCAAACTGATTGGTCGCCCAACCACGCCGCTGGCTGAAAGCGTAAAAGGCATTCTGTAACGGTTACGCGGTGGTTAATTTTTGTGGCATCCCCGTGGGTCATCTCTGATAATGAAAAGATGACCCACCCGGAGGCTCACCGTGCAAGGCGTACCCGAACAGTTCATCGATGAGAGAGACAGCGCGCGCTTTCGCCATCTGGCGCAAGTGCCGGGCGTCGAACTGTATCACGCGCATATCTCACGCTACGCCTTTGAACCACATACCCACGAAGCCTTCGGGATCGGCGCAATCGAAGCCGGTGCCGAGCGCTTTCGCTATCGCGGCACCCAGTACGTCGCTCCCGTCCATTCTGTTGTCACCATGAATCCTGACGAGCTGCACACCGGCGAAGCCGCAACCGACGACGGCTGGCGCTACCGGATGGTGTATCTCGATCCCGACCTGCTCGAAGAGGTCACTGGCATTCGCCACTGGTGGTTTAGCGATGTAACGCGCCACGACCCGCTGCGCTCGCAGCAGATCTGTCAGCTGATTTATGGACTGTGGCATACGGACGATCCGCTGGCGCAGAAGGGGTTGCTGCTGGATTTGATCGACACTTTTCAACCACTGGCGCGCCATGCACCGGTGATT
Source organism: Lelliottia jeotgali (assembly GCA_002271215.1). Lineage (NCBI taxonomy): Bacteria > Pseudomonadati > Pseudomonadota > Gammaproteobacteria > Enterobacterales > Enterobacteriaceae > Lelliottia > Lelliottia jeotgali. The sequence goes on along the minus strand of CP018628.1, from coordinate 464,444 downwards.
CAGGAAGGGTCACATCGCTTCGAGCGGGTGCGCGAGTATCTGCACGACAACTATATGCATCCAGTGACGCTGGACGAACTGGCGCGTGTGGTGTCGCTCAGTCCTTACCATTTCCAGCGCCAGTTTAAAGCTCACTTTCACGTCACGCCGCATCAGATGCTGATGGCGATCCGCCTGTGGCGTGCCAAAGCCTTTCTGACCCTCGGTATGCCCGCCGCCGAAGTGGCCGCTGCCACCGGCCTGACCGATCAGTCGCATCTCACCCGCGCCTTTACTCATCGCTACGGCATTACGCCCGTTCGCTATCAAAAGCAGGTCGTCCGGCGCTAATGCGCAACCTCATACAATATTCCCGCCCATTGCTTTTCTACACTGCACGCAGGTTTCTTTGATGTGGATGGCAAAATGATTATCGGCGTGTTGTATGCCCTGCTGGCGGGTTTGATGTGGGGACTGATTTTTGTCGGCCCGTTAATGGTTCCAGAATACCCGGCGGTGTTGCAGTCGATGGGGCGCTATCTGGCGCTGGGGCTGATCGCCCTGCCGCTGGCGTGGCTGGGCCGCGCACGCCTTCGCCAACTCACTCACCATGACTGGAAAACCGCACTGGCGCTGACCATGATGGGCAATATTATCTATTACGTGTGTCTGGCAAGTGCCATTCAGCGCACCGGTGCGCCGGTTTCGACGATGATTATTGGGACACTGCCAGTGGTCATTCCGGTATTTGCTAACCTGCTGTATAGCCAGCGCGACGGCAAACTGGCGTGGTCAAAAATGGTCCCTGCCCTGGTGTGTATCGCCATCGGCCTGGCGTTGGTGAACATTGCTGAATTACGCCACGCGGACGTTGGCGAGTTTGACGGATGGCGCTACGGGTCGGGAATTTTGCTGGCGTCGGTGTCCGTCGTCTGCTGGGCGTGGTATGCCCTTCGTAACGCCCGCTGGCTGCGGGAGAATCCAGATAAGCACCCAATGATGTGGGCGACCGCGCAGGCGCTGGTGACGCTGCCGGTTTCGCTGCTGGGTTACCTGGCATCCTGCTGGTGGCAGGGGCTGCAACAGCCCGAATTTGCCCTGCCGTTCGGCCCACGTCCGTGGGTGTTTGTCGGCCTGATGGTGGCAATTGCGGTGCTGTGCTCGTGGGTAGGAGCGCTGTGCTGGAATATCGCCAGCCAAAAATTGCCAACGGTGATTCTGGGGCCACTGATTGTCTTCGAAACTCTGGCCGGATTGCTTTATACCTTCCTGATGCGCCAGAGCGTGCCGCCGCTGTTAACAGGGTGTGGAATCGCGCTGCTGGTGGTGGGGGTGGTGATTGCTGTCAGAGCGAAACCGGAAAAACCGACGGTGGTTCCGGTAGCCTAAATGTAAAAAAAGCCCGGTGGCGCTGCGCTTACCGGGCCTACGAGTTGAATTTGGTGTTGGTAGGCCGGATAAGCGCTAGCGCCATCCGGCGTCTGTCAGAAGGTTTCCCAGTGAGCTTCGTTGACCGTCGCCGCTGGCTTAGCCTTCGCTGCGTACGTTTTTACCGGAGCCGCTTTTACCGCCTGGCCGCGGGTGATTTTAAACACTGCGACCGCTTCGTTCAGGCGCGCGGCCTGATCTTCCAGCGCGGCTGCCGCTGCGGCGGATTCTTCTACCAGCGAGGCGTTTTGCTGCGTCACACGATCCATCTCCGCCACCGCCTGGCCGACCTGGTCGATACCGCGGCTCTGCTCATCGGACGCCGAGGCGATTTCGCCCATGATGTCGGTCACGCGCGTTACGGCGTTAACGATTTCGGCCATCGTTTCCCCGGCCTGATTGACCAGCGCTGAACCGGCGTTGACGCGATCGCCCGAATCATCAATCAGCCCTTTGATCTCTTTCGCCGCCTGGGCGCTGCGCTGCGCCAGCGTGCGAACTTCGCCAGCCACCACGGCAAAGCCACGGCCTTGCTCGCCTGCGCGCGCGGCTTCTACCGCTGCGTTCAGCGCCAGAATGTTGGTCTGGAACGCAATGCCGTCAATCACATTGGTTATCTGGGCAATTTTGCTGGAGCTGGTGGCGATTTCATCCATTGTGCGTACCACGCCTTCCACCACGCTGCCGCCCTTTTTGGCGGTAGTCGAAGCGTCCAGCGCCAGACGGGACGCCTGACGGGCGTTGTCGGCGTTTTGCTTCACGGTCGCGGTCAGCTGTTCCATGCTTGCGGCGGTCTCTTCCAGCGATGCGGCCTGCTGCTCGGTACGGGAGGAGAGATCGTTGCTGCCGGCAGAAATTTCGCCCGCGCCGGTATAAATAGTGTCAGCCCCTTCACGCACCACACCAACAGTGTTTGCCAATGCGGTTTGCATCTCCTGCACGTTACGCGCCAGAACCGCCATTTCGTTCTTGCCCTGGGCATCGATCGGCTGCGTCAGGTCGCCCGCCGCAATCGCGCGGATATGGCTGATCACGTCATGCAGCGGCAGCAACAGCACGCGGCGCATCGCAATCCAACTGGTGATAATCACCGCCAAAACCACCAGCATAATGGCGGAGAGGATCCACAGGATGCGGTTGTAGTCGCTTTCATTGTCCTGAATGCCTCTGCTGGTCAGTTTCGCCTGCGCCTCGCGCCACTCGCGATACACTTTTTGCATCCCGGTCTGCTTTTGCTCGGCATTTTGCTTGAACATATCTTCAAGATTGCCCTGCGCCAGCAAGGTGTTCATTTGCGTCAGTGTGGATGAATATACGCGATATTGTTCTTCCAGCTCTTTGGACAGGTTCTCGTCCATCCCCGGTGTTTCCGGCAAAGCGTAGTATTTATCGTAATGACCTTGCGCTTCGGCCAGCAGATTTTTGGCCGTGGCGACCAACTCGTTCAGCTGTCCGCCGTTAATCTGGCTTGCGACACTGCTCTGCAAACGGAGCATGCCACGGTTGAGCGTGACGCGTGCCTGGTTGAGGCTAATCCAGGCGTCAGTAAATTCAGCCACGTTCTGGCTGGAAAGCTGGGAGACGGTAAAGTTATCTTTGTCGTTATTCAGAGCATTGATGAACACCCCGGCGGAGATCAGCTGGACTGCGCCCAGCCCGAGCAACACCGAGATCAATAGGGTAATGACTTTTATACGTTTAAACATGCGATGCCTTTAGTTATATGCAGGATAGTGTTTGACGTGTATCTATCGGCAGACGCGCGGGGTTGTTTAACGTAGGGACGGGCATAAGCGTGTCATTTTCGGAATTTATTAAAGCCATTCAGCAGCTTAAAACTTCAAAATAATTGTGACGCACCTCTCGTTTTTACCGTTGCCACTAAAGGGTTATAGCTTCGCCTTAAAGATGCATTTAAAATGCATCTTATATTATTCATGATGAGGTAACTGCTATGGCCTTTCGCGACCAACCTTTAGGCGAGCTGGCGCTCTCCATTCCACGCGCATCTGCGCTGTTTCGTAAATACGATATGGATTACTGCTGTGGCGGGAAGCAAACGCTGGCGCGTGCGGCTCTGCGTAAAGAGTTGGATGTTGACGCGATTGAAGCCGAACTGGCGCAACTGGCCGAGCAGCCGATAGAGAAAGACTGGCGCAGCGTGGCGCTGGCAGAAATCATTGACCACATCATCGTGCGTTATCACGATCGCCACCGTGAACAGCTGCCGGAATTGATTCTTCAGGCGACGAAAGTCGAGCGCGTACATGCGGATAAGGCCTCCGTACCGCGCGGCCTGGCGAAATACCTGACCATGCTGCATCAAGAGCTTTCAAGCCACATGATGAAAGAGGAGCAGATCCTGTTCCCGATGATCAAACAAGGCATGGGTAGCCAGGCGATGGGGCCGATCAGCGTCATGGAAAGTGAGCACGACGACGCGGGCGAGCTGCTGGAAGTGATCAAACACACCACCAATAACGTCACGCCACCGGCGGATGCTTGCACCACCTGGAAAGCGATGTACAACGGGATCAACGTATTGATCGACGATTTGATGGAACACATCAGTCTGGAAAACAACGTCCTGTTCCCGCGCGCCCTATCCGGGGAATAAAAAAAGCCCGGTGGCGGCTTCGCCTTACCGGGCCTACATTTCGTGCATTTTTTGTCTTCGTAGGCCGGATAAGCGCTAGCGCCATCCGGCAACAGAATTTCGTGCATTTGTCGCCTTCGTAGGCCGGATAAGCGCAGCGCCATCCGGCAACAGACTTAACGCACGCCTGCCATACGTTTCTTACCGATAAACAGCCAGCCTAACCCCAGCGCGATGAACCACAGCGGCGTCACGATCAGCGCCTGACGGGTGTCATCTTCCAGCGTCAGCAGAACCAGTACAAACACGAAGAACGCCATGCAAACCCAGCACATCAGCTTGCCGAGTGGCATTTTGTAGATTGATTTTTCATGCAACTGCGGACGCTGTTTGCGGTACACCAGGTACGAGCACAGAATAATCGTCCAGACAAACATGAACAGAATCGCGGATACCGTGGTAATCATGGTGAATGCGCCAATCACGCTCGGGTTGACGTACAGCATCACCACACCGCCCAGCAGGCAGATGCAGGAGAAGGTCAGCCCTTTCGCCGGAACCGCGCGTTTGGACAGCTTGGCGAACGCACTCGGCGCGACGCCTTCCTGCGCCAGACCGAACAGCATACGGCTGGTGGAAAACACACCGCTGTTCGCCGAAGAAGCCGCCGAGGTCAGTACCACGAAGTTAATCAGGCTGGCCGCAGCAGGCAGACCCACCAGAACAAACAGCTCAACAAACGGGCTCTTGGTTGGGACAACGGAGCCCCACGGCGTCACGGACATAATCACGATCAGCGCGAAGACGTAGAACATGATGATACGAATCGGAATCGAGTTGATCGCACGTGGCAGGGATTTCTCCGGATCTTTGGTTTCCGCAGCGGTGGTGCCCACCAGTTCAATACCCACGAAGGCGAACACCGCAATCTGGAAGCCCGCGAAGAAGCCGCTCAGCCCTTTCGGGAACCAACCGCCGTCATTCCACAGGTGCGTAAAGGATGCCTGCACACCGGTCGGCGACTGGAAGTGCGTCAGGATCATCACCAGGCCGACCACAATCAGCCCAACGATGGCGACGATTTTGATCATCGCGAACCAGAACTCCATCTCACCGAACATTTTGACGGTGGCGAGGTTAAGGCTCAGCAGCAGAACGATCACCGCCAGCGATGCCACCCAGTCGGAAAGGCCGGGGAACCAGAATTGTGCGTAGGCCGTTATGGCGACGACGTCCGCCATGCCGGTGACTACCCAGCAGAACCAGTAGGTCCAGCCGGTAAAGTATCCCGCCCACGGGCCGAGCAGGTCGGAGGCGAAGTCGCTAAAGGATTTGTATTCGAGATTCGAGAGCAGCAATTCACCCATTGCACGCATCACGAAGAACAGCATAAAACCGATGATCATATACACGAAGATGATCGACGGTCCGGCAAGACTGATGGTTTTACCTGACCCCATGAACAGCCCTGTGCCGATGGCACCGCCGATGGCGATAAGCTGAATGTGACGGTTTGTGAGATTGCGCCGTAGCGACTGTTCAGACGATGCCTCTTCGTCGGCAACGACTTTTACCTGATCTACCATGTGATTTTTTCCTGTTTGTGCCTGTCTGTGTTGTTAGGCTCTTCTGGCCTTTAAATACGTCAAAAAAAGACGGTCCCGTAAAAGGACTCATCGATAGTAGGTAAGAATCGGCGGGATGAATACTATGAAATAGATATTATGTTAATAATATGTTTAAAGTGAGTGTCATATCACTCATACAACGCGAAACAGCTCACAAAAATACACGCAACTCGGCTGTTTGCAAGATTAAATATTGATATCGGCGTAACTATAGGTTTTCTCACTATTTCCTCCCCCGCAGCGGGAGAGGAAATACGTGTGCCGATTACAGGATTTCCAGCAGCTCGACTTCAAATACCAGGGTGCTGAATGGCGGGATAGACGCGCCAGCGCCACGCTCGCCGTAGGCCAGGTTCTGTGGGATAGTCAGTTCCCATTTGGAACCCACTGGCATCAGCGTCAGCGCTTCGATCCAGCCAGGGATCACGCCATTGACCGGGAATTCAGCCGGTTCGCCGCGCGCAACGGAGCTGTCGAACACGGTGCCGTCGATCAGTTTACCGGTGTAATGCACGCGTACATGGTTGGTGCGCGCAGGAATCGCGCCTTCGCCCTGAGTTATCACGCGGAATTGCAGGCCAGATTCGGTGCTGTTAACACCTTCTTTCTCGCGGTTTTCTTCCAGGTATTTCACGCCTTCAGCGGCCATTTCTTCGAAACGCTCACGACGAACGGCATCCGCACGCTCGTGAACTTCGCGCAGTGCGCGATGTACAACGTCTACCGGTACAGCCGGGTGTTTGCCTTCCAGCGCATCAGCGATGCCCGCCACCAGTGCTTCAGGTAACAGTCCTTCCAGGCCGGATTCGCTCAGCTGCTGTCCTACCTGCAAACCGATACCGTAGCTTGCCTGCGCTTCGATAGTGTCAAAAGTCGGGGTGGTCATGGGTTTTCCTTCCATCACATTTAAAGTAGCGGGCAGCATATCAGCCACGCCCTTATGGGTAAAACTTTGTCTGAAGTAAAGATGACAAACAGCGGCGAAACAGAAACAATAGGGGCGACCAGGTGTTTTCCTAAACATGAGTCACACGAGTCGGGTTTACTACGCCATTCAGGCAGTTAGCAGACTATACTTCTCAGGACAGGATTATAATGATGCGGAGCAGGAGGAGAGCCATGCCCGGGCGATTTGAACTGAAACCTACCCTGGCGAAAATCTGGCACGCGCCGGACAATTTTCGCATCATGGACCCGCTGCCGCCGCTGCACCGCCGAGGCATTATTATTGCGGCGCTGGTGGTAGTGATCGGATTCCTGCTTCCTTCAGGCGATGACAGCAGTGATGTGCAGCCCGTGAGCCGCAACGCTCAGCTGGATATTCAGTCGCAGTCACGGCCACAGCCCGATCAACAACCGATGCAAACGCAGCTGGTCACACCGTCTAACGATCCAGGCCTGGTAGCACCGGTCTCGCCGGAGCCCGTTCAGGAAGAGCAACCGCAGGAACAGGCAGCCGCGCCCGTTCGGTCGCAGGCGCAACAGCCGCCAGGCATTGATCAGCAGTGGCGCGCGTATCGCGTCGAGCCGGGCAAAACGATGGCGCAGCTGTTCCGCGACCATAATCTGCCACCGACCGATGTCTATGCGATGGCGCAGGTCGAAGGCGAAGGAAAACCTCTGAGCAACTTACAGAACGGGCAGATGGTGCAGATTCGCCAGAACGCCAGCGGCGTGGTGACGGGCCTGACGATTGATACCGGCAACGGCCAGCAGGTGCTGTTTATGCGTGAGCAAAACGGCAGCTTTATGCGAGTGAAGTAATCGCGATGCCCGGTCGTGCCGACCGGGCGTTCATATCAGACCACTTTTTTCGCCTTATTCACCCACCAAATCCCCGAGCAAACCAGCACCAGCGCGATCGCGTATTTGATATCCAGAATGTTTTCCCCAAGGAAAATGGCCGACAGCACCGTCCCCGCGACGGGGATGACAAAGTTGAACGGAGCAATCATGCTCACGCGGTTTACTTTCAGCAGCATACTCCACAGGGCAAAGGCCACGGACGACAGCAGGGTCAGATAGCCGAGCACGGCCACCGCCGCCATGCTGTGTACTTCCAGCGTCCCGCCCGTCGCATAGCCACCCGCCACCAGAACAGCACCGCCAATCCCCAGCTGCCAGCCGGTCATCACCGTTGGATCGACGGTTTGCGAAATACGTTTACCGTACAGCGTGGCGGCTGACAGGATAAACGCCGCCAGTACCACAAAACCATCGCCCTTCCAGACAAAGCTAAAATCCATCAATCCACTGTTGAAGTTCACCAGCATCACGCCTGCAAAACCGAGAACACAGCCGATGGTTTTGTTATAGCTAAGCTTGTCGTTCTGATAGATAAAGTGCGCCAGCAGCACGCTGAAGAAAGTCCCGGTCGCGTTCATGATCGAGCCTTTGACGCCGGTCGTATACGCGAGGCCGATATAGAAGAACGTGTACTGGATGGTCGTTTGTGTCAGACCCAGCAACGTCAGCTGCCCAAACTGCCGTGGCGTGAGCCGGGCAATGGGTTTGCGCTGGGCCAGCGCAAACATCAGCAACAGCATACCTGCGAAGAGAAAACGGTAACCGGCAAAGACCACTTTCGACGGAATATCGTCGGTAGCAATCTGGAAAAGTTCGTAGCCACTTTTGATCGCCGGATAAGAGCTACCCCATAACAAACAACACAGTGTAGCGCTTGCGTAGGCGATATTCTTTCGGGCGAAAACGGGGACTGAAGGAGAGGCTTCCATAGCAAATCTCAAAGATAAAATTGCGTTTCAATTATTATCAGGGAATGCGAGAGGAATAGCTACCATACAAGATAGAGGGTGTGATTCTGGCGGGGCTTAAAAAAACAAAACGCCGGCACAAGGCCGGCGCTTAAACGCTAACAGAGTAAAAAATTACTCAGCTACAACGTTAACAACCAGTTTAGCGAACACTTCGCTGTGAACCTGGAAGTCCACTTCGTGCTCACCAGTGGTACGCAGAACGCCGTTCGGCATACGAACTTCGCTCTTAGCCACTTCAACGCCAGCTGCAGTTACAGCGTCAGCGATGTCGCGAGTACCGATAGAACCGAACAGTTTACCTTCGTCGCCTGATTTAGACGCGATGGTAACGGTGCCCAGTGCATTGATTGCTTCAGCACGAGCATTAGCAGCCGCCAGAACGTCAGCCAGTTTGGCTTCCAGTTCAGCACGACGGGTTTCGAAAAACTCAACGTTTTTCTTAGTAGCAGGAACAGCTTTGCCCTGTGGAACCAGGAAGTTACGAGCGTAGCCCGCTTTAACGTTAACCTGATCACCCAGGCTGCCCAGGTTTGCTACTTTATCAAGCAGAATAACTTGCATTACCTTATCCTCTTAAAGTCGTATTAATGGACCGTGCCCGATTACTGATGACGATCAGTGTACGGCAGCAGAGACAGGTAGCGAGCGCGTTTGATAGCGCGAGCCAGCTGACGCTGATATTTTGCACGAGTACCGGTGATACGGCTTGGGACAATCTTACCGCTTTCGGTGATGTAGTTTTTCAGCGTTGCGATATCTTTATAGTCGATCTCTTGAACGCCTTCCGCTGTGAAACGGCAGAACTTGCGACGACGGAAATAACGTGCCATATGGCTAGTCTCCAGAATCTATCAAATCAATCTGCTCGGCATGCAGAACCATTTTGCTCAGGCCGTTCTTTGCCTTGTGGCAAGAAATGAACCCCTGAACGATTACTGCGCTACCGACCGTTATACTGTGAGTAATGGCCTGGTTTTCGTGTCCGCTAATAATAACGGGCATTTGGCACCACGCCTGCCGGTGAAACCCGGCTTCCTCCTGCACAGAACGATGCTCAAGCACGAACTGGCAATGAGGAATTCCTGATGGGCTGACCTTACGAAGGGGGGTCCTGCACACGGTACCGGACAACACCAGACGGTTGGTCATCAGAAATTACTCTTCAGAATCCCCAGCATCAGAATCATCTGCGGTTTCGTTTGCGAAATCATCGCGACGCTCACGGCGCTCGTCTTTCGCTTTAACCATCGGAGATGCTTCGGTAACTGCGTTCTTAGTACGCATTACCATGCTGCGGATAACGGCGTCGTTGAAGCGGAAGTTAGTTTCCAGCTCATCGATCGCTTCCTGCGGAGCTTCAACGTTCAGCAGAACGTAGTGAGCTTTGTGCAGTTTGTTGATCGGATAAGCCAGCTGACGGCGGCCCCAGTCTTCCAGACGGTGGATCGTACCTTCTGCTGCAGTGATTGCACCAGTGTAACGTTCGATCATACCCGGAACCTGTTCGCTCTGGTCAGGATGGACCATAAAAACGATTTCGTAATGACGCATCGAATTGCTCCTTACGGATTATTCAGCCTCCTGTCTGGGTCAGCCGCGGCCCATGGAGGCAAGGAACGTGTTAAAGGGCGGCCGAAAAATTGACGCGTCATTCTAATTGCGAACCCTAAAAAACTCAAGCTGATTGCACAAATAATTCGCACAAAGCGTGAAGCCGGTCTAAGTAGATGATTTAAAATTAGTCACATCGGGTAGCGCTACTTTTTTGAACAACAGCATCAGAAATGGTCGCCATTCCCCACAATATTAACGATTACACTTTAATCAGACCCCATCCGAACAGCACAGGAGAGGTACAAACCGTCACACAGCACGCAGTCGTGGAGCGCATATCATGAAAAACATCGTAATTGCCATTCTGGCTGCGCTTTTGCTTAGTGCAAACGCGATGGCAGCCATCAAGATAGACGGTCGACAGGCCAGAAATATGGATGATGTGCAGAGCTTGGGCGTAATTTACATCAATCATAACTTCGCCACCGAAAGTGAAGCAGATCAGGCGCTGAATGAAGAGACCGATGCACAGGGCGCAAAGTACTACCACGTCATTTTGACCCGCGAGCCCGGTAGCAACGGCAATATGCACGCCAGCGCAGATATCTATCGATAAGACTTTGACGCTAGCACCAGGAAAGCCAACAACGAAAATATAGCCATAGTTTGACTTGCCCCCTGCCCGGGGGCTTTTTTTATTTCTGCCCGTAATAGGTATTTGGACCGTGTTTGCGCAGATAGTGCTTGTTCATCAGATAGCTGTCGATGGGCTGAAGCTGTGGATTGATACCGCGCGCAATCCACGCCATTTTCGCCACCTCTTCCATCACCACCGCATTGTGCACCGCATCGTGCGCATTTTTGCCCCACGAGAATGGACCGTGCTGCCAGACGACAATTCCCGGCGTATGTAGCGGTTCGCGCTCACCGACCGTCTCGATGATGACTTTCCCGGTGTTTAGCTCATATTCGCCCTGCACTTCTTCTTCGGTTAACGCGCGGGTACAGGGGATGTCACCAAAGAAATAGTCAGCGTGCGTGGTGCCAAGCGCCGGGATGGCCAGCCCCGCCTGCGCCCAAGCCGTTGCATGGGTCGAGTGGGTATGCACCACGCCGCCGAGGGACGGATAACGGCGATAAAGCGCCAGATGGGTAGCAGTATCCGAAGAGGGGTTCCATTTCCCGTCAATAACGTTGCCGTCCAGATCTACCACCACCATATCCTCTGGCTGCATAACGTCATATGCCACACCGCTGGGTTTGATCGCCACCCACCCGCGTTCACGATCGATCGCGCTCACATTACCCCAGGTAAACGTCACCAGACCGTAGCGCGGGAGATCCATATTGGCGTCAAACACTTGCTGTTTAAGCTGTTGCATGAGACGCCTCCAGCAATCCGGCCCGCGCCATCCGCTCGCGTACCCAGTCGCGGGCTTTCGCCACTTCGGCGAGCGGGTCGTCTGACGTTTCACTCCACATCTCAATCAGGTACGGCCCACAATAGCCACTCTGTTTAAGCGTCCGGAAGCATTGTTCGAAATCCACAACCCCGGTGCCGAACGGGACATTTTTGAATACGCCAGGAAGTGTGTCTTTGACGTGAACCGCCACGATATGCCCGCGACCTGCCTGCAACTCCATTTGTACGTCGTTATCCCACGCCGACAGATTGCCGATATCAGGATAAAGCTGGAACCACGGATTATTGAGGTAGTGTGCATAGCCAAGCGCTTTGCTTATGGAGTTCATCAGCGGGTAATCCATGATCTCCATCGCCAGCGTTACCTGCGCACGGCTGGCCATGTCGACGCTCTCTTTCAGTCCCTCACGAAAACGACGGCGAGTTTCATCATTCGCTTTCTGATAATAGACGTCATAGCCTGCCAGCTGGATCACACGAATTCCAACATCCTGCGCAAACGTGATGGCTTTGCGCATGATCTCCAGCCCCTGGTCGCGAATCAGATCGTCTTCACTACCGAGTGGAAAACGACGATGGGCACTCAGGCACATTGACGGCACCCGCACGCCGGTTTCCGCCACCGCGTTGACTAGCTTCAGACGCTCTTCACGACTCCAGTCGAGACGAGAAAGGCGTAGATCTGTTTCATCCACGGACATTTCAACAAAATCGAATCCCAGTTTTTGCGCAAGCTGTAAGCGCTCAAGCCAGCACTCACCGGCGGGAAGAGCTTTTTCATAGATACCGAGCGGAGCTTGTGTAGACAACATACCCGCTCCTTATCCCCACAGCTGGGCGATGGAGCGTTTGAACTGACGCGCGGCTTCAACCGGAGACGCGGCATCGCGAATGCTGCGACCGGCAATAAAGACGTGGATTGGAATCCCTTTAAACAGCGGTAAGTCTTCCAGCGCCAGACCGCCCGTCACCGTCACTTTAAAGCCCATATCCGAAAGACGTTTGATGGCGCTGATGTCCGCGTCGCCCCAGGCAACACCGGCGGCCTGCGCGTCGCGGCTGCGGTGATAAACCACCTGCTGAATACCCGCGTCGTGCCACTCTTTCGCCTGTTCCCAGGTCCAGTAGCCGGTCAGTTCAATCTGCACATCGCCGTTGAACTCTTTTGCCACTTCCAGCGCGCCTTTGGTGGTGTTGATATCCGCGCAGCAGATCACCGTCACCCAGTCGGCGTTGGCTTCAAAACACATACGGGAGAGAATTTTCCCCGCATCGGCAATTTTGGCATCGGCCAGCACAATTTTGTGCGGATACAGTGCTTTCAGGTCACGCACCGCGCGCACCCCCTCCCCGACGCAAAGAATAGTGCCGACTTCGATGATGTCGACTTCTTCTGCAATCAGACGCGTTGTTTCGTACGCGTGAGCCATCGTTTGGTTATCCAGAGCCACCTGCAACATTGGTAATGACATTTTCAATTCCCTCTTAAACTGTCGCCGCATTGGCGCTATCGATTAATTCCAGAACGTCCTGCTCGGTACGACAGGCGCGTAGGCGGTCGAAATTGGCTTCATCATCAAACAGATTCACGATCTGCATGATGCCCACTTCCTGATGGGTGGTGGCATCAACTGCCGCCATCGTTATCAGGATATCGACCGGGTCGTTGTCTTCGTGGTTAAACACCAGCGGTGTTTTCAACGTCACCAGCGCGAAGCCAGTTTTTTTGACGCCCTCTTCCGGGCGACCGTGTGGCATGGCAAGGCCCGGCGCAATGACGAAGTACGGGCCGTGCTGCGCCACGCCGTCGAGAATTGCCTGGTAGTAGCGCGGCTCAACCACATCGGCCTTAACCAGCAAATCAACGCCCAGTTTGACAGCCTCCTGCCAGGTGCTGGCCTCGGCCTGCAGCTGGATGGAACGGTTTTCCGCCAGCGAATCACGTAATTTCATGTCGCGTCCTTATTTGATGTCGCCGGGGAAGTGCTCTTTGATGACGTCCATCAGCTTTGGACCGAAATCGGCGGCAGAGAGCATATTGCGCACGCCCACCACATATTTATTGCCCGTCACCGTGATTTCGCCTGCGATATGCGTTGAGGCAATAATGATATCCGCCCCGCTTAGCTCGCTTTTGTACTCGCCTACGGCGCAGCTGTTCACCGTGTGGCTCACACCTTCCCCGGTGAGAAACTGGTCCACTTTCATTTTCATGATCATGGAGCTGCCCTGTCCGTTACCACACACTGCCAGAATACGTACGGTCATAATCAAAACTCCTTGTTAGGCAGAGTGCTCTGCCAGCTGTTTGTCAGCGTCTTCTTCAGCGCGCAGTGTGCGCCCAGCGAAGACCATATAAACCAGTGCAATCACGATAATGACGGCCATAAAGGCCAGGCCGACAGAGGCGAAGCCCTGCATCATCGGCGGTGCCAGAATCGACCAGTCCGCCATGCCCATCCACGCGCTCATACCGGTGAGTTTGACCGCCCACACGCAGCCAAAGATTTCTATCATCCCCATCACCAGGCAAATTTTGACAGCCGCGCGCCAGCCGCCGAAGTGGTTAGCAAAGACACCAATAGTGGCGTTAGAGAAGAACATTGGGATGAAGCCAGGGATGATCAGAATGGAAGAGCCACAGCCGACCAGAATGCCAACCGCAATCAGTTGGCCGATAGTGCCCCACATAAAGCCCCACACCACCGCATTCGGCGCAAAGCTGTAGATAGCCGCACAGTCAATGGCCAGAACGGCACCGGGAATCAGTCGCTGGGAGATACCGTTGAATGCTTCGGAAAGCTCAGCGACAAACATGCGCACGCCCTGAGTGATGATGAAAATCGCCACCGCGAACTGGAAGCCTGTCTGCAGAATGTAGATAGTCCAGTGGGTTTTCCCGGCCATCGCCTGCACCACGTCAATGCCAAAAGAGAGCAGAATCGCGCCGAAGAAAATGGTCATGACAATCGCCGTGGAGACGATGTTGTCGTGGAAAATGTTCAGCCAACCGGGGAGTTTGAGGTCTTCCACGCTCTCCTCTTTCTTTCCGAGGTATGGCGCGACTTTATAGGCGATCCACGAGGCAAATTGCTGCTGATGTCCGATGGAAAAACCGCAGCCGTCGGTCACTTCCTGCGTCGGCTTGTACATCATGTTGGAGGTGATGCCCCAGTAGAGCGACACCAACACCGCCGTGCAGATAATGGTGGTCCACATCGGGTAGCCAAAGATAAAGAAAAAGACGGCAATCAGCCCGGCCTGCTGGAACATGATATGTCCCGTCAGCATGATGGTACGAATGCCCGTGATCCGGCGCAGCAGCACGTAAGTGATATTCAACGCCAGCGCGAGCAGTACCGCATAGCCAACCCAGCTGTAAGCATCACCCATGCGTTCTATGGTCGCCATCATCGACGCGTAGGTATCCGAAATCGCACCATTAATGCCGTAAACTTCTGACATTTTGGCGACAACGGGCTTAAACGTGCTGGTCAAAATACCCGATCCCGCCTGCAACAGCATAAAACCGATAATCGTTTTGATGGTGCCTTTGACGATCACACTCGCGCTTTTACGCAACAGGATATAGCCGAGACAGGTCACAATACCCAGCAACAGCGGCGCGTTGGTCATTACCTGATTGAAGAAGACGGTAAAGACGCTGTAGAGGATTTCCATAACACACTCCAGAAAGTGAGGGCACAAAGGACAAACTGCGTAAGAGAAGTGCCCTCACTCTAGTAATCACAAATAATCACCACAAGATTGAATTTGATTATTTGTGACGCGTCACGCAAATTATTTCCCTGCACTTCATAATGATTTTCATTCCATACGCATGAATCATAATTTATTCTTTTAATTTAGATAATTAACACAAGCCCAGAAAGAAGAATCGCATTCTTCACTTCCTGTTACTTCGATGTGTTACATCAATGATTCTGCAAAATCGTCGTTGCAATGCTGATTTAATGGTGACAACATAAATCATAACAAATCACCAAATGATTATTTATGATTAAAAAAGGGAGTTGAACAATGAGTAAAGTGAAATCCATCACCCGTGAATCATGGATTCTGAGCACCTTCCCGGAATGGGGCAGCTGGCTGAATGAAGAGATTGAACAAGAGCAGGTCGCGACAGGCACTTTTGCAATGTGGTGGCTTGGCTGTACCGGTATTTGGCTGAAATCAGAAGGCAGTGCCAATATCTGCGTCGATTTCTGGTGCGGCACCGGCAAACAGAGCCACGGTAATCCGCTGATGAAAGCAGGCCATCAGATGCAGCGCATGGCAGGCGTCAAAAAACTACAGCCAAACCTGCGCACCACGCCGTTTGTGCTGGATCCGTTCGCCATTCGTCAGATCGATGCGGTGCTCTCAACTCACGATCATAACGATCATATCGACGTTAACGTGGCTGCAGCGGTCATGCAAAACTGCGCGGACGATGTGCCGTTTATTGGGCCACAAACTTGCGTCGACCTCTGGATTGGCTGGGGCGTGCCGAAAGATCGCTGCATCGTCATGAAACCGGGCGACGTGGTGAAAATCAAAGACGTGGAAATTCATGCCCTTGATGCGTTCGATCGTACCGCATTGATAACCCTCCCAGCCGACCAAAAAGCCGCAGGTATTCTGCCGGATGGCATGGACCAACGTGCGGTAAATTATCTGTTCAAAACACCGGGCGGATCGCTTTATCACAGCGGCGACTCTCACTATTCCAACTACTATGCTAAGCACGGCAACGAACACAAGATCGACGTCGCGCTCGGCTCATATGGAGAGAACCCGCGCGGTATTACCGATAAAATGACCAGCGCCGATATGCTGCGTATGGCGGAAGCGCTCAACACCAAAGTGGTGATTCCGTTCCATCACGATATCTGGTCAAACTTCCAGGCCGATCCACAGGAAATTCGGGTCCTGTGGGAGATGAAAAAAGATCGTCTTAAGTACGGATTCAAGCCGTTTATCTGGCAGGTGGGCGGCAAATTTACCTGGCCGCTGGATAAAGATAATTTCGAATATCACTATCCGCGTGGCTTTGATGATTGCTTCACCATTGAGCCGGATCTGCCGTTTAAATCGTTCCTGTAACCAAAGAACAGCTTTCGCCAGGCCAGTGCGCCTGGCGATTTTCTCTTTTGCTTAGTATTTTCAGGCTATTTCAAATATCATCTTTTAAAATCATTTTTTTTCGGAATAGCTCATGACGGAAGCGCAACGGCATCAAATCTTACTGGAACTCCTGGCACAAAAAGGTTTTGTCACCGTCGAACAAGTGATTGATCGTCTTGAAATATCCCCTGCCACGGCGCGCCGCGATATCAATAAGCTCGATGAGAGCGGTAAGCTCAAGAAAGTGCGCAATGGCGCGGAAGCCATTAGCCAGCAACGCCCACGCTGGACGCCAATGAATATTCATCAGGCGCAGAATCACGATGAGAAAGTGCGTATCGCCCGCGCCGCTTCGCAGCTGGTGAATTCCGGTGAAAGCGTGGTGATCAACTGCGGTTCGACGGCTTTTTTACTGGGCCGTGAAATGTGCGGAAAACCGGTACAAATCATCACAAACTATTTGCCGCTGGCCAACTATCTGATCGACCAGGAGCACGAAAGCGTGGTGATCATGGGCGGCCAGTACAACAAGAGCCAGTCCATCACCCTCAGCCCACAGGACAGTGAAAACAGCCTGTACGCCGGGCACTGGATGTTCACCAGCGGCAAAGGGCTGACCGCCGATGGGCTGTACAAAACTGATATGCTCACGGCGATGGCGGAACAAAATATGCTGAACGTCGTCGGGAAACTGGTGGTGCTAGTCGACAGCAGCAAAGTGGGCGAACGTGCCGGAATGCTGTTCAGCCGCGCCGAGCAGATCGACATGGTGATCACCGGTAAAAGTGCTAATCCGCAGATCCTGCAAAAACTTGAGGATCTGGGCGTCAAAATCCTGCGCGTTTAAAGGTTTTTACGGAAAAAATCAGTGGTGGCATCCAGCGCCGTGGGCGTAATGCGATGCCGCACGCCCGCTTCCCACAGGCAGGTCAGGTTATTATCCAGCCCCTCTCGCACAAGCGCCTGCTGCAAACGCAACGTTTCGGCGGCAGGCACGATATCATCGGCCTCGCCGTGCCACAGCAACAGTGGGCGGTCGGCCAAACGCGGCAGCGCGTGAGTCACGTCCCAGTCAGCGAGCGAGGCGAGAACCGCGTCGACATCCTGCGCCTTGGGCGGAAATAGCGTCTGAGAAAGCGTCGAAAAATAGCCCGACCCCATTAAGCTCGCCACGCACTTCACTTCCGGATGGCGTGCCATGATCCCGAGTGCGGTCATTCCCCCCATCGACGCACCTGCTACAGCGAGACGTTCATCGGCCACCAGCCCCGCCTGATAGAGCGCATCTCTTAGCCCGGAAAACTCGCCCAGGCTGCCCTGTAAGATTTGCCAGAACTGGCCCAAACGCGTCTGCTCATCACCCGAAAAACGCGAACCGTGATCGGGCGCATCGGGCATCACCACACGAAATCCTGCCTGCGCCAGCGCGACCGCAAAGTAGCTGTAAACCAGTTTAGATGAGGTAAACCCATGATAAAAAATCACAAGTGGCAATGGTTGCTCACTCAATCCAGCCGGGAAAGCGTGTAGAATTTCATGCTCACCAAGCTGCTGCGTCTTTAGTTCAATCATTGCCGATCCTCTTTCTAATGGGTGATTCATAATGTTGAGAACTGGATTACGCTTTCACGCTATTTTCATTCGAAAATGACGTCACAGATAACAGTTTGGGAACATTCCCCCAAAACTAAATTCGCAGACATCTACACTATGGCTATCAGGAAACGAGATATGGTTATGCGCAGGTTAGCTGCTTTATTGCTGGTGTTGCTGGTAACAAGCTGTAGCGTGCTGGAAGGAACACCTCAGCCCGCTCCACCGGCCACCAATCATCCTCAGGAAATTCGCCGTAATCAAACCGAAGGATTACAACGAATGGGTACCGTCAGCACGTTAGTTCGTGGCTCACCGGCGGATGCAGAGGATGACATAAGAGCAAAAGCCGTCGCCGCAAAAGCAGATTACTACGTCATTATTATGGTGGATGAAACCATCATTACCGGACAGTGGTACTCGCAGGCCATTTTGTATCGCAAATAACTGTCAGCATTTAAACGACATTTACACTGCTTTGCGTCCATAGACGTTTTCCTGTCCACAATAAACTCCATGCCTGTGACAATGGAAGTGAGTTTATTTGCGAAGGATTGCCCGGCGGATACCGGAGACATGTGAAATGGAGCTGACAATGAAACGATCTCTTGCTTTGACCTCACTGCTGCTCTCAGCTGGGCTGATGAGCACAACCGCACAGTCAGCAGAGTTTGCCAGTGCTGATTGCGTCACAGGCTTAAACGAAATTGGCCTAATCTCTGTGAATAATATTTCAGGGAGCCCGCAAGACGTTGAACGTGTCATTGCCTTAAAAGCGGATGAGCAAGGGGCATCTTGGTATCGAATCGTCCAGATGCAGGAAGACCGATACGCCGACCAATGGCGTGTACAAGCTATTCTCTACGCCTGATAGTCCCCCTATACCTATAAAAGCCACTTAATGTTAGTGGCTTTTGTCTTTTTACAAATCGATTATCCTTAACGCTACTAACTCGACACAGCTATGTAACATTTAGTTACATAAAGTTGATAAATGTTAGCCTCGCTCTGCCGTTGAACAGCCATACCTTTTCAACAATGAGCAATTTATGATCAATTTTTTCCGCCGTGCAGGTCTTGGCGCTAAGTTATCGCTACTGACCGGCGTGAGTGTCGCAATACTGTTTCTGCTGTTCACTTTCCTCCTGAGTCACAAAGCCAGCCAACAGCTAGAGGCACTGGCGGTAGAGGATCTTCACAACCAGTCCACTGGTGTCGTGGATATGGTGCAGATGTTTAATACCAGCCTTGGCGAAGAAGTCGAAAGCTACACCAAACTCTTCAGCACGTTTCTGCCACAACCACTGAATATTGATACCCGCCAAATCCGCGCGATCAACGGTCAAAACGCTCCACTGTTGAAAGGCGGCGATACGGAGCTCCACGAAAACAACACTTTCTCCGATGATTTTCTGAATCGTACCGGAGCAATCTCGACTCTGTTTGTACGCAGCGGCAACGACTTTATCCGCGTCGCCACATCCCTGCGCAAAGAAAACGGTGAACGAGCGATGGGCACCGTTCTCGACAACACCAGCGCCGCCTTCAGCACCGTCAGTAAAGGCGAGGTTTATCGCGGCCTGGCTCCGCTGTTTGGTAAGCGCTACATCACGCAGTATCAGCCGGTGAAAGATGCAAGTGGGCAGGTGATTGCGATCATTTTTGTCGGTATCGACATTGGACATTCCTGGAACGTGATGCGCGATAAGATCCTCAATCGCCGCTTGGGTGAAAGCGGTCATTTCTACGTGCTGGATCGCAGTAATGGCAAAACACGCGGGCAATATCTGTTCCATGCCAGCGAAGAGGGGCAGCAGCCGAAATGGGATAGCGCACTCCAGCAGCAATTGCTGAGCGGCAAAGAGGGCACCGTCGAGCGTGTCAGTGATGATGGACGCACGCTCAAAATGGCCTATACCCCGCTGCCGGGCTGGAACTGGACAATTATTGGTGAGGTGGATAAATCGGTACTGCTGGAGCACGTCAACGCCTTACGCGATCGCTTCCTGCTGGCGGGCATTGTGTTGTCGATTCTGTTCGCAGCCATGTTTGTTATCATTATTCGTCGCTGGTTAACCCGCCCACTGCGCGATGTTATCCATCTTGCCCGTCAATACGCCGCAGGAGATCTTCGCGCAGAGCTGCCTGTTAACCGCCAGGATGAAGTGGGCCAGCTGATTGACGCGATTAACGGCATCGGCGGTGGGCTGCAGAAAATCGTTCAGCAGGTGCGTAAAGCCGCGGGTGAAATCCACCTTGGTACTAACGCACTGGCGTCCGATACCGGTGAAATCTCCGGGCAGATCAACAAACAGGCCAGCAGCGTCGAAGAAACCTCCGCGAGTATGGAGCAGCTTGCCGCCACCGTGGCGCAAAATGCGGCGAACATGCAGCAAACCCAGCAGCTCGTCGGGGAAACATCTCGCGCGGTACATCACGGCGGGGAAACGGTCGGTAATGCTGTCGCGACGATGGATGATATTCGCGACGCATCGAAACGTATTGAAGACATCACCCGCGTGATTGAGTCAATCGCTTTCCAGACCAATATCCTGGCGCTGAACGCCGCGGTCGAAGCCGCGCGTGCAGGTGAGCATGGCAAAGGTTTTGCTGTGGTCGCTCAGGAAGTTCGGGCGCTGGCCGCGCGCAGTGCAAATGCCGTGAAGGAGATTGAACAACTCATCGGCGACACGCTGAAGAAAGTCACTGAAGGCCACCAGCTTTCCGAGCAAACCCGGCAGGCGATGGACTCGATAATTGTTCACATCGATAACATCAACCAACTGGTCACAGAGATTAACCATGCCTCACACGAACAGTCGGCGGGGATTCGTCAGGTCAATCTGGCGATGTCGCACATCGGTGAAGCGTCGCATATCAACGCCGACCGGGTTTCGCGCAGCGAGCAAACAGCACACACGCTGCGCGAGAAAGGCTCACACCTGACTCAGCTTGTTAGCCTGTTCCATCTGAAGAACTAGCCCACTCGCCCTGTGGCGCGCAGCAGCAGGTCGTTTTGCACCTGTTCGCTCAACAGCGAGCCGCCACGGGGGTCCAGCATCATGCGACACCACGCCTGCGCCACAGGAGGCGATGCGTGTCGCAACATTTGCGCACCGGCTCCCAATAAATAGAGTTGCGAAGCGATCTCCCTGCCCTGCGCTTCCTGCGGTTTGCGTAATTTTTGCTGCAACTGCCGCCAGCCACGATCAAAATGGCGATCCTGACCTTTCACCTGCGCGAAGTCTTCATGCAAAACATCAATAATTCCAGAATGTTTCGCCAGCACCCGCAGGACATCCAGGCACATGATATTGCCCGAGCCTTCCCAGATACTGTTCACCGGCATCTCACGGTAGATGCGAGGCAGCTCGCTCTCTTCGCAATAACCGACGCCCCCAAGCACTTCCATTGCTTCGGCGACAAACGGCATCCCCCCTTTGCACACGCTGTATTTCGCCGTAGGGGTAAAGAGCCGCGCCCAGGCAGATTCTTGCGGATCGTCGCGCCGATCCCATGCGCGCGCCAGACGGAACAGCAGCGCGGTTTGTCCTTCGAGCTGCAGCGCCATCCGGCTTAATACTTCGCGCATTAGCGGCTGGTCGACTAGATTTTTACCAAACGTCTGGCGCTGATGTGCATGGTACAGCGCGACGGACAGCGCGCGGCGCATCAGCCCGTGGCTACCTAACGCACAATCAAAGCGCGTCAGTCCGCCCATTTTCAGGATCTGTCTTACACCCTCGCCCTCTTCACCCAGCAGCCAGCCTGAGGCATTCATCAATTCGACTTCGCTGCTGGCGTTCGAGCGGTTGCCGAGCTTGTCTTTCAGGCGTTCCAGTCGGACGCTATTACGCTGCCCATCTGGGAGAATACGCGGGAGGAAAAAGCATGATAATCCCCCTTTGGCCTGCGCCAGCACCAGATGGGCATCGCTTTGCGGCACGGAGAAAAACCATTTATGCCCAATCAGTCGATAGCTCCCGTCATTACATTTTTCCGCCCGTGTGGTGTTACTCAGCACGTCCGAGCCCCCCTGCTTTTCAGTCATTCCCATGCCGATCAGCAGCCCACGCTTTTGCACGCCAGGGGCCAGATGTGGATCGTAGCGATCGCTCAGCAGAGGCGTAAGCCAGTCATGGAAAAGTTTGGGAAGCGTCTGCTGGAGTAGCGGCGTGGCGGCGAACGTCATTGTTATCGGGCAAAGTGTTCCCGCTTCTACCTGCGCATGGAGCACAAATCGCGCAGCGCGAGCGACAAACGAACCTTTGCGGGCCTCATCTTCCCAGGGCAGATTATGGACTCGGTTAGCGCACAGTCCCTGCATCAGCAAATGCCAGGCTGGATGGAATCTCACATCATCAAGTCGCTCTCCTCGCGGATCGTAACGCAACAACTCCGGTGGATTGGTGTTGGCGAGACGCCCCAGCTCCAGGGATTCTGCCGTGCCAAGCTGCTGACCAATGCTGGCGAGAAATTCGCTGTCCCAGTCGGCCCCTTCACGCGCCACTGCCTCGTGCAAGGCGCAATCGGACAAAAACAGATTACTGTTCGACAGCGGTACAGGCTGATTAAAAACCGTGTGTGTCTGCCAGTGCATGTGTGTCCCTCCTTCAATGGCAATGAAGGTAAGTATGGACAGCGCACGCGAGCGCTGCATGGGAGTCGGGTCACAAGGTGGCAAACTAACTGAAATCATTCGTGAATCAGGTCACACAACATAAGAATAAACTATTTCACACGGACCATTCTGTTGAATAATTTATTCTCACATCCCATGAGAGAATCATTATGCACTCTTCCCAACGTGCGCCGGACGCGCACAAGCGCGCTTTAATTGCAGGCTCGATTGGTAACTTCATCGAATGGTATGAATTCGCGGTGTACGGGTTTATGGCGACCGTCATTGCGAAGAACTTTTTCCAGCTTGAAGGCGAAGCCGGGATGACCAGCCTGATCCTCACCTACGCCTCATTTGCCGTGGCTTTTTTCTTTCGTCCGCTTGGCGCGGTTGTCTTCGGACGCATTGGCGACCGAATCGGTCGCAAGCCAACGCTGATTATTGTGCTGGTGCTGATGACGCTCGCCACTGCTGCCATTGGTATCGTGCCGGTCTACGCCAGTATCGGCATTGCGGCACCGCTGATCATCACCGGGCTGCGCATTCTGCAGGGCTTGTTTGCCGGGGGTGAGTATGGCGGTGCGGTGTCGCTGATGACCGAGTTTGCCCCACGCGGGAAACGCGGTCTGTACGGCGCGTGGCAATCCTTTACCGTTGCGCTCGGCCTGCTGGCAGGCGCAGGGATTGTCGCTCTGCTTTCCGCCGTGCTAACGCCAGAAGCGCTGCATGACTGGGGCTGGCGCATCCCGTTCTTCTTCGCCCTACCGATGGGTGTGGTCGCCCTGTGGTTGCGGGTGAGCATGGAAGAGACGCCGAGCTTTGTGCAGCAAAAGGAAAAGCCAGTCGTCGCCCAGGCGCAAACCGCTGCCACCCTCAAGGCGATTGTGATGGGGATTGCCCGCGTAATGGTGTGGTCTGCCGCCGGGTATACCTATCTGGTGATTATGCCGACCTATTTACAATCCGCGTTGCACACCGGTTTTAACCAGGCGCTGCTGATTGCGGTAATTTCAAATATTGGCTTTGCGCTGACGATTATCCCGTCGGGTATCCTGAGCGACCGCATCGGGCGGCGTACGGTAATGGTGATTGCGACTGCGCTGCTGCTGATCCTCGCCCTGCCTTTACTGAAGATTTTGCAGGCGGAATCCAGCACGCTGGCGGTCAAAGCGATTGTAGTGTTGATTGCGGGCGGTCTGGTGGGAATGCTGGCGGGTCCTGGCCCGGCGATGCTGTCGGAGATGTTCCCGACGCGTGTTCGTTACACCGGCCTTGGGCTGGCCTATTCGCTGTCGAACGCGATCTTCTCAGGCTGCGCGGGTTTGATTATTACGGGGTTGATTAAGCAGACCGGGAATCTGGATATTCCGGCGTATTACGTAATGGCGACGGCGGTGGTGAGTATTGTCGCGCTGATGACGCTCAAGAAAGACGACCATCTTCGGTCGCTGGAGGAGTAGTCTGTTGCCCGGTGGCGCTGCGCTTACCGGGCCTACAGGATCGTGCATTTGTAGGCCGGGTAAGGCGAAGCCGCCACCCGGCAAAAACACGATCACCCGCGCTGACGCACCGCTTCGAACAGGCAGATGCCCGTTGCCACAGACACGTTCAGAGACGAAACGCTGCCCGCCATCGGAATGCTGATCAGCTCGTCGCAATGCTCACGCGTCAGGCGACGCATCCCTTCGCCTTCTGCACCCATCACCAGCGCCATACGGCCCGTCATTTTGCTCTGGTACAGGGTGTGATCGGCTTCGCCAGCGGTGCCGACGATCCAGATGTTCTCTTCCTGTAGCTGACGCATGGTGCGCGCCAGGTTGGTCACGCGGATCAGCGGTACGTTTTCCGCCGCGCCGCAGGCCACTTTCTTGGCTGTCGCGTTCAGCTGTGCAGAACGGTCACGCGGCACAATCACCGCATGAACACCTGCCGCATCTGCGCTACGCAGGCATGCGCCGAGGTTGTGTGGATCGGTCACGCCGTCGAGGATCAGGAAGAACGGGTTATCCAGTTGGGCAATCAGATCCGGCAGATCGTTTTCCTGATACTGACGACCCGGCTTCGCACGGGCGATAATCCCCTGGTGAACGGCACCCTCGCTTTTCTCGTCGAGGAACTGGCGGCTCGCCAGCTGAATCACCACGCCCTGGGCTTCCAGAGCATGGATCAGCGGCAGCAGACGTTTATCCTCACGCCCTTTCAGAATATAAACTTCCTGAAAACGCTCCGGTGCGCGCTCCAGCAGGGCCTGCACCGCATGGATGCCGTAAATCATTTCACTCATTGATGGTTCTCGTTAATTGCTTTTGCTTTTTCCCCTCTCCCCAATGGGGAGAGGGTCAGGGTGAGGGGAAATCACTCCGCCACTTTTTTCTTCGCCGCACGCTTCGCTTTAGTCGCGGCCGCTATTTTCTGAGTCTTAGCCGACGGTTTTTTCGCGCCTTTCTCTTTCTTGGCTTTCGGTGGTTTCGGCGCTGGTTTGCCTTTATCACCACGGAAAGCGGCATCTGGCTCGAAGTTCACCTTCTTACCTGTCTGGCGACGTTTGCCGCTGGTTTTACCGTTCGGCCCTTTTCTGGCCTTTTCACGTTCGGTTTTACCGACGTTACGCGGCGCACGTTCGCTGGAGATCAGGCTGAAATCAATCTTACGCTCGTCCATGTTGACGGCTTCAACTTTGACTTCCACACGATCGCCCAGACGGTAAGTCTGGCCACCGGATTCACCCGTCAGACGCTGTCCGACCTGGTCGTAGCGATAGTAATCGTTGTCCAGAGACGAGACGTGAACCAGACCGTCGATGAACAGCTCGTCGAGACGCACGAAGAAACCAAAGCCGGTGACGCTGGCAATGACGCCTTTAAAGACGTTGCCCACCTGATCCAGCATGAAATCACACTTCAGCCAGTCAGCCACGTCACGCGTCGCTTCGTCTGCACGACGTTCCGCCATTGAACAGTGCTGACCGAGCTGGAGCATTTCTTCCATAGAATAATGGTAGCCGCCGGTTTCGGTGGTATTTCCTTTGTGCCCCTGCTCTTGCGCCAACAGATACTTAATGGCGCGGTGCAGTGACAGATCCGGGTAACGACGGATCGGAGAGGTAAAGTGCGCGTAAGACTGTAGCGCCAGGCCGAAGTGACCACGGTTTTCTGGGTCGTAAATCGCCTGTTTCATCGAGCGCAGAAGCATGGTTTGCAGCATTTCTGCGTCAGGGCGATCGCCAATCGACTCCAGCAGCTCGGCGTAGTCGCGCGGTTCTGGTTTGCTGCCGCCCGGCAGTTCCAGACCCAGCTCCGCCAGCACAGAACGGAATGCGGTGATCGCTTCGGTGGTTGGTTTATCATGAATACGGAACAGCGCAGGCTCTTTGGCTTTCTCAACGAAACGCGCCGCCGAAATGTTCGCCAGGATCATGCACTCTTCAATCAGTTTGTGCGCATCGTTACGCTGCGTCTGCTCGATACGTTCGATGCGGCGCTCGGCGTTGAAGATAAACTTCGCTTCTTCGCTCTCAAAGGAGATCCCGCCGCGCTCTTCGCGCGCCTGATCCAGCACTTTGTAGAGGCTATGCAGCTCTTCAATGTGTTTCACCAGCGGCGCGTACTGCTCGCGCAGTTCCTGATCGCCCTGCAGCATGTGCCAGACTTTGGTGTACGTCAGGCGCGCATGCGAGCTCATCACCGCTTCATAGAATTTGTAGCCGGTTAAACGCCCTTTGGTGGAGATGGTCATTTCGCAGACCATACACAGGCGATCGACCTGTGGGTTCAGGGAGCAGAGGCCGTTGGAGAGCACTTCTGGCAGCATTGGGACCACCTGCGACGGGAAGTACACCGACGTACCACGGCTGCGGGCTTCACTGTCCAGCGGGGTGTTGGTGCGCACGTAATAGCTCACGTCCGCAATCGCCACCCACAAACGCCAGCCGCCGCCGCGTTTTTTCTCGCAGAAGACGGCGTCATCAAAGTCGCGGGCATCTTCGCCATCGATAGTGACCAGCGGCAGATCGCGCAGATCCACGCGGCCCACTTTGGCCTCTTCCGGCACCTGTTCTTTCAGGTCTTTGACCTGCTCTTCAACAGCGGTTGGCCAGACGTGTGGAATTTCATGCGTACGCAACGCCATATCCACGGCCATGCTGGTACCCATGTTATCGCCCAGCACTTCCACGATCTTACCAATCGCTTTGGTGCGACGCGTTGGACGCTGGGTGAGTTCAACCACCACCACGAAGCCCATGCGCGCGCCCATCACTTCTTCCGGCGGGATCAGGATGTCGAAGCTAAGACGGCTGTCGTCCGGCACCACAAAGCCAACGCCCGCGTCGGTGAAGTAACGCCCGACAATCTGGCTGGTTTTCGGCACCAGTACGCGAACCACGCGTGCCTCACGGCGGCCCTTGCGGTCAGCCCCTAACGGCTGCGCCAGGATCTGATCGCCGTGGATGCACATTTTCATCTGTTCAGATGACAGGTACAGGTCATCCTTGCGTCCTTCGACGCGCAGGAAGCCGTAGCCATCGCGATGACCGATAACGATGCCTTTCAGCAGGTCGAGACGTTCCGGCAGGGCATAGCACTGGCGGCGGGTAAAGACCAGCTGGCCGTCGCGCTCCATAGCGCGCAGGCGGCGGCGAAGGGCTTCAATTTGCTCTTCGCCTTCAATGTTTAATTCAACGGCAAGTTCTTCACGATTAGCGGGCTTTTCGCGTTTAGTTAAGTGTTCGATGATGAACTCGCGGCTTGGGATAGGATTCGCGTACTTTTCTGCTTCGCGTTCCTGGAAAGGATCATGTGACATGTCGGTTCCTCCGTTGTCAGCTCCGGTGGAAATTTTCTTCATTCCACCAGCAATAATTTATACAGCGGTTGATTCTCTTCAACCAAATCGGCCAGCGTGTAGTTATCCAGTTCCTTGAGAAAACTTTGCACAGCCTTAGAAAGCGCCTGTTTCAGGCGGCAAGCGGGAGTGATGTGGCAGAACTCGCTGCTGCAATTCACCAGAGTCAGCGGCTCCAGTTCACGTACCACATCCCCAACACGAATACTCTGCGCTGGTTTACCGAGACGAATCCCCCCGTTTTTCCCGCGGACGGCAGTCACGTATCCCGCACGGCTAAGTTGATTGATTATTTTGACCATATGATTACGGGACACGCCGTAGACCTCTGTCACCTCAGAGATACTGGTCATCTGTCCTTGTGGCAACGACGCCATGTAAATCAGCGCACGCAAGCCGTAATCGGTGAAACTCGTTAACTGCACATCAACCTCAGGAAAAGGGAAAAACGCGGTCAAACCGCAGAGATATTCACTATTGATGATAAACCAGCCAGATACTTAGCGGCTAATTTATTTGACTGAAAGGGGGAAAGAGGAACTAAAAAGCCGGATACACGTTGCTTATCCGGCTTAAGAAGTGTTTTGTAGGCCCGGCAAGCGTAGCGCCGCCGGGCAAAACCTGAATTATGCGTCGAACGGGTCGCGCAGGATCATGGTTTCAGTACGGTCAGGGCCGGTAGAGATAATGTCGATCGGCACTTCGGTCAGTTCTTCGATACGCTTGATGTAGTCCAGCGCGGCTTTCGGCAGACCGCTACGCTCTTTCACACCAAAGGTGGTTTCGGACCAGCCTGGCATGGATTCGTAAATCGGCTCGATACCTTCCCAGTCGTCAGCTGCCAGCGGAGTAGTGGTCACTTCGCGGCCATCTGGCATACGGTAACCGACGCAGATTTTCACTTCTTTCAGGCCGTCCAGCACGTCCAGCTTGGTCAGGCAGAAGCCAGACAGGGAGTTAATCTGCACTGCACGACGCACAGCAACAGCATCCAGCCAACCGGTACGACGACGACGACCAGTGGTCGCGCCAAACTCGTTACCTTGTTTGCACAGGAACTCGCCGATGTCATCAAACAGTTCGGTAGGGAATGGACCTGCACCCACGCGAGTGGAGTAAGCTTTGATGATACCCAGAACGTAATCCACATAACGTGGGCCCAGGCCGGAGCCCGTTGCCACGCCACCTGCGGTGGTGTTAGAGGAAGTCACGTACGGATAGGTACCGTGGTCGATATCCAGCAGCGTACCCTGTGCGCCTTCGAACATGACGAAATCGCCACGTTTGCGCGCCTGGTCCAGCAGGTCGGACACATCCACAACCATACCGGTCAGGATATCCGCTACCGCCATGACATCATCCAGCACTTTCTGGTAGTCAACGGCGTCAGCTTTGTAGAAATTCACCAGCTGGAAGTTGTGATATTCCATCACTTCTTTCAGTTTTTCAGCGAAGGTGGCTTTGTCGAACAGGTCGCCAACGCGCAGACCGCGACGAGCAACTTTATCTTCGTAAGCAGGGCCGATGCCACGGCCGGTGGTGCCGATAGCTTTTGCACCGCGTGCTTTTTCGCGCGCTACGTCCAGTGCGACGTGATAGTCGAGGATCAGCGGGCAGGCTTCGGAGAGCAGCAGACGCTCACGAACCGGGATACCACGGTCTTCCAGGCCTTTCATCTCTTTCATCAGCGCAGCAGGAGACAGCACAACACCGTTACCGATGATGCTGGTCACATTGTCACGAAGAATACCTGATGGAATAAGATGGAGGACGGTCTTTTCACCGTTGATTACGAGAGTATGGCCAGCGTTATGACCACCCTGATAGCGTACAACATATTTAGCACGTTCAGTCAGAAGATCGACGATCTTCCCTTTACCTTCGTCACCCCATTGGGTGCCCAGTACGACAACGTTGTTACCCATTTTAAAAATCACCGATTGCTTAAAAATGGATTCTACCACCGCTTTTTCAGAGTTACAGCACTTTTTGGCCTCAATATAAGGCAAATCCGACCACTTTTTGATCAGCCAATCGTTTTCCTCAACATGTAGTAGATCACCACTCCAGCAACCACAAGACCCCCGCCAAAACGACGTAAAATATTATCCGGCAGTTGGGTCATGGTGGCGATCATTCGACGCCATGCGCGTGGATAAAGCATCGGTCCTAACCCTTCGAGCACCAAAACCAAGGCTAATGCTAGCAAGATAGTGGAATTCATTTTAGCTCCCTATAAAAGAAAACCACCGCTCCGTTGAGAGCGGTGGTTTGATAACTCAAACGAGAATGAGTTTATCGCGTGGCGTTGCCTGGCGTCTTCATATAACGGAAGAAATCGCTGTCAGGGCTGAGCACCATCACATCCTGATTGCTCTGGAAGCTGTTTTCGTACGCACGCAGGCTACGAATAAAGGCGTAGAAATCCGGGTCCTGGCTGAAGGCATCGGCAAACAGTTTCGCCGCTTCTGCATCGCCTTCACCGCGCATAATGCGGCCTTGACGTTCAGATTCTGCCAGCGTTTTCGTCACTTCGTAATCCGCTGTCGCGCGCAGCTTTTCAGCCTCTTCCTGACCTTGTGAACGGTGGCGACGGGCAACCGCTTCACGCTCAGCGCGCATACGGCTATAGATCGCTTCAGACACTTCGGCAGGCAGGTTGATCTGCTTGATACGCACATCGACCACTTCGATACCTAACGCAGCCATACTGTTCGGGTTCATCACCGGCACTTTGCCGTTGGTTTCAGCCTGAACGCGTTCAGCCGCTTTAGCGATTGCATCGTCCGCGGCTGGCGTGGCGACTTCATCTTCCGTGCCCGCTGTACCGGAGTTCAGCGCATCACGCACTTCAAGAGTCAGACGACCGCGGGAATCGGTCACGATGTCTTTCACATCCAGACGACCAATTTCAGAACGCAGACGGTCAGAGAACTTACGTTTCAGCAGCACTTCTGCCTGGGAGACGTCACCGCCGCCGGTCGCCAGATAGTAACGGCTGAAGTCACTGATACGCCATTTGATGTAGGAATCAACGATCAGGTCTTTTTTCTCTTTGGTAACGAAACGATCGGCCTGGTTATCCATAGTCTGGATACGGGCGTCGAGCATTTTCACTGATTCAATCATCGGGAGCTTAAAGTGCAGGCCCGGCTCGAAGACCAGTGGTTTGTTTTCATCGTCACGCAGAACTTTACCGAAGCGCATGGTGATCCCGCGCTCGCCCTCTTTCACCACAAAGATGGAGGTATAAAGTACGACCAGCGCGATGATGATAATCGCAATAACTGACTTACGCATCGTTATTCCCCCTGACGCTGGCTGTCGTTACGCTGTGCGTTGGCACGGCGTTGGTCCATGATGTCACCATCGTTTGAAGAAGACGTGGTATTGGCGCTGGAATTGCTGCTGGATGCCGGTGGTAGACGCAGCAGATTGTTTGTTCCGCTGGTATCCTGTTTTGCCGCAGGCGCATTACCGCCTTTCAGCATCTGGTCCAGTGGCAGCACCATCAGATTGCCGCCTTTGCTGTCGTTCACCAGCACTTTACGGGTGTGGCTCAGCACTTTCTCCATAGTCTCGATATACAGACGCTCACGGGTGATTTCCGGTGCGGCTTTATATTCCGGCAGGAGCTTCGCAAAGCGAGCAACTTCACCCTGTGCTTCCAGGATGGTCTGTGTCTTATACGCACGCGCCTCTTCGAGAATACGCTGCGCCTGGCCGTTAGCACGTGGCTGAACTTCGTTGGTGTAGGCTTCGGCTTCACGGATGTATTGCTGTTCGTTTTCACGCGCGGCAATCGCATCATCAAATGCGGCTTTCACTTCTTCCGGCGGACGAGCAGCCTGGAAGTTGACGTCCAGCAAAGTAATACCCATGTTGTATGGACGAATGGTCTCTTCCAGCTCGCGCTGGGTATCGCTACGGATAACGGTACGACCTTCAGTCAGAATACGGTCCATTGTGTATTTACCGATCACGCCACGCAGGGCGCTGTCGGTTGCCTGACGAAGACTGTCATCGGCGCTGGTGACGCTAAACAAATAGTGTTCCGGATCGGTCACGCGGTACTGGACGTTCATCTCAACGCGCACTACGTTCTCGTCAGAAGTCAGCATCACACCGGACGCTGCCAGTTCACGTACCGATTCGACGTTAACGGCAGTCACGTTGTCGACGAAGGTTGGCTTCCAGTTCAGACCTGGCTCAACCAGATGGCTAAACTTACCGAAACGAGTGACCACACCGCGCTCGGCTTCTTTAATGGTGTAGAACCCGCTGGCAGCCCAAATGATGACCACGGCAGCGGCAACAATGCTCACTACGCGACCACCCATGTGCGGGCGCGGCCCTGGAGTGGAATTCCCACCCGAGCCAGAACCTTTACCTCCGCCAAAACCACCCAGCTTTTTGCTCAGTTTGCGAAAGATATCGTCCAGATCAGGAGGACCCTGCTCGCGACCACCTTTGTTGCCATTTCCCCCAGAGTTGCCGCCTTGATTATTGCTGCTTCCCCACGGGTCGCGGTCTTGTCCGTTATTACCGGGCTGATTCCACGCCATGTATATGCTCCATATTTGTTATGCAAGGGCGAATTTTCAGGCTCGTGCACCTTTACCTGGTTAGACGACGTAGTCCACCAGCGCAGGTTCTTGTTTACAGAGGCGACGCCAGTCAACGATCGGCATACGCACCTGCATCCCCACGCTGCCGTCCTCCTCCATCCACTCTTTTTCTATCGCCTGAAGCTGATAAAACCGGCTGCGCAGCCTGCCTTCCTGTGGCGGCAGACGCAGCGTATGCTGAGCCACCTCACCAGAAAGACGTTCTGTCAAAGCCTGGAAAAGCAGTGGCACACCGGCCCCGGTCTGGGCAGAAAGCCAGACCCGAATCGGTTTGTTCTCTTCATCTCGGTCGATACGTGGTTCAAAATCTTCCAGCATATCGATTTTATTCATCACCAGAAGCGTAGGGATTTCATGCGCTTCGATCTCTTCAAGCACGGTATTGACCGCGTCGATGTTCTCCTGCACGCGTACATCCGCAGCATCGATAATGTGCAGCAGCAGCGTCGCCTGACGCGTCTCCTGCAAGGTTGCTTTAAACGCAGCCACCAGGTCGTGCGGCAAATGACGAATAAACCCTACGGTATCCGCCAGCACTGTTTCACCAACATCCGCGACGTCAATGCGACGCAGCGTAGGATCAAGGGTCGCAAACAACTGGTCTGCGGCATAAACCTTGGCCTCAGTAATCTGGTTAAACAGGGTGGATTTACCGGCGTTGGTATACCCCACCAGCGACACCGTTGGGATGTCAGCTTTGGTTCGCGAACGACGTCCTTGCTCACGCTGTTTTTCAACTCTTGCCAGACGTGAGAGGATCTGGGTAATACGGCCACGCAGCAGTCGACGGTCGGTTTCGAGCTGGGTTTCACCCGGACCGCGCAAACCAATCCCGCCTTTTTGCCTTTCAAGGTGGGTCCAGCCACGCACAAGGCGTGTGGCAAGATGACGCAATTGCGCCAGCTCAACCTGCAATTTCCCCTCGTGGGTACGTGCACGCTGAGCAAAAATATCTAATATCAGTCCTGTACGATCGATAACACGACATTCGCACAGAGCTTCCAGGTTACGCTCTTGAGCCGGAGATAGCGCATGGTCAAAGAGCACGACTGACGCGCCAGTTGCTTTTACGGCTTCCGCAATTTCGATTGCTTTACCTTCACCAACAAAAAACTTTGGGTGCGGTGCTTTACGACTACCGGTAATCACCTGCAATGCTTCGACACCGGCGGAAGAGACCAGAGCTTCAAACTCCTGGAGGTCTTCCATATCTTTGTCTTGCGTAAAATAGATGTGTACCAGTACCGCGTGCTCACCAGCATCATAACGGTCAAACAAGCGTATTATCCTCAAAATAAATCAGCGGGGAACGCAGAAAACCTGGCTCCCCGTGTGGAAAAACAGCCCGTTACCTTACTCGGTTTCTTCGCTGTCCTGCGCAGGTGCAGAAGAGCCCTGTGCGTTGCTGCCATGATGGAAATTACTACCGGTGCCACCGCCAGCGTTGTTGCTGTGATGAGATACTGGACGGGACGGAACAACAGTAGAAATAGCGTGCTTATACACCATCTGGCTGACCGTGTTTTTCAACAGAATCACGAACTGATCGAAAGACTCAATCTGGCCTTGCAGCTTAATACCATTCACCAAATAAATAGAAACTGGAACACGTTCACGACGCAATGCGTTCAAGAACGGATCTTGTAAAGATTGCCCCTTAGCCATTCTATCTTTTCCTTATATGTATGCTTGTTATGTACTTAGAACCTTGCGATTCTGAAAAATTGCGCACGGTACGACTTAATTGTACACATTCAGTCTGCGATAGCACCCACAACCTGTAAAACTTCGCTGTACGCCTGGTCTGGCTTCTCACTGTCTAACCAGTGAATACCGTCCCAACCGCGCAACCAGGTCATCTGGCGTTTCGCTAACTGTCTCGTGGCGCAAACACCTCGATAAACCATTTCATCGTATGAGATCTCGCCTTCAATGTATGACCACATCTGGCGGTATCCGACACAACGAATGGAAGGCATGTCCGTATGCAAATCTCCGCGAGCAAATAGCGCTCGTACTTCTGCTTCAAATCCTGAAGCTAACATCTGATGAAAACGCTGCTCAATTCGTTGATGGAGCAGTTCACGGCTCGCCGGGGCGATGGCGAACTGATGCACCTGATACGGCAGAGCCTCTCCTGACGTTTGCGTCAGTTCCGTTAAAGTTTTACCCGAAATGAAAAAAACTTCCAGTGCCCGGGAAAGCCTTTGCGGATCATTTGGATGAATCCGTGCTGCGGCAACCGGGTCAACTTCTTCCAGTTGCTTGTGCAACGCGCCCCATCCTTGCTCTGCCGCCTGCTGCTCAATTCTGGCTCTCACTTCAGGGCTCGCTGATGGCAAGGGTGATAATCCTTCCAGCAACGCCTTGAAATAGAGCATGGTTCCGCCAACAAGCAGCGGTATCCGGCCTGCTGCGGTTATCTCAGCCATTTGCGCCAGCGCATCGCGGCGAAAATCCGCGGCTGAGTACGCCTGGGCCGGGTCGAGAATATCCAGCAACCGATGCGGGGCCGCGCGCAATTCGTCTGCGTCTGGCTTCGCCGTACCGATATCCATCCCTTGATAAATAAGGGCGGAATCGACGCTAATCAACTCTACTGGCAAAACTTTACGTAACTCAATGGCTAACGCGGTTTTGCCAGAGGCCGTTGGGCCCATTAAAAAAATCGCCTTAGGCAGGCTCACCTTACTCACATCACTCATTTTTCAGGGCATTCATCGCCGAATCTAAATCAACACGTTGTAATAAACCACCCGGCGGTGCTTTGACCAAATGAGGACAAAGACGTTCAACTTCTGCCAATACGGTGATGGCTTGCGCCATGCTCCACGGATGATGGTCGCTCGCTAAATGGCGGGCAAGCCACTGCGCGGTATTGGTCGCATCTAACGTCGTTTGCTGCGCCAGGTAGCCTATCAGTTCAGGAATCAAGTTTTGTAAATTTTGTTGGCGTAAGGGTAAAGGCACCGCGCGAATCGTCACATGATGAGACTCTAAGACAAATTCAATGCCCATTTCCGCCAACAGCGCTTTAGCACGGTTCAAAAGGGTGGTTTCGTCCGCTGAAATTTTGAGCCGCACAGGAATCAACAGCGGCTGTGCGCAGGCCGCGTTTGCGCCTGGCGTCAGCTGTGCCTGTTTCAACCAGCGCTCTGCAACAGGTAACGCCAGCAAGGCCAATTTACCGTCGCGTTCCAGCAACGCCGTTTCCGGTGCAATAATCGTTAACACCCGGCCAAAGCTTTGGCTGTGTCCTTCCAGCGCCGGGGCCGATTGCGGCACGTTCTCTTTACGCTCGACGGCTGGAGTATCCAGCAATTTGCTGTACAGCGCACCCTGCTGTTTTTGATATCCCGGCGCATGGGGATAGTTTGCCCCGACCGGTCGCGGTGCGCTACTGCCTGAAGAATAACGCGGAGCTTCCGGCTCGCGAGCAACAGCAGGCTCAGCAAACTGATTGCGCCCCGCTGCGATGCGGTTTTCAGGAATCGGACGCGGCGCGATAACCTCTTCAGCCAGCGGCAGCGTCGGCTCAGCCTGTTGCTGCAAAACGCTCAGCACGCCCTGATAGATAAAATCATGCACCAGACGCGACTGGTGGAAGCGCACTTCATGCTTAGCCGGATGGACGTTAACGTCCACCTGATGTGGATCGATTTCCAGATACAGCACAAACGCAGGCTGCTGATCCGCGCCGAGTTTATCTTCGCAAGCCTGGCGGATCGCATGGTTGATCAGGCGATCGCGCATCATGCGGCCATTGACGTAGCAATACTGAATTTCAGCCAGTGCCGCGTTCATGGCTTTCGGATCGGCCACCCAACCGCGCATCGCTAAATCACCGTGCTGCCACTCTATCGCCAGCGCCTGTTCCAGGAACCCGGTTCCGCAGATCGCGCCTAACCGACGCTCTTTCTGCCCGCCTTCAGCCACCGCTCGATACTGACGCATCACTTTGCCGTTATGGCTCAGATTGATGGCGACGTCAAAACGCGCCAATGCGATGCGGCGAATAATCTCGTCGATATGGCTGAATTCGGTTTTCTCGGTGCGCATAAACTTACGCCGCGCCGGCGTGTTGTAGAACAAATCCAGCACTTCCAGCGTGGTACCCACAGGATGGGCGGCAGGTTTAACAGTCACGTCCATGTCACGCCCTTCCGCATACGCCTGCCAGGCTTCCTGCTGTTCGGCAGTGCGGGAGGTGAGCGTCAGACGGGAAACGGAGCTGATACTGGCCAGCGCTTCGCCGCGAAAACCGAGGCTGATAATCGCTTCCAGATCGTCGAGTGAGGCAATTTTACTGGTGGCGTGACGCGCCAGCGCCAGCGCCAGCTCGTCTTTTTTGATACCACAGCCGTTATCGCGAATGCGGATAAGCTTTGCGCCACCGCGTTCGATATCAATATCGATGCGGGTCGCCCCCGCATCCAGACTGTTCTCAACCAGTTCTTTCACGACCGATGCAGGACGCTCCACCACCTCGCCGGCGGCGATTTGGTTCGCAAGCTGCGGCGGCAGAACCTGAATCGGCATGACTTCTCCTTAGTGGGTCGCGCTCATCTCGCCTGGCAGGACTGCGCTGGCGGTTTGACCCGCGCCCCCTTGCGGCGCTGACTGCAGCGGATGCGCAGCAAAGTAATTGCGCAGACCGTTATAAATCGCATCGGCAATTTGCTGCTGATAGCTGTCGCTACCAAGCAGGCGCTCTTCGCCGTTATTGGTGATAAAACCGGTTTCGACCAGAATCGACGGGATATCCGGGGAGCGCAGCACGCCTAAACTTGCGTGCTCAGGGCGGCGTTTGTGGATCGCGCCGACGCGCTGAAGCTGGCTAATCACGTTAGTCGCCACATCATACCCGACGCGCTGAGAATGACCGAATTGTAAATCCAGCACCGCCTGGCTGAGATACGGATCGGACTGACTGTTTGCCAGTACATCACCCGCTCCACCAAGCAGTTCAGACTGCTTCTCATGCTCTTCGAGCCAGTTCGCCATTTCGCTGTTCGCGCGGCGGTTCGACAGAACCCAGACCGAGGCCCCAGTTGCGCTGCGGTTCGGTGCGGCATCCGCATGAATCGATACCAGGAAGTTCGCATTTTGCTTACGCGCCACGTCGGAACGCCCCATCACCGAGATGAAATAGTCGCCGTCACGGGTCATGACGCCTTTAAACATCGGATCGTCGTTCAGCAAAGCACGCAGTTTACGCGCAATAGAAATAGTAACGTTTTTCTCCTGCGTGCCGCCTGGCCCAATCGCGCCAGGGTCCTGCCCGCCGTGACCGGCGTCAATGGCGATGATCACTTTCTCGTCGGACGACACTGCTCGCGCACGTGCCGCCGGGCGCGTGACGGTGTTGCTGCTGGTCACGCTGGTGATGCGATCGTTTTGCGCCTTGAACGGATTACGCGCCGGTTCAGACGGCCGCGGTGCAACCACCGGCTGCTCCACGCGTTGTGCCACGACAGGCGCAGGCGGCGGAGGTGGTGGCGGAGGAACATCGGCATTAATGGTGAAGACGACAGTGTAATTCGCACCGTTTTGCTGCTTCACCGCGCGGGTTTTACCATTCTGCGTCAGATCAACCACCAGGCGCAGGGATTGCGCGTCTGTTGCCGTCCCGGAACGAATGCTTTTGACCAGATTGTTGCCGCTAAATTGCAGCGGCAGACCCTGAATCACCCCGGTCTGTTTGATATCCAGCGCAACGCTACGTTTATCGACCTGTGAGAAGGCGTAATCGGGATCGCCCATGAAACTGAAGGTGATGCGCGCCTGCGAATCACCGTTGGACACCTGAATGTCCGATAAGCTCGCCGCTCCGGCCTGCGCGCACAGCAGCACCGTTGCGGCCAACAACCAACCTTTAACGCGATTAATCATCCCGTTATCCCTTCATTCAGCTGGCCAAACGAGCCAGCAAGGAACAGCCTGATGAGGAAACTGCACTGATGCGTGCCTCACGCCCTTGCGCCTGATAATCCAGGTGAATTTCGACATCCGGGTCAGGCAACACACCCGCACCTTGTTGTGGCCACTCCACCAGGCAAATGGCGTCGTTGGCAAAATAATCGCGGATACCCATAAATTCCAGCTCCTCTGGGTCCGCAAGACGGTAGAGATCGAAGTGATACACCCTCACATTTTCGAGCTCGTAAGGCTCCACCAGGGTATAGGTCGGGCTTTTCACGTTCCCTTTATGCCCCAGCGCCTGCAAAAATCCGCGACTGAAGGTGGTTTTACCCGCACCCAAATCACCGTATAAATAAATCACGGTCGCGCCCTCGCAGGCCAGCGCCAGGTTTTTACCAAGATCCAAAGTTGCCTGCTCGTCGGGTAAAGCAATCACTCGATTAGTCATTTTCTACGTCAATCACATCCGGGTTAACAACACGCCGTAGCGCGTCAAAAAGATCGGTGGCCAGCATGCCGCGCGTTCCATACTGCGCGGCCAGTCTGTCGGCAGCCGCGCCGTGCGCCACGCAGCCTGCAACAGCTGCATCATAAGGGGTAAGTTTCTGTCCGAGCAATGCGCTGATAATGCCGGAGAGCACGTCGCCCATTCCGCCACTTGCCATCCCCGCATTGCCTGCGTCGATAATGCCCAACGCGCCAGATTCACAAGCCACAATGGTGCCTGCCCCTTTCAGAACCGCAACACCTCCGTAACGTTTTACCAGACGCTGCGCAGAAAGTAAGCGATCGCTTTCAATTTCTGCGACGCTGCAGTTAAGCAGCCGCGCGGCCTCGCCGGGGTGTGGCGTCAGAATGCGATTGTGACGTTTATCAGGATTGATTGCCAGAAGGTTCAGCGCGTCGGCATCCCACAGCATCGGTTTACGGCAGTTCTCGACTTTTTGCAGCGCTTTTTTGCCCCACTCCTGTTGACCCAATCCTGGGCCAATCGCCACCACGTCCGCCCATACCAGGCTCTCTTCTAGGGATTGTGGCATGAGTTCATGCATCATTAGCTCCGGGCGCGCGGTGATTATCGGTGGAATGTTTTCGACGCGAGTGAGTACTCGCACAAGACCTGCGCCCGCCCGCAGAGCGGCTTCGCCGGTCATGCGTATTGCCCCCGCAGTGCCGTGATCGCCACCGATAATGACCAGTTTTCCGTGGTCGCCTTTATGGGATGTCGGACGGCGCGCTGGCAGCCATTGCGCAAGCTGCGAGGCGTCAAAACGGGAGATATTTGTTTCCTGACCCGCAAGCCAGATGTCCAGGCCGAGCGCATGATGATGAAGTTTTCCTACCACATCACGCGCTTTGCCTGTCAACAGGCCAGGTTTGAGGGCAATAAAAGTCACGGTGGCAGCGGCATTGATCACCGCCCCCGGCGTCGCGCCCGTTTGCGCGACCAGTCCCGAGGGAATATCCAGCGCGATAACGGGCGCGGGATGCGCGTTCGCCTGTTCAATAAGATTGGCGACGTTCTCGCGTGGAGCCTGTTTCAGCCCGGTGCCGAGCAGCCCATCCACAATAAGATCGATATCCTCTGGCCAGACGATATCCGCCGCGTGGATCACGCCCCCGGCGTTCAACCAGGCGTCACGGGCCTCGTTCGCCTCTTCTGGCAACGGCTTGTCACTCTCCAGGGCCAGGAGCGTAACATTCATCCCCGCTGCGGCGGCAAGCCGGGCGACGACATAACCATCGCCGCCGTTATTGCCGTGCCCGCACAGGATGAGCCAGTGAGTGGCGAGTGGATACGCTTCTCGTGCGAGGCTAAACGCCGCATCGCCCGCACGGAGCATCAACTCGTAGAGGGTGATACCCAGACTGTCGGCGGCCTCTTTTTCAGCGTGACGCAGGGCGTCCGCAGGCCAAATGGAATGTGGTATACTTGCGGGGATTTTCTTCACCGTATGGTCCGTCATGTCACAGCCCCTCGATCTCAATCATTTAGCGCAAAACATTAAACAGTGGGGCGCTGAGCTTGGCTTTCAGAAAGTCGGTATCACGGATACTGACCTTTCCGCGAGCGAGCCAAAACTGCAGGCCTGGCTGGACAAACAATACCACGGCGAAATGGAGTGGATGGCGCGTCACGGCATGATGCGCGCCCGGCCCCATGAACTATTGCCGGGGACCCTGCGCGTCATTAGCGTTCGCATGAACTACCTTCCCGCTAACGCGGCGTTTGCCCGCACGCTGAAAGACCCGTCACTGGGTTACGTCAGCCGTTATGCCCTTGGACGTGATTATCATAAACTTCTGCGTAACCGCTTAAAAAAACTCGGCGAAACCATCCAGCAGCACTGTGGTTCGCTGAATTTTAGACCTTTTGTCGATTCCGCGCCTATTCTTGAGCGCCCAATCGCTGAAAAAGCAGGGCTTGGCTGGACAGGTAAGCACTCACTTATCTTGAGCCGCGACGCGGGCTCATTCTTCTTTCTCGGTGAATTACTGATTGATTTGCCGCTGCCAGTGGACGGTCCGGTTGAAGAGGGCTGCGGGCGCTGCGTGGCCTGCATGACCATCTGCCCAACGGGCGCGATTGTCGAGCCTTACACTGTAGATGCACGCCGCTGCATCTCGTATCTCACGATTGAACTCGAAGGGGCGATCCCGGAAGAGTTCCGCCCCCTGATTGGCAATCGAATTTACGGATGTGACGACTGTCAGCTGATCTGCCCGTGGAATCGTTATTCACAGCTCACCGAGGAAGACGATTTCAGTCCGCGTAAGGCGCTGCACGCTCCGAAGCTGACAGAATTGTTTGCCTGGGACGAAAACTATTTCCTGAAAATTACCGAAGGTTCGGCGATTCGCCGCATTGGGCATCTGCGCTGGCTGAGAAATATCGCCGTTGCGCTGGGAAATGCGCCCTGGGACGAAGCGAATATTCAGGCGCTTGAAACACGTCGAGGTGAGCACCCACTTCTCGACGAACACATAGAGTGGGCGATTGCGCAGCAAATCGAGAAGCGAAACGCCTGTGTCGTTGAGGTGCAACTGCCGAAGAAACAGCGTCTGGTTCGGGTGGTCGAAAAAGGGCTTCCGCGCGATGCCTGAACTATTCACAGCCTGTGAATAAAATCATGAAGTCAGGAACCATCAGGCTTTGCAGAGAGGTCAAGTGATCTCAATAACATTTTGAAATCAAATTTTATATATAAACTTCAATAGGTTACAGATATACCGTTCACCGTGCGAAGGTTTTTGCGATTCAGGAATAATAGCCGGATCTGTGGATAACTCTGTTTACAAGAGTTTGTCAGAGGCAAAAGAAAATGTCCCCAACGAAGAACTTCGCTGTGGATAAACTGGGTATGAAGAAGAATTTGGAGCGGGAAACGAGACTCGAACTCGCGACCCCGACCTTGGCAAGGTCGTGCTCTACCAACTGAGCTATTCCCGCTTGGGTGATCATGATGCTGTGCGTATCTTGCGATACTTTCAAATTTTGGAGCGGGAAACGAGACTCGAACTCGCGACCCCGACCTTGGCAAGGTCGTGCTCTACCAACTGAGCTATTCCCGCTTAATCTTCGTCTTTCAAGCCGCCACTGCGTTGGCTGCCTTCACTCACCTCAGTCACTTATTTAAGTAAGCTCCTAAGGATTCGTTCAGTTGCCGCCTTGTTGCAACTTGAAATCTTGCGATTGGGTGGTGCGTATAACTTCCACAGAACAAATTTTGGAGCGGGAAACGAGACTCGAACTCGCGACCCCGACCTTGGCAAGGTCGTGCTCTACCAACTGAGCTATTCCCGCAAAAATTTGCGCTGTCGTAACGTGTAATTCTCTGTCGTTACGGGAGGCGCATTATACGAGAAATCCTTTTAGCTGCAACCCCCCTTAAAGCGATTTTTTCGAAATTCAGTTCAAGTGATGGATTATTCGTCGCTTTGCGTGTTTTTACACCAAAAACAGGCCGAGTAGGCCGGGTAAGGCGAAGCCGCCACCCGGCAACCATCTGAAATCAGAGCTGAATAAAGTGTTCGCGGTAATACGCCAGTTCTGCCACCGACTCACGGATATCATCCATCGCCTGATGGGTGCCCTGTTTCTTAAAGCCATCGAGAATTTCCGGTTTCCAGCGACGAGCCAGCTCTTTCAGGGTGCTCACGTCCAGATAACGGTAGTGGAAATAGGCTTCCAGCTCCGGCATGTACTTAAACAGGAAACGGCGGTCCTGGCCGATGCTGTTACCGCAGATCGGCGATTTGCCCGCAGGAACCCACTGCTTCAGGAACTCAATGGTCGCCAGCTCGGCGTCACGGTCGCCCTGAGTGCTGGATTTCACGCGTTCCACCAGCCCGCTGCCGGTATGGGTGCGTACGTTCCAGTCATCCATCAGCGCTAACTGTTCGTCAGACTGAT
Source organism: Lelliottia jeotgali (assembly GCA_002271215.1). NCBI lineage: Bacteria > Pseudomonadati > Pseudomonadota > Gammaproteobacteria > Enterobacterales > Enterobacteriaceae > Lelliottia > Lelliottia jeotgali. The sequence goes on along the minus strand of CP018628.1, from coordinate 421,912 downwards.
GCACGGCAATCGTCGGACCTTCCGCCAAAATGTTCAGGTTGGCATCGGTCACCAGCGTGGCGATCTCAATGATGCGATCGCGCTCGGGATCTAGCCCGGTCATTTCAAGATCGATCCAAATCAGGTTGTTTTCGTCTGCGCTCATGTTATTTTCCACCCTTCTCGCATAACCGGCTGTAGCAGGTTAACTAGTATTAATTAGTGTGTATCATAGAGGTTTTGCCCGATACGGGCGACCAGGAGTCAGCACGATTGAGTAAAAATAAACTCTCCAAAGGGCAACAGCGCCGTGTGAGTGCCAACCATCAGCGCCGTCTTAAGACCACTTCGGAGAAACCCGATTACGACGACAACCTGTTTGGCGAAACGACCGAAGGCATGGTGATTAGCCGTTTCGGTATGCACGCCGATGTGGAAGCAGCCGACGGTGGTGTTCACCGCTGCAACATTCGTCGTACCATCCGTTCACTGGTGACAGGTGACCGTGTGGTATGGCGTCCGGGCAAAGCGGCATCCGAAGGTGTCAACGTAAAAGGGATCGTCGAAGCGGTTCATGAGCGCACGTCCGTTCTGACACGCCCCGACTTCTACGATGGCGTCAAACCGATCGCCGCCAACATCAATCAGATCGTGATTGTGTCGGCAATCTTACCCGAGCTTTCGCTCAATATTATCGATCGCTATCTCGTCGCCTGCGAAACGCTGGAAGTCGAGCCGCTGATCGTTCTGAACAAAATCGATCTGCTGGATGACGAAGGTATGGCGTTCGTGAACGAGCAGATGGATATCTATCGTGATATTGGCTATCGCGTTCTGATGGTTTCCAGCCATAAGAAAGATGGCCTGAAACCGCTTGAAGAGGCGCTCACCGACCGTATCAGTATTTTCGCGGGCCAGTCTGGCGTGGGCAAATCCAGCCTGTTAAACAATCTGCTGGGCCTGCAGAAAGAGATCCTGACCAATGACGTGTCTGATAACTCAGGGCTTGGACAGCACACCACCACCGCCTCGCGCCTGTACCACTTCCCGCACGGCGGTGATGTGATTGACTCCCCTGGGGTGCGCGAATTTGGACTTTGGCACCTTGAGCCGGAACAAATCTTCAATGGATTTGTCGAATTCCATGAATATTTAGGTGCTTGCAAATATCGCGACTGTAAACACGACAAAGACCCTGGCTGCGCCATTCGTGAAGCGGTTGAAAACGGGAAAATTGCCGAAACCCGTTTTTATAACTATCACCACATCCTCGAAAGCATGGACCAGGTAAAAACGCGTAAAAACTTTTCTGATTCTGATAACTGACAACTAAGCTAAGCGTCGCTAAAATCGTCCCCTTTTTTCAGGTTCCGGCTCCCTTTGGCCGGATCAGGAACGACAAAACAATGGCCTGGAGGCTACCTTGTTAAACTCATTTAAACTTTCGCTTCAATACATTCTGCCAAAACTATGGCTCACCCGCCTGGCGGGCTGGGGCGCGAGCAAACGAGCGGGCTGGCTGACTAAGCTGGTTATCGATCTGTTCGTTAAATACTACAAGGTCGACATGAAAGAGGCGCAGAAGCCGGACACCGCCAGCTATCGCACCTTTAACGATTTCTTCGTCCGCCCGTTGCGCGATGACGTTCGTCCGCTGAATACCGATCCAGCCGTACTGGTGATGCCTGCTGACGGCGTGATCAGCCAGCTCGGCAAAATTGAAGATGACAAAATCCTGCAGGCTAAAGGCCACGACTACAGCATGGAAGCCCTGCTGGCGGGTAACTATCTGATGGCGGACCTGTTCCGCAACGGTTCGTTTGTCACCACCTACCTGTCTCCGCGCGACTATCACCGCGTCCACATGCCGTGCAACGGTATCCTGCGTGAAATGATCTACGTGCCGGGCGATCTGTTCTCGGTGAACCATCTGACGGCGCAAAACGTTCCGAACCTGTTTGCCCGTAACGAGCGCGTCATCTGCCTGTTTGATACTGAATTTGGCCCAATGGCGCAGATTCTGGTCGGTGCTACCATTGTAGGCAGCATCGAAACCGTGTGGGCCGGGACCATCACCCCACCGCGCGAAGGCGTGATCAAACGCTGGACTTGGCCGGCTGGCGAAAGCGAAGGCTCAATTGCCCTGCTGAAAGGTCAGGAAATGGGCCGCTTCAAGCTGGGTTCAACGGTTATCAACCTGTTCGCACCGGGCAAAGTGAATCTGGTCGAAACGCTTTCCAGCCTGTCGGTGACCAAAATCGGTCAGCCGCTGGCGGTTTCTACTGAAACCCTCGTGACGCCGGAAGCTGAGCCAGCTCCGTTGGCAGAAGAAGAGATCGAAGCCGAACACGACGCCAGTCCGCTGGTTGACGATAAGAAAGACCAGGTCTAACCAAAGGGGTTACTGAAGTGCGCCCGATTATCATTTTTCTGATGGCCTGGTGCCTCAGTACAGGGGCGTACGCAGCGACAGCCCCTGATGCCAAACAGATATCCCAGGAACTGGAGCAGGCAAAAGCGGCAAAACCCGCCCAGCCGGAAGCCGTTGAGCAGCTCCAGGCTGCGCTGAACGCGCTTGAGGAACGTAAAGGTTCCCTTGAGCGCGTGCAGCAATATCAACAGGTTATCGATAACTTCCCCAAACTCTCCCAAACACTCCGTTCGCAGCTGAATAATCTGCGCGATGAACCGCGCGACGTGCCGTCGGGCATGACCTCCGATGCCCTGAATCAGGAAATCTTACAGGTCAGCAGCCAGTTGCTGGAAAAGAGCCGTCAGGCCCAGCAGGAGCAAGAACGCGCCCGCGAAATCGCTGATTCCCTCAGCCAACTGCCACAACAGCAAACCGATGCTCGCCGCCAGCTCAGCGAAGTCGAGCGCCGCATAGGCACGCAGCCCGCTAACAGCCCGCAAAATCTCAGCCTGCAGGCCGAATCCGCCAAACTCAAAGCCCAGGTTGATGAGCTTGAACTGGCCCAGCTGTCTGCCAATAACCGCCAGGAGCTGGCGCGCATGCGCTCTGAGCTGGCGCAAAAACAGGGCCAGCAGCTCGATACGTATCTGCAAGCCCTGCGCAATCAGCTAAACAGCCAACGTCAGCGTGAAGCCGAACGCGCGCTGGAAAGCACCGAACTGCTGGCAGAAAACAGCGAAAATCTCCCGGCGGGGATTGTGGCTCAGTTCAAGGTCAACCGTGAATTGTCAGCCGCCCTTAACCAGCAGGCCCAGCGTATGGATCTGGTGGCCTCTCAGCAGCGTCAGGCCACCAATCAGACATTACAGGTGCGCCAGGCCCTGAATACTCTGCGCGAGCAGTCTCAGTGGCTGGGGTCGTCGAATCTGCTGGGTGAGGCGTTACGTGCGCAGGTCGCGCGTCTGCCGGAAATGCCGAAACCGCAGCAGCTAGATACCGAAATGGCGCAGCTGCGCGTCCAGCGCCTGCGTTATGAAGACCTGCTTAACAAGCAGCCGCAAATCCGCCAGCAGCATCAGGCGGACGGTGAGCCGTTAACCAGCGAAGAGAATCGGATTCTCGAAGCCCAGCTACGTACGCAGCGCGAGTTGCTCAATTCCCTGTTGCAGGGCGGCGACACGCTGATTCTGGAATTGACCAAGCTGAAAGTGTCCAACAGCCAGCTTGAAGATGCGCTGAAAGAGGTCAACGAAGCCACGCACCGTTACCTGTTCTGGACATCCGATGTACGACCAATGGGCATCTCCTGGCCGCTGGATTTAGTTCAGGATCTACGTCGTCTGATCTCGCTGGATACCTTTGGTCAGGTGGGGAAAGCCGGGGTCATGATCCTGACCAGCAAAGAGACGATTTTCCCGCTGCTCGGCGCATTAATTCTGGTTGGTTTTAGTATTTACTCGCGCCGACACTTCACCCGTTTTCTGGAACGTTCCAGCGCTCGAGTGGGCAAAGTGACCCAGGACCACTTCTGGCTAACGCTGCGCACCGTTTTCTGGTCGATTCTGGTGGCCTCTCCCCTGCCTCTGCTGTGGATGACGCTAGGCTATGGTTTGCGTGAAGCCTGGCCTTATCCGCTCGCCGTGGCGATTGGCGATGGCGTTACCGCCACGGTGCCGCTGCTGTGGGTGGTAATGATCTGCGCCACGTTCTCGCGTCCGAATGGGCTGTTTATCGCCCACTTCGCGTGGCCGCGTCAGCGCGTGACGCGGGCGATGCGCTATTACCTGATGAGTATCGGACTGATTGTGCCGCTGATTATGGCACTGATTATGTTCGATAATCTTAATGACCGTGAGTTTTCTGGCTCGCTCGGACGGCTGTGCTTTATGCTGATTTGCGGCGCGCTGGCGATGGTCACGCTGAGCCTGAAACGCGCCGGTATCCCGCTGTATGTCGATAAAACCGGCAGCGGCGAAAACATGGTTAACCGCATGCTGTGGAACCTGCTGCTCAGCGCGCCGCTGGCGGCGATTCTGGCGGCAGCGGTCGGCTATCTGGCGACCTCGATGGCCCTGCTGGCCCGCCTGGAAACTTCGGTCGCGATTTGGTTCCTGCTGCTGGTGGTGTATCACATTATCCGCCGATGGATGCTAATTCAGCGCCGTCGACTGGCGTTTGATCGTGCCAAGCATCGTCGCGCCGAAATCCTTGCCCAGCGCGCGCGCGGAGAAGACGATCCGCACAGCACCAGCAGCACCGAAGGCACGACAGAAGTGGATGAAGTCGAGCTGGATCTGGATGCGATCAGTACCCAGTCCCTGCGACTGGTGCGATCCATTTTGATGCTTATTGCGCTGCTGTCAGTGATCGTGCTGTGGTCGGAAATTCATTCGGCGTTTGGCTTCCTCGAAAACATCTCCCTGTGGGATGCCACCTCGACGGTGCAGGGTGTCGAAAGCCTTGAGCCGATAACCCTGGGTGCGGTGCTGATTGCGATTCTGGTGCTGATTATTACCACGCAGCTGGTGCGTAATTTCCCTGCTCTGCTGGAGCTGGCGCTGTTGCAGCACCTGGATTTAACGCCTGGCACGGGATACGCCATCACCACGATTACCAAATACCTGATCCTGTTGTTTGGTGGACTGGTCGGTTTCTCGATGATTGGGATCGAGTGGTCCAAGCTGCAATGGCTGGTCGCGGCTCTCGGTGTCGGTCTGGGCTTTGGTTTGCAGGAGATCTTCGCCAACTTCATCTCTGGCCTGATCATTCTGTTCGAAAAACCGATCCGCATTGGCGATACCGTGACGATCCGTGATCTGACCGGGAGTATCACCAAGATCAACACCCGCGCCACCACCATCAGCGACTGGGATCGCAAAGAGATCATTGTCCCGAACAAGGCGTTCATCACTGAGCAGTTTATTAACTGGTCGCTGTCGGACTCTGTGACACGTGTGGTGCTGACCGTTCCGGCACCGTCGGATGCGAACAGCGAAGAGGTCACGCAGATTCTGTATACCGCCGCTGAACGCTGTTCTCTGGTGATCGACAACCCGGCACCGGAAGTGTTCCTGGTCGATTTGCAGCAGGGGATTCAGATTTTCGAGCTGCGTATCTACGCCGCCGAGATGGGGCATCGTATGCCGCTGCGTCATGAGATCCACCAGCTGATTCTGGCCGGGTTCAGGGAGCACGGTATTGATATGCCATTCCCTCCGTTCCAGATGCGTCTGGAAACTCTGGATGGGCGCAAAACGGGAAGAACGTTGACGTCTGCGGCGCGGAAAAGGCCGGCGGGGAGTTTGTAAGGTAAGGTGTGGGTTGGTGCGGCCTGATGCCCTCACCCCGGCCCTCTCCCACAGGGAGAGGGAGAAAACAGCCCCGAACAGCCTTTGCGAGAAGGAGAAAGCAGCTCCGAACAATCCCCTTTGCGAGAGGGAGAAACCAGCCCCGAACAATCCCCTTTGCGAGAGGGAGAAAGCAGCTCCGAACAGTCCCCTCTCCTTTAGGGAGAGGGCTAGGGTGAGGGGAAAACCCGCCTCAGGCGCGATCCACCGTAAAGGCAATCACATCACCAAGCTGCTCGGCGCCAAGCGCCAGCATCACCAGACGATCTACACCCAATGCCACGCCGGAGCAGTCCGGCAGACCGGCTTTTAGTGCTTCCAGTAAGTTGGTATCAATTGGCTGCTGCGGCAGACCGCGCGCGGTACGCTTACGGTTATCCTGCTCGAAACGTTGCTGCTGTTCGCGGGCATCGGTCAACTCGTGGAAACCATTCGCCAGCTCAATACCTTTGTAGTAGACCTCAAAACGCTCGGCAACGCGGTGATCTTCGGTGCTGATCTGCGCCAAAGACGCCTGGCTTGCCGGGAAATGATAGACAAACGTCGGACGATCTTTGCCAATCTGCGGCTCAACGCCAAAGGTGAACAGCAGTTGCAGCAAGGTATCGCGATCTTCTTCCGTATCCGCGACATTGCTCAGATCCAGCTTCGCCGCCACGTCGCGCAGCTGCGTTTTGTCTGCCGACAGCGGGTCAATTTCCAGATGACGCTGGAAAGCCTGCTGATAAGAGAGCGTTTCGGCTCCGGCGCACTCCAGCACCTGTTGCAGTAGATCGTCCACTTCGTTCATCAGGCGGTACATATCGTAATGCGGGCGGTACCACTCCAGCATGGTGAATTCTGGGTTGTGGTGACGTCCCATCTCTTCATTGCGGAAGCTGCGGCACAGCTGATACACCGGGCCACACCCCGCTGCCAACAGGCGCTTCATGTGATATTCCGGGCTGGTCATCAGGTACAGATTCATTCCCTGAGAATGACCTGGGCCGACAAAACGGGTTTCAAACGGGACCAGATGAATATCGGTCACCGTCGCCTGACTCATGCACGGCGTTTCCACCTCAAGTACACCACGGTCAGCAAAGAAACGGCGGATTTCTGCCATAATTGCTGCACGTTTTAACAGGTTAGGGATGGTTGCGCTCGGCTGCCAGGTGGCCGTTTCGCTCATGGGAATTTCTCCGGTTTCAGACAAGGGCACGAAGTCTACTCGTTAGCGGGAAGAGAGACAAATTTTGCGCAGTAAATTTTCTCGATTCAGCAGGCAGTGCGATTCCGTGACGCAATTCATCAAACGCCGTGATAAATCGCCGGACTTAACAGCAAAAAAATCGAACGCGTCAAATTTCCCTCACATCCATAAGGCTATACTGTTTTACCCATAAAGGAGCAGTGGAAACGCATTCGCAACCGCCCCTGTGGCAAACGAAACCTGTTGGTTATCGCGTTGCGAAAAAACAAAAATCTGGAGGAATGTCGTGCACACTTTTCAAGCCGATCTTGTCGTTATAGGTGCAGGCGGCGCAGGATTACGGGCTGCGATCGCTGCAGCACAAGCAAATCCAAGCGCTAAAATCGCACTGATTTCAAAAGTCTATCCCATGCGCAGCCACACGGTTGCCGCAGAAGGAGGGTCCGCCGCCGTAGCGCAGGATCATGACAGCTTCGAATATCATTTCCACGACACGGTTGCCGGGGGCGACTGGCTTTGCGAACAGGATGTTGTTGATTACTTCGTCCATCATTGCCCGACGGAAATGACCCAGCTGGAGCAGTGGGGTTGCCCGTGGAGTCGCCGTGAGGATGGCAGCGTTAACGTGCGCCGTTTCGGCGGGATGAAGATCGAACGCACCTGGTTTGCCGCCGATAAAACCGGCTTCCACATGCTGCATACCCTGTTCCAGACTTCCCTCCAGTTCCCACAAATTCAACGCTTCGATGAGCACTTCGTCCTCGACATTCTGGTCGACGACGGTCATGCGCGTGGCCTGGTGGCAATGAACATGATGGAAGGCACGCTGATGCAGATCCGTGCCAATGCGGTGGTAATGGCCACGGGCGGTGCTGGCCGCGTGTATCGCTACAACACTAACGGCGGGATCGTCACCGGCGATGGCATGGGCATGGCGCTCAACCACGGTATTCCGCTGCGCGACATGGAATTTGTTCAGTACCATCCAACCGGCCTGCCGGGTTCTGGCATTCTGATGACGGAAGGCTGCCGTGGTGAAGGCGGTATCCTGGTCAACAAAGACGGCTATCGCTATCTGCAGGATTACGGCATGGGCCCGGAAACGCCGCTTGGCGAGCCGAAAAACAAATATATGGAACTCGGTCCGCGCGACAAAGTCTCCCAGGCGTTCTGGCACGAATGGCGCAAAGGCAACACTATCTCTACTCCGCGCGGCGATGTGGTCTATCTCGACCTGCGCCATCTGGGTGAGAAGAAATTGCTGGAACGTCTGCCGTTCATCTGCGAACTGGCGAAAGCCTACGTCGGTGTCGATCCGGTGAAAGAGCCGATCCCGGTACGTCCAACCGCGCATTACACTATGGGCGGAATCGAAACCGATCAGCAGTGCGAAAGCCGTATTAAAGGGCTGTTTGCCGTTGGAGAATGTTCTTCCGTCGGCCTGCACGGAGCGAACCGTCTCGGCTCCAACTCGCTGGCCGAGCTGGTGGTGTTTGGCCGCATGGCGGGTGAACGCGCGATGGAACGCGCCGCAACGGCCGGTGAAGCCAACAGCGCCGCGCTGGACGCGCAAGTGGTGGATGTCGAAAAACGCCTGAAAGCGCTGGTTAACCAGGAAGGTACCGAAAACTGGTCGAAAATCCGCGACGAAATGGGGCTTTCTATGGAAGAAGGCTGCGGGATCTACCGTACGCCGGAACTGATGCAGAAAACCGTCGATAAGCTGGCGGAGCTGCAGGAGCGCTTCAAGCGCGTGCGCATTACCGATACCTCCAGCGTGTTCAACACCGACCTACTCTACACCATCGAACTGGGCCACGGCCTGAACGTTGCCGAATGTATGGCGCACTCCGCTCTGGCGCGTAAAGAGTCGCGCGGCGCGCACCAGCGTCTGGACGAAGGCTGTACCGAACGCGACGACGTGAATTTCCTCAAGCACACCCTCGCTTACCGCGACGCGGACGGCACCACCCGTCTGGACTACAGCGACGTGAAGATCACCACGCTGCCACCAGCGAAACGTGTTTATGGGGCAGAAGCGGAAGCCGCCGATAAGAAGGAGAAGGCGAATGGCTGAGATGCAGACGTTGAAAATTGAAGTGGTGCGCTACAACCCGGAAGTGGACGCCGCACCGCACAGCGCTTTCTACGATGTGCCTTTTGATGAGCAAACTTCCCTGCTGGATGCGCTCGGGTACATCAAAGATAACCTGGCACCAGACCTGAGCTATCGCTGGTCCTGCCGCATGGCGATCTGCGGCTCCTGCGGCATGATGGTCAACAAAGTGCCGAAGCTGGCCTGTAAAACCTTCCTGCGCGAGTACACCAAAGGCATGAAGGTCGAAGCGCTGGGCAACTTCCCGATCGAGCGCGATCTGGTGGTCGACATGACCCACTTTATCGAAAGTCTGGAAGCAATTAAGCCGTACATCATCGGCAACCCACGCACGCCGGATCAGGGTCCAAACACCCAGACCCCGGCGCAGATGGCGAAATACCATCAGTTCTCCGGCTGCATCAACTGCGGCCTGTGCTACGCCGCATGCCCGCAGTTTGGTCTGAATCCGGAGTTCATCGGCCCGGCGGCCATTACTCTGGCACATCGTTACAACGAAGACAGCCGCGACCACGGGAAGAAAGAACGTATGGCGCAGTTGAACAGCCAGAATGGCGTGTGGAGCTGCACCTTCGTGGGCTATTGCTCGGAAGTGTGTCCGAAGCATGTTGACCCGGCCGCCGCTATTCAGCAGGGTAAAGTGGAAAGCTCGAAAGACTTTCTTATCGCTACCCTGAAACCACGCTAAGGAGTGCATGATGACGACTAAACGCAAAGCCTACGTGCGGCCAATGCCGGCTACCTGGTGGAAAAAACTGCCGTTTTATCGCTTCTATATGCTGCGTGAAGGCACGGCGGTTCCGGCGGTGTGGTTCAGCCTTGAGCTGATGTACGGTGTTTTCGCGCTGAAGCACGGCCCGGAAACCTGGGCCAGTTTTGTGGGTTTCCTGCAAAACCCGATCGTGGTGATCCTGAACCTGATCGTGCTGGCCGCTGCGCTGCTGCATACCAAAACCTGGTTTGAGCTGGCGCCGAAAGCTGCAAACATCATCGTGAAAGGCGAGAAAATGGGGCCAGAGCCAGTCATTAAAGGGCTTTGGGCGGTGACTGCAGTCGTGACTGTGGTCGTTCTGTTTGTGGCACTGTTCTGGTAAGGAGGCCTGAGTGATTAATCCCAACCCAAAACGTTCTGACGAGCCGGTATTCTGGGGCTTGTTCGGCGCAGGCGGCATGTGGAGCGCCATCGTGGCACCGGTCATTATCCTGCTGGTGGCGATTTTGCTGCCGCTGGGTCTTTTCCCCGGTGATGCGCTGGGCTACGACCGCGTGCTGGCCTTCGCCAGCAGCTTCATTGGCCGCGTGTTTATCTTCCTGATGATTGTTCTGCCGCTCTGGCTGGGGCTGCATCGCATCCACCACGCCATGCATGACCTGAAAATCCACGTGCCAAACGGCAAATGGGTGTTCTACGGTCTGGCGACCATTCTGACGGTTGTGACCCTGGTTGCTATCGTCACAATTTGATATTGTGCGTCTTCATCCGGCCCGCCCTTCCGGCGGGCTTTTTTATGGAAGATGCTCAGATGAAAAAATCACTTTGCTGTGCCTTACTGCTCAGCGCGTCATTCTCAACGCTGGCGGCACCGGCAACAGACAAACAGCTTGCCGACATCGTCAATCGCACCATCGCCCCACTTATGCAGGAACAGGCTATCCCCGGTATGGCCGTCGCGGTCATTTATCAGGGTAAACCTCACTATTTCACCTGGGGTAAAGCCGATATCGACGGGAATAAACCCGTCACTCAACAAACCCTGTTTGAGCTGGGGTCCGTGAGCAAAACCTTCACTGGGGTACTCGGCGGTGACATTATTGCGCGCGGCGAGATTAAACTCAGCGACCCGGTGACAAAATACTGGCCGGAGCTGACGGGCAAACAATGGGAACATATCAATCTTCTGCATCTGGCGACGTATACGGCGGGCGGTTTGCCGCTCCAGGTGCCGGATGAAGTCACCGACCAGGCGGCCCTGCTGAAGTTCTATCAACACTGGCAGCCGCAGTGGGCACCTGGCGAAAAACGCCTTTACGCGAACGCCAGCATTGGATTGTTTGGCGCCCTCGCCGTTAAACCTTCGGGCATGAGCTTTGAACAGGCGATGACCACGCGTGTATTCCAGCCGCTGAAACTGAATCACACCTGGCTCAATGTTCCGGCTGCGGAAGCGAAAAACTATGCCTGGGGCTATCGCGACGGCAAAGCGGTTCACGTTTCGCCGGGGATGCTGGATGCCGAAGCTTACGGCGTCAAAACCACAATTGAAGATATGGCGAGCTGGGTGCAGGCCAACATGAACCCGGCAAGCGTTAAAGATGAAAAACTGCAGCAGGGCATTACGCTTGCGCAGTCGCGCTACTGGCGTATCGGCGAGATGTATCAGGGCTTAGGCTGGGAAATGCTGAACTGGCCGGTGAAAGCCAAAACTATCGTCGACGGCAGCGATAATAAAATCGCGCTCGCGCCGACAACCGCAGTGGCAGTCAATCCACCAGCGCCAGCCGTGAAAGCCTCATGGGTGCACAAAACCGGATCCACCGGCGGATTTGGCAGTTATGTCGCCTTTATTCCGGAAAAGAATCTTGGCATCGTGATGCTGGCGAATAAAAGCTATCCCAACCCGGCTCGTGTAGACGCCGCGTATCAAATTCTGGACGCGCTCAAATAACCTTTTGTCCCGCATTTTCCTTGCTGTCATCTACACTTAACAAAAAAACAGCAAGGAAACTTCTATGCGCATTTTGCCTGTTATCGCCGCAGTGACAGCCGCGTTTTTAGTGGTGGCCTGTAGTTCCCCTACCCCGCCAAATGGCGTTACCGTCGTCAACAATTTTGATGCACAGCGTTATCTTGGTACCTGGTATGAAATCGCCCGTCTCGATCACCGCTTTGAGCGTGGACTTCAGCGCGTCACCGCCACCTATAGCACGATGGATGACGGCGGCATTCAGGTGATTAACAAGGGATACAACCCAGAGCGTGGCATGTGGCAACAGTCGATCGGCAAAGCGTACTTTACCGGTGACCCGAGCAGAGCCGCGCTGAAAGTGTCGTTCTTTGGCCCGTTCTACGGCGGCTATAACGTGATTGCGCTGGACCGGGAATACCGCCATGCGCTGGTCTGCGGGCCGGATCGCGATTATCTGTGGATTCTCTCGCGCACGCCGACCATTTCAGCCGAAATGAAACAGCAAATGCTCGATATCGCGACCCGGCAGGGGTTTGATGTGTCGAAATTAATTTGGGTGGAACAGCCTCATTAATGAGTGCTGAGTTTTAGCCCAATAATTCCCGCGACGATTAACCCGAGGCTGGCGATACGCGCCAGGCTCGCGGATTCCCCTAGCAGTAGAATGCCAGTGATGGCTGCACCTACTGCGCCAATCCCTGTCCAGACGGCATACGCGGTGCCAACGGGCAGCGTGCGCATCGCCCAGGAGAGCAGCGCAATGCTGACGATCATGGCGGTAATGGTAATGATACTGGGGGTCAGGCGGGTGAAACCGTGGGTGTATTTCAGGCCAATGGCCCACACAACTTCCAGTAAACCGGCGATCAAAAGAATAATCCAGGACATATCGGGCTCCTTAACTTAAATAACAGTCTGGGGCCGTCCCCGGTGGTCGAAGCGCTTGCAGGTCGTCCAGCAAGGCATAAGTGAAGCGCCTATTTTCCCCACAAACTGATTTTATTTCAATCCATTTGCGAAAAGTCGGTTAAAGCCTGAAATAGCCTCAGTATGCAACGGAGTTCAGTCCTTTATCACTCATCCGACTTCCCTATGATGGTGTGCTTTCTGATGGCAGCAAGCCAAACCCTTTGCCTGATGCGAAAAAAAACATGTTTAAAATTCTCTTGATTGACCGTTGTCACTTCACCCGCTCCGGGTTTGAAGCTTGGCTCAATCATTCAGGTCTGTTCCCGGGCTCATTTATGGTCACCGGTCTGAACAACCTGTTCCTTGCCAGGGAGCACATCCTGCAATGGAAACCGACGCTGGTCATCGCTGATCTCAACAGTTTTATGCAAGATATGAATGATATCCAGCAGCTGTCCTCGGTGCTGATTGCCAGCGAGACACGGCCTTTTATTCTGTTACAGTCCAGCGAGAAACTGGATATGTCGGACTATATTCAACAGTTCCCACTCTGGGCATCCGTGAGCAAAAGCACCGGGCTTGAAACGCTGGCGGCGGTAATTAATGACGCGCTGAGCTCTTGCGCCAGCTATGAGATACCGCAAATTGCGGCGCCGCTGCTGACTCGTCAGGAAGGAAAAGTATTAACGCTGTGGATGGAAGGCGCCAGCAATCAGAAAATTGCCAGCAAACTCAGTATTAACAGTAAGACGGTGTATACCTACAAACGTAATATCCGTATGAAGCTGCATATGGATACCCGTTTTTCACCGTTTTTGACCCTTCAGGAAGTCGAAAGCTGACGGTACGGCGGTAGACCCGTTCCGTACCGTCCTGATAACACTGCTTTAATTCTGCGCTTTCGTCGCTGCACCAGAAATCGCGCTACCGCCGCTTGAGATATCTTCACCCACGCCACGCGTGGTATTACAGGCGGTTAATACTGAAGAAAGCACCAGTACAGAAAAGATCGCTGCAATTGTTTTCTTAACCATAATATCTTCCTTTTATAGCCAATGTTATTTGTGTATAGCCACTTAAGGATAGACAAGATCCCGCCGGTTGACGGAAAAGGAAGAATTTTTCGGAGTATTAGACGTGATTAACTGGCAGCGTGGGAAATAGCATGGCCGAGGTCTTTAATATCTTCACCGACGCCACGCGCGGTGTTGCAGCCGGAAAGAATCGCGCTGGAGAGTGCCAGCAGCAGCAGAATTTTAACGGTACGTTTCATCATCCCTGCCTGAATCAGTCAGGCGCAGCAGGCGCTGCGCCTCAAATCATTACCCGTCTTACTTCAAGTTGCATGTGCGTTGGCTGCGCCTGCTCACCCCAGTCACTTACTTAAGTAAGCTCCTGGGGATTCTCAGGCTTGCCGCCTTCCTGCAACTCGAATTATTTAGGGTAAACATGAATTACTTCACGCGAGATACGTATTCGCCAGAGCGGGTATCTACTTTGATCACTTCGCCAATCTGTACGAACAGTGGAACTTTAACCACTGCGCCAGTAGACAGCGTCGCTGGTTTGCCGCCAGTACCTGCGGTGTCACCTTTCAGGCCTGGGTCAGTTTCAATGATTTCCAGCTCAACGAAGTTAGGCGGAGTCACGGAGATAGGCTGACCGTTCCACAGGGTCACGATGCATTCAGCCTGGTCCAGCAGCCATTTCGCGTTATCACCAACGGCTTTCTCATCAGCTGCCAGCTGCTCGAAAGTTTCGTTGTTCATGAAGTGATAGAACTCGCCGTCGTTGTACAGGAAGGTCAGGTTCATATCGACAACGTCAGCGCCTTCAGCGGAGTCGGTAGATTTGAAGGTTTTCTCAACGCGGGTACCGGTCAGCAGGCGACGCAGTTTAACGCGCGCGAATGCCTGGCCTTTACCTGGTTTAACGAATTCGCTCGCTTCAACCGCATACGGTTCGCCATCCATCATGATTTTAAGACCAGCACGAAAATCGTTGCTATAGTAAGTCGCCATAAGGCCCTCTGAAAATTGTTAACTGGTAGCTAAGCCACAAAATGGCGCATATTGTAACCCTAAATACCCCGTCCAGAGAAGATTGGTTATCGCAACTTGCCGATGTAATCACCAGTCCTGATGAACTGCTGCGTCTATTGAATATAGACACTGATGAAAACCTGCTCGCTGGCCGTGAGGCAAAACGCCTTTTTGCGCTGCGCGTCCCGCGTGCATTTGTCGCACGTATGGAGAAAGGCAACTCCGACGATCCGTTGCTGAAACAGGTACTTACCTCGCAGGATGAGTTCGTCACTGCGCCTGGTTTTAGCACCGATCCGCTGGAAGAACAAAACAGCGTGGTGCCTGGCCTGCTGCATAAATACCAGAACCGCGCGCTACTGCTGGTGAAGGGCGGATGTGCGGTAAATTGCCGCTACTGCTTCCGTCGTCACTTCCCGTATGCCGAAAACCAGGGCAATAAGCGCAACTGGCAGGTGGCGCTGGACTATATTGCGGCTCATTCTGAGCTGGATGAGATCATTTTCTCCGGCGGCGATCCGCTGATGGCGAAAGATCATGAGCTGGACTGGCTGCTCACTCAGCTCGAAGCGATCGCGCATATCAAACGCTTGCGCATTCACAGCCGTCTGCCGATTGTGATTCCGGCCCGGATCACCGATACGCTGGTTGCACGCTTCGAACACTCACGGCTGCAAGTCCTGCTGGTGAATCATATTAACCACGCCAACGAAATCGACGACGCGTTTCGCGCTGCGATGGCGCAGTTGCGTAAAGTGGGTGTGACACTACTGAACCAGAGCGTACTGCTGCGTGGAGTCAACGATAACGCGCGGGCGCTCGCCGACCTGAGCAATGCGCTATTTGATGCCTCGGTCATGCCTTACTATCTGCACGTGCTGGACCGCGTTCAGGGGGCGGCGCATTTCATGGTGAGTGATGAAGAGGCCCGGCAGATTATGCGCGAGCTGCTGACGCTGGTCTCAGGATATATGGTGCCGAAGCTGGCGCGCGAGATTGGCGGTGAACCGAGCAAAACACCGCTTGATTTGCAGCTGCGTCAGAACTAAAAAGGCAGGTGGCAGAGGTCAAAGTAAAACGGCAACGCCCGTTGCCGTTTTTAATGTTTGCGCCCTCTCCCGTGGGAGAGGGTCGGGGTGAGGGCATCAGCCCGCACTTATCTCAGTTCGGGCACTTATAAACCTGACCGTTCATTGAGCTGGCCGTTGGCGCAAAGCTCGACAACATCCCTTGTGTTGGGCTGCTTACACCATAAATCACGTTGCCACCCATTGCCGCCGCCTGATTACGCAGGGCATTCGCCGCACCGCGCATAGAGCCGCCTTCTTCGCCATGCTGACCCGACAGCCAGTTGCTCTGCTCACCGGTTGCCGAGCCTAACAGCTGGCACTCGCTGCCCGGCTTATCTTCCGCAAAGCGAACGCCCTGTCCCGCCGAAGAGAGCTCATTACTGGAGCTACATCCCGCCAGCAGCAATGCTGCCCCTACGATCCCTGCACAGACTTTAACGCGCATGTTATTCCCCGTTTTCAATAAGCTGGACAAGAGTTGTCCGTGTGTAAACCTTATACTAAAAAGATGACCAAAAGAAAAACCCCCAGACATTTCTGCCTGAGGGTTTTTCAATTCTGGGAGCACGAACGCCCAAATCATTCTGGTTGCAGGAAGGCGGCAAGTGAGTGAATCCCCAGGAGCTTACTCTAGTAAGTGACTGGGGTTCACGAACGCAGCCAACGCATCTGCAGCCTGAAGGATGCAGGGCGTGGGGCAAATTACATCATGCCGCCCATACCACCCATACCGCCCATGCCGCCTGCGCCTAAGTCAGGAGCATCGCCTTTTGGCAGGTCGGTGACCATGCATTCGGTGGTGATCATCAGACCCGCTACAGAGGCCGCGTACTGCAGAGCAGAACGAGTCACTTTCGTTGGGTCCAGAATACCGAAGTCGATCATGTTGCCGTATTCTTCAGTTGCTGCGTTGTAACCGTAGTTACCTTCGCCTGCTTTCACGTTGTTGGTCACAACAGATGGCTCTTCACCGGCGTTGGACACGATCTGACGCAGTGGCGCTTCCATTGCGCGCAGCGCAACTTTGATACCCACGTTCTGATCTTCGTTCTGAGCAGTCAGGCCAGCCAGTTTAGCGGCAACGCGAACCAGCGCCACACCACCACCAGCAACAACGCCTTCTTCTACCGCAGCACGAGTTGCGTGCAGGGCATCATCAACGCGAGCTTTCTTCTCTTTCATTTCAACTTCGGTAGCAGCACCGACTTTGATCACTGCAACGCCGCCTGCCAGTTTCGCTACGCGCTCCTGCAGTTTTTCACGGTCGTAGTCAGAAGTTGCTTCTTCGATCTGCTTGCGAATCTGAGTTACACGGCCCTGGATTGCGCCTTCGTCACCCACGCCATCGATGATGGTGGTGGTGTCTTTGTTGATCACAACGCGTTTCGCCTGACCCAGATCTTCCAGGGTCGCTTTTTCCAGTTCCATACCGATTTCTTCAGAAATCACGGTACCGCCGGTCAGAGTTGCGATGTCCTGCAGCATAGCTTTACGGCGATCGCCGAAGCCAGGTGCTTTAACCGCAGCCACTTTCACGATGCCACGCATGGTGTTAACCACCAGAGTCGCCAGCGCTTCGCCTTCAACGTCTTCAGCGATGATAACCAGTGGTTTGCCTGCTTTCGCAACGGCTTCCAGAACTGGCAGCATTTCGCGGATGTTGGAGATTTTTTTGTCAGCCAGCAGGATGAACGGGCTTTCCAGCTCAACAGCACCCGTTTCTGGTTTGTTGATGAAGTATGGGGACAGGTAACCGCGGTCGAACTGCATACCTTCAACCACGTCCAGTTCGTCTTCCAGACCGGTACCGTCTTCAACGGTGATCACGCCTTCTTTGCCGACTTTGTCCATCGCTTCAGCGATCAGTTTACCTACGGTTTCGTCGGAGTTAGCGGAGATGGTACCAACCTGAGCAATCGCTTTAGAGTCGGAGCATGGAACGGACAGGGCTTTCAGCTCTTCAACAGCGGCGATAACCGCTTTGTCGATACCGCGCTTCAGGTCCATTGGGTTCATGCCCGCAGCAACAGCTTTCAGGCCTTCAGCGATGATCGCCTGAGCCAGCACGGTCGCGGTGGTGGTACCGTCGCCTGCAGCGTCGTTCGCTTTAGAGGCAACTTCTTTCACCATCTGCGCGCCCATGTTTTCGAATTTGTCTTCCAGTTCGATTTCACGTGCAACGGAAACGCCATCTTTAGTGATGGTTGGTGCGCCGAAGGATTTATCCAGCACCACGTTACGGCCTTTCGGGCCCAGGGTCACTTTTACTGCATCTGCCAGTACGTTTACGCCGCGCAGCATTTTCACACGAGCGTCGTTACCGAATTTTACGTCTTTAGCTGCCATGTTCTTATTTCCTCAAATTCGTTCAGTATCGTTTCGCGGATTACGCTTCAACAATTGCCAGGATGTCGCTTTCGGACATGATCAACACTTCTTCATTGTCGATCTTCTCGGATTTCACGCCGTAGCCATCGTTGAAAATCACGATGTCGCCAACTTTAACGTCCAGCGGCTGCACTGTACCGTTTTCCAGGATGCGGCCCTTACCGACAGCGATGATTTCGCCACGAGTTGATTTGGCTGCTGCAGAACCGGTCAGAACGATGCCGCCCGCAGATTTGGTTTCAACTTCTTTACGTTTGACGATCACACGATCATGTAACGGACGAATACTCATTGATAGCTCTCCTTTGAGAAAGTCATTATCAGTTATGGAAGACGCCGGGCCGTAAAAGGTTTACCGACTGGTGCCCTGAGAGATGGGGGTCGGATTTTGCCCCTTCAAGGGGCAGGCGAAAAAAAATTTGTGAAAGTGTTACCATCGCCTCTCTTTTGATGGTGGCAGGACGACGTCGATGAGTGGACTCAAACAGGAGCTAGGGCTGGCGCAGGGTGTTGGTTTGCTCTCCACCTCCTTGTTAGGAACCGGAGTATTTGCCGTACCTGCGCTGGCGGCACTGGTGGCGGGCAATGACAGTCTGTGGGCGTGGCCAGTGTTGATTGTGCTGGTGTTCCCGATTGCAATTGTCTTTGCGACGCTCGGGCGACATTTCCCCAGCGCCGGCGGCGTGGCGCATTTTGTCGGCATGGCGTTTGGCCCACGGCTGGAGCGCGTCACCGGCTGGCTTTTTCTGTCGGTCATTCCTGTTGGTCTTCCTGCCGCCCTGCATATTGCAACCGGTTTTGGTCAGGCGCTGTTTGGCTGGCACGACGAACAGCTGCTGTTTGCCGAGCTGGGTACGTTGGCGATCGTCTGGTGGGTGGGTTCGCGCGGCGCCAGCTCCAGCGCCAATCTGCAAACGCTGGTTGCGGTGCTGATCGTCGCGCTGATTGCTGCCATCTGGTGGGCAGGCGACATCCATGTCGGCGAAATTCCCTTCCCGGCCATCACCGACGTCGATCATTCTCAGCTCTTCGCCGCACTCTCGGTGATGTTCTGGTGTTTTGTCGGGCTGGAGGCGTTTGCTCATCTGGCGTCGGAATTCAAACAGCCGGAGCGCGATTTCCCCCGCGCCCTGATGATTGGCCTGCTGCTGGCGGGCACGGTTTACTGGGCCTGTACGGTGCTGGTGCTGCATTTCAACGCTTATAGCGCTGAGGCGGCTGCGGCGGCTTCGCTACCTGGTATTGTGGTGCAGTTGTTTGGTGTCAAAGCTCTGTGGATTGCCTGCGTGATTGGTTATCTCGCCTGCTTCGCCAGCCTGAACATCTATATTCAGAGTTTCGCCCGCCTGGTCTGGTCCCAGGCGCAGTACAAACCGGAGAGTCGCCTGTCGCGCCTGTCAAAACGTCAATTGCCGCTGAATGCACTGAACGCGGTGCTGGGCTGCTGCGTGCTGAGCACGTTGGGTATCTACTGGCTGAACATCAATCTGGACGCGCTGATCGTTTACGCCAACGGCATTTTCATCATGATTTATCTGCTGTGCATGCTGGCAGGGTGTCGATTACTGAAAGGACGCTTTAACGTTTTGGCGGTCATCGGCGGGGTACTGTGTTTGCTGCTGCTGGTAATGATTGGCTGGAAGAGTTTGTATGCCATCGTGATGCTGGCGGGGCTGTGGGGGTTCTTGCCGAAGCGTGGTGCGGTTTAATTGCCGGATGGCGGCTGCGCCTTATCCTGCCTACAAGAGCACAAACCGTAGGCCCGGTAAGCGCAGTGCCACCGGGCAACACATATCAACGGTCGTCTTTATGATCAATACGGTCGTGCTGATCGTCCTTGCGCTGGTACTCTCCGTCAAAGGTTTCCCCGTTCCCCGGACCGGTGCTAAATCCCCCGCCAGGCATACGGTTAAAGCGCAGATGCGGCAACAGTCGCATGGTCAGCAATTTTTGCACCGGCGGCAACAGCAGTAACAGGCCAATGAAATCGGTGAAGAAGCCCGGCAGAATCAGCAGCAGACCGGCAAGAATCAGCGACACGCTTTTGATCATCTCCGCCGCAGGACTCTCTCCCGCCGCCATCTTTTGCTGCATTAACAGGAAATTTTTGAAACCCTGATTACGCACCAGCGACATACCTATCACCGACGTGAATATCACCAGGATCAGGGTCAGCAGGACACCCAGCACGTGGGCGACCTGGATAAAAATAGAAATCTCAATGTAAACATAGAGAAAAATGGCAATAAAAGGTATCCAGCGCACTGGTTTCTCCTGTGTGGCAGACGCCTCTGGCCTCTGTCCGAATGGGTTTGCGATTCGCGTCTTTCTGAAATGGAGACGGTTAGCCAAATTTCAATCGGTTTGCACGGATATTTTTTCTGGAAATATTCAGGCGGTGATTCATTTCACAGATTAATAATTATCATGAGATGAGGGCGATAATAAGTGATCCAGATTACGGCAATTCGCTATCATCAGCATATGATCTCGAGTATCTGGCTGATTGAGGGAATAATCGTCGGTCAGCAAATATTGAAAACCACATATCTACTGTGTGTTTAGTACAATCCATCGGCCGCTTTAAAAGAAGGTTCACATGTTAAACAACATTCGTATCGAAGAAGATTTGTTGGGTACCAGGGAAGTTCCAGCGGATGCCTACTACGGTATTCACACTCTGAGAGCGATTGAAAACTTTTACATCAGCAACAACAAAATCAGTGACATCCCTGAGTTTGTGCGTGGCATGGTGATGGTGAAGAAAGCCGCAGCCCTGGCAAACAAAGAGCTGCAAACCATTCCGAAAAGCGCTGCAAATGCCATTATCGCCGCCTGCGATGAAGTGCTGAACAACGGCAAATGCATGGACCAGTTCCCGGTTGACGTCTATCAGGGCGGCGCGGGCACATCCGTGAACATGAATACCAACGAGGTGTTGGCTAACATCGGTCTTGAACTGATGGGCCACCAGAAAGGTGAGTATCAGTACCTCAATCCAAACGACCACGTTAACAAGTGCCAGTCCACCAACGACGCCTATCCGACTGGTTTCCGTATCGCCGTTTATGCCTCCGTGGTGAAACTGATTGACGCGATTAACCAGCTGGGCGATGGCTTCCAGCGTAAAGCTGTTGAGTTCCAGGACATTCTGAAAATGGGCCGTACCCAGTTGCAGGATGCGGTGCCGATGACCCTCGGCCAGGAGTTCCACGCGTTCAACGTGCTGCTGAACGAAGAGACCCGCAACATCCTGCGCACCTCCGAGCTGCTGCTGGAAGTCAACCTTGGCGCGACCGCCATCGGGACTCGCCTGAACACCCCAGACGGTTACCAACAGCTGGCAGTACAGAAACTGGCAGAAGTGTCTAATCTGGCGGTTGTGCCAGCGGAAGACCTGATCGAAGCGACTTCCGACTGTGGCGCTTACGTCATGGTGCACAGTGCGCTGAAACGTCTGGCGGTTAAACTCTCCAAAATCTGTAATGACCTGCGCCTGCTCTCTTCTGGTCCACGCGCTGGCCTGAACGAAATCAACCTGCCAGAGTTGCAGGCCGGTTCGTCCATCATGCCAGCCAAAGTGAACCCGGTAGTGCCAGAAGTGGTGAACCAGGTGTGCTTCAAAGTCATCGGGAACGACATTACCGTGACCATGGCCTCCGAGGCGGGTCAGCTGCAGCTGAACGTTATGGAACCGGTGATTGGCCAGGCAGTGTTTGAGTCCATCCATATCTTGACCAACGCGTGCTACAACCTGCTGGAAAAATGCATTAACGGTATTACGGCAAACAAAGAAGTGTGCGAAAGCTTCGTCTATAACTCTATCGGCATCGTCACTTACCTGAACCCGTTCATTGGCCACCACAACGGCGATATCGTCGGGAAGATTTGTGCTGAAACCGGTAAGAGCGTGCGCGAAGTCGTGCTTGAGCGTGGACTGCTGACAGAAGCTGAGTTGGATGATATCTTCTCGGCGCAAAACCTGATGCACCCGGCCTACAAAGCGAAACGTTATACCGATGAAAGCGAACAATAACAGTTCGGGTTAAACTTCCGAAAGGCACGTCACTTGTGACGTGCCTTTTTGCTTTTATAGGACATCACAAAAATAACATTTATGTATCCAACATCTAACATTCAAGGAAGCGATTATGATTGTCATTGAGCTGATTATCGTTTTGGCCGCGATTTTTCTCGGCGCCAGACTAGGGGGGATTGGTATCGGTTATGCTGGCGGGCTCGGCGTGCTGGTACTCGCAGCCATTGGTGTCGCACCGGGGAAAATCCCGTTTGACGTTATCTCCATCATCATGGCGGTGATTGCAGCGATCTCGGCGATGCAGATCGCGGGTGGCCTGGATTATCTGGTTAACCAAACCGAAAAGTTACTGCGCAAAAACCCTAAGTACATCACGATCCTTGCGCCAATTGTCACCTACTTCCTGACTATTTTTGCCGGTACCGGCAACATCTCCCTCGCAACACTCCCGGTTATTGCCGAAGTGGCGAAAGAGCAAGGCATCAAACCGTGCCGTCCGCTGTCGACCGCCGTCGTGTCCGCGCAGATTGCGATCACTGCCTCGCCGATTTCCGCTGCGGTGGTTTACATGTCCTCCGTGATGGAAGGCCACGGCGTGAGCTACATCCATCTGCTCTCCGTGGTGATCCCATCGACGCTGCTGGCCGTGCTGCTGATGTCGTTCTTGGTCACCATGATGTTTAACTCTAAACTTTCCGACGATCCGGTATACCTGAAACGTCTTGAAGAAGGGTTAATTGAGCTGCGCGGCGAAAACAAAGTGGAGATCAAACCGCGCGCCAAACTGTCGGTACTGCTGTTCCTGCTCGGCGTGGTGTGCGTGGTGATTTATGCCATCGTCAACAGCCCAAGCCTCGGCCTGGTCGCAACACCGCTGATGAACACGACTAACGCGATCCTGATTATTATGCTGAGCGTTGCGACGCTAACCACCGTGCTGTGCGGTGTGGAAACGGACAGCATTCTCAGCTCAAGTACCTTTAAAGCGGGGATGAGTGCCTGTATCTGTATCCTCGGCGTGGCATGGCTCGGCGATACCTTCGTTTCTAACAATATCGACTGGATTAAAGAGACAGCGGGCTCGGTCATTCAGGGTCATCCGTGGTTGCTGGCAGTCATTTTCTTTGTGGCCTCCGCGCTGTTGTACTCTCAGGCTGCAACCGCCAAGGCGCTGATGCCGATGGCGCTGGCGCTGAACGTCTCTCCACTGACGGCGGTTGCTTCCTTTGCCGCCGTTTCCGGCCTGTTTATTCTGCCAACCTACCCGACGCTGGTCGCGGCGGTGCAGATGGATGATACCGGCACCACCCGTATCGGGCGCTTCGTGTTTAATCATCCGTTCTTTATTCCGGGCACGATGGGCGTGGTGTTCTCTGTCTGCTTCGGCTTCGTCATTGGCAGTTTTATTCTCTAAAATACTGTAGATGTAGAAATAGTTATCATCGGGCCGCTTAGCGGCCCGATTCATTCATACCCCTTGGCCCAGCGTGATATAGTATTTTTTTCACGATGAGGAGGTCGAGTAGTGAATACACCTGACGCTGTCGTTGTACTCTGTACCGCACCCGATGAAGCCACTGCCCAGGAGCTTGCCGCCAAAGTGCTGGCAGAACAGCTCGCGGCCTGCGTGACTATTCTTCCCGGTGCCACCTCGATGTACTACTGGGAAGGCAAGCTGGAACAGGAGTATGAAGTCCAGATGTTGCTGAAAACCAACGTCGCGCATCAACAGGCGCTTCTTGATTGCCTCAAATCTCATCATCCTTACCAAACCCCGGAACTGCTGGTGCTGCCAGTCGTCCACGGCGATAACGATTATCTCTCATGGCTCAACGCTTCTTTACGCTGATCTTGCTGCTGTGCAGCACGTCAGTTTTTGCCGGATTGTTTGACGCGCCCGGCCGCTCTACTTTCATCCCTGCCGACCAGGCGTTTGTTTTCGACTTCCAGCAAAACCAGCACGATCTGAATTTGAACTGGCAGGTCAAAGACGGGTACTACCTGTATCGCAAGCAGGTCAGTTTCACCCCAGCGAATGCGACGATTGGCGAGCCTCAGCTGCCTGCGGGCGAGTGGCACGAAGATGAGTTCTACGGCAAAAGCGAAATCTACCGTCATCAGTTGAGTGTGCCGCTTACGGTAAGTCAGGCAAGCCAGGGGGCGACGCTGACGGTGACGTACCAGGGCTGCGCTGATGCAGGATTCTGTTATCCGCCGGAAACCAAAGTGGTGCCGCTGAGTAAAGTCGTGGCGGCGCCTTCTGCGCCCCCTTCTCAGGAACCGAGTGAAAAGAGCGCGGAACTCCCTTTCTCTGCGTTCTGGGCGTTATTGATCGGGATCGGCATCGCCTTTACGCCATGCGTATTGCCAATGTACCCGCTTATCTCCGGTATCGTTCTCGGCGGTAAACAGCGTTTATCCACCGCCCGTGCGCTGCTGCTGGCCTTTATCTATGTGCAAGGAATGGCGCTGACCTATACCGCACTTGGCCTTGTGGTGGCTGCTGCTGGGCTTCAGTTTCAGGCCGCACTTCAGCATCCTTACGTGCTCATCGGGCTGTCAGTAGTCTTTACCCTGCTGGCACTGTCAATGTTTGGGCTGTTCACGCTGCAATTGCCGTCGTCCCTGCAGACGCGCTTAACGCTGATGAGCAATCGTCAACAGGGCGGTTCTGCTGGCGGCGTGTTCGTGATGGGGGCGATCGCCGGGTTGATCTGCTCGCCCTGCACCACCGCACCGCTGAGCGCCATCCTGCTGTACATCGCCCAGAGCGGGAATATGTGGTTCGGCGGCGGGACACTCTATCTCTATGCGCTGGGCATGGGCTTGCCGCTGATTTTGGTCACCGTGTTCGGCAATCGCCTGTTGCCGAAAAGCGGTCCGTGGATGGAGACGGTGAAAACGGCGTTCGGCTTTGTGATTCTTGCCCTGCCGGTATTCTTGCTGGAGCGTGTGATTGGCGTTATCTGGGGGATGCGTTTGTGGGCCATTCTTGGCGTTGCGTTCTTCGCTTGGGCATTTATCACTAGCCTGTCCGCGCAAAAGCCGTGGATGCGGATGGTGCAGATTGTTCTGCTTGCCGCTGCGCTGGTAAGTGCGCGTCCGCTTCAGGACTGGGCATTTGGCGCGACGACAGCTCAAACACAGGCACATCTTAACTTCACGCAAATCAGCAGCGTTGATGAGCTGAATACCGCGCTGGCGCAGGCTAAAGGCAAACCAGTGATGCTCGATCTGTACGCCGACTGGTGCGTGGCCTGTAAAGAGTTCGAAAAATACACTTTCAGCGATCCGCAGGTGCAAAACGCGCTGAAAGAGACCGTTCTGTTGCAGGCTAACGTAACGGCCAATAATGCGCAGGACAAGGCCTTGCTGAAGGAACTCAACGTGCTCGGCCTGCCGACTATTCTGTTCTTTAATGAACAGGGCAAAGAGCAGCCCGCCGGGCGTGTGACCGGATTTATGGACGCAACCGCATTCAGCGCACATTTGCGCGATCGCCAGCCGTAAACGACACTGTTAACGGGAGAAACCGTTAGCATTGGGAGGAGAAAACCGTGCAACGTGAAGACGTACTGGGGCAAGCCCTGCAATTACTTGAAGTACAAGGGATCGCCAATACCACGCTTGAGATGGTCGCCGAACGCATCGATTATCCTCTGGATGAACTTAGGCGCTTCTGGCCAGACAAAGAGGCGCTGCTTTACGACGCCCTGCGTTACCTTAGCCAGCAGGTGGACATCTGGCGCAGACAGCTGATGCTGAACGAAGAGCTGACGGCAGAGCAGAAAGTGTTGGCGCGCTACACTGCGCTGGCGGATTGCGTTCGTAATAATCGCTATCCGGGCTGCCTGTTTATCGCTGCCTGTACTTTTTATCCCGATCCGGGCCATCCAATCCATCAGTTGGCTGATCAGCAGAAAAGCGCCGCTCACGACTTTACGCACGAGCTGCTCACGACGCTAGAAGTCGACGATCCGGCGATGGTGGCCAAACAGATGGAACTGGTGCTGGAAGGCTGCCTGAGCCGTATGCTGGTCAACCGCAGTCTGACTGACGTCGAAACAGCACACCGTCTGGCGGAAGATATTCTGCGTTTTGCCCAATGCCGCATGGGTGGCGCACTGACTTAAGCCAGCATCCCAGCCCACGCAGAAACAAGCAAGCACAGGGCCATTACGCGTTGAAATCGCACCATCGCCACGGTGGTGCGAAACACGCGGTTCACCGCCTTGCCCAGCCACGCCCAGCACATCAGACATCCAACCGAAATCACTAAGAACCACAGCGCCATCAGCGCGACATCCCGCAACGTGTGATCTCCCACCGGCGCAAACAGGCTCACCACTGCCAGTGCCATCATCCATGTCTTTGGGTTGACCACCTGTAATAGCGCGGCCGCACGCGCCGTAAAACGATGATACGAACCGTTGGTCATATTTGCCGCTGGCGCACTGAACAGCTGCCAGCTCATCCAGCTTAACCACAGCACACCCGCCCAGCTCATCATTTGACGAATCAGAGGGTACTGGCGCAGGATTTCTCCGGCACCTGCACCGGAGACCAGCACGATGGCGCTGGCTGCAACACAGCCGCTCACAAGGGCGGGAAGGGTCGCCTTCACGCCATAGTGCTGGCTATTGGTCAGAATGAGGATGTTGGTCGGGCCTGGTGTTATCGAGGCGACGAAAGCAAACAGCAGAAACGGCATCAGATTCACAGGTAGCTCCTTATTTTTAGAGCTCTGACTGTGCCGCTATTTACTGGAAACGTCTGGAAGGTTTGTGCACAACTTTCGGTAATGGGCAGGAGTGATGCGATAGGCCCGCTGAAACCAGCGCCCAAGATGGCTCTGGTCGGCAAAACCGAGCGACGCGGCTACCGCCACAGGCTGATCTCCACGCGCCAGCATCTGACGGGCTTTCGACAGCCGAAGCTGAATTAGCCAGGCGTGCGGTGCCAGGTGGAACTCGCGTTTAAAACAGCGGGTCAGGGTAAAGCGGTCGGTTCCCGTCTCGCGCGCCAGATCTGACAGCCCAAGATTTTCGCCCATATGGGCATACAGGTAATCGCGTGCCCGATGTGCCACCGCCGCGCTTTGCAGCTGCGAGGGCAACTTTTTCCGCCAGTGGCAATGGGAGGTGATCTGCGCCAGTAAGTTATCCATCGTACTCTGCTGGACGATTTTCATTTCATCCTGATGCAATGAGTTAAATGTCTCACCGATGGAACGAACCAGCTGCGGCTCGCGCGTTAGTGTTTGCGCAAAATGCAGGGAATAACTACCGGGGGTCGATTCATATAGCCCGTGTAGCGTGTTGTTCAGCCACTGCTCGTCAAGGTAGAACGTCAGATAGGTGAAGCCACCATCGACCGGTGCATCGCCATCGTGGATTTCACCGGGTTCAAGCAAAAAGGCATCACCCGGATGGCTCCGGTGACGTTCGCGACGGCAATGGAACTGCTGGGTGCCAGAAAGCGTGATGCCCACCAGATAGCTGTCGTGCCAGTGCGGGTCGAAGGCATGGCCTTCAAAGTGCGCTTTAATGGTTTCAATACCTGTATCTGCATGCTGACGTAGCTCAAGCCAGTCGTTCGCCATACCGCCCTCCTCTCAACTGCCAGCATTGCTGTTTCGCACGACCTTTGTCTGGAAGATTTGTGCAATTTCGCTGCGGGAACCGACAGATTGCCGTAAAGTTAAGCAGTTGAACAGCTTTTCCCGAATTAGGGTTGACGGGCAAACGGGATTAGGGTTTAATGCGCTCCGTTGCCCGGATAGCTCAGTCGGTAGAGCAGGGGATTGAAAATCCCCGTGTCCTTGGTTCGATTCCGAGTCCGGGCACCACTATTTAAAGAAACCAGCCTACGGGCTGGTTTTTTGCTTTTGGGGATTCGGTAGTTTTGGCCGCCCCCACCAACGTAAAATATCCACTCTTCTTGCCTGAGCATTGCCAACATTCCTCCTTTAAATCACCTGATCTGTACGTTCCAGAAGCTATAAAAGCTATGACAGGAGCAGTATTCTGCGCTGAGTTTTAATGAGATCAGTATGTTTGGAGGATTTTTGAGAAAGGACAAAAACGCAAAAAGGCCATCCTTCCGGATGACCTCTTCACTTAATTGATGCCTGGCAGTTCCCTACTCTCACATGGGGAGACCCCACACTACCATCGGCGCTACGGCGTTTCACTTCTGAGTTCGGCATGGGGTCAGGTGGGACCACCGCGCTAAAGCCGCCAGGCAAATTCTGTTATCAACCCGCATCTCTGCAGGTCAATTAATCTGTTATCAAGCTGAAACTGATGTCTGTCTCTTCGCCAAAACATCTTCGGCGTTGTAAGGTTAAGCCTCACGGTTCATTAGTACTGGTTAGCTCAATGCATCGCTGCACTTACACACCCAGCCTATCAACGTCGTAGTCTTCAACGTTCCTTCAGGACTCTCAAGGAGTCAGGGAGAACTCATCTCGGGGCAAGTTTCGTGCTTAGATGCTTTCAGCACTTATCTTTTCCGCATTTAGCTACCGGGCAATGCCATTGGCATGACAACCCGAACACCAGTGATGCGTCCACTCCGGTCCTCTCGTACTAGGAGCAGCCCCCCTCAATTCTCCAGCGCCCACGGCAGATAGGGACCGAACTGTCTCACGACGTTCTAAACCCAGCTCGCGTACCACTTTAAACGGCGAACAGCCGTACCCTTGGGACCTACTTCAGCCCCAGGATGTGATGAGCCGACATCGAGGTGCCAAACACCGCCGTCGATATGAACTCTTGGGCGGTATCAGCCTGTTATCCCCGGAGTACCTTTTATCCGTTGAGCGATGGCCCTTCCATTCAGAACCACCGGATCACTATGACCTGCTTTCGCACCTGCTCGAGCCGTCACTCTCGCAGTCAAGCTAGCTTATGCCATTGCACTAACCTCCTGATGTCCGACCAGGATTAGCTAACCTTCGTGCTCCTCCGTTACTCTTTAGGAGGAGACCGCCCCAGTCAAACTACCCACCAGACACTGTCCGCAACCCGGATTACGGGTCTACGTTAGAACACCAGCCATTAAAGGGTGGTATTTCAAGGTTGGCTCCACGCAGACTGGCGTCCACGCTTCAAAGCCTCCCACCTATCCTACACATCAAGGACCAGTGTTCAGTGTCAAGCTATAGTAAAGGTTCACGGGGTCTTTCCGTCTTGCCGCGGGTACACTGCATCTTCACAGCGAGTTCAATTTCACTGAGTCTCGGGTGGAGACAGCCTGGCCATCATTACGCCATTCGTGCAGGTCGGAACTTACCCGACAAGGAATTTCGCTACCTTAGGACCGTTATAGTTACGGCCGCCGTTTACCGGGGCTTCGATCAAGAGCTTCGCGTTGCCGCTAACCCCATCAATTAACCTTCCGGCACCGGGCAGGCGTCACACCGTATACGTCCACTTTCGTGTTTGCACAGTGCTGTGTTTTTAATAAACAGTTGCAGCCAGCTGGTATCTTCGACTGGTTTCAGCTCCGTCCGCAGGGACTTCACCTACACACCAGCGTGCCTTCTCCCGAAGTTACGGCACCATTTTGCCTAGTTCCTTCACCCGAGTTCTCTCAAGCGCCTTGGTATTCTCTACCTGACCACCTGTGTCGGTTTGGGGTACGATTTGATGTTACCTGATGCTTAGAGGCTTTTCCTGGAAGCAGGGCATTTGTTACTTCAGCACCGTAGTGCCTCGTCATCACACCTCAGCGTTAACAAGCGTCCGGATTTACCTAAACGCTCCGCCTACATGCTTAAACCGGGACAACCGTCGCCCGGCTAACATAGCCTTCTCCGTCCCCCCTTCGCAGTAACACCGAGTACAGGAATATTAACCTGTTTCCCATCGACTACGCCTTTCGGCCTCGCCTTAGGGGTCGACTCACCCTGCCCCGATTAACGTTGGACAGGAACCCTTGGTCTTCCGGCGAGCGGGTTTTTCACCCGCTTTATCGTTACTTATGTCAGCATTCGCACTTCTGATACCTCCAGCACCCCTCACAGGACACCTTCAACGGCTTACAGAACGCTCCCCTACCCAACAACACATAGTGTCGCTGCCGCAGCTTCGGTGCATGGTTTAGCCCCGTTACATCTTCCGCGCAGGCCGACTCGACCAGTGAGCTATTACGCTTTCTTTAAATGATGGCTGCTTCTAAGCCAACATCCTGGCTGTCTGTGCCTTCCCACATCGTTTCCCACTTAACCATGACTTTGGGACCTTAGCTGGCGGTCTGGGTTGTTTCCCTCTTCACGACGGACGTTAGCACCCGCCGTGTGTCTCCCGTGATAACATTCTTCGGTATTCGTAGTTTGCATCGGGTTGGTAAGCCGGGATGGCCCCCTAGCCGAAACAGTGCTCTACCCCCGAAGATGAGTTCACGAGGCGCTACCTAAATAGCTTTCGGGGAGAACCAGCTATCTCCCGGTTTGATTGGCCTTTCACCCCCAGCCACAAGTCATCCGCTAATTTTTCAACATTAGTCGGTTCGGTCCTCCAGTTAGTGTTACCCAACCTTCAACCTGCCCATGGCTAGATCACCGGGTTTCGGGTCTATACCCTGCAACTTAACGCCCAGTTAAGACTCGGTTTCCCTTCGGCTCCCCTATACGGTTAACCTTGCTACAGAATATAAGTCGCTGACCCATTATACAAAAGGTACGCAGTCACCCCATAAAAGAGGCTCCCACTGCTTGTACGTACACGGTTTCAGGTTCTTTTTCACTCCCCTCGCCGGGGTTCTTTTCGCCTTTCCCTCACGGTACTGGTTCACTATCGGTCAGTCAGGAGTATTTAGCCTTGGAGGATGGTCCCCCCATATTCAGACAGGATACCACGTGTCCCGCCCTACTCTTCGAGTTCACAACGTGTGCATTTTTGTGTACGGGACTATCACCCTGTACCGTCGGACTTTCCAGACCGTTCCACTAACACACGCGCTGATTCAGACTCTGGGCTCCTCCCCGTTCGCTCGCCGCTACTGGGGGAATCTCGGTTGATTTCTTTTCCTCGGGGTACTTAGATGTTTCAGTTCCCCCGGTTCGCCTCATGCCACTATGTATTCATGACATGATAGTGTGTCGAAACACACTGGGTTTCCCCATTCGGGTATCGCCGGGTCAAAGGTTCATATCACCTCGCCGACGCTTATCGCAGATTAGCACGCCCTTCATCGCCTCTGACTGCCAGGGCATCCACCGTGTACGCTTAGTCGCTTAACCTCACAACCCGAAGATGTTTCGTAAAACATCATCGTGTTGCGAAAATTTGAGAGACTCGAACACACCGTCATTCTGTTCTTATTACGGAGAACAGACGCAGCGTGTCGTTTCAATTTTCAGCTTGATCCAGATTTTTAAAGAGCAAATATCTCAAACATGACTCAGGAGTCAGTTTTGAGATATTGAGGCAGGTGACTTTCACTCACAAACCAGCAAGTGGCGTCCCCTAGGGGATTCGAACCCCTGTTACCGCCGTGAAAGGGCGGTGTCCTGGGCCTCTAGACGAAGGGGACGTGTAAGTCTCAATCGCAAGACGCCTTGCTATTTACTTTTCATCAGACAATCTGTGTGGACACTACAAAGGCAGGTTCTTCAGGTAAGGAGGTGATCCAACCGCAGGTTCCCCTACGGTTACCTTGTTACGACTTCACCCCAGTCATGAATCACAAAGTGGTAAGCGCCCTCCCGAAGGTTAAGCTACCTACTTCTTTTGCAACCCACTCCCATGGTGTGACGGGCGGTGTGTACAAGGCCCGGGAACGTATTCACCGTAGCATTCTGATCTACGATTACTAGCGATTCCGACTTCATGGAGTCGAGTTGCAGACTCCAATCCGGACTACGACGTACTTTATGAGGTCCGCTTGCTCTCGCGAGGTCGCTTCTCTTTGTATACGCCATTGTAGCACGTGTGTAGCCCTACTCGTAAGGGCCATGATGACTTGACGTCATCCCCACCTTCCTCCAGTTTATCACTGGCAGTCTCCTTTGAGTTCCCGGCCGAACCGCTGGCAACAAAGGATAAGGGTTGCGCTCGTTGCGGGACTTAACCCAACATTTCACAACACGAGCTGACGACAGCCATGCAGCACCTGTCTCACGGTTCCCGAAGGCACTAAAGCATCTCTGCTAAATTCCGTGGATGTCAAGAGTAGGTAAGGTTCTTCGCGTTGCATCGAATTAAACCACATGCTCCACCGCTTGTGCGGGCCCCCGTCAATTCATTTGAGTTTTAACCTTGCGGCCGTACTCCCCAGGCGGTCGACTTAACGCGTTAGCTCCGGAAGCCACTCCTCAAGGGAACAACCTCCAAGTCGACATCGTTTACGGCGTGGACTACCAGGGTATCTAATCCTGTTTGCTCCCCACGCTTTCGCACCTGAGCGTCAGTCTTTGTCCAGGGGGCCGCCTTCGCCACCGGTATTCCTCCAGATCTCTACGCATTTCACCGCTACACCTGGAATTCTACCCCCCTCTACAAGACTCTAGCCTGCCAGTTTCGAATGCAGTTCCCAGGTTGAGCCCGGGGATTTCACATCCGACTTGACAGACCGCCTGCGTGCGCTTTACGCCCAGTAATTCCGATTAACGCTTGCACCCTCCGTATTACCGCGGCTGCTGGCACGGAGTTAGCCGGTGCTTCTTCTGCGAGTAACGTCAATCACTGAGGTTATTAACCTCAATGCCTTCCTCCTCGCTGAAAGTACTTTACAACCCGAAGGCCTTCTTCATACACGCGGCATGGCTGCATCAGGCTTGCGCCCATTGTGCAATATTCCCCACTGCTGCCTCCCGTAGGAGTCTGGACCGTGTCTCAGTTCCAGTGTGGCTGGTCATCCTCTCAGACCAGCTAGGGATCGTCGCCTAGGTGAGCCATTACCCCACCTACTAGCTAATCCCATCTGGGCACATCTGATGGCAAGAGGCCCGAAGGTCCCCCTCTTTGGTCTTGCGACGTTATGCGGTATTAGCTACCGTTTCCAGTAGTTATCCCCCTCCATCAGGCAGTTTCCCAGACATTACTCACCCGTCCGCCGCTCGTCACCCGAGAGCAAGCTCTCTGTGCTACCGCTCGACTTGCATGTGTTAGGCCTGCCGCCAGCGTTCAATCTGAGCCATGATCAAACTCTTCAATTTAAGTTTGATGCTCGTGAATTAAACTTCGTAATGAATTACGTATGTTCACTCAGAGACTTTGGTATTCATTTAGCGTCTTTCGACGTTTAGAATCCATGTCACTTTGAGTGCCCACACAGATTGTCTGATAAATTGTTAAAGAGCAGTGCAACGCGGCTTTCGCTCACCGTTGCGAGGTGGCGTATATTACGCTTTCCTCTTTCAGAGTCAACCCTGAATTTCAGGATTTTTTCTCTTCAACCGACCCGGCTGTTTGTGTGAAGTGATTCACATCTGCCGTGTCGATGGAGGCGCATTATAGGGAGTTCTCGTCAGGCCGCAACCGCTAAATGACAGAAAAATGACTGACTGCTGCATTCCACAGCAAAACCCCGCCTTATACCCTTTTGCACACAGACTTATCCACAGATGCACTCAGATCCTGCCGACTTCCCCCACCGATCACGCACTAAATATCCCAGTAAGCTATAAATGGTGAAGGTTATTTAGGAAGATCTCTCATGATGCGACTGATCCTGATCCTACTGGGCATCGATTTCCTGCGTTCGCACTGGCGCGGGCTTCGTCACTTTGGCTGGATCACGCTGATCGCCGGGATGGCTATCTTCATCGATGCTATGGACGGTTCGCTGTTCTTTCCTATTGAGCCCTTTGCCTGCTTATTACTATTCGAAGGTGGCTTAACCTTGATGGTGGCGCACAGCGGCATGGGAGGACAACGTATCTTGCGCTATGTGAAAGGCGCAACGTTCTCGCTAGCAGCCGTGTTGATCCTTGCCGGTCATCATGACGGCGACATCGTGCTGGCGATCATTTTCGGTACGCTATTTTTGCTCGATGGCACGTTGCAAATCGCCTCCGCACTGGTCGTTCGCTATCAGCGCTGGCGGCCAGCCCTTGTCGGTGGGATTGTCGAGATCGCGCTAGCCATCTTCTTCTATCAGCCGTGGCCGTCAAATTACGCTGGCACCGTTCCTTATTGTCTTGGGTTGGGCCTCGCGTTTGCGGGATGGAATATGTTCATCCTCGCCAACCGCGTCAAAGTCGCCGCGGCTAATCCAGGGCTCAAAGGAGAAGAGTATATGGAAGAGGCGCAAACCCTTCCCCCTGACGTCGTGGAATGGGATGGCCCACCGGAAGAGGATGAAAAAGCACTGACGGTCCACGTCTGGACGCCAGTCGGTTCCGCCCCCGGTGAAACGATCCCCCGCCCGGTGATTAATCGCTATATAGCCGCCGTGGATCAAAACGGCATTATCTCCACCGGCCACGCCGCGCTGGAATCGCCTGGCGGGATCTATATCAGCTTGTATCCTGCCGAGCTTATCGACCGCTCGCCGGATGCATTCGCCCGGCTGCTACGCGCTACCCCGGAGAATAATGTGCAAGGGTTGTTTCAACCCGACTATGCGACGGAGTCCGCGCAGTGGTGTCACTCCACGCGCAAAGTGCGCATCCGTAATTACAGCGAAACTCGCCTGACCGCCTTCTGGGAACATTACCGCCAGAACGAATCTTATAATTTGACCCACCGTAATTGTTCGAGCAGCGTAGCAAGAGCGCTGGAAGCGGCACTGGAAGGATCTGTCGGAAGACTCTGGCAAACACGCGGGTTCTGGCTGGCGATTGGAAAGCTAATGTCCACACCAGAACTTTGGGTGGCGCTACAGCTGCGTAAACGTGCTGAGACGATGGCATGGACGCCAGGGCTCGTGCTGGACTACGCCCGTGCCCTCAGTATGCTTGCCGACCCCAGGCCAACAGGCTGGTTTAACACCCTGGGGCGGGCATTAAGAAAAATGTTCCATCGTCGGATGGCGTGGGTAAAAGGTAAAAGTGGCGAAGGGGTAACAGAAGAGTAAACCTCAGCCCGCTCACCGCCATAAACGCTATACTTGCCAAAAATTCCACCCCGCAGGCCAAACCATGACCACACAACGTCTCACGCGTGACTGGCGCCTCCCCACCGCCGGGCTGATAGCGCTGGCGATTCTGCTGGCAGCCTTCACACTGCACGCCCACTGGAACGCCTTTATTCAGTGGTGCCTTGCGACGCAAATCACTCTGCACCGCTATCTGGTGATGTATCTTTTGCAGCTCAATAACCATCAGTATACCGGCGGGCTGTGGCTGCTAACGGGCGCGTTCCTTTATGGTGTGCTGCACGCCATTGGGCCAGGCCACGGCAAATTCATTGTCACAACTTATCTTTCTACTAATAAAGAAAGCCAACTCGCCGCGCGCGTAGTCCCTTTTCTCGGCAGCCTGATGCAGGGCGTGAGCGCCATTCTGTTCGTCTTTATATTGGCCGTGGGATTTAACCTGGCATCGGGGGATCTCAGTGCCAGCCGCTGGTACGTAGAAAAAATCAGCGCCATACTGATCGGCGCATTCGGCGCGTTTGTCATTTTCCAGACGTTGAGAAGCCTGCGCCCGCGCAAAATGACTATTCACGCCATGAAGCCTCTGCATCAACATGATGAAAGCTGCGGCTGCGGCCATCACGGCGTCGGCGCAGATTTAACCGCTGGCGACTGGAAAACGCGTCTGGGCGTAATCCTGGCGATTGGCGCTCGGCCATGCAGCGGGGCGATCATGATTCTAATGTTCTCGAATGCGCTGGGGATTGTGACCTGGGGGATTGCAGCAGTAATGACCATGTCGCTTGGCACGGCGCTGTCGATCATGGGCTTATCTCTGGCAGTGCGTTATGCCCGCGAACGTACGGTGGCATTCTTTGGTGGGGATTCAAATCTGAGTTGGCTAGTACCAGTGGCAAAAATTGCTGGGGGAATTATGCTGATTCTGTTCGCGACTGTGCTGTTCTTAACGGTCATCCCAATCAGCGCCAACGGCGATTACATTGCCGCAGGCTGCTAATAAAAAACCCGCCAGCGGCGGGTTTTTCGTTAATTACTCGTTAATCCGTGGATGCTGGTCCACCAGACGAGAACGTTTCTTCTGCAGTTCTTCAATCTCTACATCAATGTCTTCAATCTTCTGTTCAACATTGTCGTAGTGCTCGCGCAGGATCTCTTTCGCTTCCTGGATGTCCGATGCCGCTGGCGTCGCCCCTTTCAGAGGGCGGTTAGCGGTCTCTTTCATCGTCAGGCCGGTAATTAAACCAATCACCGCGATGACCATCAGATAGTAAGCAGGCATCATCAGGTTCTGGGTGCTTTCCACCAGCGAAGCCGCAATAGTTGGCGTCAGACCGGCAATCAGAACCGAGATATTAAACGCCGCCGCCAGCGCACTGTAACGAATGTGCGTCGGGAACATCGCCGGAAGCGTAGACGCCATCACCCCGATAAAGCAGTTCAGGATCACCGCCAGCAACAGCAGACCGGCAAAAATCAGGCCCAGCACATTACTGTTAATCAGGATAAAGGCCGGAATCGCCAGCAGGAACAGCGCAATACTGCCCAGAATAATGAAGGGACGACGACCGAAACGGTCACTCATCAGGCCCATAATCGGCTGCACAAACAGCATACCGACCATGATGGCGATGATAATCAGCACGCCGTGATCTTCAGAATAGTGCAGGTTATGCGACAGGTAGCTCGGCATGTAGGTGAGCAACATGTAGTAAGTCACGTTGGTTGAAATCACCAGACCGATACAGGTCAGCAGGCTACGCCAGTGCTTGGTGGCAATCTCTTTAAACGAAACTTTTGGTCCTTCCTGCAGGCCTTCGCGATCGCCCTGCTCCAGCTTTTCAACATGCTGCTGGAACGCCGGAGTCTCTTCTAAGGCATGACGCAGATACAGGCCAATAATCCCCAGCGGCAGCGCCAGGAAGAATGGAATACGCCAGCCCCACTCAAGGAAGTTCTCTTCCCCGACGACGGTGGAAATCAACACCACCACGCCCGCGCCCAGCACAAACCCGGCAATCGAGCCAAAGTCCAGCCAGCTTCCCATAAAGCCGCGTTTACGGTCCGGGGAATATTCGGCGACAAAGATCGACGCACCCGTATATTCACCGCCAACCGAGAAGCCCTGCGCCATTTTACACAGCAACAGCAGGATAGGTGCCCAGATGCCAATGGTGGCATAGGCCGGGATCAGGCCGATACAGAAAGTACTTATCGACATAATCACGATGGTGATAGCGAGAATCTTCTGACGACCGTATTTGTCACCCAGTCGGCCAAAGAACAGGCCACCAAGCGGACGGATCAGGAACGGAACAGAGAAGGTACCTAACGCTGCAATCATCTGCAGGCTGGGATCGGCACCGGGGAAAAAGACTTTACCTAAGGCGTAGGCAACGAAGCCATAAACACCAAAGTCAAACCACTCCATCGCGTTACCCAACGAAGCAGCGGTAATGGCTTTACGCAGTTTACCGTCATCAATGATGGTGACGTCACCCAGTGTAATGGGTTTTACTTTTTTCCTTTTAAGCATTGCTATCCTCGTAGACTCAGCCCTGTCCATACCACAGATAATCTTGCGGTCTGTGAACCTCGAATTCGCCTCATGCGATTCTTCTTCTTCAAGCGTAGCAGGTTTACTTACATTGACGTTTCTCGTCGATACAACCGAACCTGTTGACGCCTGTCTGGGCAGTTAGTGACCTCTTTACCCTAACAGCGTTTAAATTAGTGATCAACTTCACAAATATTTACGTATAGCGTCAGATGTTGTCAGAAAACGTAAAACCCCCTGAATCACAAAGGATGATTTCGTCGCCCCAGGATGATTATTTCTGAGGTTATTATTTTCCTCGCAACGGAAGAAAATCACTCACTTTTTTTCACATCCAATTTACAGCTTTTTTAATTACAAGCGCGCGACAGTGTCGTTTAACTAAATATGTGATCAAGATAACTAAAACACTGTTTTATTTTCATTGAATCGCAATTCCAATGATCGCATGATAAGCCCGAACGCGCCGCTGCGGCTGCAACTCACCGACCGTTTAAATGCCTAAACGGATTGCGGATTGCGCATAACCAGACGGAACACCAGACAGTTAAATTTTCGTAATCATTTGAATTTAATCATTGTTTCTACCTGACTTGTCCGCCAGAAACGCGAGATAAGATGTGAGGATTTATCATGAAGATCAAAGCCACGATTGAACGCATCCCTGGCGGGATGATGCTGGTCCCTCTGGTACTTGGCGCAATTTTAAATACGCTGGCACCGAATACCGGCGCTTATTTTGGCGGGTTCACAAAAGGAATGATTACCGGCACCGTGCCTATTCTCGCGGTGTGGTTTTTCTGTATTGGCGCGTCTATTAATTTACGAGCAACGGGCACCGTTCTGCGTAAATCCGGCACGCTAGTGATCACCAAAATTGCTGTTGCCTGGGTGGCGGCGATGGTCTGTGCGATGTTTATTCCTGAGAACGGCATTCAGACCGGATTCTTCGCTGGATTATCCGTTCTGGCGATTGTTTCAGCAATGGACATGACCAACGGCGGCCTGTACGCCAGCCTGATGAACCAGTACGGTACCAAAGAAGAATCGGGCGCATTTGTCCTGATGTCGCTGGAATCCGGCCCGCTGATGACTATGTTGATCCTCGGTTCTGCCGGTCTGGCCACCTTCGAACCACATCATTTTGTCGGTGCAATTCTGCCCTTCCTGATTGGTTTCGCACTGGGTAACCTCGACACCGACCTGCGTGATTTCTTCAGTAAAGCCACGCCGGTTCTGATTCCGTTCTTCGGCTTCGCGCTGGGTAACACCATTAATCTGGGCGTGATTATGGACACTGGCCTGCTGGGCATCGCTCTGGGCGTAGCGGTTATCATCATCACCGGTATTCCACTGATTATCGCAGACCGCGTGATTGGAGGTGGGAATGGTACAGCCGGTGTCGCCGCTTCATCAGCCGCCGGTGCGGCGGTAGCGAACCCGGTGATTATCGCGCAGATTAACCCGGCTTTTGAACCGGTGGCAGCGTCAGCCACAGCACTGGTCGCTGCGGCGGTGATTGTGACTGCGATTCTGGTGCCGATTATTACGGCGCTGTATTCCAAACGCTACGGCACGCTTTCGCAGACGGAATCCGAGCCACAGCCAGTCGAATCCTTACACCACTGAGTTCCTGCAAAAGCCTCTCTTCGGAGAGGTTTTTTAGTTACGCCTCGCCAAACACTTCCCCAACCATCGCATCCGCCAGCCTTTTCGCTGAACACAGTCTCGGCATCCCCAGCGCCACCGTCTGCCAGCTTTGCGTCACAGACCAGCTCACCGGATGACGATCCGGATGACACCAGTCGCCCAGCCAACCCAGCATATCTTTGTGATCCATCAAACCCGGTGACATCGGCGTCGCCAGCCACTGGTGATAGAAGTGACGGGTAGCAGGAGAAGCGTTAATGCCTTGCGCCAGATAATTGGCCGCCAGGCTGCGTAAATTATCTTTCAGCATGGCGCCAACGTCTTCGTTTGCCAGACGACAGGCATCGCCAAAGGCGCCCCAGCGCAGCTCTTCGAGTGCGATAAAACAGCGCCCCGCCAGCGACCAGCCGTCGTACTGCCCGGCCCGCCAGTGGGTAAAAACCTGATCGCTGTGTTCGCCAGCCTGCACCGTTAACCCGCGCTGGGATAAGGCTTTCTCTTTATAAGCGGCGCGTTGTGAAAAGTGGGAAGAGAGTTCGTCGTATTGTTGCATCAGGCCAGGAGACTGCTGCGCCTGGCGATTTGTTTGCTGACGTAATGACGCTAATTTATGGGTCATTCGGGTTAACGCCAGATGGCCGGGATCAAACATCCCCGCCAGTTTTTCCGCCAGCCCCAGTCGCAGAGCAGCATTTTCGCTGAACATTCCCGTCATCGCCCACGGACGAAGCTTCGTCTGGGTCATGATCTCCTGAGTTAAACGCTCACGAAATTGCTGCTGCTGAGGCACGAGTGGGGGAAGACGCACCGCGTCCACCCCTTGTACCAGATCGACCATAAACTTCGGATGAATACACTCCAGCGTCCGCCCGGGACCGTCCAGTAATTGTGTTGTCATAGTTGCTCAGCCGCGAATAAGGTTTGAATATCATCGCGTAACAGTCGGGTATCTTCCTGAATCCACGTCGCAGTCGTAATACTTTGCTGCAACAGCTGGCTGAGCGCCCTTGTGGAGTGCTCGTTTTGCTGGCGCACTGCGAGGCTATCACGCAAGCTTTCCTGTAACCCGGTCAGACATAACGAGAATTCTGCGAAAAACGTCGCCATTCCTGCCGTAACAGAGACATCGACCTGCGCCACCAAAGCTTTACAGATTTGTTCACAAAATTGATCAATATGCTGTTTGAACCGCTCATGAAGCTGTGCAACGTCAATAACATAGCGAGTACGCGTCACCACGTAATCTTCAAAGCCCCAGCCCGGATTATTCAGCCAGCGCGACACCGTCTCACGCACGCTGCCGGAGCCCGATACTTCACCCGCCGGACGATTTTCCGAGGCAATCGCGTCCGTAAACAGTCCGCGTGTATTGAAGTTCAACTGGCTCGCCTGGAATGCTGGGAAGCTAATTCGCGCCCGGAAGCCAGCATGGCTCAACTCTTCTTTAATACGTTTCTCAATCGGGCGCATCGCTTCATTCAGAGAACGCGCCAGCGTGGATTCGAGCTGATCAAAGCGCAACGCCAGCTCGCGACTGATTTTGCCCTGTGCATCCAGCATGATCAGCTCGCAGGAGGAGCGGATTTTGCTCAGCACAATCTGCGCCTGCCCTTCGTCATCCAGCACCAGCTGACCCATTTCGGCCTGCTCGCTGTTTCTCAGGTTGAGACGTTCAATGCCCGCCAAATCGAGAATGTTATCTCTGTCAAAAATATGGCTAATAGCCTGCTTAATGGTGTTTTTCTGCTGTGAAATAAAAGCGTTAGCGGCATCTAATGCCTGCTCAACTTCATGCCCCACTTCGTCGCTCACCACATCCTGACGTGTCTGCAACAGCGCCATATCCTCTTCGAGGCGGGAAATATTCACCTGCAGCTCTTCAAAAGCCACCGTCAGCCCCTGATAACGAAAATCAAGGTACTCACGGGCATTCTGCGCGTAATTCAACAGCTTATGCGAGGCAGATCGCAGCGCATACAGCGAGGCATTAGCATAAGCGGCATAGATCAGCTTGCGGATCGGCTGTTCAAATAACGAATCTTCCCACAGCAAATCGGCAGCATGGCGAATATGTTCCACATCATCCAGATCGGCGGTACGCCAGCGACGTCCGAGTGCCGCTTCGGCAAAATCCTGCACCCATCTCTGCTCCTGTGAATTCGGTAAACGCCCGTGCGTGTTAATTTCATAACGCGCGCGGTTTGCCAGATACGCCCACATCGACGACACCGGGTAGATCTGCCCCGGCGAAATATTGCCCTTCATCAGCGTGCCGGAGATCATCGCCCGCACCTGTTCTTCGTCGTCGCTGTTGCGATCTTTCTGATCGAATTTATTCACCAGCGCATACAGCGGCACCGATTTGCCCACTGCCGAAATCGCCTGGCGCACCTCTTCATCAGAGATCGACTTAAGCTGGGTATAGTCCATCACCGCCAGCACCGCCGACGAGCGCGCCAGCTGTTCGTTGAGCATTTTTTGCAGATGCGGCTGTCCAGCCTCGTTCGGCCCCGGCGTGTCGAGCAGCGTCAGCTGTCCGAGATGAGAATCCAGCCCCGCCAGGTGAACAAACTCCACCTCAATCACCGGAATATGTTCGATCGCCGCATATTCCGAGAACGGGAAATCAACGCCCAACGCCTTCGACAGACGCACCAGATCGTTGAGACTTTTCAGGCACTGGAAAATAGGCTGCGCGCCCAGATAGTGTTTTTCGAACGCCTCGCCGTGCTCAATGCGCCCGAGCAACGCGTTCATGTCTTTATCGATCTCCAGGCGTTGGGTCAGCTTTCCGCGATCATGGTTGCACAATTTATCCTGCAACTGTTTGATCAACGTATCGATAGGCGCGACATGGGCAAAATGCAGCACCGGCTCGGTCTGACCCGGCGTATGGCGGATAAGCGTAGGCAGCGCGGTCATCGGACGGTTACGGTTTGGCAGCACTTCGGTGCCGACAATCGCATTAATCGTGGTCGATTTCCCCGCCTTCATGGTCCCGACGATCGCCAGCACCATCTCGAGACGGGTAATTTTGCGTAATTCGTTATTGAGCATTGAGAGCTGCGTTTCAACATCTCGGGTACTGAAATGCAGCGGCAGAACATTATTCGTTTCCCCGGTCATCGCAGCAGTTGTGCTATCCAGCACGGCAATCGGCATTGATTTCAACGCATCCAGATTCTGCAAAGCAAGTTGCAGCAGCCTTTCCGCTTCCTGGCTTAATTCAAAAATTGTCTGTGTGTGCATGATAAAAGCCTTTCCTTAACGCAAATTTATTACTTTTATTAAGCCGGATAGTTTTAATAATGAAATTTCGGCTTTTTTGATTACGCGTGGAAAATATGTTCAATGAATATAAGCGCCTGATCAAAAACCAGAATATATTCTGATTGCAGCGTAAAGCGCTCGTACACTCCTCTCGGCAAGAAAAGCCGAAAGATAATGAGCGTAGACCATTTTTATGAAGCTA
This sequence comes from Lelliottia jeotgali, assembly GCA_002271215.1. Classification (NCBI taxonomy): domain Bacteria; kingdom Pseudomonadati; phylum Pseudomonadota; class Gammaproteobacteria; order Enterobacterales; family Enterobacteriaceae; genus Lelliottia; species Lelliottia jeotgali. Next base: position 379,007 of record CP018628.1, on the reverse strand, counting down.
TAGGATATATCAAAGTAATTTACCCACCCAAAAAGAGAGGTAATTCCCGGTCGCCAAACGAGGAATGGCAAACCTGGATGCAATAACAACTGCTCACCTCACCTTATCCGAAATGACAGTACCTGGCAATTTGCGCAATAAAATATTCGATATATTTCCTTACGCGATTTTAAATCTTAAGTACGCTGTAAGCATCGCTTAAGTGACTGACAGAAAGTGTCACTCCAGACGCTGTCTTTTAACTATTTTCAAAAAAAAGAATGTCACCGACAAATGTGTGGACTTACGCTATACTTTACGCCTTTTTCGGCAAACAGCCGGGTTTTGGCTGGCACTTTCCAGCCCCTTTAGCCTTTTTGAGGATACCGATATGTCACTTCCACACTGTCCTAAATGTAATTCTGAATACACCTACGAAGATAATGGGATGTTCATTTGCCCTGAATGCGCCCATGAATGGAATGATGCAGAACCGTCGCAAGATAGCGATGCGCTGATTGTTAAAGATGCCAACGGTAATCTGCTGGCCGACGGCGATAGCGTCACCGTGGTAAAAGACCTGAAAGTCAAAGGCGCCTCTTCAATGCTGAAAATCGGTACCAAAGTGAAGAATATCCGCCTGGTCGAAGGCGATCATAATATTGATTGCAAAATTGATGGCTTCGGGCCAATGAAGCTCAAATCAGAGTTCGTTAAAAAGAACTGATAGTTAAGACATTATTGTCTTCGTAGGCCCGGTAAGCGCAGCGCCACCGGGCGCTTTTGCCGGATGCGCTGCGCTTATCCGGCCTACAATAAAAGAACTACACTTAATGGGCTTCTCTTACCTGAGGTAATGATTATGCCGTTAAGTCCCTACATTTCATTCGCCGGAAACTGTGCAGAGGCCATCGCCTTCTATCAGCAAGCTGTCGGCGCAGAACTCACCTACAAAATCACCTACGGCGAAATGCCCAAAGACGGAAACAGCGAAGAAGGCTGCCCTTCCGGTATGCAATTTCCTGACACCGCCATCGCTCATTCCAATGTTCGTATCGCGGGCAGCGAAATTATGATGAGCGACGGCGTGCCCGGCGGCAACGCGCAGTACGCAGGATTTACGCTGGTGCTCGACACCCAGGACGTGGCCGAAGGCAAAGGCTGGTTCGACAAACTCGCCGCTGGCGGCAATGTCGAAATGGCCTGGCAGGAGACCTTCTGGGCGCACGGTTTCGGCAAAGTGACCGATAAATATGGCGTGCCCTGGATGATCAACGTCGTCAAACAGCAATAATCGTCTGGCGGAGGCGTCCCCTCCGCCTGTCATCGCATTCACTTCAACTCTTCAAACTCCCGCAACCAATACTTAACCTAAATGTCACATTAATCCGCCAGCATGAGGCCACATTTATCGTGAGGCCTGAACATGCAAACTGTCATCCGCGTCGAGAAACTGAGCAAGACCTTTCACCACAACAAGGCTCTGCATGCCGTTGATCTGACCGTCCAGCAGGGCGAAATGGTGGCGCTGCTCGGGCCTTCCGGTTCCGGAAAATCCACCCTTCTGCGCCATCTCAGCGGCCTCATCACCGGCGACAAAACGCCAGAAAGCCATATTGAGCTGCTGGGCAACACCGTGCAGCGCGCAGGCCGTCTGGCGGGCGATATCCGCAAAAGCCGCGCGCAAACGGGCTGTATCTTCCAGCAATTTAACCTGGTCAACCGCCTGACGGTGCTCGAGAACGTGCTGATCGGCGCGCTCGGCAGCACGCCTTTCTGGCGCACCTGCCTGCGCTGGTTCTCACCTGCGCAAAAACAGCAGGCGCTTCAGGCACTGACCCGCGTCGGAATGGCCCATTTCGCCCACCAGCGCGTCTCAACGCTTTCCGGCGGACAGCAGCAGCGCGTGGCGATTGCCCGAGCGCTTATGCAAAAAGCCAAAGTGATCCTCGCCGATGAACCCATCGCCTCGCTGGACCCAGAATCGGCCCGCATCGTGATGGAAACCCTGCGCGACATTAACCAGAACGACGGCATCACCGTCGTGGTCACGCTGCATCAGGTGGATTACGCCCTGCGCTACTGCGAGCGCATCGTCGCCCTGCGTCAGGGGCATGTGTTTTACGACGGTGCAAGCCAACACTTTGATAATGAAAGATTTGACCACCTGTACCGCAGCATTAACCGCGTCGAAGAGAACGCGCAGGCTGCTTAATTTAACTGAAAAGACCAGGCGTAATTGGCGCAGCCAGATTGGACACGGACAGCGCGGAAAAACCGGAGCGTACACGTTGTACGTGAGGATTTTGAGCACTGCCCGGGTTCAAGCTGGCAAGTGAAATAGCCTGGAACAATGCCAAATGAGGATGATAGATGAGCTATAAAGCCGTTGCCGCGCTGGCCTTCACCAGCATGTTCAGCATCAGCACCCTGTTAAGCCCGGCCTATGCGCAGGAGCAAGAGCAGGAAAAAGCCCTGAACTTCGGCATTATTTCGACAGAATCACAGCAAAACCTGAAACCCCAGTGGGAACCGTTCCTGAAAGATATGGAAACCAAACTGGGCATCAAAGTGAACGCCTTCTTCGCCCCAGATTACGCGGGCATCATCCAGGGGATGCGTTTTAACAAAGTCGACATCGCCTGGTACGGCAACCTCTCCGCGATGGAAGCGGTAGATCGCGCTAACGGCCAGGTCTTTGCACAGACCGTTGCTGCTGATGGTTCTCCGGGTTACTGGAGCGTGCTGATCGTCAACAAAGACAGCCCGATCAACAACCTCAACGACATGCTCGCCAAACGCAAAGAGCTGACCTTCGGCAACGGTGACCCGAACTCGACCTCCGGTTTCCTGGTCCCTGGCTACTACGTCTTCGCGAAAAACAACGCCTCTGCCAGCGAATTCAAACGCACGGTCAATGCCGGACACGAAACCAACGCCCTGGCCGTCGCCAATAAACAGGTCGACGTCGCCACCAACAACACCGAAAACCTCGATAAGTTGAAGACTTCCGCTCCAGAAAAACTGAAGCAGCTGAAAGTTATCTGGAAATCACCGCTGATCCCTGGCGACCCGATTGTGTGGCGTAAAAACCTCTCCGAGAGCACCAAGGATAAGGTCTACGACTTCTTCATGAATTACGGCAAAACCGCCGAAGAGAAAACCGTCCTCGAACGCCTGGGATGGGCGCCGTTCCGCGCCTCAAGCGACCTGCAGCTGGTGCCAATCCGCCAACTGGCGCTGTTTAAAGAGATGCAGGGCGTGAAGGACAACAAAGGTCTGAACACGGAAGAGAAGACCAGCAAAGTGTCGGTGATTCAGGCGCAGCTGGAAGATCTCGACCGCCTGACCGCCGCGCTAAGCGCGATGACATCAGTGAATAAAGCGGTGCAGTAATTTGTTCTCCCTCTCCTGTCGAATGAGGGCGTTGATCCAGTCCCCTCTCCCCCAGGGAGAGGGAGAAAACTTTAGGAGAACTCATGCAAACCATCACCGTCCCACCCCCGAAACGCAGCTGGTTCTCGCTTTTGAGCTGGGCCATCCTGCTGGCGGTGCTCATCGTCTCCTGGAAAGGTGCGGAAATGGACCCGCTGATGCTGGTCAAAGACTCCGGCAACATGGCGACCTTCGCCGCCGACTTCTTCCCGCCGGACTTCAGCCAGTGGCGTGACTATCTCAGCGAAATGGCGGTCACCATGCAAATCGCCGTCTGGGGAACCGCGCTGGCAGTCATCCTCTCCATCCCGTTTGGCCTGATGAGCGCCGAAAACATCGTCCCCTGGTGGATTTTCCAGCCAATGCGCCGCCTGATGGACGCCTGTCGCGCCATCAACGAAATGGTCTTTGCGATGCTGTTCGTGGTCGCGGTGGGCCTCGGTCCGTTCGCAGGTGTGATGGCCCTGTTCATCCACACCACTGGCGTCCTCTCCAAGCTGCTGTCAGAAGCGGTTGAAGCTATCGAACCCGGTCCGGTGGAAGGCATCCGCGCCACGGGTGCCAATAAAATTGAAGAGATTCTCTACGGCGTCCTGCCGCAGGTGATGCCACTTTTAATCTCCTACTCCCTCTACCGTTTCGAATCCAACGTTCGCTCAGCGACGGTGGTCGGTATGGTCGGCGCAGGCGGAATTGGCGTCACCCTGTGGGAAGCGATTCGCGGCTTCCAGTTCCAGCAAACCTGCGCCCTGATGGTCCTCATCATCATCACCGTCAGCCTGCTGGATTTCCTTTCTCAACGTTTGCGTAAGCACTTCATCTGAGAAGCGAGGCTTTGATTTCTATGCACTTATCCAGACATCCGACCAGTTACCCAACGCGCTGGCAAGAGATCGCCGCGAAGCTCGAAGTCGAACTGCGCACGCACTACCGTTGCGGTGACTACCTCCCCGCGGAACAGCAGCTCGCCGACCGCTACGAAGTGAACCGTCACACCCTGCGTCGCGCCATCGACCAACTGGTGGAGCGTGGCTGGGTCCAGCGCCGCCAGGGAATCGGTGTGCTGGTCCTGATGCGCCCGTTCGACTACCCGCTCAACTCGCAGGCGCGTTTTAGCCAGAACCTGCTCGATCAGGGCAGCCACCCGACCAGCGAAAAACTGCTCTCGGTGCTGCGCCCCGCGTCAAGCCACATCGCCGATGCGCTGGGGATTCAGGAGGGCGACAACGTCGTGCATCTACGAACGCTGAGACGCGTCAACGGCGTGGCGGTCTGTCAGATCGATCACTACTTCGCTGACCTCGCCCTCTGGCCGACGCTGCAACATTTCTCCAGCGGCTCGCTGCATGACTTCCTGTTTGACGCCACCGGCATCGCCCTCAGACGCACCCAGACGCGGATTAGCGCCCGTCGTGCGCAGGCCAAAGAGAGCAAAGTGCTGGAGATCCCGAACATGGCGCCGCTGCTCTGCGTGCGCACCCTCAACCACCGTGACGGCGACGTCAACGCGACGGAGTACTCCGTCAGCCTGACCCGCGCCGACATGATCGAATTCACTATGGAGCACTGAATGCATTTCGATACTCCCACCCGCCAGCGCTGGATGAGCGTCCTCGCCCACAGCCAGCCCACCGCGCTGCGTGAACGCCTGCGTGTGCTCAACGTCGCGCCGGAATACGAGACCATCCGTGCGCCAGAGATTGGCCTGGTGCAGATCCAGGCGCGTATGGGTGGCACCGGCGAGCGCTTTTTTGCCGGGGACGCCACGCTCACCCGCGCCGTGATTCGCCTCAAAAGCGGCACGCTCGGTTACAGCTATCAGCTGGGGCGCGACAAACAGCACGCCGAGCAGTGCGCCGTCATCGACGCGTTATTGCAGGAACCGACCCATTTTCAGTCGTTGATGGAAACCTTAATTGCCCCGCTGGAAGCCGACCGTGCCGCGCGAATCGCCGCTCGTCAGGCGGAAGTGAACACCAGCCTGGTCGACTTCTTTACGCTTGTTCGCGGAGATAACGCATGACGCTTCAACCTGCTTTTACCCTTGCCGTGCAGGATGCCCAGCACAGTTTTCGTCGTCTGCTGAAAGCCATGAGCGAGCCGGGCATGATTGTCTCGCTGCATCAGCTCACTCACGGCTGGCAGCCGCTGAACATCGCCGCCACCAGCGTGCTACTGACCCTGGCCGACGCCGACACGCCGGTCTGGCTGTCTGCCAGCATGACCAACGACATTGCCAGCCAGAATCTGCGTTTTCACACCAGCGCACCGCTTGTCGATCAGCCACAGCAGGCGGTATTCGCCGTTGCCGACGAAAAAATCAGTCACGAACAGCTGAATGCGCTTTCTGAAGGCAGCGCCGTCGCGCCCGAAACCAGCGCCACGCTGATCTTACAGGTCGCCAGCCTGAGCGGTGGCCGCATGCTACGCCTGACCGGGGCCGGGATCGCCGACGAGCGCATGGTCGCGCCGCAACTGCCGGAGTGCATCATTCACGAGCTGACCGAACGTCCGCATCCGTTCCCGCTGGGTATCGACTTGATCCTCACCTGCGGCGAACGCCTGCTGGCTATCCCACGAACCACACATGTCGAGGTGTGCTGATGTACGTTGCCGTCAAAGGGGGCGAAAAGGCGATAGCCGCCGCCCATGCACTGCAAGAGCACAGAAGACGCGGCGATGAACAGCTTGCCGAACTGAGCGTCGAGCAAATTGAACAGCAGCTGAATCTGGCCGTCGATCGCGTCATGACCGAAGGCGGGATCGCCGACCGTGAACTGGCCGCGCTGGCGCTGAAACAGGCCAGCGGCGACAACGTCGAAGCGATCTTCCTGCTGCGTGCCTACCGCACTACGCTGGCCAAACTGGCGGTCAGCGAGCCGCTGAACAGCGCAGAGATGCGCCTTGAGCGCCGAATTTCTGCGGTCTATAAAGACATTCCCGGCGGCCAACTTCTCGGCCCGACCTACGACTACACCCACCGCCTGCTGGATTTCACTCTGCTGGCGAATGGCGAATCCCCGTCGCTGAACACCCGCGACGCACAGCAGGAAAATGCGCCCCACGTCTTTAGCCTGCTGGCGAATCAGGGGCTGGCAAAAGCCGAAGAGGACACCGGCAGCGTGCCCGACGACGTCACCCGTACCCCGCCGGTCTATCCGTGCTCCCGCTCCTCACGCCTGCAACAGCTGATGCGCGGCGACGAGGGTTATCTGCTGGCACTGGCTTACTCGACGCAGCGCGGCTACGGGCGCAACCACCCGTTTGCCGCCGAAATCCGCAGCGGTTATGTCGACGTTGAAATCGTGCCGGAAGAGCTGGGTTTTGCAGTCAACGTCGGCGAACTGCTGATGACCGAATGCGAAATGGTGAACGGCTTCGTGGCCCCCGAAAACGACGTCCCGCACTTCACACGCGGCTACGGCTTAGTGTTTGGCATGGGCGAGCGCAAGGCGATGGCGATGGCGCTGGTTGACCGTGCGCTGCAAGCCCCGGACTACAACGAAACCCTTTCCGGCCCGGCGCAGGACGAAGAGTTCGTGCTGGCCCACGCGGATAACGTTGAAGCCGCCGGCTTTGTCTCGCACCTCAAACTGCCACATTACGTCGATTTCCAGGCAGAACTGGAACTGCTGAAACGTCTGCAACGGGAGCGCAAAAATGGCTAACCTCAGCGGGTATAACTTTGCCTATCTGGACGAACAAACCAAACGCATGATCCGCCGCGCCATCCTCAAAGCGGTGGCCATTCCCGGCTATCAGGTACCCTTTGGCGGCCGCGAAATGCCGATGCCGTACGGCTGGGGAACCGGTGGCATTCAGCTCACCGCCAGCGTGATCGGCGAAGCCGACGTGCTAAAAGTCATCGACCAGGGGGCGGACGACACCACCAACGCCGTGTCGATTCGCAACTTCTTCAAACGCGTCACCGGGGTGAACACCACCGAGCGCACGGAAGATGCGACCCTGATTCAGACCCGTCACCGCATCCCGGAAACGCCGCTCACTGAAGATCAGATTCTGATTTTCCAGGTGCCGATCCCCGAGCCGCTGCGCTTTATCGAGCCGCGCGAAACCGAAACCCGCACCATGCACGCCCTGGAAGAGTACGGCGTGATGCAGGTGAAACTGTACGAAGACATCGCCCGCTTCGGCCATATCGCCACCACCTACGCCTATCCGGTGAAAGTGAACGGGCGCTATGTGATGGACCCGTCGCCGATCCCAAAATTCGATAACCCGAAGATGGACATGATGCCCGCCCTGCAACTGTTTGGTGCCGGACGCGAAAAACGCATCTACGCCGTCCCGCCGTATACCTCCGTTGAAAGTCTCGATTTCGACGATCATCCGTTTACGGTGCAGGAATGGGATGAGCCGTGCGCCATCTGCGGTTCAAAACACAGCTATCTCGATGAAGTGGTGCTCGACGACACGGGCAAACGCATGTTTGTCTGCTCCGACACCGATTTCTGCCGCCAACAGAGCGAGGCGAACGGCCAATGAAACCGCTGCTTTCGGTGAACAACCTGACCCATTTGTATGCGCCCGGCAAAGGCTTTAGCGACGTGTCGTTCGAGCTGTGGCCTGGCGAAGTGCTGGGGATTGTCGGCGAGTCCGGCTCCGGCAAAACCACCCTGCTCAAATCCATCTCCGCGCGCCTGACGCCGCAAAACGGTGAGATTCTGTATCAGGATCAGTCCCTGTACGGCATGAGTGAAGCCGAGCGCCGCCGCCTGTTGCGTACGGAATGGGGCGTGGTGCATCAGCATCCAATGGACGGCCTGCGCCGCCAGGTGTCGGCGGGCGGGAACATCGGCGAACGGCTGATGGCGACCGGCGCGCGGCACTACGGAAATATCCGCGCAACGGCCCAGCAGTGGCTGGAGGATGTTGAGATCCCAGCGTCACGCATCGACGACCTGCCCACCACCTTCTCCGGCGGGATGCAGCAGCGCCTGCAAATCGCCCGCAACCTCGTCACCCATCCGAAGCTGGTGTTTATGGATGAGCCGACGGGCGGGCTGGACGTGTCTGTGCAGGCGCGCTTGCTTGACCTGCTGCGCGGCCTGGTGGTGGAGCTGGATCTGGCGGTGGTAATTGTGACCCACGATCTGGGCGTTGCCCGTCTGCTGGCGGACCGTCTGATGGTGATGAAAGAGGGCCAGGTGGTGGAAAGTGGATTAACCGACCGCGTGCTCGACGATCCGCACCATCCGTACACCCAGTTGCTGGTGTCATCCGTTTTGCAGAACTGAGTGTGTTTGTGTCGGGTGGCGCTGCGCTTACCCGACCTACGAAAAACACGCCTTTGTAGGCCGGGTAAGGCGAAGCCGCCACCCGGCAAAAAGACCCAAGAGGCCAACATGATCCGCGTAGAAAATGTGAGTAAGACTTTTGTGCTCCACCAGCAAAACGGCGTGCGCCTGCCGGTGCTGCAAAACGCCTCTCTTGAGGTCAAAGAGGGCGAATGCGTGGTGCTGCACGGCCACTCGGGTAGCGGAAAATCAACGCTGCTGCGCTCCCTGTATGCCAACTATCTGCCCGATCAGGGCCAAATCCACATTCGTCATAACCACGAGTGGGTGGATCTGGTGCAAGCCCCGGCACGTAAAGTGCTCGAAGTGCGCCGCTCGACGATCGGCTGGGTCAGCCAGTTCTTGCGGGTGATCCCGAGGATCTCCGCGCTGGATGTGGTGATGCAACCCCTGCTGGATCTCGGCGTTTCCCGTGACGAATGTGCGGCCAAAGCGGCCCGCCTGCTGACACGCCTTAATGTGCCGGAACGCCTGTGGCATCTGGCCCCATCGACCTTTTCCGGCGGCGAACAGCAGCGCGTGAATATCGCGCGCGGATTTATCGTCGATTACCCGATTTTGCTGCTCGATGAACCGACCGCCTCGCTGGATGCCAAAAACAGCGCTGCGGTCGTCGAACTGATTGAACAGGCCAAAGCGCGCGGGGCGGCGATCGTGGGGATCTTCCACGACGCCACGGTCCGCGATCGCGTGGCAGATCGTCTTCATGCGATGGGAGCCGCATCATGATCATCAATAACGTCAAACTGGTGCTGGAAAACGAAGTGATCGCGGGATCGGCAGAGATTCAGGACGGCGTGATTCGCACCTACGCCGAAACCCAGAGCCGCTCTCCACAAGCGATGGACGGCGAAGGCGGCTGGCTGCTGCCGGGCCTGATCGAACTGCACACGGATAACCTGGATAAATTCTTCACTCCGCGCCCGAAAGTCGACTGGCCGGCCCACTCAGCGATGAGTAGCCACGACGCGCTGATGGTTGCCAGCGGCATCACCACAGTGCTGGACGCGGTGGCGATTGGCGATGTACGCGACGGCGGCGATCGCCTGGAAAACCTCGAGAAGATGATTAACGCAGTAGAAGAGACGCAAAAGCGCGGCCTGAACCGCGCCGAGCACCGCCTGCATCTGCGCTGCGAATTGCCGCACCACACCACCCTGCCGCTGTTTGAAAAACTGATGGGCCGCGAGCCGGTGTCCCTGGTATCCCTCATGGACCACTCACCGGGCCAGCGACAGTTCGCCAATATCGAGAAGTATCGCGAATATTATCAGGGCAAATACTCCTTGAATGACGAGGAAATGGCGCGCTACGAAGAGGAACAGCTGGCGCTGGCGGCCCGGTGGTCACAGCCGAACCGCCAGGCGATTGCGGCGATGTGCCGGGATCGCAACATTCCTCTCGCCAGCCACGACGATGCCACTCACGATCACGTGCACGAATCCCATCAGCTTGGCAGCGTGATCGCCGAATTTCCTACTACGTTCGCGGCAGCTGAGGCCTCACGCCAGCACGGGATGAACGTCCTGATGGGCGCGCCGAATATCGTGCGCGGCGGCTCGCACTCCGGCAACGTGGCAGCCAGCCAGCTGGCGGCGCTTGGCCTGCTGGATATTCTCTCCTCCGATTACTATCCGGCGAGCCTGCTGGATGCGGCCTTCCGCGTGGCGGACGATGCGGGCAACAGTTTCACCCTGCCGCAGGCGATTCGTCTGGTGACCAAAAACCCGGCTGACGCGCTGAATCTGGGCGATCGCGGGGTGATTGGCGAAGGCAAACGGGCGGATCTCGTTCTGGCACACCGTAAGGGCGAGCACATCCATATCGATCACGTCTGGCGTCAGGGAAAACGGGTGTTCTGATGGGAAAACTGATCTGGCTGATGGGGCCGTCCGGCTCCGGAAAAGACAGCCTGCTGTCGGCGCTGCGCCAGCAGGAACACGCTCAATTATTGGTCGCGCATCGTTACATCACGCGGGCGGCGAACGCGGGCAGCGAGAACCACATCGCCCTGAGCGAGCCGGAGTTTTTTACTCGTGCAGGCCAGAATTTACTGGCGCTGAGCTGGCATGCCAACGGTTTTTACTACGGCGTGGGGATCGAGATCGACCTGTGGCTGCACGCCGGTTTCGACGTGCTGGTCAACGGTTCGCGCGCACATCTGCAACAGGCTCGCGCACGTTACGAACAAGCGCTGATGCCGGTCTGTTTGCAGGTTTCGCAGGAGGTACTGCGCGAGCGCCTGCAACAGCGTGGGCGGGAAAGTGCGCGCGAGATCGACCAGCGTCTGGAGCGGGCCGCGCGTTATACGCCGTCGGACTGTCATCTCCTCAACAACGACGGAAGTTTGCTACAGTCAGTCGATAATTTGTTATCGCTTATTCGTCAGAAGGAGAAACAACATGCCTGACTGCCAGCTTCGTCGCGCCACCCCGGAAGATGCCCAGGCCGTTTACGGCCTGATTTGTGAGTTAAAACAAGCGGAGTTTGACCAACGCGCCTTTAACGCCGGGTATCTGGCTAATCTTCAGGATCGCAACATGCACTACCACCTTGCGGAACTGGACGGCCACGTCGTCGGGATGATTGGCCTGCATTTGCAGTTTCATTTGCATCACGCTAACTGGATTGGCGAGATTCAGGAGCTGGTGGTGCTGCCGCAGGCACGCGGCCTGAAAGTCGGCAGCCAGCTGTTAGCCTGGGCAGAAGAATTTGCCCGCGACGCAGGCGCTGAAATGACCGAGTTGTCGACCAGCGTAAAGCGCGTGGATGCACACCGCTTTTATCTGCGCGAAGGGTACGCCCAGAGCCATTATCGGTTTACCAAGTTGCTGTAAAACCATGCCGGGTGGCGGCTTCGCTTACCCGGCCTACAAAACCCTGCTGACCCGTAGGCCGGGTAAGGCGCAGCCGCCACCCGGCAATTGACCCAAAGGGGGGAAATCATGGCCCTAACCATCCAACTCACCGGCACGGGTGGCGCTCAACTGGTGCCGGTCTTCGGCTGTGACTGCGCGGCCTGTCGCCGGGCACGATTGCAGGAGGCGCATCGCCGTCGCCCGTGCAGTGCAGTCGTGAAATTCAACGATGCGGTCACGCTGCTGGATGCAGGCATTCCGTATCTGATGGATGACTGGCCAGCGGGCAGTTTTCAGCAGTTTTTGCTGACGCACTATCATATGGATCATGTCCAGGGCCTGTTCCCCCTGCGCTGGGGCGTGGGCGCGTCGATTCCAGTGTACGGCCCGCCGGACGAAAGCGGCTGCGACGATCTGTTCAAACATCCTGGGCTTCTCGATTTTAGCCATACGGTGGAGCCGTTCGTGATGTTTGAGTTACAGGGTTTGCGCGTCACCCCGCTGCCGCTCAATCACTCAAAGCTGACCTTTGGCTATCTGCTGGAGAGCGCCCACAGCCGCGTGGCGTGGCTGTCTGATACCGCCGGACTACCGGACAAAACCGTGAAGTTTTTACTCAACAACCATCCGCAGGCGATGATAATCGACTGCAGCCACGCGCCGCGTGAAGAACCCCCGCGTAACCATTGCGATTTGAACACCGTGATTGCGCTCAACGAGGTGATTGGCTGCCCGCAGGTGATTTTGACCCACATTAGCCACCAGTTCGACGTGTGGATGATGGATAACCCGCTGCCCGAGGGATTTGAGGCAGGGTATGACGGGATGCGGTTAGTGTTTGATTGAGGTATTGCCGGGTGGCGGCTGCGCCTTACCCGGCCTACGGTTCGTGCCCTTGTAGGCCCGCGCAAGCGAAGCGCCGCCGGGCGATAGACCGCACATGTATCACCGATCGTAATCCTCCTCCAGCCTGCGCTCATCGTCCTCCAGCTGACGTCGGTCCTGATCCAGCTGGCGCTGCCGATCGTCTAACTGACGGCGACGATCCTCAAGCTGTCTGCGGCGGTCATCGTACTGACGACTGTCGTTGCGGCGGCTCTCCTCATAACGATCGTCGTCATTCTGGCGATTGCTCGAAGGGTTGTACGCTTCACCGATCGCCTGCTGGATATTCCCAATAGCGTCGTCAATGATATCAGCGTGGGCCATCTGACTGGTGAATGACAGCAGGCCAAAAATCAGAGCGGTAATCGTGCGTTTCATAAAGCCAGTCTCGCGGCAGGTGGGCTGGCTTTACGTTAATCAACGACGATGAAGGCGAGTAGCGGAGGAATCTCAAAGATGACTCACCTTCCGCAGCGCCTGCGCCAGCTGCGATCGGGTAAATGGTTTACGCAGTAATTCCACGTCCGGCAACTGCGGATTGTGCGTCGGACGTAAATCCTGACCGCTCACCAGCAGCACCGGCAGATGCGGGAAATGGCTCCGAACGTGGTGGATCACCTCCGCGCCGCTCATTGTGCCCGGCAGCATCAGGTCACTGATAAAGAGTTCGATATCCGCTGACGCCTCCAGCATCTTCAGCGCCTGCTCACCGGTTTCGGCTTCCAGCGTTAGATAGCCGAGCTGATGCAGTTGTTCGCACAAGGTCTGGCGCACGTCGGTTTCATCCTCGAGCACCAGCACCAGCCGATCGCTCTGTTCGGTTTCCGCTGTCGCGAGCGCTTCATCGTGCGAAGCCACCGCCTGCGCCGAGCGCGGGAGTTGCAGGCGTACGGTGGTTCCCTGCCCCGGCGCGCTTTCGATTTCGACGCGCCCACCGGACTGGCGCACAAACCCGTACACCATCGACAGCCCCAGTCCGCTGCCGCTCCCCGTCTGTTTCGTGGTGAAGAACGGCTCGAAGACCTGGGATTTCACCTCCTGCGACATCCCACAGCCGTGGTCGATCACCTCCAGCGCCACCATATCCTGCCTGCGCCCATCGCTGCGGGTCACGCGCTGATTCCATGTCCGAATCCGAATCACGCCGCTCTGCCCTTCCATCGCATCGCGAGCGTTCATCACCAGATTGATGATCGCATTTTCGAGCTGGCTAACGTCAATCCACGCGGGCCACGCCGGGTGCTGCGCTTCGATGTCCAGCGTCAGCGTGGCGGGCAAAGAGTGATGCATCAGCTCGCCGAGGTTTTCCAGCAACGGTTTCATCTCCACGGCGTGTGGGTGCAGGGACTGTTTGCGCGAGAAGGCCAGCAGGCGCTGGGTCAGAAGCGCGCCGCGTTCGGCGGCCTTGAGCGCGCGGGTGATACGCGGCGCATCCGGCGAGTCGGGATCGACCAGCTCCAGACTGCCAATGATCACCGCCAGCAGATTGTTGAAATCGTGCGCCAGCCCGCCCGTCAGCTGCCCGACCGCTTTCATTTTTTGGCTGTGCAGTAGCGCTTCTTCCAGCCCCACGCGCTCGAGCCGGTCGATCTCCATCTGTGTCGTTTTCTCTTTCAGCAGGCGGGTGGTGTGCTCCAGCGATGCCGTGTTGCGGGCAAAAACGTTAAACGCACGCGCCAGTTCACCCAGCTCGTCGCGGCGCTGGAGCGCTGGCACCGACACGTCCGATTCACCGTGCGCCAGGCGCGACATGGCCCGAGAAATAGCCGTCAGGTTGGAACCTAAATTGCGGTAGATGTACCAGCACGCGCAGCCGGTGATCAGCAGCGCCAGAACGGCGAACACGCTAATAAAGACGCTGATAGAGCGCAGCTCTTTGTGGCTTTGCGCGGTGCGCAGCTCCGAGGCCTGCGCCACCTGCGCCACGTATTGATTGATATCGCTGTTTAAAATCGCCACCAGCGCTTTGATGTGAAACATATACCAGCTGATCGCCAGGTCGCTCTCTTCCAGCTGCTTCGAGAGCGGCGCGAGCTTTTGCAGTTCAGCGTTGAAATCAGGCAACACAAAGTCGATAACCGGCTGGCGAGCAGTCTGTGGCAGCGTGGTGGTCACGCTATTCAACTGCTGAATAGTGGCGCGTGGAGACGGGGTTTCAATCGCCGCCATGATCAGCCGATCCATTTCCGCCAGCTGGCGCGCGTCCGGTACGTTGTCACCAAAACGGCGGTTGATATCTTGCAAATGGCGTAAAAAACTTTGGCTTTGATAGAGCGAACTCAGCAGCGCGTTACGCTCCAGATGACGCCGCTGACCACGCTCCAGCATCCCGGTCACGCTCTGCTGTAACTCATTACTCCGGCGAATGATTCGAGCCACCAGCGCCGGTTCCTGCTGCGCCAGCGGCGCATCGGCAAGCTGCTCCAGCGAGCGACGCAGCGCCATTTGCGTTTGCTTGAGCCTGTCGGCCTCACTTTTGTACTCCAGCGCCCCAACCACCTGCGAAAGCCGCACCGCCGCCGTCGCCACATTCGCCGTATCGCGTGCCAGATTCATGCTGCCGGTCATGTCGTTCAGGGTCTGTTGCTGGACCTGCTCCTGAATCTGGCTGGCATGACGAAAGCCCAGCACCGCCACGCCGCTGACCATCAGCGTCACCGCCACCACCAGCAGGTTGAAGGAAAGCAGGCGGCCACGGGCGCTGGCGAAAAAGGGTGGACGGCGTGATGGCATGTTGGCTCCGGTGATGTGCGGTTTGATGCCCTCAGCCTCTCCCACAGGGAGAGGGAACGCTTACCCCCTCGCCCAAGGAGTGAGGGAATCCCAATTCCCCTCTCCTTGGGCGAGGGCCGGGGTGAGGGGAAAACTGTGACATCAGTTAACTATTCATAACTATGACAAATATGAACGGCTTCTGACATTTTGCATTTACCGGGATGTGATGGACTGCTGATATCGACCTTCACAGGAGATCCGCCATGAGCAGGACCCCGGTATTAGAGATGCGCAACATTGCCAAAACCTTTGGCAACTTTCACGCGCTCAAGGGTGTGGATCTGACGGTCTGGCCCGGTGAGATCCACGCGTTAATGGGCGAAAACGGTGCGGGCAAAAGTACCCTGATGAAGATCCTCGCGGGGGCGTATATCGCCACCAGCGGCGAGATCTTGATCGACGGTCAGCCGTACAACATCAAAGGCCCGAAAGATGCACTGGCCGCAGGCATTACCCTGATTTATCAGGAAATGCAGCTTGCGCCAAACCTGACGGTGGCGGAAAACATTTTCCTCGGCAGCGAGCTGTCGCGCGGCGGGTTGGTGCAGCGCAAAGAGATGGCGGCGCAGGCGCAGACGGTGATTGACCGCCTCGGTGCCCACTTCAAAGCCACCGACCTGGTGATGAAACTGACGATTGCTGAGCAGCAGCAGGTCGAAATCGCCCGCGCATTGCACCGCAACAGCCGCGTGCTGGTGATGGACGAACCGACCGCCGCCCTCTCCTCGCGCGAAACTCATCGCCTGTTTGAACTGATTTTGCGCCTGCGCGATGAAGGGATGGCGATTATCTACATCAGCCACCGCATGGCCGAAGTTTATGAACTGTCCGATCGCGTCAGCGTTTTGCGCGACGGGCAGTACGTCGGCAGCCTGACCCGCGACAAACTCAACGCCTCCGAACTGGTCAGGATGATGGTCGGTCGCCCCTTAAGTGACCTGTTTAATAAAGAACGCGATATCCCGCTGGGAAGTGCGCGCCTGAACGTCCATCACCTGACCGACAGCAAAAAAGTGCAGCCGTGCAGTTTGCAGGTGCGATCCGGTGAAATTGTCGGGCTGGCCGGGCTGGTTGGGGCCGGGCGTTCGGAGCTGGCGCAGCTGATCTTCGGCGTACGCAAAGCCACGGGCGGAATGATTGAAGTCGACGGCGAACCGGTGGTGATCCACTCCCCACGCGCCGCCATCGACCACGGCATCGGGTTTTTAACCGAGAACCGCAAAGAACAGGGGCTGTTTTTAGAGCTGGCGGCGCAGGAGAACATCACTATGGCAACACTGGAGCGCGATTCGACCTGGGGCATGCTCGACCGCAAAAAAGCCCAGTCGATCTCCGATGACGCCATCACCCTGCTCAACATTCGCGTCCCGCATTCCCAGGTGCGCGCCGGTGGGCTATCCGGTGGCAATCAGCAAAAACTGCTGATCTCCCGCTGGGTGGCGATTGGCCCACGCATTCTGATCCTTGATGAGCCGACGCGCGGCGTCGACGTCGGGGCAAAAAGCGAGATCTACCGGATCATGAACCAGATGGCGCGCAAGGGCGTGGCGATCCTGATGATCTCCAGCGAATTGCCGGAAGTGGTTGGTATGAGCGACCGGGTCTACGTGATGCGCGAAGGGAGCATTGCCGGGGAGTTGCTCGGCGAAAGCATCACTCAGGAAAATATTATGACGCTGGCAACCGGCGTGAACGACACTCATCAGGCGGTGCAATCATGACACATTCAACCAATCCGCAGCAGGTGGCGAAATCCGCCTCCGCCAAAAAAATGCTGATGAGCGATCTGATGCAAACGGTCGGGATTTTACCGATTCTGATTCTTATCGTGGCGGTATTTGGCTTTATCGCGCCGAACTTTTTCACCGAAAGCAATCTGCTCAACATCACCCGTCAGGCGTCAATCAACATCGTGCTGGCCGCCGGGATGACCTTCATCATTTTGACCGGCGGAATCGACCTGTCGGTAGGGTCGATTCTCGGCACCACGGCGGTGGCGGCGATGGTGGTGTCCCTCATTCCCGAACTGGCGATGCTGTCAATTCCGGCGGCGCTGATGCTCGGTATGGTGCTGGGATTGTTTAACGGCGCGCTGGTGGCCTTTGCCGGACTGCCGCCGTTTATTGTCACCCTCGGCACCTATACGGCCCTGCGCGGGGCGGCGTATCTGCTGGCCGACGGCACGACGGTCATCAACTCGAATATTAATTTTGAATGGATCGGCAATAACTACCTCGGCCCGATTCCGTGGCTAGTGGTGATTGCCCTGGCGGTGATTGCCGTGTGCTGGTTCATCCTGCGCCGCACCACGCTGGGCGTTCATATCTACGCGGTAGGCGGCAACATGCAGGCCGCGCGACTCACCGGGATCAAAGTCTGGCTGGTGCTGTTGTTTGTTTATGGCATGAGCGGTTTGCTCTCTGGACTCGGTGGGGTGATGAGCGCCTCACGGCTGTACAGCGCTAACGGCAACTTAGGCACTGGCTATGAGCTGGACGCCATCGCGGCGGTGATCCTCGGCGGGACCAGCTTCGTCGGCGGGATCGGCACGATCACCGGCACGCTGGTGGGTGCGCTGATCATCGCCACCCTGAATAACGGCATGACGTTAATGGGCGTTTCGTATTTCTGGCAACTGGTGATCAAAGGGGCGGTGATCATCATTGCGGTGCTGATCGACAAATACCGTACCCGACACCATCAAAGTGCATAACAACAACACCCTACGATAATGAGGAAAACAGCATGAGATTGAAGCCACTGGTTACCGCGCTCTGTGCTGGCGCACTGCTTGCCGCAGCCCCGTTTGCGCAGGCGAAAGATCTGAAATCCATCGGCGTGACGGTGGGCGATCTCGCCAACCCGTTCTTCGTGCAGATAACGAAAGGAGCGGAGCTGGAAGCCCGCAAACTGGCGGGGGATAACGTCAAAGTGACGCTGGTCTCCAGCGGCTACGATCTGGGCCAGCAGGTTTCTCAGATTGATAATTTTATCGCCGCGAAGGTCGATATGATAATTCTCAACGCCGCTGACTCGAAAGGGATCGGCCCGGCGGTGAAGCGCGCGAAAGAGGCGGGGATCGTAGTGGTGGCGGTTGACGTGGCAGCCGAAGGGGCCGATGCGACTATTACCTCCGATAACACCCAGGCGGGCGAAATGGCCTGTAAATACATCACCGACCGCCTGAAAGGCAAAGGCAATGTGGTGATCATCAACGGGCCGCCGGTCTCTGCGGTACAAAACCGTGTGGAAGGCTGTCAGACCGAATTCAAACGCCACCCGGATATCAAAGTGCTGTCGGATAACCAGAACGCCAAAGGCAGTCGTGAAGGCGGACTGGAAGTGATGACCGCGCTGCTGGCGGCCAATCCGAAGATCGACGGCGTGTTCGCGATTAACGATCCGACGGCGATCGGTGCCGATCTGGCGGCGAAACAGGCCCAGCGCAGCGAGTTCTTCATCGTCGGCGTGGACGGCAGTCCGGACGGTGAGGAGGCGCTGAAGCGCGAGAATTCACTGTTTGTGGCGACGCCAGCGCAGGACCCGCAGGTGATGGCGGCGAAAGCGGTAGAGATCGGGTATGACATTCTGCAGGGCAAAGCCGCGCCAAAAGAGCCGGTGCTGATCCCAGTGACGATGATCGATAAGAAGAGCGTCGGGACATATAAGGGGTGGACGGTTAAGTAATATTTGTGCGGCCTGATGCCCTCACCCTAACCCTCTCCCACAGGGAGAGGGGATTTTTCCCCCTCTGCATTTGGGAGAGCGCACTTTTTCCCCTCTGCATTTGTGAGAGGGTACTTTTTCCCCTCTGCATTTGGGAGAGCGTACTTTTCCCCCTCTGCATTTGGGAGGGCGTACTTTTCCCCCTCTGCATTTGGGAGGGCGCACTTTTTCCCCTCTACATTTGTGAGAGGGTACTTTTTCCCCCTCTCCCTTGGGGTGTACGGTCCGGGGACATGGTAGACAGGTGTTCGGGGACATGGTGAACACTATTTAACATCCTTTACCCATGGTGATCGACTTTTTCTTCAGGTCGATCACCCCCACTTTCGTGCTGTACCACCACACCTCATAACAGCCATCTTCAGCCCCTTCCTTCAGTCCCACATATTCGCCCCTGAACGCTTTTCCTGCCTTCAGCGTTACCCCTCTCAGGCTCAGCTTTCCGCTGATATCCACTTTCCTGACCATCACGCCCTCGTCGTATTCCGGGAGTTCAGCGTGACTGTTGTACTGCCGCGCTGATGGCTGATACCGCGAAGCGGGCACTGCCATATCCAGCGAGGTGTGCGGCCGTTCAAGGTTATAGACGTTGCGCCAGTGGTCAAAGGCACGCTGCAGCTCACCCCTGTCCGCGAACCACTTCCCCTGCAGAACTTCCGCCTTCAGGCTGCGGTGAAAACGCTCCAGCTTGCCCTGCGTCTGTGGATGATATGGCCGCGAGTGGCCCACCCGGATACCCTGGCGCATCAGCCACAGCTCCAGTGCCGTCCAGACTCCGGTGGTGTCGCCCCACGGTGCCCCGTTATCCATCGTCATCCGCTCCGGCAACCCGTAGTGCCTGAACACGTTAATCAGCTGTGACTGCACGGTCTCCCGGCGCTCATCGTCGCAGTGCACCAGACAGAGGGAAAAACGGGAGTGGTCGTCGAGCAGGGTCAGTGGATGGCAGCGCCCGCCCCCAAAGGGAAAGTGGCCCTTAAAGTCCATCTGCCAGAGGCGGTTGGGGGCGTCATGCTCAAAGCTGCCGGTGGCCGGAATGCCCGGTGTCGTGCCCGGCAGCAGGCCGTGACGGGCCATCAGGTTATGGACAGTGCTGAAAGCGGGCATCCTGTGTCCCTGGTCTTCGAGCCAGCGCTTAATCTTGCGCGCGCCCCAGCGTTCATGACGGGCATGCGCCAGGCGCAGCAGGTCAGTGATGGCGTCAGATGAGCGGTTCGGCGAATGATGAGGCACGCGGGAGCGGTCAGCCAGGCCGGCAGCGCCGTGTTCAGACCAGCGGGCGAGCCACTTGTAGCCAGTAGCGGGCGAAATGCCGTAGTGACGGCAAAGAGAACGGATGTTCGCCCCGTCTTGCGAGGCGAACAGAACAAACTCGGTACGTAATGACATGGTATCTCTCGCATCCCAGGGCATAAGCGACTCCAAAAACGGGTTCGTATGCCTTAGTTGTAAGTGTCTACCATGTCCCCGAACAAGTGTTCATGATGTCCCCGGACCGTACATGGGGAGAGGGCCGGGGTGAGGGGCCCAGCGCATACCATCAAAAGGAGTTCCCATGAAACGCTCCGAAATCAATGAAATTCTCGGCCATACGCGGCAGTTCTTTTCAATGCATAACGTTCACCTTCCGCCGTTTGCCAGCTTCCCGCCGACCCAATGGCGGCAGCTCGATCAAAACGCCTGGCGCGAAGTGTTCGATCTCAAACTCGGCTGGGATGTGACCGCCTTCGGCGGCAATAGCTTTGCCGCTCAGGGACTGACCCTGTTCACCTTGCGCAACGGGTCTCCGAACGGCGTGCCTTACGAAAAATGCTACGCGGAAAAAATCATGCACGTCCGCGACGGCCAGGTCACGCCGATGCATTTCCACTGGCGTAAACGCGAGGACATCATCAATCGCGGCGGCGGAAATCTGATTATTGAGCTGTGGAACGCGGGCGGTCATGAAGAGACCGAACACACCGACGTCACGGTGGTGGTTGACGGCTGTATTCAGACCCACGCGCCCGGCAGCCAGCTGCGCCTGACGCCCGGGGAGAGCATCTGCCTGACGCCTGGCCTGTACCACAGTTTCTGGGGGGAGCGCGGGTTTGGCGATGTGCTGGTGGGGGAAGTGTCATCGGTCAATGACGACGAACACGACAACCACTTTTTGCAGCCGCTCTCGCGCTACAACAACATTGAAGAAGACGAAACGGCGGTGCTGGTGCTCTGTAACGAGTACAGCCTGTTTCGAACCTAAGGAGTGAATAATGCCGCTAATTTCTCTCGCCGCCGGGCTGGAACACGCCCGTGAACATCGCTACGCGCTCGGCGCGTTTAACGTGCTCGACTCGCACTTTCTGCGCGCCCTGTTCGCCGCCGCAACTCAGGAGCGCTCGCCGTTTATCATCAACATCGCCGAAGTGCATTTTAAGTACCTTTCGCTGGATTCATTAGTCGAAGCGGTCCGGTTCGAGGCCGCGCGACACGATATTCCGGTCGTCCTCAATCTCGATCACGGCCTGCATTTTGAGGCAGTCGTGCGGGCGCTGCGCTTAGGATTCAGCTCCGTGATGTTTGATGGATCCACCCTTAGCTATGAAGAGAATATTCGCCAGACCCGGGAAGTTGTGAAGATGTGCCACGCCGTGGGCGTGTCGGTGGAAGCGGAGCTGGGCGCGGTCGGCGGTGACGAAGGCGGTGCGCTGTACGGCCACGCCGACGAAGCGTTTTTCACCGACCCGGCCCTGGCACGCGATTTTGTCGATCAGACCGGCATTGATGCCCTCGCCGTGGCGATTGGCAATGCCCACGGGAAGTACAAAGGCGAGCCGAAGCTCGATTTTGCGCGCCTTGATGCGATCCGCCAGCAAACCGGCCTGCCGCTGGTGCTGCACGGTGGGTCCGGGATCAGCGACGCCGATTTCCGTCGCGCGATTGAGCTGGGCATTCACAAAATCAATTTCTACACCGGGATGTCGCAGGCGGCGCTGGTCTCCGTCGAGCAGCGGATCACCCATCGACAGCCGATTTACGATGAGTTTGCCGAGCTGCTGTTAGGCATTGAAGAGGCGATCACCGACACGGTGTCTGAACAGATGCGTATTTTCGGCAGCGCGGGGAAAGCCTGATGGAACGCCGGGGCGTTATTGCCGCAGGGAATATGCTCGTCGATCATGTGCATCAGATTGTGCAGTGGCCCGAGCGCGGATGGCTGGCAGAGATTATTCACAGCGAGCGGGCCACCGGCGGCGCGCCGCTGAATGTGTTACTCACGCTGGCGAAAATGCACGTCGGCCTGCCATTACAGGCGGTCGGGCTGATTGGCGACGACAGCGACGGGGACTATATCCTGGCGATGCTCGACCAATATCACGTCAACCGCCAGCGGGTACAGCGCACCACCTTTGCGCCGACGTCGATGTCGCAGGTGATGACCGATCCCAGCGGACAGCGCACCTT
The DNA here is from genome assembly GCA_002271215.1 of Lelliottia jeotgali. NCBI lineage: Bacteria > Pseudomonadati > Pseudomonadota > Gammaproteobacteria > Enterobacterales > Enterobacteriaceae > Lelliottia > Lelliottia jeotgali. The sequence goes on along the minus strand of CP018628.1, from coordinate 356,587 downwards.
TTTCCACTCGCCGGCGGCCAACCGCCTGCTGGATCTCCCGGCGTTTGATCGGCTCGATCCGTCGATGAAGATTTTCCATCTCGGGTATCTGCTGCTGCTCGACAGCCTGGATCTGCCGGACGACGAGTTTGGCACCCGCAGCGCACGTCTGCTTTCACAGATGCGCGATCTGGGATATGAAACGTCGCTGGATTTGGTGTCACGCAAAGGCGATCCACGCTATCAGCCGCTGGTGCTCCCTGCCCTGCGCTATGTGGATTATCTGGTGATTAACGAGCTGGAAGCGGGCGAGTTTAGCGGGCTGGAAATGCGCGACAGCAGTAATATGCCGAACATTTTGCATATCGCCGAGGCCGCGTCACAGCTGCTGGCGGCAGGTGTGCGCCAGCGCGTGGTGATCCATTGCCCGGAAGGCGCCTGGGGAGAAGCACCGGGTGAGCAAGGCCAGTGGGTACCGTCGCGACAGCTGGAACCGGATGAGATTATCGGCAGCGTCGGCGCGGGCGATGCGTTTTGCGCGGGCTTTTTATACGGCTGCCACGAGGCGTGGTCCCTGCCAGACAGCATTGCCCTGGCGCACGCCTGCGCGCGGGCCAGTCTGCTGGCGGCGAATGCCATTGATGGCGCGAAAACGCTGGTCGAGCTGGAATCCAGCCTTTAGGCCGCTTTATCGTTGTGAGAAACGTCTGCGGCAAAGACATAGCCGAGGCCGCGAATGGTTTTGATCAGCAGCGGCTGATGGGGATTGATCTCAATTTTTCGCCGCAGGCGCATGATCAGCACATCGATCGTGCGATCAAACACTTCGGCACTTTCGCTATGGGTCAGCTCCAGCAGCTGTTCCCGGCTTAAAACCCTACGCGCGTTCTGCGCCAGTGCCAGCAGTAGACCGTACTCGCCCTGAGTGAGCGCAACGGTCGCCTGCTGCGGGGAGCTTAATTCACAGCGGGTGGTGTCGAGCGTCCAGCCGTTAAAGCCTAAGCCCGCTGCGCGCGGCGCAGCCGGTTCCGCCGCCAGCACGCCGGTGCGCCGCAAGACAGCTTTGACGCGGGCAACGACGACGCGCGGATTAAAGGGTTTGCCGATGTAATCATCCGCACCCATTTCCAGCCCGACGACCACATCCGATTCGCTACCGAGTCCCGTAAGCATAATCACTGGCAGCTCAGGGCGTTGCTTCTGGAGCTGTTGTAAAACCTGCAATCCATTGATATCCGGCAGCATCATATCCAACAACACCAGCGCGATGCCCGGCTCTCGCTGGGCCAGCGCCAGCGCATCCCGCCCGGTGTGGCAGACGTGCACGGTAAAGACGTGCTCGTTAAGCACATCCTGCAGCAGTTCGCAGACCGCCGTATCGTCATCAACCACCAGAATCGCCGGTTTCATCGTATGCTTCCGTCAGGGGATTATGTTAAGTCTGACCTATTCTGCAATCGGCTCCAGCCAAATCCATCATTGCGTGATGGAATTTCAACCCATGTCACATCCATTGCCTCTTCGACACGTCAATTTTGACGATTGCCTGCGTCTCGTCAGGGTTTTGACCAAACATCAGCCGTAAAGTCAGGTGATACCCACAATAAAAACATGGCATAGAAGCTGCATAATGGGTGGGAAATATGTGATTAACTGGAGCGAGACCGATGAAAAAAGTCGTCACGGTTTGCCCCTATTGTGCCTCGGGTTGCAAGATAAACCTGGTGGTCGATAACGGCAAAATCGTCCGGGCGGAGGCTGCACAGGGTAAGACCAATCAGGGTACACTGTGCCTGAAAGGCTACTATGGCTGGGATTTTATTAACGATACCCAGATCCTCACCCCCCGTCTTAAAACCCCCATGATCCGTCGTCAACGCGGCGGCAAGCTGGAATCCGTCTCCTGGAACGAGGCGCTGGACTACGTCGCCAAACGCCTGAGCGATATCAAAGCCAAATACGGCCCGGACGCGATCCAGACCACCGGCTCATCGCGTGGAACGGGTAATGAAACCAACTATGTAATGCAAAAATTCGCGCGCGCCGTTATTGGTACCAATAACGTCGACTGCTGCGCTCGCGTCTGACACGGCCCATCGGTTGCAGGTCTGCACCAGTCGGTCGGTAACGGCGCAATGAGTAATGCTATCAACGAAATCGATAACACCGATCTGGTGTTCGTTTTCGGCTACAACCCGGCGGATTCCCACCCTATCGTGGCGAATCACGTGATTAACGCGAAGCGCAACGGGGCGAAAATCATCGTCTGCGATCCGCGTAAAATTGAAACCGCACGCATCGCGGATATGCACATCGCGTTACGCAACGGCTCGAATATCGCGCTGCTGAATGCGATGGGTCACGTCATTATCGAAGAAAATCTGTACAACCAGGCCTTTGTTGCTACTCGTACGGAAGGCTTCGAGGAGTATCGCAAGATTGTCGAGGGCTACACGCCAGAGTCGGTCGAAACGATTACCGGCGTCACTGCGCAAGAAATTCGCCAGGCGGCGCGGATGTACGCTGCCGCCAAAACCGCGTCGATTCTGTGGGGCATGGGCGTGACCCAGTTCTATCAGGGCGTGGAAACCGTGCGCTCGCTAACCAGCCTCGCGATGCTGACGGGCAACCTCGGCAAACCGCACGTCGGCGTTAACCCGGTGCGTGGGCAGAACAACGTTCAGGGTGCCTGCGATATGGGCGCACTGCCTGATACCTATCCGGGCTATCAGTACGTCAAATTCCCGGAAAACCGCGCCAAATTTGCCAAAGCGTGGGGCGTAGAGAGTCTGCCAGAACATACCGGGTATCGCATCAGCGAGCTGCCGCATCGTGCGGCGCACGGTGAAGTGCGTGCGGCTTACATCATGGGCGAAGATCCGCTGCAAACCGACGCCGAACTGTCGGCGGTGCGCAAAGGCTTTGAGGATCTCGAGCTGGTGATTGTGCAGGACATCTTCATGACCAAAACCGCGGCGGCGGCGGATGTGATTTTACCGTCAACGTCATGGGGCGAGCACGAAGGCGTCTACACCGCTGCGGATCGCGGCTTCCAGCGCTTCTTTAAAGCGGTCGAGCCGAAGTGGGATCTGAAAACGGACTGGCAAATCATCAGCGAAATCGCCACCCGGATGGGTTATCCGATGCACTACAACAACACCCAGGAGATCTGGGATGAGTTGCGCAATCTGTGTCCGGATTTCACCGGGGCGACCTATGAAAAAATGGGCGAACTGGGCTATATCCAGTGGCCTTGCCGCGATGAGTCAGAGGCCGATCAGGGTACGTCTTACCTCTTTGCCGAGAAGTTCGACACCCCGAACGGGCTGGCTCAGTTCTTCACCTGCGACTGGGTGGCGCCTATCGATAAACTCACCGAAGAATATCCAATGGTACTGTCAACGGTGCGTGAAGTGGGCCACTACTCCTGTCGTTCGATGACCGGTAACTGTGCGGCGCTGGCCGCGCTGGCGGATGAACCGGGCTACGCACAGCTGAACACCGCCGATGCTGCACGACTGGGCATTGAGGATGAAGCGCTGGTGTGGGTCAACTCGCGCAAAGGCCGGATCATCACCCGTGCGCAGGTGAGCGATCGCCCAAACAAAGGGGCGGTTTACATGACCTATCAGTGGTGGATTGGGGCCTGTAACGAACTGGTGACGGAAAACCTCAGTCCGATAACCAAAACGCCGGAGTATAAATATTGCGCCGTGCGCGTTGAATCGATTGCCGACCAACAAAGCGCCGAACAATATGTGATAGATGAATATACCAAACTGAAAGCCAGATTACGCGAAAGCGCGATGGGTTAGCTTTATTACATGTTCAATGAAAAAAAAGGGATGATTTATTCATCCCTTTTTTAATTGGTGGCTTTTATATAAATAACACCAATATTATTACGGAACCCAGCTCGCAGAATAATATGCAATTTTAAAAGAATGAAATTACATCTTTGCATTTTAATTCAGAGGGATAAGATGGCGACGGGTGCTTAAGACTTTCTGTTTTGAGCATAGAGTTAAGTATTAGCAAGGAGCAGAAAGTGGAAAGCCCCAGGAAAACTTTCATTCACCTGAGGCTACTAAATGTATGTGTACGTATAAATTCGTGCGCATACACCACATCAACTCCAACCAAGTTGAGAGTAGCCTCTTATTCTTTTTGACGCAAGGAGTAATAGGCATGACGCCTTTAAAAACCATGTTAGGCATTGTTTTAATCGTTTGTCTAACAATCGTGATTTTTACCTTTATTAATCGCGGCAGGCTGTGCGAGTTATCAATAAAGAGTGAACATCAGGAGGTGGCGGCAAAATTAGCCTGTATTGCGGGTTAATTTTGTGGGCGGGGAAACCCGCCCGGCTTGTCTGGACGCTGAGGTCTTAACGCACCCTTTTTATTCTTCTCAGACCGCGATTATACTGGCCGCTGTAGACCCGAAAGATAAGAGCTTATGAAAACCCTTTTTACGCTGTTATTCCTTTTTACCTCGTTTGTGAGGGCTGACGAACTCGGCAGCCAATATAAAGAACAAGCCGAAGCAGGCGATGCGCGGGCCCAGTACTATCTGGCCGATACCTACTTTAGTGCGGGCGATGATAAACAGGCCGAGCTGTGGGCCGAGAAATCCGCAAAAGGCGGTGAAGTCGATGCTGTGGCACTGCTGTCACAAATTCATTTTAAACACGCCGACTACGCGCAGGCCAAAACGCTGGCGCAACAGGCAACCATTGCAGGCAGTAAACGCGGGGCCATCATGCTGGCGCGACTGTTGGTAAATACCCAGGCGGGTAAAACGGATTATCCTCAGGCGATAAAACTGCTGCGGACCGCCACCGATGATATCGACAGCGACTCTGCGGTTGATGCGCAGATGCTGCTGGGTCTGATTTACGCCAACGGCGTTGAGATGCCGCAGGATGATGCGCAGGCGGAAATGTGGCTCAAGCGCAGCTCTGCCATTTCGCGTACCGGTTACGCAGAATACTGGGCGGGTATGGTCTTCCAGCAGGGTGAAAAAGGCTTTATCACACCAAATAAACAGAAGGCGCTGTACTGGTTTAATCTGAGCTGTAGCGAAGGGTTTGATACTGGATGCGAAGAGTTTGATGCTCTGAGTGGGGAGTAAAAAGCCTGATGGCGCTACGCTTATCAGGCCTACAGTGAACACCTGTTTTCTAGGCCGGGTAAGGCGAAGCTGCCACCCGGCTTTTTTTTACGTTACTGATCCGCCGTCTTATCAAAACGACCCAGCACGTCGCGCTCGTACGCCAGCGCTTTTTTACGGTCGAACTGATGTTCCCACTTGGCGATAACCAGCACCGCCAGCGCATTCCCCACCACATTCAGCGCGGTACGCGCCATGTCGAGAATACGGTCAACACCGGCGATAAACGCCAGGCCTTCCAGTGGAATACCGACGCTACCCAGCGTTGCCAGCAGCACCACAAAGGAGACTCCCGGCACGCCGGCGATCCCTTTTGACGTCACCATCAGCGTCAGCACCAGCACGATTTCCTGCCACAGGGACAGATCGATTCCGTACAGCTGCGCGATGAAAATCGCCGCAATACTCTGGTACAGCGTTGAGCCATCGAGGTTAAAGGAATATCCCGTCGGCACCACGAAACTGGTGATAGACGCTGGCGCGCCATAGGCTTCCATCTTCTCAATAATACGCGGCAACACGCTCTCGGAGCTGGCCGTGGAGTAAGCCAGAATCAGCTCGTCTTTCAGAATACGAATCAGGATCCAGATGCTCAGCCCGCAGATACGCGCGACCAGCCCCAGCACCACCAGCGCAAAGAACAGAATCGCGAAATGCACCAGAAGAACCAGCTTCGCCAGCGGCCACAGGGAGGCAAACCCGAAGTTCGCCACGGTCACAGCGATCAGCGCAAACACACCCACCGGGGCGTAGCGCATCACCATATGCGTCACTTTAAACATGGTTTCGGAGATCGAACGGAACACAGTCACCAGCGGTTCGCGGTGCGTGGCGGGCAGGGAGGAAAGGCCCAGACCAAACAGCACCGAGAAGAAGATGATCGGCAGCATTTCGCCCTTCGCCATCGACGCCACGATATTGGTCGGCACCAGCGACAGGATGGTCCCCATCAGGCCATGTGCATGGCTTTGCACTTCTGCGGTTGTGCTTTGGTATTTCGAAATATCCACCGTCGCCAGTTGTGACATATCAATCCCGGAACCCGGCTGGAACACATTCGCCAGCGTGATACCTAAAATGATAGCAACCGTAGTGATCACTTCGAAATAGATGATGGTTTTCGCACCAATACGGCCTAACTGCTTGGCATCGCCCACGCCCGCGATACCTACGATAAGCGTAGAGATCACAATCGGGACAACAATCATTTTGATCAGGTGAATAAAGATATCGCCCGCCGGTGACAGCATATTCGCCACCAGCCACTCGCGGTCGTCACTGTGATAATGCAGATAACTGCCCAGCAAGATGCCCAGCACCATCGCCAGCAAAATTTGCCAGGCAAGGCTGATTTTCAAATTTTTCATAAAAACGGACTTCCTCAATGAAGCGCCCTTCCCCATTACTGGCAGGAATGGCACATACTGAAAGGGTATGAATTGTGTTGCGTTGGTTTATAGGGTTTTTAACGCGCCGTATCAGTATCATTTGCATGGCCTGCTGCGCAACCCTTTAAGAACGAGGCTTTTCACTACAAAAAGCCGATATGACGCTAATTTGTAATAATTCTTATAAATAACCTTTTGTTATAAAAAAGCTTTTTTTTAACTAAATGTGAATAATCCACGCAGTAAATTATTTCCCTTCAAAGTTTCGATTGCTGATTTTTTAATCTGTTCATTTAATGCGTGATCTGTCGCCCAAATAACAAACAAAGCTATCAAAGCCCCTACAATTAACGTTTTTGCGACATATTATTAACATCCTAAAAGGAGAACAAAAGCCATGAGCCAAATTCACAAACACGACATTCCCGCAAATATTGCGGACCATTGCCTGATAAATCCGGAGCAGTACGAGGAAAAGTACCAGCAATCTGTCTCTAACCCTGATGCCTTCTGGGGTGAGCAGGGTAAAATTCTTGATTGGATCACGCCGTATCAGAAGGTGAAAAACACCTCTTTTGCGCCAGGCAATATCTCGATTAAATGGTATGAAGACGGCACGCTGAACCTTGCAGCGAACTGTCTGGACCGCCATCTTGCCGAGCGCGGCGATCAGACCGCCATTATATGGGAAGGCGACGACGCCTCGCAGAGCAAACACATTACCTATAAAGAGCTGCACCGCGACGTCTGTCGTTTTGCCAACGTGCTGCTTGAACAAGGCATCAAAAAAGGCGATGTGGTCGCCATTTATATGCCAATGGTGCCGGAAGCCGCCGTGGCGATGCTCGCCTGCGCACGCATCGGCGCCGTGCACTCGGTGATTTTCGGTGGTTTCTCGCCTGAAGCGGTCGCCGGGCGCATTATCGACTCCAGTTCAAAACTGGTGATCACCGCTGACGAAGGCGTGCGTGCCGGTCGCGGCATCCCGCTGAAAAAAAACGTCGATGAAGCGCTAAAAAACCCGAACGTCAAAACCATCACCAACGTCATCGTTCTCAAACGCACCGGCGGCAACGTCGAGTGGAAAGAGGGCCGCGACCTGTGGTGGAGCGATCTGATTGAAAAAGCCAGCGATCAGCACCAGCCCGAAGCGATGAACGCCGAAGATCCGCTGTTTATCCTTTATACCTCCGGCTCCACCGGCAAGCCAAAAGGCGTGCTGCACACCACCGGCGGATATCTGGTTTACGCGGCATCGACCTTTAAATACGTTTTTGACTATCACCAGGGCGACATTTACTGGTGTACCGCCGACGTCGGCTGGGTCACCGGTCACAGCTATCTGCTGTACGGCCCGCTGGCCTGCGGCGCGACCACGCTGATGTTCGAAGGCGTACCGAATTGGCCGACGCCTGCCCGTATGTGTCAGGTGGTCGATAAGCACAAGGTCAACATTCTTTATACCGCACCAACCGCCATTCGCGCCCTGATGGCCGAAGGCGACAAAGCCATCGAAGGCACCGATCGCTCCTCCCTGCGTATTCTCGGCTCGGTTGGCGAGCCGATTAACCCGGAAGCCTGGGAGTGGTACTGGAAGAAAATCGGCAACGAAAAATGTCCGGTAATGGATACCTGGTGGCAGACTGAAACCGGTGGTTTCATGATCACCCCGCTGCCGGGTGCCACTCAACTGAAAGCCGGTTCCGCTACCCGTCCGTTCTTCGGCGTGCAGCCTGCGCTGGTGGATAACGAAGGCAACCCGCTCGACGGCGCGACCGAAGGCAACCTGGTGATCACCGACTCGTGGCCGGGCCAGGCGCGTACCCTGTTTGGCGATCACGACAGATTCGAGCAGACCTACTTCTCGACCTTCAAAAACATGTACTTCAGCGGCGACGGCGCACGTCGTGACGAAGACGGTTACTACTGGATCACCGGTCGCGTGGACGATGTGCTGAACGTTTCCGGTCACCGTCTGGGTACGGCTGAGATTGAATCGGCGCTGGTGTCCCATCCGAAAATCGCCGAAGCAGCGGTGGTGGGTATTCCGCACAACATCAAAGGTCAGGCGATTTATGCCTACGTCACCCTGAACCACGGCGAAGAACCAACGCCTGAGCTGTACACCGAAGTGCGTAACTGGGTACGCAAAGAGATCGGCCCGCTCGCCACGCCGGACGTGCTGCACTGGACCGACTCGCTGCCGAAAACCCGCTCCGGCAAGATCATGCGCCGCATTCTGCGCAAAATCGCCGCGGGTGATACCAGTAACCTCGGCGATACCTCAACGCTCGCCGATCCTGGCGTGGTGGAAAAACTGCTCGAAGAGAAGCAGGCCATCGCAATGCCTTCTTAACTCACGTTTTTCTCCCTCTCCCTGTGGGAGAGGGCCGGGGTGAGGGCATCAGACCGCACCTTTCCCCCCTCACCCTAACCCTAACCCTCTCCCTCAAGGGAGAGGGAATAATAAAAGCCCCTCCTCTACACCAATACTCTGGAGAGTTCTGTGATGAATACTGATATTTATCAACGGATAGAACATAGTGCGCATTTCAGGGAGCTCGTCGAAAAACGGCAACGGTTTGCCTTCATCCTTTCCATCATCATGCTGATTATCTACGTCGGCTTTATTCTGCTGATCGCCTTTGCACCACACTGGCTGGGCACGCCGCTGCATGCAGGTACCAGCGTCACGCGCGGGATACCCATCGGTATCGGCGTGATCGTGATTTCATTTGTGCTGACCGGGGTCTACGTCTGGCGCGCGAACGGTGAATTTGATCGTCTCAATAAAGCGGTACTGCGTGAGGTAAAAGCATCATGAAGCGAGTTCTGACGGCGCTAGCCGCCACACTGCCTTTTGCAGCACATGCCGATGCCCTGACCGGCGAGGTCCAGCGCCAGCCAACCAACTGGCAGGCGATCATCATGTTCCTGATTTTCGTCTTGCTGACCCTGTACATCACCTACTGGGCGTCAAAACGCGTGCGTTCGCGTAACGATTACTACACGGCGGGCGGCAATATTACTGGCTTCCAGAACGGGCTGGCGATTGCGGGTGATTTTATGTCTGCCGCCTCGTTCCTCGGAATTTCCGCGCTGGTCTACACCTCCGGCTACGACGGTCTGATTTATTCCCTCGGCTTCCTCGTCGGCTGGCCGATCATTCTGTTCCTGATTGCCGAACGCCTGCGTAACCTCGGGCGCTACACCTTTGCTGATGTGGCCTCCTATCGCCTCAAGCAAGGCCCAATCCGCACTCTCTCCGCCTGCGGTTCGCTGGTGGTGGTGGCCCTGTACCTGATTGCCCAGATGGTCGGCGCGGGTAAACTGATCGAGCTGCTGTTCGGCCTGAACTACCACGTCGCCGTGGTGCTGGTCGGGGTGCTGATGGTGATGTACGTCCTGTTCGGCGGCATGCTCGCGACGACCTGGGTACAGATCATCAAAGCCGTGCTGCTGCTGTTCGGTGCGAGTTTCATGGCCTTTATGGTGATGAAACACGTCGGCTTTAGCTTCAATAACTTGTTCACCGAAGCGATGGCGGTTCACCCGAAAGGCGAAGCGATCATGAGCCCTGGCGGGCTGGTGAAAGACCCGATATCCGCCCTGTCCCTCGGTCTCGGTCTGATGTTTGGTACCGCCGGCTTGCCGCACATTCTGATGCGTTTCTTCACGGTATCAGATGCCCGCGAAGCGCGTAAAAGCGTCTTCTACGCCACCGGATTTATGGGCTATTTCTACATTCTGACCTTTATCATCGGCTTCGGCGCGATCATGCTGGTCGGCGCGAATCCGGCGTTTAAAGATGCGGCGGGGCAGCTGATTGGCGGCAATAACATGGCGGCGGTGCATCTGGCCGATGCCGTGGGCGGCAATCTGTTCCTCGGCTTTATCTCCGCCGTGGCCTTCGCCACGATTCTGGCGGTGGTTGCTGGTCTGACTCTGGCGGGCGCGTCGGCGGTTTCTCATGACCTGTACGCCAACGTCTGGCGTAAAGGGGCAACCGAACGCCAGGAGCTGAAAGTCTCTAAAATCACGGTGCTGATTCTGGGCGTGGTGGCAATCCTGCTGGGGATTCTGTTCGAGAAACAGAACATCGCCTTCATGGTCGGCCTGGCGTTCTCGATTGCGGCAAGCTGTAACTTCCCAATCATTCTGCTCTCCATGTACTGGTCAAAACTGACCACCCGTGGCGCGATGATTGGCGGCTGGCTGGGCCTGCTGACGGCGGTGATTCTGATGATCCTCGGCCCAACGATTTGGGTGACGATCCTCGGTCATGAAAAAGCGATCTTCCCTTACGAATACCCGGCGCTGTTCTCGATTGCCGTGGCGTTCATCGGGATTTGGTTCTTCTCGGCCACCGATAACTCGCCGGAAGGTAACCTGGAACGTGACAAATTCCGCGCCCAGTTTATCCGTTCACAAACCGGTCTTGGGATCGATCAGGGCCGCGCGCATTAATCGTTAATCTTCCCCGGCCGCTCTGGCCGGGGATTCTTTTCAAAACATCACCCACGCCACCAGCGGCGCAACCAGCACCATCGTCACGCCGGAGAGCATCATCACCAGGCTGGCGACCACACCTTCCTGCTGACCGATTTCATACGACCGTGCGGTTCCCGCGCCGTGCGACGCCGCGCCAAATCCGGCCCCTTTCGCCATCCCTTCACGAATCGACAGACGTAAAAACAGCATATCGCCCACCGCCATGCCAAACACGCCGGTTACGACGACAAACAGCGCCACCAGATCCGGCTGCCCGCCGAGAGGTTTCGCCGCCGCCAGCGCAAAGGGCGTGGTGACGGAACGCACCGCCAGACTGCGCTGGATCTCATCGGACAGCGTGAACAACCGCGCCAGCCACACGGAGCTGGTCACCGCCACCACCGTGGCCGTCACCACGCCCGCGGTGAGCGACATCCAGTGACGTTTGATGATCGCGAGATTATCGTAAACCGGAACAGCAAAGGCGATGGTCGCCGGACCGAGCAGCCACAGCAGCCAGTGAGATTCACCAATATAGTTTTGCCAGGAGATGTGGCCGAAAACCAGCATCAGCACCAGTAAAATCGGGGTGAAGACCAGCGGCATCAGCGGCAAAGCGTGAAAGCGGCGGTACAACCGTTTATTGGCGAAATAGATAACCAACGTGACCAACAGGCACAGGACGCTTATCTGAAAGTTAGTCATGCTTCTGCCTGCTGATTTCAAAGCGATAGACTTTATCCACCACCCACGCCGTCGCGCCCAGCACCATCAGGGTGCTCAGGGCGATCACCGCAAAAATCCGCCAGCCGTCGACCATCAGCAGCTGCGCGTAGTTCACCACCGCCACCACCGCCGGAACGAAGAACAGCAGCATCTCCGCCAGTAACCAGCGAGCCCCTGCGCGGACCCAGTTCAGGGGAATGACGCGGCACAGAATCAGAGCGAGCATCAGCACCATTCCGACCAGATTAGCGGGGAGCGGCAGATGCAGCCAGGTAACGAGGTATTGGGCGAAAACAAAAAGGGCAGCGTAAAGCAGGACCTGAACCGGTACCTGGAGCCGTTGCACAACAGCAGGCGTAACACGACTTAACGCCACGGCCATGGGGAAATTCCTCAGAAATGAGATGAAGCGCCAGTATAGTGACCACACGGAGTGGACTGAAATGAATTAAAATCATCACAGGTATAGTTTCGAGGAATAATCATGGACATAAGAACGCTGCGCTATTTTGTCGAAGTGGTTCGCCAGCAGAGTTTTACCCGCGCAGCGGAAAAGTTGTTTGTTACCCAGCCCACCATCAGCAAGATGCTGAAAAATCTCGAAGATGAACTGAACTGTACCCTGCTGATCCGCGATGGCCGCAAGCTGTTGCTGACCGATACCGGGCGCGTGGTGTTTGAGCGCGGGCTGGCGATTCTGGCAGAATTTCGCCAGCTGGAGGCCGAGCTTGGCGATATTAACCATCTGAATAAAGGTCTGCTGCGCTTAGGTATTCCGCCGATGGTCGGGATGATGATGGCCGGGCCGATCAGCCTTTTTCGCCAGCGCTATCCCGGCGTCGAGCTGAAAATTTCCGAATTTGGCGGCCTGACCGTGCAACAGGCGGTGATGAACGGCGAGCTGGATCTGGCGATGACCGCCCTGCCCGTCGAAGAGGACAGCGGCCTGTCGACGCTGCCGCTGTTCAGCCATCCCCTGTGTGTACTGGTGCCGCGCTCCGGCGACTGGCTGCACATCGACACGGTTAAACCTGAACGGCTGGCGGAACATCCGCTGCTGATTTACAACGAGGATTTCGCCCTCAGCCGCCAACTGATGCAGTTGTTTCACCAGCACGGCGTCAAACCGCGTATTGCGGTGCGCAGCGGTCAGTGGGATTTTCTGGCGGCGATGGTGCAGGCGGGCGTCGGAATCGCGATTTTGCCGCAGCCAATCTGCGAGCGGCTGGATAAAAATACCCTGCGCTGGATACCGCTGGAGAGCGATTTGCACTGGCAGTTAGGGATGATTTGGCGCGAGGGAGTCTATTTGTCGCACAGTGCCCAGGCGTGGTTGACATGTTGTGAGGGGTTTTGGGTGAAGGGGGAGTAGTCGTCTGTTTCCCCTCACCCTAACCCTCTCCCTGTGCGGTCCGGGGACATCATGAACACTTGTTCGGGGACATGGTAGACACTTACAACTAAGGCATACGAACCCGTTTTTGGAGTCGCTTATGCCCTGGGATGCGAGAGATACCATGTCATTACGTACCGAGTTTGTTCTGTTCGCCTCGCAAGACGGGGCGAACATCCGTTCTCTTTGCCGTCATTTCGGCATTACCCCTGCCACTGGCTACAAGTGGCTCGCCCGCTGGTCTGAACACGGCGCTGCCGGCCTGGCTGACCGCTCCCGCGTGCCTCATCATTCGCCGAACCGCTCATCTGACGCCATCACTGACCTGCTGCGCCTGGCGCATGCCCGTCATGAACGCTGGGGCGCGCGCAAGATTAAGCGCTGGCTCGAAGACCAGGGACACAGGATGCCCGCTTTCAGCACTGTCCATAACCTGATGGCCCGTCACGGCCTGCTGCCGGGCACGACACCGGGCATTCCGGCCACCGGCAGCTTTGAGCATGACGCCCCCAACCGCCTCTGGCAGATGGACTTTAAGGGCCACTTTCCCTTTGGGGGCGGGCGCTGCCATCCACTGACCCTGCTCGACGACCACTCCCGTTTTTCCCTCTGTCTGGTGCACTGCGACGATGAGCGCCGGGAGACCGTGCAGTCACAGCTGATTAACGTGTTCAGGCACTACGGGTTGCCGGAGCGGATGACGATGGATAACGGGGCACCGTGGGGCGACACCACCGGAGTCTGGACGGCACTGGAGCTGTGGCTGATGCGCCAGGGTATCCGGGTGGGCCACTCGCGGCCATATCATCCACAGACGCAGGGCAAGCTGGAGCGTTTTCACCGCAGCCTGAAGGCGGAAGTTCTGCAGGGGAAGTGGTTCGCGGACAGGGGTGAGCTGCAGCGTGCCTTTGACCACTGGCGCAACGTCTATAACCTTGAACGGCCGCACACCTCGCTGGATATGGCAGTGCCCGCTTCGCGGTATCAGCCATCAGCGCGGCAGTACAACAGTCACGCTGAACTCCCGGAATACGACGAGGGCGTGATGGTCAGGAAAGTGGATATCAGCGGAAAGCTGAGCCTGAGAGGGGTAACGCTGAAGGCAGGAAAAGCGTTCAGGGGCGAATATGTGGGACTGAAGGAAGGGGCTGAAGATGGCTGTTATGAGGTGTGGTGGTACAGCACGAAAGTGGGGGTGATCGACCTGAAGAAAAAGTCGATCACCATGGGTAAAGGATGTTAAATAGTGTTCACCATGTCCCCGAACACCTGTCTACCATGTCCCCGGACCGTACAGGGAGAGGGTTAGGGTGAGGGCACCCGGCGTCAGGGAGAATACAAGACTGTCCCCTCTCCCTGTGGGTGTACGGTCCGGGGACATCATGAACACTTGTTCGGGGACATGGTAGACACTTACAACTAAGGCATACGAACCCGTTTATGGAGTCGCTTATGCCCTGGGATGCGAGAGATACCATGTCATTACGTACCGAGTTTGTTCTGTTCGCCTCGCAAGACGGGGCGAACATCCGTTCTCTTTGCCGTCATTTCGGCATTACCCCTGCCACTGGCTACAAGTGGCTCGCCCGCTGGTCTGAACACGGCGCTGCCGGCCTGGCTGACCGCTCCCGCGTGCCTCATCATTCGCCGAACCGCTCATCTGACGCCATCACTGACCTGCTGCGCCTGGCGCATGCCCGTCATGAACGCTGGGGCGCGCGCAAGATTAAGCGCTGGCTCGAAGACCAGGGACACAGGATGCCCGCTTTCAGCACTGTCCATAACCTGATGGCCCGTCACGGCCTGCTGCCGGGCACGACACCGGGCATTCCGGCCACCGGCAGCTTTGAGCATGACGCCCCCAACCGCCTCTGGCAGATGGACTTTAAGGGCCACTTTCCCTTTGGGGGCGGGCGCTGCCATCCACTGACCCTGCTCGACGACCACTCCCGTTTTTCCCTCTGTCTGGCGCACTGCGACGATGAGCGGCGGGAGACCGTGCAGTCACAGCTGATTAACGTGTTCAGGCACTACGGGTTGCCGGAGCGGATGACGATGGACAACGGGGCACCGTGGGGAGACACCACCGGAGTCTGGACGGCACTGGAGTTGTGGCTGATGCGCCAGGGTATCCGGGTGGGCCACTCCCGGCCTTATCACCCGCAGACGCAGGGCAAGCTGGAGCGTTTTCACCGCAGCCTGAAGGCAGAAGTTCTGCAGGGGAAGTGGTTCGCGGACAGGGGTGAGCTGCAGCGTGCCTTTGACCACTGGCGCAACGTCTATAACCTTGAACGGCCGCACACCTCGCTGGATATGGCAGTGCCCGCTTCGCGGTATCAGCCATCAGCGCGGCAGTACAACAGTCACGCTGAACCCCCGGAATACGACGAGGGCGTGATGGTCAGGAAAGTGGATATCAGCGGAAAGCTGAGCCTGAGAGGGGTAACGCTGAAGGCAGGAAAAGCGTTCAGGGGTGAATATGTGGGACTGAAGGAAGGGGCTGAAGATGGCTGTTATGAGGTGTGGTGGTACAGCACGAAAGTGGGGGTGATCGACCTGAAGAAAAAGTCGATCACCATGGGTAAAGGATGTTAAATAGTGTTCACCATGTCCCCGAACACCTGTCTACCATGTCCCCGGACCGTACAGTGGGAGAGGGTTAGGGTGAGGGCATCCGGCGACTCAAAATATCCCCTTTTGCCTCACCTTCTTCATCTTCTCCGTCGGGGCATCCACCTGACTCAAATCCCGCTCTTCCGCACCATTCGCCGTGCGTTCTGGTTCCGGTGCACCGGCCATTTTCCCGGCCATTCGCAGCTGCTGTAAAGCCAGCTTTTGCTGTTCCATCAGCGGTTTTAGCGCGGCAATTTCCGCATGGATTTTCTGCAACTGCGCCAAATGTTCCGCAGAGGAATCGCTCTCCTCGGGCGCAGCGACCTGCGGCGAAAGTTCGCCGAGCAATTCCGCCAGCGTCAATTCTTCGCGCCCTAAAGATTCCGCCACATGACGGCACAGCGTCGGATCCATCAGGTGCAGCTGCAAACCGGCCAGGTAGACGTTACGGTGGAAGGTGCGGATCTCCATATTCGTATCGTCAATGCTGGCAGCGTTGTCCACGGACTGATGCCATTTTTGCAGCTCTTGCATCGCGCGCAGATCCGCGCGCGACTGGTGGGGCGTCAGGTGCAGGGACAGATTGACGCGGCGAATCTGTCCCTTACGCATCGTCACCCACCTCAGCCATTAACGGCTCGTCGATCGCCTGCGCACCGGCGTCAGAGTGATACAGGCAGATTTCACGCGACAGCGCGCTCTGCGGATTTTCAATGCTCACCACACGCTCGCCCAGCGTTGCGTAGACCTCGCGAATCGCGCCTTCAATCAGATGCGCGCCGCCGCCGACCAGATACACACGGTTCGGGTTCTTGGCGAATTTTTTCGCTTCGTAAGCAACCTGATCGCCCAGTTCCTGAATTTTGATTTCAATCTTTTCGAGGATCTCATCGATACGCGATTCATCGTTAATCACGCTTTTCACGAAGTTAAGATCGCTGCGGCGCTTGATCAGTTCGTTAGCGACCAGATAGCTGGAGTCGCTGTCGGCGGCGGCCAGCAGCTTGCGCGTCGCGTCTGTGACCATCGCCACGCCAATTTCGTTGTTGCCGTAAATAGCCGACACATCATCGAACTCACCGATTACCACACCCATATCCAGAGTGGTGCCGCCGCAGTCAATCACCAGCGATTTGGTAAATTCATTGACGTTCGAGTTGAGCAGATGCGACAGCGCCGCAGGCAGGCTCTCCGGCATCACCTGCACGTCGACGATACGGAACAGTTCGCCTTTGTTCAGAGAGATGTCGCGCATCAGATTCTGGCGCTTCGCTTCGATGCGCTCTTCATTACGCTGGCAGTCGTCCGGCTTATAGAACTGGGTTATCGGCAGGGTCACAATCACCTCCACGTCACACGGCGTGACGCCGGTCTGAAGCAGCGCGTGATGCACCGCCAACAGGTTTAAATCGTCGTATTGATAGTCGATGTGGGTGGTCGAGAGCGCTTTATCCGAAGTGGCATCGTAGGTGTATTTGGTGGTGCCGATGGTGTAGTTATGCACCGCCTGGCCACGCAGCAGCGCCGCGCTTTTCCAGTCTTTGCGGAAAGAGTTCGGCGATACCACGGTTTTGAGGGTGCCGTTTTCAATCCAACTGATTTTTACGTTGGTAGAGCCATCGTCGATAGCGAATTTTTTACAGATCTGGGTCATGGAAGTGGTCTCAATCGTTCTGAAAATAAGGAGCGGTGTCAGAGCACAGCCTCGTCAGTTAAGAGGCGGCGGGCACCGAGATAGTGGTCCTGCCAGAAGTTGTCAGAAAGCTGGCTGATGCGAATATTCAGGCCGGTGCGCGGGGCTTCGATAAATTTGCCGTCACCGAGATACACGCCAACGTGATCCGCACCGGGGCGCTGGTTGATGTTGAAGAACACCAGGTCGCCACGGCGTAATTTGTCCTGCTTTATCTGGCGCAACGTGCGGTCCTGATACATGCCGTTGGCGGTGCGCGGCAGGTTGCGGCTCAGCACCGGGGTGAACGCGTAGAACACCAGGCCGCTGCAATCAAAGCCCTGCTCCGGCGTTTGGCCGCCCCAAACGTAAGGTTTGCCAAGCTGCTGATGCAGCAGTTGAATCACTTTTTTCAGCGAGGCCTGCAGGCGCGGGCTGATTTTCTCGCCAGGCAACGGTTCCCAGATCATATCCGTGGAGAGTTTGCCGGGCTGCCAGCGCTTGTGCATTGCCAGCTGTTCACGGTTTTGCACGCGTTCAAGGCGTTTTGCTTCGCTCTGCTTACGCTTTTGCTCTGGCGTCACCGGCACCACGGCAATGCGGGTGCGCGATTTTTTCAACAGCGCCGCGCGATTGCGCATTCGGGTTTTGGCGGCGCTCTCTTCTTCAGGTACCGCCTCGCGGCGCGGAGCGGCTTCTGCGTGCGCCGTGCTAGCGACAATCAGGGCTGCGGCCAGCGCTACGCGGCGTAAAGTCTGGAGTGTTATAGAGGTCAACATCACTAAATCGTCTATTTCTTCTGCGAGAGTTTATCGATAATCGGTTTGATCACTTTCTCGCCGTGCTGACCAAAGAACTGATACAGCGTTTCGCTCGCCGAGTGGGTCAGCACCATGATTTCAATGCGGCGGTTCGAGGAGCTGAGTGGATTTTCCGGGTCGATCAGCATCTGGTCGGCCATTCCGCTCACCTGCAAAATTTTGCCCGGCTCTAAACCGGCTTTCGTCAGGACTTTGCGTGCCTGCATCGCTCGCTCACCCGACAGATTCCAGTTGTTATAGAGATCCTGGTCGCGGAAACGCGTGGAGTCCGTGTGTCCGGTGATGATAATTTTGTTGTCGATCTTATTGAGTGCCGGAGAAAACTCCGTCAGCAAACGCGTAAAGAACGGCGTCAGGATCGCGCTGCTACGCTGGAACATCTCGCGCTTCTGATCGTCGGTGATCAAGATCCGCAGCCCCTGCGGCACGATCTCCATTTTCAGATTCGACTGCGCATCGTAGGCCGAGGTGATCTTCATGATGATGCGTGCCAGATCTTCGATCTCTTTCTGAGAACGCTTATTCACGTCCTCCAGGCTTTCGCCTTTTATTCCTGCTGTTGCCGCAGCTTGTTTCTGTTGCTCTGCTTTTTTCGCCTCGCGATCGCGGGTTTCCGTGACCGCGATTTTGCCACCGCTACCGTGGGGCTGAGTGATAGGCGTCAGGGAATGGCCTTCAAACAGGGCTTCGCCGTTGAGCTGAGAGACAATCTCTTTACGCTCTTCTTCCGTCACCGATCCCATGATCCACAGCACCATAAACAGCGCCATCATCGCCAGCGTAAAGTCGGCGAACGCCACCTTCCACGCGCCGCCATGAAACGCATCGTGGCTTTTGCGCGACGAGCGTTTGATGATGGTGGTATGTTCTTTTCCGCGAGTGCCGCGCATCAGGATTCACCCGTCATCTGGTTCACCCAGCCGTCGAGCGTGGCGAAAGTCGGTTTGGAATCCAGCGGTAGCATTTTACGTCCGGCATCCACCGCCAGCAGCGTCGGTTTGCCCGCCACGTGATTGACCAGCACGGTACGCACGCATTCGATAACCGCGAGCTGTTTTTTGGTGTTCTGTTCCATGGCGTTCGCCACCGGGTCCATCAGGCAGTAGCAGAAGAAAACGCCGAGGAAGGTCCCCACCAGCGCGGCCGCCACTTTGACGCCAATCACGGCGATGGAGCCGTCAATGGACTGCATGGTGATGATGATCCCCAAAACGGCGGCGCAGATCCCGAAGCCCGGCATCGCCTCGGCGGTACGCTGCAAAGAACGGGACGGCTGAAGAAGGTTCTCTTCCATCGCCACCAGTTCCTGCTCCAGAATCCCTTCCAGCTCGTGCTCGTTGATCTTGCCCATTGCCATCAGGCGGAAGTTGTCCGAAATAAAGGTGATCAGCGCTTTGTTTTGCAGGATCAGCGGATATTTCTGGAACAGCGGGCTACTATCCGGTACTTCAATATGGGCATCCAGAACCTTCAGACCGCCGTCCTGCACCAGTTCCAGCAGTTCAAACAGCAGCATTAAAAGCTGGCGTTGATACTCATCGGTGTACTCGTTTTTGCGCATGATGCCGCGAAACTGGCGATACATTTCCGCCAGTACCGGACGCGGATTCGCAAGCACCATTGCCCCCAGTCCCGCACCGAGAATGATAATGATCTCACCCGGCTGCCAAAACGAGGCCAGACGTCCACCGGACATAAGAAAACCGCCGACGACGCAGGCGAAAATAATGAAAATACCGAATAACTTTTGCATATACCTTTCACTTCACTTCTGGAAAAAACACTGGATCTTTTGAGCGATCTTTTTATTAAGCTGGCAGACGCGCGCCTCGGTCAGATCGAGAACCAGCGCGATTTCTTTCAGGCTCATTTCCTGCTGGTAATAGAGCGTAAGGATCAGTTGTTCACGCTCATCAAGACTCGCCAGCGCAGCCTTTAGGGTGCCGCTGATGACCATTTCGTCCTCCAGCGAGCGGGTATTGAGACTGCCGTGCAGCGCATCCTCACCTAATAATTCATCGAGACTTTCCAGCGACCTGGCGCAATCCAGCAGTAAATACTCGTGGTACTCTTCGGCAGTGATGGACAGTTGCTGGCTAAGATCGTCAAACGTCGGCGTGCGGCCAAGCTTGCGCGTAACCTCACGGATAGCATCGTTGATCTTATGGCTCTTCTGGCGCAGCCGACGCGGACGCCAGTCCAGCTCGCGCAGCTCATCCAACACCGCGCCACGAACGCGCTGTGCGGCATAGGCCCCAAACTGCTCATCGGGGTGACCATAACGACGCAGCGACGTCAGCAGACCCATCAGGGCGATCTGCTCCATGTCTTCTTTATCCATCACGCTGCTGGTTTGCCAGGAGAGCTGTTTCACCACCCGATGCACTAACGGCAAATACGCGTTAACGTATTTCGCTTCGTCAGCCGGGCTCAGCGCTTCATCAGCAATAAAATCCATCATTTCAGTCGAGTACCGTTAATTACTGGAAAACCATTTTGCTGATGATCACGTCGTTAAACGGCATACGCGTATTGAGGCTTTCAAAGCGCGCCGTGTACGCATTCATCAACGTGTCGCGCAGGGATTCCACGCTCATTTCACGCACTGCGTCGTAGTTCATGGCTGACAGTGCATTGACGGTCGCACCACGGATCGCCGGGGACATCTCTTCTGCACGCAGGGTGTTGGCCGGTGAATCAGTGGTCAGCGCCAGTTCCAGCAGCAGGTAGCGCTCGGAATCACCTGGGCTTTTTAAGGTCACGACCACGTTCTTGATTTCGACAAACTCCACCACGTTCTCTTTGGACGAGCTGAACAGGTCAGAAATAATGGAGCGCTTATGTTCGTCCTGGCTGAGCATGTGCGTGCCCATAACGGTCAGTACGGCGGCGAATGTTGCTGCAATCAGGGCAATTACCAGCCCTAAAGAAAAAGTCTTAATAGTCATAGTTAAACCGTCAGTAATACCGAATCATCTTTACCGCCAGTGGACTGTGCGTCCTCTGCGGCAATCTCTGCCCCTGCATCAGGCGTATCCGACTGAGTGGGCAGTTGCTGTCCGCGTCCCTGCTGCTGTCCGGACTGGGTCGACACCTGCACGTTCACCTGAACAAAGTTTTGCTCCGTCAGGCTCTGGCGCAGTTCATTGCTGATCTGCTGTAGCGCACGCACCGTCTCGCTGTTGCTGGCGCTTATCTGCACCTGCATACGGCCATTTTCGATATGCAGTGAGATATCCACTTTGCCCATTTCCGGCGGATCGAGGCGGATCGTGGCGTGCTGCACCTGATTTTTGACCTGGATCTGCAGACGATCGTTAAGCGCGCTGTGCAGCTGTTGCGCCCATTTGGTTTCGTCGGCGTCCAGTTTGACCGACGGCAGATGGACCGTTTGCTTATCCATTACCGTTGAAAACGTCTGTCCGCTCGCCGTCGGCTGACCTGCGGCGGGCAGTACCTCGGCCAACGTTTTCACCACGTCTGTGGCAAGCGGTTTGCCGAGTTCAGCCACTGGTTCCTGCGCCACGGCTACCGGCGCGGGTGTGGCCGTTGTCGGCTGTAACCCGCCAGACAGCGGCGAAAGCCCCGCCGACAGCGTCTGCATCTTCAGCGCTTCGCCGGTTTGCGGTGCCGCTGGCGCAACATTCAGCGTTTTCACCGGCATAAGGCTTGCCATCAGCAGCGTATCCAGCAGCGCCTGCGGCGGCGTTAACGCGTCCGGCGTCTGGACTTCGCTTCCGGCAGTGTGTGTCGGGGCGTCATCGTCTTCGTCGGTGTCCAGACCCGCCAGCACCATCGTGGTGTCACGGTTCTGCTCACCGCCGATCAGGGTATGGATGATGTTAAGCAGCGCATCGTTGAACCCCGCAGGCATCGGTTCGCCGGACGCCGTTCCCGGCAGCGCCACCGCGCTGGTATCTGTCACCGGCAGAGCCGGGGCGATCGCGCCCGGTTCTGTGGTCGCAGGCGCAGGCGAAAGTGGCGAAAGCAGCAGATTCATCAGCCTGCCTCTCCTACATCCGCAAACTGCGCGTAGGCGCTGGCACCTTCGCGATTACGGCGCGCGCGGGCCATGTTCTGTTCAAGCTCATCGCGTTGCTGCTGGCAGTATTGGCTCACCTGCTGATGCACCAGCTTCAGCGCCATTAATGCCTCACGTTTTTCTGCCGCCAGCGTCTGGCCTTGCAACGACATCAACAGCCCCGCAATCTGCGCATCGACGTCCTGCATTTTCGGCCAGTCGTGCTGGCTGGCCGCATGCTCCAGGGAACGCGCCAGAAAACGCATAACCTGTAGATCATCCATTCTGCTGCCCCATTTTTTCCCAGCCGTCCTGCAAGTTACTGAGGATCACTTCAACCTCTTCAACATGCTCGACGGAGAGCTTATGGCTGGCGTCATACAGGCGATAAACGCAGTAGTCGTAAAGGTTCGCCAGGCTCAGCGCCAGCTCGCCCCCTTTGTCAAAGTCCAGCGCGCTGGTCAATGCGTTCAGGATGTCGATGCATTTATTAATGCTCTGGACTTTGCGGTCATAGCGACGCGCTGCGATGTGACTCTTCGCGCGGACCAGCTCATCCATCAGGCCGTTAAACAGCATCAAAACCAGTTGATGCGGATTCGCGGCTGCCGCCTGAATGGCTAAATCGGACTGCTGGTAATGGCCGAAGCCCTGCTGTTCATTCCCGTACATAAAAGCTCTGATTTCCTTAAGCTAAACCAAACATACTCATGGTGTTGTTCATCTGTGACATGGCCTGCTGCAACTGGGTGAATTGCTTCAGGTAGCGGTTATACGAGGAGTCATAACGCGTATTCATGGCATCCGTTTTGGTGTCGATATCGCTCTGCTGACGGTCAAGCACGTCCTGACGCCCTTTCAGCAACCCGGTGTTCGAGTTGAGGTAGCGGTCGAGGGATTTGTCCATCTTCGAGATCAGCCCCTCTTTGCCATTGAACAGGCCGGTCAGCGCTTGCGGGTCGGCAGTCAGCGCGGTATCGAGCTTTTTGCTGTCGATTTCCAGCTTGCCGTCTTTATCCGCCGTGATACCGAAATCGGACATCCGCTTGCCGCCAAACACGGTACGGAGCACGTCATTCAGTTCGCGATCGAGCGATGCCATCGTCGAGTCGCCCGCAAACGCGCCGCGCTCTTCCCCGTCACCGCTGCCGCTTTTGGTCAGCTTTTGCAGCGTGTCCTGCAGGGTGTTGTAGGAGTCAATGAAGGTCTGGAGCTGCTCTTTGGTGCCGGTGGTGTCCGTGCCGATGGTAATGGTCAGCGGTTTGTCGGCTTCGGTCTTCGACGTCAGCTCGATAGTGACCCCTTCGATGAGCTTATCCAGCGTGTTGCTGCTGTTGGTGAACTCCATCTCGCCCATGCGGAATTTGGCGTCTGCCGCTTTCGAGATCTCTTTGGCGTTTGCCGAATCAAAACCAGACGTGCCGCCGACCGTGACCTTGTTCGCGGCGCCGCTTTCATCGCTGCTCAGCATCAGGGTAACTTTGCCGTCGGTACGGATAAGCGATGCGGTGACGCCCGGATTGTCTTCATTGCCGTTGATGGCTTTGGTCAGATCGCTGAGGCTGCTGACGCTGTCCATATCGACGGTAATGGTTTTCGCATCCGCCCCTTCGCCCAGCGTGATGTCCATCGT
The DNA here is from genome assembly GCA_002271215.1 of Lelliottia jeotgali. Lineage (NCBI taxonomy): Bacteria > Pseudomonadati > Pseudomonadota > Gammaproteobacteria > Enterobacterales > Enterobacteriaceae > Lelliottia > Lelliottia jeotgali. The sequence goes on along the minus strand of CP018628.1, from coordinate 332,678 downwards.
GCCAGTCGCGTTTTTGATCGACTCATCCGTCAGATCGCCAAAGCCTATCTGATGGGCGGACGCCAGCTGATCGACCTCAATGTTGTAGGTCCCTTTTTGCGCCGCAGAGTTCGCCGTAACGTTGGCAATCCCTTCGCGGTTGAGGGTCGCGACGTTTTTCAACATCCCGTCATTGGTGTTGTTCAGCCCTTTAATGGCGCTGCGGAAATCGGTCAACGCGGTGCGAAGCGCATCCAGTGCTTTTTTCTGCGACGTCATCGTTGCTGTTTTGGTCTTCAGCTGATTCTGGATCGCCATGATGTCGTAGGACGCCAGCGACTGGGCCAGCGACGTCGGGTCAATGCTGCTGAAATCTGCCATAGTAGTTGTCTCCTTTCGCACCTGTTGCTAAACCATGCTTAGTTAATGCAACCATCGTGCCAATTTTTAAATTTTATTAATTCAGTGAGTTACGAATTACAGGGAAGGCAACTTTCCCCGGATGGGAAAAGGAAGGAAGGGGAAAGGCCGCAAACAAAAACACCGCCTTACAGCGGTGTTTTCGTAGAAAGTGGTCGGGATTAGCCCAGCAGGGACATCACCATACCGGACATGCTGTTGGACTGCTTCAGCATGGACATGCTGGTTTGCGCCAGCATCTGGTTGCGGGTCATGCTGGATGCTTCAGACGCGAAGTCAGCATCACGGATGTTACCCAGTGCCAGGTCGGTGTTGTCTTTCATGTTCGCCAGGTTAGCCGCGGTGTGGCCCAGACGGTTGATGTTTGCACCCAGTTTAGAACGCAGGGAGCCGACATCAGAGATTGCAGTTTCGATGCTATCCATTGCTGCCTGTGCGCCAGAGGAATCAGCCAGGGTCAGGGCACCCAGGCCAGTCATACCGGTGCTCACGGTACCCAGCTCAGCACTCACATCAACTTCCAGTTTTTCTTCTTTAGAAGCACCAATCTGGAAGTTCATCGCTGCGTCGAATTTACCGCTGCCGCCGAACAGGTTTTCACCTGCGTATTTGGTGTTGCCCATGATGTTAGTCAGTTCATCATTCAGTTCAGTCATTTCCGCCTGCAGCGCAGTACGGTCTTCAGTGCCGTTGGTGTCGTTCGCTGCCTGTGTTGCGAGGTCTTTCATGCGGTACATGATGTTGCTCACTTCATCAAACGCGCCTTCAGCGGTCTGCAGCAGAGCAGTTGCGTCAGAGATGTTGCGCTGAGCAACCGCCATACCGTTGCTCTGGCCCTGAAGGCGAGTCGCGATTTGCAGGCCCGCGGCATCGTCTGCTGCGGAGTTGATACGTTTACCGGTACCGAGGCGTTCCATCGCAGTGGACAACATGCTGTTGGATTTATTCAGTGCGTTGGTAGAAGCCATGGAAGATGCGTTAGTGAAAATAGAAAGTGCCATGTGATTAATCTCCTTGTGAACCTGTTCGTCAGGTCCTTCTGTCTGGTACTCAAGTAAAACGACACACACCAATGGAGAATTAAATCGGATATGAAAAAAAATTAAAAAATCACTTCTATAAGAAAAAACCTAGTTTTATTAATAAACGCATAAATTGCGAATACAAATTAAAAACCAATGCGACACATTCACTCCTTAACTTAAATCCAACTTAAAAATAGTTAATGTTTTTTCTTTTCAAAATGTAACTATGTTTTTTACAGATGAAAAAATAAAAACATGAAATTCACATAACCGAACAAACCATTAATATAAAAAACAACAACAGATCACTATTAACGTTTAACGATTCTCATTAATGCTTATCCAGATAATTAACTTAATAATTTGTTGCACATCACACTTTTATCGCGTAAAAATGTGTCACGGAAGAGAAACTTCCTAATCTCATCCCAGAAAAGGCGGAAAATGACTGGCAGTAATGCGTCTTTCCGCAGAGCGAAAATCCTGATTACACCGTAATACCGCTCAATTTTTGCATAATCTCCGCAGGCAAGCGGCAATTCTCAAATGAATTTTTAACGGAATTAATGATTAATTTACATTAAGCATTGTGCGCCGTTCCCGCACGCTGCCCGGATGATTTATTGACTCAGGAGTGGCCATTTACCACCAATTGCCATGAGAAAAAAATATTCTACCGTTAATAACTGGTTAGTTGATTTACCCTCTGGTTCACTCATTAGTTTAGTGACAGGTGAAAGAAAACGTCTGGGTGAATATCAATTAAAACTATTAGACGTACTTCTTGAAAATGCAGGAAAAATTCTCACTCGAGAAGAATTAACTACGCTGGTATGGGAACGTCGGGTGATTGGCAATAATAGCCTACCCAATGCCATTCATGCTTTACGCTCAGCGCTGGAAGACGACGGAAAACAGCAAAAGATTATTAAAACTATCCCTAAAAAGGGGTATTTGCTGGAACAGGCCTGGTGTCGCTTTGTTGAAAAAGAGAGTGAAGAAATTGATCTCCCGGAAACGGAGATCGATGGGTTTGTGTTGCCGACGATCATGCCATCTGTTGAAAACAGCGTCATCGATGAACCAGACATCGCAGATGATACCGCTGACATCGCCGAACCGATGCCCGTCACGCCTCCCGCGTTGCTCGAACTGCCCGTCGTCGAACCGGCTAAACCCCGTTTTCAGCATCCGCTGATCACGCTGGTGATATTGCTGGTGGTGATCGCTATCAGCGCCGCCGCTGGCTGGCAGTACGCCAACAACCAGGGACCAAAGATTGTCGCAGAAGAACAGGATGTCGAGGTTTACAGCAATATTCATGTGTACGAGCTGTCCGAGTCCAACCGTCTGGCAATGAATAAAGAAGATTTTTACAGCAAAATCAAAGATACGCTGTACGCCATTAACCAGCAGATCAAAACGCAGTCCGTGACGATGACGGTCTATTACCAGAGCGTTGATCAAACGCTGAATTACACGTTTGCCCTGAAAAGCCGTTGTGATAACAAGCAACTGGCGATGGCCATCTACCACTGGCGTATCGATCCCACCCAACTGAACAACCTGATACTGCGCGAAACGAGGAGAAAAATCAGTGAGATGGAAACCTGTTCTTAACTGGAAAGTGGCCCTTTCCTGCTTTCTCCTTGTGGCGCTCGCTTTTGCCGGGCTGCGCATTATCCAAACGCCCACAGCTCCGCAAAGCAATGTGGAAGGTTTCATGCAGCTTGGGTTTTATGACCTGATGTCGAAGCGTAAAGAGATTTACGACTCCCATATGCAGACGGTTAACGGCTCGATAATGACCACCATCACCAGCCCGAATGACAATCGTTTTGTGCTGAAGGGCAAATTTACCGCCATTAATAAACAGAACAGCAGATTGTTTTTTTCCTACACCCCCATCTATTACAGCACCGCGCAAAAAGGGCTGATGATTGATGGCCTGGTGGATATGCTGCTGCACATTGATGTCTGGATGCAGCCGCTAAATGTCGGTAATCAGCAGTTGGTCGTCGGGCAGAGTGGCGCGATCTTTTTGTATCCGTTGAAGAAGTAACGCCCCTCACGCTGGCCCTTTCCAGCGGTTAGGGAACCGATTGAGCGATTTGCCTCTACAGCGTTCGTACTTTAGTTAAAGTCACGGGCAGCGACCGACTGAAGTTTCCAGGTATTATCTTCTTTCACCATGCAATCAATAACGATGTGATCCTTTTTTTCACCGTAAGCGATGTAAACCTGTATGCAAGCAGCGTCATAGTCTGAGCCCACTACCGCTACGTTTTTCCAGTCGTTCTGATACCCCTGAGCCTTAATGAACATATCAATGTCAGGAACGTCATACTCATTGGGGTCTAGTTTATCCATTGCTTTTAGCTTACTGATAGTTTCACGAGTTACGTAAGGCTTCAGCGCGGTGTAATCGGATAGCGGTTCCTTTCCGCTCATAATCTGCGAAATGTACCACTTGTTGAAATTCAGGGCCGCAGTTGATTCGGGAGATAGAGCCTGGGCTGCCGATGCAAACCAGGGGAAAAAAAGACATGCCATTAATACAATTTTCATTTCAGCGCCGGAATATTTCATAATGTGGTTTCACTTTTCTGTATTCCGAACCGGGATACATTGTCCGCTGTACAAAATCCGAGTACCAGACTCCTGTTCCGCCGTATAGGCATGCGTGCCCTAATGGGTGGTGCTCTGTAGGTTGTATAACAGCTATATCCCCTTCAGTTGGTTAGCCATATACCTGATGAAAACCAGCCATGATCAGGTTGTTTCTCATGTCCTTTGCGTAATGCGTATTATGAATGTTAGCGCCGCCTGCTCGGATAGCATTGGAGACAAACTCGGCGCACCTACTCTGGCTCTGACTGCCGGCATGCTGACGGGCATACACAATGGCTTTATGGGCATTCCACATATTGCAATTTCCTTATCAGTTCAAAAAGTGACAAGGAATGTTTTACACCTGTTATTGCCGAATTTATGTAAGAGATGATGAGGTGGTATTAACCAACATTAGTGCGGGATATATAAACTAAATGAGCTATTTGCGAACAAAAAGTTTTTGAAGAATGGGGCAGGAAAATCCTCACCCCAATAAATTCTTCACCGTCGCCATATGCACATTTCCCTGTGCCGCCAGCGCTTGCGACAGCAGGCCGAATTGCTTACTGCTCCCGGCTAACGCTTCGCCGAGCGCGCGTGCGGTATCGAGTGCTTCGCCGGGTGTGTAGACCGTCGACATATCCTGAATGCGCGTCGCCACGCGATCCTGATGAAAATGCAATTTGCTGCGCTCGCGGGTGATTTGGTCCAGCGTCTGCTGCAACTTCTTACCGTCGCCGCGCTCCCAGCGGGTGGCGAGCTGGCCGATCTCATCTTCACGACTGGTTTCCGCCTGCGGGGCCAGCAAAGTAAAGGCATCTGCCGGGAAATGCTGTCCTTCGCCGCGCACGCTGAGATGCTGGCTGACGCGTGCCCAGCGGGCTTCGTCCACCTGGAAAGCAACTTTCCCTTCGGGAGCTAGCGTAGCGTTGATGCCCAAACGGCCCAGTCCCACATTCAGATGCGCCAGCACCTGGCGCGGTGAAGCATTCGCAGGCAGCGCCACGGCGGTAAGCTCGCGCTGGCCGCCGCCGAGCTGAAACACCAGCGTCTCGCCCTGCGGCTGCTCCAGCAGTTTTTCGACGCCCGGCAGCGTGAAGTTGACCTGGCTTTTTTGCTGGAGGGTGATGTTGAAATTGCGATCGATCGTCCCGCCCGACAACTGTCCGCGTTGATGCAGCAGCGTGTTCAGGGACGACGGCGCAGAACCGCCGTCACGCCCGTTCTGATGACGCAGCACCAGCAGCTGGGTTTCGGCTTCTGACAGATAATTATCCGCCTGCTGAACCGCCGTCAGCTGCTGATTGAGCTGTACGTTATAGCGCAGCGGTCGGCGCGAAAGCAGCGCCGCTTCCGGGAAAGCAGGCGTTGCACGATGCGTGCTGGCGACACGTTCCGGGCGGGCGATCTGCGCCGGTGCCGCCCTGACTGCGGACGGCGTGCTGGCGGCGGTGGTGGTTTTTAATCCTACCTGCATAACTATTACAACATGCTGAAGAGCGAAAGCTGACTGATCATGCTGTACGCTTTGTTAGTGACCTGTACCGAGTTGGAGTACAGCTGGAGATTGATACTGGTGGTTGCCCAATCGGTATCCGACAGGTCGCGCACCACCTGATCGTTAGCGGTGCTGACGTCCGTATGTGCATCGCCAAGCATCGTCAGCCGGTTTTGACGCCCACCCAGATCGGTAAACATCGCCGCCACTTTGCCCTGCGTGTCGGAAGAGAGCGTCAGCATCTCGTTCATCTCGTCCTGATAATCGCTGACCGGAATGCTCGGGTCCTGCATTTTCTCGCTCAGCGATTTCAGCTTGTTCAGCATCTCCAGATCGTTACCGTTGCCAAACGCCTGCACGACGTTGGTGTTTTCGGTGACGCTCACGCCGTTGGCGACGGTGGTTTCACGCGAGCCTTCGTTGCCCTGGTAGATGTATTTACCCTGCGCTTCATCCCAGACCACCGGTTTGGCGTCGGTTTTAGTCCCAGAGAACAGATAGCTTCCACTCTCGTTCTGGGCGTTGATTGACGCCACCAGCGAGTCCAGCATCGACGACAGTTCAGCGCCAAAGCCCGACATATCTTCGCTGCTGTGGGTGCCGTTGGCCGCGCCCAACAGCTTATCGTTGAGCGACAGAAGCTGATTGCTCATCGCCGTGACGTGCGCTTCCTGGCTCGCCAGAGAGCCGCTGAGGCGCGAAATGTTGCTCTGATACTGCTGAATAGCCGACTGTTCGCGGTTGAGTTGCACCAGACGCGTGGCGGCAACCGGATCGTCCGACGGAACGTTGATTCGCTTCTGGGTCGCCATTTGTTCCATCAGCTTGCTCATACGCGTGCCGTTGACGCCAAGCTGCGCCATCATGGCGTCGGAATTATAAAGACTACTGATTCGCATAATTTTTTCCTTAACAACCGTTAAAACAGGCCTAACAGGTCGGTAAAAATCTGGTTGCCGGTGGCAATCACTTTGACGTTGGACTGGTATGCCTGCATGTAAACCTGCAGGTTAATCGCCTCTTCGTCCTGGTTGACCGCGCTGAGGTTGTTGCGCTGCAGCTGCGCCTGATCAAACACCGCCTGGGCGGCTTCCAGTTCGCTCTTCGACTGTTTACTGGCGATACCGATGTTGGAGATGATCGCCGCCGCGCCTTCGTTCAGGCTCATATTGCCCATTCCGCCGATATCGACCTTTTTGTTTTTCAGGTCGATCAGCGCCTGCAGGTTGTCGCCGTTACCCTGCTCGTCCGGGCTGCCGGAGAGCGCCAGTTCGTCGGGCTTGAGATCGTTAACCTGCAAAATGCCCGCCGGATTGGTGAGGTCAAAGGTAAACAGCGGTTTACCCGGATTGCCGTTCTTGTCAAAACCCTGCGCCAGCTGATCGTTAAACAGCGTGGCGACGGTTTCCGCCATCCCCTGCACGGAAGCCTGCATATCTGCAAGCTCACCGGTTTCGTAATCGTACAGCGCGCCAAGCTGGCCGCCCGTCGACGGGTTGAGCGAGAAATCGCTGCCGGAAAACTTCAGGTTTAAGACAGAGTTACCGTTGGCGTCAGTGGTGGCGCTGAGCTGCCCGGCCACTTTGCCGCTCACCAGCGGCTGACCGTTTTTCATCGATACGGAGTAGCTGCCGTTGCTGTCTTCCGTCACTTTCACGTCACTGTAGGTGCTGAGCTGTTTTACCAGTTCGTCACGCTGATCGCGCAGGACGTTGCTGTTGCCGCCGGTCGAGTCCATCTCCATGATTTTTTTGTTGTAGTCCGCGATCCCGGCGGTCAGGGTATTCATCTGATCGACCATGGTGTTGCGCTGGTTGGTGACGGACGTTTTCTGGCTGTCGATGAAGTCGTTCATGTTATTGAAACGAGTCGCCAGAGATTGCGCCTGGTTCAGCAGCTGCTGGCGGTTGGCTTCACTTTCCGGCCCGGCGGTTAATGCGCTCAGGGCCGAGAAGAAATCGTCCAGACCGTTACCCAGACTGGTGGAATCCGTGCCAATGACCTTTTCCAGCGAGCTGAGATACTGGTTACTGATGCCGTAATAGTTGGCTTTGCTGTTGCTCTGCCACACCTGGCCTGTCAGATATTGATCGGAAATACGGCGGATACTGTCCACCTGCACGCCCGCCCCGGCGGACATCCCGCCCGGTCCCAGCGTGGAAACGGAGCTTTGGATGATGCCCTGACGGCTATAACCCGGCGTCAGTACGTTGGAGATGTTCATGGAGGTCACGCTCATCCCAAACTGCGCTGCCTGCAAGCCGCTAAAGGCAATGTTAATCATGTTCATGGATTACTCCTGCCCGCGGCGTATTACCGGAACGACGGGGGGCGTTAATGTCTTCGGATGTTCCTGTAAAGCGACCATACTCTGCGAATTCTTAAGCGGCGCGCTCTCCTGCGGGCCGAGCTGAGTAATGATCATCTGAGCAATGCCCGTGCTGCGCTGGGATGCCAGCTGTGACGCCAGTTTGTCGTCGTAAAAATCGCGCATCATCCGCTGCTGTTTGCTGTCGAACGGATTGTTATCCACCAGCGCTTCGGAGGCTTTACGCATTTGCTGGAGCATCGAGCGCAGGAAAATGCCTTCGAACTGCTCCGCCGCCTGCTCCAGATTCTGTGGTTTCACCTGGCCGGTAAAATCGCCGGGCAGGACGCTGGTCTGCGGTTTGATGGCCTGTAACATTGTTTCTCCTTAAATCACAACCAGTTCGGCATCCAGCGCACCCGCTTCATGCAGGGCCTGCAAAATCGCCATCGTGTCGTCCGGCGACGCGCCGAGGCTGTTGATGGTATTCACAATGCTGCGCAGGCTGGTGCCCGCGGCAATCGTCACCATCTGCCCATTGCCGCGATTCACATCGACGTCGCTTTGCGGTGTAACCACCGTCTGGCCCTGGCTGAATGCGCCCGGCTGGCTGACGTTGGACGATTCGCGAATGGTCACGGTCAGGTTGCCGTGCGACACCGCTGCCGCGCGGACCACCACGCCATCGCCAATCACCACGGTTCCCGTGCGGGCGTTAAACACCACGCGCGGCGGCTGTTTTCCGGCGTTGATCTGCACGTCTTCCAGCATCGACATAAACGCCACGCGCTCGCCCGCCGACAGTGGGGCGTTGACCGTCACATTGGTGGCGCTTTGCGCGGTCGCCGTACCGGAGCCAAACGCGCTGTTCAGCGCCACCGCCACGCTGTTGGCGGTTTTAAAACTTGGGCGTTTGAGGTTAAGGATCACCTGGTTGTTCTGCTGAAAATCGGACGGCACTTCGCGCTCGACGGACCCGCCATTCGGCACGCGGCCCACGGTTGGGGTGTTAATGGTCACGCTCGACCCGCTGTTGCCTTCGGCTTTCACACCGCCGACCACCACGTTGCCCTGCGCCAGGGCGTAGACTTCACCGTCTGCCCCGCGCAGTTGCGTCAGCAGTAACGTCCCGCCGCGCAGGCTTTTGGCGTCGCCAATAGAGGAAACGGTGATGTCGATACTTTGTCCGCGCGCATAGCCCGGCGGGAGCGTGGCGCTGATCGCCACCGCAGCGACATTTTTCACTTTCGGATCGATTTTGGTCGGCAGCTGCACGCCAAACTGGCGCAGCATGTTGGTCACCGACTGGCTGGTGAATTTCACCTGGTTTTTATCGCCGGTGCCGTCGAGGCCGACCACCAGGCTGTAACCCACCAGTTGGTTGCCGCGCACGCCCTGAATATCGACCACATTTCCCAGGCGTTCTGCGGTGGCTGCCGTCGTCCACAGCAGCATCAGAAATAGCATTGATTTACGCATCGCAGACTCCATTAAATCGGGAACAGTGGATGGTTGAAGAAGCGCGTCAGCCAGCCTGCGGAGTTGGAGTCGCTGAGCGCCCCGCGTCCGGCGTAGGAGATACGCGCGTTGGCGATCCGCTGGGAGGAGACTGAGTTATCGCGTTCCACGTCTTCCGCACGCACCAGTCCGGTGACGCGCATGTATTCATCGCCTTGATTGAGGGTCAGCCATTTTTCACCGCGCACCGCGAGCACGCCGTTGGGCAGCACTTTGTACACCGCCACGGTGATGGCCCCGCGCAGGCTGTTTTGCTGCTGGGAGGTGGCGTTGCCGTTGAAGTTGCGGCTACCGTCAATCGAGCCGGACAGCTTATCCACTGAGTGACCAAAGGCTTCCGGCACGCCAATCGAGACGTCGTTTTTCTTGCCGAAATTGGTCCGCGCCTGTTTGCTGGCCTGGGTGGATTCGTCCAGTTTCACCGTCAGGATGTCGCCCACGCGATAGGCGCGGCGGTCCTGCGTCAGGGACCAGTTGTAGTTGCCGTTATACAGCCCGCCGCCCTGCACTTTGGTGGTCGGCATGGAGAAATCTTCTGGCGGCGCATAAGCCGCGTCATCTTTTTGCACTAACAGCGCCGGGCTTTCACACCCGGCGAGCAGCAGCGCAAACATTCCAATAACTAACTGCTTTTTCATTTCTTTTTCACTTCACGCGTTACATCGACTGCGTGACAAATTTGAGCATGTCATCCGCCGCCGAGACCATTTTGGCGTTCATCTCGTAGGCGCGCTGAACGGTGATCATATCGACCATCTCTTCAACGACCTGAACGTTGGAGCCTTCCAGCGAGCCTTGTTCGAGCTGCCCGAACGCTTCTTCCCCCGCCACGCCTTCTACCGCTTCACCGCTGGCGGCGGTTTCGCGATACAGGTTGCCGCCGAGGGCTTCCAGTCCGGCTGGATTAACGAAGTTCACCAGCGTTATCTGCCCCAGTTCCACCGGTTCAGCCTCACCGGCGACCGTGGCGGTGACGGTGCCGTCTTTGCCGATCTGCAGATCTTTGACGTTGTCCGGCAGTTCAATCTGCGGCACCAGCGGCAGACCCTGGGCGTTGGTCAGCATACCGTCCGGGTTTTTCTGGAAGTTACCGGAGCGGGTATAGGCGATATCGCCGTCGCTGGTTTCCACCTGGAAAAAGCCCTGGCCGGTGATGGCGACGTCCAGCGACTGTCCAGTGTTCTGGATGTTGCCGGTGGTGAACTCTTTCTGCGTGCCGACAATTTTGACGCCAGTACCAAACTGAATACCGGTCGGCGAAGTGTTGTTCTGGTCAAGCTGACCGCCCGGCGTGCGCTGATTCTGATAGAACAGATCGGCGAACATCACGCGATCGCGCTTAAACCCGGTGGTATTGACGTTCGCCAGGTTGTTAGAGATGGCGCTCATCTTCGCGTCTTGCGCGGCAAGACCGGTTTTACTGATCCATAAAGCGGGATTCATGGTTGTTCCTTTTTGCTAAGCGGAAAAAAATCAGGCGTTACGCAGCAGGCGATTGCCCGCTGTCGCCAGATCTTCTGCCGCCTTCATCATTTTGATTTGCGCTTCGAACTGACGGTTGAGCGCGATGCTGGAGACCATTTCGTTAATCGCCGAGACGTTCGAGGTTTCCAGGTGGCCGGAAACCACTTCCACCTCTTCGGTTCGCGGATTGACGTTGGCGTTGGTCACCAGAAAACCGGCGCTGTTTTTGCTCAACTGGTCAGCGGCGATATCCACCAGCTTGATGCGGTCGACGTCCATCGGCGCGGCAATATCACCGTCGTCCGCCACGATGGTGATCACCCCGTCGTCGGCGATGCTGACGGACGAAAACGGCGGCAGCACGATCGGGCCGTTATCGCCGGAGACCGGCAGACCATCGATGGTCAGATCGCCCTCGGGGCCAACTTCAATCTGCCCGTTGCGGGTGTAGACCTCGCGGTTGCCGCTCACCAGCGCAATCAGGCCGCTGCCTTTCACGGCAACATCCAGATCGCGCCCGGTTTCACGCGTCGCGCCCGGCGTTAAATCCACGCCGCCCTGCTGCTGTTGCACCAGGAAACGGGAGGCATAACCCTCCCCCTGAATCTGCTGTGACATCGCGCTGTCCAGATCGTGGCGAAAACCCTGGGTGTTGACGTTCGCCAGGTTGTTCGCGTGGATCTGTTGCTGGGCAAGGCTGCGAGACGCCCCGCTCACGGCGGTATAAATTAAGTGGTCCATTACAGGGCCTGGAACAGCGAATTCATCATGCTGTCGTTGGTGCTGATCACTTTGGTGTTGGCCTGATAGTTACGCTGGGCGGTCATCAGCCCGACCAGCTCGGCGGTCAGGTCAACGTTCGAGCCTTCCAGGGTGTTGGAGCTGATTGCGCCAAGCAAACCGGTTCCCGGTGCGCCCGTCAGCGGCGTGCCGGAGCTGGCGGTTTGCGACCAGGTGGTGCCATCCTGAGAAGAGAGGCCGTTCGGATTGGAGAAGCTCGCCAGAACCAGCTGGCCCTGCAACAGGCGCTCGCCGTTGGAGAAGGTGGCGTAGACGCTGCCGTCTTTGTCGATCATCTGGCCGGTACGTTCGCCCGAGGCATAGCCGTTACCGCTGTTTTTACTGACCGAGAAATCGGAGCCGAACTGGGTAGTACCGCTGTAGCTCAGGGTCAGTTCGATACCTTCCGCACCCGGAATATCCGCATTAATGGTCACCGGCCCGGTCGGCGCCTGCAACACGCCCTGCTCGGTAAAGGTCATTTTCTCGGTGGTGCCGAGATCCTGATCGTCCATGTAGTAGTGCACTTCCCACTCGTTGTCGGAGGTTTTGACGAAGTACTGCTTCATGGTGTGTTCGCGGCCCAGGGAGTCGAACACCTGCGTGGCGTAGGTATGGTTGTAGGATTTTTCATCCTTCGGATCGAAGGTGGCGTTTTCCGGCAGCTTTTCGTTGGCGTTCAGGTTGGCGGTAAAGTCGAGAGTGCTGGTCGCTTTCGCCGGAATCGAGCCGCTGCTGATGGTCAGATTGCCGATGGTGCCGGTCTGTACCACGCCGTTAGCATCGACCGGATAACCCTGCAGATACATGCCACGGTTGTTGATCAGATTGCCGTTGCTGTCAGTCTGCATAAAGCCCGCGCGGGTGTAGGCGGTGGTGCCAGCGCTGTCGCGCATCATAAAGAAGCCGTCGCCGTTGATCGCCAGATCGAGGCTGTTAGCAGAGGCAAAAATGGCGCCGCTTTTGGAGATACTCTGCGCAATACCGGTGACGCCCACGCCCAGCGGCTGGCCTTCGGCATATAGAGAAGCAAACTCGGCGCGGCCAGATTTAAAGCCCACGGTGCCGGAGTTAGCGATGTTGTTGGAGATCGCCCCAAGCTGTTGGTTGATGGCATTCAGGCCAGAAACTGCAATATCAAAACTCATAATAATTCCTGATTAACTCGTTAATCCCTTAGGGGTTTTATCGCTGGATTGCCCGAACTGGGTGATGTTGTTGTACGCCACTTCGCCGATACCGGTGATGTTGAGCACGGTCGCGGTGCCGTCGAGCGGGATGCGCACGTTGCTCACCACGCCACCGACTTCAATCGGCACTTTGGCCGGTTCGTTGTCGGTCATCACGGTCATGGTGTACTTGCCCTCTTTCAGCCCCAGCTCCTGAGGGTCGATGTCGAAGTCCACGGAACCGGCTTCCTGTTTACCCAGCTCGATTTTGGTCTCGGTGCCGCTTTCGTCTTTGACGATCACCGTGACGGTGTTAGCGGCATGATCCAGCGTCAGGCGACCTTCAATGTTCGTGCTGCCGTCGGTATTAATGGTGTCGGTCTGAACCATCACCTTCTGCCCGACCAGATTGCCCGTCGACAGGGTTTGCAGGTTGTCCATCAGCACCGCGTTGTTAGCCATGAGTTTCGACATGGTTTCCATCGACTGCACCTGGGTCAGCTGCGCGAGCTGGCCGACGTATTCGGTGCCGTCGGTCGGATTCAACGGGTCCTGATTCTGGATTTGCGCCACCAGCAGCTGCATAAACAGGTTGTTCATCCCCGCCGCGCTGTTGTCATTGGCGGATACGCCACTGTCGTAAGTGGTGGTACCGGATTGAGTGGAAACGCCATTCACGCTCATCTATTACGCCTCGCCCAGACGCAGCAGGCTCTGCTGCATGCTTTTTACATTGTTAAGAACATCAACGTTGGTTTCGAAGTTGCGCGACGCGGACATCATGTCGGCCATCTCTTCCACCACGTTGATGTCCGGATACCAGACGTAGCCGTCCGGGTTCGCCATCGGATGATGCGGTTCATAACGCTGAACCGCATTGCCGGATTCCACGACGTCCATCACCTGCACGCGGGCGCCGGACAAACCGTTGTTGTTCAGCAGCTCGTCGTTCTGATACACCGCCGCAAACACCGGACGGCGTGCCTTGTACACGCCCGCTTCTGCCGTTGCCGCGGTTTCGGCATTGGCGAGGTTACTGGCGACGGTATTCAGGCGGACAGTTTGTGCCGTCATGGCCGAGCCTGAAACCCGGTAGATATCGGTAAAAGCCATTTATCGTTACCTGATTCAATTACTTGCCTTCAATGGCCTTCTTCAGACCAGTGAATTTCATGTTTAAAAACGCCAGGCTCATCTGATAGTCCTGAACGTTTTTGGCAAACTCTGTTTGTTCCACATCCAACGCAACGGTGTTGCCGTCCGAGGAGGGCTGATAGGGCACGCGATACATCTTTTGCGCCGTCGAGCCTGGAAAGAAATCCCGCTGCGAACGTTGCATCTCTGCGGCAAAATCAATATCTTTAGCCTGGAAATTGGGTGTATCGACGTTAGCCAGGTTTGCTGAAAGCAGTTCCGCCCTGGAAAGTCGAAGTGCTACAGCTTGCGGATGAACGCCCAATGCCTTATCAAAACTAATACTCACAACTCACTCCTTCGTGATGGTGGACGCTTGCGATAGTCCGTGTTGCTACAATCTTTAAAGCAACTATCGTGCCAGGTTTACAACATCATGATTTATAGAGTTTTATCACTATCTGTACCGCGCTATGGGAAGCTCTTTTTCCGCTTCACCCTTACCTCTTCATTACTGAGCTTTGCCGCTGCTTCATTTGCAGCCCCCCCGACGCCTGCCAGCGCCCGTAAGCAGGTGCATTCCCGCGTCCAGCAGGCGGCCTCCGACGCGATCCGTCAGGAAGCCCAGCGCAGCCGCTGGGAGGATTACCAGGCGAAGCTCAATCTGTTTATTCCGTCCGAGATCTCGCAATACGCCCCGTGCGGCGTGCCGCTCACGGTTAGCATGCCGAACGGTGAACGCCTCGATCTGCGCAGGCTGCGTTTTGACGTGCGCTGTGAAAGCGCCAACGGCTGGGAAGTGGCGGTGACGGTCAAACCGGACATCTATCTTTCGGTGCTGATGGCCAAAAACACGCTTGAGCGCGGGCATGTTCTTGGCGCTTCCGATATCACGTTGAAGAAATTCAATATCAGCAATTTGCGCAGCGGCTACGTCACCCATCCCGACGATGTGGTGGGGCTGACGCTCAAACGTCGCGTGCGTGAACTCCAGCCCATCAGCATGAGCCAACTGGATTCACCGGTGATGGTCGAACGCGGTCAGCGAGTGCTGATGATTGCCGATCAGGACGGCGTAGAGGCGCGTACGATGGGGATCGCCAGCAAAAAAGGGCGCAAAGGCGAGATGATCAAAGTGAAGAATGAGAGCAGCGAGCGGGAAGTCACCGCCATCGTCAGCGACATGGGTGTGGTTCGAACCAGCCTGAGCGCGAAAAATTAAAAAACTTTACGCAGGGTTTAAGTTTCGCCCTCAGTGCGTCGCTTTACAGGGGTATGGAGAGAAGGAAACATTTTTTCCGCCCGCTGAACAGCCGACGTAACCTGCAAATAACCCAGAAGATGGAGTAAGCGATGAAAGTGACATCCCCACAGTACGCCATGACGAGCGCGATTAATCAGTCCAGTGCCACGGCACCGACTCGCACCGCAGGTGCTGAGGAGATGAAAGTTGCACGCACCACCGCCATTGACCCGGTTCTGGGTGATGCGCAGACGCAGCTGGCCACGATGCCAGAAGTCGATATGGCGCGCGTCGCCAGCATGAAAGAGGCTATCGCCAGCGGGAAAATCAGCGTCAATCTTGATGCCCTGACCAGCGCGATAGAGCAATACTATCAGAGGTAAAAATGAGTAACGCCGCACAGAGCGTCAAAACGCTGATTCAGGGAATGGTCGACGACCGTAACCGTTACGGCCAGCTGAAGTCACTGCTGAAGGATCAGCGTCAGTATCTTATTGCGCGCAATGCGCAAGAACTGGAAACGCTGAACGCCAGGATTTTTACGGTGTATGAGCAGCTACTGGAAAATAGCAAGCTGCGCTATCAGCTCCTGACCGGGCTGGGTATCCCCGCTGGCGCACACGGTCTGCGCACGCTCTTCACCCGCCTGCCCGCCGCCAATCAGTCACAGCTCAACACGCTCTGGGATTCACTGGAGCACATCGCCGCCGAATGCAAAACCCTGAACGACAGCAACGGCATGGTGCTGGCGATGCAACAGGACGTTCTGCAAAACCTGTTTAACGTGGGCGAGCCGGAGAACTGGCTTTATCGGCAGGTGTGAAATGATTGGTTTTTACATGGAAACCATCGAGAACGCGCAATTCTACTGCCGCGTGATCAATGCCCTGCCCGCTGTTGAACAGCAAGAGATTGTGGCCATTTCGCCCTGGGAACCGATATCAACCAGGCTTAGTGAACTCCTTAGCCATAGCCCGATTTGTCGTATTGCCGGGGAAATAAATCTCCCGACACCGGACGCTTTCCAGCAACAAAAACCCACGCTTTTCGCGCGCATTGACAGTGATATCCGCAGCTCACGTGAATTTCTGATTCAAAAGCTGGAGTATCAGCGCTGCTGGAATATTTATCTGTATATCCTGCTCCAGCTGATGAACAAACCGGAACTAAACGGCCTGAGGAAGATGATCCTGTGCTCAGGAAATGGCCTGGCTGAACAGCCTGCCGCCCTCTTTTGCCAGCAGCGTAATATCACGACGCGCTACGTCGAACTGTCGAATTTCCCTAACAAAGTGTTTATCGATCCGCTGGGCTCCAACGCCCGTTCCGCGCTGGCACTGAACCCGGAATGCCTGGATGCGCTGCCAGACGTGCCTGAGGATTTCCACACGCAGTGGATGATTGGGTACGAAGCTGAAAAACGCCAGCCGCCGCTGCAGGCGCGCAACAATCCGTGTGAAAAGCTGATCAACGAGATTTCCCAGGATCAGGTTCTGGGGCATAAACGCGATTTTCTTTTTCTGCCCTTGCAGGTTTCCTATGATACGCAGCTGTGGCTCAATGCCGATCTGCGCAATGAAGACGCCATCCGTCATGCCAGCTGCCTTGCCGCCAAAGAAAAACGCGAGCTTGTAGTTAAAATTCACCCAGCAGAAACAGTGCCTTCAGAGCTGGTGAATATTGCAAAATTACAGCAGCGCTACGGATTCAAAATCACTCAGGAAAACACCCTCGATTTGATTAAAGCCTCTACAAGAGTGATCACCATTAACTCGACCGTGGGCCTTGAAGCGAAGCTGTATCGCAAGCCGGTAGAGGTATTGGGACGTGCGTTTTATGCGCATTTCAGCCACGAGCAGCTCAAAAAATATCTCCATCGCTATCTGTTCACCGGCATCGAAGCCCGGGCGACCACACCTGTTCCCGTCGCGGTGGCGCGCGCATTTATCAGGCACTGACGATGAACGAAAAGATTAACTGGGAAGCCTTTTCCCGGATTGTGTATATCAATCTGGCCCACCGCCGCGACCGAAATGTCCGTATGAAGCGCCAGCTTCGGGAGCTGAACGCCCCGAAAGAAAAAATCATCCGCTTCGACGGAATCAAGGCCACGCCCGGTGCCGCGGGGTGCCTAAAATCGCATATCGCCGTGCTGGAGATGGCGATAACGGAAGGCTGGGATGATGTGCTGATTCTGGAAGATGACTTTGAGTTTTGCCGCGATGGGCAAAGCGTCGAGCGGCTCAATGCCTGGCCCTGCTGGAGCAAGAAAATCCACCGCAACACGCGGTGCTGGATGTGAACTGGTGGCAGTTGATGATGAAGGATTGCTGGCTGGGGTTGTATCCGTGCGCCGGTTTTCAGATCCTGGACAAAAGCGATATCGAAAACACCGTCGTCGATTATCGGCCATTATTCTTTAAACCTCTGGACGCGATCTCTTAAAGAGGGATTTGGAGCCGCCAGCCAACATCGCCCGGCGGCACTTCGTTTGCAGGGGCCTACAAAAGCCGGGTAAGCCCAGAACGGGCATGTTCCTCAGTGCGTGGACAGCTCGCGGGCCCAGCGTGGCGCTTTCAAATCTCCGGCAAACATCCACATCAACTCACACAGCAGCGCTTTCAGCGTCTTTTCGGTTTCCGGCAGCAGCGACTGGCCGCACAACACCAGCGTTAGCGACTGGCAGTAATCGCAGAGGGCTTCAGCATCCGGCTCAAAATACGGGACTGCATCAGGCAGCGTATCGACGGTAAAACGTTCGATAAGATGCGGTGGGATCGGCTCGCTGAGTGTCGGGCGCAGCAGCGCGAGGCAGGCTCCGATACGGCCTAACAGCGCCATTTTCTCCACGGGTTCGTGGCATTCCATCAGGGTTTCGGCAAAGCGATCGCAGCAGTCGGCGAGATCGGTGAAATCGGTCGCGGCGCTGAAAGGGAGGGTGAGGAGATCGTGGGCTGGGGTAAAGAAGGTAGTCATAAGGAAAACTCCAGTGAGAGATTTTAATGACCGCCAGGAGAGAGGCTAATCTCACGGGTGGCGGATCCGAGCGGGGTTAGCCTTACCGGCCTCACTGACACCGGCGCGTCTTGCGACGCCCCCGCCCGGCCCACCATAGTAGCGTAGCCGTGCGAACGACACAAAAACTGGTGTGTCGTCAGTGAGGGTTTCAGGAGGCTAATCCCGACACCTGTTATTGCAGGTGCGGGAAAAGAATATGGTGAGAAACGTATTTTTAAAATGGCTATTATCGGAAGGAGTATCTAATTTTCGAATGTAATTGCAGGGAGACGAATTACATTAATTAGTTCAAGCAATACTTTGACGTAATTTATTCGCGAGAATTATTGTTCAATAAATGACGGGAAAAATATCACTTCTTTCATCTAATTCCTGGATGTAAGATGAGTGCTCAATACCAACATGGATGAGAGGGTTATTGAATGCCAGTTAACGAAAATATTAAACAAACATCTGGAACCCCGATAAATCCCGGTGGCGTGAGACTGCTTACGATAGGAGAAATCGCTCTTGCTAAAACGTTGTTCGGGGGAAGCCTCATCTACAGTAAGATATGGGTGCATCGCGAAAGTTACCTCCCATTCAACCTGCAACCTATCGATATTGCAATGACTCCCAACGGTGAACTGTGGTTCAGAGAAGAAACCTATTCACGAGATTTCTCATTAGATGAATTGGATAAGAAACACATATTCATGCATGAAATGGTTCACGCCTGGCAAGCACAAAAGGGGATGTTTGTCAGAACCCGTGGCTTATTCTCTCGCTTCGCTGATTACTACTACAGTTTAGACAAAGGTGATTTACTACATTACAGCCTGGAGCAACAAGCCAGTATTGCTAGTGATTATTGGTTGCTACTTTATCATGGCTTCCCAGAACATATGTATTTGGTTAAATACAAAGATTACAATTATGATGAATCGCAATATTCTTTGATTCAAAAATACAAATCGGTGTTAAAGGGATTTCCAGCATGAAATATAAAACAGCTATTATACCCTTAGTCATTCTTCTTACGGGTTGCCCTGGTGGTAATCCTGCTTCCAAATACCGAGGGGTTTTTATGCATGATGATGTAATCTGCTTTAGTGTGGATGAAAAAGACACACTTGATTATTACAACATCTATTCTACTCGTAAAGATAAATATATAACTGTTATAGCAGACGAGAGAATTCATCTATCTTACCCTGATACATGTTTTAAAGTTCAATTGAAGCATGGATATAATTACGTTCTAGACTATGGTCTTAATGGCATAAAATACACAGACTCTTTCTTTATTGACAATGATGGGAATCGCTAACTATGTCGCTCCCCGCCTATTTATTTTTATATGATGAAAACGGAATGCAAGTCACCGGGGAATGTATGGCGCCAGGCCGGGAGGGTGCCATAGAGGTGATGAACAGCAGTTATGGCATACGAACCGGTGTCGATAGCCATACCGGAAGCCTGACGGGAACCCGACAGCATGATCCCGTTGTCATTCATAAGCAGTTAGACAAAGTCAGTCCCTACCTTGCTAACGCCATCAGCGAATCAAGACGATTACAAAAAGCCGTCATTAAATATTATGAGATTATCGAGGCGGGAATTGAAGTTGAGATCTATCGTATCACACTGGAAAGCGTGGTCATCTCGTCGTTAGAGTTTACCCATGTCTATTATCCCGGCAGTTCCGCGCCAAATATGCATGAGGTTGTGGGACTGAGATTCCGAGCGATTGAATGGAATTATGTCAGAGGGAATATTAAATATGACGATGCATGGATGAAGAAAAAGAAAGAAGAAATCAAATGAAAAGTAGTAGACATCAAAGCCATAGATTTATGGTTTTGATGTCTACTTAAACTCAAAAGCTGACTTAGCTATCAAATCAACGACAACCCGCACAGCAACGTGTAGTCCGCAGAATTCGCGCCCTTCCACACGTTTCCGCGCTGCCAGTTGAACCATGCGCTGAACAGGGCCACCACGTCGTCGTGGGTCAGCTGCGCGTTGTCTTCTCGCCACATGGCGCACAGCATTTTTAGCTGGAACATCATGCGGGTCAGAGACATCAGAACGTCGCCATAGTTATCGGCATCCGGGCCTGGCAGACACTCGCCGTACAGTTTATAGATCAGGGCGTTGCGAAGAATATGCGGCTGCTCAGTCAGCAAAGTATTGCGTGCGATGCCAGCCTCAAGCTCACGCAGGCGATCCTGTAAACGCGCAGGCTGCATTACCGCCAGTTCGCTGAGTTTCAGCATCATGCTCATTTTCTGCATCGCAGGCAGATTCAGGGTGAGGCGCATCGCGCCCATCTGCTCCAGCGCTTCCACGCGATTCACTTCAATCGGCGGCAGCACCCGCATTTGTTCGTCCAGAATACCACCATCAGCCAGCGCCGAGAGCTGCTCGCCCATCGCCAGTAGTTCCTGCGGGTCGCACTGGTCATTATCGCGATAGCGCTGCGCTTTGCTCAACAACACGCCAATAGCATACAGGCTGCTTTCCAGCGCCAGCGCCGGATGGACCGCGAGGTTGATACACAGCTGATTCAGCGTTTCGTCCCAGGTATTAAAAACCTGCTTGCTGTCGGGTTCAGTAGTCGATGTATGCAAAACAAAGGCTTGCGGGTTGAGCAGGATCTCGCGTGCAGCGGTTTCGCAGCCAGCGTCCAGGCTGTCGCGCTGCTGATTTTTCAGCTTCAGCTGCGTGACTGGCCAGTCGCCCGCGCTTTTCTGGCAGGCAGGACAGGTGCAGGGCCTTTTGCGCTCGGCAAAGCGGACCACATATTCAGGTTGGTAGTGCTCAATCAGTTCCATACGGTACTCCGGCCGCTGGAGTGGCGGCCCTTCTTCATTGAAAGTTTTTGCGAAAAAACCAGTGGGTGCAATCGATAGTCTTCCCGCTGTCGCGGTCGGGCATCTCGGATAAAAAAGCAAAGCTCGGAAGCAGTCCAAGCCAGCAGTGCGCCTGCATTTGTGCAGGCCAGCACGCATTAAAGGATGTTTGTTCAGCGATGGCCTGGCGGTAGTGCGCCAGCAGCTCAGGAATATATTTGCCGTTCACGGCATAAGTGCAGCCACAGTCAGCGCGGGTGACTCGAGCCACACCCGGTAGGGCTTTGAGCGGTGAAATCTGCTGGTAGCGCGCGCCCAACAGAACCACCTGCCAGTCGATGTGCTCAAGACGTGAAAACAGCTGGTTGACCGTTTTTATCGACATCTCTTTGCGCACGTATTTCACTGACGCATCCACCAGCATCACGCTCTCCCACGCTTCGTGCTGCGCAATGTCCAGCACCTGGCAGTGGGTTTCCAGTTCGTTCAGCGAAGAGCGGGCAAACGGCACGAGTTGCTGCGCTTCAAGACCAAGCGCAGTCAGCGCCTGACGCTGATTTTCAAGCTGATCGGGCTGGTCTGGATCGTACATCACCACCACTTTGCCAAACGCCTGCCACTGCACGGCGGTACTGAGCGGCGCGTGGCTCAGACGGCGATAGTGGCTCAGCAAATTACGATCCGAAACGAAGTCTTCCAGCGTTAAATCCGTCGGCTGGCTGGAGCCGAGCACGAAATCTTTGTCATAGGTATTGCTGCTGTGCGAAATACACAAAATCGCCTGTTTGGGGTCAATTTGTAGCACCGGCGAAGTGAAGTTGTTCAGAAACGCTTGCTCCTCCGCCAGCACCGCATCGTCTTCATAGCGATGGTTTTTCAGGAAGTTGCGATGATAGGCAAAAGTACCGTTCAGCGCATGCTGCGGGCCAAACGCGTGGGTGCGATAGATCTTATCGAGATGGCTGTACCAGATGTAAATCGTGTCGCTGCCGGAAAAGAGTGCGTTGTTACGCTGCATTTCAGCGACCTGCACGCTGATTTTATTCGGCGGGTAGTAGTCGTCATCGTCAAAGCAGACAATGTATTCGCCTTTCGCCAGGTCGTTGAGCATGTTGCGTTTTTTACCCAGGTCCAGTCGTTCCGGGCTGTGAATATAGCGCACGTTGTCCACGCGGCTATCCACCATCATCGCCATCAGATCTTCGTTGCTCTCGGCGGAATCGTCGAGGATCACCAGCTCGCGTTTATCTGCCGGATAATCCTGATACTGAAAGAGATACAGCAGATAGGGCAAAAATGCCCGGCGGTCCCACGTCGGGCAAACCACGCTGACAAAAGGTGTTTCAGTCGTTTTTTTCTGCTGCTGGCGTTTGAGCAGCGTCTGCATCAAGTTATTAGCCATCTTATCGCTGCCGTTGTGCCTGCTGTTGTCTCAGCCAGCACTGCGCGGAAACGGCGTCAGTGACTTTCTGCTCGCGGCGTTCCTGCGCCTGGCGCAGATCCTGGCGCCTAACGTCGAGCACCAGTTCAAGGCTTTTTTCACGGCGCGATTCCGCCAGCAAATTGCCCTGCAACTTCTGCGCCTCGACGGTCGCGAGCGCCTGCTCTTGTCGCTGCCAGTCGATCACCCGCTGGATATTGCGCTTGTAGAACGACTGGTTGTTCAGCATGGTCGCGTTGCCCTGAATTTCCGGCGCACTGTGATTAACGAGGTTAGAAAGCGCGTGAATGTTCTTCTCCAGGCGCTGGCAAAGCTGCTGCTGAGTGGCAAGTTTACTGCTCAGATCTTTTACCGCGCGGTTGCGCAGTAGATGGAGTTGTTCGAGGGTGTGAATCAGTTTGCTCATCGTCAATTATCCTGCTTTCGCCAGTACGTTGAGATCGGAGATGGTTTTGTCGAGCAGGGCCGCATCATGCACTTCCTGCTGTAAAAAACGGGTAATGGCCGGGGCGAGGTTCACCGCTTTATCGGCCATCGGATCGGCACCGGCGACGTATCCGCCAAGCGGAATCAACGGCTTGATGCTCTGATATTCGGCGTAAAGCTGCTTGAGGGTACGCGCCGAAAGCTGATGCTCGCGTTCCGTCACCTGGCTCATGCAGCGGCTGATAGATTGCCCAATGTCGATGGCCGGATAGTGGCCCGCTTCCGCCAGATGGCGCGACAGAACGATATGCCCGTCGAGCACCGCACGGGCGCAGTCGACAATCGGGTCCTGCTGGTCATCGCCTTCGGCTAACACCGTGTAGATGGCGGTCATCGAACCGTGGCTTTCGCTGTTGCCCGCACTTTCGACAAGGCGCGGGATCATGCCAAACGCTGACGGCGGATAGCCTTTGGTGGCAGGCGGTTCGCCCAGTGAAAGGGCGATTTCACGCTGCGCCATCGCGTAACGGGTCAGGGAATCCACCAGCAGCAGGACGTCTTTGCCCTTGTCGCGGTAGTAGCTGGCGATGGTGTGGCACAGTTCCGTGGCCTTGATACGCATCAGCGGCGATTCATCCGCAGGTGCGGCGACAATCACGGATTTACGTCTTCCCTCTTCGCCCAGCGAATGTTCGATAAACTCTTTTACTTCGCGCCCGCGCTCGCCGATAAGCCCCACCACTACCACTTCAGCCTGGGTGTAACGGGTGATCATCCCGAGCAGCACGCTTTTGCCGACACCGCTTCCAGCCATCAGCCCCACGCGCTGGCCTTTGCCGATAGTCAGCAGGCCGTTGATCGCCCGCACGCCGACGTCGAGCGGCGCAGCGACCGGCTGGCGGCGCAGGGGGTGAACCTGCGGCAGTTGCTGCGGGAGCACCGTGTCGCCGGACAGCTTGCCTTTGTCGTCGATCGGTTCACCGAGGCCGTTCACCACGCGTCCAAGCCACTGATCGCCAATCAAAACGCCCTGCTGTTTATCCGCCGGATAAACGCGCGCGCCTGCCATCAGGCCAGACGGCTGTTTGAAGGGCATCAAAAAAGTCACATCGCGATCGAATCCGACCACCTGGGCTTCAATAAATTCGCCTTCGGCACTTTCGACCTGGCACAGTTGGCCAACGGCGAGTCGACAGCCAACGCACTCCAGCAAAATGCCCGCCACGCGCACCAGGCGTCCGGCCACGCGAGCCAAGTTGATGTTGTCGATGGAACGCAAAACCTGCGCGAAATCAGTGTTACTCATGGCCCGATTCCGGCAGCAACGTCTCTTTCAGCACGTCCATGCACTGGTCCAGACGGTGCTGGCAGCCGACGTCCATCTCAGTGGTATTGGTCACCACGCGGCATTCACCGGGTGCCAGTTCGGGATCGGCCATCAGCCCCCACTGCGTCACTTTCTCCGGCTCGGCTTCGCTGATCCGGCGATGTTCCTCGCTGTTGAGCATCACATTGATCTGCTCGGGCTGCTGGGGCAAAGCGCTGAGCGCTTCCTCCACCAGGGTCAAAATCTGCGTCGGATGCAGGGTCAGTTCACAGCGGATCACCTGGCGGGAAACTTTTTCCACCAGCTGTAATAACTCTTCGCGGCGGCGCTGTTCGTAGCCCGCCATAAAGGTTTCCATCGACTGGATAATTTCATCCAGCGGATGCGCCGCATCGAGAAACTGCTGACGCGCCTGAGTTTTTCCTTCCGAGCGCCCTTTTCGCACACCTTCGTCAAAACCGAGGCGCAGCCCTTCCTGATAACCCTCTTCTTTGCCCTCCTCCATTCCCTGAGCAAAACCCTGATTCAGGCCATCCCGGAATCCCTGCTGGAGCTGTTCCTGCACCGCCGCACCGTCAGCCGCTGCGGGAATATCGTCTGCCACGCTATGTGCCGCGCGGCGTTTACGCAGCGGCGGGAATTTGTGCAGACGCGGTTTGATGACCGCCTGACGGGTCTGAGTCAGCGCACTGAGCGGCAAGCTGTGCTTTTTAAACATGGTTACTCCATGGTCTGTTCGGCAAACAGCTGCACCTGAATCTCACCCTCTTCCGCCAGCTGGCGAACGGTGGACATGATCTCTTTACGCACCTGATCAACGCGACTCACCGGAACCGGCCCCAGACGAGTGGTGGTGGATTGCAGCAGCGTCACCTGGCGCTTCGGCATGACGTTGAAAATACTCTGGCGCAATACCGGCTCGGTGCCTTTCAGCGCAACCGCCCACTCTTCAATGGCAATCTCTTCCATCAGGCGCTGGAGCGTAGCTGGCGTCTGGCGGCTCAGGATGAAGAATTCGTACATCTCTTCTTCCAGCTCATCCACCACGCCCGCATCACGCTCACGCAGCTGATCGAGCAACTGCTGCTGGTTGGTCGGAATGCGGTTGACGATATTAGCGGCATGTTTGATGCCAACTACTTTTGAGCCGTGTTCAGACAGCACTGCCACGCCGCGTTCGATCAGACGATCCAGCTCGTCGATGACGTCACGGTTGACGTCATCGAGACGCGCAATGCGCCAGACAATTTCGTCCTGGCGTTCTTCCGACAGCGCGCTGAGCACGCTGGCCGCCACGTCCGGCGGCAGGAATGCGAGGAAAACGGCCTGCAACTGCAGGTGTTCTTGCTCAATCAGCGCCGCGAGTTGTGGCACATCAACCCATTGCAAACGGGCCATTCGGTGACGAATTTCGTCGCCGTAGATGCCGTTAATCACGCTGCTGGCGATTTCGCCGCCCAGCCCTTTCTCAAGGATGCTGCGCAGATAGCTGCGCGATGCGCCGTTGATACCGCTTTGCTCGCGGTAATCGTCAAAGAAATTGTTCATTGCATAGCGTGCGTGGTCGACCTTAACGCCGTGCAAACGCGCCATCGTGTCGCTGAGCAAAATCACCTCATCGCGGTTCATCTTTTGCATCAGTTTCGCCGCAGCTTCTTCGCCCACGCTGAGCAACAGAATGGCGGCCTGCTCCAGGCGGCTGCGTCCATTTTTAACGCTGCCTTTACTGCTCTTGTTTATTAGCTGTTCGCTCATTGCTGTTGATCCATTGTTTCAGTACTTCAGCCATACGTTCAGTTTCGTTTTCCGCCAGCATCTGCAGGTATTCCACCTTGGTTTCAAGGCCAGAACTGAGTGGCGGTAACTCGCTATCCTGATTAAACGCCGGTCCTGGCAAGCCGGTCAGGCCGGTTTCAGTGGTGACCAGATTATTTTCCAGCACCTCGTCCTGCGCTTTCGCTTCAATAGCTTCCGCCTCAATCGGTTCGCGACGACCCAAACGTTGTGCCAGTGGGCGCACGCCGAACAGCAGGGTTAACAGCGCCAGAAGGCCGATGCCGCCCGTTTGTCCCCAGTACTGAATGGACGGGTCTTGCCACCATTTCAGCACCGGCAAGCCGTCGCCGGTCATATCAACAAAGGTCAGACGGTCCAGGGTCAGGGAGTCACCGCGATCTTTTTCAATACCGGCGGCGTCTTCCACCAGCCGTGTCAGGGTGGCCAGTTGTTCCGGCGTCATCGATGCAAGCGACGGCGCGGCCTGGTTCAGCGCCACCGCCACGCGGAGTTTCTCCAGCTTGTAACCCGGATGGCGGATGTGGCGAATATCGCGATCGAAGGCGAACTTACGCTGCTCCTGAGTACGGTTAGTGAGCGAGCGCGGATCGCTGGTCTGGGTTTGGGTGGTTTGCTGCTGTGCATTCGCATTCGCTGGCGCAGTCGCTGCTGCGGGTGGATTGACCGGGCGGTTGCTGAGCGAACCTGGAATACCCATCGCCAGCTCGTTGGTGGTGTTTTCGCGGGAGATATTCTCGTCGCTCACCAACGGCTCTTTGCCCAGGCGCTCCTGCGTCTCTTCAATGCTGCTGGTGTCCACGGACGGCGAGACGCTTATGCGGTAGTTTTCGCTGCCGAATAGCGGAGTCAAAATTCCGGCAATATTACTGGTGGTTTCGTGTTTGATACGTTCGATGACATCGCGCCCCTGGCGGATGCTGGCCATATTGGTGGTGCCCTGCTGGCCGTTTTCCGACAGCAAATTGCCCGCCTGATCGACCACGCGCACGCTGTTAGCCTGCATTCCCGGCACGCTTCCGGCGACCAGCTGCACGATAGCGGCCACCTGCGTTTCATCCAGATGTTTGCCGTAGCGCAGTTGCAGCATCACCGAGGCGCTGCTTTGCGGTTTGTTGGTCATAACAAACGAGCTGGATTCGCTCAGACCCAAATGCACGCGCGCGCTTTCAACCGGATCGAGCGCCATAATGCTGCGCGCCAGTTCTCCTTCGAGACTGCGCTTGTAGCGGACATTCTGGACAAACTGGCTGCTGCCGAGCATCTCTTCTTTGTCCATCAGCTCGTAGCCTTCCGGCGTGACCGCCGTAATGCCCTTCGCCGCCAGCGCCATTCGCGCGCGCGGGAGTTTGTTTTCCGGGATCAGGATCTGGCCGTTATCGGGATTAATGCGATAGGCAATCGCCTCGGCGCCCAGCACTTCCACCACCTGCGCGACCGGAATGTTTTCCTGGCTGCCGTACAGCGCCACATAGCCCTGATTGCTGCGCCACAGGGAGAAGACGATCGCCCCGACCAGCAGCAAACCGCCTGCGATAATCAGCCACTGAGGTTTTATCCGTCCGGTGGGAAGCGGTAAAGAGGACAACTTTTCTTTTAACTTATTAAGCACGGAGGAAACCTTACAGCGGAGTATTCATCACTTCGTCGAGCGCAGTGGTGAGTTTGTTGCGAACCTGCATCATGGCGGAGAAGGCCACGCTGGCCTTTTGCGATTCGATCATCGCACCGGCCAGATCGTCGCTCTGTCCCATTTCGATGGCTTTCTGTTTTGCCCCTGCGGAGTGCTGGACCGCATCGACATTATCGATGGCGTTATTCAGCACCTGTGAGAAGGAGAGATTGCCTGCGCCCGTCGCTTCAGGAAACGACGCGCCGGGGGCGATCATCTGCCCCTGACTCACTCCGCCAGAAGCGGCCATCGCAGCGGTGTTGTGCATTTTATTAAGCAAAGCTTGTTGGCTTGCCTGGAGTCCGATAGCGGTAATTTTGTCCATTGGTTTAGTCCCTTATGCCGTTACGAGTAGCAACCGGCATCAATGCCTTCTTCACGCATCGACGCCAGTCGATAACGCAGCGCGCGCGGGGTTATTCCCAAAAAAGCCGCCGTTTTTGATTTGTTGCCGTTGTGACGTTTTAGCAGTTCGATGATGTACTGGAATTCCGCCATCCGGCCATGCAGCTTGACGTTGCTCATCGCGCAGGCCGCGCTCTGCTGCTCGCGGTAAGCGGGCATCACGTCCAGGTCAGGCATTTCAACGGCGGGGATCATCACCGGCAGGCCAAAATCGGTGGCCGTGATTTCTTCCCCGTTGCTCAGAATCATGCCGCGCTGAATGACGTTTTCCAGCTCTCGCACGTTGCCCGGCCACTCGTAGGCCAGCAAAGCGTGACGTGCTTCATCGGTCAGGCGAATATTGCCTTTGTGGAAAGCTTTATATTTGGCAATAAAACGCAGCGCTAAAGGAATAATGTCCTGGCGGCGTTCGCGCAGCGGAGTGATATGAATAGGAACGACCGAAATACGGTAAAAGAGATCCTGACGAAAACGTCCTTCGGCAATTTCCTGCTGTAAATCTTTATTTGTGGAGGCGACCAGGCGAATATCCAGCGGAATACGTTTATGGCTACCCAGACGCTCGACTTCTTGCTCCTGCAAAACGCGTAATAATTTCGCCTGCAGGGCTAACGGCATATCACCGATTTCATCCAGCAATAATGTCCCGCCGTTCGCCTGTTCGAATTTACCCGCAACACCCGTGACGGCCCCGGTAAATGCACCTTTTTCGTAACCGAATAAAATTGCTTCAAGCATGCTTTCCGGAATAGCCGCGCAGTTAACGCCGACATAAGGCGCATCCGCTCCTAATGCATTTTCATGGATATAGCGGGAAATACACTCTTTGCCTGTCCCGGTCTCGCCAGTAATAAGTACCGATACATTATATTTAGCCACGCGGCGCGCTAATGAGAATACATTTACGCTTTCTGGTGCGCTGGCAACAAATCCATTTTCATTACGGGCTTCATGTTCAATAACAATACTCATAACAACTCACCAACAATTTAATAAATTCATTAACCTGAAACTGCTGCACAGATATTCCGCCACAGGGCGTGGATATTTATAAATGCATAAGTTCGATTTGGGTTACGAAAGTCACCGAATACCTGCAAACGCCGGATTTGATGACTGAAGCGCAGTATATCGGCGTCAGGTAAGATGTCTTGTTTTTAATGAGTATTAAAGTATTAATCTATAAATATCATATAGTTATGAAAAATATTAATCTTATTAATCACCCCATAAATAACGAATTAATAAGCCAGCCAATCTTGTACAGAACGGCTAAAAAGAGTCTAATTCTTGTCCCTAATAAAACAGTGTGCGTCTGGAATTATCCTTGATGGGTTTTGTCTCCTGATAACCCAGAGCGACACAGTTTTAGTAAACTTAAATTTTTTTAGAACCGATTTGCGTTTTTGTTTTATCCATAACCCTTAACGCCAATCATTCTTTTATGCGGAAGAACTATGCAAGCAGCTCCTCAGCGAATCAGAATCTACCAACGTCAGGCGATTCCCGACATGGTGAAGCTCGATGTGAGCAAGCTTGGTCGCCCCTGGCATAAATTACCTAAGATGATGAATGACAGCTTCGATATCTTTGATTCGCGCCTGAGCATTTATTTTCTTAAGAAACTGCGGGTGAATGTCGCGCTGGAGTCAATGACATTTGGCATCGATCAGACGCATAAAAACACTCAGGTATTTTCAACACCCTTTGGTTCTATTGCCTTTAGCATTGAACGTTCTTTATTACTGCAGATTCTCCACGACTATTACGGACTGGGGAAAGAGAGCGGCAATATTCTGCCGGACACCAGCCAACCGATAACAAAAACAGAAGATCGCCTGAAAACAAAAATCGGGCTGGATTTGACGCGTTTGCTGATTGATAAAGACACCTTCGGTCAGGACCTGGAAATAAAAAGCGATAACACCACCATTATTAATCAGTGGGCATGGTGCGTCACTTATAGTCTCGAAGGATATGAGCACGGCAGTTTTACGCTGCTATTTGATACCCAGCATGTCGATCAACTGCTGTTGAAGATGCGCGACCCCTTAACGGATAGCGTCACAGGCCGAAAAACCGCGCCGGATCGTTCGCAACTCGAGCGGCTGTTTTACAGCCTGCCGCTGAAGCTCAGCGGCAAAGTGGCGAGCCTGAATTTAACCGTCGCTCAACTGGCAAAGATTAAGCCGGGCGACATTATCCCTATGAGCATCAACGATCCCGTTCCTGTGTATATCGGGAAAGAGCAGATTTTTGACGCCAACATCGCCGAAGACCACAGCAAGTTATTCCTCTGTGGATTTAACGACAGAACCATCGAGAAGCCTTATGAGTGATCTGCAACAAGAATTGAGCCAGTCCCTGGATTTCAGCGATCTCAACCTCGGCGATATGCCGCGCGAAGAGACGGTCGAGGGCAATATCCGCCTCGATATTCAGGAAGAGCCTGCGAGCGTGAACGACATCGACGACCTGCGCAAAATGGCGCTGTTTAGCCGTATTCCCGTCACGCTGACGCTGGAAGTGGCCTCCGTCGAGATTTCGCTAGCCGACCTGATGACCGTCAATCACGATTCAGTGATTGAGCTGGATAAAATGGCGGGCGAAGCGCTGGACATCAAAGTGAACGGCATTCTGTTTGGCAAAGCCGAAGCGGTGGTGTTGAACGACAAGTACGGCCTGCGCATTCTTGAATTCAACAGCAAAGAACTGGGTGAACTGACGCGATGAAACCGTTGCTTCGCGTACTGCTGTTCGCCGGACTGCTGTTCTCTCCGCAACTGTTGGCGGCCAACGGCGATATCACGCTCTTTAGTTCGGCCAATACCGGCGGCGGTCAGGATTACAACGTCAAAATTGAAATCCTGATCATGATGACCCTGCTGGGTCTGCTGCCGGTCATGATGCTGATGATGACCTGCTTTACGCGCTTTATTATCGTGCTGGCGATTTTGCGCCAGGCGCTAGGGTTGCAGCAAAGTCCGCCGAATAAAATCCTCACCGGTATTGCGCTGGCCCTGACGCTGCTGGTGATGCGCCCGGTGTGGACCAAGATTTACGATGAAGCCATCGTGCCGTTTCAGAATGACGAAATCACCATGAAACAGGCATTCGGCAAAGCGGAAACGCCGCTGAAGAACTACATGCTGGCGCAAACCAGCAACAAAGCGATGGCGCAGATGATGGATATTGCCAAAGTGTCGGGCGATCCGCGCGAGCAAGATCTGACGGTAGTGACACCCGCGTATCTGCTGAGTGAGCTGAAAACCGCCTTCCAGATCGGCTTTATGATTTACATCCCGTTCCTGGTCATCGACCTGATTGTCGCCAGTATTCTGATGGCAATGGGGATGATGATGCTATCGCCACTGATTGTGTCGCTGCCGTTCAAGCTGATGCTGTTTGTGCTCTGTGACGGCTGGACGCTGATCGTCGGAACGCTCACCTCCAGCGTGCAAGGGCTATAGCGATGGTCACGATGGATATTGCCGGTGACATCATGGCGAGCGGCATCAAACTGGTGCTGATTATCTCGGCGGTGGCGATCGTTCCGAGTCTGATTGTCGGCCTGTGCGTCAGTATTTTTCAGGCAACCACGCAGATTAACGAACAGACCCTGAGCTTTCTGCCGCGTCTGCTGGTGACGCTGGCGGTGTTGATCGTGGGCGGCAAATGGATGCTGACCCAACTGGTCGATTTTACCGTCAACATCTTTCACCAGGCGGCGGCGCTGGTAGGTTAACGGCTGATGGGCATTGATATTCTCACGCTGATTAATCCCCTAATGGCATTAGTCCTGCCGTTTACCCGCATTCTGGCGTTTATCCACTTTTGTCCGGTTCTGGATAACCGCGCCTTCAGCAAACGCATCAAAGCCGCGATCTCCCTGGCGCTGGCGGTGATTATCACCCCGATGTTGCCAGAAAAAGTGATGCTTACCGGGTTGATGTCGGTGCGCACCATTTTGCTTATCGGCGAGCAAATGCTGTGGGGCATGCTGTTTGGCATGGCGATGCATCTGGTGTTTGTCGCGCTACAAACCGCCGGACATATTCTGTCGATGAATATGGGACTCGGGATGGCGATGATGAACGACCCGGTTAACGGCAGTTCAACCACCGTGATTTCGCAGATTATTTACACCTTTTGCGGCCTGCTGTTTTTCATTATGGACGGTCATTTGCTGGTGGTAACCATCCTGTTTAAAGGTTTTGTCTGGTGGCCTATTGGCCAGGCGATTAATAAGCCAACATTATTATTAATCGTGCAAAGCCTGGGCTGGATAATGTCTGCCGCGACGTTAATCGCCCTTCCCACTACCTTCGTGATGCTGATTGTGCAGGGCGGATTCGGCCTGCTGAACCGCATTTCCCCCACGCTAAACCTGTTCTCGCTGGGTTTTCCGATCAGCATGTTGTTTGGCCTGCTCTGTATTTCGATGATGATGACTAATATTCCCGATCACTATCTCAACCTGACCACTGAAATTCTGGCCAGGCTCGAAGCCGTAAGGAGCCACTGATGGCCCAGGGCGGAGATAAGAGCGAAAAACCCACCCCCCAGAAACTGCGCAAAGCGCGGGAAAAGGGCGATCTGCCGCGCTCGAAAGATTTAACTATGGCAGTGGGATTGCTGACCTCGTTTATCACCCTGAGCAGCTTTTTTCCCTATTACCAGCGGCTGATTACCGAGTCATTTACCTCCGTGGGCATGATGGCAGGACGGCTGGACGATAGCGGCGCGCTGAGCCAGTTCCTGATGCTCAACGTCTCGGTGATCCTGCGCTTTATCGCCACGCTCGCGCCGATTCCACTGGCCTGTATTGTGGCGAGCCTGATACCCGGCGGCTGGATTTTTACGCTGTCAAAACTGAAGCCAGATTTCAAAAAAATCAGCCCCATCAGCGGCGTAAAGCGCATGTTTGCCGCCAGTCATTTTGTCGAAGTGGGCAAGATGCTGCTCAAATGTGGGGTCATTCTGGCAGTGCTCTACTCAATGGTTCACAGCTCGTTGAATCCGCTTCTGCATTTGCAAAAACTCAACCTGAACCAGGCGATCCACGCCGGTTTCGGCATTTATCACCATGTCCTGATCTACTTTATTTCAGTGATAGTGATTTTTGCCCTGCTCGACGTGCCGCTCACCAAATTCATGTTCACTAAAAAAATGCGCATGACCAAGCAAGAGGTGAAGGAAGAGTACAAAAATAACGACGGGAACCCGCAGATTAAGGGGCGCATCCGTCAGCTTCAGCGCCAGATGGCAATGGGACAGATTAACCGCACCGTTCCGGAAGCGGACGTGATCATCACCAACCCAACACACTTTGCGGTGGCGCTGAAATACGATCCCAACAAAGCGGAAGCTCCGTACATCGTGGCAAAAGGAATTGACGATATCGCGCTCTACATCCGTGAAGTGGCGAGTCAGCACCAGATAGAAGTGGTGGAGTTTCCGCCGCTGGCGCGTGCGGTGTATCACTCCACGCGCGTGAATCAGCAAATCCCGGCCCAGCTTTTTCGCGCCATTGCGCACGTGCTGACCTACGTCATGCAGCTCAAATCCTGGCGCACCGGCCAGCTTGAGGCCAAACCGAGCCTGAACAGGCAGATCACCCTTCCAAAAGAGGTATTAAAAACTCATGGCGAACAGTAAGTCGCAGCAGATGCTTGCCATTCTTCGTCAGGGCCGCATAGGCGTACCGATATTACTGCTCAGCGTGCTGGCGATGGTGATGTTGCCGTTGTCCCCGCTGATGCTGGATATTTTGTTCACCTTCAACATCGTGCTAGCCGTGACGGTCCTGCTGGTGGCGGTGAACATGCAGCGCCCGCTCGATTTTGCGGTGTTCCCGACGCTCCTGCTGATCACTACGCTGATGCGATTGACGCTCAACGTCGCCTCCACGCGCGTGGTGTTACTGCACGGTCACGAGGGAGAAGGCGCTGCCGGTAAAGTTATCGAGGCATTCGGACAGGTCGTCATCGGCGGCGATTTCGTCGTCGGCTTTGTGGTATTCATCATCCTGATGATTATTAACTTTGTGGTGGTCACAAAAGGTGCTGAGCGTATTTCTGAAGTCTCGGCGCGCTTTACCCTCGATGCTCTGCCCGGCAAGCAGATGGCGATCGACGCCGACCTCAATGCGGGGCTGATTAACCAGAAACAGGCGAGAGATCGGCGTAAAGAGGTGTCGAAAGAGGCCGATTTCTACGGCGCGATGGACGGTGCCTCGAAGTTTGTCCGTGGTGACGCCATCGCCGGGATTATGGTGCTGGTGATCAACGTCATCGGCGGGATCTGTATTGGTATCTTCAAATACGATCTCGATGCCGGCCACGCGTTCCAGCAGTACGTTCTGCTGACCATCGGTGATGGCCTGGCGGCGCAGATCCCTTCCCTGCTGCTGGCGACCGCCGCGGCGATCATCGTGACACGCGTCAGCGACGGCGATGATGTTAGCGATGAGATCAAAACCCAGCTGCTCGCCAAACCGCATGTGCTCTACACCGCCGCATTCGTTATGTTTATTCTGGCGATTGTTCCGGGTATGCCGCACATCGCGTTTCTGTGTTTCACCGGTTTACTGCTGTTTGCCGCCTGGCGGCAGAGCAAAGTGGTTAAACCCGCCGAAGAAGAGACGGATTACGAAGCGATCACCGACGCACTCGGTCAGGACGTTGCCCCTGCGATTAACTGGGAAAGTATTCCGCTGGTGGAGCCGATTGGCCTGAATCTGGGTTACAAACTGGTGACGCTGATTGATTCCGCCAAGGGCAGCCCGCTCTCGCAGCGTATTCGCGGCGTGCGTCAGGTGGTGTCCGAACAGTGCGGCGTGCTGTTGCCAGAGATTCGTATCCGTGAAAACTTCCGCCTGAAGCCTGCGCAATATGCGATTTATATCAACGGCATCCGCACCACGCTGGCGGAAGTGTATGCCGAAAAACTGATGGCAATTCCAGGAACCGAACTGTACGGCGAAATCGACGGCGTGCTGGATACCGATCCGGCGTACGGCATGGCGATCGTCTGGATCGACGCGGAACAAAAAGCCAAAGCGCTGAATCTGGGATATCAGGTGGTGGATTGCGCCAGCGTGGTGGCGACACACGTCAACAAAGTGGCACGCGAGCATCTGCCGGAATTGTTCAACTATGATGACATTACCCATCTGCACTCCCGCCTGGCGCAACAAGCACCGAAGCTGGCGGAGGATCTGTCGAACGCCCTCAACTTTAGCCTGCTGCTGCGGATCTACCGCCAGCTGCTGCTGGAGCAGGTGTCGTTGAAGGATATCGTGACCATCGCCTCGACGCTGCTGGAAAGCTCAGCGGTGACCAAAGATCCGATCTTGCTGACATCTGACGTGCGTTACGCGCTACGTCGCGCAATTATTCATAACATCAATGGCGACCGGCAGAAGCTGTCGGCTTACACCATCGATAATGCGCTGGAGAATATGCTCCTTGGGGCATTGAATCAGTCACAGCAGAGCGGAAAAGTTGCGCTGGATAGCTTCCCGGTCGACCCGAACATTCTGACACAATTACAGAACACGATGCCGATCATTCAGGAACAGATGAAAGCGAAAGGGATGCCGCCGCTGCTGTTGGTGACACCGCAGCTGCGACCGCTAATTTCGCGCTATGGGAGACTGTTTGCCAGCAATCTGAATGTGCTGTCGTATAACGAAGTGCCGGATGACAGTGATTTGACGATTGTGGGGACGTTGTCGTAGTGGGTGGTCTGTGATCGGGTAAGCATCAGAGTTTGTTCCGTTCACCTCATGTTCCGCAGAATATAATCACTCCATAACTTGTGAACGTGATAAGGGGGCTGCGCGACGCGCAGGGATGTTACCTGCGCCCGTCCCCGTCAGCCGGAAGGAATAAGACAAAGGCACCGCGAAGCGGCGATTTTCTTTGCCGGGAGCCGGGATTGTTAAGGGGGCGGCGATAGCCCCCTTAACACGTTCACCGCAGAGAAACAGACAAGAAGCAGAGAACCGGTAGTGAACGGAACAATTCCACTGTTCCCATAAAGTGCTTGGCTAACTCGGCCAAGCAACCACTCCCCTTACTCATCCAAAAACCGCAATTTCCACCCCGCCAGCGTACGCGGCATTTTGCGCTGATCGCTGCCATCGGTGCTGTAGTAGCTGAACATCAGCCCACCCTCTTTGGCAGGCGAAATGCGCCCGGCCCAGATTTCACCTTTTGGCGTATACATCACGATGGCCGTGCGTTTGTTCGCCGAACCTTGCACCCACATCGAAATCACACGGGCACCAATATTGTCGATATCATCCTGATAAATATAAACGTTGGCACTGTTAACAAAGCTTTGGTAGTCATCACCCACCAGCGCACGGAATTTGTCGTCGAGCGTCGCATCCGGGAAAATCCCGAGTGAAAGCAGCGTCGCTTTTGGTCGGGGATCGCTTTCTGCCATCTGATAAGCGCCATCAAGGAAAACACCTGGCGGCATCGACATGCGACAGCCCCAGTCGGCGTTACTGTAAACCTGAAGCGAGCCGTTCTTTTTAGGGATCACCAGCAGCTTACAGTTGCTGGTGTCCACCACCCGCTCCACCACCAACATCCCGTAAAGCTTACGTGCCTCAGCGGTAAATTCGTCTTTGTTCAAACCAGCCCATGCGCGAATATCCAGAGTCTCACTCCATTTGGCGCTACGGCTAAACTGGATCACCCCGCCGCTCATATTGGGTGCCCGCATGTTCCACCATTTTCCTTCCCATTTGAAATCTCGGTTGGTATCAGCCAGCGCGCTGATCCCGGCGTAGTACGCGCGTTCAATACAGGTATCACTGGTGCATTTTTCTAACAGTTTTTCCCACTCGCGATACTCTTTGTCGTTTCCTTCCAGACCTTCCTCGTGAATGGCTTGCTGATAGACCACAGACAAAGTGCTATCGAGCCAGTGGAGGTTATCATTATTACAGATTGTATTTTCCAGCGGGGTCACCGCCCTCTGGCAGTTCACAGCCATAGCGCTGGTGCTAAATAATAACGTGAGGAGAAACAGAAAACGGCAAAAGCGAGAGGTCATAGTTGTTCAACTTTCATCCAATAATAGGGCTATTGTGGCGAATGGCTCAGTGCTTTGCAATATAAACTCATTCACGATAACTATATGAATAATGAATGAAAATGAAGTGTTAAGTTCTGTTTGTAATTTGTCGCATTAAAAGAGGGGATGTATAAATTATGGACGCTTAATGATGAAAATTGATAGCAGCAATCTCACCATGGCTACAGTTGCAGCCTATGGTTCACAAACAGACGCTTCCCGAAGCCCATTAGGTATCAAACGTTCTAGCGGGAATGCCTGTCCGCAAAGCGGTTACTGGCAAATTGATAATCCGGCTGTTACCAACGTGGTAAATGTTAAAAAAGGCGACACTATGCCCTGGCAGAATGGTTATCCTGTTAACTGGAAGCTTATTGAATATGATTTAAAGAACGAATAATCGCGTCGTTATTATTTTTTGTGAGGAAATTTTATTTCCGAATAAGGTAATAAAATTTCCCCTCAACCACAATTCTTCCGTGCTGAAAAATAACCCAGCATTATATTTTTAAGACATTTGCTCGATTGCTTTAATCGATCGATAATCATTATTCGATCGGCTTTGACAATTAAAAATCGAGAAGGTACGATCCTCAAAACATCCATTGTTAATGTTAATTTATTGTTTGCTAGATGGATTTTCGTTCACACCTCATATCCAAAATATTCACTATGTCCCGGAGTAATCGGTGATCACGAGCTTGAACTTCAGAAGACCGCTGAATATCTGTTTTTCAGCGCTGTCTTTTACCCTGGTTATCGTCTGTTTCCTGATCACACTTGCGCAATGGGCTGATATAAAAGAGTCCTGTAAACGACAAAACCGACTCTATATCAATAACGTCACACTGTTTTTTAATAAATACCTCAGCGGCTATGAAAATATCGTCAATGAAATGGCCCGCACCGCTGCGGATCAGCATAAATTTAACCCGAACGAAAATGACGATTTAGCACTGCGTAACTGGCTGATTGAACGTCTGCGCATCATGCCAGATGCGGTATCGATTATTCATGCCGATAATGACGGCCACTTCATTCGCCTGCCGCATCTCGAATCCCATCAGGAAAAAGGGGCAACCTGGGACCCGCGCAAAGAGCCGTGGTTCACCATCGCGGTAGAGGATACTGATAGCGCGCACTACAGCGTGACGAAGGATATTTTCACCGGCAAAGAACGCGTCCTGACGATTTCACTTCCTGTCATTAACGGGATGGATGGTTCAAACAACGGCGTGCTGGCGATCAACCTTGACGTCGAAAAAAGCGAAGAGATCCTCAACTCTACCTATCCACCGATGAAAAGCCGGACCTTTGTGATGACCAAAGAGGGTCAGATGGTGATTAGCCCAGGCTACAAGATTGCTGACAGCACGCTAAAGGCCATTGCCAGCAACGCAAGCGCATTTCGCGGAGATTTTTACCGCAACGGGTTTTACTATTTTTACCGCACGATCGGGCCTCAGGAGTGGTTTGTGGTGCAGGAAGTCGCCGAAAGTGAGATGAAACAGCTGGTGCGACATGGCAGCATCAAAGTTCTTTATGGAATGGTGCTGACACAAGTGATCCTGCTATTTTGCTGGTGGGCGCTTCGCGCGGCGCTGAATACGATTTATATGCGTATTACTAATGGGATCAGGAATGGGTCGATCAAGCAGACTGCCGTCGAAGAGCTGCTTTTTGATGAGATCCACAGCGCACAGCAGCGCCAGGAAAAGATTTCCCAGGACGCCCTCACCGATGGCCTGACGGGGCTGGCAAATCGCCGCGCCTTTGATACGGACGCGGAACACTATAACGCGCTGCCTAATACTCATATCGCC
The DNA here is from genome assembly GCA_002271215.1 of Lelliottia jeotgali. Lineage (NCBI taxonomy): Bacteria > Pseudomonadati > Pseudomonadota > Gammaproteobacteria > Enterobacterales > Enterobacteriaceae > Lelliottia > Lelliottia jeotgali. The sequence goes on along the minus strand of CP018628.1, from coordinate 293,694 downwards.
ATGATCGATATCGACAATTTTAAAATTATCAATGATACCTGGGGCCATACGGTCGGCGACGTGGTGCTCAAAGCTACCGCGGAACTGGGGCTTCGCCTGCGTGGGCTGGAAAATATCACGCTCTACCGCTACGGCGGCGAGGAGATCGCCGTGCTGTTCCAGGACATCTCGCAGGAAAAAGCACAGAGCTATCTCGAAAAATGGCGCATTTCGCTGAATACTCGCAGCTTCCGTGAATCCGATTTACGCGTTTCCTTCAGCGCCGGAATTTGCAAAATGGGGGGTGACTCTCTTTCTGATGTGGTTGCGAAAGCCGATCGGCTGCTGTATCAGGCCAAAAAAAGCGGCAAAAACAGAATCCTGGCGAGCTAGCAGTAATATTGCCTCAACGTTTAAGTCTGACGCTCTTTGTGTCGTTTTGAAGGGTAACGTTATGGCTATGAGGCTGGCATGGAAAAAAGTACACATTTCGTGGTTCAGTGTGTCGAAAAAAACAGGCTCGATGCTGGCATCGATTTTGTCATTCAACCTATTTTTGATCTCTCGCGTTTCGCCTGCATCGGCGGCGAAGTCCTGGTACGTGGCACCCATCGGCGCAATATTGTGCCACCCAATCTTTTTATCAGCCAACTGGAAGAGACAGGCGGAATATTGCCGATGGGCGACTATCTTATGGCTCAGGCGTTTAAATTTATCGCCGCGCAGCCGCAAGCTATGCGAGAAAACCAGCTGTTTACACTTAATATTTCGCAAGTACAGTTGAACGATGCCGATTTTGCATCGCGCGCAATGAGTCTGCTGCAACAAAACCATCTCCCGCCGCGTAACTTTATTTTTGAAATTACCGATAGTGTCGATCAACCTGAAGATGCCGTGACTCAAAACCTCGGACAGCTGAGCGAGGCCGGAATTAATCTTGCATGGGACGGTATTAACTGTCTGGATACGCTGCAGGCCCGACTTGCCATCTGGACAACGGACTATATTAAGCTGGACAGAAGTTGCCTTGCACCGGCGAATATCGATAAGACATTTTTGCTGCTGGAGTATATCAATGAAATTGATATTGATGTCATTATCGAAGGCGTGGAGAACTATACCCACGTATCCACTATGCTGCGCCACGGCGTGAAATACGGGCAAGGTTTTCTCTTCTCGCGTCCCATCAGTAAAGAAAATTTCCATCAAGAGTATATGCAGCCTGAACACTAACAGGCTGCCTCGCCTGACAAAAACATAAGAAATAACCCTATGTATCAGCAATATCTTCTAAGAACTAAAAAGAACAGGGTTGTCGCCTCAGGTATCACCTTTGTACTGACGTTTATTGTTACTGCGGCCATTGCTCTGGTCAGCATGCAAAATAATAACCAAAAAAATATCGAGCGAGAGGCACATCATCTACAAAATATTCTGGACAGTTTTATTAACGATGCTCATTCTGCCACGCAACAGGCTGCCGGTTTAATCGGGAAAGTCTGCGATTTTACGGTGGAAAAAGAGCTGAATATGATCCCCGGACGATATATGCATATTTATTCGATTAACATCGTGAATAATAAGCACATTTCTTGCTCTTCGTTACTGGCCAATAAACATGCTGATGTTCAGCACATTATCAGCAGTGGGGAAAGAATATGGATGTCACAGGCGGTAAGCTCACCGGACATTGAGGTTATTTCCTTTAAAACGTCCCTGCCGCAAGGCGATGTCTACGTCGCGTCTGATATACGCTATTTGCTGGATGTCCTCAGAGGCAGTACATCGGGAAGACAACTTGCTCTGGAAGTCTCCGGTAAAACCCTGACCGCAGCCGGACTGTCGGCAACCCCGCTTAGCTCACCGCACTTTAGCGGTTATACAGTGTATCCTGCCAATTCATCACTTTACACGCTGGCATGGGAACAGCCCCGGCCAGGTAAAGCGGTAAATGCTATGGCCAGATCGTGGATTTCCATCAGTTTTATCCTCGCCATGTCGCTTATCATGGCAAGTGTCGTCTGGCTGCTTGCCACGCGCCGTCACTCGCTTTACACCCAGCTAGCGAACGCTATCCGGCTGCATCAAATCCATCCGCATTATCAGCCGCTCATTTGCGCCCATACCAATATTATTTCTGGGGCCGAGATCCTCGCACGCTGGAATCATGAAGAGCTGGGTTTTGTGCCACCGGACGTGTTTATTCCGGTCGCGGAACGCACGGCACTGATTATCGATTTGACGGAGAGTTTGCTTGAGCAGGTGGTCGATGATTTACAGCAGGGCGTCATCGCACTGGCACCAGGCTTTAACCTGAATCTCAATATCAGCTACAGCCATCTAGCGGACGACGCATTCGATGCGTTTGTCGATAACTGGGCCCCGGTGTTTGCCGCTCTCGGCGTGACGCTGGTGTTTGAAATTACCGAGCGCGAAAACATTGATATCAGCGAGGCGATGGCGCGCAAGATTACGCACATTAAAACGCGCGGGATCAAGATTGCGCTGGATGATTTCGGCACCGGGTTTTCCAACCTGGCGTTTATCTCCAACCTCCGCCCCGACAGTATCAAAATCGACAGAATGTTTGTCCGGCAAATTTCCCTGGATGTGGCGACGCCGCTGATCGACTGCGTGATTGATATGGCGAAACGGATGAACATCCTCACTACCGCTGAGGGCGTGGAGTATGACTATCAGGTGGAGTATCTGAAGGCGAACCAGATCGACTGTTTGCAGGGGTACTACTTTTCTAAACCGCTCGCGTTTGGGGATTTCGCGATGTTTTTGCGAAGTTACGCGGTGAGATAAAAACAAAAAGCCCCGAGAGGGGCTTTTGCGTTGTTGGTTGCCGGGTGGCGGCTTCGCCTTACCCGGCCTACAAAACCACACACAATGCGGTGTTGTAGACCCGTGGGCAAAACCACATCAGAATGGAATATCGTCGTCGAAATCCATTGGTGGTTCGTTAGACGGTGCCGGAGCGGACTGCTGCTGCGGACGAGACTGCGCGCCGCCGCTGAACTGGTTGCCGCCCTGAGGCTGCTGAGGCTGACCCCAGCTACCCTGCTGCTGCTGACCGCCACCCGCTGGTGCGCCACCGCCCTGACGGCCACCCAGCATCTGCATGGTGCCACCAACGTTGACCACGACTTCAGTGGTGTACTTCTCTGCACCGGACTGATCGGTCCATTTACGGGTACGAAGCTGACCTTCGATATACACCTGGGAACCTTTACGCAGATATTCACCGGCCACTTCTGCCAGTTTGCCGAACAGCACAACGCGGTGCCATTCAGTCTGCTCTTTTGTCTCACCGGTCGCTTTATCACGCCAGGATTCGGAAGTAGCCAGCGTAATGTTGGCAACTGCGCCACCACTCGGCATGTAGCGTACTTCCGGGTCCTGGCCCAGATTACCGACGAGAATCACCTTGTTTACGCCTCTGCTGGCCATGATCGTGTCTCCTGAATACGTTTCTTAATAGTGTAAGCGCGCGAGTGTACCATTTCCACGTCACATTTTGATAGCTGCGACAGTGATTCCACAGAACTCACGCTCACTAAACATTGTTGCACATTAAATCAGAAGCTGCATTCCAATACTGTATATTCAAACAGGTCGGATTGTGTCATAATTAGCCGTTTCTGCCGTTTGTCCTTCAAACAAACCAGGCATCCGAGTCTCTACCGGGAAAGGTGAATGGATAAGATCGAAGTACGGGGCGCCCGCACCCATAATCTCAAGAATATCAACCTCATAATCCCTCGCGACAAGCTGATTGTCGTGACCGGGCTATCGGGTTCTGGTAAGTCATCACTGGCTTTCGACACCTTGTATGCCGAAGGACAGCGTCGCTACGTTGAATCGCTCTCCGCCTATGCGCGGCAGTTCCTGTCACTGATGGAAAAGCCGGACGTCGACCATATCGAAGGGTTGTCGCCTGCTATCTCCATCGAGCAGAAATCCACGTCGCATAACCCGCGCTCCACGGTCGGTACCATTACCGAAATTCATGACTATCTGCGTCTGCTGTTTGCCCGCGTGGGCGAGCCGCGCTGCCCGGATCATGATGTGCCGCTGGCCGCACAAACCGTCAGCCAGATGGTGGATAACGTACTGGCGCAGCCAGAGGGTAAGCGCCTGATGCTGCTGGCCCCAATCATTAAAGAGCGTAAAGGCGAGCACACTAAAACGCTGGAAAACCTGGCAAGCCAGGGCTATATCCGCGCCCGTATCGACGGTGAAGTGTGTGACCTTTCCGATCCGCCAAAGCTGGAACTGCAAAAGAAACACACCATTGAAGTGGTGATCGACCGCTTCAAAGTGCGCGATGACCTGACGCAACGCCTGGCCGAGTCGTTCGAAACGGCGCTGGATCTCTCCGGCGGTTCTGCCATCGTGGCCGACATGGACGATGCGAAAGCCGAAGAGATGCTCTTCTCCGCGAACTTTGCCTGCCCGATTTGCGGGTACAGCATGCGCGAACTGGAGCCGCGTCTGTTCTCGTTCAACAACCCGGCTGGCGCCTGCCCAACCTGCGATGGCCTGGGCGTGCAGCAATATTTCGACCCGGATCGCATCATTCAGAACCCGGAGCTTTCCCTGGCCGGTGGCGCGATTCGCGGCTGGGATCGCCGCAATTTCTACTACTTCCAGATGCTGAAATCGCTGGCCGAACACTATAAGTTCGATGTCGAAGCGCCGTGGGCGAGCTTGAGCCCGAATGTGCATAAAGTGGTGCTGTCGGGTTCCGGCAAAGAGAACATCGAGTTCAAATACATGAACGATCGCGGCGATACCTCCGTGCGCCGCCATCCGTTCGAAGGCGTGCTGCACAACATGGAGCGCCGCTACAAAGAGACCGAATCCAGCGCCGTGCGCGAGGAGCTGGCGAAGTTCATCAGCAATCGCTCATGTACGACCTGCGAAGGGACGCGTCTGCGTCGCGAAGCGCGCCACGTCTTTGTAGAAAACACTGCGCTGCCGACCATCTCTGACATGAGCATCGGTCATGCGATGGATTTCTTCACCAATCTGAAGCTCTCCGGCCAGCGCGCGCAAATTGCTGAAAAAGTGCTGAAAGAGATCGGCGATCGCCTGAAGTTCCTGGTGAACGTCGGCCTGAACTATCTGTCACTGTCTCGTTCAGCGGAGACGCTTTCAGGCGGCGAAGCGCAGCGTATCCGTCTGGCGAGCCAGATTGGTGCCGGTTTAGTTGGCGTGATGTACGTGCTGGATGAGCCATCCATCGGCCTGCACCAACGTGATAACGAGCGTCTGCTCGGCACACTGATCCATCTACGCAATCTGGGCAACACGGTAATTGTGGTTGAGCATGACGAAGATGCGATCCGCGCCGCAGACCACGTGATAGACATCGGCCCTGGCGCAGGTGTACACGGTGGACAGGTTGTCGCAGAAGGGACGCTGGCCGACATCATGGCCGTCCCGGAATCGTTGACCGGGCAGTTCATGAGCGGTAAGCGCAAAATTGAGGTGCCGAAGCAGCGCGTCGCGGCCAATCCAGAGAAAGTGCTGAAGCTTTCTGGCGCGCGCGGCAACAACCTGAAAGACGTCACGCTGACGCTACCCGTTGGGCTGTTTACCTGTGTGACTGGGGTTTCAGGTTCCGGTAAATCGACGTTGATTAACGATACCTTGTTCCCGATTGCTCAAACGCAACTCAACGGGGCGACGCTCGCCGAGCCTGCGCCGTATCGCGATATTCAGGGTCTGGAACATTTCGATAAAGTGATCGATATCGACCAAAGCCCGATTGGCCGTACGCCGCGCTCGAACCCGGCGACCTATACTGGCGTCTTTACGCCCGTACGTGAACTGTTCGCCGGTGTTCCTGAAGCACGCTCGCGCGGCTATACGCCAGGACGTTTCAGCTTTAACGTTCGCGGTGGTCGCTGTGAAGCCTGTCAGGGCGACGGCGTGATCAAAGTCGAGATGCACTTCCTGCCGGATATCTACGTGCCGTGCGATCAGTGCAAAGGCAAGCGCTATAATCGCGAAACGCTGGAGATTAAGTACAAAGGCAAGACCATCCACGAAGTGCTGGATATGACCATTGAAGAAGCGCGTGAGTTCTTCGATGCCGTACCTGCGCTGGCGCGTAAGCTGCAAACGCTGATGGATGTGGGGCTGACCTACATTCGTCTCGGCCAGTCAGCGACGACGCTTTCCGGCGGTGAGGCGCAGCGCGTGAAGCTGGCGCGCGAGCTGTCGAAGCGCGGAACCGGCCAGACGCTGTATATTCTGGATGAGCCAACCACCGGCCTGCACTTTGCTGATATCCAGCAGTTGCTTGAAGTGCTGCATCAGTTGCGCGATCAGGGCAACACCATTGTGGTCATTGAGCACAATCTGGATGTTATCAAAACCGCAGACTGGATTGTGGATCTCGGCCCGGAAGGCGGCAGCGGCGGCGGTGAAATCCTCGTCTCGGGTACGCCAGAGACGGTGGCAGAGTGCGAAGCTTCGCACACCGCGCGCTTCCTGAAACCGTTGCTCGAGTCTTAAACGGAAAGCTGCTGTCGGGTATTTTCCGGCAGCAGCTCAAAAGCCTGCTTGTAAGAGGCATCGACTAAATAGTAAATCTGCGAATCCGGCAGCGAGCCGTCGAGATAGACGGTGCTCCAGTGCGCTTTATTCAGATGCTTGCTCGGTCGCACATCGCTGTGCTGCTGACGCAGTAAATCCGCCAGTTCCGGGCTGGTTTTTAACGATGCCGCCGGACGCCCTTCGACCTCTTTCACCATCGCAAACAGCACGTCTGCCACCTTGATCTGCGTGGCTTTCCAGTCGCTGTGGACACTTTGCCCCGCGCCCGGTTTATTCATGCAGTACTGAAGTATCTCCGAAATTGTCATCTTTGCTCCCCTGTAAATGGGTTGAGTGCGACCTGAGGACCTGCCCCTTTAAGTGTGCAGCAAGACGACAAAAGGTAAACCCGGCCAGGTCTGATTTGTTCAAAAAATCATCGCACGTCAGTATTCCGAATTAACAATCACCTCTTCACCGAAGGAACCCGCCATTGGCAGCGGGCGATACGTCGAGTTGGAGGCACGCAATACGCGGATGCCACGGGCACCCACATCGCGGGCCGCAGAGATATCGTTATCCGAATCGCCGTAGAACACTTTGATATTTTTCTGCTCAAGCCACTGGGTTTTGGTGTTTTGCCCGTGTTTATCCCCGGCAAAAATCACGGGATTCATATTAGCGGCTGGAATCGAAAAATCACCTTGCAGCGTTTTGGTGACGGTTTCGGTTTTGGTCTGACTGCGGCCAGTAACGAAATAGATGCTGTCGCCGCGTTTCACGTGCATCGCAATCAGCGCGCGACCCACTTCTTTCGGGATGCTGAACTCATCCCAGCCGTTGTTCATTTTTTCCCAAAATTCCGGGTTTTTCAGATACTCCTCGCTGCCTGGCGAGTAAGTTTTTTTGCCACGCCAGAAGCCAGGGCTGGAAAAGAGGACGGTATCGTCGATGTCGAAACCAACGGCCATTGGCGCGCGGCCCATCAGGCTGTTTTCGATTTGTGCCACGGAAACCCAGTGAATGGGGGCTTGTTCAGCCAGAATAGCGGCGGTGGTTCCGGTGTATAACGGTGTTGGCGCTGAGGCTCTGGCACCGACTGCACTATTAAGCGAGAACAATAAGCAGGCGGCGCTGAGCGCCAGTGTGATCTTGCGCATGTATTCCCCTGAATATTCAGTTTGTTATCGTTATGAATTGAGCGAATGGTCAAAAATCTATCAGACCTTAACCCCTGAGCCAGGTGAAGGGAAGGAAATTTTTGAGATTATCCCTGGTAAGCGGAGGGATATCACAAAGCGGAACGAAGAAAAAAGCCGGGTGGCGGCTACGCCTTACCCGGCCTACGTTCAGGTTTTGTAGGCCCGGTAAGCGCAGCGCCACCGGACAATTCCGGCTCCGGTGCCGATAAAAAGCCGGGTGGCGGCTGCGCCTTACCCGGCCTACGTTCGGGTTTTGTAGGCCCGGTAAGCGTAGCGCCACCGGGCGCTAAACCGCGCGGATGCCAATTATGTAAGTAAGTGCTTACATCACAACTGCAAACGCCTGCGCGACGCGCTGGACGTTGTGTGCATTCAGGCCCGCGACGCACATGCGCCCGCTGGCGATAAGATACACGCCGAATTCTTCACGAAGACGGTCAACCTGCTGCGCACTCAGTCCGGTATAGCTGAACATCCCGCGCTGCTTGAGCAGATAATCGAAGTTGTGCTCTGGCAATGCGCTTTTAAGCGCTTTCACCAGCTCCTGGCGCATTGCCAGAATACGCGTGCGCATCGCTTCCACTTCAGCAAGCCAGGCGGCTTTCAAACCATCATCACCGAGAACCGTGGCAACAACCTGCGCGCCGAATGCTGGCGGGCTGGAGTAGATGCGACGAACGGTCGCTTTCAGCTGCCCCAGTACGCGCCCGGCTGCATCTGCGTCTTCACAAACAATCGACAATCCGCCGACGCGCTCGCCGTACAGAGAGAAAATTTTCGAGAACGAGTTGCTAACCAGCGCTGGCAGACCGGCGCTGGCAATCGCGCGGATCGCATAGGCGTCGTCTTCCATGCCCGCGCCGAAGCCCTGATAGGCGATATCGAGGAACGGGATCAGGTTGCGTGCTTTCAGCACTTCAATCACCGCATCCCACTCATTGTTGGTCAGATCTGACCCGGTTGGGTTGTGGCAGCATGGGTGTAGCAGCACAATGCTGCGCTCCGGCAAGGTGCGCAGCTTTTCCAGTAGGGCCTCAACGCACACGCCTTTGGTGTCGTTGTCGAACCACGGATAGGTGCTGACGGCAAAGCCTGCGCCTTCAAAAATCGCGACGTGGTTTTCCCAGGTCGGATCGCTGACCCAGACGCCAGAATCGGGAAAGTACTTTTTCAGGAAGTCCGCGCCCACTTTCAGCGCACCGGAACCGCCCAGCGTCTGAATGGTCGCCACGCGTTTTTGCGCTAAGACCGGGTGATCGGCGCCAAACAGCAGCGGTGCGATAGTGTTGCGATAGGTATTCAGCCCTTCCATCGGCAGATAGAGCGACGCGCCGTGCGGCACCGCGTTAAGACGCGCTTCAGCTTCAGCCACCGCCTGCAATTGCGGAATAATGCCGTCTTCGTTGTAGTAAAGACCGATGCTGAGGTTCACTTTGTCGCTGCGTGAATCTTCTTTAAAACGCTCCATTAAGGAGAGGATGGGGTCGCCGGCGTAGGCGTCAACTTTCTGGAACACGCGATGTATCTCCGGATATCTGTCAGGCAGGGATTTCAACAATAAACCGGAAGCGCGGGAAGATCGAGAGGATGTTAATAAAGAGATAAATGCCGGGCAACACCCGGCATTTTATTGGACTTAATCGATGTACTTCATCGCCACTCGCGACGTCAGTCGGGTGATAAGTTCGTAAGCACTCACTTTCGTTATTTCAGCGATGCGCTCAACGGGTAAACCTTCGCCCCACATCACCACCGGGTCACCGGCTTTATCATCGGCCTCAGGTCCGAGATCGACGCAAATCATGTCCATCGCCACGCGCCCGACAACCTGCACTTCGCGGCCGTTCACCAGCACTGGCGTACCGGACGGTGCCGCACGCGGATAGCCGTCGCCGTAACCCATCGCTACTACGCCCAGACGCGTATCGCGCTCACTCACCCAGGTGCCGCCATAGCCGACCGGTTCACCCGCTTTATGCTCACGAACGGCGATCAGGTTGGAAACCAGGGACATCACCGGCTGGAAGCCAAAGTCCGGGCCCCAGGGTTTGCCCTCCAGCGGTGAGACGCCGTAAAGAATAATGCCTGGACGCGCCCAGTCGAAGTGCGACTGCGGCCACAGCAGAATACCGCCGGAGGCCGCAATGGAGCGCATCCCCGGTTTGCCTTCGCAAAAGGTATTAAAAATATCGAGCTGCTGTTCCGTTGCGCCACACTCTGGCTCATCCGCGCGGGCAAAGTGACTGACGATATTCACCGGCTGACGCACATTTTTGCACTGGCTCAGGCGCTGATAAAAGGCTTCGGCCTGCTCCGGGCGCACGCCCAGACGGTGCATGCCGGTGTCGAGTTTCATCCACACGGTAACCGGCTCACTCAAATCGGCGGTTTCCAGCGCTGCGAGCTGTTCTTCGTTATGCACGGCGGTGTGCAGATGCTGGTCGGCAATCGTCGTCAGATCGGCGGCTTCGAAAAAGCCTTCGAGTAACAAAATCGGTTGGGTAATTCCGCCCGCGCGCAGGCGCAGGGCTTCTTCGAGACGGGCGACGCCAAAGGCATCGGCATCAGGGAGCGTTCGCGCGGTCTCAAGAAGACCGTGTCCGTAAGCGTTCGCTTTCACGACTGCAACGAGCTTGCTGGCGGGCGCCAGTTCACGCAGACGTTGCAGGTTGTGTCGCAGAGCGCGGCGGTTAATGACTACAGTTGCCGCTTGCATTTGAATTCCTTGCCGTAAAGAAAAAGTATTCCTCTAAATCATTTGCGTCACAGCAAGGCGGCAAGGCCGTAAATCCCCGGGAGCTTAGATAACTAAGCGACCGGGGTGAACGGGTGAAGCCAACGCCGCTGTGGCGCAAAGGATGACGAGGAATTATTCGTCGTCGTATTGAGGTCCCGCATAATTATCAAAACGCGACCACTGACCGTTAAACGTCAAACGCACCGTCCCGATCGGGCCGTTACGCTGCTTACCAATAATGATTTCCGCGATGCCTTTCATGTCACTGTTCTCGTGATAAACCTCGTCACGGTAGATGAACATGATCAAGTCGGCATCCTGCTCGATGGAGCCAGATTCACGCAGGTCGGAGTTGACCGGGCGCTTGTCGGCACGTTGTTCCAGAGAGCGGTTAAGCTGCGACAGGGCCACCACGGGAACCTGTAACTCTTTCGCTAGCGCTTTGAGCGAGCGGGAGATTTCGGCGATTTCCAGCGTACGGTTATCAGAGAGCGACGGCACGCGCATCAATTGCAAGTAGTCGATCATGATAAGGCCGATGCCGCCGTGTTCGCGGGCGATACGGCGCGCGCGGGAGCGCACTTCCGTTGGCGTCAGACCGGAGGAGTCATCGATGTAGATGTTCCGTTTTTCCAGCAGAATGCCCATCGTGCCGGAGATACGCGCCCAGTCTTCGTCGTCGAGCTGACCAGTACGAATGCGAGTCTGATCCACGCGGGACAGGGACGCGAGGGAACGCATCATAATCTGGTCGGAGGGCATCTCCAGACTAAAGATCAGAACCGGTTTATCCTGCAACATCGCCGCGTTTTCGACGAGGTTCATCGCGAATGTCGTTTTACCCATCGACGGACGCGCCGCGACGATAATCAGATCCGACGGCTGCAGACCGGCGGTTTTCTTGTTCAGGTCGTCATAACCAGTGTTCACGCCGGTGACGCCATCGTGCGGTTGCTGGAACAGCTGTTCAATACGCGCGATAGTAGAATCAAGCACTTCGGCGATATTTCGCGGGCCTTCGTCTTTGTTCGCGCGGCTTTCGGCGATTTTAAAGACGCGGGATTCGGCGAGATCCAGCAGATCTTCGCTGGTGCGGCCCTGCGGATCAAAACCCGCTTCGGCGATTTCATTGGCGACAGCGATCATCTCGCGAACCACAGCACGTTCGCGCACGATATCGGCGTATGCGCTGATGTTCGCCGCACTTGGCGTGTTTTTCGATAATTCGGCCAGATAGGCAAAACCACCGACAGAATCGAGCTGCCCCTGGCGCTCCAGAGACTCTGCCAGCGTAATCAGGTCGATCGGGCTGCCGGATTCCTGCAGGCGTGCCATTTCGGTAAAAATATGACGGTGTGGACGGGTATAAAAATCATCGGATACCACGCGCTCGGCAACATCGTCCCAGCGCTCGTTGTCCAGCATTAAACCGCCCAACACCGACTGTTCCGCTTCAATCGAGTGCGGCGGGACTTTGAGTCCGGCGACCTGCAAATCGCGCTCGCGAGGCTCAGTCTGTTTGTTGAAGGGTTTATTTCCTGCCATAGTGAATGGATTACCATAAATTGAGAGACGGGGAAGTATAACCGTCTGCAAATGAATCGACAAAGGAGTTCAACGTGGCAACTCGTATCGAATTTCACAAGCATGGTGGTCCTGAAGTCCTGAAGGCGGTGGAGTTCACTCCCGCCGCACCTGGAGAGAATGAAATCCAGGTCGAAAACAAAGCGATTGGCATCAACTATATCGATACTTACATTCGCGGCGGGCTGTATCCGCCACCGTCCATGCCGAGCGGTCTGGGGACCGAGGCAGCGGGTATCGTGGTGAAAGTCGGCAGCGGCGTAAAGCATATTAAAGAAGGCGATCGCGTGGTGTATGCCCAGTCGCCGCTCGGCGCGTACAGCTCGGTTCACAACGTGCCCGCCGATAAGGCCGCCATTCTGCCGAACGCCATTTCATTTGAGCAGGCTGCAGCGTCATTCCTGAAAGGGCTGACCGTCTATTATCTCCTGCGCAAAACCTACGAAATCAAACCCGATGAGCCGTTCCTGTTCCACGCTGCCGCGGGCGGTGTCGGGCTTATCGCCTGCCAGTGGGCCAAAGCGCTGGGCGCAAAACTGATCGGCACCGTCGGCAGCGCGCAAAAAGCGCAGCGTGCCCTACAGGCCGGAGCCTGGCAGGTGATTAATTATCGTGAAGAGAACATCGCCGAGCGCGTGAAAGAGATTACCGGCGGCAAAAAACTGCGCGTGGTGTATGACTCGGTCGGGAAAGACACCTGGGAAGCGTCGCTCGATTGTCTGCAACGCCGCGGTTTGATGGTCAGTTTCGGCAATGCCTCCGGTGCGGTCACCGGCGTGAATCTGGGCATTCTCAATCAGAAAGGCTCACTGTACGTGACGCGCCCTTCCCTGCAAGGCTATATCACCACCCGTGACGAACTGACCGAGGCCAGCAACGAACTGTTTTCGCTGATCGCCAGCGGTGTGATTAAAGTGGACGTAGCGGATGCGCAGAAATATCCGCTGAGCGACGCGCAACGCGCGCATGAGGTGCTGGAGAGTCGGGTGACGCAGGGATCGAGTTTGCTGATCCCATAAAAGAATTAGGGCTTCCTTTTAACAGGAAGCCCATTCTTTTTTTAGTTCGGCTGTATGTAGGGTACAGCTCGATGAATTCTTTAACGGCGGCAATAGTGACAGATTCGATAAGTAAATCCTATTCTGTTCTAAGCATTGCTGCCGGAAAAGTTGCAGGTATGTGACGAACGCCTCAATACCTTAGTAACGAAAGCGGTTATTGCGCTGATACTGTGGGACTTTTGGTGTTTTAACCATCCGAATAACCCACACAACGGCGACCGCTAACAGTAGCCACGGCAGCAGTTTAATCATCAGCGCAAACAATCCGCCGATAAACATCACCACCGTTGCCACCACCAGTGCAGCCAGAATGCCAAGCAGCGAAATTCCGGTCGCCATCAGCATGACAAAAAATCCAATCACAAACAGCAGTTCCAGCATGGCTCTCTCCCACGTCAATACCTCAGATATGCAGTGGGTATTACAAGAAACGTGCCAAATTTAACTTATTGAATCTAAAACAAAACGCCCCGCGAACATTCGCAGGGCGTGGTGAATTTGACGAACTTTTGGTGAAAATTATCGCTTGTCAGCGACCAGGCGCAGCGCCTGCTCCAGGACTTCGATATCCGCCCCGGCTTTATGCGCATTTTCACTCAGGTAGCGACGCCACTGACGTGCACCCGGAATACCCTGGAACAACCCGAGCATATGGCGCGTCACATGGCCCAAATAAGTGCCGTTGCTCAGCTCGCGTTCGATGTACGGATACATGGCGCGCACTACGGCGACCGGATCGGTATCAGTACCGTCTATGCCAAAGATTTCACGATCGACCGTGGCCAGAATACCTGGATTTTGATACGCCTCGCGGCCCACCATCACGCCATCCATATGGTCTAAATGCGCTTTGGCTTCGTCGAGGGATTTGATGCCGCCGTTAATCGACATGGTCAGATGCGGGAAATCACGCTTGAGCTGATACACGCGCGGGTAATCCAGCGGCGGAATTTCACGGTTCTCTTTCGGGCTGAGACCGGATAACCAGGCTTTACGGGCGTGGATGATAAACATCTCGCACTCGCCTTTCCCGGCTACGGTATTGATGAAATCACAGAGAAATTCGTAGCTGTCCTGGTCGTCAATCCCGATACGCGTTTTGACCGTGACTGGAATCGACACCACGTCGCGCATCGCTTTGATGCAATCCGCCACCAGCTGGGCGTTGCCCATCAGGCACGCACCAAACATCCCGTTCTGCACGCGATCGGACGGGCAGCCGACGTTAAGGTTAATTTCGTCATAACCGCGCTCTTGCGCCAGTTTCGCGCAGTGCGCCAGCGCAGCCGGGTCGCTGCCGCCGAGCTGTAAGGCAACCGGATGCTCTTCTTCGCTATAGGCCAGATAGTCGCCCTTCCCGTGAATGATCGCTCCGGTGGTGACCATTTCGGTGTACAGCAGCGTGTGGCGAGAGAGCTGACGCAGGAAATAGCGGCAGTGTCTGTCGGTCCAGTCGAGCATCGGCGCGATGGAAAAACGGTGTGCAGGGAAGTGTGACTGTAATTCTGACGACATGGCGAAGTTTTAAGCACCTGGTGGAAATGGGGCGCTACTATAGCACAAAGAAAAGCCGGAGGCGCATGGCCTCCGGTCGCCTTAGAAGGTGACGCTCAGCTGCGCGCCTGCCCCCCAGGTTTTGTCTTCCCCGTACAGGCCCATCAGATCCACATGGACCGCGTTGAACGGCGCAAAGCCGACACCGCCGGTGAAGACGTTGCTGTCATTGTCTTTCACGTCCGCGCGATAACCGGCGCGCACCGCTAGCCAGCTCAGCGGCGTGACTTCCGCACCGACACCCACGTACTGGGAGTTTTCTTCACTCTTGAAGCCTTTGGTTTCGGTCAGATCGCCATCGGCGGTGAGCGTCACCAGATCGTTATGCCAGGCCACGCCAGCCGTAACCAGCGGGCGGATCTGGTAGGTATCTTTGTAGCTCACCACCTCACCCGTACGACCATTGCGGATGCGGATATCCTTGGTATCGATATCACGCGACATCAGGTTCTGCCCGCTCAGGCCCACCGTCCAGTTCTCGCCAAAATCGGCGGTCACACCGGCATCGACGTTGAAACCGGTATCGTCCGTGCGGTAGCGGCTGCTGTTCCAGTCGTTGCTGTCGTAGGTGTAAATAGAGGTGGTGTAGTTGTAGAGCCAGGTTTTTTGCAGTTTTGGCGTGATACCGACGGAGACCGGCACATCAGCAATATCAAACTGACGCGCCACCGCCACGCCGTAGTCAGAGACAATCGCCGCCCGGCCTGAGGCCGTGGAGTTGAGGTTCTTGGTGATTTGATCCGAGCCGTTCAGGGCCGCATCCAGCGCGACGCTGCCCGCGACCAATTTGCTGTTCTGGATGCTGCGCAGGTAGTCAATATCCTGCTGGTCGATGGAGGAACTCACGCGCGCGTGGGCATTGCCTTTTGCGACAAAGGCGACGGCCAGTACGTTGTTTGGAATGCTGACCGCAATCCCGGCACCGGCGGTAGCGCGGGCGGTTTTGCCTTTCAGATCGTCCAGCTCGTCAGCGAGATCTTTCGCGGCGCTCTGGAACTGGTTCACGGATCCTAAGGGATTGGCGATGATCTCCGCCGGTGTGAGGCTGTTGATCACATTATCGTAGTGATCGACTTTATCGCTGATATCGTCGATCTGATCCTGCAGATTGTCTTTGTCGGTAATCTGCGCGCCGACCGAAGGCAAGATAACGGTAATGTCGTCATCCGGTTTGGCCTTTGCCAGCAGCGCCGGGTTGATGAAGGCGCCACTACCGTAATGGCCTGATGCAACTCCGGTTCCACCCATCGCGTCGCTACGCGCTTCTGTCCAGGTATTGGCTGCTCCCGCCTGATTTGCCATCAATAAGGAGACAGCGATGCTAACCACCGAAAATTTAAAATGTTTTTTCACAGTATGCTCGTTTTATAGTCTGTTATTAAACAACCCCGTCTGTTATCTCTCAAACAGGGACGAACTATTGCTGTGAATAACATCAAAAAGACCTGCTATTTCCCTAAGTTAAATCTTCCGCTCGGCCTGTTGTAATTTGTGACGGCCCTCAATATTTATAGAAGAGGATATTATTTTCGCCCAGGTTTTCCGTCGTGGGGGCCAAAAAACTGCGGCGGATGATCGACCCAGCGGTCTTCACGCGTGGCGGCATAAACTGGATTCAACGGGTAATAAATCCGGTTTTGTTTTTTGTTCGCCTCGCCAACCACCAGCAAGCGCACCTCTTCGTCGGTATTGTTAATAAAGGTGTGGCAGACTCCGGTTCCGGCCGGAAAACCGACGCTGTCGCCCGGCTCCAGTTTCCATAAATAGCCGTTAATCCACGCCTGCGGATGCCCTTCAATGACAAAGATAAACTCTTCTTCGTCGCTTTCAGCGTGCGGATAAGAGGTGCGACGCCCTGGCGGCAGCCGTTCATGATGGATACCAATACGTCCCAGACCCAGTTTGCGCGCCAGCGGCGCACCAATGGCAAAAAGCTCGTCACTGTCCGGGTAAGTGGAATCGTCAGCGCCTTCGACGTCGCGCCAGTGTCGGATGCATTCAGGTCTTTTCATTGTGTTTTTCCCATGTTGCGATGCGTCAGGTATAGCACACCGTGGCGGTTCTCGGCGTTTTCAGTAGAACATGGTAAAGTGAGGGTTTTCCAGACTCCATAATTCGAGGTGCGATATGGATAAGACCACGATGCAAGATCTGTTAGCGCAAGCTGAAAAGCTCTGTGCTCAACGCAATGTGCGCCTGACTCCGCAGCGCCTTGAAGTGTTACGTCTGATGAGCCTGCAACGCGGTGCTATCAGCGCGTATGATCTGCTCGATCTGCTGCGCGAAAGCGAGCCGCAGGCGAAACCTCCGACCGTCTATCGCGCGCTGGATTTCCTGCTGGAACAAGGGTTTGTGCATAAGGTTGAATCGACTAACAGCTACGTGCTGTGCCACCTGTTCGATCAACCGACGCATACCTCGGCCATGTTTATCTGCGATCGCTGTGGCGCGGTCAAAGAAGAAGGGGCTGAAGGCGTGGAGGATATTCTGCATTCTCTGGCGGCTAAAATGGGCTTTGCCCTGCGCCATAACGTGATTGAAGCACACGGGTTGTGCTCGGCATGTGTCGAAGTGGAAGCTTGCCGTCATCAAGGTGAATGCCAGCATGATCACTCGGTCATGGTTAAGAAAAAACCGCGCTAAAACAAAGCGGGCGGCCATAAGCCGCCCTCAGGGATTGTACTTCCGTGTACAACGGGTAGAACTCTGTTACCAGCGGTAGTCGTTGCGTTTTTCCCAGTCAACAACCTCTTTTTCCGCCTGATCTTTCGCGTAGCCGTAGCGTTCCTGAATCTTACCGACCAGCTGTTCGCGTTTACCTTCAATGACGGTTACATCATCGTCGGTCAATTTACCCCACTGTTCTTTTGCTTTACCTTTGAACTGTTTCCAGTTACCGCCGATTTCGTCTTTATTCATAATCATATCCTCATCGTTCGGTTATCACGTAAATTTGAATCGTCCGTTTCGTTCGTATCTGCTGGACGTGATAATAATTGTAGATAAGGATTCGGCAGGCGTTGAGAGATTCAGAATCTTTAACCGTTTCGTCAAACGAAGCCACTAGGCGAACCAGGTGTTATTTCGCCAGTGACGCCGCCAGATAACCGCCAGAGACAGGCCGCGCAGGGCGAGAAACACTGCCAGCGCCAGCCACAATCCATGATTACCCAGCCACGGCAGCGTGAAGAGAGTTAAGGCAAACCCAGCCGCCGCGACCGCCATGCTGTTACGCATTTCTGCCCCTCGCGTTGCACCGATAAACATACCATCCAGCAAATAACACCACACGCCCACCACCGGCAGAACGACCTGCCAGAGGATGTAATGATTCGCCAGCTCGCGCAGCTCAGGCAAAGAGGTTAATAGCGCGACGATTTGTCCGCCGAACAGGGCATAGATAAGCGCAAAAACCAGCGCCACCAGGCCCGACTGGCGGCAGGCCGCACGCCACACCTCCTGCAACTGCCCCGTTTGGCGCGCACCGTAGGCTTGCCCGGAGTGGGCTTCCACGGCATAGGCAAACCCGTCAAGCGCATAGGCAGTGAACGTCAGCAGTGTCATGAGCACGGCGTTGACCGCAACAATCTCCGGCCCCAGCCGCGCGCCGAATACCGTTAATGCGCCAAAGCAGAGTTGCAATAGCAGCGAACGCAGCATGATGTCGCGATTCAATGCCAGCAGTTTGCGGATGCTGCCGCGCCACGCGGTTTTCAGCATCGCGAGTGATATTCCCCGCATCGCAAGCACACGCTTCACCATCCATAGACCGATGAAGAACGTGCCGTATTCCGCGACCACGGTTGCCAGCGCCGCGCCCTGAACGTTCATATGCAGACCCATCACCAGCCAGAGGTCGAGGATGATATTGAGCACATTCCCCACCACCAGCAGGATCACTGGCGCACGCGCATATTGCACGCCCAGTAGCCAGCCGAGCAGAACAAGGTTTGCCAGCGACGCCGGGGCGCTGAGCCAGCGGATTTCAAGGAAACGCCTCGCCTGTTCGAGCACAGCTTCACTACCGCCAACGACGTGCAAAGCCAAATCAATAAGCGGTGTACGCAGCAAAACAATCAGCAGCCCCGCGCCCAGCGCAAGAATCAGCGGCTGCACCAGCGCACGGGCCAGACGAAACGGATCTTTCGCGCCAAACGCCTGCGCGGTTAGACCTGTAGTGCTCATGCGTAAAAAGAGCAGCAGCATGAAGAGGAAACTGGTCGCCGTCGCGCCAATCGCCACGCCGCCAAGATAAACAGGGGAATCCAGATGACCAATCACCGCCGTATCGACCAGCCCAAGCAAAGGAACGGTGATATTGGAGAAAATCATCGGCAGCGCAAGACGCCACAATGCCTTGTCTGAGGGAGTCAGCAGAGACATGAGAAATTACCGGGAAAGAAGTGAGACAGTCAGACTGCGGATGCACCGCAGCCTGTCAGAAAGATATTACAGCCATTCACCGTTGCGGATGACACCCACAGCCAGACCTTCAATAGAGAAAGCCTGCTCGCGGAGATCCACCACAATTGGGGAGAACTCGCTGTTTTCCGGCAACAGCTGAACCGTGTTGCCCTGTTTTTTCAGTCGCTTAACGGTGACTTCGTCATCAATGCGCGCGACAACAACTTGTCCATTACGCACATCCTGCGTTTTGTGCACCGCCAGCAGATCGCCGTCCAGGATTCCGATATCTTTCATGGACATCCCGCTAACACGCAGCAGGAAGTCAGCACTCGGTTTAAACATCCCCGGATCGACCTGATAGTGGCCTTCAATGTGTTGCTGAGCCAGCAGAGGTTCACCCGCCGCAACGCGACCCACCAATGGCAGGCCTGTTTCTTCCTCTACCAGCAGGCGAATACCGCGTGAAGCACCGGAGACAATCTCAAGGACGCCTTTACGGGCCAGTGCTTTGAGGTGCTCTTCAGCGGCATTTGGAGAACGGAAGCCCAGACGCTGCGCGATTTCCGCACGCGTAGGTGGCATTCCCGTCTGGCTGATGTGATCTCGAATAAGATCAAACACCTCTTGCTGTCTGGCCGTTAACGCTTTCATTCCGCCCCCTGGGTGTATATACAGTTATGCTGTGAGTATATACAGTCAAAGGTGAATTTGGAACCAAAAACTGCACAAAAAACCAGAGACTTATTGCATTCCTGAAGGCTTATCGAAAATGTGACCAAAGAAGCGTGACCCAGGTGATGGCCGCTATGATAATCGCCAGCAGCACAGCGGCAGATCCCATGTCTTTCGCGCGGCCCGAGAGCTCATGGAAATCAGAGCCGATACGATCTACCACCGCTTCAATAGCGCTGTTGAGAATTTCCACTATCATCACCAGAAGAACCGAACCAATGAGCAGAACGCGAGTGATAGGATCAACGTCGAGGAAACAGGCGATGATGACCGCGATGACAGCAGCGACCCCTTCCTGACGGAAGGCGGCTTCATTGATCCACGCCGCGCGGAAACCTTTCCATGAATATCCGGCAGCTTTGATGATTCGGGTGAACCCGGTGGTATTATTGGCCATTAAAAGAACCTTTTCTTAGATTTAGCGTCAGTAACTAGGGTTGTCGCACGTAGTAATACAGCCTGAAGTATGACCGGTAACAACAGAAATTTTGCGCGCTTTCTGTTATCCTTGCGCCGCATTTGCATTATTAACCAGAGGCTTTACATCGTTTATGTCCGGCTGGCCACGAATTTACTACAAAATACTTAATTTACCATTAAGCGTCCTGGTAAAAAGTAAGTCTATCCCGGCGGAACCTGCGCTGGAATTAGGGCTCGATACCTCGCGCCCTATTATGTACGTTTTGCCTTATAACTCGAAGGCAGACTTACTGACGCTGCGCGCCCAATGTCTGGCGCATGATTTACCCGATCCGCTCGAACCGCTTGAGGTCGACGGTACTCTGCTGCCGCGCTACGTGTTTATTCACGGCGGGCCGCGCGTGTTTACCTATTACACGCCAAAAGAAGAGTCCATCAAGCTGTTCCACGACTATCTCGATCTGCACCGCAGCAACCCCAACCTGGATGTCCAGATGGTGCCGGTGTCGGTGATGTTTGGTCGTCGTCCAGGCCGCCAGAAAGGTGAAGAAAACCCGCCGCTGCGTATGCTGAACGGCATTCAAAAATTCTTTGCCGTATCATGGCTGGGGCGCGACAGCTTTGTGCGGTTCTCCCCTTCCGTCTCTCTGCGCCGCATGGCGGATGAGCACGGCACGGATAAAATTATCGCCCAGAAACTGGCTCGCGTCGCACGTATGCATTTCGCGCGTCAGCGCCTGGCTGCCGTTGGGCCACGTCTGCCTGCCCGTCAGGATCTGTTCAATAAACTGCTGGCCTCCAAAGCCATTGCCCGCGCCGTCGAAGATGAAGCGCGCAGCAAGAAAATCTCTCACGAGAAAGCCCAGCAGAACGCTATCGCCCTGATGGAAGAGATTGCGGCGAACTTCTCTTACGAGATGATCCGCCTCTCTGACCGTATCCTGAGCTTTACCTGGAACCGTCTGTATCAGGGGATTAACGTCAACAACGCCGAGCGCGTACGTCAGCTAGCCCATGACGGCCACGAAATTGTCTATGTGCCCTGCCATCGCAGCCACATGGACTATCTGCTGCTGTCATACGTCCTGTATCACCAGGGCCTGGTGCCGCCACACATCGCGGCCGGTATTAACCTGAATTTCTGGCCAGCAGGTCCGATTTTCCGCCGTCTGGGTGCGTTCTTTATTCGTCGTACCTTCAAGGGCAATAAGCTCTATTCCACAGTATTCCGCGAGTATCTGGGCGAGCTGTTCAGCCGTGGCTATTCCGTTGAGTATTTCGTAGAGGGTGGTCGTTCCCGTACAGGCCGTCTGCTTGACCCGAAAACCGGCACCCTCTCGATGACTATCCAGGCGATGCTGCGCGGCGGTACGCGTCCGATTACGCTGGTGCCAATCTACATCGGTTACGAGCACGTGATGGAAGTAGGCACTTACGCGAAAGAATTGCGTGGTGCGACCAAAGAGAAAGAGAGTCTGCCTCAGATGCTGAAAGGCCTGAGCAAGCTGCGCAATCTCGGTCAGGGCTACGTGAACTTCGGCGAACCGCTGCCGCTGATGACCTACCTGAATCAGCACGTTCCAGAGTGGCGCGAGTCTATCGATCCGATAGAAGCGATTCGCCCAGCCTGGCTGACGCCGACGGTCAATAACATCGCCGCCGATCTGATGGTGCGTATTAACAACGCCGGTGCGGCTAACGCCATGAACCTGTGCGTCACGGCGCTGCTGGCGTCGCGTCAGCGTTCACTGACGCGCGAACAGCTGACCGAACAGCTTGATTGCTATCTGGATATTATGCGTAATGTCCCGTACTCGGCGGATTCCACCGTTCCGGCTGCGACCGCCGGTCAGCTGATTGACCACGCGTTGCAGATGAACAAGTTCGAAGTCGAGAAGGACACCATCGGCGACATCATCATTCTGCCGCGCGAGCAGGCGGTGCTGATGACCTACTATCGCAACAACATCGCCCATATGCTGATGCTGCCATCCCTGATGGCGGCGATTATTACTCAGCACCGCCGCATTTCCCGTCAGGAACTGCTGCGCCATGTTGAGACGCTCTATCCTATGCTGAAAGCCGAGCTGTTCCTCAGCTGGAGCAACGAGGAGCTGGCCGTCGAGCTGGATAAACTGACCGCCGAGCTGTTGCGTCAGGGTCTGATTGCGGTGAAAGACGATGAGCTGCATATCAATCCATCCCGTTCCCGTACACTCCAGCTGCTGGCAGCCGGGGCGCGCGAGACGCTGCAACGCTACGCGATCACCTTCTGGCTGTTGAGCAATAACCCGTCCATCAACCGTGGAACCCTGGAAAAAGAGAGCCGCACGCTGGCTCAGCGTTTATCCGTCCTGCACGGCATTAACGCGCCAGAATTCTTCGATAAAGCGGTGTTTAGCTCACTGGTGCTGACGCTACGTGATGACGGTTATATCAGCGATACCGGCGATGCGGAACCTGAAGAGACGATGAAGGTTTACCAGATGCTGGCGGAGTTGATTACATCCGATGTGCGTTTGACGATTGAGAGTGCGACGCAGGACGAGTGACGATACGGGTGCGGTCTGATGCCCTCACCCCGGCCCTCTCCCACAGGGAGAGGGATAAAAAATTGTAGGTCGGGTAAGGCGAGGCCGCCACCCGACTTTTTTTACGCCGTCATTAAGACCAGTAACTCATCGCCAGCCCCAAAAACAGCACCAGGCCGACGTAGTTATTATTCAAAAACGCTTTGAAACAGGCATCGCGATCGCGGTTCGCAATCAGCTTTTGCTGATACGCAAACAACATTCCCGCCACCAGCACCGACCAGTAAAACTCCCAGTTCAGGGCATTCAGATAACCAATCAGCACCATCAGACCTAATACGGCAACCTGCAATATCCCGATGATCAGCTTGTCCTGGCGGCCAAACAGAATCGCCGTCGATTTGATGCCGATTTTCAAATCGTCATCGCGGTCGACCATCGCATACTGGGTGTCATACGCCACCGCCCAAAGGATGTTGGCGAGGAACATTAGCCAGCAGCTTAAGGGTACAGATTCACTGACAGCGGCGAACGCCATCGGAATCGACCAGCCAAAAGCCGCGCCCAGCACCACCTGCGGCAGATGGGTGTAGCGTTTCATAAACGGATAAACCCACGCCAGCGCCAGTGCCGCCACCGAGAGCAAAATCGTCATGGTGTTAAGCGTTAAGACCAGCAGGAAAGCGAGTAATACCAGCACCACAAACAGGGTACGGGCCTCTTTTTCCGATACCTGACCGCTTGGCATTGGGCGATTGGCGGTGCGTTTGACATGGCCGTCAAACTTACGGTCGGCATAGTCATTGACCACGCAACCCGCCGCGCGCATCAACCAAACACCGGCTACGAATACCGCCAGTATCCATAAAGGCGGTAATCCAGGCGTGGCGACCCACAGCGCCCACAGCGTCGGCCACAGCAACAAAAAGGTGCCGATGGGTTTATCAGTACGCATCAAGCGGTGAAATGCCAGCAGCTTATCCTGCGTCAGACTCCACTCCATTTTCAAATCCTCTTAGTACAACGGCGATGCAGGCAAAAAGAGTTCTGTCAGCATGAGCGGCTTGCCGCTTAAGCGCAGGCGGGAACGGCGTCCCCACAGGTCTGCATCGCGACCAATTTCAATAAAATCTCGGGTCAGCTCTGACGACGTAAAAAGATAACGTCCCAGTGGGACAGTGCCCAGCTCTTGCAGCGCCAGTTCCGGGCCACACAGTGTGGATTCAGGGACCACGGTACGACCAGCAAGCCAGGGCTCACCGTCTGCGCAGAGTAAAATTTCACGTAGCCAGTAGCGCGCTTCTTTCGGCAGCAACGACAGCTCACTGGCCACTGCATCAGGCGAGACAAATCCTTCCTGAATCAGCGTTACCGTGACTTTTTTACCCTGCTGCTCAAAGCGTTTCGTCATGGAATCTTCCAGCAGCAACCAGTCCAATTGCTCCGGGTCAAGCGCGGGTATGTGTTCAAAATAACGCAGCGCACGCAGTTGCGTTAGCGCAGGGTGTGACATGCCAGACTCTCCGTTACATAACGTCTGGCTATTGTATCGCAGAAAAGCAGATTGGGGGCGCTCAAACGAGGTTTAGCGAACATTATCGCAACAGGGGCGCAACAGCCCAGAGAGCACAAAAAAAAGTGCGCCCACTCAGGCGCACTAAACTACAGACAAAATCAGCACTGCGGGGAGACGGTCACCCCTTGCCTTTTACACTGCTGATAAAGGTGGAACGGGCAGTGGTCGAACCTAAACGCTCAGCTTCATCAAGCAGCTTCAGCGCTTTATCCACATCGCCGCGATCAACTGCCTCTTTGATGGCGCGATTGAAGTAACTTTCGGTGTCATTCAGCATCGGCTCTGCTTTCTTCGCCGGAGCTGGGGCTGGTGCCGGAGCGGCAGCGGCTGGTGCAGCGGCGACAGGGGCTGCATAAACCGGAGCCGGTGCAGCGGTGTTACCCACGGTCACAGGGCCAGGGCCGGACGAGCCAAACAGTGGGCCGACCAGCACGCTGGACGCTGAAGATGTGCTCACTTTCAGTTTCAGCGTACCGTCGGTGGTGTGGCGCGCTTTTGGATCTGGAATGTCCGGAACCGCATTGCCCGTGCCTTTGGCGTAGGCTTTAGCCGGATCAACCAGTGTGGTGGTCTGGGCGAGATCCTGTGGCGTGGTGAAGACCAGCACATAAATTTTCTGCTGACCCAGCGCAGGCGTCAGGCGCATCACCCCTTCAAGACGGTCGGCACTCATCACGCCCGGTTCCTGATAGGTGAAATAGCTGCTCGGGAAGAACGCCGATGGCGTCATGTTCTGATCCAGAATCAGCACGTTCGGCGCGAAGACGTTCGTTTGTTTGTCGACGATACTGGTCAGCGTCAGGTTCAGCTCACCAATGTTCGCCGGAATGCTCCAGGCCGCGACCGGGCCGGAAATACCCGGGACATTCAGCTGCTGGCCGCTGGCAGAAAGATCGGTGCTTTGAGTTTTAGACTGGTCGACAGGGGTCCAGACCAGCTGTTGCAGCGCAGAAGCCGGGATGGCGGGAGCCGCCGTGGTGTTCTGCGGTACGAAATTGACATCGGCAAAACTGACTGCCGGTACGCTTGCCAGCAGGCCAGCGGAAAGGCAGAGGGCGACGAGACTTTTGTTCATTTTCATTTTTATCACCTCAGATATCGAGCGGTGCGGTGGCCAGGCAATAGCGCGCAACGCTTAAATCAGAGGGGCTTGCGCCCCTCCTTTGTTTAGCCATTACGTGAGATTAACTGCGGATTACCACCAGATTTCCATCTGGGCACCGAAGCTCCACTCGTCGGTATCGCCGCGACCCAGGCCAGCAGTCTGCATACCGAAGTTGGAGTTGTAGTTACCGCTGGTAGAGATTGGGCTACCAGAAGTGTCATAACCCCATTTCTCATCCCACTTCGCGTAAGTTGCGAAGACGCGGATTGCCGGACGGGACCAGATGCTGTCGCCCGCCTGCCATTGTTGCGCCAGGGTAATTTTGTACTGGTTGTTTTTGTCGCCGGTGTTCTGGGATTTGACGTTGTCGTAGCCCACTTCCAGCAAGGTACTCATGATTGGCGTCCATTTGTACATTGGGCGCACACCCACGGTGTACCATTTGGTGCCGTTGCCGTTATCCCAGTCGATGTCCTGGTACATACCGACGTACATCAGGTCCCAGCTGTCGCCCAGGGAGATTGCACCGTGGTCGAGAACACGCAGCAGGTGGCCGTTGTTGTTGATGCCGTAGGCATACAGTTTGCCATCGGTGTCGTCATTACCCAGACCAATGCCCGCGCCCTGAGACAGGCCTTTACCCTGAGAGGTCATGGAGTCAGTTGCGTACTGAACCACAAATTTGTTAAAGCCTTTCAGCATGCTCTGGGTGTGTTCTGCAGTGAACATCCAGCCATCTTTAGAAGCATTTGGCTGCAGGTAGTAATCGTCGTTCACGTTGGTGTGACCGTAATCAACGCCCAGTTCCAGCGTGCCGCCTGGGTTGATTTCCATCTGCGCTAAACGCACGTCGAAGACGTCGTTCGCAGTCGCAGTGGTGTAATCACGAACGTTGTTGCTGGCGAAGGTAGAAGAACCGCCCGCTTCAGTCGAACGGGTCACCGCCATGGAGAGTTTACCAAAGCCGAGATCCACGTTTTCCAGACCTGCACCCGGGCCGGAGATATCCCAGTAGTAGAAGTCGATCATGTGAACGTCATGACGCTGATAGAAGCGCTTACCGGCCCACATGGTGGAACCTGGCAGCCATTCAATCAGGTTTTTACCCTGCACGTTGGCTTCACGGAAGGCTGGGTCAGTGGCTTCCCAGTCGTTCTGCTGTGCAACGGAGTACGCGACGTTGGTGTCGAAGTAGAAGCTCTTATCGCCTTCTTTCCACACTTCCTGGCCCAGTTTCAGCTCAGCGTAAGTTTCACATTCGTTACCAAGACGATATTTACTTTGTGCACCCGTTGCCTGGAAGCACTGTTGCGCGCCGCCGCTACCGGTCCAGCCGATACCCGAACGGGCGTAACCTTTAAAGTCGACGGCACCCGCGTGAGCAGACAAAATGCCTGCAGTCACGGCGATTGCCAGTGGAAGTTTGCGCAGAGTAATCATTATTCTATCTCCTGAGATCATTGCTTTTCTTATTACACTTCACCATTCGGACTGCCTCTTCGATGCAGCTCGAATGGTTTGTGTAGTTTTGTTGGAATGCTTAAACGCCTGGCTCTTTATGCAGCCGACGACATGCAGTGCCATCCTCTCGGAACAGATGGCAACGCTCTGGCGGCAAACCGATAGCGAATGTGGCACCCTCTTCTACCAACACCACGTCGTTCTGGCGGTAAACCAGGTTCTGACGGATGGCGGGGATCTGGATATGAATCTGTGTTTCGTGACCAAGTTGCTCGACGACCTGCACTTCACCTTCCAGCGTCACATCGGCGATCTGACTTGGTAGTAAATGTTCAGGGCGAATACCCAGGGACATGTTTGCCCCGACCTGTACGTTAGCGCTGTCCACTGGCAGCCAAATCTGCTGACGGTTCGGCAGTTCCACCTGTACCTGTTCGATAGCCGTTGCGGTCACTTTGACCGGCAGGAAGTTCATCTTCGGCGAGCCAATAAAGCCCGCAACGAAACGGTCTGCCGGGTAGTGATACAGCTCCAGCGGTTTCCCCACCTGCGCGACGCGACCGGCGTCCAGCACCACGATTTTGTCGGCCAGCGTCATCGCTTCGACCTGATCGTGGGTGACGTAGACCATCGTGCGGCCAAGGCGTTTGTGCAGACGGGAGATTTCAATGCGCATCTGAACGCGCAGGGCAGCGTCCAGGTTAGAAAGGGGTTCATCGAGCAGGAACACGCGCGGTTCCGCCACCAGCGTACGGCCAATCGCCACGCGCTGACGCTGTCCACCGGAGAGTGCTTTCGGTTTACGTTCCAGCAGGTGTGCCAGCTGCAGTACTTCCGCCACCTGAGTGACGCGCTGATTGATCACCTCTTTTTTCGCACCGGCCAGCTTCAGGCCAAAGGACATGTTTTCAGCAACATTAAGATGGGGATAGAGCGCATAGGACTGGAAGACCATACCGACACCGCGTTCGGCGGGCGGGATATCGTTCATGCGGGTTTCACCAATAAACAGATCGCCACTGGTGATAGTTTCAAGTCCAGCAATCATACGCAGCAGTGTTGACTTACCGCAGCCTGATGGGCCCACAAACACCACGAATTCACCTTCGTGGATGTCGAGATTGATGTCTTTAGACACCACTACGTCGCCCCAGGCTTTCGTTACATTCCGCAGCTGTACGCTCGCCATGCCCTTCTCCCTCGTTACAACCTGTCACCGACAGAAACATTCAACATAAGTTCACTATGGGGTATCGATAACTTCTGCAAATCCTCCACCCCCTGCCTTTTTCATGGGGGAGGAGGCGGGAGGATGAGAGAACCGGTTCTGCCACCGCGCCGGACGGGGTCTGGGTAAATTCGTGATGCAGGCTGCAATATTCAGCGTGTTTTTATGTGCGCCATGACTCATAACTTAAATTTATGTAACGCAGATCACACAACGCGGGGGTGGGGCGTAGACCCAAGGAGGATGGAAAGAGGATGTCATATAAGGAAACTGGGTGACGTTGAACCACCGAAGTCATACACGAGCACATCACCAAAAAGGATGGCAGATATGAAGATCAAGACTGGCGCACGCGTTTTCGCATTGTCCGCCCTGGCAGCAATGATGATTTCCGCACCGGCTCTCGCCAAAATTGAAGAAGGTAAGCTGGTTATCTGGATTAACGGCGATAAAGGCTATAACGGCCTGGCCGAAGTGGGTAAGAAATTCGAAAAAGACACCGGCATCAAAGTCACCGTTGAACACCCGGACAAACTGGAAGAGAAATTCCCTCAGGTTGCGGCAACGGGCGATGGCCCGGACATCATCTTCTGGGCGCATGACCGTTTCGGTGGCTACGCACAATCTGGCCTGCTGGCGGAAGTCTCTCCTGATAAAGCATTCCAGGACAAACTGTTCCCGTTCACCTGGGACGCGGTGCGTTACAACGGCAAGCTGATCGCTTATCCGGTCGCGGTTGAAGCCCTGTCTCTGATTTACAACAAAGACCTCGTACCGAACCCGCCGAAATCCTGGGAAGAGATCCCGGCTCTGGATAAAGAGCTGAAGGCGAAAGGTAAGAGCGCGCTGATGTTCAACCTGCAAGAACCGTACTTCACCTGGCCGCTGATTGCTGCTGACGGCGGATATGCCTTCAAGTTTGAAAACGGCAAATACGACGTGAAAGACGTGGGCGTGGACAGCGCGGGCGCGAAAGCCGGCCTGGGCTTCCTGGTTGATCTCATCAAGAACAAACACATGAACGCGGATACCGATTACTCCATCGCGGAAGCGGCGTTCAACAAAGGCGAAACCGCGATGACCATCAACGGTCCGTGGGCTTGGTCTAACATCGATAAGAGCAAAATCAACTACGGCGTGACGCTGCTGCCAACCTTCAAAGGCAAGCCGTCTAAACCGTTCGTTGGCGTGCTGAGCGCAGGCATCAACGCCGCCAGCCCGAACAAAGAGCTGGCGAAAGAGTTCCTCGAAAACTACCTCCTGACCGATCAGGGTCTGGATGAAGTGAACAAGGACAAACCGCTGGGTGCCGTCGCGCTGAAATCCTTCCAGGATACGCTGGCGAAAGACCCACGCATTGCCGCCACTATGGATAACGCCCAGAAAGGCGAAATCATGCCAAACATCCCGCAAATGGCGGCGTTCTGGTATGCCACTCGTACAGCGGTGATCAACGCGGCTAGCGGTCGTCAGACTGTCGATGCGGCGCTGAAAGACGCGCAAGGTCGTATTACTAAGTAAGACGTGTTGTAACCCCCTCATCCCGGCCTTCTCCCTCAAAGGAGAAGGAGAAACCGCCCCCTCTCCCTCAGAGAGAGGGTTGGGGTGAGGGTTGTTTAATTGCTGTTGAGGAAGATTCCCCATGGATATCATTAAAAAGAAACACTGGTGGCAAAGCGACACGCTGAAATGGTCAGTGATTGGTCTGCTGGGCTTACTGGTGGGATACCTTGTTGTTTTAATGTATGTGCAGGGGGAGTACCTGTTCGCCATCATGACGCTGATTTTAAGCTCTGTTGGCCTGTATATTTTCGCCAATCGTAAAGCCTATGCCTGGCGCTATGTCTATCCGGGCGTGGCCGGGATGGGGCTGTTCGTCCTGTTCCCGCTAATTTGTACCATCGCTATCGCTTTCACCAACTACAGCAGCACCAACCAGCTCGCGCAGGAACGCGCCGAACAGGTATTGATGGACCGTTCTTATCAGGCCGGAAAGACCTTTAACTTTGGCTTATACCCGGCGGGCAACGAGTGGAAACTGGCCCTGACGGACGAAGGGACCGGTAAAAATTATGTCTCCGACGCCTTTAAATTTGGCGGCGAGCAGAAGCTGACCCTGAAAGAAGCAAGCGCCCTGCCGGAAGGCGAGCGCGCGAATCTGCGCATCATCACCCAGAACCGCCAGGCGCTTACCCAGCTGACCGCGGTTCTGCCGGATGAAAGCAAAGTGACCATGAGCTCCCTGCGCCAGTTCTCCGGTACGCAGCCGCTTTATACCAAAGCCGATGACGGTACGCTCACCAACAATCAGAGCGGCGTGAAATACCGTCCAAACAACGAGATCGGTTTCTACCAGTCCGTGAACGCGGACGGCAAATGGGGCGATGACAAACTCAGCCCAGGCTATACGGTCACCATCGGCTGGGACAACTTTACTCGCGTCTTCACCGACGAAGGCATTCAGAAACCGTTCTTCGCGATCTTCGTCTGGACGGTGGTGTTCTCGGTGCTGACGGTGATTTTAACCGTGGCAGTCGGCATGATTCTGGCCTGCGTAGTGCAGTGGGAATCGCTGAAGGGCAAAGCCATTTACCGCGTGCTGCTGATTCTGCCGTACGCCGTGCCGTCGTTTATCTCGATTCTGATTTTCAAAGGGCTGTTCAACCAGAGCTTCGGTGAAATCAACATGATGCTGGGCGCGCTGTTTGGCATCAAACCGGCCTGGTTCAGCGACCCAACGACCGCCCGCAGTATGATTATCATCGTCAATACCTGGCTCGGGTATCCGTACATGATGATCCTGTGCATGGGCCTGCTGAAAGCGATTCCGGACGATCTGTACGAAGCGTCGGCGATGGACGGTGCAGGCCCGATGCAGAACTTCTTTAAGATTACGCTCCCGCTGCTGATCAAGCCGCTGACGCCGCTGATGATCGCTAGCTTTGCCTTTAACTTTAATAACTTCGTGCTGATTCAGCTGCTGACCAACGGTAGCCCGGACCGGCTCGGCACTACCACGCCAGCCGGCTATACCGACCTGTTAGTGAGCTACACCTACCGCATCGCCTTCGAAGGCGGCGGCGGGCAGGACTTCGGGCTGGCGGCCGCAATTGCCACCCTGATCTTCCTGCTGGTCGGCGCGCTGGCGATTGTGAACCTGAAAGCCACACGAATGAAATTTGACTAAGGAGGGCACTCATTATGGCTATGGTACAACCCAAATCTCAGAAACTGCGCCTCCTGGTGACGCACTTAGGGCTGCTGATTTTTATCGCCGCCATCATGTTCCCGCTGCTGATGGTGATCGCGATTTCCCTGCGTGAAGGTAACTTTGCGACCGGCAGCCTGATCCCGGAGCAAATCTCCTGGGAGCACTGGAAGCTGGCGCTTGGCTTTAGCGTCGAGCACGCCGATGGTCGCGTGACGCCGCCGCCGTTCCCGGTGCTGCTGTGGCTGTGGAACTCCATCAAAGTGGCCGGAATTACCGCTATCGGGATTGTGGCGCTCTCCACCACCTGCGCTTACGCCTTTGCCCGTATGCGCTTCCCTGGCAAAGCCACGCTGCTGAAAAGCATGCTGATTTTCCAAATGTTCCCGGCGGTGCTGTCGCTTGTGGCGTTGTACGCGTTGTTTGACCGTCTCGGCCAGTACGTGCCGTTTATCGGTCTCAACACCCACGGCGGGGTGATTTTTGCCTACATGGGCGGGATCGCGCTTCACGTCTGGACGATTAAGGGCTATTTCGAAACCATCGACGGGTCGCTTGAAGAAGCGGCGGCGCTGGATGGGGCAACGCCGTGGCAGGCCTTCCGCCTGGTGCTGTTGCCGCTGTCGGTGCCAATTCTGGCGGTGGTGTTTATTCTGTCGTTCATCGCGGCCATTACCGAAGTGCCGGTCGCGTCGCTGCTGTTGCGTGATGTGAATAGCTACACGCTGGCCGTGGGTATGCAGCAATACCTCAACCCGCAAAACTACCTGTGGGGCGACTTTGCTGCAGCCGCTGTACTCTCTGCTATCCCGATCACCGTGGTATTCCTGCTGGCTCAGCGCTGGCTGGTCAACGGCCTCACGGCGGGCGGTGTGAAAGGTTAAGTTTCATCGTGTTATGCCACTGCAACCCTCAACTTTGACGTAATGTATTGACCCTAACTTGTGACTGTTGTTTGGCGCTCCCCGGAGCGCCATTTTTTTATTCGCGTTTCAGCCGTTTAGAGTTGCATAGCCAGAGGGTAATGACCAACAGCAGGATCGCCGCCGAGTAGATCAGTACGTCGAGAGGAGACTTATGATCGACGATGATCAGCCGCACAATCGCGGTGATGCCAATATAGACAAAGTAACGCAGCGGGAAATGAAAGCCGGATTGAAAGTATTTCACAATCAGGGCGATAAATTCGAAGTAGAGAAAGTAGACCACCAGTCCTTCAACCAGCTCATATTTGCTGGTTTGTTCAGGGGCGAACAGCACATCCGCCAGATGCACCGTCTCTTTGCCGAGAAAGACGACCAGTATCAGGCCGAGGCTCAGCAGGCCGAGGCTTAGCACGGTCTGGAGAACCATTGAGATAAACTCAACGCGCGGGCGAGTCAGGGATGTCATACAGCACCTCATTCTCTGGAGCGAAGTTCCTGTATAACGCAAAAATGTGACGGAGATCTATATTTTTTGTTTATGTTTTATGCAAACCAGAGGAATCTCCCCTCTCCCAAAGGGAGAAGGGGCCGTTCGGTGCAGGCTATAGGTCGCACGATGCGGTCTTTCCCCCTCGCCCCCTTTGGGGAGAGGGTCGGGGTGAGGGGAACATGCCGGTTTTGTAGGCCGGATAAGCGCAGCGCCATCCGGAAAAACAGCCTTAGCGGAAGTTAACCGACCGATCGCTGGTCATATTATACAGCTGGAATTTACGTCCAAGCTGCTGCCCGCCGTCGCGCGTCAGCGGCGTCCAGCCGATCGCCGCGCGGCTGCGGGTCGGGCCTGACGAGAACAGATCCAGCGGAATCGACACGTACACCCCTTTGGTGAAATCCCCTTCCCCGTACTCGTCCGGCGAGACGTTGGTAATGGTCGCGTAACCGCCCACCACCACGCCGCTGTCAAAGCGTTTAGCTACCTCCAGCGTACCGCCTTTATCGCCCGCCAGATACTGCCCGACGCTGGCTTTCACCAGCACGTCCTGGGCAAATGACGGCGTCCAGTAAGCGGTCAGGTGGCCGGTTTTCACGCTGTAATCGGTGAACTTCATCATGTCCTGCGCGCTGCGCCAGTCGCGCTGTTTCACGTAGTTGGCATCCAGGCCGAACGCCCAGTTGCTATCAACCGGGCGATAAAGCACTTCCGCCCCTGCGCCGCCGTACATGGTTTCCAGATAACCGCCGTAAACCTGGCCGTAGAAGCCGTTGCCGAGGTACTGGAAGTAGTTGGCCTGCATATTGTTCACGTACACATCGTTCTGCACATATTCACGCACGCGGGTACGCACACGCGGCAGCTTCGAGTCGCTCGGCGGGTTGGTGTAGTTGAATTTGTCGTAGTTATTGGCGATGTTGCCAAACACGCTGCCGGTGGTCAGGAGGTGATCCGTCATCCACAGATCCGCCGTCGCCATCACGCCCAGTTGATACATGTAAAAGTTTTCTGGCCCGCCGACCGACTGGTTAAGGATCGGATCGATATGGAAATCGAAGCGTGATTTGTCGATATACCAGCCCTGCTCGGTGGTTTCCGGCACCACCGGTTCGATGCGTTTTTGCACCAGCTCCGTTTCGTGCCCCAGCGGTTCACCTTCAAGATGACGTTTCAGGCTGGCGACATCCGTTTCGGTCGTGACCTGCGGCATGTTCAGACGATTCTCCGTCACGCGGATCGTGCGGATCCCGTCCGGCAGATCGTTCATCACGATCCGGTTTGCCCGTTCGATCCCTTCATGGGAATCGCGGTATTTCACCTGCTCGCCCGTGACGTAAAGCGTGTCACCTTTGGTCTGGATTTTCGGATCGGCCAGGCCCGCGTTGTATTTCAGCAACGTCAGCTGATTTGCCACCACCGAGTGTTGAATGATCGCGTCCTGCGGCTGCGGTCGATACGCCGGGCGTGAATTGTCATTATACGACGGACGCATATCGTTGAAGTTGGTGCGCAGCGTGACGCCAAACATAAAGGTGTTGCCGCGCTCGTAGCTGAGGTTAACGTCGGCCCAATCGGTGACGCGGTAAATGGCGCCGACGTTAAACTTGCTCTTCTGTTCGATCTTGCCCGCAAAATCTTCGGTGTAGTTATTACCTTCGTATTCCAGCTTCAGGCGCAGCGGCTGCCACGGCGTCTGGTATTCCACGCCGCCAAACAGTGAGGCCGGACCGTGGAACATCTGGTCGCCATTCACCGAACCGGCTTTCTGATAGCTGTTATCGCGATAGCAATATTTGTCGCTGTACGAGCAGAACGGGTTTTTCACGTTGCCGCTGGTGCCAAGATAGCCCCAGCCCATGCCGAGAGAAAAGTCGAACGGTCCCCAGGCTTTGTTGGCGACGATGTATTCCGCATCGAACAAGCCGGTACCGCCGATGTCGCGCGCCCCGACGGAGACTTGCGGCATCCAGTAGCTCTCTTCCCACAGGCGCAGTTTGACGTCGAAAGCTTTGTCTTTGTAAGTCTGATTACCTGAAAACGCCTCGACGCTGCTGTACTGTTTGGTGCGCACATCGGTGTAGCGCAGGGTGGTTTCGAGCCACGGGAATAGCTGCACCGACGCAGAATAGTAGCGATACTGATCGTTATCGCGGTAGTTGAGGCTGATTTCCCCCTCGCGCGCCATGCGTGCAGTGGGAGTTTGCATCAGCCCGACGCCGCCGAAATCTGATTGCGACGGCCCAACGGGTGCAGGAAAAGTTTCGGCGTGGCAGGCGGCGCTGACGCAAAGCGCCAGCATGCTGTAGAGATAAGTTCTTTTCATTATTCCGGTATCCGATGCGTCAGGGAATGAAGGATGTCGGTGTTCAGCCCGTCATATGCCTTCGTCCAGAAATGATCGGCAAAGCCGACAAAAATCACGCTGCCCGGCATCGGCTCAATATGGCGTTTATTCCAGTACGCCACCGGAGCCTTTTGCGTGCGACCATCGGGATAGACGACCCACGCATAGCTGCGTTCAGCGCCCGCCAGCAGGCTTTGGTCATCAAGATAACTCG
Source organism: Lelliottia jeotgali (assembly GCA_002271215.1). Classification (NCBI taxonomy): domain Bacteria; kingdom Pseudomonadati; phylum Pseudomonadota; class Gammaproteobacteria; order Enterobacterales; family Enterobacteriaceae; genus Lelliottia; species Lelliottia jeotgali. The sequence continues at coordinate 258,380 of CP018628.1, read as the reverse complement.
CCAAATCACGCCCCGGCGTAAACGGCTTTTCGCCAGGATTGCTGACGAGGCCCATCACCGTGACGGTGGTCGGCTGCGGCGCGATCCACAGGCTGTATTCCCCTTCCAGGGTCGGATTACCGTTCTCAACCACGCGCACTTTATCCGGATCGAGATTCACCAGCTGGCGGCCCGTGACGTCTATCGCCTGAAGCTGTTGGCGCAAGGCGTTGATAGCCGCCGCCGTGTCGCCGGTTTCTTGCCCTGCCAGCCCCGTCAACCGGGCCAGCAGCGCCTTGTGTTTCTGTTCGGCCACGACGCTGGCCTGGCGCTCGCTAATCACCGCCCCCGGCCACCAGCTGTTTGCCAGTCGGGGTTGCCCGACCAGATCGATCAAGTGTTCGGCGTTGGATAAGGTTTTTGGTTCCTTGCTCTCAGATGTGTAGACCTTCACGGTCCCCGCTGACCAGGCCATCGGCGTGACAAGCGTCAGGAACAGCGCAGCAGAAATGATGATTTTCATGATTTCGCCGCCTTGATCAGGGTGGCTTTCACCGGGAAGAAGTTCGCGCCAAGGTATTGCAGGGACTGACGAATCTGCCCTTCGTCATCGACCCAGAAGCGGTTATGCCAGCTCATCTGGTCGGTTGTGACTTCTTCGTCGAGGATACGCACCTGCGTTTCGTCGCTGCCGACGGTGACAATGTCGGTGCCATCCCAGCGGAAAACGGACCGCGCCGTGGCGTAGCGCACCTGCTTGTGTTCCGTCCAACCCATCGTGCGCGTCCAGCTTGTGCCGTCGACGATTTGATTCGGTTTGATCAGCGGGTCTGCAGCGAGGTTGTTCACTTCAAGTAGGTTGTCGCCGCCGAGCAGGGTTTTCACGATGCGCCCGTGCTGCGTCACGATGGTGGCCTGATCCTGCGTCACCCATTTCTGCTGCCCGTTTTCGGTGAAAGCGAGCACCACAAACAGCTGCGGCCCATCGTTTAACTGCATGTACTGGCTGGCGTAGGGCATATTCTGGATATCGTCATCCGTAAGATGCACGCCGGGCGTGCCGAATACGCTGTCCCACAGTGAGTTTCCCAGCCCTTTGGTGGTGGCTGAGCACGCCTGCAACAGCAGGCAAATCAGAATGATTGCAGGTCGCTTCACGACTCTTCTCCGAAGGGGGTGAAATAACCACACCGAAGTGTGGTTAAGGTAATACACCCGTGATTACTGAGTGCTTGTTGTCGTGGTGGTCGTGGTTCCGGTATTGGAGCCATCACCGCCACCGGTTGCCGCCAGAGCGACACCCACGGCCGAGCCTACGGTGCTGGTCGCGGTCGCGGTAGAACTTCCCGCTGACGCAGACGTCGCTGCCGAGCCTGCTGCTTCTCCGACCTGAACCGGAGCCGCATAGACAGACGTCGCCGCAAGCGCAGATATGGCAAAAATGCCATACAGTACTTTTTTCATAACAATTTCCCTTCAATGAATGAATGGAGATTTGCCCAAAAAGAAATTCAGGCGGATTCGAGTATACACAACTAAAGCAGGCGGATTGCCGTATGGGGAAATAGCGAGACGGTTTTAGGATAAATGGATGAAACGAAATGTCAGCGGATAAAAAACATTAATCAAAACTTATAAATTCAATGATTTATAATATAATAAAATATCAGCAAGTCTCCGTATTTTCCTAAAATAACCCTTAGTCATTAACCGGGTAATCGGCCTTTTCGGATTAAACTCAGAATAGAAATTTGCGCCAGGTAACGGACAACCGGAATTATCCGATAAAAAAATGCCGGCATTTCGCCGGCATTGTTCAGGGAATATTAATTATCCACGCCAGGATTTATAGCGATTAATCAGGCCATTCGTTGAACTGTCATGGCTGTTAATATCTTTATCGTCACCCAGCTCTGGCAGAATGCGGTTCGCCAGCTGTTTGCCCAGCTCAACGCCCCACTGATCGAAGGTGAAGATATTCAGGATCGCGCCCTGAGTGAAAATTTTGTGCTCATACAGGGCAATCAACGCACCCAGGCTGAACGGCGTGATTTCGCGCAGCAGGATGGAGTTGGTTGGGCGGTTGCCTTCGAAGACTTTGAACGGCACCACGTGGTCCAGCGTGGCCGGATCTTTACCCTGGTCACGATATTCCTGCTCAACCACGTCGCGGGCTTTACCAAACGCCAGCGCTTCGGTCTGCGCGAAGAAGTTAGACAGCAGTTTCTGGTGATGGTCGGACAGCGCGTTGTGGGTCTGCGCTGGCGCGATGAAATCACATGGGACCATTTTGGTGCCCTGGTGAATCAGCTGATAGAACGCGTGCTGACCGTTGGTTCCCGGCTCGCCCCAGATGATTGGGCCGGTCTGGTAATCCACGGCGTTGCCGTTACGGTCAACGTATTTGCCATTGGATTCCATGTTGCCCTGCTGGAAGTACGCTGCGAAGCGGTGCATGTACTGGTCGTACGGCAGGATCGCTTCGGTTTCTGCGCCGAAGAAGTTGTTGTACCAGATACCGATCAGCGCCAGCAGCACCGGCAGGTTTTTCTCAGCCGGAGTGGTGGAGAAGTGTTTGTCCATCGCATGCGCGCCAGAGAGCAGCTCAACGAAGTTGTCGTAACCTACGGACAGGATGATCGACAGACCAATCGCTGACCACAGTGAGTAACGACCGCCGACCCAGTCCCAGAACTCAAACATGTTCTCGGTATCGATGCCGAACTCACCCACGGCTTTACCGTTGGTGGAGAGCGCCGCGAAGTGTTTGGCGACGTGTTTGTTATCGCCCGCCGTTGCCAGGAACCAGTCGCGCGCGCTGTGGGCGTTGGTCATGGTTTCTTGCGTGGTGAAGGTTTTAGACGCGACGAGGAACAGGGTCGTTTCCGGGTTCACTTTTTTCAGCACTTCGGCGATGTGGGTGCCATCGACGTTAGAAACGAAGTGCATGTTCAGATGGTTTTTGTAAGGACGCAGCGCTTCGGTCACCATGAACGGGCCGAGGTCAGAACCGCCGATACCGATGTTCACAACGTCGGTGATAGCTTTGCCAGTGTAGCCTTTCCAGCTACCGGAGATAATGGCTTCGGAGAAGGTTTTCATCTTCTCGAGCACGGCGTTCACTTCCGGCATCACATCTTTGCCGTCGACGATAATCGGAGTATTGCTACGGTTACGCAGCGCGACATGCAGCACAGCGCGGTCTTCGGTGCGGTTGATCTTCTCTCCGGAGAACATGGACTTGATGGCACCTGCCAGATCGGTCTCTTTCGCCAAATCCTGCAGTTTTGCCAGCGTCTCTTCGGTGATGCGGTTTTTGGAGAAGTCCACCAGCATCTGATCGTCGAAGGTGGCGGAGAATTTGCTGAAACGGTCGCCGTCTTTCGCGAACAGGTCCGCGATGGTGACGTCTTTCATTTCGTCGAAGTGTTTTTGTAGTGCCTGCCAGGCAGTGGTCTGCGTTGGATTGATGTTTTTCATTAGCAATACTCTTGTGATTTGAGAATTGTGACTGCCGTCGATTGTAGCGCCTGTAAACAGAAATTGTGATGGTTTTTATGCCATTGCCCTGGTCTGCATCAAACGGGCGTGAAAAGTCCCAAAAGTATAGCCGCTACAGCCAGCCCCATCGCGGTGGAATGTCCTTCGGATCGCCGTAAAACGAGGGATAAAATAATGGCTTGTTATTAGTCCTGTTACTGAGGGGTACCCCCCCATGAAAAATCCGCATAATCCCAGCGTTGACAGGACTCCCCCCGCATTTTATTTATAGGGCGGTATTTGCGCCTGCACCTGTCATCGTTTCGTTCTTGTGCCAAGGTCGCTTTATTCTTTCCCTGACACGAGGATGTTATGACGAGTTTTGTTGTCGCCAAATTTGGCGGTACCAGTGTGGCCGATTACGACGCCATGAACCGCAGCGCCGACGTGGTGCTGGCCGATCCGACGACCCGCCTGGTAGTGCTTTCTGCCTCGGCTGGCGTGACCAATCTGCTGGTGGCCCTGTCAGAAGGACTGGAAGCGACCGAGCGCTTTGTGAAGCTCGACGCGCTGCGCAAAATTCAGTTCGATATCCTCGAGCGTATGAAGAACCCGCAGGTGATTCGCGAGGAAGTCGAACGCCTGCTGGAAAATATCACCACCCTGGCAGAAGCCGCTTCTCTGGCGACCTCGACCGCACTGACCGACGAACTGGTGAGCCACGGCGAGCTGATGTCGACGCTGCTGTTCGTTGAAATTCTGCGTGAACGCGACGTGCTGGCGCAGTGGTTTGACGTGCGTAAAGTCATGCGCACCAGCGACCGCTTTGGCCGCGCAGAACCGGACGTGGCGACCCTTTCCGAATTGTCGAAACAACAGCTGGCGCCGCGCCTGGCCGAAGGAATTGTCATTACTCAGGGCTTTATCGGCAGCGAAGCTAAAGGCCGCACCACCACGCTTGGCCGTGGCGGCAGTGACTACACGGCTGCGCTGCTGGGTGAAGCGCTGTACGCTACCCGCGTGGATATCTGGACCGATGTCCCTGGCATCTATACCACCGATCCGCGCGTGGTGCCTGCCGCAAAACGTATTGATGTGATCGCCTTTGAAGAGGCCGCCGAAATGGCGACATTTGGCGCGAAAGTGCTGCATCCAGCCACTTTACTGCCTGCGGTTCGCAGCGATATTCCGGTGTTTGTCGGCTCGAGCAAAGATCCTAAAGCGGGCGGAACACTGGTCTGTAAAAACACCGAAAATCCACCGCTGTTCCGCGCGCTGGCGCTGCGTCGCAAGCAGACGCTGGTTACGCTGCACAGCCTGAATATGCTGCACTCCCGCGGTTTCCTGGCGGAAGTGTTCGGGATTCTGGCGCGCCATAATATCTCCGTGGATTTGATCACCACCTCAGAGGTAAGCATTGCGCTGACGCTGGACACCACTGGCTCTACGTCGACGGGCGATACCCTGCTGACGCAATCCCTGCTGATGGAACTTTCCGCTCTGTGCCGCGTGGAAGTTGAAGAGAATCTGGCCCTGGTGGCGATTATCGGCAACCAGCTATCACGCGCCTGCGGCGTGGGCAAAGAGGTCTTTGGCGTGCTGGACCCGTTCAATATCCGCATGATTTGCTACGGCGCGTCCAGCTACAACCTGTGCTTCCTGGTCCCGGGCCACGAAGCCGAGCAGGTCGTGCAGAAACTTCACCATAATTTGTTTGAATAAAATTCCTTAGCACGATAAACAATACCTATAGCCGGGCTCGAACCCGGCTTTTTTATAACTAAATAGCACAACGACAATATCGCAAGGAATTCACTATGTTATCCGCAATCACGCGGCTGTTCCCGCTCTGGGCGCTGCTGCTCTCTGTTCTCGCTTATTACACGCCCTCGACTTTTACCCCAGTTGGCCCGTGGGTCACGACGCTGCTGATGCTGATCATGTTAGGCATGGGCGTGCATCTGAAAATCGACGATTTTAAACGCGTGCTGTCGCGCCCGGCGCCGGTCGCGGCGGGGATTTTCCTGCACTATCTGGTGATGCCCCTCGCCGCCTGGCTGCTGGCAATGGCCTTCAAGATGCCGCCGGATTTATCTGCCGGTATGGTGCTGGTAGGCAGCGTTGCCAGCGGGACGGCGTCGAATGTGATGATCTACCTGGCTAAGGGCGACGTGGCGCTGTCAGTCACCATCTCGTCGGTCTCAACGCTGGTGGGGGTGATTGCCACGCCGCTGCTGACGCGTCTGTACGTGGATGCGCATATTCAGGTGGACGTGATGGGGATGCTGCTGTCGATCCTGCAAATCGTGGTGATTCCCATTGCGCTTGGTCTGGTTATCCATCACCTGTTCCCGCGCGTCGTGAAGGCTGTGGAACCCTATTTGCCTGCTTTTTCGATGGTCTGCATTCTGGCGATCATCAGCGCCGTGGTAGCCGGTTCTGCCTCGCATATTGCGTCCGTTGGTTTTGTGGTGATCATCGCGGTGATTCTGCATAACACTATCGGTCTGCTGGGCGGCTACTGGGGCGGGAAGCTGTTTGGCTTTGATGAATCGACCTGCCGTACGCTGGCGATTGAAGTGGGGATGCAGAACTCAGGCCTTGCGGCAGCGCTCGGTAAGATCTACTTCTCCCCTCTCGCGGCGCTGCCTGGCGCACTGTTCTCGGTATGGCATAACCTGTCCGGCTCGCTGCTGGCGGGTTACTGGTCAGGAAAACCGATTGAAGCGCAGCCGAAAAAAGAAGTGATCAAAGAAAACTAATTCTCTTCGCGCAAACCCCGGCTTGCTTTACACTGAAGCCTCTACTCTCAAGAGGCTTCAGGTATGTCCACACCGAGATTGACCCAGAAAGACATGACGGAAGGCGAGCAGCGCGAGCTGAAAACCCTGCTCGATCGCGCACGGATTGCACATGGTCGTACTCTGACAAACGCTGAAACCAATCAGGTGAAAAAAGAGTACATCGACAAGCTGATGGCCGAGCGTGAAGTCGAAGCGAAGAAAGCCCGCAAACTCAAAAAAGCGCAGGCTTATAAGCCAGATAAGGAATCCACGTTCTCGTGGACTGCCAATACTTCACCCCGTGGAAGGCGCTAATTTAGCGCCCTTTCTTTTTACGGCCTGGCTGTACGAAGCGTTTCCCGGCAGGTTTGTTGCGCTCTTTTTCTGTGGATTTCGGCGCGCTGACCACAGGCCGTTTTATCCCCTGGGTTTTCGGTTTCGCTTTGGCTTTCGGCTTAGCCTCGGAAGACGACCCTTCAATCAGCTTAAACAGCTCAATCAGCTCATCCCCGGTCAGATCGCGCCATTCTCCCTGCGGGATACCGGAAACGCTGACGTTCATGATGCGCGTACGCTCAAGCTTCGTGACCTCAAAACCAAAATGCTCGCACATACGGCGGATTTGACGGTTTAAGCCCTGCACCAGGGTAATGCGGAAGGTGAACGGCGCCTCTTTTTTAACTTTGCACTTCTTGGTGACGGTGCCCAAAATCGGCACGCCCGCGCCCATACCGCGAATAAAATCATCCGTGACAGGCTTGTTGACCGTCACTAGATACTCTTTCTCATGATCGTTACCGGCACGCAGGATTTTGTTCACCAGATCGCCGTGGTTGGTGAGGAAAATTAACCCCTGCGAGTCTTTGTCCAGACGCCCAATCGGGAAGATACGACTGCTGTGGTTGACGAAATTGACGATGTTATCCCGCTCGCCATCTTCCGTGGTGCTGACAATGCCGACCGGCTTGTTCAACGCGATAAACACCAGATCTTCTTCGTCTCTTGGCTCAATGAGCTGGCCATTCACTTTCACCACGTCGCCGGGCACAACCTGATCGCCAATGGTGGCGCGCTTGCCATTGAGGAAGACGTTGCCTTGCTCGATGTAACGGTCAGCCTCACGACGCGAGCAAATTCCGCTCTCGCTAATGTATTTGTTTAATCGGGTTGATTGGGTGGGCAGCATAATTTCTCCTTAATGGGCGAAATATACCTTAGGTTTGGGCTGGTAAAAAGATTAGCCAGTAAAAACTGACTTTCGCTATTACAGCTTGCGAGGCGGCTTCAGAATCTGCGTTCTGCTCATTTATCACATGGCAATTTTCTTCTATTTTTCTCGCCAATAGTTCGTTCTGAATGTAGTTTAAAAACAACATGGAGTAGTATGAAGGAAATTATCCAGACTGAGAGTTTCCAACGATGGGAGCGGAACCTAAAAGATAAACGAGCGAAGACGCTGATAGCGACCCGGCTGTTTCGATTAGCGAATGGCTTGCCAGGCGATGTGAAATCTGTCGGCGAAGGCATCTGTGAGTTGCGGGTTCATTATGGCCCGGGCTTTCGAATCTATTTCAAACAGCATGGGAATGTTCTTCTCATCCTGCTAAGCGGTGGTGACAAAAGCAGCCAGGCTCAAGATATCTATCTGGCGAAGACGCTCGCCAAAACACTCGACCTCAAGGAGTTGATAGACCATGAATAAATTGACGTCTTACGATCCCGCCGATGCACTGGTCGATGATGATGAAGTGGCTGTGTTTATGGCCGATGCACTTGAAACGGGTGATGCTGCCTATATTGCAAAAGCTCTAGGCGTTATTGCCCGGGCAAAAGGTATGGGCCAAATCGCCGAACAGACGGGTTTATCCCGGGAACAGCTCTACCGCTCTTTTAGTGAAAAAGGAAACCCAACGCTCAAAACCACGTTGGCGGTCATGAAAGCGCTGGGTCTCGGATTAACGCTCAGAAGCGCAAAAAACTAATACTCATCCCTCTCGTCATCTTCGTCCGGCTGCTCCATGACGCTGTACGCTACTGAGCAGAACAATGAGTTGAGACGTTTCATATCGCCAAGCAGACCCAGGTGAAGGGAGCTGGTTTCGATACTTTGCACGTTCTGCTGATGCAGGCGATCAACGTGCGCGTGGGAGTAACGACGGTTGAGGATGCGGAAGCGATGCTTGTTGCGGCGCAAACGGCGAGCGCTTGGCACATCACCAGAGAAGAAGACCGACATTGCCAGCTGCAGGTTGCTGAGCAGCTGATCCTGCAGCGTGTCCAGCTCCACGACGCCTTCCAGGGAGAACGCCCGACGGGCAGCCAGTGATTTATCGGCGATTTCGCTGCCCATGCGTTCGACAATATCCGATGCCTGCTCAAGGTTGAACGACATCTCGATAATCTCCGCCCAACGGCGGGACTCCTCTTCTGCCAGTTCATCCTGCGGCATCCGGGCCAGATAGAGTTTGATGGCGGTGTAAAGCACGTTGATGTCGTCAGCCAGCTTGCGCAGCTCTTTCTCTTCGCGCGGTTCACCGTGCATGACTTTTTTCAGGCCATCCAGCATGGTCTCCATCGCATCGCCCATGCGCAGGGTTTCACGGGCGGCATTGGCCAGTGCCAGCGCCGGGGTATCCAGCGCCGAGGTGTCGAGATGCTTCGGTTTCAGACGGGCGTCCAGCTCGGGTTCATCACGAATCATACGCTTACAGAATCGCGCCATCGGCCCGGCGAACGGCACCATCGCCAGACAGCGCACCAGGTTGTAGAAGACATGGAAGTAGATCACCAGCTCGGCTTTCGGTAGCGGCAGGTTATCCATCAGGTTCGCCAGAGGATGGACAAACGGCAGGATTACCAGGCTGCCCACCAGCTTGAACAGCAAACTCCCAAGCGCCACGCGGCGGGCAGCGGCATTTGCGCCGCTATTGTTGAGCATCGCCAGCAGACCAGAGCCAAGGTTCGCGCCGATCACCAGGCACAGCGCGACCGGGAAGGAGATCGCCCCGGCGGTGGTCAGCGTCGCGGTGAGCAGCACTGCCGCGAGGCTGGAGTAACTGATGATGGCGAACACCGCGCCAATCAGCGCATCGAGCATAATGTCGCCCGTCAGCGAGGCGAAAATCACCTGCACGCCGTTGGCCTGGGTGATCGGCGTGACCGCCTGAACGATAAGTTCCAGCGCCAGCAGGATCAGCCCGAGGCCAATTCCCACGCGGCCCAACTGCCCTTCACGCGTCTGTTTGCGTCCGAGGAAGAAGATCACGCCGATGAAAATCAGCAGCGGCGATAGCCAGGAGAGATCGAAGGTCAGGATTCGCGCCATTAGCGCGGTCCCGACGTCTGCGCCCAGCACGATAACTAACGCCGGAGTGAGCGCCACCAGATCCTGCGCCACAAACGAGGTGACGAGCATGGTGGTGGCGTTACTGCTTTGCACAAGGGCGGTGACGCCGATGCCCGCACAGAAGGCGAGCGGTTTTTTCTCAACGCTGCGGCTGAGGACGGTGCGTAAGCGTGCGCCAAATACGCGCATCACGCCGGTACGGACAATGTGCGTGCCCCAGACCAGCAGAGCGACGGCCGATAGCAGGTGTAACAGTGTCAGCACGGAAGTGGGTTCTCCTTATTGTTGTCGGTTATCCTTTGGCTTCTTTGCCGGGCGGTACTGCGTTTGCCCGGCCTACGGTCTTTTGTAGGCCCGGTAAGCGAAGCGCCACCGGGCTGAGTTTTTTAAGTATAAGAGTTATTGCGACAGAAAGAGACAGGGCGCCCGATGAGCGCCCTGTTTGTTGTAAGGAAAAGTGAAATTAGTCGGCGTCGTAGCCCAGATTTGGGGCCAACCAGCGTTCCACTTCGGAGACGCTCATCCCCTTACGCAGCGCATAGTCTTCCACCTGATCGCGCTGGATTTGCGCCACCGCGTAGTATTTGCTGTCAGGATGGCTGAAATACCAGCCTGAAACGGACGCTCCCGGCCACATGGCGTAGGATTCGGTCAGTTTCATACCGGTGTGAGTTTCGACATCCAGAAGTTGCCAGATGGTGCCCTTTTCCGTGTGTTCCGGGCACGCCGGATAACCCGGTGCCGGGCGAATGCCCTGGTAGTTTTCACGGATCAGCTCTTCGTTGCTGAGATTTTCATTCGCAGCATAACCCCAGTGCACTTTACGCACCCGCTCATGCAGGTATTCCGCGAACGCTTCTGCCAGGCGATCGGCGAGGGCTTTCAGCATGATTTTGTTGTAATCATCGTGCTGCGCCTCGTACGCGTCAGCGAGCGCGTCCTCCTCCAGCCCACCGGTGACAGCAAACGCGCCGATGTAGTCCGCTTTGCCACTGAGTTTTGGCGCCACGAAATCGGCCAGACAGTAGTTAGCAAAACCGACTTTCTCGGTTTGCTGACGCAAATGACGGCTCACCGCCAGCACGTTGGTGCGGGTTTCATCGCGATAAATTTCGATGTCATCCCCGATACGGTTCGCCGGGAACAGGCCCACAACGCCGCGTGGATTGAGGCTCTTTTCAGCACTTAACTGGTCGAGCAAATCGTTGGCGTCTTTAAACAGGCGCTGCGCCTCTTCACCGACCACCTCATCTTCCAGAATGCGCGGGTATTTTCCGGCCAGCGACCAGGTCATGAAGAACGGCGTCCAGTCGATGTAATTGCGCAGCGTTTCAATACTGGCGGTGACTTCCTGCACGCCCAGACGGTGCGCCACCGGTGGCGTGTAGCTTGACCAGTCGAACGCCAGATCGTTTTCGCGTGCCGCAGCCAACGTTACCGGCGGGGTGCGCGGTTTTTTGCGGGCGTGCTGGATACGAACGGTGTCGTACTCTTTGCGGGTTCGGGCGACAAAATCGTCGCGCTGCGTCGCAGAAAGCAGAGCTGACACCACGCCCACGGTACGCGAAGCGTTCTGCACGTAGACCGTCGGCCCGCTGTAGTTCTGCTCGATTTTCACCGCCGTGTGCGCTTTTGAAGTGGTCGCGCCGCCAATCAGCAGCGGAATGGTAAAACCCTGGCGCTCCATCTCTTTCGCCACGTTGACCATTTCGTCCAGCGACGGGGTGATCAGCCCGGAAAGACCAATCAAATCCGCGTTCACTTCGCGCGCGGTTTTGAGGATTTTGTCCGCCGGAACCATCACGCCCAAATCGATGATTTCGTAGTTATTACACTGCAGCACTACGCCGACGATATTTTTGCCGATGTCGTGCACGTCGCCTTTGACGGTCGCGATCACCATCTTGCCGTTGGTGGAACCTTTCTCTTTGCTGGCCTCAATGTACGGTTCAAGATAGGCCACCGCCTGCTTCATCACGCGCGCGGATTTCACCACCTGCGGCAGGAACATTTTGCCCTCGCCGAAAAGGTCGCCGACCACGTTCATACCGTCCATCAGCGGGCCTTCGATCACCTCAATCGGGCGTGTGGAGAGCTGACGCGCCTCTTCCGTATCCAGCTCGATAAACTCGGTAATGCCTTTGACCAGCGAATATTCCAGACGCTTTTTCACGTCCCAGGCGCGCCACTCAGCCTGCTGAACTTTCACGCTTTCATCGCTTTTACTGCCGCGATATTTCTCCGCCAGATCCAGCATCCGCTCGGTGGAGTCGTCGCGGCGGTTGAGGATCACATCTTCCACCGCGTCACGCAGTTCGGCGGGCAGGTCGTCGTAAATCGCCAGCTGTCCGGCGTTGACGATCCCCATGTCCATGCCGTTGCGAATGGCGTAGTACAGGAATACGGCGTGGATCGCTTCACGCACCGGGTCGTTGCCACGGAACGAGAACGACACGTTGGAGACGCCGCCGGAAATCAGGGCGTGCGGCAACTCGCGTTTGATGTCTTCGCACGCGCCGATAAAGTCCTGCGCGTAGTTGTTGTGCTCTTCAATACCGGTCGCGACGGCGAAGATATTGGGGTCGAAAATGATGTCTTCTGGCGGGAAACCGACCTCTTCGGTGAGGATCTTGTACGCCCGACGGCAAATTTCAATCTTGCGTTCGCGGGTGTCGGCCTGGCCAACTTCATCAAACGCCATCACCACCACAGCGGCACCGTAGCGACGCACCAGTTTGGCGTGGTGGATGAACGGCTCGACGCCCTCTTTCATTGAGATCGAGTTGACGATGCCCTTGCCCTGAATGCACTTCAGCCCTTTTTCGATGACCTCCCATTTGGAGGAGTCAATCATGATCGGCACGCGGGCGATGTCCGGCTCACCGGCAATCAGGTTCAGGAATCGCACCATCGCCGCTTCGGCGTCGAGCATCCCTTCATCCATATTGATGTCGATGATCTGCGCGCCGCTTTCCACCTGCTGGCGGGCGACGTCCAGCGCTTCGCTGTATTTCTCTTCTTTGATCAGACGCTTGAACTTCGCGGAACCGGTGACGTTAGTACGTTCACCGACGTTCACAAACAGGCTGTCATCGGCAATCGTGAGCGGCTCAAGACCGGCCAGACGACAGGCAACGGGAAGCTTGGGCAACTGGCGCGGCGGTAAACCTGCCACTGCGTTGCTCATGGCAGCGATGTGTTCCGGCGTGGTGCCACAGCAGCCCCCGACGATGTTCAGAAAGCCCGACTCGGCCCACTCGCGGATCTGCGCGGCCATAGTCGTCGCATCAAGATCGTATTCGCCAAAGGCGTTTGGCAATCCGGCGTTCGGGTGCGCGGTCACATAGCACTCAGCGATGCGGGAAAGTTCCTGTACATACTGGCGCAGTTCGTCCGGGCCGAGCGCACAGTTCAGGCCGAAGGTGAGCGCATCGGCGTGGCGCAGGGAGTTGTAAAACGCTTCCGTCGTCTGCCCCGAAAGGGTACGCCCGGAGGCGTCAGTGATGGTGCCGGAGATCATGATCGGCAAATCGACGCCCAGCGCTTCCATCTCTTCTTTCACCGCAAAGATCGCGGCTTTAGCGTTAAGGGTATCGAAAACTGTTTCAATCATGATCAGATCGGAACCGCCTTCCACCAGCGCTTTGGTCGATTCACGATAGGCGGCAACCAGCTGGTCAAAGGTGACGTTGCGGTAGGCCGGGTCGTTGACGTCAGGTGAAATTGAGGCGGTACGGTTAGTCGGGCCAAGCACCCCGGCGACGTAGCGCGGTTTTTCCGGTGTGCGGGCAGTCCATGCATCGGCGCAAGCACGCGCTAGTCGGGCGGCCTCGAAGTTGATTTCCGCCGACAGGGATTCCATCTGGTAATCCGCCATAGCGATGGTGGTCGAGTTGAAGGTGTTGGTTTCAACGATGTCCGCGCCCGCCTCGAAATAGGCGTTATGAATCGCCGCGATGACATCCGGTTTACTCAGCACCAGCAGGTCATTGTTGCCTTTCAGGTCGCAGGGCCAGTCGGCGAAACGCTCGCCGCGGAAATCGTCCTCACTGAGACGATAGCTCTGGATCATGGTGCCCATGCCGCCGTCCAGCACTAGAATTCGTTCATTTAACTGCGCACGCAGTTGATCTACTTTGCTGCTCACACTCGCTCCCGACAACACTCAACAAGGCCAAAAGGCTGCGGTCCATACTGGCATAATCTCGCAGGGGGGAGAAGTCACGCAGCGTTAACATGAGACATGTTCACTATCACTCCTCCGATCAGTCAGGATAACGGTTGCAAATTCACCAAATAAAACGAAAATGATTTCCACGATACAGAAAAAGGAATCCGTCATGGTCGCCACCGTTCCCGCAAAACGCGGCAGAAAACCTGCTGCCACCACCGCGCCGCCAGGCGGACAAGTTCAGTCGCTGACGCGCGGATTAAAGCTGCTGGAATGGATTGCGGAATCCCACAGCAGCGTAGCTCTGACCGAGCTGGCGCAGCAGGCTGGTTTGCCGAACTCCACGACGCATCGCCTGTTGAGCACCATGCAGCAGCTCGGTTTTGTCCGCCAGGTGGGCGACCTGGGCCACTGGTCGGTTGGCGCACATGCTTTTATCGTTGGAAGCAGCTTTTTGCAAAGCCGAAATCTGCTCGCGATTGTTCACCCTATCCTGCGCAAACTGATGGAAGATTCTGGCGAGACGGTCAATATGGCGGTGCTCGACCAGAGCGACCATCAGGCGATTATCATTGACCAGGTGCAGTGTACACAGCTAATGCGCATGTCTGCGCCGATTGGTGGCAAGCTGCCAATGCATGCCTCCGGCGCGGGAAAGGCGTTTCTGTCGCAGCTCAGCGAGGAGCAAGTCACTGGCCTGCTGCATCGCAAAGGGCTGCACGCATATACCCACGCGACGCTGGTTTCGCCCCTGCATCTGAAGGAAGATTTAGCGCAGACACGCAAGCGCGGCTATTCGTTTGATGATGAAGAACACGCCCTGGGACTGCGCTGCATTGCGGCCTGCATTTTTGATGAGCATCGCGAACCGTTCGCGGCGATCTCCATTTCCGGACCTATTTCCCGCATCACTGATGACCGTGTGACCGAGCTGGGTGCGCTGGTGATCAAAGCGGCGAAGGAAGTGACGCTGGCGTATGGTGGGATTCGTTAAGATGTTTTGCCCGGCGGCGCTTCGCTTGCACGGGCCTGGAAAAGATGAGTAGGCCGGGTAAGGCGTAGCCGCCACCCGGCTTTTTATCGGCACCGGTTCCGGAGTTGCCCGGTGGCGCTGCGCTTACCGGGCCTACAAAACCTGAACGTAGGCCGGGTTAGGTGTTGCCGCCACCCGGCATTACATCGCGTATCGAATGCTAAAACGCTGCCGCCTGCGGTAAGCGTATACATCTTCAACATAGCCATTTTTAATGCGGGTTTGTAGGCTGCGCCAGTAGTCGGCACGGAACAGGTCGTCGTGCATCTCTTCAAACAACGGCCCGATGCGCGGGTCGGCGCACAGCCAGTGGCGAAACTCCTCCGGGAAGACATCGCCCGGCGAGACGCTGTACCACGGCTCACTGGCCAGTTCATCCTCCGGATAACGAGCGGCTGGGATATCGCGGAAATTCACCTCGGTCATGTAGCAAATTTCATCGTAATCGTAGAACACCACGCGCCCGTGACGGGTTACACCGAAGTTTTTAAACAACATATCGCCGGGGAAAATATTGGCCGCCGCGAGCTGACGTATAGCGTTTCCGTACTCTTCAATTGCATCACGCAAAGCCTGCCCGTCCACCTGCTCCAGCCAGATATTGAGCGGCACCATCCGCCGTTCAATATATAAATGGCTGATGGCAATTTTATCGCCCATATCGGTGATTTTGCCCGGTGCCTCCTGTAGCAGTAACGCCATCAGTGCCGGAGCGATCTGGCGTTTCTCCAGTACAAAATTTTCAAACTCCTGAGTGTCCGCCATACGTCCGACGCGATCGTGCTCTTTAACCAGCTGATAGCACGCGCGGACGTGCGCCGCCGTCATCTCTTTTTGCGGGGCGAATTTATCTTTAATGACCTTAAAGACGCGATCAAAACCGGGCAACGTGAAGACCAACATCACCATCCCGCGAATGCCGGGGGCTTCAATGAACTGCTCGTCGGTGCTGGTGATGTAGTGCAGGTATTCGCGATAGCTTTCCGTTTTCGCGTGTTTCTGACAGCCAATCGCCATATACAGTTCGGCGGTGGTTTTGACGGGCAGTAGCTCGCGAAGCCACTCAACCAATGCGGCGGGATGCGGGGCATAGACCATAAAATAGGAGCGGGCGAAGCCGAAAACAATGCTCGCCTCAGCGCTGGTCGTCAGGCAGGCGTCGACGAAAAGCTCGCCGTCATCCGTGCGGTGGAT
Organism: Lelliottia jeotgali; assembly: GCA_002271215.1. Lineage (NCBI taxonomy): Bacteria > Pseudomonadati > Pseudomonadota > Gammaproteobacteria > Enterobacterales > Enterobacteriaceae > Lelliottia > Lelliottia jeotgali. Next base: position 242,394 of record CP018628.1, on the reverse strand, counting down.
CGGTAGCAGAAAGGGGATGGTGGCCGTGGGCGAGATCAGTTTCCCGACCAACCAGGCCGCTTTATTACGGAAAAACAGCTCGTTAGCCACCTGCAAATGGCTGCGCTGGAGCACTTCTGCGCCGAAGGTTTCCGTCAGATGGGCGATGATGTAACCCACATCGCGCGCTTTGTTTTGCCACGGCAGACGCAGGGGTAAATCCGAGAGCATTTTGCTTAACAGGCTTTCCCAGCCGTGCTCCGGGAAGAAATCCTTCGACAGCGGGCGCGGGATCGTACGAAAGCGGCGTTCCGGCTGAGAGCTGAAAATAAATAACCGCTCAGGAGATAAAGAGCGGTGGTCAAATAACCGACAATAGACGGAGTTGAAAAAGCTCTCCGCAATTTCGAAGCGCGGGTAATCCGGTAATAAATGGGTGTAGTGGTCTTTTACGCGTAGCAGAAAATCGGCGTCGGGGCTTTTACCGTCGGTGATGCAGCGCAGTTGTTCTACCACCAGACCGACGTGATGATCGTAAAGATGAATACGCTGCTTCATCGCCTGCTGAACGGCGTGCCAGTCGGCATGTTCAAAGCGCTGCTGCGCGCCAGAGGTCACTTCCAGAAAACGGCCATACTGCGCGTCAAAGCCCTGCAGGATGGTTTGTGCAATCAGTAACTCCAGGCCTCGCGACATGCATTTCCCCCATCATCATGCGGGTATCGCCGGATGGCGCATTCGCTTATCCGGCCTACGGACCCCTGTAGGCCCGGCAAGCAGAGCGCCGCCGGGCAATCAGATTCAGAATTGTGACTCTTCCGTCGACCCTGTCAGCGCAGTCACCGAGGACGCACCGCCCTGAATGATGGTGGTCACTTTGTCGAAGTAGCCCGTGCCCACTTCCTGCTGGTGAGAGGCGAAGGTGTAGCCCTCTTTGCTGGCCGCAAATTCCGGCTGCTGTACTTTTTCCACATAGTGCTTCATGCCCTCGCCCTGCGCATAGGCGTGCGCCAGGTCGAACATGTTGAACCACATGCTGTGGATGCCCGCGAGGGTGATGAACTGGTATTTGTAGCCCATCTCTGACAGTTGCTGCTGGAAGCTGGCGATAGTTTTATCGTCCAGATTCTTCTGCCAGTTGAAGGACGGCGAGCAGTTGTAAGCCAGCAGTTTGCCCGGATATTTGGCATGAATCGCATCGGCAAAGCGTTTTGCCAGCGCCAGGTCCGGCGTGGAAGTTTCACACCACACCAGGTCGGCGTACGGCGCATAAGCCAGACCACGGCTGATGGCCTGCTCAATCCCCGCATGGGTACGATAGAACCCTTCGCTGGTGCGCTCGCCAGTGATGAATTCGCTATCATACGGATCGCAATCAGAGGTAATCAGATCCGCCGCATCCGCATCAGTACGGGCGATAACCAGCGTCGGCACACCCAGCACATCCGCCGCCAGACGCGCGGCAACCAGCTTCTGGATCGCTTCCTGCGTCGGGACCAGCACTTTACCGCCCATATGACCGCATTTCTTCACGGACGCCAGCTGATCTTCAAAGTGAACTGCCGCTGCACCGGCTTCAATCATGGATTTCATCAACTCAAAGGCATTCAGCACGCCGCCAAAGCCCGCTTCGGCATCGGCCACGATCGGCAGGAAATAATCCACGAAGCGCGGATCGTTCGGTTCGATTCCGGACGCCCACTGGATCTGATCCGCACGGCGGAAGGTGTTGTTGATCCGATCCACCACCGACGGCACCGAGTTAGCCGGATAAAGCGACTGGTCCGGATACATACTGGACGCCAGGTTGGCGTCAGCCGCCACCTGCCAGCCGGACAGATAAACCGCTTCGATACCTGCTTTCGCCTGCTGCAACGCCTGACCACCGGTCAAGGCACCGAGGCTGTTGATGTATCCTTTTTTCGATTCACCATGCAGCAGACGCCACATTTTCGCCGCACCAAGCTGCGCCAGCGTGCATTCCGGATTGACCGAACCACGCAGTTTCACCACTTCCTCTGCGCTGTACGGGCGGTTGATGCCTTCCCAGCGCGGTTGAGTCCACTCTTTTTGTAATTCTTCGATTTGTTGGGTACGGGTTTTCATGTGCAGATGCTCCATATTGTTATGTAGTGGGTTCAGGCCAGCAGGCGGTAGCCGGGCAGAGTTAAGAAATCAATCAGTTCGTCGGAAGTGGTGATTTGCTCCATCAGACGTGCGGCATCGTCAAAACGGCCGCTGCTGAAGCGGTGTTCGCCCAGCTCGTCCTGAATCACTAGCATCTCTTCGGCGAGCATCTGGCGGAACAGAGATTTGGTCACCGGTTTGCCGTTGTTGAGCGCTTTCTGGTGGTGAATCCACTGCCAGATGGAGGTGCGGGAGATCTCCGCCGTGGCGGCGTCTTCCATCAGGCCGTAAATCGGGACGCAGCCATTGCCCGAGATCCAGGCCTCGATGTACTGAACCGCTACGCGAATATTGGCGCGCATACCGGCTTCGGTGCGTTCCCCCTCGCAGGGCGCCAGCAGCTGTTCAGCCGTAATCAACGCATCGTCTTCTCGGGTAACGAACAGCTGATTTTTGTTATCACCCAGCACGCTGTTGAAGACCTCCATCGCCGTGTCTGCCAGGCCAGGATGGGCAACCCAGGTGCCATCGTGGCCATTGCGGGCTTCCAGCTCTTTGTCCGCTTTGACTTTAGTCAGCACCTGATTGTTGCGTTCAGCGTCTTTGCTCGGAATGAAGGCCGCCATGCCGCCCATCGCGAACGCGCCGCGCTTGTGGCAAGTCTTGATCAGCAGTCGCGAGTAGGCGCTGAGGAACGGTTTGTCCATAGTGACCGCCTGACGGTCAGGTAGTACGCGGTCCGGGTGATTTTTCAGGGTTTTGATGTAGCTGAAAATGTAATCCCAGCGTCCGCAGTTCAGGCCGACGATGTGGTCGCGCAGAGCGTGCAGGATTTCGTCCATCTGGAACACGGCCGGCAGTGTTTCGATCAGCAGGGTGGCTTTGATGGTGCCACGCGGCAGATTGAACCGATCTTCCGTATAGCTAAAGACTTCGCTCCACCACGCCGCTTCCTGCCATGACTGCGTTTTTGGCAGGTAGAAATAAGGACCGCTGCCTTTAGCCAGCAGGCTTTTGTGGTTATGGAAGAAGTAGAGGGCGAAATCAAACAGGCTGCCGGGAATGGCTTCGTTGCGCCATGTGACGTGTTTTTCCGGCAGATGCAGGCCGCGCACGCGGCAAATCAGGACCGCCGGATTGGGTTTGAGTTGATAGATTTTTCCGGCTTCGTTGGTATAGCTGATAGTTCCATTCACCGCATCGCGCAGGTTGATTTGCCCCTCGATCACTTTACGCCAGTCCGGCGCCAGCGAATCTTCGAAGTCGGCCATAAAGACTTTTACGTTGGCATTCATGGCGTTAATCACCATTTTGCGCTCGACCGGGCCGGTGATTTCGACGCGACGATCTTGTAAATCCTGCGGGATTCCACGAATATTCCACTCTGATTCACGAATGGAAGCGGTTTCCGAAATGAATCCTGGCAGCTTGCCGTTGTCGATTTCCTGCTGTTGCTGGATACGAGCGGCCAGCAATTTATTGCGCTTTGGTGCGAAGCGCGTCACCAGCTCAGTCAGAAACTCGACGGCATCTGGCGTTAAAACCTGCTGTTCCTGCTCACCATAAGGTTGGTTAAACGCCAGTTCATCGGCGGTCGTTGCCTGTTGATTCATCTCTCTGCTCCTCACCAAAGATCCAAAAAAGAGTCCCCCATCGCGAGCGAAAGATCGTTGCGTAGTTTTCGCTCAGCAGAATTAAGATTAACCATTATCATTTCGAAATCAAAAACAATTTCCATTTTAATTATAAAATACAAATATGTTATTGATTGTATTGAGATTAAAAATAGATCAATTGATGAGTTTGGTTTCGGAAATAAAAAAGGCACCCGAAGGTGCCTGTTCTGGAATGCTGAAACGCTTTAGGATCGCTTAGAGTAGAACATTACTCTAGCGTTGGATTCATGTGGCGCAGATCGTATGGCGTGATCTGGTAGACGTAATAGTTGAGCCAGTTGGTAAAGAGCAAATTCCCGTGACTGCGCCAGGACGCTCTGGGTGTGTTCTGTGGATCGTTTTTAGGGAAATAGTTGTAGGGAATTTCCGGGGTTAATCCCGCGTCTAAATCGCGGAAAAATTCGCTCGCGAGGGTGTGGGCGTCGTACTCGGGATGACCGGTGACAAAGGCGATACGTTTGTCTTTGCTGGCGAACAGATAGGCGTCACCATCCTCCGTCTCGGCCAGGATCTCCAAATCGGTGTAATCACGAATCAGTGCTGCCGGGAAATCCGCATAGCGCGAGTGAGGGGCGAGGAAAGAGTCGTCAAAACCGCGTGTCAGCAGCGCATGGGGATGAAGAATATGATGTTCATAGACACCAGAAAGCTTATCTGCGCGGGTTTGTTTAGGGATGCCGTAGAGAATATTCAGTGCCGCTTGTACCGCCCAACAGACAAAGAGTGTTGAGGTGACGTGATCTTTGGCCCATTCGAGAACCTGTTTGATCTGCGGCCAATAGGCCACATCGTTGAATTCCACCAGGCCAAGCGGCGCGCCTGTGACGATCAGGCCATCGTAATTATCATTACGGATATCTTCGAAGTTACAGTAGAAATTATTCAAATGTTCGGACGGGGTGTTGCGCGATTCACGGGCATCGATACGCAGCAGCTGAATGTCCACTTGTAGCGGCGAGTTAGAGAGCAAACGGAGAAACTGATTTTCCGTTTCGATCTTCTTAGGCATCAGATTGAGGATAAGAACCTTCAGAGGGCGAATTTCCTGACCTGTCGCGCGCGAGGCCTTCATCACGAAGACGTTTTCTTCACGCAAGAAATTGACGGCTGGTAGCTCGTCCTGCACCCTAATCGGCATAACCTTATATCCTCACAGCATACGTATAAACGTTTAGACATCCAGATAGCTGACAATAACCAGGATTCGCGCGAATGTCGAGTCTGGAAGAGGAAGGTGAGAAAGTTTCACGGAGGATTTTTGAGAAAAGGACAAAAACGCAAAAAGGCCATCCTTCCGGATGGCCTCTTCACTTAATTGATGCCTGGCAGTTCCCTACTCTCACATGGGGAGACCCCACACTACCATCGGCGCTACGGCGTTTCACTTCTGAGTTCGGCATGGGGTCAGGTGGGACCACCGCGCTAAAGCCGCCAGGCAAATTCTGTTATCAACCCGCATCTCTGCAGGTCAATTAATCTGTTATCAAGCTGAAACTGATGTCTGTCTCTTCGCCAAAACATCTTCGGCGTTGTAAGGTTAAGCCTCACGGTTCATTAGTACTGGTTAGCTCAATGCATCGCTGCACTTACACACCCAGCCTATCAACGTCGTAGTCTTCAACGTTCCTTCAGGACCCTTAAAGGGTCAGGGAGAACTCATCTCGGGGCAAGTTTCGTGCTTAGATGCTTTCAGCACTTATCTTTTCCGCATTTAGCTACCGGGCAATGCCATTGGCATGACAACCCGAACACCAGTGATGCGTCCACTCCGGTCCTCTCGTACTAGGAGCAGCCCCCCTCAATTCTCCAGCGCCCACGGCAGATAGGGACCGAACTGTCTCACGACGTTCTAAACCCAGCTCGCGTACCACTTTAAACGGCGAACAGCCGTACCCTTGGGACCTACTTCAGCCCCAGGATGTGATGAGCCGACATCGAGGTGCCAAACACCGCCGTCGATATGAACTCTTGGGCGGTATCAGCCTGTTATCCCCGGAGTACCTTTTATCCGTTGAGCGATGGCCCTTCCATTCAGAACCACCGGATCACTATGACCTGCTTTCGCACCTGCTCGAGCCGTCACTCTCGCAGTCAAGCTAGCTTATGCCATTGCACTAACCTCCTGATGTCCGACCAGGATTAGCTAACCTTCGTGCTCCTCCGTTACTCTTTAGGAGGAGACCGCCCCAGTCAAACTACCCACCAGACACTGTCCGCAACCCGGATTACGGGTCTACGTTAGAACACCAGCCATTAAAGGGTGGTATTTCAAGGTTGGCTCCACGCAGACTGGCGTCCACGCTTCAAAGCCTCCCACCTATCCTACACATCAAGGACCAGTGTTCAGTGTCAAGCTATAGTAAAGGTTCACGGGGTCTTTCCGTCTTGCCGCGGGTACACTGCATCTTCACAGCGAGTTCAATTTCACTGAGTCTCGGGTGGAGACAGCCTGGCCATCATTACGCCATTCGTGCAGGTCGGAACTTACCCGACAAGGAATTTCGCTACCTTAGGACCGTTATAGTTACGGCCGCCGTTTACCGGGGCTTCGATCAAGAGCTTCGCGTTGCCGCTAACCCCATCAATTAACCTTCCGGCACCGGGCAGGCGTCACACCGTATACGTCCACTTTCGTGTTTGCACAGTGCTGTGTTTTTAATAAACAGTTGCAGCCAGCTGGTATCTTCGACTGGTTTCAGCTCCGTCCGCAGGGACTTCACCTACACACCAGCGTGCCTTCTCCCGAAGTTACGGCACCATTTTGCCTAGTTCCTTCACCCGAGTTCTCTCAAGCGCCTTGGTATTCTCTACCTGACCACCTGTGTCGGTTTGGGGTACGATTTGATGTTACCTGATGCTTAGAGGCTTTTCCTGGAAGCAGGGCATTTGTTACTTCAGCACCGTAGTGCCTCGTCATCACACCTCAGCGTTAACAAGCGTCCGGATTTACCTAAACGCTCCGCCTACATGCTTAAACCGGGACAACCGTCGCCCGGCTAACATAGCCTTCTCCGTCCCCCCTTCGCAGTAACACCGAGTACAGGAATATTAACCTGTTTCCCATCGACTACGCCTTTCGGCCTCGCCTTAGGGGTCGACTCACCCTGCCCCGATTAACGTTGGACAGGAACCCTTGGTCTTCCGGCGAGCGGGTTTTTCACCCGCTTTATCGTTACTTATGTCAGCATTCGCACTTCTGATACCTCCAGCACCCCTCACAGGACACCTTCAACGGCTTACAGAACGCTCCCCTACCCAACAACACATAGTGTCGCTGCCGCAGCTTCGGTGCATGGTTTAGCCCCGTTACATCTTCCGCGCAGGCCGACTCGACCAGTGAGCTATTACGCTTTCTTTAAATGATGGCTGCTTCTAAGCCAACATCCTGGCTGTCTGTGCCTTCCCACATCGTTTCCCACTTAACCATGACTTTGGGACCTTAGCTGGCGGTCTGGGTTGTTTCCCTCTTCACGACGGACGTTAGCACCCGCCGTGTGTCTCCCGTGATAACATTCTTCGGTATTCGTAGTTTGCATCGGGTTGGTAAGCCGGGATGGCCCCCTAGCCGAAACAGTGCTCTACCCCCGAAGATGAGTTCACGAGGCGCTACCTAAATAGCTTTCGGGGAGAACCAGCTATCTCCCGGTTTGATTGGCCTTTCACCCCCAGCCACAAGTCATCCGCTAATTTTTCAACATTAGTCGGTTCGGTCCTCCAGTTAGTGTTACCCAACCTTCAACCTGCCCATGGCTAGATCACCGGGTTTCGGGTCTATACCCTGCAACTTAACGCCCAGTTAAGACTCGGTTTCCCTTCGGCTCCCCTATACGGTTAACCTTGCTACAGAATATAAGTCGCTGACCCATTATACAAAAGGTACGCAGTCACCCCATAAAAGAGGCTCCCACTGCTTGTACGTACACGGTTTCAGGTTCTTTTTCACTCCCCTCGCCGGGGTTCTTTTCGCCTTTCCCTCACGGTACTGGTTCACTATCGGTCAGTCAGGAGTATTTAGCCTTGGAGGATGGTCCCCCCATATTCAGACAGGATACCACGTGTCCCGCCCTACTCTTCGAGTTCACAACGTGTGCATTTTTGTGTACGGGACTATCACCCTGTACCGTCGGACTTTCCAGACCGTTCCACTAACACACGCGCTGATTCAGACTCTGGGCTCCTCCCCGTTCGCTCGCCGCTACTGGGGGAATCTCGGTTGATTTCTTTTCCTCGGGGTACTTAGATGTTTCAGTTCCCCCGGTTCGCCTCATGCCACTATGTATTCATGACATGATAGTGTGTCGAAACACACTGGGTTTCCCCATTCGGGTATCGCCGGGTCAAAGGTTCATATCACCTCGCCGACGCTTATCGCAGATTAGCACGCCCTTCATCGCCTCTGACTGCCAGGGCATCCACCGTGTACGCTTAGTCGCTTAACCTCACAACCCGAAGATGTTTCGTAAAACATCACCGTGTTGCGAAAATTTGAGAGACTCGAACACACCGTCACTCTGTTCTTATTACGGAGAACAGACGCAGCGTGTCGTTTCAATTTTCAGCTTGATCCAGATTTTTAAAGAGCAAAACTTCTTAATGCACTCGAAAGTACATTCAGAAGTTAATCATTCATCAGACAATCTGTGTGGACACTACAAAGGCAGGTTCTTTCAGGTAAGGAGGTGATCCAACCGCAGGTTCCCCTACGGTTACCTTGTTACGACTTCACCCCAGTCATGAATCACAAAGTGGTAAGCGCCCTCCCGAAGGTTAAGCTACCTACTTCTTTTGCAACCCACTCCCATGGTGTGACGGGCGGTGTGTACAAGGCCCGGGAACGTATTCACCGTAGCATTCTGATCTACGATTACTAGCGATTCCGACTTCATGGAGTCGAGTTGCAGACTCCAATCCGGACTACGACGTACTTTATGAGGTCCGCTTGCTCTCGCGAGGTCGCTTCTCTTTGTATACGCCATTGTAGCACGTGTGTAGCCCTACTCGTAAGGGCCATGATGACTTGACGTCATCCCCACCTTCCTCCAGTTTATCACTGGCAGTCTCCTTTGAGTTCCCGGCCGAACCGCTGGCAACAAAGGATAAGGGTTGCGCTCGTTGCGGGACTTAACCCAACATTTCACAACACGAGCTGACGACAGCCATGCAGCACCTGTCTCACGGTTCCCGAAGGCACTAAAGCATCTCTGCTAAATTCCGTGGATGTCAAGAGTAGGTAAGGTTCTTCGCGTTGCATCGAATTAAACCACATGCTCCACCGCTTGTGCGGGCCCCCGTCAATTCATTTGAGTTTTAACCTTGCGGCCGTACTCCCCAGGCGGTCGACTTAACGCGTTAGCTCCGGAAGCCACTCCTCAAGGGAACAACCTCCAAGTCGACATCGTTTACGGCGTGGACTACCAGGGTATCTAATCCTGTTTGCTCCCCACGCTTTCGCACCTGAGCGTCAGTCTTTGTCCAGGGGGCCGCCTTCGCCACCGGTATTCCTCCAGATCTCTACGCATTTCACCGCTACACCTGGAATTCTACCCCCCTCTACAAGACTCTAGCCTGCCAGTTTCGAATGCAGTTCCCAGGTTGAGCCCGGGGATTTCACATCCGACTTGACAGACCGCCTGCGTGCGCTTTACGCCCAGTAATTCCGATTAACGCTTGCACCCTCCGTATTACCGCGGCTGCTGGCACGGAGTTAGCCGGTGCTTCTTCTGCGAGTAACGTCAATCACTGAGGTTATTAACCTCAATGCCTTCCTCCTCGCTGAAAGTACTTTACAACCCGAAGGCCTTCTTCATACACGCGGCATGGCTGCATCAGGCTTGCGCCCATTGTGCAATATTCCCCACTGCTGCCTCCCGTAGGAGTCTGGACCGTGTCTCAGTTCCAGTGTGGCTGGTCATCCTCTCAGACCAGCTAGGGATCGTCGCCTAGGTGAGCCATTACCCCACCTACTAGCTAATCCCATCTGGGCACATCTGATGGCAAGAGGCCCGAAGGTCCCCCTCTTTGGTCTTGCGACGTTATGCGGTATTAGCTACCGTTTCCAGTAGTTATCCCCCTCCATCAGGCAGTTTCCCAGACATTACTCACCCGTCCGCCGCTCGTCACCCGAGAGCAAGCTCTCTGTGCTACCGCTCGACTTGCATGTGTTAGGCCTGCCGCCAGCGTTCAATCTGAGCCATGATCAAACTCTTCAATTTAAGTTTGATGCTCGTGAATTAAACTTCGTAATGAATTACGTATGTTCACTCAGAGACTTTGGTATTCATTTAGCGTCTTGCGACGTTTAGAATCCATGTCACTTTGAGTGCCCACACAGATTGTCTGATAAATTGTTAAAGAGCAGTGCAACGCGGCTTTCGCTCACCGTTGCGAGGTGGCGTATATTACGCTTTCCTCTTTCAGAGTCAACCCTGAATTTCAGGATTTTTTCTCTTCAACCGGCCCGGCTGTTTGTGTGAAGTGATTCACATCTGCCGTGTCGATGGAGGCGCATTATAGGGAGTTATCGTCAGGCCGCAACCGCTAAATGACAGAAAAATGACTGACTGCTGCATTCCACAGCAAAACCCCGCCTTATACCCTTTTGCACACAGACTTATCCACAAGACGACGAAAATTTGAAAATTAACGAGCGATGCGCAAACGTTTTCGTTAAAATGCACGCGCCTGGCAAGGATGCCCCATCAGGTGTGTTAGATGAGTTTTTTACAGGAAAATTGATCTAACGCTCTCTGTAATCGTGAAATCCAGGGGATTTACCATGCAACAACGTCGTCCAGTCCGCCGCGCTCTGCTCAGTGTTTCTGATAAAGCCGGTATCGTTGAATTCGCTCAGGCACTTTCTGCACGCGGCGTAGAGCTGCTGTCCACTGGCGGCACCGCTCGCCTGTTAGCAGATAAAGGTTTGCCTGTGACCGAAGTGTCCGATTACACCGGTTTCCCGGAAATGATGGATGGACGCGTAAAAACCCTGCATCCCAAAGTTCACGGCGGCATTCTGGGCCGTCGCGGTCAGGATGACGGTATTATGGAACAACACGAGATCGCGCCAATCGATATGGTTGTCGTTAACCTGTATCCGTTTGCTCAAACTGTTGCTCGCGAAAACTGCTCTCTTGAAGATGCGGTCGAGAACATCGACATCGGCGGCCCAACCATGGTGCGCTCCGCCGCGAAGAACCATAAAGATGTGGCTATCGTAGTAAAGAGCAGCGACTACGACACCATTATTAAAGAGATGGACGCCAACGACGGCTCTCTCCTGCTGGAAACCCGTTTCGACCTCGCCATAAAAGCTTTCGAACACACCGCCGCGTACGACAGCATGATCGCCAACTACTTCGGCAGCCTTGTTCCCGCCTACCACGGCGAGAGCAAAGAGCCTTCTGGCCGCTTCCCGCGCACCCTGAATCTGAACTTCATTAAGAAGCAGGATATGCGTTACGGTGAGAACAGCCATCAGAACGCCGCCTTCTATATAGAAGAAGAGATCAAAGAAGCTTCCGTTGCCACCGCGCAACAGGTTCAGGGCAAAGCGCTTTCCTATAACAACATTGCCGATACCGACGCGGCGCTGGAATGTGTGAAAGAGTTCAGCGAGCCAGCCTGCGTAATCGTCAAACACGCGAATCCATGCGGCGTTGCGGTTAGCACCTCTATTCTGGACGCATACGATCGCGCATATAAGACTGACCCGACCTCTGCTTTTGGCGGCATTATTGCTTTCAACCGTGAACTGGATGCTGAAACGGCACAGGCGATTATCTCCCGCCAGTTTGTCGAAGTGATTATTGCCCCTTCCGCTACGGAAGAAGCGCTGAAGGTAACCGCCGCCAAGCAGAACGTCCGTGTGCTGGTTTGTGGCCAGTGGGCTGAGCGCGTTTCAGGTCTCGATTTCAAACGTGTCAACGGTGGCTTGCTGGTTCAGGATCGCGATCTGGGCATGGTGACCGCAAGCGATCTGCGCGTGGTCAGCAAACGCCAGCCGACCGAGCAGGAGCTGCGTGATGCGCTGTTCTGCTGGAAAGTGGCGAAATTCGTCAAATCCAATGCCATTGTTTATTCCAAAGAGAACATGACCATCGGCATTGGTGCGGGCCAGATGAGCCGCGTCTACTCCGCGAAAATCGCCGGGATTAAAGCGGGCGATGAAGGGCTGGAAGTGAAAGGCTCCGCAATGGCGTCCGACGCCTTCTTCCCGTTCCGCGATGGTATTGATGCCGCGGCGGCAGTAGGTGTGACCTGTGTTATCCAGCCAGGCGGTTCAATCCGCGATGACGAAGTGATTGCCGCAGCCGACGAACACGGTATCGCGATGATCTTCACCGACATGCGTCACTTCCGCCACTAATCCCGGAGCAGATAATGAAAGTATTAGTCATTGGTAACGGCGGGCGCGAACACGCCCTGGCGTGGAAAGCAGCACAGTCACCGCTGGTGAAATCCGTTTTTGTAGCGCCGGGCAATGCCGGTACCGCACTGGAACCCGCCCTGCAAAACGTCGCTATCGGCGTGACCGATATTCCGGCGCTGCTGAGCTTTGCCCAGAACGAGAAAATCGATCTGACCATCGTCGGCCCGGAAGCACCGCTGGTGATTGGCGTGGTGGATGCCTTCCGCGCCGCTGGTCTGAAAATCTTCGGCCCAACGGAGGGTGCGGCGCAACTCGAAGGCTCTAAAGCCTTCACCAAAGATTTCCTCGCGCGCCACAAAATCCCGACCGGCGAATATCAGAACTTCACCGAAGTAGAACCAGCCCTGGCATATCTGCGTGAGAAAGGCGCACCGATTGTTATCAAGGCTGACGGTCTGGCTGCCGGTAAAGGGGTTATCGTCGCGATGACGCTCGAAGAGGCGGAAGCCGCTGTTCAGGATATGCTGGCAGGTAACGCCTTTGGCGACGCGGGACATCGCATCGTTATCGAAGAGTTCCTCGACGGCGAAGAGGCGAGCTTTATTGTGATGGTCGATGGCGAGCACGTTCTGCCGATGGCCACCAGCCAGGATCACAAACGTGTGGGCGATGGCGATACTGGTCCAAACACGGGTGGAATGGGCGCTTACTCACCTGCGCCTGTGGTCACTGACGAAGTCCATCAGCGCACGATGGATCGCATCATCTGGCCTACCGTGAAAGGCATGGCGGCAGAAGGCAACACTTACACCGGCTTCTTGTATGCGGGGCTGATGATCGATAAGCAGGGCAACCCGAAGGTCATCGAGTTCAACTGCCGCTTCGGCGACCCGGAAACTCAGCCGATCATGCTGCGCATGAAATCCGACCTGGTCGAACTGTGCCTGGCCGCCTGCGAAGGCAAGCTGGACGAGAAAACCTCCGAGTGGGATGAACGCGCGTCTCTGGGCGTGGTGATCGCTGCCGGTGGTTATCCGGGCAACTATAACAATGGCGATGAGATCCACGGTTTACCGCTGGAAGAGGTCGACGGCGGGAAGGTGTTCCATGCAGGCACCAAACTGGCTGACGACGATCGCGTGTTAACTAACGGGGGCCGCGTCCTGTGCGCCACCGCGCTGGGTCACACCGTTGCCGAAGCACAGAAACGCGCTTACGCGCTGATGAAGGATATCCACTGGGACGGCAGCTTTAGCCGCAGTGATATTGGCTATCGGGCCATTGCCCGTGAGCAAGGCGAGTAAGAAAGTCGTTTACTTCCCCTCTTCCACAGGAAGAGGGGATCGTTCGTAAGCCGGATAAACGTCAGCGCCATCCGGCATCTCCCCACAAAATCAGAAATTCTTTTCCGTCGGCTGCCACGTGCAGAAATCTTCGTTCGCCACCAGCAGCAGCTGCGATCCTTCCGGCGCTTCAAGCCAGGCAATACTCACTTCCATCGATGAGTGACGCTGACGGCGTTCGATATGTTCTGTCGCCCAGGCTTCGAGATCAGGCTTCACGGTTTGCCCTTCGCAGGTGGTCACAGTGCCATCGGAATGCCAGCGCCCCTGACGCAACACCACACGCCCCTGGCGCAGTGCATCGCTGGTCTGTCGTACCTGAGTGGCGCGATAACGGTACAGGGCGATTTGATCGCTGGAGAGTTGCTGTTTTTGGCTGTTGACCTCGCGCTGCATAAAGCTCAGCTCGCCGTGGTCATCAAAACGCACTCGGACATGTTCGGGGGTTTTACTGTAGATATTGAGTTCAATCAGCGACAGAGTGTCACCTTGCCAGCGGTACTCGGCGGTTGACGTGTTGCCGTTGTGCCACGGACTGAATGCGGAGAGCAGGTGAACGTCGTCACCGGAATCTTTACGCCAGACCCGCACCGCGCCTTGATCGTCAGCATATCCGCTGGCAGTAAAGGGTGGCAGGGTGGAGTCATGACTACAGGCAGAGAGCAGCAGGACTCCTGCCAGCGCAAGCGAACGACGCCAGAAAAACAAAAGGGGCGAAACCGCCCCCTTGTTAAAACTGTTCACTGCCACGCCGTCTTACTTAACAGCGTCTTTCAGTGCTTTGCCAGAAACAAATGCCGGCACGTTTGCAGCGGCGATTTTGATTTCTTTACCGGTCTGCGGGTTGCGGCCAGTACGCTCAGCGCGGTGGTTCACTTTGAAGGTACCGAAACCAACCAGTTGTACAGCATCGCCTTCTTTCAGAGACTCAGTAATAGCAGCCAGGGTGGATTCCAGAGCAGCTTTAGCCTGCACCTTGGACAGATCAGCCTTGTCCGCAATTACATCAATCAGTTGAGTCTTGTTCATAAGTTATCCTTTCAATGTGTTTATCGCTTGCTAAGCATCGAGTGCGACGAAAATGCCAAAAAAGCACTCTCCTGCATACACGCACCGATAGCCACTTTTTTTCGCCCCCCAAATGTAGACCAGACGGGGGGCAGAAGGGAAGAGTCGAGGTGCGACAAAACAGGCGTTAAATCACGTTTTATTGTCTCATTGGTTAAAAATTATACCAATATTACTCTCGCCAGCCTCGCGTAAGTCCGCGCGCAGGCCTTTTATCAGTTCAATATCGCGTTCTTCGCAGTCGGCCAAAAGTCGGAATATTTCCCACTGAATGTCCCATTCCTGCTCAACGGCCGGGTTCGCACGCAGCTCTTCATCGGTCATTTCGCGACCTTCCTGGGTCATTTCCAGCATCGCCACGGTAGTAATTGAAGTCTTACTGACTTCGATAGCGTGCTCGAGAGTTTCACCGCTCAGACGGGAGTGAAGCAGTTCGCTCAGCGCCACGCAGGCGTCGATTGCCGGATAGACGCCATACAGATCGTAGTCATCAGCAGCAGGGATCGCCTCTTCCAGCTTTTCGAGCTGAGAATCGAAATTCACTTTGGCATCTTTGACCGTCAGCGTTTCCCAAATCAGGTCGAGAATACGGCGATAAATCTGGCCTTCACCAAATCCAGTCTGCTTGCAGAAGGTGGCATAGTTGGGGTACATGCGCTCGCACAGGCAGGCCATAAAGGTGACGTGCTGCCAGCTTTCCAGCTTCTCAAGGCGCAGATGAATCGGGTTTTGTAACATGATGATGTCTCGAATCGGAAATTAGCCGCAGTTTACCTGAATCAACGCTGAATTTCCTGCCAACGAACAAATGCCGGACGCGCCGATGCGACTGCATCAGCCCAGCGCGTCGGCTCCGGTAGACGGTAGCCTTTCATACAGCGCTGCACCCATGCCAGCGCGCTGTCGGTGCTCACACGATGCCCCGTCGCGACAAACAGCGGATTACAACGCGCTTTGCTGCGCCAGACCCACGCCAGCTGCTCGCCCTTATCCATCAGCGGCGCCAGTGCGCCGGGTTCGGCGGAGAGCGGCTCAAATTTGCCGCACAGGCGTTTTTTCGCCACGCCGATCGTCGGCACATCCACCAGCAGACCAAAATGGCTGGCCACACCGAGGCGGCGCGGATGGGAAATCCCATGACCGTCGACAAACAGCAGATCGGGTTTTTGCGAGAGTTGTTCCCACGCTGCCAGCAGCGCGGGATATTCACGAAAGGAGAGAAAGCCCGGAATGTAAGGCATAGTGGTGGCGATACGCGCCACTTTGTACTCCACCAGCTCCAGCGCGGGCCAGGTTAAGAGCACCATCGCGGCTCGCGTCACTTCCCCGCCCTGCTCAAATCCAACATCGGCTCCGGCGATCAACGCCGGAGGATCTTTGTCAAAACGATCCTCGCGGGAAACCGACGAGGCCAGTTCGATTTGCTGGGCGCGTAACGACGCGAGATCCATACTCACTCCCTACTGGTGATAAGGCGCAGAAAGTCGGTGTACTGCCTCCACAAACGCGCCCGCGTGCTCTGGCGGAACGTCCTGATGGATGCCGTGGCCGAGGTTAAAGACGTGGCCTTCACCCTTGCCGAATCCGGCCAGAATGGTCGCCACTTCTTCTTCAATACGCGCAGGCTGCGCGTAGAGCATGGACGGGTCCATATTGCCCTGCAGCGCCACTTTGTCACCCACGCGACGACGCGCATCGCCGATGTCCGTCGTCCAGTCGAGACCCAGCGCATCACACCCGGTCGCGGCCAGCGCTTCGAGCCACTGCCCGCCGCCTTTGGTGAACAGCGTCACCGGCACACGACGGCCTTCGTTTTCACGCAGCAGGCCATCGACAATTTTATGCATGTAGTACAGGGAGAACTGCTGATAATCACGACCGGTCAGCACGCCGCCCCAGGTATCGAAAATCATCACCGACTGCGCGCCCGCTTTGATCTGAGCGTTCAGGTACAGGGTGACGCTCTTCGCCAGCTTGTCGAGCAGCGCATGCAGCGCCAGCGGCTCGGCGTACATCATCTTTTTGATCACTGTGAAGGCTTTGCTGCTGCCGCCTTCCACCATGTAGGTCGCCAGCGTCCACGGGCTGCCAGAGAAGCCGATCAGCGGCACTTCGCCTTTTAGCTCGCGGCGGATGGTGCGCACCGCATTCATGACGTAGCCCAGTTCCTGCTCAGGATCGGGGATCGGCAGCTTATCAACGTCGGCTTTGCTCTTAATCGGCGAGGTAAAACGCGGGCCTTCACCGGTTTCGAAATAGAGGCCCAGCCCCATCGCGTCCGGAATGGTCAGGATATCTGAAAAAAGGATCGCCGCATCGAGCGGGAAACGGCGCAGCGGCTGCAGCGTGACTTCGCAGGCCAGCTCCGCGTTCTTGCACAGAGACATAAAATCGCCCGCCTCGGCGCGCGTGGCTTTGTACTCCGGCAAATAGCGACCCGCCTGGCGCATCATCCACACCGGGGTGATATCAACGGGTTGGCGCAGCAGCGCACGCAGATAACGATCGTTCTTCAGTTCGGTCATTTTTGCAGTTCCTTAAGCGTCATGCCGCCAGTTTAACACGTCATTCATATTCAGCCCGGCACATTGCCACCGTATCTTCGATCAGTCGGCGCGCCACGGTGCCCGGCGGCGGGAGGAGCGGTAAATTGTCGTAGCGATACCAGTTGGCTTCCAGCAGCTCTTTTTGGTCAATCACAATCTCGCCGCTGTCATAATCCGCCATAAACGCAGTCATCAGCGACATCGGGAACGGCCACGGCTGGGAGGTGACGTAACGCAGGTTTTTCACCTTGATACTGCTCTCTTCCATCACTTCGCGGGCCACGGCCTGCTCAAGCGTTTCGCCCACTTCGACGAACCCGGCCAGCACCGTATGCACGCCGTTGCGATGGCGCGTATGTTGCGCCAGCAAAATGGAATCATCACGGCGAATAGCGACGATAATGCACGGGGCGATTTGCGGATAGTAGCGCTCGCGACAGTGGTTACAGAGCATGGCCCACTCGGTTTTGCTGCGGTGCATGGCGTGCCCACAGTAGCCGCAATATTTATGCGATCGGAAAAACTCGGCCAGCTGCACGCCGCGCCCGGCCAACTGGAACAGGCCGACATCAAGATCGAGCACCTGGCGAACCGATCCCATCTCGTGATGGCGATGCAGCTGGATCAACCACACGGGATCGCCCTGCCATTCGCCGATCCTCAGCGCCTGTTGCCCCGCAAGATCGAAATTTTCAGCGTCGCCGTAAGGTAATTCTCCGCCGGGCAACCATAATTTTTGTTCGTGACTGACGATCCACCAGCCGCGATCTAATTTTTCAATTATACGATCCATATCTATTGCACTACCTTTGCTTCACAGGCATGTTGATAACAATATTCTTACATTTTTGGGTGGCCAGCTTTTTCATCTTAACCTTGTGGAGTCAAACATGCTAAACCAGCTAGAAAGCCTGACAGAGCGCGTTGGAGGAAGTCATCACCTGGTCGATCGCTGGCTGCACGTGCGCAAACATTTGCTTGTTGCCTACTACAATCTGGTTGGCATTAAGCCTGGCAAAGAATCGTATATGCGGTTGAATGAAAAAGCGCTGGATGATTTTTGTCAAAGCCTGGTCGACTACCTTTCCGACGGTCATTTTAATCTATATGAACGTATTATTCGCGAAATGGAAGGGACGACGCCGTATTTAGCGGCGACTAAACTCTATCCGCTGCTGGAGGCCAATACCCAGCAGATCATGGACTATTACGACTCCACGCTCGAAAACGCCATCGACCAGGACAATTATCTGGAGTTCCAGCAGGCTCTTTCCGATCTCGGCGAGGCAATGGAAGTGCGATTTACGCTGGAAGACAAGCTCATCGCCCTGGTACTGGACAGCAATCTGAAGGCCAGCAACGAAGACAACATCGCGCGACCGGCTTGAGTTCTTAAGCGTTAACGAGTAATTTACAAATACCGCGTCTGTACTGCAGGCGTGTTTTCTTGTCGGAGTGCCCAGTACAGAAATGTACGGGCTGAGACCGTTAATTCGGGATCCGCGGAACCTGATCAGGCTAATACCTGCGAAGGGAACAAGAGTCAAAAAGCTGTTGTATCACCCATCAGGGTGATCATATCTCTTGCTTCATCCGTCGTCTGACAAGCCACTCCTTACTATTTTTGGAATGAGCTATGTCTGCAACTAAACTGACCCGCCGCGAACAGCGCGCACAAGCCCAACACTTCATCGACACCCTGGAAGGCACCGCTTTCCCGAATTCCAAACGCATTTACATCACCGGTTCGCAGGCCAATATCCGCGTGCCGATGCGTGAAATCCAGCTCAGCCCGACACTCATCGGCGGCAGCAAAGAGAATCCCCAGTTTGAAGACAACGAAGCGGTACCGGTTTACGACACCTCTGGCCCTTACGGTGATACGTATGTGGCCATTAATGTGCAGCAGGGTCTGGCAAAACTGCGTCAGCCGTGGATTGAAGCGCGTGAGGATAGCGAATTCCTGACCGACCGTAGCTCCGCATACACCAAAGAACGTCTGGCCGACGATGGCCTGGACGAGCTGCGCTTTACCGGTCTGTTGACGCCGAAACGTGCCAAAGCAGGCAAATGCGTGACTCAGTTACACTACGCCCGCTCAGGTGTCGTGACGCCGGAGATGGAGTTCATAGCGATTCGCGAAAACATGGGCCGCGAGCGCATCCGCAGCGAAGTGCTACGCCACCAGCATCCAGGCGAAGGCTTTGGCGCTCGCCTGCCGGAGAACATCACCCCGGAATTTGTGCGCGACGAAGTCGCCGCCGGACGGGCGATTATCCCCGCCAACATTAACCACCCGGAATCGGAGCCGATGATTATCGGCCGCAACTTCCTGGTGAAAGTGAACGCCAACATCGGTAACTCCGCGGTCACCTCTTCCATCGAAGAAGAGGTCGAAAAACTGGTGTGGTCCACCCGCTGGGGCGCAGACACGGTGATGGATCTCTCCACCGGTCGCTACATTCACGAAACTCGCGAGTGGATCTTGCGTAACAGCCCGGTGCCGATCGGCACTGTTCCGATCTACCAGGCGCTGGAGAAAGTCAACGGGATCGCTGAAGATCTTACCTGGGAAGCCTTCCGCGACACCCTGCTGGAACAGGCGGAACAGGGGGTGGATTACTTCACCATTCACGCCGGGGTATTGCTGCGTTACGTGCCGATGACCGCTAAACGTCTGACCGGGATTGTGTCGCGCGGCGGCTCGATTATGGCGAAATGGTGCCTGTCGCATCATCAGGAAAACTTTCTCTACGAACACTTCCGTGAGATTTGCGAAATCTGCGCCGCGTACGATGTCTCTCTGTCGCTGGGCGACGGCCTGCGTCCGGGTTCCATTCGCGACGCCAACGATGAAGCCCAGTTTGCCGAGCTACACACTCTGGGCGAGCTGACCAAAATCGCCTGGGAATATGACGTACAGGTGATGATCGAAGGCCCGGGCCACGTGCCGATGCAAATGATCCGTCGCAACATGACCGAAGAGCTGGAGCATTGTCACGAAGCACCATTCTACACCCTGGGGCCGCTGACCACCGATATTGCGCCGGGTTACGACCACTTCACTTCCGGTATCGGCGCGGCGATGATCGGCTGGTTTGGCTGCGCGATGCTCTGCTACGTTACCCCGAAAGAACACCTCGGCCTGCCGAACAAAGAGGACGTGAAGCAGGGGTTGATCACCTACAAAATCGCCGCCCATGCTGCCGATTTAGCCAAAGGCCACCCTGGTGCGCAGATCCGCGATAACGCGATGTCCAAAGCACGCTTCGAATTCCGCTGGGAAGACCAGTTCAATCTGGCCCTCGACCCGTTCACCGCCCGCGCCTATCACGATGAAACCCTGCCGCAGGAGTCCGGCAAAGTGGCGCACTTCTGCTCCATGTGCGGGCCAAAATTCTGCTCGATGAAAATCAGCCATGAAGTACGCGATTACGCTGCGAAGCAGGTTATCGAAGTTGGCATGGCCGATATGTCAGAAAACTTCCGCGCCAAAGGCGGCGAAATCTACCTCAAAAAAGAGGAGGCGTAATGGTTCAGCCCAATTTCCCAACCGTGCCACAGCGCTTAGGGCTTTACCCGGTTGTCGACAGCGTGGAATGGATTGAGCGCCTGCTGAAGGCTGGCGTCAAAACGCTCCAGTTACGTATCAAAGACAAGCGTGATGAAGAGGTGGAGAGTGATGTTTCAGCCGCCATTGAACTGGGGCGCCGTTTTGACGCCCGGTTATTTATTAACGATTACTGGCAACTGGCAATTAAGCACCAGGCGTATGGTGTGCATCTGGGTCAGGAGGATCTGGAAACCGCCGATCTGAACGCCATTCGCGAGGCCGGTCTGCGTCTGGGCGTGTCGACTCACGATGATATGGAGATCGACGTGGCGCTCGCCGCACGACCTTCCTATATCGCGCTCGGTCACGTCTTTCCGACCCAAACCAAACAGATGCCGTCGGCCCCGCAGGGGCTGGCGCAACTGGCACGCCACATTACCCGTCTGGGCGATTACCCAACCGTTGCCATCGGCGGTATTAGTCTGGAGCGCGCCCCGGCGGTGCTGGAGACCGGCGTCGGCAGTATCGCGGTGGTCAGCGCGATCACCCAGGCGACGGACTGGCAGGCAGCCACAGCGCAGCTGTTGCAACTGGCGGGAGCGGGCGATGAATGACAGCGACTTTATGCGCTACAGCCGCCAGATCCTGCTGGAGGATATCGCCGTCGACGGTCAACAAAAGCTGCTCGACAGCCGGGTATTGATTGTCGGGCTGGGCGGGCTCGGAGCGCCTGCTGCGCTGTATCTGGCCGGAGCGGGCATCGGGACGCTGGTATTAGCCGACGACGACGATATCCACCTGAGCAATCTGCAGCGGCAGATCCTGTTCACTGCCGAGGATGTGAACGCGTCAAAAGCGCAGGTCACCAGCCAACGGCTGAACGCGCTCAACCCCGAAATTCAGCTTATCCCGGTGCAACAGCGGCTGGAAGGAGAAGCCCTGCGTCAGGAGGTTGCCCGCGCGGATGTAGTGCTGGATTGCACCGACAATATGGCAACACGTCAAGTGATCAACGCCGCCTGCGTTGCACTTAATACGCCGCTCATCACCGCCAGCGCCGTTGGGTTCGGCGGGCAGATGATGGTGCTGACGCCGCCGTGGGTGCAGGGCTGCTACCGCTGCCTGTGGCCGGACGACGAAGAGCCGCAGCGCAACTGCCGCACGGCAGGCATTCTCGGGCCAGTCGTTGGCGTGATGGGAACCTTGCAGGCGCTGGAGGCCATAAAGCTGCTCAGCGGAATGGCGACGCCGCGCAATACACTGCGCATGTTCGATGGCCGCTCGGGTAACTGGCGACATCTGGCGCTCCAGCGTGCAACGGGTTGTACCGTATGCGGAGGGCATCATGCGGATTCTGTTTAACGATGAACCGATGCAGTGCGCCGAGGAGCTAACCATCGCCACGCTTCTCGACCAGCTACGCCAGTTGAAACCCGGCGCTGCGCTGGCCCTTAACCAACAGATCCTGCCGCGCGAGCAGTGGGACATTCAGCAGGTGCGCGACGGCGATCAGATCCTGCTTTTTCAGGTCATCGCGGGAGGCTGACATGTTACGTATTGCCGATAAAACCTTTGATTCACATCTGTTCACCGGCACCGGAAAATTCGCTTCGCCGCAGCTGATGGTCGATGCCATTCGCGAGAGCGGCAGCCAACTGGTCACGCTGGCGATGAAGCGCGTGGACCTGCGCAATCATAGCGATGCGATTCTGGCCCCACTGCTGGCCGCAGGCGTGACGCTGCTGCCCAACACCTCTGGCGCGAAAACCGCAGAAGAAGCGGTGTTTGCCGCCCAACTGGCACGTGAAGCGCTGGGTACAAGCTGGCTGAAACTGGAAATCCACCCGGACGCGCGCTGGCTGCTGCCCGATCCCATCGAAACGCTGAAAGCCGCCGAGTTGCTGGTTAAACAGGGGTTTACCGTTCTGCCTTACTGCGGCGCGGACCCCGTGCTCTGCAAGCGTCTTGAGGAAGCCGGTTGCGCGGCGGTGATGCCGCTTGGCGCACCGATTGGCTCCAATCAGGGGCTGGAGACCCGCGCGATGCTGGAGATCATCATCGAGCAGGCCACCGTTCCTGTGGTCGTGGATGCGGGTATCGGTGTACCAAGCCACGCGGCGCAGGCGCTGGAAATGGGGGCCGACGCCGTACTCGTCAACACGGCAATTGCGGTAGCCGACGATCCGGTGATGATGGCGCGCGCATTTCGCCTTGCAGTAGACGCAGGCGTGCTGGCGCGTCAGTCCGGGCCAGGTTCGCGCAGTTTTCAGGCGCAGGCCACTAGCCCGCTGACCGGTTTTCTGGAGGCGTACTCATGAGCACCTTTATCGACCGATGGCGCGAGTTGAACTGGGACGACATTCGTCTGAGGATCAACAGCAAAACCGCCGCAGACGTCGAGCGCGCCCTGAATTCGCGGCATGTGACCCGCGAGGACATGATGGCCCTGCTCTCCCCCGCTGCTAGCGCGTATCTTGAGCCGATGGCGCAGCGCGCACAGCGGCTCACTCGTCAGCGCTTTGGCAACACGGTGAGCTTTTACGTGCCACTTTATCTCTCCAATCTTTGCGCCAATGATTGCACCTACTGCGGCTTTTCCATGAGTAACCGCATCAAGCGTAAAACCCTCGACGAGAACGAGATTGCCCGTGAATGTGCCGCCATCAGAGAGATGGGCTTTGAACATCTTCTGCTGGTCACTGGTGAGCACCAGGGAAAAGTGGGAATGGATTATTTTCGCCAGCATCTGCCCGCTATCCGCCGCCGATTTTCCTCATTGCAGATGGAAGTGCAGCCTCTTTCCGAAGACGAGTACGCCGAGCTGAAAACCCTCGGTCTGGACGGCGTAATGGTCTATCAGGAGACCTATCACGAAGCCATGTACGCTCGACACCACCTGAAGGGCAAAAAGCAGGATTTTTTCTTCCGCCTGGAAACGCCGGACCGGCTGGGACGGGCGGGGATCGACAAAATCGGCCTTGGCGCACTGATTGGGCTGTCTGACAGCTGGCGCGTGGATTGCTTTATGGTGGCGGAGCATCTGCTGTGGCTGCAGCAGCACTACTGGCAGAGCCGGTACTCAATCTCATTCCCACGCTTACGGCCCTGCACAGGCGGCATCGAACCGGCGTCGATCATGGATGAACGCCAGCTGGTGCAAACTATTTGCGCGTTTCGTCTGCTGGCACCGGAAGTGGAGTTGTCATTATCCACCCGGGAGTCACCGGAGTTTCGCGATCGGGTCATTCCTTTAGCCATCAATAACGTCAGTGCGTTTTCAAAAACCCAGCCAGGCGGTTATGCGGACAACCATCCCGAGCTGGAGCAGTTCGCCCCACACGATGGCCGTCGGCCTGAAGAGGTTGCCCAGGCGCTGAGCACGCAGGGATTACAGCCGGTGTGGAAAGACTGGGACAGCTGGCTGGGACGCGCCTCGCAGTGACGCTGAAACGGAATGTAACGACCGCGAAAGATCCCGAGAAGACTCGGAGCATCGTAATCTGGCGATAGCAGAACCGCGCCCGATTTTTTAACCTGATACAGTCAGCAATGGATGCTGACCAGGGCGAAAAGCTTCTTCCTCGTTTCGCCCTGCCTTCAACAAAGCAGGGCGATTCCGCTCGGCTCTTAAGATAAATCATCTTGCCCTGAAATCTGAGAAGTATAATTAACCAGCGTCCTTTCTGAATTTTCACGCTTTTTATCTTCTGGGTTTCTGTAAACACATGTCTCTTCACAGCAAGAAGCTTTCATTTACCACGCCGATCCTGGTGAGTTTCTCAGGGATTCTCATCGGATTTATTCTGATCGCAGTGTTTATTACGCTGACGCAGAGGAAAGATTTTGTAGAGGATTATCATAATATTAACCGCAACTTTACCCATAACCTGGCGGTGAACTATACAGAGTCTATCCTGCGCGAAAACGACTATATTCTTGGGCGTGCCGCGACGTACTTTTCGCGTAACGATAAGCTCGATGAAACGGTGAACGTCGATCCAGAAAAAGGCGTGCAGGTGCTGATGCAATTGCAAAATCTGATGCCGACCGTCTCCTCAGTCTCGCTGGCAGATTCACAAGGGCATTATTTGCGGGCGCCTGACGTGCTTCCTGCCGACGGCAGCGAAGCCGTAGATGTCCGCACCCGGCCCTGGTTTATCCGTCAGGCGGAAGCGAGCATTTTCAGCCACTATACCTCTCCCTACATGGATTATTTTCTCCATCAGCCGACGGTGACGATCTTTAAACCTGTCATTTCACCTGAAGGGAAACTCAAGGGAACACTGGCTTTCCATCTCGACCTGACCGTAATGGGCTATACGCTGCGTCAGATGGTGGCCCCGGTTCAGGGCGAGTTTTTTGTGGTGGATCGCGACGGAAAAGTGGTTCTCCATCCTGATACTGGCGCACTCTTCAAACAATACGTGAGTGAAGATGTCATGAGCCGAATGACCAGCGGCGAAGGCCATGTCTTCGATGGCAAAACCGGGTTCTGGTATTACTATTATTCGTTTACGAATCCAGATTGGTTCGTGATTTATCGCGTGGCCGATTCCACATTAAAAGACATTACCCGGCACGAAACAAATATCGTTAGCTGGGGATTTGCCCTCGCCGCCATCGTGATTATTTTATTTGGTCTTTATCTGCGTCACGCGTCGCGTACGGTGCTGATGAACATCATCCATGCCATTAAAACCGGTGAAGTGAATAGCGCACCGCGCCTGGAATCAACGCTCAGTAAAACCATTCTGACCAACAAAGAGCGTGAGCGGGATTACGTTCGTCAGGCCACTGTCGACGCTCTGACAGGCTGTAAGAATCGTCGCGCCTTTGATAGCGACATTGCGGCACTGATGCAAGAGCATCAGCACTTTGCGCTGGCACTGGTGGACATTGATAATTTCAAATCAATTAATGACACCTGGGGTCATCTGAGTGGCGATATTGTGCTGCGTAACGTCGCCAGAGAAGGGATTCAGGTGATGCAGCCTGAGCATATTTCCGTGTATCGCTACGGCGGTGAAGAATTCGCAATCCTCTTCCCGACAGACCATCTCGACGCCGCCTTCCGCCTGGTGGAAACATGGCGTCTTCAGGTGGCTGAACGCACCTGGCGTGAAGAGGGATTGCAGGTTACCTTCAGCGCCGGGCTGGGAGAGTGGCACTTTGAGCCCCTTGAACAACTTATTGGTAGCGTAGACGAAGCGTTATACAAAGCCAAACAGCAGGGAAAAAACAGAATTCTACGTACCTCCTGACTCTTACGACCCGCCTTTCCGACTGCCCGCATTTCGCGGGCATCATTGCTCTTAAGTAAAAATTGTAACCGGTTTCAGAAAAAGCAGATTTCTTTGTGATGCCTCACACACAATCGTGGTAAAGCGGTTGTTGAAGCGGCCTGCAAGGGATAATTATCAAGAAACACATGTACATCGAGGCTGACTATGAAGAACATCGTTTTATGCTGTGCGGCGGGTATGTCCACCAGCATGCTGGTTCAACGCATGAAAGACGCCGCAGATAAAAAAGGCGTCGAAGTAACCATTAAAGCCGTTCCGGTTGCTGAATTTAAAGACAATATTGCTACCGCCGACATCGTATTACTGGGGCCACAGGTTAAATACGAACTGGCAAAACTTCAGGCTCAGGCCGAACCACTGGGCAAAAAAGTCGCGGTGATCGACATGATGGATTACGGCATGATGAAAGGCGATGTCGTTCTTGAAAAAGCTCTCAAACTGCTGGAGTAAGACATGGAAGATTTAGAAACGACCATCATGGAGTTGCTGGTAAATGCGGGCGCAGCGCGCAGTGCTGCACTGACTGCGCTACAACTGGCTCGCAAAGGCGATTTTGACGGCGCCGAGAAAGCCATGGAAGAGTCGCGTGACTATGTGAAACACGCACACACCATCCAGACACAGCTTATTGGTCTTGATGAAGGCACTGGTAAACTTCCAGTGAATCTGATTACCGTCCATTCACAGGACCACCTGATGAACGCGATGGTTATTCAGGATCTGGCGGGCGATATGATCGAACTTTATCGTCGATTACCGCTGCTGAACTGATCTTCGCTCTGCCCCGTTATTCAGGCATAAAAAAACCCGCTTCGAAAAGCGGGTTTTTTATTAGCTCAACGCACGATTAATCGTTGTCAGAGCCGCCCAGACCTGCGTTCAGCAGTTCTGCCAGGCTTGCAGAAGCATCTTCCGCAGTCACCTGAGGTGCAGCTGGCAGTTCGCCCGCAGCACGACGACGCATACGATCCTGGTGGTAAGCATAACCGGTACCAGCCGGGATCAGACGACCCACGATGACGTTCTCTTTCAGACCGCGCAGTTCATCACGTTTGCCCGCAACAGCAGCTTCAGTCAGGACACGCGTGGTCTCCTGGAAGGATGCAGCGGAGATGAAGGACTCGGTTGCCAGAGACGCTTTGGTGATACCCAGCAGATCGCGGGAATACAGCACGCCCACTTTGCCATTCGCTTCCAGATCGCGGTTAGCAATCTTGACGCGAGAGTATTCAACCTGCTCGCCTTCCAGGAAGTCCGAGCTGCCAGCGCTATCGATGGTTGCTTTACGCAGCATCTGACGAACGATAACTTCGATGTGTTTATCGTTAATCTTAACGCCTTGCAGACGGTAAACGTCCTGTACTTCGTTGGTGATATAACGCGTTACCGCGTGAACACCACGAAGACGCAGAATGTCGTGCGGCGCTTCTGGACCATCGGAAACCACGTCACCACGTTCTACACGTTCGCCTTCGAACACGTTGAGCTGACGCCATTTAGGAATCATCTCTTCGTACGGCTCGCTGCCATCCAGTGGAGTAATCACCAGACGACGTTTACCTTTGGTTTCTTTACCGAAGGAAATGATGCCGGTGATTTCTGCAAGGATCGCAGGCTCTTTCGGACGACGTGCTTCGAACAGGTCAGCAACGCGTGGCAGACCACCGGTGATGTCCTTGGTACCGCTGGATTCCTGAGGAATACGCGCCAGGGCGTCACCTGCACTGATCTGGATGCCATCTTCCAACTGAACGATCGCTTTACCTGGCAGGAAGTACTGAGCAGGCATATCGGTACCTGGGATCAGAACATCATTGCCGTTGGCATCAACGATTTTCAGTGCCGGACGCAGATCTTTACCACCCGCGGTACGTTCTGCAGAATCCAGAACCACGAGGGAGGAGAGACCGGTCAGTTCGTCGGTCTGACGAGTAATCGTCTGGCCATCGACCATATCCGTGAAGCGAATGAAACCTGCCACTTCGGTGATAACCGGCATGGTGTGTGGGTCCCAGTTTGCTACGGTTTCGCCGCCAGCAACCTGTTCGCCATCGCCTTTCGCCATCACAGCACCGTAAGGCACTTTGTAGCTTTCTTTGGTACGACCGAATTCGTCGATCAGCTTCAGCTCGGTGTTACGAGAGGTCACAACCAGCTTGCCAGCGGAGTTAACAACCGACTTGGCGTTAGACAGCTTGATGCTACCCTTGTTTTTCACCTGAATGCTGGATTCAGCAGCCGCACGAGATGCCGCACCACCGATGTGGAACGTACGCATCGTCAGCTGTGTACCCGGCTCACCGATTGACTGTGCCGCGATAACGCCGATTGCTTCGCCTTTGTTGATGATGTGGCCACGCGCCAGGTCACGACCATAGCAGTGCGCACAAACACCAAAGTCGGTGTCACAAGATACGACGGAGCGCACCTTCACGGAGTCAACAGAGTTCTCTTCCAGCATGTCACACCACTGCTCGTGCAGCAGAGTGTTGCGTGGAACCAGAATGTCTGCGGTACCTGGCTTCAGAATGTCTTCAGCAGTCACACGACCCAGAACGCGATCGCGCAGTGGCTCTTTAACATCACCACCCTCGATAACCGGGGTCATGGTGATACCTTCGAGAGTGCCACAATCGTCTTCAGTCACAACCAGATCCTGCGCAACGTCAACCAGACGACGCGTCAGATAACCGGAGTTTGCTGTTTTCAGTGCGGTATCTGCCAGACCTTTACGAGCACCGTGCGTGGAGATGAAGTACTGGAGTACGTTCAGACCTTCACGGAAGTTCGCAGTGATTGGCGTCTCGATGATGGAACCATCTGGTTTCGCCATCAGACCACGCATACCTGCCAGCTGACGAATCTGTGCTGCGGAACCACGCGCACCGGAGTCGGCCATCATGTAGATGCTGTTGAAGGAAACCTGCTGCTCTTCTTTACCTTCACGGTTAATGACGGTTTCAGTTTGCAGGTTATCCATCATCGCTTTGGAAACGCGATCGTTCGCCGCAGCCCAAATATCGATAACTTTGTTGTAGCGTTCGCCCGCGGTAACCAGACCAGACTGGAACTGCTCCTGGATTTCGGCTACTTCAGCTTCAGCTTCACTGATGATCTCGTATTTCTTCTGTGGGATCACCATGTCATCGATACCAACAGATGCACCTGAACGCGCTGCATAAGCAAAGCCGGTGTACATCGTCTGGTCAGCGAAGATAACGGTCGGTTTCAGACCCAAAATACGGTAACAAGTGTTCAGCATTTTGGAGATAGCTTTCTTACCCAGCGCCTGGTTGACGATGGAGTAAGGCAGACCTTTCGGCACGATCATCCACAGAATCGCACGACCTACGGTAGTGTCGATAATGCTGGTTTTCGCAACGAATTCGCCGTTAGCATCTTTTTCGTATTCAGTGATACGCACTTTAACGCGCGCATGCAGAGAGGCCAGGCCAGCGCGATAAATACGCTCAGCTTCTTTAGGGCCAGTCAGCACCATGCCTTCGCCTTTGGCGTTAACACAGTCACGGGTCATGTAGTACAGACCCAATACAACGTCCTGAGAAGGAACGATGATTGGCTCGCCGTTCGCAGGTGACAGGATGTTGTTGGTAGACATCATCAGCGCACGCGCTTCGAGCTGGGCTTCCAGCGTCAGCGGTACGTGAACAGCCATCTGGTCACCATCGAAGTCGGCGTTGTATGCCGCACAAACCAGCGGGTGCAGCTGGATTGCTTTACCTTCGATCAGAACCGGTTCAAACGCCTGGATACCCAAACGGTGCAGGGTTGGTGCACGGTTCAGCAGTACCGGGTGTTCGCGAATCACTTCGTCCAGGATATCCCAAACGACTGCTTCTTCGCGCTCAACCATTTTCTTAGCGGCTTTGATGGTGGTGGCCAGGCCACGCAGTTCCAGCTTGCCGTAGATGAACGGTTTGAACAGTTCCAGTGCCATTTTCTTCGGCAGACCGCACTGATGCAGACGCAGGTATGGACCTACGGTGATAACAGAACGACCGGAGTAGTCAACACGCTTACCGAGCAGGTTCTGACGGAAACGACCCTGTTTACCTTTGATCATATCGGCCAAAGATTTCAGAGGACGTTTGTTAGAACCGGTGATCGCACGACCGCGACGACCGTTATCCAGCAGGGCATCAACCGCTTCCTGCAGCATACGTTTTTCGTTACGTACGATGATGTCAGGCGCAGCCAGATCCAACAGTCGTTTCAAACGGTTGTTACGGTTGATCACGCGACGATACAGATCGTTCAGATCGGACGTTGCGAAACGACCACCATCCAGCGGAACCAGCGGACGCAGATCTGGCGGCAGAACCGGCAGAACGGTCAGGATCATCCACTCTGGTTTGTTACCAGACTGAACGAACGCTTCCAGCAGTTTGATACGCTTGGTCAGCTTTTTACGCTTGGTTTCGGAGTTGGTTTCGTTCAGCTCTTCACGCAGCTGCTCGCACTCTTGCTCCAGATCCATGCTTTTCAGCAGGGCCTGAATAGCTTCCGCACCCATTTTCGCGTCGAATTCGTCACCGAACTCTTCCAGCGCGTCCAGATACTGTTCTTCGGTCAGAATCTGGTTACGTTCCAGATTCGTCATCCCGCCTTCGATAACCACATAAGATTCGAAGTACAGAACACGTTCGATATCGCGCAGCGGCATATCCAGCAGCAGGCCGATACGGGACGGCAGAGATTTCAGGAACCAGATGTGAGCAGTTGGAGACGCCAGCTCGATGTGGCCCATGCGCTCACGGCGCACTTTGGTCTGGGTCACTTCAACGCCGCACTTCTCACAGATCACACCACGGTGTTTCAGGCGCTTGTACTTACCGCACAGGCACTCGTAATCTTTTACTGGCCCGAAAATACGCGCACAGAAAAGGCCGTCACGCTCAGGTTTGAACGTACGGTAGTTGATGGTTTCCGGCTTCTTAACTTCACCGAAAGACCATGAACGGATCATGTCTGGCGATGCCAGAGCAATTTTGATCGCATCAAACTCTTCGGTTTTAGTTTGCGCTTTCAGAAACTTTAATAAGTCTTTCACGGATTTGCTCCCGTCGGAGTTAGCACAATCTGGTGCCGGGTTATTAATCCGGCACCAGTGACCTGTTTGAGCGAGAGTTACTCGTCTTCCAGCTCGATGTTGATACCCAGGGAACGGATCTCTTTCAACAGTACGTTGAAGGATTCCGGCATACCCGGTTCCATCTGATGGTTGCCATCGACGATGTTTTTATACATCTTCGTACGGCCGTTCACGTCATCAGACTTAACGGTAAGCATTTCCTGCAGGGTGTATGCTGCGCCATATGCTTCAAGCGCCCACACTTCCATCTCACCGAAGCGCTGACCACCGAACTGTGCCTTACCACCCAGCGGCTGCTGAGTAACCAGGCTGTAAGAACCGGTAGAACGCGCATGCATCTTGTCATCAACCAAGTGGTTCAGTTTCAGCATGTACATATAGCCAACGGTAACCTGGCGCTCGAATTGCTCACCGGTACGTCCGTCGAACAGAGTGATCTGACCGGAAGTCGGCAGGCCACCCAGCTGTAACAGTTCTTTGATTTCAGACTCTTTCGCACCATCGAATACCGGTGTTGCGATCGGCATACCTTTTTTCAGGTTCTCAGCCAGACGCAGAACTTCGTCATCGCTGAAGGTGTTCAGGTCAACTTTCTGGCGAACATCAGTACCCAGATCGTACGCACGCTGGATGAATTCGCGCAGTTTGGCGACTTCTTCCTGCTGCTTCAGCATGGCGTTGATTTTCTCGCCGATACCTTTCGCAGCCATACCCAGGTGAGTTTCGAGGATCTGACCGATGTTCATACGAGACGGTACGCCCAGTGGGTTCAACACGATATCTACCGGCGTGCCGTTAGCATCGTGAGGCATATCCTCGATCGGGTTGATCTTGGAGATAACACCTTTGTTACCGTGACGACCTGCCATTTTATCACCAGGCTGGATCTGACGTTTAACAGCCAGATACACCTTAACAATCTTCAGCACGCCTGGTGCCAGATCGTCGCCCTGAGTGATTTTGCGGCGTTTCGCTTCGAGTTTTTTCTCGAACTCGTGTTTCAGTTCGTCGTACTGCTCAGCCAGTTGTTCCAGCTGATTTTGTTTCTCTTCGTCGGTCAGGCCGAGTTCCAGCCAGCGATCGCGCGGCAGTTTGTCGAGCTTCTCAGCTTCAACACCACCGGAGACCAGCGCCGCGTAGATACGACTAAACAGGCCAGCTTCGAGGATTTGCAATTCTTCAGACAGGTCTTTCTTCGCCTGCTTCAGCTGCATCTCTTCGATTTCCAGCGCTCGTTTGTCTTTTTCTACGCCATCGCGAGTAAAGACCTGAACGTCGATAACTGTACCGGAAACACCGTTTGGTACGCGCAGAGAAGAGTCTTTAACGTCAGACGCTTTCTCACCGAAGATCGCACGCAGCAGTTTCTCTTCTGGCGTCAGCTGGGTTTCACCTTTCGGCGTTACCTTACCAACCAGAATGTCACCACCGGTCACTTCTGCACCAATGTAAACGATACCGGATTCATCCAGCTTGGAGAGCGCAGCTTCACCCACGTTCGGGATGTCAGCGGTGATCTCTTCTGGCCCCAGCTTGGTGTCACGGGACACACATGCCAGTTCCTGAATGTGAATCGTGGTGAAACGATCTTCCTGAACCACACGCTCGGAGACGAGGATGGAGTCTTCGAAGTTGTAACCGTTCCACGGCATGAACGCTACGCGCATGTTCTGACCGAGTGCCAGTTCACCGAGATCGGTAGACGGACCATCTGCCAGCACGTCGCCGCGCTCAACCGGCTCACCCAGGGACACACATGGCATCTGGTTGATGCAGGTGTTCTGGTTAGAACGGGTGTACTTCGTCAGGTTATAGATGTCGATACCTGCTTCGCCCGGATACATCTCGTCTTCGTTAACTTTGATAACGATACGGGAAGCATCAACGTACTGAACAGTACCGCCACGTTTAGCAACTGCGGTTACACCGGAGTCAACGGCAACAGCACGTTCCATACCGGTACCAACCAGCGGCTTATCAGCGCGCAGAGTCGGAACCGCCTGACGTTGCATGTTCGCACCCATCAATGCACGGTTGGCGTCATCGTGTTCCAGGAATGGAATCAGGGACGCACCAACAGAAACGATCTGCTGAGTGGAAACGTCCATGTAGTCCACCTGATCATTGCTGAACAAGCTGGATTCGCCTTTGCTACGGCAGGTAACCAGATCGTCTACGAAACGACCTTCTTCGTCCAGGTTGGTGTTCGCCTGAGCGATGACGTAGTTACCTTCTTCGATAGCAGACAGGTAATGAATTTCGTCGGTTACAACACCGTCAGTCACTTTACGGTACGGAGTCTCGAGGAAGCCGTATTCGTTAGTCTGTGCGTACACGGACAGGGAGTTGATCAGACCGATGTTTGGACCTTCAGGCGTTTCGATTGGACATACGCGACCGTAGTGAGTCGGGTGTACGTCTCGAACTTCAAAGCCTGCACGTTCACGGGTCAGACCGCCTGGGCCGAGTGCAGAGATACGACGTTTGTGCGTAATCTCAGACAGTGGGTTGTTCTGGTCCATGAACTGAGACAGCTGGCTGGAACCAAAGAACTCTTTCACTGCGGCAGAAATTGGCTTGGCGTTGATCATATCCTGAGGCATCAGGGTATCCAGATCGCCCAGAGACAGACGCTCTTTCACCGCACGCTCAACACGTACCAGGCCAACGCGGAAT
This sequence comes from Lelliottia jeotgali, assembly GCA_002271215.1. Classification (NCBI taxonomy): domain Bacteria; kingdom Pseudomonadati; phylum Pseudomonadota; class Gammaproteobacteria; order Enterobacterales; family Enterobacteriaceae; genus Lelliottia; species Lelliottia jeotgali. The sequence continues at coordinate 208,642 of CP018628.1, read as the reverse complement.
TGGTTTTCCGCCATTTCGCCTACGGAACGGATACGACGGTTGCCGAGGTGGTCGATATCATCCACTTCGCCTTTGCCGTTACGGATATCAATGAGCTTTTTCATCACTTCGATGATGTCTTCTTTGCTCAGGATACCGGAACCTTCGATCGCGTCACGCAGCAGAGAACGGTTGAACTTCATACGACCAACCGCGGACAGATCGTAACGGTCTTCGGAGAAGAACAGGTTCTCGAACAGGCTTTCAGCCGCTTCACGAGTTGGTGGCTCACCAGGGCGCATCATGCGGTAGATTTCTACCAGTGCGCTCAGACGATCGGTCGTTGGGTCGACGCGTACAGTCTCAGAGATGTACGGACCGTGATCCAGATCGTTGGTGAACAGCGTTTCGATGCGCTTGTGGCCAGACTGGCTCAGCTTAGCCAGCAGATCCAGGCTCAGCTCCATGTTAGCCGGGCAGATCAGCTCGCCAGTAGAGGTATCAACGTAATCTTTAGCAGCAACTTTACCCGCAATGTATTCAACTGGAACTTCGATGTGTTTGATTTCATCTTTTTCCAGCTGGCGGATATGGCGCGCAGTGATACGGCGACCTTTTTCCACATACACTTTGCCGTCGGATTCGATGTCGAACGACGCGGTTTCGCCACGCAGACGTTCCGGCAGCAGCTCCATTTGCAGCTTGTTGTCGCGGATCTCAAAGATCACTTTCTCAAAGAACAGATCAAGAATCTGCTCAGTGGTGTATTGCAACGCACGCAGAATGATGGTCGCTGGCAGCTTACGACGACGGTCGATACGGACAAACAGGTTGTCTTTAGGATCGAACTCGAAGTCCAGCCATGAACCACGGTAAGGAATGATACGCGCGTTATACAGTACTTTACCGGAAGAGTGTGTTTTACCTTTATCGCTGTCGAAGAAGACGCCCGGGCTACGATGCAGCTGGGAAACGATAACACGCTCTGTGCCGTTGATAACAAAAGTACCGTTGTCCGTCATGAGTGGAATTTCACCCATGTAGACTTCTTGTTCTTTAATGTCTTTAACAGTGCCTTCTGGCGCTTCGCGCTCATAGACAACCAGACGCAGTTTAACGCGCAGCGGTGCGGAATAGGTCACACCACGGATCTGACATTCCTGAACGTCAAATACCGGTTCGCCAAGGCGGTAGCTGACATACTGCAGCTCAGAATTACCGCTATAGCTTTTGATTGGGAATACGGAACGGAAGGCTGCTTCCAGACCATACTGCCCTTCAGGATCTTGCTCGATAAACTTCTGGAACGAGTCAAGCTGGATAGAAAGGAGATAAGGTATATCCAAAACTTGTGGACGTTTACCAAAATCCTTACGAATACGTTTTTTCTCGGTATAGGAGTAAACCATTAGGGTTCCTCAGCTCGCTGACAAGTCGACCCATCTGCCCGACGAAGGGACAGTTTGTGCAACACCGTTTTGTTGATCGGAAAATTGAATACTTTCCGCAATACCTGTTGCTATCACGCTTAAACCATTTCGTTGCGATTTACACAGAGCGAGCACCCTGTCGCAGTATATTAAGGCGTCGATAGAAACAAGCATTGTCAGGACAGCCAGCAGTCAAACAGTGTGAAATGCTACTGGCGCCTTACAGCGCAAAAAGGCTGGTGACTAAAAAGTCACCAGCCATCAGCCTAATTTCTCAGGCTGCAACCGGAAAGGTTGGCTTATTTAACTTCAACTTCAGCGCCAGCTTCTTCCAGAGATTTTTTCAGTGCTTCTGCGTCGTCTTTGCTCACGCCTTCTTTCAGAGCGGCTGGAGCAGATTCTACCAGGTCTTTAGCTTCTTTCAGACCCAGGCCAGTTGCGCTACGTACTGCTTTGATTACAGCAACTTTGTTAGCGCCAGCAGCTTTCAGAATTACGTCGAATTCAGTTTTTTCTTCAGCAGCTTCAGCCGGGCCAGCAGCTACAGCTACAGCAGCAGCAGCGGAAACACCGAATTTTTCTTCCATTGCAGAAATCAGTTCTACAACGTCCATTACGGACATAGCTGCAACTGCTTCAATGATTTGATCTTTAGTGATAGACATTTAAATTGTTCCTGAAAATCAGAATAAGTTTATACGTAAGCGAATGCTTGATAAAGAAAACGGCTATTAAGCAGCTTCTTTTGCATCGCGAACAGCAGCCAGAGTGCGAACCAGTTTGCCAGCCGAAGCTTCTTTCATGGTTGCCATCAGGCGTGCAATTGCTTCTTCGTAGGTCGGCAGTGTAGCCAGGCGATCGATTTGCGATGCCGGGATCAACTCACCTTCAAAGGCTGCGGCTTTGACCTCAAATTTTGCATTCGCTTTCGCGAAATCTTTGAACAGACGAGCAGCTGCGCCCGGGTGTTCCATAGAATATGCAATCAGGGTCGGACCAACGAACGCGTCTTTCAGGCACTCGAACTGAGTACCTTCAACAACACGGCGCAGCAGGGTGTTACGAACAACACGCATGTATACGCCGGCTTCGCGACCTGCTTTACGCAGTTCAGTCATTTTGTCTACAGTAACGCCACGGGAATCCGCAACTACTGCAGACAGCGCGCCTTTGGCTACTTCGCTGACTTCAGCAACAATCGCTTGTTTGTCTTGAAGATTTAAAGCCATTAGCTTTGCTCCTGGATGTTTGCCGGGACTCATGTCCCGGAACTCACTTCACTCTTCCCAACGGGTAGAGCGTCTTAATACGGTGAGCAGAAACAAGCCAGAGTATCAGAAATAATCTTAGCGTTCTGTCACCGTCTACGCAGGGCATTAAGCCTCTTTCGAGACACCTGCGGTCTTCGACGGAGGCCTGGAATAGGCCAGGCTCCAACGAACAAATCTTTTACCTGCTAACTTTTGTTAGCAAACGTGGGGGTAAGATTGTAGACAAATCCACCGCCCACGTAAAGGTATTAGTTTGTAGCAGCGTTCAGGCCAGCCTGATCAACTGCAACACCTGCACCCATAGTGGTGGACAGGCTAATTTTCTTGATGTACACGCCTTTCGCCTGAGTTGGTTTTGCTTTTTTCAGCGCAACCAGCAGAGATTCCAGGTTTTCTTTCAATTTGTCAGCGTCAAAGTCCACTTTACCGATGGTAGTGTGGATGATGCCGTTTTTGTCGTTACGATAACGAACCTGACCCGCTTTAGCGTTCTTAACCGCTTCAGCAACGTTAGGGGTTACAGTACCAACTTTAGGGTTTGGCATCAGGCCACGTGGACCCAGAACCTGGCCCAGCTGGCCAACAACGCGCATTGCATCCGGGGAAGCAATAACAACGTCAAAGTTCATTTCGCCTTTTTTGATCTGATCAGCCAGATCTTCCATACCTACCAGTTCAGCGCCAGCAGCTTTAGCAGCTTCAGCGTTTGCACCCTGAGCAAATACAGCTACGCGTACGGAACGGCCAGTACCGTGTGGCAGTACAGTTGCGCCACGAACGTTCTGATCAGATTTACGAGCATCGATACCGAGGTTTACAGCAACGTCAACGCTTTCAACGAACTTAGCGGTAGCCAGTTCTTTCAGCAGAGCGATAGCTTCAACGATGTCGTATTGTTTGGTCGCATCAACTTTGTCACGAATTACGGACATGCGCTTGGTCAGTTTAGCCATTTCTTAATCCTCCACTACCAGGCCCATGGAACGTGCAGTACCTTCAATGGAGCGAGTCATCGCTTCAATGTCGGAACCAGTCATGTCGGCAGCTTTGGTCTGCGCGATTTCCTGCAGCTGAGCGCGGGAAACTTTACCCACTTTATCTTTGTTCGGCTTACCGGAACCAGACTTGATACCAGCCGCTTTTTTCAGCAGAACTGCTGCCGGCGGGGTCTTGGTAACGAAAGTGAATGAACGGTCAGCGTATACGGTAATAACAACCGGAATTGGCAAACCTTTTTCCAGGGATTCAGTTTTTGCGTTGAACGCTTTACAGAATTCCATGATGTTAACACCCTGCTGACCCAGAGCTGGACCAACTGGTGGACTTGGGTTTGCCATACCAGCTGCAACCTGCAGCTTGACGTAGGCTTGTACTTTCTTAGCCATTCTTAAATCCTCTGATTGGGTTATAGCGCCTCAAGGAGGCTCCCCGTGATAAATATCGTTTTATGGGCTGTGCCCATAAAAACAAAAGGCGCGAAATTGTATTCCAATCTCGCGCCCTGTGCAACGATTAAATCGCCGCTTTTTTGATCGGCTGCTTAGGCTTTTTCTACCTGGGCAAAGTCCAGTTCTACCGGGGTCGCACGACCGAAGATAGAAACAGAAACTTTCAGGCGGGACTTCTCGTAGTCCACTTCTTCAACCACGCCGTTAAAGTCAGCAAACGGACCGTCGCTAACACGAACCATTTCACCCGGTTCAAACAGCGTTTTCGGACGCGGCTTATCACCAACCTGCTGCAGGCGGTTCATAATCGCATCGACTTCTTTGTCGCTGATAGGTGCCGGACGATCGGATGTGCCGCCGATAAAGCCCATTACGCGCGGGACGCTGCGCACCAGGTGCCAGCTTGCATCGTTCATCACCATCTGAACCAGCACGTAACCAGGGAAGAATTTGCGCTCGCTTTTGCGACGCTGGCCACCACGGATCTCGACCACTTCTTCGGTCGGTACCATGACTTCACCAAACAACTCTTCCATATTGTGTAATTTGATATGCTCACGCAGCGAAGTGGCTACGCGGCCTTCAAAACCGGAGAACGCCTGAACGACGTACCAGCGCTTTTTAGGGGCTTCAGACATCTTAGAACCTCAGGCCAGTGATAAAGGAAACCAGGCGAACCAGAATACCATCCAGTCCCCACAGGATCAGTGACATTACAGCAGTCACCGCTGCAACAATCAGCGTAGTGTGCAATGTTTCCTGGCGAGTCGGCCAAATGACCTTGCGAACTTCGGTTCGCGCTTCGCGGGCAAAAGCAACGGTCGCTTTACCTTTTGTCGTCAACAGCGCGACACCACCCGCTGCAGCAATAAGAATTACTACGGCCAGCGCACGCAACGGCAGCATCATGTCACGATAAAGGTAGTTACCAACAATCGCCACAATCAGCAACACGGCAACAACTACCCACTTCATCGCTTCCAGGCCGCGACCGCTCCCTTGAGCTTCGGTATTCGCACTCATAAACCAACCTGTCAGAAGTATTCTACAAATAATTTAACCCCGCATTAGCGAGGCAATCCAACCCGAAAAAACAAATCGTTTCCCGGACTAAACGCCCTCTACAGAGCCTGTCTCAGCAATGATTATGACAAAAAAAATCACTGATGAGCCAGGTTCTGGTTCGAAAGCGTGCAAAAAGGGCATCAAATGATGCCCTTTTATTGCGCATTGCGTCAAATGTTATCAGCGATTAAGCGATAACTTTAGCAACAACGCCCGCGCCTACAGTACGGCCGCCTTCACGGATTGCGAAACGCAGACCGTCGTCCATCGCGATTGGGTGGATCAGGGTAACAACCATTTTGATGTTGTCGCCCGGCATTACCATCTCTACGCCTTCTGGCAGTTCGATGGTGCCAGTCACGTCAGTTGTACGGAAGTAGAACTGTGGACGGTAGCCTTTGAAGAACGGAGTATGACGGCCGCCTTCATCTTTGGACAGGATATAAACTTCAGACTCGAACTGAGTGTGCGGCTTGATAGAGCCTGGCTTAGCCAGTACCTGACCACGTTCGATTTCTTCACGTTTAATACCACGCAGCAGAACACCAACGTTCTCACCAGCACGGCCTTCGTCCAGCAGTTTGCGGAACATTTCAACGCCAGTACAGGTAGACTTAGCAGTCTCTTTGATACCAACGATTTCAACTTCTTCGCCAACTTTAACGATACCGCGCTCTACACGACCGGTAACAACGGTACCACGGCCGGAGATGGAGAATACGTCTTCGATTGGCAGCAGGAATGGCTTGTCGATAGCACGTTCTGGTTCTGGGATGTAAGAATCCAGGTAGCCAGCCAGTTCAACGATTTTAGCTTCCCACTCTGCTTCGCCTTCCAGCGCTTTCAGAGCAGAACCACGGATGATTGGGGTATCATCACCTGGGAAATCGTACTGGGACAGAAGTTCACGAACTTCCATTTCTACCAGTTCCAGCAGCTCTTCGTCATCAACCATGTCGCATTTGTTCAGGAACACGATGATGAACGGAACGCCAACCTGACGACCCAGCAGGATGTGCTCACGAGTCTGAGGCATAGGGCCGTCAGTCGCAGCAACAACCAGGATTGCGCCATCCATCTGAGCAGCACCGGTGATCATGTTTTTAACATAGTCGGCGTGGCCTGGGCAGTCTACGTGTGCGTAGTGGCGAGTCGGGGTGTCATATTCAACGTGGGAAGTGTTGATGGTGATACCACGAGCTTTTTCTTCTGGTGCGTTATCGATCTGGTCGAATGCACGAGCAGAACCACCGTAGGTTTTAGCCAGAACGGTAGTGATTGCAGCGGTCAGCGTTGTTTTACCATGGTCAACGTGGCCGATAGTACCGACGTTAACGTGCGGTTTTGTACGTTCAAACTTTTCTTTAGACATCGATTGTCCCTCTAAGACACGGATAAATCGGTGATATCACCACATCAACCAGGCGAAATGCCTGAACTGTTGAATGCTTTTAATTTAAACAGAGAGAAAAGGGAGGGAGAAGTGAAGTGGTGCTGATACCCAGAGTCGAACTGGGGACCTCACCCTTACCAAGGGTGCGCTCTACCAACTGAGCCATATCAGCACGTCTTGGAGCGGGCAGCGGGAATCGAACCCGCATCATCAGCTTGGAAGGCTGAGGTAATAGCCATTATACGATGCCCGCATCCTGAAACTCGGCTACCCAGTTCTTTCTGTAACAAAAAAGAGATTTCTCTCTTTTTATGTTTTGAGCTGATTAATTTTCTAGCCAGCTCAGGCGGCGATAACGCTGCCAGAAAGTGGTGGTGGGGGAAGGATTCGAACCTTCGAAGTCTGTGACGGCAGATTTACAGTCTGCTCCCTTTGGCCGCTCGGGAACCCCACCGGACTTGATGGTGCCGACTACCGGAATCGAACTGGTGACCTACTGATTACAAGTCAGTTGCTCTACCTACTGAGCTAAGTCGGCATCAAGTAGCGCGCATTCTATGGGGGCATGAGCAGTCATGCAACTAAAAAATTGCATAAAATGTTCTTTCGCTCAGATTTTGTGCGCCGACAGCAAAAAACGCTGCAATTTCACTCATTGCAGTTCAAATAATCAGCATTACGCCCCTTAAAACGCTTCTATAGCGTATCGTGATGGCCTGCGCGTAATGCATCACTGGTCTATATTTTTTCTTATTATTCCCGTCATCTGGTGTTAACCTCCTGCCCATTGTCCAAATTTAACTACTAAGTGATGAGCTACTGCCCTCACGTTTTCTATTCGCGTAGGTAAAGGGTTCACTGAAACACGCTTATGAGCAAAAAAGAGCAATCGTTAATGACACCCTATCTACACTTTAACCGCAGCCAGTGGGCCGCTTTGCGTGACTCCGTCCCCATGACATTAACGGAAGGGGAAATAGCGCGGTTAAAAGGGATCAACGAAGACCTGTCGCTGGAGGAGGTTGCAGAGATTTATCTGCCGCTGTCTCGCTTGCTTAACTTCTATATAAGCTCCAACCTTCGCCGTCAGGCCGTTCTGGAGCAGTTCCTCGGCACTAATGGCCAGCGTATTCCTTATATCATCAGCATTGCGGGCAGCGTGGCGGTCGGTAAAAGCACCACAGCACGTGTCCTGCAGGCGCTGCTGAGCCGCTGGCCTGAGCATCGCAGCGTTGAATTGATTACCACAGATGGTTTTCTGCACCCGAACGAGGTATTGAAAGAACGCGGATTAATGAAGAAGAAAGGCTTCCCGCTTTCGTATGACATGCACCGTCTGGTGAAATTCGTATCGGATCTGAAATCTGGCGCGCCTAACGTGACCGCACCGGTCTATTCCCATCTCATCTACGATCGCATTCCGGATGGCGATAAAACAGTAGCCCAGCCGGATATCCTGATCCTCGAAGGGCTGAACGTGCTGCAAAGCGGCATGGATTACCCACATGACCCGCATCATGTGTTTGTCTCTGACTTCGTTGACTTCTCTATCTATGTCGATGCGCCAGAGGACTTGCTGCAAAACTGGTATATCAATCGATTCCTGAAGTTCCGCGAAGGCGCGTTTACCGATCCTGATTCTTACTTCCATAACTACGCCCAGCTTTCAGAAGAGGAAGCGGTCAATGTGGCGACGTCGCTGTGGAATGAGATCAACTACGTAAACCTGAAGGAAAATATTCTGCCGACGCGCGAACGCGCGAGCCTGATCCTCACCAAGAGTGAGAATCACGCCGTCGACCAGATTCGCCTGCGCAAATAGCGAATCAGCAGACATAAAAAAACCGGCGAATATCGCCGGTTTTTTTGTTTACGCCCTATGCGTGCGGTTTCTCACCGTTTTCATCCTGATCGACCGCAAAGCAGGCCACCAGTTGACCGCCGTAGTCTTTCAACTGCGGCTGAAGCTGAGTACAAGGACCAAAGCGGCGACGGCAGCGCGCATTGAACGCACAGCCCGGAGGCGGATTCAGCGGACTCGGCAGCTCGCCAGTCAGCTTAATACGCTCGCGGCGATCGTCCGGGTTCAGACGCGGTGTGGCAGAGAGCAGCGCCTGGGTATACGGATGGCGAGGGTTATTAAAGATCTGGTCTTTGGTCCCCTTCTCCACGCAGCGCCCCAGATACATCACCATCACTTCATCGGCAATGTGCTCCACCACTGACAGGTCGTGGGAGATAAATACATACGACAGCCCCAGATCCTGCTGCAAATCCATCATCAGGTTCAGCACCTGCGCACGCACGGAAACGTCGAGTGCAGAAACCGGTTCATCGGCAATCACCACGTCCGGGTCGAGCATCAGACCACGGGCTATCGCGATACGCTGACGCTGACCGCCTGAGAACATGTGCGGATAGCGATCGTAGTGCTCGGTTTTCAGACCGACTTTCGCCATCATCGCCAGCGCTTTTTCACGACGCTGCTCTTTATTGAGATCGCTGTTAATTTGCAGCGGCTCTTCCAGAATCTGCCCCACTTTTTTACGCGGGTTCAGAGAACCGTACGGGTTCTGGAACACTATCTGGATTTTCTGCCGACGCAATTTTTGCGCCAGCGGATCGTGCTTGAGCAGATCCTGGCCCTGATAATAAAGCTCGCCGCCGGTCGGCGTTTCGATCATCGTCAGCAGGCGGCCCAGCGTGGATTTCCCGCAGCCGGATTCACCGACTACTGCCAGCGTTTTACCGCGCTCAAGGGTAAACGACACTCCGTCCAGCGCTTTCACCAGGCGCTCCGGGGCAAAAATCCCCTTCTTCACCGGGTAATGTTTTTTCAGATCGATGGCCTGCAACAGGTGTTGGTGTTTGGTGGCCTCTTGCGTACTCATAGTGTTGGCCTCCCGGCATCATCAAGTGGGTAGTGACATTTCGACTGACGGCCATCATGGAGGGTGTTCAGTTCTGGCTCCTCAGCACGGCACTTATCTGTGGCATACGGGCAGCGCGGGTTCAGCAGACAGCCTGTCGGGCGGTCATATTTACCCGGAACCACACCCGGCAATGACGCCAGACGCGCTTTATCCTGCGCAAACTCCGGCAGGGCACGCAGCAGCGCCTGGGTATACGGGTGACGCGGCGCACGGAAGATATCGTGCGAGCTCCCGGCCTCCACCACTTGTCCGGCATACATCACGATGATTTTGTGCGCGGCTTCAGCCACTAGCGCCAGATCGTGGGTAATCAACACTAACGCCATGTTTTCTTTCTGCTGCAATTCCAACAGCAGTTCGATGATCTGCGCCTGAATGGTGACGTCCAGCGCCGTGGTCGGTTCATCGGCAATCAGCAATTTTGGCCGACAGGCAATCGCCATGGCGATCATGACGCGCTGGCTCATCCCACCGGAAAGCTGGTGCGGATACACGTCCAGACGCGACCCTGGATCAGGAATCCCCACCTGCGTTAACAGGTCTATCGCACGCTGGCGACGGGTTTTCTTGTTGCCACCCTGATGTACCTTAATCGCTTCCATAATCTGGAAACCGACGGTGTAGCACGGGTTAAGGCTGGTCATCGGGTCCTGGAAGATCATCGCCACTTCAGCGCCCACCAGTTGGCGGCGCTGTTTCTCGGAGATGCGCTTCAGATCCTGGCCGTTAAACTCCAGGCTTTCCGCCATCACGCGGCCTGGGTAATCAATCAGCCCCATAATCGCCAGTGAACTGACGGATTTACCGGAGCCAGACTCACCCACGATACCGACCACTTCACCCTGATTCACGCTGTAGCTGATACGGTCTACGGCACGAAACTCGGAGCCTACGTCACCGAAGTGCACCGATAATTTATCTACATTTAATAACGCCATCTCGTGCCTCTTACTGCTTCAGTTTGGGATCAAGTGCATCACGCAGACCATCACCCATCAGGTTAAATGCCAGCACCGTCAGGAGGATCGCCAGACCAGGGAAGGTCACGACCCACCACGCGCTTTGTGCGAACTGCAACACATCGGCGAGCATCGTGCCCCACTCCGGTGTTGGCGGTTGCGCACCCATGCCCAGGAAGCCAAGAGCAGCCATATCGAGAATGGCGTTAGAGAAACCGAGCGACGCCTGAACGATCAGCGGCGCAAGGCAGTTCGGGAGAATATTGACGAACATCTGACGCATCGCGCCCGCACCCGCCACGCGCGACGCGGTGACGTAATCACGGTTCACTTCTACCAGCACCGCAGCACGCGTTAATCGCACGTAGTGAGGAAGTGCGACGAAGGTCAGCGCAAGTGCAGCGTTACCGATCGACGGGCCAAACACCGCCACCAGCACCAGAGCCAACAGCAGGCTAGGCAACGCCAGCATGATGTCGACGATACGCATAATGATGTTATCGACCAGACCGCCGAAATAGCCCGCCACTAAGCCCAGGATAACCCCGAGGATCAACGACAGCACCACCACCAGACAGCCCACCAGCAGAGACAGACGCGCACCGTACATCAGACGCGATAACACATCACGACCCACATCATCCGTGCCGAGCAAATGGGTGATAGTCCCACCATCCTGCCAGGCTGGCGGTGCCAGCAGCACGTCGCGGAACTGATCCGCCGGGTTGAAAGGCGCGAGGTAGTTCGCAAATACGGCGATAATGATCATGATGGTGACATACACCAACCCAACCACCGCACCTTTATTGCGTTTGAAGTAATGCCAGAACTCCTGCAACGGTGTCATAGGCACCGGGGCAGCAACAGCTTTATTTTGAGTAACTTGTGACATGATGGCCCCTTACTTCTTATGACGAATACGCGGGTTCACCACGCCGTAAAGCAAATCGACCAGCAGGTTGACGAGGATAATCATCGTCGCCACCAGCAACACGCCACCCTGCACCACCGGATAATCACGGCGTTGCAACGCATCAATCAGCCAGCGTCCCAGACCCGGCCAGGAGAAGATGGTTTCAGTCAGAATCGCACCGGCCAGCAACGTTCCCACCTGCAACCCGATAACGGTCACTACTGGCAGCATCGCATTACGCAGAGCGTGAACGATAATGACGCGCATACGGGTCAGACCTTTAGCGCGAGCGGTACGGATGTAATCCTCGCCCAGCACTTCCAGCATCGACGAGCGGGTCATACGCACGATAACCGCCAGGGGAATCGTCCCGAGCACCATCGCAGGTAAGATCATATGCGCCAGCGCATCAATGAAATTGCCCTCTTCGCCCCAGATAGCCGTATCAATCAGCATAAAGCCGGTGAGCGGATTGGAGTCATCAAGGAACACCATATCGCTGACACGACCAGAGACTGGCGTCAGGTTCCATTGCACCGAGACCAGCATGATCAGCATCATGCCCCACCAGAAGATAGGCATGGAGTAACCGGTCAGCGCCAGGCCAACAGCGGTGTGATCGAAGATAGAGCCGCGCTTAACCGCAGCCAGGACACCGACTGGGATACCGACGGAAACGGCAAAAATCATGGCGCAGACACCGAGTTCCAGCGTCGCTTTAAAACGCGGCACGAACTCTTCCCACACCGGAAGACGGCTTTTCAGCGACATCCCTAAATCACCGTGCAACACGCCCCAGATATAGTGGAGGTACTGCTGCCACATCGGCTTATCGAGGCCAAGTTCGGCCAGCAGCTGCGCATGACGTTCAGGGGAGATACCACGCTCACCTGCCATAATCATTACCGGGTCGCCGGGAATCATATGGACGAAGGCAAAAGTGAGAAGGGTGATACCGATAAACGTGGGGATGACAAGTCCCAGACGTCGGAGGATGAACTGCAACATATCCCGGATTCTCTCTAATGACGTACTGCCCGAAGGCCGTGACGTCTGTATTGCTCAAATTCTTTCCCCCTCTCCCTCAGGGAGAGGGCCGGGGTGAGGGTGGCGTCGCCTGAGCCCCTCACCCTAACCCTCTCCCAGGGGAGAGGGGATAAAGCGTCGTGCTTTTTAATTATTCGATTGAGACGTTTTCGAAGTGGTGTTTGCCCAACGGATCAACCACATAGCCTTTGACTTCTTTACGCACTGGCTCGTAAACGGTGGAGTGAGCCACGATCAGCGCCGGAGCCTGGTCATGCATCACTACCTGAGCCTGTTTGTACAGTTCAACACGCTTGTTGTGGTCGTCAGTTGCACGCGCCGGCTGAATCAGATCTTCAAACGGCTTGTAACACCAGCGAGAGTAGTTGGAACCGTCTTTCGCCGCCGCGCAGCTGAACAGGGTGGCGAAGAAGTTGTCCGGGTCCCCATTGTCCCCGGTCCAGCCCATCATCACAGCCTGGTGCTCACCTGCTTTAGCACGTTTCAGATACTCGCCCCACTCGTAAGTGACGATCTTGGCCTGAACGCCGACCTTAGCCCAGTCTGCCTGAACCATCTCGGCCATACGGCGAGCGTTCGGGTTGTATGGACGCTGAACAGGCATCGCCCACAGCTCAACGGTAAAGCCTTTATCCTGGCCTGCTTCTTTCAACAACGCTTTCGCTTTCTCAGGATCGTAGCTGTAGTCTTTAACGTCGTCGTTATAGCCCCACATGGTCGGTGGAATCAGGTTCTTCGCAGCCACACCAGCACCCTGGTAAACGGCTTTGATGATCGCTTCTTTGTTCACCGCATAAGTCAGCGCCTGACGCACTTTCACGTCATCAAACGGTTTCTTCTCGGTGTTGAAGGACAGATAACCCACGTTCAGGCCAGCCTGCTCCAGCAGATTGATGTTTTTATCCTGCTTCATACGAGCGATATCAGCCGGGTTCGGGTACGGCATAACCTGGCACTCGTTTTTCTGCAGTTTTGCGTAACGCACAGAAGCGTCAGGCGTGATGGAGAAGACCAGACGGTCGATCTGCGGCTTAGTGCCCCAGTACCCTTCAAACGCTTTGTACAGAATACGGGAGTCTTTCTGGTACTGCTGCAGCTGGAATGGACCGGTACCGATTGGGTTCAGATCCACTTTTTCCGGGGTACCCGCTTTCAGCATATTGTCCGCATATTCTTTTGACAGAATAGAAGCGAAGTCCATAGCCAGGTCAGCCAGGAATGGGGCTTCTGGACGGCTCAGAACGAACTGAACGGTTTTGTCGTCCACTTTTTTCACTTCGGTGATCAGGTCCGGCAGACCCATCCCTTCGAAGTATTCATAGCTGCCGCCAGAAACTTTATGGTACGGGTTCTGAGCGTTTTTCTGGCGATCGAAGGAGAACACGACGTCGTCCGCAGTCAGTTCGCGCGTCGGTTTGAAATCTTTGTTGTCCTGCCACTTCACGCCCTGACGGAGGTGGAAGGTATAAGTCTTGCCGTCTTCGCTGATTTCCCACTTCTCAGCCAGGCCCGGAATAACTTCCGTGGTGCCGGTTTTGAATTCAACCAGACGGTTATAGATAGGTACGGAGCTTGCGTCGTACGTCGTACCAGAGGTGAACAGCTGTGGGTTAAAGCCTTCCGGCGAACCTTCAGAACAATAAACCAGGGTTTTTGCCTGTACGCTTGCCGCGACGGTCAGAGCAACCAGGCTCAGACCAAGCTTCAGCATCCCTGACTTCTTCAAGGAAATACTCATTATTCTGCTCCAATGTGATGTTTTGCTTTGTTGTGTTACGCCGCCTGACCTTTATTTATTATTTACCCGGTCCGGTCGGTGATGCCCGAAGGCGTGATAAGGGATGGAGATTCCTTTCAGAAGAGCGACAGAGTTGCAGCGCAGATCCTCCCTGAAATGCCCCTCGTGCCCTACAATCTGTCAACAGAATGTGAAAACGTCAATACAGGTGACGGGGATTTACGTTGAGGGTGAGAAACGGCAAACAAAGATTAAAAAAACTTTAGGCGTCTATTTTCAGCAGGGAAATTTATGCTACTCGTCATCTTCCAGCACAATTCTCTTCATATTTCGCAACAATCAGTGATTAACATTTATTCAGATCGCGTAAACTTTCTTACAGAATGGTGATTATCTGAGCAGTAAATGCCACGAACGTTAAAACGCACAGCGGAAAATGCTGAGGTTATCTATAAGCAACGCGAAAAAAGATCAATCTATATATAAAAAAATACAATGGATTATGTCACAAAATCGTTAACAGGCAGGGTAAAGCGGGGATAGGGACTGTTTTGGCCAGTTGGCGCAGGTAAGTCCATAATGCAAAAAGGGCCAACCTTACGGTTAGCCCTTTTTTAAATGTGGTCGGCGAGAGAGGATGACTCGCCACTTCGTGACTCACCCTGCGGGCCGTTGCTAAAGCAACGTTCCCTCGCTTCGCTCGGGTCGAACCTCCTTCCCCGGAGATTCTCATCCTCATGAACTTCATGAAGCAAAAAACCCTGCTCTATGAGCAGGGTTTCGAATGTGGTCGGCGAGAGAGGATTCGAACCTCCGACCCACTGGTCCCAAACCAGTTGCGCTACCAAGCTGCGCTACTCGCCGAATGCGGAGCGCATATTACTGCTGGGGTATGCGCCCGTCAATCCCTTATCATTAAAAAACCGTTCGACTGGCGAGTTTCTCGCCAGTCCGTTTACTTCGCTGCTTTCGCAGCACCATCAGGGATATGGCACCAGTTGTTATTCTCGTTAATACCGCCGTTAGGTGAGGTATAGCCGAGGCAGCCCATAATGGTGTCGTACAGCTCGACGTGGCGGCGAGGCACTTTCATTTCGGCTTCTTTTTTCAGATGCTGGAACATCTTCTCTTTATCCGGGTTCTCCAGATATTTATCCGACATCCAGACCATCATAGGCACGCGGAACTGCTCTGGCGGAGCCATCTTGCGCGGCGTACCGTGCAGATGCTCATACTCATTAATCGATTCACCGTGGTCAGCGGCATAGAAAACAATCGCTTTCTTGTCGCGCACCTGGTCAATCACGCTCTCGATAAAGTGATCCACATACATCACCGAATTATCGTAAGAGTTGATGAGCTGCTCTTTGGTGCAATCCTTGTCCACGCCCACACACTCCGGTGTCCACTTGGCAAAGCTGCGCGGGTAACGCTGGGTGTAGTTGAAGTGCGAGCCCTTGGTATGCAGGATGATCATATGCTTGCCATCCTGATTGTTACTCAGGGAGCCTTTCATCTCGTCGATCAGCAGCATATCGTCAACGCTCTTGCCACGGTTACGCGGCTCGGCGCCAATCTGCTCGCGATAGGCGATGTTCTGCGCCATCGTATTGCTGTAGAACCACATTTCGCTCTGCATCGCATACAGATCGGAACTGAATCCAAGCTGATGCAGCACCGAGAAGACGTTTTGTTCTTTCAGAGTACGCTGTGGGTTGTCGTCTGCCCCACCCTCGCGCACAAACATACAGCGCAGTGAGAGCTTCGTCGCGGTATCACAAGAGTAACCACGATAGGCAACCAGGTTCTTCTCCTGCGCCAGTTTCGGCGTGGTGTCACGGTCGTAACCGAGAATCCCCATATGATCCCAGCGCGTCGTTTCACCGATGATAAAGACCACATAGGTATCATCGATGTCTTTCGGCGCGTCGTAGGTGAACAGTTTTGCTGGATTCTTCAGTGATTTATTATCAGAGGACTCATCCACCTGCGCCCAGGCGTATAACCCCAGCGCAGAAATCCAGTTAGAGGGCAGATAGGAGTTCGCCACCACCCCGCCGTAGCTTGGCAAATCTACGCCAGAGGTGCGCTCATCATTCTTCTGCTTCACCTCAAGCAAGCGAATCGGCCCCCAAACCATCAGGCCAGCCAGCAGCACCACCGCGACGCTTCTGACGCGCTGTCCCGGCGTGCGCATTTGGCGCAGCAGAGTGTAGCGGCAGCGGTTGCTCCAGATCAGCAGCAGCGGTAGCGCACTCACGCCCACCAGCCACAGAACGAAATGCAGGCCAACCACCTCTTTCGAGAGATCGATATCCGTCGTCATGACTGAGGCAATAATGCCGTAGCCAATAACCACGTTCATAAATGTCATGTAATAGCTGGCGCCCGCCGAACACAGCACCACCAGTGAAGCCAGAACGCGCCAGATACGGCGTCCAAAAAGCGAGAGTAAACGTAATAAGAAGAAGGTGACCAGAACAGTACCAGCCAGCTCCACAACCGCAGCGATTCCTTTCCATACAGTAAAATCTTGTGCGAATCCGTCAAACCGACGGAAAAAAACCGCACCATTCATAAACAGGCCGATGTACAACGCCAGCAAAAAGCTCAGCTTTTGTTGCGTCATCGATTTAATGTATTTCATGCAGGCTACCCGGAAAAAGGGACAGTCACGCGCTTCACTTTTGACAGTAAAAGTGAATCGCGTCGATATTCGCTCAGGGGATCGTTATCAGAAACGTCTAAAGCGTGCTAAGTAGACCACAGCAGAAGGGAAAAGTGGCAGCAGAGTGTGTGATTGCAGTAGATATTTACAAAAAATCAAGTTCGATAGCAGAGTGGGTTAAAAATCGGGCACTTAGGAAGAAAAAGAAAAGGCCGGAAACCCCAGCCTTTTCAGTCAGTCATCAGGCATGCGCTTCGTTAAATACCTGGCGCTGCGGCTGACGAATCGTAGTGGAAAGCGCCAGAGAAATGATCAGTAGAGCGAAGATAACGCAGAAGGTAACGTAGAAGCCGCCGAACAGAGACGCAATAAGCGATCCGCAAATACTGCCGATACCAAAACCTAAATAAATCACCCCATAATTCTTCGCCAGATTGTTCAGGCCAAAGAACTCGCTGACCAGCGACGGGAATACGGTAATGGTGCCGCCAAAGTTAAAGGCCACGCAGGCGATCGCCGCGAAGAAAGTCATCTCATTCAGCGGGGCAAATAGCAGGGCCGCCATACCCACCAGTGAAACCACCTGCCCCAGCGTAATCACACGAATGCGGGCAATTTTGTCGGACAGAATACCCAGTATCAGACGACCGGACAGGTTAGCGATAGAGATAACCGTCACCGCATTCGCCGCCGTCAACGCATCCAGCTTCACCATGCCCTGCGCAATATCCTTGGCTACGCCAATCACATACAACCCACTCATGCACGCCGTCAGGAACATCACCGCCAGCATCCAGTACTGCGGTTGGCGCATGGACTGAGCCAGAGTGAAATCATTCTCGACCACGCCGTTAACGGTTTTGACTTCCTGCTGAGGCGCGTCTTTCATCAACGTCGCGCCGAACAGAATCATTACCAGCACGATAGCGCCCCAGATCATGAAGGTCTTTTCCAGACCGACGGAGGTCAGCAGATGTGAGTCAATAAACTTGAAGCCGAGGCTGCCCAGGCCATAAGAGCCAATGGAAAACGCCGAAATTAACCCTTTACGCTCCGGGAACCATTTCACGCAGTTCGACAGCGTCAGCAGATAACCCGCGCCGTCCGCCAGGCCAACCAGCACACCGGCGCTCAACCACAGCATCATCAGGTTGCTGGAATGCGCCGTCAGGAAGAACCCCACGCCTAACAGAATGCCCGAAGCCATGGTCACGCGTTTCACACCAAAACGTTCCTGCAATTTACCGGCGATCGACGAAGACAACGCCAGTCCCAGGCTCAGCAGGCCGAAGGAGAACGCGACCTGGCTCACCGGTGCGCCGAGTTTGTCGGAAAGCGCGCTGTTGAACAGGCTCCAGGTATAAACCGATCCCAGCGCAAATTGCGTCACAATAGTGCCAAATAAGGTCAGCCAACGAGTGCGGTTGTATGTTGATGTATTCATGGCAGTTGTCCTGCAAGAGAAATTAAGGGAATTCGCTGCAGACAACGATAAACAAAACCTCATATGGCTTGGGGGAAAACGGCATGAAATGCAGTGGAGACGGAATGAAATGCCTGGAATCGGGAATGAATGACCTTGCCGGGAAGCGCGAAACGCATTTTGTTAGTAACTGCTATCGCTACAAGCCCGGCCATTATTGTATTTAAGATGTTATCGTCAGGTTGATTTTAATAACAATCTCAAAATCTCGCGCTCACTCCTAAGGTGTAGAGATAATCAGCCCCGGTCATCGCGCTATCCGCCTGAGATAATGAGGCATAGGCCGCCATGTGCGGGTAAAGCAGCACGTCAGCCCCCACGGTCACATCCATCCAGTTATCGTATTGCATCGAGGCTGGCAGGCGACTCATGCCGGACTGCGATTTCGACTGATTATCACCAAACTGCTGGTTATAGCTGATCTGCGCCCAAGGTCTGAGACCGCCCACGCGCGTATCAACCCGCCAGCCGAGCGTGCTAACGCTGGCGTGCCAGAGGGGGTCGGTTAACGATTTACTGCCGTTATCACCAAATTCGTTATAAATCATTGGTGAAGAACCATCATAATGCCATGCCGCGACAGGCCCGGTGGTCACATTACGCGTCACCGGTATATTCAAGCCCACGCTCATGGTGCTGGCGGATTCGGCAGGATAATTTTCTGGCATATTCAACGCCAGCCCCGGAACATTCTGGGAAGAACGGATACGCTCCGCGAGAATGTCGTCATAACGCGGTTGGTGATCGGCGTCCCATGTATAGCGTTCAGTCGTATTATTTTGCGCATCCGAAACGATATATTCCTGTTGCCAGGCGTAAGCTGTGCTACAAAAAAACAAACAGACGGACACACCCGCCAGGCCAGTAACAGCATGGCGACCACTGATTATTTTTATCATCATCAAAGCGACTCCAGAAAGAGCCGAATTCGGCGATATTTGTCGTTGTTAGAAAGAGGTATGAGGGCAAAGCCCTTAATTAAATATTGTCTTTTTAAGACACACGTCAAGCCAGGTTGGTTGATTTTTTTATGGGTTCATATCATTAAGGAAGAAAACCGATGCAACGATGCGGATGGGTAAGCCAGGATCAGCTCTATATCGACTATCACGATAAAGAATGGGGCGTACCGGAAACCGACGGTAAAAAACTCTTTGAGATGATCTGCCTCGAAGGTCAGCAGGCGGGCTTATCGTGGATTACGGTTCTAAAAAAGCGGGAAAATTACCGCAAAGCCTTCCACCATTTTGACCCCGTCGCGGTGGCGGCCATGACCGAAGAGGATGTGGAACGGCTGGTACTGGACGCCGGAATCATTCGTCATCGCGGTAAAATTCAGGCGATTATCGGCAACGCTCGCGCTTATCTCGCTATGGCCGAAAACGGCGAGCCTTTCTCCGATTTTGTGTGGTCGTTTGTCGACAACACGCCGCAGGTGACCCAGGCCGCAACGATGGCAGAGATCCCCACCTCCACGCCCGCTTCCGATGCCTTGTCTAAAGCATTGAAAAAACGCGGCTTCAAATTCGTTGGCACCACCATTTGCTACTCTTTCCTGCAAGCCTGCGGTCTGGTAAATGATCACATTACGGGCTGTTTCTGCCACCCTGGAGGCCAACATGATCCGCAAATGGCAAAGTGAAAACACCGCGCCACTGCTCAGTTTATGGCTTGAAAGCACCACCGATGCGCACCCGTTTATCGACCCGCAATACTGGATAGAGAGCGAAGCGCTGGTGCGCGACGCCTATCTGCCCTCCGCCGAAACCTGGGTGTGGGAAGAGGAAGGCGAAGTGCGTGGATTTATCAGCGTGATGCAAACGCAGTTTATCGGCGCGCTGTTTGTCGCTACCGCGCACCTTGGAAAAGGGATCGGCCACGCGTTAATTCAACACGTACAGCAGAATTACCCGTCTCTCAGCCTTGAGGTTTACCAGAAAAACAGTCGGGCGGTGAATTTCTACCATGCTCAGGGTTTTCGCATTGAAGACAGCGCCTGGCAGGAAGAGACTCAACACCCGACGTGGATCATGAGCTGGCAGGCGGATCAAACGCCGTAAGCGTCAGCTCTGGCCCTTGATACTTCTCGACCCAGGCCAGCGCCGTGTTCCCCGCGCATCCGTTCCCCAGCTTCGAGCTGGGGAGATCTTTGGTCAGCACGTTCACCGCGCCGTTTTTACAGATCCCGCCTTCCGAGAGATCCAAATCCGGCCACGCCCCCTGATGAATACAGATAACACCGGGCTTAATCCCCTCGCTGACTACCGCACCGGCCAGCACCTGCCCGCGTGAATTCCAGACCCGCACCACGTCACCATCAACAATTCCGCGCGCTTTCGCATCGTCTTTATGCAAGGTGATCGGCTCGCGCCCGGCCACGGCATAAGATTCACGCAACGATGAATAGTTAAGCTGGCTGTGCAGACGGTGCGCCGGATGAGCAGAGAGGACCTGCAGCTGTTTTGGCTGCGCATTGCCGTGCCACTCTTCCGGCTCCAGCCACATTGGATGCGGCGGGCAGTCGGCATAATTAAAGCTGGCGATACGCTTTGAGAAGATCTCAATCTTGCCGCTTTCAGTTTTCAACGGATGATTTTGCGGGTCGCGGCGGAAATCCGCGAAGCGGACAAACTGCGCATTCTGCTCGCTCTCCGGCATTTCGAAGATTTCATTCGCTTCCCAGAACGCTTTAAACGGCGGGAGTGTCACGCCCTGAGACTCGCCGCGCTGTCCGGCAATCTGATAAAACGTCTCCAGCCAGTCGAGATCGGATTTACCTTCAGTGAACCGCTCGCGACCGCCCTCTTCCCAGCGCTCACTCAGATCAGCAAACACCTCAAGATCGTCACGCGCCTCATCGCGCGGTGGGACCACACGCTTCATCGGCACCATATGCTGGTTACTGTAGTCGCCGGTCATGGTCAGATCGTTACGCTCAAACGACGTCGTTGCAGGCAGAACGATATCGGCGTGTTTGGCCGCCGCGGTCCAGAAGCATTCGGAGATAACTACCAGCTCCGGCTTTTGCCAGGCGCGGATTAGGCGGTTAGTATCCTGATGGTGGGTAAAGTTCGCGCCACCCGCCCACCAGACAAAACGAATATCCGGGAAATTCCTGTCCAGCCCGTTATGCTGGTAAAAACCGCCGGGGTTTTCCAGCGCTTCTACGATGCGCGCCACCGGGATTTTATCCACGGCATCAATGCCGTCTTTGACGGAACCCTGCATCGAGGCCAATACCGCCGCGCGACGCGTTGGGTTACCCCCATTGGCAAAATGATAAGACAAGCCAAAGCCGCCGCCCGGCGTACCAATCTGCCCGAGCATCGCCGCCAGCGTTACCAGCATCCAGTGTTTTTGCTCGCCGAATTGCTGGCGCTGCATTCCCCAGCCGGACATCAGCATGGTGGTGTTTTCGTGGAAAAGAGCCGCCAGTTCACGGATTTTCTCTGCATCGATGCCGCAAATCTCTGCCGCCCATTCGGCGCTTTTGGCAATTCCATCGCTTTTCCCCGTCAGGTAGTCGGCGAATTTTTCAAAACCCTCTGTACAACGGGCAAGGAAATCACTGTCATGCCAGCCGTTTTCGACCAGCGTATAGGCGATCCCCAGCATCATCGCCACGTCGGTACCCATATGCGGAGCCAACCATTCAACGCTGTCACCGAGGAAATCAACGGTTTCAGAGCGCATCGGATCGATACAAATTAAACGCTTGCCGCTTTTTCGCAGCGCATCAAAATAAGGAATACCCTGCTCGTCGCTGGCATTCCACGCAATCTTGAGCGTATTAAGCGGGTTGGCGCTCCACAGCACCACCACGTCCGTATGTTCCAGCACCAGCGGCCAGCTGGTTTGCTGCTGGTAGACCTCATTACCGCCGACAACGTACGGCATAATCGCCTGCGCCGCGCCGGTCGAGTAGTCGCCGAGATGTCCGGTATAGCCGCCCGCCAGACTCATGTAGCGTTGCAGGAGCGTCGCCGCTTTGTGCAGCACGCCGTTCGATCGCCAGCCATAAGAACCCGCGAAAATAGACGCCGGACCGTGAGTCTCACGGATACGTTTGTGCTGCGTGTGGATAAGCGACAGCGCATCGTTCCAGCTCACCCGCACAAATTCATCCTGCCCGCGCGTGCCCTGTGGCTTATCCGGCGACGCCAGAAAACCTTTACGCACCATCGGCCAACGCACACGCGTTTTACTGTGCACTTGATCGCGTACCACCGTTTGTAACGAATTCGGGTGCTGCGTTGGCAGTGCCCCGCGCGAGGACAACACGTTCTCGCCATCGGTTTCCACCAATATAGGGCCCCAGTGGGCAGCGGTCAGAACGGTTTTTGTTGAAGTGGTCAAGCGTGCGCTCCTGATTTGTCTGTTGCAGGTGTGACGGCCTTCTTTGAGGCTATTAAAGATTTGGACACAAATTTCAGAGTTAGCCCTGGAATTTTCTGCGTCTCTGGGCGTCATAATCAACCGCCACGCGCTTCGTGGCAAAGAATAAAAAGGATTAAGGAAATAAGATGAATAAACGCGTACTTGTCATTGCAGCTCTGGTCAGCGGCGCGCTGGCGGTTTCTGGCTGCACAACCAACCCTTACACCGGGGAACGTGAAGCGGGCAAATCGGGCATTGGCGCGGGCATCGGCTCGCTGGTTGGCGCAGGCGTTGGCGCACTCTCTTCTTCGAAGAAAGATCGCGGTAAAGGTGCGCTGATTGGTGCCGCAGCGGGCGCAGCCCTGGGCGGCGGCGTGGGATATTACATGGATGTGCAGGAAGCGAAACTGCGCGACAAAATGCAGGGAACGGGTGTGAGCGTGACGCGAAGTGGCGACAATATCATCCTGAACATGCCGAACAACGTGACCTTTGACAGCAGCAGCGCGACGCTGAAACCGGCGGGTGCAAATACTCTGACCGGCGTGGCGATGGTGCTCAAAGAGTACAGCAAAACCGCCGTTAATGTGACGGGCTACACCGACAGCACCGGAAGCCAGGATCTGAACATGCGCCTGTCCCAGCAGCGCGCGGATTCCGTCGCCAGCTCGCTGATAACGCAAGGCGTTGCAGCAACCCGTATCCGCACCAACGGCATGGGCCCGGCGAATCCAATCGCCAGCAACAGCACGGCAGAAGGCAAAGCACAGAACCGCCGCGTTGAGATCACCTTGAGTCCTGTGCAGTAACCTTGTTGCCGGGTGGCGGCTCCGTGATAAACGCAAAACGGCAACGCCTGTTGTCGTTTTTAGTGTTTTCTCCCTCTCCCGTGGGAGAGGGCCGGGGTGAGGGCACCAGACCGCACATACCATCCGGCATGAAGCGCTTGCCATCGTTGATTTTCCCGCTAAGGTGTTCTCACTAAATCGAGGGAATCAGCGATGAGCAAATCAGCACGGCCCACCATCAGCGACGTGGCGAAAGCCGCCAAAACCGGTAAAACCAGTATTTCGCGCTATCTCAATGGCGAGAAACATCTGCTTTCCGACGCGCTACTGGCCCGTATTGAGCAGGCCATCGCCGAACTCGATTATCGGCCTAGCCTGATGGCTCGCGGCCTGAAACACGGTCGTACCCGCCTGATCGGCCTGATCATCGCCGATATCACCAACCCTTACTCCGTCAACGTGCTAAGCGGTATCGAAGCTGCGTGTCGCGAAAAAGGCTTTACCCCGCTGGTGTGTAATACCAATAACGAGCTGGACCAGGAACTGCACTATCTCGATCTGTTGCGCAGCTATCAGGTGGAAGGGATCGTGGTCAATGCCGTTGGGATGCGCGAAGAAGGACTCAACCGCCTGCAACAGTCCGCCCTGCCGATGGTGCTCATCGATCGCAAAATCCCGGAATTCGCCTGCGATGTCGTTGGGCTGGATAACACTCAGGCCGCGACGACCGCGACAGAACATCTGATCGAACAAGGTTTCGAAGCGATTCTGTTTATGAGCGAACCGCTGGGTATGGTCAACACTCGCCGCGATCGTCTCAGCGCATTTCGCGCCACGCTGGCGCGTTATCCTGGCGTGATCGCCGAAAATGCCGAAATGCCGCTGCATGAAGCCGCTCAGATGGACAACACCCTGCGCCAGTTCCATACCCGTCATCGAGGAATGCGCAAAGCGGTGATTTCCGCCAACGGTGCACTTACGCTCCAGGTCGCCCGGTCACTCAAGCGCATTGGTCTGAACTGGGGCAGCGATATTGGCCTGCTCGGTTTCGATGAACTCGAATGGGCCGAGCTGGCGGGCGTCGGGATCACCACCCTCAAACAGCCGACCTGGCAGATTGGCTACGCCGCCGTCGAGCAGGTGGTGCGCCGCATTGAAGGCATCACCGACACCGTGCGCGAACAGGTATTCTCCGGCGAGCTGATCGTTCGGGGTTCCACGTCCCGATAACCCCCTTCGTGATAGCGATCATAAATTCAACATCCTGACCTTTTCTTTGGAACCGGTTCCATCTAGCGTATTAAGTATCAGATACGAATGGGAGTCAGCCAATGGGCAGGAAAATTATCGTCGTTACCGCCGCGTATGGCGCAGATCAAGTCCGCGAGGCAGGCGGACAGCGGGCCATACTACCGGTTATCGCATCGGGCGGTGCCGATGGCGTCGAGATCCGCCGGGAACTCTTCAACGACGAAGAGCTACAGTCCCTGCCGACGCTGGCGCAGTCTATCGAACTGCTTGGTTTGTTCGCCTGTTACTCCGCCCCTGCTGCGCTACTGATGCCAGACGGCACACTCAACCCGGACCTGCCGCGCTTTCTCGCGGAAGCCAGTACGCTCAATGCCCTGTGGTTGAAAGTCTCGCTGGGCCATTTCCGCGATAAGCAGCCGCTTGAAGAATTACGTGAATTGCTCCTTGCGAGCGGCATGACGCTGGTGGTGGAAAACGATCAGACCGACTGCGGCCAGCTCGCGCCAATGCAGCGTTTCAAGGCGGCCTGCCGGGTCATGGAGTTGCCCGTCACCCTGACGTTCGATACCGGGAACTGGCTGTGGGTTGGTGAATCACCGGAAGAAGCGGCGCGCCATCTGGCCCCGGCGGTGAGCTACATCCACGTCAAAGCCGCTGTTCCACATCATCAACACTACCGCGCCGTGGCACCTGACAACGCCGATCCTCGCTGGATGGATTTGCTGGACCAGCTTCCAGCAGACGCCCCGCGCGGCATTGAGTTTCCGCTTGAAGGCCCTGATTTAGCAGCGGTCACCCGCCATTATGTCAATCTGCTGCGTGAGGAGTCGCGTCATGCCTAATTCTCTGGACGTCATCACCATTGGCGAAGCGATGGCCATGTTTGTGGCCACCGAAACGGGCGAACTGCGCTCGGTCGAGCACTTTATCAAACGCGTTGCGGGCGCAGAACTGAACGTGGCAACCGGTCTGGCACGCCTGGGGCTCAACGTCGGCTGGGTCAGCCGCGTGGGCGACGACAGCTTTGGTCAGTTTATCCTGGACTCATTGAGAAAAGAGGGTATCAACGCCGAAGGTGTGACGCTCGATAGCCGCTTCACCACCGGTTTTCAGCTCAAATCTAAGGTCGATAATGGAACCGATCCCATTGTGGAATATTTCCGCAAAGGATCTGCCGCGAGCCATCTCTCAACGCAGGATTATCATACTGCTTACTTTGCCTCCGCGCGGCATTTGCATTTGAGCGGCGTCGCGGCTGCACTCTCCGAGAGCTCGTATGCCCTACTCGATCACGCGGCCAGCGCCATGAAAGCCCTGGGCAAGACAATCTCTTTCGATCCAAACCTGCGCCCGGTGCTGTGGAAAAGCGAAGCGGAAATGGTTGAAAAGCTTAATCATCTGGCGTTTCAGGCCGACTGGGTTCTGCCTGGTCTGAAAGAGGGCATGATCCTGACCGGACAGAACACACCGGAAGGAATTGCTGATTTTTATCTCAATCAGGGCGTGAACGCAGTCGTGCTGAAAACCGGTGCCGACGGCGCATGGTTCAAAACTGCCGCCGGAGAAAAAGGCGCGATAGCTGCGGTGAAAGTCGAAAACGTTGTCGACACCGTCGGCGCAGGAGATGGATTCGCCGTGGGAGTGATCAGCGCCCTGCTGGAAGGCAAAACGCTGCAACAGGCCTTAGTTCGCGGGAACAAGATCGGTTCGCTCGCCATTCAGGTACAAGGCGACAGCGAAGGATTGCCGACCCGCGCACAACTTTCCGAGTAACCATAATTAGCCACCGTGTACCCTACAGACAACGGCGGTATAAACCTCAACAACAGAGGCAAGCCCATGAACAAATCGACCAATGCAGTCAAACGCTGGTGGTACATCATGCCGATCGTGTTTATCACGTACAGCCTGGCGTATCTCGATCGCGCGAATTTTAGTTTCGCCTCCGCCGCAGGGATCACCGAAGATCTGGGGATCACCAAAGGCGTCTCCTCCCTGTTAGGTGCCCTGTTCTTCCTGGGCTATTTCTTCTTCCAGATCCCCGGCGCGATTTACGCCGAACGCCGCAGCGTGCGCAAACTGATTTTTGTGTGCCTGATTTTATGGGGAGCCTGCGCGTCGCTCACCGGTATGGTCAATAACATCCCGGCGCTGGCGGCCATTCGTTTTGTCCTCGGTGTGGTTGAAGCTGCCGTGATGCCCGCCATGCTTATCTATATCAGCAACTGGTTTACCAAATCCGAACGATCACGCGCCAATACTTTCCTGATCCTTGGCAACCCGGTGACCGTTCTGTGGATGTCCGTGGTATCGGGATACCTGATTCAATCGTTCGGCTGGCGTCACATGTTCATCATCGAAGGATTCCCGGCCATCATCTGGGCATTCTGCTGGTGGGTACTGGTAAAAGACAAACCGACACAAGCGACCTGGCTTTCCGCCAGTGAAAAAGCCGCGCTGCAGGCTGAACTGGATAAAGAACAGCAGGGGCTGAAAGCGGTACGCAACTACGGTGAGGCATTCCGCTCACGCAACGTGATTCTGCTTTGCATGCAATATTTCGCCTGGAGCATTGGCGTCTACGGTTTCGTCCTGTGGCTGCCATCGATTATTCGCAGCGGCGGTGAAAATCTCGGTATGGTGGAAGTAGGCTGGCTGTCATCGGTGCCATATCTGGCTGCGACCATCGCGATGATAGTGGTGTCGTGGGCGTCGGATAAACTGCAAAACCGTAAGCTTTTCGTCTGGCCGCTGCTGCTGATTGCCGCTTTCGCGTTTATCGGTTCCTGGGCGGTCGGTGCGAACCATTTCTGGGTGTCTTACACGCTGCTGGTGATCGCCGGTGCGGCGATGTATGCGCCTTACGGTCCGTTCTTTGCCATCATCCCGGAGATGTTGCCGCGTAATGTCGCCGGTGGCGCGATGGCGCTGATCAACAGCATGGGCGCGCTAGGATCGTTCTTCGGCTCGTGGTTTGTCGGCTACCTGAACGGTACAACCGGCAGCCCGTCGGCCTCGTACATATTTATGGGGGTGGCACTTTTCGCTTCAGTATGGCTTACTTTGATTGTTAAGCCTGCTAATAATCAACAAATCCCTGCTGGCGCACGCCACGCCTGAATCCTTTAAAATCAACGGAGATTAGCATGAAGCCGTCCGTCATTTTGTATAAAGCACTGCCCGACGATCTACAGAAGCGTCTTGAGGAACACTTTACCGTCACCCAGGTAAAGAATCTTAGCCCGGATACCGTGGCGCAGCACGCAGACGCCTTTGCCCGCGCCGAAGGGCTGCTGGGTTCAAGCGAAAAAGTGGATAGCGCATTGCTGGAAAAAATGCCGAAGCTCCGTGCCACCTCAACCATATCCGTCGGCTACGACAACTTTGACGTCGAGGCGCTCAACGCACGCAAGGTTCTATTGATGCACACGCCGACTGCACTCACGGAGACGGTCGCAGATACGCTGATGGCGCTGGTACTCAGCACCGCGCGTCGTGTGGTCGAAGTGGCCGAACGTGTGAAAGCGGGTGAATGGACCAAGAGTATCGGTCCCGACTGGTTTGGTGTGGATGTCCACGGCAAAACGCTGGGGATTGTCGGCATGGGACGTATCGGGCTGGCGCTGGCCCAGCGCGCACATTTCGGGTTTAACATGCCGATTCTGTACAACGCGCGCCGTCAGCACAAAGAAGCCGAAGAACGTTTCAATGGCCGTTACTGCGATCTGGATACACTGCTACAGGAAGCGGATTATGTCTGTCTAATCCTGCCTCTGACGGACGAGACCCATCATCTGATCGGCACAGCAGAGTTTGCGAAAATGAAAAAATCCGCCATTTTTATCAACGCTGGCCGTGGGCCAGTGGTGGATGAAAAGGCTTTGATTGCCGCATTGCAAAACGGTGAGATTCACGCCGCCGGCCTGGATGTCTTTGAGCAAGAGCCGCTGCCGGTCGATTCCCCGCTGCTGACGTTGCCAAACGTGGTGGCCCTGCCGCATATCGGCTCGGCTACGCATGAGACGCGCTACAGCATGGCATCCACTGCGGTGGACAACCTGATCGATGCGCTTAACGGGAAAGTTGAGAAGAACTGCGTGAACCCGCAGGTCAAATAATCATAAAGCTCTAAACGAAAAAAACCCGCCAGAGGCGGGTTTTTAAATTCTTGTGCTGCTGAGTTGGAAGCTTACAGGCTTACAACGTTACCAGCTGCTGGGCCTTTAGCGCCGCTTTCGATGGTGAAGGAAACTTTCTGACCTTCGTCCAAAGATTTGTAGCCTTCGTTCTGGATAGCAGAGAAGTGTACGAATACATCTTTAGAGCCATCGTCAGGAGTGATGAAGCCGAAGCCTTTATCAGCGTTGAACCATTTTACCAGACCAGTCATTTTACCAGACATAGAAATTACCTTTTTAAAATACGTTTTGCCTTCCGGCGCGATGATGGCATGTGTTACAGATTTTTAAGCGATGAAGGAAGGGTCACTACGAAGGTATCTTTGGATAACTCATCTGGACTACTTAACTAAACTGCTTTAGGTCTGTGTAACAAACCGACGGGGATATTTATACCTATGTGGTAGATGAATGACAAGCATTATTTTTATCAATCTATAAAAAACCCCGCTCGATGCGGGGTTTTTTATCTTATTCCGTCGCGGTGACTGCCGCGCCCCACGCCTGGGTAAAGGCCTGGTGCTGAGAGGCCAGAGGCCCAATCAGCGTATTGTACTGGCTGGCTTGCTGGGACGTAGGGAACTGAATGCCGTTAGAGACAAAGCTCACCTGAGTACCCTGCTGGGAGATAAAATCGCCCACCTGCACCAGCTGCTGGCTAAAGATCTGCGCGGCTGGAATCAGCGGCTGCATTGCATCCGAAGGTTTGGTCACGACTTTCTCGTATACCTGATCGAATACGGGCTTCAGATCTTCACCCTGTTTCAGTGCGGAACGCGCAGCATCAGCCTGCATTTTTGCATTCTGCAGCTGCTGGCTTAATACACCAAGCGCACCGTTAGACTGGCGCAGAGGTTCACGCTGGGTCATATAGTCCTGTGGAACGCGAATCGCATTCACGCTGTCCACAACCGGACGAAGACCGGAATCCATCGCCTGATTCACCTGCTGTGAATAACCATAAAGGATGGCGTAATCGGAAACGAAGGGACCAAACTGTTTTTTCTGATCCGCAGTCAGCGTCGGCAAATGCTCGCCACTGCGCATCACGGTATTCTGTAGAAAATCGATAAACGCTTTACGCTGATCGCCTTCTTTATCGAAACACCCGCTCAGGCTAACTACCATCAATATCGCCGCAATAGGCGCAAACCAGCGAGAGCAGGACTTTCCTGTCGCCATTTTAATACTCCTTTCACCCAAAAAACGCACACCGACACACGCGTGCCCGACGCTCACAAGGATAGTCCAGGTCAGGCTGGCAAGATACTATTTTCATGCAAAACGGCTATTGCCGTTTTTTTTCTTACGATTTACAAAAAAATACCAGGCAAAGCCTGTTTTTGAATAATCAGGCAATTACTGTCAGTGACCGTTCTGCTGAAACGAATAAGGCGATCGTTACCGCACAATTAGTCACAGACGTGACGATCTTTTGTTTCTTTTGCAGGCTATTCTTAATTGGCTCTCTGATGTTCACGATCCCGCTGTGTGATTTAAGAGGAGTTCTTAATGGAATCTAAAGATCCTATGCTTGAGCTGTTAAGCAGCCTGGAACAAATTGTTTTTAAAGATTTATCGCAGACAGTCACCCCGTCCCAAAAGTCGAATCCTTTTACAGAATTTGAGCGATTACGCAAAGGGACAGGGCTAAAAATCGATGATTTCGCCCGAGAGATGGGCGTCAGCGTGGCAACGGTGCATGAGTGGGAATCAAAACGTGTAAAACCCTCCGTGACCGAGCTTAAACTGATGCGCATGATTCAGGTTGCTTCAACAATGAGTACGCAGTGAATTGATTTGTTAACGTTACCGCCCCCGCAATTGCGGGGGTTTGTATTTTTAGAGCCTTTCACAGCGCCACCCTTTCTCCGTCCATACCAGCTCATGCGTCAGCTTTAGCCCATCGAGGAAAGCCAGATCGTGTGAAACCACCAGCAACGCGCCGGGAAAATCGGCCAACGCCGCTTCAATCGCCCGCATAGAAGCCAAATCCAGATGGTTAGTCGGCTCATCCAGAAGCAGCAATTGCGCAGCCTCTTCCCGCCACAGTACACAGGCCAGTGCAGCTTTTAGACGCTCGCCGCCGCTCAGCTCGCCCAGCGGCAGGGAGACTTTATCCGCGCCCAGTTGAAGCTGCGCCAGACGACTGCGCAGCAAGCCCTCATCCAGCGGCGTGTCGTGCAGATTGAGATGCGTCATCACCGACTGAGTGAGATCGAGCTGCGACAAATGTTGATCGAGATACGCCGTTTTCACCGACACGCTGCATGAGCCGGAAACAGGTTCCAGTTCCCTCAGAATGACCTTTAGCAGCGTTGATTTCCCGCAGCCATTCGGCCCGCGCAGCGCTACACGCATTGGCCCGTCGATGCGCCAGTTAACCGGTGGCATAGTCACGTACGGCAGGACCAAATCTTCCAGCACCACCGCCTGCTTGCCCTCGGCGATACGGCTACCCGGCAGAGTAAACATCACCGGACTGTCGTCCTCAACGCGTTCCCGCGCCTGGCTGACGGCAGCATTCAGGGCATCATTTTGCTCATGATGCTGCTTACGCCACGTCCCAGGCCGCTCTTTCGCCGCCATTTTATATTTGATGCGTTCAAATGAAGCGATATTGAGCGTATCAACCGTACGCAAGGTTTGCGCCGAGCGCCGCTGGCTGGCGTCATGTTCTTTATGCATTCGGGCACGGGTGCGTTTACGTTCGGTGGCCGCATGCTCCAGCGCCGCGCGCGCCGCCTGCTGTTCGGCATCCCTCTGGCGTTGGTAGTCGGCATAGTTGCCGCCATAAACACGCAGGCCTGCACCACTGAGTTCCAGAATGCGCGGCACCTGCGCCAGTAACTCACGATCGTGTGAAGCCACCATCACACCACCCACCCGGCACGTCAGCTGGTCGTAAAACCATTCACGACCCTCTCTGTCGAGGTGATTGGTTGGCTCATCCAGCAGCAAATAATCGGCATCGGCGGTAAAAGCTCCACATAGCAAGGCGCGCACGCGCTCTCCGCCACTCAGTTCAGAAGCGAGTTTATCGGGATCAAAATGAGGAAGATGTGCCGCGAGAAATGCCGAGGTTAATCGTTCTGCTAAGTCCCAGTAACCGTCGAGACGTTCGAGATCTTCCGGCTGGTAATCGCCGCTGTCGATGCGCTGACGGGCCGCAAAAATCTCAGCGTAGCCCAGCAGTTCAGCAAGAGTAGTATGGGCAGAAATATCATGCTGTTGAGCGACATACACATGCGATCCCAGGCGCTCGATATGACCACTCGCCGGTGAATCCAGCGCGGCCAGCAGGCGTAAAAGACGTGTTTTTCCGCTGCCATTACGCCCAACCAGCGCGCAGAGCGACGGCTCCAGCGAGAAATTCAGCGGACCAAAAAGGGTATCGCCCGTCGCAAACTGACAGGTGACCTGATGCAAAATAAAAGAAGGGGATTGCGCAAAATGAGCCATAAGCACTCCTGAATGAAATCAAAACATCCCCTGCCGACGCAAAAGCGTTTAGCAAGGATCGAAATTCATCAGTCGTGTTTGTTCATTTTCGGTAAGCGCTCCAGAGAGGAAAAATTAACGCGGTTAGGATAGCGGCATCAGCCTGGTGATTTCAAGGTGATTTTTTAAGCATAAAAAAACCCGCCGCAGCGGGTTTCATAACCGGTAGGCCCGTGCAAGCGTAGCGCCGCCGGGCAAAAGGGACGTTACTGCAGGAGCGAAATATCTGCGACGCGCAGGAACAGTTCACGCAGTTTTTCGAGCATAGAGAGGCGGTTAATGCGCAGCTCTTTATCCTCAACGTTAACCATTACTTTCTCGAAGAAGGCGTCGATCACTTCACGCAGTTCAGCCAGTTCGACCAGCGCTTCCTGATAGCGGCCTTCAGCAAAGAATGGCTCCAGCTTGTCGCGCAGTACCACAACTTGCATTGCCAGCGCGATCTCTTCCGGCTCTTTCAACGTCGCGGCGTTCACACGCTCAGTCAGCTTCTCGTCGGATTTCGCCAGAATATTGGAAACACGCTTGTTGGCCGCAGCCAGCGCGGACGCCGCTTCCAGAGTACGGAAGTGGGAAACCGCCTTCATGCGCGCATTAAAATCTGCCGGACGGGTCGGACGACGCGCCAGAACCGCCTGAATGGTGTCGACGGTGTAACCTTCGTCCTGATACCAGGCGCGGAAACGGCCAAGCATAAAGTCGATAACGTCATCTACCACTTTGGCGTTGGTCAGCTTGTCGCCGTACAGACGCACTGCTTCTTCGGTCAGCGTCTGCAGATCCAGATTCAGGTTCTTTTCAACGATGATACGCAGCACGCCCAGCGCCGCACGACGCAGTGCAAACGGATCTTTGTCGCCTTTCGGATGCTGACCGATACCGAAGATCCCCGCGAGGGTATCCATCTTATCGGCAATCGCCACAGCACAAGCCACCGGGTTAGACGGCAGATCGTCACCCGCAAAGCGCGGCTGATACTGCTCGTTCAGCGCAACGGCGACATCTTCCGCTTCGCCATCGTGACGCGCGTAGTGCATGCCCATTACGCCCTGGGTGTCGGTAAATTCGAACACCATGTTGGTCATCAGGTCGCATTTAGACAGCAGGCCTGCGCGGGTCGCGTGGTTTACGTCAGCGCCAATCTCGCGGGCGATCCAGCCGGACAGCTCCGCGATACGGTCAGTTTTGTCACGCAGCGTGCCGAGCTGTTGCTGGAACAGGACGGTTTGCAGGCGTGGCAGGTGATCTTCAAGACGTTTTTTACGGTCGCTGTTAAAGAAGAACTCAGCATCCGCCAGACGTGGACGAACCACTTTCTCGTTACCGGAGATAATCTGCATCGGATCTTTAGATTCGATGTTCGCCACGAAGATAAAGTTCGGCAGCAGTTTGCCGTCCGCCGCGTAAACCGGGAAGTATTTCTGGTCACCTTTCATGGTGTAGACCAGCGCTTCCGCCGGAACGGCGAGGAATTTCTCTTCGAACTTCGCGGTCAGCACCACTGGCCATTCCACCAGCGAGGTCACTTCTTCCAGCAAGCTTTCGCTCAGATCGGCGTTGCCACCAATTTTGCGTGCTGCTTCTTCCGCGTCCGCTTTGATTTTGGCTTTACGCTGTTCGTAATCAGCGATGACTTTGCCGCGCTCCAGCAGGATCTGCGGATACTGATCGGCGTTGTCGATGGTGAATTCTGGCTCGCCCATGAAGCGATGGCCGCGAATCACGCGATCGGATTTGATGCCCAGAATGGTGGCCGGAACGACTTTATCGCCCAACAGCAGGGTCACGGTATGAACCGGACGCACAAAGTGCACGTCGCTCGCACCCCAGCGCATCAGTTTTGGGATTGGCAGTTTGGCAAGTGAGGTGGCGATCATGTTTGGCAGCAGCGTTTCTGCACTTTCACCTTTCACATGAGCGCGATACAGCAGCCACTCACCTTTATCAGTGGTCAGACGCTCGGCCTGGTCAACGGTGATACCGCAGCCACGTGCCCAACCTTCTGCGGCTTTGCTCGGTTTACCTTCGGCATCAAACGCCTGGGCAATGGCCGGGCCGCGTTTTTCAACTTCACGATCCGCCTGCGATGCCGCCAGGCCAGCGACTTTCAGCGCCAGACGACGCGGAGCCGCAAACCATTCGACGTTACCGTGTGCCAGGCCAGCGTTATCCAGCTCAGTCGTAAAGTTCGCAGCAAAGGATTCCGCCAGGCTGCGCAGGGCTTTTGGTGGCAGCTCTTCGGTGCCGATTTCCACCAGGAAAGTATTCTCAGACATGGCCGCCTCTTATTTATTTCGGTTGCACATCGGGAAGCCAAGGGCTTCACGGGACGCGTAGTAAGCTTCTGCAACGGCTTTGGTCAGCGTGCGGATACGCAGAATATAGCGCTGACGTTCAGTCACGGAGATTGCTTTACGGGCGTCGAGCAGGTTAAAGCTATGGGCGGCCTTCAGAATACGCTCGTAGGCTGGCAGCGGCAGCGGAGATTCCAGCGCCAGCAGCTGCTGCGCTTCTTTCTCGTACTGCTCGAAGCAGGTGAACAGGAAGTCCACATCCGCGTATTCGAAGTTATAGGTGGATTGCTCCACTTCGTTCTGATGGAACACGTCGCCGTAAGTGGTTTTACCCAGCGGGCCGTCGCTCCAGACCAGGTCGTAAACGCTGTCTACGCCCTGAATATACATAGCCAAACGTTCCAGACCGTAGGTGATTTCACCGGTGATCGGCTTACACTCAAGACCGCCAACCTGCTGGAAGTAAGTGAACTGCGTCACTTCCATGCCGTTCAGCCACACTTCCCAGCCCAGACCCCAGGCACCCAGCGTTGGGTTTTCCCAGTTATCTTCCACGAAGCGGATGTCATGAATGGTCGGGTCCACGCCCAGCTCTTTCAGTGAACCGAGGTACAGCTCCTGAATATTATCCGGAGACGGCTTAATCACCACCTGGAACTGATAATAGTGCTGTAAGCGGTTCGGGTTTTCACCATAGCGCCCATCGGTCGGACGACGGGAGGGTTGCACATACGCGGTTGCCATAGGTTCAGGCCCCAGCGCACGCAGGCTAGTCATCGGGTGTGAAGTGCCGGCGCCAACTTCCATGTCCAAAGGTTGAACAATGGTGCAGCCCTGGCGAGCCCAGTAATCCTGTAACGTCAGGATCAGGCCCTGAAAGGTCTTGGTATCAAACTTTTGCATAGTATTTCGTGCTGGATACGTGTGGTTTAAATGGAAGGGATCAGTATACCCGCTGACTGCAAGATATACAGTACGAAACGGGTTTGTTTAGGGAAAATTGGGGAAATAAGGCTCTTAGCGCATGGAGAGATGCAAAAACTGCCCGTCTGCGTCAAAAGAGCAGGTAAAGCCCTCTTTACGCGCCGTATACCCACGCATCTCGTAGCTGCCCTGGAATTGCTCAAAGCCGGTCACGTCAATCTTCTGCGTGCCGGTGTTATAGCGATGAGCCGCCTGATCCTTGCACAGTTGCTCCATATTGAGCGAGCGTTCCGGGCTGACTTTGCTTTTCTGCGCTCGTTGTACCGGAGCGTCTTCCTGTGAACTGCACCCTGCAAGCAAAACGAGCAGAATCAGTGACGCAGCGCGCGTGATCATCATTTTTATTACCGCCGTGTTTTCTGGCTGTTATTTTTAGTATTAAAACTTTATAGATTATGGTCCGGCATTCTGCGAATCTCGCGACTTTCGTTCAAGCCCGCCTGGACAAACTCAGAATTATCCAGTGAGAGGCTAGCACACAATGACAGTCAGACCGTATTTGCCACCAGAACAGAGGAACTGATGCAGTCAAAAATTAGCTGGATTGATAATTTGCGAGGGATTGCGTGCTTGATGGTCGTGATGATTCACACCACAACCTGGTATATCACCAATGCGCACAGCATCAGCCCGATGAACTGGGATATTGCCAATATCCTCAACTCGGCATCACGCGTCAGCGTCCCGCTGTTTTTCATGATTTCCGGTTATCTTTTTTTCGGCGAGCGCAGCGCGCAGCCGCGCCACTTCTTGCGTATCGGTTTGTGCCTGCTGTTTTACAGCGCCGTAGCCCTGCTCTATATCTTCCTGTTTACCTCGATCAACGGTGAGCTGTCGCTGCGATATCTGCTGCAAAAACCTGTTTTCTATCACCTGTGGTTTTTCTTCGCCATCATTGTGATTTATCTGGTTTCCCCTCTGATTCAGGTGAAAAACGTGGGCGGAAAGATGCTGCTGGCGCTGATGGCGGTGATTGGTCTGCTCGCCAATCCCAATACCGTTTCGCAGAAAATTGGCGGCTTTGAGTGGCTGCCGATCAACCTCTATATCAATGGCGATACGTTTTACTACGTGATTTATGGAATGCTGGGCCGGGCGATCGGGATGCTGGATACGCGTAAATCCTGGCTGACGTGGCTATGCTGTGCGCTGTTTATCGCGGCGGTCGTTGTTATCTCTCGTGGGACATTGCATGAACTACAGTGGCGAGGGAATTTTGCCGATACCTGGTATGTCTACTGCGGCCCGATGGTCTTTATCTGCGCCATTTGTCTGCTGACGCTCGTCAAAAACACCCTTAATACGCGCCCACTTCCCGTTCTGGCGCTTATCTCTCGTCACTCGCTCGGTATTTACGGCTTTCACGCGCTGGTGATCCACGCTCTACGCACACGTGGATTCGAGCTAAAAAGCTGGCCGGTTCTGGATATGGTGTGGATTTTCACCGCGACATTGTCTATCAGCCTGCTGCTGTCGATGCTGCTACAGCGCGTGGACACGCGTCGATTTGTCAGCTGATCGCCCGCTGTTTTGCCCGGTGAAACTGGCGTGGGGATGAAAACCCGGCGGCGATAGACGCCTGCTCCACGCCGCGCCCCTGTAACAGCCACTGTTGGGCCATCGCCAGCCGCAGTTGTTCCAGATAGTCGCGCACGCTGATGCCCAGATGCTCCTGAAACAGTCGCGTTAAATGTCGGGGACTGACGTGCGCCAGGGCAGCAATGTCCGCCAGCTGCCAGCCTTTTTGCGGCTCAGCGGTGAGCGCATCCTGCGCGCGGTGGATGGCCGGATGCAGATGGTTGCGATAGCGCAGCCAGGGTGAAAGCTGCGGATCGTCACCCGAACGCCGAAACCACACCACCATTTCCCGCGCGACAGCCAGCGCCTTTTCCGGCCCACACAGGCGGTTCATCAGGTGCAGCGCAAGATCGATACCTGAGGTGATCCCGGCACTGGTCCAGATATTCCCGTCCTGCACAAAAATACGATTCTCTTTGATAACCGCCCCTGGCGCGGCGTCGCGAAGACGGGCGATCACATCGTGATGGGTCGTGCACTGCTTCCCGGTGAGTAAACCTGATTTGGCCGCCAGCAGCGCACCGGAACAGACGCACATCACGGTGATAGCCTGGCGATGGATGTCAGGCTGCATGCGCATCAGCCAGTGCTGTACGCATTGAGCCTGAGGCGTTGAGAATTGGTGACGAGAATCGCTCACGCCCGGTAATACCAGCAAACTGCCATCGGGCAGTGAGTCAGGTAAAGGCGCAATACCGCCCATCGTCAGGCCAATCGAGGTGGGGACTTCCGGCTGCGGGCCGATGTAGTGCAGGCGAAACGCGTCGCCCGCCAGCACAAAAGTTTCTGCCGGGCCAGACATATCCAGCGCCAGCACTCCCGGCAACATCACAAACCAGACGTCAATACTCATCAGAGTGACTCCAGCGTCTCCGCCACAGTTTTGATTTCAGCGAAACGCCCGGCCAGCACCGTTTCCGTACGATGGCGCAGGTCGTCGGTATTGAGCGTGACGCCCTTCCAGGTCATCGGGAACGTCAGGGTGGCTTCGCTGACAAATGTTACCGTATAGCCCAAATCTGACGCGACTCGCGCGGTGGTTTCGCAGCACTGTTCCGTGCGCAGGCCACAAATAACAAGATGGTTAATATCACGCTCGCGTAGCCAGTGGTCAAGGCCCGTATCCGTAAAGGCATTATGCACATGCTTCTGGAATACGACGGCAGGCTGATGGCGCAAAAAGGACATCGGCGTTACAAAACCACTTTGCAGGGAGAATGGGCCCGTATCATCGACGTGGAAGATATCAACGACAGGGATATCGCGCGATTCACAGCCTTCAATCAGCCCAAGAATGGCCTGCTGAAACGCCTGAAATCCCTCTTCCTGCCAGTATTCGCGATGATGGAATGACTGCTGGGTATCGATGTTAATGAGTGCGGTGCGCGACATGGTGATGCTCCTCGCCAGTGGGTGTATCTCTATACTGACGAGGAGAGCGTTTCACGAGAAGACCAAAAAAGGACATCCTCACGTCGCTTCGGGACAACCTATCTTTACGACATTAACGGCAGAAGCTGTTGATAGATTTTACGGAACACTTCGCGGCGTTCGGCGTAACGTGCATGGCGCACCGCGTCCGGTTTGTGTTCCTGTTCCAGCGTAAGCTGCGGTAGAAGCTGCGCCAGGGGTTTGTCAGGGTTGACGGCAATCTGCGCCAGACGCGCCGCGCCCAGAGCCGGCCCCACGTCGCCGCCGGTGCGGTAATCAAGCTGCAAACCGCTGATATCTGCCAGCATCTGCCGCCAGTAGCTGCTTCTCGCGCCTCCACCGATCAGGGTAATGCTGGTCGGTTTTAGCCCGCAGTCATGAACCACATCCATGCCATCCGCCAGTGCATACCCAACGCCTTCAAGCACCGCGCGCGCCAGTTCGGCCGGGCCGTGCTGATGGGTTAAGCCAAAGAAGACACCCTTCGCCTCTGGATTATTGTGCGGTGTGCGCTCACCTGAAAGATACGGCAAGAACCACACGGCACCAGCCTCTTCATTGGCCTGCTGTGCCGCCGAAATGAGCGCGGGAACATCTTTAAGTCCTGTCAGGTTTGCCGCCCAGTCCAGACACGACGCGGCGCTTAACATCACCGACATCAAATGCCATTTCCCCGGCAACGCGTGGCAGAAGCTGTGCACCGCGCTCTCCGGATTGCTGCGATAACCATCACTCACCGCAAAGTAGACGCCTGAGGTACCGAGCGACAGCATCGCCTGTCCTGCATCAACCATCCCAACGCCTACGGCACCCGCCGCGTTATCGCCCCCGCCCGCCACCACCGGCACGGCAGGCATATCCCAGCTATCCGCAATCGACGGATTGAGCACGCCGGTGATTTCGCTGCCCTCGAAGAGCGCAGGCATGTGATCACGGGTCAATTGGCATGCATCGAGCATCGCCTCGCTCCAGTCGCGTTTAGCAACATCAAGCCACATCGTTCCCGCCGCGTCCGACATGTCGCTGGCGAAATCACCGGTCATACGAAAACGTAGATAATCTTTTGGTAGCAAGACTTTCGCTACCTGCTTAAAAATGTCCGGCTCGTGGCGTTGCACCCACAGTAGCTTAGGCGCGGTAAAGCCTGGCATCATCAGGTTACCGGTGATTTGGCGTGACGTCGGCACCCGTTCTTCGAGGAGCGCACACTCTTCGGCGCAACGTCCGTCATTCCACAAAATCGCCGGGCGCAGTATGCGGTGTTCACTGTCCAGCAAGGTTGCACCGTGCATTTGTCCGGCAATCCCCAGCGCGTTGACCTCACGCAAACTGTGCTGTTGGCCCAATGCTCTTATCACGCGATCTGTCGCCTGCCACCACGCTTCCGGGTCCTGCTCTGACCATAACGGGTGCGGGCGCGAGACGTGCAGCTTCTCAGTGTGCGAGGCCAGCACGTCGCCTTGCTCGTTTAACAGAATGGCTTTCACACCCGATGTGCCAAGATCAATCCCGATATACATAGTGGTGACTCCTTTAACAGAAACGCCCGGTGGCGCGAAGCTTACCGGGCCTACATTGACCGTAGATTGTAGGCCGGGCAAACAAAGCTCCGCCCGGCATTATCGATCACTTATCAAACAGGTAGTGATTCACCAGGTTTTCCAGCAGCTCCTGGTGACCGCTCTGATGGCTCGGCGCCAGACTATGCTGTTCAGCGTACTTCGCTATCTCAGCAAGGGATAACTGGCCTTTCAAAATTTGCTGGCCAAGCTCACTGTTCCAGCCGGAATAGCGCTTCGCCACGCGTTTATCCAGCTCGCCGTCTTCAATCATGCGGGCCGCCACTTTCAGCGCCAGCGCCATAGTGTCCATCGCGCCAATATGGCCGTAGAACAGATCGTATTTATCGGTGCTCTGACGACGCACTTTGGCGTCAAAGTTCAGGCCGCCCGTCGTGAAGCCGCCTGCTTTGATGATTTCGTACATCACCAGCGCATTCTCTTCAACGCTGATTGGGAACTGGTCGGTATCCCATCCGAGCTGCGGGTCACCACGGTTTGCATCGACAGAACCGAAGATACCCAGGGCAATCGCAGAAGCAATTTCATGATGGAAAGAGTGCCCTGCCAGGGTCGCGTGGTTGGCCTCGATATTCACTTTGATCTCTTTTTCCAGACCAAATTGCTTGAGGAAACCGTACACCGTCGCGACGTCGTAATCGTACTGGTGTTTGGTGGGCTCCTGCGGTTTCGGTTCAATCAGCAAGGTACCGCGGAAACCGATTTTGTGTTTGTGATCGACCACCATCTGCATGAAGCGGCCAATCTGCTCACGTTCCTGACGCAGGTCAGTGTTGAGCAGCGTTTCGTAGCCTTCGCGACCGCCCCACAGGACGTAATTCTCACCACCCAGCTTATGCGTGGCATTCATTGCGGTCACGACCTGAGTAGCGGCCCAGCTGAACACTTCAGGGTCTGGGTTGGTTGCCGCACCCGCGCCGTAGCGAGGGTTGGTGAAGCAGTTTGCCGTGCCCCACAGCAGCTTCACGCCGCTTTGCTGCTGTTTTTCACCCAGATAATCCACCATCTGAGCAAAGTTATTCAGATACTCTTTAAGCGTCGCGCCTTCCGGAGAGACGTCAACATCGTGGAAGCAGTAATACGGAACGTTCAGTTTGTGGAAAAACTCGAATGCCACATCGGCTTTGCGTTTCGCCAGTTCTAGCGCTTCGCCAGGCTGCTGCCACGGACGGTCGAACGAGCCGACACCGAACATATCCGCGCCATTCCAGCAGAAGGTGTGCCAGTAGCAGGCGGCGAAACGCAAATGGTCTTCCATGCGCTTACCCAGCACCAGCTCGTCCGGGTTGTAGTGACGAAATGCTAACGGATTGGTGGATTTCGGGCCTTCATAGCGAACGCGGTCGAGTTGGTCGAAATAAGCTTGCATAGTGAACTCCATAATCAAGAGGTGCGTCGAGTATTCGATGATGGAGTAATAGTGAATACTCATTGCGTCTTGCTCAATTACGTTATTTCACACTGGTATTGAGAGAATGCACAAACGTGCGCTGGCTCGCAAAATTAATACGCAAGCAAACGAATTTTCGGCGCTTATTCCAGAATCATGTGTAATTAATAAGTTGCGCATTTTAAAATCAGATCGCGGTCATAAATTCGCAAATAAACCAAATATCATAATGAGAAGATAAAAATCTGTAATTGCTA
This sequence comes from Lelliottia jeotgali, assembly GCA_002271215.1. Taxonomy (NCBI): domain Bacteria; kingdom Pseudomonadati; phylum Pseudomonadota; class Gammaproteobacteria; order Enterobacterales; family Enterobacteriaceae; genus Lelliottia; species Lelliottia jeotgali. The sequence continues at coordinate 166,706 of CP018628.1, read as the reverse complement.
GTTTCCCTTTCCCCGTTAAGAATTTGCTGCGTATCTGGCAGTAAAAGATTCTTTTGTCCAAGCCTTACCACCCTACAAAAAAGGTAAAATAATGATGACGATAAGAAACCTGTGCCTTACTCTCTGTGCTTCGCTACTGCTAACAAGCGTTGCGGGACATGCTAAAGAAGTCAAAATCGGAATGGCAATTGATGATTTGCGCCTGGAGCGCTGGCAAAAAGACCGCGATATTTTTGTGAATAAAGCAGAATCACTCGGCGCAAAAGTGTTTGTTCAATCAGCCAATGGCAATGAAGAAACGCAGATGTCGCAAATCGAAAATATGATTAACCGTGGCGTAGATGTCTTGGTCATTATTCCTTACAACGGTCAGGTGCTGAGTAATGTGATAAAAGAGGCAAAACAAGAGGGAATTAAAGTTTTAGCCTATGACCGTATGATTAATAACGCCGATATCGATTTTTATATTTCCTTCGACAATGAAAAAGTCGGTGAAATACAGGCACAGAGCCTCGTCGACAAAGTGCCCCAGGGGAATTATTTCCTGATGGGCGGTTCCCCGGTTGATAACAACGCCAAATTATTCCGTGAAGGACAGATGAAAGTGCTTAAGCCTTACATCGACGACGGCAAAATTAAAGTGGTTGGCGATCAATGGGCCGATGGCTGGCTGCCTGAAAACGCACTGAAGATTATGGAAAATGCGCTAACGGCAAACAATAACAAAATCGACGCCGTTGTCGCCTCAAACGATGCCACAGCTGGCGGTGCCATTCAGGCACTGAGTGCGCAGGGTCTGGCGGGGAAAGTGGCAATTTCTGGACAGGATGCCGACCTCGCGGGTGTGAAACGCATTATTGCCGGCACGCAGACCATGACGGTCTACAAACCGATCACTGAACTCGCCAATACCGCCGCTGAAATTGCCGTTGAACTGGGCAACGATCAGCAGCCTAAAGCGGATTCCTCATTAAATAACGGCCTGAAAGATGTCCCAGCCCGACTGTTGACGCCAATTGAAGTCACCAAAGAAAACATTGACTCCACCGTTGTGAAAGACGGTTTCCACAAGAAGAGCGAACTGTAATCCCGCATCGCCCCTGCGTGCAGGGGCTCGTCGATTTGTCCGGGTATTCCTTCGGATTATGTGGAGCAGTTATGCCTTATTTACTTGAAATGAAAAGTATCACCAAAGCCTTTGGCGCGGTGAAAGCTGTCGACAACGTGAGCCTAAGATTAAACCCCGGCGAGATAGTCTCTCTTTGCGGCGAAAATGGCTCAGGTAAATCCACGCTGATGAAAGTGCTGTGCGGCATCTACCCTCACGGCAGTTACGACGGTGAAATCGTCTTTGCCGGGGAAACGCTGCAAGCCACGCATATTCGCGATACGGAGCGCAAAGGTATCGCCATCATTCACCAGGAGCTGGCGCTGGTGAAGCATCTCACCGTGCTGGAGAATATTTTTCTCGGCGCGGAGATCTCGAATTTCGGCGTGTTGGACTACGACACCATGACCCTGCGCTGTGAGAAGTTGCTCGCTCAGGTGAGTCTTAACATCTCACCGAACACGCGCGTCGGTGATTTAGGCTTAGGCCAGCAACAACTGGTCGAAATTGCCAAAGCGCTGAACAAACAGGTGCGGTTGCTAATCCTCGACGAACCCACTGCATCCCTGACGGAGCAAGAGACAGCGGTCTTGCTGGATATCATCCGCGACCTACAGCATCACGGTATCGCCTGCATTTATATTTCTCACAAACTCAACGAAGTGAAGGCGATTTCAGACACCATCTGCGTGATCCGCGACGGGCAGCATATTGGCACACGAGAAGCCGCCGGGATGAGTGAAGACGACATCATCACCATGATGGTGGGCCGCGAACTGACCGCGCTCTACCCGAGCGAACCGCACGCCACCGGGGACGAAATCCTCCGTGTCGAGAATCTAACCGCCTGGCACCCGGTCAACCGCCATATCAAACGCGTCAACAATATCTCCTTCTCGCTTAAACGCGGGGAAATCCTCGGTATCGCGGGCTTAGTCGGTGCGGGGCGAACCGAAGCCGTCCAGTGTCTGTTTGGCGTTTGGCCTGGGCGCTGGGAAGGCAACATCTCTATCGACGGGCGACCTGTGCAAATCCGCAGCTGTCAGCAGGCGATCGCGCAGGGTATTGCTATGGTCCCTGAAGACCGAAAAAAAGACGGAATTGTGCCGGTCATGGCGGTGGGTAAAAACATCACCCTGGCTGCACTCGACCAGTTTTCAGGTGCGCTGAGCAGCCTGGACGATGCTGCAGAACAACAGTGCATTCTCCAGTCTTTAGCGCGCCTGAAAGTCAAAACCTCCTCGCCGGAGCTGGCTATCGGACGGCTGAGCGGCGGCAATCAGCAGAAGGCCATTCTGGCGCGCTGCCTGCTTCTCAATCCGCGCATTCTGATCCTGGATGAGCCAACGCGCGGGATCGACATCGGCGCAAAATATGAAATCTACAAACTCATAAACCAGCTGGTGCAGCAGGGTATCGCCGTCATTGTTATCTCATCTGAACTGCCCGAAGTACTCGGCCTGAGCGATCGCGTCCTGGTGATGCACGAAGGCAAACTGAAAGCTAATCTGAAAAACCAAAACCTGACCCAGGAACAGGTGATGGAAGCTGCCCTGAGGAGCGAACGCCATGTCGAAAAGTAACCCGTCTGAAATCAAAGCCCCTGCGTCTGTGCCAGGTCTGTTCTCGGGATTTAAAGCGTTAAACCTGCAGGTTTTCGTCATGATCACCGCCATTATCGTCATCATGCTGTTCTTCACCTGGATGACCGACGGCTCCTATTTGAGCGCGCGTAACATCTCTAATCTTCTGCGCCAGACAGCTATCACCGGCATTCTGGCCGTCGGAATGGTGTTCGTGATTATTTCGGCGGAAATCGACCTGTCGGTCGGCTCGATGATGGGGTTACTCGGCGGTGTCGCTGCGATTTTTGACGTCTGGCTCGGCTGGCCGCTGCCACTGACTGTCGCGGTCACGCTGGTGCTCGGCCTGCTGCTCGGCACCTGGAACGGCTGGTGGGTGGCGTATCGCAAAGTGCCCTCGTTTATCGTCACCCTCGCGGGGATGCTCGCCTTTCGCGGCATCCTGATCGGCATCACCAATGGCACTACCGTTTCACCGACCAGCGCATCAATGTCGCAAATTGGTCAAAGCTATCTCTCTGATGGTGTCGGTTTTACCTTTGGCGCGATTGGCCTAATGGCGTTTATTGCCTGGCAATGGCGCGCCAGAATGCGCCGTGAGGCGCTGGGGCTGGCTGCAACTCCCTCTACGTCTATGGTTGGACGTCAGGCGCTGACCGCCGTGATTGTGCTAGGTGCGATTTGGCTGCTGAATGACTACCGGGGCGTGCCAACGCCCGTGTTGCTTCTGACACTGCTGCTGCTGGCAGGCATGTTTATGGCGACCCGCACCGCCTTTGGTCGGCGTATTTACGCCATCGGCGGCAACATCGAAGCCGCACGACTGTCGGGTATTAATGTAGAGCGCACCAAGCTTGCTGTTTTCGCGATAAATGGCCTGATGGTGGCGATCGCCGGGCTGATTTTGAGCTCGCGACTGGGCGCGGGTTCACCTTCCGCCGGGAATATTGCCGAGCTAGATGCTATCGCCGCCTGTGTCATTGGTGGAACCAGCCTCGCAGGCGGCATCGGGAGTGTTGCGGGCGCGGTGATGGGTGCATTTATTATGGCGTCGCTGGATAACGGAATGAGTATGATGGACGTACCGACCTTCTGGCAGTATATCGTTAAAGGCGCCATTTTATTGCTGGCAGTCTGGATGGACTCCGCGACCAAACGACGGGCATAAGCCCCGTTGTCACTGATTTGGGAAAGATAAGCCATGTTTGAGAAGCGTCACCGCATTACGTTGTTATTCAACGCCAACAAAGCCTATGACCGTCAGGTTGTCGAGGGCGTGGGTGAATATTTGCAGGCGTCGCAATCGGAGTGGGATATTTTCATTGAAGAAGACTTCCGCACCCGCATTGAAAACATCAAAGACTGGCTGGGCGATGGCGTTATCGCCGATTATGACGATCCAGTGATCGAGCAGTTGCTCACCGACGTCGACGTTCCAATTGTGGGTGTCGGCGGCTCGTACCACTCGCCAGAAAAATATCCTCCGGTCCATTATATCGCGACCGATAATCACGCCCTGGTCGAGAGCGCATTCTTGCATTTAAAAGAAAAAGGCGTTCACCGCTTTGCTTTTTACGGCCTTCCAGCCTCCAGCGGCAAAGGCTGGGCGATGGAGCGCGAATATGCTTTCAGCGAAATTGTCGCCCATGAGAAATACCGTGGCGTGGTCTATCAGGGGCTGGAAACTGCTCCTGAAAACTGGCAGCACGCGCAAAACCGGCTGGCTGACTGGCTGCAAACGCTGCCGCCACAAACGGGCATTATTGCCGTGACCGATGCCCGCGCACGCCACGTTTTGCAGGTTTGCGATCATTTGCACATTCCGGTTCCTGAAAAGCTGTGCGTCATTGGCATTGATAACGAAGAGCTGACGCGTTATCTGTCACGCGTAGCGCTGTCGTCGGTAGCACAGGGTACGCGGCAGATGGGATATCAGGCGGCAAAGTTACTCCATCGCCTGCTGGATAATGAAACCCTTCCTCTGCAACGCTTGCTCGTTCCCCCCGTTCGCGTGGTGGAACGCCGCTCGACGGACTATCGCTCACTGAACGACCCTGCGGTTATTCAGGCTATGCACTACATTCGCAATCACGCCTGTAAAGGCATTAAGGTCGATCAGGTACTGGATGCAGTGGGGATTTCGCGCTCGAATCTGGAAAAGCGCTTTAAGGAAGAAGTCGGAGAAACAATTCACGCGGTTATTCATGCCGAGAAGCTGGAGAAAGCCCGCAGTTTGCTGATCTCAACGTCACTGTCGATCAATGAAATTTCGCAGATGTGCGGCTATCCGTCACTGCAGTATTTCTATTCTGTGTTTAAAAAAGATTATGACACTACGCCGAAAGAGTATCGGGAGCGGTACAGCGAAGTGCTGATATAGCATTGATGTGACAACGAAAAACGCCTTCCAGTGGAAGGCGCTTTTTTGGAGAGTGTTACATGTGGGCGGCAATTAAGCGCTGGTTATCCTGGTACATCGCAAACAGGTAGTTGTTGTAGCTCTGACCCTGCGTCGAATAACCTTTCAGCTTGTGAATCATGGTGCTCGCGGTCACTTCCTGGTCCGCTTTACGCAGTTGGGCGCGTGACTTACGGAACGAAGAATACGCCGGATGCGTGTTCAGGTTCACGACGTAGGCATTCACCGAATCTTTCACCGATTCAAACTGCGAATAGCCTTTCACTTTGCCAGGCGCATTGTTACAACGGCCTTTGGCGCATTTCATGCCGAAGAGATTATTGTTGTTACGCGCCAGTTTTGACGTGCCCCAACCACTCTCTGCAGCCGCCATTGTCGCGACCATGCTGCCCGGGATAATATCCACGCGCTCAAGCAGTGAGTTCCACGGCACGCGGCGGGTATTACCGTTCCAGCTCACTTTGTAGCGCGCCGCGATGTCTTTCAGACGTGCGCGTTCGCTTGGTGACCAGCGGCTTTCGTACTGTTTTGAAACCAGCCAGTTACGGTCTGCGGTAATCGCAGAATTTTGGCTTGTAATATAAGGCATTACCGTCCGGAGAAACGCTTTTTTCCTTGGTGTCCCGGAAGGGTATTTTCGCAAATCAGGAAGTGAACTGCTCTTTACACTATTGCGAGAATACTCTTGTTTACTGCTAACCTTAATCTTACTGCTACTGCTGGTCGTCTTTATGACGTGGGCTTTTTTACTCGTTGTATCCGTGTGCGTCTTCGCAAGCACCTCACCTGAAAATATCACGGTGAGCAACATGAGTATCGTAGCCCCAAATCGTCGTATGGGAGTCGATATCATTAGGTCTCCTGGTCGGATATAAACATTCCAACACCTTATTTTTTTCACAAAATTGAGAGCGGAATCTCAAATCATATCAAAAATAGTCTTCCAGAGCATCCAAAGAAATAGTCCAATTCCGAAACTATGTCACCTGAAACTTGCTCACTTAACCATCATTTCTGCAAATATGTGTGCGATATCGCAGATAACCGCCTAATTTTGCGCGAGATCACTCACCCTTTCGGCTCCTCCTGGCATAAAGCTCAGAGGGAGGAGTCCTCGCTATAATCCTGATGGCACACTGGTTAAAATTGCCGCGACAGGAAAATGGAATGAAACGCTCAGCTTTAGCCCTTTTGCTTTTACCCACGATGGCAAATGCAGACTGGTCATCTCCTGGCTTCTCCGCGTTCAATGCCGAGGCGGCTGGGGTATTCACCAGCCACGCGAAGTTTGCGAAGGGTACTCGCCCGCTGACGTTGAGTTTTGACAACGTGTGCTGGCAGCCGACAAACCCGATTAAACTCAATGAGATGATGTCGCTAAAACCTTGTGAAGGAACGCCGCCCCAGTGGCGTTTGTTCCGCGAGGGTGATTATCAGATGCGCATTGATACGCGCTCAGGCACGCCGACGCTCATGCTGACAGTGCAAAGCGCCGCAGAAAAACCTGTTGCGGATATCACTCGTCAGTGCCCGAAATGGGACGGAAAACCGCTCACTATCGAGGTTAAAGACACTTTCCCGGAAGGCTCCGTCGTCCGGGATTTCTACAGTCAGCAGACGGCCACGGTGCAACAAGGGAAAATCACCCTGCAACCCGCCGCGAACAGTAACGGTCTGCTGCTGCTTGAGCGTGCAGAAACCGACAAAGCCGCGCCATTCAACTGGCAAAACGCCACCGTCTACTTTGTGCTGACGGACCGCTTCGTAAACGGCGATCCCTCCAACGATAACAGCTATGGCCGCCATAAAGACGGCATGCAGGAGATTGGCACCTTCCACGGCGGCGATCTCAAAGGGCTCGCCAGCAAGCTTGATTATCTGCAACAGCTTGGCGTTAACGCGCTGTGGATAAGCTCACCGCTGGAGCAAATTCACGGTTGGGTTGGCGGCGGCACGAAAGGCGATTTCCCGCACTACGCCTATCACGGCTACTACACGCAGGACTGGACAAAACTCGACGCCAATATGGGCAACGAAGACGATCTGCGCCATCTGGTCGATGAGGCACACAAACGCGGCATCCGCATTCTCTTTGACGTCGTGATGAACCACACCGGCTACGCTACGCTTGCTGATATGCAGGAGTTCCAGTTCGGCGCGCTGTATTTGCAGGGTGACGAGCTGAAAAAGACGCTGGGCGAACGCTGGACCGACTGGAAACCTGCCGCCGGGCAGAGCTGGCACAGCTTTAACGACTACATCAATTTCAGCGACAAAGCCGGGTGGGAAAAGTGGTGGGGCAAAAACTGGGTCCGCACCGATATTGGCGATTACGACAACCCCGGCTTCGACGATCTGACCATGTCACTGGCCTTTTTACCGGATCTCAAAACCGAATCCACCACGCCATCCGGTTTGCCCAATTTCTATCGCCATAAACCGGACACCCACGCCAAAGAAATCGCCGGATATACACCGCGTGATTATCTCACCCACTGGCTCAGCCAATGGGTACGCGACTACGGCATCGACGGTTTCCGCGTCGATACCGCCAAACACGTCGAGCTACCCGCCTGGCAAGCGCTGAAGGCGCAATCGACGCAGGCGCTCAAAGAGTGGAAACAGGCTAACCCGGATAAAACACTCGATGACACTCCGTTCTGGATGACGGGAGAATCCTGGGGGCATGGCGTGATGCAAAGCGAGTACTACCGCCACGGATTCGACGCGATGATCAACTTTGACTATCAGGAGCAGGCCGCCAAAGCGGTGGATTGCCTGGCCGATATGGATATGACCTGGCAGCAAATGGCGGAAAAATTACAGGGATTCAACGTCCTGAGCTATCTCTCCTCCCACGACACGCGCCTGTTCCGCGACGGTGGCCCGCGCGCGGCGGAACTCCTGTTGCTCTCCCCCGGTTCAGTGCAGATTTATTACGGCGATGAATCTGAACGCCCATTCGGCCCAACCGGCTCCGATCCGCTGCAGGGCACGCGCTCAGACATGAACTGGCAGGATGTCGCAGGCAATCAGGCGGCGACCGTTAAGCACTGGCAAATTCTCGGACAGTTCCGGGCGCGCCATCCGGCCATTGGCGAAGGCACGCAAACCACGCTTTCCCTCAAGCAAGGCTACGGTTTCGTGCGCCAGCATCAGGGCGATAGCGTGATGGTGGTCTGGGCCGGAAATCGGTAATCTCCGCGTGGTCTCCGTCAATCCGACGGGGACCGCTTTTATCAGAATAATTCACCACACAAATACAAATCAGCGAAACAAAACCACGATCCAGCCCTCTTCCCTCGATTTGCACCCGCACGATGCTAGCGTTATGGTTACCCACTTTCATTATAAGAATGCCAGATCACCTGCTATGACTTTTTCACTTTTCGGCGACAAATTCACCCGCCATTCAGGCATCACCCGCCTGATGGAGGATCTCAACGACGGGCTGCGCACACCGGGCGCCATCATGCTCGGCGGGGGGAATCCGGCCCAAATCCCGGCCATGAACGACTACTTCCACAACCTGCTGGCGGAGATGCTGCAAAACGGCAAAGCCACTGATGCGCTGTGCAATTACGACGGCCCGCAGGGCAAAACCGAGCTGCTGGCGCTGCTGGCCGATATGTTGCGCGATGAACTGGGTTGGGATATCGAGCCACAGAATATTGCACTGACAAACGGCAGCCAGAGCGCGTTTTTCTACTTGTTTAACCTCTTTGCAGGGCGCAGCGCCGACGGCACCACCAAAAAAGTGCTATTCCCGCTGACACCAGAGTACATCGGTTACGCCGATTCGGGGCTGGAAGAGGACCTGTTTGTCTCGGCGCGGCCAAACATTGAGTTGCTGCCAGAGGGCCAGTTCAAATATCACGTCGATTTTGAACATCTGCACGTCGGCGAAGAGACCGGCATGATTTGCGTCTCGCGGCCAACCAACCCGACGGGTAACGTCATCACCGACGAAGAGCTGCTGAAATTAGACGCCCTGGCCAATCAACACGGCATTCCGCTGGTTATTGATAACGCCTACGGCGTGCCATTCCCCGGCATTATCTTTAGCGAAGCCCGCCCGCTGTGGAACCCAAATATCGTCCTGTGCATGAGCCTCTCGAAGCTCGGCCTGCCGGGCAGCCGCTGCGGCATTATCATCGCCAACGAAAAAATCATCAGTGCCATCACCAATATGAACGGCATTATCAGCCTTGCGCCTGGCGGAATCGGCCCAGCGATGATGAGCGAAATGATTAAGCGCAACGATCTGCTGCGCCTGTCAAATGAGGTGATAAAACCGTTTTACTTTCAGCGTGTGCAAGAAACGATCGCCACTATTCGCCGCTATTTACCCGAAGATCGCTGCCTGATTCATAAACCTGAAGGGGCGATTTTCCTGTGGCTGTGGTTTAAAGACTTGCCGATCACTACCGAGCTGCTCTATCAGCGCCTGAAAAAACGCGGCGTGCTGATGGTGCCGGGAGATTACTTCTTCCCAGGGCTGGATAAGCCGTGGCCGCATACGCATCAGTGCATGCGCATGAACTATGTGCCGGAGCCAGAGAAAATCGAAGCCGGAGTGAAAATTTTGGCCGAAGAGATTGAACTGGCATGGACTGAAGGCAGCCGCTAACGGCTCACCGGCAGGGTAACGAAAAAGGCCAGATATCGACATCTGGCCTTTTTTTCACAACTTAGCCGCGAACGGTAAAGCCAAATTCTTGTGAGATCGCTTCCGCCGTTTCACGCAGCGGCTTGAGCAAATTCTTCTCCCCCACCTGCTTCATGCGCGAGGTCGACAGGGAAATGGAGATGGCATACGGCACGCGCCCGTGAATATCAAATACCGGCACCGCGATGCAAGACACGCCCAGCTCGTTCTCTTCTTTGTCCATCGCCATGCTGCGGGTACGGATCTCCGCCAGCTCATCATACATGGCACTCAGCTCAGTAATCGTGTTGCGGGTCAGGGGCTGAATCTGTTCCTGATGGCTCTGCCAGTAGCTCGCCACGTAATCCTGATGGCCAAACGCCATGTAAATCTTACCCATCGCAGAACAGTAGAGCGGCATGTGCTGGCCGATATAAGCGCGTGTGCGCAGCATGCCGGTTGTCGGTTCCAGCTTGTAGATCAGGATCGCGTGGTCATCTTCCCGGCTGGAGAAATTCACCGTCTCACCCGTCACGATATTCAGATTTTCAAGATGTGGCGCCGCCACGTGGATGATGTTCAGCGACGACAGGGCTTTTTGCCCAACGGCGATAAATTTAGTGGTCAGGCGATAGCTGCCCGCCGCTGGCGCGGGAGTGACGTACCCGCACGACTGCAAACCCTGCAACAACCGATGCACGGTGCTTTTGTTGAGTCCGGCAAGTTCCGATAAATGCGCCAGCGGACACCCATTCGGATAGTTACTCAGAATTTCAATCAGCATCAGGCCGCGAAACAAACTCTGGCTGCCTGCTGGCCTCTCTTTTTCTGGCGTCATTTCGCTCTCTTTCATGCTCATCAAATGGCTCTCCGTTAATCGCGTCCTGATGGTAGCGCAAAGTGTGGTTCAGTTCACGATCTCAGCATAAAAAACACAATCCATTGATTTTACTCGTTTTTGAAAAACATGAATGTCGTTGATCTAACAAATTTTGATCGCTATATTTGAAATCAGATTTCGCAATGTGGAATTTAGAGATAAAAAAGCACTCACAAGCGCCCCTCACACGAACAGGAGAACAGGGATGAAAGTGACCTTTGACGAGTTGAAAGCAGCCTTCAATCGGGTACTGCTCAACCGTGGCATTAAGGCCGACACCGCCGATGCCTGCGCAGAGATGTTTGCGCGCACCACCGAATCTGGCGTCTATTCGCACGGCGTGAACCGTTTCCCACGTTTCATTCAGCAGCTGGATAACGGGGATATCATCCCCGACGCGCAGCCGAAGCGCACCACCACGCTGGGTGCCATTGAGCAGTGGGACGCCCAGCGCTCCATCGGCAACCTGACCGCCAAAAAGATGATGGATCGCGCCACCGAGCTGGCCTCGGATCACGGGATTGGGTTAGTGGCGCTGCGCAACGCCAACCACTGGATGCGCGGCGGGAGCTACGGCTGGCAGGCCGCCGAGAAAGGCTATATCGGAATTTGCTGGACCAACTCCATCGCCGTGATGCCACCGTGGGGCGCAAAGGAGTGCCGCATCGGCACCAACCCGCTGATCGTCGCCATTCCTTCCACACCTATCACTATGGTGGATATGTCGATGTCGATGTTCTCTTACGGCATGCTCGAAGTGAACCGCCTCGCCGGGCGCGAATTGCCGGTCGATGGCGGGTTTGACGACGAAGGCAATCTGACCAAAGAGCCGGGCGTTATCGAGAAAAACCGACGCATTTTACCGATGGGCTACTGGAAAGGTTCCGGCCTGTCTATCGTGCTCGACATGATTGCCACTCTCCTTTCCAACGGATCGTCCGTGGCGGAAGTCACTCAGGACAACAGCGACGAGTACGGTGTGTCGCAGATCTTTATTGCCATCGAAGTGGACAAGCTGATCGACGGTCCAACCCGCGATGCCAAGTTGCAGCGCATCATGGATTTCATCACCACTGCCGAACGTTCAGACGAGGATGTCGCCGTGCGCCTGCCGGGACATGAATTCACCCGTTTGCTGGAAGAGAACCGTCGCAATGGCATCACCATTGATGACAGCGTGTGGGCGAAGATCCAGTCGCTGTAAGGAGTGACGTATGATATTCGGACATATTTCGCAGCCAAACCCGTGCCGTTTGCCGCAGGCGATTGAACGGGCGCTCGAATTTCTACGTACCACTGATTTCACGGCGCAGGAACCCGGTGTGGTGGAGATCGACGGGCGCAATATCTTCGCTCAGATCCTCGATCTCACCACCAAAGAGCACCACGAAAACCGCCCGGAAGTACATCGCCGCTATCTGGATATTCAATTTCTGGCGTGGGGTGAAGAGAAAATAGGTTTTGCGATCGACACTGGAAATAATGAAATAAGTGAATCATTACTGGAACAAAGAGACATTATTTTTTATCACCAGATGGAAAACGAATCGTTTATTGAAATGATCCCGGGCAATTACGCCATTTTTTTCCCGCAGGATGTGCATCGCCCGCAATGTCATCAGCACAAGGAATCGGCCATTCGGAAAATTGTCGTTAAAGTGGCTGTCAGCGAATTGATTTAATTATTTGAATTAAACAGGAAAGCGAAATGACAAACACCGGTTTTATTATTGGTGCGTACCCCTGCGCACCCTCGTTTCATCAGAAAGGGGAAATGGAAGAGCGTGAATTCTGGCGTCAGCTTGCTGATACGCCGGACATTCGCGGCCTTGAACAACCTTGTCTGGAAAACCTGCACCCGCTTGGGGACGCGTGGCTGTTCCGCCATACGCCGGGCGACTGGGAAATCGTGGTCACGGCAGTGATGGAAACCATGCGTCGGCGCGGCGTCAACGGCGGATTTGGCCTCGCGTCTGCCGACGAAACGCAGCGTCGCGAAAGCGTGGCGTTTTATCGGCAGCTGTTAGAGAAGATTGTCGCGGTCAACGCGCGCTTCCCCGGCAAAGTAACCGCCCTGGAAATGCAGGCCGCACCGCAGTCCGGTAATGGCTCTGTGGAACAGGCCACCGACGCCTTTTCCCGCTCAATCGCCGAAATTGCCAACTGGGACTGGCCGTGCGATCTGGTGCTCGAACACTGTGACGCCATGACCGGAACCGCGCCGCGCAAAGGTTTTTTACCGCTCGAAAACGTTCTGGACGTGCTGCGCGGGACTGATATCAGCGTATGTATCAACTGGGCGCGCTCGGCCATTGAAGGGCGCAATACCAGCCTGCCACTTGCGCATGTACAGGCCACATTGAAGGCGGGCAAGCTCGGCGCACTGATGTTTTCAGGCACCACGGCGACGGGCGAGTATGGCGACTGGCAGGATCTTCACGCGCCGTTTTCTTCGTTCTGCACCGAAAGTTTAATGTCGTCTGAACATGTTAATGAATTATTTACTGCGGCAAGTGCTGCAACATTGAAATTCTCCGGTATCAAATTACTGGAAATAAATGCTAATGCTGACGTCAGCCATCGCATCGCTATTTTGCGCGACGGTATTAGCGTTCTGAAAAAAGCAGCACAATAAAAATAAAAAACCTTATTACCGAGCCGATTACCTTAATGAGACATTAATTATGACTATTTCTTCTCATGCTCTACAGGCGGATATTCCGCGCCAACGCTGGTTGAGAATAATCCCCCCTATTCTTATCGCCTGCATTATTTCTTATATGGACCGCGTGAATATCGCCTTCGCGATGCCAGGTGGTATGGATGAAGAGTTAGGCATCACCGCCACGATGGCGGGTTTAGCGGGCGGGATATTCTTTATCGGTTATCTGTTTCTGCAAGTTCCCGGCGGCAAAATCGCCGTACACGGCAGCGGTAAAAAATTCATCGGCTGGTCGCTAGTCGCCTGGGCGGTGATCTCCGTTCTGACGGGTATTGTCACTAATCAGTATCAGCTGCTGGCCCTGCGCTTTTTACTTGGCGTGGCAGAAGGCGGAATGCTGCCAGTGGTGCTCACCATGATCAGTAACTGGTTCCCGGACGCCGAGCGCGGTCGCGCTAATGCGATAGTGATCATGTTCGTGCCAATTGCCGGGATTATCACTGCGCCTCTTTCCGGCTGGATTATTACCGCCCTCGACTGGCGCTGGCTGTTTATCATCGAAGGGCTGCTGTCGCTGGTGGTGCTGGTGCTGTGGACGCAGACCATCTACGACCGACCGCAGGAGGCGAGATGGATTTCCGACGCCGAGAAAAAGTATCTGGTTGAGACGCTAGCCGCCGAGCAGCGCGCCATCGCGGGCAAAGAGGTGAAAAATGCCTCCCTGAGCGCGGTGCTGTCGGACAAAACCATGTGGCAGCTGATCGCCCTGAACTTCTTCTATCAGACCGGGATTTACGGTTACACCCTGTGGCTGCCGACCATTTTGAAAGAACTGACGCACTCCACGATGGGACAGGTCGGGATGCTCGCCATTCTGCCCTATGTTGGCGCAATTGCCGGAATGTTCCTGTTCTCTTCCCTCTCTGACCGTACCGGCAAACGCAAACTGTTCGTCTCTCTGCCGCTGATCGGCTTTGCGCTGTGCATGTTCCTCTCCGTTGCATTAAAGGAAAACATCTGGCTGGCGTATGCCGCGCTGGTCGGCTGCGGCTTCTTCCTGCAGTCGGCGGCGGGCGTGTTCTGGACCATTCCGGCGCGTCTGTTCAGCGCAGAAATGGCAGGCGGCGCGCGCGGCGTGATTAACGCCCTCGGCAACCTCGGTGGCTTCTGCGGCCCTTATGCAGTGGGCGTGCTGATTACGTTGTACAGCAAAGATGCGGGGGTGTACTGCCTGGCGATCTCTCTGGCACTGGCTTCGCTGTTGGCGCTGCTGTTGCCCGCGAAATGCGACGCAGGTGCGCAGCCCAATCCGTCGGTGAATTCGCACAAGCGTGCGGCCTGATGCCCTCACCCCAGCCCTCTCCCACAGGGAGAGGGTGAAAAGAGACACCGTAGGCCGGGTCAGCGCAGCGCCACCCGGCAACAACAACCACGAACGTAGGCCGGGTAAGCGAAGCGCCACCCGGCAACAGCAACCACCGAACCGAGAATCGCAAAGATGAGTGAAAAAGAACCCTTCTGGCTGGGTATCGATTGTGGCGGTACTTATCTGAAAGCCGGTCTGTACAACAGCCAGGGTAAAGAACACAGCATCGAACGCTGCGCAGTTACGACGCTCAGCCCGCGTCCGGGCTATGCCGAGCGCGACATGCATCTGCTCTGGCAGCGCTGCCACGAGACGGTCGCCGCGCTGCTCAAACATACCGGCATTAGTGGCTCCCAAATCAAAGGTATCGGCATTTCCGCCCAGGGCAAAGGCCTGTTTCTGCTCGATAAACAGGATCGCCCTTTAGGCAACGCCATCCTCTCTTCCGACCGCCGGGCGCTGGAAATCGTCCAGCGCTGGCAACAAGACGAGATCCCAGAAAAACTCTACCCCCATACGCGACAAACCCTGTGGACCGGGCATCCCGCTTCGCTGTTGCGCTGGGTCAAAGAGCACGACCACCCGCGCTACCAGCAGATCGGCTGCGTGATGATGGCCCATGACTATCTGCGCTGGTGTTTAACGGGCAAAAAGGGCTGCGAAGAGAGCAACATTTCCGAGTCCAATCTCTACAACATGAACACGGGCGACTACGACCCGCAGCTGACGCGCTGGCTGGGCATCAGCGAAATCGACAGCGCTTTGCCGCCCATCGTCGGTTCAGCAGAAATTTGCGGGGAAATCACCGCTCAGGCAGCCACCTTGACCGGTCTTGCGGCGGGTACGCCCGTCGTGGGTGGCTTGTTTGATGTGGTTTCCACCGCGATCTGCGCCGGACTGCACGACGAGCATACGCTTAACGCAGTGATGGGAACCTGGGCCGTCACCAGCGGGATTGCCAACGGCATTGGCAATAACGAACCCTTCCCGTACGTTTATGGCCGCTACGTTCATCCGCAGCAGTACATCGTTCACGAAGCCAGCCCGACATCCTCCGGGAATCTTGAGTGGCTCACGTCACAGTGGGGTGAGATTTCTTTTGACGAGATCAACCAAGCCGTTGCCAGCCTGCCGAAAGCGGAAAGCGGCGTGTTCTTCCTGCCGTTTCTCTACGGCAGCAACGCCGGGCTGGAGATGACGAGCGGCTTCTACGGTATGCAGGCGCTGCACACCCGTGCCCATCTGTTGCAAGCCGTTTATGAAGGGGTGGTGTTCAGCCACATGACCCATCTCAACCGCATGCTGGAGCGCTTTACCGATGTCCACGCCCTGCGCGTCACCGGCGGTCCGACCCATTCCAGGGTGTGGATGCAGATGCTGGCAGACGTCAGTGGGCTGGCTATCGAACTGCCGCAGGTCGAAGAAACCGGCTGCTCCGGCGCGGCGCTGGCTGCCCTTGTCGGCACCGGGATCTTCCCCGACTTTCACACCGCACAGCAAAACCTCAAACATGATATTCGCGTCATTGAGCCCGATATGCAGGTGCACGCCGCCTACCAGCGCAAATATCACCGCTACCAGATACTGATTTCAGCATTGCAGGGTTTTCACGCCCGCATTAAGGAGTACGACCTATGAGCCGACCATTACTACAGCTGGCGCTCGACCATACCTCTCTTCAGGCCGCGCAGCGCGATGTGGCGCTGTTGCAGGAAAGCGTTGATATCGTCGAAGCGGGCACCATTCTGTGCCTCACCGAAGGCCTTTCGGCAGTGCGCGCTTTGCGCCAGCAGTGCCCAGACAAAATCATTGTTGCCGACTGGAAAGTGGCCGATGCAGGCGAAACGCTGGCACAGCAGGCCTTTGATGCAGGCGCTAACTGGATGACGATTATTTGCGCTGCACCGCTCGCCACGGTTGAGAAAGGCCACGCGGTCGCCGCCGCGCGCGGGTGCGAAATCCAGATGGAACTGTTCGGTAACTGGACGCTGGACGATGCCCGCGCGTGGCATCGCGCAGGCGTGAAACAGGCGATTTATCATCGTGGACGTGACGCGCAGGCCAGCGGCCAGCAGTGGGGGGAAGTGGATCTCGCCAGAATGAAAGCTCTGTCTGACATAGGCCTGCAGTTGTCGATCACCGGCGGCATCACCCCGGCGGATTTACCGTTGTTCCGCGAGATTAACGTCAAAGCCTTTATCGCCGGACGGGCGCTGGCAGGCGCTGCCAATCCGCCGCAGGTCGCCCATGAGTTCCACACGCAAATCCGCGAAATCTGGGGAGAATAACCATGCGTCAGCATCCGTTAGGGATTTACGAAAAAGCGCTGTCGAAAGATCTCTCCTGGCCGGAGCGCCTGGTGTTAGCCAAAAGCTGCGGTTTTGATTTCGTCGAAATGTCGGTGGACGAAACCGACGAGCGCTTATCCAGGCTGGAGTGGAGTACCACGCAGCGCGCGTCGCTAGTCGAAGCGATGCTGGAAACGGGCGTCGCCATTCCCTCTATGTGCCTGTCAGCGCACCGCCGTTTTCCGTTTGGCAGCCGCGATGAATCCGTGCGCGAACGCGCGCGCGAAATCATGACCAAGGCGATCAAACTGGCGCGCGATTTGGGCATTCGCACCATCCAACTGGCGGGTTACGACGTCTATTACGAAGAGCATGACGCGGGCACTCAGCAACGCTTTGCCGAAGGACTGGCGTGGGCGGTGGAGCAGGCCGCCGCCGCGCAGGTGATGCTGGCAGTGGAGATCATGGATACCGCGTTCATGAACTCGATCAGCAAATGGAAAAAGTGGGACGACATGCTCGCGTCCCCCTGGTTTAGCGTCTATCCAGACGTCGGCAACCTGAGCGCGTGGGGCAACGACGTCACCGCCGAACTGACGCTGGGCATCGACCGGATCGCCGCTATCCACCTGAAAGACACCCAACCGGTGACCGAACAAAGCCCAGGACAATTTCGCGATGTACCGTTCGGCGAAGGCTGCGTCGATTTTGTCGGCGTGTTTAAAGCACTGAATCAGCTCAACTATCGTGGCGCATTTCTCATTGAAATGTGGACCGAAAAAGCCAAAGAGCCGGTACTGGAAATTATCGAAGCGCGGCGCTGGATTGAAGCCCGTATGCAGGAAGGAGGCATGACATGCTAGAGCAACTCAAAGCGGAGGTCCTGGCAGCAAACCTGGCCCTTCCCGCCCACCAGCTTGTGACATTTACCTGGGGCAACGTCAGCGCGGTGGATCGCGAAAGCGGTCTGATGGTCATCAAACCGTCCGGCGTGGAGTATGACGTAATGACCGCTGAAGATATGGTGGTGGTGGAAATTGCCACCGGCACAGTGGTCGAAGGCGCGAAAAAACCGTCCTCCGATACGCCTACCCATCTGGCGCTGTATCGCCGTTACCCGGAGATTGGCGGCATCGTCCACACTCACTCTCGTCACGCGACCATCTGGTCACAGGCCGGGCTGGATTTACCGGCGTGGGGCACGACGCACGCCGACTATTTCTATGGTGACATTCCCTGCACGCGGCTAATGACCCACGCAGAAATTGCCGGGGAGTACGAGTATCAGACCGGAGAAGTGATCATCAAAACCTTCGAGGAGCGCGACCTAAGCCCGATGCATATCCCCGCAGTGCTGGTCCATTCTCATGGTCCTTTCGCCTGGGGCAAAGACGCTGCCGATGCGGTCCACAATGCCGTAGTGCTGGAAGAGTGCGCCTATATGGGCCTGTTCTCGCACCAGCTCGCACCGCAGTTGCCAACCATGCAGCAGGAATTGCTGGATAAACATTATCTGCGCAAGCACGGGGCGAATGCGTATTACGGCCAGTAATCAGCCGGAATTGATGTGTTCCTTACAGTACCGCCGTTTCCAGACGGCGGGCGTCAGCCCGGTATGTTTGCGAAATATCTGGCGGAAGTAACCGACATCATTAAAACCGCAGCGGCTTGCTACTTCAGTAAGTGAGGAGGTATCGGTGAGCAGCAGTTTCTCCGCTGAGCGCACACGCTGGCGCTGAATCGCCTCGGTCAACGTCAAATGGAAGGTGCGGCGAAAAACACGCCCGAGATAATCCGCATTACAGTGCAGCTCTTTTGCCAGCTGCGACGTGGAAAGCGGGCAATGAAATTGTGTGCGGATAATTTGTTTGGCCCTCCACGCAATCGACGTGCCCGCTTCATCCTGATGTTCCTCACTCCCGTTCGAGAGCGAAATTTGCTGCAAAATCAGCAGGAGTATTAATTCCAACGCAACGCTTCGCTGTAATTTTTCCTGCTCGGTCAGAAACTGGCGAAATAGCGATACCACATAAGATGCATCCTGGACGCGGCAATATTGCTCAAGCCCAATCTGCGCTATTCCGGCTTGTTCAAGCTGTTCGGTTTCTAGTTCAAAATGGAGCCAGTAAAACCGCAGATCGGCAGGGAAATCCTCCGTTCCTACGTGACGGCGGTTCGGCCACAGCAGGAGGCTTTCACCTGCGCGCACTTCAAAAATCGAATTCTCCTCCTGAATCGTTAATGTTCCTTTTTCAACAAAGATAATTTCCCACGAGGTTAATTTGCGAGCCGGGTGACGGCCAACGCCACGGGAAATAAATAATCCGCCGTTTTGAACTTTAATCGGAAGTGCTATGGATAATTCGAGCGTCGGCATTCACTTTCTCACTTTAAATAACCTGGAAATTGCCTTTTAGCATTGATTATTAATGAATAATTGAAACATCGCCCGATCGAAATCACAATTCTACGAACAGGTCGGAATTGTCCTCTTTTTATACTTTCCCCTTCCCTTGTTGGCGCTGACTTTCAGTGCAGAATTAATCGGGTACCTTACAGAACATAATAAAATCCAATTCACGAGGAGTTATCGAATGACTTCCACTCCGATTACACAATCCGATGTCGTACAGCAGGCGGTTGACGACCGCCTGTCGGTACGCGAGAAGATAGGCTACGGCCTGGGTGATGCAGGCGGGACAGTAATCACCTGCCTTATCATGAACTTTCTCACTTTTTTCTACACCGATGTGTTTGGTCTGACGCCCGCTCTGGTCGGCACGTTGTTTATTGCCTTACGCGTATTTGACGCGATTTCCGACCCGGTAATGGGCGTGATCGCCGACCGCACGCAGAGCCGTTGGGGGCGATTCCGCCCCTGGCAGCTTTGGATAGCATTGCCGATCGGCATTATCGGCGTACTCACTTTCACCGTGCCCGACGCCAGTATGGGAGTCAAAATCGCCTGGGCGTTCGGAACCTATCTGCTGCTTTCCGTCGGTTATACCGCAATCAACGTGCCTTATTGCGCGCTGATCAACACCATGACCACCCGCCACAGTGAAGTGATTTCCTGCCAATCCTGGCGCTTCGTACTGTGCGGCGTGGCGGGCTTTTTGGTCTCCGTCGGCCTGCCGTGGCTGGTTGCGGCGCTGGGACAAGGCAATGTGGCGCAGGGCTATCAACTGGGCGTCGGTGTGTTGTGCGCTGTCGCCGTAGTGATGTTTCTGTGCTGCTTCTTCTGGGTGCGCGAACGCGTGCCGCTGGCATTGATGGGCCGCTTTACCCTGCGCGAACATCTGGCCGGGTTGCGTAATAACGATCAGCTTTTATTGATGCTGCTGATGTCTTTCCTGCTGATCAACGTCTTTAACATCCGTGGCGGCGGGTACATGTACTTCATCACCTACGTACTGCAAGGCAGCACTGCCTATACCTCGCTGTTCTTCACGATGGTGACCTTTGCCGCCATTCTCGGCGCGGTAATCGTCAGCCCGCTTACGCGTCGTATTGATACGGTGAAGCTTTATTACATCACCAACCTGGTGCTGGCCGCATTGGCGTTAGCCATGTGGTTCCTGCCGACCGGCCCGGCCTATCAAACCTTATGGCTGGTGACGATTTTGGGCAACGGGGTGATCCTCGGCTTTACGCTACCACTGCACTTTTCCTTAATGGCCTTTGCCGACGACTACGGCGAATGGAAAAACGGCGTGCGCTCATCTGGGATGAACTTCGCCTTTAATCTGTTTTTCATCAAGTTAGCCTGGGCCTCCAGCGCCGGAATCATCAGCCTGGTGTTTATTTATGTCGCCTATCAGCCCGGCGCGGACAATCAGACACCGGCTTCGCTTTCAGGCATCACCACTATGGAAACGCTGCTGCCTGCCCTTTTCCATCTGCTGCTGGCCATCTCGATTCGCTGGTGCAGACTCAATAATCCAATGATGTCGCGCATTTCCACCGACCTGCGTCAGCGTCACGTGCAATCCTGAGGAGAACAATATGTCGATCATGGAACCCGACCTGCATAAGCTCAAAATTAACGATCCGTTTCTCGGCCAGTATCAAAAGCTGGTGCGTGATGTGGTCATTCCCTATCAGTGGGATGCGCTCAACGATCGCATTGCCGAAGCAGAACCGAGCCACGCCATCACCAACTTTCGTATCGCGGCTGGACTCGAGCACGGAGAGTTTTACGGCATGGTTTTCCAGGACAGTGATGTCGCTAAGTGGCTCGAAGCCGTGGCGTGGTCCCTGTGTCAGAAACCCGACCCTGAGCTTGAAAAAACCGCTGACGACGTGATTGACCTGGTGGCCGCCGCCCAATGCGACGATGGCTATCTGAATACGTACTTCACGGTGAAAGCGCCGGGGGAACGCTGGACTAACCTCGCCGAATGCCATGAACTCTACTGCGCCGGGCATATGATTGAAGCAGGCGTCGCATATTTCCAGGGCACCGGGAAACGCGCGTTGTTAGACGTGGTGTGCAAGTTGGCGGATCATATCGACAGCGTATTTGGCGCGGGTGAAAATCAGCTACACGGTTATCCAGGCCATCCCGAAATCGAGCTGGCATTGATGCGCCTTTATGACGTCACGCAGGAGTCACGCTATCTGACGCTGGTGAAGTATTTCGTCGAAGAGCGCGGTGCGCAGCCACATTTTTACGATATCGAATATGAAAAACGCGGCAAAACCTCGCACTGGCATAACTACGGCCCGGCCTGGATGGTCAAAGATAAAGCCTACAGCCAGGCGCATCAGCCGCTCACTGAGCAGCAAACCGCCATCGGCCACGCGGTGCGCTTTGTCTATCTGATGACCGGCGTGGCGCACCTTGCGCGGCTCAGCAATGACGAAAGCAAACGTCAGGACTGCCTGCGTCTGTGGAACAACATGGTGCAGCGTCAGCTCTATATCACCGGCGGGATTGGCTCCCAGAGCAGCGGCGAAGCCTTCAGCAGCGATTACGATCTGCCGAATGATACGGTTTATGCCGAAAGCTGCGCATCGATTGGCCTGATGATGTTTGCGCGCCGGATGCTGGAGATGGAAGCCGACAGCCAGTACGCCGACGTGATGGAACGCGCGTTATACAACACCGTGCTGGGCGGGATGGCACTGGACGGCAAACACTTCTTCTACGTGAACCCGCTGGAGGTGCATCCTAAAACGCTGGCCTTCAATCACATCTACGATCACGTCAAACCTGTCCGTCAGCGCTGGTTCGGCTGCGCGTGCTGCCCGCCAAATATCGCCCGCGTGCTGACTTCACTGGGCCATTACATCTACACCGCGCGAACGGATGCGCTGTTTATCAACCTCTACGTCGGCAACAGTGCGGCGGTTCCGGTTGGAGATAACGAACTGCAATTGCGCATCAGCGGCAACTATCCGTGGCAGGAGCAGGTGAAGATCGATATCACTTCGCCGGTTAAAGTTGAGCATACCCTGGCGCTGCGACTGCCGGACTGGTGCGCAGGCCCGCAGGTAGTGCTAAATGGTGAAGCGGTGACAGGCGATGTGCGTCAGGGATATTGCTACCTCACCCGCTGCTGGCACGAAGGGGATTCGATCACCCTGACACTACCGATGCCGGTTCGTCGACTGTACGGTAATCCGCAGGTGCGCCAGCAGGCGGGCAAAGTGGCGCTACAACGCGGCCCGCTGGTGTATTGTCTGGAAGAGGCGGATAACGGCGCAGCGTTGCATAATCTGTCGCTACCTGCCGATAGCGCGTTCCGCGTTTTCGAAGGTAAGGGGTTGTTCTCGCAAAAAATACTGATTCAGGCTGAAGGGTTTGTGCAGCGTGTATTAAAAGTAGAGTCACAGCCGCTCTGGCAATATGATCGCGCTCCGACAATCCGAGAAGCCCAGACGCTGACCTTTATCCCGTGGTTTAGCTGGGCCAACCGGGGAGAGGGAGAAATGCGAATATGGGTGGATGAAGTGTAAAACATGTAACCAACAAATTTTATATATCGCATATCCTGAACCTGGCAACGCCGGGTTCATTTATTATTATTCTGTATAACTGTGATCATGACCTCGGATTCGTTTTTTTACCCACGGTAAGGGTCATGCCTTATTGAATAACTGCATGTTTAATGTTATCCCATAATTACACACAGCCCCAGAAAAATAAGGACATACAATGGAGTTCACAGAAAGGCTTAATGCTTTATCAAATAAAATTAAGCAGCAAACTGGAATAATTATTACAGAAGAGGCAACAAAAACTGCGTTTGTCATGCCCTTTATCCACAATGTCTTAGGGTATGATGTTTTCGATCCTTCTGAAGTCACCCCCGAGTTTATCTGTGATGTGGGAACGAAGAAAGGCGAGAAAATTGATTACGCCATAATGAAAAATAATGAGGTACAAATACTCATTGAGTGTAAAAAAATTGGCGAACCCCTAAACATCAACCATGCATCTCAGCTTTTCAGGTACTTCCACGTTACCAATGCACGAATATCAATTTTAACAAATGGCCAGGTTTATCGATTTTATACCGACCTGGATGCCCCCAATAAAATGGACGAAAAACCATTTTTAGAAGTTGACCTTCTGGATATTGATGAAAATATCATTCCAGAGCTAAATAAGCTGACAAAATCATCATTCGATCTTGAATCGATTATCAATGCCGCTGGCGAACTGAAATACGTCAGCCAAATTAAAAAAGTGCTGCATAACCAGCTTAATAATCCTGAAGATGACTTTGTGAAGTTCTTCGCATCCAGAGTATACGATGGAATAATCACGCAAAAAGTCCGAGAGTCTTTCCTAAATCTGACAAAAAAAGCGGCCAGTCAGTACATTAACGATCAAGTTAACGAACGGCTTAAATCTGCCATTACGGGAATTGCGCCACCAGCGCCTGGTTCGCAAAGTGAACCACAGACTACGGAAGAAGAAGTCCAAAAGGATGATAAGGATATCGAGACAACCCTGGAGGAGCTTGAGGGCTATCATATCGTGAAGGCGATCACCCGCGCCGTGCTTGATGCGCCGAGAATCACTCAGCGAGATACTAAAAGCTACTTCGGTATTCTGGTCGACGATAACAATCGAAAACCTTTATGCCGACTCCATTTCAACAGATCGCAAAAGTATATTGGTCTCTTCGATATTGAGAAGAATGAAACACGCCATCCTATTGCGACTGTCGATGACATTTACTCCTTCGCCGATATCTTAAAAGCAACAGCGAATCTCTACACCTGAATGCACTCACCCTGGCAGCACGCGCCGTGCTGCTTCTGCCAGAAAAGCGCTTCGGTTACTGAACTGAGGATGTTCACTGACAAAAGAATCAATCTTCAGTAATAAACGGCGGGGCAGAGTGATATTAATGCGCTCTGCTTTGCCTTCGAATTGCTTCATATTGATATCCACTAATAGCCACTGCCCACCGGTGTAGTCTTCCGGAGCCTTTTGCAGATGATCCTCTACGGCGCCAGGCGAAGGGAGCATCTCTTCCATTTCATACAGTGTTTCAAAATGAATGGTTAAGGCACTGCGTGCATCCTGGAATGCATCATCAAGAGTATCACCCGCAAAAAAACACCCCGGTACATCGGGGAAGAAACCGCTCGCACTGCCATCTTTATCGGAATGAATATAAGCCGGGTAAAACATAACGACTCCTGCATATTTACGGTTTGATCCCCGCTTGCCGCCAAATTTGAGCAAGGGTTCCAGATTTAATATCCTTTTTAGGATGAGGAACCGTGACCAGCCCCTTACGCTGCGGATGATGAAATTGATGATGGCTCCCCTTGGTTCTTACACACTTCCAGCCATGTCTGACGAGGAGGGTAATGACATCCGCACTTTTCACATCCCAATCCTTCCATGATTATACACATAATACACACCACTTAGACAATTGAGATCACGATAACGTATTGTTTGAACGGAAGATGTGTTCAAATTCGAAAGCGGGAAAGGACTACGCAAAGAGAATAAGCAAATGGAGGGATTGCAGGTAAATTTGCAGGTAATCTCGAAAACCCGACGACGCTAAACATACCCAGCCTGTTGCAGGCTGGGTATGTGCAGCACCAGCGGGTTATTTTGGTTTAGAAACGCCAGCTCATGCCGGTCATCAGCACGAAGCTGTCTTCACGGTCGATCATTGGGCTGTTTTTAACGTCATCAGGAAGTACGGTATACATCGCGCTGGCATTGAGGAAAATGTTCTGCGTCAGCTGATATTTTGCGGTCAGGGCCACATAAGGGTTCCAGCTATCACCGGCGGTATATTCGTTCAGACCGCTGTGGCGAGACTCTTTTCCAGAAACGCCGTAGTAATAGTCATTGAAGCTTTCGTCATAGTAGAAAACGCCCACTGCCGGAATCAGCGTCAGACGTTCCATGCGGATCGGATGGAAATAGGTCATCTCACCGACTACGCCGCCGCTTTCGTCCATTGCATCCGCCGCGACGCCAAACTTCAGGCTACCCCAGCGTTCATGGCGGTAATATGCCCCGCCTAAAAATGCCGATGCTTTGCGCTCATCGAGCTGTTTCATCGCATGGTCATCGTTGTCATCGGGATCAAAATGCAGCGGCATCCACGAGGCCGTCAAACTGAGTTCATTCTTACTGTCTTTCCAGAACGCCCATCCTGCGGTGGTTTGACGAACGTAGAAATTATCGCCTTCATAACTAATGATTGGAACGGCTGAGGTATTCTCGTTATACCCTTTGTAAGGCGATTCATTGTAAACAGCGCCCGCACCCAGTGAAAATTCACCAGCCATTGCCGATGATGCGAAAAATAATGCCGCGGTGATGAGCAAATTCTTTTTGATAATCATTCCCTGTATCCATTAAATGCCTAACAAACGAGGCGAATAATAATGGTTACAAATTTGCCGATGCAACGAAGCAGTTTATATAATATTATATATAAAATCATATAGATGAGCGTTCGCGATGAATAACTTACAGATTAAGCCGCGTGAGTTAAAAATTATCTCCGTCATTGCGGCAACCTGCAGCATTGGCGATGCCGCCGCTCTGTTAGGTATGGCGCAGGCCAACGTCAGTAAATATCTCTCGGATTTCGAAACGCGCGTCGGCTTGAAAGTCTTCGAACGAACAACGCGTCAGCTGGCGTTGACTCAGTTTGGCGAAGCTCTGCTACCTTATATCAATGCCTCACTGGATAAAAACACCCAACTCATTAATTTTATTGCTGATTACAAGCATGAGAAAAGCGGGCGTGTGACAATTTATGCCCCCACAGGGATCATCACCTACCTCGCTCGCCATGTTATCCACCATCTTGAAGAGATCGGTGATATCCGGATTTGTTTAAAAACCTATAATCCGAATCGCAACGAACTCTCTGAAGGCGTCACTTTTCCCGACGACTGCGATATCTTAATTACTTACGCCCAGCCTAAAGATGAAAGTTTAGTTGCTTATCAGTTGACCAAATATTCTGTGACGGCATTCGCCACGCCAGACTATATAAAACTACACCCGATTAATAGCCCGGACGATTTAATTAAGCACTCCTGTATTTTATTGGATTCAATACTGGTTGACGACGCCAATATCTGGCGTTTTCGCGTTCACGGCAGCGAAGAAGTTCGGGACTACAAAGTAACCGGGAATTATATTTGTGATAACACGCAAACGGCGCTGGAATTAGCGCGCAATCATCTCGGTATTGTTTTTGCGCCAAAAGAGAGCCTGAAAAGCGAAATTGAGCAGGGAATTTTAATGCCCTGCTTCTCGCATCAGGAGGAGTGGTGGCTCGATCTTACGGCTATTTTCCGCAAGCGGGAATATCAGCCGTGGCGGGTGCAATACATTCTGGACGGAGTGCTGAACAGTCTTCGCGAACGAATTAAGCAGGCCATCCCAGGGGCGACCTGCTCTGAATAATTAAAACAGCCCTAGCGGTTTATCCGAGTAACTTACCAGCAGACATTTTGTCTGTTGATAATGATCCAGCATCATCTTATGCGTTTCACGCCCGATACCCGATTGTTTATATCCGCCAAATGCAGCGTGAGCCGGATAAGCGTGATAACAGTTGGTCCAGACGCGTCCTGCCTGAATACCGCGCCCCATTTTGTAAGCCAGGTTCCCGTTACGACTCCAGACCCCGGCACCCAGCCCATATTGCGTATCGTTGGCCAGCTCCAGTGCTTCTTCCGCAGTTTTAAAGGTCGTCACCGCCAGTACCGGACCAAAAATCTCCTCCTGGAAGACGCGCATATTGTTTTTGCCAAACAGAATGGTTGGCTCAAGGTAATAGCCGTCTTTCAGATCGCCTTCCAGTACTTTACGCCGACCGCCGGTCAGAACATCTGCGCCCTCTTTCTTACCGATATCGATGTAGTTCAGGATGGTTTCCATCTGCCCGTGAGAAACCTGCGCGCCCATCTGCGTGACGTTGTCCAGCGGGTTGCCGCTGCGGATCGATTCCACACGGCGAATCGCACGTTCCATAAAGCGTTCATATATTGACTCCTGCACCAGCGCGCGGCTTGGGCAGGTGCAAACTTCGCCCTGGTTGAAGGCAAACAGTGCAAAACCTTCCATCGCTTTATCGAAGAAGGCATCCTCTTCGTCCATCACGTCAGCAAAGAAGATGTTCGGTGATTTGCCGCCCAGCTCCAGAGTCACCGGAATGATGTTCTGGGTGGCGTACTGCATGATCTGCTGGCCCACTTCTGTTGAACCGGTAAACGCTACTTTGGCGATGCGTTTTGAGGTCGCGAGATATTCACCAATTTCACCGCCCGCGCCGTTGACTACGTTTATCACGCCAGGAGGCACCAGATCGCCAATGATTTCCATCAGCAGTAAAACCGAGAGCGGCGTTAAGCGCGCAGGTTTAAGCACCACACAGTTCCCGGCCGCCAGCGCAGG
The DNA here is from genome assembly GCA_002271215.1 of Lelliottia jeotgali. NCBI lineage: Bacteria > Pseudomonadati > Pseudomonadota > Gammaproteobacteria > Enterobacterales > Enterobacteriaceae > Lelliottia > Lelliottia jeotgali. Next base: position 138,846 of record CP018628.1, on the reverse strand, counting down.
CGCCATTTTCCAGCTCGCCATCAGCAGCGGGAAGTTCCACGGGATGATTTGCCCCACCACACCCAGAGGTTCCTGGAAGTGATAGGCGACGGTATCGCTGTCGACCTCACTGATTCCGCCCTCCTGGGCGCGGATACAGGAAGCAAAATAGCGGAAATGGTCAATCGCCAGCGGAACGTCGGCTGCTGTGGTTTCACGGATCGGTTTGCCGTTGTCCCAGGTTTCTGCCGCAGCCAGCAGCTCCAGATTCTGCTCCATCCGGTCGGCAATTTTGAACAGAATAGCGGCGCGATCCTGAACGGAGGTGTGCGCCCACTTCTCTTTCGCTTTATGCGCCGCATCCAGCGCCAGATCGATGTCTTTCTTACCGGAGCTGGCGATTTCGCACAGCGGCTGCCCGGTCACGGGCGTCAGGTTTGAATAGTATTCGCCATCGACTGGTGCAACCCAGCCGCCGCCGATGAAGTTGTCGTAACGGGGTTTTAGCTTGAGGGGAAAACCATACTCGCCAGGCTGCATACGCGTTGAGGGAGGATTGTTCGTCATGACCGTCTCCTTGCTGTTGGTGTCTAACAAGGTTAGTCACAGCTGGCGATTTTCTCGCCAGCTGTTCATCGCTTTACGACGCGTATCACGGATTCGGTCGCGCGGTTATTTTTCGGTTTGTGGGAACAGGAGTGAATCGCGCAGCAGATGGTCATTCCCACGGCGGCGCGTAAATCCAATGCGGTTGAAATACTCCAGAATTTGAATCGCCAGTTTGCGACCCACGTTGAGGCGATCGCGGAAATCGGCGGCGCAGGTTGATCCTTTTTCCTGATCCAGCTCGCGGATCAAACTGGCGAAGGTCACGATGCGATCGTTGCGATAATAGCGATCTTTGACGATCGCCGTTATCAGCCCCTGCTGCGCGGCGTGACGTAAAACCTGCCGCATAACCACTTCATCCGTCGCCGTTTGGTTGGCTAAATCACGCACCCACCACGGCTCATCGCCAAACAGCGGGGCGACTTTTTGCCAGATAGCGTCTTGCTCAGGTGTAAATCCGGCTTTGTGATCGGGCAGATGCAGCCAGCCGTGATGGCTGTGAATCACCCCGCTTTCGCGCATCTTCTCAATCAGCAGCAGAACCAGCGCATCGTCTTCCATCGGCAGTGCCATACGGCGCAGACGTTCCCGGCCTGGGCCTGGCTCGTCCTGATGCTGCTCGTGATAGGTCGCCAGCGTCGTCAGCACTTTGCGCTGCCAACGGGCGGCCACTGGCGCATTCAACAGACTGTAACCGGCCTGGATAAAACCAGGCTGCTGCGTGAGCTGACGCAAACCGTCGCCGCTCAGCTGACGTCCCCACGCAAAATCGGCCAGATTCACTGCGCCGCGATCGAGATGTACTGCCAACGCAGACGCATCATCTTCCGCCAGCGCCAGCGCCGCCAGCCATTGCAGATATTCGGGCTTACGTTTCCCGCGACGCGGTGGATTAAGCGTCACCACACGAGCACCCGCCAGCGTGACGCGCGCGGAGATATCGCGTAGCACCAGCCGGTCGTTATCCGCCAGCCACAGAGGGGTATCCAGCACCAGTTCCGCCAGGTCGTTTTCCAGCAGCGAGACGCGCCCGGTCACGTGGCTGGCGGCGTGATGAATATGCAGCGGCTGCCACTGGGTCAGCGGCACATGGGTTTGCAAAGAAACAATCACGCGTTCGGATGGCTCTGGCGGTGCGTCAGCCAGCAGCCAGTCGCCGCGTGTGATCTGTTCTTTTTCTGCATCACCCGCGATGTTCAGGGCAATACGCTGCCCGGCATGAGCCTGGTCAGCTGGCTGATTCTGGGCGTGCAGACCGCGCACGCGCATCGGTTTGTTCACCCCCGTGAGCCACAGGCTGTCGCCCACCTTCACTTCACCGCTGAGCGCCGTTCCGGTAACCACCAGCCCGGCCCCTTTCACCGTAAATGCCCGGTCTATTGCCAGGCGAAAGCTGTGATCGCTGGCCGGTTCGCGTGCGGAAAGTTGCAGCAAATGGTCGCGTAATGCATCGATACCACGGCCTTCGGTGGCGACAGTGACAAATACCGGCGCATCGGCAAAACCATAATCCAGCAGGGTTGCGTGGATTTGGTCGCGCACCTCATTGATGCGGCTCTCTTCGACGCGATCCGCTTTGGTCAGCGCCACCGTCAGCTGCGGTTTTCCCGTTAATTGTAAAATCGCCAGATGTTCGCGAGTTTGCGCCATCACGCCGTCATCACACGCCACGACCAGCAGAGCGTGATCGATACCGCCCACCCCGGCCAGCATATTGGCGAGAAACTTTTCGTGTCCTGGCACATCGATAAAACCGAGCACGCGGCCATCGGGCTGCGGCCAGTAGGCATAGCCAAGATCGATAGTCATACCGCGCTTTTTCTCTTCCGGCAGACGGTCGGCATTCACACCGGTAATCGCCTGTAAAAGCGTGGTTTTTCCGTGGTCAACGTGACCGGCAGTGGCAATAATCATTTCAACAACATCTCCAGAAACCGATTTTCATCTTCAAGACAGCGCAGATCCAGCCACAGGCGACCATCGTAAATGCGCCCGATGACAGGTGTAGGCAGCGCGCGCCACCGCGCAGAAAGCGCTTCTAGCGAGCTGCCGCGTCCGTCGCGCGGCGTAAACGTCAGCGCGGCGCTGGGCAGACGGTCAACCGGCAGCGATCCGCTGCCAATCTGCGACTGGCAGGGTTCTATGCGCACGTCAAAATCAGCGAAATGCGCGCTAACGTGCGGCAGTATCAGCTCGGCCTGAGCGCGAATGGATGCCGCATCGCGCGACAACAAGCGCAGCGTTGGTAAGCGTTCGGCCAGTTTTTCCGGGTGGAGGTAGAGTCGCAGCGTGGCTTCAAGCGCGGCGAGGGTCATTTTATCGGCACGCAAGGCGCGTTTCAGCGGATGCTGCTGGAGCTTCGCAATCAGCTCACGTTTGCCCACCACAATCCCGGCCTGCGGGCCGCCGAGCAGTTTGTCGCCGGAGAAACTCACCAGGCTGACGCCTGCGGCGATCATCTCCTGCGGCATCGGCTCTTTTGGCAGGCCGTACTGGCTGAGATCCACCAGTGAACCGCTGCCCAAATCGGCAATCACTGGCACGTTCAGCTCGTGACCAATCTCGGCCAACTCTGCCTCTTCCACCGTTTTGGTAAAGCCTTCAATCTGATAGTTGCTGGTATGCACTTTCATCAGCAGTGCGGTGTTTTCACCGACCGCCGCACGATAATCTTTGGCGTGCGTGCGGTTAGTGGTTCCGACTTCATGCAACACGCACCCCGCCTGGCGCATCACGTCTGGAATGCGGAACGCACCGCCGATCTCCACCAGCTCGCCGCGCGAGACCACCACCTCTTTGCCGTTCGCCATGGCCGCCAGCATCAGCAGAACCGCCGCCGCATTGTTATTCACAATGCAGGCATCCTCCGCACCGGTGAGCTGGCACAGAAGATCCGCCAGCGCGCGATCGCGATGGCCGCGCCCGGCACCGTCCAGATCATACTCCAGCGTCACCGGTGAGCGCATCGCCTGGGTGACCGCCGCTATCGCCTCTTCCGCCTGCTGCGCCCGACCTAAGTTAGTGTGCAGCACCGTACCCGTCAGATTAATCACCGGGCGCAACGCGCTTTGGGTTTGCGCTGTCAGGCGTTTTTCCGTCTCCTGAGCCCAGTCGTTGCACCACTGCGGCAACACATTTTGCGTCTGGATATGCAGGCGAGCCTCGTCCTGCATCTGGTTCAACAGGGATACCATGAGGGTATGACCGGACTTTTCAAGCAGGTGGGTGAATTGAGGATCGCGCAGCAGACGATCGGTCGCGGGGATTTGGCTGTAGAGGGAACGATGAGTAGTCATTAACATGCCTGGCGGTTGGGAGGCCTTCCCCCCTCCCGACGGGAGAGGGAGTCAACGTGCGGGAGGATTGTACCGCGTACCACGGTGAAGTGTTATAACCCGCGTCAAGCCTTTGGCGGTTCGGTGCGGGCAAAACTTTCCCGCTGGAAGAGGGTTTCGGCCAGTTTGACCAGCAGCGGACGATCGACGCACCAGCCGGGTGAGACACGGCGGAAATTGAGATAGCCAATCGCACAGGCGATGGCGATGGTCGCCAGATTCACCGTATCGGTGCTGATTTTTCCGTCCTGAAGCAGCTGCTCGCACATGTCGAGGCTGCGGCTGATTTTCTCCCGCTGGCGAACCAGTTCCGCCTCCGACTGCTGCGCGGCAGGACGCGCTTGTTCGCGAACAGAAACCAGCCCGGCATCCATGATGCCGTCGGCCAGCGCTTCGATCTGTTTCACCATCAGGGCCGCTTTCGGCTCGCGGGGGACCATCGTCGGCGCAATGCCGAGCAGCTCGATGTATTCCGCAATTATTGGAGAATCAAACCAGGTTTCGCCATCATCGGTCACCAGTGCCGGGACTTTGCCCAGCGGGTTGTACTGCGCGACGCCGGTTTCTGCCTGATAGGGCTGTTCGTTCACGAACTCGAAGGTGATCCCTTTTTCCAGCAGGAGAATTGAAATTTTACGCACGAAGGGGCTGGTGTAGCTGCCGATGAGTTTCATTGCCTGATCCTTTACGCCAACAAAAGGGTAAGTATGGATCAGGCAATGAAAAATGTGCAGATCTGTTAGTGTCGGGTGGCGCTTCGCTTACCCGACCTACTCGACGGGCAATAACGTCAGGCTTTAATGATCAAGATAAAGGTAATGCATCCAGCTGGTCATGCGCAGCAGCACCTTCCTCATCACCGACACATGTGAGAAGTGGTCGGAATAGACCGCCACCTGCGCGTAAATCCCGTCCGGCAGCGCATCCACATCGGCGTTAGGGTCCAGATCGATGGTAGCGAGCACTCCGTCGGTTCCCGGTACGACCGTCAGGGATTGCAGCGAGCCTTGCGCCTGGTAGGAACCGCCCGGCACCACCGGCAAAATACTGCTCAGCTTGCCGTGGAATACTTGCCCTGGCAGCGCATTAAACACCACTTCCGCGTCGTCACCCGGTTTCAGACGCAGGAGCGAGTTCTGGCGGAACTGCGCCACAATCTGGCGTTTTTGCTCAGGAATGAAGACCATTACCGGACGCAGCGGCAGCGCGGCGGCGTAGGTCCCTGGGCGAATCAGCACCTGGGTGACGTACCCGTCGCTCGGCGCACGAACAATCGTCTGATCGAGGTTGTATTTCGCCTCGGTCAACTGGGCCCGCAGGCTGACAATCTGCGACTGCTCGCCGTTGACCATACTGTCTAACTGGCTTTGAATTTGGCTCTGGTCGGCAACGGAGGCTTTCACCATCGCATCCTGCGCCAGATAGTTTTGCCGCGCGTTGTCGATGTCGCTTTCAGAGAACGGATTGACCCGAGCCTGGCTGCCTTTCAGGTAGCGCTGATAATCCTTATACAGACGGTCGCGCTCAGCCGAGACGCGGGTCGTGTTGGCCTGGGCTTCCGAAAGCTGGGCTTTCAGCACATCGATATTGTGCGTTGCCGTCACCAGGTCGGCCTGTAATCTGTCGACTCGGGCCTGATAACGCACCGGATCGAGTTTAAATAACACGTCGCCTTTTTTAATGAGCTGGTTATTTTTATCCGTGACTTCACTCACCACACCCGTGACCTGCGGCGTGATCGGAATAGAAATGACCGCTTTTTGCGCTGTAAAAGTATAAGGGTGGTTATAGTTCATTAATAAAATGAGTCCGGCGACGATAAATACACCACCCAACGCGGCAGTGGCGAGCGTCCACTGGTTCACCGGAATACGGAATATTTTAAAGATCGCCCACGCAAAGGCGACGTAGGTCAAAATGATTAACAGATCCATGATTAGCTCTCCGGCGTATTTTTATCTGCGGGGACGTGCTCCGCGGCCAGCCGGTTTTCCAGCTCGGCAACGCGTCTGGAGAGGGCATCGATATCGGGTTGTTGCGGGGGTTGTGCACCATGATTCTGCATCCCCCATCCGCGCTCTGGCTGGTACAACGTGGCCCAAATCCACAGGAACGGCCAGATGACATGGAGGGTGAACAGACTGACCCAGCCTGCCGTATGGATGGCATCGGCATGGGGGTGATTACGCTTTTTGGCCATCAAATAGGGGATGTCATGAATCGCAATGATCCCGTAGAAAATGACAAGGAACACGAAAACTAATACGCCCAGCGCGAAATAGTTAAGGAACATATTTGCCTCACTAAAATAGCTTCAACTCTTTAAAAATATTAAATGGTAAGCAACCAAATTAACTTTCTTACTGCGCAAATCTTTTGCACATATAATTTAGAGCCGTGGAGTATTATTTTTAAAATAACTCCGTGCAAGTTTAATAGCGTGACAAAATATATCCTGACTAAGAATGTACTTAAGTTTACATTAGCAGATTAATCCTCATTACGCCTTTTCTCCATAACACTAAGGGATGACGATGACGTGAAAGGATGAGTTGCTGAGTTACAGCCTGGCTGAATTGACAAAACAGAAGTAGGCGACGATCACACCTGGAGAATTCTGCCTTCAAATTTATTGTGAAGACGATCACAAACAATCAACAAACCCACAAATGTTAAATGTGATACTCATCACATAAAACGGTCAATCATGATGGATTTAGCCCCTCTGTATTTTTTTTACACACCACATTTGTGACGTAGATCACTTCAATTTTAGGCCCACCCCCTACATTTACGTGATTGAGATCACACAAAATTCCGCTGTCTGGACAGTTGAACGATTCAGTGCCAGATTTCACAGCATCAGAACAGGGCTCGGCTACCTCTGCCGCCGCGCATTAACAATAAACCTCGGGCCAAAAGCCTCAGCGTAAACAGAAGAAGGGGTGTTTTATGTCATCCGATATCAAGATCAAAGTGCAAAGCTTTGGTCGCTTCCTGAGCAACATGGTGATGCCAAATATCGGCGCGTTTATCGCGTGGGGTATCATCACTGCGTTATTTATTCCGACAGGGTGGTTGCCGAACGAAACGCTGGCGAAACTCGTCGGCCCAATGATTACCTATCTGCTGCCACTGCTCATCGGTTATACCGGTGGTCGTCTGGTTGGCGGCGATCGCGGCGGCGTGGTCGGTGCTATCACCACCATGGGCGTTATCGTCGGTGCGGATATGCCGATGTTCCTCGGCGCAATGATTGCCGGTCCATTAGGCGGCTGGGCAATTAAGAAATTTGACGTCTGGGTTGATGGCAAGATCAAATCCGGCTTCGAAATGCTGGTGAACAACTTCTCTGCTGGCATCATCGGTATGATCCTGGCGATTCTGGCGTTCATGGGTATCGGCCCTGCGGTTGAAGTGCTGTCAAAAGTGCTGGCCGCTGGCGTTAACTTCATGGTTATCCATGACATGCTGCCGCTGGCGTCTATCTTTGTTGAACCAGCGAAAATCCTGTTCCTCAACAACGCCATCAACCACGGTATCTTCTCACCGCTGGGCATTCAGCAGTCCCACGAGCTGGGCAAATCCATCTTCTTCCTGATTGAAGCTAACCCAGGTCCGGGTATGGGTGTTCTGCTGGCGTATATGTTCTTCGGTCGCGGCAGCGCTAAACAGTCTGCTGGCGGTGCAGCTATCATCCACTTCCTGGGTGGTATCCACGAAATTTACTTCCCATATGTTCTGATGAACCCACGTCTGATTCTGGCCGTTATCCTCGGCGGTATGACCGGTGTGTTCACCCTGAGCGTGTTGGGTGGCGGTCTGGTGTCTCCTGCATCTCCGGGTTCTATTCTGGCGGTTCTGGCAATGACGCCAAAAGGCGCATACTTCGCTAACATTGCTGCGATTTGTGCAGCCATGGCTGTCTCCTTCGTGGTTTCTGCGATTCTGCTGAAAACCAGCAAAGTGAAAGAAGAAGACGATATCGACGCGGCAACCCGTCGTATGCATGACATGAAAGCTGAATCCAAAGGTGCAGCAACGCCGCTGGCAGCGGGCGAAGTGTCTAACGACCTGAGCCACGTGCGCAAAATCATCGTTGCCTGTGATGCCGGTATGGGTTCAAGCGCAATGGGCGCTGGCGTGTTGCGTAAGAAAGTCCAGGATGCGGGCCTGACCCACATCTCCGTGACCAACAGCGCAATCAACAGCCTGCCACCGGATGTCGACCTGGTCATCACGCACCGCGATCTGACTGAACGTGCGATGCGTCAGGTTCCGCAGGCGCAGCATATTTCCCTGACTAACTTCCTCGACAGCGGCCTGTATTCTAGCCTGACCGAGCGTCTGGTAGCGGCGCAGCGCCACACCGACAACGAAGTAAAAGTCCGTGATAGCCTGAAAGACAGCTTTGATCCGAACGACAGCCACCTGTTCCGTCTGGGCGCTGAAAACATCTTCCTCGGTCGCACCGCGAGCCACAAAGAAGAAGCGATTCGCTTTGCCGGTGAGCAGTTGGTGAAAGGCGGTTACGTCGAGCCAGAATATGTAGATGCGATGCTGGAGCGTGAGAAATTGACCCCAACCTACCTGGGCGAATCTATCGCGGTTCCGCACGGTACGGTTGAAGCGAAAGATCGCGTGCTGAAAACCGGCGTGGTGTTCTGTCAGTATCCGGCAGGCGTGCGCTTCGGTGAAGAAGAAGACGACATCGCCCGCCTGGTGATTGGTATCGCCGCTCGCAACAATGAGCACATCCAGGTGATTACCAGCCTGACCAACGCTCTGGACGATGAGTCCGTGATTGAGCGTCTGTCTCAGACCACCAGCGTTGAAGAAGTGCTGGCGCTGCTGAACAAGTAACGTTCGTCCTCACCCCTGCCCTCTCCCCTGGAGAGAGCGTAAAATGGGGTACGGTCTATTCCCTCTCCCTTTGGGAGAGGGTTTGGGTGAGGGAAATGCCTCACCCCAGCCCTCTCGGGTCAAAACATTGATGAAGGTTAATACTATGAAAGCATTACATTTTGGCGCAGGTAATATTGGTCGTGGTTTTATCGGCAAACTGCTGGCAGACGCGGGCATTACGCTGACATTCGCCGATGTGAATCAAGTGGTGCTCGATGCTCTGAATGCCCGTCATAGCTATCAGGTTCACGTCGTGGGAGAAAACGAGCTGGTTGAAACCGTTTCCGGCGTGAATGCGGTCAGTAGCATTGGCGACGACGTGGTTGATTTGATCGCCAGCGTCGATCTGGTGACCACCGCAGTGGGTCCGGTTGTGCTTGAGCGCATCGCCCCCGCCGTGGCGAAAGGCCTGGCAAAACGTAAAGCCCAGGGCATCACCACCCCGCTGAATATCATCGCCTGCGAAAACATGGTGCGCGGCACCACGCAGCTGAAAGGCCATGTCATGGCCGTCGTGGCTGAAGAAGATAAAGCCTGGGTCGAAGAGCACGTGGGCTTCGTAGATTCTGCCGTGGACCGCATCGTTCCGCCGTCAGAATCCGCCACTAACGACCCGCTGGAAGTGACCGTTGAAACCTTCAGCGAGTGGATTGTCGATAAAACTCAGTTCAAAGGCCAACTGCCGAACATCCCAGGAATGGAATTAACCGATAACCTGATGGCATTTGTGGAACGCAAACTCTTCACGCTGAACACCGGGCATGCTATAACCGCGTACCTCGGAAAATTGGCCGGTCATCAGACCATTCGTGATGCGATTCTCGATGAGAAAATCCGCGCGGTGGTAAAAGGTGCTATGGAAGAGAGCGGCGCGATCCTGATCAAACGCTACGGTTTTGATGCTGAGAAACATGCGGCATACATTCAAAAAATCCTCGGTCGTTTTGAAAACCCGTATCTGAAAGATGACGTTGAGCGCGTGGGTCGCCAGCCGCTGCGTAAACTGAGCGCGGGCGATCGCCTGATCAAACCGCTGCTGGGCACGCTAGAATACGGTCTGCCGCACGCTAACCTGGTTAAAGGGATTGCGGGTGCGATGCACTATCGCAGCGAGCAAGATCCGCAGGCGCTGGAGCTGGCAGAGCTTATCGATGCCAAAGGCCCACAGGCCGCGCTGGCGCAGATTTCTGGTCTTGAGGCCAATAGTGACGTGGTTGTGGAGGCGGTTAACGCATATAACGCAACCAAATGATTCAGAACCAGGCGCAGGTTATCCTGCGCCCGAACAACAGATTGTCAGATATGCAGGCAATAATGGAACAAACCCAGGCCTTTGAAAACCGTGTGCTTGAGCGTCTGAATGCTGGCAAAACCGTACGAAGTTTCCTGATTGCCGCCGTCGATTTACTCACCGAGGCGGTGAATATTCTGGTACTTCAGGTGTTCCGCAAAGACGACTACGCGGTAAAATATGCAGTAGAACCGTTACTCGACGGCGACGGACCGCTGGGCGATCTGTCGGTGCGCCTGAAGCTGATCTATGGCCTCGGCGTCCTCAGCAGGCCTGAGTATGAAGATGCGGAACTGCTGATGGCCCTGCGTGAAGAGTTAAATCACGACGGTAATGAGTACACGTTTACCGACGATGAAATTCTCGGGCCATTTGGCGAATTACACTGCGTAAGCGCCCTGCCTCCGGCACCCCATTTTGAGAACAGCGATCCTGAGCTTCATGCGATGCAAAAGCTTCGTTATCAACAAGTTGTGCGTTCCACAATGGTCCTTTCCCTGACTGAGCTGATTTCACGAATCAGCTTAAAAAAAGCGTTTCAGAAGTAAGCCCGCGCACATTGGTGTATCCTTCCCTGTAATTCCCCCGTTTTTAGAGCTATATGTGATGAAAGAAGTCGAAAAGAACGAAATTAAACGCCTGAGCGATCGTCTGGATCTGATCCGCCACCAGCAGGCTGATATGTCGCTGGTTGAGTCCGCCGAGAAATACGCTGAGCTGGAAAAAGAGAAAGCGACGCTGGAAGCGGAAATCGATCGTCTGCGCGCCGTAAAAGGCCATAAGCTGAGCAAAGAAGCGCAAAAGCTGATGGACCTGCCGCATCGCCGTGCGATCACCAAAAAAGAACAAGCCGACATGGGCAAGCTGAAAAAAAGCGTGCGCGGTCTGGTGATTGTGCACCCGATGACCGAGTTAGGCCGCGAAATGGGCCTGAAAGAAATGACCGGGTTTTCGAAGACAGCGTTCTAATGTTTTTACCCTCACCCTAACCCTCTCCCACAGGGAGAGGGGATTGCCTTGAGCTCCCTCTCCACGTGGGAGAGGGCTGGGGTGAGGGCACCAAACCGCACGCCTTAAAATTGGCCCAACCAATCCCCTAACCAATCTTCCCCTGGTTCACACTTCCATCAATTCCAATCACAAAATCATTGCCCATCCATAACATTTGATTAACCATTTGTTGTCATTACCCCTACATCACAATATTGGCAGGACCACTTTTACACAGACTGTGACGCCGAGATGAGCGCAGACTCACCGCGAAGCGGACTGTGCGGTCCTCAGGAGACCTGCAATGAGCCTCTGGCAACAAAACTACGATCCGGCCGGAAACATCTGGCTGTCGAGCTTGATCGCATCGCTGCCGATCCTGTTCTTCTTCTTCGCGCTGATTAAACTCAAGCTGAAGGGCTACCTCGCCGCGACATACACCGTCGCGATTGCGCTGATGGTGGCACTGTTCTTCTACAAAATGCCGGTTGATCACGCGCTGGCCTCGGTGGTTTACGGCTTCTTCTACGGCCTGTGGCCGATTGCGTGGATCATTATCGCGGCGGTATTTGTCTATAAAATATCGGTGAAAACCGGACAGTTTGACATCATCCGTTCTTCGATTCTGTCCATTACGCCCGATCAGCGTCTGCAAATGCTGATTGTCGGTTTCTGCTTTGGGGCGTTCCTCGAAGGGGCTGCTGGTTTTGGTGCGCCGGTGGCGATCACCGCTGCGCTGCTAGTCGGGCTCGGCTTTAACCCGCTGTATGCCGCGGGCCTGTGCCTGATCGTTAACACCGCCCCGGTGGCGTTTGGTGCGATGGGGATTCCGATTCTTGTTGCCGGGCAGGTGACAGGTTTAGACAGCTTTGAGATTGGCCAGATGGTAGGCCGTCAACTGCCGTTCCTGACCATTATCGTGCTGTTCTGGATTATGGCGATTATGGACGGCTGGCGCGGCGTGAAAGAGACCTGGCCTGCGGTGGTCGTTGCGGGCGGCTCTTTTGCTATCGCCCAATATCTCAGTTCCAACTTTATCGGCCCTGAACTTCCGGACATCATCTCGTCGCTGGTGTCGCTGGTCTGTCTGACCCTATTCCTGAAACGCTGGCAGCCGGTGCGTACTTTCCGCTTCGGCGATATGGGCGCGGCGCAGGTCGACCAGACGCTTGCGCGCACAAATTACAGCGTCGGCCAGATTGTTCGCGCGTGGTCCCCGTTCCTGTTCCTGACCGCCACGGTCACGCTCTGGAGCGTCCCACCGTTCAAAGCCTTGTTCGCTCCTGGCGGTGCGCTTTATGACATGGTGATTAATATCTCCGTACCGTTCCTCGACAAGATGGTAGCGCGTATGCCGCCGGTCGTTCATGAAGCGACGCCTTATGCGGCGGTCTATAAGTTCGACTGGTTCTCCGCGACCGGCACGGCGATCCTGTTTGCGGCTATTCTTTCTGTGGTGTGGCTGCGCATGAAACCTGCCGCCGCCATCCAGACCTTTGCCAGCACGCTGAAAGAGCTGGCTCTGCCGATTTACTCCATCGGGATGGTGCTGGCGTTCGCGTTTATCTCGAACTATTCCGGCCTGTCCTCGACGCTGGCGTTAGCTCTGGCCCATACCGGACACGCGTTTACGTTCTTCTCGCCGTTCCTCGGCTGGCTGGGCGTGTTCCTGACGGGTTCCGATACCTCGTCTAACGCCCTCTTTGCCGCGCTACAGGCGACCGCCGCCCAGCAGATTGGCGTATCGGATGTGCTGCTGGTAGCCGCGAACACCACCGGCGGCGTGACCGGGAAGATGATCTCCCCGCAATCTATCGCCATTGCCTGTGCGGCGGTGGGACTGGTGGGGAAAGAGTCAGACCTGTTCCGCTTTACCGTCAAACACAGCCTGATTTTCACCTGCATGGTGGGCGTGATTACCACGCTTCAGGCCTATGTCTTAACCTGGATGATTCCATGATAGTGATGCCCAGACGCCTGTCCGACGAGATTGCCTCTCGCGTGCGGGCGCTGATTGAAGAACAACAGCTGGAAGCGGGCATGAAATTGCCCGCAGAACGGCAACTGGCGGCGCAGCTTGGTGTGTCGCGCAATTCTTTACGCGAAGCGCTGGCGACACTGGTCAGCGAAGGCGTGTTGCTGAGCCGTCGCGGCGGCGGGACATTCGTCCGCTGGCAGCACGATGACTGGTCCGAACAAAACATCGTTCAGCCTCTCAAAACGCTGATGGAGAACGACCCGGACTACAGTTTCGACATCCTCGAAGCGCGTCACGCCATCGAAGCCAGTACCGCCTGGCACGCGGCGATGCGCGCTACGGACGCCGACAAAGAGAAGCTCCAGGCCTGCTTTGAGGCGACGCAGAGCGATAACCCGGATATCGCCTCGCAGGCCGACGTGCGTTTCCACCTCGCCATTGCCGAGGCCTCGCATAACGTGGTGCTCCTGCAAACCATGCGCGGATTTTTCGATCTGCTGCAATCGTCTGTCAAACAGAGCCGCCAGCGTATGTATCTCGTCCCGCCGGTCTTTGCCCAGCTCACAGAGCAGCATCAGGCCGTGCTCGACGCCATTCTGCAAGGTGATGCCGAAGCCGCACGTAAAGCGATGATGGCGCACCTCGGCTTCGTCCACACCACCATTAAACGATTCGATGAAGATCAGGCCCGGCAGGCGCGCATAACCCGCCTGCCGGGCGATCATGATAATTCCAGGGAGAACAAAGCATGATTATTTCTGCAGCCAGTGACTATCGCGCAGCGGCGCAGCGCATCCTGCCACCCTTCTTGTTTCACTATATCGACGGCGGGGCGTATTCCGAATACACCTTGCGTCGCAACGTGGAAGACTTGTCCGAAGTGGCACTACGCCAGCGCGTGCTGAAGAATATGTCCGATCTGAGCCTTGAAACGAAGCTGTTCAACGAAACACTCTCGATGCCCGTGGCTCTGGCGCCGGTAGGTCTGTGCGGTATGTACGCCCGTCGCGGTGAGGTGCAGGCCGCCGCGGCAGCCGATGCCAAAGGCATTCCGTTTACCCTCTCGACCGTTTCCGTCTGCCCTATCGAAGAAGTGGCCCCGACCATCAAGCGCCCGATGTGGTTCCAGCTGTACGTCCTGCGCGATCGCGGCTTTATGCGTAACGCGCTGGAACGCGCCAAAGCGGCGGGCTGTTCAACGCTGGTGTTTACGGTCGATATGCCCACGCCAGGCGCTCGCTATCGCGATGCGCACTCGGGCATGAGCGGCGCGAACGCGGCCCTGCGCCGCTACTGGCAGGCGGTGACGCATCCCCAGTGGGCGTGGGATGTCGGCGTGAACGGTCGCCCGCACGACCTGGGCAATATTTCGGCCTATCTCGGCAAACCGACCGGGCTGGAAGATTACATCGGCTGGCTGGCGAATAACTTCGACCCGTCGATCTCGTGGAAAGATCTGGAGTGGATCCGCGAGTTCTGGGACGGCCCGATGGTGATCAAAGGCATTCTCGATCCTGAAGACGCCCGCGACGCGGTGCGCTTTGGTGCAGACGGGATTGTGGTGTCGAACCACGGCGGTCGCCAGCTCGACGGCGTGCTCTCCTCTGCTCGTGCGCTGCCCGCCATTGCCGATGCGGTGAAAGGCGATATCGCGATTCTGGCCGACAGCGGCATCCGCAATGGGCTGGACGTGGTGCGCATGATTGCCCTTGGCGCTGACAGCGTGCTGCTGGGCCGTGCCTATCTGTACGCTCTGGCGACGCACGGCCAGGCAGGCGTGGCGAATCTCCTGAACCTGATTGAGAAAGAGATGAAAGTAGCGATGACGCTGACCGGGGCGAAAACTATCGGAGAGATCAGTAAGGATTCGCTGGTTCAGGAGCTGAGTAAACTTCCTGCGGCGCTGGCTCCGCTGGCGCAAGGGGACGCGGCTTAGGTTAAGTGCTGTCTGTTGCCCTCACCCCGGCCCTCTCCCACAGGGAGAGGGAGAAAAGAAAGTCCCCTCTCCCTGTGGGTGTACGGTCCGGGGACATGGTAGACAGGTGTTCGGGGACATGGTGAACACTATTTAACATCCTTTACCCATGGTGATCGACTTTTTCTTCAGGTCGATCACCCCCACTTTCGTGCTGTACCACCACACCTCATAACAGCCATCTTCAGCCCCTTCCTTCAGTCCCACATATTCACCCCTGAACGCTTTTCCTGCCTTCAGCGTTACCCCTCTCAGGCTCAGCTTTCCGCTGATATCCACTTTCCTGACCATCACGCCCTCGTCGTATTCCGGGGGTTCAGCGTGACTGTTGTACTGCCGCGCTGATGGCTGATACCGCGAAGCGGGCACTGCCATATCCAGCGAGGTGTGCGGCCGTTCAAGGTTATAGACGTTGCGCCAGTGGTCAAAGGCACGCTGCAGCTCACCCCTGTCCGCGAACCACTTCCCCTGCAGAACTTCTGCCTTCAGGCTGCGGTGAAAACGCTCCAGCTTGCCCTGCGTCTGCGGGTGATAAGGCCGGGAGTGGCCCACCCGGATACCCTGGCGCATCAGCCACAACTCCAGTGCCGTCCAGACTCCGGTGGTGTCTCCCCACGGTGCCCCGTTGTCCATCGTCATCCGCTCCGGCAACCCGTAGTGCCTGAACACGTTAATCAGCTGTGACTGCACGGTCTCCCGCCGCTCATCGTCGCAGTGCGCCAGACAGAGGGAAAAACGGGAGTGGTCGTCGAGCAGGGTCAGTGGATGGCAGCGCCCGCCCCCAAAGGGAAAGTGGCCCTTAAAGTCCATCTGCCAGAGGCGGTTGGGGGCGTCATGCTCAAAGCTGCCGGTGGCCGGAATGCCCGGTGTCGTGCCCGGCAGCAGGCCGTGACGGGCCATCAGGTTATGGACAGTGCTGAAAGCGGGCATCCTGTGTCCCTGGTCTTCGAGCCAGCGCTTAATCTTGCGCGCGCCCCAGCGTTCATGACGGGCATGCGCCAGGCGCAGCAGGTCAGTGATGGCGTCAGATGAGCGGTTCGGCGAATGATGAGGCACGCGGGAGCGGTCAGCCAGGCCGGCAGCGCCGTGTTCAGACCAGCGGGCGAGCCACTTGTAGCCAGTAGCGGGCGAAATGCCGTAGTGACGGCAAAGAGAACGGATGTTCGCCCCGTCTTGCGAGGCGAACAGAACAAACTCGGTACGTAATGACATGGTATCTCTCGCATCCCAGGGCATAAGCGACTCCAAAAACGGGTTCGTATGCCTTAGTTGTAAGTGTCTACCATGTCCCCGAACAAGTGTTCATGATGTCCCCGGACCGTACAGTGGGAGAGGGTTAGGGTGAGGGGAATTATCTGCTATCCTGCCCCCCGCATTTACTGGCAAATAAAATAGCCTAGTGGGATAGGCTCCAGGGGGCTGCATGCTTAACATCGTATTATTCGAACCAGAAATCCCGCCGAATACCGGCAATATCATCCGCCTGTGCGCTAACACCGGTTTTCGTCTGCACATCATCGAGCCAATGGGTTTTGCGTGGGATGACAAACGCCTGCGACGCGCCGGGCTGGATTACCACGAGTTCACCGCCGTGGTGCGCCATCACGATTATGCCGCGTTTATGGTTGCGGAAAAGCCGCAGCGGATGTTTGCCCTGACGACCAAAGGCACGCCGGCGCACAGCGCGGTGAGCTATCAGGAAGGGGACTATCTGATGTTTGGCCCGGAGACGCGCGGCCTGCCTGCCACCATTCTTGACGCCCTACCTGCCGAACAAAAAATCCGTATTCCGATGATGCCGGACAGCCGCAGCATGAACCTGTCGAATGCGGTGTCGGTGGTGGTGTATGAGGCCTGGCGCCAGCTGGGATATGCTGGCGCGGTATTGCGGAGCTGATAGTGTCGGGTGGCGCTTCGCTTACCCGACCTACGGGTTTGTAGGCCCGGTAAGCGCAGCGCCACCGGGCGGTGTTTTAAATCCCGTCGCCATACTCAAAGGTGTGGTGAATACCGTTGAAGTGCTGATCCATATCCATCGCCGGCTTATCGCTCTCCGGCTTACCGACGATACGCGCTGGCACGCCAGCGGCGGTGGTATGCGGCGGAACGGGCTGCAACACGACGGAACCGGCACCAATCTTCGCGCCACGCCCCACTTCGATATTACCGAGAATTTTCGCCCCCGCGCCAATCATCACCCCTTCACGGATTTTAGGGTGGCGATCGCCGCTGGTTTTACCGGTACCGCCAAGGGTCACGGATTGCAGGATAGAGACGTCATCTTCAATGACCGCCGTCTCCCCAACCACAATGCCCGTGGCGTGGTCGAGCATAATGCCCCGGCCAATTTTCGCCGCCGGATGGATATCGACCTGGAAGGTCACGGAAACTTGATTTTGCAGGAAGATAGCCAGCGCACGGCGGCCCTCGTTCCACAGCCAGTGGCCGATGCGGTAAGCCTGCAGGGCGTGGAAGCCTTTCAGGTATAGCAGCGGCGTAGAGTATTTATCGACGGCGGGGTCACGCGTGCGCACAGCCTGAATATCACAGGCGGCGGAGGCGATCATCTCAGGGTCAGCGGCATACGCCTCTTCCACCACTTCGCGAATGGCAATGGCGGGCATGATGGAGGAAGCCAGTTTGTTGGCGAGCATATAGCTCAGGGCGCTGCCGAGGTTTTCATGCTTGAGTAGCGTCGCGTGGTAGAAACTGGCAAGCATCGGCTCGCAGTCGGCCAAAGCCCGGGCTTCGGCTTTAATATTGTTCCAGACGATATCCAGTTCTTCACACGGCATTGCATACTCCAGACGTAATAGACGACCGGCCAGTCTCTGCTGGCCGTGTCGTTGGGCGACAACGGGTCCCTGCGATTAGTTACTGCTGCGCTCGTCCTTGCGTGAGCGACCTAACAGCGTTAATGCTGCCTCGCGCGCATTTTTTCCGCAATACAATACCTGATAAATTTCCTCGGTTATTGGCATTTCGACACCAAAACGGTGCGCCAATTCCCGAACTTCTTTGGTATTGCGGTAGCCTTCAACCACCTGGCCGATTTTTTCCTGCGCGCCGATCACATCCATGCCCTGTCCAAGCATCATGCCGAAACGGCGATTACGCGACTGGTTATCGGTGCAAGTCAGCACTAAATCGCCTAAACCGGCCATCCCCATAAAGGTGGCAGGATCGGCACCCAGCGCGGTTCCCAAACGAGACATCTCGGTCAACCCACGAGTGATCAGCGCCGTACGCGCGTTCGCGCCAAAGCCGATACCGTCGGACATTCCTGCGCCAATGGCGATAACGTTTTTCACAGCACCGCCCAGCTGCACACCGATAAAATCAGGGTTGCTGTAAACGCGGAAGCTCTTACCGCAATGCAGTAAATGCTGTAGATCGTCGGAGAAAGTTTGATCGGTGGATGCCAGGGAGATCGCCGTCGGCAGGCCTGCGGCCAGCTCTTTGGCGAACGTCGGCCCGGAGATCACCGCGAGCGGAATGTCCGGCCCGAGGATTTCTCGCGCGACATCCTGCAACAGACGTCCGGTTTCCGCTTCCAGCCCTTTCGTGGCCCACACAATGCGCGCATCGGGGCGCATCAGCGCTTTAATTTGATGCAGCACCTGGCCAAAGACATGGCTCGGCACCACAACCAGAATGTTGCGGCTGGCGGCAAGCGCGACTGAGAGATCGCTTTCGAGATGCAGCGAATCAGGGAAAGGCACGTCAGGAAGAAACGCGACGTTGCAGCGGTCGTGTTGCAACGTCGCGATATGTTTGGGATCGTGGCCCCAAAGGACCACTTCGTGACCATTTCTCGCCAGAGTGATGGCAAGAGCGGTGCCGTACGAGCCGGCACCGATCACAGTCATTGACGCATTAACTGTACTCATCAGGCATCCTGATGTTGGTCAGTACCTTCGCCAGCTTGCTGCTGCAGATAGTTCATGAACAGCGCATCGAAGTTCACTGGCGCAAGGTTCAGCTGCGGGAATGTACCGCGAGAGACCAGGCTGGTGATGCATTCGCGAGCATACGGGAACAGGATGTTCGGGCAGTATGCACCCAGGCAATGCGCCAGCTGGTTGCCTTCGATACCGCCAACGGAGAAGATACCGCCCTGCTGTACTTCGCACAGGAATGCAGTTTCTTCGCCCAGCGCAGCGGTAACGGTCACACGCAGCACAACTTCATACACGTCATCTGCCAGTTGGGTAGATGCAGTATCAAGATCAAGTTTAACCTCTGGCTGCCAATCTTTCTGGAAAACGTGCGGCGCATTTGGCGCTTCGAAAGAGACATCTTTGGTGTAGATGCGCTGGATCTGGAAACTCATTTCGTTGTTGTTTTGTTCTGACATGGAAATACCCTTTTTAATTGTCCTAAAACGCTATCACAGCAGGGGATCGAGCCCGCCGCTTGCATCCAGCGCATACAAGTCATCACAGCCGCCAATGTGCTGCGCATCAATAAAAATCTGCGGAACCGTCGTGCGGCCACTACGTTTGATCATCTCTTCACGTTTTGCCGCATCACCATCAATGGGCAGTTCCTGGAAAGTTACCCCTTTGCTGTTCAGCAGCGCTTTTGCACGATGGCAAAACGGGCAGGTCGCTTTGGTGTAGATTTCAATATTGGCCATCACGTCGTTCCTCTTATTTACCGCGAACTAAAGGCAGGTTTTCACCGCTCCAGCCAGACACGCCGTCTTTCAGCACGAAGACTTTATCAAAGCCGGCTTTGGTGAGTGCGCTTGCTGGGTCCTGAGCCTGCATCCCGGTACCGTCAACGACGATAATCGGTTTGTCTTTATGCTTTTCCAGCTCGCCAAGATTGTTAGCTTTGATTTCTGTCGGTAGCAGGTTAATAGAACCGGCAATGTGACCTTTACGGAAATCATCACGTTGGCGCAGATCCACAACGACCGCGTCTTCTTTGTTGATGAGGCGCGTTGCTTCGCCACGGGTAATGACCTTAACTTTAGACGTAAGACCTTTAAACGTAGTGAACAGCACAGCGGCCAGTAAACCAATCCACGCGATACTCAGTACTGGGTGGCGGCTAACAAATTGCATAATTTCTTGCATGGGGGGTAACAACTCCCGACGTAGTGATTAAAAAAACCAGGACAGGAGTATACCTGTGCGTTGTGGCAAATACAGCCAGCGAGAATAAGCTAATCCATTTTCTGCGGCATGCCACGAAAAAAAAGCGTCAAAATGAGGATAGCCGCTGTCTGTGCCAGCGCTTTCTTTGATCTTCTGTGGCTACTTTATCGATTCAGCTGTAGTAAAATCAGGCAAATTTTTTGTCTCTTGAGCATGAGGATGTCGCAATGTCGGTCTCTAAAAAACCTATGGTACTGGTGATTCTGGATGGTTATGGCTATCGCGAAGACAGCCAGGATAACGCCATTTTCAACGCTAAAACCCCGGTCATGGATGCACTGTGGGCCAAACGCCCGCATACCCTGATTGACGCTTCTGGCCTGGAAGTTGGCCTGCCAGACCGTCAGATGGGCAACTCCGAAGTTGGACACGTCAACCTGGGCGCGGGTCGCATCGTTTATCAGGACCTGACCCGTCTGGACGTTGAAATTAAAGAACGGACTTTCTTCAGCAACCCAACGATGACTGGCGCGGTGGATAAAGCGGTGAAAGCCGGTAAAGCCGTTCACATCATGGGTCTGCTCTCTGCCGGTGGCGTTCACAGCCACGAAGATCACATCCTGGCAATGGTTGAGATGGCAGCCGAGCGCGGCGCAGAAAAAATCTATCTGCACGCTTTCCTCGACGGTCGCGACACCCCGCCGCGCAGCGCGAAATCGTCCCTGCAAACGTTCGAAGATAAATTTGCTGAACTGGGCAAAGGCCGCGTGGCGTCCATCATTGGCCGTTATTTCGCTATGGACCGCGACAACCGTTGGGATCGCGTTGAGCAAGCTTACGACCTGATGACTCAGGCCAAAGGCGAATTCCAGTTTGATACCGCTGTTGCCGGTCTGGAAGCTGCCTACACACGCGATGAAAACGACGAATTCGTGAAAGCGACCGTTATCCGTGCTGAAGGCCAGGCCGATGCGGCAATGGAAGACGGCGATGCGCTGATCTTCATGAACTTCCGCGCTGACCGCGCACGTGAAATCACCCGCGCTTTCGTGAACAACGATTTCGACGGTTTTGCTCGTAAGAAAGTCGTGAACCTCGACTTCATCATGCTGACCGAATACGCCGCAGACATCAAAGTGCCTTGCGCGTACCCACCAGCATCGCTCGCCAACACCTTCGGCGAGTGGATGGCGAAGAACGATAAAACCCAGCTGCGTATCTCCG
Organism: Lelliottia jeotgali; assembly: GCA_002271215.1. Classification (NCBI taxonomy): domain Bacteria; kingdom Pseudomonadati; phylum Pseudomonadota; class Gammaproteobacteria; order Enterobacterales; family Enterobacteriaceae; genus Lelliottia; species Lelliottia jeotgali. Next base: position 117,455 of record CP018628.1, on the reverse strand, counting down.
AAACCGAGAAATATGCGCACGTCACCTTCTTCTTCAACGGTGGTGTAGAAGAGCCGTTCAAAGGCGAAGATCGCATTCTGATCAACTCCCCGAAAGTGGCGACCTACGATCTGCAGCCGGAAATGAGCTCCGCTGAGCTGACCGAGAAACTGGTCGCGGCGATCAAGAGCGGTAAATACGACACCATCATCTGTAACTACCCGAACGGCGACATGGTAGGTCATACCGGCGTGATGGAAGCCGCAGTGAAAGCGATTGAAGCTCTGGATAACTGCGTTGACGAAGTCGCCAAAGCGGTGGAATCCGTCGGCGGCCAGCTGCTGATTACGGCTGACCACGGCAACGCAGAGCAGATGCGCGATCCGTCTACCGGTCAGGCTCATACAGCACACACCAACCTGCCAGTTCCGCTGATCTACGTGGGTGAGAAATCTCTGAAACCAGTAGAGGGCGGTAAGCTTTCCGACATCGCGCCGACCATGTTGACGCTGATGGGCATGGAAATCCCGCAAGAGATGACTGGCAAGCCGCTGTTCATCGTGGAATAATCCCTCCCCATGAGGGGAAAGGCGATTTTTTCAATCACATGGGTCGTGAAACCGTTACGGTTATCAGTCAGGCCTCTGCTTTACGCCAGCGCACTCAGCGCTGGCGTATTGCTGTGCGCCGCATCCGCCCACGCTGACGATCGCGATCAGCTCAAATCGATTCAGGCCGATATCGCCGCCAAAGAGCGCGCGGTACGCCAACAGCAACAACAACGCTCCTCTCTGCTCGCACAATTAAAGCAGCAGGAAGAAGCCATCTCCGCCGCTGCGCGTAAACTGCGCGAAACCCAGAACACCCTTTCTGTGCTGAATAAGCAAATCGACGAGATGAATGCGTCGATTGCCAAACTGGAAAAGCAGCGAGATGCCCAGGAGCGCAATCTTGCGGCACAGCTCGACGCCGCGTTTCGCCAGGGCGAACACACCGGCATTCAGCTGATCCTCAGCGGAGAAGAGAGCCAGCGCGGTCAGCGCCTGCAGGCTTATTTTGGCTATCTGAACCAGGCGCGTCAGGAAACTATCGCGCAGCTTAAACAGACGCGCGAAGAGGTCACCTCGCAAAAAGCCGAGCTGGAAGAGAAACAGAGCCAGCAGCAAACTCTGCTTTACGATCAGCAGGCGCAGCAGGCGAAGCTGGAACAGGCGCGGAACGAGCGTAAGAAAACCCTTTCCGGGCTGGAGTCTTCGATTCAGGAAGGCCAGACGCAGCTGGGTGAAATGCGCGCCAACGAATCCAAACTGCGCAACAGCATTGCCCGCGCTGAAGCGGCTGCCAAAGCGCGCGCCGAAAAAGAGGCGCGCGACGCGCAGGCCGTGAAAGATCGCCAGCAGGAAGCGTCTCGCAAAGGCTCAACCTACAAACCGACGGAAAGCGAGCGTTCGCTCATTTCACGTACCGGCGGACTGGGTGCACCACGCGGACAAGCTTTCTGGCCGGTTCGCGGTTCTATTCTGCATCGCTATGGCGAACAACTGCAGGGTGAGCTACGTTGGAAAGGTATCGTCATTGGCGCATCGGAAGGCAGCGAAGTCAAAGCCATCGCCGATGGCCGCGTGATCCTCGCCGACTGGCTACAGGGTTACGGACTGGTGGTAGTGGTTGAGCATGGGAAAGGCGACATGAGTCTTTACGGCTACAACCAAAGCGCGCTGGTCAGCGTCGGTACACAGGTCCGCGCAGGACAACCTATCGCCCTTGTGGGCAGTAGTGGCGGTCAGGGCCGCCCGTCACTCTATTTCGAAATTCGTCGCCAGGGTCAGGCGGTCAATCCACAGCCGTGGTTGGGAAGATAAGTTTTGCTTCAATTTCGTCGTATTGTTCTCTCCGTCGTCAGTGCACTGGCGCTGGCTTCACCGGTTTACGCAGGCAAATTAGCCATCGTCATTGACGATTTTGGCTACCGTCCGCACAACGAAAATCAGGTGCTGGCGATGCCGTCGGCCATTTCCGTTGCCGTTTTACCCAATGCACCCCACGCCCGTGAAATGGCGACCAAAGCCCACAACAGCGGGCATGAGGTCCTCATCCACCTGCCGATGGCACCGCTCAGCAAACAGCCGCTGGAAAAAGACACCCTGCGCCCGGACATGAGTAGCGACGAGATCGAGCGCATTATCCGTGACGCCTATGGCAAAGTGCCGTTTGCGGTTGGGTTGAACAACCATATGGGCAGCGCGATGACCTCCAGCCTGTTCGGGATGCAGAAAGTGATGCAGGCGCTGGAGCGCTACAATCTCTATTTTCTCGACAGCATGACCATCGGTAATAGCCAGTCGATGCGCGCCGCCCAGGGTACGGGCGTGAAGGTGATTAAGCGCAAAGTGTTCCTCGATGACACGCAGAATGAAGCCGATATTCGCTTCCAGTTTAATCGCGCCGTGAAACTTGCTCAGCGCACCGGCTCGGCGATCGCCATTGGGCATCCGCATCCATCGACGGTGCGCGTGTTGCAGCAAATGCTGCCGACACTCCCTTCGGACATCACACTGGTGCGCCCGAGCGATCTGCTCAACGAACCGCAGGTGGATACCTCACGGCCTGATAACTCCACGCCACCAGGTAACAACCCGCGCACAGAGCCGAAAAACCCGTTCCGCGGCGTGAAGATTTGCAAACCGAAACAGCCGCCTGAACCGGTCTACGCCACCCGATTCTTCACGGTGATTGGTGAAAGCGTCAGCCAAAGTTCGCTGGTGACTTACTTCCAGCACCAGTGGCAAGGCTGGGGTAAGAAAGCGTAAGGGTTATTCTGTGAGATGAGAGTCCGCTGGCTTTTTCGCCACGGACTCTTTTTCATCCTGATGTTGATACCAGGCTTTGAAATACTTCAGGAAGCTATACGAAGCCGCGTACAGGCCCGTCACGATCCCCACTTTCCCCTGCCGCCAGGCACCGCTGAACAGATACCATTTGAAGAACGCACCGATACCGCTAACCACGCCACGACCAATAGAAGGCCGCACGTTCTGGTATTTCACCAGTCGCGAGGTGTAGCTGTTCAGCTTATTAAAGACTTCATGAAGATTATAAAAGGTGTCGTGGCGAACTCGTCCTGGCATTTTGATTGCCTGAAGTGTGCCTTCCACTTTGTCATCCACCGGGCGGTGATTGAAACGGGCCTGAGCGCGATTAAACAGACGCACCGGAAAATCCGGCGATGAAACGGGATAAATTGTTCGGACTTCTTCGCCCAAAACATGCCAGTAGCGCGGGATGCGCCAGGCCTGGTTTACGGCAGGTTCGTCGCCCGCTTTGAGCGCCAGAATAAAATCGACCAGTTCACCATCGAGGATCTCATCGCTGTCCATGCACAGCACCCAATCGTTGCTGGCTAAATCAATCGCATGATTCATCTGCGCGCCGTGCATCGCATAGGGGTGATATTGAGTGGAAAGCCCGTATTCACGACAGATATCCAGTGTGGCATCCGTACTCCCGGAATCCACCACGACAAATTCATCCGCTACGGTGAGCAGCGGTGGCAGGACTTCACGCAGCAGACGCGCTGAGTTACAGGTCAATAAACAAACGGTAAGCTTGAACATAGGCGCTGTAAAAGTAAACGAAACTTAAACAAACTTTATAAGCGTGTGGGTAAAAAAGCGAAGTAAAAATCGAAATAATCCGATTGCGTATGCGAGAAGTGTGAAAGGGTCGAAAAAAAAGCGCCCGCAGGCGCTTTAAAATTAATCCCAGCTCAGAATCACTTTTCCGGACTGGCCCGAGCGCATGGCGTCGAAACCTTTCTGGAAATCATCAATACCGAAATGGTGAGTGATGATCGGCGTCAGGTCCAGGCCGGACTGGATCAACGCGGCCATTTTGTACCAGGTTTCAAACATCTCACGGCCATAAATGCCTTTGATGAACAAGCCCTTAAAGATGACCTTGTTCCAGTCGATGGACATATCTGACGGCGGAATACCCAGCATGGCGATGCGGCCACCGTGGTTCATGGTGTCGAGCATGGTACGAAACGCTGGCGGCGCGCCGGACATCTCCAGGCCTACATCGAAGCCTTCAGTCATGCCGAGTTCGGTCATCACGTCGCTCAGGTTCTCTTTCGAGACATCCACCGCCCGGGTCACGCCCATTTTGCGCGCCAGAGACAAACGGTATTCGTTCACATCGGTAATTACCACGTTACGCGCACCGACGTGTTTCGCCACCGCTGCCGCCATGATGCCAATTGGGCCCGCGCCGGATACCAGCACGTCTTCGCCAACCAGGTCAAACGACAACGCCGTGTGAACCGCGTTACCGAACGGGTCGAAGATCGAGGCCAGATCGTCAGAAATATTGTCCGGGATTTTGAACGCGTTGAACGCCGGGATCACCAGATATTCGGCGAAACAGCCCGGACGGTTTACGCCCACGCCCACGGTGTTGCGACACAAGTGCGTACGACCGCCGCGACAGTTACGGCAATGACCGCAGGTGATATGCCCTTCACCGGACACGCGATCGCCGATTTTAAACCCTTTCACTTCCTGGCCGATGCCGACCACTTCGCCGACGTATTCGTGTCCCACAACCATCGGAACCGGAATGGTTTTTTGCGACCACTGATCCCAGTTGTAGATGTGAACGTCCGTGCCGCAAATCGCGGTTTTACGGATTTTGATCAGCAGATCGTTATGACCGACTTCCGGCTCCGGCACGTCGGTCATCCAAATCCCTTCTTCCGCTTTCAGTTTGGATAACGCTTTCATCACACGTCCTCAGGCAATCACGCCCAGTTGTTTGCCGATGCGGGTAAAGGCTGCCACCGCACGCTCGATTTGTTCAGGTGAGTGCGCCGCAGACATCTGGGTGCGGATACGCGCCTGACCTTTTGGCACCACCGGGAAGAAGAACCCGGTGACATAAATCCCCTCTTTTTGCAGCTCGCGGGCAAAGTTTTGCGCCACCACCGCGTCGCCCAGCATCACCGGGATAATCGCGTGATCGGCACCGGCCAGCGTAAAGCCTGCAGCAGTCATTTGTTCGCGGAACAGACGGGCGTTGGACCACAGGCGATCGCGCAGCTCAGCACCGGATTCCACCATCTCCAGCACTTTGATGGAGGCAGAAACAATCGCCGGGGCCAGAGAGTTAGAGAACAGATACGGACGGGAGCGCTGGCGCAGCCATTCGACCACTTCCTTGCGCGCCGCGGTATAGCCGCCGGATGCGCCACCGAGCGCTTTGCCAAGCGTTCCAGTGATGATGTCCACACGGCCCATCACGTCGCAATATTCGTGGGAACCGCGACCGTTCTCACCGACAAAACCGACTGCGTGAGAGTCATCGACCATCACCAGCGCATCGTATTTGTCTGCCAGATCGCACACGCCCTTCAGGTTGGCGATCACGCCGTCCATCGAGAACACGCCGTCGGTGGCGATTAAGACGTGGCGAGCACCGGCTTCACGCGCCTCTTTTAGGCGCGCTTCCAGCTCCTGCATGTCGTTGTTGGCGTAGCGGAAACGCTTCGCTTTACACAGACGCACGCCGTCGATTATCGAGGCATGGTTGAGGGCGTCAGAGATAATTGCGTCTTCCGCGCCCAGCAGAGTCTCGAACAGGCCGCCGTTGGCGTCGAAGCAGGAAGAGTAGAGAATCGCATCCTCCATCCCGAGGAACGCCGCCAGCTTGCTCTCAAGCTGTTTGTGGCTGTCCTGGGTGCCGCAGATAAAACGCACGGAGGCCATACCAAAACCGTGGGTGTCCATGCCGTTTTTGGCAGCGGCAATTAGCTCAGGGTGATTCGCAAGACCTAAGTAGTTGTTCGCGCAAAAGTTGATCACTTTGCTGCCGTCAGCGACGGTAATGTCCGCCTGCTGTGCAGATGTGATAATACGTTCTTCTTTGAACAACCCTTCCGCGCGTGCGGTCTCGAGGTCGTTGTTTAACTGTTTGTAAAAATCACCACGCATTGCAATTCTCCAGACTCGGCAAATTTCGGCACATATTACCCAAACCTATACGTCGATACGAGATGACGCATCATCAGTTATCGTTTTTGCAGCATAAATCACGTGTACCCCTGCTGCATATCGGTGAATGGCTGAAGGGTCGCCATACTAATGATATGATATGAGTATTAGTGTTCGGGATTGCCCCGAACTCCACACTACAAAGGTTACCGTTATGATCATCGTTACCGGCGGCGCGGGCTTTATCGGCAGCAATATTATCAAAGCCCTCAATGACAAAGGCATCACCGACATTCTGGTCGTAGACAACCTGAAAGACGGCACCAAGTTCGTGAACCTGGTCGATCTGAACATCGCCGACTACATGGATAAAGAAGATTTCCTGATCCAGATTATGGCAGGTGAAGAGTTCGGCGAGATCGAAGCTATCTTCCATGAAGGTGCCTGCTCATCCACCACCGAGTGGGACGGCAAGTACATGATGGATAACAACTATCAGTACTCTAAAGAGGTTCTGCATTACTGCCTGGAGCGTGACATTCCGTTCCTGTACGCCTCTTCTGCGGCGACCTACGGCGGCCGTACCTCTGACTTTATTGAATCGCGCGAATACGAGCAGCCGCTGAACGTGTACGGTTACTCCAAATTCCTGTTCGACGAATACGTGCGTCAGATTCTGCCAGAAGCGAATTCCCAGATCGTCGGCTTCCGCTACTTCAACGTCTACGGACCGCGCGAAGGCCACAAAGGCAGCATGGCGAGCGTGGCATTCCACCTGAACACCCAGTTGAACAACGGCGAAAGCCCGAAATTGTTTGAAGGCAGCGATGGCTTCAAACGCGATTTCGTCTACGTGGGCGATGTGGCGGCGGTGAATCTGTGGTTCTGGGAAAACGGTGTCTCCGGCATCTTCAACCTGGGTACCGGTCGCGCGGAATCTTTCCAGGCCGTGGCCGATGCGGCGCTGGCTTACCATCAAAAAGGCAGCCTCGAATACATTCCGTTCCCGGAAAAACTGAAAGGTCGCTACCAGGCGTTCACCCAGGCGGATCTGACTAACCTGCGTGCTGCGGGCTACGACAAGCCGTTCAAGACCGTTGCCGAAGGCGTGACGGAATATATGGCCTGGCTGAACCGCGATTCATAATCATGAGAATTCTGGTGATTGGCCCGTCCTGGGTGGGCGACATGATGATGTCGCAAAGTCTCTATCGCACGCTCAAGGCGCGCTATCCCCAGGCGATAATCGACGTGATGGCACCCGCGTGGTGCCGTCCGCTATTGTCGCGCATGCCGGAAGTCAACGAAGCAATCCCAATGCCGCTTGGCCACGGGGCGCTGGAAATTGGCGAACGCCGCAAGCTCGGGCATAGCCTGCGCGAGAAACGCTATGATCGCGCGTATGTCCTGCCGAACTCCTTTAAATCTGCCTTAGTGCCGTTCTTTGCTGGCGTGCCGCACCGCACCGGCTGGCGTGGCGAGATGCGCTACGGTCTGCTCAACGATGCGCGCGTGCTGGATAAAGCCGCCTGGCCGTTAATGGTCGAGCGTTACGTGGCACTGGCGTACGACAAAGGTGTGATGCTCTCGGCGAAAGATCTGCCGCAGCCGCTGCTGTGGCCGCAGCTGCAGGTGCATGACGGCGAAAAATCGCAGACCTGTAATGCATTTGGCCTGTCGGCAGAGCGCCCGATGATCGGCTTCTGCCCTGGTGCAGAATTCGGTCCGGCAAAGCGCTGGCCGCACTATCACTACGCCGAGCTGGCAAAACAGCTGATCGACGAAGGCTATCAGGTTGTACTGTTCGGTTCGGCGAAAGATCACGAAGCGGGCAACGAAATTCTCGCCACGCTGAGCAACGAACAGCAGGCCTGGTGCCGCAATCTGGCGGGCGAAACCCAGCTGGAACAGGCGGTTATTTTGTTGGCGGCTTGTAAAGCGGTCGTCACCAACGATTCCGGCCTGATGCACGTCGCCGCTGCGCTGAACCGCCCGCTGGTCGCGCTCTATGGCCCAAGCAGCCCAGACTTCACGCCGCCGCTGTCACATAAAGCGCGGGTGATTCGTTTGATCACCGGCTATCACAAAGTGCGCAAAGGCGATGCGGCAGAAGGTTATCACCAGAGTCTGATCGACATTACGCCGCAGCGTGTCCTCGATGAACTCAACGATCTGCTGTTGAACGATGAAGGATAACGAATGCGGGTCTTGATCGTAAAAACCTCTTCGATGGGCGATGTCCTGCACACGTTGCCGTCCCTGACGGATGCGATGCGCGCCATCCCCGGCATTCGTTTTGACTGGGTGGTGGAAGATGGCTTCGCGCAAATCCCCACCTGGCATGAATCGGTAGACCACGTGATCCCGGTGGCGATTCGCCGCTGGCGTAAAGCGTGGTTTTCCGCGCCGATTAAAGCCGAGCGCACAGCCTTTCGCGAAGCAATCCAGGCTCAGCACTACGATGCGATTATTGACGCCCAGGGGCTAGTCAAAAGCGCCGCGCTGGTCACACGCCTGGCGCATGGCGTCAAGCACGGTATGGACTGGCATAGCGCCCGCGAACCGCTGGCGAGCCTGTTCTATAACCGTCGTCACGCCATCGCTAAACAGCAGCACGCCGTCGAACGCACCCGCGAGCTGTTTGCGAAAAGCCTCGGTTACACGAAACCTGAAACACAGGGCGATTACGCCATATCACAGCATTTCTTGCATGAAACGTCACCTGATGCCCAGCCGAACCTGATCTTCCTGCATGCCACGACGCGCGACGACAAGCACTGGCCAGAATCTCACTGGCGGGAATTGATCGAGATGCTTAGCAACTCAGGCCTGCGGATAAAACTCCCGTGGGGCGCACCGCACGAAGAGGCGCGAGCCAAACGTCTGGCCGAAGGATTTGATCACGTCGAGGTTCTGCCTCGCATGAAGCTCGATGGCGTTGCACAGCAACTGGCAGGTGCTACCGCCGTGGTTTCCGTCGATACGGGACTGAGCCACCTGACGGCAGCCCTCGATCGACCTAATATTACGCTTTACGGCCCAACCGATCCGGGCCTTATCGGCGGCTACGGAAAAAATCAAATTATCTGCCGCCCGAAAGATTCATCGCAGCTCAGCGACCTCAGCGCCGCTGCGGTTTTTGCGCAATTAGAGCCTTTGCTGGCAGCAGAGAGAGCCTATGTCTGATTTTTTCACAGCGGAGCGTCCGCCAAAACGCGTGCTGATCATCAAGCTGCGTCACCACGGTGACGTCCTGCTGACCTCGCCGGTCTTTACCGTGTTGAAAAAAAACTGGCCGGACGTGGAAGTTGACGCCCTGGTGTATGACGACACCCAGGCAATGCTCACCAGCCACCCGCACATTGACCAGGTGCATACCATTGGCCGCAACTGGCGTAAGCAAGGCTGGTTTGCTCAACTCCGCTTGTATCGCGCCCTGCTCAATACGCTGAAAGCGCGTCATTACGACGTACTGATTAATTTGACCGAACACTGGCACGGCGCGCGTCTGGCGCGTCGTCTGAAACCGCGCGTGTCCGTGGGCTTTAAGCCGGACAAACGCGGCGGCCTGGCGCGGCGTCGCTGGGTGAAGTCTTTCACCACGCTGTACCCAGCCATTCAGGATAACAGCCGCCATATGGTGGAAGTGAACCTCGACGCCCTGCGCCGGATCGGGATTCATCCGCAAACCGAAGAAGATAAACATACGTTGTTTGTACCCGGCGACGCGGCCGAAGCCTCGATCGCAGAGAAACTGGCCGGATTCGGTGTTGCCAGCAAATCCTACATTCTGGTACACCCGACATCGCGCTGGATGTTCAAAGCCTGGGACATCAAAAAGCTCGCGGCCACTATCGATAACCTCGCCTCGCGTGGGCTGCCGATTATCCTTTCCGCTGCACCGTCGAAAGAAGAGACGGCGTATATGGACGAGCTGCGCGCTGCGCTCAGGCAGCCGGTATTTGATTTAAGCGGTCAACTCAACCTGAAAGAGCTGGGTGCGCTGATGAAACACGCACGGATCTACTTCGGCGTAGACTCCATGCCGATGCACCTCGCCAGCGCCGTCGGAACGCCAACCGTGGCCATCTTCGGCCCGACGGGTGCGATCAAATGGGCGCCGTGGGGCGTGAACTATCGCGTCATCACCGCCGGATTCACCTGTCAGCCGTGCGGCAAAGCGGGTTGCGGCGATGGCGGTGTCTCTGACTGCATTACGGCGATCACGCCGCAGCAGGTATTAAGCGCGATCGACACACTGCTGCTGGAATACCCGGCATGAAGCTGGCGATCGTTCGACAGACCTATAATCCAAACGGCGGCGCGGAGCGCTTTGTCTCGCGTGCGCTGAACGTGCTGGCGCAGGATACCGCGCTGGATGTGACGTTGATTGCCCGCCAGTGGGAAGATGCTTCAGGCTGGCAGGCGCTAACGGTGAACCCGCCGTTTCGTAACCGCCTGAGCCGCGAATCCGGCTTCGCCGAAGCCGCCGCTGCACAGTTTGACCAATTCGACATTGTTCAGAGCCACGAACGGATTCCGGGTGCGACCATTTTTCGGGCAGGTGATGGTGTTCATGCCACCTGGCTTGAACAGTACAATCGCATTTTGTCGCCGCTGGCGCGCTGGGCGCAGTCCCTCAGCCGCTACCATCGCTATATTTTGCAGGCCGAAGCGCAGATGTTTACCCATCCACAGCTGCGCAAAGTGATCTGCAATTCGCGGATGGTGCGCGACGACATCGCTCGCCGGTTTGCCCTGCCGGACGATAAATTGACGGTGATTTATAACGGCGTTGATACCCAACATTTCAGCCCTGACGTGCGTGCACTGTCGCAGCGCGACGCGTGGGGAATCCCGCACAATGCGCCGGTGCTGGCGTATGTCGGTTCCGGTTTTAGCCGCAAAGGGGTGGCGACGGCGCTCCGCGCGATTGTGCCGTATCCGGATGTCTGGCTACTGATCGCCGGACGTGATAAACACGCACGCAAATTCGAAAAACTGGCTCAGACGCTCGGCGTGGCGTCTCGCGTACGTTTCCTTGGGCCGGTCGCCGATGTGTGCCAGGTGTATGGCAGTGCCGATGCGCTGATCCTGCCTACGCTTTACGATCCCTTCCCGAATGTCTGCGTCGAAGCGCTGGCCTGCGGTCTGCCGCTGCTGACCAGCCACGGCTGCGGTGCGGCGGAGTGGATCGAAGAAGGCGTTAACGGCTGGGTGCGCGATGCGCTGGACAGCAACGGCTACCAGCAGGTGGTCGGCGAATGGCTTAAAGGCCGGGAACTGGGTCAGGATTATTCAGCAGCGGCACGCGCCACTGCTGAACCCTATACCCTGGAGAGAATGGCGAAAGAGTTACAGTTGCTCTATCAGGATCTGCTGCGCTGAGCGGCGTTGGAGAAAACCTTCTCCATCGCATCGAGCATACATTCGCGGGTGAAATGGGCGCACAGGTAGTCGTATCCCTGCTGCGCCAGCGTCTCGCGAAGATTTGCATCGTCATACAGTTTCACAATCGCTTCTTCCAGCGCAGATTCATCGCGCTGCGCAATCAATAACCCGGTTTTACCGTCGATCACCGCATCCGCTGTTCCACCGGCATCGGTAGCAATGGTTGCAATGCGCGAAGCCAGCGACTGCAAGACGCCCTGAGGCACCCCTTCCATATCGTGCGAAGGGCTGAGGGCAATATCAAACGCCGGGAACCAACGCTCCGGATCGCTGCGATGCCCGGCCAACAGCACCCGCTGCTGTAAACCTAAACCGGTGATTTCCTGTTCCAGCGTCGCTTTATGCGGCCCTTCGCCGACAATGGCCAGCTTAATGCGCGGGTTGTCGATCTTTGCCAACGCACGCAGCAGCACGCTGTGGCCTTTGTTTGGGCGCAGATGCGATACCACGCCGAGCCAGAAATCATCCTGCGTTAATCCGCAATGCTCACGGGCCTGTTGTTTATCGGCGGGATGAAAACGTTGCGTGTCCACGCCGCTTGGGACTGAGGTGCTTTGCGCCATTGGCACACCGATATCCGCCACCTGATGGCGCAGCGCTTCGCCCGTAGTTACGATATGGGCGCAGGCGGTGCGAAACAGCCAGCGGGTTGTCCAGTTTTTGCGCGGCACGCCTGAGGCATGGCGAGTACGCACCAGCGGCACCGGATTTGAGAGCGTCAGATTGGCGAGTGCCACCAGCCAGGTATCAGCAGAATTGTGACTATTGATGACATCAATAGAATGCCGATTGTTTTTTAACCAGGTGCGCAGCAATTGCAGGTTTTTAAGGTTTTTGCGCATTAGCGGCATCGTCACCACCGTCAGCCCGGCTTCACGGGCCAGAGCGTGCAGCGCCGCTGTTTCCGGACACAGGATCGTCACCTGATGACCGCGATGAATAAGCCCTAGCGATTCGTTGATAATGCGCAGAGGCTGTCCGCCTTTGCCACCGTCTGCTTCAGTGTGAACAATATGCATACATTTCCTGTCAGTAGGCCGAAACCGGACTCGTCCGGGCATTATATACGTTGCCAGGCGCGGAATGCACAAAGTCAGCATTCGCGTGAAGCCGCAGATTATTCTTGCTTACAAACATTGTCCTTCTGTAGTTAAGTCATCTGTGGTACTTTTCTTTCGCTTTTATTCCCATCGGGAATCCGTGGAATTATCGTATCGCATTGTTAACTAACCGGTATAAAAGCCTAAATTCTTAACCAGTACCATAAATATGACAAATATTCGCAACATCCTGACGGGCCTTTTAGTACCGGCTGTACTGGCTTTATGTTTTATCTGGCCAATTCCGAATGACCAGCTACCTTTCCACCGCAATGGCCTGATCTATCCCATCATCGCAGTGGCATTGGGTCTCTTTTTTAGCTCAGCCTCAGCCAAAAAAAATCTTGAGTTCAAAAAAATCAAGTTCGTTCTTATTACGGTATGGGTTTTAACTTTCTATATCCTGATAAACGGCTTTTTTGTTGCACCTGATATTAAAGAGATGGTCTCTACCTGGGACGGCCAATGGTTGCGCCCGGTGCTGCTTTTCTGCGCAGGCCTGGTGTTATTACCTGCCATTCAACGCCAGTATCCTTCTATTTCAGCCGCCCGATATTTCACGCTGATTGTCCTCTTTTTCTGGGGCGTCGTGTGCATCCATTTGCTGGATACAGTCTGGCTCTACTGGCGCGATGGCGTGATTCACTGGGGCGAAACGCGGATTGTTTATAACCGCACGCGCATGAGCTTCCAGGTGAACATGATCACCGGATTCCTGTTAGCAGAACTCCTCGCTCGCGGCTTGATGCACCAGCGTTTTTTACGCCTGAAAACGCCGTTCCTGGCCTTCATGCTGCTCTGTAACCTGATTTGTACCGCCTTAGTGGATACTCGTTGGGGCACTATCGGCCTGGTCGGAAGTTTGTTCTCGACGTTTATTCTGCTGAGCTTGCATAGCATGCGCCGCAGTCGGGTAGTGTTAACAGGGGGTATTCTTCTCGGTATCGTTATCGCATCTGTCCTACTGGGCTATGCATCGTGGAAAACAGACCCTCGTTGGCAGAGTCTGGAAACCGATGCTGTCACTGGCTGGAATGCGCCATTCAACAGTTTTTGCTATAACAGAACTAACGGGATTCGACCACTTAACAACTTAGGTCACCCTATGGATCATTCCAACGGCTGTCGCGCCAGCTTCTTCCATCAGGGCTGGAAACTGGTCGCTGAACATCCTGCTGGCATGGGTCCACGCAAAGAAGCGTTTCGTTACGTACTGCGCCGCGACACTCAGGATAACCGGATCAATATTCCCCACAGCCACTATGGCTTAATTGAGTTTGGTATTCAGAACGGGTTTGCCGGCATTGCTGGCTGGCTGATTCTGCTGGCGGGCTGCTGGTACGTTGGCTGGCGTGAGTTCCGCCATGGCAATACCATGTTGGGGATGTTCTTGCTGCTGTTCACGATTGGTTTCTTCTCCAGAACCATGGTCGACCACAACCTGAAAGACCACTATCTGGAGCAATATATGCTTTTGACCGGGCTACTGATCGGGATGTGCGCACTGCGTACTGACAAAACAAAAGAACCGAATTCCTGAGCATAATTTCCTTGCGCCGATGCTAATGGCATCGGCGCACTCATTTCCATCCGAACTCTTTAGCCAGCCGGCTGTCGAAATGCCATCGCACGCTACGGTTGAACACGTTGATCGCGGCTATACTGCGGAATAATACGGAGCAAGCATGTCTGGAACGCCTCAATTAAGCCTCATCGTCGCTGTTTATAACGGCGAACCCTTCCTGAGTGCTTTTTTTGACAGCATTAAGAAACAGAACCTGGAAAGCCTCGAACTGATCGTGGTGAATGACGGTTCCACTGATGGTTCTGCGGAAATCATCGCGCGCTACGCCAGTGAATTCAGCGACTTTCAGGTGATTGACCAGCCCAACGGCGGTGTTTCGGCTGCGCGTAATACGGGTCTGGCAGTCGCGAAAGGGGAATATGTCGCGTTCCCTGACATCGACGATGTTATCTATCCGGGAATGTATCCGCGTTTGCTGGAGATCGCCTATGCGGGCGATCTGGACGTCGCCACCTGCAACGGAACCTATATATACGATGACGGTCGTCAGTCGAAAAAGATTTTTCCGTCTGACAAGCTGGCGTCCACGGGTGTTCTGGATGGCCCAACGTGGCTGCAAATGGCGCTGGAATCACGCAAGTTCCTGCATGTGACCTGGCTGAATATTTATCGCCATGCCTTTATCAAAGAGCAGGGTTTTACCTTCGAACACGGTCTACGCCACCAGGATATCCCGTGGACGACAGAGGTACTGCTGACCGCCAAACGCGTGCAGTATGTGGATGAAGTTTTTTATGATTATCTGATCCACTCGGCCTCGGTTTCCCATACACCGGGTACTGACGATACGCGGATGCGCTCATCTCGCCACTATATGAAAATACTGGAAATGCTGGAGGCCATTAATCAGCGCCATCCGGAACAGGTGAAGCGCGTCCCGGCCTGCCACTGGCAAATTGCCAAAGAGGGCCTCGGCATCCTGCACAGCCTCAACAATATCGAAGACATCGCGAAAAAGCGTGAAATCACGCAAGAGCTTTTTGATCGCGGTATCTGGACGATGATCTGGCAAAATGCACGTGGGCTACGTCAACGCTGGCGTCTGGGACGTCGCTATTTTCGTCTTAAAAAAATTCTCGGCTAACGGATATTATGAGCAAACTCAAACTACACGCAGTTTCACGCGCCGATTTTATTGCTAAAAACTACGCAGATTTTCAAACGTTGCTGGATAACCGCGTAAACCCGGACAGCATTCCTGAGCGTTTTTACTGCGGTGGCCGTGGTGGATGGACTTTCCAGACCACGCTGGCACTGAAGCATTATTATGGCGATGACATTGAGTGTTCATTCGGCTCAGAGTGCCGGGCTGATGCCATCAATCTGATGCACAACGATGATTTTGGCTCACGCGTTAAACCGTGGCGTGGAGTGACCGTAGTCGCTCGCGCTGACCGTCCACCTGTCGTTGGCGCAGATGTCGTGGTCGATCAAAATCCAGAAGTCGACGGCCACAGCAACCGAATTTTTGTGCCTTACTGGCCGCAGCCAGGCGTTAAGCCGCGCGAGCGTACCGATGAAACCGTGAAAACCGTCGCTTTCTTTGGTCGCGTCGACAGTTTCCCGTCAGAGTATCGTGAAGGCAATTTCAAGCAACGCCTGGCAGAGCAGGGCATTGAACTGCGAATTTCGTTCGATAACTGGACGAACTATCAGGACGTCGATGTGTGTATCAGCTTCCGTAAATCGCACGACCACAAACTCGCCCGTAAACCTGCCAGCAAGCTGATTAATAGCTGGCTGGGAAAAACGGTGATGGTCTGTGACGACGAACCTTCTTACCGCGCCATTCGCGAAAGCGAGCTGGATTACCTGATTGCCAAAAACCCTGACGAAGCGTTTGAGGCGATTATGCGCTTAAAAAATTCTCCTGAGCTGTATCGTCAGATGCGTGAGCAGGGTGATAAACGTCTGCAGGTCTATTCCCGTGAAGCGGTTGCCGCACGCTGGTATGCCCTGTTTGAGGATATCTGGCGTAAAGGATTGCACAATCGCCCCACACTGGTTCGCGCACTGCGCTTCGGATTGGGTAAAGCCATTCGTCCGCTGACTAAAAAGTTCTGAGTTGGATTGAGTCTGAACATGTTCAAAACATCTACATCATCATCACTCACACCGCGCCGCAATGTGATGCGCACGCTGGTGTTGACGCTGGCTTTCCTGGTGCTGTTTTCGCTTTCCGAAATCATCATTTTATTAAAAGACCACGTTTACCAACCGAAGGCTGGAGACATCTCGCTTTATCTGATCATTTCGCTGTTAGCGGCCGTGAGCGCACGTTTCTTCCTCACGCGCCTTCTGCTGGCAGTCACATTTATTGTGCAGATCTCAGAAGCGGTCTATTACCAGTTTTACGGTCAATTCTACGGCCCGAGCGAAGTCTGGCTGGCTTTTGTTGAAACCAAAGACATCGCCAGTGGGATCACCGACAGCCTCGGTTCGCTGGGCATCTACTTTGCGATCATGATCGTTGCAGTGGTATTTGCACTGGTCTTTACCCGCCGAATGGCCCCGCAGTGGCACAAATGGCTCGCGATGCCGTGTCTACTGGCTATTATGGTCATGTTCGCGGGTCAGTTTTACAAAGCGGTCGACGGGCAGATGTATAAATTCAACCCCGATCTGCGTCATTCTCTGCTGCGTAACGGTTTGTCTGCGATGAGCTTTAGCGCCATGCGCCTGATCCCGGAAGCCCTTTCTGGCGAAAACCAGAGCGTCACGCATTACGAACCTTATCAGGTCACGCCGGTAGAAGGCACGCACGCAGGAAAGTACTCAATAATCCTGGCGATTGGCGAAAGTCTGAACCCACATCACGTCAGTGCTCTGGGCTACGAGCGTGATACCACGCCTGAACTGAAAGCGCTGATGCAACAGTACCAGGGCACCGGTCGCCTGATTGTCTCTAACGCCGTGTCAACGCGCGTTGCCATTCCGATGCTGGTGAATAACCTGCGCGAACCGGATAACTACGGCGCGTATAAATCGAAATCGACCAATATCTTTGCCAATGCGAAAAAACAGGGCTATCAGACCGCATTCATCTCGGCGCAAGGTCTGGAAGGGCTGAGTAACTGGATCGGCATACACGATATTGATCTGTGGGAGGATACGCAGATTCGTCCGGCTCCAGATGTCGGTGCAGATGTGGTCCTGACGCCTTCCGTCGAAAAAGCCACGCTGGACTGGAACAAACCGTTCCTGATGGTGCTCAACAGCCGCGCACCGCATATCCCTTACGAGCGCAATATTCCGCAGGGCTTTGCGAAATTCTCCACACCACGTCTGAGTGATGACGTCGCACAGAAGAAGAATGAGTACGACGATGCCGTTCGCCTTTACGACAAAGAGTTAGCCTCCGCCATCCGTACGACGATGGCTAAGTCCAAATTGCCGGTACTGGTCTTTATCACCTCAGATCACGGCGAACGTGTGGGTGATGGTGGACTGTTCGGCCACTCCGTTGTCGAAATGCCGATTGCGCAGGTGCCATTCCTCTATTTCAGTAACGATCCGGCGTATTCGATGAATGCGATTAGCCCGCAAATGCCGTTAAACCACTTCCAGGTGGCGACGCTTATCAACAAAATGCTGGGCTATTCGGTCAACAACCCGAATCAAAAAGACGACAGCTTCTTCATCACCGGCGGTGATATTCGCGGCCTGTCGGAGCGTGTGACCTATCATCTGAATGCGCTTCCTGAAGCGGAGCGTTAATCCGCAAGAGATAAAACGGGCAAGCAATTGCCCGTTTTTTTTGCCCTAAATGAACGTAACACAGTCAACCGGGCGAGCAAAAACGCCAAAGAGATAGCTTTAACCCGCCTAAATGCTTAGAATTTGCCCGCCGAAACTAAAAAACGGATAATCGCTTGGAATTGTTGTATACCGCCCTGCTCTACATTATTCAGCCACTGGTGTGGCTGCGACTGCTGCTTCGTAGCCGTAAAGCGCCTGCGTATCGAAAACGCTGGGCTGAACGCTATGGCTACTGCCGCAATAAAGTCGCCCCGGACGGTATTTTGCTGCATTCCGTTTCTGTCGGCGAAACGCTGGCGGCGATCCCACTGGTCCGCGCATTGCGCCACCGCTATCCTTCATTGCCGATTACCGTCACAACCATGACCCCAACCGGCTCAGAACGTGCCATGTCGGCCTTCGGTAAAGACGTGCATCACGTCTACCTGCCCTACGATTTACCCTGTGCCATGAACCGTTTCCTTAACACCGTGCGCCCGAAGCTGGTGATCGTGATGGAAACCGAACTGTGGCCGAATATGATTTCCGCTCTGCATGCCCGTAAAATTCCGCTGGTTGTCGCCAACGCGCGCCTGTCGGAACGTTCGGCTAAAGGGTATGGCAAGCTGGGCAGTTTTATGCGTCGCTTGTTGTCTAAAATTACGTTGATTGCCGCCCAGAACGAAGAAGACGGCGCGCGATTCATCTCGCTGGGACTGAAGCGCAACCAACTCGCCGTCACCGGCAGTCTGAAATTTGATATTTCCGTCACGCCAGAACTCGCTGCCCGCGCCGTCACGCTGCGCCGCCAGTGGGCTCCACGCCGCCAGGTCTGGATTGCCACCAGTACTCACGACGGCGAAGAAGAGATTATCCTGCAGGCGCATCGTAAGCTGCTGGAGAAATTCCCCGATTTGCTGCTGATTCTGGTTCCTCGCCATCCGGAGCGCTTCAAAGACGCGCGTGAAATGGTGCAGAAAGCCGGTTTTAGCTTCATCCTGCGCAGCAGCGGTGAGATCCCGTCCGGCAGCACTCAGGTGGTGATTGGCGATACGATGGGCGAACTGATGCTGTTGTACGGAATTGCCGATCTGGCCTTCGTGGGTGGAAGCCTGGTTGAGCGCGGTGGTCACAACCCGCTGGAGCCGGCCGCACACGCCATTCCAGTGCTGATGGGGCCACACACATTTAACTTCAAAGATATCTGCGCTAAATTGCAGCAAGCCGATGGCTTAATTACCGTAACTGACGCGGATTCGGTGGTGAAAGAAGTGTCGACTCTGCTCACCGACGAAGATTACCGCCTGTGGTACGGCCGCCATGCCGTCGAAGTACTGCATCAGAATCAGGGCGCACTGACCCGTCTGCTGCAACTTCTGCAACCTTATCTGCCTCAGCGGAGCCATTAATGTCAAAGCGTCTGTCGGTCGTGATGATCGCCAAAAACGCCGCTGACCTGCTTCCGGAGTGCCTGGCCTCTGTTGCCTGGGCCGACGAAATCGTCCTCCTCGATTCAGGAAGCCGCGACCACACCGTTGACGTCGCACGCACCGCAGGTGCAAAGGTTTTTGTCGATACGGACTGGCAAGGCTATGGCATTCAGCGCCAGCGCGCGCAATCTTTTGCCACCGGTGACTATGTGCTGATGATCGATACCGACGAGCGCGTGACACCGGAATTACAGCAATCCCTTCAGTCCGTTCTGACGTCACCACAGCCCGGAGCTGTTTACAGCATCGCTCGTCGTAACTATTTCCTCGGGCGCTTTATGCGCCACAGCGGCTGGTATCCCGATCGGGTAATGCGTCTTTATGAGCGTGAACGTTATCAGTACAACAGCAATCTGGTGCATGAATCGCTGGACTGCGCGCACGCCGAGGTAATTAACCTGCAAGGCGATTTGCGCCACCTCACCTGCCGGGACTTTGCCAGCTTCCAGCGCAAACAGCTCAGCTATGCAACCGCATGGGCACAGGAACGCCACCAGCGCGGCAAGAAGGCGTCGCTGGCAGGAATCTTCGCTCACACACTGGGGGCATTTCTGAAGACGCTGATATTGCGCGCAGGCATTCTGGATGGCAAACAGGGCTGGTTACTGGCGGTGGTGAATGCACAGTATACTTTCAATAAATACACCGAGCTGTGGGCATTGAACCGCGGCTACTCAGAGAAAGCGTGAGCCATGAGCACAAAAGCGATTTATCCGGGTACCTTCGATCCGATTACCAATGGTCATCTTGATATCGTCACCCGCGCGGCCAGTATGTTCGACCGGGTGATTCTGGCCATTGCCGCCAGCCCAAGTAAAAAACCGATGTTTGATTTGGATGAACGCGTCGCGTTGGCAACCGCTGCCATTGCACATCTGCCGAATGTAGAAGTGATGGGATTTAGCGATCTGATGGCCAACTTCGCCCGCGCACAGCAGGCCAATATCTTGATTCGCGGGCTCCGTGCCGTCGCTGATTTTGAATATGAAATGCAGCTGGCGCACATGAACCGTCATCTGATGCCGGAACTCGAAAGTGTGTTCCTGATGCCGTCGAAAGAGTGGTCGTTTATTTCATCGTCACTGGTGAAAGAGGTGGCGCGCCACGAGGGGGATGTAACGCACTTCCTGCCTGCAAACGTCCATCAGGCGTTGATGAATAAGCTCAAGTAACTTACTTCTGGCACTGGCGGCAGTAAAATGTCGCCCGCTGCGCATGTTTCGACGCCACAATCGGCGTACCACACACCCGGCACGGCTCCCCTTTTCGACCATACACCTGCAATTCCTGGGCAAAATAGCCCGGTTTCCCGTCGCTTTGCAGGAAATCCTTCAGCGTGGTTCCCCCTTGCTCAATTGAGCGCAACAGGACCGCTTTAATCACTTTTACCAGCAGCTCACACTCGATGTCAGAGAGCGAAGAGGCAAGCCTGTCAGGGTGGATCCCGGCGGCAAAAAGTGATTCGCTGGCATAAATGTTACCGACGCCCACCACCAGTTTGTTATCCATCAGCCAGGGCTTGATTGGCGTTTTCTTCTTAGCGCACTTCGCCTTCAGGTATTCAGCGTTAAACGCCGGACTGAGCGGCTCAGGACCCAGATGAGCCAGAACGCTGTGCCCTTCGAGTTCTTTAGTCCACAGCCATGCGCCAAAGCGTCGCGGATCGGTGTAACGCAACACTTTACCGTTGCTCATCACCAAATCGACGTGGTCGTGTTTCTCAGCGGGTAGCTCTTGCGTGAGGATACGCAGGCTTCCGGACATTCCCAGGTGGATGATAATCCAGCCGTCGGGCAATTCCAGCAGCAGGTACTTGGCGCGACGCTGCACGCTGAGCACAGGCTTATCACTGAGAGCGTGGATCTCATCGGAAACAGGCCAGCGCAGGCGACCATTGCGAACGATAGCATGAAGAATGGTTGCGCCTACCAGATGCGGCTCTATCCCGCGACGGCTGGTTTCTACCTCAGGTAATTCAGGCATGTTTCCTCCATTGAGATACACAGAATGCAAAAAACCCCGCGATTGCGGGGTTTTTCTTCAAAGAACTCTAAAATTATTTAATTTTAGCTTCTTTGTACAGTACGTGCTGACGGACAACTGGATCGAACTTTTTCAGTTCCAGTTTTTCCGGTTTAGTACGCTTGTTCTTCGTGGTGGTGTAGAAGTGACCTGTACCAGCAGAAGAAACCAGCTTGATTTTCTCACGAATACCTTTAGCCATGATTTATTTCCTCGTTAAGTACTTAGTACTTTTCGCCACGGGCACGCAGTTCGGACAGAACTGTATCGATGCCTTTCTTATCAATAACACGCATACCTTTAGCAGATACACGCAGGGTGACAAAACGCTTCTCGCTCTCAACCCAGAAACGGTGAGAGTGCAGGTTCGGCAGGAAACGGCGTTTAGTCGCGTTCAGTGCGTGGGAACGGTTGTTACCGGTCACCGGACGCTTGCCAGTAACTTGGCAGACTCGGGACATGTCTATTCTCCAAAAATCAAATTAGCTCGAGCTTCGTATGGGGTATCGGCGCCTCGTCAGGCTTTACAGCCCGGTCATCGCGGTTCTAAGCGAACTCTCGATTGCCAGGCCCAAATGCCAAACCCGAGATTCTCAAAGGTGGCGTAGTATACGCTGACTCGACGATGTGCTCAAGTCCCGAACAGACAAAGATCCCGCTGGATCGCGCGAAATGGTCTAAATCCAACCATGTTCGGCAAAAGAAACATACTCTCCACGACCGATAACTAAATGGTCAAGCACACGAATGTCCATGAATTGACAGCATTTGATGATACGTTCAGTGATCTCTTTGTCAGCTTGACTCGGTTTAGCGCAACCCGAGGGGTGATTATGCGCGAGGATCACGGCGGCTGCATTCACTTTTATCGCTTCACGCACAATTTCTCGCGGATGAACCTCTACGTGACTCAATGTGCCGGAAAACAGACGGCAGTGTTTTAGCACCCGATTTTGGTTATCAAGAAAGATCACCATAAAGATCTCACGCTCCGCATCAGAGAGCTGGCTTTGCAAGAAATCCCTCGTCATTTCAGGGCTTAACAGGGGATTATCCTCCAGCATACGCACGCTGTGGTAGCGCCTTGCCAGCTCGGCTATCCCTTTAAGCTGAGCATACTTGGCGACACCAATTCCTTCGACATGCTTAAATTCTGGCAGTTCGGCAGTCAGCAAACCGTACAGCGAGCCAAAATGCTGCAAAAGCTCTTGTGACAACACAAACACACTTTTCCCAGGCGTACCGGTACGTAGAAAAAGCGCCAGCAGTTCGGCATCGGTCAGTGATGTAATGCCGTATTGCAGCATTTTTTCTCGCGGTAGTAATAGCGGCAACGTGAAATCCATATCCCTTCTCCCTGCTTTTCGATCATGCTGACACAGGAATCCTTGTCGTTCGACAGGCACCTTTCGTTCTTGCGTAACGCCTCGCAAAGTGAATCACGCACAAAATCACGCCACTTTTTGGATTGTGATAAAATGCCCGCTCTCTGGTGAAACCCAACAGGAAAGAATCATGATGAGCCTGGCCGGTAAAAAAATCGTCCTCGGCGTGAGCGGCGGCATTGCTGCCTACAAAGCGCCGGATCTGGTGCGCCGTTTGCGCGAACGCGGGGCCGACGTGCGGGTCGCAATAACCGAAGGCGGCAAAGCCTTTATCACGCCACTGAGCCTGCAGGCCGTTTCGGGATATCCGGTATCTGACAGCCTGCTTGACCCTGCTGCCGAAGCCGCGATGGGCCATATTGAGTTAGGGAAATGGGCCGACCTGGTTATCCTTGCCCCCGCAACGGCGGATTTAATCGCGCGCGTCGCGGCTGGAATGGCGAACGACCTGGTCTCCACCATTTGCCTGGCTACACCTGCCCCGGTCGCGGTTGTCCCGGCGATGAATCAGCAGATGTACCGCAACACAGCCACTCAGCATAATCTTGAGATTCTTTCCTCTCGCGGTCTGCTGATCTGGGGCCCGGATAGCGGCAGCCAGGCCTGTGGCGACATTGGCCCCGGCCGTATGCTGGACCCCCTTGCCATCGTCGATATGGCCGCCGCCCATTTCGCCCCTGTCAACGACCTGCAACATCTCAACATCATGATTACGGCGGGGCCAACGCGCGAACCGCTGGATCCCGTGCGTTACATCACCAACCACAGCTCCGGTAAAATGGGCTTTGCCATTGCTGCGGCAGCGGCGAAACGCGGGGCAACGGTCACGCTGGTAAGCGGGCCGGTCTCGTTACCGACGCCAGCGTTGGTGCAGCGTATTGATGTGACGACGGCGCTGGAAATGGAAGCCGCTGTTCAGGCTCACGCTCAGAAACAGCAAATATTTATCGGCTGTGCGGCCGTTGCTGATTACCGTGCAGAAACCATTGCCGATGCGAAAATCAAAAAGCAAGGCGATGAATTAACAATAAAAATGGTGAAAAACCCCGATGTTGTTGCCGGTGTTGCCTCACTAAAAAGCCATCGACCTTACGTCGTTGGATTTGCCGCTGAAACGAATAATGTGGAAGAATACGCCCGTCAAAAACGCATCAGCAAAAATCTCGATTTGATTTGCGCGAACGATGTTTCGCTGGCGACGCAAGGATTTAACAGCGACAGCAATGCTCTGCACCTTTTCTGGCAGGATGGAGATAAAGTCTTACCGCTTGAGCGCAAGGAACTCCTGGGCCAACAATTACTGGACGAGATCGTTACCCGTTATGATGAAAAAAATCGACGTTAAGATTCTGGACCCGCGTGTTGGTCAGCAATTCCCGCTACCAACTTATGCCACAACCGGTTCTGCGGGTCTTGACCTGCGCGCCTGTCTCGACGATGCCGTAGAATTGGCTCCTGGCGCTACCACGCTTATCCCGACTGGTCTTGCGATTCACATTGCCGACTCGTCACTGGCCGCTGTCATCCTGCCGCGCTCAGGTCTGGGCCATAAACATGGCGTGGTGCTGGGAAATTTGGTTGGACTTATCGATTCTGATTACCAGGGCCAGCTGATGGTTTCTGTCTGGAACCGTGGTCAAGATAGCTTCACCATTGAGCCAGGCGAACGTATCGCACAGATGGTCTTTGTGCCGGTAGTTCAGGCTGAATTTAATCTGGTGGAAGATTTTGACGCCACCGATCGCGGCGAAGGCGGCTTCGGCCATTCAGGGCGCAAATAAGCCCACGATACGCATCTCACAGCGTCATAACGCGATAACATACCGCAAACGACAGTTTGTGGTCGCTGCGTGGATGCCAGCCGTAAAGCGCTTATTTTCAGGGGTATTTTGTAACATGGCAGAAAAACAAACCGCGAAAAGGAATCGTCGCGAAGAAATACTTCAGTCTCTGGCTCTGATGCTTGAATCCAGTGATGGTAGTCAACGCATCACCACCGCAAAACTGGCGGCCTCTGTGGGCGTGTCAGAAGCGGCGCTGTATCGTCATTTCCCCAGCAAAACGCGGATGTTTGATAGCCTGATCGAATTTATCGAAGACAGTCTGATCACCCGTATCAATCTGATTTTAAAAGACGAGAAAGACACCACCTCGCGCTTACGTCTGATTGTGCTGTTGATTCTGGGCTTTGGTGAGCGTAATCCGGGTTTGACCCGCATTTTGACGGGTCACGCGCTGATGTTTGAGCAGGACAAGCTTCAGGGGCGCATCAATCAGCTTTTTGAACGCATCGAAGCCCAGCTGCGCCAGGTTCTGCGTGAAAAGAAAATGCGTGAAGGCGAAGGATATGTCACTGACGAAACCTTACTGGCCGGGCAGCTTCTGGCTTTTTGCGAAGGTATGCTCTCGCGCTTTGTACGCAGCGAGTTTAAATATCGCCCAACGGATGATTTTGACACCCGCTGGCCGTTAGTTGCCGCTCAGTTACAGTAATATTTTTGCCGGTTGGCGGCGACGCCTTATCCGGCCTACGTGAATCGTAGGCCCGGTAAGCGCAGCGCCACCGGGCAATTCAGTCAAACGCCAAACTCTTCCCGATACGCCCGCACTGACGCCAGGTGATCCGCCATCTCAGGTTTTTCTTCCAGATAAGCAATCAAGTCTTTCAGGGTGATAATCGATGTCACTGTGCAGCTGTAATCGCGTTCAACTTCCTGAATCGCTGAAATTTCGCCGCGACCACGTTCCTGACGGTCCAGAGAGATTAATACTCCCGCAAGCGTCGCGCCATTAGCCTGAATAATCTCCATGGATTCACGGATTGCGGTTCCGGCGGTGATCACATCGTCCACCAGCATTACTCGCCCTTGCAGCTCGCTACCGACCAGATTGCCACCTTCGCCGTGCGTTTTAGCTTCTTTGCGGTTAAAGCAGTACGGCACATCGCGATCGTGGTGCTCAGCTAACGCTACCGCGGTGGTTGTCGCAATCGGAATACCCTTGTAAGCCGGGCCAAACAATAAATCAAAATCAATCCCGGAATCCACCAACGCTTCGGCGTAGAAGCGGCCTAACAAGGCCAGATCGCGCCCGGTATTAAACAGGCCGGCATTGAAGAAATAGGGGCTTTTGCGCCCGGATTTCAGCGTAAATTCGCCGAACTTAAGTACCTGCTTGTTAAGCGCAAACTCAATAAACTGGCGCTGATAGGGTTTCATGGATTTGCTCCTCATTAACTTTTCTACGGACAAAAAAAAGGGCGACAACGTCGCCCTTAAATCAATTTTCTAACGCCGCTTTCTGCGCCGCGACAATGGATTCGATTCCCCCTCGGGCTAACGCCAGCAAGGTAAGAAGTTCTTCGTGGGTGAACGGCTCGCCTTCTGCCGTGCCCTGCACTTCAATTATACGACCGTCTTCGGTCATCACCACGTTCATGTCGGTTTCTGCTGCTGAGTCTTCAACGTACTCGAGATCGCAAAGGGCTTCACCCTTCACAATCCCAACGGAGACTGCGGCAACCATCCCTTTCATTGGGTTGGTTTTGAGCTTTCCTGCGGCAACCAGTTTGTTCAACGCATCGGCTAACGCCACACACGCGCCGGTAATAGACGCGGTACGCGTACCGCCATCGGCCTGAATCACGTCGCAGTCCAGGGTAATGGTAAATTCGCCGAGAGTTTTGAGGTCAACGGCTGCGCGCAGTGCGCGAGCAATCAGACGCTGAATTTCCATCGTACGACCACCCTGTTTCCCTTTTGCCGCTTCGCGAGCGTTACGGGTGTGGGTTGCACGAGGAAGCATGCCATATTCAGCAGTGATCCAGCCTTGCCCCTGGCCTTTCAGAAAACGCGGAACGCCTTCGTCGATAGAGGCGGTGCACAGCACTTTGGTGTCACCGAATTCAACAAGTACGGAGCCTTCAGCGTGAATTGTATAGTTACGGGTCAGGGTGACGGGGCGCACCTGATTGGCGCTACGGCCTGCTGGACGCATGATGATATCTCCGGCTTGAAACGAATGTGGCTGCGCATTATACGGATTAAACGCGCTTATTCCTATCCTGACAAAGCCCCGAAAGCTATAATCCCCCCATCTCACCTCCAAAAACGGACATGTCTATGATTCGCAGTATGACCGCCTACGCCCGGCGTGAAATCAAGGGTAGCTGGGGTAGCGCTACCTGGGAAATGCGCTCGGTAAACCAGCGCTATCTGGAAACCTATTTCCGTATGCCGGAGCAATTCCGTAGCCTTGAGCCGGTCGTCCGCGAACGCATTCGTGCTCGCCTGACGCGCGGTAAAGTGGAATGTAACCTGCGTTTTGAACCCGACGCGAGCGCGCAAGGGGAGCTGATCCTCAATGAAAAACTGGCTAAGCAGCTGGTAAATGCCGCGAACTGGGTCAAGATGCAGAGTGACGAAGGTGAAGTTAACCCTGTTGATATCCTGCGCTGGCCGGGTGTGATGGCTGCGGGAGAGCAAGATCTGGATGCCATCACCACAGAAATTATGGGTGCGCTGGATGGCGCTCTGGATGACTTCATTATCGCCCGTGAAACTGAAGGTCAGGCGCTTAAAGCGATGATTGAACAGCGTCTTGAAGGCGTTAGCGCAGAAATCCTGAAAGTCCGTGCTCATATGCCTGAAGTTCTGCAGTGGCAGCGCGAACGCCTGCTCGCCAGACTGGAAGACGCCGAAGTCCAGCTTGAAAATACCCGTCTGGAGCAAGAACTGGTCCTGATGGCGCAGCGCGTTGACGTGGCTGAAGAGCTGGACCGTCTGGAAGCTCACGTGAAAGAGACCTACAACATTCTGAAGAAAAAAGAAGCTGTGGGCCGTCGCCTCGATTTTATGATGCAGGAATTTAACCGCGAATCGAACACGTTGGCCTCCAAATCAATCAACGCTGAAGTCACGACTTCCGCGATTGAACTGAAAGTGCTGATTGAGCAGATGCGCGAGCAGATTCAGAACATCGAGTAATCGTATGGGTAGTTCACCGCGAGCTACCCATTATTTTTTCTCATGGATGAAAACCACCTTCACTCATAACAATCCTTATTTAGTGCAACAAAAACCCAATCTATAAATTAGTTTAACTAAGCCAAATAACTTCGCCTTAGAAAATCTCAATCGTGATCTCCCCCACAAAAGGCTACTCTGCCGCCAGTTTTTCTGGAGGCGATAATGCTGTTACATATTCTTTATCTGGTTGGTATCACAGCCGAGGCGATGACTGGCGCCCTGGCTGCCGGACGTCGACGTATGGACACTTTCGGAGTGATCATTATCGCAACCGCAACGGCACTGGGCGGCGGATCTGTTCGCGATATCTTATTGGGGCACTACCCACTCGGCTGGGTCAAACATTCTGAATATGTGGTGATCGTTGCCGTCGCTGCAGTGCTGACCACCATTGCAGCCCCTGTCATGCCTCATCTACGACGTCTGTTTCTGGTACTGGACGCATTAGGTCTAATTGTGTTTTCCATTATTGGCGCACAAATCGCGCTGGATATGGGAGAAGGTCCAATCATCGCCACCATCGCCGCTGTCGTAACGGGCGTATTTGGCGGCGTGTTGCGCGATATGTTCTGTAAACGCATTCCACTGGTGTTCCAGAAAGAGCTTTATGCCGGGATTTCCTTCGCATCAGCAGTGTTGTATATCGCCTTGCAGCATTATGTTTCAAGCCATGATGTCGTTGTCATCGCGACATTGCTTTTCGGTTTTACCGCGCGACTGTTGGCGCTGCGTTTAAAACTCGGGCTGCCTGTTTTTCACTACACCCACGACTCGCACTGAGTTCTTAACGTAAGGACAACGGGCAGAAAAAAAGCACTTTTCGTGGGCTTATAATATATCTAAAAACGAATACAATACCGCTCTGTAACCGCCCTGGAAATTTGCGTTAAGAACCAATGTCATTTGCCAAAGCCTCTGTTCTCACCATAGATAAAAAGCTCAGCAGCCATTTTTTAATCCTGCTGCTAATCTCCGTGCTCATACAAATATGGCCAGTGTACTTTACGCAACCTGCACGTTTTGTGGTACGCATTGCGATTTGTAATAGCCTTCTGTTGCTCGGCGCTTCGGCTATCTATCGCTACCTTCCAGGTAAAATTATTGCCTTCATTCTTACCGCCCTGCTGACGCTCAATTTTGGGATTGCATTCAGTACATGGAACGTTTACCAGAGCGAGTTCAACACTGTTTTTGCCATGAGCATTCTGGCAACTCACGTTGCTGAAGCAAAAAGTATGTCAGGCTTATATCTCAGTAGCCTTCCGGTGATCGTTGCCTATTTTATTATCACCTTCTACGCCATTAAATCGCTAAGTGAAAACCTTTCAGATCGGGCAAAAACGATAAGCATAATATTGCTGGTTGGTTACATGGGCTGGTACTCAACGGCTAGCTGGCTGAAAAAGCGCAAAGACCTCGAGGTCTACTATCCACTTAGTTCGCGAATCCTGACTAACACGCCGTTTTACACAGGCTCAGAGTTCATTATTGCTCACCGGGACAGCGCGTTGGCTGACAAAATCAGTCAATACAATGTCCATTATCCCGCCCTGCAATACCATCAGACCGGTATCGAAAACTATGTGGTGATCGTCGGTGAATCAGCGCGCCGCAGCAATATGCAGCTTTACGGATTCAACCAGGATACAACGCCTGTCGAGTCGGCCTTTAAGCACAATTCGCTGATCTTTGCTCATGCTATAGCCCCTGCTTCAGCCACTGTACTGGCTGTCCCCATGATCCTTAGCAAAGCCGATCCCGATAACTTTACCGTCGATAAACTGGCAGATAACATTGTTAATATTGCGCATAAAGCGGGCTATTACACTGAATGGATCAGCGCGCAAGGGAACTCAGGAAAGAGCAATAACTATATTGTTGCTATTGCCTCAGCCAGCCAAAAAGCGCAGTGGATTAATACGCAATACGACACAGAGCTGTTGCCCGCCCTCGATGATGCGCTGAAAAAGCCCGGTAAGAAATTCATCGTGCTGCACATCAACGGCAGTCATGAAATGGCGTGTGATCGCTACCCTGAATCAGCAAACGTTATTAATACCGGCGATAAATACGAAGATTGCTATAACAATGCGATCCGCTATACCGATTACTTTATCGGCGAGGTTGCGAAACGTTTGCAAAGCAGCGCGTCTTCAATTCTCTATTTCTCCGACCACGGGCTAGAAAAAAACCCGCAGCTGGAATCGATTTATATGCATGGCTCCCGTAATCCAAGCAAAGAAGCTTACGAGGTTCCGCAGTATATTTGGTATAGTCAGCCTGCTCTCGCCAGCCAAAAACGCCAGTTAGGGTGGATTCCAGGCTTCTGGTCCACAGCAAATAACTATGGGCTAATGCTCAGCTGGCTTGGCATCTCCACAGGCGTTGAAAACTGCAGTTCTGTGCTGGAAACCTGCTACCAGGAACCCACATTGCTCCCGGTTATGGATGGCGGTCGCCATATTTTCGATTACGACCAACTGCGTGAAACGTTTAGCTCAGCGGATAAAAACACCCCTTGGCGAAAGGCCAAAACAGGGTCGCTCTAAAATCCCTTAACCCCTTGCTCACCTAGCCATACCGCGAGGTTCACGATCACGGGATCATGAAAAAACGCGACAAGCCTTTGTGCTTTTTCCGGGCCGATACCGGGAAGCTGATGCCAGCTTCCCGCATCTTTATCGCGTAATTCTCGCCAGGAACGTTCATTAAGCGCTTTTATAGCAGTTGCCGGCAGTGGCACCCCGAACGCACTCATCCATCGCGTAAACGGCTGCTGGCGTGCGAACTCAAAGCGATGCCATAGCTGTAAACCGCGTGCAGAATTAAATCCTGGCGTACTCTGGAGCTGCTCTTTAGTTAACGCTAGCCAGGAGAAAATGTGTTCAAAATGGTGTGCTTGATGTAATAGCCGCCAGTTCGAATCGCCTAATCCCTCAATATCAAGAACCTGTCGAGAGCTCAGCCAGACGAAACGAGCAAAAAACTGCTCCAGACAATCCGGCGATGCATAAAAACAGGTCAGCGGACTAAAGTGCGATGCAGGGGGAACCGGTTTGATACGTTCAACGCCCCGCCATACAACGTTATCCACGCGCGGTATACCTTGCCCGGCAAGACTCACCAGCACCTGATCGCCGGGCGCAATATCCAGCGTTCGCCAACGTCCAACCGAACCCAAACTCACCCGCTGTACGCGCTTGTCGTCCAGTTGCACAGGTTCAAGTACGGCGACAACGGAGATCTTGCCCGTTCGCCCAACCGCAAATTGAATGGCTTTGACTTCGGCAAGCTGCGAAACAGGCAAATACTTCCAGGCAACAACCCAATCTCCTTCACCGGGTTGCCAGCGCTCGCCCGCTGGCTCGTTCGCGGAACGAACAACAATGCCGTCAGTGGCAAAAGGCAGAGGCGATGTCTGCCACTGGTTTTTAATTTGTTCAACCTCGTCAGCTGTTCTAACGACTCGCGTATAGCGCTCAGTCAGAGCAAAACCCGCTTTCGTCAGCTCAGCCAGACGTTGCGCCATGCTTTGCGGACCATCAGGCCAGGCCCAGATAAACACACCGAGATTATCCAGCACCGGCTGATGGGTCTGGCGCATCATCAAACCGGCAACTTTAGCTCTGGCGTTCATTCCTCCCATTTGCTGCTGAACATGTCCGTTGCTCAGCAAGAACAGCTCCCCCTGGAGAACGCTGTCAGCCAGTGGGCCTTGCAGGGTTATGGGGATCACAGGGATTTTTTGTACCTGTGCCGTCCAGTCCTCTCCTTTGATGCCATCTCCACGGCTGATCGCCTGCACTAACTTCCCTTTTTCATAGACCAGTGTTACCGCCACACCATCGACTTTCGGCTGTGCCCACAAGTCATGGTGAACTCTCAACCACTTGCGTAACTCTTCTTTACCCACCACTTTATGTACGCCCGTATGCGCAATGGGGTGTTTTATCGTGCCGCTGGCCAAGGGAATGTCATCAGAAACCGGTTCGTCGTCAAAACAGCGTCTCCATTGCGCTAGCCGTGCGTTCAGTTGATCGTACACCTCGTCGCTAACATCGCTTTTTCCCTCTTTCCAGTAAGCCTGATTCCAGTGGGCTATCTGCGCACTTAGCCCCGTAATTTCCTGCTTTGCTTTCATGTGTGACCAGTCAGGGCATATCGCTATTCCACAACCGCTCCACAGCATTAACACTATTCCCACCCATTTCCACATCGTGACGCCTCCCTGTTTTGCGCAAGGTATAACCCTGCTGTTTTGCCCTGACCAGCAACAAAATCACGATTTACGAGGACGCTTCAGCGTTTTGTTTTAATTGCAGCATAGAGGTAGAAGAACCGGAAAACGGCACGCAAAAATCAACAATCCAGCGGAAAAAGTGTGACAAAGGCTACGTCACGGAGCGGCGACGTGTATAATAAGCCCGTATGTAGGACTTCATCGCTAACACATACAAAAGACTCTCATGGCTCAAGGCACGCTTTATATTGTTTCTGCCCCTAGTGGCGCGGGTAAATCCAGCCTGATTCAGGCGCTGTTAAAAACCCAACCGTTGTACGATACGCAAGTTTCGGTTTCTCACACCACGCGAGCACCGCGTCCGGGCGAGACACACGGTGAACACTATTTCTTTGTTAATCACGACGAATTTAGAACGATGATTGGCAGAGATGCGTTCCTTGAACACGCTGAAGTATTCGGTAACTACTACGGGACATCCCGTGAAACCATTGAGCAGGTTCTGGCAACCGGCGTGAATGTGTTTCTGGATATCGACTGGCAGGGTGCACAGCAGATTCGTGCGAAGATGCCGCAAGCCCGAAGCATTTTTATTTTGCCGCCATCGAAGGATGAGCTCGACCGCCGCCTGCGTGGACGTGGTCAGGATAGCGAAGACGTTATCGCAAAACGTATGGCGCAGGCAGTTGCAGAAATGAGCCATTACGCCGAATATGATTACCTTATTGTGAATGATGATTTTGATACCGCCCTGGGCGATTTGAAAACCATCATTCGTGCAGAACGTCTGCGCATGAGCCGCCAGAAGCAGCGACATGACGCATTAATCACCAAACTGTTGGCAGACTGAACCCACATTCAGTATCATGCCCAGTCCTTTCTTCATCTGTGGAGCATTTTAAGTATGGCACGCGTAACTGTTCAGGACGCTGTAGAGAAAATTGGTAACCGTTTTGACCTGGTACTGGTCGCCGCGCGTCGCGCTCGTCAGTTGCAGTCCGGTGGTAAAGATCCACTGGTACCAGAAGAAAACGATAAAACCACCGTGATCGCGCTGCGCGAAATCGAAGAAGGTCTGATCAACAACCAGATCCTCGACGTACGTGATCGCCAGGAGCAGCAAGAGCAGGAAGCCGCAGAACTGCAGGCTGTAACCGCCATTGCTGAAGGTCGTCGTTAATTAATCCTGCGGGTCGCCCTTGTATCTGTTTGAAAGCCTGAATCAACTGATTCAAACCTACCTGTCTGAAGAGCAAATTAAGCGTCTTCAGCAGGCGTATCTCGTTGCACGTGACGCTCACGAGGGCCAGACACGTTCAAGCGGTGAACCCTATATCACTCACCCGGTAGCTGTGGCCTGTATTCTGGCCGAGATGAAACTCGACTATGAAACGATAATGGCTGCGCTGCTGCATGACGTGATCGAAGATACCCCCGCCACTTACCAGGATATGGAACAGCTCTTTGGCAAAAGCGTTGCCGAACTGGTGGAAGGGGTCTCTAAGCTTGATAAGCTGAAATTCCGCGATAAGAAAGAGGCGCAAGCCGAAAACTTCCGCAAGATGATTATGGCAATGGTGCAGGATATCCGTGTCATCCTCATCAAACTCGCTGACCGCACCCATAATATGCGCACGCTGGGCTCTTTACGCCCGGATAAACGTCGCCGCATTGCGCGTGAAACCCTCGAAATTTACAGCCCACTGGCGCACCGTTTAGGTATCCATCACATTAAAACCGAGCTTGAAGAGCTGGGTTTTGAAGCGTTATACCCGAACCGCTATCGCGTCATTAAAGAGGTCGTAAAAGCCGCGCGCGGCAACCGTAAAGAGATGATTCAAAAAATCCTCTCTGAAATCGAAGGGCGTTTGCAAGAAGCGGGGATTCCGTGTCGCGTCAGTGGCCGTGAAAAACATCTGTACTCTATTTATTGCAAAATGGTGCTTAAAGAGCAGCGTTTTCACTCGATCATGGATATCTACGCTTTCCGCGTGATCGTTCATGATTCTGACACCTGCTATCGTGTACTCGGTCAGATGCACAGCCTATACAAACCGCGTCCGGGGCGGGTCAAAGATTATATTGCCATTCCAAAAGCGAACGGATATCAATCTTTGCACACCTCAATGATCGGCCCGCACGGCGTACCGGTTGAAGTGCAAATCCGCACCGAAGACATGGACCAGATGGCGGAAATGGGTGTTGCGGCACACTGGGCTTATAAAGAGCACGGTGAAACCAGCACGACCGCGCAAATTCGCGCCCAGCGCTGGATGCAAAGTCTGCTTGAACTCCAGCAAAGCGCCGGTAGCTCATTTGAATTTATCGAGAGCGTTAAATCCGATCTCTTCCCGGATGAGATTTACGTTTTCACGCCAGAAGGGCGCATTGTCGAACTGCCTGCTGGCGCAACGCCGGTCGACTTCGCTTATGCAGTGCATACCGATATTGGTCATGCCTGCGTGGGTGCACGCGTCGACCGCCAGCCTTATCCGCTGTCGCAGCCACTCACCAGCGGCCAGACGGTTGAAATTATTACCGCACCGGGCGCTCGCCCGAATGCCGCATGGCTCAACTTTGTTGTCAGCTCAAAAGCACGCGCCAAAATCCGCCAGTTGCTGAAAAACCTGAAACGTGATGATTCAGTCAGCCTTGGTCGTCGTCTGCTCAACCACGCGTTGGGCGGCAGCCGTAAGTTGGCCGAGATTCCGCCAGAGAATATCCAGCGTGAGCTTGAGCGTATGAAGCTCGCCTCGCTTGACGATCTGCTGGCTGAAATTGGTCTGGGTAATGCAATGAGCGTCGTCGTGGCGAAGAATCTGCAACAGGGCGATGCTTCCGTTGCACAACCCGCCACGCAAGGCCACGGCCATCTGCCTATCAAAGGTGCAGATGGGGTGCTTATCACTTTCGCCAAGTGCTGCCGACCGATTCCTGGTGACCCGATCATCGCGCACGTTAGTCCTGGTAAAGGTCTGGTTATCCATCACGAATCCTGCCGTAACATCCGTGGCTATCAGAAAGAGCCTGAGAAGTTCATGGCCGTTGAGTGGGATAAAGAGACCGAGCAAGAATTTATCACCGAAATTAAGGTCGATATGTTCAACCACCAGGGCGCGCTGGCGAATCTGACGGCGGCGATTAACACGGCCTCTTCCAACATTCAGAGCCTGAACACGGAAGAAAAAGATGGTCGTGTTTACAGTGCGTTCATTCGTCTGACCGCTCGCGACCGCGTGCATCTGGCGAATATCATGCGCAAGATTCGCGTCATGCCGGACGTTATTAAAGTCACCCGTAACCGAAACTAGCATAATGAACTCAAACCGTTATGAGCGTATCTGTGAAATGCTCGCCAGACGTCAACCCGATCTGACCGTCTGCATGGAGCAAGTCCATAAACCTCATAACGTCTCTGCGATAGTGCGTACGGCGGACGCCGTTGGCGTGCATGAAGTCCACGCCGTTTGGCCGAGCAACCGCATGCACACTATGGTTTCGAGCGCCGCGGGTAGCAATAGCTGGGTGACGGTTAAAACACATCGCACCATTGCCGACGCGGTCTCACAACTGAAAGAAAGCGGCATGCAGATCCTGGCGACGCACCTTTCCGATAAAGCAGTCGATTTTCGCGAAATTGATTATACCCGCCCGACCTGCATTCTGATGGGTCAGGAGAAAACCGGGATCACGCAAGAAGCGTTAGATCTGGCGGATCAAGACATCATCATCCCGATGATCGGCATGGTGCAGTCGCTGAATGTCTCCGTGGCCTCTGCGTTAATTCTGTATGAAGCACAGCGTCAGCGTCAGAACGCAGGCATGTACGAACGCGAAAACAGCATGCTTCCTGAAGATGAACAGCAGCGTCTGTTGTTTGAAGGTGGCTATCCGGTGCTGGCTCGCGTGGCTAAGCAGAAGAAATTGCCTTATCCCCACGTCAATGCGCAGGGCGAAATCGAAGCCGATGCCGCATGGTGGTCCACAATGCAGTTTGCAGGGTAATCCATGAACGGCCATCTGCTTGATGCCATTCCGCTTAGCTCGTTAACGGGCGTGGGCGCGGCGCAAAGCAGCAAACTGGCAAAAATCGGTCTGCACACTGTACAAGATTTACTCCTGCACCTTCCCCTGCGTTACGAAGATCGCACTCAGCTTTACGCTATTGGCGATCTGCTTCCAGGCATTTATGCCACTGTGGAAGGTGAAGTCCTGAACTCCAGCATCACCTTCGGCGGTCGTCGCATGATGACCTGCCAGATCAGCGATGGTTCCGGAATTCTCACGATGCGGTTTTTCAATATCAGCGCCGCGATGAAAAATAGCCTTTCCGCCGGACGGCGTGTGCTGGCGTATGGAGAAGCCAAACGCGGGAAGTACGGTGCGGAGATGATCCACCCGGAATACCGTGTTCAGGGCGATCTCAGTACCCCTGAATTACAGGAAACGCTGACACCCGTTTATCCCACGACGGAAGGCATCAAGCAGGCGACGCTGCGCAAGTTGACCGACCAGGCGCTTGAACTGCTCGAGACCTGCGCCATCGCCGAACTGCTGCCACCTGAACTGGCGCAAGGTATGATGAGCCTGCCGGAAGCGATTCGCACACTGCATCGCCCACCGCCATCCTTACAGCTGAGCGATTTAGAGAGCGGCCAACATCCGGCGCAGCGGCGGCTTATCCTTGAAGAATTACTGGCACATAACTTGAGCATGCTGGCGCTTCGCGCTGGTGCACAACGTTTTCATGCACAACCTCTTCCCGCCCGTGATGATTTGAAAGATAAGCTGCTGGCCTCCCTGCCGTTCAAACCCACTAACGCTCAGGCGCGAGTGACTGCGGAGATCGAGCGTGATATGGCGCTCGACGTGCCAATGATGCGCCTGGTTCAGGGTGACGTGGGTTCAGGTAAGACACTGGTCGCCGCCCTGGCTGCGTTGCGCGCCATTGCGCATGGTAAGCAGGTCGCGTTAATGGCTCCGACCGAACTGCTGGCCGAACAGCATGCGAATAACTTCCGCAACTGGTTTGCACCGCTTGGTATTGAAGTCGGCTGGCTTGCCGGGAAGCAGAAAGGCAAAGCGCGTGTGGCACAGCAAGAAGCCATCGCCAGCGGTCAGGTACAGATGATTGTCGGCACTCACGCCATTTTCCAGGAGCAGGTACAGTTTAACGGCCTTGCACTGGTGATCATCGATGAGCAGCACCGTTTTGGCGTGCATCAACGCCTGGCATTGTGGGAGAAAGGACTTCAACAGGGTTTTCACCCGCATCAGCTGATCATGACCGCCACGCCTATCCCACGCACCCTGGCGATGACTGCCTATGCCGATCTGGACACCTCAACTATCGACGAATTGCCGCCTGGCCGTACGCCGGTCACCACCGTAGCCATTCCGGATACCCGTCGCCACGAAATCATCGAGCGTGTCCGCAACGCCTGCACTCAAGAGGGCCGTCAGGCTTATTGGGTGTGTACTTTGATTGAAGAGTCCGATCTGCTTGAAGCTCAGGCCGCAGAAGCGACGTGGGAAGAGCTCAAGCTAGCGCTTCCCGAGCTGAATGTCGGGCTGGTTCATGGCCGAATGAAACCTGCTGAAAAGCAGGCCGTGATGCAGGCATTCAAACAGGGCGAGCTGCATTTGCTGATCGCCACTACAGTTATCGAAGTCGGCGTGGATGTACCCAATGCCAGTCTGATGATCATCGAAAACCCGGAACGTCTGGGTCTTGCGCAGCTCCACCAGCTGCGTGGCCGCGTCGGACGTGGCGCGGTGGCCTCCCATTGCGTCCTACTCTTCAAACCACCGCTTTCCAAAACGGCTCAAATGCGCTTGCAGGTGCTTCGCGACAGTAACGATGGATTTGTCATTGCGCAAAAGGATCTTGAGATCCGTGGTCCTGGCGAATTATTAGGAACGCGTCAGACAGGTAACGCTGAATTCAAAGTTGCGGATTTACTGCGCGATCAGGCCATGATCCCAGAGGTTCAGCGCCTCGCACGTCACATTCATGAACGTTATCCCGCTCAGGCCGTCGCATTAATTGAGCGCTGGATGCCCGAAACCGAGCGTTATTCCAACGCCTGATAAACACTGACAGAAACAGTTTGTATAATTTATAAATGCAATCGTTTGCTTTTACCATCCGGTCAGATAAAATGCCCGCTTTTCCACCGTGGGATTGCCGCCGATGTCCGTTAACGCCGTAGAGTCTCCTGATGCGCAACCGATTGCGAAGACTCATCATAATAGTGAATTAATCTACCGTCTCGAAGATCGCCCCCCGCTGGCGCAAACGCTGTTTGCCGCGAGCCAGCATTTGCTGGCGATGTTCGTGGCCGTTATCACGCCTGCACTGTTGATCTGTCAGGCGCTCGGTTTACCGGCACAAGACACGCAGCACATCATCAGCATGTCGCTCTTCGCTTCCGGCGTGGCATCCATTATTCAGATTAAAGCCTGGGGTCCGGTAGGGTCGGGGTTACTGTCGATTCAGGGCACCAGCTTTAACTTCGTTGCGCCACTGATCATGGGCGGAACTGCACTGAAAACTGGCGGTGCGGATGTCCCGACAATGATGGCTGCTCTGTTCGGTACATTGATGCTGGCAAGCTGCACGGAGATGGCGATCTCCCGCGTTCTGCATCTGGCGCGTCGCGTGATTACGCCGCTGGTGTCCGGCGTAGTGGTGATGATTATCGGTCTGTCGCTGATTCAGGTCGGCCTGACGTCCATCGGTGGCGGCTATGCGGCGATGAGCGACCATACCTTTGGCGCACCGAAAAACCTGCTGCTGGCGGGTGTCGTGCTGGCAATTATTATCCTGCTCAACCGCCAGCGTAACCCGTACCTGCGCGTTGCGTCGCTGGTGATTGCTATGGCGGCCGGTTACCTGATGGCGTGGGCGCTGGGCATGCTGCCAGAAAACACCGCACCGACCAACAGCCCGCTGATCATGGTCCCCACGCCGTTGTACTACGGCTTAGGCATTGACTGGAACCTGCTGCTGCCGCTGATGCTGGTGTTCATGATCACTTCGCTGGAAACCATCGGCGATATCACCGCGACGTCTGACGTATCCGAACAGCCAGTCTCAGGCCCGCTGTATATGAAACGTCTGAAAGGCGGCGTGCTGGCGAATGGTCTGAACTCGTTTGTCTCCGGCGTATTTAATACGTTCCCGAACTCCTGCTTTGGTCAGAACAACGGCGTGATTCAGCTCACCGGTGTCGCCAGCCGCTATGTTGGCTTTGTCGTCGCACTGATGCTGATTGTGCTCGGCCTGTTCCCGGCGGTAAGTGGCTTCGTGCAGCACATTCCGGAACCGGTTCTGGGCGGTGCGACGCTGGTGATGTTCGGTACAATTGCGGCATCTGGCGTGCGCATTGTGTCACGCGAACCACTGAACCGTCGGGCGATCATGATTATTGCGCTGTCTCTGGCCGTCGGTCTGGGCGTGTCTCAGCAGCCTCTGATCCTGCAGTTTGCGCCTGACTGGGTGAAAAACCTGCTCTCCTCTGGCATCGCCGCAGGTGGTATCACGGCAATTGTTCTGAACCTCGTCTTCCCGCCTGAAAAGAACTGATCCCCATCACGGCAGGCCTCAGCGCCTGCCGTGAAACCGAATTACACCATTCCTGCCTTGAGGATTGCGCATAAATCGTGCATAACTCCTTTATGTGCGTTTGACGGGATGGAAGACCATGAAATTTATTGGAAAGCTGCTGATCTGGATTTTGATTGCGGTACTGATCGCAATCCTGGCACTTTATGTCCTCGTGCAGACCCGATGGGGCGCGGCTCAGGTAAGCAGTTGGGTTACGGTGAATACCGATTACGAACTCAATTTTGACCAGATGGATCATCGTTTTTCCTCTCCTTCACACATCATTCTGGAAAACGTCACCTTTGGTCGGGATGGCAAACCCGCCACGCTGGTGGCAAAGAAAGTCGATATTGGCTTGAGCAGCCGACAAATCACCGATCCGCTGCATATGGATACCATCACCCTGCACGACGGTACGTTGAATCTCTCCCCGCAGACCGCGCCGCTCCCCTTCCAGGCTGACCGCCTGCAGTTGAATAACATGGCGTTTAACAGCCCGAATACACAGTGGGATCTCAGTGCACAAAAGGTCACCGGCGGCGTCAGCCCCTGGCAACCTGAAGCGGGCAACGTGCTGGGCAAAAAGGCCCAAATCCAGATGAGCGCCGGATCGCTGACGCTTAATGGCGTTCCCGCCAGCAACGTGCTGATTCAGGGCGAGCTGAACGGCGATGAAGTGGTGTTGAGCACCGTCGGCGCAGACATGGCGCGCGGTTCGCTGACCGGAACCGCACGGCGCAACGCCGACGGCGGCTGGGTTATCGACACGATGCGTCTGAACGACATTCGTCTGCAAAGCGAAAAATCACTGATGGATTTCTTTGCACCGATTACCACGTTGCCGTCATTGCAAATTGGTCGTCTGGAAGTGACCGACGCGCGCCTCCAGGGGCCGGACTGGGCAGTGACCGATCTCGACCTGAGCTTGCGCAACCTGACCCTCAGCAAGGGTGACTGGCAGAGCCGGGACGGGCGTTTATCCATGAACGCCAGCGAGTTTATCTACGGTTCGCTGCATCTTTTTGACCCGATTCTGAATGCCGAATTTGCGCCGCAAGGCGTGGCGCTGCGCCAGTTCACCTCCCGCTGGGAAGGCGGCATGGTGCGCACCTCCGGCAACTGGCTACGCAACGGCAAAGCGTTAGTGCTCGACGATGTTGCCGTTGCCGGGCTGGAATACACCCTGCCGCAGAACTGGAAAAACGTGTGGATGGACCCGCTTCCGGAATGGCTCAACGGCGTTACCTTGAAAAAATTTGGCCTGAGCCGAAATCTGGTTATCGATATCGACCCCGCCTTCCCGTGGCAAGTCACGTCACTTGACGGCTACGGCGCAAATCTCCAGCTGGCGAAAGACCGCCAGTGGGGTGTATGGGGCGGCAATGCGACATTCAACGGTGCTGCCGCCACCTTTAACCGCGTGGACGTGCGCCGTCCGTCGCTCGCACTGGCGGCCAACGCGTCGACGGTCAATATCACTGAACTGAGCGCATTTACTGAGAAAGGTATTCTGGAAGCCACAGCGGCGGTTTCGCAACTGCCGCAACGCCAGACAACGATCAGCCTGAACGGACGCGGTGTCCCGCTGAATATATTGCAGCAATGGGGCTGGCCTGTGCTGCCGATCAGCGGTGATGGCAACATCCAGCTAACCGCCAGCGGAAGCGTGCAGGAAAAAGCGCCGCTAAAACCGACGGTAAACGGGAAGTTGAAGGCGGTGAATATGGATAAACAGCAGATTCAGCAAACGATGGCGGGCGGGGTGGTTTCGACGGTTGCG
Source organism: Lelliottia jeotgali (assembly GCA_002271215.1). NCBI lineage: Bacteria > Pseudomonadati > Pseudomonadota > Gammaproteobacteria > Enterobacterales > Enterobacteriaceae > Lelliottia > Lelliottia jeotgali. Next base: position 76,062 of record CP018628.1, on the reverse strand, counting down.
GCGGCGGAGCCAGCTGTTGCCCCCTCACCCTAGCCCTCAAGGGGCTGTGCGGTCTTTACCCCCAAACCGTAGGCCCGGTAAGCGCAGCGCCGCCGGGCAATTTCAGGCTCAGATGCCAACAACAAAGCCGGGTGGCGGCTCCGCCTTACCCGGCCTACAAAACCATATCCCCGAACCGTAGGCCCGGAAAACGCAGCGCCACCGGGCACTTTCAGGCGCAGATGCCAACAAAAAAGCCGGGTGGCGGCTCCGCCTTACCCGGCCTACAAAACCAAATCTACCACCGTACAAATCCCCTCGCCCCTTTGGGGAGAGGGTTAGGGTGAGGGGAAAGCATCACAGATGAATAATCACCTCACTCCCCTGCGCTTTCACCACCACGCCCCATTCGCTGCCCGCATGTGACCCGCCTTTGACGCCCGAGAGCTGCTGCACGTTGCGCAAACAGATTGACCAGTCCTGTGCGTTGCCTTCACCTCTGACCGTCACCGTATTACCCTGACGAGAAGCCGTCAGCGTAAACACCACCGAGCCGTCTGCCGCAGGGATTTCACTCACCGCCGTGCACCCGTCAGTCAGGTTAAACAACTGGAATGCCGTGCCTTCATGCCAGGCGTAATCTGGCTTCTGACTGTTGTTGCCGAGCGCCAGCAGGGTATTTTCGCGCACATACACCGGCAGACTCTGGAAGTCGTGCTGCTGTTTATGCCAGCGGCTACCCTGCACTTCGTCGTTATGCCACAGATGCGTCCAGCGGCCTTCCGGCAGATAAAACTGTACATCACCTGCCTCGCTAAATACTGGTGCAACCATCGCCGAATCCCCAAGCATGTACTGACGGTCCAGATAATCGCACGCCGGATCGTTCGGGAATTCGAGCATCATCGCACGCAGCATCGGCGTACCCACTTCGCGGGCCAGCGCCGCCTGGCGATACAGATACGGCATCATCCGGCATTTCAGCTGGGTGAAGTGGCGCACCACGTCGCAGGACTCATCATCGTACGCCCACGGCACACGGTAGGATTTGCTGCCGTGCAAGCGGCTATGGCTGGAGAACAGCCCGAAGGCGCACCAGCGTTTATACACATGCGCAGGCGCGGTGTTCTCGAACCCGCCGATATCGTGGCTCCAGAAGCCAAAGCCCGACAGACCAATCGACAGCCCGCCACGCAGACTTTCGGCCATCGACTCGTAGTTGGCGTAGCAGTCTCCACCCCAGTGCACTGGGAATTTCTGCGCGCCAACTGACGCGGAGCGCGCAAACAGTACCGCTTCCTCTTCGCCGACAGTCTCTTTCATCACGTCCCACACCAGCTCGTTATAGATATAGGCGTAGTGGTTGTGCATTTTCTGCGGATCGGAGCCGTCGTGCCATAGCACGTCGGTCGGGATACGCTCACCGAAGTCAGTTTTGAAGCAATCCACGCCAATATCGACCAGCCCTTTCAGCTTGTCGGCGTACCACTGACATGCTTCCGGATTAGTAAAATCATAGATCGCCAGACCCGGCTGCCATTTATCCCACTGCCACACGGAGCCATCCGGGCGTTTAAGCAGATAGCCTTTCTCTTTTAGCTCTTTGAATACCGGCGATTTCTGGCCAATATACGGGTTGATCCATACGCAAACTTTCAACCCTTTGTCTTTCAGGCGACGAATCATTCCTTCCGGGTCCGGGAAGGTCACCGGGTCCCATTCGAAATCGCACCACTGGAAGGCTTTCATCCAGAAACAGTCGAAGTGGAAGACGTGCAGCGGCAGATCGCGTTCCGCCATGCCGTCGATAAAACTGTTCACCGTCGCTTCATCGTAGTTGGTGGTAAACGAGGTAGTGAGCCACAGGCCAAACGACCACGCAGGCGGCAGCGCCGGGCGGCCAGTGAACTGCGTATAGCGATTCAAAACGTCTTTCGGCGTCGGGCCGTCGATCACAAAATATTCCAGAAACTCGCCTTCCACGCTGAACTGCACTTTGGAGACTTTCTCCGAGCCGACTTCAAACGAGACGTTTTCGGGATGGTTTACCAGCACGCCGTAGCCACGGTTGGTCAGGTAGAACGGAATGTTTTTGTACGACTGTTCGGTGCTGGTACCGCCATCGCGGTTCCAGGTTTCAACCGTCTGGCCGTTGCGCACCAGGGCGGTAAAGCGCTCGCCGAGGCCATACACCGCTTCGCCGACGCCCAGATCCAGGCGCTCGAACATGTAGTTGCTGTCAGTATTGCCGTCCTGCACGTAGCCGTTGTTTTTCAGTTGGCTGCCAGTGATACGTTGCCCATCGCGCAGGAAATCCAGCGCCCAGAACTCGCCTTTGGTGACGCGCACACTGATATTGCCGCTTTTCAGTTCGGCAAATTCCGCCGTGTTTTCAATCTGGACATTAACGTCTTTCAGAACGTTGAGCGGATAGTGTGGGCCGTTGTCCAGCGCACCCTGGAAATGCTCGATGCGCACCCCGACGATGCCTTCTTGCGGCGAGAACAAGCGAACCGTAAACATCAATGTGTCGAGCTGCCAGGTGCGTTCGCGTACATCGCGCGGCGCAACGTATACCACGAGGTCATTTCCCTGCTGCTCAACATCGAACACCTGCACCGGGTAAGTCACATTCAGACCCGGTTGGATTAGCCAGTTTCCGTCACTGATTTTCATACTTTCATCCTCTTAGTTCTGCAATTCTTTGCTGACCGGCAGAGTCTCGAACTCATGCTGGTTGCGGCGCGCACCTTGCGCCAGCTCGCCCATAATTTTGGTCAGGAACGGGGTTTTCAGCGTGTAATAGCGTTTGGCGATAATCGCGCTCAGCACGTAACAGATCGCCGGGGCCAGGGTGAACAGACCAATGATGATGCTGATGGTGGTGCTGTTCTGGGTTTTGGCTGCGGCATCGTAGCCACCGCCGGCCAGCATCCAGCCAATCAACGCGCCGCCCAGCGCCAGGCCGAGTTTCAGGACAAACAGCGTGCCTGCAAAGCTAATCCCGGTGAGGCGCTTGCCGTTGGTCCATTCGCCGTAATCGACGGTGTCGGACATCATCACCCACTGGATTGGCGTCACCAGCTGGTGCAGCACACCGATCACGAAGATAAAGCTGAACATCATGAACGTGGCATGCATCGGCACGAAGAACATCGCCACACTCGCCACCGCCAGCAGGGCGTTGGTCCACCAGAAGATGCTGACTTTGCATTTCCAGTCGGTGAGCGGTTTAGCGAGCGCAGAGCCGATCAGGTTGCCGACGCAGTAGGTGGTGAGGAACGCGACGAAGATTTCTGGCGAGCCGATAATCCAGGTGCAGTAGTACATCATTGCGCCGCCACGCACGCAGACTGCGAGAATGTTGAGGATGGTGAGCACGCCGACGACACGCCACTGGTCGTTATGCCAGATGTCGCGCAGGTCTTCACGCATGGAAGTGGTGCTCGGCGGCACCTGGATGCGTTCTTTGGTGGTGAAGAAGCAGAACGCCAGCATCAGGAACGCGACGACCGACAGCACGGCGATCCCGCCCTGGAAGCCAAAAGCTTTGTCTTCGCCGCCAATCAGTTTCACCAGCGGCATCATCAAAACTGTAGAGAGCATGCCGCCTGCCGTCGCCAGCACGAAGCGCCAGGATTGCAGGGAGATGCGCTGCGTCGGGTCATTAGTGATAACGCCGCCGAGCGCGCAGTAAGGGATGTTGACCACGGTGTAGAGCAGGGTCAGCAGCGTGTAGGTAATGGCGGCATAAATCATTTTGCCGTGCAGGCTGAGGTCCGGCGTGGTGTACGCCAGCACGCAGACAATGCCAAACGGGATCGCGCCAAATAAGATCCACGGACGGAATTTCCCCCAACGACTACGAGTACGGTCAGCGAGCAGCCCCATGCACGGATCGGAGATCGCATCCAGCGCACGCGCCAGCAGGAACATGGTGCCGACAAATCCGGCGGGAATACCGAAAATATCGGTATAAAAAAACATCATATACAACATGACGTTATCAAAGATGATATGGCTTGCGGCATCACCCATGCCGTAGCCAATCTTCTCCTTAACAGACAATATTTCGCTCATTATTTTTTATCCTTGGACGCTGTAAGGGCGCTGAGACCGGTTTCAGATGTTGTAAACGATCCCCGGTGGGGCGGATATTCTGTTTTCTGGTTAGCTGCTTACGTTTCTTCTCTTTTGTGATCGCCGTAGAAGTTGCAGAAAAAATCTAACCTGAGGATTTTCTTAGGATTTAAGTGAAAGGGGATAATTCAGGTCAAGGAAGGATGAAAAAACTGTGCGAAATGATGTGGTAAATGCCTGAAAGTAGCTATAATGCGCACCGCCTCCATGTAGCAATCGAGGCGCGGAAGATCGTCATCTCCGGTGAGGTGGCTGGATTTCAAATCCAGTTGGGGACGCCAGCGTTCCCGGGCAGGTTCGACTCCTGTGATCTTCCGCCAATTCTCAAGAAGAGTTCGTAATCTAAATCAATTTCAAATACCACCACAACTCATTACGTTTAGGCAATCAATCTTAAGTTAGCCAAGTTGGCTATTAACCTGATCTAGTTTCTAAAGTTTGAACTATATAAAAATATTATTGCATTCATTGAAATAATAAGTGTATGATTCTTACCGCAACATACGGGTGTACTTCGCCTGTTGCCGCTCTTTAAAATGTCACTTTTGTGAAGGTACCGACGCCGAAAGGCGATCCCATTGGGATCATGACCGGTCATGAGGGGATATCAAAGGAATATGAGGCCGAAGTGGATTGCTTCATCTTTTCTGGACGATATTGCCGACAGTTGTCTGGCGTATAGGGTTAGGAGTTGTTAGGTCGATAATATTACCTTCAGTAAATTTACTTGGTCTGGCAGTGCAATTCTGCACTATAACCAAAAAGGTAAATTTCATGTTTAATTTAAGCTTCAATCTGCAAGTGACATTGATTAAAAACGAGAGCTCAGTTTCAAAGAAAGTAGACGTTCCTGAAACTGAAGTGCAAGTCGACCGAAACAAAAAAAGTGAAACCAAGACTACGTTAGTAGATTGGATGAAACTTGTTAGCATCTTATATTACGTCATTCGTTTTGGATGGTGGATTTTGACGCTAATTATCTCCTAACCTCTTTTACGCCCCTTAAACATTGGTGCGCAATGGACAAACCATACTATCCTCACAATCCTATATCATCAGTTGCTATACTTGCAAAAACTTTAGGTATTCGCAAAGACTTATTAGTTAACTTAGTCAACAAGGTTGACTCTTCTTATACTGAATTTCTCATTACAGTAAAAAATAAAGACAGGACTGTATATGAGCCTAAGTTTGAGTTAAAAAAACTTCAGAAAAGAATAAATAGCAGAATTTTTGAAAAGGTTCAATACCCAACATATCTTCAAGGTGGAATCAAAGATGACTCAAACAAAAGAGATTATGTTGAAAATGCTGCTTTGCATTGTAAAAACAAACCTGAAACCATAATAAGCATTGATATTAAATCATTTTATGATAACATTCGGTCAAGTTACATTAATGATATATATAAAAACTTCTTTAACTTTCCCGACGAAGTAGCTGACACATTAACTAAGCTTACAACATACAGAAATAAAGTACCTCAAGGTGCTTGTACCTCATCATATTTAGCTAATCTTATATTTTACAACTCAGAATATACTTTAGTATCTAAATTTAGAAATAAAAATATAACTTACACTCGTTTACTTGACGATGTTACTTTAACATCCAGAGATAATATTAGTGAAGAAAAAATATCAGAGCATATTAAATCTGTAGTTGGTATGTTTAGGAAATATAACCTTAAGCATAACAATAAAAAAACAAAAGTTGAGACACAAAAAAATGCTAAAAATAGTTTCAAAATAACAGGTCTTTGGGTTGGACATGCGAAACCAAAAATAACCAGACATGATCGTCGCTATATTAGGCTACTAGTTAAAATTTGTGAAAATAAATTCAAAGATGATAAATACTCAGAAGAGTACCATGCATTTTGGAATAGAACATCTGGAATGGTTGCGAAATTAACACGATTAGATCAATCAAACCACATTGAATTACGGAAAAGGATGGCAACAATCTTGCCATTATATGATGACAATGAAAAGGATAAAATAATTAGAGAGTGTCGGAGAGTATTAAGATTCAATAATAAAATTGATCTCTCAATTGGACAATTAGATATTATAAATAAACTGATTGGAAAATTAGGCATTCTAGCTAGAAACAATAATGCATTAAGTAAAATATGGCGAAATAAAATAAAAAATCATTTCCCATTATTACCAACCAAAAGAGAGATTTGGGAATGACCGACAGTAAAAATATTGAATACGGGATTGTTAAAACTTTTGACTCATTCAAGGGTTTTGGATTTATTACTCGTGAAAAAGGAAAAGATGTATTTTTCTTCTACGAAGAGATTAATCATGAGCATAAAGAGCTTACCCCCGGAGATAAAGTCGCGTTTGTTATTCAAACTCAAAGTAAAGGTCCACGCGCATATGCAGTTACTAAAATACAGTAAAAATTTTAACCTCTGGGTTTAATTTTCCGTGCTTTCAAGGCCTCTCTCGCCAGCTCCTTCAACCAGCTGGCGAGACTCACCCCTTCCTCAGCAGCCACAGCATCCAGTTGTTCTTTCAATGCCGGATCAATACGCATTTTAAACTGCGGAGATTGTCCGCCGCCTTTTGGTTTTTTTTCGCGCGCTATGATTGACATGGGACCACCTGACCTGCCCCCAGGATTAGATACAACCTTCAGTTAGTAATGTCGGTTGGTTTTTCTTCATATTTCCCGTTTCGCCAGCCCGCCGCAAATTCAGCCGGAGTCTGGTAGTTCAGCGATGAATGTGGACGACACTCGTTATAATCCTGCCGCCAGTCATTAATCGTTTTCCTCGCGTGAACGATATCGCTGAACCAGTGCTCATTGAGGCACTCATCCCTGAATCGTCCGTTAAAACTTTCAATAAATCCGTTCTGTGTTGGCTTGCCCGGCTGGATAAGCCGCAGCTCCACCCCATGCTCATAAGCCCACTGGTCAAGTGCTCTGCAGGTAAACTCCGGCCCCTGGTCAGTTCTTATCGTCGCCGGATAGCCGCGAAACAGTGCAATGCTGTCCAGAATTCGCGTGACCTGAACGCCTGAAATCCCGAATGCGGTGGTAATTGTCAGACACTCCTTCGTGAAGTCGTCCACGCAGGTCAGGCACTTGATCCTGCGACCGGTGGCCAGCGCGTCCATGACAAAATCCATCGACCAGGTCAGGTTGGGCGCCTCCGGGCGGAGCAGCGGCAGACGTTCTGTTGCCAGCCCTTTACGACGTCGTCTGCGTTTTACGCCCAGCCCGTTAAGGTGGTAAAGACGGTACACGCGCTTGTGATTAACATGAAGGCCTTCACGGCGCAGTAACTGCCAGATGCGTCGGTAGCCAAAACGCCTGCGCTCCAGTGCCAGCTCAGTGATGCGCCCTGATAAATGCGCATCAGCCGCCGGACGCTGAGCCTCATAGCGGCAGGTCGACAGGGACAAACCTGTAAGCCTGCAGGCACGACGTTGCGACAGACCGGTCGCATCACACATAAACTCAACGGCTTCCCGCTTCTGGTCTGTCGTCAGTACTTTCGCCCCAGAGCCACCTGAAGTGCCTCCTTATCCAGCATGGCTTCGGCAAGTAGCTTCTTGAGTCTGGCGTTCTCTTCCTCAAGCGACTTCAGGCGCTTAACCTCGGGCACCTCCATACCGCCATACTTCTTACGCCAGGTGTAAAAGGTGGCGTCGGAAATGGCGTGCTTACGGCAGAGCTCACGGGCAGAAACCCCGGCTTCGGCCTCGCGGAGAATACTGATGATCTGTTCGTCGGAAAAACGCTTCTTCATGGGGATGTCCTCATGTGGCTTATGAAGACATTACTAACATCGCGGTGTATTAATCAACGGGGAGCAGGTCACACCTATCCATTTACTCTAAATAAATTAGGAGGCCACCTAAACCCCCTTTTAAACAACGCTTAGATGTGCGGGAACACAAACGAAGCGTCTAACCTCACCAACTATCAAGGAGTTGATTATGGCTGATTCGCATTCTACCCCAGACACCGGCGCAACCGGAACCGAGCGCACGATAATTGTGGGGTATCGTCCAAATGTTCATGACAAAACCACACCGAACATCATGCTTTCGGGCAAGTGGCTTCGCACAGCGGGGTTTGAAACCGGGCAACAGCTGACGGTCAAAGTCATGGACGGGTGCATTGTTCTGGTGGCGTACAGCGAGCAGGAACAGCGGCTGCTGGACGAATTAAAGCAGGCTCAGGCGAAGCTGAAAGGGATTGAGGGGGCGTTGGTCGGGGTGCATTAGGTTCGGTGCGGGGTTTCCCCGCACCCTAACCCTCTCCCCATGTACGGTCCGGGGACATGGTAGACAGGTGTTCGGGGACATGGTGAACACTATTTAACATCCTTTACCCATGGTGATCGACTTTTTCTTCAGGTCGATCACCCCCACTTTCGTGCTGTACCACCACACCTCATAACAGCCATCTTCAGCCCCTTCCTTCAGTCCCACATATTCGCCCCTGAACGCTTTTCCTGCCTTCAGCGTTACCCCTCTCAGGCTCAGCTTTCCGCTGATATCCACTTTCCTGACCATCACGCCCTCGTCGTATTCCGGGAGTTCAGCGTGACTGTTGTACTGCCGCGCTGATGGCTGATACCGCGAAGCGGGCACTGCCATATCCAGCGAGGTGTGCGGCCGTTCAAGGTTATAGACGTTGCGCCAGTGGTCAAAGGCACGCTGCAGCTCACCCCTGTCCGCAAACCACTTCCCCTGCAGGACTTCCGCCTTCAGGCTGCGGTGAAAACGCTCCAGCTTGCCCTGCGTCTGCGGGTGATAAGGCCGCGAGTGGCCCACCCGGATACCCTGGCGCATCAGCCACAACTCCAGTGCCGTCCAGACTCCGGTGGTGTCTCCCCACGGTGCCCCGTTGTCCATCGTCATCCGCTCCGGCAACCCGTAGTGCCTGAACACGTTTATCAGCTGTGACTGCACGGTCTCCCGGCGCTCATCGTCGCAGTGCGCCAGACAGAGGGAAAAACGGGAGTGGTCGTCGAGCAGGGTCAGTGGATGGCAGCGCCCGCCCCCAAAGGGAAAGTGGCCCTTAAAATCCATCTGCCAGAGGCGGTTGGGGGCGTCATGCTCAAAGCGGCCAGTGGCCGGAATGCCCGGTGTCGTGCCCGGCAGCAGGCCGTGACGGGCCATCAGATTATGGACAGTGCTGAAAGCGGGCATCCTGTGTCCCTGGTCTTCGAGCCAGCGCTTAATCTTGCGCGCGCCCCAGCGTTCATGACGGGCATGCGCCAGGCGCAGCAGGTCAGTGATGGCGTCAGATGAGCGGTTCGGAGAATGATGAGGCACGCGGGAGCGGTCAGCCAGGCCGGCAGCGCCGTGTTCAGACCAGCGGGCGAGCCACTTGTAGCCAGTGGCAGGGGTAATGCCGAAATGACGGCAAAGAGAACGGATGTTCGCCACGTCTTGCGAGGCGAACAGAACAAACTCGGTACGTAATGACATGGTATCTCTCGCATCCCAGGGCATAAGCGACTCCATAAACGGGTTCGTATGCCTTAGTTGTAAGTGTCTACCATGTCCCCGAACAAGTGTTCATGATGTCCCCGGACCGTACACCCCAAAGGGGAGAGGGGACTGAACGTGCAAATTTGTTACAGCGAGGCACTGTTGATTTTGTAGGCTGGGTAAGCGAAGCGCCACCCGGCAATCACAGCACGCTTTAACGTGAAATCGACTCAAAGGACCAGGGCAAATATACAGCTTAATCGCCGCACGCTCCCCCTCACCCTAACCCTCTCCCTCAAGGGAGAGGGGACCGATCGAGCTAAAAAACCGATTAAACCCTAATCTCCATCACCGCATACACCCCATCTTTCGGCACTATCACCGTCACGTTCTCCGCCGGTATACCCGCCGCGATATGGATATCCTGCAACTGCTGCAACGAGCGCGGGAAGATGTGCGCCCAGCCGATGCAGCGAAGAATGAAGTCGATTTGCGGGCTGGTTGTGAGCATATTCGACACAATCACCGCCCCGCCGGGCTTCACCAGCCGCAGGGCGCGTTGCAGGAAAATCACCGCGTCCACGTCGTTGAAATATTCAAAAATTCCCAGCGCGTCGACCAGTTCAGCCTGATGTTCGCCCAGCTCCAGCACTAAATCGTCGCTGCGGATCAGGGTATGCACCAGATGCCGCTTGAGCAGCGTCAGCTGTTCCCCGACGTTTAGCCCCTCCTGCGCCGCCATCGTTTCTGCCCAACGCAGGGCGACGGGGTCGTCGTCCACCAGCGAGAGATGCACTTTCTGCCCGTCCAGCTTCGCGGTGCGCAGGGCCTCCAGCACCGGGATCGCCGCGCCGCTCGCCAGGCTTATCCAGTCGCTTTCAATCTCATTGTGGATGTATTTGTCCACCAGCGCGCCCAGCACCTGCGCGCGGGATCGCACGCCGATGGCATCGTTGGCGTGGATAAACCACTGGCGGCTTTCGCTGTCCATCCGCGTACCTTCGGGCAGGCGCTCTTCCAGCGGATTTTGCACCACAAACAGCGCCAGCGCGGAGGGCACCAGCCGCGCACGCCAGGCCGCCATTGCAGGCCGCGTGCGGTATGCCTGGTCGGAATGGAGATGCTGCGGGATTAATCTCGGCAGGCCGTTTTCGCCCTCTTCGAGCAGGGGGGGCAGCAGTTCAGGGTTAGCTTTCATGGCCTGATTGAGGGCATTGATCTCTCGCTTGACATCGTCTTTCATCGGCCATTGGTCGCTAATATCGGGGAATGATGCGCTATAAATCGTCATATCAGCCGGTGCATCACCGCGAAAAGATTGCCATTTCATCTCGTCATCCCCCCGTTCGACCCTAAACGGAAGTCTATGCAAACGGGACGGCATTGCCCTACGAAAAATGCACGATATGCCTTAATTTTCTGCTCACCTGTGCCGCTTTGAAAAGGTATACGAAAGGGAGCGTTCAGGATGATGAAAAAGGTTTGGCAGCTGCTGTTGCCATTGCTGTTGACGGGTTGTGCCAGCCTTGTCGGCAGCAGCGAAGAGACGGTGTATATCGACAGCAACCCGATTGCGTACTATGCGATTATCGACCGCGACGGCAATATGATCGCCACCGGTCAGACGCCGCAATCCGTGGTGCTAAAGAAATCGGACGGCAGCTATTTCGGCAAACGGGAGTACACGCTGACGCTCAAACAGGAGGGTTACTACTCGACGATGATGCCGCTGGAGTACCGCTTCAGCCACTGGTACACCTTTGGCAATATCATCTTCATCGGCGTGCCGGGCTGGTTCATCGTCGACCCGTTCTCCGGCGGCATGTATACGTTCAAAGAGGAGCGCATCCACACCATCCTGCGCCCCTGCCCGCCGGGACCGTTCAATCACATGTGCTCCTGACAGTCAAAATTCGTAGTATATTGAGAGTCATCTTGTTCAGCAGGCGCACTCCATGTCTTACTCCATCGGCGAATTCGCCCGACTTTGCGGCATCACCGCCACCACGCTGCGGGCGTGGCAGCGCCGCTATGGCTTGCTGAAACCCCTTCGCACCGACGGCGGACATCGTCTTTACAGCGATGCCGACGTGCAGGAAGCGCTGAAAATTCTCGACTGGGTGAAAAAAGGCGTTCCCGTCAGCCAGGTTAAACCGCTGCTGGCACGGCCCGGCGCGCGCCGCACCAATAACTGGCTCACTCTGCAAGAGAGCATGTTACAGCGCCTCAAAGAGGGCAAAATCGAATCCCTGCGTCAGCTGATCTACGATTCAGGCCGCGAATCGCCACGCCCGGAATTAGTCACCGAAGTATTGCGCCCGCTGCGAAGTCAGGTGTCGGCGAATATTCCAGCAATAATGACTCTGCGTGAAATACTCGACGGAATTATTATTTCCTATACCTCATTTTGCCTCGAAGGGGATAAACGCGCACCGGGCGATAATTATCTGTTAACCGGCTGGCATCTAAACGACCCGTGTGAAATCTGGCTCGAAGCGCTCAAACGCACCGGGCAAGGTCATCGCATTGACGTGCTCCCTATACCGCCTGCTACGCTGGCACCGGAGATTTTCCCGGATCGGAAATGGCTACTTGTCACTACCGGTAAATTAACTGCTGCGCGTAAAAAACAGGTCGAGCAGTGGCAGCAGCAGGTTATTTCTCTGGAAATGATTACCCTGTAATCAATATTCCCTACGCGAGTTATCACGAAAGATTGAATATTTTCCTGCCGCCAGAATGCTAACGTTTCCTGTATTCACCACTAAACAGGAAAACAACATGAATAAAATCTCCGGCCTGCTGCTTTTATCCTCCATCGCCTTTGCACCTTTCGCCTTTAGCGCGCCGATGGGGACCCTGAGCGTGCATATTCTCAACCAGCAAACGGGCACCCCACCGCCAGATGTCACAGTCACACTGGAAAAACAGCAGCAGGGCAACTGGGCCATGTTAGCGAGCGGCAAAACAGACCACGACGGGCGCATTAAGTCGCTGTATCCAGAGGATCAGGATATGCAGCCCGGCGTGTATAAAGTGACCTTTAAAACCGGCGACTACTTCCAGAGCCAGAAAATGGCCACGTTTTTCCCGGAGGTCCCGGTGCTGTTCACCGTCACCAAAACCAACGAAAAACTGCACATCCCACTCCTGCTGAGCCAGTACGGCTACTCCACCTACAAGGGTAGCTGACCCGTCTTGCGCTCCCGCCCCGCTATCGGGAGCGCATTTTTCCGCACAAAAACACTCAATCTATCCATCTGAAATAAATCATAAATAAAAAAAAACTCGAATCAAACTTGGACAAATGCGCACGTTTGTGCAAGTTTTAGTTATGGGTTTTACATCAGGATCGTCCACTGTAAGGGTGAATCAATGAGCGCCGTCATCGATCGGTTTATGAGTTACTACGCCGGGCTGGAAAACCAGCCGCCATCGGCGCTGCCTGCGCTCTATCACCCTGAAGCGGTGCTGATTGATCCCTTCGGTGAGCATCAGGGGTTGTTCGCGATCCAGCGCTACTTCACCCATCTGCTGGCCAACGTCGACAAATGTCATTTCTCGATCGATAAGCCGTTCATCGACGGCGACCGTTTCGCCCTCACCTGGACCATGCACTGGTCGCATCCGCGTTTGACGGATGGCGAGACGCTGGCGCTGCCAGGCTGTTCCGTGGTGGAAATTCAGGACGGCACGGTGAAACGTCAGCGGGATTATTACGATGCCGGAGAGATGATTTACGAACACCTGCCCGTCCTCGGCTGGGCGGTGCGCGGTGTGAAAAGGAGGGTGCGCCCATGATGACTGTCCTCATCACCGGCGCCAGCTCAGGGATTGGCGAGGGACTGGCGAAGTCCTGGGCGGATGACGGCTGCCGCGTCATTGCCTGCGGCAGGGATGCTGCCCGCCTTGAGGCCCTGCGCCAGTACAGCCCGCTGATCTCTCTGCGTCAGTTTGACATGACCGACGCGCAGGCCTGTCGCGAGGCGCTGGCCGATTGCCGCGTGGATCTCGCCGTGTTGTGCGCCGGAACCTGCGAATATCTCGATCATGGGGTGATCGACGTCGATCTGATCTCGCGGGTGATGAGCGCCAATTTTGCCGGACCGATAAATTGTCTGGCTGCGTTGCAGAACACGCTCGCTCCCGGCAGCCGCGTGGTGCTGGTCAGCTCGATGGCGCACTGGCTGCACTTCCCGCGCGCGGAGGCATACGGCGCGTCCAAAGCGGCGCTGACGTGGTTTGCCAACAGTTTGCGTCTGGACTGGGAGCCAAAAGGCGTGGCCGTGACGGTCGTCTCCCCAGGCTTTGTCGACACGCCCCTGACGCGCAAAAATGATTTCCCGATGCCCGCGAAAGTGAGCGTCGAGCAGGCCGTTGCCGCCATCCGCCAAGGCGTGGCGAAAGGCCGAGCGCACATCGCCTTCCCCAGCGGATTCAGTCTGGTTTTGCGCCTGCTGGCGTCACTGCCTCAGTTTATGCAGAACGCGCTGCTGCGCCGGATGGTGCGCTCATGAACATCGCCATCATCGGCAGCGGCATCGCCGGGCTGACCTGCGCCTGGCGGCTGGCCGGGCACCATCAGGTGACGCTGTTCGAGGCGGCCCCTACCGTCGGCGGCCATACCGCCACGGTCGATGTCACCACGCCGTCGGGAGAGTATTCCATCGACACCGGGTTCATCGTCTACAACGACCGCACCTATCCGCGCTTTATGGGCCTGCTCAGCGAGTTAGGCCTCTGCGGGCAAAAAACGCAGATGAGCTTTTCCGTGCACAACCCGGCAAGCGGGCTGGAATATAACGGCCACACGCTTTCTACCCTGTTTGCCCAGCGGCGTAATCTGGTCAGCCCCACGTTCTGGCGGCTGCTCAGATCAATCGTGCGTTTTAACACACTGGCGAAGCAGGCGCTGAGCGAAGGCTCCAGTAATAACCACACGTTGCAAACCTTCCTCGATCAGCACCGTTTTAGCCCGTTCTTCGCCCGGCACTACATTCTGCCAATGGGCGCGGCCATCTGGTCATCCTCGCTCCAGGAGATGCGCCGTTTTCCGCTGGCGCTGTTTTTACGCTTTTTCGAGAATCACGGGCTGCTGGACATCACCCATCGTCCCCAGTGGTACGTGGTGCCCGGCGGATCGCGCGAATATGTCCGGGCAATCGTCACGCAGTTAGGCAACCGCCTGACGCTGCGCACGAATGCGCCGGTGCAGAAGGTGATCCGCCACCCCCACCGCGTGGACATTGAACTAGCCGACGGAACTCACAGCTTCGATCAGGTCATTTTCGCCTGTCATTCCGGGCAGGCGCTGGCGCTGCTCAATAACCCAAGCCTTGCGGAAAAGCAGATCCTCGGGGACATCGGCTGGCAGCGTAACGAGGTGGTGCTGCACAGCGACCGCCGCTGGCTGCCGGTACGCGAGCGCGCCTGGGCAAGCTGGAACTATCGCCTGAGCGACCAGGAACGAAACAGCGCCTGCGTCACCTACAGCATGAATATTTTGCAGAGTCTGCCAGAGGGCGCGCCGCTGTTCTGCGTCACCCTCAATCCGGATGCCCCCATCGACGAGCGCGATGTCTGGCAGCGCTTTGTGTATGAACATCCGCTGTTTAATCCCAAAAGCTGGCGCGCCCAGTCGCGTCGCGCCGAGATCAACGGCCAGCAGCGAAGCTGGTTCTGCGGCGCTTACTGGTACAACGGTTTTCACGAAGATGGCGTGCGCAGCGCGCTCGACGTGGTGGCGGGGATCGCGAGGGCGGGAACATGAACAGTTGCCTCTATCAGGGCGTGCTGCGCCATCGCCGCCTGCTGCCCCGGCCACACCATTTCCGCTACAGCCTGTTTATGGCGTGGCTCGATCTCGACGAGCTGGCGATCCTGCCGTCGCTGGGTATTCGCCGCAACCGCTTTGCCGCAGCGTCGTTTTACGACCGCGATTATCCGCTGGGCGAGCCGCTCAAAGCGCAGGCTCTCGCCAGGCTGGAGACGCTGACCGGCGAACGCCCCGACGGGCGGGTGATGCTCCTGACCCAGCTGCGCTATTTCGGCATCCATTTTAATCCGGTCAATTTTTACTACTGCTTCGACCGCCAGGACGTGCTGCGCTGGGTGCTCGCTGAAGTGCGCAACACGCCGTGGAACGAGCGGCATTACTACGCGGTGAACGGCCAGGAAGCGCGCCCAATGGCAAAAGCCTTCCACGTTTCACCGTTTAATCCGATGGATATGGTCTACCACTGGCGCTTCAACTGCCCGGCAAAAACCTTGCACATGCACATTGAAACGCATCAGGAAACCAAAGTGTTTGATGCCACGCTGATGCTGGCCCGTCAGCCCCTGACCCGCTCCGCGCTGCGTTCGCTGCTGTGGCGCATCCCGCTGATGACGCTCAAAACCGTCCTCGCGATTTACTGGCAGGCGCTGCTTTTGTGGCTTAAACGCGTGCCCGTCCATCCCCATCCCGCCAGCAGGAGTGAACGCTCATGACCGATCCTGTTTATGCACTTGAGCCAGAATGCCCGCGCCACGCACGTCTGGCCCGTTGGCTACTGTTCCGCCTGCTGGGAGATTTGCAACAGGGGTCGCTGACCGTGCACGAGGGTAACCAAACGTTCCATTTTGGCGATACCAGTGCGGCCCTGCACGCCGAGGTGGACGTCCTCTCCTCGACGCTTTACCGACGCCTGCTGACCGGCGGGAGTCTTGCCGCCGCCGAAGCCTGGATGGACGGTGAATGGGAGACAACTCAGCTCACCACACTACTGCACATTCTGGCCCTCAACGGCAAAACGCTGGGACGTCTGGAGAGCGGATTTCGGCTGCTGGGCAGGCCTGTCGAACGGCTACGCCACTGGACGCGGCGCAACCACCGCCAGCAGGCGCGGGAAAATATTGCCGCCCATTACGATCTGGGCAACACCTTTTACGCCCAGTTCCTCGACGAAGAGCTGCTTTACTCCAGCGCCCTGTTTGCCTCGCCCGATCAGGATTTGACGACCGCGCAGCAGGCCAAAATGGCGCGGCTCTGCGAACAGCTGGCGCTGACGCCGGACGATCACCTGCTGGAAATTGGCACCGGCTGGGGCGCGATGGCCGAATTTGCCGCCCGCCACTATGGCTGTCGGGTCACCACCACCACGCTGTCCTACGAGCAGTTTTGCTGGGCGCAGGAAAGAATTGCCCGCGCCGGGTTGCAGGACAAGGTTCAGGTTTTGCTCTGCGATTACCGCGACTTAACCGGGGAATACGACAAGCTGGTGTCGGTGGAGATGATCGAAGCGGTCGGCAAAACCTTCTTGCCGGAATTCTTTCGCACCTGCCAGGCGCGGCTGCGCCCCGGCGGCAAAATGGCGATTCAGGCGATCACCATTCAGGACCAGCGCTACCGCAGCTACAGCAAAAGCGTCGATTTTATCCAGCGCTACATCTTCCCCGGCGGCTTTTTGCCGAGCATCACGGCGATGAGCGATCTCATGACGCGCCACACGGATTTCGTGGTGCGCAACCTGTTCGACATGGGCCCGGACTACGCGCGCACCCTGACGCACTGGCGCACGCGCTTCCTCCACGCCTGGCAGGATATTGAAAAACTCGGCTTCGACGAACGCTTCCGTCGCATGTGGCTCTACTACCTGGGGTACTGCGAAGCGGGGTTCAACGCCCGCACCATCAGCGTGGTGCAGTTGACGGCAGAGCGCGTATGAACCGCCACGTGCAGGTCTTCATCCTCGCCATCGCGTTCGATTTTTACTGGACGATGGTGGTTTTCTTTCGCGAACGCGGGGTGATGGTGTGGCTTGCGCTGGCGCTGCTGGCCTGCCTGATGTTGAAACCAATCCAGCGACTGTACGCCATTCTGCTGGCGGTCGCGGGGAGTTCTCTGGATACGCTCTGGTCGCTAACCGGGCTCCTGCGTTTTAACGGCGAAGGGATTTTGCCACTGTGGATGATGGCCCTGTGGCTGATGTTTGCCTGCGTCTGGACCCAGCTCACCACCACCACCGCTCTGCCGCGCTGGCTGCTGGTGCTGATGGGTACCGCAGGTGGCCCGGTGGCCTATTTTCTCGGCGAGCGTCTGGATGCAATCGTCTTTCAGGCCCCGGCCTTCATCGTCCTGAGCTGGATGGCGATGGGATGGCTGGTGCTGATCCTCTTTTTCCACCTGCTGGTCGGGAGGCAACCATGAAACGTTTTCTGGCGGTAAGTCTGGCGGCGCTGATGCTGCTGGCGGGCTGCAGCACAAATATCAGCGAGTATCAGGGCAAAACGCCAAAACTCGATATCTTCCGTTATTTTCAGGGCCAGACCGAAGCCTTCGGCATGGTGCAGGACCGCAGCGGGAAGCAGATCCGTCGCTTCCACGTGGCGTTAAACGGCGAAGTGCAGGCCGACACCCTGACCCTGAGCGAGCAGTTTGTGTATGACGATGGCGAGAAACAGCAGCGCGTGTGGCACATCCGGCGCGTCAGCGCCGATCGCTATGAAGGTCGTGCGGGAGATATCGAGGGCGTGGCGACCGGCCAGGCGGCGGGAAACGCCTTCAACTGGCGCTACAGCATGAACGTCAAAGCCGACGGCAAAACCTGGCTGTTGCACTTCGACGACTGGATGTATTTGCAGGACGACACGCATCTTTTCAATAAAACCGCGATGACGAAGTTTGGTTTCAACGTCGGCACCGTCACGCTTTTCTTCACCCGGAAAGACAGTAAGGGGGCAACACCATGAACACCAAACCCACGCTCGGTATTAGCGGATGTCTGACGGGCTCAGCCGTGCGGTTTGACGGCGGGCATAAACGGATGGGCTTTTTAATGGATGCCCTGGCGCAGTGGGTGACGTTCAAACCTGTCTGCCCGGAAATGGCGATTGGTTTGCCCGTTCCGCGCCCGGCGCTGCGTCTGGTGAAAGCGCCCGACGGCGACATGCGCGTGCGCTTTACCTTCGCGCCGCACGAAGACGTGAGCGATAAAATGGCCGATTTCGCTGCGGGCTATTTGCCGGGGATCGCCGGTTACGACGGCTTTATCGTCTGCGCCAAATCCCCGAGCTGCGGCATGGAACGCGTGAGGATTTACGACGAAGTAGGCAATCCCGGCCAGAAGGAGGGAAGCGGGGCGTTCACTGCCGCGATGCAGGAAAAATACCCGTGGCTGCCGGTGGAGGAAGACGGTCGGCTGCACGACCCGGTCCTGCGCGAGAACTTCATCGCGCGGATTTTTGCCCTGCACGAGCTGAACGCGATCCGCGCCAAAGGCCTGACGCGCCGCGCCCTGCTGGCGTATCACAGCCGCTACAAACTGCAGCTGCTGGCCCATAACCAGGCGGCGTACCGCGAAATCGGCCCGTTCGTGGCGTCGATGCACGAGTGGCAGGATCTGGAGGCGTTTTTTGTCGCCTACCGCGACAAGCTGATGGCGATCATGAAGCAGCCCGCCTCACGTAAAAACCACACCAACGTGCTGATGCACATCCAGGGCTATTTCCGCGAACAGCTCAACGCCCGTCAGCGCCTGGAGCTGCGCGAAGTGATCCTCAACTACCGCGCCGGACAGTTGCCGATCCTCGCCCCGCTCACGCTGCTCAAGCATTATCTGGCCGAGCATCCTGACAACTATCTTCTGACGCAAAACTACTTCGACCCGTACCCGCAGGATTTGGGGCTGCGGCTGGCGATTACCTGAGAGTTTAAAACATAGTTAAAACGAGAGACCCTGGCCCGAAGGTCCTTATATGCCACACTTTTAGACGACAAACCTCACTGTCGTCTTTTTTTGTTTATGGTTTTTTATTTTCCTGAATCCGCCTCGCATTTTTTAATTTTACCCGTAATTGAGGCACTGTATTTTTATTCAGTTCGGTATAATGGGGGCAGGAAGAAAAAAGATCGCGGCATAAAGGTGTCTCACCACCTGTATACCGCTAACCACAAACAACTAAACAGGAGTTGAATATGGCTGACAGCGATATTAAGCCAGAACCAGTTATTGCCAAAACAGATTCTGAAACTTTGGCCAATATTTCCAGAAACCGCGAAGCGGTACGCAAATCTGGCGTGCGTGCGGTTGAAAAGAAAACAAAAGGAATTTCTAAAAGCGTACGGCGTATGACGGTGAGTTATGTCAGCACCCGCCACTACGATCGCAAGACCGAGAGAACCCGGCGCTACACCCGCAGCGCCAGCCTGCGCCTGAACGGCCACTGGATGGAAGAAGCCGGGTTTACCACCGGCACACCGCTGGATGTGCGGGTGATGCCGGGGTGTCTGGTGATTACGACGCTCCCAAAAGAATCCGCTTTATTGAAAGTGCTGACCAAAACAACCACCTGTTTGCCAGAAAAGGAGCAACAGCAGGTTTTGGCGCTTTTGCAGGGCGTAGCGGCGAAAGTGACGCTTGAGTCTGTGTGAACGAAGGAAGAAATCCCGCCTGGCAAGGGCGGGATTTCTCACCCTAACCACAATAGATTAGTTAAATATAAGTGTTCATTTTTATTAAACAATATTTGATAAAAAGAATATATTACCCCAAAGAAAACAATCCATTTGATTTATATATTAAAGTATTGCAAATGGACATCCACAATTATAAGATCAGCATCACAATATTTAGAGATTATTAGTATTAGTTTTATTCGCTCCTGTTAAGAAAGGAGTAACTATAAATGCAGCACTACGCAAATCGTCATGGTGACTCTGGCGTTCAATCTTTTGAGATTGATGCAAACTCAATTATTGTTGAGTTCCCTCAAGGATGGAAGTATTTATACAATTCCATCAAACCTGGCCCACACCATGTTGAGGAAATGAAAAAACTTGCTATCCAGGGTTCAGGGTTGAATGGCTATATCAATAAATATGTACGAACAGAATACGCACGAAAATACCAATAAATAAGGCTTAGACCATGTAAAAGGCCATTAATATCGTTAATGGCCTTCTTATGGATCACCAGCCCGGCACCGCCCCACCGTTAAAGATTTTTTCCGCCGCTTTCGCCACTTCCGGCGATTGATACGACTGAATAAATTCCTTCACGTTTTCCGCGTCTTTGTTGTCTTCGCGGGTCACCACGATATTCACGTAAGGCGAGTTTTTATCTTCGATAAACACCCCGTCATGCACCGGTGACAGCCCGGTTTGCTGCAAATAGGTGGTGCTGATAATCGCCACGTCCACTTTAGGGTCGTCCAGTACGCGCGGCAGCTGCGCACCTTCCAGCTCCATGATGTTCAGTTTTTTGGGGTTAGCGGTAATGTCGAGCGCCGTTGGCAGCAGGCCGACGTCCGGTTTAAGCGTAATCAGCTTCTCTTTTTGCAGCAGCAACAGCGCACGCCCGAGGTTGGTCGGATCGTTAGGAATGGCAATGGTTGCGCCATCCTTCAGTTCGGAAACGGCTTTGACCTTGCGCGAATATCCCGCCATCGGGAAAACAAAGGTGTTAGCGACCGCCACTAATTTATAGCCATGCGCTTTGTTATCTTCCGCCAGGAACGGGCGATGCTGGAACACATTTGCATCCAGTTCGCCGTGGTTGGTCGCATCGTTAGGCAGCAGCGAGCCGCTAAAACCGACCAGTTCGACATCCAGACCGTATTTCTCTTTCGCCACTTTTTTGGCGACTTCCGCCACATCCTGTTCAGCGCCGTTAATCACGCCGACTTTAATGTGTTTGGCATCGCTGCCGCCCTGGTCACAGCCTGCCAACAGCAGGCCGGAAAGAACTAATGCACCAAATCGAGGTAAAGAGAGTTTCACGAGACAGATCCTTTTGATAAACGTTTAAACGACTATATCGACAACGAAGCGGTACGCTAAAAACCGAAAAGAATCAACCAGAAGGAAAAGTTATATGTGCGTGCTGACGACATTGTAGGCCCGGTAAGCGCAGCGCCACCGGGCATCAGGGGTTACAGTTTTTTCGCCAGATAATGCCGCTGCATACCTTTGAGGGGAAAATCCTCCAGCGTCATTTGCAGCTGATAGCCCTGCTTTTCATAAAAGGGCCGCGCCTGGAAACTGAACGTATCCACCAGCGCGTGCAGGCACCCTTGCTGTCTGGCCTGTTTTTCGGCGGCGCTCATCAGCTTGCCGCCCAATCCGCAACCCCGCACATCGCTATTAACCCACAAATAGTCGATGTTCAGCCATTCCCCTTTACGGTTGCCGATCAACCCGCCCGTCATCACGCCATTATCGTCACGTGCATAAACAGCGATATCGCCACCGACCGTGGAAAAATCAATAAACTGTCGATTATGGGATCTCAGCCCATTCAAAAGCTCTGCTTTATCTTCTTCGGTGATGTTATTAGTGACGCTCAATTGCATTTTGTTCTCCTTATTTTCAGCGCAATTTGACTATCTCACAGCTTTATCTTCATAAAAACTCCTTATTCTCTCCTTTATTTCATTCTGGAAATATCCTTTCAAGATGTTAATAAAAAAAGCGCTTTCCAATACCTTCCTGAAACGTATAATGACTAAAAATGAGAACGATCATTCTCACTCTCGGCGCGGTGGAAAAACGATGAGCACAAAGCTAGAAGAACGGCAGAAACAGCGGCAGGACGAGATCATCACCGCGGCGCGGCGCTGTTTCCGCGCGAGCGGGTTTCACGGTGCCAGCATGTCGCAAATCGCCAGCGAGGCGAAGCTCAGCGTCGGGCAGATCTACCGCTATTTCAGCAACAAAGACGCCATCATCGAAGAGATGATCCGCCGCATCATCGACTACCGTATCGCGGAGATGGAAGGCAAAACCCAGACCGACCGTATGCCGCAGATCCTCGCCTGGCGCCAGACCCTGAGCGAAGACGACGATGCGCTGATGCTGGAGATGTCTGCCGAAGCCACCCGCAACCCGCTGGTGGCGGGGATGCTGGTCGAAGCCGACGCGCGCATGTTTGCCAACGCCTGCGAGCACCTGAAAAAGCAGTGCCCGCACCTGAGCGAAGAACGCATCCGCTGCTGCGTAGAAATTACCGCCGTGATGATGGAAGGCTCCATCTATCGTCGGTTAACCCCACAAAAAGTGTCAGCATCTGAATTAGAGAAAATTTATCGGGAAATACTCAATATGCTTCTCATTGTGAATTAATTAAATCTGAATTAAACATCGGGAAATAGCCATTTCCCGTTTTTTCATTTCCGCGAGTCGCGGAGATGCGGCATCCCTGTGCCTTAAAAAAATTTCATCTCGTTAAGCGATTAACGGGACAGGCATCGTTCACCCTGGAAAAAGTATGAAAATCAGAACAACCTCCATCGCGGCATTATTTCTCCTGACCGGTTGTGATAATGCACAAATATCCGCACCAGCAGGCCCACTCCCGGAAGTGGGGATCGTCACGCTCATGAGCCAGCCCGTTCCGGTGGTCAGTGAGTTAACCGGGCGCACCAGCGCTGCACTGAGTGCGGAAGTGCGTCCGCAAGTCGGCGGCATCATTCAAAAACGGCTGTTTAACGAAGGCGATACGGTCAAAGCCGGACAGGCGCTGTATCAGATCGATCCGTCCAGCTTTAAGGCCAGCTACGACGAAGCCGCCGCCGCGCTGAAACAGGCCCAGTCGCTGGTGCAGGCCGACTGCCAGAAGGCCCAGCGCTATGCTCAACTGGTGAAGGACGACGGCGTATCGCGTCAGGATGCGGAAGATGCGCAGGCCACCTGTGCACAGGACAAAGCCAGCGTCGAGTCCAAAAAAGCCGCTCTGGAGAGCGCGCGTATCAGCCTGAACTGGACCACCGTCACCGCGCCGATTAGCGGTCGCATCGGGATATCGTCCGTCACCCCGGGTGCGCTGGTCACCGCTCAGCAGGATACGGCGCTGGCGACCATTCGCGGGTTAGACACTATGTACGTCGATCTCACCCGTTCCAGCGCCGATCTGCTGCGATTACGCAAGCAAACTTTGTCGACTAACAGCGATACCCTGAGCGCGTCACTGATCCTCGAAGACGGCAGTACCTACAGTGAAAAGGGCCGTCTGGCGCTGACGGAAGTCGCTGTGGATGAGTCCACCGGCTCCGTGACCCTGCGCGCGGTGTTCCCCAATCCAAAACAGCAGCTCCTGCCCGGCATGTTCGTTCGCGCCAAAGTGGATGAAGGCATCATGGACGACGCAATTCTGGCCCCTCAGCAGGGCATCACCCGCGACGCCAAAGGCAACGCCACCGCGCTGGTAGTGAACGCCAGCAACAAAGTCGAGCAGCGCACGCTGCAAACCGGCGACACCTACGGCGACAAATGGCTGGTGCTGAGCGGGCTGAACGCGGGCGATAAGCTGATCGTCGAGGGCTCAGGGAAGGTGACCACCGGCCAGGAAGTGAAAGCCGAAGCGGTCAAAACCGACGGAGGAGACGCCTGATGTTTTCCCGTTTCTTCGTGCGTCGCCCGGTGTTTGCGTGGGTGATCGCCATTCTGATTATGCTCGCCGGGATGCTGGCGATCCGCACTCTGCCGGTGGCGCAGTATCCGGACGTGGCACCGCCGTCGGTCAAAATCTCCGCCACCTATACGGGCGCGTCCGCCCAGACGCTGGAAAACAGCGTCACTCAGGTGATCGAACAGCAGCTGACCGGCCTGGATAACCTGCTCTATTTCACCTCCACCAGCAGCTCCGCCGGCTCTGTGAGCATCAACGTTACCTTCGAACAGGGCACTGATCCGGATACCGCTCAGGTACAGGTGCAGAACAAAGTGCAGCAGGCCGAATCGCGCCTGCCGAGCGAAGTGCAGCAGTCGGGCATTACGGTGGTGAAATCCCAGAGCAACTTCCTGCTGATCATGGGCGTGTACGACAAAACCGACAAGGCCAGCAGCTCGGACATCGCCGACTGGCTGGTGAGTAACGTCCAGGACCCGCTGGCGCGCGTCGAAGGCGTGGGCAGTTTGCAGGTGTTCGGCGCGGAATACGCGATGCGCATCTGGCTCGATCCGGCGAAGCTGGCTTCGTACGCGCTGATGCCGTCCGACGTGCAGAGCGCGATTGAAGCGCAGAACGTGCAGGTCTCCGCCGGGAAAATTGGCGCACTGCCGTCGTCGAATGCGCAGCAGCTGACGGCCACCGTCCGCGCTCAGTCGCGCCTGCAAACCGTCGATCAGTTCAAAAATATCATCATCAAAAGCCAGTCGAACGGCTCGGTGGTGCGCATGAGTGACGTCGCGCGCGTCGAGATGGGCAGCGAAGATTACACGGCGACAGCCAAACTGAACGGCCATCCGGCGGCGGGCGTGGCGGTGATGCTCTCGCCTGGTGCTAACGCGCTCAGTACGGCGACGGCGGTGAAAGAGAAAATCGCTGAATTTAAACGCGCGATGCCGGAAGGCTATGACGTTGCCTACCCGAAAGACAGCACCGAGTTCATCAAAATCTCCGTCGAGGATGTGATTCAGACCCTGTTCGAAGCCATCATTCTGGTGGTGGTGGTGATGTATCTGTTCCTGCAAAACGTCCGCGCCACGCTGATCCCCGCCCTGGCGGTGCCAGTGGTGTTGCTCGGCACCTTTGGCGTGCTGGCCCTGTTCGGGTATTCCATCAACACCCTGACGCTGTTTGCGATGGTGCTGGCGATTGGTCTATTGGTCGATGACGCCATCGTGGTGGTGGAAAACGTCGAGCGCATCATGCGCGACGAAGGGCTGCCCGCCCGCGAAGCGACCGAAAAATCGATGGGCGAGATCTCCGGCGCACTGGTGGCGATTGCCCTGGTACTGTCAGCGGTGTTCCTGCCGATGGCATTTTTCGGCGGCTCGACAGGGGTGATTTACCGCCAGTTCTCCGTGACCATTATCTCGGCGATGATCCTCTCGGTAGTCGTCGCCCTGACCCTCACCCCGGCTCTGTGCGGGACGGTACTGAGCCACACGCCGCCGCACAAGAAAGGCTTTTTCGGTGCGTTTAACCGCTTTTACAGCAAAACGGAAAAGGGCTACCAACACAAAGTCCTGCGGGTGTTACGCCGCTCCGGCAGCGTGATGGCGATCTTCGCGGTCCTGTGCGGCGCGATGGCCCTGACGATGTGGAAACTGCCGGGCAGCTTCCTGCCGACGGAAGATCAGGGCGAAATCATGGTGCAGTACACCCTGCCCGCCGGTGCCACCGCCGTGCGCACCGCCGAGGTGAGCCGTCAGGTCACCGACTGGTTCCTCAGCAAAGAGAAAGACAACACCAACGTGATCTTCACCGTCGAAGGCTTTAGCTTCAGCGGCAGCGGCCAGAACGCCGGGATGGCGTTTGTGTCGCTGAAAAACTGGTCCGAACGTAAGGGGAGCGAAAACACCGCTCAGGCGATCGCCCTGCGCGCCAGCAAAGAGTTGGGCGGCATTCGCGATGCCACCGTGTTCGCCATGACCCCGCCGTCCGTCGACGGTCTTGGTCAGAGCAACGGCTTTACCTTTGAGCTGATGGCGACCGGCAATACGGATCGCGATACCTTGCTGGCAATGCGTAACCAGCTGATTGGCGAGGCGAATAAAGACGCCTCCCTGCAGGCGGTACGTGCCAACGATCTGCCGCAAATGCCGCAGTTACAGGTCGATATCGACAACAACAAAGCCGTCTCGTTGGGCCTCGCCCTGAGCGACGTCACCAGCACCCTCTCCAGCGCCTGGGGCGGAACTTACGTGAACGACTTTATCGATCGCGGTCGCGTCAAAAAAGTCTACATCCAGGGCGATAGCGATTACCGCGCCGCGCCGTCGGATCTCAACAAATGGTTCGTGCGCGGGAGCGACGACAGCATGACGCCGTTCTCCGCCTTCGCTACCACCCGCTGGGAATACGGCCCGGAAAGCCTGGTGCGTTACAACGGCTCGGCGGCGTACGAGATTCAGGGTGAGAACGCCAGCGGGTCCAGTTCAGGCAGCGCGATGACCACGATGGAACAGCTGGCGAACAAACTCCCGGCGGGCACCACCTGGGCATGGAGCGGTCTGTCATTGCAGGAAAAACTGGCCAGCGGCCAGGCGATGAGTCTGTACGCCCTGTCGATTCTGGTGGTGTTCTTGTGCCTGGCAGCACTGTACGAGAGCTGGTCGGTGCCGATTTCGGTGATCATGGTTATCCCGCTCGGTGTGCTGGGCGCGGCGCTGGCCGCCACGATGCGCGGCCTGAACAACGACGTCTATTTCCAGGTGGCGCTCCTGACCACCATCGGCCTGTCGTCGAAAAACGCCATTCTGATCGTTGAGTTTGCCGAAGCCAAAGTAGCGGAAGGGTACTCCCTTACACGCGCCGCCCTGCGCGCCGCCCAGACCCGCTTGCGCCCGATCATCATGACCTCGCTGGCCTTTATCGCCGGTGTGACGCCGCTGGCGGTCGCCACCGGGGCCGGCGCCAACAGCCGCGTGGCAATCGGCACCGGCATCATCGGCGGCACCCTTGCCGCCACGCTGCTGGCGATTTTCTTTGTTCCCTTATTCTTTGTACTGGTGAAGCGGTTGTTCTCCGGTCAGCACGCAAACCGGAGGTAATCATGTTTCGTGTGTCTGTTTTAGTGTTAGCCCTGATGAGCGCAGGCTGTGTGTCGCTGGACCCCAGCTACCATCGCCCCGATTCCCCCATCCCGGCGACGCTGCCGGGCAGCCACGGCGAAGCCAGCGCGGTCGTGAGCCAGTGGCAGAATGTGATGAACGACGCCCGGCTGAAAGGGGTGGTGACGATGGCGCTTTCCAGCAACCGCGACGTGCAAAAAGCGATTACCGATATCGACGCCGCCCGCGCCCTGTATGGTGAAACGCGCTCGTCCCTGTTCCCGACGGTCGATGCCGAACTGAGCCACACCCGCAGCCGCACGCTGGCGAGCGGGGTCGCCACCAGCGACGAGGCCAACGGCGCGGTATCGAGCTTTGAGTTGGATCTGTTTGGCCGCAATCAAAGCCTGTCGCGCGCGGCGCGTGAAACCTGGCTTGCCAGCGAGTTCACCGCCCAGAATACGCGCCTGACGATGATCGGCGAGCTGACCACCGCGTGGCTAACGCTGGCAGCGGATAACAGCAATCTTGCGCTGTCGAAATCCACCCTGGAAAGCGCAGCGAACTCGCTGAAAATCGTCAAACGTCAGCAGGAGGTGGGCGTGGCAGCGGCAACGGACGTCAGCGCGGCGATGGCGGTGTATCAGCAGGCACGGGCCAGCGTGGCGAGTTATCAGACGCTGGTGATGCAGGACAAAAATGCGCTGAATCTGCTGGCGGGCGGCACGGTGCCGGATAATTTACTACCCGGCACGCTGGAGAGCCTGAGCGACAACGCCATCACCCTGATTCCGGCGGGCGTTAGCTCCAGCGCACTGTTGCGCCGCCCGGATATTCAGGAAGCCGAGCACAATCTGCTGAGCGCCAATGCCAGTATCGGCGCGGCACGGGCGAATTTCTTCCCGACGATTTCCCTGACCGCCAGCGCCGGTGTCGGCAGCGATTCTCTGTCGTCGCTGTTTAGCCACGGCCTGAAAGTGTGGTCGTTCGCGCCGTCCATCACGCTGCCGTTATTCAGCGGCGGCAACAATCTGGCGCAGCTGCGCTATGCCGAAGCGGAAAAAAAAGGGCTGATCGCCACCTACGAGAAAACCATTCAGAGCGCGTTTAAAGATGTCGCTGATGCGCTGGCGCGTCGGGAAACGCTCAATGAGCAGCTGGATGCCCAGCGGGAATACGTGGCGGCGGAACAAAAAACGCTGGATGTGGCCACGCGCAGCTATCAGGCCGGTGCGGGTGATTATCTGACGGTACTCACCGCGCAGCGGTCGCTGTGGTCGGCACAAGAATCGCTGATTTCCCTGCAACAAACCGACTTCACCAACCGCGTCACGCTGTGGCAATCGCTCGGCGGCGGCATTCAATAAATCTTTTTGCCGGGCGCTGATGTCCGGCAAAAACTCCAGCTACGCTTAAAACGTCTCATACCTGTGTCTGTTCAGAATCATACTTTCGGCTTGAATCGCTTTGATGAATGTAACGATATATTTCAAAAGACAATGCGTGTTTTTTTCCGGGGGTTTCTATGAAAGCTGCTCATCTTTTTTGTCTGGTTATCTGTTTGCTTTTCGCCGCCTTCGTCCACGCGAAGGAGACACAGGATCCGGTTAAAACGGAAAAAATCCGCCAGTCGGTGATGAAAGATATCAAGAAAGTGTGTTCACCTCAGGGCAAACAATCCGACAAAGAGTGGCAGGCAATGATCATGTCCTCCGAGGCCAATAAATTGCTGATAAAAAACGCGATACTGGCGACGGAGCGCGATAACCTGGACAACTACTGGGAAGCGGTGGGTAAAGTGGATTGCATGGAAGATTACTGAGCGTGAAGCGAGCTTCACGCTTTTTTATTAGCGTTTACGCATATCCGGGATAATCAAATCGCCGCGCAACACGTAAGAACCGAGTATCTGCGTTTTTTCATTCAGCCACGCCACAATCCGCGCCGCCATTGCATCCATTGAATATTCGATAGCCGGAATGGTCGGAATCCCCGGAAGATGCAGCGATCCGGCGAGACTAAAGACCATGATGTCTTCCGGCACCGATTTGTTAAACGCCTGCAACTGCGGGATCACGCGCTGTGCTTCTTGCTCATCCGCCACCAGCAACGCATTGAAATTCAAGGTGGTCGCGTTGTTCAGCAGTTCCTGCAATGCCACAGATGACGAGGTGGCATCCATAAACACCAGATTGCGGTTAAACGGCAGGAAGTTTTTCTCGAGCGCGTGTTTGTAGCCAAGCAGCACCTGATCGGCGAAGCCGCTGCCCTGCGGCTGAATTAAGGCAATCTGCCGACGGCCCTGGCTGGTGAGATAATTACAGGCGGTTTCGGCAGCAAAGGCGTGGTCAAACTGGATACTGTTGGGATTATCGGACTCCATGCAGTCCACCAGGATGACGTTTTCCTGATCGATATGCAGCGGGAAACGCGCCCCGATAATCAGGATGTCGTCGCAGAGTCCGCAGGAGAGTTCATCGAGTGCGTTGAGCACTTCACTTTTGGTATTGGCGAAGCGCAGCAGCAGGTGTTTTTGATGCTGGCTGAGCTGTTTTTCCAGCGCGTAAAGATATCCGGTGGTCTGGTTGATATTATCCTGCGCGCAAATCACGCCGATACACCCCGTAGACTGACTCAGCAGCGACTGCGCAATGACGTTGGGCCGATAATTCAGCTCATCCACCGCTTTCAGTACGGCCTCACGGCTGGCTTCCTTCACGCCGCGCGACCCGCTCAACACCCGTGACACCGTGGCTTTGGACACCCCGGCCAGACGTGATACATCGTTGATTGTAGACATCATATTCCCCTGACAGGACTCACGCAGCCCTGTAATTCCCATTACCGCTTCGGCTCACATTATAGCCAATCCGCAGTATATCCGTTTCCGTTTTCTATGGAAACCGATTTTCCGTTTCCACTCCATTTGATGTCCAAAACGCCAAATTTCGTGACCCACATCGTGATAATTAGCCGCGTAACCACTGGATATTGATGGGTGTCACACTTCTGTCTTTTATAAATGGAAACCGGTTTCCATATGATATCCAATCATCCCCGCAATAACTTTTTACACTTTGAGGATGGTTGTCGATGTTCAAGATTATGCTGTGCTGCTCTGCCGGGATGTCCACCAGCCTGCTGGTGAGGAAAATGGTTGAAGTGGCAGAAGAACGCGGTTTACCGGTGACGATAGATGCGTACGGTGTTTCCGAATTTGATACGCAGTTTCCGCAATACCAGGTCGTTCTTCTCGGACCGCAAGTGAAATACATGTTAAAGACACTGGCAGACAAGGCTGCTACGCAGGGCATTCCGGTACAAGCCATCGACATGATGGATTACGGGATGCAGCGTGGTGATAAGGTACTGGACTATGCTCTGTCGCTCATCGACGCGGCACACTAAGAAGGTGTTCTCATGAGTTCGTTATATCAATCAATGGTTGCCGTTATTGAGCAGTCCATTACCCCGCTGGCGGCGAAGCTCGGACAGCAAAAGTACGTGATTGCGATCCGTGACGGTTTTACTGCAGCGCTGCCGTTTATGATAATCGGCTCCTTCATGCTGGTGTTCATTTTCCCGCCGTTCTCGGCGGATACCACCAACAGTTTTGCCCGCGGCTGGCTGGATTTCTCCCAGACTTACCGTGAACAGCTGATGCTGCCGTTTAACCTCAGCATGGGCGTGATGACCTTCTTTATCTCGGTGGGTATCGGTGCGAGCCTGGGCCGCCAGTTTAATCTCGATCCGGTGATGTCCGGCCTGCTGGCGTTTATGGCGTTTCTGCTGGTGGCCGCCCCTTATGCCGACGGCAAAATCTCCACCCAATATCTGTCGGGCCAGGGGATTTTCACCGCGCTGATTACCGCCATCTACTCCACCCGCGTTTACGCGTGGCTGAAGGAGAAAAAAGTCACCATTCGCCTGCCGAAAGAAGTGCCGACTGGCGTGGCGCGTTCCTTTGAGATTTTGATTCCGGTGCTAGTGGTGATTGGCACGCTGCATCCGTTGAACCTGTTTATTGAAGCGCAAACCGGGATGATTCTTCCGCAGGCGATTATGCACCTGCTGGAGCCGCTGGTTTCCGCCTCTGACTCCCTGCCGGCGATTCTGCTCTCCGTGCTGCTATGCCAGATCTTCTGGTTCGCGGGCATCCACGGTTCGCTGATTGTCACCGGCATCATGAACCCGTTCTGGATGGCGAACCTGTCGGCAAACCAGGCGGCGCTGGCCGCTGGCGCGGCGCTCCCACACGTCTATCTGCAAGGTTTTTGGGATCACTACCTGCTGATCGGCGGCGTTGGCTCAACCTTACCGCTGGCCTTCCTGCTGCTGCGTAGCCGCGTGGCGCATCTGCGTACCATCGGCAAGATGGGCGTGGTGCCGAGCTTCTTTAACATCAACGAACCCATTCTGTTCGGCGCGCCGATCATCATGAACCCGATGCTGTTTATCCCGTTTGTGTTCGTGCCGCTGGTAAATGCCTGCCTGGCCTACGCTGCAACCCGACTCGGCTGGCTGGCGCAGGTGGTTTCCCTGACACCGTGGACCACTCCGGCTCCGATTGGCGCGTCATGGGCGGCGAACTGGGCGTTCAGCCCGGTGGTGATGTGCGTGATTTGTATGGTGATGTCGGCAGTCATGTATTTGCCGTTCCTGCGTGCCTATGAGCGCTCGTTAATGAAAACCGAAGAGCAAAAAGCTCAGGCAACCGTCGGTTCTGCTGAAGCTGTACGTTAATAACGTCAAAGAGGACGCATTATGAAATATTCATTTCCCGAACACTTTTGGTGGGGCAGCGCCAGCTCCGCGCTGCAAACCGAAGGGGAAAGCCTGGGCGGCGGCAAAGGATTGACCACCTGGGATCACTGGTTCGCCAATCAGCCAAACCGTTTCCATCAGGGCGTGGGGCCGCAGGATACCTCAACCTTTTATCACAACTGGAAAGCGGACATTCAGCTGCTGAAACAGCTGAACCATAACAGCTTTCGTACCTCGATTAGCTGGGCGCGCCTGATCCCCGACGGTGTCGGTGAAGTGAATCCGCAGGCGGTGGAGTTTTACAATCAGGTATTCGACGAACTGCTTGAGCAGGGTATTACGCCGTTTATCACCTTGTTCCACTTCGACATGCCGATGGCGATGCAGGAGATCGGCGGCTGGGAAAACCGTGACGTCGTGGCTGCGTACAGCCGCTACGCGCAGATCTGCTTTGAGCTGTTTGGCGATCGCGTCCTGCACTGGTTTACCTTTAACGAGCCGATCGTCCCGGTGGAAGGCGGGTATTTGTATGACTTCCATTATCCGAACGTGGTCGATTTCCGCCGTGCGGCGACCGTGGCGTATCACACGGTGCTGGCCCATGCTCAGGCGGTTCGCGCCTTCCGCGCCGGGCATCATGCGGGGGAGATCGGCATCGTGCTGAATTTGACGCCGTCCTACCCGCGCTCGCAAAGTCCACAGGATCGTAAAGCCGCACATTATGCGGATCTGATGTTCAACCGCAGCTTCCTCGACCCGGTACTGCGCGGAGAGTATCCGGCGGATCTGGTAGCACTCCTGAAAGCCTACGATCAGCTGCCTGCCTGTCAGCCCGAAGACAGCGCGCTGATTGCCGAAGGGACTATCGACCTGCTCGGCATCAACTACTATCAGCCGCGCCGCGTGAAGTGTCGCGACAGCGCGGTGAATCCTCAGGCGCCGTTTATGCCGGAGTGGTTCTTTGATAATTACGAGATGCCAGGGCGCAAAATGAACCCGTACCGCGGGTGGGAAATTTACGAGCCGGGTATTTACGATATTCTGGTTAATCTGCGCGATAATTACGGCAACCCGCGCTGTTTTATTTCTGAAAACGGCATGGGCGTCGAAAACGAGCAGCGTTTTATTGAAAACGGCCAAATTAACGATCAATACCGTATCGACTTTATTTCCGAGCACCTAAAATGGGTTCACAAAGGTATTAGTGAAGGCGCAAATTGCCTTGGCTACCATATGTGGACATTTATTGATAACTGGTCATGGTGTAATGCGTATAAAAACCGCTACGGATTTATCCAGCTGGATTTAACCACGCAGCAACGCACCATTAAGAAAAGCGGGGAGTGGTTCGCCGCCACCTCGTTAAATAACAGCTTTGATAAAGAGTAATGAATGATGATCGCATTAGAAGACGCCGTAATGGAAATTATCGTCAACGCCGGTCAGTCGCGTAGCCTGTGCTTTGAAGCCCTGCACGCGGCCCGGCAGGGCAACCTCGACGAAGCCAAAAGCCTGCTGCGCGAAGCCGATGGCTACGCGCGCCAGGCGCACCATATGCAGACCAAACTCATCGAACAGGACGCGGGCGAAGCCCGCCAGCCGATGACCTTAATTATGGTGCACGCCCAGGATCATTTAATGAATTCACTGTTAGCCCGTGAATTGTCCGAAGAGATTATTCATCTCTACCAGAGATAATAAAGGGAGATACCGTTACGTTAAATTAAACCCTCTGTACCACTAAAAATATAAATCAACTTCTTCTGATGATAGCGACATATTCTGTCAAATCGGAACGGGCTGGTTATTGTCTGAATAAAATGTAAATTAATAGAGATGACAATGAATATTATTAAAAAACTTCCATTAACAATGGCGGTTATCGCCGCGCTTTGCCCAATTTCTGTCCTCGCACAAGATTTTACGCAGGAGCAAATTGACGCCATTGTGGCTAAAGCGGTGGATAAAGCCCTGGCCGATCGCCAGGCAAAAATGGACGCCGCGGTGGCGAAAAAAGTGGACGTGGTGACCGAACCGCAAAGCGCCGCGCAGTCCCCGGATCTGGCGATTCCGTTTGGCGTGAAATTTACCGGCTATGCCCGCTACGGCGCGCACTTCCAGGCGGGCGATCAGAAATATGTCGCGGTCGATGGCTCCTATAACGGCGGCTCGGCGATTGGTCGTCTGGGTAACGAAGGCAACGGCGGCGAATTCCAGCTCTCCAAAGCCTTCAAGGGCGACAACGGCGCGATCTGGGACATCAACGTGATGATCGACCACTGGGGCGACGAAGTTAACCTGAAAAAGGCCTACGCGGGGGTGACCAACATTGTGGCCTCCAACCCGAACGCCTATTTCTGGGCCGGGCGTGACTTCCACCAGCGTCCGCAGCAGGGCATCAACGACTACTTCTGGATGAACCACGACGGCCAGGGTGCCGGGGTGAAGAACTTCGACATCGGCGGCGTGCAGTTTGATGTGGCGACCGTCGCGGCGGTGGAGTCCTGTAACCCGGAAGTGGAAAACGACGGCTCTAACCCGTCGCGTATCTCCTGCACCGGCGGCTCTGGCACCGGCGATAAGGGCAACTACGCGGCGACCTCTAAAATCCACGGCATGAAAGTCGGCCCGCTGGATCTGGAAATCTATGCCAACTACGGCTTTGATTCGAAAGCCATCGAGAGCGACGATCGCCTGAAAGCCTGGCAGGGCGGCGTGGTCCTGAGCCACACCAACGACAGCGGCGTCAACAAAGTGATCGCCCGCTACTCGGATAACTCAGACAACAGCGTGTTCAACAAAACCGAAGACCTGACCACGGTTTACGCCAGCTTCGAAGGGCTGCATAAGTTCACCCAGCAGACGCAGGTGGAGTACATCCTCGCCTTCCACGACTATGACAACAGTCGCGACGGCACCGACAATCGCAAAAACTACAACGCGATTGTGCGCCCGATGCACTGGTGGAACGACGTTCACTCGACCTGGCTGGAAGCGGGCTGGCAGCATGTTGATTACGACAACGGCGGTGATAACAAGGGCTGGAAGCTGACCCTGTCGCAGAACATGTCCATCGCCATGGGCCCGGAATTCCGTCCGATGCTGCGCTTCTACGTGACCGGCGGCAAGGTGGATAACGAACGCACTGCGCGCGTGAACGGCACCGACGACCAGACGTTCGACGACTTTAACGTTGGGGCGATGTGGGAGGCGTGGTTCTAAAACCGTGCTGTCATTTGCCGGGTGGCGCTGCGCTTACCCGGCCTACTATTTTCGTAGGCCCGTGCAAGCGCAGCGCCGCCGGGCAATGCTCCCATGATATGCTAGAAAAAAAACGAGCATGCAGGGGAGAACATGGGTTCCACAAAAAGAGGGATGTTGAATGTCCTGATCGCCGCCGTGTTATGGGGCAGTTCAGGGGTTTGCGCGCAGTACATCATGGAGAAGAGTCAGATTTCCTCGCCTTATCTGACCATGATTCGTCTGCTGTTTACCGGCGTGATTTTACTGACGCTCTCTTTCGTCCACGGCGACAAGATTTTCTCGGTCATCAGGCATCGCAAAGACGCCATCAGCCTGCTGGTTTTCTCACTGGTTGGCGCACTCACGGTGCAGCTCACCTTCCTGCTGACGATTGAAAAATCCAACGCCGCCACCGCGACGGTCCTGCAGTTTCTCTCCCCGACCATTATCGTGGCCTGGTTCGCGCTGGCGCGAAAAAAACGGCCTGGGATTTTTGTCCTCGCGGCGATTTTGACGTCGCTTATCGGCACGTTTTTACTGGTGACCCACGGCGATCCGACGTCGCTGTCTATCTCTCCTGAGGCTTTATTCTTCGGTATCGCCTCGGCCTTCGCCGCCGCGTTTTACACCACCTATCCGTCGACGCTGATCGCCCGCTACGGCACGCTGCCGATTGTCGGCTGGAGTATGTTGATTGCAGGACTGATGCTGACGCCATTCTACGCCGGGCGCGGCACCACCTTCGTGATCGACGGCAGCCTGCTGCTGGCCTTCTTCTATCTGGTGGTGATCGGCACGGCGCTGACCTTCAGTTTGTATCTGAAGGGCGCGCAGATGATTGGTGGGCCGAAGGCGAGCATCCTGAGCTGCGCCGAACCGCTGAGCAGCGCCCTGCTGTCGGTGCTGCTGCTGGGCGTGGCCTTTACCCTGCCGGACTGGCTGGGGACGCTACTGATTGTGTCGTCGGTGGTGCTGATTTCGATGGATTCACGCAGAAGAAGCTATCAGGGCTGATAGTGATAGCGGCACATCAGAATAGTCAGAGCAATGTCCGTGACGCCATAAACCAGGCGGTCAGTATCGTTGATACGCCGGGACCAGTAGCCCGACAGGTTCCCGCGCAAGGGTTCAGGTTTACCAAGCCCGGTAAACGGCTGACGCTTCGCATCATCAATCAATTTGTTGATTCTGCGAAGCGTCTTCTTGTCTTGCTCCTGCCACCACAGATAATCGTCCCAGCCGTTATCCGTCCATGTGAGCATCCTACTCATCAATCAGATCCCTCTCGCTGGTTTTACCGCTGTTTGCCTGAGCGATGGAATCCATCAGCCGTCTGGCATTGGCCGGGGAACTCATCAGATGGATGGTTTCCATCATCGAGTTGTAGTGCTGAAGGGACATCACCACCGCATCACCACCGTTACGGCGGCTGATAATGGTGGTTTCCACATTTTCATTCACGTCATCAAGCACATCTTTGAGTCGACTACGAGCTTCAGTAAAAGTCACAACCTGCATAAATCCTCCTGTACAACTTACGGTACAAGTATAAGGTGCGGGAGGTTATTTATCAATCAACGAACAGTCTCACTGAGCCTTCACTTTCCCCGCAACCAGCAGGGCAGTCAGCAGCATCAGCGTGCCGGATAAGACCAGCGGCGACAGCAACCCCAGATTATCCAGCGCGTAGCCACCGATCGCCGCCCCGCAGGTGTTCGCCAGCTGAATCACCGCCACCTGAATGGACCCCGCTTTTTCCGCCTGATCGGCCAGAGAGCGGGTGATCCACGTTGACCAGCCTACCGGCACCAGCGCAAACGCAAAGCCCCAGATAATCGCAATCGCCGACGCCACCCACTTATCGCTGCCCCAGAAAATCAACACAGCGGCACTTACGGCCAGCACCAGCGGTGCACCCGCGAGCGCAATCTTGAGCGAACGTTTCAGGAACTGTGCCGAGAGCGATGTGCCGACAAAACTGGCAATCCCGAAACTCAGCAGCACCAGCGTCAGGCCATCGACGTCAAAACCGGCCATAGTCATAAACACCGGGCGGATGTAGGTGAAGAAGGCAAACTGACCCGCAAACGCCATAAAGATGGCGGTCATCCCCGCCAGCACGCCGGGGCGTTTGAGCAGGCTAAACATGTTCTGTTTATGATGCGCCGCTTCCCCCGGCAGGGACGGCAGCGCTTTCCACACCCAGAAAATACACAGAATGCCCATGATCGCTGCGCCGTTGAAGACGTTGCGCCAGCCAATAATCCCGCCCAAAAAACTACCCAGCGGCGCGGCGATCACCAGCGCAATCGACACCGCTCCAAAGATCACCGACAGCGCTTTCGGCACTTTGCGCGCAGGCACCAGACGCATAGTCAGCGAGGCCGACATCGCCCAGAATCCACCTAACCCCAGCCCCAGACAGGCACGGCCCAGCAGCAACAGAGTAAAGTTATCGGCAAAAGAGACCAGTACGCAGGAGAGGGTGAGCAGCACCGCAAACAGGATCACCACCTTGCGGCGATCGATAGTCCCGATGACCTGGGTGATAAACAGACTGGAAAACATGGCGACAAACGCCGTGACGGTGACGGACTGGCCCGCCACGCCTTCGGAAATCCCCAGATCCTGGGCCATTGGCGTCAGCAGGCTCACCGGCAGAAATTCCACGGTAATCAGGCAGGCGACGCAAAACGCCACGGCGAAAACTGCCGACCAGTTTGGTCGCAGCACCTCACTGGTGTGAGTCGTGGGCGTGGAGTGGATCTGTTCTGTCATGGCGTCACCTGAGGATAAAAACGTGCGGGAAAGTCGCGCAGTTTATCATCAAAAGTGTGACGAATTTAACGTTTTGACAACTTTTGTGGGTTTTTGTGCCCGGTGGCGCTGCGCTTACCGGGCCTACAGGACTTGTAGGCCGGTGCAAGCGCAGCGCCGCCCGGCAGAAAGCCGCAATGTGGTGAATTAGTGCAGGAAGAACACGCCCTCTTCCGGCAGGAACAGATGGTTATAGCGCAGCTGGAAGGCGTTGAACTCCTGCGGGTCCGGCTCTATCTCGCGCATAAAGCCGAGCGTCAGGCGAATTTGCGCATCAGTGATCGGGGCGGCCAGACGTGCTTTGCGCAAAATCCGGTGCCAGGTGTGCATGTTCTCTTCGCTGCCATCGACGATGCAGACCTGCCAGATCAGCAACACCTGTGCGGCGTTTTGCAGATGAGCTTCGTCCGGGCGTTCCAGATAGCGGATAAACTCATTGCCTGCGGTTTTGCCAAACTGGTCAATCATCGACTCCAGCGGCACCGGCGTAATCCCTAAACGTTCGCTCAGTCGCTTGATCGCGCGGCGCGAATCGGACGTCAGAATGCGAAATCCGACTACAAACACCACAACCAGGGTGGCCAGCATTATCCAGACCATGCGCTCTCCTTAATGTAAGCCGCTCATGATATCGGGAAACGCGCGGAGCTGACAGCAGACTACACGATAAACTCAGCCGTAAAATAGCCGACTAATAGAGAGTTTCTTCCCTGGCTAATGAGTTATAGGGTACGAGGGTACCGTCTTTCTTCAAGACCACGCGGTCATTGCTACATGCCTCATTCGAGTACAGGTTGCACTTAATATCAATAGAAGGTTCTGTGATACCCACCATCTGCGTAACAAGGGGAATGAGATCGAAACCTGAGCGCGGCGCGGTAATTTTCTGACTCTCTTTCATACTTGAAGTTGTTACGAAAAGCGGGACATCATAATTATTTTGATACTTATCCGCGTGCTACAGACGCTCCTCGCTTGCCCCCTTATCGACGACCATCAGCCCATGATCGGCAAAATACATCATTGCCCAACTGTTGGAGTTTTGGCCGAGCATCACATAAACACGACTAAGCAACGCGTCGGTATTCTTGATGCTTTGGACATAGCAAGATTCTTCTTTCGAGCGGAAGAACGTCTCGTACTGGCCGTTGGTGCGTACACAGGCGACGGGATGCGAGCCCATCAAATGTATGAATATCGCTTTTTTCCCCCTGCGGTGTAGGGCATCTGACACCAGAGGCAGGATCTTCTCATCCGGGCTGTAGAGAAACTTGTTTGAAGAACCATTCTTAATAAAATGGTATTCATCAGCCTGCTTTCCTGCGAGCGAAACAGGACTGTCTGAGCTGCCAAACACTCCTTGATTGGAAATCCAGCTGGTGTGATAACCGCTTTTGTCGAGCAATCTGACAATGCTGTTATTGTATTCAATTTTCCCGTCTTTAAATCGGTACAACGAATGAGTTAAAGACAGTACTGTTGCTGGACCGCTTGAAATATAGTCAGTAAAAATGATTCCGGGGGTTGATTTTATAAACGTGGAATTATTTACAGGGAAACCATGAGCTGACATAAAATCACGACGAACGCTTTCCCCGATAATAATAACTACAGTTTCATAGCTATTGCCATGGATGTTATTTATCCAGTCATCGGGGGTTTTCACATTCTGTTCATAAAATTTTTTATCCGCATTTACTTGGTTATAGGCGTTGCGAGCATCATTCACGAATCGGATAGGAGGGTAATGTGAATCAAGCAGTGAATATTTATTTTCTTGATAGGCAGCCTTAATCGGAGTGCTAAAGAAGCACATAATACTGACCAGAGAAAGGATACGTGGCAACACGAATGAGGTTTTTGATTTCAGCAGACAACATGACAAGGAAGAAAGCAAAACAGACAATGCAATCAACCACTTCCACACTGAAATTGACAGCATAAACTCTAACGTTTCAGCTTTGTCGGTGTAGGCCATTGAGGTCATGGCATTCAGGTCTGGAGGGCCAAACGTTAAACCGACAGGACAATACAGGAACGCGATAACAGCCCCAGACATGCAGACGACGGAATATACAATTTTATTTTTTAATGTCAGCATTAAAATAAAAGTGAATACACTGTATGTCGTAGCCAGACCATAGCCAAAAGCAGAGTTGAAAAGAAACGCAAATACCATGTTCGCAAGAATGAACATGCCAGTAGGATTGATATTGTCACGCAACGACATTAGAGTTTTGCCCCAGAAATGGCGAAATAATGCAACTTAAGTTAAATCAATAAGATTTTCCTCAATATGTTATGGGAACTATCATGACATTGCCATTAAAATAAATATGCGATGGTTCAGCGCCCCTATTCAATAAATGTTGAGAGCAGCGCCAGACATAAAAAAGCCCGGCTCAAAGCCGGGCAAAAAGTTACCT
The DNA here is from genome assembly GCA_002271215.1 of Lelliottia jeotgali. Lineage (NCBI taxonomy): Bacteria > Pseudomonadati > Pseudomonadota > Gammaproteobacteria > Enterobacterales > Enterobacteriaceae > Lelliottia > Lelliottia jeotgali. The sequence goes on along the minus strand of CP018628.1, from coordinate 35,755 downwards.
GCACAATCAATCAAGCAGCTTTCAATTTCTGAATTCGTTTTTCACGGCGGATTTTGCGCTCTTCCATCACTGCGACCATCGCCATCAGGCAGATACAGGCGATAGCGGCGGCGTCCAGCGCGGCGAAGGTGCCCGCCCAGCCGGTCAGGCCGAAGACTGGCGTGCCGTCGGCGATCATCCCGAGACCCAGTTTGGCGAAGCTGTCGCCGATCAGATAGGCGAAGGTGCCTTTAATTCCATCGGCAGCGCCGATCGCTTTTTTTGGCACAAATCCAACCGCCGCAACACCGATCAGCAGCTGTGGGCCAAACACCAGGAAACCAAGTGTGAACAGGGACGCGAGGTAAATGTACTGATTGCTGGCGTGCTGATAGACACCCAGAGTAGCGATGATCAGCGCCAGCGCTACGCAGGCAACAAGCGCACGACGTCCATTCGCCAGATCCGAGAGCCAGCCCCACAGCAGCGTGCCGACCAGCGCACCGACTTCAAACAGGGTAAAGCCCTGAATCGCCACCTCTTTGGAGAGTTTCAGCTCCTGGAAGGCATACACGGTGGACCACTGGTCGATACCGATACGCACCACGTACAGGAAGATATTGGAGAAGCACAGCAGCCAGATGACTTTGTTTTTCAGCACGTACTCAACAAAGATCTGCCATTTGGTCATCGACTCGTCTTCGGCTTCTTTGTCCTCTTCGCTCAGCTCTTCGCCAAACAGCTCTTCCGCTTTGCCCAGACCGTAGGATTCCGGGGAGTCGCTGCCGTAGCGCAAGCCGATGAAGCCAACAATCAGCGCGATAATCGACGGGAAGATAAACATGCCGATGACGTGACCGTCGAACAGGAAGTTGGCGCCAAACAGCGCCACGCCTGCCGCACCCGCCCCGCCGAGGTTGTGGGAAATGTTCCACATACCGAGGTAGGTTCCGCGCTTGCGGCGCGGCGTCCATTTGGTGATCGTCGAGTAGCTGCACGACCCGCCGGTACTCTGGAAGAAACCGCTCAGGGCGTAGAAAGCGATCATCATAAACAGGCTGACGGAGCCCGCGCCCATGCTGGCGCTAAAGCCGAGCATACAGATGGCGGAGAGGATCAGCATAAACGGCAGGAACTGCTTGGTGTTTTTACCGTCGGCGTAGTAGGAAACCAGGGTTTTGCCGACACCGTAAGTGATCGAGAAACCGAGGCCAATCATCCCCAGCTGCGTCATGCTCAGCCCGTAGGTGGAGATCATGTCGTTCTGGGCGATGTTGAAGTTTTTGCGGATCAGGTACATGGTCAGGTAGCCGATGAAGACCACCAGGTAGGACTGCATGAACGGCTTGAACCACATTTTGCGCCGCATCTCGAGCGGCAGATCCAGGGTCGGCTTGCGCACCTGGTTGAGAAAGGCCAGCATCAAAAACTCCTGATATGAATACCTGCGAATGGCAGGCATTGTAAAAATCAGCAGTCGCGTTGGCCTGAGACAGCGTCCAGGCGAAACCGAGAAAATTTCCTAGTTTTGCCCCACTCGGGGCAAAAAGGTGAGGCGTATCACGCTTCGTGAGTCTCGCGCGGAGCCTGAGCGTTCAAAAACGGCAGCAACAGCAGGGCAGAAATCCCCGCCGCGATGGCGATCACTGCGAAAAAACCGCTCCAGTGCCAGATGTCGATCACTCGCGCCAGCGGCCAGCCGGAAAGGGACGCGCCGAGATAGGCAAACAGACCGACAAACCCGGTCGCCGCACCCGCGGCCTCTTTGTGCGAACACTCCGCCGCCGCCATGCCGATCAGCATTTGCGGGCCGAAGACGAAGAATCCGGTGGTGAAAAAGCACGCCGCCTGCATCACGTAGCTGGCGAATGGCATCAGCCACAGCGAGCCGACGGAGAGTAAAATCCCGGCGGCAAAAATTAGGTTCATCGGGCCGCGGTTGCCATTAAACAGTTTGTCCGATCCCCAGCCCGCCACCAGCGCGCCGATAAATCCGCCCAGCTCAAACATCGTCACCGCCGAGTTGGCGGTCACCAGATCGACGCCCAGCGTCTCGGACATGTACAGATTGCCCCAGTCGTTGATCGCCGCGCGCACCACGTAGACCAGCACGTAGCACAGAGAAAGCAGCCAGATATACGGGTTCAGGAGCACGTATTTGGTGAGGATCTCCTTGCGCGTCAGGCCCGCGCCCTCCTGCTGCTGGGAGATCTCCATCTCGTCATGACGCCAGTCGCCAACCGGCGGCAGACCAACAGTTTCAGGCCGGTCGCGCAGACGCCAGCACAGGAACAGCCCGGCGAAAATCGCCAGCGTTCCGGCGATCATCATCCCGGCGCGCCAGCCGTAGTGCAGCGCTGCCGCACCCACCACGATGGGGATCAGCGCCCCGCCGACGTTATGGGCGGTGTTCCAGATCGCCCACCAACCGCCGCGCTCGTTACGGGAGTACCAGGCGGTGAGCAGGCGTGCGCAGACGGGCGCGCCCCAGCCCTGGAAAAAGGCGTTCAGCGCCCACAGCAGGGCGAAGGCCCAAAGCGAGGTGGAGAAACCAAACAGAATATTCACCACGCCCGTGGCGATCAGCCCTAATCCCATGAAATACCGGGCGTTGGAGCGGTCGCTGACGATCCCGGAGAAGAATTTCGACAGGCCGTAGGTGATGTAAAACAGCGTCGCCAGCAGGCCGATGTCCGTGCGCGTCATTACACCGCTGGCGAGAATTTCCGGCGCGGCGGCGTTGAAACTTTTACGGGTGAAATAGAACAGGGCATAGCCCAGCCAGATGGTGGTCAGGATATGGCGTCGCCAGTAGCGGTAGCGCGCATCGATCTCCTGTTTGTCGCCAATCGGTGCGGCGCTGGCAGGCGTTTTCAGAAAGGTAAACATCGTCGGTCCTTACGAGTAACGCAGCGGCAAATTCACGCTGACGCGAGTGCCGTGGGTGCAGGAGATCGTCAGCATTCCGCCGAGCGCTGTGACGCGCTCACGCATTCCCGCCAGGCCAAAACCCTGCTGGCCGGAGCCGGGCGGCAGGCCGCAGCCGTCATCTTCGAGAACCAGCATCAGGCGGTCGTCCTGCTGCCAGCCCTGGAGTGTCACCGCGCTGGCGCTGGCGTGTTTGACGATATTGTTCAGCCCCTCCTGACAGACGCGGAACAGGGTCACGCGCTGGCTTTCGCTCAGCCCCGATTCGTCGATCGCCCAGTCGATGTGGCTGACGATGCCCCTTCCTTCCAGCTCCATCTCGCGCATCAGGGACCGCACCGCCTGCTCAAGGGAGAGATCGTCCAGCTGGCGCGGACGCAGTCGGCCCAGCAGACGACGCACGGAATCATACACGCCGAGCGAGAGCTGTTCGATATGCGCCCCGCCCTGGCGGACGCCGATATTTTCCGGGGCCAGCCGCTGAACAATCCCCGCCTGAGTGCGAATGGCGGTGATGGTTTGGCCGATATCGTCGTGCAGTTCGCGCGCCACTTCCTGGCGCACGCTCTCTTCGGTTTCCAGTAACCGCTCCGCCAGACGGCGGTTGCGGGCCAGCTCGTTTTGCAGGGACTGGTTCAGCTCACGCAGGCGCTGAATCCCCGCACCCAGCAGCAGCCCGGTCAGGCTTTGCGCCAGCAGCGAGAGGAGTAAATCGACGGGATGATCGTGCCACGTCTGGCTGGCAATCAACGCGATGGCATTCATCAGGGTAGCGATCAGCGCCCCCTGCCAGCCGTAGTGCCAGGCCAGGGCGATAATCGGCAGCGCCAGGCAGAACGGCGTAAAACGGGAGAGTTCCGCCGGCAGGCCCAGCTGTAACCACAGGCTGACCACGAACAGTAGCAGATACCAGATGAGGTGCCGCGCGCGCCAGTTCACCGGCTGGGAGACCAGCGCCGGGCCGAGCGGTTGCCAGACGGTGCTGGTGAGATAGTGCCAGATAACCAGGCAGGTCGGGGCCAGCGTCAGCCCGCCGGTGAGGGTCAGCAGCAGGGCCGTGAGAGTGTCGGGTTTGCCGATCCACGGCAGAGACTGCAACAGCGCAGCGGCGATCAGCGCCCCGCCCTGACGCAGCAGCGTGCGCCAGTCGCGCTGATGGCGATAGCGGGAAATCAGCGCCACCGGGAGCAGCGTTAGCACGCCCCCGATCATCAATAATGGGAGATGCGCCAGCGCCACTTCCTGCGCCAGCCACACCAGCATGATCCACTCGGCGCCGAGCAAAACGGGCCAGTAGCCGCGCGGACATTGCAGCATCAGCCCCAGACGCAGGCCAAACGGAAACAGCAGCACCGCCAGCTCCGGGCGTTCGACCAGATGCAGGCTGATGCTCCACAGGCAAAACCAGGCGGCGGAGAAGATAAAAAAGCTGGCGACCACAGAGACCAGCCGCGAGAAGTAAGGACTCATTGCCAGCCGTCAAACATGCGGCGGGCCAGCTCGACGTCATTGCTGACGCCGAGTTTTTCCATAAGATTGGCGCGATGGACGTGAACGGTTTTCGGTGACAGGCCCAGCTCGACGGCGATCTCTTTTACCGCCATCCCCTGCGCCAGTTTTTCCGCCACCTGTCGTTCGCGTTTGGTTAGCGGGTCCTGGCGTCCGGCGGCGAGCTTGATAGCGATATCGGGGGTGAGATAGCACCCGCCCGTGGCAACGGTGCGCACGGCAGAAATGAGTTCGTCCGGACTGCAGCGTTTGGAGAGAAACCCGCGCGCCCCGGCGTTGAGCGCCTGTTCGACCAGCGCCGGGCTGTCGTGCACCGAGAGCATGATCGTCGCCATCCCTTTCGGCAGCTGGCTGAGCAGCTCAAGCCCGGAGAGGTCCGGCATCGAGATATCGCAAATGCACACCTGCACCCCGCGCCCCGGCAGTCCGGCCAGTGCCTCGCGGCCTGAACCGAATTCAGCCACGACCTGAAAGTCCGCCTCCAGGCTCAGCAACTGGGCAAAACCGGAGCGGACGATAAGATGGTCGTCGATAAGGGCGATGGTGGTCATGTGGGTGTCCTGATGCCTGAAACGCCTGATGGCGCTGCGCTTATCAGGCCGACAACGGCAATGTCCAGCGCAGTGCTTTACGGCAAAGCCGCTTACCTTAACGATAAGCGCGTTGCCGTTCAAGCCTTGAGCGATTTACTCAAAAAACACCGCAATTTTATTAAACATGGTCGGATCGGACTGGTTGCGCACCACTTTGGTGACGTCTTCCAGTTTGTCGATTTGCGCCATCATCTGCTCGAGGCGCTGGTCGTCGTTCACCAGTAGCCAGATGCGGCTCTGATCGCTGCCCTGAATCGGCAGACACAGAATGCCTTCGACGTTGAACGCGCGGCGGGCGAACAGGCCACAGACGTGGGTCATGACGCCAGGGTGGTTGCGGACGGTGAGTTCGAGAATGACGTTATCGTATTGTTTTTGCATGGCTTATTCTCCCACCATCTCAGTATTGGCCGCACCCGGCGGGACCATTGGATACACTTTTTGTTCAGGGTCGATACGCACGTGAATCAGCGCCGGGCCAGGACGGGAAATCGCCGCCTGCAGGGCGGCCTGCGCGTCCTCTTCGGCGTTCAGATCGCAGATATGCAGGCCAAAACCGGCGGCAATCTGCATAAAGTTGATCATCCCCGGATAGGTCGCGGCGAACACGCCCTGCTTGTAGAACAGGCTCTGCTGCTGATGCACCAAGCCCAGCGCTTCGTTATTCATCAGGATGATTTTCACGTCGAGCTGGTTTTCCGCCGCCGTCGCCATCTCCTGAATATTCATCATCAGGCTGCCGTCACCGGAGAAGCAAATCACCTTGCGATCCGGGTTCGCCAGCGCCGCACCCACGGCAGCAGGCAGGCCGAAGCCCATCGTCCCCAGGCCGCCGGAGGTCAGCCACTGGCGCGGACGATTCAGCGGATATGCCTGGGCGGTCCACATCTGATGCTGGCCAACGTCGGTGGTGATAATGGCGCTGTCATCCACGCAGGACGCGACGGCGTTAATCAGGCCGTAATGGCTCAGCGGGTCACCTTCGGTTGGAATGGCGCTCGGGAACTCCTGTTGCAGTTGAGCAACCAGGGAGCGCCATTCGGCGTTGTCGGTGGCGTGGGTTTGCGGGATCAGCTGGGCCAGCACTTCGCTCACATCGCCCTGAATCGCCACGTGCGGCTGTTTGATTTTACCCAGCTCGGCGCGGTCGATATCGACGTGAATGATTTTCGCGTTCGGGCAGAACTGCTCGGTTTTGCCAATCGCCCGGTCATCAAAACGTGCGCCAAGAACGATCAGTAAATCAGACTCTTGCAGAATAAAGTTGGTGCTGCGCGCGCCGTGCATCCCCAGCATGCCCAATGAGAGCGGGTGTGCTTTCGGCAGCATACCCAGCGCCATCAAGGTCATTGTGGTCGGCAGATTCGCTTTTTCGGCAAACTCACGCACCTGTTCAGAGGCGTTAATCGCCCCGCCGCCCAGATAGAGCACCGGGCGAATCGCTGCGTTGATCATCGCGGCGGCATCTTGCACGCTTTGGGCGCTGAATGCTGGCGCGGGAGCGCGGTCACCCGGCTCCGGGAACGTCTCGATGTCGATTTCAGCGGTTTGCACGTCCTTAGGAATGTCTATCCACACCGGGCCTGGGCGACCGGATTGCGCAATGCGGAACGCATCGGCGATCACCTGAGGTAACTCGGCGATATCGCGAACTAAATAGTTGTGCTTGGTGATGGGGATAGAGATGCCGTAGGTGTCGACTTCCTGAAACGCATCGGTGCCGATCATCGACGAAGGAACCTGGCCGGTAATGCAAATCAGCGGAATGGAGTCGAGGCGTGCGTCGGCAATCGCGGTGACCAGGTTGGTAGCGCCCGGTCCGCTACAAGCCATACAGACAGCGGGTTTGCCCTGAGTTCGCGCCATGCCCTGGGCGATAAATCCTGCCCCCTGCTCGTGGCGCGCCAGAACGTGGCGGATCTGCGTGCTTTGACTTAACGCGTCATACAGCGGCAGTACCGTACCGCCTGGAATACCCGAAACAATGGTAATACCCTGACGTTCCAGTAAATGAACGATTAATTGCGCGCCGGTAAAACGCGTCTTGCCAGATGTTGTGCCCGAACTTGCCATGCTCCAGTCCTTTTGTTCTGAGCCGACTTTCCGGGAGGCTTAAACTAAAAACCCCGCCGGTTTGCGCCGGCGGGGTTTTGGATTCGTGTGTTGATCCAGTCCCTACGGCGCGTTGCCGACGACCACCACCACACGTACGACGACCACTGCGGCAGGTTGCGCAGTTTTTAGTAGGGTCGACGCCATCATGGAAGTTGTCATTGAGGACCTGTGTTTAGAATCATTGATAGAATTTATACAAACACAGGTTTCAGATCCTGACAATGGAAATATTTTCATCCACCTGAATTTGCGTCAGGGATCACGTTTCGTTTGTCGAGTGATGAAAACAAAAAACCCCGCCGGAGCGAGGTTTTTTTTCAGGGTTTGCGGTTGGTTTCCGCGAACACACTGTGTTACGTCAACAAAGGTGCTGGCAACAGGCGGCGGAGAGGTACGCCAGCATCGTGCTCCTTCTGCCAGAAGGAGGCGCGTATGGGCGTCGTGGATACGATCATTCTTATCCTGAAACTCATTGTTGCAGTACTGCAACTGCTTGATGCTGTCCTGAAATACCTGCGGTAAATCGGGTTCAAGTCGCACCAGAGAGGGGCGGGCAACCGCCCCTCTTTAACATCTGCACAGTGGCAACATAAGTTGCCGAGATCGTTTACAAATCCTGCCTGTTTTCGTTCAACCATTCACCTCAGAGATGCTTAATTTGTCATCTCTTTGTGGTAGATTCCTCGCGCATTTATGGTAATGCGCAGTCACTTATTCTTTATTTATCTCTTTTTGCAAAAGTATTCAGCGACATGAAAAAGCAAAGGAACGTTAATTTACTGTTGATGCTGGTGTTACTGGTGGCCGTCGGTCAGATGGCGCAGACCATTTATATCCCGGCGATTGCAGACATGGCGAAGGAGCTCAGCGTCCGCGAAGGCGCGGTGCAGAGCGTGATGGCCGCCTATTTGCTGACTTACGGCGTCTCGCAGCTTTTCTATGGTCCGCTCTCTGACCGCGTCGGACGCCGCCCGGTGATCCTGGTCGGTATGACGATTTTCATGATCGCCACGGTGATTGCGATGACCACCCACAACCTGACAATTCTGATTGCTGCCAGCGCCTTGCAGGGCATGGGGACCGGCGTCGGCGGGGTGATGGCGCGAACGTTGCCGCGCGATTTGTACGAAGGCTCGCAGCTTCGCCATGCCAACAGCCTGCTGAATATGGGTATTCTGGTCAGCCCGCTGCTGGCTCCGCTGATTGGCGGCGTGCTGGACAGCATCTGGTCGTGGCGCGCCTGTTACGCTTTCCTGCTGGTGCTGTGCATTATCGTCACCTTCAGCATGGCGCGCTGGATGCCGGAAACGCGCCCGACCGGCGCACCGCGCACGAAGCTTATCGCCAACTACAAAACGCTGTTCGGCAACGGGGCATTCACCTGTTATCTGCTGATGCTGATTGGCGGTCTGGCGGGGATTGCGGTGTTTGAAGCCTGTTCTGGCGTGTTACTCGGCGCGGGCCTGGGGCTGAGCAGCATGGTGGTGAGTATTCTGTTTATTCTGCCTATCCCGGCGGCGTTCTTCGGCGCGTGGTTTGCCGGTCGCCCAAACAAACGTTTTTCCACCCTGATGTGGCAGTCGGTGATGAGCTGCCTGCTGGCTGGCGTGATGATGTGGGTACCGGGGCTGCTCGGCGTGATGACCGTCTGGACGCTGCTGATCCCGGCTGCACTGTTCTTCTTCGGCGCGGGGATGCTCTTCCCGCTGGCGACCAGCGGCGCGATGGAGCCATTCCCGTTCCTCGCAGGCACTGCGGGCGCACTGGTCGGTGGGCTGCAAAACATCGGTTCCGGCGCGCTGGCCTGGCTCTCCGCCATGATGCCGCAAACCGGTCAGGCTAGCCTTGGCCTGCTGATGACACTGATGGGGCTACTGATTTTGCTGTGCTGGCTGCCGCTGGCGTCGCGTGAGCCGCATCACGAGCAGACGATTTAATCACATGATGGCCCGGCTTCTCGTCGGGCTTTTCACATACCGGGGTGAGCATGGCCTGTAGCAACGGCTCTGGCCCCGCTCGCCACGCCCCTTCTTCCCCGTCGTAAAACTGGAAATCTGCGTTAATCGCGTACGGGATTTTGGCTTTTTGCAGCTCGCAGGCCATAAAACTGGCGAATGCCATCTGCGGTGCCGTCGGCGTCACGCGGCTGGATTCTCCCACGCCCCAGCCGCCAACCCAGCTCACGTGTCCGGTTTTTTGCTGCCAGCGCAGGGCGGTATTGATCCGGCTGCGAATCGCCGATTTCTCGGCGGCGGTGCCTGACGTCCAGGGGTATTTACCGTTGTTCTTGAGCGGTCCCCACGGGAAGATGTGCCATTCGGCCAACACATAATTTTGGCTGTGGGCAGGCAGTTTGAGGCTGGTAAGATCTTCCGGTGCCGCGCGCAGGCGCGGGGCGACAAAAATCATGCGATCGGCATCGATGGCGTGAATCGCTTTGATCGTTTTATCGTAGACGCGGTTGAGGGACGCGATGTTGTGATTCAGCTTGTCCGCCGGCTCGTAGATCAGGTCAAACCCGAGCAGCGGCGAGCTTTTCTCAAAGTAGTGCGCCACAGCAATCCACCAGTTCACCACCTCTTTTTCGTTATCCGCTTTCGGGTCGTTTTTGTACTCATCCGCCTGATAGGCAATGACCGGGATCACGCCGTACTGGTCGCAGGCTTCCACCAGTTTGCGCAGGTGAATCAGCCGCGCTTCGGTAGGCTCACCGGCCACGCGAATCCGCACATGGGTAAAGCCCTTGGCCTTAAAATCACGCACTTCCAGCGGGTCGAACTCACGAATGCCGCGCTCGGTGCGCGCCCAGTCGACGTCGATACCCACGCCGAGCTGCTGCGCGTAGCGCGCAGCCGTCAGCGGAGGCTCAGCGGCAAACACCCAGCCAGAGGAGAAAATCAGCGCAGCGGCGATCAAAGGCTTTAACACGGTTAACCTTGCGAAAAATCGAAAGCAATAGGCTGTATTTAGCACGCTTTTCGCCGTTTGGTGTAGAGGCGAAGCGTAATAATTCTTCATCCCACCTGACTTTTTAGCCAGGCGATAAAGGCATCAATTTTGGGCCACTGCCTGCCGGAGAGGGTCGAGACGTAGTAGTGCTGATGGCATTTCAGGGTTTTATCGCCGAACGGCGCGATCAATTCCCCACGCTCAAGGCGTTTTTGCACCAGCCGTTTACGCCCCATCGCCACGCCAACGTGATTCATTGCCGCGATAACCGCTAAATCCGAACGATCGAAACCAATACCCGACGATGGCGGCAGATTCACCGCAAAGTGCTGCGCCCAGCCAAACCATTCGTCGGTACCAGAGTCATTGCTCCACGCCTGTCGGTCATGCAACAACGTGCAATGACGGAGATTATCGGGGTTTTTTATCAGCTCATGCTCGCGCGCGTATTCCGGGGTGCAGACCGGCAGGATCGCCTCGTCCATCAGAAAATGATGGGAAAGCTGAGTTGGCGGTGTATCGTCGAAATAGAGCGCCAGATCGATACCCGTTCGCTGCATATTCGGATAATCGTTGCCTGTCAGAATGGTCAGGGAGATCGACGGATAGCGGCGGGTGAAGTCCCCGAGCATGGGAACCAGCCAGCATTGGGCGATAGACGGGCGCGAATAGACGGTCAGCGTGCCGGAGAGCGCCTGATTTTTGATGTCGAGGATCTCCTGATTCAGGGTATCCAGCGACGATTTCAGCGTCCAGAACACGCGCTTTCCCTCCGTCGTCAGTTCCACCTTGCGGTGCGAGCGGACGAACAGCTGAATGCCCAGCTCTTCTTCCAGCAGGTTGATGCGATGGCTGACGGCGCTCGGGCTGAGCGACAACTCTTCCGCCGCCAGCGCGAAGGACTCGTGCCGGGCTGCCACTTCAAAGGTGTACATTTTCGACAGCTGCCAGCCGTTCAGCAGGCGATTTCCGACCTCGTTCTCATCGTTCATGGCGACTTTTTTCTCTCTCCAGACTCATTTCACTGCGCCCAGAATACCGCTTCTGGATGAATTTATGTGAACCAACCCCGTAATAAGTGCGCTTTTTAGAACGACGTCACTCACTTGATCCAATCTGGCTCACCTGAACGGCAATTTATATCGTTTGTCAGCCGATGCCGTTTTTTCGTCCAATAGCCGCAGATAACTTAAGGGTGAGGTGAGATATGGGATCTCAGATGTGGGTTGTGGCGACGCTGCTGGCAAGCATCGTGTTGATTGTATTAACCATCGTAAAACTGAAGTTTCACCCGTTTCTGGCGCTGCTGCTGGCGAGCTTTTTTGTCGGCGCGATGATGGGTATGAGCCCGCTGGATATGGTCAACGCCATTGAGAGCGGCATCGGCGGCACGCTAGGATTCCTCGCAGCGGTGATTGGCCTGGGCACCATTCTCGGCAAAATGATGGAAGTGTCCGGCGCGGCGGAGCGCATCGGCCTGACGCTCCAGCGCTGCCGCTGGCTCTCCGTCGACGTGATTATGGTGCTGGTTGGGCTGATCTGCGGTATCACGCTGTTTGTCGAAGTGGGCGTGGTGTTGCTGATCCCGCTGGCGTTTTCGATTGCCAAAAAGACCCAAACCTCGCTGCTTAAACTGGCGATCCCGCTGTGTACCGCGTTGATGGCGGTGCACTGCGTGGTGCCTCCGCACCCGGCGGCGCTGTTTGTGACCAACAAACTGGGCGCGGACGTGGGCACGGTGATTGTTTACGGTCTGATGGTCGGGCTGATGGCATCCCTGGTGGGTGGCCCGCTGTTCCTGAAACTGCTCGGCGATCGCCTGCCGTTCAAGCCGGTTCCGGCGGAATTTTCTGACCTGAAAGTGCGCGAAGAACACACGCTGCCGACGCTGGGTGCCACGCTGTTTACCGTTCTACTGCCGATTGGCCTGATGCTGGTAAAAACCATCGCCGAGCTGAACATGGCCAAAACTGGCTCGCTGTACACGCTGCTGGAATTTATCGGCAACCCGATCACCGCCATGTTTATCGCCGTGTTTGTGGCCTATTACCTGCTCGGGATTCGCCAGCATATCGGCATGAGCGCCCTACTGAAGCACACGGAAACCGGCTTTGGTTCAATTGCCAACATCCTGCTGATCATCGGTGCGGGCGGGGCGTTTAACGCCATCCTCAAAACCAGCGGGCTGGCCGATACCCTGGCGCTGATTTTATCGAATATGCACATGCACCCGATTCTGCTGGCGTGGCTAGTGGCGTTGATTCTGCATGCGGCGGTCGGTTCCGCCACCGTGGCGATGATGGGGGCGACGGCGATTGTGGCCCCGATGCTGCCGCTCTATCCCAACGTTAGCCCGGAGATTATCGCCATTGCCATCGGTTCCGGCGCTATTGGCTGCACGATCGTGACGGATTCTCTGTTCTGGCTAGTGAAGCAATACTGCGGCGCGACCCTGAATGAGACTTTCAAATACTATACAACGGCGACATTTATCGCCTCGGTACTTGCACTTGGCTGCACGTTCCTGCTTTCTTTCATTATCTAAGCGCGAAGAGACGTACTATGGAAAACGCAAACATCACCACCTTAACCGCCCAATTTCCTCTGGTAGAGGATCTGATGGCGCTGAAAGAGACCACCTGGTTTAACCCGCGCACCACCTCGCTTGCCGAAGGGTTGCCGTACGTCGGGCTGACGCAGGCGGATGTGAAGGATGCCCACGCTCGCCTGGCGCGTTTTGCGCCTTACCTGGCGAAAGCGTTCCCGGAAACCGCCGCTAAAAACGGCATTATTGAATCCGACGTGGTGGCTATTCCTGCCATGCAGAGCCGACTGGCGAAGGAATTTACGACGCCGATTAACGGCACATTGCTGCTGAAAAAAGACAGCCATCTGCCAATTTCTGGCTCCATCAAAGCGCGCGGCGGGATCTATGAAGTGCTGACCCACGCCGAAAAACTGGCGCTGGAAGCGGGGCTGCTGTCGCTCACCGACGATTACAGCGTTCTGCTGGAGCCGCGCTTCAAGGACTTTTTCAGCCAGTACAGCATCGCCGTTGGCTCAACGGGCAACCTCGGGATGTCGATTGGCATCATGAGCGCCCGCGTTGGCTTTAAGGTAACGGTGCATATGTCGGCCGATGCCCGCGAGTGGAAAAAAGCGAAACTGCGCAGCCACGGCGTGGAAGTGGTGGAGTACGAGCAGGATTACGGCGTGGCGGTGGAGCAAGGGCGCAAAGCCGCCGAGAGCGATCCGAACTGTTTCTTTATCGACGACGAAAACTCCCGCACCCTGTTTTTAGGTTATGCCGTCGCAGGTGAGCGCCTGAAAGCGCAGTTTGCCGAGCAGGGCCGCGTGGTGGATGCGGATCATCCGCTGTATGTCTATCTGCCGTGCGGCGTGGGCGGTGGTCCTGGCGGCGTGGCGTTTGGCTTGAAACTGGCCTTCGGCGATAACGTTCACTGCTTCTTCGCCGAGCCGACCCATTCACCGTGCATGTTGCTGGGGGTATATAGCGGTTTGCACGATGAGATTGCGGTGCAGGATCTGGGGATCGATAACGTCACGGCGGCGGACGGTCTGGCGGTAGGGCGTGCGTCTGGGTTTGTCGGTCGCGCGATGGAGCGCCTGCTGGACGGGTTCTATACCCTGTCCGATCAGAGCATGTACGACATGCTGGGCTGGCTGGCGCAGGAGGAGGGCATCCGTCTTGAGCCGTCGGCGCTGGCGGGCATGGCCGGGCCGGTGCGCGTGCCTGTTTCCACCAATGCGACCCACCTCGTCTGGGCAACCGGCGGCGGAATGGTGCCGGAAGAGGAGATGGCGAAATATCTGGCGAAGGGCCGCGCTTCACTTCTGCCGTAAAAGAACCATTAGCTCTTCCGCTGGGCGGTTGTGCTTCATCAAATCGCGCATCACTTTCATAAAGGGTGCGCTGTAGTCATAAAATGCCAGATATCCCTGACACAACTCATCGTCATTGGCCGCCGTGCACAGGCGGCGGCCAGGGCAAGTCTGGCATTTCACCAGCGCTTTCTTCTGGCACATCTCTTTCCCGCACCAGCCATTCAGCGTGTCGTCGAACAGACGAACTGAAATCTGCCCGATATCTTCCCGAACCCACATCGCAAAAATTTGCGTTAAAAACTGGCCCCAAATCTCAGGCATAACCGGCTTTTCACCCGCGGTCTGGGGTAAAAAATGGAGGTTTTTACTTCCGCTCTGACGTAACGCCTGATAAACCCTCCCTGGCTCACGCGCGTTGCAGCTATCCACCGCAACCACACGGATACTTTCGTGGCATCCTGTCATTGACGACCCTAAAAATTCAGAATTTGCTGTAGGTGCGTTACAGCAAACAGTAATGCGAGGGAGAGTACTGCGAGAGAGATCAAGAATTTGTCACGCACCGCTTTCGGCTGCACGAAATCATTGCGATTCACGTCCATTAAATTGCGGCTGCGGGTGTAGCGCCAGAGAATGGTCGCCACCAGCGCCAGCACCACCAGCGAAATCCAGAACGGCAGGCCGGTGCGGTGCCAGTTGTGTTTAATCGCCAGGGCGATCAGCGCCCCGTAGCCGAGCAGCGTGCGTAGCCAGGCCAGCGACGTGCGTTCAGGCTGCAGGCCGGGGTCGGCTTCACGCCGCGCTTTGCGACTATCCGCCATAGAACACCAGCACCATCACCACGCCGGCTACCGTAAGTAAAATCACGCTGATCGCCAGCAGCCCGCGCGTATAGGGTAAATCCTGCTTGAGGCGCATCGCCTTTTCATTGCGCAGCCAGCGCAGATAACCGTAGATCGCCAGCACACCGGCGAACAGACACAGCAGCAGCGCCAGCACTTCTCGAATCAGGGGAGTGGCAAAATCCGGGGCGAGTTGGTCCAGCCCGACGCCCGCGGCGAGAAAGCCCAGCGCGGTGCGAATCCATGCCAGAAATGTGCGTTCATTGGCGAGAGAAAACCGATAGTCCGGCGCTTCGCCGAGATGGGAAATTTTCATGAAGGCTCCTTGTCGTCGCGCAAGCAGGCTTCAGCATAGCGTAAATTGACCGGCATCTGGGATGCCGGTCGGCGGGATTAGTGCAATTCAGGCCAGTAGTCTTTGTTGGCCTCAATCAGATCGTCGAGGATGGCTTTGGCAACCGAAGCGCTCGGCACGGTTTTGGACAGCGTAATCGCCTGCCAGAGTTTGGTGTAGGAGCGCTCTTCCCATGCGTCGACCACCAGTTTTTCCACCGCAACCTGCTGTCCCATCAGCCCTTTCTGGAAGTGCGGAATGTCGCCAACGGTCAGTGGTTCAGGGCCGTTTTTGCCGACCAGGCACGGGATTTCGACCATCGCATCAGAATCGAAGTTATGGATAGCGCCGTTGTTTGGCACAATCAGCAGCATCCGCTCCTGGGTGTTGAAGGCGATGGCGGTCGCCAGATCGACGATGTACGACGCATGTTCGTCGATCTCCAGCTCACCGGCGGAAGATTTCCCGGCTTCGATGATCGCACGACAAGAGCTAAAGACGTGCTTCTCACGGTGATCCATCACTTCGTTGGCGCGAGTGCGTTCAGGGTTGGAGTGCGCCACCACATAATCCGGGAAGAAGTAATATTTCAGGTAGGTATTCGGCATGGTATC
Source organism: Lelliottia jeotgali (assembly GCA_002271215.1). Taxonomy (NCBI): domain Bacteria; kingdom Pseudomonadati; phylum Pseudomonadota; class Gammaproteobacteria; order Enterobacterales; family Enterobacteriaceae; genus Lelliottia; species Lelliottia jeotgali. The sequence continues at coordinate 20,046 of CP018628.1, read as the reverse complement.
CGGGTCGAGCGCCTGCACGTCTTTTGCCTTCGCGAAGGTGTCGTTCCAGCTGGCTTCAGTGTGTACATCGTCAGAGGGCGGCACATAGCCGTGTTTCGCTACGTATTCGCGCAGTTTCGGCATCAAATCGTTCCCGTTCAGATCTTCAATCGACGTCCACCAGCCGAAGTGGTTCAGGCCGTAGTAGCGCACTCGCATCTCTTTGCGATCTTTCAGGCCAACAATCTGCGCCATCCGTCCTTCAATGCCGATCGGCATATCGCAGATGTTGAGGATTTTGGCGGTAGGTCGCAGACGACGGGTGGCTTCAGCGACGATCGCCGCCGGGTTGGAGTAGTTGAGCATCCACGCGTTCGGGGAGTATTTCTCCATGTAATCCACCAGCTCCAGCACTCCGCCAATAGAGCGCATGCCGTAGGAGATCCCGCCCGGTCCGCAGGTTTCCTGGCCCAGTACGCCGTGACGCAGTGGGATTTTTTCATCTTTTTCGCGCATCGGGTATTTGCCGACGCGGATATGCGCCATCACAAAGTCCACGTCGGTAAAGGCCGCTTTAGGGTCGGTGGTGTAGCTGAAGTCGATGTCCGGGGCCTGCTCCTGAAGGATGATTTTGCACGCCTCGGCGATGGTCTCCTGACGTGCGCCGTCATTGTCATAGAACTTGAGAGCGCGCAGCGGGAAGCGATCGCGATTCGCCAGTAACATCAGGACGATACCCGGAGTGAAAGTACTGCCGCCGCCTGCGATAACAACTGAGAATTTTTTCATGATACAGCCTCTGTCAGGGTAGATGATGGGGTCAAAGAAGGAGTGTTCATCAGGGATTCAAGCTGGTCGCGCACCTGTGGCACGTGCAGCCCGACAATCACCTGAATCCCGTTGCCGCGACGCACCACGCCGTGGGCGCCAAGGGCTTTGAAAACGTCGTCACTTTGCGTTTTGCTCATGTCGATCAGAGCGATACGCAGTCGGGTGGCGCAGTTGTTGATGCTTTCGATATTGCCTGCCCCGCCGAGCGCCTGCAGATAGCCTGCCGCCTGGCCCGAGCTGGTATTGGCGGCGACGGTGGTTTGCCCGCGCGCGGCCTGGTAATCGGCTTTGCTGTAGAGTTTGATTTCACTCTCTTCGCGACCTGGCGTTTTCAGGTTGAAGCGTTCGATCAGCGTCTTAAAGACCAGGAAGTAAAGTCCGGTGAAGCACACGCCGATGCCAATCTGGGTGAACATCATCGAGGCATGGTTGTGGAACATCGGGATCCAGTTTTGCGGCAGGAACTGGTCGAGCAGACCGCCGCCCATGTTGCCGACCACACCGAAGATGTACATCACGGTCGCCATCGTTGCCGCCAGCACCGCATGAACGGCGAACAGCAGTGGGGAGATAAACAGGAAGGTAAATTCCAGCGGTTCGGTGATCCCCACCAGCATCGCGGTGAGGGTGGCCGGGATCAGCAGGCCCGCCACTTTGACGCGGTTTTCCGGCGACGCGGTATACCACAGCGCCAGCGCAATCCCGACGGAGCCGAACACTTTCGAGTTACCGTGCAGGGCAAAACCGCCTTCCGGGAACAGGGTTTTCAGCGGCAGGGTGCTCTGGCTGAACTCTTGTAAATGCTGCGCCCAGTAAACCTGGATGCCGCCTTCCACCGCCGCCGGGCCGAAAATAAACGGACCGTAGACGAAGTGATGCAGGCCGGTTGGGATCAGAATGCGTTCCAGGAAGGTATAAACCCATACGCCCAGCGCCCCGGCAGAGCGTAAAAATGCCTGCAACGACTCGATGCCCATCTGCACTTTTGGCCAGCCGAGCAGGGTCAGCCAGGCGCACGGAATCATCACGAAGAAGGCGATGATCACCACGAACGAGGTGCCCTGGAAGATGCCCAGGAAGACCGGCAGCTGTTTATCGAAATAGCGGTTGTGGATGGCCGTCACCAGCCCGGAAATCACAATCGCACCGATGATGCTGGTGTCGAGGGTTTTGATCCCGGCAATCATCGCCAGCCCGCTGCCCGCCGTCGGTTCAGCCATGAAGTTCACGCCAAAGAACTGACCCCAGGTCATGCCCATCGCGTTAATAAAGTAGTTCCAGGTCAGGAAGCTAATCAGCACCGCCAGACAGGCTCGGCCCTGCGCCTGTTTTGCCAGACCAATCGGTAAACCGACGGCGAAAATCAGCGGCATATTACGAAAGACCGCCCAGCCGCCCTCTTCAATAATGTGGACGATTTGCGCAAACAGATGATCGGGTGCGGTTAAGGCTTCGCCCACAAAAAGCGGATTGCGCAGCATGATGGCGATTCCGACCACCATGCCCGCGAAAGGGAACAACAGCACCGGGGTAAACATGGCGCCGCCAAAACGTTGTATTTGACTGAGCATCTTTAAATCCTCATGTAACAACCTGTAGGGGGTTTGGCCTTATTGGTTTTGTGCTGGCCTGAACTGAGGATAAGAAGTTACTCATCGGCTAACACCGCGTCCCGCTGCGTTCCGTGATCGCATTCATGGTTTTAATTTGCTCACTCAGGTCTACTTTCAGTTCAAAATATGGACATGTTAAGACGCGATGCCCGCATAAATCAGCGCAGAGAGGTCTACAGGTGATCTACAAATCCATAGCCGACAGATTACGTCTGCGGCTCAATTCGTCTGATTACAACGTCGGTAGCCCGCTGCCCGGCGAAAAAGCGCTGGCGCAGGAGTTTGGCGTGGCGCGAATGACCGTTCGCAAGGCCATCGATTTGCTGGTCGGCTGGGGGCTGGTGGTGCGCCGTCACGGCAGCGGCACCTTTGTGGCGCGCAAAGACGTGCACCACGAAACCACCAATCTGACCGGGCTGGTGGAGGTGCTGCGCCAGCAGGGAAAAGAGGTCCAGAGCAAGGTGTTGCAGTTTGAAGTGATGCCTGCCCCGCCCGCTATCGCCAGCCAGCTGCGCATCCAGATTGATGAGCGGATCTACTTTTCGCGCCGGGTGCGTTACGTTGAGGGAAAGCCGCTGATGCTGGAGGACAGCTTTATGCCCGTGAAGCTGTTTCGCAACCTGTCGCTGGCGCATCTTGAGGGGTCGAAGTTTGACTACATCGAGAAGGAGTGCGGGATCACCATCAGCGGGAATTACGAGAGCCTGACGCCGGTGCTGGCGGACCGCCAGATGGCGAGTTTGATGAACTTACCGGAACAGACGCCGCTGCTGCGCATAACCTCCCTTTCCTACAACGACAGCGGCGAGTTCCTTAATTATTCGGTGATGTTCCGAAACACCAGCGATTATCAGGTGGACTACCATCTGCGGCGCATCCACCCGGACGAACTTTTAGCCTATCCCCCAGAACAGCACAGCCAGTAGCTGCGGGGTGATGATGCGCAGGAACATCACCAGCGGATAGACGGTGGCGTACGAAAGCGCCGCCGCGCCGCTGGTGGCGTGCAGGTTATTGGCAAAGGCCAGCGCGGGTGGATCGGTCATCGACCCGGCCAGCATCCCGCAGAGGGTCAGGTAGTTCATCTTCGCCAACATCCGCGCCAGAATCCCGACCGTCAACAGCGGAACCGCCGTGATGACAATCCCGTAGCCAATCCAGCTGATTCCCTCGCCCTGGGTCAGGGTGTGGATAAAATCGCCGCCGGATTTTAGCCCCACCACCGACAGAAACAGCACAATCCCCAGCTCGCGCAGAGCCAGATTCGCGCTCGGCGGCATGAACCAGTACAGTTTCCCGATGCAGCCGATACGCCCCAGAATCAGCGCCATAATCAGCGGACCGCCCGCCAGACCGAGTTTCAACGCTACCGGGAAGCCGGGCACATACAGCGGAATCGAGCCAAGCAGTACCCCCAGCCCGATACCGATAAACACCGGCAGCATCTGCACCTGCTGCAATTTTTGCTGCGCGTTGCCGACCATATCGGCGACGGCATCGATGGAGGACGGGCGACCCACCAGATTGAGGATATCGCCGAACTGCAGGCTGGCATCCGGGCTGGCGACCAGTTCGATGCCCGCGCGATTGAGGCGTGATATCACGACGTCATAGCGCTCTTTTACCTGCAGATCGCGAATTTTTTTGCCTAAAACCTGCTCGTTGGTGACCACCACACGCTCGACGCGCATGTCGGTTCCGCGCGTCGAGAGCGAAGTGTCGACCTCCTGACCGATCACCAGCTGAGCGCTGTGCAGATCGCCGGGCTGCCCCACCAGATGCAGTAAATCGCCGAGCTGAATCACCGTGCCAGGCGACGGTACCATCAGCATCTCGTCGCGTTTCAGGCGCGAACAGATGATATTAACGCTGTTCAGGATCGGCACATCCTGAATCGCCATATGGTTGAGATTGGGGTTTTCGACGCGAATGTTGATAGTTTTTATCAGCATGTGGCCGTTGGTAATCGTGGATTCATGCTTTTTCGCCTCGTCATCGACATTGATGCGAAACAGCACGCGCACCAGCCACATGGTCAGCAGAATGCCGCAAATTCCGAACGGGTAGGCCATCGCGTAGCTCATCCCCATCTGATCCACCGCGCCAGGGGCAATGCCCAGATCGCGCAGGATTTGCTGCCCGGCGCCCAGCGCTGGCGTGTTGGTGACTGCGCCGGAGAAAATCCCCAGTACCACCGGAAGCGGAATTTCGAAGAGTTTGTGCAAAATGGCGGTGACGAGACCGCCCATTACTACAATGCCGAGGGCAAAGAGATTCAGGCGCAGGCCGGAGACACGAAGGGAGGCGAAAAACCCAGGGCCAACCTGAATGCCGATGGTGTAGACGAAGAGGATCAGGCCGAATTCCTGAATGAAGTGCAGCATTTCCGCGCTGAGCGTCAGCCCAAGCTGATCGGCGAAATGGCCGACAAAAATGCCGCCAAACAGCACCCCGCCAATGCCAAATCCGACACCGCGGATTTTAATATTGCCAATCCACAGCCCAACCACCGCAACCAGGGCCAACACGCTAACCGTTAACGCGATATCACTCATGACCTTTTCCCTGCGCATATCCTTAGTGATTGAGTGGATTCTCGCAGAGGTTGCGGGGAATGTATGGGTGATGGCGCACAAAAAAGCCCCGCCGAAGCGGGGCTGAGTCGTTTGTTTTGCCCGCTTGCGCGGGCCCAGGGGAGGTGCGGTCTGGTGCCCTCACCCCGGCCCTCTCCCACAGGGAGAGGGAGAAGAGCAACACAACGTATTAGCTATTCAACGCCGGACGCTCGCTGATCGCGATTTTCTGCGGGGCCAGCGCTTCCGGAACGTTACGCGTCAGATCGATATGCAACAGCCCGTTGGTAAAGGTCGCACCGGAAACTTCCATATGGTCGGCCAGGGTAAAGCTCAGGCTAAATGGCTGAGTGACCAGGCCCTGATGCAGCCACTGTGTCTCGGTTTGCGGTTTTTCTGGCGTGCCTTTTACAGTAAGGCGCGTACCTTCGAGCTGGATATCGAGATCCTCCTGACGGAACCCGGCCAGCGCCAGCGTGATGCGATAGTGGTTGTCATCGCTTTTTTCGATGTTGTACGGCGGAAAACTTTGTTGTTCAGAGGTGCTTTGCAGAGCGTTAGCCAGTTTGTCAAAGCCAATCCACTGACGCAGCAGAGGGGATAAGTCGTAGTTACGCATGGTTATTCTCCTTCTAAGAAGCGAGTTAAGCGCAGTTATTTTGTGCGCAGTTGTTCCTGCAAATCCTGATGGATTCGCATCTGCTCCCATTACGGCAAGCAAGTTCTGGATGGGCCGCATAAGCGACCCGCTTAATTAGTTGATTTCGATACGGCGCGGTTTTTTCTCTTCTGGAATCACGCGTTCCAGATCGATAAACAGCAGGCCGTTAACCAGGTTCGCACCGTGAACGTGGATGTTCTCGGCTAACTGGAATTTGCGCTCGAAGTTGCGCTCCGCGATACCCTGATAAAGGTAGGTACGCTCTTTCTGCTCTGCGGTATGCGCCCCTTTCACCACCATCAGGTTGTCCTGCGCGGTGATTTCCAGTTCGCTTTCGGCGAAACCGGCGACGGCAATCGCGATGCGATAGTGGTTTTCGTCTACCAGCTCAACGTTGTATGGAGGGTAACCGTTACCCTGGCTTTGGTTATTTTCTATATGGTTGAACAGGCGATCGAAACCAATGGCTGAACGGTACAGCGGGGAAAAATCGAAATTACGCATAAATCAAAGCTCCTGAAATCAGCGAGTAATATTTGCCTTCCACCATGGACAGGCCATTGAGCCACCAAACACCCATCAGGCGTGTTCGTTCTTCGGCTACAAACATAAAATGGGTCTGCTTTCGGTCTTTTCAAGAGCTTAAATGCGAGATTTTTTTGCACTTTGCTGACACTCGCATAGACTGGGACTACAGCACAAAGGGTTAAATTGCGATGGCTGCCACAGTGCGGCGCTTTCCAACTATTCTTTTCGCACATGGCCCGATATAAAACGATATTGCAGTTATGTCGCGCCATTAACATTGATTAACAGATGATGAAAAATGTTCTGATAAAGCTGACCGCGTGCAGCATAGTGGTTTTACTTTGCGGGTGTTCGAGCGTGATGTCTCACACCGGCGGTAAAGAAGGAACATATCCGGGCACGCGCGCCAGCGCGAATATGATTTCGGATGATGATACGAACTGGGGCACCAAATCCCTGGCGATTCTGGACCTGCCGTTTACGGCCGTACTGGATACGCTATTAGTCCCCTGGGATCTGTTCCGCACCGATAGCTCGGTGCGTTCACGCGTGGAAAAAAGCGAGAAGCAGAATATGGCGACCAATTCTGTTATCCCGCCCGCCGCAATGCCTGCCCCCTGATTACATCCCGGTTTCTGTCACCCAAAGCTGACGGAAACCGGCGGTCTCTTCCATCCACGCAACCCAATGCCCATTCGGTGAGAACACAACCGAATCGCCTGATGGCGGATTGCCGTGATCGGACGTCAGAAACGTTACCTCTCCGCTTCGCGCATCGCAGCAGGCAACGCGATTATCCAGCACAAATCCGAGCGCATCGCCCGACGGATGCCAGTTTAACGCCGACTGAATATCGCTCTGGTTGTGCGTTAGCTGGCGCGGCTCGCCGCCTTCAGGCGCGATCAGCCACAGCTGAACAATGCCGTTTTCATCGCGCATCAAAAACGCGATTTCGCTGCCCTGAGAATTGCTGCGCACCCAGTGGCGCGGCACGCTCACCAGGCCTGGATAACGATTGCCGTGAGTAAAGGTTAAACGACGCTGCATAACGCCAGCAGGCGGCGCGGGCATGTTTTCCACTGTACCTTCCAGCGGCGCATCGCCTGCGCGTTTCCAGCTCGCCGCATCTTTAGGCAGATCGACGATAAACAGCTCCGGCACTTTTTCGCCGCGCTCAGATAGCGTATCGCCGATAAAAGCTAACCGGTTGTTTCCCACCCAGCCCTCTTCGTAGGCGCGATTGATCTCATCGCTGCCTGGCTTTGGCGTTGGCGTCGTACGGCTAACCAGTACGCTCCAGAATGCACCTGCATATTCACGCGGATGATTTCCCTGCGGTTGCACTGGGCCAAACGGTGTAGCGACGCCGACGTTACGCAAATCCAGCGCTGCATCGCGCTCGTGCAGAACGTGATCGTTATAGGTAAAGCTGACGAACTGCCCGTCAGGGCTAAAGACGTGAACGTGAGTGCCACCACGCAGTGCACCGGGGGTATAAGGCGCGGTGATATCCATCGCATCGAGATTTTTCACCTGGCCGTTTTGCGCTATCACTCCGCGACGGTGGTGAAAGTCATACTGCCAGTTCGCATCCGGGTTTTCCGGGCCATGAATAAAGACGTATTGGTCATCCGAGGGATGAACGGTCACCACGCCGACGTGCGCACCCTTTTCAGCGCGATAGATCACCTCGGTTTCGCCTGTTTTCACGTTAACCCGTTCGATAGTTTCACCGGTAAAAGATGCGCCGGACGGACGCACGTCAAACGCCAGCCATTGGCTGTCAGGTGTCCAGGTGTTGATGTTCGTAAGCTGATGATTGCGGGGAGCGAAGGTGATTTGTTTCATGGAGAGACCCTGATGCGCGGTTATCGCATCAGGGTAAAGCATCGTGAAGAATTAGCCTACTCGTTTAACATCGCCGACCAGCAGGATGTAAGAGAGCGCGCCAATCAGGGTGATAACGGAGATGTAAGTCAGAGCAGGCGCAAATCCGTGTGCCTGAGCCAGATAACCAATCACCAGCGGAACGGTGATGCCGCCTAAACCGCCGGCAAAGTTAAAGACACCGCCGGTCAGGCCAATCAGGCGCATCGGTGCCAGCGAAGAAACCAGCGACCAGGTGATCGACGCAAAACCGTTACCGAAGAAGGCAACTGCCATCAGCACCGTGATCCACACCGGGTCATTGGTGTAGTTCGCACCCATGATGCAGGTGGAGATCAGCAGGCCAAAGATGATCGGCAGCTTGCGCGAGAAACCAATTGAGAAACCTTTGCGCACTAATCTGTCGGCAATCCACCCCGAGAGCAGCACGCCGACGAACGCCGCCAGGAACGGCACCGTGGTCATGAAACCGGCTTTCAGCGCGGTGATGCCTTTTTCCTGGGTCAGATAGTTCGGGAACCAGGTCAGGAAGAACCACAGCGTGGAGGCAATAGCGAACTGACCCAGGTAAACGCCCACCAGCTTGCGGTGGAAAACCAGCTTCCAGTCGGCTTTGGTCAGCGGCGCGCGTACCTTGTTTTCGACCTGCGCATCGCCGTCCACCAGCCCGCCGCCCTGCTCGATGTAATCCAGTTCCGCCTGAGTGATACCCTTGGTTTTGCGCGGAGCCTGATAAACTTTATGCCAGATCAGCGCCCAGATGATGCCGATCCCACCGGTGATGATAAATACCCAGTGCCAGCTCAATATCTCCTGAATCCAGATTAGCAGCGGCGTCAGGAACGCCAGACCGACGAACTGCCCCGAAGTGTAGAACCCCACCGCCGACGCACGTTCTTGCTCCGGGAACCAGCTAGTGACCATGCGGTTGTTGGTCGGGAAGGCGGGCGCTTCGAAGATACCGGTAATAGCGCGCAGGCCAATCAGCGACAGCAGACCGGTAGCAAAACCCTGGAGCAGAGTTGCGACGGACCAGCCAAAAATGGCAATGAAATAGGTGGTGCGAGAACCTAAGCGGTCGAGCACACGACCGCCGGGGATCTGGCAAAGGGTGTACATCCAGGCAAACGCCGAGAAGATATAGCCCATTTCCGTTTTCGAAATGCCAAACTCAGCCTGAATATGTGCGGAAGCCACGGCCAGGTTGGCGCGGTCAACGTAGCAAATCACCACAGTAATAAAAATCATCAGCAGCGTCAGGTAACGACGACGGCCTGTTTTTGCGGTAGTCACAGAAATATCCATTAATCTGTCTCCAGATTTTGGGCATAGCGATACACGTCACCATGCCCTGTAAGTTACAGAGGGTTATGTTTTTTGTTTACGATTTTTTGCCCGGTGGCGCTGCGCTTACCGGGCCTACAAGGTCTTAAACCGTAGGCGGATAAGCGCAGCGCCATCCGGCGAATTACCACTCGGCGACGGAACCGTCCTCGTGACGCCACAGCGGGTTACGCCAGTCCGGCGCATTTTTACTCAGCTCAATGACTTTGGCTTCGTCGATTTCAACGCCCAGGCCCGGCTTCATCAGCGGTTTGAAGTGGCCGCCTTCCATGTTGAAGTCTTCTTTGTTCTTCACAAAGTCGAGCAGTTCTGCGCCCTTGTTGTAGTGAATGCCCATGCTCTGCTCCTGCAACACCGCGTTGCGGGAGACAAAGTCGATGTGCAGACAGGCGGCCAGCGCAATCGGTCCGAGCGGACAGTGCGGTGCCAGCGCCACGTCGTAGGCTTCGGCCATACCGGCGATTTTGTAGCATTCGGTGATGCCCCCGGCGTGGGACAGATCCGGCTGCAGAATCGCCAGACCGCCCGCTTCCAGCACGCGTTTGAATTCGAAGCGCGAGAACATGCGTTCACCCGCCGCGATTGGAATATGAGTTTGTGCCGCCAGCTTCGGATAGTACTCCGCCTGCTCCGCCAGCACGGGCTCTTCAATAAACAGCGGGTGGTACGGCTCCAGCTCTTTAATCAGCACTTTCGCCATCGGCGCACTCACGCGACCGTGGAAATCGAGGCCAAACTCAATCTCATTGCCGAAGGCTTCGCGGATTTGCGCCACGGTATTCACGGCGTTATCCACCGCACGGGAGTTATCAATCACCCCCATTTCTTCGCAGCCGTTAAGCTTGAAGGTATCAAAGCCGATTTTGCGCAGGGTTTTGATGCCGTCGATCACCTCCGCCGGACGGTCACCCCCGACCCAGCTGTAGGCTTTGATTTTGTCGCGCACCAGGCCGCCCATCAGCTGCCACACCGGTGCATTCAGCACTTTGCCTTTGATATCCCACAGCGCCTGGTCGATACCGGCGATGGCACTCATCAGGATCGGGCCGCCGCGATAGAAACTGCCGCGATACATCACTTGCCACAGATCGTTGATACGTGCCGGGTCCTGACCAATGAGAAACTCTTTCAGCTCATGGACTGCCGCTTCTACGGTACGCGCGCGACCTTCAATCACCGGCTCGCCCCAGCCGACGATGCCTTCGTCGGTCTCGATTTTCAAAAACATCCAGCGCGGAGGTAAGCGGTAGGTCGTGATATTGGTAATTTTCATTTCACCGCCTCCCGGTACGCTTTAACAAAGGCGGCGGCCTGCTCGGCGGTTCGCTCAACGGACTGCCCGGCGCGATAGAGATTGCTGCCCAGACCCGCTCCGGCGCAACCGGCATTGAGCCACTGCACCATGTTTTCTGGCGTTACGCCCCCTACGGCAAAGACCGGAACGTCCCCAGGAAGTACCGCTTTTAAGGCTTTGATATAGTCCGGGCCGAAGGCCGACGACGGGAAAATTTTCAGCGCCTGAGCGCCTGCATCCAGCGCGGTAAAAGCTTCTGTCGCCGTCGCGCAGCCTGGGCAAACGGTCATGCCGTAGCTCACCGCACGGCGGATAACGTCCGGCTGAATATTGGGCGTGACGATCAGTTTGCAGCCCATTTTGGCGAGCTGATCAACTTGCTCTGGTTTTAAGACCGTGCCTGCGCCAATCAGTGCTTGATCGCCAAACGCGTCGACGACCGCCGGGATGCTTTTTTCCCACTGCGGCGAATTGAGCGGGATTTCCACCGCGTCAAAACCAGCGTCGATGACCGCGCCGACGTGCGCGAGGGCTTCATCCGGCGTGATGCCGCGCAAAATCGCGATGAGAGGGAGTTTAGTTTGCCACTGCATGAGCGATGCTCCTTATACCTGCCTGAAATGCCACGTCGCCTTCAATCACTGCTGCTTCACGACCAAAAGCGCGGAACGCCTGTTGGTAGCGAGCGGCTAAGGATGAACCCGCGACAAGGGTGATGGCCTGCTGCCCGGCGAACTTTTCGCCCAGGGTGGCGACTTCAGCGCCAATCAGCAGACCGGAGAGAAATTCGCTGACCTGTTCACGCGGGAGATTTCCCAGCACGTGTGAAGCGCGAACTTCAAAAAGTTGTGGCAGAACGGCAGGCGAGGCGAGACCGCGCGTCAGCCCGGCAGCAAAGGCCTCAGGAGACGATTCCTGTTCTGGCAGGCCCGCGCCCACCAGAGAATGACGCAGCAGCAGGTGGTGCAATTCACCCGTCATCACGGTACGAAAGTCGTGGATTTGCTGCGTGTCGGCCTGCACCCATTTGCAGTGCGTTCCGGGCATGACATAGACAGAAGAAGGAGAAAGGGTGCGCGCGCCAAGCAGCTGTGTCTCTTCGCCACGCATCACGTTGTGGTTATCGTCGCGGGAGACACACAGCCCTGGAATAATCCAGATATTGTCGCCAACGGACGTTAACTGCTGACCAATGGCGTCGAAATGAGCAGGAACCGGCAAGTACGGAGCCATTTTCCAGCCCACGTTACTGCCGACCATTCCTGCCATCACCACCGGCGTAGCGCCTTCGCGCCAGTTTTCTGTGACTTCTGCTAACACCGCCTGCGGGGATTTCCCGTTCAGGCGTGTGACGCCTGCTTCGGACTGCCTGCTTTCCAGGCATCTGTCGCCTTCATACAGCCAGGCGCGTAGATTGGTTGAACCCCAGTCAATGGCGATGTAGCGAGATGTCATGTGATTTCCTTTAACCTTCGTGTCGAGCTGGCGATCATGTGGAGCGCCGCCTGCTCTGCCGCATTGCTGTCCTGATGCCGTATCGCATCGAACAGCGCTTTATGTTCCTGGAGCGTCTGGGGCATGTTGGCCTCATCACCCATCCAGGTTCGTTCAAATACTGCGCGCTGTAGCGAGCTGATTGCCACGCTAAGCTGCTGTAAAACTGGGTTATGGACCGACTCCAGCACCGCCTCGTGGTAGCGAATATCCGCTTCGTTAAAGGCGTCCCGATCCTGGTTGTTGGCGATCATGTCGTTGAGCGCCGCTTCAATCTGCGCCAGGTCACCCGATGTCGCTCTTTCCGCTGCCCAGCGGGCAATGGCCGGTTCCACCAGGTTACGCACCTCGCTCATCGCCCCGATGAGGCGCGGGTCGTAGTCGTTTTCCAGCACCCATTGCAGAACGTCAGTATCCAGATAGTTCCACTGGTTACGCGGTGCCACAAAAGCCCCGCGATAACGCTTCATTTCGATCAGCCGTTTCGCCATCAGTGAGCGAAACACTTCGCGGATGATGTTGCGCGAGGTTTCAAACTCCTCGCACAGCTCTGCCTCGGCGGGCAGCGGCGAACCCGGTACGTATTTTCCGCTGACAATCTGATTGCCCAGCGTGATGACGATGCGGTCGGTTTTATTGAGAGTCATGGAGAGTCCTGATTTCGTTTTATCCATCACTACTTTACCGCGACCGCTGAGTTTCGCCTCACTTTTGCAGTACAAACGTGAAGCCTTTCGTCAATTCCATGAGCGCATCGTAGTACAATAATACTGTGTTGTACTACAATCTAGATCACAAAAAGAACAGCCCAACGATCGACAGACAAAAAAAAGCCCCGGTGGATAGCCGGGGCTGATAGATGAGCAGTGATTAATTGAGCACGAACTTCTCGATCGCGTACGCCACGCCATCTTCAAGGTTCGATTTGGTGACGAAGTTAGCCACCTCTTTCACGGACGGGATCGCGTTTTCCATCGCCACACCCATGCCTGCGTATTCGATCATCGCGATGTCATTTTCCTGATCGCCTAAGGTCATTACCTCTTCCGGCTTGATACCCAGCGTATCGGCCAGCGATTTTACGCCGGTGCCTTTATTGACGCGTTTATCGAGGATTTCGAGGAAGTACGGCGCACTTTTCAGCACGGTGTATTTCTCTTTCACTTCAGCCGGAATGCGGGCAATAGCCTGGTCCAGAATCGCGGGCTCGTCGATCATCATCACTTTCAGGAACTGCGTCGCCGGGTCCATGTTTTCCGGCTCGCAGAACACCAGCGGAATGGTCGCCACGAAGGATTCATGCACCGTGTAGTAGCTGATATCGCGGTTAGCCGTGTAGAGCGTGTTGCGATCGAGCGCGTGGAAGTGAGAACCGACTTCGCGGGACAGTTTTTCGAGATACAGGTAATCGTCATAGCTCAACGCCGTTTGCGCGACCGTGCTGCCGTCGCTGGCGTTCTGCACTAGCGCACCGTTGTAGGTGATGCAGTAATCGCCCGGCTGTTCCATGTGCAGCTCTTTCAGGTAGCTGTGAACTCCGGCATACGGACGACCCGTGGTCAGCACGACGTTCACGCCTTTGGCGCGGGCGGCGGCAATCGCGTTCTTAACGGCAGGAGAGATAGTGTGGTCTGGCAGCAGCAGCGTGCCGTCCATATCGATTGCAATGAGTTTGATGGCCATGAGATCCCCGATTTAAATGAGTCTGTCCTCATGCTAACGCGATTTAGCACAGAAAACAGTAAAAGAGTCGTGGATAAAGGGGGATGGGGTTAAGAGGGGGATTCCTCTTTTGCAGGCAAAGAAAAGCCCGGTGGCGCTAAGCTTACCGGGCCTACGGGTTCTGTAGCCCCGGTAAGCTTAGCGCCACCGGGGAACACAGACGACACCTGCAATTAAATGTCGATATTCGCTGCTTTCAATGCGTTCTCTTCGATGAAGGCGCGGCGCGGTTCAACGGCGTCGCCCATCAGGGTCGTGAACAGCTGGTCAGCAGCAATCGCATCTTTCACGGTGACGCGCAGCATACGGCGGCTTTCCGGGTCCATCGTGGTTTCCCACAGCTGATCCGGGTTCATTTCGCCCAGACCTTTATAACGCTGAATGGAGAGGCCACGACGGGACTCTTTCACCAGCCAGTCCAGCGCCTGCTCGAAGCTGGCCACCGGCTGACGGCGTTCGCCACGTTCGATGAACGCGTCTTCTTCGATCAGACCGCGCAGTTTCTCGCCCAGGGTGCACAGACGACGGTATTCACCACCGGTCACAAACTCGTGATCCAGCGGATAGTCGGTGTCTACGCCGTGAGTACGCACACGGATAATCGGCTCAAACAGATGCTGCTCAGCGTTCTCGCGAACGTCGAACTGCCACATGCTGCCGTGCTGCTCGCTTTCGTTCAGCTCGGTCACCAGTGCGTTCACCCAACGGGTTACAGTCTGCTCATCGCTCAGATCGGCTTCAGCCAGCGTCGGCTGATAAACCAGCTCTTTCAGCAGCGTGCGCGGGAAGCGACGCTCCATACGGCCAATCATTTTCTGCGTTGCGTTGTACTCAGAGACCAGTTTTTCCAGTGGCTCACCCGCCACAGCCGGAGCGTGGGCATTGGCATGCAGGGTCGCGCCATCCAGAGCGATAGAAATCTGGTACTGATCCATCGCTTCGTCGTCTTTAATATACTGTTCCTGCTTGCCTTTCTTCACTTTGTACAGCGGTGGCTGTGCAATGTAGATATGACCGCGTTCAACGATTTCTGGCATCTGACGGTAGAAGAAGGTCAGCAGCAGGGTACGGATGTGTGAACCATCGACGTCCGCATCGGTCATGATGATGATGCTGTGATAGCGCAGTTTGTCCGGGTTGTACTCGTCGCGACCGATACCGCAACCGAGCGCGGTGATAAGCGTCGCCACTTCCTGAGAAGAGAGCATCTTGTCGAAGCGAGCTTTCTCAACGTTAAGGATTTTACCTTTCAGTGGCAGAATCGCCTGGTTCTTACGGTTACGGCCCTGCTTGGCAGATCCGCCCGCAGAGTCCCCTTCCACCAGGTACAGTTCAGAGCGAGCCGGATCGCGTTCCTGACAGTCCGCCAGTTTGCCTGGCAGACCAGCCAGATCCAGCGCACCTTTACGACGGGTCATTTCACGGGCTTTACGCGCCGCTTCGCGAGCACGTGCCGCATCGATAATTTTGCCGACGACGATTTTCGCGTCTGACGGGTTTTCCAGCAGGTATTCGCTCAGCAGCTCGTTCATCTGCTGCTCAACTGCTGTTTTCACCTCGGAAGAGACCAGTTTGTCTTTGGTCTGAGAGGAGAATTTCGGATCCGGTACTTTAACGGAAACCACAGCAATCAGGCCTTCACGGGCATCGTCACCGGTGGCGCTGACTTTCGCTTTTTTGCTGTAGCCTTCTTTATCCATGTAGGCGTTCAGGGTACGGGTCATCGCCGTACGGAAGCCGACCAGGTGGGTACCACCATCACGCTGTGGAATGTTGTTGGTGAAGCAGTAGATGTTTTCCTGGAAACCATCGTTCCATTGCAGCGCGACTTCAACACCGATACCGTCTTTTTCGGTGGAGAAGTAGAAGATATTCGGGTGGATCGGGGTTTTGTTTTTGTTGAGGTACTCAACAAACGCTTTGATGCCACCTTCGTAGTGGAAATGATCTTCTTTACCGTCGCGCTTGTCGCGCAGGCGGATGGAGACACCGGAGTTCAGGAACGACAGCTCGCGCAGGCGTTTCGCCAGAATGTCGTATTCGAATTCAACCACGTTAGAGAACGTTTCGTGGCTCGGCCAGAAACGCACGGTGGTCCCGGTCTTTTCAGTTTCGCCAGTCACAGCCAGCGGGGCCTGAGGCACGCCGTGGGTGTAGATCTGGTTATGAATTTTGCCTTCGCGATAGATGACCAGCTCCAGCTTCTGCGACAGGGCATTCACCACAGAAACACCTACGCCGTGCAGGCCGCCGGACACTTTATAAGAGTTATCATCGAATTTACCGCCTGCGTGCAGGACGGTCATGATCACTTCCGCAGCGGAGACACCCTCTTCCGGGTGAATGCCGGTCGGAATACCACGGCCATCATCCTGTACGGAAACGGAGTTATCGCCGTGGATGGTGACGATAATATCTTTACAGTGACCCGCGAGCGCTTCGTCAATAGCGTTATCCACGACCTCGAATACCATGTGGTGCAGACCGGTGCCGTCATCGGTATCGCCGATATACATACCTGGGCGCTTACGCACCGCATCCAGCCCTTTCAGGACTTTGATACTGGAGGAGTCATAAGAATTCGACATCAACGTTTCTCGCTCATTTAAACTTGGGTTAATCCGTTATTTTACCCTTTTCCACGGTGAACATCTTCGAATTTTTGTCCGACATGTCCATCACGTGCTCAGCGCTAATGGCGCTGACGAAAACCTGCGACTGCGTGGCTTTTAAGCGGCTGGCAAGCAGCGCACGCCGCGCGTCGTCGAGTTCCGAGGCAAAATCATCTAGTAGATACAGGCAACGTCGCCCACTCTCGCGAGTTAAAAATTCACCCTGCGCCAGGCGCAGGGCGCACATCAGCAGCTTAAGCTGCCCGCGCGACAGAGTATCTTCCACCGGCGCACCGTCGGCACGAATGCGGAAATCCGCTTTGTGCGGGCCGTGCGCGGTGTAGGTCAACATGCGATCGCGCTCGAAGCTTCTCTCCAGCACGTCGGCATATTCCGTCTCTTTCTCCCAGCCGCGCTGAAAAGAGAAGGTCAGAGAAAACTCAGGCAAAAACTGTTTGCAGGTATCCGCCATATCTGCGGCGATACCGGCGCTGTATTCGGCACGCCAGCGGCTGATTTGTTCCGCAAGCGGAATCAATTCCATATCCCACGGACGCAACTGGGCATAGCGAGTCACCTGACGCAGCGCGGCGTTGCGCTGTTTGAGCAGCCGTTTCAGGTTGCTCCAGGCGGTAAAGAAGCCCGCTTCGTTGTGAAAGCATCCCCAGTCGAGGAAGGCTCTGCGGTATTTGGGGCCACCGTTGAGCAGCGTAAACCCCTCCGGCGTAATCAGCTGCATCGGCATCAACAGCGCCAGTTCAGCCACTTTATGGCCGTCGGTGCCGTCGATGCGCACTTTGCTGTCGCCCAGCTTGTCTTTCGTCAGGCCAATCGAGGTTTCACGCTCGCTGCCCTGAAGCCGACCGTGCAGGACAAAAGCATCTTGTTCGTGGCGGATAACGCGACCAATCTGCAGGCTACGAAACGCACGGCCGTGGCCAAGCGTGTAGATGGCTTCCAGCACGCTGGTTTTGCCGCTGCCGTTAGCGCCAACCAGGAAATTAAAGCCGGGGGAGAGAGCGAGATCCGCGCTTTCAATATTGCGAAAGTCGCGGATCAGCAAGCGGGTGAGCGACATTACAGTCTCATTGGCATGACAACATAAGCCGCGCTTTGGCTGGCAGCATCTTCAATCTGTACGCTGGAAACGGAATCGGTCAGCAGAATGCGTACGTTTTCGCATTTCAGTGCATTAAGCACATCCAGCACGTAGCTAACGTTAAAGCCGATTTCCATTTCGGTTCCGGCGTAGGTGACGTCCAGAATTTCTTCTGCCTCTTCCTGCTCCGGGTTATTGGCGGTGATTTTGATCTGATTTTCACTCACGTACAGACGCACGCCACGGAACTTCTCGTTAGAGAGGATCGCTGCACGGGCAAATGCCTGCTTGAGAATGTCGCAGCCCGCTTCCAGCGTTTTGTCCGGGTTCTTCGGCAATACGCGACGATAATCCGGGAAACGGCCATCAACCAGCTTCGAGGTGAAGATAAAATCACCCACGTGAGCGCGAATGTTGTTGCTGCCGATCTGCACGCGCAGCGGGTTTTCACCACCGTCGAGCATTCGCATCAATTCAATCACGCCTTTACGCGGTACGATCACCGAATGGTTTGGCAGCGTCACGCCAATCGGCATGGAACAGACTGCCAGACGGTGGCCGTCTGTCGCCACGGTACGCAGCTCTTCACCTTCGGTTTCGAACAGCATGCCGTTTAAGTAGTAGCGAACGTCCTGATGCGCCATCGAAAACTGGGTCGCTTCAATCAGACGTTTCATCGTCGCCTGCGGCAGGGTGAATTCGACTTCACTCTGCCAGTCGTCCAGGTTCGGGAAGTCGGCAGCAGGCAGCGTCGAGAGCGAAAAACGGCTGCGCCCAGAACGCACCAGAATACGGTCGCCTTCCAGCTGAACAGCTATTTCTGCGCCTTCCGGCAGCCCACGACAAATATCAAAGAACTTCCGCGCCGGAACCGTGGTTGCCCCCGCATCATGCGGTTGCGAAAGTGTCACGCGCGCGACCATTTCCATTTCGAGGTCTGTTCCGGTCAGCGACAGCGTACCGTCAGCGACCTGAAGCAGCAGGTTTCCAAGAATAGGCAGTGTCGGGCGGCCACCTAATGGGCCACTCACCTGTTGCAGCGGTTTTAATAAATGTTCACGTTCAACGGTAAATTTCATAGCATCACGATGATAATGTTCTGATTAAATTGGAGAAATCTTCTTTTATGTCGTGGCTTTCTTCACGTAACTGCTCAATCTTACGACAAGCGTGCAGCACGGTCGTATGGTCACGGCCACCAAACGCATCACCGATTTCCGGCAGACTGTGGTTGGTTAATTCCTTCGCCAGCGCCATCGCCATCTGACGCGGCCTCGCTACTGAGCGGGAACGACGTTTAGACAACAAATCAGCCACTTTGATTTTGTAGTACTCAGCCACGGTCTTCTGAATATTGTCGATCGTGACCAATTTTTCCTGCAGTGCCAGCAAATCGCGCAGCGCTTCACGCACAAAATCGATGGTAATCGCCCGGCCAGTAAAGTTGGCGTTGGCAATCACACGGTTCAGTGCGCCTTCGAGTTCACGCACGTTTGAGCGTAGACGCTTGGCGATAAAGAACGCCACTTCACCCGGCAGGCGAATGTCGTTCTCATCGGCTTTCTTCATCAGGATCGCGACGCGGGTTTCCAGCTCCGGTGGCTCGATCGCTACGGTCAGACCCCAGCCGAAGCGAGATTTCAAACGATCCTCAACACCATTGATCTCTTTCGGGTAACGATCCGAGGTCAAAATGATCTGTTGATTACCTTCCAGAAGGGCGTTGAAGGTGTGGAAAAATTCTTCCTGGGATCGTTCTTTATTAGCAAAGAACTGGATGTCATCGATCAGCAGCGCATCAACGGAACGGTAGTAGCGTTTAAACTCTTCGATCGCGTTGTTTTGCAGGGCTTTTACCATGTCCTGAACGAAGCGCTCGGAGTGCATATACACCACTTTCGCATTGGGCTTGCGTGCCACAATACCGTTACCCACCGCGTGCAACAGGTGAGTTTTACCCAGACCGGTGCCGCCATACAGAAACAGCGGATTGTAGGCTCCACCTGGGTTATCAGCCACCTGGCGGGCCGCAGCACGTGCCAGCTGGTTTGATTTACCTTCAACGAAGTTATCGAAGGTGTGTTTGACGTTTACGTTAGAGCGATAGGTCGGTTCAGCCGGAGCCGGAACGTTGTCCCAGCCAGAACGAGCGGGCTGAATAATACGCGGTGTCGGGACGTGAATCTGGGCCGGAGCCGCCACATTTACCGTCTCTCTGACAGTTTGCGTGACCGGCTTCGTGCCGACTTCAAAACGCAGCTGCGGGGCATCAGTTCCGCAGAAATCATTAAGCAATCCATTGATATTATTTAGGTATTTATCCCTTACCCAATCGAGCACGAAACGGTTTGGCGCATACAAAGCCAGCGTGTTATCGCTCAGTTCCGCCTGCAAGGGGCGGATCCACAT